>NZ_BSEN01000006.1:516271-588000 GCF_027921845.1 Leifsonia poae
CCGTCGCGGTTAGGCTGTCGAGCACCGGTACACCCGCTGCCGCATCTGGGGGTCACGAGATGACGCCGTCGACACCGCTCTGGGCGCCGTACTACGCCGCGCCGCTCATCCAGAGCGTCCGCCGTTTCTGGAGGAAGTACGCCCGCTTCGACGGGCGCGCGAGCCGGAGCGAGTACTGGTGGTGGGCGCTCGCGAACGCGGTCGTCGTCGGGGCCATCTATCTGGTGATGCTGCTCGGCGGCCTAGCCGGCTCCACGACGGATGCAGAGGGCCGCTACCGGGCGGGCCCCGGCCTGGCGGTGGGCGTCGCGCTGCTCGTGCTGTGGGGGCTTGCGACGCTGGTGCCGAGCATCGCGTTGCACGCACGGCGGCTGCACGATGTCGACCTCAGCGCCTGGCTGCTGCTGCTCGTGCTCGTGCCCAGCCTCGGCGCCCTGGCCATCTTCGTGATGACACTGCTCCCGCCGAACCCCAGGGGTGCGCGATTCGACCGGCCCGACGACGAGATCCCCGGCTACGTGGCGGACGCGACCGGGGCCCAGCCGACGCCTCGTGAGTTCGGCTGGCCCGACTATCCGCTGCCGTACGCGAGCCCGGCCGGCGGTCAGCCCCTCTATGCCGAGCCGCGCAACCCGCCGGCGCCGCCGGCCGACACTGATCCTGACGCCGACGCACCCTGACCCCGTACGCAGAGAACGGCCCCCGCTGCGCATCGCGGCGGGGGCCGTTCTCTATACGGGTCGTGCCTCAGGCGACGGCGCCGATGGCGAAGCTCACGGCTCCGTCGGCGTCCACCTGAGCATCGAGCACCTTGTCGTCCAGTGCGACGGCTGCGCTCGGCTCGAGGAACAGCCGGGCTCCCGAGACCTCCACGACCTGGTCGGCCGGCTCGGGGATCGGCGCCACGGCGGCGGCGAAGGCGGTGTTCTGCGGGTTGCTGCTCGCGATGCGCAGACCGGCGTCCTCCGTCTCGGTGTTCTGACCGGTGAGGGTCTTGACGATCGTGCTGGCGTTTTCAGTCAGGGTGAGCATGTGCTCTCCTTCCAGTTGCGGTCCAGAACGCCCTACGTTCCCGCGACCGGCGGAATGCATCAAGTGCTTCGCGGCGATTGCCAGGAACCACTCAAGAACCTCGGGATGCGCCGTGCCGGCGCTGTTCGACGACCGCCCCGGGCGCTGTGAACACATAGACACTGCGACCCAGCGCCCGCAGAATGGGGACGTGTCCACCACCGACCCCGCAGCCGCTGCGCACGCCGCCGACCACGATCACACGGGCGGTTCGCACGATGCCGGCCACGACTGCTGCGCGCCGTCCCGCCAGGGGCTGACGCTCGGCGCACGCCCCATCTCCGGGGCCCTGACGGTCAGTGCGACCGCCGTGGCCGGCCACGACATCCCGCAGGCGCGCATCCCGGCGCAGACCTTCGCGATGGGCGATCGGCACGGTGACGACCGGTGGGGCGACGGCGAGACGCCCGTGCATCCGGTGACGCTGGCGGCGTTCTCGATCGACACCACCAGCGTCACGAACGCCGCGTTCGCGCGCTTCGTCGACGCCACCGGGTATCGCACGGAGGCCGAGACGTTCGGATACTCGGCCGTGTTCCACCTCGCGCTCGCCGCCGACGACGAGGACATCCTCGGCCAGCCGCCTCAGACGCCGTGGTGGCTCGGGGTCGCCGGATCGGACTGGCGGCATCCGGGCGGGCGTCACTCGTCGATCGACGGCCTGGACGAGCATCCGGCGGTGCACCTCAGCTGGAACGACGCGCAGGCGTACTGCGCGTGGGCCGGCCGGCGGCTGCCGACGGAGGCGGAGTGGGAGTGCGCGTCGCGGGGCGGGCTCGACGGCGCCCGCTACCCGTGGGGCGATGAGCGCGGCGGGCTCGAGACGGCGTCCGGTGCGGCGGCGCCCGATGCGGCCTCGGACGAAGCAGCTGCGGCCGACGTGGCCGCGCCCGACCCGTGGCGGACGAACATCTGGCAGGGCGACTTCCCCGGAGTCAACACGACGGCCGACGGATTCTTGACCACCGCGCCCGTGCACACCTTCGAGCCGAACGCGTACGGACTGTGGCAGACCGTCGGCAACGTCTGGGAATGGTGCGCCGACTGGTACGACGCCGGTTACTACGCGGTGTCCAGCCCGGCGGATCCGACGGGCCCGGCCGAGGGCACCCAGCGCGTGATGCGCGGCGGGTCGTTCCTCTGCCACGACTCGTACTGCAACCGCTACCGCAATGCCGCGCGCTCGTCGAACACGCCCGACTCCTCGATGGCGAACACCGGCTTCCGCACGGTCGCCCTCTGAGCCTCGCCCGGCGCGCCGGGTTGTCGCGACTGGCGCCGGGGGCGCTAGCCGCCGACGGCCGCGAGGAACTCCCGGTTGAACGCGGGCAGGTCGTCCGGCTTGCGCGAGGAGACGAGGGGGAACGCGCCGTCGTCGACCACGACCTCCTGGTCGACCCACTCGGCGCCCGCGTTGCGGTAGTCGGTCTGCAGGCTGGGCCAGCTGGTGAGCGTGCGGCCGTCGACGATGCCTGCCTCGATCAGCACCCATCCGCCGTGGCAGATCACCCCGATCGGCTTGCCCGCACCGGCGAAGGCCTTGAGCAGGGCCACCGCCTCAGGCTGGGTGCGCACCTCGTCGCCGTTCGCGACACCTCCGGGAAGCATGACCGCGTCGTAGTCGTCGGCGGATGCCTCGGCGAGCGTCACATCCACCGGGAACGTGTCCGCCTTGTCCAGGTGGTTGAACGCCTGAACGGTCCCCGCCTCCGCCGAGATCAGCTTCGGCGTGCCGCCGGCATCGGTGACCGCCTTCCACGGCTCCACCAGCTCGGCCTGCTCGATTCCCTCTGCAGCCACCACGAATGCGATCGTCTTTCCTTCGAGAGTCATCCGACTCCTCCTTCTGCTCGTCTGGGACGTCATCCGGGACGTCGTCCTGGGTCGTCACACCATCCGTACGCCTTCAGCGCGCGAGAATGAACCCATGGCGCTCATTCCCGAGATCCCCCTGATCCCCCTGAACGACGGCAACCGCATCCCGCAGCTCGGCTACGGCGTGTACAAGATCCCCGAATCCGAGACGCCGGATGCCGTGCTCACCGCCCTCGACGCCGGATACCGCCACATCGACACGGCCGCCTTCTACGACAACGAGCGGGGGGTCGGCGAGGGCATCCGGCGCAGCGGGATCGACCGCGACGAGATATTCGTCACGACCAAGGTCTGGTGGGACCGGAACGGCTACGACAGCACGCTCCGCTCGTTCGACGAGAGTCTGGAGCGGCTCGGTTTCGAGACGGTCGACCTGTTCCTGATCCACTGGCCGGCGCCGAAGCACGACAAGTACGTGGACACCTGGAGGGCGCTCGAGCGCATCCGGGCGGAAGGGCGGGCGCGGTCGATCGGCGTCGCGAACTTCCACATCCACCACCTCGAGCGTCTGGCCAGGGAGACGGAGTCGGTTCCCGCGGTGAACCAGGTGGAGCTGCACCCGTGGCTGCCGCAGAGCGACGTGCGCGCGTACGACGCGTCGCACGGGATCGTGACCGAGGCGTGGTCGCCGCTCGCCCGCGGACGCATCCTCGGCAACGAGCCGCTCGAAGCCCTGGCGCGCAAGCACGGCGTGACTCCGGCGCAGATCGTGATCCGCTGGCAGCTCCAGCTCGGCAACGTGGTCATCCCGAAGTCGGTCACTCCGGAGCGCATCCGCCAGAACCTCGACGTCTTCGGGTTCGAGCTCGACGCCGACGACCTCGCCGTGATCGCCGGGCTCGAGACGGGCGAGCGCACCGGCAAAGACCCCGACGACCTCGGCTGAGCGCCCCGACTCGATCAGAAGCGCCGCTGCGGGGCGCGAGCGCGGCTACTCGCCGGTCGGGTGCGCTCCCACCGCATCCACCAGCCACGCGTACGAGAACGCGCGCTCGCGCCACGCGGAGTAGCGACCGGAGACGCCGCCGTGCCCGGCCGCCATCTCGATCTTCAGCAGCGCATCCGCCCCGACCTCGCGCAGCCGCGCCACCCACTTCGCCGGCTCGACGTAGAGCACGCGGGTGTCGTTGAGGCTGGTGACCGCCAGGATGCGCGGGTAGTGCGTCTGGTGCACGTTCTCGAGCGGCGAGTACGACTTCATGTACGCGTAGACCTCGGCGTCGTGCAGCGGGTCGCCCCACTCGTCCCACTCGGTCACCGTCAGCGGCAGCGACGGGTCCAGGATGCTCGTCAGAGGGTCGACGAACGGAACCTCGGCCAGGATTCCCGAGAAGTAGCGCGGCGCGAGGTTCGCGACGGCGCCCATCAGGAGGCCGCCGGCGCTCCCGCCCTGGGCGGCGAGGCGGTCGGGGGCCGTCCATCCGGTGTCGATCAGATGGCGGGCGCTCTCGACGAAGTCGGTGAACGTGTTCTTCTTGTGCAGCTTCTTGCCGTTCTCGTACCAGAGCCGGCCGAGCTCGCCGCCGCCGCGCACGTGGGCGATGGCGAAGACGATGCCGCGGTCGAGCAGGCTGAGGCGCGGGATGCCGAACGACGGGTCCATGCTCGCCTCGTACGAGCCGTACCCGTAGAGCACGAGCGGCGCCGGCTCGCCGGGGGTCACGAGGTCGCGGCGGTAGACGAGCGAGATCGGGATGCGCGTCCCGTCCTTGGCCGTCGCCCATTCGCGCTTCTGCTCAAACAGGCTGGGATCGAAGTCGCCCAGCACGGCCTGCTGCTTCCGCTTGCGGAGCTCGCGGGTGCGCACGTCGTAGTCGTAGACGGTCGAAGGGGTCACGAAGCTGCCGTAGCCGAGCCGCAGCGTCGGCTGCGTCCACTCCGGGTTGCCGCCGGCGCCGACGGTGAAGACCTCCTCGTCGAAGTGCAGCTCGTGCAGGGTGTCGTCGTCCGAACCGTTCTCGGGGAGGCAGGCGACGGCGATGCGGGTGAGGCCCTCGCGGCGGTACTCGACGGCGACGAAGTCGCGGAACGCGTCGACGCTCTCGAGCCGCACGGCCGGGTTGTGAGGGAGCAGGACGCGCCGATGGCCCTGCGGGTCTTCGGCGGCGACGCTGATGAGCTCGAAGTTGATCGCGTCGGCGTTGTGCACGATGAGCAGACGGTCGCGGCCGTCGACGACGGCGTGCTCGACCTCGTACTCGACGCCGTCCACCCGCGGCCAGACGACGGTGAAGTCGCCGGTCGGGTCGTCCGACGAGAGCAGCCAGGTCTCGCTCGTGATGTTGGAGCCCGCCTCGATCATCAGGAACCGGCGGCTGCGGGTGAGGCCGACGCCGACGAAGTACCGCTCATCGGGTTCGTGGAAGACGAGCGTGTCCGTGGAGGCGTCGTCGCCGTTCGCCGGGCCGACGCCCACCGGATGCCGCCACACGGTGTCCGGGCGCCACGCGTCGTCCACCGTCGTGTAGAACACGAAAGCTCCGGTCTGGTCGAAGAGGGCACCGGCGCTGGTGCCCGTGATCTCGTCGGGGAACTCCACGCCGTCGTCGACGAGGGAGCGGATGCGGATCGTGTAGCGCTCGTCGCCCTCGGTGTCGACCGCCCAGAGCAGGCGGGTGCCGTCCGCGCTCACGTCGAAGCTGCCGAGCGAGTAGAAGTCGTGGCCCTTCGCCTCGACGTTGTCGTCGAGCAGGATCTGCTCGCCGGGGAGCCCGTTGCGCTGCGCGTCCTCGTCGAGCGCCGGCGGCTCCCAGTCGTCGGGGTCGGCGATCGGGGCGCGGCAATGCACGCCGTACTGCTTCCCCTCGACCGTGCGGGTGTAATACCACCAGTCGCCCTCGCGGGTGGGCACGCTCAGGTCGGTCTCCCGGGTGCGGTCCTTGACCTCTTCGAAGATCTGCTCCCGCAGCAGGGACAGGTGATCGGTGCGCGCGTTGGTGTACGCGTTCTCCTCGTGCAGGTGGGCGGTGACCGTCGGATCGTCCTTCTCGCGCAGCCACTCGTAGTCGTCGATGTACACGTCGCCGTGGTGGACGCGTTCGGTCGGTCGCTTGGGTGTCGTGGGCGGCGTGAGCATGCTCACAGGCTACCGGCCCCGTTCCCGCCCGGCAGTGGCGAGGGCGGATCGAGTTGCGCGCGGAGGGCGACGAGAGCCGTGTGGATGCGGTCGAAGTCGGCGGGTGCGGCGAGAGAGCGGCGTGCGTCGCGCAAGGCGGCGCCGACATCCGCGCGCGAGCGCGGGGCGGGGGAGTCCAGCGCCGCGGGCAGCGAGGCGGCGACCCGGATGCAGTCGATCGGATGTGCAGGCCCGGACGGGTGAGCGGTCGCACGCCCGACGCCCCTCCGGAGCATCCGGTGCGCGCTCTGCGTCGGCGCCAGCTGCTCGAGCCGGTCGATCGCGGCGCGGAAGGCGGCGATCCGCTCGGCGCGGCTGGGGGCATCCGGATCGTCGGAGGACGGGGCGAGTACCCCCGTGAGGGCGAGCAGCGCGTCGGCGAGACGGCGGCGCACGACGTCGGAGCTCCGCACGGGCAGGATGAACCAGCTCGCTGCGATGCCGATCAGTGCGCCGACCACGATCGCGAGCATCCGTTCGGCGAGCATCCAGCCGAGCGACGCCGGGGCCGCCGGGGTGGTACCGAGGACTCCCTGCAGCAGGGTGAGCACCAGTGTGATCGTCAGCGCCCAGAAGGCGTAGCTGACGTCGCGCAGCCACGATCCGACGAACAGGGCGGCGAAGATCACGACGACCGCACCGAAGCCCGTCGGCTCGACCACGAACGAGAGGGCCACCGCGACGACGGTCCCAGCGAGCGCGCCCGCGACCCTCAGTCCGCTCTTGTAGACGACGTCGCCGCGCCCACGGTTGCCGGAGCACACGATGAACGCGGTCAGCACGGTCCACATCGCGTGCTCGGGGAAGGCGAGCCATCCGACGACGAAGGCGGCCGTCAGGGCCGCCGCCATCTGCAGGGCCATCCGGGTGCTGGCGCGAAGCGGGGTGCGCACGGACCCGTCGGCCGGCCGGGCTCGCTCAGCCTTCTGCAGTCCCTCGGCCCGCGCTGGTGGCGCCGACGCGGATGCGGCACTCACGACACCGGGCACCATCCCGAGTTCGCGGGAGAGCGCGACCCAAGCGATGGCGACGACCGACGCCGCGACCAGCAGCGCCAGATCGAGCCACGGGTACCCTGTCTTCGGCGCCGCTCCCGGCGCCACCAGCATGGCGACGAAGGGGAGCGTGATCAGCGTTCCGAGGCGCGATGCGCGCTCGCCGAAGCGCCGCATCCAGATCGGGATGGACATCCCGAGCACGAACGCGACCGCACCCGCGACGGGAACGGCGACCAGCAGCCAGCCGACGCCCGCGGCGACCAGCCCGACAGCGGGAAGCACGGCCGACGACCTTGCGAACTCGCCGCGGGAGCCGAAGGTGCGCCGCGACAGGGTCAACGCGATCACGGTCGCGAGCACCGCCGTCGATGAACCGGCGCCGACCCACACGGCGATCCACCACATGGTGGCGCAGGCGGCCGCGGCGGCACCCACGCTGAGGGCGGCGCGCAGAGCAGCCGGAGCGAGCGCGGAGACCATACGCATGTGATGACCGTTTCGACGCGAACGAGTGGAAGACATTAAGCATTCTCGGGCATCTTCCGTATGGTGAGTGGATGACCGACAAGTGGTGGCAGTCAGCCGTCGTCTATCAGATCTATCCGCGCAGCTTCGCCGACTCGAACGGCGACGGGATCGGCGACCTCCGCGGAGTCATCGACCACCTCGACCACCTCGTCGCTCTCGGCGTCGACGTGCTGTGGCTCTCGCCGATCTACGCGAGCCCGCACGACGACAACGGCTACGACATCAGCGACTACCAGGCGATCGACCCGCTGTTCGGCACGTTCGAGGACTTCGACGAGCT
This sequence comes from Leifsonia poae, assembly GCF_027921845.1. Classification (GTDB taxonomy): domain Bacteria; phylum Actinomycetota; class Actinomycetes; order Actinomycetales; family Microbacteriaceae; genus Leifsonia; species Leifsonia poae. Next base: position 524,139 of record NZ_BSEN01000006.1, read on the forward strand.
GCTCGCGGGACTGCACGAGCGCGGCATCAAGCTCGTGATGGATCTCGTCGTGAACCACACCTCCGACGAGCATCCGTGGTTCGTGGAGTCGGCCTCGTCTCCCGACAGCCCCAAACGCGACTGGTACTGGTGGCGCCCGCCGCGCGACGGCAAGACGCCGGGGGAGCACAGCGCCGAGCCGAACAACTGGGCGTCGTTCTTCTCCGGCTCGGCCTGGCAGCTCGACCCGGCCAGCGGCGAGTACTACCTGCACCTCTTCTCGCGCAAGCAGCCCGACCTCAACTGGGAGAACCCGGAGGTGCGCGACGCCGTCTACGCGATGATGAACTGGTGGCTGGACCGTGGGGTCGACGGCTTCCGGATGGATGTCATCAACCTCATCTCCAAGGTCACCAGCCTGCCCGACGGTGTCGTGGCTCCTGGGGCCCTGTACGGCGACGGTTACCCGTACTACGGGCAGGGTCCGCGCATCCACGAGTTCCTGCACGAGATGCACGAGCGCGTGTTCGCCGGGCGCGAGGACCGCTACCTCACCGTCGGCGAGATGCCCGGAGTCACGATCGACGAGGCGCAGCTGTTCACCGATCCGGCTCGGGACGAGCTCGACATGGTGTTCCAATTCGAGCACGTCGACCTCGACCACGGCCCCGGCGGCAAGTGGGACCACCGCGACGCCACGGTGCTCGACCTCAAGGAGTCCTTCGGCAAGTGGCAGCGCGGCCTCGCCGACGCCGGCTGGAACAGCCTCTACTGGAACAACCACGACCAGCCCCGGGTGGTCAGCCGGTTCGGCGACGACACGGTCTACTGGCGCGAGTCGGCGACGGCGCTCGCGACGGTGCTGCACCTGCAGCGGGGGACGCCGTACGTGTACCAGGGCGAGGAACTCGGGATGACCAACGTGCCGTTCCAGGGCATCGAGGACTTCCGCGACATCGAGTCGCTGAACTACTACGCCGAGGCCGTCGACGTTCTCGGGGCGTCGCCCGCCGATGTTCTGGCGGCGCTCCGCCGCACCAGCCGCGACAACGCCCGCACGCCGGTGCAGTGGTCGTCGGCCCCGAACGCCGGCTTCAGCGCCGCGACCCCGTGGATCGAAGCCAACCCGAACTACACGCGCATCAACGCTGCAGCCGAGCGCGACGATCCGAACTCCGTGTTCGCGTACTACCGGCAGCTCATCGACCTGCGGCACCGCGAGAACGTGGTCGCACGTGGATCGTTCGAGCTGGTGCTGGCCGAGCACCCGCAGATCTTCGCGTACACGCGCACGCTCGAAGGCCGCCGGATGCTCGTGCTCGTGAATCTCACGGGCGAGGTCGCTGAGTACGAGCCGGATGCGCTGGCGGGCGCCTCTGCGCCGGCGGTTGACGTGCGGCCGGATCCCGGGAGCTGGAGCGAGGCCGAGTTCGTGCTCGGGAATCTGCCGGACGGCTCCCGCGCGGCCGACGGGCGGCTCGCCCCGTGGCAGGCGCTCGTGCTCGTGCGCACCGACTGACGAGGCCGCCCGGCGCGCGCGGTGCTCCACCTGCCCCTTGCCGAACGTCGCGCGCGGTGGTCTCATTGTGCGCACGGCGATGGTCGGTGCCGGGGCGGTGAGGAGATCGCACGATGAGCAGCTATGTTGCGCGGGCCGAGACGGATGTGCTGGCGCCCCGCGCGAAGGTGTGGCGGGTGCTGACCAGCAATGGCTCGCATCCGGAGATCATGTTCGGCGCCGAGATCGTCTCCGACTGGCGTATCGGAAGCCGCATCGTGTGGCGCGGGGAGTGGCAGGGCACGGCGTTCGAGGATCACGGGGTGGTCATCGAACTGCAGGAGCCCTCGCGGATCGTGCTCACGCACTTCAGCCCGATGAGCGGTGAGCCGGATGTGCCCGAGAACTATCACACACTCCGATTCGAGCTCGATGAGACGTCGAAGGGTACGCACATCACGTTGGACCAGGACAACAATCCGACGCTGGAGGCGGCGAAGCACTCGCGCGCGAACTGGGCGCAGATGCTCGAGGGCGTGAAGGCGGTGTGCGAACGCCGCTGACGGCGCGGCGTGCAGCCGCACGCGGCCGCTGACTCAGTCGGCGAAGGCCTCGCGCACGAAGGCGTCGATGAACACGTCGAAGGCGGCGACGGTGCGCGCGTGATCGCCGGTGATCAGGTACCCGAAGTGCAGCCCGGAGACGGTGTCGGTGAGCCAGGTCGCCAGCACGCGAGACCGCGCCGGGTCGACGCCGTGCCGCTGCAACCAGCGGTCGACGGTGTCGAGCCACTCCGCGAACGAGGTGGTGATGCGCTTGCCGATGTCGGGGTCGATCGGTTCCAGCGCGCCGGCCTCGAACTGCAGGCGCAGCCCTGTGCGATTGGCGTCGCGCAGGGAATGCCGGAACGCCTCGGCGTACCAGGCGGCGAACTGCTCCTGGTCGAATGCGGCGACGTCGACGCCCGTGATCGTCTCGCCGTGCTGTCGCACGCCCTCTTCGAGGATGGCGTCGATCATCTCCTGGCGGGAGCCGAAGTGATAAACGAACGAGTAGGTGCTGACGCCGAGCGCACTCGCCAGACTGCGGAAGGTCATGCGTGACAGGGGCTCCGTCGCGACATGTTCCATGATGCGGCCGAGCAACTCGGGTTTGCGGTTCGGATCAGGTATGCGTCCCACCTCACCACAATAGGCGAGAGACCTTCCGCGATGAAGGTGCCGTGCAGCTCTCGTGCCGGCAGCGACTACGGCTTCTTGCCAGGAGGGTTGCCCTGGTTGCCGCCACCGTTGCCACCGTTGCCGGCGCCCGGTTTCGGCGCGGTCGGCGCCGTCGGATTCGTCGGCTTCGTGACCTTGGGCGGTGCCGGGCGGTACAGGTACTTGCTGTCGACGGCCGGGAACGAGCCACCACCGTAGACCGCGTTGAGCGCGGTCGCGATGGGCTTCACGATCGAGAACTTGACGTTGCCGCCTCCGATGCCCTGGAACGTCTGGCTGCGCAGCGGGACCGCGCCGGAGACGTTGCCGACCCAGGTCGCCTGCGCCACCTTCGTCGTCGAGGTCACCAGCCAGTTCTCGAGCGAGTCGTCGGTGGTGCCGGTCTTGCCGAAGATCGGGACGCCGTCGTCCGGCTTGGCCGAGGTGGCCGTTCCGTTCGTGAGTACTCCCTGGAGGGCGAAGATCGCGGCGGCCGCGACCTTGGGATCGATCGGCGTCTTGGAGCATCCGGTCTTGGGGACGGCGTGGGGAGTGCCGTCGGCGTTCACGACGCGGTCGATCGCGACCGGCGAGCAGGCGACGCCCTTGTTCGCGATGCCCGCGTACGCAGTGGCCATGGTGATCGGGGCGATGTAGTTCGTGCCCAGCACCGACGAGGGGTTGGCCATGTAGCGGTTGGCCTGCTCATCGGCTCCGTGGACGAGCAGATCCTGCGCACGCTCCTTGATGCCGCACAGGTCGAGCTTGGTGGCCATCATGGCGAAAATCGAGTTGATCGAGGCGGCCGTCGCATTCATGACGGTCGTACTCGATACGGACTCGCCCTCGTCGTTGGCGACCGGCCAGGGCGCGCCGCCGATATCGGCACAGGGCGCGCTGGAGTGGAACTGCGACTGCGGGAAGAGGTGCTTGGAGCCGTCGACGCTCTCGTAGAGCGAGTGGCCCTCCTGCAGCCATTCGAGCAGGTCGAACGCCTTATACGACGAACCCGTCTGGAAGCCCTGCGATCCGCCGTAGTTGTAGTCGGTGTTGTAGTTGACCGCGGTGGTTCCCGGCGCCGGTGCAGCCGTGTTGTCGTACGGACGGTTCTGCACCATGGTGACGATGCGCCCCGTGCCGACCTCGACCGACACGTTGGACGCGCCCAGGTTGAGGTTGGGGTCTTGTGCGGGGATGTAGGCGCTCAGCGCGGACTGCGCGGTGCCCTGCAGGTTGAGGTTCAGCGTGGTGTAGATCTTCAGGCCGCCCCGGTTGAGGAAGCTGGTGCGGGCATCCTCGTTCGCGCCGAAGATCGAGCTCTGCTCTATGGTGCGTTCGACGTAGTCGCAGAAGAAGGCCGCGTGGTACTTCTGGGCCGTCATGCAGCCGTTCTGCACAGGCGTGATCTTGGGGACGATCTTGGTGGCCTTCGCGGCGTCGCGTTCCTCTGTGGTGATCTTGCCGTTGGCCGCCATGCGGTCGATCACGTAGTTGCGTCGATCGAGGGTGGCCTTGTATCCATTGGCCTGGCCGTTCGCCTTGTCGGCGGGGCGGTCGATGCGCAGGTTGTCGGGGTTGTTCAGGATCGCGACGAGCGTCGCAGCCTGCGGGATGCTGAGAGCTTTCGCAGAAACGCCGAAGTAGTACTCGGCCGCCGACTGCACCCCGTAGACGCGTCCGCCGAACAACGCGATGTTCAGATAGCTCTGCAGGATCTGGTTCTTGGTGTAGCTCTTCTCGAGCCCGATCGCGTAACGCATCTCCTTGAGCTTGCGCACGGGGTCGACCTCGGTGGCGTCGTTGTAGCAGGCCTCGTACACGGCGAGCTGCTTCTTCTGCACAGCGGCCGTGGCGGTGACGTCGGGCTGCTTGTTCTCGCAGCGCTGCACCAGGATGTTCTTGACGTACTGCTGGGTGATCGACGATCCGCCCTGCACGTCTTTGTGAAGGGCCGTCAGTACGGCTCCGCGCAGAGTTCCCGTGACGTCGACGCCACCGTGCTCGTAGAACCGCGGGTCCTCCGTGGCGACGGCCGCGTCTTTGAGGTTCTGGGAGATGTCGTCCCAGCCGACCTCGATGCGGTTCTGCGAGTAGAACGACGCGATCGCGACCGGCTTGCCGTTCAGGTTGGCGTACATCGTGGAGGCCTGGGCCAGCGGCTCGACCTTGATGTACTCGGGCAACCCGTCGAAGACACCGATCGTGGAGTCGGCTGCCGATCCCGTCAGGGCGACCGCAGGGGTGACCGCTGCCGCTGCCAGCACTCCCGCCACGGTACTCAGAGCAACGAATCCGATGAGCGCAGGCGCCCACGCCCAGCCTCTGCGTCCCGAAGATTTCATGGCGTCATGATACGCGGCGAACGTAGCAGGACGCCCGGGCTTCGATCAGCTTGTGGATGATCGGACGACGATCGACGCTGTGCAGAAGCCGATCTCACGCGCCGGCGCGGAGCTTGTTGCACAGGCGTGCCAGCTGCTCGAGTTCGTCCGGGTCGAGCTTGCCGCCGACGCGTTCGGTGATGGTCTTCATGTGCTCGACGGCGACCCTGCGGAACATGTCGAACCCGTCGTCCGTCAACCGGATGACGGTGCCGCGCGCATCCGAGGGCTCAGGGCATTTGGCGAGCAGGCCGCGGGCGGTGAGCCGGTCGACGAGCCTGCTGACGCTGGGCTGCGTGAGCAGAACGTGCTTGTTGAGATCACGAAGACGGAGCTCGCGGTTGGGCTGACGCGACAGGTTGAAGAGCACGTCGTACTCGTTGAACGAGATGTCTTTGGTGGGGAACTCGGCGGCGAGCGTGCGCATTACCGCGACCTGAGCCCGGAAGAGCGCTTCCCATGCGGTCACGGCGTTCGGCCGTGCTCTCACGCGTTCCTCTGTGCGCATCCGTGCCTCCTCGGTGCCTGATCCGTCTCTCGATGCATTCGCATCATCCCACTACCCGGTGACACCGGCATCGGTGCTGCCACGGATCGCCGGGCACCGGGTGCCGGATCTGCGTGCGTGCGGAGGTCCCCGTTCCGCCCGGGCCTCCCCGGCGAGTGACGCGAACGGGGTGCCGCTTAACAGATTGAGGGCCGGCCGCAGAGGCTAGCGGCCGGCCCTCTCCCTTGCACCAAGAGTGTCCTGCAATCACATTCCGCGTTGGCTGCCACAGCAAACAACTAACGCTCTTGAACTATATAACGAAGAGGTAACGGCCGCTAGTTACCTGTTCGTTATTTTTGCTGCGAGTTTTCTATGCGCGGCTTCGGGTTCTCGATGGGCCCCGTCCGGGGGGTGCCGATCGCCGCCTGCTCCGCGAGGAACTCCGCCCATCCCCGCTCGCCCCGGATCGCGGATCCGCCCGCAAGGTTGTCGCCGGCGCGGTACGCACGCCCGACGGCTCCCGGCAGCCGCACAGGAAGATGCGGGCGTCGCGCTCGTCTCGTGCCCAGCAATTCCGTATACGCCGCCACGAGTTCGGCCACGCCGAGCACCTCCGGGCCCGCAATGTCCGGCGCCCGACCTGCAGGTGTCCCGAGCGCGACCGCCGCCAGGCGGGCCGCGACCTCGTCCACGTGGACGGGCTCGAACCGCAGGCCCGTCGGCACGGGCGTGATCGGCAGTCGCGCGAGACCGCGGACGATCGGCAGCACGAACTCGTGCAGCTGAGCCGCACGCAGCACGGTCCAGGGAACGCCCGACTCGACGATGGTCCGCTCGGCCTCCGCCTTCGCGCGGAAGTAGCCGATCGGCATCCGGTCGGCACCGACCACCGAGATCAGGATGAGGTGCTCGACGCCCGCAGACAGCGCTGCGGCCGCGAGGTTCCGTGCCGCGACGTCGTCCCCCTTGGCACCGCCCGCAAGGTGCAGCACCGTGCGCACGCCGCTGAGGGCATCCGCGAGCCCGGTGCCCGCCACCGTGTCGCCGCCGACGTGCCGGATGCCGGGCGCATCCTGCTCGGGGTGACGACTCAGGATGCGCACCTCCCGTCCGACGGCGGTCAGCAGGGGGACGACGCGGCGCCCGATGGTTCCGGTGCCGCCCGTCACGAGGATCGGTGCGTTCATGATTCGACTCCTGTCGGTCCGTGTCACGTCGGGGCGTGCTGCCCCGTCGATAGAGTGACGAACGGACTCCGGAGGATGTGACTGGTGGATCAGAAGATTCTCGCGAAACGATTCGAGACGGCGAGGCCGCGGTTGCTCGGCATCTCCACGCGGCTGCTCTCATCGCGCGCCGACGCGGAGGATGCGGTGCAGGAGAGCTGGCTCCGGCTGAGCCGCTCCGACGTCTCGCAGATCGAGAACCTCGACGCGTGGCTGACCACCGTGGTCTCGCGCGTGAGTCTCGACATCCTGCGCGCTCCACGCCGCACCCGCGAGCGGTCGTGGGAGGTGGAGCAGTGGCCCGACGACCCGTCCTCGCCGATCGGGGACCCGGCCGCCGAGGCGGAACGCGGCGATCAGGTCACGGCCGCGCTCCTGGTGGTGCTCGAGACCTTGAGCCCGGCGGAGCGGGTCGCGTTCGTGCTGCACGACGTCTTCGGGCGCCCGTTCGACGAGGTGGCGGATGCCCTCGACCGCTCCCCGGAGGCCGTGCGGCAGCTCGCATCCCGTGCCCGTCGCCGGGTTCGCGACGCGAGCGACCCCGCCCGCCCGGATCCGCGGCGCGCCAGGACCCTGATCGATGCGTGGCTGCAGGCGGCCCAACGGGGCGACGTGACCGCGTTGCTCTCGTTGCTCGACGACGGCGCGGTGCTGCGCGCCGACTACGGAACGAGCACACAGCTGGTCTCCGGCGCCGCGGCGATCGCAGGTCAGGCCGTGCTCTCCGGACGACTCGCGGCGCACTCCGTCCCCGTGCTGATCGGGGGACTCCCGGGAGTCGCCGCGGTGCTGGGGGACCGCGTCGTGTCGATCATGGCGTTCGACCTCGCCGACGGCCGCATCGTGGGGCTCGAGGTGCTGGCCGATCCCTCGCGCCTCGCCGAGCTCGGCGTCGCCGCGGTGCTGGGACTGGAGTAGCGGCTGCATCCCGGGCGGCAGCTGACCAGCCGACCGGGATGCACGCACCGCTTGACGCGATCACTCTGAATCGAATACTCTGACTAAAGTATTCGGAGGTGAGTGATCGTGGTGCTGCGTGATGCGAGCAAGCGGCCGGTGGGAAACCCACTGGCACTGGCCGTGCTGTCGTGCCTGTGGGAGCGACCGATGTACCCGTACGAGATGACGACCTCGATGCGCGAACGCGGAAAAGAAGACAGCATCCGCCTGAACTTCGGCTCGCTGTACGCCGTGATCAAGTCGCTCGAGAAGCACGGTCTCATCGCCGTCGCCCAGACCGAGCGCGAGGGCAACCGCCCGGAGCGCATCGTGTACGAGATCACGGACGCCGGTCGGCGCGAGGCCGACGACTGGCTGCGCGAGCTCATCGACACCCCGGTCAAGGAGTACCCGGCGATCGAGACGGGCCTCTCCCTGCTGCCGATGCTGGCCCCGGAGGTCGTCGTCGACCTCCTGAGGAGCCGGCTCGAGCGCCTCGACGCCGAGATCGCGGAGCGCGAGAAGGGAGCGGCCGAACTGGTCGGCCGGCTGCCCGAGCTCTTCATGATCGAGTTCCACTACAAGCAGGCGATGCTCGTCGCAGAGCGCGCGTTCCTCGCCGGGCTGGCAGAGCGCATCGCTGCCCGCGACATCGGCGGGATCGAGATGTGGGAGGGGCTGCACGCCCTTCTGACCCAAGGACTCAGCATGGTCGAGATCCAGCAGAGGATCTCGGCTGGCGACTTCGGTCAGGAGGTGGCCGACCTGCTGGGCTGAAACGAACCGCACCACAAAAGGTGATGGCCGGAGAGCGGCAACTCTCCGGCCATCCAAACCCCAGTCGTTCCGTGAGGAACCTGCGTCAACAGTCACCGAGGGTCCATTCACATCGTACTGCGCAGGCTCGCACGGACGGCTCTCCAATGGAAAGGAAGCCACCGTGGCTACTGCATTACCGTCGGCGCTGATCGCCGACGACCTCGTCAAGACCTACCGGGCGGGCCGGGGCAAGACCCCCGTGCGCGCCCTCGACGGCCTCAGCTTCGACGCCGAGGCCGGAACGGTCTTCGGACTGCTCGGCCCCAACGGCGCGGGCAAGTCGACCACCATCAAGATCCTCTCGTCCCTCGCCCGCGCCGACTCCGGGCGAGCGTTCGTCGCCGGGATCGACGTGGGAAAGCATCCGGCCCGCGTGCGGCGCGCGATCGGATTCGTCGCCCAGAAGTCCGTGGCGGATCCGATGGACACCGGCGTCGAGAACCTGGTGCTCGCCGGACGCCTGCAAGGCCTCAGCGCACGGGGTGCGCACGCGCGGGCATCCGAGTTGCTCGACCGGTTCGGGCTCACCGAGCACGCGAAGCGCCAGGTGAAGGGCTACTCCGGCGGCATGGCGCGCAAGCTCGACGTAGCGATCGGCCTGATGCACCACCCCGAGGTGCTGTTCCTCGACGAGCCGACGACCGGCCTCGACCCGGAGGCCCGCGCAGAGCTGTGGGCCGAGATCGAGCGGATGACGAAGCACGAGAACATGACCGTTCTGCTCACGACGCACTACCTGGAGGAGGCGGACCGGCTGGCATCGCGCCTCGCGATCGTCGACCACGGAACGGTCGTGGCGGGCGGAACGCCGGAGGAGCTGAAGAACGATCTGCGCGGTGACGCGGTGATCGTCGAACTGACCGCCGACGGCGACCCGTTCGCCGCGCTCGCCGCGCTGCAGCGTGTCGACCAGCTCCGAGAGGTCGGCGGGGACGGCCGCACACTGCGCGCCCGCTCCGACAACGGGGCGGCGACACTCCCGCTCGCGCTCGCCGCGCTCGAGGCCGCGTCGGTCACGGTGGCATCGGCCACCGTCGCGCGTCCCAGTCTCGACGACGTCTACCTGCGGCACACCGGCCGCACCCTCACCAAAGCACAAGAGAACTTCGCCGTGGAGAACGCATCATGACAACCATCGCCGCCGGCCGACCCGGCCGCACCACCGCATCACCGACCTTCTTCACCCACACGGCCATCCTGACCGGGCGTCAGTTGCGCGCCGCATGGCGCATGCCGGCGTTCCTGGTGATGAACCTCATCCAGCCGATCATCTGGCTGCTGCTGTTCGGGCAGCTGTTCAAGTCGGTCGTCGAGATCCCCGGCTTCGGCAACGGCCAGAGCTACCTCGAGTTCCTCACGCCCGGCATCGTGATGATGATGGCCCTGTTCGGCAGCGCCTGGTCGGGCACGGTGTACATCCAGGACATGCAGCGCGGGGTGATGGACCGCTTCCTCACGTCGCCGACGAACCGGGGCGCGTTGATCGTGTCGACGCTCGTGTACCAGTCGCTCCTGGCGATCGTGCAGTCGCTCGTGGTCGTCGGAATCGCCTTCTGGGCGGGCGCCCGCTTCGAGGGCGGCTTCACGGGCATCCTGTTGCTGCTGCTCGGCGTGGTGCTGCTCACCGCGGTGTTCTGCTCGCTGTCGAACGCGGTGGCGCTGCTCGCCCGCGACCAGACGGCACTGATCGGCATCTCGCAGATCATCACGCTGCCGCTGATGTTCCTGAGCTCGGCGATCATGAACACGAAGCTCTCGCCGGAGTGGGTGCAGAACGTCGCCGCGTACAACCCGTTCGAGTGGGCGGTGATCGTCGGCCGTCAGGCGCTGAGCGCGAACCCGGACTGGGGTTCGCTGTGGGGGCACGTCGCACTCCTGGCGGCGCTGACCGTGGTCATGGCCGCCTGGGCGACCTCCGCGTTCCGGTCGTACCAGCGCTCGGCCTGACCGTCGGGTTTGTTGCGCGGGTTCCGTCGAGGGGATTTCGTTGAGGGGCGGCGAACGCATCCAACACGGCGGTCTTGGATGCGTTTGCCGCCCCTCAACGGATGTGGCCGGATGCGGCCGCGTGGGGGTGGCGCGCGGCGGGGCCCCGGCTTAGAACAGGTCGGGCGAGGGGGCGCTGGCGTGGCGGATCGACACGTCGGCGTGACGGTCGAAGCGGTAGCCGACTCCGCGGACAGTGCGCACGATGTCTTCGTACCGGCCGAGCTTGGCGCGCAGGCGGCGCACGTGCACGTCGATCGTGCGCTCGTTCGGCGCCTCGTCGTCGGCCGCGCCCCACAGCGACGAGATGAGCTCGGCGCGCTCGATGGTGCGTCCCTCGCGCAGAACGAGGTACTGCAGCAGCTCGAACTCCTTGTAGGTGAGCGCGGCGGTCTGGTTGTCGAGGATCAGGCGCTTGCGGGAGATGTCCACGACGACGCCACCGGATGCGCGGTCCTCGTCCTCGTCGACCGTGCCGGCGTGGCGGTGCTTCGCGATCGCGGCCGGATCCTGCAGGGCGAGGCGCACGACGTCGACGTCGCGTCCGCCGGCTCCCTCCGGAGCCAGGGCGACGGCGGCGTAGGTCTCTGCCGACGGGGCGATCTCGGCGGTGAGGCGCTTGAGCGCCTCGACGATGCGGCCGAGGTCGGTGCCGGACGCGGCGGCCTTCGCCTCGTCGATTCCGACGTAGAGCACGAAGCCGCGGGCCTCGGTGCCGTTCGGTACGGCGCGGATCTGGACGGCGGGAGCGGCCGGGGCCGGCGCCGCGGCGGGAACGGCCGGGGCGGCGGAGAGGCGGCGGGCGGGAGCGGGGGCGAAAGTGGTGTCGATGGTTGCCAGAGACATGGGATGAAGTCCTTTGTGATGATGCGTGGAATCCGCTGCCGCCGTTTCGGCGTTCCCGTGAGGACCGGTACATCCGGTTCAAGAGGTGACGGGTTGCGAGGATTCGCGTGTTCTGTGTTGGGCCTCAGATCGGCCGATGATCGGATGCGTGAGTGTGGCGCATCCGGGGAGCCAGTGGCCTCGCCCGACTCAGTGGGTCGGGGGCCTGGTGACTCGGCGAAGGGTCGTCAGATTAGCGACACATTCGGCAACACATGACCGAGTCGCGGCCGGGCATCATCATGCCGGCATCCCCAGGGGCCTCGAAGGAGGTCAGGGTACGCGAGTTGTCAGTCATGTTGGCAAGTAAAGCGAACGGTGACGTGCGGTGTCAAATCATTACGTAATGTTTCGGGCGCGCTCCCAGGCGCGGGATGCCCGGGGAATGCGGTGCCCGGCAGCGTCAGACCGTGCCGTAGAGGCGGTCGCCCGCGTCACCGAGACCCGGCACGATGTACCCGTTCTCGTTCAGGCGCTCGTCGAGGGCGCCGAGCACGATCGTGACGTCGCGACCCTCGGTGGCCTTCTCGAGGGCGGCGATGCCCTCGGGAGCCGCGAGGATGCAGATCGCGGTGACGTCGACGGCGCCGCGCTTGAAGAGGAAGTCGATCGCGGCACCGAGAGAGCCGCCGGTGGCGAGCATCGGGTCGAGCACGAAGCACTGACGGTGCGAGAGGTCGTCGGGGAGGCGTTCGGCGTAGGTGGTCGGCTCGAGGGTCTCCTCGTTGCGGACCATGCCCAGGAAGCCGACCTCGGCGGTGGGCATGAGCTTGACCATGCCCTCGAGCATCCCGAGCCCGGCGCGCAGGATGGGGACCACCAGTGGCCGCGGTTCGCTCAGTCGCACGCCGACCGTCGTCGTGACGGGCGTCTCGATCTCCTGCGGTTCCACCCGCACCGCGCGGGTCGCCTCGTAGGCGAGGAGGGTGACCAGCTCCTCCGTGAGGGCGCGGAACGTGGGAGACGAGGTCTCCTTGTTGCGCAGCACCGTCAGCTTGTGGGTGATGAGGGGATGGTCGGCAACGTGAACGCGCATAGGCTCAAGGGTATCCAACATCTCCCCGGGAGCCCGACGTGAGTTTGCCCGTACCCGCTGCGTACGACGAGTGGATGCTGCGCGCCATCGTCGACGCACGTCTCGCGTTCGGGACCGGCGACGTGCCGGTGGCCGCACTCGTGCTCGACGAAAACGGCGCCGTCATCGGAACGGGGCGCAACGAGCGCGAACTGCGGCACGATCCAACCGCGCATGCGGAGGTGCTGGCGCTGCGCGAGGCGGCGGCGGCCCGCGACGACTGGCACCTCGAGGGATGCACACTCGTCGTCACGCTCGAGCCGTGCGTGATGTGCGCGGGCGCGATCCTGGCGGCGCGGGTGCCGCGGGTGGTGTTCGGGGCGTGGGACGAGAAGGCCGGAGCGGCCGGTTCGGTCTACGACGTTCTGCGCGACCAGCGGCTCAACCACCGGGTCGAGGTGTTCGCCGGCGTGCGCGCCGAGGACTGCGCCGAGCTGCTGCTCGACTTCTTCCGCGCCAAGCGCTGAGCGGCGCCGCGCCCGCGTCCCGTCCGCGTCCCGTCCTCGCGTCACACGAAATCGAGTCCGAACTTGTTGCAGCGACACGCCGCGATTGGGCGCAAGAAGTTCGGACTCGATTGCGTGCAGGCTCGACGGTGTGGGGGCTCGACGGGACGTGCGCTCAGGCCGGCAGCTGCGAGAGCCACTCCGAGAACGCGCGACGGGAGGCCTCCTGCATGCCGCTCGAATACGCCGCGCGATCCTCTCGCAGGGCATCCGGATCGAGGGCGTGCTCGTCGAGCTCGTTGTAGCCGTCGCTGACCCAGCGCTCGTGCATCTCGTCGGTCACCTCCGGATGGAACTGCACCGCCAGCGCGAAGTCCCCGACCGCGAACGCCTCGTTCGAGTAATCGCTCGACGACGCGAGCAGGGTCGCGCGCTCGGGCAGCTCGAACGTGTCGCCGTGCCACTCGACTACGGGCACCTCGCCGAAATGCCGGATGGGCGACGCTGCGCCGGCCTCCGTCGGTTCGACCCGCCGGAAACCGATCTGCATCGAGTCGCCCTTGTACACGCGCTCGCCGAGGGCGCCCGCCATGAGCTGCGCGCCGAGGCAGACCCCGAGGGTCGGCCGCTCCGCGTCGAGCCGCGCGCGCAGCAGCGACTGCTCGGCCGCGAGGAACGGGTACTCCTCGGTCTGGTACGCACCCATCTCGCCGCCGAGCACGACCACGAGATCGGCCTCGTTCGGGTCGATGGCGGAGACGTCCTCCGTCGTGACGTCGACGATGCGCAGGTCGTAGCCGGCGTCGCGCAGGACGGGCCCGATGTTGCCGAGGTGGATCGTGGGGTCGTGCTGCAGGACGACCGCCGTCCGCGTCACTCCAGACCCTTGATGACGATGGCGTCGGTGGCCGGGTGCTTTTCGTTCGGGTCGATCCAGACATCCGGCTCGATGTAGATCACGCGGGCGGCCGGGACGGCGTCGCGGATGCGGCGCTCGACGACGTCGATCGACGCGGCGACCTCCGCCAGCCGGTACTCGCCCGACACGGCCAGCTTGGCTCCGACGAGCAGCTCGTCCGGGCCGAGGTAGAGGGTCTTCATGTGGATGATGCGCTCGACCTCGTTGCCGGCCAGGATCGCCTGCTCGATGGCGGCGACATCCGCATCGCTGGCGCCCTCGCCGACCAGCAGGCTCTTGGTCTCGATGCCGAGCACGACCGCGACGGAGATGAGCAGAGCACCGATGAGCAGGGTCCCGATCGCGTCGAAGACGCCGTTGTGGGTGAGGGCCGTCAGGCCGACGCCGAAGAACGCGAACACCAGACCGGTGAGGGCGGCGACGTCCTCGAGCAGGACCACGGGAAGCTCGGGAGCCTTGGCGCGGCGGATGAACTGCGGCCACGACATCCCGTGCTTGTGGGGGCGCGACTCGCGCACCGCGGTACGCAGCGAGAACGACTCGAGGCCGATCGCGATGAGCAGCACGAGGATCGGGATCCACCAGTTCTCGAGCGGATGCGGGTGCGTGAGCTTCTCGATGCCCTCGTAGACCGAGAACACGCCACCGACCGAGAACAGGACGATCGACACGACGAACGCGTAGACGTAGCGCTCGCGCCCGTAGCCGAACGGATGCTCGCTGTCGGCCTTCTTCTTGGCCCGGCGTCCGCCGAGCAGGAGCAGGAGCTGGTTGCCGGAGTCGGCGAGCGAGTGCACGCCCTCTGCGAGCATCGACGACGAGCCCGAGAAGGCCCACGCGATGAACTTCGTGACCGCGATCCCGAGGTTGGCAGCGAAGGCCGCGACGATCGCCTTTGTTCCACCCGATGCGCTCATGCTCTCATCCTAGGATGGCCGCATGAGCGACACGAAGAACGTCACGCTTCCGACGATCGCGCTTCTGGGCGCCGGGTCGATGGGCAGGGCCATCCTGGGCGGCCTGGTCGCTCCCGGAGTGACGGTGGAGGGCGGCATCCGCGTCACCAACCGGTCGAAGCACCGCGCCGAAGAGCTCGCGTCGACGCGCGGTGTGACGGCGTACGCGACCGAGGAGAAGCCGGATGTGAACCGCGTCGCCGTCGAGGGCGCCCGGATCGTCCTGGTCGCCGTGAAGCCCGCGATGGTCCCCGACCTGCTGCGCGAGATCGCGGACTCGCTCGAGCCGGGCACCGTGATCGTGAGCGTGGCGGCGGGGGTCACGATCGCGACCTTCGAGTCCCTGCTGCCCGACACGGTCTCCGTGGTGCGTTCGATGCCGAACACCCCCGCCATCGTCGGCAAGGCGGTCACCGGGATCAGCCCGGGCACGCGCACCGACCCGGACGACCTGGCGCTCGTGCGCGCGCTCTTCGAGACGGTCGGCGAGGTCGTCGAGGTTCCCGAATCGCAGCTGGATGCGCTGAGCACGATCTCCGGGTCCGGCCCGGCATACGTCTTCTACCTGATCGAGGCGCTCACCGAGGCCGCCGTCGGCAAGGGCTTCACGCCGGAACAGGCGCGGCAGCTCGTCAACGGGACCTTCCTGGGCGCATCCGAACTGCTGGTGTCGTCGGGGGAGGAGCCGGCCGAGCTGCGCCGCCGCGTCACGAGCCCCGGCGGGACCACCGAGCGCGCGATCAGCGTGCTCGAGCAGGCCGACCTCGGCGCGCTCTTCGCCCGCGCGACCGACGCCGCCCTCGCCCGCGCGCGCGAGCTCGCCCAGTCCTAGCCCCCCCCGCCCCCGCAGCCCCCCGCAATCGAGTCCGGGAGAAATCAGGACTCAAACTGGATTCGGAGCGATTTCTCCCGGACTCGATCTGAGGAGGGCGCGACGAACTCGATGGGCGGCAGTCGTTAGGTGGTCGCCACCTGTTACGAAGATGACCGACCAGCCCAGATCCGACAGCATCTCGCGCCGGGCGATGTCGTTCCGATAGGTCGACTTTTCCCGTCGGTGATGGTCGCCCAAGTATTCGATGGCGACACGGTGTTCGGGGTATGCAAGGTCGATGAGCGCAAGAAGTCGTCCTTCGGGATCGACGACTCGCATGTTCAGCTTCGGCTCGGGAAGCCCCGCGTCGATGAGTGCGAGCCGGAGGCGGGTCTCCTGGGGCGACATCGATCCGTATCGAATCCTCTCAAGAGCGCACCGCAGATCACGCACGCCTCTGCGTCGGCCATGTCTGCGCACAGCCGCGGCCATCCGATCGATCGTGGACGATGGCGGAATTCCCGAATACGGCTGGTCTCCGGTCACGAGGAAGTCGCCGACCACCACGAGGTCGTCGATCGAGAGCCGGTGGCTCAACTGCGCCCACACGTCTTCCGCGCCGATCACTCTCAGCCCCTTGATCAGGACCCAGCGCTGGCCGGTCGACGTCAGTTGGTGGGCGGCGATTCCGGCGATCTCCGGAGGTCGGGCGGGTTCGAATACGCTCACTTCGACATCAGATGGCTCGGCATGACGCGGGAGCGGGAAGGCGTGCAGTACCGCGGCTGAAGCGTGGCTGAAGTAGGTGGTCGTCGGCAGGACGGCGGCCGCTGCTCGACAGAGTGCTACATGGTCGGCGAGGTTGACGCCAGCCGTTCTCGCACCGTGAAACGGACGCTGGACTGCTTTGCTATAGAGATGTGACCGATCGACTCCTGCAGCGCGCGCCTCAGCGTAGGTGAAGCCGCAGCCGTCGAGACTCGGAGGGAGTGCAGGACTTTTTCGCATGCAACATGATTGCGAACTCCGAACGACCCTCGTAAAAGTTATCCACAGGCCGGATCGAGTCCGGGCGAAATCGCTCTAGTGATGTCCGGGGACTGATTTCTCCCGGACTCGATTGCGGGGGAGCGGAGCGAGGCGGGGCTACTCGAGGGCGGCGAAGCGCTCGATGTCGCCGGAGGTGCCCGAGACGATGATGAGGTCGTGGTTCGAGACGACGGTGTCGGCCGTCGCGTAGGTGAAGGGCTTGCCGGGGCTCTTCACGCCGACGACGGTGACGTGGTACTTCGAGCGCACTCCCGAGTCGGCCAGCCGGATGCCCCGGATCGGCTTCGGCGGGTACATCTTGACGAGCGCGAAGTCGTCGTCGAACTCGATGAAGTCGAGCATCCGGCCGGAGACGAGGTGCGCGACGCGCTCGCCCGCCTCCGCCTCCGGATAGATCACGTGGTTGGCGCCGATCCGCTCCAGGATCTTGCCGTGCGACTGCGAGATCGCCTTCGCCCAGATCTGCGGCACCTTGAGGTCGACCAGGTTCGCCGTGATCAGCACGCTCGCCTCGATCGACGACCCGACGGCCACGACGACGACCGAGAAGTCCTCCGCGCCGAGCTGGCGCAGGGTCTCGATCGAGCGCGCGTCCGCCTGCACGGTGTGCGTCACGCGGTCGGCCCACTTCTGCACGAGCGCCCCATCGGTGTCGATCGCGAGCACCTCGCGGTCGAGCCGGTCGAGCTCGCCGGCGGTCGCGGCGCCGAAACGGCCGAGGCCGATCACCAGCACGGGTGCGTTGTGCTTGATGCGGTCAACCAACGAGCGGCCTCTCTTCAGGATTGTGGAACAGCTGCTTGCGCTGGGACTGAGCCAGCGCCGCGGCGAGAGTCACTGTACCAACGCGCCCGCAGAACATCGTGGCCGCCATCACGTAGACGCCGGCGTCGGGGAGCTTCTCCGTGAGGCCGGTCGAGAGACCGCAGGTCGCGAACGCGGAGATCACGTCGAACAGCACGTGTTCCAGCGGCGCCTTCGTAATCTGCAGCAGCACGATCGTCGAGACCGCGACGATCGTCGCACCCCAGAGCGCCACCGCCACCGACAGGCGCAGCACATCGATCGGGATGCGGCGGCGGAACGCGTCCATCGACTCGACACCGCGCGCCTCGGCGAACGCCGCGAGGAACAGCACGGCCAGCGTCGTGACCTTGATACCGCCGGCTGTCGAGGCGGAGCCGCCGCCGATGAACATGAGCATGTCGCTGACGAGCAGGCTCGATCCGTGCAGGTCGTCGATCTGGATGGTCGAGAAGCCGCCCGAGCGCGTCATCGTCGACAGGAACAGCGCTTGGAAGACGGTGTGGCCGGCATCCAGGTGGCCGAACGTCTTGGGATTGTCGTATTCGAGCACGATGTAGAGCACGGTGCCCGCGACGAGCAGGATGACGGAGGTGAGCAGCGTCAGCTTGACGTGGATCGACCAGCGACGGCGCCGGCCGGGCGTCCGCCGCAGGTTGGTCGCGATCGCCAGGATGACCGGGAATCCGATCGCGCCGAGGAAGACGCCGATCATCAGGGCGCTGAGGAACCAGTAGTCCGTCGCGAACGCCGTGAGTCCCTCGACGTTGGGCGCGAATCCGGTGTTCGTGAACGCCATCGCCGAGTAGTAGACGCTCTCCCAGAGGGCCGTACCGAGCGGGATGCCCGCGATGAGCATGCGGGGGAAGAGGAGCAGCGCGATCACACCCTCGATCACGACCATGCTGAGCGCGACCGTGATCAGGAGCTTGCCGACGTCGCCGAGCCGCACCGCCTGGCCCTCGGCGACCGGGCCCGCGTGGATGCGCAACGGGTTGCTGTCGCTCGCCGCCATCAGCTTGGCGCGCAGCCCGAGCCGGCGCGAGATGACCAGACCGAGGATGCTCGCCATCGTGAGCACACCGACGGCGCCGATCTGCACGCCGACGTAGACGAGCGTGTGGCCGAACACCGACCAGTGGGTCGCCATGTCGACCGTGGCCAGCCCGGTGACGCAGATGACAGAGACGGCCGTGAACAGCGCATCGGCGAGCGGAGTGGTCGTCCCCGTCGTGGTCGCGATGGGAAGGGAGAACAGCAGCGTGAACACGAGGATGAGCAGCGCGAACACCAGGATGGCGAACCGCGACGGACTGCGGCTCGCGAAGCCGTTCACCGCTTCGCGAACACGGCTGCCGACCGTTGTGCTGCTCGGACGGCCGGGTGCCAGGGTGGCTCGCATGCCTAGATCCTCCCACTGACCGGTTCGACCGACAGTTCCGACATGGTACTCCGCAGGGTGAGTGACTAGCCTGGGGGGATGGCCGACATCTTTGACGTGATTGCCGACGCGACCAGGCGCGACATCCTGGGGGTGCTGCTCGATCGTCATGCCGGAGATGCTCATTCCGCAGGCGAGATCAGTGTCTCCGAGATCGTGGCCACCCTCGAGTTGAGCCAGCCCACCGTCTCCAAGCACCTGAAGGTGCTGCGGGATGCGGGACTCGTCGCCGTGCGCGAGGAGGGCCAGCACCGCTACTACCGTCTCGATGCGGAGCCGCTCGAGGCCGTCGAGGACTGGATCATTCCGTTCGTGGCATCTGCCGCCGATGTCGAGGCGCTCAACGCCGAGCTCGCCGACGAGACCCGCGAATTCGCGAGCACGGTCGGAAAGGTGTTCGCCGACACGAGCCACCGGGTCACCACGGCCGTGGAGCGCGTCACGCCCCGCAAGTGGCGTCGCGACTGAGCGGTCGACGAGCCCCTTTCGCGCACTTTACGCGCGGGACATTCTGGCCCTAGAGTTTCCATTCACAACTCGTGTCACACGAGTACCATGACAGTGGACAGAAGGAAACACAGCAGATGGCACGCGATCTCTCGGATGTGCGCTTCCTGACGGTCGCCGAGGTGGCCGACATGATGCGTGTCTCCCGCATGACCGTGTACCGCCTGGTGCATTCCGGAGAACTCCCCGCCATCCGTTTCGGCCGCTCGTTTCGCGTGCCGGAGTCGGCGGTAACACAGGCTCTCGACAATCACGTCGCCGACACTGCGTGACGTCCGGTAGACTTGTGCTTTGTGTCGCCGCGCATTCCGCGGCCAGCCCCCTAACTTTGTGAGGTCTACGTGGGTTCCGTTATCAAGAAGCGTCGCAAGCGTATGGCGAAGAAGAAGCACCGCAAGCTTCTTCGCAAGACGCGCCACCAGCGTCGCAACAAGAAGTAGACCTCGAGTCTGCAGCTCAAGCGCCGGTCCAGTGGCCCGGCGCTTTTTGCTGTACCCGAACGGCACAGCGCAGTTCCCAAGGGGCACAGCGCTGCACCCGCAGGCCGGCGCGCGCTCGCTAGGCTGAACGGGTGGACGTTGAACTCACGCTCGTCGGCAAGCCCGGCTGTCATCTGTGCGATGACGCGCGCGACGTCATCCACGCGGTCATCGCCGATCTTCCGGCGGGCGCGCCGTCCGTGTCGGTCGGCGAGGTCAGCATCCTCGACGATCCCGACCTGCACGAGCGCTACGTCGAGGAGATCCCGGTCGTGCTGATCGGCGGCCGCGTGCACACGTACTGGCGGGTCGATCCGGCCCGTCTCCGCACCGCTCTCCTGGAGGCCGAATGACCATCCGCCACGTCGTCTCGTGGAAGCTCGCCGCAGCCGAGGAGTCCGAGCGCGCCGAGCAGCTCGCCGTCATGAAGCGCGGGCTGGAGGGCCTTCCGGCGACGATCCCGGAGATCCTGAGCCTCGAAGTGGGCATCAACGCCCTCGACGGAGACAACTTCGACATCGTGCTGATCAGCGACTTCGCCGACGCGGATGCGCTGGCCCGTTATGTGGCGCACCCCGATCACCAGGTGGTCGCCGGGTACATCCGTTCTGTCGTCGGCGGCCGCTCAGCCGTCGATTTCGAGGTCTGAGCGTCAGCCACCCGACGTCAGAGGGGCGTCGTGGCCGCGACAGTGGCCGGGGCTAGGCTGACGCCATGCTGCCCCAGCTCCCCCCTCGCACGCTGCGTCGGCGAGGTCCATTGGGGTGGCTCGTGCTCGGCGTCGGCGTCGTGCTGGGCGCGATCCTCATGCTCGCCATCGGCGTCGTGCTGCTCGTTCTCGGGGTGGTCGCCGCCGTCGTGGTGGCCGCGGTCTGGCTCGTCGGGTACGTCGTCGCGTGGATCTGGTTCTTCGTGCAGGGTCCGCGGCGCATCCCGTACCCGTTCCGGCTGCACGCACCGGTTGGCCGCCGCTCGCGCACGATCGTCTTCAGCTCCCTGTACCTGTCGTCGGCGCCACGTATCGTCGGGGCGTCAGCCCGCCTGGCCGGCTTCCTGCTCTCCCCGCTCGCCCTGCTCGCGAGCGCCGTCGGCCTCGTCGCGCCGCGCTGGCGAGCGCGACCGTACGTCGCCGTGTTCACGCTCGCGGGCATCCTGCGCAAGAGCGTGAACCTGGGCAGGCGGCGCGGCTGGCTGCGGGACGGCCACGACGCGCGCGTGCTCGGCTACGACGCGTTCCTCGGCGAGGCGTTTCCGCACATCCTCGACTTCTTGCGGTGGTGGCGCGATCCGGATGCTCCGCACGACTATCGCCCGTCGCCCGGACTCGTGGATGTGCCGGCCGGGCTGCTGGGTCTGCACCTCGAGCCGTATCCCGATCCGCTCGGCTATCCGGGCCTCGCTGCGGGAGCTCTGCGTCGGCGGCAGATCACCGGGCTGCGTCAGCTGTTCGTGAGCCAGCGGGAGATCGACGACCTCTGCGATCCCGACCTCGACGACCGCGCCGACGTCGCTCTGATCAGGGTCTCGTCCCGGATGGCCGGCGGCCGCCGCCACTGGATCGTGCAGTTCCCGAGCACCAAGTCGTGGCACCCGCGGGCCGGCGTCGCGCCGAACGACCTCACCGCCGACCTCGTGATCGGCGCCGAGGGGGAGCCGACGGTCACGCGTGCCGGGCTCGAGGTGATGCGCGCCGCCGGCATCCGGGAGGGCGAGCCCGTGATGCTGGCCGGCTTCAGCCTCGGCGGGATGGTCGCCGCCCAGGTGGCGGTGCGCGCGGAGGCCGAGGGGTTCACGGTCACGCACCTCGTCACGGGTGGGACGCCGCTCGGCCGGGTGCCGATCCCGCGCGGGGTGCACGTGCTCGCGCTGGAGCACGTGCTCGACATCGTTCCGCGCATCGAGGGGCGCGAGAACCCCGTGCGATGGCGGAACGACGACACCGGCGGGGCCGCGGGCGGCACCGACGCGGGTACCGACGCGGGTGCCGTCGTGGGCGCGGTCGTGGGAACCGACGAGTTCGTCACCGTGCTGGCCGGCCCTCCGCTCCCGGCCGAGTTCCGCCTGGGCGTGCTGCACCAGTCGACCGCCTACGCGGACACCGCGCGAACGCTCGAGCTCGACCCGCCCGACGAGCGGGTGGCGGCCATGCTGGCCGAACTCCGGGTCTTCTTCGGTCCCGATCAGCGGCTCGTCGACCACGCCGCTCTGCGCACCAGCACCTCCGTGGTGCAGCCGTCGGTGCCGTTCTATCTGCACAGCACGGTGCAGGAGGGCATCACACGCGGCACCCTGCGCCAGACCCTGCGCCGCATCCCGGATGTGCTGGCCGTCGACGTGTACCAGTCGCGCGCCGGGTTCGCGACGACCATCCTCTGGAATGCGGACGTGCTGGTGCGCAGCCTGCGCCCGTGGTTCGCCTCGGTCGAGCGGATGGCCGTGTACCGCGGTCTGCTGTCGTTGCTGAAGCGGCGGCGGGCGGTGGGCATCCATTTCCGGTTGCAGGCGAAGGAGACCCCGGGCGTCACGTGGGAGGCGACCGTGCAGCGGATGGCCGACGGGCAATGGCGGGAGATCATCGACCTGACCTTCGACGACGCCGAGTCGGAGCGCGAGTTCCGTCCGGTGCTGCTGCCGGGCGGCGACGCGTCGACCGTGACGTACTACCCCGCCGACGCATTCGACCCGGCGTTCGACGCGTCGGGCGCCGCGCGGTAGGCCGGCGTCAGACCTGCTCGTCGTCCGCGTTCCCGGCCAGCGCTCGCGCATAGCGCTCGGTCAGCTCCACCATGAACGGGCGGTCCAGGCGCGCCGGATCGATCCCGAACACGTAGCCAGGAAAGTCGAGCTCCCGCTGCGCCGCCCAGATCTCGTCGTGCTGATCCGGTGACAGGATGCGCGCCGGATCGCCCACCGCCACCCAGCCGATCGGCACGGTCGTGCCGGGTGCGAGCGTCGTGCGCAGGTGCACGATGCCGTCGATGCGCACCTCGCTTCCGCGTCCGATCACGGCACCGTTGAACACTCGGGCGCCGGTCGCGATGAACACCTCTGGCTCGATCGTCGCCCCCACGACGTAGGCGAGCGGCCCGACCAGCGAATGGTCGCCGATGCCGACCGCGTTCTGCCGGGTCGACCGGATCACCGCGTTCTCCATCACGATCACGTGGTCGCCGAGCCGCACCGAGCCGCCGTCAGCGGTGATCACCGCGCCGTGCAGGATGCGGCAGTGGGCGCCGACCTCGACGTCGCCGCTGATCACGGCGGTCGCCGCGACGGTGGCGGTGGGGTGGATGCGCGGCTGGGCTCGCCCGTGTCGGAACTCCATTCCGCGACCGTACTATGAACACACACTCGCGATCGAGGAGGCCAGCGTGGGACGGGAAGACTTCTGGACGACGGATCCCGACGAGCAGCTGAGGGTGGGTGACGGTTTCGTGCTCGCCGACCAGCCGACCGACGCCGTCTACGGGTTCGACGGCGGTAAGAGCGACGGTCAGAAGGCGCTCGCCGAGGGCGCGACGATCCTCGCCGACCTGCAAGAGCGCCTGTTCGCGGCGGGTGCCGACGGCGACCGGCGCCGCGTCCTCCTGGTGCTGCAGGCGATGGACACCGCGGGCAAGGGCGGCATCGTCTCGCACGTCGTCGGCGCTGTGAACCCGGGCGGCGTGCGCTACGCGGGCTTCAAGAAGCCGACCGAGGAGGAGCTGAAGCACGACTTCCTCTGGCGCGTGGAGAAGGAGACGCCGGCCGCCGGTCAGCTCGGTGTCTTCGACCGCTCCCATTACGAAGACGTGCTCATCGGCAGAGTCAGGAACCTCGCCCCGGCCGAGGAGATCGAGCGGCGCTACGGTGCGATCAACGACTGGGAGCGCGAGCTCGCGTTCGACGGCACCACCATCGTCAAGGTCATGCTGCATCTCGGCAAGGACGAGCAGAAGGCCCGACTGCTCGACCGGCTGGAGCGGCCGGAGAAGCACTGGAAGTACAACCCGGGCGACGTGGACGAGCGCCTGCTCTGGGACTCCTACCAGGACGCGTACCAGCTGGTCTTCGAGCGCACCTCGACGGACTACGCCCCGTGGTTCGTGGTTCCGGCCGACCGCAAGTGGTACGCCCGCCTCGCGGTGCAGCACCTGCTGATCGACGCCCTGGAGCGTCTGGATCTCGAGTGGCCGAAGGCCGACTACGACGTGGAGGCGGAGAAGGCGCGGCTGGAGGGGTCCTAGACTCCGGCCCGGATCAGCCGAACGCTTCGACCACGGGCCGGAACTTCATCGTCGTCTCGGCGAGTTCGCGGTCCGGCTCGGAGTCGGCCACGATGCCGCAGCCGGCATACGCCGTGAGGTCTCCGCTCTCGTTCACCTGTGCGCAGCGCAGTGCGATGGCCCACTCGCCGTCACCGTCCGCACCGACCCAGCCGACCGGCCCGGCGTAGCGCCCGCGGTCGAACGGCTCGAGCTCCCGGATGAGGGCGACCGCGGCGTCGGTCGGGGTCCCGGCCACCGCAGCGGTCGGGTGCAGGGCATCGATGAGGTCGAGCGAGGTCGACCCGTCGCTCAGCGTGCCCTCGATGTCGGTGGCCAGGTGCCAAAGGTTCGGGAGTTTGAGCGTGAACGGGATGTCGCTTGCCGCGAGCCCGGAGCTATGCGGCTCGAGCGCGGAGATCACGCTGGCGACCGCGTAGCGGTGCTCGTCCTGGTCTTTGGTGCTGGAGGCCAGCGAGACGGCGGCGTCGTGGTCGGCCGCGGCATCCGGCCCTCGCGAGATCGTGCCGGCGAGCACCCGGGCGCTGACGGCCCCGTGGTCGACGCGCACCAGCGTCTCGGGGGAGGAGCCGACGAGCCCGTCGACCGCGAACGTCCAGCATTCCGGATAGCCGAGCGCGAGCTCGACGAGTGCACGGCGCAGGTCGGACTCGAGCGGCAGGTGGGCGACGAGATCACGGGCGAGCACGACCTTGCCGAGGTCGTGCTCCCGGATGCGCTCGACGGCCGTGGCGACCGCCTGGCGGTAGCCGTCTTTGCTCAGGGAGCCGGGGAGCAGCGACAGCCGGTACTCGTCGCCGAACGCGGTGGGCCGGGGTGCAGGCGCGGTCGAGGCGCCGGCTGCGTCGAGGCCGTCGATCGCGCGCACGCGGGTGATCCAGCTGCGGCCGTCGCGGCGGCCGATGACGAACTCGGGCACGATGAGCACGCTCGTCGCCGTGCTCTCGTCGTCGAACGCGAACGTTCCGAACGCGACGAGCCCGGTTCCCGGCTTGCCGATCGGGTCGATGACGGAGGACCGTGACACGACCTCGCTCCAGGCCACGGCTGCCGCGCGCATGCGGTCGGCGCCGGAGAACTCCAGGCGGAGCGCTTCGCCGACACCGGCGAGCCCCTCGCCGCGTCGCATCCAGAGCAGCGGTCGGCGGGAGTCGAGGAAGGGGATGAGCTGCCGTACGTCGTCGAGGGGGGTGGTCTCGACCGAGAGCGCGGTGGCGCTCGACGCACGTGGCGTGGTCGCTGTAGCTGTCACCAGCCCAGCCTAAACCCGGCATGCTGGGCGCCGGATGCGCGCGGGCTGGGGGTTGAGTGGGGCTCCGCCTGCGCGTAAATGCAGACCAGCCGGGTGCCGCCTAAGCTAGTGGGGTGAGTAAGGCCGACCTCAGTAAGCAGCCCGAGCAGGTCGCTGCCATGTTCGACGAAGTGTCGACCCACTACGACCGCACCAACACCGTGCTCTCGATGGGTAACGCGTCGTTGTGGCGCATGGCGACGACGCGTGCGGTGGCTCCGCGCGCCGGAGAGATCGTTCTGGATGTCGCCGCCGGCACCGGCACCTCGAGCGCATCGCTCGCAAAAGACGGTGCACGGGTCGTCGCGGCCGACTTCTCCGCCGGGATGATCGAGGTGGGCCGTGCCCGTCAGGCCGGCAACCCCTTCGTGGAGTTCGTGCAGGCCGACGCCACCGCGCTCCCGTTCGGCGACGACGAGTTCGACGCCGTCACCATCTCCTTCGGCCTGCGCAACATCGTCGACCCGCAAAAGGCCATCGCCGAGTTCTACCGGGTCACGAAGCCCGGCGGCCGCGTCGTCATCTGCGAGTTCTCCCGCCCGCCGCTCGCGGTCATCCGCTCCGGCTACTTCGCGTATCTGCGGTACGGGATGCCCGTACTGGTCAAGCTCGCGAGCTCCAACCCGGTGGCGTACGAATACCTTATGGACTCGATCGAGGCGTGGCCGAGCCAGCCCGTGCTCGCCGGCTGGCTGCGCGCGGCCGGGTTCGAGAAGGTCGCGTATCGCAACCTGACGGCGGGTATCGTCGCTCTGCACCGTGGCTTCAAGCCGCTGACGGCGGCGTCCGCGCCGTCATCCGTCCCAACCGAGGGGGAGTAGTGGCTTCAAGCGTTCCGGCGGTTCGTCGTCCGGCGTCGTTGTCGAGCCAGGTCGGCCTGACCGACAAGATCTTCGCCTCGGGTCAGGACAAAGAGCTCGCGTCCTCGGTCGATGACGGTCTCGCGCTCGTCGAAGAGGGGCTGATCGCCGAGATGCGGTTCGCCGACAACTTCGCCGACGTCACCGCCCGCTATCTGCTCGAGGCCGGCGGCAAGCGCGTGCGCCCCATGCTCACGTTGCTCGCCGCGCAGCTCGGCGAGGGCAACACCCCCGAGGTGCTCAAGGCCGCCGAGGCGATCGAGATCACACACCTCGCCTCGCTCTACCACGACGACGTGATGGACGAAGCACAGATGCGCCGCGGGGTGCCGAGCGCGCAGTCGGTGTGGGGCAACTCCGTCGCCGTGCTCACCGGCGACCTGCTGTTCGCCCGCGCCAGCAAGCTCGTCGCCGCCCTCGGCGTGCGGGCCATCACGATGCAGGCCGACACCTTCGAGCGACTCTGCCTGGGTCAGCTGCACGAGACGATCGGACCGCAAGACGGCGAAGACCCGATCGAGCATTACCTCCAGGTGCTCGCCGACAAGACCGGTTCGCTGATCGCCGCCGCCGCGCAGATGGGCGTCGTGTTCTCGCACGCCTCTGAGGACTACGAGCAGCCCGTCGTGACCTTCGGCGAGAAGATCGGCGTCGCCTTCCAGCTCATCGACGACGTGATCGACCTCTCGTCCGAGGGCGTCGCCGAGACCGGCAAGACGCCGGGCAACGACCTGCGTGCCGGCGTCGCGACGCTTCCGCTGCTGCGCCTGCGCGTACGCGCCGAGAGCGACGCGGATGCCCTGGCGCTTCTCGAGCGCCTCGAGCGCGACGTCATCGGTACCGTCGACGACGGGGCCATCACGCCGGAGGCCACCGCGGCGATCGCCGCCCTCCGCGACCACGACGTCACCGCCCAGACCCTCGACGAGGCGCACCGCTGGGCGCACGAAGCCGTTGAGGCGCTCGCGCCCCTGCCCAAGGGGTCGGTCAAGAAGGCCCTGACCCGATTCGCCGACACGATCGTCGACCGTTCCAGCTGAGCGAGGAAAGATACAGCGTATGACCAAATTGCGACTGGCCATCGTCGGTGCCGGACCCGCCGGAATCTATGCGGCGGACATCCTGCTCAAAGCCGAACGCAGCTTCGATGTCTCGATCGACCTGTTCGAGCAGCTTCCCGCACCCTACGGACTCGTGCGCTACGGCGTCGCCCCCGACCACCCGCGCATCAAGGGCATCATCACGGCGCTCCGCGAGGTGCTCGACCGCGGCGACATCCGGCTGTTCGGCAATGTGACCTACGGACGCGACATCACGCTCGACGACCTCAAGAAGCACTACAACGCCGTGATCTTCTCGACCGGTGCCGTGCACGATGCCGACCTCGACATCCCGGGCATCGACCTGCACGGCTCGTACGGTGCGGCGGACTTCGTGAGCTGGTTCGACGGGCATCCGGATGTGCCGCGCACCTGGCCGCTCGAGGCCGCGTCCGTCGCAGTGATCGGAAACGGCAACGTCGCGCTCGACGTCTCGCGCATCCTGGCGAAGCACGCCGACGACCTGCTGCCCACCGAGATCCCGGACAACGTCTACGAGATCCTCAAGGCGTCGCCCGTCACCGACGTTCATGTGTTCGGCCGCCGCGGACCGGCGCAGGTGAAGTTCACCCCGCTGGAGCTGCGCGAGTTGGGCGAGCTCAACGACGTCGACATGATCCTCTACGACGAAGACTTCGACTACGACGAGCAGTCGAAGGCGGCCGTGGCCAGCAACAAGCAGGTCATGGTGATCGACCGGGTGCTGCAGCAGTGGCGGCAGCGCGAGGTGGGCCAGGCGTCGCGCCGGCTGCACCTGCACTTCTACGCCAAGCCGCTCGAGGTCGTCTCCGACGGCGACGGCAACGTGGCCGCCTACCGCTACGAGCGCACCGCGCCCGACGGCGAGGGCGGCGTGCGGGGCACGGGCGAGATCCGCGAGGTCCCGGTGCAGGCCATCTACCGCGCCGTCGGCTACTTCGGCTCGCCTCTCGACGGCATCCCGTTCGACAAGGAGCACGGCGTGATCCCGAACCACGAGGGTCAGGTGCTGCGTTCGGGCGACAACGAGCGGATGTACGGCGTGTACGCCACCGGATGGATCAAGCGCGGGCCGGTCGGCCTCATCGGGCACACGAAGTCCGACGCGATGGAGACCATCAAGCACGTGATCAACGATCAGGGCAACTGGTGGGCTCCCACCGACCCGTCGGAACAGGCGATCGTCGACCTGCTCGAAGCGCGCGACGTGGAGTACACGAACCTCGACGGCTGGCACAACCTCGACCAGCACGAGCTCGCGCTCGGCGAGGCGCGCGGCCGCACCCGCATCAAGGTCGTTCCGCGCGACGAGATGGTGCGGGCGTCGAACCAGCTCGCGGCGCCCGTCGCCGACTAGCCGTCCGGGTGCCCCCGGCCCGGCGCGCACAATCCCAGAGCTGCCACCGCTGGCCTTCCGGGTGCTCCACCTGGCACGCTGAGGTCATGACGCGCGAGCAGGGGTGGCAGCCGGACGTGCTGGGCGAGCCGTTCGATCAGCTGACGCTGACCCTGGCCCCGGATGCCGAGGGCGAGGTCGTGGCGACGCTCGTGCGGTACGCGCCGTCGCCCGGCTTCGCGGACCTGCTGACCGACGCGCACGTGCGCAGACCGGTCGCCGCCGACACCGATGTGCTCTACGTACACGGCTGGTCGGACTACTTCTTCCAGAAGGAGCTCGCCGTCTTCTGGCACGACCAGGGCGCCCGCTTCTACGCTCTCGATCTGCGCAAGTACGGGCGCAGCCTCAGGCCAGGGCAGACTCCCGGATTCGTCGACGACCTCGCCACCTACGACGAGGACCTCGACGCAGCGCTGACCGCGATCGGCCACGCCGTCGGGCAGAAGAGCAAGCGGCGACTCGTGCTGATGGGTCACTCCACCGGCGGCCTCACCCTGAGCCTCTGGGCGCATCGGCACCCCTCACGAGCGGATGCCCTGGTACTGAACAGCCCGTGGCTCGAGTTCCAGGCGCGGTCGGCCGGACGCGCCGCCCTGGCGCCGATCATCGGCTTGCAGGCGCGTGTCGATCCACGCGCAGCCCTGCCGAACGTCGACCTCGGCTTCTACACGCGGTCGGTGTCGGCCGCGATGGACGGCGAATGGGACTACGACCTGGCGTGGCGGCCGGTCCGAGGATTCCCCGTGCATCCGGCCTGGTTGAACGCGGTGCTGGCCGGGCACGCCCAGGTCGCCGGCGGCCTGACGATCCAGGCTCCGGTGCTCACCATGGTGTCGGCCCGTTCGACGATGCTGCCGTACTGGACGCCGGACATGCTGAG
This sequence comes from Leifsonia poae, assembly GCF_027921845.1. GTDB lineage: Bacteria > Actinomycetota > Actinomycetes > Actinomycetales > Microbacteriaceae > Leifsonia > Leifsonia poae. The sequence continues at coordinate 553,806 of NZ_BSEN01000006.1, forward strand.
CAGCGACATCGTGCTCGTGGTCGACGATATCGCGCAGCGCTCGATCAAGCTGGCGCCGACTGTGACGGTGGCGCGGATCGACGGAGCGCTGCACGACATCTTCCTGTCGAAAGAGCCCGTGCGCGAAGACGCCTACGCCCGCGTGACGCAGTGGTTGCGCGGGTACCTCAGCGGAAGTTGACGAACTGCACCGCGACGTCGAGGTCGGCGTTCTTCAGCAGCGCCATCGTGGCCTGCAGATCGTCGCGGCTCTTCGAGCTGACCCGCAGCTCGTCGCCCTGGATCTGCGACTTGACGCTCTTGGGGGCCTCGTCGCGGATGAGCTTGGAGATCTTCTTCGCGTCGTCCTGCTCGATGCCGTTCTTGATGCCGGCCTCGATGCGGTACTCCTTGCCCGAGGCGAAGGGCTCGCCCGTGTCGAGCGAACGGAGGGATATGCCCCGCTTGATGAGCTTGGATTCGAACACCTCGAGCACGGCCTTGACGCGCTCCTCGGTGTTGGCCTTCATCAGCACCTTCTCGCCGCTCCATTCGATGGAGGCGCCGACGTTCTTGAAGTCGTAGCGCTGGTCGACCTCTTTGCGCGCCTGGTTGAGGGCGTTGTCGGCCTCCATCTTGTCGACTTTGCTGACAACGTCAAACGATGAATCCGCCATGGTGAGCGTCCCTCTCTCTCGTGCGTCGAAACGCATCCAGCCTACCGGCGGGGCGGCCGGAGTCAGGAGTACCGTTGGGCCTGTTCGGGTCCTCCGCTCGTCAACGGCTCGGGACTCCGGCAGCATTCGGAGGAGTTCCTGATGGGCCAATCGCCAACAATTCGACACAGCACGAGGCGCGGCTGAGATGAGCGTGACGACGGCGCACGTGATCAGGCCGCTCACCCCCGACACCTTTCCGGCGTGGCTGGCGCTCGCGCAGAAGCACAACGGCGTCTGGGGCGGGTGCTACTGCTCGTATTTCCACGGTGACACGGAGGACACCGTGAAGAGCGAGTACGACGGGCCGACGTTCAAGCAACGACTCGTGGCGGAGGGGGTCGCGCACGCCGCGCTCGTGTTCGACGGCGACGACGCGATCGCGTGGTGCGAGTACGGCAGCCCTGCCGAACTGCCCCGCATCTACCACCGCAAGCAGTACGACGCGGGCGAGGACAATCCGGCGCCGTGGCGCATCACCTGCTTCTTCGTCGACCGCGACCACCGACGTTCGGGAGTGGCCAGGGAAGCGCTGGACGGCGCCCTCGAGTTGATCGCGCAGGCGGGCGGAGGCGAGGTGGTCTCGTTCCCCAACGAGCTCGCTCCCGGCAAGCGCACATCGTCCTCGTTCCTCCACAACGGCACGAGGGCGATGTTCGAGAAGGCGGGGTTCACCTTCGAGCGTCACATCGGCACGAGCAAGACCGTGATGCGCAAGACGGTGCCGCCGGCCCTCAGTTGACGCCGGTGCAACACTTCCCTCGCGGGATGCGCGAAGCACGCGTATGGTCACGCGTATGGATGGAACAGGGAAACTCCTCGTACGCATCGTCGTCGGTGGCGTGTTCGTCGGACACGGCCTCCAGAAGCTGAAGGGCGCCTTCGGCGGCCCCGGCCTCGAAGGGACCGAGAAGATGGTCGCCAGCATGGACATGGAGCCGGCCCCGCTGCAGGCCCGCGCAGCGGCGCTCTCGGAGACGATCGGAGGGGCGGCGCTGATCGCCGGCGCCGCGACCCCGGCCGCATCCGCCGCCCTGATCGCCGCGATGACCACGGCGATCCGCAAGGTGCACTGGAAGAACGGGCCGTGGAACTCGAACGGCGGCTTCGAGTTCAACGCGGTGCTGATCGCCGTTGCGACGGCCCTCGCGACCGACGGGCCGGGCATATTCTCCGTCGACGCGGCATTCGGCAAGAAGCGCTGGGGGATCGTCGGCGGGCTCTTCGCGCTCGGCGGCGGGGTGGCGGCGTCGTGGGCCGCCGTCGAATACGGTCGTCGTGCGGCCGAGGCCAAGCGCGATCTCGCGCCGGCCGCGAGCGACACGGCAACGACGACGACGCCAACGGAGCCGGCCACAGACACGACCGCGGGTACAACGGCAGATACCGGTGCTGACACGTCGGCGGCCGAAGGGTCGCCCGAGGCCTAGCCCGCGAGCATATCGCCGACGGGCAACCGCCGGCGAACGATCAGGCGGTCTGCTGCAATTCAGCGAAGAAGGTGACGTGGCATCCGTCGCCGCCGCACTCGATGCAGAGGGTGACCTCGTTCTCGTGCTGGGTCGGGTCGGCGCCGGTTCCGTCGCACCGTTCGCATATCTCCAACGTCCTCATGCCGTCGATTCTGCGCCGCACCACCGACACTCCCGCCAGGCCGGTCGGGGTGTCGCGGATTGCCCGGAAACGCGGCGCAGGCGATCAGCCCCGGGGGAGCAGCCACTCCAGTTCGAGCTGGTCAGTGCGCCGGCGCAGTTCGTCGCGGGCATCCGGATCCTTGAGTTCGGGCGTGCCGTTGGGGTCGACCGTCATGGTCCAGAGGGGGATGCTGCCGCCCACCAGGAAGCGCGCGCGCTGCACCGCGCCCTCATGGTCGACGACGGGCAGTTCGACGACCTCGACGCGTTGTTCGCGACTGAGCGCGAGCGCGAACTCGAGCAGTCCGTCGGCGAGTTCGTCGCCGGTCATGACCGAGTCGTTGCTGAGGTGAACGGATTTCATGGGAACCTCCCGGGGAGCGTCTCCTGGCATCGTGCGGCTACCGGGTCTGGGGCAACTCGCCCCAAGCTACCCCTTGACGACGACCGTGTCGCCCCCACCGGCGGCACCGGTTCAGAGGGCGAGCCGACGCTCCACGATGTCCCGCGCCACCGCCGTCAGCGGCAGCTGCTGCGAGCGCGCGTGCCCCCGGATGCGGTTGAACGCCTCATCGACCGGAATGCGGTGCCGGTACGAGATCACGCCCTTCGCCTGCTCGATGATCACCCGGCTGTCGAGCGCCCGCTGCAACTGCGACCGGATGACGTCGCCCTCGGCCACCGCGCGCTCCTGCAGGATGCCGATGGTCGCGACATCCGCCATCGCCTGGGCGGCGACGGTGTCGAGCTTGTCCAGCTCGCCCTGCTCGTCGCGGAACAGGTTGAGCGAGCCGATCGTGACGTTGCGCAACCGGAGCGGAAAGGCGTGGATCGAGTGGAAGCCCTGCGCGAGGGCCGCGTCACGGAAGCTGGTCCAGTGCGTCTGCAGGTCGTCGATCGACGGCACCGACACGGCGTGGCCGCTCACGTAGCACTCGACGCACGGGCCGCCATCCGGGCCGAGCTGCATGAGTTCGATGAGCTGCGACCGCTCGTCGGTCGAGGCGACGACGTCGAGGCTCCCGTTGCCGTCGGCGAGCAGGATGCCGGCCTGGGTCGCCGTGAGGAGTGCCTGACAGCGCTCGACCAGTGTCTGCAGCAGATCGAGGATGTCGTAGCCGGCGACGAGCGTGTCGGCGAGCGTGGCGAACGACTCCAGCAACTGTGCTTCGCGAATGTCTTCCTTCATCGTCCCTCCCGCGATTCGCCGGGGCCGCCTGCCGAGAAGTCCAGCTGCCAGGTCAGGATGTCGTCGGCGACATCCCGCACCGGCCGGCTGGTCGCGAACGCGTGCGCGCGGATCACTAGCGCAGCATCCTGCGCCGAGACGCCGAGTTGGGCGATCACCGCACCCGTGGCCTGGTGGATGCGCCGGCGCGAGAACTCCGTACCGGCCTCGTCGAGCGACGGGTCGCGTTCGAGGCGGGCGAGGATGTCGTGGAGCAGCCGGCGGCTGGCTGCCTCGGCGAGGGCCTCCGCCGTCTTCTCGTAGTCCGTTCGGAGCGTTCCGACCGCGTCGCTGTAGAGGTCGATCACGCCGAGGTTGATCGGGCCGAGCAGCAGCGGAAATGCGAACATCGCCCGCACCGAGGTGTCTTGGATGGCGTCGACGAAGGCCGGCCAGGAGCCGAGGGGGGCGCGCTGGATGTCCGGTTCGATCACCGGGCGGCGGGACGCCGAGGCGTCCCAGCACGGTCCTTCCCCGAGGTCGAACTGCAGCTCGTCGAGCCGGGCCGCCTGCGGGTCGCTCGCGCAGACCGTCTCGGGCGAGACGAGGTCGCCGAGGGTGGAGATCGCGGCGCCGGTGACGGGTAGGGCGGCGAGGAAGGGCGCACAGAAGTCGGGCGACGCCAGCGAAGCGTCAGTGACCATGGTGTCCTCCAGAACCCATCCCGCAGGACGTTCTCTCTCATTGTCGACCCTGCGGCAGCCGATGTCACTGCGCGGCCGACGCGCGCGCCTCGATGTCACTCCACGGTAGGGGTCGGAAAGTACTCCGGGGTGACGATCGGCCGCCGGCGGATTCCTAGCCTCGAAGACGAGGCGGCATCCGGTCGCTTCGCTTCTTCGAGACGGGAGGCGGCCGTGGACGCCGTCAACGAGTTCATCGTGCAGGCAGCGACATCGCCGTGGGTCTACCTGGTGGTGATCGCGGTCGTGTTCGTCGACGCCTTCTTCCCGCCTGTGCCGAGCGAGACCGTGGTCATCGCCGCGGCCGCCGCCAGCATCTCGGTCGGGCAGCCCAACATCGCGCTCGTGGTCGCGTGCGCCGCCGCGGGGGCGATCCTCGGCGACAACCTCACCTTCACGATCGGCCGCCTGGTCGGCCTCGACCGCTTCGCCTGGATGCGCCGGCGCCGGATGCGGGCGGCCCTCGACGCCGCGCACCGCGGCCTCGACCGCCGCGCCGCCGTGCTGCTGATGACGGCCCGCTACGTGCCGATCGGCCGCGTCGCCGTGAACCTCGTCGCGGGCGCATCGGGGTTTTCCCGTGCCCGATTCTTCGGATTGTCGGTGCTCGCGGGCATCACCTGGTCCGTCTACTCCGTTACGGTGGGACTGCTCGCGGGGCAGTGGCTCCACGGCAACCCCGTGCTCGGGATGCTCGTGGGCGTCGCGCTCGGCCTCGTGACCGGCGTCGTGATCGACGCCGTCATCCGGATGATCGCGCAGCGGCGCGTCGGTGGCCGCGAACTCGTCGCAGGGGAGGTGGAGTAGATGGTCACGCAAGCGGTTCCCGCGCGGCAGCGACTCGACCCTGCGCTCGTGCTCCTCTGGGGAGCGGGCAGCACGGCCGCGGTCGTGCTGCTGGCCCTCGGCTGGTCGCTCGGGTCGACGATCGCGGGCATCCCGGTGGCTCTGGCCCTCGTGCTGGCCCTGGCCCAGTCGGCGTCGATCGTGCTGGCGATCGTGATCCCTCGCATCGCGATGGCGCTGTCGGTCGCGGCTGTCATCGGATTCGCGATCGTCTCGTCGGCCGATGGCACCAGCCCGTGGCCCGTCGCCGTGACGACCATGATCGCGCAGGCCCTCGTCGTGCTGATCGCGACGGTGCGCTCGTCGTGGCTGGTCGGGCTCGCCGGCTGGGCGGCCGCGGTCGTGGGTGCGCTCGTCGTCGCGTTGACGCCGCTGCGGGCATCCGTGACGGCGAACGATGCCACCGCCGACCTCATCGTGTTCGCGTCGATGACCGGCGCGGTGCTGATCGCCGGCGTGCTCGTCACCCGGTGGCAGGCGGTGCGCGCCCAGCTCGCACGCGAACGGCAGGTCTCGGCCTCCGAACTCGCGCGACGCGAGATCGCAGAGGAACGAACCCGGATCGCGCGTGAGCTGCACGACGTCGTGGCGCACGGGATGTCGGCGATCCAGGTGCAGGCGTCGTCGGCCAAGTACCGTTTGCCGTCGCTCAGTGAGGAGGCGGCGGCCGAGTTCGACGACCTCGCCGCGACGGCCCGCACCGCGATGGGCGAGATGCGACGGCTGCTCGGCGTGCTCCGCAGTGAGGATGCCGCGGCCGAGACGGCGCCGCAGCCGTCGGTCGCCGACGTGCCGGCGCTGGTGAACCGCGCCGTTCGCGCCGGCACGCCGACGACGCTCGAGGACCAGGCTGCGGGTCCGAACGCGCCGCTCGATCCCGCGGTCTCGCTCACGGTCTACCGCATCGTGCAGGAGTCGCTGAGCAACGTCGCACGGCACTCGACCGGGGCGCGCACAGCGGTCGTGATCGACCGGCGCGACCGCAGGATCGACGTCGAGGTTCGCAACGAGGCGGCGACCGGACGTCCGTCGGCTGCTCCCGCTCCGGATGCGGGTGGTCACGGCATCCGGGGCATGCGCGAGCGGGCGGTGCTGCTGGGTGGAACGCTGGAGGCGGAACGGACGGCGGACGGCGGCTTCGTGGTGCGCGCGTCGCTTCCGCTGGCCGTCGCGCGGGGTGCGCGGGCCGAATCGGCCGCGCAGGCCGACCCGGAAGGGACCGCATGACCATCACCGTGCTGATCGCGGACGACCAGGCCATGGTGCGCGCCGGCTTCGCCGCCATCCTCGACGCTCAAGAGGACATCCGCGTCGTCGGTCAGGTCGCCGACGGCGCCGAGGCGATCGAGCAGGCGCGGAGGCTGCGGCCCGACGTCGTGCTCATGGACGTGCGGATGCCCGTGATGAACGGCATCGACGCCACCAGGGAGCTCGTGCATCCGAGTCGCGGGGAGCCGTACACGCCCCTGGTCCTGGTGCTCACGACCTTCGACGTGGACGACTACGTTCACGACGCCCTGACGGCCGGAGCGAGCGGATTCCTGCTCAAGGATGCGCTGCCCGACGACCTGGTGCAGGCCGTGCGGATCGTGGCGGCCGGGGATGCCCTGCTCGCGCCGCGTGTGACCAAACGGCTGCTCGAACGCTTCGCCGCCCAGCGGCCGCCGACGAATCGTCACGCGCTCGCGCTGGCCGGTCTCACCGAACGCGAGCACGAGATCCTGGTGCTGATCGGGCGCGGATTCTCGAACGGCGAGATCGCCGGCCGGCTGTTCATCGCCGAGCAGACGGTCAAGACCCACGTCAGCCGCATCTTCACCAAGCTCGGGCTGCGCGACCGCGTGCACGCGGTGATCCTGGCGTTCGACGCCGGACTCGTCGAGCCCGCCTCCTGACCGCACCGGAACCCCTACGGCGGTAGGGGTCCGGTTCGCTCCGCGGAGCGATGCCGCGGGCGACGTCGCGTTGGGATGCTTCCTGCGGCCGGCCATCCGGGTCGCGCCGGAGGGAGCACAGCATGTCGACAGCGATCCTGCCCGAAGCGGCGCCGAGCATCCGCGGTGCGGGGCCGAGCGCTCGCGGTGCGGGGCCGAGTGCTCGCGTCGCGACGACGGGCAGCCGGCCGGCGGGACCGGCTGGAACCCGTGACGTCACCGTCGACATCGCGCGGGCCTGGTGCCTCACCGTCGTGGTCGGACTGCATGCCCTCATGGTCGGCGTCAGCGTCGGAGTGGGCGGACCGGTTCTCGCCAACGCTCTCGAGCACTGGGCGTGGCTGGCCCCGTTCACCTGGCTGGCGCAGATCATGCCGCTCTTCGTGGTGCTCGGCGGGTTCTCGAGCTTCACCCACTGGGGCCGGATGCGCGAGCGCGGTGTCGGAGCGGGCGAGTACGTCGCCCTGCGGATGCGGCGCCTCGTCGTACCGGCGGTGACGGCCGTGGGGGCGGTGGTCGTCGCCCTGGCGGCTCTCACGCTCGGAGGCGTTCCGCACGACATCGTTGCGACGGCGGGTTTCCGGCTCAGCCAGCCCCTTTGGTTCCTCGGGGTGTACATCCTGTGCACGGCGTTCGTGCCCGCCCTGTACGCGGCGCATCGGCGTGCACCGCTCGCCACGGTCGCGGCGCTCACCGCGCTCGTCATCGCCGTGGACGTGGTGCGATCGAGCACGGGGATCACGGCCGTCGGGTTCGCGAACCTGCTCTTCGTGTGGCTGCTCGTGCAGCAGCTCGGGTTCTGGCTCGCCTCCGGGCGTGTGTCGGGCCTGTCTCGCCCGACTCTCAGCGGAGTGGCGGTCGGCTCCCTCACCGTCTTGTTCGTGCTGGCTGCGACCGGCGTGTACTCGTTCGACATGCTGGCGAACCTCAACCCGCCGACGCTCGCCCTGGTGCTGCTCGGCCTCGCGCAACTCGCGGTCTTCGAGCTGGTGCGCCCTGCGCTGCAGCGGCTCGCGGGCATCCGGATGCTCCTCCGTGCGGTGTCCGCGATGAACGCGCGCGCCATGACCATCTACCTCTGGCACATGCTCGTGCTGATCGCGCTCGCGGCGCTGCTGCTGCTGTCGGGGGCGCGGTTGCCGGTCCCGCTGATGGTGGACTGGTGGATGACCCGGCCGCTGTGGCTCGCGGCGGTCGCGGTGAGCGTCGCCGCCGTTGTGGCGATCGCGAGGCGGTCGGAGGCCGGGCGGCCGAGGGCCGGGCGGCCGAGGGCCGGGCGGACGGCGGCCGGGCAGACGGTGGCCGTGTCGACAGGGACGCCCGCCTCGCCGGGGAGCCTGAGCGTGCGACCGTTTCTCGCGGCGGCGGCCGCATCCGGTGGCGTGCTGATCATCCTCGTGACCGGATACTCGCTCGCCGGCGGAGTGGCCGGGCTGGCGCTGCTGCTGGCGGCGACCCGGATGGTGCGATTCTGCCCAGAGCAGAACCGCCGGATGCCATGGGCGGTTCGCGAGCGCACGGCCTAGGCTGGCCCCCACAGCGACCGTGAGGAGATCCCATGCTGCTGCGACACGCCATCGGCTCGGTGCTGCGCCGCCGCCGTCTCGAGCGGGGGACCACGCTGCGCCAGCTCTCGGAGTCCTCGCGGATCTCCGTCCCCTACCTGTCGGAAGTGGAACGCGGCCGCAAGGAGGCGTCGTCCGAGATCCTCGCGACGCTGTGCCGGGTGCTCGAGATCACCGAGCGTGAACTGCTCGCCCGCGTCGCCGGGGAGTACGCGGGGCTGACGGATGGGCGCCCGGCTGCATCCGGATTGCGACTCGTCGAGACCCCGTCGCGCGTCGAGTCGCCGCGGGTCGGCGCCCCGTTGCGCGTCGACACCCCCGCCCGTGTCGAAGCCCCAGCCCGCATCGTCGAACTCGGTGCCCGCGAGCCAGAGCATCGCGCGGTATCCGGTCGTCGTTCGACCTTCGACGCGCAGCTGCTCGCCGCCTGAGGCGCCCACCTCAGCTCCGGGGGAGCGCGGTCGTCGAGCCGACGACGTGGTCGACGAATCCGTAGTCCAGCGCCTCGTCGGCGGTGAACCAGCGGTCGCGGTCGCCGTCTTCGACGATCTGGTCGACCGGCTTGCCCGTCTGCGCGCTCGTGAGCTCCGCCATCCGGTGCTTGAAATGCAGGATCTGCTTCGCCTGGGTCTGGATGTCCGCGGAGGTGCCGCCGAAGCCGCCGTGCGGCTGGTGCATCACGACGCTGGCGTTGGGGAGGGCGTAGCGCTTGCCGACGGTTCCCGAGGAGAGCAGGAACTGCCCCATCGACGCCGCGAAGCCGAGGGCGACGGTCGCGACGTCGGCCTGCACGAAGTTCATCGTGTCGTAGATGGCGAACCCGGCGGTGATCGAGCCGCCGGGGGAGTTGATGTAGAGGTAGATGTCGCGGTCGGGCGAGATCGAGTTGAGGATGAGGAGCTGCGCGCAGATCTCGTTCGCCGACTCGTCCGTCACCTCGGATCCGAGGAAAACGATGCGCTCTTCGAGCAGTCGTTTGAAGATGAGCTGATCGGGTGCGGTCGTTGCCGTGTCCATGATGACCTCCGTGTCGGTGGCTGAGAGCCGTTCCCGCGCAGGCAGCGCGATCGGTGGTCCCATTGTGCGAACGCGGAGACGTCGGGAGGCCGCTCGTCTGCCGAGCGCGAATCTGCCATCGGCAGACATGACCGCCGGAGCATCCTGGGCGCTCGCTGATTTCGCGTCGGAGCATTCGATGAGTATCCTTGTCGAGCGCCTTCGGTCACCAGAACACTGGTGGTCGGGAGCGCCTTGGCGAGTTACCCAAGCGGCCAAAGGGATCTGACTGTAAATCAGCCGGCGTAGCCTTCGGGGGTTCGAATCCCTCACTCGCCACCCGCTACGAAAGGGGCTCAGCTCTGTGAGCTGAGTCCCTTTCTGCGTCTGCTGTCGGTCGTCTGTCAGGCTGGGGGCATGCCGTACAACGCCGAACTCGCCGACATCGCCCTCACGATCGCGCGCCGCGCCGCGGACCTCGCCCGGCAGCGGCGAGCAGAGGGCGTGGAGATCGCCGCCTCCAAGTCGTCGCTCAGCGACATCGTGACCCGCGCGGACCGCGAGTCCGAGCAGCTCATCCGGGACGCCATCGCGGCGTCGCGTCCGAACGACGGCTTCTTCGGGGAGGAGTCGGGCGGCGCAACCGGGACCAGCGGCCTCACCTGGGTCGTCGATCCGATCGACGGCACCGTCAACTACTTCTACGACATCCCGTCGTGGGCGGTGAGTGTCGCCGTGGTCGAGGGCGACCCCGATCCGGCGACCTGGCGCACGCTTGCCGGGGCCGTCGTGAACCCGGCCGCGGGCGAGGCGTTCACCGCGTTCGAAGGCGGCGGCGCCCGGCTCAACGGGCACGCCATCCATGTGAAGCCGGGCACCCAGCTCGAGCTCGCCCTAGTGGGGACCGGGTTCGGCTACGACGCCGAAAAGCGCCGCCGCCAGGCCGCGATCGTGACCGAGCTCATCGGGCAGGTGCGCGACATCCGGCGGATCGGGGCGGCCTCCCTCGACCTCTGCGCCGTCGCCGCCGGCCGGCTCGACGCGTACTTCGAGCGCGGGCTGAACCCGTGGGATCACGCGGCCGGTGCGCTGATCGCACGCGAGGCGGGCGCGACGGTCGGCGGCCTCGGCGATGCGCGCGAGGGGAGCGACCTGCTGGTGGCCGCCGAGCCCGGGCTGTTCGCGCAGCTCGACCCGGTGATCCAGAAGCTGTACGCCGGCTGGGATTAACGCGCGCTCTCTATGCGAATTCATACGTTAGGCCCGCGATTCGGTAGGGTTTATGAATTCGTTATCTTCGATGCGCTGTGAGGCCGGGTCCGCCCGTCCACCCGCATCGTCCCCGAGACTGATCGAAAGCCGACCCGACCGTTGACTCCCGACCGCCAGGATGAGGGCGCCGCTGTGCGCCCGCTCGGCGGGCCGGCGACCCCGCGGCCGGTTGCGGTGGATGCCGCGTCTGTAGTGGCTGCGGCGGATGCGGCGGCTGCGTGGGATGTGGCGGCTCAGCCGTTGACGCGGCGCGAGCTGCGCGAACGCGAGCGCGCCGAGGAGGCCGCGAAGGCACGGATGGGCGCGAAGCTCGAGCGCGCCGAGGAGTCCGCGCTGGCCGCGAAGGTCGAGCGGGCCGAGGAGGCCGCGCAGGTCGCGAAGGGCGCGAAGGCCGAGCGGGCCGAGGAGGCCGCGCAGCCCGAACTCGCCCAGGCCGACCATTCACCGCGTCCCGCTGATCGGGCCCGCGCGATGACCGCCGCGCCCTCCGTCCCGCGCGCGGCGCGCAGGAAGCCGGTCGTCCGCCGGAAGTCCGCCGTCGCCAAGGGCTTCAGCCTGCTCGCGATGACCTTCGCCGTCGCGATGGCCGTCGCGACCTCGGTGCCGGCGATGGCCCTCCTCAGCGAGGGTGACGTACGCGCCCAGGTTCTGCAGCAACAGCTCGCTCCGGCAGCCGCGGTCGAGCCGCAGGCGATGGCCGATGCGGTGGGCGGCGAAGTGGCGTCGATCATCCGGGACGGCGCCGATGTGACGTCAGCCGAGCAGGTCTCCGCGACCAGTCACATGCGCATCGCGGACACCTTCACCAACAACCCGCGCGGTGCGGTGCAGTGGCCCTTCGCCATCGGCGTCCCGATCTCGGACTGGTACGGTCCGCGCGTCGCCCCGACCGAGGGCGCATCGACGAACCATCCCGGAATCGACTTCGCGCCCGGCGTGGGCGTCCCGATCCAGATCATCGCCGACGGCGTCGTGCGGGAGGTCGTGCCCTCTGACAACGGCGGATGCGGCGTCAACGTCACCATCGACCACATGATCGGCGGAGCGCTCGTGGCGAGCAAGTACTGCCACATGATGTCGGGCTCGGTGCGGGTCGCCGTCGGTCAGGCGGTGAAGGTCGGCGACATCGTCGGGCTCGTCGGCAACACCGGCATCTCCACGGGAGCGCACCTGCATTTCGAGATCCTGCTCAACGGCACCGAGCACACCGACCCCTACGTCTGGCTCAAAGCCAACGCCTCCTAGCCGCGGCGCCCGCCGCGCGCCCCGGCGCCTGTCGGCGCCGGCGCCCGCCGCGCGCCCGTCGGCGCCTGTACGCGAGTCGGGGATTAAGCACGCCGATCGGCGGATTCGCGTGCTTAATCCCCGACTCGATGAGATGGGTGAGCGAACGGAGGCGCGCGCGAGCGACGCGCGCGCGAGCGACGCGCGCGACGCCGTTACGCGAGTCGGGGATTAATCACGCCGATCGGCGGATTCGCGTGCTTTATCCCCGACTCGACGAAATGGGTGAGCAAACGGACGCGCGGGCGAGCGGAGCGCTCGAGTGCGAGCGGAGCGCTCGCCCGCGAGCGGCGCGGGCGCGCTTCAGGCGGCGGTGAGCCAGACGGTGACGTCCTGCGGGATGGCATTGTGGTCGAGCGCACCGCTGACGAGCAGCACCTCGCCCTCCGGAAGCGGGATCAGCGTCTCGCCGAGGTTCGTCACGACGGTCACATTCCCGTTGCGGAATGCGATCACATCGGTGCCGAGCGACAGCCACTCGAGCTCGCCGAACGCGAGGTCGTTCGCACTGCGAGCGGCCAGCGCCTCCTCGTACATGCTCAGCGTCGATCCAGGCACGCCCTCCTGCACGTCGCGGGCGTACGACGCCCACGACGACGGCTGCGGCAGCCAGCTCGAGTCGCTCGGGCCGAACCCGTACGACGGCGCGGCCGACTCCCACGGAATCGGCACCCGGCAGCCGTCGCGTCCGTAGCGCTCGCCGTTCGTGCGGAACCAGGTCGGGTCCTGCCGGGCGGAGTCGGGGAGGTCGATGACCTCGGGGAGGCCGAGCTCCTCGCCCTGGTAGAGGTAGGCGGAGCCGGGCAGGGCCAGCATCAGGGCCGTCGCCGCGCGCGCACGGTGCAGCGCGAAGGCGGTGTCCGGGATCCCGGTCGACTTCGGGCCGAGCCCGTGGCCCTGCAGGTTCTCGGTGGTGAGGGCGAGGCGCGTGGCGTGGCGCACGACGTCGTGGTTCGAGAGCACCCAGGTGCTCGGGGCGCCGACACTGCCGAAGACCTCGATCGAGCGGTCGATCACGTGGCGGAGCGCTGCGGCATCCCAGGGCGTCTCGAGGTAGCCGAAGTTGAACGTCTGCTGCATCTCGTCGGGGCGTACCCAGAGGGCCAGCTTCTCGAGGGGCTCGACCCACGCCTCGCCGCACAGCACGCGATCGCCCTCGTACTCCTCGAGCAGCTTGTGCCAGTCGCGGTAGATCGCGTGCACACCATCCTGCGCCCAGTACGGCGGAGTGGACGGCTCGATCGAGGCGTCCGCGCCGATCTCGGGTTCGAGCGCGACGCCGCCACCGCCCATGCTGCCCTGGTGCTCCGGCGGCGTGTAGTCGGGGAGGCCGTCCTCCTTCACCATGCCGTGCGCCACGTCCACGCGGAAGCCGTCGACACCGCGGTCGAGCCAGAAGCGCAGGATGCCGCGGAACTGCTCCCACACCCACGGGTTGTTCCAGTTCAGGTCGGGCTGCGACGAGTCGAACAGGTGCAGGTACCACTGGCCGGGGGTGCCGTCGGGCTCGGTCACGCGCGACCACGCGGCGCCGCCGAAGATGGACTCCCAGTTGTTCGGCGGCAGCGACCCGTCCGGGCCCTTGCCGTCGCGGAACAGGTACCGCTCGCGCTCCGGGCTTCCCGGCCCGGCGGCCAGTGCCTCCTGGAACCAGGCGTGATCGCTCGACGTGTGGTTCGGGACCAGGTCGATGATCACACGCAGGCCGAGGCCGTGCGCCGTCTCGAGCATCACGTCGAAGTCGGCGAGCGTGCCGAACAGCGGGTCCACGTCGCGGTAGTCGGCCACGTCGTAGCCGGCGTCGCGCTGCGGAGACGTCTGGAACGGCGACAGCCACACGGCGTCGACGCCCAGCGTGCGCAGGGCGGGGAGGCGGCGCGTGATGCCCGGGAGGTCGCCGATGCCGTCTCCGTCGGCGTCCGCGAACGAGCGCGGATACACCTGGTAGATGACGGCCGATCGCCACCACTCACGGCCGGGGGTGCCGGGGGTGTGCGAGATCGGGGTGAAAGCACGCGGGGAATCGGAGCTGGAGATGGTGGTCGCCTGTCTCTCGGGGGTGGGGATGAATCGACAATAGCCGCGCAGTTCATGACTGCGTCAAGCGAACGCTCAGGCTGTGTCGAGGGGTCGCGACGTGCTGTTGCGCACGACGAGCTGATACGGAACGGGGATCGTGGCCGACGCGTCGTGCTCGGGTAGGGCATCCGGTGTCGGGGCGGGTTCGAGGGCCTGCATCAGGACCTCGACGGCCAGCTCGCCCTGACGGTCGGGGAACTGAGCGACCGTGGTGAGCTGGAAGAAGTCGGCGAGTTCGTGGTCGTCGACCCCGGCGATCGAGATGTCGCGCGGAACGGAGAGCCCCAGATCGCGCGCGGCCAGGATGCTGCCGATCGCCATCTCGTCGGAGGCGGCGAAGATCGCGGTCGGCCGGTCGCGCGGGGCGCCGAGCAGCTGCTTGGCCGCGCGGTAGCCGCCCGCGATCGTGAAGTCCGCCGTCTGGAACAGGGCGGGCTGCAACGGGATGCCGGCCTCATCGAGCGCCTGCTGGTAGCCCATGCGCCGATTGGTCGGGATGTGGAAGTCGAGATCGAACTCCTTGTCGCCGCCGATGTGGGCGATGCGGCGATGCCCCAGCGCGATCAGGTGGTCCGTCGCGAGCTTCGCGACCGCGCGGTCGTCGATCGTCAGCGTGCGCACACCGGGCAGCGGGCCGCCGACGCCGACGAGCGGCTTGCCGAGCGCGATCAGGCGGCCGACCTCGGCCTCGGTGAGTTCGAGAGAGACCGCGATCACCGCATCCACGCGCTTGCGCAGCAGGTGGTTCTCGAACACCGTGCGGCGCTCGTCCCCGCTGCCGCTCAGGTTGTAGAGGGTGAGGTCGTAGCCGCGGCGCAGCAGCGCACGCTCCGCGCCCTCGATCACGGAGGAGAAGAACCAGCGGTTGAGGTGCGGCACGACGGCGCCGATGTTCTTGGTGCGGCCGGATGCCAGGCTCGACGCGTTCGACGACACGACGTATCCGAGAGCGGCGGCAGCGTCGGCCACCCGTTTGCGCGTCGGCTCCGACACATGGGGGTTGCCGTTCAGCGCGCGGGACACCGTGGCGGTCGACACGCCCGCGGCGCGCGCGACGTCTTCGATGCCGGCCATTGCCACCCCGCTGTTCTCGATGTCGTCGATCGATCCTAGCGAGGTCACGCGTCGGGCATCCTTCGATCTTGCAAGCGTTTCCATGATTCGACAGCACTCTACGCGCATGAGCCGCCGCTGCAAACCGAAACTCCCGCCGATCCGCGGAAAATAGGGGTTTGCTATTGCGTCCAAAGTCGACTATTGATGAAAACGCTTGCATCACAGCGAGGGAATCCCGGTCTCGCAGAACGCGTCGACGACGCCCTCGACCCTGGCACAACCACAGAAAGGCACACCAATGACGGTGACCAAACGATCGATGTTGCGCATCGCCGCGGTTGCGGCGACAGCCGTCGCGGCGACAGCGCTCGCCGGATGCTCGGCCGGAGGCGGCAACGCCGGCGACAGCTCCAGCGGCTCCAAGAGCATCACCCTCTGGGTCGACACCCAGCGCGCGCCCGCCCTGAAGGACGTCGCGGCGAAGTTCAAGAAGGACACCGGCATCACGGTGAAGCTCGCGGTGAAGGACTTCGCGAAGGTCGACCAGGACTTCATCAGCCAGGTCCCGACCGGCAAGGGCCCCGACATCATCGTCTCGCCGCACGACAAGCTCGGCTCGTACGTGCAGAACGGCGTCGTCGCCCCGCTGCAGCTCGGCGGCAAGGAGAGCGACTACGCGAAGGTCGCCATCCAGGCGGTCACCTACGAGGGCAACGTCTACGGCCTGCCCTACTCGATCGAGAACGTCGCGCTGCTGCGCAACACGGCGCTCGCTCCCACCGCAGCCACCAGCTTCGACAACCTGATCGTCACCGGCAAGGCGTCGGTCGCCGCCGGAAAGTCGAAGTACCCCTTCCTGCTCGGCCTCGACCCGAAGCAGGGCGACCCGTACCACATGTACCCGCTGCAGACCTCGTTCGGATCGTCCGTCTTCGCCCAGAAGGCCGACGGCACCTACGACGCCAGCAAGCTGACCCTCGGCGACTCCGCCGGCGTCGCGTTCGCGACCGCCGTGAAGAAGTGGGGCCAGGAGGGCGTGCTGAACGCCAACATCACCGGTGACATCGCCCTCGACGCGTTCGAGAAGGGCCAGTCGCCGTACTACCTGACCGGTCCGTGGAACGTCCCCGCCATCAAGGCGGCCGGCGTGAAGTACGCGATCGACCCCGTGCCCTCGGCCGGTGGCAAGCAGGGCAAGCCGTTCCTCGGCGTGAACGCGTTCTTCATCAGCTCGAAGAGCACCAACAAGGTCGCGGCCACCAAGTTCCTCGTCGACTACCTCGGCACGGATGCCGTGCAGGAGCAGCTCTACAAGGTCGGCGGCCGTCCGCCGGCGCTGACCACGGCGTACGACGCCGTCGCCGCGACCGACGCCGACATCAAGTCGTTCGGCGACATCGGCCTGAACGGCGTTCCGATGCCGTCCATCCCGCAGATGGCCTCCGTCTGGGCCGACTGGGGCGGCGCCGAGCTGCAGCTCATCAAGGGCGACGGTGACCCCGCGACCGTGTGGAACACGGCCGCCACCAACGTCCAGTCGAAGATCAAGGGCTGACCCGCCCGTCTCTCCCGGCCGGAGCCGGCACCCAGGTGCCGGCTCCGGCTCTTCCGCTCCCGTCCTGTCAGGAGCACCGTCCTGCCTGAGCCACTGAGGAACAGATGACCATCCAGCACGAGCGAGCGACGACGCTCGACGTCCCCCCGCCATCCACGGATGCCCCGCTGCCGCCTCCCCGCGAACGGCGGTCGGGCGGCATCCTGGGCCTGGTCGTGAAGATCGTGCTGCTCGGGCTCCTCGACGCGTTCGCCGTCTGGGCCATCCTGATCATGGCCGGCCTGCAGATGTGGGTGCCGATCGCGATCACCGTGGTCATCACCGGCATCATCAACTGGATCTACATCGGGGCGGGCAAGCGCCTGCCGGCCAAGTACCTCACCCCCGGCGTGTTCTTCCTGCTCGTCTTCCAGGTGTTCGTCATCGGCTTCAGCGGGTACGTCGCCTTCACGAACTACAGCGACGGCCACAACAGCACCAAGTCGGATGCGATCAGCGCGATCGAGTCGACCGGCGCCAAGCGCGTGCCCGACTCTCCGGTCTATCAGGTGAACGTCCTCAAGAAGGACGGCACCCTGTACCTCCTCGCGACCGACGAGAAGGGTGTCAGCTCGATCGGCACGACGGATCAGCCGCTCAGCCCGGTCGACGATCCCACCAACGTCCCCGGTTACACGACGCTGCAGCTCTCCGAGGTGCTCGACAACCAGTCGGCGATCGCGGACCTGCGCGTTCCGGTCTCCGACGATCCGCAAGACGGCTTCCTCCGCACCGACGACGCCACCACGGCCTACGTGTTCAGGTCCGATGTCGTGTACGACGCCAAGACCGACACCTTCGTCGACGGCAACGGCGTCGTGTACTCCGACAACGGCAAGGGCGCGTTCGCCTCAGAGAGCGGAAAGGCGCTCAGCCCCGGCTGGAAGGTCGACGTCGGCTTCGCCAACTTCGTGAAGGCGTTCACCAACCCGCAGCTGTCCGGTCCGCTGCTGCGCGTCATCCTGTGGACCTTCGCGTTCGCCATCCTGTCGGTGCTGCTCTCGTTCGCGCTCGGTCTGTTCCTCGCGACGGTGCTCAACCACCCGTCGCTGCGCGGCAAGAAGTTCTACCGGGTGCTCGTCATCCTCCCGTATGCGTTCCCGCCGTTCCTCTCCGGGCTGGTCTGGGCCGGCCTCCTGAACCCTCAGTTCGGGTTCATCAACCAGGTGCTGTTCGGCGGCGCGGAGATCCCGTGGCTCACCGACCCGTGGCTCGCGCGACTCAGCGTGGTGCTGGTGAACGTCTGGCTCGGGTACCCCTACATGTTCCTGGTCTGCCTCGGCGCGCTGCAGTCGCTGCCGCAGGAGGTCGACGAGGCGGCGAAGGTCGACGGCGCCCGCGCCTGGCGCATCTTCCGGTCGATCAAGCTACCGCTACTGCTCGTCTCGCTCGCGCCACTGCTGATCGCGTCGTTCGCCTTCAACTTCAACAACTTCAATGCGATCTACATGCTGACGAAGGGCTGGCCGCGGTTCACCGACACGACCTTCGACATCGGGTCGACCGACCTGCTGATCACCATGGTCTACAAGGTGGCGTTCGGTTCGGGAGGGGCTCGCGACTACGGCTTGGCCAGCGCGCTGTCGATCCTGATCTTCATCCTGGTCGGCGTCATCTCGGTGATCGCATTCCGCCGCACGAAGTCGCTCGAGGAGATCAACTGATGTCCGTGACCACCGCTCCCTCCCGCACGACCGCGTCCGGTCGTCCGACACCCTCGGCGCGGCCGTTCCGCTTCGGCCGCTGGTTCCGCGACACCGGATGGCGCCACATCGTGGCCATCGCCATGGTCGTCGTGGCCGTCTTCCCGCTGGTCTACGTGCTGTCGGCGTCGTTCAACCCGTCCGGGTCGCTGGTCGGCTCGAACGACCTCTTCCGCACGGTCGACGGCAGCAACTACGTTGCACTGTTCACCAACCCCGACCAGCCGTTCGGGCTGTGGTTCATCAACACGATGATCATCGGTCTCACGACCGCGGTCGCCACCGTCTTTCTCGGTGCCATGGCCGCGTACGCGTTCTCCCGGATGCGGTTCTCCGGCCGCCGGTTCGGACTCCTCAGCCTCATGCTGATCCAGATGTTCCCGCAGTTCCTCGCCGTGGTCGCGATCTTCCTGCTGCTGTCCGCGATCTCCGATGTCTTCCCGGCGCTCGGTCTCGGCAGCCAGCTCGGGCTGATCATGGTCTATCTCGGCGGAGCCCTCGGGGTGAACACGTACCTGATGTACGGCTTCTTCAGCTCCGTGCCGGTCTCGATCGACGAGGCAGCGAAGATCGACGGCGCGAGCCACGCGCAGATCTTCTTCGGGATCATCCTGCGGCTGGTCGCGCCGATCCTGGCGGTCGTCGGACTGCTGTCGTTCATCAGCTCCACCAGCGAGTACGTGATTGCGAGCGTCGTGCTCAACGACCCGAGCACGCAGACGCTGGCGGTCGGACTGTACTCGTTCGTGTCGCAGGAGTTCTCGAACAACTGGAGCATCTTCGCCGCCGGCGCCGTGCTGTCGGCCATCCCGGTGATGGTGGTGTTCCTCGCCCTTCAGAAATACATCGTTGGCGGTTTGACCGCAGGTTCGGTTAAGTAGGGACATGCAGCCCCACCACGACGGCTCTCCCCTCCACGTATCGAATCAGGCACCCGTCCTCGGCGACACGGTGCTGGTGCGCGTGCGCATCCCGCAGAGCTGGGGTGGGGTCGACGCTGTGCGGACGCGGTCGAATCCGAATCACGAACCCCGGTTCTCGGATGCGCACGTCATCGCGTCGCGCGACGGCTGGGATTGGTGGGAGGCGCCGATCTTCGTGGAGAACCCGATCCACGGGTACCGATTCCTCATCTCGAGGTCGGACGGCGAGAAGGTGTGGGTGAACGCGACGGGCACGCACTCGATCGAGACCCTCGACGCCGAGGACTTCAAACTGGTGACGTATCCGGCCGCGCCACCCTGGGTGGCGGAGACGGTGCTGTACCAGGTGTTCCCCGACCGGTTCGCACGATCGGCCGCCGCCGACGAGCGGCCGACGCCGGACTGGGCCATCCCCGCGATCTGGTCCGACCCGGTGGACGACGTTCCGCCCGGCCGGTCGCAGCAGTTCTACGGTGGCGACCTCGACGGGGTGACCGAGCATCTCGACCACCTGCAGCGGCTCGGCGCGAACATGATCTACCTCACGCCGGTGTTCCCCGGCCGTTCGAACCACCGGTACGACGCGTCGAGTTTCGCCGAGGTCGACCCGCTGCTCGGCGGCGACGAGGCGCTCATCCGGTTGGTGGAGGCGGCGCACGAGCGCGGCATCCGGGTGATCGGCGACCTCACGTCCAATCACTGCGGCGACGGGCACGAGTGGTTCCGGGCCGCATTCGGCAACCCGGATGCCCCGGAGAGCGAGTTCTTCTACTGGCTCAACGACGAGCACACGGAGTACGTGTCGTGGCTCGGCGTCCCCAGCCTGCCGAAGTTCAACTGGAACTCGGCGGAGCTGCGACGCCGGTTCATCGAGGGCCCCGACTCGGTCGTCGGTCGCTGGCTCGCGGCGCCCTACGGGCTCGACGGCTGGCGCATCGACGTGGCGAACATGACCGGGCGCTACCTCGACCAGGACCGCAACGAGCTCGTGCGCCGCACGGTGCGCGCGACCATGCTCGAGGTGAACCCCGACACGATCCTGCTCGGCGAGTCGACGAACGACGCAGCGAGCGACTTCCAGGGCGACGCCTGGCACGGCGCCATGACGTACACGAACTTCACGCGGCCGGTATGGGGCTGGCTGTCGCTCGCCGACCGCGAATCGTCGTACTTCGGGCTGCCGTTCGGCACCATCCCGCTCTACACGGGGCGGCAGTTCTTCGAGGCGCACCAGCAGTTCACGGCCGGCTTCCCGTGGCGCACGCGGCTCGGCACGATGAACGCGCTGGACACGCACGACACCCCGCGGTTCCTCACGAATGCACGCCCGGGTGCTGTGCCGGTGGCGTTCGGTCTGTCGGTGACGCCGCCGGGCATCCCGGTCGTGTTCGCCGGCGATGAGTTCGGGCTGACCGGGGCCGACGGGGAGGCGTCGCGCACGCCGATCCCGTGGGGCACCGAGCACCGCGAGGCCGCCGGCTCCGTCGATCTGTACGCGCGCCTCATCCGGTTGCGACGATCGCACCCGGCGCTGAACGGCGGCGGGATGCGGTGGCTCCATGTGGGCGACGACGTGCTGGTGTTCGTGCGGGAGGGCGCGCACGAGTCGGTGCTGGTGCTGGCAGCCAGGGCGGACGCGACGGTTACGCTCGACGCGGCGGCGATCGCGGGTGTGGAGGCGGCGATGCCGCTGGTCGGGGAGGCCGGGCTGGAGGCGGGCGGCGGTGCCGTTCGGCTGACAGCGACGGGGCCGACCTTCGCCGCGTGGCTGCTGCCGGGCGTGCAATTGCCGGAGTTCGGCGTGGTCGCCGGGGGATCCGGCGGGGAGGATGTCGCGGGGCAGGTCTAGGCGTGCCCGGGCGGGCTCGGTGGTGCTCAGCTCGCCCAGTGCGACGGCCGCTGGAGGTTCGGGGGCAGCAGTGTGCGCGCGTCGCCGCGGGCGGCGTTGACCTGGACCTGGGTCAGGTAGATGGCGCTGGCCAGGTCGGCGCCGGACAGTTCTGCGTCGCGCAGATCGGCGCCGATCAGTTCGGCGAACGAGAGATCGGAGCCGCGCAGGTCGGCGGCGATGAGCAGCGCTCCACGCAGTTCGGCACCGCGCAGCGAGAGCCCGCTGAGGTCGGCTCCGAGAAGGTCGGCGCCCGGACCGACTCGCTTGGTCTTGCCGGTGGTCGGCAACGCGGGAAGCCCGGATCTGGCCATCCGGCTGGCTTCGCGCAAGAGCTCGGCGATCGGACCGCGCACCTCCTCGAGGTCGGTCTCGAGGATGCGCTCGGGCGACGAGGCGGTGAGCGCTTCGACGGCGGCGGACGCGCGGGTCAGCTCGGAGTGGAGCGGTGCGGCTGCGGGCATCCGGAGTGCCTCGTCGAGGTACCAGAGCAGTTCGTGCAGCTGGCGCATGACGGGGAACACGGAGAACATGCCGGCGCGCGTCTCGGGGTCGTCGCGCCAGCTGCGGCCGTCGAAGGTGGACTGCGTGACCTTCTGGCCGGCGCCGAAGCAGTCGAAGACGGTGCAGCCCTTGAACCCCCGGTCGCGCAGATGCGGGTGGATGCCGCAGCGGAAGTCGTCCTCGAGGTTGACGCAGGGGTCGCCGGCCGGCTTGTCGAAGGCGAAATCCGCTGAGCGCGCGAACGCCAGGGCGACGCAGCACAGCCCCACGCACGAACCGCAGTCCGCCATGAGGTCGGGTCGGCTGCCGCGATCGATCGTGTCCACTCCTCCACAGTAGGCACTCGACGACGTCTTTCGACATCTTCAGCCGATGCCGGAATAGCTCGGAGGCGACCGCGTTAGCGTGAAGGTCGGACCGGTGAGTCGACCTGTGGAGGTCGGACCCCAGAAGGTCGGACCCGTGAAAGTCGGACCACGAACTCGCAACGCATGAAGGAGACCTGCATGACCGCACCACGTCGCACCATCGGAAACTCGGACCTCAGCGTCTACCCGCTCTCGCTCGGCGGCAACGTCTTCGGCTGGACGGCCGATCGCGGCACCTCGTTCGCGGTACTCGACGGCTACACGGCCGCCGGAGGAAACTTCGTCGACACGGCCGACGGCTACTCGGCCTGGGTGCCCGGCAACACCGGCGGCGACTCGGAGCGCATCATCGGCGAGTGGTTCGACGCCCGCGGCAACCGCGACGACGTGGTGGTCGCCACCAAGGTCAGCCAGCACCCCGACTTCAAGGGCCTCGCGGGCGACAACATCCTGCGTGCCGCCGACGCGTCGCTGGAGCGCCTGCGCACCGACCACATCGACCTCTACTACGCGCACTTCGACGACGAGAGCGTGCCGCTGGCCGAGACCGTCGCGGCGCTCTCGAGCCTGGTCGACGCCGGCAAGGTGCGTCACATCGGCATCTCGAACTACTCGCCCGAGCGCATCGAGGAGTGGTTCCGCATCACCGAGGCCGAGGGCCTGCACCGCGCGGTGGCCCTGCAGCCGCACTACAACCTCGTCGAGCGCGACTTCGAAGAGAACTATCGCGCCATCGCGGAGCGCGAGAACCTCGGAGTCGTGCCCTACTTCGCCCTCGCCGCCGGGTTCCTCACCGGCAAGTACCGCGACGGCGTCGAGGTCGACAGCCCCCGCGCGCAGGGCGCATCCAAGTACCTGGACGACCGCGGTCGTGCTGTGCTCGGCATCCTGGACGAGGTCGCCGCAGCGCACCGGGTCTCCGTGGCGACGGTGGCCCTCGCCTGGCTCGCGGCCCAGCCGACCGTCGTCGCTCCGATCGCGAGCGCGCGCAACCTGGAGCAGCTGCCCGACCTCATCGCCTCCGTCTCGCTCGAGCTCAGCGGCGCCGAGCTCGACGCACTGAGCGACGCGTCCGACGAGGCCGAAGCCGCCTGACGCTTCCTGCTGCCGGGGCCCGGGCGCTGCGCTCGGGCCCTCGGCGGCGCCGTGTCACCGAGGAGTCGCGACGTGCTGAAACCGGCGCGTGACGAGCGTCTCAGTGGTACAAACCACTGTCGTACGGATGGTATCCTCGTACGGTTGCCAAAAACGCGCGGCGCTCGCGCAGCGCGCAGGCTTCGCCCCCTTAGCTCATTGGTAGAGCACTTCCTTGGTAAGGAAGAGGTAGTGGGTCCGATTCCCACAGGGGGCTCCGTCCTCCCGGTGTTCAGCACCGCGAAGGTCGCGGCGGGGTAGCTCAGGTGGTTAGAGCACACGGCTCATAATCGTGGTGTCGCGGGTTCAAGTCCCGCTCCCGCTACTAGCCCCGAGATCTCGCCATCTCGGGGCTTTTTTCATGCCCGCTGATCGGCCGGTTTTGGCCCATTTTGCCCACCGTTGAAAACGGCGCCCCACGATCACGGTCGCTGGCAGAATCAGCGAACTATGTTGACGAATCGCGAGCCGGCGTCGCCGATAATCCTCTTCACGCCGCAGCGGTGATCTGGCTGGCCATTGAGGCTGCGTCAGGGGCGGTACTTGTCAGGCAAACGATCGCAGCGACTTGGGGATCGGTGCGGTGCTGGCCCTGTATGTGAATCTCGCGACATTGAGCCTCTGGGGTGAGCTAGGCGCACAAATCGTGATCATTGTGGGTCACGTCGGGTCGGAGAGGGTTCCGCGAGGCTGCAGATCGTTGCTCATCTCCAGAGCGCATACTGGCCCCTCTAGTCCAGCGCGACCAGGTGGTGGTCTGTCACGCGTGCGGATTCGTCGCGCGGCTTGCGGCCTCCAGCGTCGGCCACCCGGATGGCGAACTCCTGCACCAGCGGCTCGTGCAAGCCGACCAGGTGCACGTCGCACACCAGGGTCCCGCGCACGCAGGGCACGACCCAGCGGAGGGCCGAACGATCGGGGGCAGCCACGATCCGCTCGGTGAACGGCACCGCATCCGCCCGAACAGCGCCGACCTCGGCGAGCGCCGCGGCGAGCCTGCGCTCTCGAACATCCACCGGCACGTCGCGCAGCACGTTGTCCGTGAGAAGGCCGGCTGCGTCGGAGAGCGGCCGGCCTTCGGCGATGAGCTCGTCGATCCGTCGTGCGGCGGCCACGGTCTCCGGCCAGGGACGGACGACGAACGCGGGAGCATCCACCCTGGTCAGCACATCGGCGAGCACGTCGGCAGCCACCGCGCCTGCACCGAACGCGTCGGAGTTTCCGTAGACGATCACCCCGATGCCGGTGGCGGTCTGCCAGCGCATGTGCGACGAGAACCCGGGGAGCCCCCCGGCGTGCTGCACGATGCGGCCGAAACGCCTGTCGTGCTCGACGACGAGACCGTACCCGTAGCCGATTCCGTCGAGCTCCCGCCCGGGCGGCTTCGATCCGATCGGGATCAGCGTGCGAGCGGTCTGCAGCTCGCGCCGAGATGCAGCGCTGAGCACGGCGCCGTCTGCGGTGGCGCCGTCTGTAGCGGCGTTGTCTGTTGAGGGGTCATCGAACGCCGACCCGAGGAAGTGTGCCCAGCGCGCGACGTCGTGCACGGTGCTGAAGAGGCTCCCGATACACGCGAGCGCGCCGGAGCCGACGAACGGTTCGGCGGCGAAGGTCGAACCGTCGTCGAAGGTGCGGAAGCCGGCGGCGAGGTCGGCGCCCTCACCGTAGAGGTCGGCGGATGGGCGCGTGTGACGCAGGTTCAGTGGGTCGAGCATCCGTTCGCGCACCACGTCCTCGACGGGACGTCCGGTGACCGACTCGATCGCGCGGCCGATGAGCGAGATGCCCAGATTCGAGTACTGATACTCGGTGCCTGGGCTAGAGGCGAGCGTCAGCCCTGCAGCGACGACCGCCGCCATGTGCGCACGGGAAACTCCGAGGTGCGCGTCTCCCCAGGGGTTGTCCTCGGAGAGGCCGCCGCGATTGGAAAGCAGGTCGTCGAGCGTGAGGGCGACCGGGCTGCCATCGAACCGGGCCGCCACCAGCTCGGGCACATAATCCGTGGCCGGAGCATGCAGGTCGAGCAGTCCGTCATCCCGCAACGCCAGCGCTGTGGCAGCCAGAAAGCTCTTCGACATCGACGCGATCCTGAAGATCGTCTTCTCGGTGGTTGGCCGGCCGTCGAGGCGGGGTTCTCCGTCTGCGCACACAGCGACGACACGGCCCCGATACGTGACGGCGGCGATCGACGCGGGCGCTCGCCGAAGGGTCGCACCGTCCAGTCGCGCGGCGAGGGCGTCACGGGCGTGGGCTGCTAGAGGCGCCTCCTCGATCATCGGGTGGCCGGACGAGCGGCGGATGCGCGAGCCGCGAGGGTCTGATCGGCGAAGGACCGCACTTCGTCGGCGAACCCCGTCACGAGCGCGCGGCTGGCTCGCGTGTTGTGCTCGTCGACACGGCGGGCCTCCTCGACGAGTTCGGCCACCGGCCTGTCGTCCGGCGACGGGGACGTCGGCTCCTTCCAGTGCAGCAGGTCCTCAGCGGAGACCTCCGGGTGAAACTGCAGCCCGTAGACGCGCTCGCCCAGCCGGAAGGCCTGATTGGCCACCGCGTCACTCGACGCCAGGAGCACGGCGGCGGGGGGCAGCGAGGTGATCATGTCCTGGTGGTTCTCGATCATGGGTGCGGCATCCCCGAACCCGCCGATGACTGGATCGCGCCGGCCGGCTTCGGACGTCGAGATCACTGTCGCGCCGCGCTCCTTCGGACCGAAGGATGCGCGCACCTCGCCCCCGGCAACTTCCGCCAGGATCTGCCCGCCGAGGCAGATCCCGAGCGTCGGCAGGTCGGCAGCGATCGCTTCGCGGGCGAGCGAGCGCTCCTGCGCCAGCCACGGCGCACGCGCGTCGTCGTCGGGCATGAGGCCGCCGCCCAGCATCACGAGCCCGGCATATCCGTTGAGGTCTGGGGGCAGCCCATCCTCGCCGAGCGCTACGTCGACGGCGATGCCCTTCTCCTCCAGCCAGGTGCCGAGGCGACGCGGGCGAGACCCTTTCGCGTTCACGACGACGAGAACGCGGGGGCCGCTCGACTGCCGCTTGTCGTCTCGGGTCGACGTGTCCACCGCCGGCGCGAGTGCAGCCGCGGCCGGCGGCGGAGCAGAGCCATCGAGGAAGGCCAGGTGGTCGGCGTCGGAGGCTGTGAGCACGCGCAGCACGTTCTCGTTCGCGAGCGCTACGAGCTCCGGCTCCGTCCAGCCACGCCGGCGCAACTCGTCGAGCAGGTCTTGGTAGCGGGACACATCCTCGAGGCCCGTCGGCATCGCGTCGGTGCCGTCGTAGTCGGCCCCGATCCCGACCGCATGCGCGCCGGCGACACGACGGATGTGCTCGATGTGGTCGGCGACATCGGCGATCCCGACGGGCGGGGCTTCCCCCTGCTCACCCCCGCGCACCCAGGCGTTGCGGGCGGGAGACAGGAACGAGGGTACGAACGCCACCATGACCACCCCGCCCCCGGCGCCGATGTCGCGCAGCACGTCGTCGGGCACGTTGCGCGGGTGGTCGCACAGTGCCCGTGCGCACGAATGGCTCACCATGACGGGACGTGAGGTGACCTCCAACGCGTCGCGCATCGTGGACGGTGCCACGTGCGCCAGGTCAACGATCACGCCGATCCGGTTCATCTCCCGCACCACCTCGCGACCGAAGTCGGTCAGACCGCCGTGGCGCGCCTCGTCGGTCGCAGAATCGGCCCACTCGGTGGTGCGCGACCAGGTGAGCGTGAGATAGCGGGCTCCCAGCCGCGCGTACTGGCGCAGCACGGCGAGCGAACCGTCGAGTTGGGCGCCGCCCTCCACCCCGATGAGCGAAGCGATGCGGCCCTCGGCGAGCGCCGCCCGCACATCGACCGCTGTGCGGGCGAACCGCAGCCGATCCGGATGCGCCTCCACGAGCCTGTGCACGAAATCGATTTGCTCGAGGGTCGCCGTCACCTGCTCCGCACCCGTCAGCACAGGGTCGACCCACACCGACCAGAACTGGCCACCGACGCCGCCGGCGATCAGACGCGGAATGTCGGTGTGAAGGTCGGGCAGGGATGCGTCGATCCCAGCGGCCTGGTAACCGTGCCGTTCGCGGCGTGCCCAGGCGATGTCGTTGTGACCATCGATGACAGGGATCATCGCTCTACCCTTTCCGCGCGTTCAGGGCGTCGTTCATGCGATCCGTGACCGGGATGTCGACCTGCCGCTGGTCACGCAGTCGGAGGGCTCCCCGGTGGAATCGAGGTCGAGGCGGTGAAGTGTGAGAGCGTGCACGGTGATCCTCCCGTTCAGGCGGCCGCGGCCGAGGTGTCGAGGGTGCGGGACGAATTGCGCAGCACCCAGTCCACATCCACATCGTGGCCGATGCCCGGTGCGGTCGGCACCCGCACGACGCCGTCGCGCGCGATGACGGGCGGCACGATCACGTCGCGGGCGTAGTACTTGTCCGAACCGGAGACGTCGGAGGGGAGGGTGAAGTTGGGAAGGGAGGAGAGCGCCACGTTGGCCGCCCGGCCCACGCCGAACTCGTGCATGCCACCGCACCAGACCGGCACCCCGGCATCCCGCGCGACGTCGTGCGCACGACGCGCTGTGGTGAGGCCGCCCATCCGGGACACCTTGATGTTGAGCACGCGACCGGCGTCGAGCGCGAGCATCGTGTGCAGGTCGGCGACGTCAACGATGGACTCGTCGAGGCAGATCGGGGTGTCGAGCACGGACTGCAGGCGGGCGTGGGCGACGAAGTCGCGCGGGGCGAACGGCTGCTCGATCATCGTCAGACGCTGCGCGTCGAGGGCACGCATGACTGCGGTGGATTCGTCGGACTCTGGATAGGCGCCGTTCGCGTCCACGTGCAGGTCGAGGTCGGGATAGGCGGCCCGCACGGCCCGCACTGGTTCGACGTCCCAGCCGGGCGCGATCTTGAGCTTCACCCGACCGTATCCGGCGTCCACCTGCCGGGCCACCTGGGTCAGCAGCTCATCCAGCGTCGGCTCGATGCCGAGCGAGACACCGGCGACCACCTCCGTGCGCGTGCCGCCAAGGGCGCCCGCGAGGGAACGATGGCCGGCCTGGGCGTACAGATCCCAGGCCGCGATCGAGAAGCCCGCCTTCGCGAACTCGTGGCCCCGGATGCGGAGCCAGGCGGCCTCGAGCTCCTCGGGTGCCTCCCACGTCGAGCCGAGGACTGCCGGCACGAGGTAGCGTTCGGCGATCGCCCAGGCGGTGCGGGTCGTCTCCGAACCGTAGAACGGGTCGGACGGCGTTGCGATCTCACCCCAGCCCACCAGGCCGTCCGCGCTCGTGGCCTCCACGAGCAGGTGGTTGAGCCCGGTCTTGCGGTGCGAGCTCGTCTCGAATCCGTGGACGAGAGGGAGGTTCACGTCGAAGACGCGCAGCCTGTCGATCCTCATGCAGTGGTCTCCTTGTCGGACTCGAAATCGTATTCGGAGCGGTGCGCGTGCACCGCGAGATAGGCGGCGGTGCCGTCGTCGATCCGTCGGCAGGCCACGAGCACGCGCCCCGCCTCGGTCAGCGTCGCGATCGACCGCCTCAACTGCACCCGCACCAGATCATGGGAGGCGCGCTCTTCACCATCGACGGACACGGTGGGCGATTGGGCGGGAACGGCGACCCAGGCGGCATCCTGCACCGAGCCGTCGGCGCGTTCGATGGTGCGGTGAACGACTTCGCCCCAGTGCGCCCGCCCCAGCCGCGGCGGCTCTGCATGGCGCAGGTCGGCGAAGGGGTCGTGGTCGCGCGTCAGGTTCCACTCGACGAGCACCCGATCGGTGCCGGGGCGGCCGTAGTAGTCCTCGACGAACCCGACGCCCTCCGCGCCCAGCGAGGAGAAGTTGAAGTGGGCGTTGCGTGAGAGAACAGGGTCGAACGTCCAGCGCATGGTGCGGTGCCCCCAGCCGAGCGCCACCTCGCGCTGGCTTTCCTTCAGCATCCGCCCCACGCCCTCGCCCTGGTGGGCTGCGTCGACGACGGCGGCCTGCGAGTAGTGGAAGTCGTGGCCGGATGCGTCACGGCCGGCGAACCCGTAGGCGAAGCCGATCAGCTCGCCGGCGTCGGTGCGCACCCCGACGGCGGAGCCGCCATTGCGCGCCAGAGCGCTGAGGAGGTTGGGATTCAGGGAGAACTCGGGCCGGTCGTACCCGAACACGCGGGTGTACAGCGCGGCCGCCGCGCGGAACTCGTCACCGGTGCGCAACGTCTCGGCGTGCAGCGGAGCGGTGGGAGCCTGGGGCACGATACGTTTCCTATGTTTGGCGCTTGCAACTCGAATCGCCAGGCTATCGGTCCTGTTTGCCAGGAGCAAGCAATCGATATGATTCATAAGACGGCGAGAGGATGCGACATGACACAGCCGGGGAACGGCGCGCAGCACGACACACTGCAACGGCTCGAACGCCTCGCGCGCATCGAGTCGCCCTCGTTCGACGCCCCCGCGAGCGAGCGGATGGCCGACGTTCTGGCGGAGTGGTGGGATGCCGCGGGCGCGTCGGTGCGCCTCGAGCGCACCGAGGCGGGAGCCAACCTCATCGCCGAGGTGAACGGAGTCGGCGATCCTCTGCTGCTGGTCGGGCATTCGGATACCGTGTGGCCGCACGACAGCATCGAGACCACCATGCCGTGGTCGGTCGACGGCGACACGGTGCGCGGCCCCGGGGTCTACGACATGAAGAGCGGGCTGCTCGTCATGGTGGCCGCGATCGAGCGCCTGCGAAACCGGCGGCACCGCAGCGTGCGCGCCGTGATCGTGTGCGACGAGGAGGTCGGCTCGCCCACCACGCAAGCGCTGCTGCGCGCCTGCGCCGACGGTGTCGCGGGTGCGATCGGCTTCGAATCCCCGCATCCGGATGGCGCACTCAAGGTCGGCCGGCGTGGCAGCACGCGCGTGCGGCTGGCCGTTCGCGGTCGCGCTTCCCACGCGGCGCTCGACCCCGGCAGCGGCGTCTCTGCGATCGACGAGCTCGTCGATCAGCTGTTGGCTGTGCGCGGCATCGTCATGGATGCGGCCCTGGGCTCCGAGGTGCTCTGCAATGTCGGCACCATCAGCGGCGGCGGGCGGGCGAACGTGGTGCCCGCCGAAGCCGAGGCCGAGATCGGACTGCGGTTTCTGGATGCCCCGACCGAGGAGTCCGTTCTCTCGGCACTGCGAGCCCTCGCCCCCGTACGCGACGGCGCCAAGGTCGAAACGCAGCTGCTCAGCCATCGACCGGCCTGGAGCCCGTCGAGAGCCGACGCCGGCCTTCTCGGACTCATCGCGGCCGCCGGCCGAGGCGTCGATCAGACCATCACCGGCCGGCCCGCCGCCGGCGCGGGGGACACGAACCTGCTCGGAAGCCTCGGCATCCCCACCGTCGACGGGTTCGGCCCTCGCGGCGGCGGCGCGCACGCGGTCACCGAGCACGTGTCGCTCGCTTCGCTGGGGGAGCGGATCGACCTGCTCGAGGCCGTGCTGGTCGACGTCCCGGCGTCGACCGTCTGAGGGCGCGGCTGGCGTGACAGCCGGCCTGCTCACTAGCCACCGGCATCCGTCGCGGCAGGCAGCGCGTGTCCGCGCGGGACGATCAGATATACGGTGCGCCGGCTGCGCGACCAGGCGGCGTCGAACGCCTGGCGCGGGTACGTGCGGAGCCCGTCACTGCCGCCCGGGTTCGCCGGGTCGGCCGCCAGCACATCCCCTCGCGGATCGAAGCCCCGGATGACCAGGAGGTGCCCTGACGTGTCGTAGTCTGCGCCCGGCAGTCGCCCGGCCTCGAACGCGATCGAAGCGATGAGGGGAATGCCGGCCTCCGTGAGCACGCGCGCCGACCGCAGCGACGCTAGCCGGGTGACGACCGCGTCGAATCCGAGCTCTCCCGCGAGGGCGGCGTTGAACGACCAGTTGCCCGTGCCGTCGAATGCCGTGTCGTAGACGGCGCGTGCCATCCACGGGACGTGAGGGTCGCCATCGGCGGGTGCCTCGGTGGGCTCCGCCGAGGGGAGCTGTGCACCCCAGGCGGCCAGCACCATGGTCAGCGAGGTCGGCGAGCACCAGGCGGGTCCGCCGCCACCGAGGTCTGGCCGGCCCGGGTAGGCGCGCTGGGAGAGCGGCTGCACGGCCGCCGCGGCACCCACCGGTTCCGCACCGCGGCGCTCACCGGCATCGGACTCATCGGCGGCTGAGCCGCCGGGCGCGCTGAAGCTCAGCGCAGCCAGGTGAAGAGGGGGAGGCTCGCTCGCTTCGCGCATGCCGCCGAGCAGCGTGATGCGCAGCTGGGCCGCGTCGAACAACCGCTCCGGCCGGGCCGTCAGGATGTCAGTCCGTACCGACGGGCCGTCGTCCTGCGGTTGCGGGCCGTCGCTTCCCATCGGCGGCACAGGGCTCCGGCGCTCACCCGGCCCTCCCCAGAACGCCGCCTCCTGCCAGGGATGCCATGCCCCGTCGAGCGTGCGCGCGCGGATCTCGACGCGGGCGGTGACGCCGGGTTCGAGATTCCACGAAGCGACCGCCTGATCGGCGTGGAATCCGGGCACCAAGACTCCGGACGTCCAGGTGCGTCCGTCCCATCCGGAAGAGGTGTCGGCGCGCACGAGGCGCGTCTGCCACGCGGCCGGCTCGGAGGCCGTGCCAGCCATCGGTGTCGAGAGCACAGCGTCTCCGTCCGCAAAGGAATGATCCGATACGGATCATTTCCCATGCCCATCGAGACGTCAAGCGGCATCAGAGAATGGCCGAGTCGCGACAGAACGGCGGAGGCGTCGAGTTATACCGACTGATCAGCTAAATCGCTGGGCGTTTAGAGCAACCCCACTCGCCGGCCGACCGCATCCGATGCCCGTGAATCACTTGAAACTCGTTACGGTCTGATTAATATCTGGAACGAATACGTTGACCTGAGCACGTTCCGTGCTGTTGCATTACTGCAACCCTCGTGGTCCTGCTCTGGACCTCGGCCGATGGAAGGACTCTCATGCGCCCCAGACACCGCAAACATCTGATCCGCGCGCTGTCATTCGTTGCGGCGGCAGCGATCATCGCCGCACCGGCCGGCGCGGCCAACGCCGCGACGCCCACCGGCGTGCACGCCGCCGACCCGTCGTCGTCCCCCTCGTCGGGCAAGGATGCCAAGACGATGCGGATCGCGACCTCCGGCTTCGTCGACAGCTTCAACCCGTGGACCTCGATCTACCTTCTTCCCACCAACCTCTTCCGCTACATGTACGAGAACCTCGTGCAGAACAGCGCCGGCGACGGTTCGCCCACCAAGGGTCTCGCCGATCACTGGAAGATCGAAGACGGCGGCAAGAAGTGGGTGTACACCCTGCAAGACGGCCTCAAGTGGTCCGACGGCAAGGCCATCACCTCGGCCGACGTGAAGTTCACCTTCGACCAGATGATGACGAACCCCGACCTCGCCGTGGCGAACGGCAACTTCGTCGCCAACTTCGCGGATGTGCAGGCGCCCGACAAGAAGACCGTGATCATCGACCTGAAGGCGCCCCAGGCGCCGAACCCGGGCATCGAGGTTCCGATTCTTCCCCAGCACGTCTGGGAGAAGATCTCCGATCCGGCGAAGTACCCCAACGACAAGGATGTCGTGGGATCGGGGCCGTTCCTGCTCGAGAGCTACAAGGCGAACCAGTTCATCACGATGAAGGCGAACCCGACCTTCTGGCGGGGCGCACCGAAGATCGACAAGATCCAGTACGTCTATTACACGAACTCGGATGCCCAGGTGCAGGCGCTGCGTTCCGGTGACGTCGACTTCGTTACCGGCCTCACGCCCACGCAGTTCCAGGCTCTGAAGGGCGCCGAGGGCATCACCGAGCACTCCGGCATCGGGCGCCGCTTCTCGTCGTTCAGCTTCAACTCGGGACTGAAGACGGTCGACGGCCAGCCGTTCGGCAACGGGAACCCCGCCCTGCAGGACGTCGAGGTGCGCCAGGCGATCCGCATGGGCACCGACACGAAGACGCTGCTGTCGAAGGTGCTCAACGGCCTCGGCGAGCCGGGAACCAGCTTCATCCCGTCGTCGTACCCGCAGTGGACGCTGCCGGCCGATTCCGCAGCCGTGAAGGCTCTCGCCTACAACCCGGAGAAGGCGAAGCAGAAGCTCGACGCAGACGGATGGAAGGCCGGAGCCGACGGTATCCGCGTCAAAGACGGTCAGCGACTGTCGTTGCGGCTCTTCGTCGACTCGACCGACCCGACCGTTCAGACCGCGGCGCAGTACTTCCAGCCGTGGATGAAGGCGATCGGCATCGACATCCAGCTCGTCTCCACCGACACGGACACGATCAACGCCGACACGCTGAAGGGCAACTACGACATCTACTTCAGCGGCTGGAGCGTCGGGCCCGACCCCGACTACCAGCTCAGCATCAACACCTGCGCGAGCCTGCCGACGAAGACCGACGGCACCGGCGCGACCTCGCAGGACGGCTGGTGCAACCCGGAGTACGACAAGCTCTACAAGGAGCAGCAGACCGAGACGGATGCGAAGAAGCGTGAGGCCATCGTGCAGAAGATGCTCGAGCTCAACTTCACCGACACCGCCCAGATCGTCTACTGGTACGCCAACGGCCTGGAGGCCTACCGCTCCGATCGCTTCACCGGCTTCGAGATGATGCCGTCGAAGGGCGGGATCATCGCCAACCAGTCCGGCTACTGGGGCTTCGCGGATGTGGCCCCCGCCGGCGACAGCAAGAGCAGCGACGCCGGGCCCAATGTGGGGCTCCTGGTCACGGGGGGTGTGATCCTCGTCATCGTGATCGGTGCGATCATCTTCTTCGTGGTGCGCCGACGCAAGAGCGTCGACGTCGAGTGATCA
>NZ_BSEN01000006.1:588019-683191 GCF_027921845.1 Leifsonia poae
CGGGTACCGCCGCGGCCACCTTTGTTTCCCCGACACGCAGAAGAGAAGGCAGATGAGCAACTCAACACCGGTCACCGAGGCGGTGATCCTCGAAGAGCGGGGCGAAGCGACGGTGCGCAGCGCACCCGCGCTGAGATTCGCGCTCAGCAAGCTCGGCGGTGCCGCGATCAGCCTGGGCATGGTGATCGTGCTCGGATTCTTCGCGTTCAAGATCTTGCCGGGCGACCCGGTCGCGGCGATCGCGCGCGAGCATCCGATGACCTCGGAGCAGATGGCGCAACTGCGGGCGCAACTCGGTCTCGACAAGCCGCTCTGGCAGCAGTTCGGCGATTACATCGCCAACGTCTTCACTCTCAACTTCGGCCAGAGCTACGTCTACAAGCAGAGCGTCGCCTCGCTGATCGGCGAGTACTTCTGGAACACGATCCTGCTCACCGGCACGTCGGCCATTCTCGCGATCGCCCTCGGGCTCTGGCTCGGCCAGAAGGCCGGCTGGCGCCCGGGCTCGGTGTTCGACAAGGTGACGACCAGCAACTCCCTCGTGCTCTGGTCGGTGCCCACCTTCTGGCTCGCGCTCATCCTCCTCATGGTCTTCGGCGGCACGCTGCACTGGTTCCCGACCGGTGGCATGACCTCGCCGAACGCTCCCGACGATTTCCTGGGCCAGACCCTCGACGTCATCTCGCACATGGTGCTGCCGGTGATCACGATGGTCGCCGTCGTCTACGCGCAGTACGTCATGGTGATGCGCGCATCCGTGATGGAGGAGAAGAGCGCAGACTATCTGGTCACCGCGCGGGCGAAGGGGCTGAAAGACGACGACTTGCGCCGGCGTCACGCCGTTCCCAACGCGCTGCTGCCGACGGTCACGCTCGTCTTCATGCACATCGGCGGCCTGATCGCCGGTGCTGTGACCGTCGAGACCGTGTTCTCGTGGCCCGGGCTCGGCAAGCTCACGTACGAGGCCATCCAGGGCCCCGACCTTCCTCTGCTGCAGGGGACCTTCGTGGTCTTCTCGGCGATCATCATCGTCATGAACCTCATCGCCGACTTCGTGTACCGTCGGCTCGACCCGAGAGTGAGGCGCGGATGAGCGGCTCCATCGCACCCGTCGCCCGCTCGCCGCGCAGCATGGCCTGGGCCCGGCGGCGTCAGGCGTTCGGCGGCTTCTGCCGCGAGTTCGCGCGCAGCCGCTCCGGCATGGTCGGCATCATCTTCCTGGTCGTCGTCATCGTGCTGTCTCTGCTGGCGCCGGTGCTCGCACCGTCGTGGATGCTCGACGTGACCAAGCTGCTCGACCAGCCGCGGTTCGCGCCGCCATCGTTCGCGCATCCGCTCGGCACCGACGACCAGGGCCGTGAGCTCTGGGTGCGGATGATCTGGGGCGCCCGGGTGTCGCTGCTGGTCGGTTTCGCCGCGACGGCCGTGTCGATGGTCATCGGCACGATCGTCGGGATCGCCGCCGGGCACTTCACCGGGTGGACGGGCGGTCTGCTGATGCGCCTCATCGACTTCTTCCTGGTGCTGCCGTCGCTCATCCTCGCGATCGTGCTCTCCTCGGTTCTCTCTCGCGGTGTGTGGACGATCGTGATCGCCATCGGTCTCACCTCCTGGGCCGGCACCGCGCGCGTGGTGCGAGCCCAGACCCTGTCGGTGGAGTCGCGCGATTACGTCGAGCGAGCCCGCGTGCTGGGCGCCGGTCACTGGCACATCATCGTGAAGCATCTGCTGCCCGCCGTTCTGCCCCTCGTGCTCGCCAACACCACGCTCACCGTCGGCGCGGCGATCATCGCCGAGTCGACACTGTCGTTCCTCGGGCTCGGTGACACGACGCTGCAGTCGTGGGGTTCCGTGCTGAAGAACTCCATGGATGTGTCGGCCGCCACGGCCGGCTACTGGTGGTACGTGCTCGTGCCCGGCATCGCGATCGTGCTGGTCGTGCTGGCGTTCACGCTCGTGGGTCGCGCGGTCGAGACCATCGTGAACCCGACGCTGAGGAGCCGCTGACATGCCGGACCTGATTTTCGACGACGTCAGCATCACCTACCGCACCGCCGGGCGCAACGACGAGGGTGAGATCGCCGCCGTCAAGAACGTCTCCCTCACCCTGCCTGCCGGCGGAACCCTCGGCATCGCCGGCGAGTCGGGTTCGGGCAAGTCGACGCTCGCGATGAGCGTGCTGCGGCTGCTGCCCGCCAACGCGAAACTGAGCGGCCGGGTGCTGATCGGCGAGACGGAGGTGGCCGAGCTGCGCTTCGGCGAGCTTCGCGCTCTGCGGTGGGCGGAGGCATCCATCGTCTTCCAGGGCGCCATGCACTCGCTCAACCCCGTGCGCACGGTCGGTCAGCAGATCACCGAGGCGCTCGAGCTGCACGTCGCCGATGCCTGGCGCACCGACAAGGCGCGCAAGGCGCGGGTGGTCGAGCTGCTTCGCGCCGTCGACCTGGCCGCCGCGAAGTCCGACGCCTACCCGCACGAGCTTTCGGGCGGTCAGAAGCAGCGCGTCATGATCGCGATGGCCCTCGCCTGTGAGCCCGAGATCATCATCGCCGACGAGCCGACCACCGCTCTCGACGTGATCGTGCAGAAGCAGATCCTCGACATGATCAGCACGCTCGTCACCGAGCGCGGCATCTCGATGTTGATGATCAGTCACGACCTGTCGGTGCTGGCGACCGCGTGCGAGCGCATCGCCATCATGCGCGACGGCGACCTGGTCGAGGTCGGCGACGCCTACGAGGTCTGCACCGATCCGCAGCATCCGTACACGAGGCAGCTCGCTGAGGCCTTCCCCACGATCGGCGACCCAGCATCGCGACTGAATCCGGTGAGCCGCCGCACCGACGCTGCCGGGCCGGGCTCGCGCGTGCTCTCCGACGAGGTCGTTCTGGAGGCGCGCGGGGTCACGGTCACCTATCACGGTCGCGGCAAGCCCCTCGCAGCCGTGAAGGATGTGAACCTGAGTCTGCGACGCGGAGAGATCCTCGCGCTGGTCGGTCAGTCGGGCTCGGGAAAGACGACTCTCGCTCGCACCGTCGTGGGGCTGCAGCGCGCCGACGAAGGGTCCGTCATCCGCTTTCGCGGCAAGGACATCCCTCATCGCGGTCGCGCACTGCGCGCCTTCCGCAGCGAGGTGCAGATGGTGCTTCAGGATCCGTCGGCCGCGCTCAACCCGAAGATCAGCGTCTACGAGTCGGTCGCCGAGGGCCTCCGGGTGCAGCGCTACACCGGCGACGAACAGGAGCGCGTGGCCCAGAGCCTCGCCGACGCGGAGCTCGTTCCGCCGGAGCGCTTCTTCCGGGCGATCCCCCAAGAGCTGTCGGGCGGTCAGCGGCAGCGCGCGGTGATCGCCGGCGCCCTCGCCGTGGGGCCGCAGCTGCTGGTCGCCGACGAGCCCGTCGCCTCGCTCGACGCCTCGGTGCGCGGCGAAATCCTCGCGCTGATCCTCTCCCTGCGCGACAGGCTCGACCTGAGCGCGTTGGTGATCACCCACGACCTCGGTCTCGCGTGGAACATCGCCGACACGGTCGCCGTCATGTACGAGGGCGAGATCGTGGAGTACGGACCGACCGAGCAGGTGCTGCTCGACCCGCAGCACCTCTACACCCGCCGGCTTCTCGCCGCGGCGCCCAGCATCGAGCGGAAGCTCGTATGAGTGCGCCGCTCCTTGGGGCCGACCGCTGTGCCTACCTGGACAGCGCGCCGCTGCAGCCGGGCGACCGGGTGCGCTTCGTGTCGCCGTCCGGGCCGGGCAGCGCCGAGAGCCTCGAGCGTGCGGTCGGCTACTACCGGGACTGGGGGCTGGATGTCGTGGTCGGCGATCACGTGCTCGACCCGCATCCCCGCGCCTCCTACCTCGCGGGTGACGATGACGGGCGCCGCCAAGACCTCGTCGACGCCTGGCTCGACCCGGATGCGGACGCGGTCGTGTGCATCCGCGGCGGCTACGGTGCGATGCGGCTGCTCGACGGCATCGACTGGGACCGGATGCGGCAAGCGGCTCTCCGCCGCGACGGACGGCCGAAACTCCTCACCGGTTCCTCGGACATCACCGCGCTGCACGAAGCCTTCCGTGTGAACCTGGATGTGCCGACACTGTTCTGCCCGATGGCCGGCAACGACGTCTTCCGCGATTCGGAGTTCGTGCGCGAGGACGTTCGCCGCTGGCTGCTCGAGGCGTGGCGCGGACGCGATATCGTCGGCCCGCGCACCGAAGTTCTCGTGCCCGGCGTCGCCGAAGGCCGGTTCACCGGAGGAAACCTCAGCCTGCTCGCGGGAGCCATGGGAGCGCCCGAATCGCTCGACCGGCCCGGCGGCATCCTGTTTCTCGAAGACGTCGACGAGGAGCCGTATCGGATCGACGGATTCTTGACCCAGCTCGGCCGCGCCGGCCGCCTGGGTGACGCAGCGGCGGTGGTGCTCGGCTCCTGGCACGAGTGCGGCGATCTCGGCGCGATCCGGGCGCTCGTCGACGAGCTGCTGCTGGACCTGGGCGTCCCCGTGCTGTGGGAGCAGGGTTTCGGACACGATCCGAACGCACTCAGCGTCCCGCTCAATGTCGACGGATCGCTGATCGCCCGTGCGGGAGAGCCCGAGCGCCTGGTCGTCGGGGGCTCGCTCTGATGGCCGGCGATTCGCGCGCCATCGACCTGCCGGCTCTCGACCCTCGGATGCGGTGGTCGCTGAGCGTCCTCGACGCCGGCGACGGGCGTGTGCTCGCCTCGCACACTCCCGACGTGGTCTGCGAGACGGCGAGCGTCGGCAAGGTGTTCCTGCTGATCGAGGTGGCTCGCCGGCTGGAGTCGGGCGAGCTCGACCCCGACCAGCGCATCCAGATCCCCGATGAGCACCGCGTCGCCGATTCCGGACTGCTATACCGGATGCGCGATCAGCGCGTGACGGTCGCCGACGCCGCCCTGCTGGTCGGCGCGGTCAGCGACAACCTCGCCACCAATGCGCTTCTGTGGCTGTGCGGCCTCGACGAGGTGCGAGCAGTCGCCCCCGCGCTCGGCTTCGCGAACACGTCACTGCACGACTACATCCGCAACGAGCGCACCCCTGACCTGCCGTGGACCCCGTCGTATGGAACGGGCGCAGAGCTCGCCGAGCTGATGCGCCGTCTCGGTGTGGGTGATGTCATCTCCCGTGCCGTCAGCGACCGTGTGCTCGACTGGCTGGCAGCGGATACGGACACCTCGATGGTCGCCGACTCCCTCCTGCTCGACCCGCTCGCGCACGTCGAGCCGGAGTACCAGGGCATGGTGCTCCGCCACAAGACCGGCAGCACGTCGTTCGCGCGCATCGACATCGGCCACCTCACCGGACCGGCCGCATCCGTCGCCTACGCCGTCGCGGCCAATTGGAAGGATTCCGACGACGATCTCCGGGCTCCCGCGCTCGACGCCATGCACGCGATCGGCGAACAGCTGCGCAGGTATGTGACCGGGAGCGCCCGGTCGTGACAGTCGCGTTCGAGGAGCACGAGAGTGAGCTGCCGGGCCTCCGGTTCTCCGCTCTGGCGGTCGATGTCGACACCGGGGCGACGGTGTTCGGCCACCAACCGGACCTCGTTCTCAACACCGCGAGCGTGGGGAAGATCTTTCTGCTGCACCGCCTCCTCACCGAGGTAGACGCCGGCGCTCGGTCGCTCGAAGATCGCGTCACCCGCAGACCGGCGGAGTGGATGGACAACTCCGGTCTCTGGTATCTGCTGCAGGCTGACACGCTGTCGCTCTACGACGTTGCGGCGTTGATCGGTGCGGTCAGCGACAACGCGGCGACGAACACGCTGTGCCGGGTCATCGGGCTTCCCGTCGTGCAGGAGCACACGCGCGACCTCGGATACCTGTACTCCGGTCTCGACGACATCGTGCGCTGGCCGCTGCCTCCCGGCGCTCCGCGCAGGCTCTCGCACGCAAGCGCTGAAGATCTCGTCCGGTTCGTCACGCGCACTGCGACGGCCGCCGACCTCAGCCCCGCATCCGCCGACACCCTCCAGCGGTGGCTCGGAGCGGGCATGGACCTCTCCATGGTGGCGTCGGCATTCGGCCTCGACCCGCTCGCCCACTACTTCTTCGATCACGGTGTCTGGCTGTGGAACAAGACCGGCACGATCTCCACCGTGCGGGCCGACACCGGCCTGGTGATGTCCCCCGACCGCCGCATCGCGTATGCCGTGCTCGCCAATTGGGAGAGCGGCATGGACGTGCGCGACCGCGCCCTCGCGCTCATGCGAACGGCCGGTGACGAGCTGCTCAGGCAGCTCGCAGCCTGACGGCCTGTGATACTGCTGTCTATGTCTTCGGAAAGGCGAGATGTGAAACCCGTCGACCTCAACAGCCCGCACGAGCGATACGACGCCCGAGTGCAGCGCCGGTCGGCGCTGGTGCTGAAGCGTCGCGTCATCGAGCAGGAGCGCGAACAACTCTCGCACGCCCTCGACTGGGCACGCGACGACCCGGCATTCGAACGCATCGCCGGATCCATCGTCGCCGCCCGTCGCCGTTTCGTGCTCGGAGCCGCGAAGTCGTTCACGTTCGCATCCCTGCTGGCGATGGACCTGAGCGCCGGCCTGGCCAACGTCACCCTCATCGACGGCACCATCGTGCGGCCGTTGGATGTGCTCAGCGACGTTCGCGCCAGCGATGTGCTGGTGGCCTTCTCGCTCGCCCGGTACCGCAAATACACGATCGACATGGCCGAGCTGTTCAAGAAGGCCGGCGGCACCCTCGTGGTGATCACCGACGCTCCGGATGCGCCCCTCGTCGCCATCGCAGACGAGTGCCTCGTCGTCGACACCGCGAGCGCATCCTTCGCCAACTCGCCGACGTCTGTGGCGCTCGTCATCCACATCCTCACCACCCTCACCACGGCGAGCGCGAAAGGCGCCGGCCGCCGTCTGCTCGAACGCGACAGGCTCGGCGATCAGCTCGGTCTGTACGTCGACGAGTGACGCGCGCCGCGGCGCGGCCTAGGCTTGCGCGGTGGACGTGATCGCGTACCCGTGGTTCGCAGTGGTCCTCGCCGTGCTCGTTGTCAGTGCCGGCGTGAAAGGGATGAGCAAATCAGCGAGATTCGTCGGCGGTGCGTACTGGTCTAGTGAACACTGAAGGCGAACGCTCTGCTGGCCATGGTCGAAGACGATGTCGTCCCGTCTCTTACCCTCGCACGCCGCCATACCTGACCAACGACCGGTGGCGAAACGCCTTCGAGGGCCTCTTCGTAGAGGCGGGTAAAATCCTGCTGAACATAATCGGGTTGGGCTCGTGTTACGCCCTCGTTACGACCAAATGGTGAACATGCAAGGATTTCTGAACTGGATCTCGATCGGTGCCCTACCGCTCGCCTCCGCCAGCATTGCCTTCGTGGCACTCCTGATGCTCGACCACAACGCCAGCGAATCGAGCCGACGAGACGGTGCTCGCGCCATCATCATCACTGGAGTGATCGCACTGGTGTGCTCGCTATACCTCGCAGGAGCGCCGGTGATCCAACCTATGTGGTTGCAATATCTGATTCTCATCGGCGGCGCATTCTGCGTCGGGATTCTCATACATCTGCTGGTCTCAAGACTATTCGGACGCCCTAGCGAATAAGGAAACCTGCCAAACCGAAATTGGCGTGACGGTCGCGGGAATGCGACGGGCCGCGACCGCCCTTGGTTATGCGGCGTGCTCAGCTCGGCTGGCCGTTGCGCGTGGCATCGCCAGCGACGCGTGGACGCGGACAATCATTACCTGCGGCGGCGGCTGTCTAATCAACGGGCACGAACTCATTCGCGACACAACACGTTTGATGGTTGCGAGCGTGTCGTCTCCGGAGGGTGCGCGGGAAACGACACTGCCCGATACCGGCCCACTGTGCCGCGGGTCGGAGCTGCTTTCGATCACCGCGACCGGTACGGGTGGGCCGAGCGGTGTCCCGCGCGACTCACCGAAGCGGACAGCACGTTCAGTCGTCCGGAATGAATGATGCCGCCATCTATTGTCGACCACTCGTGAGGAAGGTCGCTTAAGGCGCGGAATCGGGTCTCGATCTGATGGCTCGCGGGGTCTGGCTCTTCGTAGGTGGTCCAGAGAGCACCGATCTGATTCTCGATCCGGGTTGACAGGTCTGCGATGAGGCTCGATGCGCGAGTGAACTTGGCTTCGATTGTCGCGCGCTGGATCGTACCCATGAATGCGAGTCTCTCGCCTGGTTACCGAAAAGGGATTTCTGACCTGCTGATAAGGGGTTGCACTGCCGGGTCGAACCACTTCGTGGACGTTCCCTCGAAGTAGTCGCGCAGCGCCGCGACGTTGCGCTCCTGGTGGGGTCCAGGACCAACTCGAACCTCTGTTATCGCATCGCGGTTGATCGGAATCACCCAGTACGGGACGATCAGGCCGGTGGCATCGACCCGGAACCCAGGAGCACCTCTGTCGAGCTCAGAGTTGACCGTCATCGTCGGAGTCTTCTGGTATCCGCGCTGGCCATCGCCGAAGACGATGTCGTCCCGTCCCTTACCCTCGCACGCCGCCATACCTGACCAACGACCAGGTGGCGAAACGCCTTGAAGCCTGCAGCGAGCACGGGCCGATCGTCGCAATCCTCGCGTACATCGGCCTCCGGTGCCGCCCTGAGCGCAATCGCCGGGGTGCACAGCGTTCAACTCATCGACGAGGACGACCTGGAGTAGCGGTCCGCTCTGCAGAGCGGTCGCAGGCTCAGGACCGGGGGCAGGGCGCAGGCTCAGGACGCAGGCTGAGCGAAGTGCAGGAGGAGCAGCTGCGGACGGCCGGAGACCGCGCGCGTCGCCTC
Organism: Leifsonia poae; assembly: GCF_027921845.1. Taxonomy (GTDB): domain Bacteria; phylum Actinomycetota; class Actinomycetes; order Actinomycetales; family Microbacteriaceae; genus Leifsonia; species Leifsonia poae. The sequence continues at coordinate 596,819 of NZ_BSEN01000006.1, forward strand.
GGGCACGTATGCCATCAGAGACCATGGCCACGCCGGCCAGTCGCCGATCTCGGTGCTCGGCCTCGGCAGCGGCGAGTCGTCCCAGTGGAGGGCCGGCTCCTCGCAGCCACGCAGCTCGAGTCTCGCGGCGAGCGCGGCCCGAAGATAGTCGCCGAGGGGATGCCGGAATGCCGGGGCGAGGCGGCGCTCGCCGTCGGGTCCTAGACCCTTGATGCCCGAGCCGATCGTGGTGAGCTCGCGATGCACGTCTGAGATGAGGAGCGCGCCACCCGGGCGCAGCACGCGGGCGAACTCGGCGAACACCGGGCCGAGGTCGCTCACGTGGACGAGCGCGAGCGCGCACACGACCACATCGACTGATCGGTCGGCGAGAGGCAGTCGATCGACTGATCCCAGTTGGAAGTCGCCCTCCGGGACACGCTCTCGGGCCAGCTCGAGCATGTCCGGTGACCCGTCGACGCCGATCACGGTGTGGCCGAGGTCGGCGAGAATCCGCGCGAATCGCCCTGTGCCGCACGCGGCATCCAGGGCGACGCCGACCTCGCGGCGCGCCAGCCATTCGGTGATGACCGGCTCGTCGATCGCGAAGAGGCCACCGCCCGCATTCGCGTCGTAGTCGGGCGCCTGCTGCTGATAGGTGACGTCAGCGGCCACGCGCTCCGCGAGCACCCCACGATTCTGGAGTTTCCCGTCGGCGAGCAATCGGCGGATCTCGGCGACCCGGTCTTCGACGAAGGCTTGATCGTGGTCACCGGCCCATGCGTCGAGCAGAGCGGACCCTTCGATGCCGAGCAGATACGCAAGAGGGTCCTGATAGATCACGATCAAGGAGCGTAGCCAGCGCCATGCGCGCAGATCAAGGCACCGCTACTTCCTTCGGGCACCCCTTCAGGGAGATCAACGGCCGCAGCGCACGCAGTCGTGGTGGTGGTGATCCTCATCGTCGTGCTCGTCCTCGAGCAGCATTCCAACGGAAGTGGCGCATGCGTCCCCCTTCCACGCCTCGATCCCTTCGCGGATCGCGAAGAACGCGATGACGAGTGCGGCGATCGGGTCAGCCCACCACCATCCGAGGAGCGAGTTGAGCAGCAGGCCGACCAGAACGGCGGCCGAGAGGTAGGTGCAGATCAGTGTCTGTTTAGAGTCCGCGACCGCTGTTGCGGAGCCGAGCTCGCGTCCCGCGCGCCTCTCGGCGAGAGACAGGAACGGCATGACGATCACGCTCAACGCGGTCAGCACGATCCCAACGGGTGAGTGATGGACCTCTACGCGGCCGAACACGGTCAGCAACGAGCTGATGCTCACATAGGCGGCCAGTGCGAAGAAGGCGATCGAGATCACCCGCAGGGTGGGCTTCTCCCACCGCTCGGGATCGCGTCGGGTGAACTGCCATGCAACAGCGGCCGCGGAGAGGACCTCGATCGTCGAGTCCAACCCGAACCCGATGAGTGCGCCGGAGGATGCTGCGGTACCGGCGGTGATCGCGACCACTGCTTCTATGAGGTTGTAGCCGATCGTCGCCGCGACGACCCAACGGATGCGTCGCTGAAGGACGGATGTGCGGTCCATGATGGTGGCGCTCATGCGCAGTGGCATTCCTCTCCCGCGCAGCAGCCGGGCTCCACGAACAGGGTCACCCGCAGCAGCTCATCCAGCGCGGGCGCGATATGCCCATCGGCCAGCCGGTACCAGGTGCGCCTGCCCTCAGGGATGGCTTCGACGAGGCCGCATCCTCGCAGGCAGGCGAGTTGGTTCGACATCACCTGACGAGACACGCCCAGCGCGTCAGCCAGGTCGGCGGGGAACGCGGGAGCTTCACGCAGGGAAAGCAGTATCCCAACACGGGTGGCGTCGGACAGGGCGTGACCGAACCGCGCCAGGGCGGCAGTATGGGTCACCGTGGCGGCCGGGGCAGTGGTGGTCATGCGCCAATAGTACAGCGAAACCTGTACTGTTCTCGCTGCGCGCCCGTCGGCTCTGGCCTTTCCACTCGAGCGATTCTCGTCACGGGCGGCATGGGTCACGACACGGCACTCCGGTCTGGCTCGCCGGTTGCGAACCGTCTGCTTGCCCAGAAATGCGTGGGGTCGCACATCCCGCCCCCGCGAGATGTGCGAACAACCTGCCGCCAGGAAGATTCAACACGCGACCAAGCCGGCGATACCCGTTGCGACGTGGGTGACCGCGTAGCGGGGCCGGGGCGCGAAGTGGGCCGGGGTGCCGACCCCCGGCCCTTCGCGTTGGGTCGGATCACCCGCCAATGCGCCTGCGTCAGTTGTCGCGTCGCGATCCGATGATGCCGGGTAGCACCTGGGTGCCTTCCTTCTGAACGGCGGTCAGCGACGACGGGTCGAGTCCGAGGGCCGCCAGTATCGTTGGGGCGACCTGGGTGGTCTCGACGGGCGCCGAGTTCACCTGTGCCGGAACGCCGGAACCGTCGATGACCATCAGCACGTGCCGGTCGCCGGTGTTCATGCCGCCGTGCTCGGCGAGCTTGGTCGGACCCGAGTAGATCACGCCCTCCTGCACCTCGCCGAAGACGTCGGGGTAGTGACCACTGTCGACGGCGACGCCGAAGAAGTTCGCGGCATCCTTGCCTGCCCAGAGCTGGCTCAGTCCGGAGTGCTGCACTGTGACGGGCGTGCCGCCGGCGTCGAGGCCCTGAGCACTGTGATTCCACAGGTAAGCCTTAACGAAGTCGTCGGCAGTCTGGGAGTTGTCCGACAGGTAGGACTGCCACAGGTCGTCGTCGGTACCGGCTACGATCAGCTTCGCGTTGCTCGGGTGGCTCTGCGCCCAAGCGGCATTGATCGCGTCGACGATGGGGCCGTCCTTGACCGTCACCAGCTTGGCCGGGTCCTGCGGCGACTGACCGTCTGCTCGGTCGCCGCCTCGCCGACCAGACGGTCAGACCGTACCGTGCTGTCCGGTGATCGCCTGTGCTGCGTGCCGTCGCTGGTTCACGCGCTGCACAATCAGGGTCGCCACCCCGCCGAGTGTGATCGCGGCGAGGTTGATGACCAACTGGATGAGTGCGCCGACGGCCTGCTCGGTGGCCCCGTAGGCGAGGGCGACAGCGGCATTCGCGGCGGCCGGAATCGTCGTCACCGAGATCAGAACCCCGATGAGTGCGCCCGACTTCGCGGTTGACAGAGACAGCAAGCCGGCGATGCCGGCGAGGAAACCGACCACCCAGCTGAGCACGTTCGGCCTCCAGATGAAATCGGTCAGAGGCCGGGAGTGCAGCAGGTCGGCGGGTGACATCAGGTGGAGAGCGGTGAGCAGCAAGGTGAACAGGATGGTGATCGCGATAGCGACGGCGAACCCGATGGCGAGTGCGAGGACGGATTGAGCGATCATCCGAGGTCGCCACCGTACGAGGCCCACTGAGAGCGCGGCAAGCGGGCCGAAGTCTGGGCCGACGACCATCGCGCCGACGATGAGGATGGGTTCGTCGAAGACCACACCGATCGCGGCGATCATGGTGGCGACGGACATGAACGTCAGGAAGGTGGGGGAGAGGCTGGTCTCTTCATGAGTGCGCTGCTCGATCTCTTGCCACACCACCGCGTCGGCGGCGTGCCCGGGGGCGGCGCGGCTTGCGCGCTTCGCCGCATCCGAGATCTCGATGCCGATGTCGTCGACCGAGATCGAGCCCTCGTGCTGCACCCCGAGTTGCTGAAGCTGGTCGAGCAGGATGCTCACCCCTTCGCGGGCGACATCGCAGAGCACCAGGTCGCCGACAGGTCGGGTAGCGGCCTTCGGGATGCGAACGATGTTGGTCGTCGCCACGTTGTCCTGGAGGGTCGTGAGCACCTGGTCGACGAGGTTGGCGGGGGCGATGATTCGCAGATGCTGCACGTGGCCAGTGTCACCGCAATCGAGCCGCGCGTCTGGCGATCGGGGGCGTGTCGGTGAAGGCGCCCCTGGTCCACTTGCCCACATTGTGCCCGCAACTCAATCGCAGACCGCGTCATCACTGTGATCGTGGTGTCGCGGGTTCAAGTCCCGCTCCCGTTCCACGCCGTGCCGCGACCGCGTCGCTTTACCTCGGCGCGCGAAGGGAATAGCCTGACTCCCTTGTCGAAGGAGGCCGGCGTGGCGAACACCCCGTGGAGCGGACCCGTTCCCGCTGGGCTGACGACCGCGGAGTTCGTGCTGCGTCCGATCGTGGCCGACGACGCGGAGAAGGATCATGCCGCCGTGATGGAGACGCGGGAGGACCTGCGGCTCTGGGAGCAATCGGAATGGCCCGCGGACGATTTCACGGTGGAGGCGAACCGTGAGGACCTCGTCGGCCTGCAAGAACGTCATGCCCAACGTCGTGCATTCACCTACACGGTGCTCGCTCCGGATGGCGGCGAATCCCTCGGCTGCGTCTACGTCTTCCCCATCGGGGCATCCTTCCTCGCGAAGTCCACGGTCACTCCCGTCGGTGACGACGAGTGGGCCGACGTGGAGGCCGTCGTGTACTTCTGGGCTCGTCGAAGTCAGATGGAGAAGGGAATGGATGAGCGGCTTCTGGCCGCCCTTCGCACCTGGTTCGCGGACGAGTGGAAGGTGGAGAGAGCCGTCTTCGTCACGAATGAGCAATTCACCCAGCAGGTGGAACTCCTGCGTCGCGCGGGACTGCGCCTGAAGTTCGAACTCGTCGAGCCCGGCAAGCCGGGGACGTACCTCGTCTTCGGTTGATGCACTGGGATCCGCACTGTCGGTATATGGTCGGCGGCGTGAAAGTGATCAGGGGGAATCGCGTCACACTCCGGCCATGGCGCGCAGCAGACGCTCCGTTCGTCTTCGACCTGTATTCGAACGAGGATGTTCAGCGGTTCCTCGGACGTCGGCCCACGCTGATGAAGGACCGCGCCGCCGCGGATGCGCTGATCGAGCGGCTGGCGGCGGTGGACGACCCCGTGCGGGGCTATTGGGCAGTCGAGGTCGCTGACTCCGGTGAACTGCTGGGCACGGTGATGATCCAGGGCATCCGGCGGTCGGGCGAGAGTGAACGCTCTACTGAACTCGAGATCGGCTGGCACTTGCATCCGGATGCGTGGGGACGCGGCTATGCGACCAGCGCCGCAGAGCTGCTGGCGCAGCACGCTTTCGCATCCGGCGCCGAGCGGCTGATCGCGGTGGTGCGCCCGGGGAACGAGGCGTCGATCCGGGTCTGTCAGCGGCTCGGCATGGACGACGCCGGGGTGACGGACAGCTACTACGACGTGCGCTGTCACCTCTTCGTGCTCGAGCGCACGCCATCGGCGGCGGTCGCGGACTGAAGCACCCCCGGCACCGACGGTGGTCGGAGGTATCGTGCGTGCACATCGACGAGAGGAGATCCTCGTGATCGCTGTCACCACCCCGACCGGCAATGTCGGGTCCCATATCGTGCGGCTGCTGCTCCAGGTGGGCGAGCGCCCGCGGCTTCTGCTGCGCGACCCCGATCGCCTCGACCCGGAGGTGCGCGAGCGCGTCGACCTGGCGGTCGGCGACCTGCGCGACCCCGACTACGTGATGGAGGCGACGCGCGACGTCGAAGCGGTCTACTGGGTGCATCCGGATGATTGGTCGCTGCCCGACCCGAACGCCGACGCCGAGCGCACGGGGGAGGGCCTCGCCGAAGCGATGCGCCGCAACCGCATGCCGCGCGTTGTCTTCCAGAGCAGCATCGGCGCCGAACTGCGCGACGGTGCGGGCTTCATCGACGGGCTGGCGGCCGTCGAGGAACGACTGGATGCGGCGCGGGAGGAGACCGGCACCGCTTTGATCCACCTGCGCTGCGGGTATTTCATGACCAATCTGCTGGCGGACGTCGACGGACTGCGAGCGGGACGCCTCACGACGACGCGGCTACTCGACGACGCGATGCCGTGGGTGGATCCGCGCGACATCGCGACCGTCGCCGCACTGCGACTGCTCGCGCGGGACTGGAGCGGCCCGCAGGTGCAGGCGGTGCACGGGCCGACCGACCTGACCTGGTCCCAGGCGGCCGCGGAACTGTCGGCGGCGACCGGCACGACCATCGAGGCGCAGCAGATCCCGGACGACGACGAGCGCGCCGCGCTGCGGGCCGCGGGGATGAGCGAGGTGGCGGTGGACGGGATCCTCGGCATGTCAGTCAGCAAGCGCGAGGGCTTTACTCCCGAGCAGCCTCGCTCACCGCTGACGACGACCCCCGGCACTCTTGCCGGCTGGGCGATCGAGCACCTGCGCCCGGCACTATGAGCGGGCAACCACTGTCGAGCGGCCGACGTCCCGCGACGGCGTCAGCCCAGCACCTCGGTCACGCCCGAGATCATCAACCCCTGGGCGCCGAGTGTCCTGACCCGGTCCGCGTCCGTGCGCGTCGGGATGATGTGGGCGATGACCGGCTTGCCCAGTGCCGTCACCTGCGACCAGCTGCCGCTCGACGCCTGGTAGTCGAGCCCGAGCGAGGACCAGCGCGCCTGGGTCGAGCTCAGCAGCTCGGGCGACACCTCGATCTCCGCTCCGTAGTAGTACCCCCAGGAACGCCACTTCTGCTCGGCCGCGAACGCCGGCCATGCGCCGCTAGTGCAGTAGCCCTTCGCCACGAACGTCTCGCGCGGTCTCGACACCCGCTTCGTGAGCTTCAGCAGTTCAGGGAAATGCTCCGCCGGAACCACCTTCGGGTCGATGAAGATCGTGTGGGTCTCGCCGAACTCGCGCAGCAGGTCCTCGAAGCGCAGGTACGGCCTCCGGGGCTGTGCGGGGTCGTTGGTCTCGGCGGCGGTGATCGTGTGCTTCGAGACCTCGCTCCAGGTGTGGTCGGCGGCGACGAATCCCGAGGTGCCGGATGTGCGGTCGAGGGTCGCATCGTGGAGTCCGAACCACACGCCATCGGCGGTGCGCGCCAGGGAGATCTCGAGGGCATCCACGTGATGGGCGGCCGACTGCTGGTACGCGAACAGCGACATCTCGGGCCAGTCGGCGGAACCGCCGCGATGCGCGACCGTGAACGGGTCGGAGGCGAAGAGCTCGCTGACGCGCTTGCCGCGGGGGACGCCGGAGAAGATTGTGTTCTGCAGCACCAGCGGCTCGGCGAGCACGGCGGCCGTCGTCACCGCGGCTGCCGCGCCGACGGCTCCGATCAGGAACGCGCGCCGCGTCACCGACGGGCGCGACGCATCCGCGGAGGGCGGCGCTGTCGGCTCGGGCATGCGGCACTCTAACCCGCCGCACCGGGAAACGGGAGCGTTCTCGCTGAGCATCGCCGCACAGTCCGGCGCGCGTCGATGGCGGCGCGTCGCGCATCTGCCATGCTGTCGATCGGATGCGCACCTGCTGTACACCGCGTATAGTCCAGCAGGCGACGCCCCGACCTACGATCGCGGTGAGTCGTGAAGCTCGAAGATCGAACACGAACCATCGAACGGAAGACAGGCAATGAGCAGCATCGAACGTGATGTGGTGATCGTGGGCGCAGGCGCCTCCGGTCTCACCGCGGCCACCGAACTGAAGAAGGCCGGGCTCACCGTGGCCGTGCTCGAAGCCCGCGACCGCGTCGGCGGGCGGCTCTGGACCGACGACGTCGACGGCGCCACGCTCGAGATCGGCGGCCAGTGGGTCTCTCCCGATCAGGATGCGCTCATCGACACCCTCGCCGACCTCGGCCTCGAGACCTACGAGCGCTATCGCGAGGGCCGCAACATCTACATCAGTCCGAGCGGAGAGCGCCGCACCTTCGAGGGCGAGATCTTCCCTGTGCCGCCCAAGACCGAGCACGAGATCGTCAGCCTGATCGACAAGCTCGACGCGCTGGTGGCCGAGATCGACCCGGATCGCCCGTGGGAGCACCCGCTCGCCGAGGAGCTCGACGAGATCTCGTTCCGGCGCTGGCTCGAGACGCAGACCGACGATGAGGAGGCGCGGCTCAACATCGGCATGTTCATCGCCGGGGCGATGCTCACCAAGCCGGCCCACGCGTTCTCGGCGCTGCAGGCGCTGCTGATGGCCGCCTCGGCGGGCAGCTTCTCGAACCTGGTCGACGCCGACTTCATCCTCGACAAGCGGGTCAAGGGCGGACTGCAGCAGGTGCCGCTGCTGCTCGCCGACCGACTCGGCGACGACGTGCACCTCAACGCGCCGGTGCGGACCCTGCGCTGGGACGAGGCGGGAGTCACGGCGATCGCAGACGGTGTCGAGGTGAAGGCGCGGTTCGCCATCCTGGCCCTGCCACCCGTGCTGATCAGCAGGATCTCGTACGAGCCTCCACTGCCGCGCCGCCAGCAGCAGCTGCACCAGCACCTGTCGATGGGCTTCGTCATCAAGGTGCACGCGGTCTACGAGACGCCGTTCTGGCGCGAAGACGGCTACTCGGGAACGGCCTTCAGCCCGTACGAGCTCGTGCACGAGGCGTACGACAACTGCTATGACGGAGACCCGCGCGGGACGCTCGTCGGCTTCGTCTCGGATGAGGCGGCCGACGCGGTCTTCCGGCTTTCGGCCGAGGAGCGCAAGGCGCGCATCCTGGAGTCGCTCTCGCACTACTACGGCGAGAAGGCGCTGAGCCCGGTCGTCTACTACGAGAGCGACTGGGGCAGCGAGGAGTGGACGCGCGGCGCCTACGCGGCCAGCTTCGACATGGGTGGTCTGGCGCGCTACGGCGCCGACCTGCGCACGCCCGTCGGGCCGATCCACTTCTCGTGCAGCGACATGGCCGGCAAGGGATACCAGCACGTCGACGGCGCGATCCGCGTCGGGCGCGAGACGGCCGCGGCGATCATCGGGGCGGCCTGACCGCTCCCCTCAAGCTGGGCGCGGCCCGTCGTGGAGCGCCGCGCCCACCCTCCACCACAATCGAGTCCGAACTTGTTGCGCTGCCGCATGGCGTGTCGGGGCAACAAGTTCGGACTCGATTGCGTGTGCGCGGCGCGCGGAGCGGGGCGGGGTGCGCGGCGCGCGCGGGTTCAGAGCGCGGGCTGCTGCTGCGTGATGCAGTGGATGCCGCCGCCGCGCGCGAAGAGCGGGCGTGCATCGACGGTCACGACGCGACGGCCCGGGTACGCGTCGGCGAGGAGCGCGGCCGCTTCGGCGTCGTGCGCGTCGCCGAAGCTGCACGCGATCACGCCGTCGTTGACGAGCAGGTGGTTGATGTAGCTGTAGTCGGTCCAGCCCTCGTCGTCGCGCAGCGTGGCCGGCGCCGGAACCTCGATGATCTTGAGGGCGCGGCCCGCCGCATCCGTCGCCGATTCGAGCGCGGCGCGGATCTCGCGTGAGACGGCGGCATCCGGATGCGACTTGTCGCGCTGGGTGTGCAGCAGCACGACGCCGGGCCGGGCGAACGCCGCGACGATGTCGACGTGGCCGCGGGTTCCGAAGCGCTCGGAGTCCCGGGTGAGCCCGCGCGGAAGCCAGATCGTCGTCGTCGCGCCGATGGTCCGTGCGAACTCCGCCTCGATCTCCGGCTTCGTGATCCCGGGGTTGCGTCCGGGATCGAGCTGCACCGTGTCCGTCGCGAGAACCGTTCCCTCGCCATCGACGTGGATACCGCCGCCCTCGTTCACGAGACCGCTCGAGATCAGCTCGGCGCCCGACCACGACGCGACCTGCGCGCCGACCAGGCTGTCCTTGTCCCACTGCGCCCAGTCCTGCGCGCCCCAGCCGTTGAACACCCAGTCGACCGCGCCGAGCTCGCCGGTCTCCGATCGCACGAAGGTCGGACCCATGTCGCGCATCCAGGCGTCGTTGAGCGGCGCCTCGTGCAGCTCGATCGAACCGGAGAGGTAGCGCGGCGCAATGTCGCGGTCGCGGGGATCGACGACGACCGACACCGGTTCGAACTCCGCGGTGGCATTGGCGACAGCGGCCCAGGTGGTGCGCGCCTCTTCCGCCTCCTCGGCCGTGTCGCCGAGCGTGTAGCCGGCGGTCGGCCAGGCCAGCCAGGTGCGCTCGTGCCGGTCGCCCTCGTGGGGCATCGTCCAACTCATCGGGCGTCGCTCGAGCCGGAGGCGCCCAGCACCTCGTACGTGTCGGGGCGGCGCGTGGCCAGAAACGGGAACAGCTCCAGCCAGTCGTCACGCTGCGGCAGGTCGAGGTCGACCACGAGCACGGCCTGCTCGTCGCGCGGCGCCTCGGCGAGGATGCGGCCGTAGGGGTCGCTGACGAACGACGATCCGTAGAAGGTGTTGCCCGGGGTGCCATCCGGTCGCGTCTCGGAGCCGATACGGTTCGGCACCACCATGAAGGTGCCGTTCGCGATGCCGTTGCCGACGATGACCTGGCGCCACAGCGGCTGCGTGTCGAACTCGGGATGGTCGGGCTCGGAGCCGATCGCGGTCGGGTAGACCAGCACGTTGGCGCCCTGCAGGCTGTAGGCGCGCGCGACCTCGGGGAACCACTCGTCCCAGCACGTCGGCATGCCGAGTCGCACGCCGGGCAGGGCCGCGACCTCGTGCACCGGGTACGGCTGCTCGGCCGGACCGGCGCGGAAGTACTTGTCTTCGTAGTAGCCGGCCGTCACCGGGATGTGCAGCTTGTGCGTCTTCGCCACGATCTCGCCAGACGGAGCGACGACGATGGCCGTGTTCAGGCCGCGTCCGTCGCTGTCGCCGGTGCGCTGGTAGAGCGAGGCGTGCACGTAGACGTCGTTCGCCGCGGCGGCTTCGGCCGCCCAGCGACGGGTCGGCCCGGTCTCCAGGTCTTCGGCCAGTTCGTCGGCGCGGCCGGTCGGCAGCGTGTCGGCCGGGTAGCGGGAGAGGGTCAGCTCGGGCAGGAACACGATCTGCGCCCCGTCGGCGGCCGCGATCGCGACGGCGGAGCTGAGCTCCGCGGCGAGGGCCTCGGCATCGGGCTGCCAGGCGTGCTGCACGACACCGATGCGCAGCGGCGCGCTGTCGTCGCGGCTGCCGGGCACGCGGGCGAGCGAGGTCGGGGGAGTAGTGGCGCGGACGAGCGTGAAGGTCATGGGTTCCATCCGGATGCTAAAACGAATAGTGTTCGTTTATTATGCACACCGTGAGCCGCGAGCGGAAGGGGAGGCCGTGCCGAGACCGTCATCGCCCATCCTGAGCGCCGACAGGATCGCCGACGCGGCGATCGCCCTGGTCGACGCCGGCAAGGCGTTCGGCGTCAACGCGCTCGCCCGCGAACTCGGTGTTACGCCGTCGTCGCTCTACAACCACGTCGAGGGCAGGGATGCGATCGTCGAGCTGATGCGCGGGCGCCTCGCGGTGCGGGCGGCGATCTCGGTTCCCGACGGGCTCGCCTGGGACGCCGTCGTCGCGTACGTGGTGCGCTCGCAGCGCGCGATGTTCGCCGAGCATCCGCTCGTGCTGCCGCTGCTGGTCGGCAAGCCGGTGACGGATGTGACCGTGCTCGGCTACTACGAAGCGCTCGCCGAGGCCCTGCTGTCTGCCGGGTTCCCCGACGACGAGGTGCTCGTGATCGTGGCCGTGCTCGATGCCTTCGCGTTGGGCTCCGGGCTCGACCTGTCGGCGCCGCCCGAGGTGTGGCAGGCGGAACCGGGGAGCGCACTCGGCCGGCTGGTGGCGGGCGGCGAACCCGGGCAGGTTCGGGCGGACCGCGCGTTCGACCTCGGGGTCGATCTGCTGCTGGCGTCGCTGCGCGCGAGGCTGGCCGGCGCATGACTCCGCATGATCGGGCCCTGCACAACTCCGGATGATCGGGCCTGATCGGCGTCGAGCATTCGGAGTCATGCCGCAGTGGGCCGCGTGTCGCCTCGGACTTCCGGAGTTACGGGCGGTCCGAGCGTGGCGCGCCTCGCGTGGCTGGCCCTAGGCGGCGCGGATGACCCAGCTCGCCGTCGACGTCGCGCCGGGCTCGAGCACGATCAGGTCGATGCCCGAGTTGAACGCGTCGGGCGGGCAGGTCATCGGCTCGACCGCGAGACCGGCCCGGTGGGCATCCGATGCCGGGTTGTCGGCGGTGTGGATCTGCACCCACGGGCACGCGGTGTCCCAGGTCATCGCGGTTCCGCTGCCGTCGGCGGCGCGGACGGTGACGGTCGTGATGCCGGCATCGTCGCGCTCGAGGTCGGTGAAGGCGTGGTCGATGAAGAGGTCGCCGATGAGGTGCGGGGTGCGGAAGTCGAAGGCTCCGCCGTTCTCCGTCTGCACGTCGGCGTTTCCAACGGGGAGGAGGCGGTCCTCGGTGACGGTGAGCACCGTCGACGCCGGGAGGTGGAGCGCCCAGTCGTCGACGCGTCCGGGGCCGGCGACGAGGTAGGGATGCGGGGCGGTGCCCCAGGGCGCGGCGTCGGTGCCGGAGTTGGTGGCGGTGACGGCGGTGTGCAGGCCCTCCTCGTCGAGGGTGAAGGTGACGTCGACGTCGACGCGGTGCGGGTAGCCGGCCTGCGCTTCGATGGTCGCCTCGAGAGTGACGCTGCTCGCGGAGCGGTCGACGACCTCGAAGTCCAGCCAGGCGGCCAGGCCGTGCAGGGCGTTGCCGCGGGCGGGCTCGGTGAGCGGCAGCTGCTGCTCCACGCCGTTGAAGGTGTAGCGGCCGTCGGCGACGCGGTTCGGCCAGGGCGCGAGCGTCGCGCCGCGGAATGCAGGTCGCACCTCATCGGCGTCGAACGGGACGACGAGCGGGCGCCCCTTGAATTCGAGCGTGCGGAGGGTGGCGCCCACGGAGGCGATGGTCGCGTGGTAGTCGCCAGCGCTGAGGCCGTAGTGGGTCCCGGAGATCGGAGTGGTCATCTGGCCATTCTGCCGAATCCCGGGGCCGAGCACAGCGCATCCCGGTTTCGATCCGCGTCATCCCGGGTCCGATCGCCGTCATGGTGGGGCCGATCGCCGCCGTGGGGCCGGTCGCCGTCGTGGCGGGGCGATCGCCGTCATCCCGGCCGTGAGTACAGTCGATGTCATGTCGGAGACGCGAGAAGAGACCGGTGCGGGCATCCCGGAGCGGGCGGCGCTGAGCGGCGACGAAAGCCTCGTGCTGGCCGAGTTCGACGCGCCGCCGAACGATCCCGTGCCGCTGCTGCGGGCGTGGCTCGACGGTGCGGAGGCGGCGGCCGTGCGGGAGCCGTGGGCGGCCTCCCTCGCGACGGCGGGCGCGGTCGATGGCGGCACCGTGCTTCCGTCGACGCGGATCATCCTGGTCAAGGACCTCGATGCGCAGGGCTTCCTGTTCGGCACCTACACGTCGAGCCGCAAGGGTCGCGACCTCGCGGCGACGCCCTACGCGGCGCTCGGGTTCTACTGGCGGGAGACGATGCAGCAGTTGCGGGTGGAAGGACCGGTGGAGCGGCTCTCCGACGCCGAGTCTGCGGCGCTCTTCGCCGATCGACCGCGGGCGGCGCAGGCGACGACGGCCGCCTCACGACAGGGTGCGCCGCTCGACGACGAGGGCGGGCTCGCGGCGCGGGCGGCTGCGCTCGATGAGGGTTCGGACGCCATCCGGATGCCCGGCGATTGGGCCGCCTACCGCCTGGTGCCGACGTCGATCGAGTTCTGGCAGGGGCGTACGTCCCGCCTGCACCGCCGCCTCGCGTACCGCCGTATCTCGGTTGCCGCGCCCTGGACGCACGCCCGCCTGCAGCCCTGAGCCCCTGCGCCCGCCACCCCGGTTCGATCAGATCGCTCGGTCGAGTCGTTCGGCCGAGCCATTTCATCGAGTCGGGGATTAATCACGCCTGAGGGGCGCTGGGCGTGATTAAGGCCCGACTCGATTCAGTCGTTTGAGTCGATCGCGTCGATCCGTAGGAGGGGGAGGCTGGGCGGGCGCGGCGGGGCGCGGCGGAGCGTAGCGAGAACGAAACGTGGGGAAACGTGGGGGAAACGCGCGCTGGGTAGTGTCCGGACATGGGAGATCTCTTCGACAGCTACGGCAGTCTGGCCGTGCGCAGGCGGCGGGGGAGAAGCGCCGCCTGGGACGAGATGTTCGGCGACTACGGCCGCTCCGCCGAGGCGGCCAACGCCCGCCCCGCCTACCGCGAGCTCTACACCGCCCTCGCCGCCCTCACCCAGGACGAGCTGCGCGGCCGCACCGATGCCCTCGCCAGTTCGTACCTCGCCCAGGGCGTGACCTTCGACTTCGCCGGAGAGGAGCGTCCGTTCCCGCTGGACGCGGTTCCGCGCGTGATCGAGCAGCGCGAGTGGATGCGCGTCGAAGCCGGCGTCAAACAGCGGGTCCATGCGCTCGAGGCCTTTCTGAGCGACGTCTACGGCGCGCAGAACGCCGTGCGCGACGGCGTCATCCCGGCGGGGCTCATCACGTCGTCGGCGCACTTCCATCGGGCCGCGGCCGGCATCGAGAGCGCGAACGGCGTGCGCATCCAGGTGTCGGGCATCGACCTGATCAGGGATGAACGCGGGGAGTGGCGCGTTCTCGAAGACAACGTGCGCGTGCCGAGCGGCGTGAGCTACGTGATCTCGAACCGGCGCGTCATGGCGCAGACCCTCCCGGAGCTGTTCACCTCGATGCGCGTCCGCCCGGTCGGCGACTATCCGTACCGGCTGCTGCAGGCGCTGCGGGCGAGCGCGCCCGGCGGCATGGAGGCGCCGAACGTCGTGGTGCTCACACCGGGCGTCTACAACTCGGCGTATTTCGAGCACACCCTCCTCGCGCGGCTCATGGGTGTCGAGCTCGTCGAGGGCCGCGATCTGTTCTGCTCCGGCGGCAAGGTGTGGATGCGCACCACCTCCGGCCCGCAGCGGGTCGACGTGATCTACCGCCGGATCGACGACGAGTTCATCGATCCGCTGCAGTTCCGCGTCGACTCGGTGCTCGGAACGCCCGGCCTGATGCTGGCAGCCCGGCTCGGCAATGTGACGATCGCGAACGCGGTCGGCAACGGCGTCGCGGACGACAAGCTCGTCTACACCTACCTTCCCGACCTCATCCGGTACTACCTCGCCGAGGAACCGGTGATCCCCAACGTCGACACCTGGCGGCTGGAGGATCCGGAGGCGCTCGCCGAGGTGCTCGACCGGCTGGACGAGCTCGTGATCAAGCCGGTGGACGGCAGCGGCGGCAAGGGCCTGGTGATCGGACCGGATGCGAACAAGAAGGAGCTCGCCGAGCTGAAGTCCCGGCTGCTCGCCGACCCCCGGGGCTGGATCGCTCAGCCGGTGGTGCAGCTGTCGACCATCCCGACGCTCGTCGAAGACGGGATGCGCCCGCGTCACGTCGACCTCCGCCCGTTCGCGGTCAACGACGGCCGCGACGTCTGGGTGCTGCCCGGCGGTCTCACGCGCGTCGCGCTCGCCGAGGGCCAGCTCGTCGTCAACAGCAGCCAGGGCGGCGGATCCAAGGACACCTGGGTGGTCGGGATGCCGGGAGCGGCGCCGGAGCCCGGCCAGGAGGGGCGCGGCGTCTCCGACCTCGTCGCGGATCAGGCGTCGACCTCGCTCGCGACCTACGGAACGCAGCACCCGCCGGACCATTCGGACCAGGACGCCCCGCGCAGCGACCAGCAGCAGCAACAGCAACAGAGTCGGCAGCAGCAGAGCAGGCAGGACCCGGTGCCGTATCCGCGGCGGCCGCGCCAGCCCGTGGGCGACGAGGAGTCCGCATGCTGAGCCGCATCGCGTCGAGCCTGTTCTGGATCGGACGCTACATCGAGCGCAGCGACGGCACCGCGCGCATCCTTGACGTGCACCTGCAGCTGCTGCTCGAGGATCCGTGGATCGACGAGGACACCGCCTGCCGCTCCCTGCTCGGCGTGATGGGCAGCGAGGCGCCCGACGGCGAGCTGGCGCGGGAGGACGTCCTGCGCATCCTGGCCGTCGATCGCAGCGCGCCGGCATCCATCGTGTACTCGCTCGGCGCGGCCAGGGAGAACGCCCGCCGCGCCCGCGAGATCGTCTCGACCGAGCTGTGGGAGTGCCTCAACACCACCAGCGCCCGGATGCCCCGCCGCGTCACGAGCGACAAGGTGCACGAGTTCTTCACCTGGGTGCGCGACCGCACGGCGCTCGCCGTCGGCATCATGGACTCGAGTGCGAGCCGCGACGAGGCATGGCACTTCTTCACGCTCGGGCGCAGCCTGGAACGGGCGGACATGACTGCCCGCCTGCTGGCCACCCGCTCGCTGACCGAGGCGAGCGGACCGAGCTGGACGACCATCCTGCGCTCGTGCGGCGCGTACGAGCCGTACCTGCGCACGTACCGCGGGGTGCCGTCGGCCAGGAACGCGGCGGAGTTCCTGCTGCACGACCGGCTGTTCCCGCGCAGCATCCTGTACTCGGTGACCCGCGCCGTGGAGAGCCTGCGCGACATCGAGCCGCGACTCGAACGGGCCGGCGTCTCCGATCGCGCGCAGCGGATGCTCGGGCAGATCCAGAGCGAGCTCGAATTCCGTCCCGTGGCCGAGGTGCTCGACGACCTGCCCGCGTACATGTCCGACATCCAGGATGCGACGAGCGCGGCCACCGAGGCGATCCGGCGCCGGTACTTCCCCGAGAACGTCGCGCCCAGCTGGATCGGAGACAAAGGATGAAACGGCTGAGGGTCACGCACTCGACAGGTTTCCGCTACGACGCCGAGGTGACGGCGTCGTACAACGAGGCCAGGATGCTCCCCGTCTCCGGCGAGCGGCAGCTGGTGCTGCACGCGAACCTGGACGTGCATCCGGTCTCGTCGCATCACCAGTACACCGACTACTGGGGCACGCGGGTTCTGGCCTTCGACGTGCTCGCTCCGCACCGGGAGCTGACGATCACGGCCAGCAGCCTGGTCGAAGTGCTCGAGGCGCCGCATCCGGTGCCGGTGCTCGGCTGGGAGCAGCTGGACGAGCAGGTGCGGCGGTCGGGCGAGCAGGTGCAGCAGCTGCGGCAGACGGAGCTGACCGAGCCTCCGGAGTCCGTGGTCGCGCTGGCGGCGTCGGTGCGGGAGGCGGCCGGCGACGATCCGTGCGGTGCGGCGCACGCGATCTGCGAGGCGGTCGGCGAGGCGATGGAGTACGTCAGCGGGGTGACGGGGGTCAGCTCGACGGCGGCGGAGGCCTGGGAGTCGAAGAAGGGCGTGTGCCAGGACATCGCGCACGTGGCGGTCGGCGCGCTGCGATCGGTGGGCATCCCGGCCAGGTACGTGTCGGGGTACCTGCATCCACGCCCGGACGCCGCCATCGGTGAGACGGTGGTGGGGGAGTCGCACGCCTGGGTGGAATGGTTCTGCGGCACGTGGCACGGGTACGACCCGACGAACCAGCTCGACATCGGCGACCGGCACGTGCGCGTGGGGCACGGGCGCGACTACACGGATGTGGCGCCGCTGCGCGGGGTGTACGCGGGCTCGGCGGGGTCGGAGTTGTTCGTCTCGGTGTCGATCACGCGGGAGTCGTGAGGCTGGCGGCGTGACGCGGGCGGGGCTGTGGTCTCCGCGTAATTCCGGAAGGTCGGGGGTCGGGACGGCGTGTCTCTGGGTGAATCCGGAAGATTGGGGGTTTCGGTGGGGAAGTTCCGGAGTTACGCGGGCGGGCGACCGACAGGCTGCGGGCAGGCCGCCTCCGGCCCGCGCGCGGCGGTCAGCCGGCGGCCGTGAGCGCCGCGTAGAGGTCGGCGCGGGCCGCGAAGTCGCCGAGGTCCCGGCCGAGCAGGCGTTCGGCGTCCGCGACGCGCGCACGCAGGGTGTGGCGGTGGATGCCCAGTTCGCGAGCGGCCACGTCGTACACGCCGTTGTGGTCGAGCCAGGTGCGCAGCACCGCCGGCAGCGACGGGTCGGCCGCGACGAGCGGTGCCAGAGCGGCGGTGGCGACGGCCCGGGCGTCGTCGGTCTGCAGCAGGGCGAGCATCCCGCCCTCGGCCAGGTCGTCGAAGGCGCGAACGGGGGTGTCGGCGCTCGCACGGTCCAGGGCGGCGGTCGCCTGCTGCAGCGCCCGCGCGACCCCCGCGATCGAACCGGGGGCTGAGACGCCGCCGCGCAGTTCGAAGCGCGAAGCGACGCGTTCGACCGTCCGCACCGACTCCGCCGACACCGCCGACTCGGCCGCGTTCGCGAGCAGCAGCACGAGCCCGTCCCCGTCGCGCGCGAACAGGTCGCTCTCCTCCGGGTGCAGCTCGAGCCACTCCGCCGCGGCGTCGACGGCCGCGCCCGTGAGCAGCCCGACCCGCACCGGACCCGTCGGCAAGGCCCCGAGCACCGGCTCGGCGATCGAGGCGGCGAGGTCGTGATCTCCGGCCAGCAGCGCGCGCCACACCGCCGTGCGCAGGCGCCCGCGCGCCGCGTCCGTCGCCCGGCTCTGCTCCAGGGCGAGGCCGGCCAGCGCGACGACGCCGGTGACCACCTGCTGGGCCGCCTGGTCGAGTGACTCGCTGCCGCCGATCGCGAGCACCCCGCGCAGGCGGCCGGCCGCGCCGAGGGTCTGCAGCGCGAACATGTCGGCGCCGACCGGGGCGGTGGCTGCGGCACGGCGGCGTCCCCGCAGCAACGGTTCGGCGCCGTCGGCGAGCGCGAGGCGGTCGGATGCTCGGAGTGCGTTCGCCGGGAACACCCGCTCGACGGCGCCCGCCGCACCGACGAGGGCGACCGGCCGCTCGATCTGCCGGGCGAGCTCTGCGAGAGTCGCGCCCAGGGCGTCCGACCGGAGTGCGGCCAGCGAGATCGCACGGGACGCGCGCAGCGCCCAGGTGTTCCGCGCGTAGGCATCGGCGGCGACCCGGTCGGCGACGAACCGGGCGATCGCGATGAACGGCGTGCGGTACGGCACCTCGAACAGCGGGAGGCCGTGACGGACGCAGGCGTCGACCAGCGCATCCGGGGTGCCGTCGCGCACGACCTCGGTTCCGAAGCCGAGCCCGGCGATGCCGTGGCCGACGAGGCGGGCGACGTACGGTTCGACGTCATCCGGCACCCCCGTCACGAGCAGCACCTGACCGTCGCTGAGGAACGGCGTCGGGTCGGTCAGCTCGGAGCTGTGCACCCAGGGGACCGGGCGCTCCAGCGCCTCCGGGCTGCTCGGCGTGAGGAGCCGGAGGGCGAGCTCGGGTCGCGCGAGAAGCTGGGCGAGTGACGCGGGCACGGCCTCTCCGATCTGCCAGCATGTCGAACGCGGGCAACGCAATTGTACGAGGTGTCGATGCCGTGCGTGCTCGCGTCTCCTTACGATGCCCCCATGACCATCGTCGACACCCCCGCCACCGTCATCGGCGGGCCCGCCCTCCCACAGGAGCGCCGGCTCGTCACGCCCATCCCCGGACCGGAGTCGCGCAAGCGCATGGAGCGCAAGTCGCAGGCCGTCGCCGCGGGCGTCGGAGCCACCGTCCCGGTGTTCGCTGCTGCGGCGGGCGGCGGTGTTCTCGTCGACGTCGACGGCAACTCACTCATCGACTTCGGATCGGGCATCGCCGTGACGGGTGTCGGCAACTCGGCCCCGCGCGTGGTCGAGGCCGTGACGGCTCAGCTCGCGAAGTTCACACACACCTGCTTCACCGTCGCCCCGTACGACTCCTACGTCGACGTGGCGGAGGCGCTCAACAGGCTCACCCCGGGCGACCACGCCAAGCGCAGCGCCCTGTTCAACTCGGGCGCTGAGGCCGTCGAGAACGCCGTCAAGATCGCCCGGCATTACACCGGCAAGCAGGCCGTCGTCGCCTTCGACCACGCCTATCACGGCCGCACCAACCTCACGATGGGCCTGACCGCCAAGAACCAGCCGTACAAGAACGGCTTCGGTCCGTTCGCTCCCGAGATCTACCGCGCGCCGCTGTCGTACCCGCTGCGGGATGGCGGCCTGTCTGGTGCCGAGGCGGCGAAGCGTGCGATCAGCATGATCGAGAAGCAGATCGGCGCCTCCAACCTCGCCGCCCTCATCATCGAGCCGATCCAGGGCGAGGGCGGATTCATCGTCCCCGCCGACGGCTTCCTGCCCGCCCTGGCCGACTGGGCCGCCGCGAACGGCGTCGTCTTCATCGTCGACGAAGTCCAGACCGGCTTCGCCCGCACCGGCACCATGTTCGCCTCCGAGCAGTTCGGCATCGTGCCCGACCTGATCGTCACCGCGAAGGGGATCGCGGGCGGGCTGCCGCTCTCCGCGGTCACCGGCCGGGCCGAGATCATGGACGCCCCGCAGCTGGGCGGCCTCGGCGGCACGTACGGCGGCAACCCGCTCGCCTGCGTGGCCGCGCTCGCCACGATCGAGACCTACGAGACCGAGAACCTGGCCGAGCGGGCCCGCGAGATCGGCGAGATCCTGTTCGAGAAGCTCGGCGCCCTGCGCGACGCCGACCCGCGCGTCGCCGAGGTGCGCGGCCGTGGCGCGATGGTCGCGATCGAACTCGTCGACCCCGAGACGGGCGAGCCGGATGCCGCACTCACCTCGGCCGTGGCGGCTGCGGTCCACGCCGCCGGCGTCGTGCTGCTGACCTGTGGGACGTATGGCAACGTCATCCGGTTCCTGCCGCCCCTGAGCATCCCGGATCACCTGCTCGTCGAGGGTCTCGACGTCGTCGCGGAAGCGCTGGCGAACGCATGAGCGCCGTGGACACTGCAGCCGCTGCAAGCGCCGCAAGCGCCGCGAGCGCCGTGCCGGCTCCCGAGCTGACCGAGCGCGAACGCGAGCTGCTCTCCCGCGTCCCGGACGGCCTGTACATCGGCGGCCGCTGGGAGGCCGGAACGCGCGACCCCATCGAGGTCAGCGATCCGGCGACGGGTCGCGTCATCAAGCGCATCGCCAATGCGGCACCGGAAGACGGCATCCGTGCTCTGGACGCGGCCGTCGAGGCGGCGGAGGCGTGGGCGGCGACCCCGCCCCGCACCCGCGCCGAGATCCTGCGGCGCGCGTTCGACCTGCTGCAGGAGCGGCGTGACGACTTCGCGTTGCTGATGACGCTGGAGATGGGCAAGCCGCTCGCGGAGGCCAACGGCGAGGTGACCTACGGCGGCGAATTCCTCCGCTGGTTCAGCGAGGAGGCCGTGCGCATCTCGGGCCGCTACGGGCAGAACCCCGAGGGCACGGGAACCATGGTCGTCTCGCAGCGACCCGTGGGGCCGTGCTTCCTGATCACGCCGTGGAACTTCCCGCTGGCGATGGCCACCCGCAAGATCGCCCCGGCGCTCGCTGCCGGCTGCACGGTGGTCGTCAAGCCCGCCGAGCTCACGCCCCTCACGACGCTGTTCTTCGCGCAGCTGCTGACGGATGCCGGCGTGCCCGCCGGTGTCGTCAACGTGGTGCAGACCAGCACGGCCGGTGCGCTCTCCGAGCCGATCATCGCCGACCCGCGGCTGCGCAAGCTGTCGTTCACGGGCTCGACGCCGGTCGGGCGCCGCCTCCTCGCGCAGGCCGGGCAGAACGTACTGCGCACCTCGATGGAACTGGGCGGGAACGCGCCATTCGTCGTGTTCGAGGACGCCGACCTGGAGAAGGCGGCGGAGGGCGCGATGCTCGCGAAGTTCCGCAACATCGGCCAGGCCTGCACGGCGGCGAACCGGTTCATCGTGCACGAGTCGATCGCCGAGGAGTTCGCCGCGCGCGTCACCGAGCGGGTTCAGGCGCTGCAGGTCGGGCGCGGAACCGACGACGGTGTGACGATCGGCCCGCTGATCGACGAGCGCGCGGTTGCGTCGATGGGCGAGCTCATTGCGGACGCGTCATCGCGAGGCGCCCGCGTGCTCACCGGGGGCTCGGCGCCGGAGGGCGACGGCTACTTCTTCGAGCCGACGGTCATCACCGATGTGAAGCCCGGCAGCGACATCCTGAACGAGGAGATCTTCGGCCCGGTGCTGGCGATCTCGACGTTCGCGACGGAGGACGAGGCGGTGGCCACGGCCAATTCGACCGAATACGGTCTCGTCGGCTACGTGTTCACGCGAGATCTCGCCCGCGGGCAGCGGATGATCGACCGCATCGACACCGGCATGATGGGCCTCAACACGGGCCTGGTGTCGAACGCGGCTGCTCCCTTCGGCGGCGTGAAGCAGTCGGGCCTCGGTCGCGAGGGCGGACTCGAGGGCATCCACGAGTACCTGAGCCCCAAGTACACGCTGATCCCCGCCTCCTGACCTTCAATCGAGTCCGGGCTTAATCACGCTGCGCGCCGCGCGCCAGCTGATTTTGCCCGGACTCGATTGCGTGCGGGTCAGGTGCGGTCGTCGGAGAGTTCTTCGGCGAGCTTCTGTTTGACGTCGTGCTCGACGAGCACGGGAACGAAGTCGCGCACCGGCGCGCCCTCGAACGTGTCGTGCTCCTCATCGACGAGCTCCTCGATGTGGTCGCGGTCGACCTGAGGGAACCGTTCCGCCAGTCGGTCGGCCGCATGCTCGACCGCGATGTTCTCTTCGTCGGCGACGTGGTCGCCGGGCTGCTGATCGCTCATTGCGCGATTATCCCCGTCTGAGGTGAACGGTCAACCTCTGCCGACGCGATCGAGTCCGGGAGAAGTCGCTCGCCGCGCGGGCGGAGACGCGATTTCTCCCGGACTCGATTGCAGGGGGACTAGGCGGGGAGGGCGTTGGCCTGGGCGACGGAGCCCAGCCAGGCGAGCGAGGGCTTCGGCGTGCGCACGAAGGTCTCGCGATCGACGGCGATGAGCCCGAAGGTCGGACGGTACCCGCTCGCCCACTCGTAGTTGTCGAGTGCGCTCCAGTGCAGGTAGCCCTCGAGCCGAATGCCGTCCTCGATCACCGCGTGCAGCTCGCGCAGCGCGGCATCCGTGTAGGCGATACGTCGCTCGTCGTCGGAGGTCGCGATGCCGTTCTCGGTGATCATAACGGGGACGCCGCCGGACAGCTCCCACGCGCTGCGCACGCCCTCGGCCGCCGCGGGCGGGTAGAACTCCCAGCCCGTGAGCGTGGTCTCCACATCATCGGCCACCGGAAGCGGTCCGTTCGGGCCGATGAAGGTGCGCGTGTACGCCTGCACGCCGACGAAGTCGTCGCCGGCGGACTGCTCGAGGTACCAGTCGTCGCGCGGGTAGCCGTACTCGCGCAGCTTCTCGTCCGAGCCGGGCTCGCCGTTCGAGCGGAACGCCTGGGTCGCGATGGTCCATCCGCTCTTCAGCCCGGAGACCTGCGACAGCACCTCACGCGAACGCCGGTGCGAGGCGAGCAGAGCATCCGCGACCCCGAGATCCGGGTTGGGGAGCCCGTAGGCGACCAGGTTCGCCGCGTCCTCTCCTCCCGCGAGCATGGCCGCGATGTTGGGCTCGTTGATCGTGCAGACGTAGTCGACGCCGTCGGAGACGATCGGAAGCGCGAGCTCGGTGTAGCGGGCGAACAGGTCCGCCGCATCCGGAGCGCGCCAGAAACCGTCGCGCTCGAACCAGCGCGGCACCGTGAAGTGCATCAACGTCACGACCGGGTTGAGCCCGAACTCGTGGGCGGCATCGACCATGCGGCGGTAGTGGTCGATCTCGGCGCGGGACACGAAGCCGCGCTCGGGCTCGATGCGGGCCCACTCCACACTGAACCGGTAGGTGTTCAGCCCGGCGTCGGCGAGGAGCCGCATGTCTTCGCGGTAGCGGTGATAGCTGTCCATGCCGTCACCGGACGGCTCGACGATCGAGGTGCCCAGGGTGTGCTCGTGCACCCACCAGTTGCTGTTGATGTTGTTGCCTTCGATCTGGTGGGCGGCAGTAGCCGCACCCCACAGGAAGCCGTCGGGGAAGGTGAGCACAGTTCTCCTGTTCATCGGTGGTTTCGTCTCGGCCCGGGTCGGCTCAGGAGACGGAGGTGAAGAAGTCGTCGAGCGCCGCGGCGGTCGCCGCCGGCGCCTCGAGCTGCGGTGAGTGGGCGCCGCCCGGGATCACCGTGTAGCGGGCGCCCAGGCGCTCGGCCATGTCGCGCTGATCGGCGATCGGCCACGCTTCGTCGAACTCGCCGTGGGCGACGAGCGCAGGCAGACCGGCTGCGCGCAGCTCGTCGGTGGTGTCGGAGTGGGTGCGCAGGATCTCGGCCGCGGCGAGGAGGTTGTCGCTCGAGGTGCGCGCGGCACGGAGGCGCAGAAAGGCCTCGTCGGGCGTCAGCCGGTCATCCGGGAGCCCGATGGTGTGGGGGTTGTCGCGATCCCAGAGCCCGATCGATCCGTGCGCGGCGACCGTGTCGGAGGTCTCCTGATGACGGCCGGGCCAGCCGTGCGGACCTGAGCAGAGCATCGTGACCGAGGCGAACGACGCGGGTGATGCGATCGCGGCCGCCTGGGCGACGATGCCGCCGAAGCTGTGGCCCACCAGGTGCACGGGTCGTCCCTCTCCGAGGAGTTCGGCGGCAGCGACGGCGTCGGAGGCGAAGGCGTCCAATGCGTACGAACCGATGCCGGCCGGCGCGGCCGAGTCGGCCTGCCCGCGCTGACTGTACGACCACGCCTCCCACCCCTGCGCGGCGAGCAGCGGGAGGAACGTGCGGAAGTCTTCCTTCGACCCGGTGAAACCGGGCACGATCAGTACGACTCCGCGTGTGGGCGCAGCAGACGGTCTCGCCCGGTACGCGGTCAGCGTCCCGGCCGTCGACGGGAGGCCCAGCACCTCGACCCCGTCGGGCACGGGCTGCGCACCGAAGGGCTCGATCCGAGCGAACGACGGTCCGGATGCCGGCGCGGTCACGCGAGCGCCTCCCGAGTGCGCGCCGGGTTCGGCACGGCGTCGAGCAATTGGATCGTGTAGGGGTCGCTCGGATGCTGGAGCACCTCGGCTGTCGCCCCGCGCTCGACCACGCGGCCCGCGTTCAGCACCAGGATGTCGTCGGTGATGAGCCGCGCCGACAGCAGGTCGTGCGTGATGTAGAGCATCGAGACGCCCCATCGCTCGCGCAGGTCTTCGAGCAGAGCGAGCACGCCGGCGCGCAGGGAGACGTCGAGCATCGAGACGGGCTCGTCGGCGATGAGCACCTGCGGGTCGCTGGCGAGCGCCCGTGCGATCACGACGCGCTGCCGCTGACCGCCCGAGAGCTGGTGAGGGAGCTTCGCTGCGAACTGCTCGACCGGGGTGAGACCGACCGTCTCCAGCAGTTCGAGCACGCGCCGCCGGGCATCCCGCCCGCTGAGACCCGTGAAGTTCACGATCGGCCGCGTCAGCGTGTACTCCACCGAGTGCAGCGGGTTGAGCGCCGCATACGGATCCTGGAACACCATCTGCACGTTCTTGTGCAGGTTCCGGATGCCCTTGCGGTTCAGGCCCGGCACGTCGAGGTCGCCGAACCGCACCGTGCCGGAGGTCGGCTTTTCGACGCCGGTCACCAGCTTCGCGATGGTCGACTTGCCGCTGCCGGACGCCCCGACGAGCGCCAGCGACTGACCGGGCTCGAGCGTGAACGACACGTTGTCGACGGCCGTGACGGGGTTCTCGCCGCGGCGGGGCGGCGGGTAGATCTTCGAGACGCCGTCGACGACGATCGCCGACTCGGCCGACCGGCCCTGGCGTGCGGACGCGCCGGTGTCGCGCGACGGCCCCGACGACTGCGACGGCCCCGACGGCTCCGACGGCCTTGACGACTGCGACGGCACCGACGACTCCCGCTTCGGCGACCGCCGCGCCGGGAAGCCCGGCAGCTCGACGACCTCGCCGCGCGGGTCGGCGTAGTGGCTCAGCAGCATCCGCGTGTAGTCGTGCTCCGGGCGCTCCAGGATGTCGCGGCTCGGCGCATCCTCGACGATCCGGCCGTCGTGCATGACGAGCACGCGCTGCGTCGCCTCGAGCACCACGCCCAGGTCGTGGCTGATCAGGATGGCGGTGAAGCCTTCCGAGCGCTGCAGCTCGGTGATCGTGTCCATGATCGCGTGCTGCACCAGAACGTCGAGTGCCGTGGTCGGTTCGTCGAACACCATGAGCTGCGGCTCGAGGGAGAGTGCGAGGGCAATGGATACGCGCTGGCGCATGCCTCCGGAGAGCTCACCGGGGAAGCGCGCGAGCACCTGCGGCGTCAGGCCGACCTTCTCGACCAGCTCGGCCATCCGGTCGTCCCAGCGTTCGCGGGCGACGTGGCCGTGCGCGCGGAAGATGTCGACGAAGTGCTTGCGCACCGTGCGGACGGGGTTCAGGGCATTCATGCCCGACTGCAGCACCATGGCGAAGCCGCCCTGACGCTGGCGTCGCAGCGCTTCGGCGTCGAGTTCGCGGATGTCGTGACCGCCGAACCGGATCTCTCCCCCGTTCGTGCGGGCCGGAGGCTTCTGCAGTCGGGTGACCGCGAAGCCGAGCGTCGATTTTCCAGAGCCGGACTCGCCCACCAGGCCGACGAACTCGCCGGCGCCGACGGTGAAGGAGACGTGGTCGACGGCTTGCACCGGCGTCTGGCCGGCCGACTCGTAGACGACGGACAGGTCGCGGACCTCGAGCAGCTGACTCATCGGGTCTTCCTTTCAGTGGCGGCGCTCTCGCGCCGGCGGCGACCTTCACGGAGGCGCGGGTTGCTGATCGCGTCGACGCCGAAGTTGATCAGCGTGAGGCTCATGGCGAGCAGTGCGATGCAGAGGCCGGGCGCGAACAGCAGCGCCCACTGGCCGGTGAGCAGGGCGTTCGAGTTCTGCGCCCAGTAGAGGATGGTGCCCCAGCTGACGATCGACGAGTCGCCGAGCCCCAGGAACTCGAGGCCGGCCTCGGCCAGGATGGCGGCGGTCGCCGCCCCGAAGAAGCTGCCGGTGATCAGCGAGGTCATGTTCGGGAGGATCTCGCTGAACACGATGCGGAACGGCCGGTCGCCGGAGAACCGCGCCGCGGTCACGAAGTCGCGCGATCGCAGCGACTGCGTCTGGCTGCGCAGCACGCGCGCACCCCACGCCCAGCCGGTGATCACGATGACCGTCACGATCATGAACAGGCCGCCGTTCTGCAGATACGCGGCGATCACGATCATCAGCGGCAGGCCAGGGATGACGAGGAACAGGTTCACGAAGAAGTTCACGACCTCGGCGCCGAACCCCCGGATGTAGCCCCAGCTGAGGCCGATCAGCACGGCGACGATCGTCGACAGCAGGCCGGCGATGAAGCCGACCGTCACGCTGACGCGGGCGCCGAAGATGAGCTGGCTGAGCACATCCTCGCCTGCGGCCGTCGTGCCGAGCCAGTGCTCGGGGCTGGGATCGGCGTTGCGCGGGAAGCCGTCCTGCGTTGCGCCGTACGGGGCCAGCAGCGGGGCGAAGATCGCGACGAGCACGAAGAACGCCAGGATGATCAGGCCGAGCCGCGACTTCCAGTTGGCCCAGAGGGTGCCGGTGACGCGGCCGATGAACGCGAACCGCCGTGGCGGGTGCGTCGTCTCGACGGAGATGGACTTGATGTTCTGTGTCGTAGTCATCGGCGGGTCCTAGGGTCGAGTACGCCGTACAGAATGTCGACGAGGAAGTTGGCGACGAGAACGCTCACCGTGATGAGCAGGAAGAGCGCCTGCATGAGCGGGTAGTCCTGCCCGATCACGGCGTTGAACAGCAGGAAGCCGATGCCGGGGTAGCCGAACACCTGCTCGACGAGGATCGAGCCGCCCACCACGCCGCCGAGCGCCAGGCCGAAGCCGGTGAGGTTCGGCAGGATCGCGTTGCGGGCCGCGTACTTCATCGCGACGGTGCGGCCCTTGAGGCCGTTGGCCTCGGCGAAGGTCACGTAGTCGTCTCCCAGCGTGTTGATCATCGCGTTGCGCATCCCGAGGATCCAGCCGCCGATCGAGGTGATCAGGATGGTGACCGCCGGGAGCACCGCGTGGTACGCCACGTCCGTCATGAAGTCCCAGGTGAAGCCGGGTGTCGCGGTGGGCCCGTACGCTCCGGATGTCGGGAACCAGTGCAGCACGTAGCCGAGGAAGAACAACAGCAGCAGCGCGGTCCAGAAGTAGGGGAACGTGCTCGCGAAGGTGCCGGTGAGGGTCGGCAGGGAGTCGAGCCAGGTGTTGCGCTTCCAGGCGGCGAGCACCCCGAGCAGTGTTCCGACGGCGAACGCGACGATGGTCACGATGCCGAGCAGCACGATCGTGTAGGGGAACGCCTGCCCGACGAGCTCCGACACCGACTGCGGATAGAAGGTGTACGAGACGCCGAAGTCGAAGGTGACGACCTGGTGCAGGTAGTGCACGTACTGATCCCAGAGGTTGCCGCCCGGGACGCCGAGCTGGGCCGCGATGGCGTCACGGGTCGCCTGGGTCACCGGGCCGTTCTGCGAGAGTTTTGCGATCGCGGCGTCGGTGGGTGAGCCGGGCATCAGGCGCGGCAGGATGAAGTTCAACGTGACGGCGGCCCACAGGGTGAGCACGAAGAGGCCGAGTTTGCGCAGTGCGTACGTCATGGTGTTACTCGCCCTCCTTCCGGAGCTTGAGGTGCGTGAACACCAGGAGCGGGGTCTGGTCGTAGGTCTGCGGAGGCGCGTACGGGTTCTTCGCGTCCGGCCATCCGGTGAACTTGGCGTCGTTGTAGAGACCCCAGAGTCCGCCGTAGTAGAGGCCGATGACGGGCAGCTCGTCGTAGACGACGTTCTGCAGGCGGTGGCTGATGGCCAGCCGCTCGGCGTCGTCGGTGCTCGACTTGTACTCCTGCAGCAGGGCATCCGTGCTCGGGCTCTTGTAGCGCTGGAAGTTGCTGGCCGTCGGCTTGCCGATCGGGGTGGCGAACGCGCTGTTGAGCAGGCCGTTGTAGTTCTGGAAGATGATGCCGCCGCCCATGCCGCCCATCGCGACCTGGAAGTCGCCGTTCTGGATGGCCTGCTGGTAGCCCGGCGGCTGCGGCTGCTTGATGCTCACGTCGATGCCGAGTGCGCCGAGTTCCTTGCGCACCTCCTGCACGGCGCGCAGCCAGTCCGAGTACCCGTTCGCCGTGGTGATCGAGAAGGCGAGCTGCTTGCCGTCGCGGCCGACCAACTTGTCACCCTGCTGCGTGTAGCCCGACGCCGCGAACGCCGCGAGGGCCGCCTTGGTGTTCTGGGCGATGATGCCTTTGTCCGGGATCGAGGTGTCGAGCTCGGCCTCCTGGTTCGGCAGCATGAGGCCCGTCTGACCCGCGGCCGTAAGGTAGCCCTCGGTCGCCGAGTCGGCGATCTTGTCCTTGTCGAGCGCGAGCGCGATGCCGCGGCGCACGTTGATGTCGTTGAACGGCTTCATCGTGAGGTTCGGCATGAGGCTGATCACGCCGCCCGGCGGGAACCAGTACTTGTTGTTCGGGTTCGCCGAGAGCCAGGTGCCCTTCACATCGCTCATGAAGGCGTACGCCCAATCGAAGCCCTTGGTGGCGATGTCGAGCTCGCTGGTGGCCGAGGGGAGCACGAGGTGCTTCACCTGCACCTTGTCGGCCTGCCAGTACGACTCGTTCTTGTCCATCGTGTACTGCTGCGACGAGAAGTTGCCGAGCGTGTACGGACCGGTGCCGACCGGGTCGGGGTTGCGCCAGGTGTCCGGGTGCTCCTGGTTCTTCCAGATGTGCTCGGGGACCATCAGCGTCTGGGAGATGACGTCGGCCGCCGGTGCATCCGCCTCCTTGAGGTGGAAGATCACGTGCTCGCCCTTCACCTCGATGCTGGCGATGTGCTGCCACGCACCCTTCAGGTCGAGCGCCGGGAACTTCTTGATGAGGTCGAACGTGAAGACGACGTCGGCGGGGGTGAACGGCTTGCCGTCCGACCAGGTGACGCCGCTGCGGATCGTGTAGTCGATGGTCTTGGCGTCGGGCAGGTCGACGGCGCTCGCCAGCCACATCGTCTGGGTGCCGTCGAGCACGTTGATGACCGTCAGCGGCTCGTACATGTAGGTGGACGCTGCGCGCTTGTTCACCGCGAACGGGTTGAAGTTGCGCTCCATCATCGGCGTGCCCTTGTCGGCCGCCAGCAGCATGGTGTCGGCGGGGATCGACGGGTCCTGCTCGCTCTTGATCTGGATGCTGCAGCCGGAGAGGAGCAGCCCGGCGGCGGCGACGGTCGCGAGGATCGCCATCCGGGCGCGCCGAGATCGACCGGCCGTGGGCCGGGACCTTCCGGGAGTGTCGTGTTTCGTGTGCGTCATCGCCACCGTCCTTGCTCGTCCGCGGCGACCGGTCCGGGCGGCGCCGGCGGGCTCGTTCCCGCGTGGCGCCACCGCAGGTGACCGATCGCCGTGGTGGGGTTCGCCACGAGTGTAAGCGCATACATTTTGAATTGCAAGCCGAGTCGCAGGGCCGGTCGGTCGCGAACCGGGGCACAATTCCGGAAGTCCGGTCGAGGTTGGCGCCGATCTTCCGGTGTTGTGCGGAACCGCGCGGCGCGTCGCTTCGGACTTCCGGAATTGCGGAACCGCCCGGCCATCGGCGTTGGGCGGAACGTATCCGAGGATCCGCAGATACGCTCGAACGAATCGCGTGAACACGGGCCCCGAGCGAACTCCTCGAACGCCCTCAGCAGCGCTCGGAACTCTCGCGCAGGATGACCTCGACGGGCAGCCTCACGGAGGTCGCCGGCCGATCCGGGTCGGCGAGCCGGCGCACCAACGCCTGCACCGCGGCCCGCCCGAGCAGCTCCATCGGCTGCCGCACGGTCGTGAGTCGCGGCGTCGAGAGGCGTCCGGCATCGATTCCGTCGAACCCGGTCACGATCAGTGCATCCGGGACCGCGATCTCGGCGATGCGCGCTGCATCGATCACGCCGAGCGCCATCTGGTCGTTCGCGCATACCACCGCGCGCGGCAGCGTCGGACGGGCGAGGAGCTCACGCCCGGCACGCCGCCCGCCGTCGCGGGTGAAGTCGCCTCTCAGCTGCGGTTCGTCCGGGGGTGTGATCCCGTGCTCGAGCAGCGCGCTGCGGAAACCGTCCCACCGCTCGAGGTCGTCGGGGGAGTCCGCGCTGCCGGCCACGTAGACCAGATCGGTGACGTCGAGGTCGTCGAGCAGGTGCGTGACCAGCGCGTGCATTCCCTCGGTGTTGCTGACCGAGACGTGGTCGAGTGCGTCGCCGCGGCGCGGGCCGGCCATGACCACCACCGGGATGCGGCGCGCCAGCTGGCCGAGCTCCTCTTCGCTCGCACTCCCGGCGAGCACGATGAGTCCGTCGACGCGGCCGGCCATGTCGCGCACGGTGTCGTGGGCGGTCTCGCCGCGGCCGACGCCGACGAGCAGGACGAAGCCGCTGCGCCAGGCCTCGACCTCGCTGCCCCGCAGCACCTCGTCGAAGTACAGATTCAGCGGCCGGGTGTCGACCGCGCCGGAGACGTCGCGCACGATCGTGGCGGAGCCCGTGGACGGCCTGTCGGCGTCGAACGGGATGTCGGCGATGTCGTCCATCGCGTCGAGTCCGGGGAAGAAGAGCCCGATCACGCCGGTGCGGCGCGCTGCGAGGTTGCGGGCGGATCCGCTCGGGACGTAGCCCAGCGCATCCACCGAGGCGAGCACGCGCTCCCGCGTCGCCGGCTTGACCGTGTCGGGTCTGCTGAAGACCCGCGAAACGGTCGCGATGGAGACGCCGGCATGGGTGGCGACGTCGTAGACGGTGGGTATCTTGCCGATGAGCGCGCTCCCTCCGGGCTTCGAGCACACCAATGATACGCAGCCCGCCGACGGCTCCCGTCCCGCCGGCTCCCCGCCCCGCTCGCGCCTCCGCTCCGTCCGCCCCCGCCCCCGCAATCGAGTCCGAACTTGTTTCCGCGACACGCCGCGCTTCGCAGCAACAAGTTCGGACTCGATTGTGGGTGCGGGCGCGGCGGGGCGCGGGGGCGGCGCGGATGCGGCCGCACGAGTGGGGGAGGCGCCGCAGGCCCGTCCGTGGGAGGCTGGCTTCATGGCTGAGACGATCGACGTAGTAGTGGTGCGGGTCTTCACCGACGACCGGGGCGCCAACGGCAACGAGCTGGGCATCCTGCGAAGCAGCCCCGCGACGCACAACAGGGAGCAGGAGATCGCGACGGGACTCGGCTTCAGCGAGACCGTCTTCGTCGACGAGGTCGGGCCGGATGCTCCCGAGGGGCGCGGCGCGACCATCCGGATCTTCACGCCGGCCAGCGAACTGCCCTTCGCCGGGCATCCGAGTGTCGGCACCGCCTGGTGGCTCGCCCACGAGCACATGTCCGTCGCCGTGCTGCACGAGAAGGCCGGCGATGTCACCGTGCGCGACGACGGCAACCTGACCTGGATCACCGCCGATCCCGCGTGGACGCCGACCTTCGAATGGCTGCCCCTGCGGTCGCCGGAGGACGTCGACGCACTCGATCCGCTCGCCTTCACCAGCGGCCAGCACTACGCCTACGCCTGGCTCGACGAGGAGAAGGGCCTGCTGCGCGCCCGGATGTTCGCGCCGGCGATGGGGATCATCGAAGACGAGGCGACCGGCGCCGCCGCGATCGCCGTCACGACGCGGCTCGGACGCGACCTGAGCATCAGCCAGGGCGAGGGCTCCGAGCTCTTCACCGAGCGGGGCGACGACGGCCTGGTGCGCGTCGGAGGCCGCACCATCTACGACCGCACCATCGCGGTGAGCCTGTGATCGGCAGAACCGTCGTCGAGCATCCGGTCGGTGAGCCGGGGGAGGGCCCGTACGGCGTTGCCGTGACGCGCGACGGCGCCGTCTGGTTCACGCTCGTGCACGGCGGACGGGTCGGGCGTCGTGACGCCGACGGCACCGTCGCCTACCTCGCGCTCGGCGCGGAGGGGCGGCCGGCGCAGCCGTCGCAGCTCGCCGCCGCGAACGACACGAGCGTGTGGGTCACGGACACGACCGGCAACCGACTGGTGCTGCTCGATGTCGCCGACGGCGCGATCGTCACGGTCACGAGCGTCGCGGTCCCCACGCCGGATGCCCAGCCGTTCGGTGTCGTCGCGCTGGACGACGGCACGACCTGGTTCACCGAGCTGGGGGCGGATGCCCTCGGACGGATCGACATCCTGGGGCGCGTCGACGAGTTCCCGGTGGGGCGCGCGGGGTCGTTCGTCTCGATGATCGCCACCACGGGTGACAGCCTCTGGTTCACCCTCAACGCGGCCGGCACGATCGGGCATGTGCGCGGTGGCGACGCCGCGATCGCCTTCACGGAGCTTCCGCGTGATCCGGCGGGCCCGGTGGGCATCGCGGTGGCCGGGGACGGCGCGGTCTGGGTGGCCGAGATCCTGGCGGATGCTCTGGCCCGGGTTCAGCGCAACGGAACGCTCACCGAGTTCCCCCTCGAGACCGGGTCGAAGCCGCACGCGGTGGCGGCGGATCCGGCGGATGGCGTGTGGGTGACGCTGTGGGGCACCGGCCAGGTCGCGTCGGTCGCCGACGACGGCACGGTCGTCACGCACGACCTGCCCGACCCCGAGAGCGAGCCGCACGGCATCGCGGTCGCGGAGGACGGCACCGTGTGGGTCGCCCTCGAGTCCGGCGCGCTCGCCGAGCTCGCCCCGGTCTCCGCCCGCTGACGCGAACCCGCGCCGTTCGGGCCCGCTGACGCGATCCCGCTTCGTTGAGGGGCAGCAAATCCGCCTTCCACCGGCGTGTTTAGGCTGATTTGCCACCCCTCAACGGATGGGGACGGCTAGACGGCTAGTCGGCTACGCCGACGTACTCGGCGGCCTCGTCCGCGGTCTGCTCGCCCGAGGCGAGGTTCGCGCGCAGAGCGGCGCCGAGCGTGGCGTCGACCTTGGTCCAGTAGCCGATCGCGCGCTCGCGGATCTCGTCGCTCTTCACGCCGCCGACCGCGCCGGTGATCGTCTCGAGGAAGCGCTCCTTGGCGGCGTCGTCGAACACCTCGCGGTAGAGCGTGCCGGCCTGACCGAAGTCGTCGTCCGCCGGGTGCAGGGTCGCGGCCGAGCGCAGCAGCTCGCCGTCCGACTCCCAGCTCCCGGCTCCGGCGCGGGCCTCGTCGGCGACGGGACCGCCGGTCGAGTTGGGCGCGTACACCGGCGTGCTCGCCGGGGAGAAGCCGTGGCGGGTCGAGCCGTCCTGCGAGTAGTTGTGCACCGGGGCGACCGGAGCGTTCACCGGCAGCTCGTTGTAGTTGGTGCCGACGCGGTAGCGCTGAGCATCCGGATACGAGAACACACGCGCCATCAGCATCTTGTCGGGGCTGATGTCGATGCCCGGCACAGTGTTGGCCGGCGAGAACGCCGCCTGCTCGATCTGCGCGAAGAAGTTCTCCGGGTTGCGGTTGAGCGTGTGCACGCCGAGCTCGATCAGCGGGTAGTCCTCGTGCGGCCAGACCTTCGTGAGGTCGAACGGGTTGAAGCGGTAGGTCGCTGCCTCGTCGTACGGCATGACCTGCACCGACACCTTCCACGAGGGGAAGTCGCCGCGTTCGATGGCCTCGTACAGGTCGCGGCGGTAGTAGTCCGCATCCGCGCCGGCGATGGCCTCCGCCTCGGCACCCTCCATCTGCTCGTTGCCCTGCAGCGCGTGGAAGTGGTACTTCACCCAGAAGCGGGCGCCCTCGGCATTGATCCACTGGTAGGTGTGCGAGCCGTAGCCCGGCATGTGACGCCACGAACGCGGGATGCCGCGGTCGCCCATCAGGTACGTCACCTGGTGCGCCGACTCCGGCGACAGCGTCCAGAAGTCCCACTGCATGTCCGCGTCGCGCAGTCCGGAGCCCGGCAGGCGCTTCTGCGAGTGGATGAAGTCGGGGAACTTGATGCCGTCACGGATGAAGAACACCGGGGTGTTGTTGCCGACGATGTCGTAGTTGCCCTCGCTGGTGTAGAACTTCACCGAGAAGCCGCGCACATCGCGCCAGGTGTCGGGCGAGCCCTGCTCGCCGGCGACCG
The DNA here is from genome assembly GCF_027921845.1 of Leifsonia poae. Classification (GTDB taxonomy): domain Bacteria; phylum Actinomycetota; class Actinomycetes; order Actinomycetales; family Microbacteriaceae; genus Leifsonia; species Leifsonia poae. The sequence goes on from NZ_BSEN01000006.1 coordinate 631,338, forward strand.
ACGAGAACCGCTGCACCGTCTCGGTCACGGTGCCCGGCTGGAACACCGCGGCCCGCGTGAACCGCGACACGTCACCCGTCACCGTGAACTCGCCGAAAGCACCGCCGCCCTTCGCGTGGACGATCCGCTCCGGGATGCGCTCACGGTTGAACTGGGCGAGCTTCTCCACGAGGTACCGGTCGTGCAGCGCGACCGCGCCGTCCGCTCCTGCGCTCAGCGAGTGCGCGTCGCTGGCGACCGGGGTACCGGTCTGGGTGGTCGTGTAGTTCTCCGACATTGATCTCCTTATAGCTCGGCGTGCTGCGATTCCCCCGCAGCGCGCTGTTGGCAGGACGGGCACAGTCCCCAGAAGGTCACCTCTGCGGTGGTCACCGCGAATCCGGATGCGTCGGACGGCGTGAGGCACGGAGCGTGCCCCACGACGCAGTCGACGTCGGCCACCGCACCGCAGGAACTGCAGACGATGTGGTGGTGGTTGTCGCCGATGCGCCGCTCGTAGAGCGCAGCCGAGCCGGCCGGCTCGATGCGCCGCACGAGGCCGGCCGTCGTCAGGTCGCCGAGGACGTTGTAGACGCTCTGCAGCGACGTGCCCGGCAACTCGGCGATGACCGCCCGGAAGACCGTGTCGGCATCCGTGTGCGGCCGGTCGTCGAGGGCTGCAAGCACCGCGAGACGACCGGAGGTGACGCGCAGCCCCGCCGAGCGGAGGCCGCTCTCGAGCTGTGCCGTGTCCATTCCTCGAGCCTAGCGACTTATTTTGAACGACTCAAAAGAAGGTGCATGCCGGGCGTGGCATACGCGCGTCGCCCACCCTCGCCCAGTGCGAGCCGCACCCGAACTGGGGTGCCCGCATGACCGGATTAAACCGTCCGGCCGGATTGCGGAGGCACAGCCGACCCATAGAATCCTGGCCATGTTCGTTCTCATCTCGGCCGTGACGTTCCTCGCGTTCATCATCGCCCTCATCGACATCATCACGCGCGACGAGTGGCAGGTGCGGCACCTCCCGAAGATGGTGTGGATCATCATCGTGATCCTGCTGCCCCTCGTCGGCAGCATCATCTGGTTCGCGGTCGGCCGCGAGTACGGCACCCAGAACGGCGGCGGCGTCTCGTTCGCTCCGCGTCGCGCCGCGGCAGCTCCTGCGCCGCAGCAGCACCATCAGCGCGCGCTGACGACGGAGGAGCAGCTGGCCGAACTCGACCGAGAGATCGAGTTCTACGAGAAGAAGGCGCGGCTGCAGAAGATCCAGCAGCAACTCGGCGAGGACGATTCGCGCGCGCTTCCGGAAGGGTCCGCCGACACGACGCGCGATCCGTCGTAAGCGGCTGCGGCCGAAGAGCCGCCGAGCCGCCTACTTCGTCGCGATGCCGCCGAGCATCCCCGAGATGAACCGCTTCTGCAGGATGAAGTACAGGATCACGATCGGCAGCGCCACGATGATCCCCGCCGCGGCGAGCAGCGAGTAGTCGGTGAGGTGCTCGCCCTGGAAGAACGCGAGTCCCAGCGGCGCCGTGCGTTTGTCCTCCGAGGTGATGAGCACCAGGGGGATGAGGAACTCGTTCCAGGTCCACATCGCCACGAGCACGCACATCGTCATGATCGGTGCGAGCGACGGGGGGACGATGACCTGCCAGAGCATCCGGAAGTCGCGGGCGCCGTCGAGCCGGGCCGCCTCGATGATCTGGCCGGGGAAGGTGCGGAACTGGTTGCGCATCCAGAAGATGCCGAACGCCAGCGATTGCGCGGTCTGCGGCAGGATCAGCGCCGCATAGGTGTCGGAGAGCCCGACGCTGCGCAGGTTGAAGTAGAGCGGGATGATGAACGCCTCGGCCGGCAGCATCAGCCCGGCCAGCATCAGGAAGAAGATCACGTTCGACCCGAAGAAGTCGAGGCGTGCGAACGCGAATCCCGCGAGCACGGAGAGCACGGCGGTCAGCACGACCACCGACACCGTGACCAGGATGCTCGAGCCCATGTACGACGCGAAGTGCCCCTGGTTCCAGGCGGCCCCGAAGTTGCCGAGGTCGATTGTCGTCGGCACCGTGAACGCGCCGCTGTTCTGCGACGGCGGGGTCACCGCGGAGAACAGCACACCGATCAGGGGGATGATCGCGAACAGCGCGAACAGCGACAGGATGACGTAGTTGACGCTCTTCTCGAGCCGGGAGATTCTCATTCGGCGTCCTTCGGCTGCAGACGGCTGATCAGGGCGGTGACGATCATGATCACCACGGTGAGGGCGATGGCCACCGCGGCGGCCGAGCCGACCTGGCCCGTGTTGAACGCCCGGTTGTACGCCTCGAAGGCGGGCACCGTGGTCGACGTTCCCGGTCCGCCTTTCGTGGTGATGTAGACGAGGTCGAAGGTCTTGAGCGCGGAGACGATCGTGAGCGTCAGTGCCACGGCGATCTGGCCGCGCAGCGATGGCAGCGTGATCGCGAAGAATTCGCGGCGCGCCGAGGCCCCGTCGATCCTGGCCGCCTCGAACAGCACCGGCTCGATGTTGCCGACACCCGAGAGGAACAGCACGAGGCAGAGCCCGATATTGAGCCAGGTGCCGACGAACCCGATGGCGACCAGCGCCGTCGAGTAGTCGCCCAGCCACACGCGGGCGAGGTCGCCCAGGCCGATCGCCCGCAGCACCTGGTTGATCAGTCCGTCGGTGGAGTAGATGGAGACCCAGATCGTGGCGACGACCACGGAGGCGATCACCTGGGGCAGGAACAGTGCCGTACGGAAGAACGACATTCCGCGCATCGTGTTGGCCCGCGAGATCAGTGCCGTGAGGAACAGTGCGATGGCCACCGGGATGACCGAGTAGAAGATCATCAGCACGAGGGCGTGGGCGAACGCGTTACGCAGCTCCTCGTCCTGCACGACCGACAGGTAGTTGGCGAAACCCGCCCAGGTCGCGGCCGACAGGCCGTCCCAGTCGTAGAAGGAGTACTGGAAGGTCTGGACGAACGGCACGCCCAGGAAGATCGCGAACACCACGAAGGCGGGGAGCACGTACAGGTACGCGACCTTGCTGCGGCGTCGGCGGCGCGTCGCCCGAGGGGCGCGGCGGGTGGCCGTGCCCCTCGGGGTCTGCGCGGTGGTGGTCTCGGTCACGGTCAGCCGCGGCTCGACTGGAACTTCGTGTAGTCGTCCTGCAGTGTCTTCGTGAACTGCTCGGGCGTCGCCTTGCCGGCCACGAGGTCCTGCATCGCGGCGGTCAGGGTGTCGTAGAACGTCGACGTCGTGTAGTCGAGGTAGGGCACGATGCCGTTGCCCGACGAGATCGTCTTGTAGTGGCTGGTGATGTCGCCGGCCAGGGTGCCGTCGGCCGGCTTGTCGTCGTCCGGCACCACGGTGGGCAGGTTGCCCGTCTTCACCAGGGTCTCGGATGCGCTGCGGTCGGTGATGAAGTTCACGTAGGCGGCAGCGGCATCCGGGTGCTTGGTCTTCGACGTGAGCGCCCAGGCGAGTCCTTCACCGCCGGTGGTGACCGGCGTGCTCGCGCCTTCGGGCTTCAGAGCGGTGAAGCCGACTCCCGTCTTGCCGAGCGACGACTCCTCGAGCGACGCCTGGTACCAGGTGCCGGTGATGAGGAAGGCGGAGCCTCCCTTGCCGAAAGTGGCGACCGCGGCATCCCGCGAGACGCCGTTGGCACCGGGCGTCAGGTAGCCCTTGGTCTGCCAGTCCTGGATCGTCTTGGCGGCCTGCACGTTGACCGGGTCGGTCCACGCGCCGCTGGTCGAGGTGACCAGATCGTTCACCGTCTTCTGGCCGGCGAGCGCTCCCTGCACCACGCCGTACAGGTGGATGCCGGGGCTCTTCTCCACGTCGCCGTAGCTGAGCGGCAGGATGCCCTTCGCCTTCGCCTTGGCCATGTCGTCCGAGAGCTCGGTGAGGCTGGTGGGCGCTTCCACGCCCAGCTTCGAGAGGATCTCGCGGTTGTAGTAGACGCCGACCAGCTCACCGGTCTGCGAGACGCCGTAGAGCTTGTCGCCCTGCCAGGTCTTGCCGTCGGAGGAGAACGAGTTGAGCTTCAGCAGGCTCGACGGGTAGTAGTCGTTCCAGCCGTAGAGGCCGGCGTAGTCGTTGATCGGCCGCAGCAGGCCCGCCTTCACGAAGGCGCCCATGTCGGGGTAGCCCTGGTTCGCCTGCACGACGTCGGGCGGGTTCGAACCGGAGAGGGCGAGCTTGAGCGTGGTCTTGAGGTCGGTGAACGACCGCGAGACGCGCTTGATGGTGACGTTGGGGTACTTCTTCTCGAACGCCGTGTTCAGCTGCTGCTGCGCGGTGTCGATGCCGCCGTCGGTGTTCTGGTCCCAGACGGTGAGCGTGATCTTGTCGGAGCCCACGTTCTTCGACACCGGCCCGAGGCTCTGGCTGGCCGACGAGCCGCTGCCGGAGCCCGGTGCACAGGCGGCGAGGCCGAGCGCGAGCGCGGCGGCGACTCCCACGAGAAGCGGGATCTTCCTGGTGTTCTTCATCGTTGTTCCTTTTCGTGTGCGGTCGTGCTGTGCGGTCGGTGGTCGGGGGAGTCGAGGAGGAACGACCAGTCGCCGTCCGGATGCCTGTCGGCGACGTACGAGCGCAGACCGGCCATCGTAGGCGCGCTGGCTGCACCGCCGAACCCCGTGACCGAGATGGACGCGGCGAGTCCGGCGAAGCGGAGGCGCGACTCGAGCGTCCAGCCGTGGCCGGCGGACGCCATGAAGGTGGCGACGAACACGTCGCCGGCCCCTGTCGGGTCGACGGCCGTGACGGAGACGGTCGGCACCTCGACGACGCAGCCCGCGGCGGAGTCGACGGCGACGACCCCGTGCGGTCCGCGGGTGACGACGGCGAGCGGGACGCGCTCGGCGAGCACCTTGGCGGCGGTCACCGCGTCGTCGGTGCGGGTGTAGCGCATCGCCTCCACGTCGTTCGGCACGAAGACGTCGACCTCGGCCAGCCGCGTGAGCAGATCCGCCGACCATTCGCCCGTCGAGTCCCAGCCGACGCCACCCACGACCGTCGTTCCGGCGGCGCGCAGCCGGCCGACCCAGGCGGGCAGCTCGTGGGCGATGCCGACGTGGGTGGCGCCGATGGGGCCGACGCCCTCCGGCAGCTGCAGGTGGCCGAGGTCTTCCTGGTACGTGATGAAGCTGCGGTCGTGCGCGCCGGTGAGCGAAACGCTGACGGGGCTCTGGTGACCGGGGACGCTCTCCAGCAGTCGCGTGTCGAGGTCGGGCTCCGCGTCGAGCATGGCGTGGATGTGCGAGCCGATCGGGTCGTCGCCGAGGCGCGAGAGGAGCATGGTGCGCGCTCCGACCCTGGCGGCGGCGACGGCCCGGTTGGCGACGCCGCCCGGAGTCACTGCGAAGCCGTCGGCGTAGACCTCGGCTCCGACCTCGGGCATCGGCACCCCGGAGAACACGAGGTCGCAGAACACCTCACCCGCGAAAAGCAGGTCGGCGCCGTCGGTGGTGCTCACGGCGTGCTGTTCTGTCGGCACAGGGACTCCTCGTCGTTGCGGATCCGCGGGCGGCTGCTCAGGTTTGCTCATCTTCCGCGGGTCAGCGTGATGTCGTAGCCCAGCCTGGGTAGCCGATGTTTCGTCCACGTTACCCATATGACGCAGTTTTGTTAAGTCTGCGCGACTGTGAGAATTCTCTGACGGAGTTTGCTCAACTCTGCTCATTTCCCGCTAGGCTGACGAGCATGATCCTGAGAGACCGGCAGAACCGCATCATCAGCGCGCTCCGCGCCGACGGTGCTGCCTCGGTCAGGGAACTCGCTGTCGCTCTCGACGTGAGCGAGTCGACCATCCGGCGCGATCTCGAGATCCTCGACCGCAACGGCGAGCTCACCCGCACCTACGGCGGCGCGATGCTCAAACCGGGCACGACCGTCGAGGAGCACGGCGGCCAGGCCTGGGAGGGCGAGTTCGACGGCACCGCCGATGTCCACCTGAAGACCGCGATCGCCGACGCCGCGGCCGAGATGGTCGTGGACGGCAGCGTGATCATCCTCGACATCGGCACGACGACGCCCCTGCTCGCCCGCCGGCTGCGTGGTCGCGACATCACCGTCATCACCTCCAACCTCGCCGTATTCGACGAACTGCGCGACGACGAGGCGGTGCGCGTCGTGCTGCTCGGCGGCGTGGTGCGCCGCAACTACCGCAGCCTCGTCGGATCGCTCGCCGAACTCGCGCTCAGCCAGATCAGCGCCGACGTGGTCTTCCTGAGCTGCACGGGCGTGCGCGCCAACGGGCACGTCGTCGACAACATGGCCGTCGAGGCCCCCATCAAGCAGTCGATGATCGCGGCGTCCGACAAGGTCGTGCTGCTCGCCAGCGAAGCCAAGTTCCCCGGCACCGGCGCCCTGCGCCTGTGCTCCCTCACCGATGTCGACGTGCTGGTCACCACCTCCGGCGCGCCGGAAGAGACGATCGCACTATGCCGCAATGCCGGCGGAGAGGTCACAGTCGTATGAAGCTCTGCATTCTCGGAGGCGGCGGATTCCGCACCCCGTACGTGTACCAGGCCCTGCTGCGCGACACCGGTTCGCCGCGTGTCGAGGAGGTGGCGCTCTACGACGTGGACGAGGTGAGGCTCCACGCGATGGTCGCGATCCTGCGCGAACTCGCCGCCGACTTCCCGGATGCTCCAGTGCTGAAGCCGACGACCAGCCTCCACGAGGCGGTCGAGGGCAGCGACTACGTGTTCGCCGCGCTCCGGGTCGGCGGGCTCGAGGGTCGCCGTTGCGACGAGCACGTCGCCCTCGACCTGAACGTGCTGGGCCAGGAGACCACCGGTCCCGGCGGCCTCGCGTACGCCATCCGCACCGTGCCGGTCATGGTGGAGGCGGCTCGCGCCATCCGGGATCTCGCACCGAACGCGTACGTGATGAACTTCACGAACCCGGCCGGCATCATCACCGAGGCCATGCAGTCGGTGCTCGGCGACCGCGTGCTCGGCATCTGCGACACCCCGTCCGGCCTCGGCCGTCGCGTCGCGGGCCTGATGGGGCTCGACCACACCCGCGTGCAGATGGACTACGTGGGGCTCAACCACCTGGGCTGGATGCGCCGCGTCATGTACGACGGCCGCGACCTGCTGCCGGAACTGCTCGCGGACGACGAGAAGCTGGGCCTGATGGAGGAGGGGCACGTCTTCGGCCTCGACTGGATCCGCTCGCTCGGCAGCATCCCCAACGAGTACCTGTACTACTACTACTTCAACCGGGATGCGGTGCGCACCATCATCGACTCGGGCGCGACCCGCGGCGACTTCCTCGCACGTTCGCAGACGGACTTCTACGCGCGCGCCGCGGCCGCCGGCGACGGCGTGGCCGAGCTCTGGCGCCAGACGGTCGAGCGCCGCAGCGCCAGCTACATGGCCGAGGCGAAGGGCGGCACGCAGGACGAGCCGACCCACACCCGCGAACGCGAGGCGGACCCGGCCCACCAGGGCTACGCCGGCGTCGCGCTCGGTGTGATGGCCGCGATCAGCCGCAACGAGCCCCAGACGATGATCCTCAACGTGCGCAACCAGGGCACGATCAAGGGGCTGCCCGACGACGCCGTCGTCGAGGTTCCGACGATGGTCGACGCGAACGGTGTCCACCCCCTCTCGACGTCGCAGCCAGACCTCCACCAGCTCGGTCTGATGTCGCAGGTGAAGGACGTCGAGCGGCACACCATCGCGGCGGCGCTCACCGGCTCGAAGGACGAGGCGCTCAAGGCGTTCGCCCTGCACCCGCTGGTCGACAGCGTGACGGTCGCCCGCGGGTTGCTGGCCGGGTACATCGAGCGCATCCCCGAGGTCGCGGCGGTGCTCACGCGCTGAGCGCCGAGCGCCGAGCGCAGCGCGCCCACCGGCGGTACCCTGGTGTGCGTGACCGAATCGCGACTCTCCGCAATGCCCTTCGCGCGGATCTACCCGCTCTACGTCACAAAAGTGGAGCGCAAGGGCAAGAGCCAGGACGACCTCGACCGGGTCGTCACCTGGCTCACCGGCTACACGAAGCAGGGTCTGGACGACGTCATCGCCGACGGCTCCGACCTCGCGACGTTCTTCGCGGAGGCCCCGGCGATGAACCCCCACGTGTCGCTCATCACGGGAGTGATCTGCGGCGTCCGCGTGGAGGAGATCGAGGATCCGCTGATGCAGAAGATCCGCTACATGGACAAGCTGGTCGACGAGCTGGCGCGTGGCAAGAAGATGGAGTCCATCCTGCGAGGCTCGACCGCCTGAGACTCAGTGCGACCGCCTGAGACTCAGTGCGACGGGCGCCGCGCCTCGTTCGCCTCGCGCACCACGGCCCACGCATCGGCGACCGGTCCCAGGTGGCCGAGCTTGTCCGGGTTGATCACGGTCCGGATGGTCTGGATGCGGCCGTCGACGACATCGAGGGTCCAGGTGTTCACGACCTCGTTGTTGCGGTCGCGGAAGATCGCGCCCGGCTGGCCGTTCAGGCTGTGCGGTTCGAGTGTTCCGCCGATCTGGAAGAACAGCGGCATCATCGAGGCCAGCACACGCGAGACCTTGTCCGCGCCGGACACGGCCCTCGCCCACTGAGGTGCCTTGCCTCCGCCGTCGCCGAGCATCTGCACGTCGGCGGCCAGCAGGTCGGTGAGCCCCTCGACCTGGCCGTCGCGGATGGCCTCCAGGAACCGCGACGCGAGCTCGTCCCGCGCACGCCGGTCCGCCTCGAACCGGGGGCGTCCCTCATCCATGTGGCGTCGTGCGCGCACCGCGAGCTGGCGGCACGCGGCCTCCGAACGTCCGACGGCCGACGCGATCTCGGGGAAGTCGAACGCGAACACCTCGCGCAGCACGAAGACGGCCCGCTCCAGTGGGGTGAGCTGCTCGAGCAGCAGCAACGCCGCCATCGATACCGAGTCGGCAAGTTCGGCTGCACGCTCGGGATCCTCGTACGGATCGGACGCCAGCGGCTCGGGGAACCAGGTGCCGACGTACTCCTCGCGCCGTACCCTGGCCGACCGGAGCACGTCGATCGAGACGCGGGTCACGATCGCCGACAGATACGCCTTGGCCGAGGTGGGTGTGGTCGCCGCGCCCGAGTAGCGCAGCCAGGTCTCCTGCACGGCGTCCTCGGCCTCGCTCACCGTCCCGAGGAGCCGGTAGGCGATCGAGAAGAGCAGCGGTCGCAGGTCCTCGAACTCCTCGAGCCGCGTCATGCGAGGCCCTTCGCGAAGCCATCGCGCCACGACGGGTAGTGCAGTCGCCAGCCGAGGTCGCGTTTCGCCTTCGTGTTGGAGAACGCGCGACCCTCGGTCATCATGATGACCGCGGCCTCGCCGGCGAGCATCCCGGCCAGCCAGACGGGCACCCGCATGGGCGGCTTCCCCCCGGCACTCGCCGCGAGGAACGGCAGCCAGTCGTTGGCGGCGGCCGGTTCGTCGTCGACGATGTTGAAGACGCCCGTTGCACGCTGCTCGACGGCCAGCACCGTAGCCCCGGCCGCGTCATCCAGATGAAGCCAGGAGCTGTGCCCCTCGCCGTTGCCGACGAGCGGGTACTGCCGCTTGCGAACCATTTCGACCTGATCGTCGGTCGCGCCGGGGCCGTAAAGTGACCCGTACCGGAGTGCCGCGCCGCCCGCTCTGAGCACCGCGTCCTCCAGGTGCCGGATGGCCGCCGACTGCGCGTGCATGATCGTCCCCTCTCCCGGGTCGAGGGGCTCGTCCTCGGTCTTCACCCAGCCCCCCGACCGCATCCCGTTCCAGCTACCGTAGCTCTGCGCGACGACGTGGTCCACGCCGGTTGCCTCTGCCGCGGCGAGCAGGTGGTCCGTCCCCTCGGTGCGCAGCCGGTTGGTGAGCGCGAACCAGCGGTCGATGTGTTTGAGGTCGGGCTTTCCGGCGTGATCGACGCCGATCGCCGTCATCTGGTGCACGATGACATCCGGATGCGCGGCGGCGACCGCCTCGCCGACCGAGGCGCCATCCAGCCCGTCCATGACGACCGCCTCCGCGCCGAGGCGCCGCAGCAGCTCCAGCTTCGCCGGGCTGGTCGTGGTCGCCGTCACCTGATGGCCGCGGGCCACCAGCTGCGGCACCAGCCGTCGCCCCACCACTCCTGCGCCTCCTGCCACGAACACGCGCATCTGCTCCACCTCTCCGTTCTCGTCGAATCCTCCATTCCCCTAGACGACACAGCCCGCCCGCCTGTGACACCCCCGCCCACTCGCCGGCGGCGGGCGCGGCGGCAGGACGAGAATGACGAGAATGTCGAGAGATGTCGAATGGCACGGCCGCCGTTCGACGTGCAGACGTACGGCACCACCGACGCGCCCGACAGGGCCGATCCGAAGGGACCACCCATGAAGTACATGATGTTCGTCGTCACCGACCCCACGCCCGACAGCCCCAGCGACGAGTCGGATGTCGACCTGTGGGTCGACGAGCTCGACGCCAGCGGCAAACGCGTGATCGGCGAGGTGCTCGAGAAGCCGGCCAACTCGAAGGTCGTGCGCGTGCGCGACGGCAAGCGCTACGTCACCGACGGCCCGTTCACCGAGACCAAGGAGTGGATCTGCGGGTTCGACATCCTCGAGTGCGACAGCATGGACGAGGCGATCGAGATCGCGTCGCGGCACCCGATGGCGCGCAACGGTCAGCTCGAACTGCGGCCGTTCATGGTGTGGGAATGACGGCTCGCCACTCGTCGGCGACCGCCTCGAGCCCGGCCGCGCGGAAGGCGAGGATCGCCGCGCCCGTGCGTCCGGCATCCCCGCCGAGTTCGCTGCGGACCACGCGGGGCCGCTCGCGCCAGGCCAGCCCCGCGGACATCCGGGCCGTGAGCGGGATCATCAGCGCATCGCCGGCGCGGGAGAATCCTCCGCCGAGCACGATCACCTCGGGGTCGAGCAGCAGGGTCAGGATGTTGAGGCCCTGAGCGAGCACGTCGACCGCCCGCGTCCAGACGCGGTCGGCGACGGCGTCGGAGCCGAGACGCGCGACGATCTCGCGCGAACTCAGGGCGGGCCCGCCCGCTGCGGCGTAGCGTCGGGCGAGGCCGGCGCCGGAGACGTAGACCTCGAGGCATCCGCGTTGACCGCAGGTGCACTGCTCGCCGTCGATGACGACAGGGATGTGCCCGAATTCTCCGGCCGCGCCGGTGGCGCCCGTGACGGTGCCGCCCGCGGTCACGAGGGCGGCGGCCACGCCGGTGCCGATCGGCACGAGGACGAAGTCGCCGGTTCCGCGGGCCGCGCCGATCAGCCGCTCGGCAACGCCTGCCGCGCGCACGTCGTGGCCGAGCGCGACCGGCACGTCGAGCGCGTCGCGCAGGGCATCCCGCAGCGGCACATCCCGCCAGTCCAGGTTCGACGCGTAGCGCACGATCCCGCGCTCCTCGTCGATCATCCCCGGGGTCGCGACGCCGGCGCCGACGACGCGGCAGCCCAGGCCGGATGCGCTCTCGCCCAGGTCGCGGAACAGCGAGATCAGGGCCCCGACGACCTCGGATGCCGGGGTCGGTCTGGTGAGCTCGACCAGCGTCTCCCCGCGGTCCGACACGACAGCGCCCTTCATCGCCGTGCCGCCAAGGTCGACCGCGAGCACCGCGGTGCCGGCTCCCCGCTCGTGCGTCAGCAGCAGGCTCCGCGCGCCCTCCGCCCCGCTCATGCAGCCGCTCCTTCTCCGCCGTCGCCGAGTTCGCGTCCGTCGCCGAGTTCGCGTCCGTCGCCGCGCCCGAGAGCATCCAGCAGCTCGCGCACGATCGCCTCCGACGTCGCGATGCGCACGCCCGAGTCGTAGACCGAGGCCGCCGTGCCCACAGCACGCGACGCGCTCGGGATCGCCGTCGCCGCACGCAGGTGCACCTCGGCGACGCCCGTACGGCGCACGACCTCGGCCGCATTCGCCGCGCGCACCCCGCCGCCGGCGAGGATCGCGATGCGGCCGTCCGCACGCGCGACGAGTGCGGCCAGCGTCTCTGCGCCCTCCAGCGCCGAGGCCGCTCCGCCCGAGGTCAGCACGCGCGCGACGCCGAGCGCGATCAGCTCGTCGAGGGAGGCGTCGAGGTCCGGCGTCTGGTCGAACGCCTTGTGGAAGGTGACGGACGAGTCGCCGGCCGCGTCGAGCATCCGGCGCGTGGCATCCGTGTCGATCGTGCCGTCGGGGCGCAGCGCGCCGACCACGAAGGCGAGGGGTACGTGCGAGGGGTTCGGCAGCTGCCGCATCGCCCGGATGTCGTCGACCATGGCGTCGACCTCCGCCGCGCTGTACACGAAGTCGCCCGCTCGCTGCCGGATGAGCACGTTGATCCCGATCGAGCGGGCCGAACGCAACGCCGTCGCGACCGTGCCGATGCTGGGGGTGATGCCGCCGTCGCCGAGCGACGCGCAGAGCTCGACGCGGTCGGCACCGGCGCGCTCGGCCGCCGGTACGCCGTCGAGGTCGTCGAGGCAGATCTCGACGAGGGTCACGCGACGCGCTCCAGTGCCGTCGCCAGGTCGTGGCCGACCTCGATCGAACCGACAGGGACGCCGCCGCCGAGCACGGGCAGGTCGGTGAGCGCGGTCGCGCCCGACACATTCGTTCCGAGCGCCTCGAGCACGCGCAGAGAGAGCAGGGTCGTCGCGCGCGGGCTGCCGTCGACGATCTTCATCGACACCGCGGTGCCGTCCGCCGCCGCGACACCGATGACGCCCTCGGCGCCGCCCTTCGCAAGGGCTCCCGGCACGGTCTCCATCAGCGTCGAGTTCTGGTGACCGGAACCGCCGACAAAGAACGGATGCTCGCGCATGGCGGCGGCGACCAGGCCGGCGGGCGAGTCGGCGTCCGCCTGAACGAGCGCACGGAAGGCCTGCGCGACACCGCGAACGGTCGTGCCGAACAGCGGGGCGCCGCAGCCGTCGATCGCGTCGTGGCCGACCGGCACTCCGGTGAGCTCTGCCATCGTCGAGCGCACGTGCTGCTGCAACGGATGCGCGGTCTCGAGATAGTCGTGCGTCGACCAGCCGTTGACCGCGCAGGCGAGCAGCATCGCCGCATGCTTGCCCGAGCAGTTCATCCGGATGCGGGCACGCGGCTCGCCCGCGCGCACCAGGCGTTCGAAGGTCCCCTCGTCTTCCGGGCGGTCGACGGGACAGCCCAGCGCCGATTCGTCGAGCCCGGCACGTTCGAGGATCGCGCGGACGACGCGCACGTGCTCGTCCTCTCCGGTGTGACTTCCGGCGGCGATCGCGAGTTCCGGCCCGGCGAGGGGAGCGCCGGCGGTCAGGCAGGCGAGTGCCTGCAGGGGCTTCACCGTCGAGCGCGGCAGCACCACGGCATCCGGCAGACCCAGCTCGAGCAGGGGAGCGCCCGAGGGGCCGACGGCCACCAGGGAGCCGAAGTGACGGCTCTCGATCAGCCCGGAACGGGTCACGACCGCGAGCTCGGCGAGCGCGGCGACCGTGGGATCGATGGGATCGGCGAGGCCGGTGGAGTCAGACATTCGCGGCTTTCGTGTGATCGGCCGCCGGCAGTGCCGGCAGGTTCGGAAGCGGGGAGGTGCGCCGGCGCGAGCCGCGCTGCAGCCGCGACGCCAGGGCGGAGAGACTGCCGTTGACCACCAGGTAGATGAAGGTCACGGCGATGTAGGTCGGGATCAGCAGGTGCAGGTAGGAGGCGAGCACCTGGCCGCGGTAGAGGAGCTCGGTGAAGGCGACGATGTAGCCGAGCGAGGTGTCCTTCAGCAGGCTGACCAGCTGGGTGACGAGCGACGGGGCGACGTTGCGCAGAGCCTGGGGCAGCACCACGAAGCGCGTCGCCTGCCACGACCGCAGGCCGAGGCTCAGGGCCGCCTCGCGCTGGCCGCGCGGCAGGCTGGCGACGCCGGCGCGCACGATCTCGGCGAAGACCGCCGAGTTGGCGATCGTCAGGGGCACGACCAGCTTCCACAGCGTCGGCAGGTTGATGCCGATCTGCGGGAGCCCGAAGAGCATCAGGTAGATCATCAGCAGCACCGGCACGGTGCGCGCGATCTCGATGTACGCGGAGCAGAGCCAGCGCAGCCAGCGTTGGTTGCTCATCCGGCCGAGGGCGAGCAGCACGCCGAAGAGGCCGCCGAGCACCGCCACGATCGCGGCCGCCTCGAGCGTTCCGAGCAGTCCGACCAGCAGGTACTGCCAGATCGCCCACTCGGTGAACGGCGCCCAGCGCTCCGGAGCGAACTGGCCGTGCGACGCGAACTGCCAGAGCCCGAGGCCGATCACGATCGCGAAGACGGCGCAGCTCACGATCGAGCCGAGCAGGATGTTGCGCTTGCCGCGCGGACCCGGCTGGTCGTAGATGAAGGAGGCGGCATAGGAGCGCTTGCCGGTACGCGAGGAGCGGGCGCGCGAGGAACGACGTGCGCGATCCGGTCGGCCTGGCGTCTGGTTCGGCCGGTCGGGGATGAGCTGGGCGGTCATCGGACGATCGCCACCTTTCGTTCGACCCAGCCGGCGCTGAGCCCGATGACGAGCGCGATGGCCATGTAGATGAGTCCGGCTCCGGAGAAGATGAGGATGGGCTGCGCGGCGACGAGGTTGATCTTGTTCACGGTCGCGGTGAGTTCGACGACGCCGACCGCCGCGGCGAGGGCCGTGTTCATCGCGAGCGCGATCATCACGTTGCCGATCGGCTGCACCACGGCGCGCAGCGCCTGCGGGATGACGACGTAGCGCAGCGACTGGCCGAGCGTCAGGCCGAGTGCGCGCGACGCCTCGACCTGCCCGACGCCGACGGTGTTCACACCGCTGCGCACGGCCTCGGCGACATAGGCCGCCTCGTACACGGTGAGCACGATGATCGCCGTGGGCGTGAGGGGCAGCAGGATGCCGGCATCCGGCAGGGCGAACACGGCGAGCAGCAGCAGCGCGAGCAACGGCACATTGATGAAGAACTGCACGTAGGCGAACGCGGCCGCGCGCAGGATCGGGATCGGGCTGACGCGCGCGACGGTCACGAGCACACCGAGCACGATCGACCCGACGCCGGCGATGACGGCCATCATCAGCGTTGTGCCGAGCGCCTGGGCGATCAGCCCGAGGTTGTCGATCAGGGGGTTCATGATTCGCTCACCGGGTTCGAAGGGTCGAGGTGGGAAGTGGGGATGCGGCGGAGGATGTGTGGGCACTCCGCCGCATCCCGGCCGGTCAGGAGCCCGGGACCGAGCCGATCGCCGGCGGGGTCGGGACCGCGGAGTCGGTCACGGTGCCGAGCGTGGTCTTCCACGCCTTGCCCCACTGGCCGCCCTCCTGGATCGTCTTCAGCCAGTTGTTGACGAAGGACTTGAAGTCCGCGTCGCCGTGCTTGAGGCCGATGCCGTACGGCTCCTTGGTGAACGGGTTGCCGACGACCTTGATCTGCTTCTCGCTGGCCGCGTCGCTGGCGAGCAGCGTGTAGTCCTGCACGTAGGCGTCGCCGCGGCCCTGAATCAGCGCCTGCACGGCCGCCGGGTCGGTGCCGAACGCGGTGACCTTGGCCGTCGGAGCGACCTTGGGCACCTCGGTGACGGCCGGGGTGTTGGCGCCGACGATGACGTTCTTGCCGTCGATGTCCTTGACGCTCTTGATGCTGGTGTTGTCGCTCTTCACGGCGACCGCCAGGCCGGACTCGAAGTACGGTCCGGCGAAGTCGACCTGCTTCGCGCGCTCCTCGGTGATCGTGTAGGTGTTGAACACGACGTCGACGGTGCCGTTCTGCAGCATCGCCTCACGGGTCTCGGATGCCGGCGGCACGATCTCCACGTTGGGCTTGCCCAGGATGTAGATCGCGAGCAGCTTGGCGAGATCGGCGTCGAACCCGTTCACCTGGTCGGGGTTGGTCGGGTCCTGCTGCGACAGCAGCGGGGCGTCGAGGGCCTCGGCGACGACGAGCTTGCCGCGCTTCTTGATGGCCTCCATCGTGGAGCCCGAGAGGATGAGGTCCGACTTCGCGACGGGCGCGTCGGCGAACACCGAGTCGGCGCTCGACGAGCTGGCGCTGGAGCCGCTGCCGGGGAGGCTGGTGGTGCTGGAGCAAGCCGAGACGGAGAGCGTCACGGCCGCCAGCATGAAGCCGGCGACTGCCGCCTTCCTGCGGGTGCTGCGGGGGGTGCGGGTCATGTGGTGCGTCCTTTCCTTACCTTCGGTGAGGATCGCCGGGGCGATCGGGTTGGTGCAGGGCGGTACCTTCCGTTCGCTAGTGCGAGAGGACGGAAGCCAGGAACGAGCGCGCGCGCTCGGAGTTCGGGTTGTCGAAGAAGTCGGCCGGGGTCGCCTGCTCCACGATCTGCCCGTGGTCCATGAAGACCACGCGGTCGGCGGCGCGGCGGGCGAAGCCCATCTCGTGCGTGACGACGATCATCGTCATGCCCTCCTTGGCGAGCGAGGTCATGACCTCGAGCACTTCTCCGACCATCTCGGGGTCGAGCGCGGAGGTGGGCTCGTCGAACAGCATCACTTTGGGCTGCATCGCAAGCGCCCGGGCGATCGCAGCCCGCTGCTGCTGGCCGCCGGAGAGCTGGGCCGGGTGGCTGTTCGCCTTATCGGCGATCCCCACGCGCTCGAGCAGGGTCATCGCCTCGGCTTCGGCGGCGGCCTTCTTGAGACCGCGCACCTTGATGGGAGCGAGCGTGATGTTGTCGAGGATCGTGCGGTGGGCGAAGAGGTTGAACGACTGGAAGACCATTCCGACGTCGGCGCGGAGCTTGGCCAGCGCGGCACCCTCGACGGGAAGGAGCTCGCCGTCGACCCGGATCTCGCCCTCGTCGATGGTCTCGAGGCGGTTGATGGAGCGGCACAGCGTCGACTTGCCGGAACCGGACGGGCCGACGACCACCACGACCTCCTGGGGCGCCACCTCCAGCTCGATGTCTTTGAGCACGTGCAGTTCGCCGAAGTGCTTGTTGACCGCGTGCAGGCTCACCATCGGCCGTGCATCCGTTGCTGTCATCGGGGTTCCTCGCGTCATCGTCGTTCGGGTTTTCGAAAGCGTACTAAGTGATCCAGGTATTACGCAATATCGGAATTACTTAATCCGAAATCGAACGAAGTGTGTACAGTAGTCTCTACCCAAACGACAGAGGAGTGCGCCGCCGCCATGAACAGCACGACGGATGCCCTGCTGGGCCACGGCTCGTCAGCCGGTGCGATCCTCGATCTCATCCGTTCCGGGCATGCGCGTTCGCGAGCGGATATCGCGCGTTCGACCGGTCTGTCGCCCTCCACCGTCGCTCAGCGCATCGACGGCCTCATCGAGGCCGGCTACGTGAGGGAGGCGGGCGAAGGCGTCTCCCAGGGCGGCCGCCGGCCGCGGACGCTCGAGATCGACCCCTCCACCGGTGTCGTCTGCGTCGTCGACCTCGGTTCGCATCACGCCACCTTCGGCCTGCTCGACCTCGGCGGCCGTCTGCTCGCCGTGCGCAACGAGAACATGGACGTCGGCGACGGACCCCGCCGCATCCTGACCTGGATCATGGGCGTCGCCGACGAGCTCGTCGCCGAGCACGGCGAGCCCGGTCAGCGCCTGCGCGGCTTCGGCATCGGCCTGCCCGGTCCCGTCGACTCGACCACCGGGTTGATGGTCTCGCCGTCGCGGATGCCCGGCTGGAACGGTGTCGACGTCGCCGCCATGATGACCTCGCTCAGCGGCCTGCCGACGGCCACCGACAACGACGCCAACCTGATGGCGCTCGGCGAGCACGTGAGCCTGAACGACGACGTTCAGCATTTCGTCTTCGTCAAAGCGGGCTCGAGCATCGGCTGCGGTGTGATCGCCTCCGGCGGCCTCTATCACGGCCATCACGGGATGGCGGGCGACATCAGCCACGTGACCGTGCCGGGCGCGCCGCCGGTGCTCTGCTCCTGCGGTCGCACCGGATGCCTCGACGCCGTCGCCGGGGGAGCGGCGATCGTGCAGGCGCTGCGGGGCGCCGGAGTCGACGTGGCCGACACCAGCGAGGTGCTGGCGCTCGCCAGGGATGCGCATCCGCTGGCCACCCAGATGCTGCGCGAGGCGGGCACCCGGGTGGGCGGCGTGCTGGCGACCATCATGAACTTCTTCAACCCGCAGCGGCTCGTGCTCGGCGGCATCCTGGGGGAGGCCGAGGCGTTCGTCGCCGGGGTGCGATCCACGATCTACTTCGAGTGCCTGCCGATGGTGACCGACAGCCTGGACATCGCGGTGAGCATCGCCAAGGATCGCGCCGGCGTGCTGGGCGCGGGACGGCTCGTGCTCGACAAACTGTTCGACGCCGCCGAGGTCAGCCGCCGGGTGCGCTGATGGGGGATCCGCTGCCGAGTCCGCACGGCGTCGCCATCGTCGGTGCCGGCCGGATGGGCGACGCGCACGCTACGGCGTGGGCGGCTCTGGGGGTGCCCATCCGGGCCGTCGTCTCACCCCGCCGTCGTCCCGCGCTGGCCGCAGCGCCGGATGCCCGCTGGGCCACCACGCTCGACGATGTGCTCGCCGACCCGCGCGTGACGATCGTCTCGATCTGCACCCCGACTCCGTCGCACGCGTCGCTCGCCATCCGGGCCCTGGAGGCCGGCCGCCACGTGCTGCTCGAGAAGCCGATCGCCCTCACGGTGCCGGATGCGCGCGCGGTGGCGGATGCGGCGGAACGCGCGGCGGGCATCCTGATGGTGGCGCACGTGGTGCGGTTCTTCCGTGGGTACGCCGAACTCGCCGAGCGGGTGGCCGCCGGATCGGTCGGCGAGGTCCGTGCGGTGCGGGCGACGAGGCTGTCGGCTGCACCGACGTGGGCGTCGTGGCTCGAGGACGACGAGCAGTCGGGCGGGATGGTGGTCGACTTCGCCATCCATGACTTCGACCAGGCGAACCTGCTGCTCGGCGCGCCGGTGGCGGTCCGGAGCATCCGGGTCGGTGCGGCGGCCGGAGCGGGAGAGTCTGCCTTCGGCGAGCCCGTGGCCACGACGATCGAATACGCCGGAGGCGGCGTCGCGCAGGTGCTCAGCGCGGCCGACCTGCCGGAGGGGTTCGCGTTCGGCAGCACGCTCGACGTCGTCGGGTCGGACGGTGTCGATGCGGTGGTCGGCGACGGGGGAGACCCGTTCGTCGAGCAGGCGCGCTACTTCCTGCGCTGCGTGGAGACGGGGTCTGAGCCTTTTCGTTCCCCGGTTACCGGTGCGGTCGATGCCCTCCGCGTCGCTCTCGCGGCCCGGCGCTCGCTGCGTTCGGGCGACCGCGAGACGGTTGCCGGCGCCTGAGGCGGGTGGTCAGGGTCGGTACTCGTCCTTCGGCGGCAGGTACATCGACTGGGCCTCTGGGTCGGCGCTGCCCCCATCCCTTGCCGTCACCATACTCAGCTCGGCACGGATGCGCGACGGTCGCGTCGGAGGCGCCGCGCGGTCGAAGGGTCGTCAGGTCGTCGTCAGGTGGTCGTCATTCGCCGAGTTCGGCTGCGAGACGGTCCGCTATGTCGTTGAGCGCGTGAGCGACGACGGCGGCCTCGGCGGCCGGAAGGGCGTCCATCGCGTCGACAAGTGAGCGGTGGAAGGTCTCGTAGGCCCCGGTGATCTTCGTGGCGGCGTCCTGCGTCGGAACGAGCACCCAGGCGCGTCGATCCGTGGGGTGGGGCGCGCGCTCGAGCTGGTTCAGTTCGACGAGATGGTCGACGATCTTGGTCACTGATGCGCTCGAGAGCCCGAGCATCACGATCAGGTCCTTCGGTCCGAGTTCGCGCCCCTCCCGCTGCGCTTGCAGCAGATACCGGATGGCGTGGAATTCGTGATTGCTGAGGCCCGTCGATCGCCGGACCCGCTCGATGCCGATCTCCCCGATGCGGTTCAGCCGCAGGAGCGCGTCGATGGGTGCTTTGGCGGACTCATTGACCGGCCCCTGGCTGTACAGGTGCTCTTGCTCGCGGCGCACGACATTCAGCGGCATCTTCTATCGGACTCCCTTGCTACTTACGACGGCTCTCCGGGCCGTCGCGTGCTCGTCGGGGCTAGGGTAACCCGATCGAGCCCGGCGCTGCACATGTGCATCGCGCCTCTCACGGCAGATCGCTGAGCTTGGTGAAGAGGAGACGCCCGAGATGGCGTTCGAGGTGGAGCTGAGCCGCCACGAGGTCGCCGAAATCGCCGAGATACTGGGCGAACGTGTCGCGCACATAGAAGTGGTCGCCGTTGCGGTCGATCGTCCCGCCGAAGTAGCCGTTGTAGGAGGCGACCCAGAAGTCCGTGTCGGCGAGGCGCCAGGCCACCTCGAGTTCTTCGGGGGCGGCCTGCGTGGTGGCGGTCCGGCTGGTGGTGGCGGTCCGGCTGGTGGTGGAGTGGTCGAGGAGCGTCATGCGAGCGACCCCGACATCGCGAGGAGACCGGCGGTCGTGATGACGCACACACCGCAGGCGACGCCGGCGGTGCGCACCAGGATGCGCTCGCGCGCCGCTTCACGGACCTCACTGAACGGGCTGGCGGCAGCGCCCACCGCTCGAACGAACATACTCATCTGACGGCCCCAATCTGTCGGACAAACTCTCTTACACCCAAACTTTCTCACAAAGTAAGAGAATCACGAAGTAAGAAAGTCACCCCTTGACAGAGTCGTCGAACGCGGTAGTGGCAGCCCCGGCCATCCGGCGGATGCGCGGCGCGGGCACAGTCCGCGCTCAGCCGCGGGCGGGATGATTCTGTGAAGACGTACAGATTGCGACCCGCGCATCCGTCGCCTCTCGATCGGAGTGGACCATGGGATTCCTCGACCGCCTGCTCGGCCGTGAAGAGCCGCAGCACAACGCTCCAGCACAGAACGCTCCCGCGAGGGGCCAGCAGGGAGCGCAGCGCACCGACGACGAGATCGCGGTGGAGCGCTACCGCTACCTCCTGCGCACGGCTCCGCCGGAGACCATCGAGCAGGTGCACGAAGAAGCGTTCGCGAAGCTGACCCCGGAGCAGCGCCGGCTGCTCTTCACCCAGCTCAGCGAGAACGCGCCGGCCGGTGACCAGCCGCGGGGCGACGACCCGCGCTCGCTTGCGCAGGCGGCGACCCGGTCGGAGCTGCGCCAGCCGGGAACGCTCGAGCGTTCGCTCGGCGGTGGTCGCGGCATGGCCGGCGGGGCCGGCGGCATGGGCTTCGGCGGGATGTTCGCCACGTCGCTGCTCGGAAGTGTTGCCGGCTACGTGATCGGCTCCGCGATCGTGAGCTCGTTCCTGCCCGACCCGCAGGCGTACGCGGGCGGCGACGGTTCCGGCGACGGTTCCGGCGACAACGGGGGAGACGCCGGCTCCGGCGACACGGGCGGCGACGCCGGCTCGGCCGACGCCGGATCGGGCGCCGACGCGTCCGCCGCCGGCTGGGACGGCGGCTCCGGCGACAGCGGCTGGGGCGGCGGCGACTTCGGTGGCGGGGGAGACTTCGGCGGCGGAGGCGACTTCGGCGGCTTCTGACCGCCGGCGCCCTCACCGGCTCGGGACGTCAGCCCCGACGCGCTCCGCGCTCCTCGACTCCTCGACGTCAATACCCGCTCGAACATTTGGGTGAAAAGTCGACTCTGGCGCGCTCAGAGTCGACTTTTGCCCCAAAACGCGGGGGCCGCGAGGCTTTACTTGCGCAAGTTTTGATTTAGTAACACTCTTGGTTTTATAGTCGCAGCAACCCACTCTGGGTGCATAGATCAGGAGTTTCAATGAAGAGACAACAGCTGCGCTTCGCCCTTGCGGCCGGCGTGATCGGCGTTCTAGGGCTCACCGCCTGTTCGGGTGGCGGCACCGAATCAGGCGGCGCATCCCAAGCCGATCCGAAGGCCAAGGTGACCATCACCGTCGGCGACATGCCCAAGGCGGACCAGCCCGCCGACCGGGCGAACTTCCTTCTGCGGGTCAAGGACTTCGAGAAGCAGAACCCGAACATCACGGTCAAACCGTCGACCGAGACGTGGGACGCCCAGACGTTCCAGGCCAAGCTCGCGGGTGGGACCCTTCCCACCGTCATGGGCGTCTCGCTCACCTACAGCCACGAGCTCATCCAGAACGGTCAGGCGCCGAACATGACGTCGTACCTCAAAGAGCTCGACATGGTCGACGACCTCAACCCGCTCGCCCTCAAGAACGTTCAGGACAAGGACGGCCAGATCTACGCCGTTCCGACCGGCCTGTTCTCGGTCGGGCTGGCATACAACCGCAAGATCTTCCAGCAGGCGGGGCTCGACCCCGACAAGCCGCCGACCACGTGGGACGAGGTGCGCGCCGACGCGAAGACCATCTCCGAGAAGGTCCCCGGCGTCGCCGGGTATGCGCAGCTGACCGCCAACAACACCGGCGGCTGGATGCTCACCACGATGACCTACAGCATGGGTGGCCGCATCCAGAACGTCGAGGGCACGAAGACCGATTTCGGTCCCGCCACCACCCAGGCGCTCCAGCTGCTGCACGACATGCGCTGGGAGGACAACTCGATGGGCAACCAGTTCCTGTACGACCAGGACCAGGCCCGTCAGGCGTTCTCCGCCGGCAAGATCGGCATCGTGATGCAGGCTCCGGACATCTTCCAGCAGGCCACGCACAACTACGGGTTCGATGCCGCCAACTTCGGTGAGGGAGCGCTTCCTCAGGCGAACGGCGAGAACGGCACCCTCACCGGCGGCACGCTCAAGCTGTTCAACGTGAAGGCGTCGCCGAACGAGCTGCTCGCGGCCCTCAAGTGGATCAAGTACTACGAGTTCGAGCAGTACTACAACGAGAAGCTCGCGATCTCGAACGCCAAGGCGGCCGTCGCATCCGGTAACCCGGTCGGTCTGCCGAGCCTGCCTCCCGTCTCGGACAAGGTGAACGAGCGGTACCTCGGCTGGGTGAAGGACCTGATCAACGTTCCCGTCGACCAGTTCTCCGGCTACACCGACTCGACCCTCAAGCTCATCCCCGAGCCTCCCGTGGCGACGCAGCAGACGTACGCGGCGCTCGACCCGGTGGTGCAGAAGGTGCTCACCGACAAGAACATCGACATCAAGCAGACGCTCGATCAGGCATCCCAGACCATCAACGGAATCCTGGCTCAGGCTCAGCGCTGATCCGCTCGGCTGCCGGGGTCGCATCGCGGCTCCGGCAGCCGGACGGTCGAAAGGTCGACAACGATGACGAAAACCCTCGAGCTCACCGCGCGACAGTCGCGGCCCGAGCCAGTCCGCACGCGCCGGCGCTTCTCCTGGAAGCGCTGGTACAACGCCGGAGGTCTGTCCGCGGTCGGATTCGCGATCCCGATCGTGCTGATCTTCCTCTACTTCTCGTGGGGCCCGATCGTTCAGGGCATCACGCTGAGCCTCCAGCGCACCAACCTCGTCGCCCCGGCCCAATGGGTCGGTCTCAAGAACTTCGAGTACGTCCTGGCCGATCCCGGGCTTCCGCAGGCGGTGCTGAACACGGCGTACTTCGCCGTGCTGGCGCTGATCATCGGCTTCCCGATCCCGATCATGCTGGCGGTGTTCATCAACGAGCTCCGCCGGTGGGACTGGCTGTACAACACGCTGGCCTACCTCCCGGCCGTCGTTCCCCCGGTCGCCGCCATCCTGCTCTGGAAGTTCTTCTACGACCCGTCGGGGTCCGGCATCTTCAACACGATGCTGGGCTGGTTCGGGCTCGGCCCGTTCCCGTGGCTCAACTCCGAGGCGATGGCGATGCCGTCGATCGTGCTCTACGCCACCTGGGCGGGCGCCGGCTCGACCGCCATCATCTACCTCGCCGCTCTCGGCACGGTCCGCACCGAGCTGTACGAGGCCGCGGAGATCGACGGCGCCGGCATCTGGTCGCGCATCTGGCACATCACGCTGCCCCAGCTGCGCAACATCATCTTCACGATGATGCTCCTGCAGCTGATCGGCACCTTCCAGCTGTTCACCGAGCCGTACCTGTTCACCGGTGGCGGTCCCAACAACGCCACCCAGACCATCCTGCTGAAGATCTACAACTACGCGTTCGTCAACGGCGATTACGGAGCGGCCACCGCGCTGAGCGTGCTGCTCGCGGTCTTCCTCGGGCTGCTCTCGTTCGTCTACTTCTTCGCCACCCGGAAATGGAGCCGCTCATGAGTGTCATCGACGACACCCTCGTGTCGACCGTCAACGATCAGACGCTGGCCGAGGCGTCGGCCGGCGAGCGGCGCCGAGCCAGGAAGGCCGAGCCGAAGGAGCGGGGCGCGATCTCGATCGCCGACCGCAGACGGCCCGGGGTGAAGGTCGCAATGTGGATCATCCAGATCCTCGTGTTCGCCGGCCTCGTGTTCGCCGGTCTCGGGCCGCTCGCCTGGTCGGCGAAGGCGTCGATCACCAGCAGCCAGGCCATCATCTCGGACCCGATGGGCATCTGGTTCCAGCCGAACGAGTGGGGCAACTTCATCAAGGCGTGGAACGGCGCGCAGATCGGGCTCTCGCTCGGCAACACGGCGATCCTCGCCATCGGTTCGACCATCACAACGCTGTTCGTCTGCACCACCGGCGCCTACCTGCTCAGCGTGCTGCGGCCGAAGTGGGCGCCCTGGCTGACCGGTGCCATCCTCGCCACGCTCTTCCTGCCGGGGATCATCTCGCTCGTGCCGCTCTATCTGACCATCCTGAAGCTGCCCGTCGCCGGCATCAGCCTGCAGAACACGTTCTGGGCGGTCTGGCTTCCTGCGGGTGCGAGCGCGTTCAATGTCATCGTGCTCAAGAACTTCTTCGACTCCATCCCGCGTGAACTCATCGAGGCGTCCAAGATCGACGGCGCCGGGCCGATCAGAACCTTCACGAAGCTGGTGCTCCCGCTCTCGCGCCCCATCATCGGCGTCGTCGCGCTGCTCACGATCGTCGCCTCGTGGAAGGACTTCCTGTGGCCGATGCTCGTGCTGCCGAACCCGAACCTGCAGCCGGTCTCGGTCGCGCTTCCCGCATTGGCCAAGGGCCCGACCCCGTTCGCGGTGCAGATGGCGGCGGTGTTCCTCACGATCATCATCCCGGTCATCCTGTTCGTCGCGTTCCAGAAGCAGTTCCTGCGCGGGGTCGGCACGGCGGGAGGGGTGAAGGGATGAGCGGTGTCGCGGGCGCACGTGTGCTGGTGACCGGAGCCTCCGGGCGGATCGGCTCGGTCACGGTCGAGCGGTTGGCGGCAGCCGGAGCGCGGGTGACGGCGTTGTCGAGCACACCACCCGAGCATCCCGGCGCCGATCGCGTGCTGGTGGGCGACACCACCAGTGAGGCCGACGTTCGGGATGCGCTCGACGGGGTCGACCTCGTCGTGCATCTCGCCGCGCTGGCGCACAAGAACGCGGGCACCCCGTACGACGTGTACTCCGTCAATGTCGTCTCGACGTTCAACGTGCTGGCGCAGGCGGGCGCGCTCGGCATCGAGCGGGCCGTCGTTGCGGGCAGCATCAACTCGTATGGTCTTCCGCAGAACGTGGTCGAACTGCTTCCCGCGTACTTTCCGATCGACACGAACATCCCGTTCGATCTCGGCGATTGGTACTCGCTCTCCAAGCGCAACGACGAGAACACGGCGCGGATGGCCTGGCGGCACTGGGGGATCGACGTGGTCACCCTGCGCTTCCCGCATGTCAACAGTCCGGATGCCCTGCTGGAGCAGAGTCGCGGGTATGCGGCGGATCCGGGCGAGGGCGTGCGGGAGGGGTGGTCGTACCTCGACACCCGGGATGCGGCGCGAGCCATCGAACTGGGCCTCACCGCTTCGACGCGCGGCGCCCACGCGTTCTTCCTCGCGGCCGACACCACCAGCGCGCCGTACCGCACCGAGGAGCTGCTCGACCGCTTCGCGCCGGGGGTGCCCCGCACGCGGCGCTTCGTCGAGCGCGAGGTCCCGATCGATCTGACCCCGGCCCGCGAGCTCATCGGCTTCCGGGCCGAGCACCAACTGCCGGTCGAGACCACCGACCTGCCCGCGACCGAACTGCCCGCGACCGACCTGCCGTAGCACCGGTTTTCCGAGACCCACCAGCAGAAAGAGAGTCATGACCTTCGACACCTTCGCCAACCCGTGGCCGCCGCGCGAGAACATCGAGATCACCTCGGTGCGCGCGATCACGACCGCGCCGGAAGGAACGGCGCTCGTCGTCGTGCGCATCGACACGAACGTGCCGGGGCTGTACGGCCTCGGCTGCGCCACCTTCACGCAGCGATGGAAGGCGGTTCAGACGCTCGTGGACGAGCACCTCGCGCGCCTGCTGGTCGGGCGCTACCCCGGCGACATCACCGACCTCGTGCGGCTGTGCGCGTTCACCGGATACTGGCGCGGTGGCCCGGTGAGCAACAACGCGATCTCGGGCGTCGACCAGGCGCTCTGGGACATCGCGGGCAAGCGCGCAGGGCTTCCGGTGCACGAGTTGCTGGGCGGCAAGGTGCGCGCGGCGGCCGACACGTACATCCACGCGGCGGGGCGCACGGCCGACGAAGCGATCGAGCAGGCGCACGGCTTCATCGAGGAGGGCTGGCGGCACATCCGGCTGCAGCTCTCGACGCCGGGCGGCGGAGGCTACGGCGCACCGGCGCTGCCGACCGTGTACCCCGATGCTCCGTACCGCAACGGCTGGAGCGCGCGCGACTATCTGCGCCGAGTCCCCGAGCTGTTCGAGGCCGCGCGCGCGGCGCTGCCCCGCGACACCGAGCTGCTGCACGACGTGCACTCGCGACTGACGCCCAAGGAGGCGGTCATCCTCGCCCGGTCGCTCGAGCCGTACGGCCTGTTCTTCCTCGAAGACGTGCTGCCGCCCGAGCACTGGGACCGGCTGCCCGAGGTGCGCGCCGCGAGCCCGGTGCCGCTGGCGGTCGGCGAGCTCACCACCTCGCTGACGGATGCCGTTCGGCTCGTGCGCGACGGCGGTGTCGACTTCATCCGCAGTCACGTCTCCGACATCGGCGGGCTCACCCCCGCCCGCAAGATCGCGGACCTCGCCGAGCTGAGCGGAGTGCGCACGGCGTGGCACGGTCCCGGCGACACGTCGCCGATCGGGGCGGCCGCGAACGTCGCCCTCGATGTGACCTCGGTGGCCTTTGGGATCCAGGAAGGCCACATCTACAATGAGGCCACGCACGACGTTTTCCCAGGGACCCTGCGCATCGAGAGCGGCTATCTCACGCCGAACGATGCCCCGGGGTGGGGCATCGACATCGACGAGGATGCCGCCGCCCGCTATCCGGCGGAGCTCTCGGGACACGACGCGTGGGCCGCGGGCGTCCGCCGGCCCGATGGCGCATTGGAGGCACCGTGACCCAGCTGAGCGAACCGCCGCGCGGCGCGGGCGATGTGCTCATCCATCGCGCGCAGCGACAGCGGTCGACTCAGCGTCAGCAGCCGGGAGCGAACCAGTACGACCTGGGCTCGTTCAACGAGGCGACGATCATCGAGACCATCCGGCAGGCCGGCACCATCAGCCGCACCGAGATCTCCGAGCTCACCGGCCTCACCCAGCAGTCCGTGTCGCGCATCCTGAGGGTGCTGCTCGAGCGCGGCCTGCTCGCCGAGGGGGAGCAGGAGCGCACCGAGCGGCTGGGCAAGCCCCGCACGCCGGTGCGGCTGCGCGCCGCTGCCGCCCACGCGATCGGCGTGCTCGTGGACCCCGAACTCATGTCGGTGGTGCTCGCAGATCTCGACGGCACGATCATCGTGTGGCGCAGCATCCCGCTCACGCACGACATGGCGCCGGATGCCCTGGTCGACGCGATCGCCCTCTGCTCGGAGGAGATGCTCGCCCGGCCCGAGCTCGTCGGGTCGGCGTTCCTCGGAGTCGGCGTGGCCGTGCCGGGACCGATCACGACGGACGGCTCGCTGCTCGACCTGCCGCTGTCGGAGGCCTGGCGCAACGTTCCGCTGCGGCAGCTCCTCGCCGACCGGCTCGGATGCGCGGTCGTGGTCGAGAAGGACGGCGCCGCGGCCGCGATCGGCGAACGCTGGATCGGGCGCACGGCGCGAGCCGGCGACTTCGCCTACCTCTACTTCGGCACCGGCATGGGCTCCGGGCTCGTTCTCAACGGCGAGGCCTACCGCGGCGTCAGCGCCAACGCGGGCGAGTTCGGCCAGCTTTGCGCCATCCGCATCGGCAACGTCGACGCGCAGGGGCGCCCGATGCTGGTGCGCGAATGCAACCCGACGGCCGCGCTCCCGGAGATCGCGCGCGAACTCGGGTATTCGGGCACAGCGGTGACCTACCAGGAGATGTGCCGTGAGGTCGGGCGAGGGGACCCCGCCGCGTACGCCGCCGCCCAGCAGATCGCCGACATCATCGCGCTCGGCGCTGCTGCCCTGGTCGACCTGCTCGACCTGCCGACGCTCGTCGTCGGGGGTCCCGCGTTCGAGCCGGAGCTGCAGCAGCTCGTGCTCGCCACGATCGACCGCGCAGTGAACGAACTGCCGACGGCGCGATCCGCGCGTCATGTCACGGTCGAGCAGTCGCTGATCCCCGAGGGCGCCGGCGCAGTCGGCGCGGCGTCGATGATCTTCCACGCCTCGTTCGCGCCGTATGTGCGGAGGACGCAGAAGTACAGCCTGCTGTGAGCGATGCAGCACTCCTCGAACTCCAGGCGGCCGCTGTCGATCGACCCACGGGAACGGCGGGAACTGCCGGAGCCGCCGGAGCCGCCGGAGCCGCACCGGGCTTCACCGCGCTGATCGACCCGCGCGGCGCACGGCTGGCGTCGCTGCGGATGCTCGATCCCGCGGTCGAACTGCTTGCGACGACCCCGTGGGCCGCCGACGACTGGGACGGCTCGCCGCCGCTGTCCGGCTCGTCGGCCGAATGGCACCGGCGCTACCCGGGCGGCTGGCATGTGCTGGCGCCGCACTCCGGCGACGCACGCACGCTCGACGGGGTCGAGCATCCGTTCCACGGCGAGGCCGCCTGGCGGCTGTGGCGGCACGTCGAAGCGGAAGCGGCATCCGGTGCGAGCGTGTGGGAGGTGGCGTTGCGCACGGTCCCGGTTCTGCTGAGGCGCACCTTCCGGATGCGTGCCGACGGCATCGACATCGTGCAGGAGTTCACCAATCGCTCCCGCCGCCCGGTCTCGTTCAGCTGGACCGAGCATCCGGCGTTCGGCCCGGCGCTGATCGACGCGACGACCGTCGTGGAGCTGGGTGGGCGCGTGCTGCCGGTGACCTTCCCAGCTGCGGGGCAGGGGCACGGCGACTTCGGCGCCTACGCGGCCCCGGCTCCGGGTGTGGCGCGCATCCGGAACCCGCGTGCCGGGATCGAGGTCACGCTCTCATGGGACTCGTCGGTGCTGCCGCACGCGTTCGTGTGGCAGGAGCACCACGCCGGCGAGGGTTTTCCGTGGTGGGGGCAGGTGGATGCGATCGCGGTCGAGCCGGCGTCGCGGCCGTACGACGCCGATCCTGAGTCGCTCGGGCCGTTGCGTCTCGCGCCCGGGGAGTCGCTGGCGTCGACGGTGTCGCTCACGGCGCTAGTCGTGCGATAACGCGACACGGACCGCGCCCGCGTCGCGTTACCGCACGATCGGTCGCGCTCAGACGAGAGCGCGCACGCCGCCGGGGGCGTCGGAGAGCGGCACCGCTGCGGGTCGCTCGCAGGTGGTCTCGAGCGTCACCGTGGATCCGGTCGCCGAGGCCGTGAGCAGCGACTCCATGATGTCGAGCACGTGCAGGGCGAGGTCGCCGTTGGCCCGTGCTTCGACCCCGTCGGGCGTCGCCGCGAGGTCGGCCAGACCGTAGCCGCGGGCGGCGTCGCAGTAGCCGGCGCTCGGTTCCAGGGTCTCCCAGTCGTCCGAGCCGAGCGGTCGCAGCCGCACGTCGCCGTCGAAGCCGTTCGGGTCGGGCACGACCATCGATGCCGCGTCGCCGTGCACCTCGATATTGGATGCTCTGGTCGCGACGGCGTCGAAGCTCATCACCAGCGTCGAGAGGGCTCCGGATGCGTGGCGGAGCACCCCGGTGACGTGGGTGTCCACATCCACCGGCACGACCTCGCCCGCGCGCGGTCCGGAGCCGATGGTGCGGGACTGCCGCGTGTGGCTCGCCGATCCCACCACGGAGACGACGGGGCCGAGCATGGTCACGAGCGCGGTCACGTAGTACGGCCCCATGTCGAGCAGCGGTCCGCCGCCCGGCTGGTAGTAGAAGTCGGGGTTCGGATGCCAGCGCTCGTGTCCGGGCGTGACCATCACCGCGGTCGCCGCGATGGGGGTGCCGATCAGGCCGTCGTCGATCGCCTTCCGCGAGGTCTGGATTCCGGTGCCGAGCACGGTGTCGGGCGCGCATCCGACCCTCACCCCGGCGGCACGGCCGGCCTCCACGACGCGCTTCGCGTCCGCGAGCGTCGCCGTGAGCGGCTTCTCGCCGTACACGCCCTTGCCTGCGGCGATCGCCTTCAGTGCGACCTCGGAGTGCGCGGCCGGGATGGTCAGGTTGAGCACGACGTCGATGTCGGGCGCCGCGAGCAACTCGTCGACGGTCGACGCGCGCACGCCCTCCGCCTCGGCGGCGGCGCGGGCGCGGCCCTCGTCGAGGTCGGCGATCGCCACCAGGCGCACGGCCTCGAGGCGGCGGAAGGTCGAGAGATAAGCGCCCGAGATGGCGCCGGCGCCGATGATTCCGATGTTCAGCGTGCTGCCCACAGCAGTCCCCTTTCGATGATGGTGCGCACCGGCTGACTCTCGACGATCTCGAGCCGGTGCCCGGGGGCTGAGACGAAGACGCGTCCCTTGCCCCACTGCCTGGTCCAGATCGCGGGCGAGGTGACCGGGCGGTTCCAGGCGTCCCACGGTCGAGCATCCTGTGTCGTGGTCGCGAGCACGTCGTTGTACTCGTCGCTGAGCACCCAGTACTGCTCGGTGACGAGGTCGAAGTCGTCGATGCCCTGCGTGATCGGATGCGTTCTGCCGTACTCGGTGATGTGGACCGTGTACGGGATGTAGTTGTCCTCTTGCGCGCCGACGCGCTCGTCGGGAGCCTTGCCCGCGTGGTGGGCGAACTGGCCGCCGATCATGTGCAGGTAGTCGGCGTTGTCGCGGTAGGCGTCGGCGATGCCGCCGTGCCAGCCGGCGAGACCGGTGCCGTTCAGCACCGCGCGCTGCAGGCCGGCGAACTCCTCGCGCTCGATGGTGCTCATCGTGTTGATCTGCACGATGAGGTCGACCGTGTCGAGGTAGTCGCCGTCGGTGTAGACCGCCGTCGATTCCTCGGTGCGAACGTCGAAGCCGTTCGCCTCGAGGAACGGGATGAACAGGTCGGTGGTTTCGACCGGCATGTGCCCGTCCCAGCCGCCGCGCACCACCAGGGCGCGCTTCGTCCGTTCCGGGGTGGGCGGCGTGATTGCCACGTGATACTCCCTTGTAACTTGCGCAAACCACACAGTGCGGTATGCGACCAGAGAATCGTTTCACACCGGAATCCGGCCCTCAAGCGCGTGAACAGGATATTTGTTGCGCAACTAGCCGTGAGTATGCTTGCCGCATGGTTGTCAGTCATCGACGCGCGACGTTGCGCGACGTCGCCCAGCGCGCCGGCACGACCATCCCGACCGCCTCCAAGGTGCTCAACGGCCG
Organism: Leifsonia poae; assembly: GCF_027921845.1. Classification (GTDB taxonomy): domain Bacteria; phylum Actinomycetota; class Actinomycetes; order Actinomycetales; family Microbacteriaceae; genus Leifsonia; species Leifsonia poae. The sequence continues at coordinate 662,792 of NZ_BSEN01000006.1, forward strand.
CAGCGACGTGTCGGACGAGACACGCACGGCCGTGCTCGAGGCGGTGTCGGAACTCGGCTACGTGCGGCCGGCCGGGCGGTCGATCGCGGATGCGCGCGGCGATGATGCGTTCGTCGATCTGGTGATCAGCGGGATCGAGGGAACCTGGGCCAACCGCGCGCTCAGCGGCGTCGAGCAGGCCGCCGTCGATGCCGGGGTGGACCTCGTCGTGAGCGTCGCGCGACTTCCCGACGAGGGATGGCTGACGCGGCTGCTCGCCCGCCCGTCGCGCGGTGTGGTGCTCGCGCTCGTGAACGCCTCGGCTCCGCAGCTCAACGCGTTGCAGGCGGCCGGAGTTCCGGTCGTGCTCCTCGACCCGGTCTCGCAGCCGCCGGCGTCCGTGTCGAGCGTCGGCGCCGCGAACTGGGCCGGAGCTCATGCCGCGGCTGAGCACCTGCTCGGGCTCGGGCATCGCAGCCTCGCCGTCATCGCGGGTCGGCGCGAGCACCTCTACAGCCAGGCGCGGGTCGACGGCTTCCGTTCGGCGGTCGGGATGCACGGCGACCGTCCCGTGCCGCGGGTCGCCTTCGCGGACTGGAAGCGGGACCGCGCGCGCCAGGCAGCGCTCGAACTCTTCCGCACCGCCGAACCCCCGACGGGCATCTTCGCCTGCTCGGACCACATGGCGCTCGGCGTCTACGAGGCGGCCGAGGAGTGCGGCCTCAGCATCCCGGAGGATGTCAGCATCGTCGGCTTCGACGATCTGCCCGAGGGGGAGTGGGTGCGCCCGCGCCTCACCACCGTCGAACAGCCGATCGCCGACATGGGTTCCGCTGCACTGCGGATGCTGCTTCGGCTGCGCAGCGGCTCGGCGGCGGGCACGCTTCGCGAGGAGCTGTCGACGCGGCTGCTCCTGAGGGAGTCGACCGGGCCGGCCACAGGCTGACGGCGCGCGACGCGACGACATCGCGAAAGCTTCACTGTGCGGAGGTCGGCGGAGAATTGGCGCTGTCGCTGCGCCGATCTTCGAGCGCCTCGCGTACGTGGCTCGGATGCCTCGGCGATGATCTCGCGCATGGAATTTGTGTCAAGCAGGAATGATGCGAGGTGGTGCTTCGACGGATCAGTTTTCCTGGGGTGCGTGCTAATCTCTAACCATCACGATCAGCCCGCTCGCCTCACGGCTCGGGCTGATTTTCTTTAACGGGAAGCGCTGTGCCTGAATACAGCAAGCCATGGCTGACGCTCGACGAGCAGGTGGACAAGCTCGAGAGCCGCGGCGTCACGGTGGTCTCCCGTGCCGAGGGTCGCGATCTGCTGGCGAAGATCGGCTACTACCGTCTGTCCGGATACCTTTACCCGTTCCGTCTGTCCGAAACGTACATCGACGACGGCAGGCAGAAGGTGCGGGTTCTCGCTGACTACCGAGCCGGCACGACTGTCGCTTATGCGGCTGAGCTCATCGATTTTGACCGACGTCTCCGCGTGCTGGTTCTGGAGGGAGTCGAGCGGATCGAAGTCTCTTTGCGCATGCAGGTCGCCTATACGTTGGGCGAGCGGTCTGCGTTCGCACATCAGGATCCGAAGTCGTACACGTCGTCGTTCACGGCCGAGCACCTCGACGAGGAAACCGGCGAGCAAAGGCCGAGCAAGCTTTCGCGAATGCTTGCCCGCATTCAGGACCGACAGAACGGTTCCGACGAGGCCTTCGTCGCTCATTTTCGTGATCGGTACGACGGCAGGCTTCCCATATGGGCGCTCACGGAGATCCTCGAATTCGGCCAGCTGGGGCAGCTGTTCGGCGGTCTTCAGAACGATCTCGCCAGCCGGATCGCCGCAACGTACGCCGTGCCTACGAAAAAGATGTTCGGAAGCTGGATCTCGAGCCTCAACTATGTGCGGAACGTCTCGGCACATCATGCGAGGCTCTTCAACCGCATGCTGGTTATCGCCCCCAGCCGTCCTACCTTCGAGCAGGTTCCCCTCCTAGGGCACCTTCGCACCGAGGATGGCTCGAAAGCGACGTTCGGCACATACAACGCGCTCGCGATCATGGCCTACCTGATCTCTGTCATCGATCCGTCCTGCGACTGGAATCGTCGCCTGGCAGCGCAATTGCACGACTTTCCCCAGGGCGCCCTCTCGCTTGCCGACATGGGCGTACCTCTCGGGTGGGAGACTCAGGCGCTGTGGACGCGAGGATGAGCGACCGATGAGGCGCGCCGGGCTCGATCGGCGACGGAGCTGATCGTCCCGTGTCCTCATTATGGAGGACGCCCCCAGGACTGGGGTGGTCCCCCATAGTGCGGACAAGTCTTGTACCCCGATAGAAAGGTCTGTGTAGGGATTCTTGCCTGACCCGAACGGGCGAGCGCCACCCGAGGCGTACCCAGGTCCCTACTGTTTCCTGGGGGAAACTGTTGCTTACCCGACTGCAGTCCTTCTTTTCGCGCGCCCGAAAGCGCTCCGAAACCCGCCCGGCAACCCGCCCGGCAACCCGCTCCGACAGGCGGCGCGGCGTGCTCCGCGCGCCCGCCGCTGTCGCAGCCGGTGTCGTCGTCGCCCTGATCGGCGGCCTCGCGCTCGGCGCGCCAGCGGCCAGCGCCGATGAGCTCGGATCCGGTGTGCTCAACCTGTCGAAGGTGGCCGGCACCGCGACCGTCAAGCCCGGGCAGCAGTTCGTCTACACCCTCAACTTCGGGTGTTCGTCGACGACCACCGGCTGCGTGGATGCGACGCTCACCGACCCGATTCCGGCGCCCCTGGTCGTCGTGGGGACCCCGACCGTGGTCGGTGCCGGGAGCGTGACCACGACCGTCACCGGCAACACCCTGAAGGTCGTCTTCAAGGACAGCGTTCCGAACACCACCCCCGCGAGCACTGGTCTCGCCGCCGGCACGACCGGTTCCGTCCAGTTCCAGGTGAAGCTGCCGGATGACGCCGCGAAGTCCTACGACGGCACGGTGCTCACCAACACCGCCACGTTCGCCGCCGCCAACGCCGCGACCGTCTCTGCCTCCGCTCCCGTCACCGTTCAGATCCCGGACGTGATCGCCGCGACGGTCACCAAGACCTGGGCGCCGCTGTCGACGCAGTTCCAGCCCGGCGAGGAGTCCACGACGACCCTCGGCGTGCGCAACGGCTCGAACATCGACGCGTCCTCGCTCGCGATCGATGAGCCCGCCGACCCTGCCGCTGCCGGCAGCACCTTCAACTTCTACGACCTGTCCGGCTTCGGCGACGTCGTCTTCCCCGAAGGCGCCGACCAGGTTCAGGTCGTCGCGACCGCCGGCGGTGCCCCGATCGCAGGTCCGGTCGGCACGACCCCTGTGCTCCCCACCGGCGTCGATCCAGGCACGGTCACCTCGTTGCGCTTCGTCTTCAGCTCGTCCACCGGCGCGACCATCGTCACCGGCGGCACGGCCGGCTCCGTCGAGCTCACCCTGACGCAGCGCGCCGCCAACCGGGCGACCTCGGCGACCCTCGTCGCCGGCGGCACGCGTGTCAACACGATCGCGGGCGCCGTCTCGACGCCGAACGGCGACGCGCCGGCTCAGCGCGTGAGCGCAAGCCAGGTCATCGCACCGCTCACCGTCAGCGTCGCCGCCGACAAGTCGTTCGCGACCCAGCAGCTCCCCGCCGGCCAGTCGACCACCGCGAAGCTGACGGCGCGCAACACCTCGACCGGTGCGCTCACCTCACTGACCATCCGGGAGCCCGGCACGGGCACCTTCTTCACGAACGACGTCAGCTTCGGCGGCTTCGCAGCCGGCAGCGCGTGGCCCGACGGTGCGACCGGGGCCACGGTGAAGTGGTTCGTCAGCGGCGGCACTGCCCCGGCCGACTCGTCGTTCGCCGAGGGCGATGCACCGCCGTCGGCCCCCGCGGTCGACGCCGGGCAGTACCTCACCGGCTTCGAGATCACCTACACCGGCCGGATCAGCACCGGTGCCACGGCCATCGTCCCGTTCACGGTCGCAACCACGACGGCCGCCGGACCGGCAGGCGCCGGCTTCACCCGCTACCCGAACGAGGCCATGGTGACCGGCGTCAACGCCGCGGGAACGGCCACCGACCCCGCGAGCGCAGACCTCGACGTCTACTTCCCCGAGGTCAAGCTCACCCTCGACAAGACCATCACACCGCAGACCGTCATCCCGGGCGGCACCAGCCTCGTGCAGTTGCAGGCCCAGACGCCGTCGGGCACGAGCTCGGTGCGGCCGGCGTCGATCGTGATCACCGAGCCGCGGAGCACGGCGACCGCTCCGTACTGGAACGCCTTCGACGCAGCCGCCGTCGCGCCGACCTCGGTCCCGAAGGGCTCGACCCTCACGGTCCGCTACACCACCGACGGCACGACCTGGAAGACGCTCGAGACGGTCGACGCGACGACCGCCGCGAAGACGTACTCGCGCGTGCTCGACGACGTGCTCTCGTCCGGCACCTCGCACTCCGACGTCGTCGGGCTCCAGTTCGCGTTCGCCGATGCGAGCGGCTTCGGCCAGGCGACCGCTGTGAAGCCCGGCATCGTGTTCGTCGCCCGCGGCGAGCTGCGCGACGGCAGCGGCGTCACGAACCCGGGCACCTACCCGACGCTCACCCCGTACGACAACTGCGCGAGCGCGCAGGCGAGCGGCACCATCAACGGCGGCACGCCGATCGACAGCGCCGTCGCCGTGGACTGCGCCGCCGCGAACGTCCAGGCGACCGACGGCGGCCCCGGCCCGATGATCGCCTCGAAGGCGTGGGACGGCACCAAGGTGCTGCAGGCGCAGTCGAAGACCACCACCGGTGTCACGCTCGGCTGGGGAACCCAGACGTCGGGCATCACCTCGATGACCATCCAGGACCCGGCGGCCGAGTCGCCGCTCTCGGGGAGCGTGTTCCAGGCGTTCGACCTGGTGCGCATCGACGCCATCACGCCCACCTCGACGGCGGGTGCGACGTACGATCCGCTCATCCGCTGGGATGCGGTCTCGAAGGTCGAGCTGTTCGACGGCACGAGCTGGGTCGACATCACCAGCAAGGCCTGTGCCACCGCGCAGGCCTGTAGCGGCACCTTCCCGGGCTACACGCTCTCGACCGCCGAGCGTGCGTCGACGCAGGGCGTGCGGCTCACCGTGATCGAGCGTCCCGACCGCGCCACCGCGATCGCCGCATCCGGTGACGCGACGGCCCCGTTCGTCGGTTCCGGCGTCGCGAGCGCCTCAGCCGGCGCATTCCCCGGCGCGAATCCGGATGCCCGCACGATGCACCTCGATCTCCAGCTCCGCAACGCGGTGCGCAACAGCGCGATCGACGACTGGGTGACCGGCACCCGCACCTACAACATGGCCGGGTCTCCCGGAGCGGTCGACAACACAGTGAAGGTCACCGGCCAGCCCGCGTCGGGCGCACCGTTCACCCGCACGGCGGCCGACCACGTCACCATCATCGACCCGATGTTCACCACGAAGGTCACCAAGTCGGCGTCGGCGACCAGCCTGGTCATCCCGCAGCCGGATGTCCCAGGGACCGCCTACCCGACGACGACCTACACGACCACGATCGAGAACACCTCGACGACGAACACCTGGCAGCTCCGGCTGAGCGACCCCGTGCAGTGCACGAACGCCGCCGCGAACGCGCCGTGCGTCTTCGGGCCGTACGTCGCGGCGAGCAACCCGTTCGAGACGCTGAACCTCACCGCGATCAAGGTCGACCTCACCAACGCCGCCGGGGTGCAGCCGTCGCTGAGCCAGGTCTCGCTGCTGCACCGCGCCGCCGACGGAACCCTGTCGACCGAGAACGTGAGCCTTGCCGCTGCCGCTGCGAAGTCTGCGACCGATCTGTCCGACGTCGTCGGCGTCAGCGTGCTGCTGCGCGGCACGAACGCGCAGGGCGCCGACGGCTCCGGCGGTTCGATCGCACCGGGGCAGAAGGCCACGGTGACGCTCGCCACTCAGCTGCGCCAGACCGCGCGGGCGACGGGCGCCACCCCCATCCCGTCGACCGTGCCGAACACCGCGTTCGGCACCCTGCACGACGAGGTCTATCCGACCGCGGATGCCGGCGACAGCGCCGGCGCCAACGTCGCCCTGGTCAGCGGCAACATCGCCGTGACGGCTCGCAAGAGCATCACCCCGGGCAGCACGCTGCAAGCCAACCCGGTCTCGCCCATCACGGTGCTCCTCGGGGCGCGCTCGACCGGCACGATCTCCCCGAAGGTGCTCGTCGTCGAGGACTCGAGGGTCACGTTCTGGAACGCCTTCACTCTCGGGTCGTTCAGCATCCCGACCGCGCCCACCGGGGCGAACCGGGTGCTGGTCGAGGCGCAGACGGGACAGGGCGCCGGCGCGACCTGGCACGGAACGAACGGAACGCCGACGACGCTCGCCGCGGCCGCGCTTCCCTCCGATGTGATGGCGGCCGACGTCACGGGCCTGCGGTTCACGTTCAGCCGCGTCGACGGCGCGAGCTTCGCGGCCTCGAACAATGTGGACAACATCCAGCTGAAGGTGTCGCTGCGCTCCACCCTGCGCGACGGCTCCGGTCCGGTCACCTCGACCATCGTCGCCGCCCCGATGCCGGGCGAGACCGCGGCGGGCACGGTCACCGACACGGTGTTCGCCGACGCCGCGTACAACGCCATCCACGCCACTCGTGCCACAGCGACGGCGACCTTCACGGTGACGCCGGGAACGGCGACGATCGCGGTCGAGAAGACCTCGCCGGGGCAGGCGGCTGCCGGGCGCGAGGTCCCGTGGACCCTGCGGTTCAAGAACACCGGCACCGGCTACCTGCCGAACCCGGTCGTGACCGACACGCTGCCGTCCGACGGAACGCTCCTCTTCGTCCCGACCAACGTGCCCGTCTACGCCACCTCGACCGGGGGAACCCTCCCGACCGATGGTGCGACGATCACGCGCACCTACGACCCAGCGGCCGGAACCATCCGGTTCGTCTGGCCCGCCGGCTCCCGCCTGGCGCCGGGGGAGACCTACTCGATCACGCTGACCCTGCAGATCAAGCCGGGCGCGAACCCCGGCACGACTGCGCTCAACACCTTCGGCGTGACCAGCGACCGCACCTTCGCCGGATGCACGGCCCTGAACGCCGGCAACGGCCGCCCGGTCTCGCTCGCGAGCAACACCTGCAGCACGAACAACGTGGTCACCACGCTGGCGCAGGGATCGTTCACGGCATCGAAGGGCGTCAGCTCGACGACCGGCAAGGCGCAGAACATCGCGAACCCCGCGGTACCCTGCACCTCCGACGGCGACGGCTTCTACCGGTACCCGTGCGCTGCGGTCAGCGCGATCGGAGCGACCGACACCTGGAAGCTCGAGATCGTGAACGGCGGCAACGTCGCGGCCCGCAACCTCGTCGCGATCGACGTCTTCCCGCATCCGGGTGATGTCGGCGTCGTCGACCCGTCGCAGCGCGGATCGGTCTTCTCCCCCCGCTTCAACGCCGACCTCGCGTTCACGCCGAGCGCGGAGGCGGCAGGCTCGTCGATGGCGTGGTTCGTCAGCACCGCCGTGAACCCCTGCGTCACCGAACTCACCCCGGGCGGCGCGGCGTGCCCGGCCGGATCGTGGATCCCGTCGAGCGCGGTCGGCGACACGATCGACGCGGGCGACGTCACGGGCGTGAAGCTGGCGTTCGACTTCTCGCGGGCTTCCGGCGGCACACTCGCTCCCGGAGCGGTGCTCAAGGTGACCTACTCGTCGACCAACGTGCCGACGACCACGGCCGGCGACGACCGGGCCCCGGTCTCAGCGCCCGTGACCGGTGTGCGCGCCTGGAACTCGTTCGGCTTCTACCCCACCTACGTGTCGGGTTCGCAGCCGGCCGGACCCCAGGAGCCGATCAAGTCGGGCGTCATCCTGACCGGCGGTTCCCTGCGCATCACCAAGGCGATCACCGGACCGGGCGCCGCGTACGCCCCGACCAGTTTCGTGGCGGATGTCGCGTGCACGGTCGACGGTGCGACGGTCGACCTGGGCGCGGCCTCATCGGTGACCCTGAGCGATGCGAACGGCTACGCTGCCAGGGTCGACGGGATCCCCGTCGGCTCGGTGTGCCGCGTGACGGAGCACGGTGCCGAAGGCTCGTACGGCGAGTCGACCCGCACGGTCACGCCGGCGAGTGTGACGATCCGCGCCTCGGGCTCGAGCACCGATGCCGTCCCCGCCGACCAGTCGGTCGCCATCGTGAACGACTACGCCGTGACGGCGCTGACCGTCACGAAGAAGGTCGACACCGCGGCGACCGCGGGCACGTTCGGGCCGTTCGGCTTCACCCTGAGCTGCGTGGCAGCGGGCGGTCAGACCATCCCGTTGCCGGCCGGGGACGCCGCGTTCTCGCTCGCCGACGGCGGCTCGCACACGATCGGCGACCTCCCTGTGCGAGCGCGCTGCGAGCTGACGGAGACCGGAAGCGACGGTGCAGCCACGGCTCCGAACCACGTCGCCATCTCGGTGAACGGCGCGGCGGAGACGTCCGGCCCGCAGGCGACCATCACGATCGCGGATGCGGCTGGCGGCAACACCGCGCTGGTCACGAACCATTACGCCGCGGGAACGCTCTCGATCGCCAAGACGGTCGACGGGGATGCCGCCGGCGACTTCGGCGGCGGCCCGTTCACGGCTCACGTCACCTGCGTCTACGGCACGCAGACGCTGTTCGACGGGGATCTCTCCATCGTGGGCGGGGAGACCGAAGCCGTGCCGCGGACGTTCCCGGCGGGAACCTCGTGCGCCATCGCCGAGACGAAGACCGGCGGCGCCACGTCGACGACGATCGACACTCCGACCGTCGTCATTCCGGGCAACACCGACGGGACGGTCGCCGCGGTGACCGTGAACCTGACGAACACGTTCTCGGCCGGCTCGGTCACCATCGAGAAGGTGCGCACGGGCGACGGCGTCGCGACCTACGGGTCGGGACCGTTCACCGCGCAGCTCGTCTGCACATGGCAGAAGGACGGACAGCAGTTCACCATCCTGCTGCCCGGCGGGGGCCTCGTCACGCTCGACGCGGCGAACGGCTACACGGCCACCGTCACGGGCCTCATCCAGGGCGCCCACTGCGACGTCACCGAGACCGCGACGGGCGGGGCGACCTCGGTCGTGGTCGCGCCGGCATCCGGTGTGACCGTGCCGGCGGGAACCCCGGCGACCGTGACGATCACGAACACGTTCGACACCGGGTCGCTCGCCATCGTCAAGAAGCGCGTCGGCGACGGCGTCGAGAAGTTCGGCGCCGGACCGTTCACCGTCACGGTCGACTGCACCTACGTCGTCGACGGTGTCGTCACCCCGATCGAGCTGGGCGCCGATGGCACGATCAGCCTGTCGAAGGACAACGGCTACACGGCGACCGTGCCGAACCTGATCGCCGGCGCCCGCTGCGCGATCGTCGAGACGGATGCGGGACTCGCGACCGCGACGACGATGGATCCGGCCGACGGAGTGGTCACCATCGGTGCCGGTGCGACCGCGACGGTCACCGTGACCAACACGTTCGACGTCGGTCACCTGACGATCCGCAAGGATGCCGCGCGCGACTCGGTCTCGCTCGGCGACACCATCGTGTACACGATCACGGTCACCAACGACGGCCGGATCGACGCGCACGATGTGAAGGTGACGGACACGATGCCGGCGCCGCTGCGACTGGTGTCGACCTCGCCGACCGCTGCGGTGTCGGGCCGGATGCTCACCTGGACGATCGGCGCCCTGGCCGTCGGCGTGAGCACCACGTTCACGGTGGAGGCCGTGCTGACCTCGCCGGCCGACACCACGAACCGCGTGACGGTCGAGAACCCGCCGGGACCGTGGACGCCGCCCACCTCGCTGACCCCGTGCGCCGAAGACCCGACGGCCGCCTGCGCAACGGTGGTCGACCCGCCGCGCGCGGGTGGCAGCGGACTCGCCTCGACCGGCTCGGACGTGAGCGGGTTCGCCCTGCTGGCCGGCCTGGCGCTGCTCGCGGGAGCCGCGCTCCTGGTGGCGAACCGCCTGCGCCGTCTGCGTCGCCCTGGTCGCCTGGGTGGTCGCTCCTAGCCACCGGCAGCGTTCGATGAGGGGTCCCGACACGCCGCATCCGTAAAGGGTGGGCCAGCGTGTCGGGACCCCTCGTTCGTCCCGGGGGGAGGGTGTGGACGATGGGCACGGGTGGGAGGATGCTGGAACACGGAGGCAGCCGACATGACAACACTTCCCGATCGTCCGAACACGGCACTCGTGATCCTCGACGTGCAGAACGGAGCTGTCGAGGGGGCGTACGAGCGCGATGCCGTCATCGCCCGCATCCGCTCGCTCGTCGACCGAGCGCGCTCCGAAGGCGTGCCGGTCATCTGGGCGCAGCACTCGGATGAGGAGCATCTGCCGTACGGCAGCGAGGCGTGGCAATACGTTCCCGAGCTGGTGCGCGAGCCATCCGAGGCGCTGATCGCCAAGCAGTACGCCGACGCGTTCGAAGAGACCCAGCTCGAGGAGGCGCTCGCTGCCGCGGGGGTCGGGCGACTCGTCGTCGCCGGGGCGCAGACCGACGAGTGCATCCGGTCGACCATCCACGGCGCGATGGTGCGCGGCTACGACGTCACGCTGGTGGGAGACGCCCACACGACCGAAGACCTCAGCGACTGGGGTGCGCCGACGCCCGACAAGGTGATCGCCCACACCAACCTCTACTGGGACAACCACCGCGCCCCCGGCCGCACCGCCGCCGTCGTCCCCGCCGCCGACGTCGCCTTCTCCTCTCGCTGAGCGGCGCCGCCCACCTCTCGTTGAGGGGCGGCAAATGCGCCTAAACACGCCGACGAACCCTGCGTTTGCCACCCCTCAACGAAACCGGATGCGGTCGAACGGTCCCGCAGAATAGAGTCGTGGCTTTTCGCGCGACAGACCGGGTGGTGCCCGTCTCGGTGAACCGGATCGAGATCGAAGCCGAGGTGCCCTTCGAGACGCTCCGGCGCGCGTTCGAGGCCGAGGTGCCGCCGCTCGACGAGGAGCGCTTCCGGCAGCTGGTGGCAAACGGCGCGGAGTGGCGGGCGTTCCAGCAGGCGGCCGGCGGCAACAGCATCCACAGTTTCGTGACGTTCTGGCGCAACTACCCGAGCGCGATCATGAAGGTCGGCGGCGCGGACATCCCGAGCGCGAGCTACCTGATCGGCGACTACGCGACGGCGGCCAGGATGTTCCGGCACGACGCCGGCGTCATGCTCTACGCGCCGCTCCGCCTCGAACTGCACGCGAACCGCTCGGGAGGCACCGTGCTCACCGTCGACCAGCCGAGCTCGCAGCTGACCAGCCTGCAGAACAACAAGATCACGCAGACCGGCTACGAACTCGACCGGATGCTCGGCGACCTGCTCGAGGAACTCGGCCTCCCGCGTCCCGCGGCACTCCGCCGCTAGTCGCTCCGCCGGTAGCCGCTCCGCCGCCAGGGGAGGGCAGGGCGCGTGAGAGTACAGCGCCGCATCCGGATCTGCGAGCAGATTTCGGGACATGACTCCGTGTTGAGTTTTCGGACCCCGGATGCGCGACACCGGCGCGCGACGAGTCTTAGCGTGGTGCCACTCAGCCCGTCCCCAAGCCAGGAGTTCAGCATGCCTACGCGTTCCAACTGCACGGCCTTCGACCCGGCGAAGGCGGGGTCGCTCCGATGACGCGCTCGCCGATCTCGATCGTCGGAGTGAGCGGGAGCCCGACGCATCCGTCGCGCACGACCACGTTGGTGCGCGGTGTGACCGAGGCGTTCGCGGACGCGGTCGGCGGAACGGCGACGGTGATCGAACTGGCGCCGCTGCTCGGCGAGCTGGGGGCGGGTCCGTTCCGCAGCCAGCTCGGCCCGAACGTGCAGGCCGCGCTCGAGGCGGTGGAGGCCGCCGACATCGTGGTGGTCGGGTCGCCCGCCTACCGTGCGACGTACACCGGCCTGTTCAAGCTGTTCTTCGACCACATCGGGCAGTACGCGCTCGTGGACAAGCCGATCGTGCTGACGGCCACGGGCGGCAGCGAACGTCACGCACTGCTGGTCGAGCACCAGATGCGCCCGCTGTTCGGGTTCTTCCAGTCGCTCACTTTGCCGCTCGGCATCTACGGGAGCGAGCGCGACTTCGAGAACTACGAGATCACGTCGGATGACCTCAAGGAGCGCATCCAGGTGTCGATCTCGCGCACGCTGCCGCTCATCCGCTCGCACATCGACCCGGAGACGTACGCCGCTCCGGCGACGTTCGCGCGGCCCGACGCGTTCTGAGGCAACCCCGTTCGACCGCGGCCGCCGCCGGCAGAAGCCTCGGCTGAGTCGCTGTGTTTCGTGCCGGCGTGCGGCGCGCGCCCCGAGTTCGTAACCTTGCCGCATGACTGAACTCTCCGGTGACGCTCAGGACTTCGAGACGCGGCAGATCCACGCAGGCGCCGTCGTCGACGCGCAGACGAACGCGCGGGTCACGCCGATCTACCAGACGGCCGGATACGTGTTCTCTGATTTCGACGACGGAGAGGAGCGGTTCGCCGGGCAGAGCTCGTTCCGTGCGTACTCGCGCAACGAGAATCCGACGAACGCCGTGGCGGGGCAGCGGATTGCGAACCTGGAGGGCGGCGTCGACGGCATCGTCGTCAGCAGTGGGCAGGCCGCGATCGCCGCCACGCTGTTCGCGCTCGCTCAGGCCGGCGACCACATCCTGGCGACCCGCTCGCTGTACGAGGGCACGCGCGAGATGTTCCGGGGTGCGCTGCGACGGCAGGGGCTCGAGGTCGAGTACGTGGCCGACGACGCAAGCGAGGACGAGTGGGCCTCGCGGGTCACCGCGCGCACGAAAGCGATCTACACGGAGACCATCCCGAATCCGCTCAACCAGGTCGTCGACCTCGAGCGGCTGGCCCGCATCGCCCACACCGCCGGGGTGCCCCTGGTGGTCGACAGCACCGTGGCCACGCCCTATCTGTGTCGCCCGATCGAGTGGGGCGCCGACATCGTCATCCACTCCACCTCTAAGTGGCTGGCCGGGCATGGATCGGTCATCGGCGGTGCCGTCGTCGACGGCGGCCGCTTCGACTGGGAGGCGAACGGCGAGCGCTTCCCGCACCTCGTCACGTCACCGCGGCCGGGGGTTGCGTCCTTCGCCGAGCGGTTCGGCGCCGGCGCCTTCCTCGCCTACCTGCGCACGGTCACCGTGCTGGAGTACGGGCCGACCGTGCCGCCGACCAGCACCTTCCTGCTCCTGCACGGCATCGAGACCCTGTCGCTCCGGATGGACAAGCACATCGCGAACTCGCTGGCGGTCGCCGAGTGGCTGGCCGAGCAGCCGGAGGTGGCGGCGGTGGCGTATCCGGGCCTTCCGTCCGACCCGTTCCACGAGCGGGCGGAGCGCTATCTCCCGCGCGGCGCGGGCGCGGTGGTCACCATCGATCTGGCGGGCGGCCGTGACGCCGCACGCCGCTTCATCGACGCGCTCGAGCTGGTGAGCCCGATGACGCACATCGGTGACGTGCGCACGCTGGCCATCCACCTCGGCAGCACGATCCACGCCAAGCTGACGGAGGAGGAGCGGCTCGACGCGGGCATCACTCCGGGGCTCATCCGGTTGTCGATCGGGCTGGAGAGCTCGCGCGACATCATCGCCGACCTGCAGCGCGGGCTGACGGCGGCCGGTCGCTAAGACCCCCGGGCTCAGCCGACGGCGACCGAGACCGGCTCCGTGACCCCGGCACCGGATGCGGGGAGCACGGAGGCGATCCGGCGCACCGCCTCCACGATGGTCGCGGGGTCGCAGGCGATGTTCATGCGGGCGAACCCGGCTCCGCCTGCGCCAAAACTGGGGCCGGAGTTCAGCGCGATCCGCGCCCGCTGCAGCAGCTCGGCGGCGGGGTCGTCGCCCAGCCCGAGCGCCCGCAGATCCAGCCAGACGAGGTAGCCGGCGTCGGGCTCGACGACGCGCACTCCGGGTAGGTGGGCGCTCACCTCGGCGCGGAGCGTCCCGAGGTTGGCCGCGATCCGGTCGACGGTCTCGTTCAGCCAGGGGAGTGATGCGTAGGCCGCGATGTTCGCGTGCAGCCCGATGATGCTCGTGCGGGCGGCCAGCTCCTCGGGAAAGCGGGTGAGCATGGCGGCCGTGTCCGCGTCGTTGGCGATGGCGACCGCGCACTTGAGGGCGGCGAGGTTCCATCCTTTGCTGGCGGAGGTGACGGTCACCGACCGTGCCCCCGCCCCGATACACGCGACCGCGAAGGGGGTGAACGGCGATCCGGCGTGCGCGAGCGGGGCGTGCACCTCGTCGCTCACGACAAGCACGTCGTACGTTGCGGCCAGGCGCGCCAGCTCCGCGAGGCTCTCGGCGCTGTGCGAACGGCCCGTCGGGTTGTGGGGGTTGCAGAGCAGGATGGCGTCGACACCCGACGCGAACGCCTGCTCGATGGCGGGCAGGTCGAGCGACCATCCGGCGTCGGCGCGCAGCGGCACCTCGACGGCCTCGGCATGCGCCTCCCCGACCATCTCGTAGAACGGTGCGTAGACGGGCGGCGTCAGAACGACGCGACCACCGGTGGCCGGCAGTCCGAGGCGCAGCGTCTCCAGCACGCCGACGGTGACGTCGGTGGCGAGGTGCACGCGCGACTCGTCGACGCCCCAGCCCCAACGGGAGTCGGCGAACTCGGCGAAGGCAGCGGCCAGCGGACCGGGTGCGTCGAGATAGCCGGTGTCCGACCGCAGCAGGTGGTCGATGGCGGTCTGAGCGATGTCGGGTGCGAGCTCGAAATCCATCTCGGCGACCGACATCGGAAGCACGTCGGCTTCGAACCGGTGCCACTTGATGCTGGTCCTTCGCGCCCGGAGGTCGGCGAGAGGTCGCGCGTTCGTGCCGCTCATTGCACAACTCTCTCTCCGAGACGGCGGTACGGCCAGCCACGCCGTCAAAAAGTGAAACAGTCCGAGGGCAGGTTTCGGCCTGTGTGGTGCACGGGTAGCGTGTTTCGTCGTCGGCCCGCGCGCCGCCGCTGCGTATCGACGGGAGAAACCATGTCGCTGTCATCCGAGTCGATCAGGACGCTCGAGGAGGAAGGCCTGCGGTTCGTGCGCGATCTCATCCGCATCGACAGCGTCAACACCGGCGATCCCGAAACCGTGGGCGACGGGGAGGCGCGCGCGGCACGCTACATCCAGGATCGGCTCGAGGAGGTCGGCTACGACGTCACGTACGTCGAGTCGCGTCCCGGCCGCGGCAGCGTGATCGCGCGGCTCCAGGGCAGCGACCCCGGGCGCGGTGCCCTGGTGGCGCACGCCCATGTCGATGTCGTTCCGGTGGACGGGCAGGAGTGGACGCATCCGCCGTTCGGCGCCGAGATCCACGACGGTCTGCTCTACGGGCGCGGCGCCGTGGACATGAAGGACTTCGCCGGCACGCTCGTCGCCGTCGCCAGAGCATTCAAAAGGGAGGGAATCGTTCCCCAGCGCGACGTGATCTTCGCGTTCTTCGCCGACGAGGAGTCGGGTGGCACGTGGGGCGCGCGCTGGCTCGTGGAGCACCGCCCGGAGCTCTTCGCCGGCGCCACCGAGGCGATCAGCGAGGTCGGCGGATTCTCGGTGCCGCTCGGCGGGCGTCGCGCGTACCTCGTCGCCACCGCCGAGAAGGGCATCGTCTGGGCCAGGGTGCGCGCACGCGGACGGGCTGGTCACGGTTCGCGGCCCACCGCGGACAACGCGGTCGTGCGGGTCGCGCAGGCCGTCGTCGCGCTCGCGGCGCATCGGTTCCCGGTCGAACGCACGTCGGCGCTGGATGCGGTGCTCCGGGCCGCAGACGTCGCCGACGTGCACGAGATCACCGATGAGACGATCGACGAGATCGTCGCCGGGCTTGGACTGGTCGCGCCCCTGATCTCCGCGACGCTCCGGGAGACCGTCTCGCCGACCGTGCTCGCGGCCGGATCGAAGACGAACATCATCCCGGCGCTCGCCGAGGCCACGCTGGATGTGCGGGTGCTTCCCGGGCACGAGGACACCTACCGGAGCGAGGTGGAGGCGATCGTCGGGGAGGGGGTCGAGTTCGAGTGGGGCGACCTGATCGCGCCGATCTCGTCTCCGGATGACGCCGCGCTGGTCGAGACGATCGGCGAGGCGATCCGCGCGGAGGACCCCGAGGGCATCGTCGTCCCGTACCTCCTTCCGGCGAGCACCGACAACAAGCATCTCGCTCGGCTGGGCATCCGGGGCTACGGCTTCGTGCCCCTGCGGGTGCCCGACGACTTCGATGTCTTCGGCGAGTTCCACGCGGCCGACGAGCGCGTGCCGGTCGATGCGCTCGCCTTCTGCGCGCGGGTCACCTGGTCGATCCTGGCGACGGCCTGAGCGGTTCCGCCTCGGCAAGCGCGCGTCGAGCTTCCGTGTGCGTCATCCGGCGTCGCATCCGCAACAGGGCGTAACGCAGGCTTGTGGGCGCGGGCGATGCGGGCTTCGATGCCACACATGCCGAACACCCCTCTCGAAGACACCGCAACCGCCGTCGCGGCCGAGCCCGAACTGATCACGCCCGGCGAGGGCGCGGCCCGCGTCGAGGCGGGGGCGCTGCTGATCGACGTGCGCAGCCAGGCCACCCGCGACCGGGTCGGCGCTTTGACCGGCGCCGTCGTGGTCGACCGCGAACGCCTTCCCGAACTCTTCGGGAAGGACTCCCCGGAGCGCCTCATCCAACTCGCATCGACCGACCAGGAGATCGTGGTCGTCTGCGGCTCGGTCGACGGCTCGCGTCCCGTCGCCGAATGGCTCGGCGCGAACGGCTTCGGCCAGGTCGCCCACGTCGAGGGCGGCTTCCCCGCCTGGAGGGAGGCGGGCCTGCCGACCGGCGCCGGGACGGAGGCGCCAGCCGAACCTTCGGCCTGAGCCACCCCGCCATCGCGACGTACCCAAGTGGTCCAAGGGAACGGTCTCATAGCCCGTCATCCGCAGGTTCGAATCCTGCCGTCGCGTCAGAATCACGACACGCCGCAAGCGCGCGCGTTCGACGTATTTCCGGCCGCCGGATTCGTGGCGTTTCTGTGCCCGGCGTGCGGCCGCAGAGCACCCCTTCTCGCCGGAGATCCGCGAGAAATCAGGCAACTCGCGGCACCGTCCCGGTGGTCGCCCCAGGCGCGGATGTCGGTGGTGCCCCGTATTCTGGGGACATCGAAGAAAAACTTCCAAAACACTACATGTAGTGGAATGACAACACTGTCATTAGGGTTATATAGTGGGTGAACACCGCACGACGCGGTGACAAAGACTTCTAGGGGAGGCCATCATGGACTACGAAAACAGCGACAGCGTTGGCGGCTACTCGGTTCCCGTCGACCCCATGGACATGCTGCAGTGCGACAGCTGCCAGTAACCAGCTAGCACCGAGCACGGAACCCCGTCGGCCCTCGAGGCCGGCGGGGTTTCTGCGTCCCCGGCGTCCCGCCCGGGGCATTTCGTTGAGAGGCGGCAAATCCGCCTAAACACGCCGGCGGAACCTGCATTCGTCACCCCTCAACGAAGAGGGCCGGCGGGACGGCCGGTCGGAGGGCCGGTGCGACGGCCGGTCGGGGGACCGGCGCGGCGGTGTCCCCGCCCCGGGCCACGCCGCAACGGCGCATCCGTAGAATGGTCGGGTGCCAGTGAACCCAGACATCCAGGGCCGGCAGTTCCCGCCGACAAGCCCGTACCTCGTCGGCCGGGAGAAGATCCGCGAGTTCGCGCGGGCCGTGCTCGCCACCAACCCGCTCCACTTCGACGTGGACGCTGCCCGCGCCGCCGGGCACTCCGACCTCGTCGCGCCGCCGACCTTCCCGGTCGTCGTGCAGGAGAGCACCCTGGCGCAGCTCCTCGCCGAACCGGATGCCGGAATCGACTTCAGCCGCGTGGTGCACGGCGACCAGCGCTTCACCTACACCCGCGCTGTCGTGGCCGGCGACGAGCTCACCGCGACCCTCACCGTGGCCAGCGTCAAGAGCCTCGGAGCCCACTCGATGGTGACCGCCGAGTCCGTCATCGTCGACGCGAGCGGCGCGCACGTCGTCACCGCGACATCCACCCTGGTCGTTCGAGGAGACGAGTGATGCCCGAGTTCGACACCCTCACGGTCGGCGACGTGGTCGCGGAACGCGACTACCACCTCACGCGCGACACCCTCGTTCGCTACGCAGGCGCCTCCGGCGACTTCAACCCCATCCACTACCGCGACGACGTCGCGACCTCGGTCGGTCTCCCCGGGGTCATCGCACACGGGATGCTCACCATGGGCCTCTCCGTGCAACCGGTCGTCGACTGGGCGGAAGACCCCGCCCGCGTCGCCGACTACCAGGTGCGCTTCACGCGCCCGATCGTCGTCGACTCCGCCACCGGCGCGGACGTGTCCGTGACGGCCAAGGTCGGCCAGCTCGATGCCGAGGCCCGCGTCGCGCGCATCGACCTCACGGTCACGTTCGACGGCCAGACCGTGCTGGGCAAGGCGCAGGTGCGCGTCTCCCTCGCCTGATGCCCACGAAACCGATGCGCCCCACGGAGCAGGCATGACCGACGGATCGCGTCCCGAAGGTGCTCCCGAGCCGCCCGCCCTGTCGACCCTCACCACCATGCAGGTCGGAGGGGTTCCCGCGCGGCTCATCGAGCCCCCGACCCGCGAGGCGCTCATCGAGTCCGCACTCGAGATCTGGGGCGAAGGCGACGACTGGCTGCTGCTCGGCGGCGGTTCCAACACCGTGGCGAGCGATGACGGCTTCGACGGCACGGTCATCCGGGTCGTGACCCGCGGCATCGAGCGGCTCGACGCGGAGCCCGGGCGCATCCGGCTTCGTGTGCAGGCCGGTGAGCCGTGGGACGCGCTGGTCGCGCACACGGTGCGCAACGGCTGGTCGGGCATCGAAGCGCTCGCGGGCATCCCGGGCTCGACGGGTGCAGCCCCCGTGCAGAACATCGGCGCCTACGGTCAGGAGCTCGAAGCGAGCCTGCTCGGCGTCGAGTTCCTCGACTACGAGACCGGCGAACTCAGGTGGCTCTCGCACACCGATCTCGGGCTCGGCTACCGCACGTCGGTGCTCAAGCGCGGGATGCGCGGCGTCGTGCTGTCCGTCGACCTCGAACTGGCCGACGGCAACGACCCCAGCGGGCTCGGAGCGCCGCTCAGCGCCCCGATCGCCTACGCGCAGCTCGCCGACACGCTCGGTGTTCCGCTCGGCTCGCGGGTGTCGGTCGCCGAGCTGCGTCGCTCGGTGCTGGCCCTCCGCGCCTCGAAGGGAATGGTGCTCGACCCGGACGACCAGGATTCGGTCAGCGCCGGATCCTTCTTCACCAACCCGATCGTGTCCGAGAACTTCGCGCGGTCGCTGCCCGCGAACGCGCCGCGCTGGCCGATCACGCCCCCGGAGCCCGACACGGTGCTCGGCATCGAGGGCGGGGTCGTGTACCCGCAGGACATCCCGGCGCTCGCCGACGGACCGTACGACGTCAAGCTCAGCGCCGCCTGGCTGATCGAACAGGCGGGCATCCGGCGTGGCTTCGGTCTGCCGGGGTCGCGCGCCGCGATCTCGAGCAAGCACACGCTCGCGCTCACCAACCGCGGCGGAGCGACGGCCGACGAGATCGTGCAGCTGGCGTCGTACGTGCAGGCGCGCGTGCAGGCCGAGTTCGGCGTCGTGCTGCATCCGGAGCCGATCCTGGTCGGCATGGTCCTGTAGCGGGGTAGCGCCGCGGGCGCTCTCGGCCCCTCCCTAGAATGGCCCCATGGCCACCACCACCCGGATGCTCGTGCTCGGCGTCGCGCGCATCTTCGCTCCGGCGAACGGGTATCAGCTGCGCCGTGAGCTGGTGTCGTGGCACGTGGACGACTGGGCGAAGGTCAATCCGGGCTCGATCTACTCGATGCTCTCCACCCTCAGCCGGCAGGGGATGCTCGAGGCGCACGCCCTTCCAGACGGCGCCCGTACGGTCACGGTCTACACCGTCACGGATGCCGGGCTCGCCGAGCTCGACCGCCTGCTGCGGGACGCCATCCGGGCCGTCACGCCCATGGATCCGACGGGGTTCCGCGTCGCGTTCAGCTTCGCGCCGCTCTTCGAGCGCACGGTGCTGGCGACCCTGCTGGAGGAGCGGTTGCTGGCCGTCAGGGCCCGCGCGGCCGTGCTGCGCGGAGAGGTTTCGCGACTGGATGCCGAGCACTTCGCGCCCCCGCACGTCGGGTATTCGGTGCAATGGGAGACCCGGATGCTCGACGCCGAGGACGCCTGGCTGATCGACCTGATCGCGCACATCCGGTCCGGCGGACTCGACTTCATGGACGAGCCGATGACCTGGACGCCCGCCCCCGACGACGAGGGCTGGGAGATGGCGAGAGAGACGGCGCGCTACCGCGAGCAACTCGACCGGATGCGCGAGGCCGAGGCCGCCCGCCCGCGCGGCTGACGCCCCGCCGCGCCGCCGCCG
>NZ_BSEN01000007.1 GCF_027921845.1 Leifsonia poae
CCCCTCGCCGCGCCCCGCCGCGCGCCGCCCGCCCGCCTCTCCGCGCGGCCCGCCGCGCGCCCGCCATGCGCCTCTTCCGTTCGAGTCGGGGATTAATCACGCCCAGCGCGCGAGCGGCGTGATTAATCCCCGACTCGCGCGGCGCCGGACCTGGCGGTGACGCCGAAAGGTGAGGGGGATGAAGAAAAGTGTTGACAAAATCGGTCCCGGCTGGTTGGTTAGTTACATCACCAACTAACCCATGAGGTTGGAGCAACCCCGAGGAGGTGCGGATGATCGAAGAAGGAAAGCCGATCTTCGTGCAGATCGCCGAACAGATCGAGGACGACATCATCGACGGCGTCTACCTCCCCGAGACCCAAGTGCCGTCGACCAACGAATTCGCGGCCTTCTACCGCATCAACCCCGCCACCGCAGGCAAGGGTGTGAACCTGCTCGTGGACGACGGGATTCTCTACAAGAAGAGAGGAATCGGCATGTTCGTCGCCGACGGCGCCCGTGAGCGCCTCATCGTCAAGCGTCGCGATGCATTCCGCGACGAATACCTCCGCCCCCTGCTCGCCGAAGCCGCGAAGCTCGGGATCGATCCCCAGCAACTCACCGAGATGATCTCCACGGAAGGAGTCAGCGCATGACCAGCACAGCAACTCCCACGTCGATCGCGCCGGCCGTCCGCGTCGAAGGGCTCACCAAGCGCTTCGGTTCGTTCACGGCCATCGACGACGTCAGCTTCACCGTCAAGCCCAACAAGATCTACGGACTGCTCGGCCGCAACGGCGCGGGCAAGACCACCATCATGCAGCTGCTCACGGGGCAGGATTTCGTCACCTCCGGCGAGGTGCGCGTCTTCGGCGAGAAGCCGGTCGAGAACGCCAGGGTGCTGCAGAACATCTGCTTCATCAAAGAGAGCCAGCGCTACCCCGACGACTTCATGCCGAAGCACGTCTTCCGCAGCGCGCCGTGGTTCTTCGAGAACTGGGACGCCGAGTTCGCCGAGCAGCTGATCGCCGAGTTCCGGCTCCCGCTGAACCGCCGCATCAAGAAGCTGTCGCGAGGCCAGCTCTCCGCCGTCGGCGTCATCGTCGGCCTCGCCTCGCGCGCCCCGCTCACCTTCTTCGACGAGCCCTACCTGGGGCTGGATGCGGTGGCCAGGCAGATCTTCTACGACCGCCTGCTCGAGGACTACGCCGAGCATCCGCGCACGGTGATCCTCTCGACGCACCTCATCGACGAAGTGGCCAACCTTCTCGAGCACGTGATCGTGATCGACCAGGGCCGCATCCTGATGGACCAGGATGCCGAGGAGATGCGCAGCTCGGCCACCACGGTCGTCGGCCAGCGCGGCGCCGTGGAGGCGTTCGTGACCGGGCGCGACGTGCTGCACCGCGACGGCATCGGCGGACTCGCGTCGGTCACCGTCGGGTCCCTCACCCCGTCCGACCGGGCGGAGGCCGTTTCCGCGGGGCTCGAGCTCTCCCCGGTCTCCCTCCAGCAACTCATCGTCCGCAAGACCAACGTCCGAGCGACAGAATTCGAGCAGAGCGCATGACCGCCATCACGCCGGAGGCCGTGAACCTCCGCACCACCCCCGCTTCCGCGCAGCGCATCTGGCGCGTGGTGAGGCTGAACCTCGTCAACAAGTACACGACCATCTGGGTGCCCATCATGATCATGGGCTTCATCTGGCTGGTGAACTACCTGATCTGGTGGATCATCTTCGTCGCCACCGAGCCGAAGGACCGCGCGCACGCCCTCGAGGGCACGCAGTGGAGCGGCGGAGGGTTCTACATCTTCGTCTACATGCTGGTCGTCGGCATCCAGGTGATCAGCATGACGTTCCCGTTCGCGCTCGGCTACAGCGTGACCAGGCGCGACTTCTACCTGGGCTCGGCGCTCACCTTCGGGATGCTCGCGGCCGGTTACTCCATCGGGTTCTCGGTGCTGTCGATGCTCGAGGAGGCCACGGGCGGCTGGGGCCTCGGCGGCCACCTGTTCACCTCGGTGTACTTCGGCGGCGGCGGCTTCTGGGAGCGCCTGTTCATCGTGTTCGTGTCGATGCTGTTCTTCTTCTTCGTCGGCTCCACCAGCGGCACGATCTTCATGCGCTGGCGGGTGAACGGCCTGCTCATCGCGATGGCGATCCTCGTGCTGCTGCTCGTCGGCCTCGTCGCCCTGATCACCTTCACCGGCAACTGGCCGGCCGTCGGATCCTGGTTCATGACGATGGGCCCGACGGGAGTGGTCGCCTGGCTGCTCGTGCCGACGGCGATCGCCGCGGTCGCCGGGTTCTTCATCCTGCGCCGGTCGACACCCAAGAGCTGACGGGTTCGGAGCCGGGCTGACATGGACGTGGCCGGGAACCTTCGGGTTCCCGGCCACGGTTGTTCATCTGCCTCGTCACGACCGGACCCTCAACTCGCGCGGTGCCGGCCGCTGATGACGTCGGTCTCACCCTAGAACGCGCGAATGCCGCTCAGAACGGACTCCCACAGCATCCAGCACCGACACAAAGCCAACGCTCAGGACGCGTCGCCGGCAGCCGGCTCTGCGCCGCCGGCAGCCGGCCCTGCGTCGCCGCCGAGCTCCTGGAACACCGTCAGCTGCAGATCCGCGGGAGCCGCCAGCCGGGAGTTCAGCGAGTTCCACGGCGTCACGGTCGGCGGCGCGATCAGTTCGGCGCCTCCCTCGACGAGCCGCGCGGTGACCGTGCGTCCATCGTCCACCTCGAACGCCAGCCGGATGCGCGGAGCGACAGGCCGCCCGACCTCGACGTCGTCGATCATCGCCTTCTGCGCGGGGTTCGCGATCTCCAGGGTGGCGCGGCCGGCATCGAGGATCGCGACCCGGGCTCCCCCATCGCCGGCGTACGCCTCCGCCTCGGGCAGCCCCAGCACATCCCGGTAGAAGGCGAGCGCCGCGTCGTAGTCGTCGGCCTCCACCACGATCCTCAGCTGTCTCACCTGTGTCGCATCGGCCACGGTGTCCTCCTCCATCGGTACGGTTGTCGCAAGCGTCCGGCGCCGGCCGGCTGACAGGAGCAACCGCCGTGCTCGGCTACATCTTCCTCGCCATCGCGATCGCCACGGAGGTGGTCGCCACGACGTTCCTCAAGTTCACCTCGGGAGAGAACCCGAAGTGGTGGGCGTTCGTCATCGTCGTCGTCGGGTACATCGCGTCGTTCGTCGCGCTGTCGCAGTCGCTGACCCGTGGTGTTCCCCTCGGGATCGCCTACGCGATCTGGTCGGCCGTCGGCGTGGTGGCGATCGTGCTGATCTCGTGGGTCTTCTTCAAGGAGTCGCTGACCTGGGTGCAGATCGCGGGCATCGTGCTCGTGATCGTCGGCGTCGGGCTCCTCGAGCTCGGCGGGAAGCACGCCTAGCCCGCAATGAGGGGTCCAGCCACGCCGTCGTATTCACCAGCGATCGGCGTGTCGGGACCCCTGATCCGGAACGGCCCAGAACGTGGGCGTGAAGGGCGCATGGGCCCATCGGCAACAGGCACGCAGAGCATCCCCGAGGGGGAGGCATTCTCGACCCACCATCCCCCGATCGAGCCACTGGTAAAGCGCGCTAGAACTTCCGCGTGAAGGGCATCGGTTTGCGCATCCGGATCAGGAGCAGCAACGGCACGAGCACATAGGGCCCGTTGTAGAGCAGGAAGATGAACGGCTGCGGCGTGCGCTGCGCCGTGTCGCCGAAGAACTCCACACCGAAGATCGGGATGCCCGTGAGGCTGATGATCATCGTCGCGTAGATCACGGCGTAGAGCTGGATCCAGTTGTAACCCTTCGACAGGCAGATGACGAGCAGCACGTAGAACGGGAGGTAGATGAACGCCGAGGTGCCGGTGATGAACCGGAGCCAGATGGGCGGGTTCTGGTACAGCGGGTCGTACTGCGACGAGTAGGTGTAGTTCCACTGCGCGAACAGGTTGGTCGTCGTCGAGGTCTGCGGGATGCCGAGCGTCGGGATCGCATCGCTGATGATGCAGGTCACGATGAACAGCGAGAAGATGCAGATGAAGAAGATGTCGACGGGACGCTTGCGCAGGGGCAGGTTCGCCGGCGTCGCGGGCGCGGCGGGGGCGACCTGACCGTTCTCTGGAGTCACTGTGGTCACGGTGACACCCTAGTCAGCCACCACCGGCCGCGCGACGACCGCGCGCCTGCGTGTCAGGCGGACCCGAGATTGATCGTTACTTGAGGGACTTCTGCATCAGCACCGTGCCGAGCCAGCGGTCGAACTTGTAGCCGACCCGGCCCATGCGTCCGATCTCGGTGAATCCGAAGTTCTCGTGCATCTTGATCGAGGCCTCTGCGCCCTTGTCGGCGATGACCGCGATCATCTCCTTGAGCCCGGCCTCCTTCGACTTGTCGATCAGCGCCTGCATCAGCACGGGCCCGAGACCCTTGCCGGTCGAGGCGGCACCGAGGTAGATCGAGTTCTCGACCGTGAAGCGGTACGCGCGCTTCTGCTTCCACGGGGAGACGAGCGCGTAGCCGAGGATCTGCCCGCTCGGCGACACGGCGACGATGAACGGCATCCCCAGCTTCTGCAGGTAGGCGTACTTCGACTTCCACTCGCGCAGCGTCATCTTGTCTTCATCGAACGTGACGGTGCTGTTGGCGACGTAGTGGTTGTAGATCTCGCGCACCCACGGAAGATCGCCGGCCTCGGCATCCCGGATGCTGTACTCGAACGGCGACTCGGCCGGCTCCTTCTTGCGCAGATGGGGCGGCAGCTGCCGGCGCGTCTCGTATTCCTCTTCAAGCACGGCCACAAGCCTACGCTCGCAGCGTTTCGTCCGCGTAAACCCTCAGCGCCTACCGCTCAGGCCTCGAGCGACCAGTCGATCGGCTTCTCGCCACGCTCGACGAGCAGAGCGTTCGCGCGCGAGAACGGACGGGAGCCGAAGAAACCGCGCGACGCCGACAACGGGCTCGGATGCGCCGACTCGATCGACGGGTTGCCGTCGAGCAGCGGTTTGAGCGTGGCCGCGTCCCGCCCCCAGAGCACCGAGACGAACGGTCGGTCGCGCGCGACGAGGGTGCGGATGGCGTGCTCGGTCACCGGCTCCCAGCCCTTGCCGCGGTGGGAGGCCGGCTCGCCGGGCCGCACGGTCAGCACCCTGTTGAGCAGCATGACGCCGTTGCGCGACCATGCGCTGAGGTCACCGTGCTGCGGCGGGGTGAGCTGCAGGTCGTCCCGCAGCTCGCGGTAGATGTTCTGCAGGCTGCGCGGCAGCGGCCGCACGTGACGGTCGACAGCGAACGACAACCCGATCGGATGACCGGGCGTCGGGTACGGATCCTGCCCGACGATCAGCACCCGCACGTCGGCGAGCGGAGCACGGAACGCCCGGAGTACGTTCTCTCCGGCCGGCAGGTAGCCGCGTCCGGCCGACACCTCCGCGCGCAGGTAGTCGCCCATGTCGGCGATGCGGTCGGCGACCGGCTCGAGTGCGGCGGCCCAGCCGGCATCCATCGAACCGTCGGCCACCAGCTCGGCGAGGGTCTTCGGCACGGCGCTCAGCTCGATGCCGCTACTCGCCCGCGGTCACCGGCGGCAGCGCCGACCAGGGGAAGGTGATCCAGCGGTCGGTCTTGCGCCAGACGAAGTCGGGCTCCAGCACCGTGCGGGGCTTGCTGTAGAGGCACACCGTGCGTACGTCCGCGCCGGATGCCGCGATCAGGTCGACCACCATGGCCAGGGTGCGACCCGAGTCCGACACGTCGTCGACCAGGAGCACGCGCTTGCTGTTGAGGGCCGCCTCGTCGAGCATCGGGGGCAGCAGCACGGGCTCGGGCAGGCGCTCGTCGACCCCGGTGTAGAACTCGACGTTCAGGGAGCCGCA
Source organism: Leifsonia poae (assembly GCF_027921845.1). GTDB lineage: Bacteria > Actinomycetota > Actinomycetes > Actinomycetales > Microbacteriaceae > Leifsonia > Leifsonia poae. The sequence continues at coordinate 5,854 of NZ_BSEN01000007.1, forward strand.
CGACTTGATGCCCAGGGCGTAGGAGATCGCTCCGGCCAGGAGCAGACCGCCGCGGGCGATGGCGACCACGATGTCCGGCTCGAAGCCCGACTCGACGACCTCGCCGGCAAGATGACGGGACGCCTCGCCGAATTCGAGCCAGCCGAGGACCTCTCGCTCCGTCTCGCTGAGAACGGCTGATCCGGAGTCGTCGAGTTCGCTGGCCATCCATCTACCGTACCCGGGCTTCGGCGGTGTTAGCATCCACAAATGACGTCACAGAGGACGGGCGCACCCGACAGCGCCATCCCCACTTCTCGCCGCGGATCCGTGGCTCTCGGAGTCACTGCCGGCCTCATCGGCTGGCTCGCTTTCGTCGAGGTGACCAGCGGCATCCTGCAGGGGTACTACGTCCCCCTCATCTCCGATGTGGTGAAGCATCTCGGCATCCACGACGCCGACTACAACTGGTTCGAGGCTGCGCAGCTGCTGGTCTCCGCTCTGGTCGTCCCCGTGCTCGCGAAGCTCGGCGACATGTTCGGGCACAAGCGCATCCTGCTGATCGCGACCGTGCTCACCGCGCTCTCCACCTGGGCCCTGGCGTTCGCCGGGAACTTCACGACCTTCCTGATCGCGTTCGCGCTGCAGGGCTTCTACGTCGTCTGGCTGCCGCTCGAGGTGGCGCTGATCTTCGACCGCGGGCGTCGCACGGGCACGGCCGCATCGCAGACCCGCAAGGCCGCCGGCCTCCTCGTCGTCGCCCTCGAGGCCGGCGCCATCGTCGGCGCGATCGGGGCCGGCCTGCTGTTCGAGGCGTTCGCGCAGAATGTGACGCTCACCCTGATCGTTCCGGCCATCGCGGTCACCCTCGTCTTCTTCGCCATCCTGTTCGGGGTTCCGGAGTCCCAGCCCGCGCCGGGCGTGCGCCGCCTCGACGGCGTCGGCTTCAGCATCCTGACGCTCGGGCTGCTGCTCATCACCTCCGGCCTCACCTTCCTGCGCATCAACGGCGTCGGCACCTGGTGGGTGTGGGTGCTGATCGCTGCCGGCATCCTGACGTTCATCCCGTTCGGTCGGTACGAGCTGAAACAGAAGGACCCGGCGATCGACCTGCGCGTGCTGCGCCGCCCGAACATGTGGCCGGTGCAGCTGACCGCCGGCCTCATCGGCATCAGCCTGCTCGGCGCGCAGGCGCCGCTCAGCACATTCGCCGGCACCGATCCGGTCAACGGCTACGGTCTCGGTCTCTCGGCCGGTCAGCGCAGCATCCTGATCGGCGCGTATCTGATCTCGATGATCGTCGGCGCCCTGCTCTTCCCGCTGCTGTCGCGCCTGGCCAGCCCGCGCGGAGCCCTGATCGTCGCGTCGTTCCTCGTCGCCATCGGCTACCTGCTGTTCCTGCCGTTCCACCTCGAGACGTGGCAGGTCTTCACGAACATGGCCATCGCGGGCCTCGGCTCCGGCGCGCTGGTGGGCGCACTCCCCGCCGCCGCCGCTGCCGCCGCTCCACGGGGACAGACCGGTGTCGCGACCGCCCTCACCAACACGACCAAGACGATCGGCGGATCGTTCGCGTCGGCCGTCTTCGGCGTCGTGCTCCTCGCGGGCGCCGCGACCGTGACGACGACCGCCGCGAGCCTCTTCGGCTACATGCTCGTCTGGACCATCTGCGGTCTCGGCGCGCTCGTCGCCGCCGTGCTGCTCTTCTTCGTGCCCAAGCTCGCGTTCGCGGATGCCGACCCTGCGACCGAGGCGCATGATCCGGGTACGACCGATGGCGACGCCGATGCCGGCACCGACGCCGCCGCTGCAGAATCGCAGGTGATCTGATGGACGCCCAACTCCCGCCCGCCGTCTCGGAGGCGCTGACGACATTCCTGCTGGAGCAGAAACGCATCGCGCCAGGGCTCGTCAGCCGCGCCATCGTCACGGGGTCGGCGGCCGCCGGCGACTGGCACGACGGCGCGAGCGACATCGACGTCGTCTTCGTCGTCACGCGCGACCCCGCCGCCGAGCTGGAGCTTCTCGCGGGCCTGCATGCCGCATCCCGACCGCACATCGACGGCGTCTATCTGACCGAGACAGAGATCGCCCGCGGGCCGGATGCCGTGCAGACCGCACCGCAGGTCATCGACGGCGTGCTGGTCTCCTCCCTCGCCGGCGCTCAACTCAGCTGGGTGACCTGGCGCGAGCTGGAGCAGGGCGTGCAGGGGATCGCCGACGGCGGCGACGTGATCTGGACGCCCGTGGCCGACAAGCATCCGGATGCCGCGCGGGGCGCGGTCTCGTTCTCGCGCGACAACCTCGTCGACTACTGGCAGCCGATCGGCGATCAGGCGGAGGCGGAACTCGCCGATCGCGCTCCTGACGCCCCGGTGCGGTCGGAGACGGTCCGCTGGATCGCGCTCGGACCGTCCCGCCTGGTGGCGACGATGGAGACCGGCGAGATCCTCTCGAAGACGGAGGCCGCCGCGTTCGCCGCCGAACGCTGGCCCGAGCATGCCGAGCTTCTGCGGCGCGCGGTGCTCGATCGCTCCGGCGAGCGCCAGGAGTTCACCGTCGGCGACGCTCGCCAGGCGATCGAGCTGCTGCGCGCCTGCGTCCGGGTCGCCTCCGGCGCCTAGCCGGTCGCCGCCGATCGTGCGCTTGCGCACGACTCGGCGGGCGTGTGGTGCAGAAACGCACCACCGGCACTCGGGCGCTCGGGCACTCGGGCACTCGGGCACTCGGGCACTCGGGCACTCGGGCACTCGGGCACTCGACGCCGGAAGGGCCCCGCCGGCATCGCCGACGGGGCCCTTCTGCGACGAGCGTCAGACGCGAGCGGCCTCCACGACCGAGCGCGCCGCCGCGAGGCCGGCCTGCAGGTCGGCCTTGAGGTCGTCGATGTTCTCGAGTCCGACCGAGAGACGCACCAGACCCGGCGTGACGCCCGCGGTCAGCTGCTGCTCGGGGGTGAGCTGCGAGTGGGTGGTCGACGCCGGGTGGATCACCAGGCTGCGCACGTCACCGATGTTGGCGAGGTGGCTGAACAGCGCGAGACTGTCGACGAGCGCGGCGCCGGCGTCGACGCCGCCCTTGAGCTCGAACGAGAGCACGGCGCCGACGCCCTTCGGGGCGTACTTGTTGGCCGCCGCGTACCACGGGCTGGTGGGCAGTCCGGAGTAGTTGACCGACGCGACATCCGGGTGGCTCTCGAGGAACTCCGCGATCTCCTGGGCGTTCTGCACATGACGCTCCACGCGGAGCGACAGCGTCTCGATCCCCTGGATGAGCTGCCAGGCGCTTGCCGGGGCGATCGCCGAGCCGAGGTCGCGCAGCAGCTGCACGCGGGCCTTGATGATGTAGGCGAGTCCGTCGCCGACCGCGGCCGTGTAGCTCGCGCCGTGGTACGACGGGTCGGGCTCGGTGAGGCCGGGGAACTTCTCGACGTTCTTCGACCACTCGAACTTTCCGCCGTCGACGACGACGCCGCCGATGACCGTTCCGTGGCCGCCGAGGAACTTGGTGGCGGAGTGCACGACGATGTCGGCACCGAACTCGAACGGGCGGATGAGGTACGGCGTGGCGATCGTGTTGTCGACGATCAGCGGCACGCCGGCCTCGTGCGCGACCTCGGCGACGAGCTCGATGTCGAGGATGTTGATCTTCGGGTTTCCGATGGTCTCGGCGAAGAACAGCTTGGTGTTCGGGCGCACGGCACGGCGCCACTCGTCGGCGTCGTCCTGGTTCTCGACGAAGGTCGTCTCGATGCCGAGCTTGGCCAACGTGTACTTGAAGAGGTTGTACGTTCCGCCGTAGATCGAGCTCGACGAGACGATGTGGTCGCCGGCCTGCGCGATGTTGAGCACGGCGAAGGTCTCAGCGGCCTGGCCGGAGGCGACGAGGAGGGCGCCGGTGCCCCCTTCGAGCGCGGCGACGCGCTCCTCGACGACCGCCTGGGTCGGGTTCTGGATGCGCGTGTAGATGTTGCCGAACTCGGCGAGCGCGAACAAGTTCTTGGCGTGCTCGGCGTTGTTGAACACGTACGAAGTGGTCTGGTAGATCGGCGTCGCCCGGGCGTTGGTCACGGGGTCGGGTGCAGCACCGGTGTGGATCTGCTTGGTCTCGAACTGCCAGTCGGCGGCATCGGTCATGGCGTCACTCCTTCGGGTTGGTTGGGGCGTGCGGCATGCCACCGCCTCACCAGCAGAGTAGGCTCGCGCCTCCGGGCGGGCAACGCGCGCGAAACACGGCGTAACCCCACCGGATGCGCGGTCGGGCCAGAATAGACGCCATGGGTACGAGACGTGTGGTCGTGACGGGTGCGAGTTCGGGGATCGGGGCGGCGGCCGTGCGGCTGTTCCGCTCCCGCGGGTGGGACGTCGTCGGCGTCGCGCGCCGCGCCGACCGACTCGACGCACTCGCCGCCGAGACCGGCGCCGAGACCTTCGTCGCCGATCTCACGAAGCAGGACGACGTGGATGCCCTCCGTGCGCACCTCGCGTCCTCCGGCCCCATCCACGCTCTGGTCAACAACGCCGGCGGCGCACACGGGCTCGACTCTGTCGAGAAGTCCACGATCGACGACTGGGTGTGGATGTACGAGATCAACGTCATCGCCACCAAGCGCGTGATCACTGCACTTCTCCCGCTGCTGCGAGCCGGCGCGGCGGAGACCGGCCACGCCGACATCCTGAACGTCACCTCCATCGCGGGGCACACCGCCTACGTCGGGGGCGGCGGGTACAACGCGGCGAAGTTCGCCGAGCACGCCCTCACCGAGGTGCTGCGGCTGGAGCTCAACGGCGAGCCCATCCGCGTCATCGAGGTCGCCCCCGGCATGGTGGCCACCGAGGAGTTCTCGCTGGTGCGGTTCGGCGGCGACCAGGCCAGGCGAGACGCCGTCTACGAGGACGTGCCCGAGCCGCTCACGGCCGACGACGTGGCGGCGACCGTCGTCGACGCGCTGGAGAGACCCCGGCACGTCGACCTCGACCTGATCGTCATCAAACCGGTCGCACAGGCCGCACCGTACCGGTTCCACAAGGGCGACCTCCAGGTGCGGACCGACTGACATGGCCGGCCACGGGAATGTGCGGGCGCGCGAGCGCTGGGAGGACGGGACCGCGTGGCCGCTCATCGCCGCCAGCGTGCTCTTCCTGATCGCCTACTCGTGGGGGATCCTCGAACAGCACAAGCCCCACTGGCTCACGGTCACGTTCGCGGTCGTGCTCGTGCTCGTCTGGGTGCTCTTCGTCGTGGACTTCGTGGTGCGTCTGGTGCTCAGCCCGCGCAAATGGGAGTTCGTGCGGCGTAATCCGATCGATCTCGCCTCCGTGCTGCTCCCGCTCGCGCGACCGTTCCGGCTTCTGAAGGAGCTCTCGAAGGTGCCGCTGCTGCGCGGGAACACGGGCAAGCACCTGCGGAGGCGGGTGGTGATCATCGCGTCGTCCTTCGTGGTCATGTTCATCTACGTGATCTCGCTCGCCGTCTACTCGGTCGAACGCGACGCACCCGGCGCCACCATCACGAGCTTCGGCGACTCCGTCTGGTGGGCGATCGTGACGATGGCGACCGTGGGTTACGGCGACTACGTCCCGGTCACCGTGACCGGTCGCATCCTGGCCGTGCTGCTGATGATCGGCGGCATCGGGATCGTCGGAACGGCGAGCGCGACGATCGTGACCGCATTGAACGACCGCACCGCCCACCTGCGGCAGAACCACCAGGACGACCAGGCCCACGGGCGGCAGTTCGGACACACCCCGGAACTTCACTTCTCCGACGATTCGGAGACGAGCACGACCACCCGGACGGCGGGGACCACGAGGGACGACCTCACCGGCGGCCCGCCGCAGCAGCCGCCGGCGTAACACAGTCACGCGCACTCCCGTACTCGGACAGAATTGCCCTATGGAGTGGCAGACATCCGCCGATACGGCCCCGTCGAGTTTCATCACGGAGGCGCAAGCACGGTCGCTCCTCGGCAAGCCGCCGGCCAGCGGCGCATGGAAGGAGAGCGACCCGGTCGGGGCGCGTCAGTTCGCCGGAATCGGCTCGTTCACCTTCGAGAGCGGCGAAGCGCTCCCCTACGTGCGCATCGCCTACGAGACCTGGGGCGAACTCTCCGCCGGGCGCGACAACGCCGTGCTCGTACTCCACGCCCTGACGGGCGACAGCCACGCGGTCGGTTCGGCCGGCCCCGGGCATCCGACCCCCGGCTGGTGGCAGGGCATCATCGGGCCCGGCAAAGCGATCGACACCGAGAAGTACTTCGTGGTCGCCCCGAACATGCTCGGCGCCTGCCAGGGCACCACCGGACCGGCATCGATCGCACCCGACGGCACCGAGTGGGGAGCACGCTTCCCGTTCACGAGCATCCGGGACCAGGTGAACGCGCAGGCCGCCTTCGCCGACGCCATCGGCATCGAGCGGTGGGCGGGCGTCATCGGCGGCTCGATGGGCGGCATGCAGGCGCTGGAGTGGGCGGTCGAGTATCCGGAGCGGGTCGAGCGACTCGCCGTCATCGCCGCTCCCCCGTTCTCGACGGCCGACCAGATCGCGCTCAACTCCGTGCAGATCGAGGCGGTGCGCACCGACCCGCTGTTCCGCGGTGGCCTCTACTACGACGCCGCCGACGGCGAGGGCCCGCATCAGGGTCTCGCCCTCGCGCGGCGCATGGCCCTGCTCAACTACCGGAGCCCCTCGGAGCTCAATGAGCGGTTCGAGCGCACCTGGCAGAGCGGGATCAGCCCACTCGGCGCCGGTGGCCGCTTCGCGGTGGAGTCGTACCTCGACTTCCACGGCAACAAGTTCACCAGGCGCTTCGACGCCAACAGCTACCTCACGCTGGTGCAGGCGATGAACTCGCACGACGTGGGCCGCGGCCGTGGCGGTGTCGCGAAGGCGCTGTCGCGCGTGACGGCACGAACGCTGGTGGTCGGCATCGACAGCGACCGCCTCTTCCCCGTCGAAGGTCAGCAAGAGATCGCGCGACACCTGCCCGACACCGTCGACGGTTCGGTTCCCGTCGTAATAGAGTCGGATTTCGGACACGACGGCTTCCTGATCGAAGACGATGCAGTCAGCGAACAGCTCCGCCGTCTGTTCGCAGCCTGAGAAGAACGGAGACGCATGTCACGCATCCAGAAGGAGCGTGATCGCCTTCTCTCCGTCACGGCGCGCAACATCGGTCTCACGGCGTCGGCGACGGCCCTGCTCTGCCTGAGCATCCCCGGCACGCTTCCGCTTCCGCTCTATCTGGCCTCGATCGTGTTGCTCGCGGGGCTCGCCTGGGCCCAGTTCCAGCTCACCTCGCCGAGCCCCATCGTGTGGATCGTGACGATCCTGATCGCCGGCAACGCCCTGATCGCGCTGCACCTCCTGCCGCAGAGCGCCCTCGATCCAGCCGCGCTCAGCGCCGTCGGGATGATCGCGGCCGGCTCCATCGCGACGGTCTCCTTCCTCTGCGTGACCTCCACCAGACGCATCGTGCTTCTCGCCGCCGGCTTCGTGCTCACGCTCGGCACTTTGACCGCCACGCTGCTGCTCACCGGCTCCCGGATCGGCGAGCCCACCGTCTTCGCCGTCGCCTGCTGGGTCGCCATGATCGCCGCCGGCATCTGGCTCGCCCGCACGGTTCCGCGCACGCTCAAGCGCATCTCGACGATGAGCAGGGCGTACCGGGTCGAGCGCCAGGCCAGCGAGACCGAGGCCAGGCGCCGTCAGGGCGCCCGCCTCCTGCACGACACGGTGCTGGCGACGCTCACCCTCCTCGCGCACTCGGGGGTCGGCGTCAGTGTCGGAGCCCTGCGCGAGCAGGCGGCGGAGGACGCAGCGCTCCTCCGTCAGCTGCGACTCGGGTTCACGCCCGACCCGACATCGTCGGGAGACTACAAGCTCAAGCCCGTCGAGGAGTCGACGCTCGGGAACACCCTCGAGTCGGTCAAGCAGCGCTTCCGCCGCATGGGCCTGGAGGTCAACTGGCACGGGACCGGCCAGGTGCTGCTGCCGAGCGACATCCTCGACTCGTTCCTCCTCGCCCTCGCGGAGTGCCTGGAGAACGTGCGACGGCACTCCGGAGTCGCCGAGGCGCACGTCACGATCACCGACGACGAGACCACTGTTCGCGCGATGGTGACCGACGCGGGCAAGGGATTCGACGTCTCGACGATCGAAGAGGGCAGGCTCGGCTTCACCGAGTCGATCGTCGCGCGGCTGCGCGATGTCGGCGGCAACGCCCGGCTGTTCTCGTCGCCCGGGTCCGGCACCACCGTCGTGCTGGAGGTTCCGAAGTGACGCGCACCGCCGAGCCGACCGTGCCCCGTTCGACGGGATCGAGCGAGCGGGATGCGCTCGGTCGCGCCCGCCTCGACCTCGGCTTCAACGTCGCCTCCATCGCGCTCATCGCGTACCAGCTGGTCGTGATGGTGCTGAACATCACCACGTACACGTCGCTGCCGTTGAGCTGCGCTGCGTGGATCATCCTGATCCTGAGCCTCGTCGTGACGTTGATCGTGCATCCGCGGCTGCCGGGCGACCTGCCCGACTGGATGTTCTTCACCGGTCTCGGCCTCTGGGCGGTCGTGGCCGCGCTCGACATCGCCGGCACCTGGGGTCCCGGCGACAACGGCGCTCCCCCGACGGCCGCCGTGGCGGTGGGATCGATGCTGCTGCTCTGCTCCACCGTGCGCCCGGCGCGCGACATCGTCATCCCATCGATCGCGCTCGGAGTCGCACTGGCCACCGCCTTCGCGCTGCGCGGGCAGCACGACGTCACCGCGCTCGGGCCGGCGTTCGTGACCATCGCGCTGGCCGTCGCGCCTCCCCTGCTCGGCGTGCAGATCGTCCGTTCGCTGCGCACGCTGGTGCAGCTCGAACTCGACCTGGTGCAGGTGCAGAGCACGGTCAGCTCGCCGCGCTTCGCCGTCGGAATGATGGCGTCGGAAGAGCTCGCGCGCCTCGACCTCGCGGCCGAGCGCCTTCTCGACGGCGTCGCGAGCGGACGCACCGCCCTCCCCCTCGACGAAGAGACGGCCTCCCACGCGGCCTCGATCGCCACCGAGCTGCGCCTGCACCTCATCCAGGGCCGCCGGGAGACCTGGCTCTATCACGCGATCACCGAGTCGGCTCTGCTCGGCCCGTCGGTCACGCTGAGCGATCCGGATGGCCTGGCCGGAGTGCTCACCCGCGATCAGCGCGATGGACTGCTCACCGCGGTGTGGCTGCTGATCAGCGATCCGGTGCGCCAGGGGGCCGTGCAGACCCGCAGTCTGCAGCTCTCTGTCGAACGCCCCCGCGCGGCGGAGACGGGAGACCCCAGTGCGGGTGTCAGAATTCCAATCGTGATCTCCGCCACCGGTGTGCCGCGAAACAGAGTGGACCCTGCGGCGTGGCAAGCTATCCGTAAGGTGGGCCGCTACGTCGAGACCTTCTCAGGTTCGACCCTGCGGATCGAGATCGAGAGCGTCACAGACAACCCGGCCGACCTCTAACTGCCGAGCGGTCGGCTCCCTGATACCGCGAGAAAGGCCATTCGTGAGCGAGGCACCTCCCATCAGAATCGCGATCGTCGACGATCACAAGATGCTGCTCGGCGCACTGACCGAATGGATCCGCAATGCTGCGGACGACATCCGGATGGTCGCAGCCGTCGCCAGCTGGCCCGAGCTGCTGACGCACCCGGAGTTCCCGGTCGACGTCGTGCTGCTCGACCTCGACCTGAAAGACAACATCCCGGTCTCCCTCAAGCTCTCCACGCTCAAGACCACCGGCGTTCGCACGGTGCTGATGAGCACGTACTCGGAGCCGGCGGTCGTGCGCGAGGCGCTGGCAGCCGGCGCCCTCGGATATCTCGTGAAGAGCGAGGACGCCGAGATGATCGTCGAGGCGATCCGCGCGGCGAGCAAGGGCGAGTCGTTCATCTCGGCCGAGCTCGACCTGGCGCTCAACGCCGGCGAGGTCGGAGGAGCCCCGAAGCTCAGCGCGCAGGAGCGCCGGGTGATGGCGCTGTACGGCGCGGGCGAGCCGGTGAAGGCGGTCGCCTTCCAGCTCGGGATCTCCGACGAGACGGCGAAGAGCTACCTCAAGCGCATCCGTGAGAAGTACCGCGTGGCCGGATACGACGTCGGCACGAAGGTCGCGCTGCGCAAGCGGGCGATCCAGGACGGCATCCTGCTGCAGGGCGACTGACCGCCGTCTCGCGGTTCGCCGCGTGTTTCGTTGAGGGGCGGCTAACGCAGGTTCCGGATGCCCGGACGATGCGTTAGCC
>NZ_BSEN01000008.1 GCF_027921845.1 Leifsonia poae
CTTCCACGGCCGCGTCAGCGGCACCAGGATCAAACGCGCGCTGGGCGTGCAGGCCGCGCTTGAATGGGCGTTCCGGATCGAACAGGCGCAACTGGAGCACCCAACTTCATCAGTTAAACGGCTAAGCAATTGATACTATTGAGCCTGGAAGGCCAAAAATGGTACAACAAAGTGGCGTCAGACTGGTTTTGGCAGGCTCAATGCATCGAAGAGTTCCAGTTGTTCCGGGGTCGTCCGGCTAACGCCTTGGAGGGTACGCGTGCCGGCATGTGCCGTATGCTTCTGAATGCGGCCAAGAAGGTTGAGGGCGGCTTTCGGACTTGCGCTGTGGCCCTTGGCCTTCAGGCGCATGCGCATGACGCGGTAGAGTGTGAGGGCCAGGAAGCAGATCAGCGCATGCGCACGGATACGGTCCGGCAGGCGATGGTGGACCGGCGCGATTTCAATGTCGGATTTGAGGACGCGGAACCCGCGCTCAATGTCCGCTAATCCCTTGTAGCGCGCGACGGCCTCTGCGGGGCTGATGTCGGTGGTGTTGGTGATCAAGGCGAGCTTGCCGTCGAAGAGCTCAGCCTCGGCCACAGCCTCTTCCTCCACGGACCAAGAGAAGCGATCCGCGGTCAGATCGGCTTTGAGGAAGCGCGTCATCTCGGCCTCAGCGACAGCACGAGTGAAGCGGCTGTAAGCGCCACGGTCGGAAGCACGTCGTCCCTGGGGTGTGGCGCCTTCGTCTTGGGCGTTCAGCTTACCCACCATCTTCTCGGCCATGGCATCAAGTTCGGCAATCCGTGCACGGCGCGCCTCCCCCTGCTCGGCCGCGCGCAGGGGATCATGGGCGACAATCAGGCGATGGCCTGCAAAGGTCGTTTCAGCCAAACCCTCCGCACCGAAGGCGAGGGTGCGGAACGTCTCGACCAATTCGCTATAACGCCGTGCCGGCACGGCGAGGATGAACTCAAGCGTGCGTCCGCCCTCTTTGGCGAGGCTGGTCAGGGCATCGATGTTGTCGAGGCTGAGCAGCCCGCGATCAGCGACGAGAATGACCCGCTCAATGGGAAAGCGCTGCAGCACACGCGACAGCATGGCCTGCAGGGTCTTTGTCTCCGCCACATTGCCGGGATGGACAGTGTGCATCAGGGGCAAGCCCTCGGCGGTTTGCACCACGCCCATGACGAACTGACGGGCGATGCCGCCCGTCTCTTTGTTCATGCCATAGGCGCGGATGTCCTTCTCAACCTCGCCCTCGCCATGGATCCGCACGGTCGTCAGGTCGTAAAAGACAACGGTGAGGTTGCGATCCACCAGAGGCCGGATCTGCTTGGCAAGTTCCATTTCGACGGCGTCTACTTGCCCTAGAAGTGCATCCATCGCCCGAAGCAGATGCTGATGGGTTATGCCTTCCGGCATGGCTGGCATCGCCACCGTTTCCAACCAGCGCAGAACGCCTAACTTGCTGTCCGGGGCGCAGAGCCGGTTGAACACCATGGCCCGCACAAGGGCCTCGGCGTCAATCTCACGACGCCCGGAACGCAACGCGCGCTTGAGCGCGCGATCAAAACCGAGGTCTTTCCACAGTTCATGGAGCGCGAAGACATCACCGAAGCCCAACGCGGAGTCATAGGTGATGTCGGAAGCAGTGTTCTCCAAACGGCCAACAGCCCGATTGAGCCCGTTGATCAATGGATCGAGCTTTGTCGGGCTGAGCTTGTCCAGTCGCCCCAGATTGGCGACGACCTTGATGCGGACCTTTCCGGTCTCGTCGCGGTGGCCCTCGACCAGTTGCAGGTAGCGCCGACCGCCCGATTCAGTGATGCGCGTGTACATGGACGAACGATACATCGCCAAAAGCCAATGGCTCAAGCGCATAATTAGAAAAACGTGTTACAACAAGACTTCCGCTAAAACGCCTCAAGCCGCCCCATAACCCGTTGAAATTACTGAAA
>NZ_BSEN01000009.1 GCF_027921845.1 Leifsonia poae
ACAACACGACCGACCTGCTGCTCACCATCCGCGTCGACGACACCAGCCCGGCCGCAGCATCAGCGTTGGGAGGGCTCGAGATCGGATGGGGACAGTTGCTCGAAAACCTGGCCGCGCTGCTCGGAGATTACTGATGGCGCATCGCCCCAGATGTCGCCGGCGCACCCACCCATGCCGTTCCGAAGCACAGCTCACCCCAGGCGAGATCCTCCAGGGTCGCCTGCATAGCCTTGTAAATCGTCTCCCATGGCGTCACGCGACCCTCTCGCTGAGGGAGGCGACGCCTGCTCCACGGCGCCTTCGAGTATCAACAGCCAGCTAGGTGTGCGGTCAGGGATCCTCCGCAGGGAGGCTCCCGTGACGGACCCACCACCGACCCTAGTCGGACCCGTTCCGCGAAGTCACGACGGCGTAGCCGGTACCGCTGGTACTACCTCGAGCTGCAGCTCATCGAGGTTGCGCAGGTGTTCCCGAGCATGGGCACGAGCGGCGTTCATAACTGCGTGTGCCTCCGAGAGGCGGTCCGCGTTCACGACGATCTGCGCGCCGCCCTGGAGACGGTGCCCAACCCATCGCAGCTGTACCCGAGGCACGGCTGCCACCCCTGGAGTCCCTTCGAGCGCGTGCTCGAGCTGGTCGACGAGCGCCGGCTCGATCACATCAAGAAGGCGGCGACCGATGCTGCGAACGGTGCCCCAGAGCAGGACGATAATCGCCGCGGAGATGAGCAGGCCGACGAGCGGGTCGGCAAGCGGGAAGCCGAGCATGACTCCGAGCGCGCCGAGCACGACAGCGAGGGACGTGAACCCGTCGATACGGGCGTGGACGCCGTCCGCGACGAGCGCAGCCGAGCCGATGCGCTGCCCGACCCGGATGCGGTAGATCGCGACTGCTTCGTTGCCCGCGAAGCCGATGACGCCCGCGACAATCACCCAGCCGAGGTTTTCGAGCGGATGCGGATGGAAGAGTCGATCGATCGACTGCCACGCAGCGACGACCGCTGACAGCGCCACAACGGCGATGATGAACAAGCCGGCAATATCCTCAGCACGCCCGTACCCGTAGGTGTAGCGGCGCGATGCGACGCGGCGACCGAGCACAAACGCAACCCAGAGCGGCACGGCCGTGAGCGCGTCGGAGAAGTTATGCACGGTGTCGGCCAGGAGGGCCACGGATCCACTGAAGGCGACGATGACGGCTTGCAAGAGCGTTGTGCCCAGTAGCACGAACAGGCTGATCTTCAGCGCGCGGACGCCCCCTGTGCTCGCCTCCAGGGCATCGTCGATCGAGTCGGCGGCGTCGTGCGAGTGCGGGACGAACAACCCGTACAGGAAGCCTTTCAAGCCGGTCGGATGCTCGTGGCCGTGCTCATGGTCGTGGCCGTGCCCGCCGTGATGGTCATGCGAGTGAGCGTGAAGATGATCGTGGGTATGTGTCGCGCTCACGCGGTCGCCTCCGCGCCGAGCGCGGCCTCGGTGTGATGGTGGCGCGGTGTTCCGCCGAGCGAGTGCTCGGCCTGGAAGATCGCATCGGTCACCAGTCGGCTGGCGTGCTCGTTCTCCAAACGGTAGAACACCCGCTGGCCGTCCTGTCGGGTCGAGACAATCCGCGCCAGGCGGAGCTTCGCGAGGTGCTGGGAGACCGAGGCGGGCTGCTTGTCCAGGATGTCGGCGAGGTGGTTCACGGACAGCTCGCCCGCATCCTTGAGCGCGAGGACGATCCGCACTCGGGTCGCGTCGGCGAGCATGCCGAACACTTCCACGGCGAGTTCGACGAACTGGCTATCAGGAAGTCGCCCGCATACTGCTTTATCTGCATCCATACGCAGATTAAAGCCATAAAACCAGGCTGGATGCAAATTGCTCACCTGACGGGTGTGCTCGGCAGCGCTCATCTCATCATGTACGGACCTGATGCACGACAGCCGCATCACCGAAGCCCCCACAACCCAGTGCATCACCTGCCGCGGTCGAGGCCCAACCCGGCGGCGAGGAACGCCGTTCCGAAGCAGAGTTCTGTCCAGGTGAGATCCTCCAGACTCGCCTGCATGGCCTCGCGGATCGTCTCCCACGGTCGGCGCGCTACCCACTCATCGAGGGAGCCTGACGTGTGCACCACCGCAACCCCGACCTTCGACAGCCACCTCGGGGTGCTATCGGGGATCTTGAGATCCAGCACCACCCAGCGACCACCGGCGCGGAGGGCCGCGGCACCGTGGGCGATGACCTGTTCGCGTCCGGGCACCTGCGTCAGGGCGTAGGTTGAGAGGATCGCATGGACGTCGCCAGGGAAGTCGAACTGTGCCGCGTCGTTCCGCACCAGGCACACGTTTCTCCACCCGTACGCCTCGACCCGATCCTCAGCGCGTTCGAGCATCGCATCGGTCAGATCGACGCCGACCAGTCGGCCGCCAGAGCCGATGGCCTGCTCGAGCAGCGGGAAGTTGAGGCCGGTGCCGCAGGCGACGTCGATCACCGTGTCACCCGGGCGGAGGCCGAGTGCACGCACAGCGCGCGCGCGCTGCGCGTGCTGCGGGTAGCCGGGCGCGGGGTAGAGCCGCGAGGTCACATCATAGTGCTTGGCCTTCTTGCGGTAGGTCTCGATCAAACGCTCTCGCGTCCTGTCTGCCTGGCTCACGGCGACCCCTTCCTGCCTGCACGTCTGCCTCGACCGCGACCTTGATCGCCGCCATCTCGATATCGCTCACCCGCTGGATCCGGCCTTGCAGGGCATGGCCAGGGATGACGCGCATGATGTTCGCCAGGTCGACCGCGACCCACATCATGGCATTCGTGTGCTCGTCTCCTGCCGGCTGGAACTCCATTCCCCAGCGCGCTACCGATGTTCCGATCGTGCCGGCGAAGGCCATGGAGCGAGGCGCGTCGACGGCTGCCACCTGCTCACACCGCCGGTGATTCCACCCCAGGTCCCTGGCCCGCTGCTCCACCCACGCGCCGGGTTGCAACGGACCGCCACCGCGAATCCAGCATTCGAGCACCGTCGGCGCCCACTCCGGCCACCGTCCGACGTCGCACAAATAGGTCCACGCGTCACCGATGCTCCCGGCGACCTCGATGTGGCTCTCGGTTCTGAATGTCATGTGGTCGGCTTCGGGTCGGCGACGTCCGGTTGCGTCAGCCCGAGGCCTGCTTTTCTCCTCAGAGGGTTACACGAAGCTGGAACGCATTTGGTTCATTTGCCACCCGTGTCTCGCGAATCCTCCGTCTCCGCAGGCCTTTCGCCCCTACACCGACAGGGGCAACAGCGTCATCCTGTGCGTGGTGAACGGAGGACCTACCGCGTACATCCCGCGGCGGATGTCGGCAGGGCTTCAGCTATCCCTAGCTGCTCCCCGCCCCGATCGAGGAAGTCGAAATGAGGATCCTGGTCTTTGGTGCAGGAGTGATCGGCCGGGTGTACAGCGCTCGATTGAGCCTCGCGGGACACGTAGTGACGCTGCTGGCCCGTGGACCAACCGCGGTTCAATTGGCCGCTTCGGGCGTGCGCATAGCCCCCGAGGGCCAACCGCCGGTGGACGCACAATTGGCCGTCGTAACCGACGTCAGCACGGTCGATCAGTTCGATCTCGCGTTCATCGCGGTGCGGCGCGACCAGATTGAAGGGGCCGCCTCCGCGATCGGGAAGATCCACGCTCACATCATCGTCAGCCTGATCGATCTCCCCGTCGGACTCGACTTCCTCGCAAAGGTCGTCGGACCCCGACGATATGTTGCCGCCTTCCCTGGGATCGGCGGCAGGATCAACGATCAGGGAGTTGTTGAATTCATCGATGTGCGCCAACAACCAACCACGATCCAAGTCGGCCCAGATTCCTCAACCGTTGCCGACGTTTTGAACTCAGCTGGTTTTCGAACCGCTGTCGTACCCGACATGACGTCATGGCTCGAGTCGCACGCCGTCTTCATTTGTGCGATCGAATCCGCGATCGTCGCGGAGAACGGTGATCTGGCAGCCCTCGCCGCGAATCGGAATAAGACTCGAAAGCTCGTGCTCCGTATCCGTAAAGACCTGCGCGCCCTCCACCGCACGGGCACCCAGGTCACGCCCAAATCGCTTCGACTGATCTTCCTACGCTTGCCCGTCTGGTTCGCCACCGCCTATTGGATGCACCAACTATCCGGCCCCCTCGGCCGCGTCGCCCTCCTCCCGCATTCCATGGCATCCAGAGACACTGAACTTCCCGCACTGCAGCACGACATCGCCCTCATCACCACACCGGTCGTCCCGTGAGTCGATCCCCCGTGGAGGGCGCGGGCTTCGAACCCTGGCCCAGCCCAGGAACCGCGTGAAAGGAGACTGCCATCCCAGGCAGCTCAACAGTTCTTGCGCCGTCGGGCCACTCTTGAACGCTGTCTGATCGCATCAAACTGTTGTCACAGAGTCGTCAGATCGACACGGTCATAACGATGCTCGATCGTCCCCATGACGTATGGGCGCCGGTCATTGCGCCGTCTCAATGCAGACCGACAGGGCATCGTCAGCGCGCTTGCAGGTGGAGTAAGAGTTCGCCAAGAAATGCACCGGATCGTTGAGGTATCGACTACGAACGGGGAAGTGTCCAGATGAGCACACGAACGCGCGGCAGAAAGATCGTCGGCTGGCTGACCGGGATCGTCGGGGCCGGGAGCCTCGCCACGGCCGGGATCGTATCCGGTTTCCTCTACACCGGGACGAACACCACCTCCACGACCGGAGGATCGTCATCTTCCTCGTCGACCTCGACGGGCGACCGATCGGATTCCACTGGTACGCCGGACGAATCGTCGACGGGCTCTTCCTCCGACAGCTCGTCGGGATCCTCCTCCCAAAATACGTCCGGCACCTCCTCCGACCAGTCGCAGGGCACGAGCGTTCAGCCGAGCCAGGGAGGGCAGAGCAGTGGTCGATCATCCGGATCCTGACCAGGGCCCTGCACGGTTCGACTGGCCGGTGTGGGGCACGGACGCATCCATTGCCGTCGGCCGCTCAGACGCTCTGACAGCTGCTGTCGCACTGGCTCAGGTGGTCCTGGCCGATGTCACCGCGGCCTGCAGCCGCTTCGACGACATGTCGGAACTGTCCCGCCTCTCACGCGACCGGCGGATCGTCGACGGAGTCGATGTCTCGCCGCTGCTCGCCCAACTGGTGGAAGCCGCCATTCGCGTCGCCGCAGCCACGGATGGCAGCGTCGACCCGACACTCGGAAACGACCTGGCCGCCTGGGGATACGACCGCGACGCGGCCCTCCTTCCGCCTGTTCCAGACAACTCCCCCAGGCAGGGGTTCTCGGTCTCCGCCAGGGTCCGTGAGTCCGCGTGGCCCCGCGTCCGCCTCGATGGCTGCCGGCTGAGCATCCCCGCCGGGATCACGCTCGATCTCGGCGCGACAGCGAAAGCGTTTGCGGCTGACCTCATCGCGCAGCGGATCACGGACGTCCTCCGCGCGCGAGTTCTCGTCTCGCTCGGCGGAGACATCGCGACTGCTGGACCGGCTGGCTCCGGCGGATGGGAGATCACGGTGCAGGACCTCGACGACGACCCGGCGCAACAAGTTCACCTCCCGTCCGGCGTGTGCCTGGCAACCTCGAGCACGCAGAAGCGTCGCTGGATGCATGAAGGGCGGCCGGTGCAGCACATCCTCGACCCTGCGTTCGGGGTACCCGTCGTCCCCGTGTGGCGTTCGGTCAGCGTCGCCGCCTCGACCTGCTTAATGGCGAATGCGCTCAGCACAGCCGCGATCGTGCGGGGCCACACGGCCGTCGGATGGTTGGCCACGCGCGGCGCAGACGCCCGCCTCGTCGACCTCGACGGCCGTGTCATCACGGTCGGAGACTGGCCGGAGCCTGAGCCCGGAGCTGCGGTCCCGAATATGAGCGGAGCGTCCCGATGAGCGAAATGCTTTGGGCGTTCGGGCGGGCCAGCGGGATCATCGCCCTTGTCCTCTTCACGGTCACCCTCCTGCTCGGAATCGTGACACGCTCGGGGCGCCCACTCCCGGGGCTTCCGCGATTCTCTGTGTCACTAGTCCACCGCAACGCTTCGCTGCTCGCCGTTGTGTTTCTGGTGCTCCACGTCGGCACACTCCTGTTCGACTCCTACGCCAAACTGAACCCGGTCGATCTCGTGCTCCCGTTCGTCGGCGCATTCAAACCGTTCTGGCAGGGACTGGGAACAGTGGCGTTCGACCTGGTGATCGCGGTCGTGGTGACCGGGCTTCTACGGTCACGCATCGGGCACCGCGCTTTCCGTTTCGTGCACTGGTTCACCTACGCCATGTGGCCGATCGCAGTTCTGCATGGCATCGGCAATGGCACGAATGGGCTGGACCGTTGGTTCCTCGTGCTCGCGATCGGATCCACGGTGATCGTCGGCGCCGCCATCATCTGGCGATTGTCGGCTGGATATCTCGAGACCTCCGCCGCGCGTCGGTCCTCCGTGATGGAGAGGAAGGCTGTGCGATGACCATGATGTACGACCCCGCCGCACCGGCAACGCACCAACGGCCGGCCGGCGTCCGTCGCCTCCTCGCCGCTGGCCATGAGGCGGACTTCGCCACCCATCTGCGCACCTTCGGTGCCCTGTCGCTTCCGGAGCGCAGCAGCATGCTCTCCGAGCTGGAGGCGTCGCGGCTGACCGGGCGCGGCGGAGCCGGGTTCGCGACCTGGCGCAAGGTTGCCTCCGCCAGCAGCAGCGTCCACTCTCGACGCCGCGGCCGCTCTCCGATCGTGATCGGCAACGGCGCGGAGGGGGAACCGCTGAGCTGGAAGGACGAAGTCCTGCTGCAGAATGCGCCCCACCTCGTGATCGACGGGCTGCTCGTCGCTGCGCACACCGTGGGTGCACGAAACACCATCCTGTACGTCGGGCGTGGCTCGCTGGAATCCGTCGAACGGGCGATCGGTGAACGCGATGACAGTCGCGGAATCGAGGTCGTCGAAGCGGCGGATTCTTTCATTTCCGGTGAGGCAAGCGCGGTCGTCAACGCCATCGAGAACGACGATCCTCGCCCGACCGACCGCATGGCACGGATGACGGAGTCTGGCCTGAAAGGTCGGCCGACGCTGCTGCAGAACGTCGAGACGCTCGCCCACGTCGCGCTCATCGCCCGCTACGGCGCTCACTGGTTCCGGAGCATCGGCGCGTCAGACGATCCAGGAACGCGGCTCGTCACGGTCTCCGGCGATGTCGAACGGCAGGGCGTCTTCGAGGTGACGACCGACACCACGATCGCACAGATCCTGCAGACCACGAAGACAGACCCGCGCTCCGTGGCCGCCGCCCTGATCGGTGGCTACCACGGCTCGTGGGTGGGGCCGGCGGCCCTCGACGCCACCCTCGCGCCATCCGACCTCGCCTCCTTCGGCGCCCAACCCGGCGCCGGAATCGTGCACGTTCTTGGACGCGGGTCCTGCGGTCTCACCGCGACGGCGGAAATCACCGAGTACCTCGCGGGAGAGTCCGCGCGGCAGTGCGGTCCGTGCATGTTCGGGCTCCCGACGATGGCTTCCCGGCTGAGCGAACTGGCAGCCGGCATCTCACCAGCCACGAACGCCGCCGAGTTGATCCGGCTCTCCGACCTCATCGTCGGCCGTGGCGTGTGTCACCACCCAGACGGAACCGTGCGGCTCGTGCGCAGCGCGCTCACCGTCTTCGCCGCAGACGTCCGAGCCCACGGGCACGGCCATTGCACGCGGCAGGAGGGCTGAATCATGTCGCCACAGCACACTCTGCACATCGACTGGACTCGCTGCGACGGACGGGGCCTGTGTGCAGAGATCCTCGAAGACGCCATCACCCGGGACGACTGGGGCTACCCACTGTCGCGCCGGGCATTGTCACGAACCAACATCCCGATCCGCTCCGCAGAAATCGACGACGCAAGAGAGGCCGTTCGCATGTGCCCCGTCCTCGCCCTGAAACTGCTCCGCGCCGACTGATTAGTGCCTCCAGGAAGAACGGCGGTCAGCTCGCCCCCCCCCTATCCGACTGTGGTCGCTGCGCTGATGGTGCACGCCCTCTGGCGCTTACACCATCCCGGTGGTGCCGAGAAGGGCGCCGATGGCGAATGTGGCCGCAAGCGCGAGTGCACCTCCGACCACCACGCGAAGCATCGCCCTGCCACGCGAACTGCCACCGATCCACGCGGCAACATAGCCGGTGATGGCCAACGCGACCAGCACAACAATGAAGGTCACGACAATACGCACCCCGCCGGGCAGAAGAATCGTCAGCAGCGGAAGCACACCGCCGATCGTGAATGCGATCGCCGAGGCGAACGCGGCACGCCACGGGCTCACCACATCGCTCTGATCGATCCCAAGCTCTACCGACAGATGCGCGGCCAGTGCGTCATGCTCGGTCAGCTCGACCGCGACCTGCCGTGCGGGCTCGGGGCGAAGTCCGCGAGCCTCATAAAGGCCAGTCAGTTCGGCGAGCTCCTCCTCTGGCATTTCAGAAAGCTCGCGGCTCTCCTTCAGAATCAACGCATGCTCGCTGTCACGCTGGCTGCTGACGGAAACGTACTCTCCCAACGCCATCGAGATCGCCCCACCCACTAGGGCTGCGAGCCCGGCCGTCAGGATCGCCGCCGCCATCGGTGTGGCACTGG
Source organism: Leifsonia poae (assembly GCF_027921845.1). GTDB lineage: Bacteria > Actinomycetota > Actinomycetes > Actinomycetales > Microbacteriaceae > Leifsonia > Leifsonia poae. The sequence continues at coordinate 8,608 of NZ_BSEN01000009.1, forward strand.
CCACGCCAACAACCACGGCCGCGACCGACACGATGCCATCGTTCGCGCCGAGCACGCCGGCGCGAAGCCAATTCAAGCGTTGCGCGAGCCCTTGCTTATGCGGTTCGCCAGGGTGCCCACCGTTGAGTCCAGTCATGGGCACAGCCTAAGGACCCTCCAGCGGACCCACCAGGAAGCTAAGGAAACCCTCACTGGGCCCGCCACGCTCCGCCCGAGTCAGCGAAACAGCGCTGCTTCATTTCATGCGACGGCTACCATCGGATCGAGGGGCTCCCGATCCAGGATGCGAGCGATGCGATGAGCGACCTTACGCTGGCTGTTCTCGCGGTTCTCGTTTTGGGCTGGTCCGTCGTCTCCGAGCGGCTCGCCAAGTGGAATGTCACCGGCCCGCTGTTCTTCACGGCAGCCGGATTCCTTCTGGCCAACGATCAGTGGGGCCTCGTTCCTGTCGAGGTCGATGCCCCGTCTGTCCACGCTCTCGCCGAGATCACCCTCGCACTCCTTCTCTTCTCCGATGCTGCTCGGGTGAACCTCTCTGTTCTTCGCAGGAACCTTCTGGTGCCATCACGACTTCTCGGCATTGGACTCCCCCTCACCGTCATTCTGGGCAGTGTTACCGCGGCGTTGATCTTTCACGACTTCACCTGGGCGCTCGCCGGTTTCGTCGGTGCCGCTCTTGCCCCGACCGATGCGGCCCTCAGCTCGCAAGTGATCAACGACGCTTCCCTTCCGCTGAGCGTTCGCCGCGCGCTCAACGTCGAGAGCGGCTTGAACGACGGAATCGTCACACCAATCGTGGTGTTCTGCCTCGCCGTAGCCGCCGGGCAGCTCGGCGTGAGCGGCGACGAGCACGCGGAGGTCGTCATCCGACCCTTGTTCGAGTTGGGCCTCGGAATTGTGGTCGGAACAGCGATCGGGTTCGCCGCCGCCGGGCTCATCGGTCTCGGATCACGCTTCGGATGGACCCAGCCAGGAGGGCGACGGCTCGCCGCGCTGGCAGCGGCCGTCGCAAGCTTCACCGTGACGATCACGCTCGACGGCAATGGCTTCATCGCAGCTTTTGTCGCCGGCATCACCTTCGGATCGGCGCTGCCGCGATCGATTCCCGACAGGGATACGCTCACGGAGCTTCCCGAGCTCGGAGGCGAACTCCTAGCACTGGTCGTGTGGTTCTTCTTCGGAGCGGTCCTCGTCCCTCTCGCTTTCGAGCACTTCTCGCTGACAGTTCTCCTCTATGCCTTCCTGAGCCTGACCGTGCTCCGCATCCTCCCGGTCGCGCTCGCCCTCATCAGCACGCCAGACGATCGCGCAACCGTCCTGTTCATGGGCTGGTTCGGCCCCCGCGGCCTGGCATCAGTGGTATTCGCGCTCATCGCGATCGAACAACTCGGGACATCCGACGTGGTCGATACAGCCATCGCGGCCGTCACGCTCACGGTACTTTTGAGCGTCGTCGCACACGGGATCTCAGCAGGGCCGCTCGGCAGACGATTCGAGCGCCGCGAACAAGACCCGGCGAACGCCGAGGATGCGCCGCGGGCACGAAAACGCGCGCACGACTGAAGGACGCCGAGAGCGGGTTCGCAGATCGGCTCGGTCTTTCGCGGAAAGGCTGCTTCCGCCCGACCGCAGGCCAAAGACAACTACTCCGGCTGCGGCGTGCGGGCGGCACAGGTCAGGCCGGCCGCCGACGCGATCGGAATGCGCCCGTCACCGCGGCTGTCGGATCGGAAAAGACATGCGAAGACAGCACACCAGAGGCGTTCGATCCAGCAATGGTCGCGCCGCAAGCGTGCGGCTTCGGTTCCCGGCCCGCATAAGGTCAGAGGGTGAGCGAAACCAACGCCATCCGGTTGCGCCGGACCGGGATCGGCCTGGAGATCGTGGCGCTGGCGTGGAACGCTTAGGGACGCCAGTTAGGACCACGCGAGGAATGGGTCGATCGCCGCCCATGTTGCTTCCGGCGCTTCCAGGTGGGGAAGGTGCCCGGCTTCGGGGATCTCTACGAACTGCGCGCCGGGAAGCGCGTGAGCGACTGCCCGTCCGTATTTCGGTGTGACGATTCGGTCGCTTGCGCCCCACACCATCAGGGTCGGGATCTGAACGGCACCGAGCCGACCGAGCAGGGCGGGGTCGCTCATTCCGGCGCCGGTGATGGCGGCCATCGTGCGACCGTTCGCTTGCTGGATGGCGCGCTGCGCGTCGGTCAATAGGCCAGGGTCCAGGTAGCCGCGGTCAGGGTCATGCCAGGCAACCTCGGCGAGACCGCGAGCATCGAGGGTGAAGAAGTCCGCGATCGGCTCACCCTCGACGACTGCTCCGACGCCGTCGATGTCGACCACGGCGCCGATAAGCCCGGCGTATCGGCCGTCGGCGGCGGCCTGCAACGCCATCTCGAGTGCGATCCACCCGCCGATCGAGGAACCGATCAGCGCGACGTCACGCTCTCCGCGGTCGAACAAGCGGGCGAGGTAACCGGATGCGAGGTCTGCGACCGAGGTGACCGAGTCGGGGAGTGGCGTCCCGTCCCATCCGGGGTGCGTCGGCGCGAAAGCGTGCATGGTCGAGGCGAGGTGTCCCACGATCGGGGCAACGGTCTGCGGTCCGCCGCCGCCGTGAAGTACGAGCGCCGTTCGCGACGCAGGGTCGCCAGCCTGGATGACGGGGAGGTCTTCGAGAAAGGTGAGGCTCATCATGCTCCTAAATCAACATACTTATATACTGTTGTTGATACAGTAGCACCGTGACGAACCTGGAAGTACTCGGTCAGGCGATCAAACGCGCGCAGTTTCGGAACCATCGCACGATGGATGCCGCGCTTCGAGATATCGGCATCAGCCTCGTGCAGTGGGACGCGTTACGTGCCATCGAGCGAATGCCCCACGCGTCCGGGCACGACCTCGCCATCGCGACATTCCAGAGCGACCAGTCGTTCGGCACCCTTGCGAGCCGACTCCTCGCCCGTGGTCTCATCGCTCGGTCAGCGGGCCAAGGTCGTCGGCTCGAGCACGCGCTGACCGAATCGGGACGTGCAGCTCTCAGGGAGGGCTACCAGATAGCGTTCGGGGTGTTGGACGAGCTCTTCGCGCCTCTCGACGAGGAGCAACGCGCGGCGCTGCTCGAGGCGCTCCAGGTCCTGACAACAGATGCGCCGTCCTCATGATCGTCCGAAAGACCCACCCGGTGAGCGTTCCTCGGCGCTGCTCCCCTGCCCTCCGAGAATAGATTCACTGAGAAGGCTGTGGCTAGATCGCCCGGGTGCTAGCTCTAAGAGGTGCGAGGTCATTCGCAAACGTGAGTCGCAGCTGTAGCCGACCCGGCCAAGGTTCTACTGCATGGGTATTTCGGGCTTGGGTCGGCGTAGTCTCAACACGCGGGACAGTTGCTGGGAGGATACGGCAGCGAACACAGTTCTTCGCGGCACAATCTGTGCCCCCATGCCCTGGGTGCGGCTCCGGCCCCACCAGAGGAGCAGCCATGGCCGATTTTCTTTTCCCTGACGATTCAGACGAAGAAGCCGAACGGCGCGTCGTTCGCGCGTGGGAGTCACTCAAATTGACATCTCGAAACGATCCGGAACGCATTCGAAAAGCCTGTGACGCGTACGTGTTGGATCCAAAGGAACCTTGACCTCGGAGGATCCCCAGGACTGCCGATGGCGCCGGCGAGCCCCAGCTCTCAGCGCACGCGCAGTACCCCGTTCTGTCACAACTTTCGGCAAAACGTGAACGGTGCGTCGCGATCGTCTCCCCCCGAATCTAGGACCTATGGCCCTACTGACCTTCGCTCCGCGCCGACATCCTGAGGGGATCCACCAAACTGCCGGGAGATCCCTGAAATGAGTATTTGGTCGCGCACTTTCCAGCTGACCGCAGCGACGGCCACAGCCGGATTTCTGGTCATCACCCTCGGGGGCGCCGCCGCCGCCCCACCGCTGCAGGCCGCGAACGGCGAGGGACCACACTTCTACAGCGGCGTCACGGTAGACGTCTCCGACTCGGTCATCGGCGACGTGTACGCCGCAGGCCAGAGCGTCACGATCAGCGGCGACGTCACCGGCGACGTGATCGCGGCGGCACAGACCGTGACGATTAGCGGTCATGTCGACGGGAACGTGCGGCTAGCAGGTCAGGACGTCACCATCAGCGGCGACGTCACGCGCAGCGGGACAATCTTCGCCTCGAACCTGATCGTCGGGGGGCAGGGAAGGGTCGAGAACGACATCGTGGCCACTGCGAGCGCCATCCGGATCGCGGGCGATGTCGGCAGGGACCTCCTGGTCAGCGCGGGCGACCTCCGCATCGACGGGACGGTCGGCGGAGACGTCACCTACTCCAGCCAGAACATTGCGCACATCGCCGATGGGGCGGTCAGCGGCGTCGTGCAGCATATCCGGCCGCAACCGTCGACCCCGGTCGAGATCTCCCCATGGGCCGTGCTCCTGGGCTGGTCCCTCGGCCTCCTCTACGCCCTCGTCGCGTTGAGCCTCATCACCGTCGCCGCCGGGCTCCTCCTCCCGCGCGTGCTACAACGCGTCACCGACCAGCTGATCCCGTCGCCGTGGCGGGCCCTGCTGGTTGGATTTGTGGCAGCCCTCATCGTTCCGTTCGCGCTGTTCTTCCTGCTGGTGACCATCATCGGCGCACCCCTCTCACTTGCGGGCCTGCTGGTGTGGACGGTGATGACGTTGGCGACGTTCGTGTTCAGCGCTCATTACCTCGGACGCGTCGTGCTCCGGGGCGCCCACCACCCGGTGCTCCAAACGTTCATCGGCGGCCTGATCCTGATCGTTGGGTTGCAGATCCCGTGGCTCAACATCATTGTCTGGCTCGCCATGGTGTTCTTCGGCCTCGGCGCACAGCTTCTGGCGATCCAGCGGCAGCGTCCGTGGAGCACGACGTCGAGGGTGGTGACACCGGATCACCCGGCGGCTGCCGACGTGCCAGCGCCGCCGACGAGCGCGGTGTCTCCGGCTCCGCCGGCAGGTGCGCAGCCGATGTAACGTCGGGCGGCTCCTCGACGGGGGAATGATCGAGGCCGGCGACGAGCGCAGGGCGCAGGGGCGCGGCGCGGTTGAGAGGTCCTATCGGTTGCCGCCCGACCGGCCGACCGTCACTCCCGAAGCGAGTGCCGCGATGACGACAGCCGAACATCGAAACGGGTTCGCCGCCGCCATGGCAGACCTGATCGCCTAGTTCAACGCCCAACTCGACCGCCCCTGCTCCAACCCGGTTACCGACTCCGTCGGCCATCGCCAAGGCACACTCTGGCTCACGCTGGACGAGCTCGAGGCGGTGCTGGCAGAGATGGGTCGGATCGTCGCCCCGCTCACCACCAACGCCCCGGAGTCAGGTCGCAGGCCATACGTGATGAGTTCGATCGTCTTTCCCGCCGACGAGCCTTAACGCCTTCACTGTCGGATGCCCGTGCCACTCTTGACCTATGCCCTACGTCCCAGAAAGCGGTCGACAGATCGCCCACGTTCTCATTGACGCAGTCATGGCGTACGACGCCGACGGGGACGACACACAGAATGCGCGCGCGGTATCTCTCGCGCTGGAAACCCTCGGTGACCTCGGGGCCGTCACTGTGACGACCCACCCTGATGCCGACACCGTCCGCGTTGACGCGAGCGACCTGTTGGGCGCCACAATCGTGTCCATGCTGTGGCTTGTCGACCAGTTGGCGGAAGCCACGGGCTCCAGTGAAGAGGAAGTCGCTGCTGCGCTCAGAGAGTTCATGGACGACTGAGTCCAACAACTGATCTACGCCTGCGACCCGTTCCGGGTTTCCGCGATAGCTACCGCGGTCGGGCCACCCCAGTCCGATCGCCAACAACATGGGCCGTATTGGGCAGCGCCTCTAGTTGCTTCTCTGACGCGTTGCCTTGGCGGCGGACAGCGCGCAGGTAGGGCGGTCGCGCGCAAGTTCACCGGTTGGCGGCGTCTCCTGGTGCGTCCCGCCGATCGGTGTGTGCGAGGCGGCCGCGTCGCTCACCGCGAACGATCAGGATCGCGACCACGACGAGCGCCTGCACGATCACGATGGTGCTCACCGTGGCTGGCAAGCTTGCGGGACCGAGATCGCCGGACGTGATCAGGTCGAATCCCCCGTGCCAGAGCACGACGGGGATGATGCTCCACCGTCCAAGCCTGGCCAGCCAGCCCAACCAGAATGAACCGGCGACGAGGGCGAGCGCCCAACCGATCGCCGCCCAGCCCATTCCGCGGAAGCCGGGGTTGAAGAGGAATTGCGGCACGTGCCAAAGCATCCACACCGCCGCGACCACCAGCGCCGCGGAGATGAAGCCGAAACGACCGGTGAGCGTCGGCATGAGCCAGCCGCGCCATCCTGTCTCCTCACCGAGACCACTGGTGAGCACCCAGATCAGCAAGACGACGATCGCAGGAATCCCCGGCAGCTTCGAGGTTAAGCCGATCAACGGCAGGCGATCGAGGGAGCCTTCGGTGAGCTGCTCAACGACCAAGCCGATCCCGAGATAAAGGATGAGCGATACGACCGCCACGATCAGCGCCCGGCCGATGCCCGTGAACGAGAACGTGCGTCGTGCCCACCCGTTGAGCCCGCCGGTGGGCCGCAGCACGAGGGTCGCTGCGACAGCCCCGACCGCCGGCCCGAGTTCGCCCAGATAGAAATACCACGGCATCACCGTCAGCGGAGGCGCGAGCACGAGCGGCAGCGAAATGAGCCAGCTGAAGCCAAACGTCACTCCCACGAACACGGCCACCGCGCGGCCGAGGCGCGGGACGGTCGTGCGGTGGCCGACATCGCGGCCATGCACACCCGGCGCAGCGGTCATCAGTCGCCGTGCCCCGCACTCGCGGTCCGCCGGGAGGGCAGAGACGTACGAGGAAGCCAACCGGCGGCACCCAACAGCGCCAGAACGAGAACCAGCTGGAGCGTCCCGCTCGCGAAGTAGAGCGCCTGCAACCAGGACATTCCACGAATGATCCCCGTCTCGACGAAGATCCAGATGAGCATTCCGAAGCCAGCCACCGCCGACCACAGCAACGCGGACGGACGGCGGCCGATTAACTGCATTCCGGCGACAACCTGGCTTCCCCCGATCACGACAAGCAGGATCAGCCCTGGCCAGGTGAAGCTCGTGAACGGCCCGTCGTCGAGCATGCTGGCAGGCATTCCCAGGCCACCCGTCGCCAAGATCGCGATCCCCCCGACCACCGCAGAGACCGCGTTGAAGGCAGTGACGACCACCAGCGACCAGAACACCGCCGACCTGAGACGTGCTTGCCACATTCTGGGCTCCGATCTTCGTCAGAGAGCATTCCGTCAGAAGTGCCCTCGGTGCGTCCAGCGGACGCCCTGCTCTGCCATCCAACTGCGCTCATCGGACAGCCGTGAGAGGCGAAGGTCCCGCCCACCCGAGGAAGTTCTTGCTGTAGCGGGTGCGACACCTCCGTACCGAACCGGGAAGGTCACGCATCCCCGCCGCAGTCCGAGGGATTCCTCGATTCGGGCGGCCTCCGCCAACAGGACCGACGCGCAGAAGACCGAGCGCCGGACGGGTACGACCTCAGCGGGCGCCGGCAACTGCGGTAGGCGCCCTCGCACAACAGCGTGATCGCCCACGAACGGGGCCCCACCGGGAAAGGTGCGTCCCCGTTAGTGTTTGCGCTCGGGACGATCGTCAGCTCAACCCGTGCAGTGCGGGTCCTGCCGCCCGGCCCGCTAGCGGTATAGCCGGCGTCGTGATCCGGTTGAGATTGATAAATGGGACACAGGCAGTTTCGGCGGTGAGGGCGGCGAGCCGGCCGATCGGGGTGTGCGGGTCGGCAGTGATGACCCATCCGTCCACCTCGTAGCGGCTCACCATGTGCTCGCATGCCTTCTTCTCTTCAGCGTCGGGTGTCTCGGATCCTGTGACGCCAAGGAGGCCTGTTGTAGTTCTGGTGCCATGTTTCTGGTGTCGATGACGAATACCCGCATGATGCTTTACTCCCCTGTCGATCGACCCTTCGATGGGTCCGTGCCAAATTTGTCTGCCCGGGCGGGGGTGAGCAGGTGGGGCGTTTGTGCTGTCCTGCTCCCGATCGTCTTTCTTGCCGTTCCGGCACAAAGATCGAGAGCGGGCGAAGGCGGCGCAGTGCCCGCAGGGAGTGGTTGCTAAGCGCAGGGAGCGAAGCGAGTGGAATCTGCAAAAAGCGATCGGAGGGAACGTAGCCGATGGAGCCCGCTATGATCGGCTGCCGGATCGGAAAGAAAACCTAGGGGAACAGCTCGCCGGAGGCGTTCCTTCCAGCAAATGACGGCGCCGCCTCCGTGCGGCTCCGCTTCCCGCCCGAAACCATCGTGAAGGTACCGTGCGCTTACTCACCTAGCTGGTCGCGTCAACTGCATACAACGGTCGTACCGCTAGGAGCTAAAGCGGGCCCGCGTTGGTTCGACAGGACGGCGGCCTGTCTTCGCCGGGCGCTACCTCGAGATTCCGCCGGTCGGCGCCGTCGAGGACGCGTCACTCTCGCGCTCGTGCCGCTTGAGGTACGCCGTTCAGCAATGACAGGCAGGAGGACCTTCGACTCTTGCCCGTGGGGCGCGCACCGGCTTGGGTGGGACCAACCGAAACCCACCCCCTTCACGCACGATGTGCCGGGTTGTCCGATTGGATCCACCATGATGCTGCACTCGAAATCGACCGATCATATCCACCACAACCACAACTACAACCACATGCCCAGCCCGGGCGCGCAGGCCGCGATCGCGGCGGCCGTCGTGTGGACACTCGCGTGGAAGGGCGCATCGCTGTGGCGCGCCGCGAAGAACGACAGCAAACCATGGTTCGGTGTTCTGCTGGTCTCCAACACGCTCGGCATCCTTGACGCGATCTACCTGTTCGGAGTCGATGGAGCCCGGCGTCGGCATGAGCGGGACGACGCCGTGCTGCGTGCGGCCGTCGGCGAGCCCGAGCAGCTCGGCCACCCTCAGGAAACGTAAGTCACATCGGGTCAGCCTGCTTGCCAGCTGCGGCTCGCCGCCCGATGGTGCCGATCGCGACCGCCGCGACCGCGACACTGATCAACGCTCCCAGAACGATGGCCGCGTCTTCTCCCGGTGCGAGCGTGCCGGCCTGGATTCCCAGGGTCACGGCCGCGACAGGCACACCGAGCTGGCCGGCCGACGCGAGAGTCTGAACCCACGGCAATCCGGTGATTCGCGCTGGCGTGTGCACGACGACGGCCGCGACGCCGAGAGCGAGGCCGAGCAGGATCATCGCCGGATGCGTGGCGAACGATCGAAGATCAAGTGAGGCTCCGAGCCAGACGAAGAACAGCGGGCCGAAGAAGCCCTCGGTCATCCCGAACAGCTGACGCGCGAGGCGGTGCGGTTCACCCGTCGCCGACAGGAGAAGGCCGAGCGCGAACCCGGCGAGCATGATGGAAATGTCGGTGAATTGAGCGATCGCCCCGAAGCTGAACAGCGTCAGCAGGCTGAACCGCAGTTCGAGGGCGAATCGTCGCTTCTCCGAGTACTGGTGCAGGCGGGAACGGGCTCCCGACCGGTCGAAACGCCGCAGTGCGAAGAAAAGGAGCAAGGCGGCGACCGCGATGACCGCTGCGCCGAGTGCCGCGAGACCTGCCCGCCCAGGTGCAGCCACGATCGGGAGGATCACGATGCAGGCGATGTCGGCTACGGCGATCTGCGCCATCAACTGCCCCACCGTCGCCCGCCGGACGCCCACCGACTGGAGCATCGGCAGCACGATCGCCGCCGAAGACGAGGCAATCACCACGGCGTAAACAGCGGCGTGGCCGGTGCCGAAGAGCGCCGCAAGAGCGATTCCTCCAATCGCTGCCGCCGTCCCGACGACGGCAGCCCCCGCGATGCCGCGCCGCAGAGCGGCTCTCGCGGCGACGTCGCGCACCGGGATCTGGGAGCCGACGACGACCATCGTCAGTCCGAATCCGATATCCGCCAGCAACCGGAACTCGTTGTTGCTCGCGTCGACCAGCCCGAAACCCGAGGCGCCGATCAGCAGGCCGCCGACGAGTTCGCCGACGATGACCGGGATACGCCACCCCGATCGGAGTGCGAGCAGCGGGCCGAGCAGCCCGACGAGCACGATCAGCGCCAGCAGCGAGAAGCTCACGATGGCCACCCTAGCGACAGGGATGCCTCAGGCCTCCCGCACCCGCTGACGCGGAGGTCAGCCGCGGGCGGTGTCCCGTGCCGAATCCACCAGAGATGGGTTGGTTGGGGCGGAGCCGTCGTAGGTGAACACCAGCCGGGCCGGGATCTCTCCCGAGAGCACGTCGTCAACCGCTTCGTTGACGTTCTCGAGGCTGCGCGGCATCGCGACGACCCGGGTGCGACCGGCGGCATGCAGCGCGAAGACCTCGACGAGATCCTGCCGGGTGCCGACGATCGATCCGATGATCGAGATGCCTTTGAGCACGGTGTCGAAGACCGGCACGGTCAGGGCGCCGTCGGCGGGCAGCGAGACAAGGATGAGCCGGCCTCCTCTGTTGAGTGATGCGAACGCCTGCGCGAACACGGTAGGGGCGACGGCTAGCACCACGGCCACGTCGGCGCCGCCGACATGCGTCAGCGCCTGAACGGGATCGACATCGAGAGCGTTGACCACATGGTCGGCGCCGAGCTCGAGAGCGAGTTCGAGCTTCGCGTCAGTCACGTCGATCGCTGTGACCTGGGCACCGACCAGGCGTGCATACTGCACCGCCAGGTGGCCGAGCCCGCCGACACCGAAGACGGCGACGCGTTCGCCGGGAACGACTTTCGCCGCCTTGATCGCCGCGTAGGTGGTGACACCGGCACAGGTCAGCGGAGCGGCGTCGAACGGCGAGACGTCGTCAGGGACGGGAACGGCGAACCGGGCGTCGGCGAGCGCGTACTCCGCGTATCCGCCGTCGACGGCATAGCCGGTGTTGCGCTGCTGCTCGCAGAGGTTCTCACGTCCGTCGATGCAGTACCGGCACTCACCGCAGGCGTAACCGAGCCACGGCATCGCGACCCTCTGACCGACCGTGCGGGCGCGGACACCATCACCGAGTTGCTCGATGATTCCGACGCCCTCGTGACCGGGAACGAAGGGAAGGTCGGGCTTGACCGGCCAGTCCCCGCGGATGGCATGAATGTCGGTGTGACAGAGGCCGCATGCCTCCAACCGCACCAGCACCTGCCCGGGACCCGGACGGGGAACAGGACGGTCCTCGATGATGAGGGGCTTGTCGAAAGCAATGGCGACCGCTGCACGCATGGGGTTCTCCTTCAGATGACGTGCAGTCAGTCTCGACGCCACCGCCCTTTCATGGATGGGCACAAGGTCCCGCCGCGACCGTCCACGGGTCTTTCGTCCCTACAGCACAGGCGCGATACCGCGCACCCTGGGAGCACACCGTCGGGAGGCATCATGAAGCATTGGATCCGCGTCACTCTCACCACTCTGACCTCGACGATCGGCCTCACCGCGATCGCGGGAGGAACCGCGCTGCTGGTCGGTTCGTTCGCGAACGAGGAATCCGAAGCGATCGTGCCGGATCGTGCGTTCCTCGGCGACAGTCCGTTCACCTCATATGTGGTGCCCGGCGTGCTTCTGGCGGTCGTCGTCGGCGGAACCCACCTGGCCGCCGCAGTCCTGGTCGGCCGCCGCGCGTCAGCAGCACCGGTCGCTGTCGCTGTCGCCGGATTCGGGCTGCTCATCTGGATCTTCGTGCAAATGATGTTCATCCCGTTCAGCGTGCTGCAGGCCCTCTACTTCGCGGGTGGTCTGGCCGAACTCGGGCTGCTGATGCTCGGCCTCGGCCTGTTCACGCCGGCCCGCACGACGGCGCGTGTTTCGGGTGGCCGTTGACCATGGACACCTTCCTGCGTTTCCTGGGCGCGACCGATACGGTCACCGGCTCCCGCTACCTGCTCGAGACGCCGGCGGGGCGCATCCTGGTGGACTGCGGCCTGTTCCAGGGCTACAAGACGCTCCGTGAACGCAACTGGAAACCGTTCGCCGTGGACCCGGCGTCGATCGACGCAGTCCTCATCACCCATGCGCATCTCGACCACACCGGATATCTGCCCGCGCTGGTGCGTGACGGGTTCCGCGGCACGATCCACGCCACCCACGGCACCACCGATCTCAGTCGGCTGATCCTCCCGGACAGCGGCCGGCTGTTGGAAGAACAGGCGTCGTTCGCCACTCGTCATCACACCTCCAAGCACGAGACGCCGCGCCCGCTGTACACGGAGCAGGACGCGCTCACCGCGCTGGAGCGGTTCCGGAGCCACCGGTTCGACGACCAGGTGCCGCTCGGCAACGGCGTCTCCGCCCGTTTCGTGCCGGCTGGGCATATTCTCGGCGCCGCTCAAGTGCATGTGGACGCGCAGGGCGCTCGCGTGCACCTCACCGGCGACCTCGGCCGGCAGGACGACCCGCTGATGCAGCCGCCGCGTGCTCTCGAAGAGACCGACGTGCTAGTCACCGAGTCGACCTACGGCAACCGGACGCATCCGCTCGAGGACCCGTCAACACCGCTCGGGGAGATCATCACCCGGGTCTGTTCCCGTGGAGGCGTGGTTCTTCTTCCGGCGTTCGCGGTTGGCCGCGCCGAGTCTCTGCTGCTGCACCTCTCACGTCTTCGCCGTCGTGGCGAGATCCCGGACGTCCCCGTCTACCTCAACAGTCCGATGGCGGTGAACGCGTCGGACATTTACGGGCGCTATCCGCAGGAGCAACGCATTTCCTCCCACGAGTTCAAGGCCATGTACTCGCTGGCGACATTGGTGCGGACGGTCGACGAGTCCAAGCTCCTCAACCTACGTGGCGGACCCGCCGTCATCATCTCCGCCAGCGGGATGCTCGAGGGCGGACGGATTCTTCATCACATTGTCGCCTACGGGTCCGATCCGCGGAACGCGATCGTGCTCACCGGTTTCCAGGCCGGCGGGACACGAGGAGCAGCCCTGCAACGCGGCGAAAGGACACTTCGCATCTACGGTAGGGATGTCTCGATCCGCGCTGAGGTCCTCACCCTGCAGACGCTGTCGGCGCACGCCGATGCATCGCAGATCCTGGACTGGCTGCGGGCGTCCCCGACACCCCCAAAGGTCACGTTCGTCACCCACGGCGAACCCGACGCGTCCGACGCGCTGCGCCGGCGCATCCAGAACACCCTCGGCTGGACGGCTCATGTTCCCGACCTCGGCGAGACGGTCAACGTCACCGAGATCGCCCGCAGCTGAAGCGCCGTGGTCACCCCGCGGCTTGCGGTGACTTCGCCGTGAAGCGCGCCGCACGCCGCCCCACCCGATGCTGGTACCCGCGCCGGCGCAGTGCAGCGCTCGGTGGCCGCTGGGCGGCGCGGGCGAAGAACCAGGCCTTCGCGAACTCGACGAGCACCAGGTATGCCACGATCATCCCGACGACCGCGAGCAGGAACGGCAGCGGGATGGGCGCGAAGCCGAGCACACCGGCAAGCGGAGAGAACGGCAACCACGCACCCACCGCCACCACGCTCAGCGACGCAAGAACTAGGGCGAGGGATGGTCTGCTGCGGAAGAACGGCACCCGGCGGGTGCGGATGGCGAAGATGATCAGGGTCTGGGTGGCGATCGACTCGATGAACCAGCCGGTGCGGAACTCCGCGGGGGCCGCGCTGAACACGAAGATCATCAGCGCGAACGTCGCGAAGTCGAAGAGGGAACTGATCGGGCCGAACAGCAGCATGAACCGTCGGATGTACGCGATGTCCCAATGCGCGGGCGCCTGCAGTTGCTCCCGATCGACGCGATCGGTCGGGATGGCGAGCTGACCGGTGTCGTAGAGGAGGTTGTTCAGCAGGATCTGGCCGGGGAGCATCGGCAGGAACGGCAGCACGATCGACGCGATCGACGCGCTGAACATGTTCCCGAAGTTGCTCGACGTCCCCATCAGCACGTATTTGATGGTATTCGCGAAGATCCGGCGCCCCTCCATCACACCGTCCGCCAGCACGCTCAGGTCCTTGTCGAGAAGCAGCACGTCGGCCGCGTCCTTCGCCACGTCGGCGGCAGACTCGACGGAGATGCCGATGTCTGCCCTGTGAAGGGCCAGGGCGTCGTTGACCCCATCGCCGAGGAAGCCGACTGCCCGCCCCTTCTGCCGGAGTTGGGTGATGATGCGCGCCTTCTGCTCGGGGGAAACCCGGGCGAAGATGGTCGCCTGCTTGGCGGCGTCGGCGAGCTCGTCATCGTTCAGACGATCGATGTCGTCACCGACCAGCGTGCCGCCGGACGTCATGCCAAGGTCGGCGCAGACCTTCTCGGCGACCTTCGCGTTGTCGCCTGTCGCGATCTTGACAGCGATTCCGAGCTCCGCGAGGCGTTCCAGCGAAGCGCTTGCGTCCGCTTTCGGCCGGTCGACGAAGACCAGCAGACCGACGAGGGTGAGCCCGTGCTCGTCGTCCGGTGTGAGACGAGAGCCAGGGACGGCATCCCGCACCGCAACGGCCACGACCCGGGCGCCCGCCTCGTACTGTGTGTCGAGCACGCTCTGCGCCGCGGGAGGAATTGCGACGCAGCGACGCATCAGGTCCTCGGGCGCTCCCTTGCTGACCAGCCGGGTTCGGCCGTCGGCCCCGGTAATGAGCACGCTGGTCATCCTGCGCTCATGGTCGAACGGCAGCGTGGCGAGCTTGCGGTGCCCCGCCGGGTCGAATCCGCCGGCAACGTCGCTCTCCCACAGGGACGTGTCGAGCGCGTTGAGCCCGACGGTCGATGGGCCCGCGACGGAGTAGTCGGTCTCCGTGGCGAGAAGCCCCAGTTCAACGACGTCGCCGCTCGTGCTGACACCGTCGACCGCTATACCGGATGTGAAACTGATGCGCCCCTCGGTGAGGGTGCCGGTCTTATCAGTCACCAGCATGTCCAGATCGCCGAGATCCTCGATGCAGACCAGCCGTTTCACCAGAACGCGGCGCTTCGCGAGGGCACGCGAACCGGTGGCCAGGCTCGTGCTGACGACCGCCGGCAGAAGTTGCGGGGTTATTCCGACCGCGATCGCCAGCGAGAAGAGCAACGACTCGATAAGAGGCCTCTGCAGTAACAGGTTCGCGACGAAAATCACGGTGGTGAGCACGAGAGCGACCTCAAGCAGAAGAAGCGAGAACCGACCGAGACCGCGCTGGAACTCCGTCTGCGGCTGCTGCGTGCCGAGTCCGACGGCGATCCGGCCGAACTCCGTGTTCGGTCCGGTCGCCACCACCACGCCCGTTCCTCCCCCCGACTGCACCACGGTTCCCATGAGGACACAGCTCGAGAGGTCGCCGAGTGCCGCCCCGGCGGGCGTCGGCTGCGGACTCTTGGCCACCGGAAGCGATTCGCCAGTGACGATGCTCTCATCGCAGAGCAGGTCGTCGGCGACGAGCAACCGGATGTCAGCGGGGACGACGCTGCCCACGGCGAGCGCCACCACGTCGCCTGGAACAAGGTCGACGACATCGACACTGCGGCGAGCACCGTCCCGCGTTACGACCGCGTTGTAACGCACCCGGTCGTGCAACGCGTCGGCGGCCCGTTCGGCACGGAACTCGTTGACGAACCCGAGTCCGACACTGACGACCAAGATGACGAAGATGATGACGGAGTTCGCGGCGTCCCCCACGAAGGCCGAGACGATCGCGGTGACGAGCAGGAGCAGCAGGATCGGGCTCTTAAGCTGACGGCCAAGGACACGCCACGGCCGGGCACGGTGGCCACGGATCGCGTTCGGGCCGACGGTCGCGAGGCGTGCCGCCGCTTCCGACGACGACAACCCTTCCGGGCCGGAGCCCACCCGTTCGAGGACCTCGCCTTGCGGTCGCGCGGCAGCATCGCGGAGAGCGTCCGGTGCGGTGGTCGCGGCCGGAGCGGATTCGCGAACCACCACGCTCAGCCCTGCACCGACGCGAGATTCCACTGCGCGGCACCGGAGCTTTTCACCTCGAAGGTGTGGGCCTCCCCTGCCGCCGAAGAGCAACGCAGCAGCCAGCCGGTGACGATGGCGGGGTGCGGGTGCGACCCGTCGGGCGTGGGCTGGGTGCGTCCGAGAGCTATCGGTGTCTCGTCGACATAGAACGGGGTCCCGTGCCAGATCAGCCGGACGGGCACATCCTGTTCCAGCACCATGTTGACGCGCTCCTTCACCGGCGTGTCAGTCATGATGCTCGCCTTCCGGGCCGACGACGATCACCGGGCTCACCAGTTCGAGGATCACTCCGTGCGAGACCGAGCCGAGCCAGGCGCGTCTCCATCTACCGAGCCGGCGGCTGCCGACGACGACGGCGGTAGCCGTTCTTCCCGCCTCGCGCAGGGCGATGACGGGTTCACCGTGCACCAGCACCGACTCGATCGTCAGCCCGGCGTGCCGCCGGCCCACGGTTCGCACCCGGTCGTCGAGCAGTTCGCGACGCGCCCGATCGGTGGATTCCACGAAGTCGTCATCCGGGACCGCGGTCGGCTGCCACGCCAACGGCTCCAACCAGGCATGCACGATCGTCAACGGTTCACCACGGCGCGACGCCTCCCGTGCCGCGAACTCGAGTGCATGGTCGCCGACACTCGTGCCGTCGATGCCGACGACGATGCCAACCCGCCGCGGCTCGTCCGGGTCGGTCGCAGGGACGATCGCGACCGGACCGTTGGCCGCGGCCGCCAGCCGAGCCCCGAACGACCAGCCGAAGCGGGCACGCGGGCCAGTGCGACGCTCGGTGCCGACCACGACGAGAGTGCGCGGCGACGTTTCCGCGAACAGCGCATCGAGCGGATCAGCAACGAGCACGCTGCTGCGCACCGCCAGCTGCGGCGCGGTGATGCGCAGTTGCGCGATCCTCACGTCAAGACGTTCCTGCTCCTGCGCTTCGTACACCGGGTCGAGGGCCTCAACGTCGCCCAGATACACACCACTGTCGACAACATCGATGATCGTAATTGTTCCGTTGCGTCCGGACTCACGTTCGACCGCCCACGCCAGGGCCGCGTCGGCTGCCATCGTCGCGTTCCAGCAGACGACGGTTCGCTCCGTCATCGTGTGCTCCTCACTTGTCGACTGATTCCATTCGTCTAATCGCGGTCGGGGCGCTCGGTCGACGGGTACGTTCGCGGTTGTATCAGTCATCGTGGTCTTCCTCCGGTCCAACGACGATGGTCGGGCTGACCAGTTCAAGAATCATTCCGTGAGAGACCGAGCCGAGCCACGCACGCTTCCAATCGCCGAGGCGGCGACTGCCGACCACCAGAGCCGATGCTGATCGGGCGGCGTCCCGGAGCGCGATCACGGGCTCACCGTGCACCAACATGGATTCAACCGTCAGACTGGCATAGTGCGCGGATATACTCTGCACGCGGTCGTCGAGCAGTTCCCGACGTGCCCGGCGCATCGCTTCCAGGAAGTCATCGTCGGGTTTCGCGGTCGGATACCAGGCCAACGGCTCCTGCCACGCGTGAACGATCGTCAGCTGTTCGCCGCGGAGCGAGGCTTCCCGTGCCGCGAAGTCAAGGGCACGATCGCCAACCGGTGTGCCGTCGACGCCAACCACAATCCCCGTTCGTGGGGGCTCGTCAGGAACACTTTGCGGCACGATCGCGACGGGGCCGGACGCACCGGCGGCCAGGCGCGCACCGAACGACCACCCGTAGCGGGCGCGTGGCGCCGTCCTCCGTTTCGTCCCGACGATGACCAGGACGTTCGGTCCCGTCTCGGCAAACAGCAACTCCACGGGGTCACCCTTCACCACTGCGCTGCGCACGTCGACGTTGGGCCAGGTCGTGCGCACACGCCTGATCGCTCCCTCGAGCTCAACCTCTTGGGCTTCGAACGCGCGGTCGAACGCGTCGTCGTCACCCAAGTACGTTCCAGCGTCGACCACGTCTATAACGGTGACCGTGCCACCGTGGAGCGCTTCCCGCGCGCTTCCCCAGGACAATGCGGCATCGGCCGCGGGGCTTCCGTTCCAACAGACGACGGTTCGCTCAGTCATCGGTGCGTTCCTCACCCATTGATCGGTTTCGCACGACGGCGACAGGACAGCTCAGGTTGAGGAGGACATCGTGGCCGACCGAACCGAGGAGCACTCGCTTTGCTCCGTGTCGGCCGCGGCTGCCGACCACGAGCAGCCGCCGTCCGACCGACGCGTTGATCAGAGCGACCGGCGGCGACGCTTCGATGATTCGCTTGTCCACCCGCAGTCCGGGATAGGACTGCCGCACGGATTCGGCTGCGGCCTCCATGATGTGCTGGCGTCGGTCGCCCAACGATCTCTCGGGTACGAGCCCGGCGAGGAGCGGGTTGGAACTGTACCCGCCGCAGACAATGGTCAACGATTGCCGGTGAGCGACGGCTTCGTCGGCGGCGAACCACAGAGCGGTCTCGGCGGGCAGATCGCCGTCGACACCCACAACGATCCCGTCGCCCGCACCTGCCCAGTCATGGGGCACGACGACGACCGTGCAGGCCGCAGTCGACGCGACCCGCAGGGCCAGGCTGCCATGGAAGGCATCGGCCACGTCACGGGTGCGACGCGCGCCGATCACGAGCATGTCCGTGTCGTAGGAGGTTCGATCGAGTTCATCGGCAACGTGGCCGTACGCCCACCGCGTCGTCAGCTCGGTTCGCCCCTCGGGGACGGTGTCGAGTCGGCGCCGCGCATACCGGACCGCGTTGTCCAGCAAGGCTTGCGCCGCCGCGGTGAGAAGGCGGCCGGGGCCCGGATCGTGGTCTCCCCAGGAACGCTCGATCACGGTGAGCAACTCGATCCGGGCGTCCGTGTGAAGCGCGCGCTCGACGGCCCACGCGATCGGTGCTCGATGCGCGAGGTCTCCATCCACCGCGACGACGATGCTCTCGTTCACCACGACCTCCGATGCTCTGACAACCAGTGAGGTCAGTGTGCGACGGATGCGTCGGCGTGAGCAGTGTCCAAAGTCCTACGGGATCCGCGCCGCTACGGCGTCTGTGGGGATGCCTTGTGCTCCAGATGCAGGATCGCCGCCTGGGTGCGGTGTTCGAGACCGAGCTTGGCGAGCAGCGAACTGACGTAGTTCTTCACCGTCTTCTCGGCGAGCCCCAGTCGCTCGGCGATCTGTCGGTTGGTGAGCCCGTCGGCGATCAGCGCGAGAATCTGGTGCTCGCGGAGCCCGAGACTGTCGAACGTGGGGTCGTGCTGCGACCGCTTGAGCTGTGCGACCATCTTGCTGCTCACCGATGGGTCGATCAGCTGTTTTCCGGCGGCAGCTGCGCGCACCGCCTCGAGCAGCTTCGACGCCCGAATGTCCTTGATCACGTAACCGGCGGCTCCGGCGATCACGGCGGATCGCAACGCCTCCTCGTCATCGTAGGCAGTGAGCATCAAGCACGCCACCTGTGGACTTGATTGCCGCACGTCACGGCAGACGTCGATGCCGCTGCCATCCGGAAGGCGCACGTCGAGCACGGCCACATCCGGCATGGTGGCTGGGATGCGTGCTCGCGCTTCCCGAGCGGTAGACGCCTCACCCACCACCTCGATGTCGGGTTCCGCGTCGAGGAGCGCGGCGATACCCCGTCGGACGACTTCGTGGTCATCGAGCAGGAACACACGGATCAGCGAGGCGGTCATGCGACGTTCATTCCTTTCGCCGCAACGGTACCGACCAGGTGAGTCGGGTGCCGTGCGAATCCGAATCGATCTCGAGGGTTCCGCCATGGCGTTCGGCACGCTCCGCCCCGTTGCGCAGCCCGCTGCGCCGGGTGGCGTCGCCGATCCCGACCCCGTCGTCCTCGATGACCACCATGACCTCGCCCGCGGTCGCGTCAACCATGACCGCGGCTGTTTCGGCGTGCGCGTGCCGTGCGACATTGGTCAGCGCTTCCCGCACGAACGCGACGACATCGTCGGCGATTTCACCGTCGACCACCAGGTCGAGGGGGCCGCTGAAGGCGAGCGTCGCGGGCTGGGCGAGGCCGGGGCTCAGCTGGTCGGCGAGGTCAATCAGCTGATGACGCAGACTGTTCGCGTTGTCAGTGTCTGCGCGGTGCGACAGGGCGAAGATGATGGTGCGGATCTGGGTGATCGCGGCGTCGAGCGTGCCAACGGTCGTCTCGATCCGGTCGGCGACCCGGCCGCGCCCGGCCTCTGCCTGGATGCTCTGCAGGTCCAGGCCGGCGGCGAACAGCTGTTGGATCACGTGATCGTGGAGGTCTCGCGCGATGCGGGTGCGATCCTCCAGCAGCAGCATGCGTTGCCGATCGGCGCGTGCGGCCGCCAGTTCCATCGCGAGCCCCGCCTGCCCGGCGATGTCGGCAACGCGTTCGAGTTCGAAGGTGGAGTAGCCGGGAGCACCTCGCGTGCGCATGGCGAGGAGCACGGAGGTCGCCGCTCCCGCGGCCGGCAAGGGCACGATGATGGCGCCGCCCGGCCGCCAGTCGGCGTCGGAGAAGGCGTCACCGTCGAGGGCGTCGACTCGTTGCGGCTGCGCGCTCTCGAGCGCTCCGCGAAGGAGGACGCTGTCCAGCGGGCGCTCCGCACCATCCAGCCCCACACCGTGTCGACCACGCGCAAGGATGACGGTGACCCGCTCGGCCGATGGCTCCGCGGTGAGCACGCACACCAGATCGGAAGTGGTGAGTCGCTCCACATGCTCGACCAGTTCAACGAGGGCGTCCCCGGCGTCGCCGGAGAGGAGCGCCGACGTAACCTCGGCGGACGCTGCGCTCCACGCCTGCCGGGCCTCCGTCTCGGCGAAAAGTCGAGCATTGTCGATCGCGAACCCTGCGGTGCCGGCCAACGCTTTGACCAGCTGCTCGTCCTCGTGCGTGAAACTGCCGTCGATGTGATTGGTCAGGTAGAGGTTGCCGTAGACGGAATCGCGCACCCGGATCGGCACCCCAAGAAACGAATCCATGGCCGGGTGCCCGACAGGGAAACCGGCCGACCTGCTGTCGGCGGCGATATCGTCGAGCCGGATGGGTCTGGGGTCGTCGATCAGCGCACCAAGCAAGCCATGCCCTTCGGGGAGATGGCCGATCTGATCGACCTCCCGCGGGCTCATCCCAACGTGGATGAACTGTTCCAGACCGCCCTGCTGGGCGATCACGCCGAGCGCCCCGTATCGTGCCCCCACTAACTCAACGGCGGCGTCGATGATCGTGCGCAGCACCGTCGGCAGGTCGAGATGCGAAACCACAGCCTGATTCGCGCGCACGAGGGCCCGCAGCCGCCCCTGAGTCTTCATCACCTCGCGGGCACGCTCGACCAAGTCCTGCAGGGCGCGGTCCAGTTCACCCCGCGGCGCATCAGGAAACGTGATCGCGTCGTCGTCAGGCACCAGCAGTCCTGTCCGTTCGCCGGTCGCGGGGAGAGCGGCCAGGTCTCAACAAAAGGTGGGTACGCATTTGCTCGAAGTCTAGCCACGCCAGGTCACGTTGCTATGGGCGGACTTTAAGCACCATCGACCCTGACACGTGCCCCGCGCGCAGGTCCGTCAGCGCGTCGGCAAGACGATTGAAGTCGACCGGGGTGACAGTCGGCCGCAGGCCCAGATTCCGGGCCGCGCGGAGAAACCGCGCACCGTCCTCCCGCGTGTTCGCGGTGACGGTTCGCAGGTCGCGTTCGTGGAACAGTGTCGACGAGTAGTCGAGCTGCGGAATGTCCGTCATGTGGATGCCGGCGAGCGCGACGGTGCCGCCCGGCTTCGTCGCGGCCAGCGCGACGGGTACGAGCCCTCCGGCCGGGGCGAAGACAATCGCGGAGTCCAGCGGTTCCGGCGGTTGCTCGGCCTCGGCGCCGACGAAGGCGACCCCCAACGTGCGGGCGAGCTCCCGGTTCTGCTCACCGCGCGTCATGGCGAAGACACGGGCTCCGGCCGCCATTGCCAGCTGGGCGGTCACGTGCGCGCTGGAACCGAACCCGTAGATGCCGAGCACTCCCCCCGCGGGCAGATTAGCCCGGTGCAGGGCGCGGAACCCAATGATGCCGGCGCACAGCAGAGGTGCGAGCTCGACCAGATCGACATCGGAGGGCAGCGGGTAGGCGTAGGCCTCGGGTACGGTCGCGTACTCAGCGAACCCGCCGTCGGCATCCCAACCGGTGTACTCGGACCGAGGGCAAAGATTCTCCGCGCCCGCACGGCACCACTCACACACACCGCAGGTGCGCCGGAGCCAGGCGATGCCCACCAGGTCGCCGTCCACCAGCGTGGACACCACGGCGCCCGTACCGACCACCCGGCCGATCGCTTGATGGCCCGGAACGACGCCCGGCCGGTGCACCGGGATGTCGTGATCGACGACATGGAGGTCGGTGCGGCAGATCCCGCACACCATGATCTCCACGAGCACCTCGTCACCCGCGGGAACGGGACGGTCCCGCTCCACCTGCTCGATCGTGCCGGCGTTCTCGCCGGCCGCCCACGCCCGCATCCGATCACCCATGACGGCCTCCCTTCGACGCACCCGAGTCAACACCGCCGGCGGCGGTGCATCGAGGGCGAAAGTCCCGCGGGACTTTCGGCACTTCGCCACGGTGAACGGCGAGGAGACACTCAAGGGATGACGGGTCAACACGACGTGGTGAACAGAACAACGGTCGTCGGAGTCGATGGGTCGGCGTCGGCGATGCGGGCTCTCGACTGGGCGGCGGACCGAGTGGCAACGCGAGGAGGTCGGCTCGAGATCCTCTGCGTGGTCGATCTCGCGTTCGGCGCCGCCCTGTACGGACCGCGTTTCGATCCTGTCGCCAACGCCAGCCTCATCCTCACCCGGATTGAGGCGGCGGTCCGCGGCCGACATCCGGGGCTCGATCTCACGACCCGCTGGAGCGACGGGCGCCCTGCCCATGAACTCATCCGCCGCAGCATGGACGCGGCTCTCCTTGTCGTCGGCACGGACAAGACGCCCGGCCGGGCGGGTCCACGCATCGGCACGCTACCGCTGACCGTCGCGGGCAAAGCCGGATGTCCCGTCGCCGTGATCCCCGACCTCGGCCACACTGAACGCCACGACGTGGTCGTCGGAATCGACGCATCTGCCGAGGCAATGAGCGCCCTGGCGCTCGGGGTGCGGGAGGCGAGCTGGGCCGACGACGATGTCATCGCACTGCATGCCTGGAGCGTCCCACCCGTTCTGCGACGAGATCTCACTCCCGACATCCATCCGGACCCTCGGTTCGAAGACGCTGAACAGCAGATCGTGCTCGACGCGATCCATGAACTCGGGCCGACCGAGGCGGTGCGCATCGTGCCGGAGATCGTGCGACTGAACGCCGCGCACGCGCTGGTGGAGCGCGCCAGCCGCGCCCGACTGCTCGTCGTGGGCAGTCGAGGACGAGGCCGCATCCGGTCGGCAATGCTCGGCTCGGTCAGCCACGACGTGCTGACGAACATCACCAGTCCGGTGATCGTCGTCGGAGACGACTACGACTTCGTCACCAACGAAGTCGACGACAGCATCGAGGAGGACTGGTGAGCATGGACACGATCATTGCCGCGGTGGACGGATCCGTTCCGAGTCGTGCCGCCGTCCGCTGGGCGGCGGGAGAAGCTGTCTCCTGGGGGGCCCAACTCGTGCTCGTCCACGTCGTGGACGACGAATGGGGCACCATCAGCGACCGAATGGTGAGCGAAGTCAGCACGTCGGCTGAACGGCTGCTCGAGACCGACCTCGCGTACGCATTGAGCCTCGAGGAAGATCTCGCCGTCAGTGCGCTGCTGCTCGAGGGCAGCCCCATGTGGGAGCTGTCGCGTTTGTCGACCGCCGACACTCTGATCGCTGTCGGCACCCACAAGTCAGGCTTCCACTACGGGCGCGCCTTCGGCTCCCGCAGTCTCCAGCTCGCGAATCTCGCATCCGGATCCATCGCCATCATCCCCGAATCCGCCGTACGGTTCCGCCGCGGGGTCGTCGCCGGCGTCGATGAAACGCCCGCAGGAATCGCGGCGATCGATTGCGCCGCCGAGGAGGCCGTGCGCCGCGGCGCAGAACTCACCCTGGTGAGGGCGTCGACGCAACTGCCATGGAGCAGCACCGACAGCGAAGAACGCCACGACTGGCAAGAGTGGACCGACGACGCCGCCCGAAAGACCCTCGCAACGGCCGTCGAACGGGTGCGCGAACGCTGCCCAAAGACCATCATCCGCAGTCGGGTCGTCCGCCGGCCCGCCGGTGCTGCGCTCAACGAACTGGCCAGAACCGCCGAGCTGCTGATCATCGGCGACTCCCGCCGGCCGGGAGCCCAGCCCGGCACCCTGGGGTCCGTCGCCTACGACGTACTCCTCAACCTGACCTCGCCCGCGATCGTCGTTCACGCACCAGAACCCGCACGTACCGGCCGTGCCGCCGAATCCGACGACATACAGAAGGAAGGGACACATCATGCCATCCGATGATGAAGTCGTCCGCGACTTGGACACCGCAGAATGCTGGGAACGGCTGAAGGAGACCAGTCTCGGGCGCCTGGCAATCGACGTGCACGGAGACGTCGACATCTTCCCCGTGAACTTCTATGCCGACGGGAGCACCCTCCTGCTCCGCACCGCCCCAGGAACGAAGCTCCTCGCGCTCACCGTGCACGACCAGGTCGCCTTCGAAACCGACGCGAACACCGCCGACAACGCCTGGAGCGTCGTCGTCAAGGGGCGCGCGCGGCAACTGGAGTTGCAGGCCGAGATCGACGAGGCCGATCGCGCTCCCCTCACACCGTGGATCCCCACCCTGAAGTTCCGCTACGTGCGGATCGAACCCGACTCGATCACCGGCCGCACCTTCATGCGGCTACCCGAGCCCGACCGGTACTGACGTACCGAGTGACCTTTGACCCTGCAGCAAACGCATGAACCACGGGAGGCTTGAACCATGAACGACAACCCCTCACGTGAACCGCAACTCGACGACCGGATCCACTCCGGAGGCCGCATCGTGGTCGGCGTCGACGGATCCGCCACGTCGATCAGCGCGCTCCGCAGGGCAGCACACATCGCCGAAGGCTTGCACTGCAACCTTGTCGGGGTGACGGTGTGGCAGTTCCCGCAATCCTGGCCCGGCTATCAGAACAACGGCTGGTCGCCCGAAAACGACGCGAAGAGCATCGCTTCCGACGCTGCCGACGCCGTGTTTGGCGGACAGCCCCCTGACTGGTATTCGAGTGTTGTTCGCGAAGGTTCACCCACACGTCAGTTGCTCAACGAAAGCACCGGAGCCGAAATGCTCGTCGTCGGCAGCCGCGGTCTCGGCGGCTTCGCCGGCCTTCTACTCGGCTCGGTCAGCTCGGCCTGTGCTGCCCATGCGACCTGCCCAGTGCTCGTGGTTCACCCGAAACAAGAGAAAGCGACGAAATGAAGGCAATGATCGTCTACGAGTCAATGTTCGGCAACACCCGGATTGTTGCTGAAGCGATCGCGGAGGGGCTTCGCGAGACGATGGAAGTCGTGCTCCTGCCCGTCTCGGACGCGCCCGAGTCGACCGCGGATGTCGACCTCCTGATCGCCGGCGCACCCACCCACGTCCACGGTCTGAGCCGACCCGCGTCGCGCATGGAAGCCGGCCAATGGGCCGACGATCCCGATAAACACCTCACCCTCGAGCCGAACGCACAAGGCATCGGGATGCGCGAATGGGTCGAAAGCTGCGTCGACGTCGCACCCCGGTTCGCCGCCTTCGACACCCGTGCGGACATCGCCAAAATGCTGAGCGGCTCCGCCGGTGCAAAGATCGACAAATCATTACGCTCCCTCGGATCGACCCGCTTGCAGGGCCCCGAGAGCTTCCTCGTGAACAAAGCAACACATCTGGAGGGCGGTGAAGCTGCCCGGGCGCGCGACTGGGGGGAAGGGCTTGGCATCGCCCTACTGATTGCGCAGCGGATGGGACACACCGGCGCAACCGCAGGATGACCGCGAAGAAAGGTAGCTGTGTGCCGCGGTTGGGACCGGTTTCAGCGACCGAGCTCGTCGCCCAGAGGGCCCTGCCTGCACAGGCTTTTGTCACCCACAAATTCACGTTCGACGATGTTGAGGACGCCTACGACGTGTTCGGAAACGCCGCAGAGCACGACGCCCTCAAAGTTCTGATCCGCAACTGATGCGCGACTCCTCGAGGGAACTTCGACCCGTGCCAGGGTCTTGTCTGGGCCCCTAGCGAGGCCTTGAAGGGCAGCTGCCGGCGGCAGGCAGCCAGAGCCGGACCAGCCAATCGCGCCAAGAACTGAGGCGACATATGTACGACCGTATTGAATCCCTCGGCAGGGAGACGCCAGAACGAAAGATGGCACGTGCAACCGCTCTCCGGGCGATGCTCGACCGCTCCCCCGAGACTGATCCCAACCGTTTCGATAGGGCGCAAGACGCATACCTGGCAGAGCCCGACGGTGTCGCCGAGTGACGTCACTGGACGAGCAGGCTATACCTGCGTAAGACGCAGGCCAGCTCCCTGCATTCCCGGTGGCGGGTTGCCGCGTATCTCGCGGGGGGCGGGATGCGCGGCCTATTCATCGCGATGAGTGGACAGCTAACGGTTGCTTCCGGCAATCAAAATCGCCGCCGTATCGTTGGCGCGAGCCATCCGACACTGGCATACCCACCCGTACGAGCGTTAGGTCGGCGCGTGCTCGGTTCACGTCAAGCAATGACCGAGTGGAGCCGCAAGCGGCACGGCGCCCGCTAGCTTTCCGCCTGCCTGGCCAACCGATCGTAGTTCGCTCCCACGGGCTGCGTTCCGGGCTTTCGCGGCATATCCTCACTCGCTTACGCTCCCTCCGGTATTCCACGTCCCGGCACTCCGCCCGCTCCCGCTCTCGATCGATCCCCTTGCCAGACAGGCGAACAAGAACAGTTGATCGGAGAGACGAAATGAGCGACACCACCACTGCGGTTGCGGGCACCATTGAACACCTCGACCCGCACACCCTGACCATCGAAACCAACGTGCGGCCCTCCGCACCCATCACACCCGCGTTCGTGCAGAGCATCCGCGAGAACGGAGTCCTCACGCCGGTGCTCGGACATCTCGACGACCAGGGCATCGTCACCGTGCGTGCGGGACAGCGTCGGGTCTTCGCCGCCCGCGAGGCAGGACTCGCCACCATCCCCGTCTACCTCGTGGACACCGAAGACGTGACAGCGGAACGGATCGTGCAACAGATGGTCGAGAACGATCAGCGCGAAGCCCTCACCGACGGCGACCGTGCCGCCGCGTTCCAGCAACTCGCCTTCGAAGGACTCACCGTCACGGCAATCGCCAGACGGACCGGAACCAAGCCGAAGGAGGTCAAGACTGCCCTGGCGGTGGTCGAGAACGAGGTTGCGGCGAGCGCAATCCACGAGCACCAGCTGACCCTGGACCAGGCGGCGGTGCTGATCGAGTTCGACGTCGACGACGAGCTCCGCGCCGACCTGATCCGCGTCGCGACCACGGATCCGGCCCAGTTCGCGCACGCGGCGCAGAGGGCACGTGACGAGAAAGCGCGGGCCAAGGCCAAGGCGGATACGGAAGGCGACCTGGTGGGACGCGGCTACCTGATCCTCGACAGCGATCCCGGCTACTACGACACCACCTACACCCGCATTAGCGAACTGCTCACCGCCGACGACCAGCGGGTCACCGTCGAGAACATTGAGAATTTGGGAGGCCGCGCCGCCCACGTTCGCGTCTACGCCGACGGTGACGCAAACGTCACTTACTTCGTCCAGAACGCGAAGGCGGCTGGGTTCCACAGCTACGGCGGTACCCAGTCCAAGTCCGGCCAGATGACGGACGAGGAGAAGGCCGAGCGGCGCACCCTGATCGCCAACAACAAGGCGTGGGGATCCGCCGAGATCGTCCGCCGGGAATGGCTCACCACGCTCCTCTCCCGCAAAACCCTCCCCAAGGACGCGGCGATCGCGATCGCCAAGGGACTCACCATCCACAGGCAGGCGATCAGCTCCGCCACCCGAGACGGGAACGATCTCGCCCACCGACTACTCGGAATGGAGCCGTCCGGCCACTTCGAGAACGACAAGCTCACGGCATTGATCGAGCAGACCCCGGCCAAAGCTCAGCACGTCGCCCTCGCGGTCGTGCTCGGAGCGTGCGAATCCGTCACCAGCAAGCAGACCTGGCGGTACCCGACATCCACCGACGCCGACTACTTCACCCTGCTCGCGAGCTGGGGGTACAGCCTCAGCGACGTCGAGCAGATCGTGAGCGTCAACAAGACCACCGAAGCTGACGGAGACCTTGCTTCACTCGGCGCGCAACCTGGGGCAGTCGACTGACCACCACCGGACGAAGCGGGCCCCGTGCACACAGGGCCCGCTTCTCCTATGCACGATCAGGACACTTCGTGGGCCGGAAACCCAACCATCGACGGCCCGACGATCGGACCTCCCCGCTGGGCTACCCGGTTGAAGGCCAGGAACCGTACACACGCCGTCTCGGCCGTCAGAGCGGCGAGCCGGCCGATCGGAGTGCGCGGATCCGCGGCGATCGCCCACCCATCCACGGCATACCGGCTCACCATCTCGACGCACTGCCGCTTCTCCTCCGCCGACGGGCTCGTTGAGCCGACCACCCCGATCAGTCCGCCCTGCAGTTCCGGACCCATGTTTCTCGTATCGATGACGAATACCCGCATGATGATCACTCCCCTTGGTCAATCGTTTTGTTTGCCTTTCCGGCGGGGAGATCTGTGGCGAGAGGGAGGGGCGTAAGTGCCTGGACCGTGGAATACCGGAGGGAGCGTAAGCGAGTGAGGATATGCCGCGAAAGCCCGGCACGGAAGCCGCGGGAACGAGCTACGATCGGGCGGCGGAAAGACACACAAACCGGCAAGGACAGCGCCGCCACCGGCGGCTCAAATAGACCCTTCAGGTTGTTGACGCACCCGGGCTGATCCTGCCGATCTCCGACGCCCCCGACCGGTCTATCTGCCATGAGATCGGCTGCGCTGCAAGGAGAGACCTGACGAGCTACAGGTGAGGTTTGACCTCTAGCGCGTGTTGTCAAAGTGGTGGGCGAGGGCTTTGCCAAGCGGAATCACTGGGTGTGTCGTCGGGAGCCTGTCGCCTGGGATGTGACTGCTGTTGCGCTTCTGAGTGGCCCAATGTCAGCGATCGATGATCATCGGCGGAGTGACTGGGGTGGCTATCTTCATGACGATCTCTCCTGCCGGTTCGTTCATACCGGGGAGTCCTTCGACCGTGTGTCCTGGGTCCGGCTAAACACGGGGTATCCGGGATTCGAACTTGATTGTCGAAGAGATCGTCGAAGATACGGATCGCGCGGCCTTCCGTTCGCATGTCACGAGGCAACGGCGCGAGGGCTTGGATCACTTCGAGTGTGCGAGTTTCGGTCTACGAGGTGACAATGTCACGCGAACCCGACGGCGCACCCGCCTATGCTGTGACTGTGGCGACAAAACCGCGCGTACTCGTCGCCGAGGACGATCTCGAACTCGCCGGGATGCTCACCGAACTCCTCGAGTCAGAGGGATACGAGGTGACCGTCGCGAGCGACGGCCAAAAAGCCTTACACCTGGGTCTGACACAACCATTCGACGTCGTGCTCCTCGACCGGGGTCTGCCGGTTCTGGACGGATTGGATGTCCTGCGGAGTATCCGACAGCAGGGAATTACTTCTCCAGTCCTTGTGCTTTCGGCGCTCGGCAACCCAGCCCACCGTGTCGAAGGGTTGGATAGCGGCGCTGAGGACTATATGGCCAAGCCGTTCGATATCGACGAGCTTTTCGCCCGTTTGCGGGTCCTGCGTCGACGCGGAACGGTCACTGCTCCGTCGATTCGGTTTGCCGGCGGCATTCTCGATACCGGCAACCGAACGGTCATTCTCGACACAGACGAACGCACCGTCCTATCCGAGCGCGAGTCCGCACTTCTCGAGCAGCTCGGTCGCCGACCCACACAGGTCTTCTCGCGCGCCATGCTCCTTGACACGGTGTTCGCCGATGCCGACGATCCTGGCGTCGTCGATACGTACGTGCACCATCTGCGCAAGAAGCTCGGCTGGTCCCTGATTGAAACGGTGCGCGGCCTCGGTTATCGGATGGGCGGGCTGGGATGACCGCCTCCGACGACCAGGAGATGCGTACCGCGGCCAGACGCCTCGCCATCCAATTCGCCGCGATCATCCTCGTCCTGTTCGCGCTGCT
This sequence comes from Leifsonia poae, assembly GCF_027921845.1. GTDB lineage: Bacteria > Actinomycetota > Actinomycetes > Actinomycetales > Microbacteriaceae > Leifsonia > Leifsonia poae. The sequence continues at coordinate 38,724 of NZ_BSEN01000009.1, forward strand.
TGGCGTGGTCATAGTCGTCGTGGTTTCCACCGGCCAAGCTGAAGCTGCCAAACGCACACTCGCCGACGCATCGATGATCGACTCAGTCCATGACGCGCCCAGCAATCTCCTGATCACGGTCGTCCCCCTGACTGGCGACAACAGCAGCACGGCGCCTGAGAATGATGGAGATCCGGGGCAAGGCAGGCAAAGCTCACCAAGAATGCCCGCCGGACTTCCGGACGAAGCCGCAATCGCTCGCGTAGCCCGGGGCGGACCCCCCGAATCCGAGTCGATCGACGCAGGCGGCCAGAGCTATCTAACCCAGACCGACGTCCGGCGGGGCAAGGTCGTGCAGATCTCATACGGGCTTGGTGAGCAGAAGGAAGAACTCACACGCCTCCTCGTTGCGCTGGTTATCTCAGGGGCAATCGCCGCCGTACTAGCCGCAGGTGTCGGAGTGTTCATCGCCCGACGGGCAATGCGTCCGCTCGCCGACGCGCTAGCTCTACAACGACGCTTCGTCGCCGATGCCAGCCACGAACTGCGAACCCCGTTGACCTTGCTGAGCACCCGCGCCCAGTTGTTACGCCGCCGCATTCGAGGTTCCGATTCACCCATCCCCCAACCAGTGATCACCGGGGCAGACGAACTCGTCGACGACAGCAAAGCACTGACGGAGATCGTCGAAGACCTCCTGACCGCAGCAGACCCTCGGCAAGACGCCGAGAGCGAGCGCGTCGACCTCGGCGAGCTGGCAGCCACCGTCGCTGCCGCCATTCAAGGGCGCGCGCACGAGCGCGGCGTCGCCGTCACGGCGTCACACACGGGGAACCCGATCGTGGCCGGCGCCAGTGTCTCGCTGCGCAGAATGATCGTCGCCCTCGTCGACAACGCCGTTGACCACGCGGCATCCACTGTCACCATCGAATGCACGCGCGAACACGACGAAGTGGTCGTCGCCGTCAGCGACGACGGACCCGGTTTCACCGTCGGCTCCGAAAGGCGGGTGTTCGAACGCTTCGCTTCAGCGCGCGCAGAGTCAGACGAGCACACCAGCCGGCGACACTACGGGCTCGGTCTCGCGCTCGTCTTGGAGGTTGTCACCCGCCACGGTGGAGTCGTGACGGCGACGAACGACGGCCCGGACGGTGGCGGCCAGGTGACCGTGCGAATGCCTGCCGTTCCCTGAATACAACGGTCGTGTTGGTGTTGGTAGGGAGTCGTGGGTTCACGTTCTAAAACGGGTCACACGTTACACAATCGCGGTGGTGCCGAGAGAGCGCCGATGGCAAATCGGCTGGCGCCGTTGAAGAATCCCTCCTCCACCAGCTTGGCCGCTCCGAATGTTGGGACGTGCAGCACCGACCCCTGCGACCAGCCCGCCCTGTCCGGGCCCGGGTCCCGGTGTTGCACGTCAGCGCCGTGCGCAAATCACGACAAAGAGGACCGACGGCGGATGGAGCGGGCCTCGCAGCGCTTCGGCGAACCCCGTTCACACACTCTGCCTGAGCTAAGAGCGGAGACTCCGGATGAGCCTGGTCCCGTCTTACTTCCGTTTGAGGAGGACGTCGAGAATCTCACCGACGGCGACTTCGTCCAGCCCCTCCCGGCGGATCGGCTGGTTCGGATGCAGTTCGTAGAAATTGCGACTCCCTACGCGACGGCGAGTCAGGTATCCGCTTTCGACTAAATCCGCCACGATGCGGTGTGCCGCACGCTCCTGGACACCTACGCTTTCGGCGATCTCCCGGATCCGAATTCCGGGGTGGCGTGCGACGCAGTAGAGCGCATGCAAGTGATTCGTCAGAAAGCCCCACTCGGCCATAGGTACAAGTCTCCTGTCATTTGCGACATGTTTTCATTGCCATGTCACCTACAACAGGATAACGTTGCCAGCACCGGCACGGAAGCTCCCAACGGCCGGGCAACCCCCTCGGTATTTGCGAGATGCTCACGGGCATGAACGGCTGGGTTACCGGGTGAGCGCTTACTTCTTGAAGATCGACCACTACCCACCCCTCCGCATGGACGCGGGGCGGCACCGAACGCCCGCCCACCGCTGAGGTCCCGAGCATCATCGGGCCGACTCCGCAGCACGATTCACCACAATTAGCGCCAACGCACCTTCTAAGGAGCACACCATGGCCGCCAACACCGACATCACCCCTCCGGTGAGAGTTCCCACTCTGCGGCGCCGAATGCGCCCGACGAGGCGGATCTCCCTGACCGTCGGCATACTGTACGTGCTCACCTTCGTCTCGATCCCCACCCTCGCGCTCTACAAGCCCATCAAGGACAATGTCGACGCCTTCATCCTCGGATCCGGAAGCACATCCGCATTGCAGTGGGGGGTTCTGTCCGAAATCATTGTCGGCTTGGCCGGCATCAGCACTGCCGTAGTGCTGTACCCGCTCACCAAGCGAATCAACCAAACGGCGGCCCTGGGTTTGGTTGCCGCGCGGCTCCTGGAAACATGCCTGATCTTCGTCAGCGTCGTCAACCTGCTCACGATGACAACGCTGCGACACGACCTCGCCGGGACGAACCGAGGGGCGCTGACCACAATGGGCCACAGCCTGCTCGCCAACTACAACTGGACGTTCCTGCTCTCCGGAAGCCTGATGCCCGTCGCCTGTGACCTGCTTCTCGGCTACTTGCTGTACAAGTCCGCCCTTGTTCCTCGCATCTGGCCGATCGTCGCATTCATCGGTGCACCGTTGCTCCTCGTTTCCGACATCGCTGTCTTCTTCGGCGCCTACTCGAACGTGTCCCCGATCGCCGTTCTCGCTGCTCTGCCCGTCGCTCTGTTCGAACTGTCTCTCGGCATCTGGTTGATCATCAAGGGATTCAAGCCAACGCCGCTGACCGTCCAGTACGACGCAATCAGCCAGTCCCCAGCGGCCTGAGTGCGGTCCCGCCACATAGATTGACTGAGCGCGCCGAAGCGGACAACCTGTGCGGCGGAAAGACAATCTATGGCGACGGTCGACCCGACGGTCGACACAGCTGTCGACCACTTCAGCAGATTGTCCTTACACAGCGTGTTCTCGCACATTCTCGTCAGCAGATTATCCGCCATCTCCGCCAAATAGATTGTCCCCGAGAAGCGCATGTGCCGCGCTCGACAACCCGCAGGCTGTCCCAGTAGACGATCCCCAGCGGGCGCGGGCCCCCAGGGGCCTCACGGCCGACAGGCCCGCTTGATCAGGCGCGCTCGACGGGGAGCCAGAGCTCGCAGGTGGCTGTGCTGAAGTCATCGGCACGGTCGAGTACGGCGACGATGGACGGCCCAGGCCGGAGCCGCCAGGGGTTCGACGGGAACCAGTCCGTCGCGGTCGCAGCCCATGCCTCCTGCAGCGCAGCCGGGTACTCGCCCTCGGTGTGGAACACCGCCCACGTGCCGGCCGGAACCTCGATCGTGTCGAGATCGTCCGCCACCGGAGCCGTGCCCGTGACAGCTACTCCATGCAGGTAGGTCAGTTCGCTTCCCTCGGTGTAGTCCGGGTCGACGTCGGCGCTGACCTGGAGCAGGCCGGCCGGTTCGGCATCGCTTAGGGCTTTGAGGCGCGCGTGCTCTGCCGCCGGCAGGGAGGCGATATGGGATTGGATGTGCGGATTGATGCCCTCGTGAATGAGGGGCACGCGGGCGGCGTGGCCGACGAGGAGAAACGCCGGCCGGTCGATGATTCGGGTGTCCATGGTGATGTTCCCTTCTACAGTCAGGCGGAACCTGAGTTGCGGTTGCGTTCGAAGGGGGCCGCCATTTCGCTTGACACTGCCGACGCTGACGCCGTGCACTGATCGGAACGCTCGGCCGAATGCCTCGGTTGAGCCGTAGCCATACCGCACCGCGATGCTCAGCAGGTCGTCGTCTCCGAGAACATCCGCTGCCGCGACTGACATTCGGCGACGCCGGATGTAATCCGACAGCGGCATCCCAGCGAGCGACGAGAACATCCGCCGGAGGTGGTACTCCGTCGTGCCGAGTTCCCGCGCCAAGGATGCAACGTCGAGGTCGTCGTTCAGACGATCCTCGACCAGTTCGACCAGCCTGTTCAGGTCCGCGATCATGGCGCCTCCCTTCGACACCCACACTTCCGGGTCGTCACGATCGGCACCCTACTATCGCGGTCCGATCGGATCGCCTTTGTGCTCCAGAACGTGCCCTCTAGACGATCCATCAGCGTGCTCTCGCGCTCGCGCTCGCGTTCTCGTCGTTGGCAGCTCTAGACCGTCTTGTGCGCGAGAAGTATGAGCCCCGGCGCCGTCGATGCGGGGTCGAGAGTTGCTTGCAGGTCGATCACGAAGCCGCGCGCCTCGAGGAGTTCGGCAAAGGTGTCCAGAGAACGCTTGACCATGTTCACGTTCATGGGGAGCCCGCCGTAGCCCTCGGTCTTCGTGTGCGTTGATGCTCCGAGGTGGCCGCCGACGAGCAGGTAGCCGCCGGGCTTCAACTTTTCGAAGAACTGCGCGAGGACAGTGCTGAGAGAGCTGTCGGGGACGTGATGGAGAACCCACCAGCAGGTGATGCCGGCGAGACTCCGGTTTGGGGAGGGAAGCTCTGTGATCGACCCGACCTCGAAACCGATTTCCGGGTAATTCGTGCGCGCTATCTCAATGAGCCGGGGTGAAAGGTCGATGCCACTGATGTTGAGGCCGCGGTCGCGCAGGTAGGCCGTGACCCAACCAGGGCCGCAGCCTGCGTCGAGGACGCGCCCCTCCCGGTCAACAAGCGATGAGAAGAGGTCCAAGAATGAATTTGCGACCGGCGCCCGGCCCATCGCAGCCCGAGTGAAGTCCGCGTAGTTATCTGCAACGGTGTCATACGACTGGCGAGTGCTTTCAATCCAATCCGGGTCGCTCACCCGCCCACCATAGAGATCCGATCAACTCCCCGGCGCTACAACACGCTCGAGGCGGCGAACCGGTCACAGAGCGATCGTCACTTATCGCCCGTAAGCCGATCGCTCACCGGGACAACGAGCTGGCTCTGAAGTGCCCCGTAATCCGTGCGGCGTCAGCCGGCTAGTGGTCTTACGCGACCGCCGGCCGTGAGCTGGAGGTGCGCTCCCCACTGGCCGCACTGCCCGTCGGAGAGACGAGCAATCGCCTGGATGGACCCGACCGGAGTCGAGTCGCGGATCGGATCAATTGTGACGTCGACTGTATCGCCGTGGTGGAACGGTGTCATCGGGTCCTGCCCCGTGACCACGACATTGCTGTTTCCGGCGGTGCAGTTGCCGCCGACGCATACCCGCACGTTGGTGTCCGGATGAGCTTTGATCCAAGCCTTCACATCCACCGAGATTTGGGGAGCTGGCGTGACCGCCATGCCGCAGCCTCCGGCCTGGCCGCAGCCTGTCAGGCCAATGCTTAGCAGCACGACAACCGTCGCTGCCCACCCGGAGCTTTTCTGTCGACTTCGCACACCGCGACGCTATCGCTGAGTGGCGGTTAGTCGCTTCGGTTGTGGTAGACGTGTCTCAGGCGTCGTGGGCGCAAGCGGATCCATCAGCGGGCGGCGTGGCCTTGGTTGGATCGGGATGCCCCTCTCACCAGGTGGCGGGGTGTACGAAGTCTGCCGCTGGCCGGCCGAGCCATTGCGTGAGCCGCATGGTGAGATCCATGTCGGCCAGCCGTGCCGTGCGTAAGTTGGTTAGGCGGCTCGGCGTGCACCCGAACTGGGCGGCCAGTGCAGTCCAGGTGAGTTCGTGCCTGCGCCGCTGATCGTTCACGGCGGCGTAAAGCTGAGGTAGGTCCCACCGCAGGCGAACGTCAGTCCCGATGGTGGGTAAGCGTGTGTCATCGAGCTCCCGCCGGTCTCCGATCAGGAATTCCTCGGGGGCTCGGTCGAGCCATTGCAGCAGCATCAGGGCGTACTGACAGGACATCGAGCCGCGCTTGACTGTGCGGACCAATGCGCCTGAACAGACCGCGTGGTCGTTCAGCGCAGCCCTCAACCTGCTTGACTGGTCGGTCAGTTCCTGTGCCAGGTCGGGCCACCCGAGGCCCAACTCGGAGCGTCGGGCGTCTAGCGCAGCGACCAAGGCGTCCCCGTTGAACACGGGAGCGATTGCCATGGGTGGAGTAAACCACGTCCACGCCGTCATATCCAGCGCACCCCAGCGTCTGTTTCATTAGCCGGTCGCTCACCGAAACGCCCCTGCATCGCAAAGTACGGCGACGATGTCAACAGCGAGTGAGCAAGGGATTCCCGTATGCCTGTCCCGCAAAAATGCCCGGTGAAGGCGCGGCAAACGCTTCACGCTTGCTGCGGCTCGGCCGCAGGAAGGACTCCCTGGCCCGGACGCGTGGCCGCTCCGTCGGCCTAACCCACGCGCGCTCGCTCGGATGTTTTCAGCAGGTCGGTGGCGGCGATGGTCCTGGAGCCATGAGGAGAGACGGACGAAACACGAAGGGATGAACGAAGGAAGTATCCAAGCAGGACACAGGCAAGAGGAAGGAACCAAGAGAAAGAAGCAGGCAAGCGAAGACGAGGAATAGAAGAAGCCAATGCACGTAGGCACTCTTTGAGATGAACTTACAAATTGCGCGCCAAAATGAGCGCTCAACCGGAACGTGTAAGTGTGAGAGGTGGAGTAGCCCGCTGGAAGCGCGGACAGCAAGCCCAAGGGGTCAAGCAAGCGGTGCACTACGCCTTCGGGGGTGTCTGCGACGCCACTCTGACAGCCAAAACAGCCGACGGCGCACTCGCCGCGGCCGGCTACGCGGATGCGGTGATGACCCGGTACATCGTCGAGAACGGCGCCATCCGCGACGACCTCCTCACGCGTTCGCAGTTGAAGGATTGGGTCGACGGCGTCGACCCGCTCACCGGTGAGCGTCGCGGGCGGGATCTGGAGTCCCCTGTTGCGGATCTGATCCTGGATGCGACGATCAACGCACCGAAGTCGTTCTCGATCGCGGCGATGCTGGACCCGGAGTTGGCGGCCGCGTACGAGGATCTGCAGGACCGGTTGCGGGACCGAATCGTCAAGCTGTGGCAGTCCGAGCTCAACGCCCGACGCGGGAAGCAGGGAGCCATCCGTGAGGACCTCGCCCGGATCGAAGTCGTTGAGTTGCGGCACGAACGGTCGCGTTCGTTGGACCCGCACAAGCACCGTCACCTCTGGCTGAACGTCAAAGTCCAGGGTCTTGACGGGAAGTGGTCAAACGTCGACACCCGAGTCGCGTTGCGATTCCAGAACGTCATCAACGCCGAAGGCGATCTCGCCTCCCGGACCGATCCGGCGTGGATCATGGCGCTGGCATCGAAGGGCTTCACCCTGAACTCGGATGGCGAGATCGCGCAATTGCAGCACCTGGTGCGGCCGCTGTCGAAGCGGTCCGCGCAAATCGAAGCGAACAAGGCCATACATATGCGTCACTGGAAGGAGCAGCACCCCGATGAGGAGCCCTCGTCAACCGTCCTGACTCAGATAGATCAGTGGGCGTGGGCAGCCGGCCGACCCAACAAGCCGGGGCAGCTGAACGAGGACGACTGGGCCGCAGTTGTGATGGCCGAACTCCTGCAAGCCGACCTGGAACTCGGCCAACCGCGGACCGCGGTTCGGGCACCGTCGGTGGCCATCGAGGACCTCGATCTTGAGTGGCTGGCGGCGAAGGCGATCGTGGACGCGGACGCCCGGTCTACAGCGACAGGTGGACGGTTCAGCGACATGGATGTCCGGGCCGGGGCGATCCGCGCAATCGCGGCAACCGGGGTGTGCGTCAGTCGATCGGAACTCGATTCCATTGTCGACAACGTCTCAAGTCTCGCCGCGCAATCGCACACGGTCACGCTGATAGATGCGGCGGACATCCCGCACCACATCAAGCACCGAATGGCTACCTCGACAGCCGCTCTGAAGACCGCTGTCGCTCACGGCATCGACCTGATCTCGGTGGACGGAGAAGACAGGGCGCACAACGAAGTTGTCGCCATCGCCTCGCGCGTCGAGCCGGAGCGTGAATTGAACGACGAGCAGCTAGCGGGTGCGTCGTCTCTTGCAGGTGCCGCCAGAATCGTCTGCGTGAGCGGTGCTGCTGGGGCGGGCAAGACCACCATGCTCAAGATCGCGGGCGCCGCGCTTCGACAGAGCGGTCGAAAGATGATCATCGTCGCGCCGACAAAGAAGGCGTCTTCGGTAGCCGGCAGGGAAGCCAGCAGCGCATCATCTTCGCTACACCAGCTTCTGTACGACTACGGGTGGAGATGGAATACAAGGGGCACTGGTAGCACTGAGTGGATCAAACTAAATCCCGGAGACGCGGAAGGGGGTCCTGGACTCACCTACCGAGGACCTAAGAATGTGATTCGCCCGGGCGATCGGATCGTTGTAGACGAAGCAGGGATGCTGGAACTCGAAGCCGCCAACGCGCTTCTGGATGTTCTCGGACGAACCGGAGCAGGGATCGCGATGGTGGGTGACCAGCGCCAAGCCCTCCCGGTCGGGCACTCGGGGGCCATGGCGTTGTTCTGGCGGCGAGCGTCGCGCCGTGTCGAACTCACCACGATCCATCGCTTCCGCGATCCCGAGTGGGCACAGCTCAGCTTGCGGCTCAGGGACCCGGACAGCTCCGAAGACATGCACGCGATCGCCGATGAGTTGATCAACGCTGGACATGTCCTTCTAACGCACAGCGATGCGGGTGCGAACGCCGCGATGGTCGATGCGTGGTTTGACGCCAATCGGCGCGGGGAAACGATTGCGCTCGTCACAGCGACGCATGCTGAATCGCAAAACATCAGTGAAGCGATCCAGGCCCGCCGACTCGCGATCGGCCAGGTTTCGACGAGACGGCAGGTCATCGGACAAGACGGGCAGGTAATCGGCGTCGGTGACATCGTACAAACGCGGCGTAACGACTCAACCGCCGGCGTCGATAATCGTCAGTCCTGGACGGTGCGGAAGATCAGGAACGACCAGGTCGTCCTGGCGGCCGTAGGCGACTCGTCCGACCTGCGGAAAGTCAGCACCTCATACGCCGCAGACCATATGCACTTGGGTTACGCATCGACCGTCTACGGCGTGCAGGGTGAAACTACCGACAGGTCGCTGGTCGGCCCCGGGGTTGACGCGGCCGGCCTATACGTGGGACTGACTCGAGGGCGTCAGCGCAACGACATCGTTCTGATTGCTCCGACTCCGTCCGCTGCACATGGCGAGCTAGTTGAGATGATGCGGCGGCAGCCAATCGAGGAGGCGCTTGAAAAGTCGCGGGCCGCAGCGCAGCAGGAGCTTCGCCGGGCGGCGACTCCCGATCCGTCGGCGTCCGGACCGGCCCAGATCTCACACTCAGCAAGCGGCCCCGCAGTCTCGATCCATCGCTAGCGAGGATGCGAATTGTCAGTTCAAGCCGTCAGCGCGCAGCTTGAAGCCAAGCGGATTTGCTCCTTCAAGCGAGCCGTCGATTGCCACGTAGCAAAACAGGGCAACGCCGAGAGCATCGGCACGCCGTTTAGCGGCGGGAAAGACGCCTCCCCGAACGAAGACCAGTGCTCGACGTCCATCGGCCGAAGAAACAAGGGCGGCATGCTCGACAAGGTCCGGCTCTAGGTTTCCGCGGTGATGGTCCACCCAAGCAACGAACCGGCTGCTGTAAAGGTCACAAGTCTCGCGAACATGGCCAGACGCCACGACAGCGTCGGTCGCGCCGAGATAGCGCATCCAATCGCGGCACAGTTCGACTGCCCCATCGCAGGACACGCCCGATGGAATTGGGGGAGGCGGTTCGATGTCCATGACCCCAGTGTGCATCAGAGACCGAACTCGGGATCAACGAGCGATCCAGAAAGTCGACGACATCTTCCGGTTGATCGCGACATCCAAACTGGGGCAATCAGAAAGACCTGATGAGTCGGCCAGTAGGGCTACGCTTCAGACACCAGTATTGGGGTGACACCAGACACCCAGGATTGCGCGGAGCTGCTTTGCCTGGCCCAGCTGGGTACGAGCGCCCGGCCAGCCGCGAGGGGGATGCAGCCATTTTGCGCGCTGGACACAGATCGGGAGTAACCGTGGGGGCATCGCAATACCTGTTCGACGACAATCCCGCCACGCACGACTTGACAGGTCTGAAATCGGTCGCTCAGACAATTGCGAATGTCGTTATCGACGAGCGATTTGAGACTGTGACAGTCGGCCTTAACTCTCCTTGGGGCGGAGGAAAGAGCACTGCGCTCAATCTCGTAGGTGTCGAACTAAGGACCCGACCGTCGACGGTGGTCGTTGAGATCGACCCTTGGGAGTTCGTAGACTCGGGCGATCCGCGCGGCACTCTGATTGCGCGCGTCCTGGAAGGTATCGCAGCTGAGCTACAACTTCGTGCCGATGCTGAAGACGTCAACGAGGGCAGCAAGCTCGCGTCTTTCGCGCACGAGGCGATAGATCGACTAAATGCCCTGCGAAAGAGAGTCTCCTGGAGCAAGGTAGCTCAGGTCGCCATTAAGTCGGCACTCACGCTTACGCCGGACATCTCGGGGATGGTTGATGCACTAACTCCCGAGCCCGAAAAGGAAGCAGCCGCGAAGGGCATGCGTAGTTTTCGCGAGGACTTCGCTGCGCTACTTTCCGAGCTGCCCGACATCGCTCGAGTTGTCGTCCTAATCGACGATCTGGACCGTTCACTTCCTGACGACGTCCTTGGCGCCCTGGAAGCGATCAAACTGTTCCTCAGCGTGAAAGGGATGGCGTTCGTCATCGCTGCGGACGACGAGTTCATCAGAGAAAGCCTCCGTGATGCGCTTGACCGTAATGGTGGATCAAGAGGTCAGTTCGCGGAGCGCTACACCGAGAAGATCGTGCAGCTTCCCTTCACTTTGCCGCGTCTCTCGTCGCAGGATGCCATTGCCTACTTGGCCGCCCTTTTCGTTCAGGCAGAGGAGGGCGAAGCCGCGGCCATTGCCGTAGCTGAACGCGCAAGTCAACGACGAGCAAACGGTGAAATTCCATACGCAGTGGTGAACGCCGTCGGAGAGATGCCTACCGAGGAGCACCTCCGCCTCGCTAATCAGATTGTGCGAGGGATGAGTAGCTCTCGACGGGAGACGCCCCGACAGCTAAAGAGATTCTTGAACAACTTCGCAGTCAGGGCTGAGATGCTCGGAGCCCAATTCGAGGGCTTTCCGATTGACGTGCTGATGAAGCTTTGGCTCCTCGAGCAAAACTATCCCCACTACTTTCGCGATCTCGTCGGGGCGAGCGCGGATGGGAGGGTCCAACTCCTTCGCGACTGGGAAGAGGGCTCTGATTCCACGCCGGCGGAGATCGTTTCGTGGGCCCAGGAAGCTCCTGCCGCGTCAGTCGCAGCTAACTGGGTCGATCGGTATGTGTCGTTCGCGACGGCCGTTGTGGCGACCCTGCAATCATCCGCTGCTCTAGACGACGCTCAGGCGGCACTGCTCGCAGAGTTGCTCGACGTATCTGAAGTGACAAGGGCTGCTGCTATCCAGCGGATGCAGGATGCGCCCGCGACGGGAGACGAGGACGTCGCTCGCCATCTCGCAACCGCGATCGTCGGAGAGCGAGAGACTGCCGCATTGCAGTCTCTGCAAGCTCTTGCCCACGCCCGTCCCGACCTCAAGCCCTGCGTGCTTGAATCACTCATGGACGACTACGTCCTGAACGCGCTCGGCGCTGAACATCTCCCCTGGCTAAGCGGACCTTTCCGCGACGTGCTTACGGTCCTACGCGATCGTGACACGACAACCGAGGACTTGAGAACCGCCATCGAAGAAGAGCTGCAGGAGGATCTGTTCTAGTGGGTACTTCTGGGGCGTTTGGCGGTTCGGGCGCGTGGTCGGACACAGTCGATTCGCTTTATGACGTAGCTGACAGTCTGGGATCCGAGACAAACGCAACGATCTCAGCACCCGCGATGGCGACACTTGGAAGGTCGTTGGCGCGAGGCGACCGCCGCGGCAAGTCGTACGACGTCGGCGATCTAATTGGGTCACGACGAGTCCATGGCGCATCGAGTTCCGGCGATGGCAGAGATAGCAGCGGAGCCCCCTTTACTAGAGAGGCTGCCCGCGGTTCGCTGGTCCTCGACGCCCTTGCGTCGATTGAGAGTGGTGAAATACCGCACCTCGTGGAATACGGCGTCGACTTTTCGTCGCTCGAGGGGCTCAGCGGCTTAAAACTGCTGACCGAGCTCATTGGACTGATTCTCGGTCCTCCTTCTCACCCGGACGACGTCGCGCTCCAGCAAGCTTTGATGGCCACCATGCGGTCAGCCGAGAGAGAAGCCGGAGGAACACTTGCTGAAACCATTGGACGGTTCGTGAGCGAACTCGCCTGGCGGCGGACAGTGGTTCAGCTAACAACTAGCCAACGTCGTGTCTCAGCCCTCGGAACCTCAATGCGGCGCCTGGAACAGCGCGTCCGAACGTACATCAGCGGCAAGGTCCAGCAGGTAAACGGGCAACTCATGAATGCGACGCCGCAGAACGTCGCTGATTTCGCATCCAAGCTAGCCGCAAAAGCCTGCCGATTGTTCGGCCGAGGAGACGACAAATGACGAGCCATGCAATCGCGGTTCTCCCAGCGGGATTCGAAGTTGACGCAGACGAGATCACCCTCGTCTGGCCGCGCAACGGCGAATCCAAGACGAACGTGATCTCGACGTTGAACTGGGACCTTGAAGAATTTGCCGCGGGCGGTTCCGCAGCTCGAGATTTCTATAGAATCGCCGCGGCCGCCTATCTCGCGGACAGCGCGGTAGCAAAGCCAGCGGTTTCGCTTCACAGGGAGCTTCGAGTCACCACGTTCGTTGAGGACACTCAGCCGTGGGAGACAGGCGCTCTAACCGACCTTGCTGAGTTGCTGCATTGGCTAACGGGCGACACATGGAGATTCACACTGAAGTCGGCGGATGCAAACCTTGCGCTTCAGGTCAGCGAGCCGGCCGACCGAATTCAGCTGCTCTCCGGAGGGCTGGATTCGCTTTGCGGAGCCGCAATCGGCCTCCGAGATAAGACAAGTATTCGATTCGTCGGGCACCGCGATGCATCGCGTGCAGTTCGTCATGCCCAGCGACTCATTGACGTGGCGGTTGGGGACGCACCTTACGATCGCTATGAGTTCTATCTTCGCGAGACATCACGCCGCAAGAATCATGGTCCCCGATCGCGATCGCTAATGTTCATGGCTCTCGGGACTTTGTCGGCGCGATCTCACGGCGCAAGATGCCTTTGGGTGCCGGAGAACGGATTCACGAGCATCAATCCGCCGCTGGACGCCGGCCGGGGCGGAACTCTGACGACTCGATCAACTCATCCATTTACGTTTCTTCTCGTGTCCAGACTCTTGGAAAAGTTGGGTATCGACGTCGAAATCACTAACCCCTTCACATCGATGACCAAGGGCGAGCTTGTCTCCGCGGCTCTTCCAGACCTTTCGACCGCCTCGTACGCGGATGCCCTCAGGGCTTCCTTCTCGTGCGCCAAAGGTGGCACCCAGTTCTATGGGGGCGACTCGAACCATAATTGCGGATTGTGCGTAGCGTGCGCAGTTAGGCGAGGAGCGTTCCTGGGCGCGGGCCTCGATGATCCAAGCGACTATGACTGCGAGGTCCTGACCGGAGATGCCCTTGAGGGACTACTCAAGCAACGATGGCGAGATGTCGTAAGCATTCGCGAGGCTGCAGAATTCGGGATCCCGGAAGAGCTTGTGCTGTCCTCCGCTCGTTGGCCACTCGAGACTGATTTCGCGGCCGTCATGGACCTCGTGCGGCGTGGACTATCGGAGATCGGAAATGTTCAACTTCCCGCCCCTTGATTGCCACGCGCATATTGCGCATGACGTGACGGACGCTCAGGTGAAAACCCTTGAAGGCGCCAAAATCTTCGCGATGACGCGATCTCTCAACGAATTTCAGGCAGCCATCCGCAATCGGCAGTCTGGGCTGCTCTGGGCAGTTGGCACGCACCCGCGCGTGATGTCATCTATGGAGCAATGGTCGGAGGATCGCTTCAGCCAGCTGGCAAAGCAGACTCCTCTAATTGGCGAGGTCGGCCTCGATAGACGCGGTGACTTAGAAGCTCAAACCCGCATCTTTCGCCAGGTCCTCACGAATACCGACGCATCGCTCATCTCGGTTCATTCGACTGGGCGTACTCGCCAGGTGGTCGACGCAATCGAACAGAATCGGCATCCGGGGATCATCCTTCATTGGTTCCTCGGCGACTCGGAAGACGTCTCTCGCGCTACGGCGATGGGGTGCTACTTCTCCGTTAATTCCGCGATGTCGGATGCACAGCTGACAGCGCTGCCCCTTGACCGCGTACTACCCGAAACGGACTTTCCGTCTTCTCGCGCACGAACAGGGGCACGAATGCCGGGCGATATACGCGCGTTGGAGCAATCGGTAGCTCGACTGACCCGAAGGGGCGTTGGCGATGTGCGGAGAATTTGGTACCGCAACCTTCGAAGGTTGTCTGGACAGGCAGAAGTTCTTCATCGGTTGCCGATAGATCTGACCGAACCCCTGGAGATGGCGTAGGGACTCTCGCGGAGTTGCCTCTCTCAAGTAAACCGAGCAGGTGGAGATCGTCGAGATCATGTCGGCATCTCCCTAAAGCGCGTCTGGTGGGGACGACGTCGGTCGGCCCCACCAGATGGCAATGTCTACGCAAGCACGGCGGACGGATCCTGGGTTGTCCGCCCGTCGAAACTGGGCCCGGTAGCCGATGCGGCCGGGCCGTCAGCTTTTGGGGCGCGTCGGGTGACCTCCGCGGTGGCGTAGCGGAGGGAGGGGCCGACGCTATCGGCAACGACTTCGGTAGCGGCTCGGGGTTCGCCGGTGGCCTGGTCGGTCCAGTGGCGGAACTCGAGGTTGCCATTGACGATGACGGTGTCGCCTTTTGCAAGGCTGGCGCGGACGTTCTCGGCGGTGCGGCCGAAGACGGTAGTGCGGTGGTACTGGGTGTCGCCGTCGACCCACTTGCCGTCTTCCAGCTTGCGGTCGGTGACGGCGACGGTGAACTTGGCGAACTTGGTGCCGTTCTGTGATTCGCCGTAGTCGGGGTCGGCGACGAGGTTGCCTTCGATGCTGATCGGGACTCGTGTGCTCATCGTTCTCTTCCTTTCGATTGTGCGGCCTTTTCGTCGGGTCGCTTTCGCTTACACGTTCCGGTTGGGCTTGGGAAAATGCGCGCTGGTGGCGCGCAAACCTCGGATCCCGTGGTTACGGCCGCGCATGGCTCTGACTGATCCAGTCCACCCAGCCCGTCGGCGCCGCATCGGCGCCGTTCTGCGGGAGTTCGGTGTGGCCGTTGTGGCATTCGCCGTTGTACCAACCGGCGAGTCTCGGGATGGCGACGGCGAGGCGTTCGTGCCAGCCGATAGGTCCGTAGCCGGCGTCGAGGCTGTCGTAGGAGACGAGCCAGGCGGTGTGGAGGGCGGAGAGCTCTTCGACGAGCGCGCCGTGCTTGTACCAGCAGGGTGGGATCTTCCGGATCGGGAGGTTGTAGCGGTGGGTGAACCAGGTGACCCAGTCCCGCAGCTCGGTCCAGACCTGTGCGGCGTCGGCGTCTTCGAGGGTGCGCCAGTTGATGACCGTAATACCGAGCATCCCCGGGGTACGTCGGGGCGCTTCGTCCCAGGTCTCGGGGAGGGAGGCCACGAGGTCATCGAGCGGGATGTCGTCTGTCACGGCTGGTCCAGGGCATCGATGTAGCGGCCGATCTTTGCGCGGAGGCGGTTGATGGCTTGGAGGGAGGCGGTGCGGCGGGAGACGAATCCGGAGAGTGCGCGGTCGCGTTCGATGAGCTGGTGCACGTATTCGTGGCAGCGCGGATGGAGGGCGGTGAGGTCCTCATGGCGCTCGCGGGCGGTCCAGCCGCGCGGGGTCTGGGTGACGCCGCGGTAGTCCAGGTGGTGCAGCTCCAGGGTTCGGGCGCTGCCCGCGCCCAGGCACAGGGCGCAGCGGATTGTGCTGGCGCGGCGTGCTTCCTCGATGAACCAGCGGTCTCGGCGGCCGAACCAAACTGGCGAATGGAGGTAGCGGGTGCGGTAGTTATTGTCCCTCGCGGGACGGCGACGGTTGGACATCAGTGTTCCTCCCGGGCGGATCCTCGGCGGTCCAGACCAGCTTGATATTGTTCGGCGAACACGACCTGCTGGTCGAGCTCGGTGAGCTGCTTACCTGTTCTCACTTGGCGGGCGTCGTCGCGGTCGGTCCAACCGCGCAGGTCCAGAAGGATCCCGCGACGCGTCCTGTAGGCGAGAAGCCCGACGGTTTCTGGCATGCGACGAATCTCGTCGATCGTCATGACGGGCACCTTCTCGTTGTTGACGTTGGTGGACGACCCGGTGTCGTTGTAGGAGTGGCCGGTGTTGCGGACCCGTCGGAGGCCAAGGAGCGATTCGATGTCGCGGAGGTGGTCGACGTCGGATGCGCCGCCGAGGAGGAGCTTGGCGGTGGCGGCGGACCAGATTGTGTCAGCTTCCGATCGTGACCAGGCAGTCTCTGCTTGCGAGAGTGCTTGGAGGACGACGACGGTGGAGATGCCGATGCCGCCACCGTCGGCCATGATCCGAGGAAGCGCGGGCCAGGAGAACATGTTCGCGATCTCGTCCAGGATCAGAGCGAGCGGCAGGTCGAGGCGAGAGCCGGCGGAGGCGAGCGCCTTGCGGCGGGCGGTCTCTACGATGTCGTCCAGGATCGCGCCCAGGAAGCCGCCGACGGAGCCTGCGCCGGCACCGGTGCCGACGAGATAGAGGCTGTTGGATCCGGCGAGGAACCGGTCGAGGTCGAACTGCTCTCCCGGTCCGGGCGTCATTGCGTTCCGGATCGCGGGAATTGACAGCGGGCGGAGGGCGCCGAAGACGCCGAACCAGGAGTTGGCGAGGAGTTTCTCGTCGCCGTTGATGATCGCGTCCAGGTCCTCGGACCAGCCGGGCGATCCTTGGTTAGCGAGCACACCGACCGCTTCCAACGCAAGGCGTGGATTGGATCCCCACCGGGCCAAGGCATCGGTGCCGCGACCGGAGACAGCGGCGGCGTGCAGGAGCCGGGAGAGGACAGAGGATGAGACTTGCGCCCATTCCTGGTTGGTCTTCGATGCGCCGAGGGCGGTTCCGGCGACGATCGCCTGGGCTCGCTGGTCGGCGACGAGCGGGTCCTCGCAGCCGGTGACGGGGGAGATTCGCAAGGCGGATCGGACGCCGGAAAGTTCCTGAGGGTCGAACACGGTCACTTCTCCGACGCGGGCGCGTTCCCGCATCGTGGCGGAGAGGTTGTCGTTGCGGGTGGAGGTGGTGATCAGGGGGCCGTCCCAGTCGAGGATGGCGTTGATGATGAACCTGTACCCCTTGCCGGAGCGCGGCGCGCCCTCGACGACGATGGAGTCCTCGATGGACACGTAGACGTCCTGGCCGTGGGCTTGGCCGACTTTCCATCCGACTGCCGACGGTGTCGGATTGGCTAGGGACGGGCGGAGGGTCTTGGCGCGGCGAAGGGCGGTGTGAGCGGAGGTGTGCTTGCGGACTTCGCCGGGCTTGGCCAGCCCATCGCGGCCGCGGAGCTCGTGAACGAAGTGCCGGTCAGATTGGCGGTAGCGGAGCCACCAGATGGCCGCGGCGGCGACCGCTCCGAGGATCAGCAGGAGCGCCAGCAGGTCCAGCACGCGAATCAGGGCGACGGGTGTCACGCACGTTGACGGGTGGGTGAAACCGGCAACGCTGCCATTGAGGGCGAGTTGGAGGCCGGCGAAGACGCTCGACGGTTGACCGCCTGTGCCGCAGACCTGGTGGATCGTTCCTGCTGCGATCCCCGTCGCGAGTGCACCGGCGACGATCAGCCCGAAGAGCGAATAGAGGGCGATGCGCGTCCAGGACGAGCCGTGAGTCCTCATGCCCTTTCGCCTCCGAGAGCGTCGGTACGGAAGATGCCGAGTTCGTAGTCGGTGCAGATGTTGCGGACCTTCGCCACCCGGTCCTGACCGATCTGCCAGAGCCCCTCGCCTTTGTGGAGTTTGCGGACGAGGTCGGCCTGGGTGTCGTTCCAGCCGAGGATCTCTCGCGACCGGGCGATCTCGCCGGAGTGCTGGGCGTACGAGATGCGGGTCTCGCAGTCGGCGAGGAGGCCGAGTGCGCGGGAGTGGAGGGCGCTGTTGCGGTCGCCGAGCGCGTCGAGGTCGGCGACGCGGTGCAGCAGGTACCAGTTGCTGGTGCCAAGGTGGCGTGCCACCTTCTCGTCTTCCACCCGGTCTGCGAGCCCGTCACCGCCCGAGACATCGTTGAGAAGTTCGACGGCGGCTTCCTCGTGGATGATGACTCGAGCCTGCCTGTTGGCGCCAAGGGAGGAGCGGCGGATCCAGTTCGCTGTCGCGAGCCGGGCGAGAGCCTGCGCTTCGGGGGATGCGCCCTTCAGCGCGGACGTGTCCACGACCATCATCGGGGCGTCCGCGTCGAAGCGAACCGTGGATGGCCCGTCGAAGAACCCGGTCAGGTCTCCGGACACCATCCGCCGGAGCGAATGCGCGAGCCGATGTCCGGCGTCGGCGACCTCAGCGGGCTGGTCTGTGTCGGGATCGACGAGGCGGTTGTAGACGTGCGTGATGGTGACCGTCGACTGCCCGCGGAGTGCGTCGAGTGCGACGTCGAGCGCCGTGTGTTCGACCGGTTCCAGATTTCCGCCTTCGCGGAGGCGGCGAATGATCGTCTTGACCGTGGCCCGGCGATACTGGAGCACGTTCTGGTTCCAGTCCTCATCCGAAAACGTCGCATCCCGCGGACCCTCGTCGAGCAGGTTGATCCGGGCGGCTTTGCCCGGGCCAACGCTGATCGAGGTTCCGCCGACGTACTCGGCAACGCGCACCCATTCGCCGTTCGGGTCGTGCGGGACGGCCACCTTGCGACCCAACCGCGCCAGGCGGGAGGACCAGGACTTGGCGAGCATCGACTTGCCGGTGCCTTTGACCCCGAGGATGGCGACCGAGTGGGAGCGGACAGCCTCGGCCGAGTAGGCGTCCCAGGGGTCGAAGCAGAATGGAGCTCGGGAGAGCTCGTTCTCCCCGATGTACGCACCGGTCAGGATGTCGCCCGTCTCCGCCAAGAACGGATACGCACCACCGAGGACCTTGGACGAGCAGCGGTGTGCAGGTGGGGTGGCGCGCAGTGGGCCGCGCAGATTGCGCGGCTGCTTCCATCCCCACGCCGGCATCTTCGAAGCTGGCAACTCCGTCGACTGCAGTTTCCAACTCGAACCCTTGTCAGCAGATTCCGGCTGGCGGCTGCGGCCGTTGGCTCCAGGCTTCTCGCCAGCTGGGATGCGGCCGATGACGGTGTTGGTCTTCATCTCACTCCCCTTCCAACGGCACTGGCAGGGCTCCGGTGACGAACCCGGCCGCCTGCTGACCAGACATCGACGCCAACACCAGCCGAGCCGGGTGTGACGCCTGCTCGATATCCGTGCGGGCCTTGGACAGGGCATCCTTCGACTCAGCGGAGACGGTCACGAACCCCCGGTACTGCACATCACCGAACCCATCGACCAGATCGTGCTCCCGTACCGCAAGGTCCTCCTCCTCACGCAAGTGAGTGAGCGGGATCCGGGAGGAGAGCTTCATCCGGATGGTGGCTGAGGTTTCCATGTCGGATTGGGCGCGGTTCAGCTGGGCCAGCGCCTTGTGCGTCGCCACCGGACGAACCTGCAGGGTGATCACTCGGGTCGCGTCGCCGGCGTAGAGCAGCGGCTCCAGAAATCCAGTGCGGACATCGGTGCGGGGCCATTCAGCCACCCAAAAGGTCTGATGCCACGACTCATCCACGCGCATCGTGTCCCAGCCCTCGTCGATCCCCATCACCGGCGGTGCAGGCTGCGCCTCCGTCGCAGCGTCTTGCTCGCGTCGGGTCGCCGCCGAAACAGGGTCGGCTGAGAGGGCCAGGAGTTCGTCGAGGTCGTCCGAGGTGAGCCATCCGGCCGGGGTGAGTCGGGCGTGTTCCATCGAGGTCTCGATGCCGGCGACCCGCTCCTTCAGTACAGCCGCGAGACCGGTCAGGCCCTTGCCAGCGTCGCGGATCGCAGCGTTCAGAATGCCGGTGTCGAAGGTGAGAGTGACGAAATTCGTGAACCCCATCGACCGCTTGGACGCGGTCTGAGTCAGATCCCAATACTGCTGACGCAGTTCGGGGCTGACCCGCGGCGCATGTTCGGTCTCGCGGGCCAGCAGGTAGTCGCGCAGTTCGTTGGACGAAGCGCGGTCGACGCGGATACGAATGGTGGTCTCGCGGACGCCGGGAAGGCTTTCCAAGGAGCTGAGCCATTCAACGAATCCGTCGTAGGCGGCTTCTTGGGTTCCCCTGTCGCGCAGCGCCCACGCTCGGGATCCGACGCGGACAGTGACCGATGCGAGGCGGCCGCGGGCGTTGTAGATGAACGCGCCCGCACCCGGGATCTGCACGACCTGCACGTCCCCGAGCGCACCGGGCAGAAGAAACTTCGAGGTCACGGTCGGTGTGACAGCTTCGATCTGGGCGTGGCCGACCTTCAAGGACGCCATGGTGACCCGCAGCCACACGTCGCGGCGGAACACCGTCTGCCCGGCGACGCTGCGGTACGCGTAGCGGGCAGCCTGCGCGGCAATCACAAGGACGGGTTCGCGTCGATACGTGGCGAGGGCGAAAAAGGCCACGAGAGCGACGATCGGCAACATCACCCAGATCGCATTGGGGTTGATGAGCAAGGTTGCCAGCAGGACGACGACGGCTCCGCCGACCACGATGAGTTGCAGAAACGTCAGCCCGAGGAAGATCCCCCGGCGCTCGCGGGCGGCGAAGCGGACGCGGGGTGCACCCTCGTCACTGATGAGCTGGTCGGCGATGAACGTGGTCATGGGTTATCTCCCAACCTTGATGACCCGCGCAGCCGAGCGGACGGGTGCTGCGGCGGTGTTGACGCGTGAGAACTGGTCACGCATTGAGAACCGGTGATGAAGCGCCGTTCCGACCTCAGCTCCGGCGAACGAAACGAGCTTGGTGGCCCAGAGTGGGCTGAACGAGGCGGCGATCACCGCGCCGGCTGCGATCAGGATGACCCCGATGCTCAAGCTGGCCTTGGTCAGTTCCACCGCGAGCAGGACGACGCCCGCAGCGAGCGGCTTGGCTATCAGCAGCCCGATGGTGAGGTTCATCCACCTTTGTGCCCAGGCGGTGAGCTTGGGCTGGCCGATCATCATCAACCCGACCGGAGCCATTGCAGCAAGCGCCAGCAGACCGAACTCGCGGATGGACATGGCGATGAACAAGAACAGCGACGCGACCATCATCAGGCCGACGACGAGCAGCGCCATCACGTACTCACCCACTGATGCCGGTCCCTGTGCTCCTTGCGAGACCATGCTGAAGATCACGCCGCCCTGCGTGAATTGAGAGTTGTGCATGACGGCGTTGGGGCCCTGCTTCGACAGGTCGAGGATGCCGATCACGCGCAGCAGCCCCTTGCTGAGGTCGCCGCCTTGGACGGTGGTGGTGAGACTGGTCGTGATGGCGTCGGTGACACCGGACGCCTTCTGCATCCCCCAGACGCAGATCGCGGAGAACGGGATGGCGAGCGCGGCGCCGGCGGCGGTGCGGCCGATCCGGTGCCAGTCCTGCAGGATCGTTGCGATCCCGATCTGGACGAGCGCGACGATCAGGATGACCGGTGCGGTGACCGCGACCCAGAACAGAAATTGGGAGTGGGCGATGTTCCAGCTGTTCTGGTCGATGTTGGTGTTGAATGCCCCGGCGATCATGGTGGCGATGAAGTCGCCGAGATTGCGGATGGTGGACGCCATGAACTGGGCCACCGTTTGTGAGGCTTGGCAGCTGAAGTCGGAGAGGAAGCAGCCGTAGTTCGGCGAGAACGGATCGGGCGGTGCGGAGAGAACCAACATGATGCTCACGCCACCTTCAGCGACTGACCCCAGTTGATCAGTCCGGCGATGCCGCCCGCGACGGCGACGCCGGCGATACAGCTGACCAGCCCGACCATGCCCATCTTCTGCACCCGCCCATTGCTGGAGATGTGGCCGACCACGATGAATCCGGCGGCGACGAGTCCGCCGATCACGGCGAGCGTGAGCACGATGGCGAACACGACGTTCGCAATTGACTGGAGGGCGGATACGCCAGGGCCGGAGAAGTCCGGCGACGGGTTGGCCACCGTCAGGACGGTGATGACGCGCGAGTGCACGGTCACCAGGGCCTCGTTGAGTGCGTTCATGATTCGGTATTCCTTTCCGCGGTGTCCGTTTTCGGAGTGGGTTCGTTCGTTTCAGCCATTCGTTTGGCGGTCAGCAGTCCGCTGCCGACGATGCCGAGCAATGCGGTGCCGACAATCAGCAGGAGGCCGAGCAGGTTAAGCAGGAGGTCCACGTTGGTTCACTCCCCGCTCGCGTTCGCGGCGGCGTTCGGTAGTGGAACGATCAGGTGCAGCGGCTGTCCCTCGGAGGGGACATCCACGGTGAGCAGAAGGCGGTCGACGCCGGTCGGGAGGTACCAGGCCGCGGCGAAGGAGCGTTCCTTGTCGTTCGGTACCGTCCAGTCGGTCTTGCTACCAAAGAGACCGGTCGGGAGCCATGGAAGGCCTGCGGCTTTCGCGGCTGGAGGTCCGTCAGCCGTGTCGAGGACGGCCGGTTCGGGGCGCCCATCGAACTGGGTTCCCTTCAATGTGGTGCCGGTGACGATCTGGTAGGTCTGATTCCCCTGCGAGGGCTTCCATTCGCCGGTCATCGTGAGCTTCATGAACACCACGGGGGTTCCGGCAGGGAAGAGCTCCTGGTTCGAATCCGGGAGGGTGCACCGGCAGCCGTGCTTCGACTTGAAGGTGCGGCTGGGGAAGACCTGGATGTAGACGGTGTCCACGATGCCGTCCGCAGCCGGTACTGCAGCGCTCGACGGAGTCGGCGTCGGCTTGGCCGGCGCAACGGTCGTGAATGATGGGCTTCTGGCGGACCCCGTGGTGACGCAGCCGACCAGCGCAAGGCATGGCAGGAGTGCCGCGATTGCGATCAGCTTCTTGTTCATCTCGAGTCACCTCGGTTCTCGTCTGCGCCTTCACCTACACGTTCCGGTTCGGGGTGGATTTTGGCGCGCATTGGTGAGTTGGGTTGGTCAGGGCACTTGAATGTGCTGGTGGTTGCAGGTGTCGGCGAAGGTGTGTGTGATGTTCATCGTCGGGCCGAGAGCCACGCCAGCCTGGGCGCGGCAGTCGCTTTGACCGGCACTCGACCCGTGCGGGGCGTAGGGATCCAGCACATGGATCAATTGGATGGAGAGGTCGTCCGCGCCGGTGAGGGATCGACGGTTGAGGGCGTAGAAATCCACGGCTTTGCCCTTCCAGTGCGCCGACTTGGTCCCGGCGCCAGGTGTTGTGCCGGTGCAGCGGCGATTGAGGTCGCTGATGCCGACCTGCTGGAACGACTGGACGGCGACGACGATCAGCTGAAGGACGTGTGCGTCAATCACGCAGTTCGGGTCGGTCCCGTTAGCCATGTTGATGACCTGCTGCTGATACCGGGCCTCGAGGAAGTTCAGCTTCTTTGCCTGAATCGCTTGCACCAGCACTGCCGCGGCAGCGCGGGCGTCCGCCGGGATTTGGCACGCGCCGGCGGTTGCCCCGGTGAGCGCGGCGAGGACGTGTTGGGCGGGAGTCCAGAAGGGTGCGTAGTGATTCGGGTCCGCGTTGATCTGGACGGCGTGGGCGACCAAGGTCGGAGCGGTGGTCTGCCAGCCCGGCACGTGGAGCATCCGCCTGTAAAACGCTGCGGCAGCGGTGGCTGGGTCCATTCGCTGGGCGGGGGTGCCGTAGCCGGCGCCCTGCTGGAAGACCCCAATAGTGGTGTTGTCGACGGCATCGCCATGGTCGAGGTTCCGTAGGCCGGACTCCCCGATCGCGACCATCAGCGCGAGCGTTTGACCGTGCGGTGGGATGTTCATCTGCTGGCCGACGGTGACGATTGTTGCGGCGATTCTCAACTGGTCCGGCCCATACCCGTCGACGCTCTGGCCGACCGCCACGCTGGGCGCGGATCCGCCGCACACTCCCCCACTGCCGAACCCGTTGGCGCCCATTGCGAGCACCATCGTGACCGGCAGAGCGACCAAGCTGGCGGGGACGACGAGGACAAGGACAGCGACGACGATCAGCAGATTCCGCGTTGCTTTTGGATGAGTGACTGCGTGCGCGGCAGCGGTTCCCGCCGTGATCATGCCGAGACCTCCTGCTCGAGGACGGCCCGGGCGATCATCATCAGCCGTTTCGCCGTCGCGATCCGCGCTCGCGCCGATCCGGCGTGAATATGCAGTCTCGCGGCAATCGTGTCGGCGTCGTCGTCGATCATCTCGGCGACCTCACGGAAGCCGCCCCGCTCAGGGACGCATCGCACGACGACGGAGCCAGTGAGTGGGAGACCTGCGTCGGCGGCCGCGAGTGCAGCGCGCACGGTGTGCGCCGCTTGGCTCACGCGCTCGCGAACTGTCCGAAGCCCGCGTGCGGAGAGGTGGTGCGTGTCAGCCACGCGATCGCCGTCACCATCGGTGAGCCCCAACTCGCCCACCACTACCCAGTCGGATGGCCCGACGAAATCGGCGACCAGGCTCATCCACCGGTTGGCTTCGAACCGACCGATCAACGCATCGAGCGGGTCGACGTCGCGGCCCGACTGAATGTCCGCCGGCAACTCATCGGTCTCAACGACCTTGCGCGCTAGTTCGCGCAGGACGACATGGCGCGTGATCCCGAAAACAAACGCGTTCGGTGTCCCTTTCGCCGGGTCATATGCGGAACAGCGGCGCCAGACCGACTCCCGCACGATTTGCAGAACGACGTCGACATCGTTCGGCCGGCCCCACAGACGGTATCGGACGAATGAGCGCATGCTGTCGACGGTGCGGAGAAGTTCTCCGAGACGATCGTCCACCACTGCGACTTGATTTCCTCCAGCCACGAGATCACAACCTTCCTTGCATGGAGGTGGCTAATGCGAAGGATCGGGTTCGAGCCGTGAGGCCCGTTAGAACAGCGGTGCGACCTGGCGCGCGTGGGCGCGCGAAAGCCCACCTGGGCAAGGGAGTGTGGATGAGCCGAGCAGCGCCGAAGTCATGGGGCTCGGGGCGGCGCCCCCGGATTCGATGGTGGAGCGGCGACTTCGACTCTGAAGTGCGGGAGTCTCAGCCACGATGCGTCACCGCCGCCCTGACTCGAATCGCGAGTCCGGCGTAACGGCAAGTGGGGTAAGAATCAGCCGCTCCATTTGGTGCCGCACGCTACCCCTGAATAGGGGTCACAATGCAGCGGCGCGCCGGGTGCACCGGCTGTTCTACTGACAGCTCTCGCATTGCACAGCATCCGACGGATCTACCGGCACCAAGTAGCCGTCCACGAAGTCCTGAATCGGCCCGGTTTGCGCCTCGACCGGCACCGCTACGCCAGCATCGACGTCGCGGTCTGAATCCCCGATTCCAGCCATGCGATCACCTCCGCACGCTTGTAATAGACCCGGTGCGAGGTCGGCTTGTAGAAGCGCGGCCCCTGGTGGCGGTAGCGAAGCTGCGCCAGCGCTGCCACCGACAGTCCAGTGAGTTCGGCCGCGTCAGCGGGCCGAATGAATTCCCCAATCATCTCGCATCCTCCGTTTCGACAACGAGAGTTTTCATGTGTTGTGAAACCGACAATACCACTAATCGCTGGATTGACAACAGAGGCCGCACTAAGCTGTCAACATGGCGGATTTCCGAGGTGAACAAACGGTCGGAGCGCGGATCAAACTGGCTCGGCGGCAGCGTGGGTTCCGCACCACACGCGAGCTGGCGGAAGCCATCCCCGGAGGCAATGTCACAGAGGCGGTGCTGGAGAACATTGAGTCGGGACGAAAGGCAGACATCAGCGTCAGCCAGCTCCTGAATATCGCCCGGGGGCTCAACGTTCCGCCTTCGATGCTTCTCGCCCCGTTGGGAAGGCCGAACGCCGAGCTGGACCTGCCGAATCTCAGCGACGACTTTGACGGCATGAGTGCGGCCGAGTTCGACTGCTGGCTCTCTGCAACGCCGGCGAGTTCATACCGGCCGCGCCTGGCAGCCGAACGTTCTGACATCCAGACACTGACGTCGCTTCGGGAGCTCGGCACGCTTCAACGCGAACTCAAGCGCCTTCAACTCGTGCTCCAGGTGCAGATGATGTCAAGCGACGAGAACTTAGACAACTCCAACCGGGAAGTGCAGGAGCGATTCAAATACATCAGTCAGGAAGCCACTCGGGTCACCGATCTTCTCTCAAGCGATGGCCTGCTGGATCTGGAGGCCGCGCGCGAATGAACGAAGACCCGCGCCCACGGCGCGGCTAACATCAGCGAGACGGGATGACTGTGCTGAGGACTCGGTAAGCATCGCTCGCGGGTGCGTGCGCCCGATGGCGGCTGCCAACCCGGCGGGAGATGCGCGCCGCCGAACCAGGGTCGGCTCGAAGTATGGCCGCGATGCCGGCCAGCAATCGGCGGTCAACGTCTCTTGGAGAACTGCCTGCCCGGACAACTCAGAGTGCGCTTGCTACCTCATCGCTGAGGCTCCGGTCGGCGACCAATGCATAGTTCTGAAGATGTTCGAGGTAGAGAATCGGCGAGAAGAGCGATCTGCGCACTACACCGCCTACCTCCCGGAGATAGCTCCAATCACAAGAGTGGCTCCCACGCCGGCTGCAAAGGACACGAACGCAACAACCACTTGAAACAATCGATCGGCGCGGCCGTCCTTCCGCAGGGCTTCGTTCAGTTCCGACCTCACTAGAGATTGCGCAGAAAGTAGCGCGGGCCGGCTAATCGCAGCGATGTTCTCTGCGTCTGCAGCTTCCGCTTTCAGCCTATTGACCTCAGCGAGCCGAATTGTGAACTCGTCAGTAACCTCGGAACTCAGCTGGCTCAGTCGTTCACTCAAACGCGATAACTCGGTGATTTTCTTGTCCAGTGACCAGTTTCCGGGGCCGCCAGCATTTTGAAGACCACGCGGAAGGCTCCGGCTGCCGTCCTCGAACAGTTGACTGCTGGCGTCCTGTTTGACCTGACGTCGTAATTGCGACCGGCGAGCGAATGCGCTCAGGGAAGTGACGGCAACGGAAACTATTGCGCCCACGATGGCGACGGCGAACGACGCGAAGAATGTTTCCACCTTAGAAGCCTCCTAGTCAAAGTCGCTTGATTCTAGGATCCCTAGCATGTCGGACACTCGTGCTGACGGGGCGCCATTGAAGTGGGCGACTCGGCTGACCTACGTTGGTGGGCTTGAGAGGTCACGGGATTCATGAAGTGCGTCGAAGCCGATGGAGGGTTACTCCCGTGCCCACACTTTGCCCACAAAATTCTGAGATCGGGGCAAATCACCGAGATAACAGGAGATGCAACTCCCGCGGAATTCCGCGGAAGTTGGCCGTTCCGAGCGGCACGCGCGGGCCTCGCTGGGGGTTCGAATCCCCCATTCTCCGCCAATTTTCGTAGACGTTGAAGGCCCTGAAATCCGCGTGATCATGCGGAAGTCGGGGCCTTCGCTCTTCGCTCACGCGTTCTGTGATGTCGTATCCGTGTGATGCATCAGGACATCTCTGACGATTCTGCATCAGGACGTTCCTGACAGTTCATGTATCAGGACACAGCGGCCGGTGATGTTCGTTGAGCGCTCATCGGTGTTCTCTGCTCGTAGTCATCCGACCCGAATCAAGAAGGGGTCAATAACCGCCCAGGTCGCCTCGGGGTTCTCAAGGTGGGGCAGGTGCCCGGCAGCGGGCACCTCGGCGAATTCTGCACCCGGGATCGCTTCGCTTACGGCGCGTCCGTAGGCGGGGGCGACGACTCGGTCGCTTTCGCCGAACACAACGAGGGTCGGGACGTTGATGGTGCGGAGCCTTTCGAGCAGTGACGGGTCGCTCATCTCCCGTCCCGCGACGGCGGCCATGGTCTGGCCGTTCGCCTGCTGCATCGCCCGTTGCTGCTCGGTGAACCCGGCAGGGTCCAGGTAGCCGCGGTCGGGGTCGTGCCAGGCGATCTCCGCGAGTCCGCGGGCGTCGAGGGCGAAGAAATCCGCGATCGGTTCACCCTCGACGACGACACCGACGCCGTCGATGTCGACCACGGCACGTATCACGCCCGTGTACTTGTCGTCTGCGGCAGCCTGCGCGGCCATCTCGAGCGCGATCCATCCGCCGATGGACGAGCCGACCAGGGTCACGTCGCGGCCGCCTTCGGCGAGGAGACGGTCGAGGTACGCGGCAGCGATGGCCGCGACAGAGTCGATGTCGTCTGGCCGAGACGTGCCGTTCCAGCCTGGGTGCGTCGGCGCGAGGGTGTGGAACGAGGGCGCGAGGTGGCCGACGATCGGAGCGATGGTTTGGGGGCCGCCGCCGCCGTGCAGGACAAGCGCGATGCGGGCATCGGGGTCGCCGACCTGGAGGACTTCGAGGCTGTCGAGAATAGAAGGGGCCATGAGAATTCAACCTAACTAAACATGTTTATTTAATAATGTTGATACAGTAGCACCATGGCGATAGGTCTGGAAATGCTCGGGCAGACGATCAAGCGGGCGCAGTATCGTAACCACCGGACGATGGATGCGGCCCTGCGGGAGCTGGGGGTGACCCTCGTACAGTGGGACGCCCTGCGCGCGATCGAGCGGATGCCCGGCGCCTCCGGTCACGACCTCGCTGTTGCGACGTTCCAGAGCGACCAGGCGTTCGGGACTCTAGCGAATCGGCTCGACCAACGTGGGTTGATCGCGAGGACCGCCGGGCACGGGCGGCGCATCGAGCACACCCTTACGGACGAGGGCCGCCAGATGCTCGTCGACGGGCACGCTATCGCAGGCAGCGTGCTTGCCGACCTCTTCAGCCCGCTCGCTGAAGAGGACCGTGCGACCCTCCTCCGACTGCTGCAAACCCTGACGACGGGCGACTGATGACCATCCGGTCGTGGGCCGACGGTGGAAGAGATGAAGGTGTTGAAAATGCGTCGGTAGTGTTGAGGCGTTCGACGAGGAGGACGGATGAAGCGCTGCAGTGAAGTCGCGCCCGGGGTGTTCGTCGCGACCAGTCGAAAGATGTTGACCACTTCGACCATGCTGGTCGGGCAGGGCGACGCCTTGCTCATCGATCCGGCGTGGCTACCCGACGAACTCGATGCGATCGCGGCGAGCATCCGCGAACGACAGCTCAACGTTGTCGGCGGCTTTGCCACCCACGCTCACTACGACCACCTACTCTGGCACCCGGGGTTCGGAGAGGCACCACGTTGGGCTTCGGCCAAGACCGCACAACTCGCAGACCTTGAGCGACCAGCGCTGGTCAAGCAGCTCGGCGCGGGATTTCCCCGGCAGCTCGTCAATGTGATGGGAAGGGTTCGGGCGGTCGACGGCCGCATCCCGGCAGCCTCCGTTCCTGACGGCTTCGAAGTCGAACTCATCGTCCACGATGCCCACGCCCCTGGCCACACCGCCCTTTGGCTGCCTCGGCAGCGGGTGCTCATCGCCGGCGATATGCTCAGCGATGTGGAGCTACCACTGCCGTACCATCCGGACAACCTTCCGTTGTACGTCGATGCTCTGGATCTGCTCTCGCCGATCGTCGAACAAGCCAGGGTCGTTGTCCCAGGCCATGGCAACGTTGGAAACGACGCGCGGGCTCGCCTAGACGCGGACCGCCGCTACATCGATGAGCTGTCACGCCGAGGGACATCCGACGACGTCCGAGTAAGGAACTCCGGGATGGCTGAAGCCCATGAAAACATGCGGAGACTCCTTCAAGAGGCGGACACTGACCGCTAGCCGATCCCTCCGCTGCCTGGGTCGTGAGGACTTACCGTGTTCTGAATCGTGCCGGGCGGCTGTGTTCGAGTTCGCGTGCCATGAGCCCGTCGAGGAGTTCGGCGGTGACCAACCGTCCAACGGATGCCGCGAGCGTTATGGCTGAGTGCATAACCGCGACGTACAGGCCCGGGGTGCCGGGTACCGGTCCGATGATTGGCTCTCCATCTGCTGGCATGGGCCGCCATCCGATCTCGGCCGAGCGTGCCCGGACCTCGTCGTTGCTGTCCAGCATGGTGTTGATACGTCGTTCTGCCTCGGTTGCGGTTTCTGTCAGGTCGCCTCGGGATCGCTCGCCCGAGTATTCGACCGGCGCAAGAAGCTGACCGTTTGGAAGTTGGCGTACTTCTACGTCCGGGGACATCAGTACGTGTTGGACGAGTCCCGCGGGCGCGTCTAGACGGACCAGAACTGTCGGGGACGCATCCACGGGAAGATCGAAACCAACCCCGCGGCACAGCGCGACACTGCCGAGCCCGCAGGCGAGGACCACCACTGATGCGCTGATCACTTCCGATGCTGTCTTCACACCTCGCACGACGCCCTCGTCTTCGATGAGACCGACGACCACCTGCCCGAGCCGCACATCCGCACCGAGTTTCGCGGCTTCTTCAAGCAATAACTCGGTCGCCGCGACAGGTTCGATGCTGCCATCCTGCTCTCGGTACTGAACATCGCGAGCTGCAACCCGAAGAGATGGCTCAAGCTCCGACGTGTCATCGACCGTGTTCACGAGGCCCATTTCGTCGGGGTCCTCGTGACCCCACACCAGGGAACCTTGCCAGGAGATCGGGAAATCAGGAAGCGCCTGAGCGATACGGTGCCAGTCATCGATGGCGAGGTAGCGAAGCGGAGCAGACGGAAGGCGGCTTGAGACCGGCCGACCAACCCACCCGAAAGATGACCCCGTGGCCCCGCTAGCTGGAAGGCCCTGATCAAGCACAACCACGTCCGCACCCCGCTCGGCAAGGTGATATGCGATCGACGAACCAGTAATACCGGCACCCACAACCACAACCCGCTCACCCGTGCCCGCCACAAGCCACCCATCTTCTCCGTCATGAGCCCTACCCGGCATCTTGATCAGTGTGACACTCCCCCGACTCGAGAAACGAACGACGACGCTCGGCGTCGGCACCTGAATCGGTACGCCGAGTGCTGCGCGACCACGCACACGACACCGAAGACCCATTGACCGTCGGCTATCGGGCGGTGCCCGATGCTCGCTGTTGTCAGGAGGACGTTTCATCCAGGGTTCCGAGCTTTCTTGTGCCGATTCGCTGCGTGATGAATAGGGCGGCTCGGTCCACGGCTTCGTCGGCTTCGTCGATCACGCCGATGAAGGCGGGGAAGACGTGTGGTACGTCGGCGGTGATGTCGAGGATCACATCGACGTCGGCTTCGCGTGCGCGCTCCGCCAGGCGAACTGAGTCGTCGAGCAGGAGCTCGTTGGTGCCCACTTGGAGCATGATCGGGGGAAATCCTGTGAGGTCCGCGAGGACGGCAGGCGCGAGGAGGGGCTGGGCGGGGTCTTGGCCGTTGAGGTAGAGATCTCCGGTGCGCCTCATCCCGTCCCCGGTGAAGAGCGGGTCGACACGTTCCTTCGTGGTCATTGATTCACCGGACCGGGTGTGGTCGAGACCGGGCGAGAAGCCGAGGATCCCGGCCGGCATCGGCAGCCCCGCGTCGCGTGCGGCGAGTGTCGTCGTGACGGCGAGCCCGCCCCCAGCTGAGTCTCCGGCGAAGACGATCGACTGTGCTGCGACGCCCTCGGCGAGGAGGGCGCGGTACGCAGCGAGGCAATCGTCGATGGCGGCAGGGAACGGGTGCTCCGGAGCCAGTCGATAGTCGATCGAGATCGCCCGGACGCCTGTCCGCTCAACAAGGTGCGCGGTCAGCGCCATCGCCGTCTCGGGAGATCCAAGCGAGAACGAGCCGCCGTGGAAGTACAGGATCGTGCCGGGGAGTGCCTCGCCGACCGGATCCACCCGCACCGCCGGTCGACCGCCCACCTCCACCCGGGTGCGGGTGACGCCAGGCGGGACCGGAAACGTGCTCATGAAACGCGCGAACCCCTCCCGCATCTGCTTCACGGGCACTGGGCCGCTCACCTGCGGCGCTGACCGGAGGCGAGCGTCGAGCGCGCGCCGTTGTTCCCCGCTCATCGGTTCTCCCTCTCGACACCTGAACTACATGCCACGGCATGTAGTTGTACACTACATGCCGTGGCAACCAAATCGACAACTGATGCGCTCGGCGCCTTCTTCGACGATCTCGTGCGTGCTGAGACGCGTCTCTATAACGCGCTGGGCGACAGCCTGAGTCGAGAGCATGGCCTCGCAACCTCCCAGGTCGAGTTCCTGCGCTACTTCCGGGACCATCCGGGGTCGCGCGTGGCCGATGTCGCATTCAACTTCGCCGCCGGCATTGGCGCCATCAGCAAAGGCGTCGACCGCCTCGAGGCGCGGGGCCTTGTCGTTCGGCACCCGAATCCCGCAGACGGACGCTCTTCTCTTGTCAGCCTCACTCGTGCAGGCAGCGAGGTCGTCGCGGACGCTGAGACCACCTTCCAGAAGCGCCTGTCCGACCTCGTGTCCTCAACGCTCACGCCCGACCAGGTGGCCACCGTTGGGGCAGCGCTTGCAACTCTGCGCGCGGCGCTGGAACGGGACCGGATCGGAGTCCCCGTCGGGTAGCACAACGAAACCGATTTGACTGGCGCCCGTCGCGTCGTGTTCGACTTTGTGGAGAGGTTGATTTTCGTCGCTGACGCTCATAAACCGCCAGCTATCAACTCGAGCTGACTTCGAGTCCCCATCCACGGCGTAGGTTGTCCAGCAGCATCGACAGCGCTTCATGGGGTGAGGGTTCGCGCGCGGCTAGGTCGGGGCATTCGAGGATGAACAGCGCGAGGGCGTGCAGGCTGGCCGCTGGGGCGGTCGGCTGACATGGGGCGAGCATCGACGCGACGTCGTCTTCACAGTCCGTCCATTTCGCTCGGACGTAGGACCGGAGCTGCGGGGTGGAGTAGATCAACTCGAGCACGTCCCTGGAGTGCTTGTCCTCGGTGTCGAATGGCAGCCGACTGTTCATGAACTCCTCGATCGCCCGGATCACGTCCGTCCCCGCGGCGCGATTCTGGACCGCTTGCCTGAGGGCGGCAGGCCGGTCTTCGTCTTGCTCGAAGACCAGTGCGACCTTGCCAGCGGGGAAGTACGTGAACAGTGTGGTCAGCGCCACGTTCGCTTCTTCGGCGATCTGAGCGACCGTGACGTTGTCGAACCCGTGTTCGAGGAACAGGCGCAATGCCGCCAGATGAAGTGACTGACGATTCTGAGCCTTCTTGCGCTCTCGGAGACCGGTTCCCGCTGCCATTCGCTTAGTGTATCTCAATCTGTATCGGACTCGAAAAAGTATTCACACCAATTCTGTAGTGACTGCAGAATCGTGATAGCGTCGACTAATCGACGAATAAGGAGCACGCAATGGGCAAAACAGCAATCGCGAACGCGCGGGTTTTCGACGGGATCGACGTCGTCGAAGCCACCACGGTGGTGATCGATGGAAGCCGGATCGCTTCAGTCGGAGGCGCAGTTCCCCCGGACGCCCGAGTCGTCGATGCAGCCGGTTCGTTCCTGCTCCCGGGTCTCATCGACTCCCACGTTCACACCTCGATGGAGGGCCTCGAGCTCGCCCTCACCTTCGGTGTGACGACAGAGCTGGAAATGCAGGGCGTGTTCACCAAGGGAATGCGAGCCGAGGTCACCGACAACGACCGGGTGGCGGATGTGCGATCGGCCGGCTTCGGGATCACGCCTCCTGGCGGGCATCCGAGTGAACTGATGGGCGATGGTGGCGCGGACGACGGGGAAGCCCCCTGGGAGGACGGCGACGAACACGCGGACTGGTCGGGTGTCGTGATGCCTTTCGCGTCGACACCGGCAGAAGCCGCTGCGTTCGTCCCCCAGCTCAAGGCGGCGGGCTCGGACTACATCAAGTTCATGATCGACGACGGCAGCGTCGAGGGAGCGCCGGGACTGCCCATGCTCGACGACGCGACGATCAAGGCAGGCGTGGAAGCGGCACGGCGCGAAGGGCTTCTCACTGTTGCCCACACCCTCACGATCGACGCCACCGCATCGGCCGTTGCATCTGGGATCGACGGGCTCGTGCACCTCTTCATGGATAAGCCGCACACTCCGGACATCATCGACGCCGTCGCTCGATCAGGAGCGTTCGTGGTTCCGTGCGTCGTCCTGAATGCGTCGATGATGGGAATTCCCGCAACTGACCTGGCGGCCGACCCACGGATCCGGACGAAGCTGGACGATCAATGGATTGCCACGCTCGAGAGTAGCTACGACCGGTTCCCGAGCGGCGACCTGGAAGCGGTCCTCGCGTCCGTCCAGGCACTTCGAGAGGCGGGGGTGGACATCCTCGTCGGCACCGACGTGTCGTTCCCGCTTCCGACTCTCGGCGGGATGGCACACGGTGCCAGCGTCCACCACGAGCTCCAGTTCCTTGTTCGAGCCGGCCTCACGCCGATCGAAGCGCTCCGCGCCGCCACGTCCGTTCCGGCCCGCCGATTCGGCCTCACCGACCGCGGGCGGATCGCAGAGGGCCTCCGCGCGGATCTCGTCCTCGTTGACGGGGATCCCACCGTTTCCATCTCCAGCACGCTCGACATCCAACAGGTCTGGCGTCGCGGAACCGAACTCTTCGCGCAGTAGACCGCCCCGCGACGCAAGGCGAAGAGCGTGGCGGTGTCTGGCCGGACTCGGGGTGTGCCGTGTGGCCGCTGCGACGCGTGGTGGCTCGGTGGCACATCATGCGATCGCTCTTTGACGGATGCGTCCGTGGGTGATGAATACGCGCGAGAGGCCGATAAGGTCTGGACCCATGAGCGCCCCCTATCCGCCGATGGTCACTGATTTTGCGACGGCGTGAGGTCGCTGCCTACGTTCAACCCTGACGGGAGAGGCC
Organism: Leifsonia poae; assembly: GCF_027921845.1. Lineage (GTDB taxonomy): Bacteria > Actinomycetota > Actinomycetes > Actinomycetales > Microbacteriaceae > Leifsonia > Leifsonia poae. The sequence goes on from NZ_BSEN01000009.1 coordinate 73,517, forward strand.
GGTTCGTCGAGCAGGCCTGGCGTCGCCCCACCGCCCGCCGGTTAGGGATCACCAACAGATGCCTTGTGCTTTCGTGTCGGTGGTGCGAATTACGGTCAACCCGTGGCAACTCTCAACGACCTGCGCCGGACTGCCGCCGCGTTGCCCGGTAGCGAGGAGCGAGCGACGACGGGCGGTGCTGCATGGTTCGTTCGCGGCAAGCTGTATGCATGGGAGTGCCATCCCTGGCCGAGCGTCCCCGCTGATATGCGCGCGATAGTCGCGGCCGAGCTCGTCGTCGGGGTGAAAGTCGCCGACCAAATGGACGCGCTCGCTCTTATCGAAATGGCGCCCGACGTTTTCCTGCGCACCACGACCCCCTGGGGTCAGCCGAAGGTCGCCTTCCGAATGGCCGCCATCGACGAAGACCATCTTGCCGAACTCGTGACGGAGGCGTGGCTTGTACAGGCTCCGAAGTATCTGCGGCGAGAGTTCAACGACCTCGGCCGTTAGACGATCGGTCAGACAAGGATCGCTCAGCGGGCGGACAGTGCCATCGTGGAATGGACGGATCGCTGACAAACTGACCCAGCGCCGAGTCTGGACGGGACCGACGGCCCTGCTGAACGCGTCGGGTCGCGACGGCAGAGCCGTCGAGCGGGGTCCAGACCCGACACCTGGACTGTACCCTTGCGGCCGACAATGCGGGAGTAGGTTGGGCGTAGCCGGAAGGCGCGCCCAGGTCGGATCGGGAACGTCTGGGATTCTGCCTGGTTAGTGGCAGTGGCCCAGCTTGGATATTCGATCCCTGGGCCACTGTGTTTGGTCAGACGCCGCCAGCGGCCTCAAAGCAGTCGCATTCCCAACACCACCCGCGGTCAAATAGCGGTCCCATCAGAATTCTCTAGTGGTCCAGGCCGGTGGAGAGGTCGAGGTGTGCTTTCGCCTGGTCGATGAGGGTCTTGCCCTTTTGCGTGATGGCTTCGACGGCGTCTGCGCCGGCTGCCCAACGTGCCGGTGCCGGGTCCAGCTCGACGACCTTGACAAGGTTCGCGGCGAGCTTAGCGGGGTCGCCGCTCTGCTGGCCGTTCATCGATTTCCACTCGGCGACGGTCTTTGAGGTCTCCACCGCGTAGTCATCGATCGACAGGTCAGGCCAGATGGTGGAGGATCCCTCGACCAGGAGTTCGGTGCGGAAGAATCCCGGTTCGACGGCGGTGACGTGGATACCGAACTGCTCGACCTCTTCGCGTAGCGACTCGGTCCAGCCTTCCAAAGCGAACTTCGACGCCCCATACGCGCTGCCGAAACCACCGGAGACGATGCCCGCCGTTGAGGTGATGGTGATGATGTGACCCGAACGCTGGGCGCGCATCATGGGCAGCACGGCGCGGGTCACGTTCAGGGGGCCGAAGAAGTTGGTCTCGATCTGCGCGCGGAACTGCTCCGGGCTGACCTCTTCGAAGAATCCGGGCTGGAAGTTTCCGGCGTTGTTCACGAGGACATCGATTCGGCCGAAACGATCCATTGCGGCCCGTACCGCGGCGTCAACAGAATCGGTGTCGGTAATGTCGAGCGGCACGGTCAGCAGGTTCTCGTCCTCCCCGACGGCCGCTGCTGCTTTCGCCGCGTCGCGTGCTGTCGCCACGACTTCGCAGCCAGCGGCCAGCGCGGCTCGAGCAATGTCGACCCCCATCCCGCGACCGGCGCCGGTGATGAACCATACGTTGTTCTCAGTCATGCGGAGACTCCCTCAGAGTGTTCTATGTGGATGACCGAACGGCTGTCGCCGTTGGTGCAGCATCAATTCGTGGACCGAGCATCCCAATCAGCCGTACTTTCCTTCCGCTCCGGCGGGGAAGCGACGATGCCAGAACGGTCGGCGGCCCAAGAAGCCAGCAAGCGAAGGTTCTCAGCGGAGGTAGAGCCGGGTTCTGCGGTGTAGATGAGGAGGATGTGTCCCGGTTCGGCGGTGATGGCGAGTTCTTCGTAGGCGAGGGTGAGGTCCCCGACGATCGGGTGGTGGAAGCGTTTCGTGCCCGCCCCGTGGGTACGCACGTTGTGGGCTCCCCAGAGCTGTCGAAAGGTCGCGCTGCGGGTGGAGAGTTCGCCGACGAGGTCTTGGATGGCCCGGTTGTGCGGATCCCGTCCTGCCTCGGCTCGCATGACGGCGACGCACATCTCGGCGAAGAGTTCCCAGTCGGGGTAGAACTCGTGGGAGGCAGGGTCGAGGAACTGGAATCGGGCGAGGTTGGGGGTGCGTCCGCCGTCGCCGATGACCGCCGAGTAGAAGGCGCGCCCGAGATCGTTGAACGCGATCACGTCCGACTGGGCGTTGCGGACGATCGCGATGCCGTCGGTGATCGCGCCGAGCGCCCAGTGCAGCGACGGACGGGTCGCCGGGTTACGGGCGGTGCGGCGGCGGCCCCGGCCGGAGGCGGGGATACCGTCTGCTGCCCGGGCGAGGTCGAGCAGATGGGCGCGTTCGGTGTCGTCGAATTGGAGGGCTTGGGAGACCGCGTCGAGGACAGAGGCGGAGGCGCCGGCGATGGCGCCTCGTTCGAGCTTGGCGTAATACTCGACGCTGACGCCGGCGAGCATGGCGACCTCGGAACGACGCAACCCGCTCACCCGCCGGTTTGGGCCGGCGGGGATGCCGGCGAGCTCGGGGGTGAGCCTGGCGCGTCGCGACATCAAGAACTCACGGACCTCGGCTCGGTTATCCATGCAAACGAGGCTACGTCCGTCAGCGCGACTGAGGGGTTCCCTGTCGGTACACCTCTCGTCAGAGACTCCCCCGGCTCCGCGAAGCGCGCTTTGGTTGTCATGTGACAGTTTCACTTGCTCCCTCTGATGACCGGGCTCGGGCCGGCCGCTGGTTGTCGACCCTCCTGCTCGTGTTGACCGTGTTCGGCCCGATCTCGATGGACCTCTACCTCCCCGCGCTTCCCGCGCTCACGTCCGAGCTCGGCGCTGCGACCTCGCTGGCGCAGCTGACGGTGACCGCATGCCTGATCGGCCTCGCCGGCGGCCAACTGATCGCCGGGCCGCTCTCCGACCGATTCGGCCGCCGCTTACCCCTGCTGGTCGGGGTCACCGCGTACGTGGTCGTGTCGGCGTTGTGTGCCGCCAGCCCCACGGTCGAGATACTGATCGTGGCCCGCCTGGTGCAGGGGCTGGCCGGCGGTGTCGGCATTGTGATCGCGCAGGCCGCCGGGCGCGACGTCTATGAGGGCGGGCGACTGATCCGGTTCTACGGTCGGCTCACGGTGATCGGCGGCCTCGCCGCGATCGTCGGCCCCCTGCTCGGCGGTGCGCTCACCGCCCTAATGGATTGGCGTGGTCTGTTCCTCGTCCTGGCCGTGATCGGCGCCGCCATCCTCGCCTGGGCCGCGTTCGGCTTCCCGGAGACACTGCCAGCAGGGGAGCGCACGACCGGCGGTTTCACCCGCGTCGGACAGGACATGCGCTTCCTGTTCCGCGACCGTCGGTTCGTCGGCGCCGTATTGGCGCAGGGCTTCGTCTACGCGGCCCTGTTCGCCTACCTGAGCGGCGCCACCTATGTGCTGCAAGGTGTGTACGGGCTGACACCGCAGCAATACGCGCTGGCGTTCGGACTGAACTCCGCCGGATTCATGGTCTTCGGCTACCTCGCCGGGCGTAGCAGCGAACGATGGAGTGTCATCGGCACCCTCGTCATCGGCCTCATCCTGGCCGGCGTCGGCGCCGCCGGGCTGCTGGCCGCCGGACTCGCACACCTGCCGCTGATCGTCGTGATCGTGTCGTTGCTGCTGCTGGTCAGCGGAACCGCGATCACGAGCCCGCCCTCGACCACGCTGGCATTGTCCGACTACCCGCACATCGCCGGCACCGCCTCCTCGCTCCTCGGAGCAGCCCGGTTCGCGTTCGGCGGGATCGCCGCCCCGCTCGTCGGTGTCGCCGGAGCCTTCAGCATCCTGCCTCTCGGCATCGTCACCACGACGTCCATCGGCCTGGCCGCTATCGCCGGAATCATCTTCCTCACCCGCCGAACCACCACGACCGACGCCGATTCGTCCCCCACCCCGACAACGGAAGGAACACCCACATGCGTGGAGTAGTCATGTACGCCCCCGGAGACATCCGGGTCGAGCGACGCGAAGACCCCGTCATCGAGAACCCCACCGACGCGATCATCCGGGTGTCGGCTGCCTGCATCTGCGGCTCCGACCTCTGGCCCTACCGCGGGATCGAGCCGGTGAACGGCCCGACGCCGATGGGCCACGAGTACGTCGGCGTCGTCGAACAGGTCGGCGACGCCGTGAAGGACGTCAGGGTCGGGGACTTCGTCGTCGGCTCGTTCTTCGCCTCCGACAACTCCTGCGAGATCTGCCAAGCGGGCTACCAGTCGCGCTGCATCCACGCGATCGGGATGGGGTCGTTCGGCACCCAGGCGGAGCGGTTGCGTGTCCCGCTTGCCGACGGCACCCTCGTCGCAACACCGCGGCAGCCGAAACCCGAGGAAATTCCGGGACTGCTCGCTGCCTCCGACGTTCTCGGAACGGGATGGTTCGCCGCGGTGGCAGCCGAAGCCGGACCAGGCAAGACCGTCACCGTCGTCGGCGACGGCGCGGTCGGGCTGCTCGGCATCCTCGCCGCGAGGCACCTCGGCGCCGAGCGCATCATCGCGATGAGCCGCCATTCCGATCGTCAGGCTCTCGCCCGCCGCTTCGGCGCGACCGACATCGTCGACCAGCGCGGCGACGCCGGCGTCGAGAGGATCAAGGAGCTCACCGGCGGGCTCGGCGCCCACTCCACGATCGAAGCCGTCGGCACCCAGGAATCGATGATGCAGGCCATCCGCGCCACCCGCCCCGGCGGTCACGTCGGTTACGTCGGGGTCTCGCACGACGTCGAACTGCCCGGTCTCGAGCTGTTCTTCTCCGGCGTGCACCTGCATGGCGGACCCGCACCCGTGCGCCGGTTCCTTCCCGAGCTGATCGGGCTCATCATGGATGGCGTGATCGACCCTGGCGCCGTGTTCGACCTCACCCTTCCCCTCGATGACGCCGCCGAGGGATATAAAGCCATGGACGAACGCCGGGCCACGAAGGTACTTCTGCAGACGGAGACAGCATGAACATCGAACCTCGCATCCCCACCAGCAAGAACCCGCCGGAGCAGTTCGCCGGCGACGTCTGGCTCGACCCCATCTCCGTCCCGCACGACGCGGATCAGCGGATGGTCGTCGCAACCGTGCGATTCGCACCCGGCGCGCGCACGGCCTGGCACAGCCACGCCCGCGGCCAGTATCTGCGCGTCACCCAGGGCGTGGCGAGATTCGGCGACCGCGATGGCAACATCATCGAGGTCCGTGCCGGCGAGACCCTCTACACGCCGCCCGGCCAGGACCACTGGCACGCGGCGGCACCGGGCTGCTTCATGGAGCACATCGCCATGCTCGAGAACGCCGACGACCCCACCGCGACCACCGTGTGGAAAGAAACACATCACCGACGACGAGTACAACGGGAGGACGGCATGAGCGACGAGCAGACAGGATGGACGGGCGGGCGCCGCGCGTTCGGCGACTTCGCCCCCGGGCTCGTTCACTACACCGACGAGGTGCTCTTCGACGAGGTGTGGGAGCGGCCCGAGCTGTCAAAACGCGACCGCAGCCTCATCACCGTGACCGCCCTGGTCGCCGGCGGCAACGTCGATCAACTCCGCTTCCACCTGCCCTTCGCCCGCGACAACGGCGTGACCGAGCAGGAGCTGGTCGAGGCGATCACCCACCTCGCCTTCTACACCGGCTGGCCCAAGGCGATGTCCGCCATGACCGTCGCCAAGGAGGTGTTCGGCCACAGGGATGATGACGCTGAAAACGCGTGAAGCGGCTCCGGCAGGATGTCATTTCCTGCCGGAGCCGCCGTCTGGTCAGCCGATCACTGATCGTCGTGGTCGATTGACCCTGGCGCGATCCCCGGCACGTCGTCCGGGCCGTAGATCTTCGCGTCGCCGGGGTACGGGCAGACCCAGTGTGGGCTACGCCGTGCCAACGCGCGCGGCGGTCCGACGATGCGAGCGCAAACCAGCGATGACGTGGCCCACCACCGCCTGGAGTTCCGCGTCAGCCGGCAGGCCGAGGCGGAACTCCAGCCGGGGTGGATGGGGCCGCAGAACGGGTCGACGGCGACGCTCACGTCCGTGTCGTCTGGATCGGCGCCTGACGTCGACTGACACGCGCTGTCGCGCGTCCTGCCGGTTCATCCGGATCCGAGGGCTCGCTCAGCGGTCTGCGCTGGTGGCCGCGCTCAAACGCCCTTGCCATCGAGACGATCGTCGTCCGCCTTCTCCGCGCTGTCCTTCACGTGCGCTTTCACGTCGGCGACCGTGTCCTTGACATCGCCCTTTGCCTGCTCCGCTTTGCCTTTGATCACGCGCGACTCGTCGTTGGTGACCTTGCCGATGACTTCGTCTACCTTGCCCTTCACCTTGTCCCCGGCCGCGTCGAACTTGTCCTCGATACCCATGACATCCTCCTTTGCCGGTGCTCATGCATCCGTCCTTTCCGCGACACGGTACGCGGGTCTGGTGCGGACGTTAACCGGTCGCAGGGCGGAGGGGTGGGGGATGAGGCCGATCGATCGATTGCGCACGCTCAGACCGAATCGGGTGGCCGGCACGAGGAAACGGGACGTCGCGGCTGCCGTCTGCTCTGCGCGCTTCACGCGTGCGCGGTGCACGGTTTCGTACGCTGCGAACGCGGCCCACCGTACGACCTGATGCGTCCTGCACGGTGCTCGCGCCGATCGTCGGTCCTCTCAGCGCCTCACTCCGACGGCGCCCCGGCGTCGGCTTCGTGCTCCGGGTCGGGCTGGAACCGGTAGCCCATTCCGGGCTCGGTGAGGATGAACTGCGGGCGGCTCGGGTCGGGCTCGAGTTTCTTCCGCAGTTGCGCGATGTAGAGGCGCAGGTAGCCTGAATCGCCGACGTGCTGTGGGCCACGGATATCGGTGAGGATGGTCCGCTGGGTGATCAGCTTGCGCGGGTTGCGGAGCAGCAGCGTGAGTATCTGCCACTCCGTGGGCGTGAGTCGCACCGGATGCTCGCCGGCATCTGTGCGGATGAGGACGATCTTGTTGCCGAGATCGACGGACACGTCGGCGAATCGCACGACCGGGATGTCCACCGCGCCGGCCGCACGACGGGTGAGGGCCCGGATGCGAGCGAGAAGCTCGTCCGCGGAGAACGGCTTTGCGACGTAGTCGTCGGCGCCGGCATCCAGCGCCCCGACCTTGTCCGCCGAGTCGGTGCGGCCGGAGACGACCAGGATGGGCACCGTGTTCCAGCCACGGATGGCTTCGATGACCTCGATGCCGCTCAGCCGTGGCATGCCGAGGTCGAGGACGACCAGGTCGGGATGCTCATTGACGATGAGGTCGAGCGCTTCTTTGCCGTTGCGGGCAAGGGAGACGCTGTAGCCGTGTGCGCTCAGCATGATCCGCAATGCGCCCAGCATCTGTGGATCATCGTCGGCGACGACGAGCTTCATCTCACACGTCCCGTGCAGCGGCGTCCGAGGAATCCTCCGGTTGGCCGCTGGGATCGATGGGGAGGGCGAGCACCATCGTGAGGCCGCCGGCGGGGGTGTCCTCCGCGGCGAGCGTTCCGCCCATCCCCTCGACGAACCCCTTCGTCAGCGCAAGCCCCAGGCCGATGCCGGCAGTGTTGTCGGTGTCACCCATCCTCTGGAACGGATGGAAGATCTCTTCCTTGCGGTCGTCGGGGACCCCGGGGCCGTGGTCGGACACGCGGAGTTCGACGTGTCCGCTGAACGTGCTGGCGCTCACCCGCGGTGGGCGCCCGGGCGGGGAGTATCGCAGTGCATTGCTGAGGAGGTTGACGATCGCTCGTCGCAGCAGCACGGGGTCCGCCGTGACAGGCGGAAGCGTGTCGGAGACGTCGACGATGACCTCGCCGGGTTTCACGGACAGCTCGTCGAGGACCGGCGGGATCAGATCCTCCAGATCCACCGGCTGCAGCGAGACGGCGAGGACGCCGGCCTGCACGCGGCTCACGTCCAGAAGGTTGGTCAGGAGGTCGGCGAGATTACGGAGGCTGACCTCGGCGGTATCCAGAAGTTCCGTCTTGTCTTTGGCGGAGAGCCGGCTCCCTGCGGAGCGGAGGCTCGTCACGGCGGCGGTCGCGGCCGCCAGAGGGCGCCGCAGGTCGTGGCCGACGGCGGCCAGCAGTGCGGTGCGGACTCTGTCCGTCGCCTCCAGCGGCCCCACTTCCTGCGCCGCGGTGCTCAGGTCGGCGTGCTCGAGCGCGGCCTCCAGCTGGATGACGATCACCGAGAGCAGCCGGCGGTCCGCTGCCTGCAGGTCGTCGCCGAAGAGCTCCAGGGTCCCCCGCGATCCGACGGGGATGCGTGTCGGCACGGCGTCGGGTCGCGGTTCGCCGTCGACACTCTCGACCTTGCCGTCGTCGGCGGTGAAACGGACCGCTTGCAGCCCGAATGCCTCCCGGGTCCGCGACACCAGGGATTGCACGGCGTCTCCCCCGCGGATGACACTGCCGGCGATGGTCACCAGAAGCTCGGATTCGGCTGCCGCCCGTGCGGCGCTGCGCGTTCGGCGCGCGGACTGGTCCACGACCACGCTGACCAGCACCGCGATGACGATGTACAGGCCGAGCGCGATCAGATGCGTCGGGCGGCCGATGGTGAGGGTGTTGTACGGGCTGACGAAGACGAAGTCGAGGGTGAGCCCGGAGAGCACAGCGGCGAACAACGCCGGCCAGATCCCACCCACCAGGGCCACCACGACGACCAGCAACTGGTAGCTGAGGGCTTCGGCGGTGAGGGAGTCACTGCTGCGGATCTGGGTCAGCAGCAGCGTGAGGACGGGCCCGGCGATCAGGGCGAGCGCGAAACCGTAGACCCGGCGTCGCACGCTCAGGGCGCCGGTGCGTCGGAACTTGGGGAGGTTCCGGCCGCCGGCGGACGCGTGCGAGACGATGTGCACGTCGATGTCGCCGGACGCGCGGATGACCGTGGCGCCGACCCCCGACCCGGTGAGGAACGCGGTGAGCCTGCTGCGGCGGGAGACGCCGATGACCAGCTGGGTCGCATTGCTGGCCCGGGCGAAAGCGACCAGCGCCTCGGGGATGTCGGTGCCTATCACCTGGTGATAGCTGCCGCCGAGTTCCTCGACCAGCTTGCGCTGAGCGGCCAGCGACGCAGGGTCGGCCTCGCGGAGCCCGTCCTGGCTCGCGACGTGCACGGCGAGCAGCTCGCCGCTGCCGGAACGCGCGGCCACCCGTGCACCGCGGCGAAGCAGCGTCTCTCCTTCCGGGCCGCCGGTCAATGCGACGACCACGCGCTCGCGCGCCTCCCATTTCTCCTCGATGCCGTGTTCGGCACGGTAGCGCTGCAGGGAGCTGTCGACCTCGTCAGCCAGCCACACCAGCGTGAGCTCGCGGAGCGCGGTGAGGTTGCCGAGGCGGAAGTAATTGGAGAGAGCGGCGTCGATCCGGGTGGCCGGGTAGACCTGCCCGTCGGCCAGGCGATCGCGGAGCGATTGGGGGGTGAGGTCGACGACCTCGATCTGGTCGGCGCTTCGCACGATGGAGTCCGGGATGGTCTCCCGCTGCGGGACGCCGGTGATCTGTTCGACCACGTCGTTGAGCGACTCGATGTGCTGGACATTGACGGTCGAGATCACATCGATGCCCGCCGCGAGGATCGCCTCCACGTCCTGCCATCGCTTCGCATTGGCGGAGCCCGGTGCGTTGGTGTGGGCGAGTTCGTCGACCAGGGCGATCTGCGGATGGCGTGCGATGACAGCGTCGAGGTCCATCTCCGTCAAAGTGATGCCGCGGTGCTCGACCGTTCTGCGCGGGACGAGTTCGAGGCCGTCCAGGAGGGCGGCGGTGGCCTCGCGATCGTGGCTCTCCACGACCCCGATGACCACGTCCTTGCCGAGATCATGCAGGCGATGCCCCTCTTCGAGCATCATGTAGGTCTTGCCGACCCCGGGTGCTGCGCCAAGCAGCACCCGGAGCCGGCCTCGAACTGCCATCCTCGCGGCCTACTGGTTGCCGTCGGGGTCCATCGCCGCCAGGGCGATGTTCAACTGCAGGACGTTGACGGTGGGCTCGCCCAGGTAGCCGAGGTCACGCTGCTGGGTGTGACTGTCGACCAGCGTGCGGACCGAGTCGGCGCTGATCCCCCGTGCCTTGGCGACGGCATCCACTTGGAGCTGTGCGTAAGCGGGCGAGATGTGCGGGTCAAGCCCTGATCCGGAGGCGGTCAGCGCGTCGGCGGGGATCTGTGCGGCGCTGACGCCGTCGGCCTTTTCGATCGCCTGCTTGCGCTCCTGGATCGCCTTCACGAGATCGGGGTTGTTCGGGCCGAGGTTGCTGCCGCTGGATGCGCCGCCGTCGTACCCGTCACCGGCCGCGGAGGGACGGGACTGGAACCACTGCGGCAGCGGGTGCCCCTTCTTGTCGGTGAAGGACTGCCCGATCAGGCTGGATCCGACGACCTTCCCGTGCGAGCTGACCGTCGACCCGTTCGACTGGCCGGGGAGGGCGAGCTGGCCGATCCCGGTCAGCACCAGGGGGTAGGCGACGCCGAGGACGACGGTGAAGATGAGCAGCGCCCGCAGGGCCACCCAGTACTGGCGCCCGGTTCCACGTGCCGAAGCATTCATGATGAGTTCCGTTCTGGTTTCTAGAATCCGGGGATCAGGCTGATGAGCAGGTCGATCAGCTTGATGCCGATGAAGGGAGCGATGATTCCGCCGAGTCCGTAGATCAGCAGGTTGCTGCGCAGCAGCAACGACGCCGAGGTGGCTCGGTAGCGGACGCCGCGCAGGGCGAGCGGGATCAGGATCACGATGATGATCGCGTTGAAGATCACCGCCGACAGGATCGCCGAGGACGACGAGTGCAGCTGCATGATGTTGATCGCCTGCAGACCGGGGAAGACGCCGACGAACATCGCCGGGATGATCGCGAAGTACTTGGCCACGTCGTTCGCGATGGAGAACGTGGTCAGGGCTCCGCGGGTGATCAGCAGCTGCTTGCCGATGCTGACGATGTCGATCAGCTTGGTCGGGTCGGAGTCGAGGTCGACCATGTTGCCCGCCTCTTTGGCCGCGGAGGTGCCGGTGTTCATCGCGACCCCGACATCCGCCTGGGCGAGGGCCGGGGCGTCGTTGGTGCCGTCGCCGGTCATCGCGACCAGGTTGCCGCCCTCCTGCTCCTTGCGGATCAGCGCGAGCTTGTCCTCCGGGGTCGCCTCGGCGAGGAAGTCGTCGACTCCGGCCTCGGCGGCGATCGCCTTCGCGGTGACCGGGTTGTCGCCGGTGATCATCACGGTGCGGATGCCCATCCGTCGCATGTCGGCGAACCGCTCGGTGAGACCGGTCTTGACGATGTCCTTCAGGTAGATGACTCCGAGGATGGTGGCCTCTCCTGTCGCCGACCTGGTGGCGACCGCCAGCGGCGTTCCGCCGGCTTCGGAGATCTGCAGCACCTTCTCGTCGAGGTCGCTCAGGATCGAGGAGGCCACGGGCGAGGACTCCTGCGCCCAGGCGACGACCATCGATGCGGCGCCCTTGCGAACCTGCGAGCCGTCGGCGAAGTCGACACCGCTCATCCGGGTCTGCGCCGTGAACGGCACCACCTCCCCGTCGAGTGTCCCCTCGTGCACGAAGCCCTGTTGCCCGGCCAGCGCGACCACCGAGGAGCCTTCCGGGGTGGGGTCGCTCAGCGACGCCAAGGCCGCCGCCCTCACGAGTTCGGCCTGATCCACACCCTGCACGGCGGTGAACTCCGCCGCTTGGCGGTTGCCGTAGGTGATCGTTCCGGTCTTGTCGAGCAGCAGCGTCGTCACGTCACCGGCCGCCTCGACCGCGCGCCCGGACATGGCCAGCACGTTGTGCTGGACCAGGCGGTCCATGCCGGCGATGCCGATCGCCGACAGAAGCGCGCCGATCGTGGTCGGAATCAGACAGACCAGTAGGGCGACGAGCACCGTGACACTCGGGGCTGCATTCGCGAATCCGGCCGTCGGGCCGAGCACCAGCACGACGACGACGAAGATGATCGTCAGCGCGGCCAGCAGGATGTTCAGGGCGATCTCGTTCGGGGTCTTCTGCCGCGATGCGCCCTCGACCAGCTTGATCATCCGGTCGACGAAGGTCTCGCCCGGCTTGCTGGTGATCCGCACGACGATGCGGTCGGAGAGCACACGGGTGCCACCGGTCACCGCACTGCGGTCACCGCCTGACTCCCGCACCACCGGTGCCGACTCGCCCGTGATGGCGGACTCGTCGACAGAGGCGATGCCCCAGACGATGTCGCCGTCACCAGGGATCAGTTCACCGGCGGTCACCACTACGACATCTCCGAGCCGGAGGTCCGCGGAGGCGACCTGAGCGACGGTCGCGCCAGTGGCCGACGCATCCGTCTGCGGGTCGTAGTCGGGGACGCGGTTGGCGACGGTCGTCGTCCGGGTCTTCCGCAGGCTGGCGGCCTGCGCCTTACCGCGGCCCTCCGCGACCGACTCGGCGAGCGTGGCGAAGAGCACGGTGAGCCACAGCCATACGGCGATCGACCAGGTGAAGGCGATCGTCGTGACCGTTCCGCCGGACTTCTGCTGACCGAGGAACGGCTCCGCGATCGCGAGGATGGTGGTCAGCGCGGCGCCGACCTCGACGATGAACATGACCGGGTTGTGCCACATGTCCCGCGGGTCGAGTTTGCGAAAGGCCCCCGGTAGGCCCGCCCAAAGCTGGCGCCCGTTGAACGCACCTGTCGGCGCTTTGCCTCCATGAGGCCGGTGCTGACCGCGGCTGTCCGCGGTGTCGGTAAGAGTGGACATGATCAGTGAAGCCCTTCCGCCAGGGGACCCAGCGCGAGAACGGGAAAGTAGGTGAGTGCGGCGACGATGACCACGACGCCGACCACGAAGGCGACGAACAGGGGTCGATGCGTCGGAAGAGTTCCGGAGGTGGCGGGCACTTTGTCCTGTGCCGCCAACGAACCGGCGAGCGCGAGGACGAACACGATCGGCAGGAACCTGCCGAGGAACATGGTCGTGCCGAGTGCCGCGTTCAGCCACGGGGTGTTCGCCGTGAGCCCGGCGAATGCCGAACCGTTGTTGTTCGCCGCTGACGTGAACGCGTAGAGGACCTCCGAGAAGCCGTGCTGGCCGGGGTTCCAGATCGAGACCTTCTCGATGTTGTCCTTGATCGCCGGGATCGCGAAGCTGAGCCCCGTGCCCAGCAGCACCAGCGTCGGCGTCATCAAGATGTACAGGCTCGCCAGCTTGATCTCTCGCGACGCGATCTTCTTGCCGAGGTACTCCGGAGTGCGGCCGACCATCAGGCCGGCCAGGAACACCGAGATGATCGCGATGATCAGGATGCCGTAGAGGCCGGCGCCGATACCGCCGGGAGCAACCTCGCCGGTCATCATGTTCAGCATGGTCATCATCCCGCCCAATGGCGTGAAGCTGTCATGCATCGAGTTGACCGCGCCGGTGGACGTCAGAGTGCTGGTCGTTCCGAAGAAGGTAGAACCGAGGATCCCGAACCGTTGCTCCTTGCCCTCGAGCGCGCCGCCTGCCGCCTGGGTGGCCGTGCCTCCGCCCTGCAGTTCGAAGAGGGTCAGCGCGACCAGGGACACGATGAAGATCGTGGACATCGCGCCCAGGATGGCGTAGCCCTGCCGGTTGTCGCCGACCATTCTGCCGAACGTGCGAGGCAGCGAGAACGGGATCAGGAGCATCAGGTAGATCTCGATCAGGTTCGTCCAGGCGGTGGGGTTCTCGAACGGATGCGCGGAGTTGACGTTGAAGAATCCGCCGCCGTTGTTGCCCAACAGCTTGATGGTCTCCTGCGACGCCACCGGACCCCCGGGGATCGTCGCCGTTCCGCCGGTGAGCGTGCTCACACTGGTGAATCCGTTGAAGTTCTGGATAGCGCCACCGACGATCAGGATGATCGTGAAGATCACGGCGAGCGGCAGCAGGATGCGCAGGGTGGCCCGGGTCATGTCGACCCAGAAGTTGCCGATCGTGCCGGAGCGGTGCGCCGCGAAACCGCGTACGAGGGCGATGGCGACAGCGATTCCGACCGCAGCGGAGAGGAAGTTCTGCACCGCCAGTCCCGCTATCTGCACCGTGTAGCCGACGGTGACCTCCGGCGAGTACGACTGCCAGTTGGTGTTCGTCACGAACGAGATCGCCGTGTTGAACGACAGTCCCTCCGGCACCGCAGGCAGACCGAGCGAATAGGGAAGGATCGCCTGTGCCCGCTGCAGCGCGTACACCAGCAGCACGCCGAGGACCGAGAACGCGAGCACGCTGCGCAAATACACCGGCCAGCTCTGCGCGACGCGGGAGTCGACGCCGATGATCCGGTAGAAGCCGCGCTCGACCTTCAGGTCCTTGCGCGTGGTGAAGGTCGCGGCCATGTAATCGCCCAGCGGGCGGTACGAAAGGCCGAGAAGCAGAACGAGGGTGGCGAGGAAGGCCACGAACAGCCAGAACATTTCTAGAATCTCTCCGGCTTCAACAGGGCGTACACGAGGTAGGCGATCGACGCGACAGCCAGCGCCGCCGCCAGCAGGTTGAAGAAGATCACAGCTTCTCCACCCCTCGTCCGACCAGGGCGACGATCGCGCCGAGCGCGAGAATCCCCACAACGCAAATGAGGTCCAACACGGAACTTCTCCATCCGGGTCATCCGCCTCGCCGGCTCCGGCGAAGCGATGGGATCTGGCGCTCTGCCAGAACCACGGGGTCCATACAAGTGGACTGAAACCCGCCGAATGCCGGTCCTAACGCAATCAATACGCTGTCGACCGGAGTACTAACGCTTTTCCTCCGGCCAGCGACGGGATGCGGCCCGCGACGGGATGCGGCCGGTGACGATGATGGTGCTGCGACTATCCGAGGGTCGTTTCCTCTGGGGCACCCTCGACGTCTCCCCCGCAAGCCGAGGAGTCGGGCAGCGCGTGCGTTTGACGGTCTGCCCGCCGGGAATCAGGGAAATTTACAACGACCTGCCGACGGACTCGATGCAGTAATGGACCTGGGTGTCGTGGGTGACGAACCCGGCGCTCTCGTAGACTCCGAACTCCGTGCTCGAACCGTCGGCATCGACCCTGAGGCTGGCCCGTCCGTAGCCCTGCTCCTGCGCCACCCGGAGCGTGTGTGCGATCAAGGCTTCGGCCACGCCGCGATCTTCGTATGCCGGCCGCGTGGCGATGACCCTGAAGTACGCGTCACGGATGCCGGTCGCCGCCGTTTCCGCCTCCCACGAGACCACTAGCAGGACCCCGGCGGCGGTCCCGGTCTCGACGTCGCGGAGCAGGAAGCTCGACTCGGGCCGGAAGTTCGCGTTCACGGCCCAGACCTTCCACTCCTCGGCGCTGAGCTGCGACGAGCCGGCGTCGTGGGCGGCCTCATTGCGGACCGCGCGGAACTCCTCGTCGGTCGCGGCCGTATAGCCCTCGATCTGCAGGCCGTCGGGGACAAGGAGGTCAGGAATGGCGGTGCCGAGCGGATGCCGCATGTGCCGGCTCCACTTCGTCGCCGTCATGCCTGCCGCACGGTACAGGGCGACGGCGCCGTCGACATGCTCGCCGTAGACGGATTCGACGACCAGGCGGAGCGTGGGGTGATGAAGCGTATGCAGTTCCTCGGCCGTCGCCACCCCGTGTTGCATGAGCATCGTCCCGAGCCCCTGGCGACGATGGGTGGGGCGCACGGCGCCGGCGGCATGCACCCGGTGGACGATATCGGCTGCAGGCTTGTAGTGGACCGCCGAGAAGCCGAGCATGGTCGCCCCGTCGAACACCGCCAGAGTGGACGTCGGCAGATCGTCGACCGGCGAGTCCAGCTCCTCCGTCGCGTCTTCCACGGTGTACTGCCCCCAGACGTGGTCCTCCGCGTCGACCGCGTTCAGGAGGTCGGCCATCGCGGCGCCGTCGGACACGGCCAACGGGCGCCACGTGAGGTTCGGCGATTCGACAGTCATGATCGCCACCATATAGAGCGCGGACGACGATCGTGATGCCGCCCGACACCGGGCGCGCGGCGGGAAAACAGTGCCTGCCACCCGCTTTGGGGGCGCTTTCGACGGCTTTCGACCGTTCAAAACCCCTCGTGTCCCCCAAAATGCCGCTACCGGGCAGGACATTCGTGCGTCAGGCTCGAAAGCATGGAGGGGCAGCATGAGCTGAGACAGGAGATGGTCGTGACGCAGCAGAAAGTCGTGCTGCGTCCGCACCCGCACCTGTTCACGCGGGGCATCATCGCGGTCCTCGCGCTCACCACACCCGTCTTCGCCGTGCTCTACTGGCTGACCATCCCGGACGGCGGATGGCCGCTGGTGCTCGGCATCCACATCGCCGTCATCGTCGCGACCACCCTCGCCGTGCTCGCGTTCTTCAGCACGGTCATCCAGCTCGGCCCCGACGGCGTGCGCGAGCGCGGGTTCTTCGGGCGCACCGTTGAGGTGCGGCCCGGTGCCGTCGGCACGGTGCAGCTGATCGACCTCTACGAGGGCAGCACGCTCGACACCCAGCCGCAGCTGTTCGTGACCGGTACAGACGGACGGGTGCTCATCCGGATGCGCGGCCAGTTCTGGGCGGTGGAGGACATGGAGCGGGTCGCCGAGGAGCTCGATGTGCCGATCACCCGGCGTACCGAGTCCATGACGCTCACCGAGCTCCGTCGCAGTTCGCCGGAGCTGCTCTACTGGTTCGAGCGTTTTCCGCACGTCGGCCGCTGAGGCAGCCGTCGGGGCGGCGGCTGAGCGCAACCGCCGAGGGCAGGCGCTGAGCGCAGCCGTCGGGCACGACGGCACGACGGCAGAGGCGTCAGACTTCGGCGTCCGTCGCGATCGCGAGCGCCGGGCCGTCAGAGCTGCTCGACGGCAGGTCGCGGAATCCGAGTCGGTCGTAGAAGGCGCGGGCCGACCGGTTCGACGACGACATCGTGAGGTACAGGCCGGGTACGCCGCGCACGCGGAGCTCGCCGAGCATCCGGCGGATGAGGGCACGGCCGAAGCCCTGACCCTGCAGCTCCGGAAGCAGATCGATGTGCAGATGGGCGGGGTAGTCCTCGACTTCGGGAACGATCGAACCGCGCGGGTCCAGACCGATTCCGATGATCGACCGCTCGTCATCGGAGGACGCGGCGTCGAGAGGGTGATGGGCCACGAACCCCGGAAGCCAGGCCTCGTCGTACCAGTCGGCGTACGCACGGCTGTCTGCGACGCCGATGACGTATCCGGCGACGTGCTCGCCGGTGTCCACCACGAACGCGAGGTCGGGCTGGTACGCGAGGTACGGACCCGCGAAGATGTCGGGCAGCAGGTCGTCTGAGCTGTACTTTCCGGTGGCGTCACCGCCGCTGTCGCCGGTTCGGACGCAGATCTCGTAGACGTCGTCTCTGTCGCTGGCTCGGTAGGGACGGATCACGCTCACCGTGAAAGTATTGCAGTGTGACCGCCACCTCCGCCGCCACGTCGGCAGCCGCCTCGGCCGCCACGTCGGCCGGGCCGCGCAGCAAGGGGCTGCTGACCCCCGAGGATCCGGGCGCGCCCGTGCGGATCTCGCGCCTCTGGCCGGGCGACGCCGCGGCCTGCTGCGTCCGTCACTACTGGCTCCCCCGCTGGTCGTTGCCCGCGGGCGAGAGCCTCCGGCAGGAGGTGCTCGAGTACCCGACGAGCAACCTCGTGATCGAACCGGAGGAGTCGTCGCTGCATCGCGCCCGCCGCGGCCGCAGCACGCGCATCCTGGCCGGCGAGGGCTGGGCGTTCGGCGTGCTGCTGCACCCGGGCGTCGCGCGCGGGCTGGCGGGCGTGAGCGTCCGCACGCTGCCGGTCTCGGTCCCCCTCAGCGCGCTTCCTGTCCCCGGCACGGCCGAGTTGCTCACCCACGTGCGCGACCGGATGCGCGACGAGGACGACAGCGGAGCGGTCGAGGCGTTCGAGGCCTGGCTGACCGCGGCCGTACCCCCACCCGGGCCGGACGGCCCGCTCGTGGCCGAGATCGTCGACGCGGTCGAGAACGACAGGGACATCGTGCGGGTCGAGCAGCTGGCAGACCGGTTCGGGATCGGCGTGCGGCACCTGCAGCGGCTCATCGCCGGCCACATCGGGTTCAGCCCGAAATGGCTCATCCAGCGCTACCGGCTGCAGGAGGCGGCGGCGGCGCTGCGCTCGGACGACGCTCCTCCGCTCGCCGAGCTCGCGTCGGCGCTCGGCTACGCGGACCAGGCCCACTTCGGGCGCGAGTTCAAGGCCGTCGTCGGGCAGACCCCGGGCGCGTACCAGTCGGGTGCTGCATGACGGCCGACCTCACCGCGCTGACGGCTCCCCGGCTGCGTCAGTGGTCGCTCACCCCGGATGGTCCCGCCTTCGCGACACCGAGCAGCGTGCTGCAGCCCGTGCTGTTCCGCTCCCGCCCGGCGTTCCTCAAGATCGCGACCGTGGCGGAAGAAGCGGTCGGAGGGCGCGTCATGGTGTGGTGGGACGGCCGCGGTGCGGCGCCCGTGCTGGCCCACGACGGCGACGCGTTGGTGCTGGAGCGCGCGGTCGGCGACGGCGACCTGGCCCGGATGGCGCAGGACGGATCCGCCGGCGACGACGACGCGACGCGCATCCTGTGCCGCACCGCGCTGCGGCTGCACGCCGTCGACGATCGGCCGCTCCCCGACGGACTCGTGGGTCTGCCGGAATGGTTCCGCGAGCTGTTCGCGCATGCGCTCGAGCATCCGGATGCCCACGGCGGGTTCTACGCGCTGGCGGCCGCCACGGCGCGCGAGCTCCTGGCGGAGCCGGCGGGAGAGGTCGTGCTGCACGGCGACGTGCACCACGGGAACGTGCTCGACTTCGGATCCGACGGCTGGCTCGCGATCGACCCGAAGCAGGTGTTCGGCGACCCCGGCTTCGACTTCGCCAACATCCTGTGCAACCCGACGGCCCCGGTGGCACTGGCGCCGGGTCGCCTGGAGCGGCAGGTCGCCGTGATCGCCGAGGCGGCCGGGATCGACCGGGCGCGCATGCTCCGCTGGACGCTGGCCTGGGCGGGCCTGTCGTCGTGCTGGATGGAACGGTCGGGCGAGGATCCCGGTCACACGCTGCAGGTCGGACTGCGCGCACGCGACCTGCTCTGAGCGGGAGCGCGGGACGCTCAGCGCCGGCGACGGGTGCCGAAGATCCCCTCGACGACGCCGGTGAGGATCGACGCCGTCGCCTTGGAGCCGAGCACCTGTTCGAGGAGGTTCGGCTGCTGCTTCGCGGTCGTGCGCCGGCCGCCGCTGGACGGACCGGTGGCCTTGATGAGCCGGTCGTACTCGGCGTCGGCGGCCTTCTGCGCCTTCGCCTGAGCGGCCGCCGCCTTCTCGGCGGCCTTCTGCGCATCGACGGCCGCTTTCGCCTGCGCCATCACGCGCTCCTGCTCTTCTGCGGCCGCGGCCGCTGCATCCAGCTTGCGGGTGAGCATCTCGCGCGCGGAGTCTCGGTCGATCGCCGTGCCGTACGTCGCGAACAACGGTGACGCGGCGACGGTCGCGTCGATCTGCGTCTCGGGCGTCGGCGACATCGACCCCTGCGGAGCGCGCAGGCGCGTCCACGCGACCGGGGTCGGCGCACCCTTCTCGTTCATCACGGTGACGATGGCCTCACCCGTGCCGAGCGACTGCAGCACCTCCGCCAGGTCGTAGCCCGACTTCGGATAGGTCGACACCGTCGCACGCAGCGCCTTCGCGTCGTCGGGCGTGAACGCCCGCAGCTGATGCTGCACGCGGGAGCCGAGCTGGGCGAGCACATCCGACGGCACGTCCTTGGGCGTCTGCGTCACGAAGAAGATGCCGACCCCCTTCGACCGGATGAGGCGGACCGTCTGCGTGATCGAGGCGAGGAAGTCCTTCGACGCGTCCTTGAACAGCAGGTGTGCCTCGTCGAAGAAGAAGACGAGTTTGGGCTTGTCGAGGTCGCCGACCTCGGGCAGGTCGTTGAAGAGGTCGGCGAGCAGCCACATGAGGAACGTGGAGAACAGGGCGGGTTTGTCCTGCACCCCCGGCACCTCGAGCAGGCTGACGATGCCGCTGCCGTCCGGGGCGAGTTTCAGGAACTCGGCCGTGTCGATCTCGGGCTCGCCGAAGAACGCGTCGGCGCCCTGGTCGGCGAACGCGATGAGCTCGCGCAGGATGACGCCGACGGTCGCGCTCGACAGACCGCCGAGCCCGGCGAGTTCGGCCTTGCCGTCGGCGCTGTTCAAGAAGGTGAGCACGGCGCGGAGGTCGCTCAGATCGAGCAGCGGGAGCCCAGCGCTGTCGGCGTAGTGGAAGACGAGCCCGAGGCTCGACTCCTGGGTGTCGTTGAGTCCGAGCACCTTCGAGAGCAGCAGCGGCCCGAAGCCCGCGACGGTGGCGCGGATCGGCACGCCCTTGTCGATGCCGCCGAGCGAGAAGTACTCGGTCACGGTCGCACGCGGCGCCCAGTCCTGGCCGATGCCGGCGGTGCGCTCGATCAGCTTGTCGTTCGGCTCGCCCGGGCTGGCGATGCCGGAGAGGTCGCCCTTGATGTCCGCGGCGAACACTGGCACGCCGTTCGCGGCGAGCTGCTCGGCGAGCACCTGCAGCGTCTTCGTCTTGCCGGTGCCGGTCGCGCCGGCGACGAGGCCGTGGCGGTTGGTCATCGCCAACGGGATGCGCACCGGGACGTCGGGCTGCGGGTCGCCGTTGAGCAGGGCGCCCATCTCGAGCGCGGCTCCGGTGAAGGCGTAGCCGTCACGGATGGCGGTGACGGCGGCCGCGTCGAGCGGTCCTGCAGTCGGGGTGGGTGGCGCGGCGGGCTCTGCCGCGGGCGGCGCAGCCTCGTCAGCCGGGACCGCAGCCGCCGCTGCCGCCGCCGCAACGGCGGCCTGCGCGGCGTCGGCCTGCGCCTGGGCCGCGGCAGCCGCATCCTGGGCCCTCCTCAGCGCTTCGGCGGCCTCGGCCTGCAGTCTCGCGGCGTTCTCGGCGGCGGCTTGCGCATCCGCTTGGGCTTTCGCAAGGGCATCCGCGTCGTCGCTCATGCGCTCACTCTAGTGAGCGCCCCGCTCGCGTCGAAAGGTGCGGAATGTCGCTCATTCACCCCGAATGAACGACATATCGCACCGCTCGCGACGAGGGGTAAGAGAGGCTCAGCCCTCGCGCAGGCCCCAGGGCTGGCCGTAGCCGCCGTCCGCCTCCGGACGCGCCATCAGCTCGAGGTACGGTGCCGCCTCGAACGCCTCCGGACCGAGCACGCCGGTGCCCGACCACACGCCGGTCGCCAGCAGCTCGAGCGCGATGACCGGGTTCAGCGCCGTCTGCCAGACGACGCACTGGCTCTCGTACTCGCGCATCGTCCAGTCGTTGTCGCTCACGTGGTACAGGTAGACCTCGCGCGGAGACCCATCGACGCCGGTGCCGGTCACCCACACGCCGGCACAGGTCTTGCCCGACATCAGCGGGCCGATCGTCGCGGGGTCGGGCAGCGCCGCCGCGACCACGTCGCGCGGTGCGACCTCGACCGGTCCGTTCGCGCTGCGTACGCGCAGCGGCGTCGTCGAATCGAGTCCGAGGCGGTGCAGGGTGCGAAGGATCCCGATGAACTCCTCGCCCAGGCCGTACTTGAACGTGACCCGCTCGGCGTCGATCCAGCGCGGCATCAGGAGCACTTCCTCGTGCTCGACGTTGACGCACTCGACGGGGCCGATCCCCTCCGGGAAGTCGAACACCTCCGGCTCGCTGAACGGCGGGGTCGTGTACCAGCCGGCCTCCTTCTCGAAGATGACCGGCGGGTTGAGGCACTCCTCGATGGTGGTCCAGATGCTGAACGAGGGTGCGAAGATCTCGTTGCCGTCGGAGTCGCGCACCACGAGGTTGGCGCCGTCGCGCGTGCCGAGTTCGTCGATCTGGGAGAACAGCTCGTCGGCGGCGTAGCGCGCGAACACATCGCTGAGGCCGGGCTCGACGCCCATGCCGACGAGGGCGAGCCGCCCGGCGGACTCCCAGTCGCCCCGGAGCGCGAACTGGTCGTCGCCCAGCTTTACGCCGGTCTTGGCGTACGGATCGGTGGGATGCGGCTCCGAGAGGCTCATCGCCATGTCGAGGTAGTCGGCTCCCGCGGCGAGCGCGCCGGCGAAGATGGTGGGCACGAACTTCGGCTCGACGGCGTTCATCACGTGCGTGGCACGGTGCTCGCGGGCGACGGCCGCGACGGCATCCGGATCGGAGGCGTCGATCGAGGCCGCGGTGAACCGCGCTGCGACGTCGTCGCCGTGCTTGGCAGCGATCCAGGCGATGGTCCGCTCCGCCCGGCTGACGTCGTAGTCGGTGACGATGATGGTCTCGTAGAACGAGCGCCGCGCCGCGATCTTGGCGATGGCGTCGCCGACTCCGCCGGCGCCGACGAGCAGGATTCTCATGCGGGACACGCTATACGCCCCGGCCGACAGCGACCAGCGCGTGCAATACTTCTGCACAGAAAGTAACCGATCAGGAGCGCCGATGCCCGCTGTGAACACGCCATCCCCCACCGTCGTGCCGACCCGGCTGGCCGCCGATCGTCTCGTGCATCTGCGCGCATCCGGTGTCAGCGTCCTGCTCGATCTTCGTGGCGGGCTGCTGCCCTCGATCGTCCACTGGGGAGCCGACCTCGGTGGCATCGGCGCCGACGAGGCGATCGCCCTGGCGGTCGCGGGCGTCGCGCCCCAGGCGAACAACACGGTGGACGAGCCGCTGCGACTGGCGATCCTGCCGGAGCAGCGCACGGGATGGCTCGGGCGCCCGGGACTCAGCGGCAGCAGAGACGGCCGGGCGTGGTCGCCCTGGTTCCGCACGACCGAGCTCGCCGCCACGGCCACCGCCGGCGCCGACGCGCTCGCCAGCACCACCACGATCGCGGACGACGCGTTCACGACCATCGACGGAGGCGGCAGCATCCGGGTGGCGGCGACCGACCCCGAGGCGCAGCTCGACCTCGTGGTGACCATCGAGCTCTCGGCGGCCGGGGTGCTCCGGGCATCCGCCGCTCTCACCAACCGGGGAGACACCTACCGGCTCGAAGAGCTCTCGCTCGCACTGCCGGTGCCGGCCCGTGCCGGCGAGGTGCTCGACTTCGCGGGTCGCTGGAGCAAGGAGCGCACTCCGCAGCGCCGGCCCCTCACTGTCGGCACCCACCTCCGCGAGGGCAGGCGCGGCCGCACCGGAGCCGATGCCGCCCTGCTGCTGACCGTCGGCGAGCCGGGATTCGGCTTCGCATCCGGCGAAGTGTGGGGGCTCCACGTCGGCTTCAGCGGCAACCACCGGCACTACGCCGAGCGCAGCACCGGCGGAGAGCAGGTCATCGGCGGCGGCGAGCTGTTCCTGCCCGGCGAGATCGCTCTGAGCACGGATCAGTCGTACGAGACGCCGTGGGTCTACGGCGTCTACGGCATCGGTCTCGACGACCAGGCGCAGCGGTTGCACCGTCACCTGCGCGCACGGCCGCAGCATCCGTCATCCCCGCGGCCGGTCACCCTGAACGTGTGGGAGGCCGTGTACTTCGACCACGATCTGGACCGCCTCCTCGCCCTCGCGGAGACGGCCGCCGCCATCGGCGTGGAGCGCTTCGTGCTCGACGACGGCTGGTTCCGGCACCGCCGCAACGACAGGGCGGGACTCGGCGACTGGTACGTCGACGACGACGTGTGGCCCGACGGGCTGACGCCCCTGATCGATCGCGTGCGCGCACTCGGCATGGAATTCGGTCTCTGGTTCGAACCCGAGATGGTCAACCTCGATTCGGACCTCGCCCGCGCGCATCCGGAATGGGTGATGCAGACGGGCGGCCGCCTCCCGCTGCCGTCGCGTCACCAGCAGGTGCTGAACCTCGGGATCCCGGAGGCGTACGCCTACATCCGCGACCGGATGACCGACATCCTGACCGCCAACGACATCGCGTACATCAAGTGGGACCACAACCGCGACCTGGTGGATGCGGGCACAGCGCCGGGCGGCGAACCGGGCGTGCACGTGCAGACGCTCGCGACGTACCGGCTGATGGACGAGCTCAAGGAGCGGTTCCCCGACCTGGAGATCGAGTCGTGCTCCTCCGGGGGAGCACGCGTTGACCTCGGGGTGATCGAGCGCACCGACCGGGTGTGGGTCTCCGACTGCAACGATCCCCTCGAACGCCAGCAGATGCAGCGCTGGACCCAGCAGCTGCTGCCGCCGGAACTGCTCGGCGCGCACGTCGCCTCCGGGCGCTCGCACACCACCAGGCGCGTGCACGACCTCGGCTTCCGCGCGGCCACCGCCTTCTTCGGGCACTTCGGAATCGAATGGGACCTGACGAAGGCCACCCCGGCGGAGCTCGACGAGCTCGCCGCGTGGATCGAGCTCTACCGGTCGCGCCGCTCGCTGCTGCACACCGGCGATCTGGTGCGGATGGACCAGGTCGATCCAACACTGTGGGTGAGCGGGGTCGTTGCCGCGGACCGGTCGGCGGCGCTCTTCTCCCTCGTCTACGTGGCACGTTCCGACACGGAATCCGCCGGCCGGATCACTCTTCGCGGGCTCGATCCGGAGCGTCGCTACGTGGTGCGCCCGCTGACGATCGGCAACCCCGCGCACGGCTACCACGTTCCGCCCTGGTTCGGGGTCGGTGACCGAGCCGGCGGCGCGCAGCTGGGCTCGGACGGCGTGACACCGCGGTCTCTTGTCATCGCGGCCGGGAACGAGCCAGAGGGCATCGTGCTCAGCGGGCGAGCGCTGGCGACCGCTGGGGTACAGGCGCCCCAGTCGTATCCGGAGCAGTCCTGGCTGATCGAGGTGACCGCGATCTGACCGCGATCTGACCGCGCTGTGATCTCGATCTGACGGTCAGCGGAGCATCCGGGCGCGGATGGCCATGGCGGCCGCGCCGCGCGCCCATTCGTTGAACGCGAACGGCTGCACGTCGATCGGCGCCGAGACGGTCCGCCAGGCCACCGTATCGGCGAAGGCCGCGCTCATCGCCGGCTCCGCGACCTCGCCGAGACGCGCCCCCTCGCCGGCGAGCACGATCTTCTGCGGATCGATCAGGTTGGTCACTCCGGCCAGGAGCGCGCCGAGCGCCGCACCCGCTTCGTCGACCACCGCGCGCAGCGACGGGTCGCCCTGCTCCGCATCGTGCAGCACCTCACCGTACGACAACGCACGACCGGATGCCCGCAGCGCCGCCTGCTCGACCGCGCCGGTCGTCAGGAGCGCACTGGCGCAGCCGTGATGCCCGCGCCAGCACACGGCCTCGGACGGGAGCAGCGGCTGGTGGCCGATGCTTCCCAGCGCCCCGTGAGCACCGATGATGAGGCGACCGTCGGCGACCAGCCCCATGCCGATGCCGGCACCGATCGTGACGACGGCGAGACTGTCCAGGCCGCGCCCGCCGCCGAACCAGTGCTGCGCCTGAGTGAGCGCGGTGACATCGTTGGCGACGACGACCGGGACGGCGAGCCGGTCGTGCACAAGACGCGCCAGCGGGACATCCGTCCACTCGAGAAAGTGCGACTCCGTCACGACGAGGCCGTCGGCGCTGTTGCCGCCGAGGCTGATGCCGACACCGTCGACGGACGCGAACGACCCGGCGAGACTGCGCACGCTGCGGGCGATGGCATCCGCCACGAGTGCGGGAGCGTGGCCGGCGAGCGTCTCTTCGTGCTCGGCCCGCGCGGTTCCGCGCAGGTCGGTGACGACGCTGTAGACCGTGTCGGCGGTGAGCTTCACCCCGGCGAAATGCTCGGCTGAGGCATCCAGCTCGAGGGGCTGCGGCGGCCGGCCGGTCGCGCGCAGCCGGGGCTCGCCCTCGAACAGCCGGCCGTCGGCGAGCAGGCTCTTGGTGATGCGCGTGAGGCTGGGGCCGGAGAGGCCGAGGCGCTCGGCGAGCTCGACGCGCGAGAGGGGACCGTGGATCAGGATCTCGAGCATCACGCGCCCGGCGCTGCCCTGGGCGATGGCGGCCTCGCGACTTTCTTTCGACGCGACACTCTCGCTCATGCAGTCATCTTATGGTGGCGGCAGCAGCGGCCAGGCCGATCGCCGGTCGACGCCGGCGCCGCTACGAGGCCGGCGGAGGCCCGGCCGGCGTGGCAGGGCCACGCCGCAGCACGAACGGATGCGGCACGGTCTTCTCGCGTGCGAGGCGGTAGGCGAGCGGCGCCCACACGATGACGGCGACGCCGGCCCCGAGGATCAGCCCTCCGATGGTGTCGCTCAGCCAGTGCGCGCCGAGGTAGGTGCGACTCAGGGCCATCAGCACCGCGTACAGCACGCCCGCGATCCACACCCACACCCGCGGGAACAGGATGCTGAGCACCACGATCATCGTCGCCGCGTTCGCTGTATGCCCCGACGGGAATGAACCGGTGTCGGATTGCACGAGAATCTCCGACGGCCGCGCGCGTCCGACGGTGTGCTTGATGACCTGCACCAGCGTGACGGATGCGATGCTGGCGATCGCGAAGTACAGGGCTCCCCACGGCCTTCGGAAGGCGAGCAGCACGAGCACGATCAGCAACGGGATGATCACCGAGCCGAGGATGCCGCCGCCGATGTTGTTGAAGGTGAGGGCGGGGACGAGCCAGAGCGGCGAACGGTGCTCGACGATCTCGCCCATCCACTCGCGATCGATCGCGAACGGCTCGGTCGGCCGGAAGGCGATCAGGGCGCCGAGGACGATCACGACCGCGACGGCGACCGACGCGGAGACCACCGGCCAGCGGCGGGCGATCCGGGCGGCCTGGTGGACGTCGGTCTGGTGCTCCATCCATTCACCGTACCCAATCGCGCGATTCTGCGACGGGGGCTTGCGCGCTGCCCGCGCGCGGGCATCCGGCTCAGTGGGCGAGTTCGGGAACGGTCTTCGGGCGCACGATGAGCCACAGCGCGGCGATGCTGACCGCCGCGCAGATGGCCATCACGAAGCCCATCGGAGCGGCACTTCCGACACCGAGGATGCCGACGACCGGCGAGATGATGCCCGCGATGCCGAAGTTGAGCGCGCCGAGCAGTGAAGCCGCCGTGCCGGCTTCGTGTCCGTGACCGTTCAGCGCGATCACCTGCACGCAGGGGAATCCGAAGCCGCAGGCCGCGATGAAGAACCAGAGCGGGATGACCGTTCCCCACAGCCCGGCGTGCGACTGGTCGAGCACGACGATCGTCACCGCCGAGACGAACATCACGATGGTCGAGACCGCGAGGATCCACTGCGGTCCGAAGTACTTCGTGAGCCGCGCGGACGACTGCACACCGATGATGATGCCGATCGAGTTCACCGCGAACAGCAGCCCGTATTGCTGGGCGTCGAAGTTGTAGATGTCCTGGAAGACGAACGAACTCGACGACAGATACGAGAACAGTCCGGTGAAGTTCATGGCGCCGACGATCGCGATGCCGACGAAGACGCGGTCGCTCAGCACCGCCTTGTAGCGCTGGCCGACCGTCGAGTGCCCGGCGTCGTGACGGCGGGCCTTGGGCAGCGTCTCCACGATGAAGAGCGACACGCAGACGACGACGAACAGCCCGTAGACGGCGAGCACGACGAAGATGCCGCGCCACGGCATCACGAGCAGCAGCTGCGAACCGACCACCGGGGCGAGCACAGGGGCGAGCCCGTTGACGAGGGCCAGGCGACTGAGCATCCGGACCAGCGGGCGCCCGCCGAAGAGGTCGCGGACCATGGCCATGGCGACCACACCGCCGGCCGCGGCGCCGATGCCCTGGAAGGCACGGGCGACCCCGAGGAGTTCGACGTTCGGGGCGACGGCGGCCGCCAGGCACGACAGGATGTGCACGATCGTTGCCAGGATGAGCGGCAGCCGGCGACCGACCTTGTCGCTCCACGGGCCGACGATCAGCTGACCGAGACCGAAGCCGATCGTGGTGGCGGTGAGCGTGAGCTGGATGGCGGCGGTCGAGACGCCGAACTCGTTCTCGAGCGTCGGCAGCGCCGGGAGGTACATGTCGATCGTGAACGGTCCGAGTGCGGTGAGCGCGCCGAGCACGAGGATGTAGGTCAGCCGCTGGCGGCCGGTGAGGGAGTCACCAGGGTGGACGACGGTAGTCACGTACGGATTCCTTGATTCGTTGCAGGAGAAAGCGAACACCGCGGACGGGGCCGCGGTGCGAAATGTGGGACGGTGCCGGAAGAGGCGGAGCTGGCCGGCTCTGGCGATTCGGGGCGATCGAATCGATTCGAGAACCAAGCCGCTGCAATCCTATCGGAAATCCGGCCGCGATGTTACCGTGCACATTGTCGCCTCTTCGGGTGGCAGACCTGTGGTCGGCCAGGCTCGCACGCGAGAGGTGCGAAATGTTCGTCATGGAGCCGAATGAGCGAGATATCGCACCTTTCGGCGGCAACCGTGGCGCCAGCGCGGCGCGGCAGCGCGCAGCGCGGCGCGGCAGCGCGCAGCGCGGCGCGGCAGCGCGCAGCGCGGCGCGGCAGCG
>NZ_BSEN01000010.1:0-33915 GCF_027921845.1 Leifsonia poae
GCGCAGCGCGGCGCGGCAGCGCGCAGCGCGGCGCTCAGGCGGAGGGTGCCGCCAGCAACGGCGCGAAGGCCAGCTCGGCCGCGCCGATCATCAGGATGCGCGAGCCCAGCTCCGCGCGCGCGATCGCCAGCTGCTCCCCCGACGCCGCGAGCGCCTGCGCCGCCACGAGCGGCCCCAGCCGCTCCGGGGCCAGCGCGTGCAGCGACCCGAGGAACCCGCCGAGCACGATCAGCTGCGGGTTGAACACGTTGGTCGCATTGCGCAGCGCGACCACCAGGAAGCCCAGCTGCCGCTCGATCTCCGCGAGCACGGCGGGATCGCCTGCCGCGACGGCCGCGGCGAGCGCACGATCGAGCTCGTCGGTGTCCGCCTCCTCCAGCCCGAGCACGCGGAGCAGCGCGCGCTGACTGACCTCGGTCTCCAGGCAGCCGATCGCCCCGCAATGGCACCGGATGCCCGACGAGTTCACCAGCGTGTGACCGAGCTCGCCCGCGTAGCCGGAGATGCCGGTCAAGGGCCTGCCGCCCACGATCACCCCGGCACCGATACCGGATGCGCCGCCGTTCAGGTACACCAGATCGCTCGCCCCGCGCCCGGCGCCGTAGAGGCGTTCGGCGTTGGCTCCGAGGCTGGCGTCGTTGGCGGCGTGCACGGGGAACCCGGTGGCTGCGGCGAGTTCGGCGGCGAAGGGTTCGTCCGCCCACTCCAGGTGCGGGGCGAGGCGCACCACGCCGTCGCTCTCACGCACGAGTCCCGGCACGGCGACGCCGATGCCGGCGACGCGGGTCGCCTGGGCGAGGTCGGGGCGGAGCCCGTCGATGACTGCGGAGGCGATCGCCACCGCTTCCTCGGCCGACGGCACGTGACCGGTCGGGTAGCGGACCCGGCGATGCAGGGTGCCGTCCAGCCCGACGACGCCGACCGTCACGGCGTCGACCTCGGGGTTCACGGCGATCGCCACCACCCGGGGATCGGCCACGACGACCGGGCTCGGCCGACCGACCCTGTTGCTGGTCTCCGGCTCGCGCTCGGTCACCAGACCGAGCTCGACGAGCTCGGCGACGAGCGCGCCGACGGTCGACCGGTTGAGGCCGGTCGCCTGCGTCAGCGCGGAGCGCGCTGCTGGTCCGCCGCGGTGCACCAGACCGAGCACCGTCGACAGGTTGTGACGGCGCACCGTGTCGAGGTTCGTGCCCGCGGTTCCCCGCTCGTTCGACGTCATCATGATCACTTGAACACTATCCGTTCGCCCGGTCGGCACGACCCGCGCCAGCCCGCTTGCCGGCGCCGGGCACCGCGCCCGCTCGATGCGCCCGCTCGTTCTAGACTGCAGAGATGCCGCAGCTCGACCCGCCCTCGACCCTCCTGCGCTGGATCTCGGATGGGCGCATCAGCAGCGCCTATGAGCACTACGTCCTCGAAGACTCCGAACGATGCATCGCCCTCTGGCAGCCTGCCGGGACGATCGGACGCGTCGCGACCGGAGAGCGCGGCGGGCCCCGCGGCCGCAACATGGTGCCGGGTGGCTGGGACGGCGGTTACGTCGAGCACACGTGGACCGGCGACGGCGTGCTGCGCGTGTACGTGCCCGGCCAGCCGTGGTCGACCTGGCGGTGGCTCACAGCCGACGGGTGGACGACGCATGCCTACGTCAATCTCGAGGCGCCCTGGACGCGCACGCGCCTCGGCTTCGACACGGCCGACTGGATCCTCGATGTGATCGCGGAACCCGACGGGTCGTACTCGCTCAAAGACGAGGACGAACTCGAGTGGGCGCAAGCCAGCGGAAAATTCAGCGCGGAGCACGTGTCCGCCGTCGAAGCCGCCCAGCGCGACGCGATCGCGGCGATCGAAGCGCACGCCTTCCCGTTCGACGCCGATTGGGATGCCTGGTCCCCACTGCCCGAGCAACCCCTCGCCATCGCCGACGGCTGGGACCTCCGCTGACGGCATCCTCCCCGTGGGGCGGCGAACGGTCGCCGGCTCAGGCCGGCAGACGTGCCGGGACTTCGTGGCGCACCGTGACCACGCGCGCATCGGCGGTGGTCACCTCGTAGATCGAACCCGTGAGCTCGACCGCGGCCCGCGGCGTCGACGAGCCGGGCAGCCGACGCAGAGTCGCCTGCTTCTCGCTGACGATCGCGCCGTTGGTCGCCCCTCCGGTCGTACCTTCCACCCCGAGGTCGATGCGCGACGCCGCCACGTGCGAAGCGACCCAGATCTCGACGTCACCGGGCTCGACGACGCGCCGCATCCGGCGGTCGCTGAACGCG
Organism: Leifsonia poae; assembly: GCF_027921845.1. Lineage (GTDB taxonomy): Bacteria > Actinomycetota > Actinomycetes > Actinomycetales > Microbacteriaceae > Leifsonia > Leifsonia poae. Next base: position 2,274 of record NZ_BSEN01000010.1, read on the forward strand.
AAGCGCGTCGTCGGCACCGAGAACGTCACGCGCACCGAGTCGTCGGGCGCCAGCTCGACCCGGCTGTAACCGAGCAGCTGCGCCACCGGGCGGGTCACCGTGCCCTGCACGTCGTGGCCGTAGAGCTGCACCACATCCGCACCGCGCACGTCGCCCGTGTTGGTCACGGTCACCGAGACGGCGAACGAATCGCCGGTGGCGGCATTCGGATCGACGGTGAGGTCGGAGTATTCGAACGAGGTGTAGGAGAGCCCGAACCCGAACGGGAGCAGGGGCGTCGAATCCGTGGCGGTGACGTCGGAGGGGGCGCCGAGGATCGGGTGCAGGTACGAGTACGGCTGCGCGCCGGCGGACCGGGGCATCGAGACGGGGAGACGGCCGGACGGATTCACCACGCCGGTGATGACGTCGGCGATCGCGAGCCCGCCGCCCTCGCCGGGGAAGAAGGCCTGCAGCACAGCGCCGGGCACGGCATCGCCGCCACCGAACGCCCAGTCGACGGCGTACGGCCGGCCGGTGAGGAGCACGAGCACGACCGGCGTGCCCGTCGCGACGACGGCCTCGACCAGCCGTCGCTGCACACCGGGGAGTTCGAGCGACTCGGAGTCGTTGCCCTCGCCGACCGTTCCTCGGCCGAAGAGACCCGCCTGGTCGCCGACGACGACGACCGCGAGGTCGGAGGTCGCCGCTGCGTCGACAGCCGCCGCGATGCCCGACTCGTCGTCCCCTTCGACAGCGCAGCCCTCCGCATAGCGGAATTCCGGCATGGTCAGCCCCGCCGACGCGAACGCGCCCGGCAGCGCGTCGAGCACAGTCGGGATCTCGAAGCCCAACGGCAGCTCCGGATAGCCGGCGAGCACATGATTGGCGAACGAGTAGCAGCCCTGCAGCGCCTCGGCCCGGTGCGCATTCGGCCCGAGCACGGCGACCGTGGAGAGCGGACGCGGACCGCTGCCGAGCGGAAGCACACCGTCGTTGGACAGCAGCACGACCGACTCCTCGGCGAGACGGCGCGCCAGCGCGCGATGCCGCGGCGAGTCGAGGTCGATGTCGGTGGGCGGCTCGTCTTCGAAGGCGTCGGCGTCGAGCAGGCCGAGCTCCTCCTTCTGGGCGAGCGCGCGCAGAACGGAGCGGTCGACGTACGCTTCGTCGAACTCCCCTGACCGGATGCGATCGGCCAGCGGCTGCAGGTACGCGTCGCCGGTCGGGAGCTCGATGTCGATGCCCGCCTCCAGGGCGAGCGCGGCAGCCTCCCCGCGATCGGCGGCGACGGCGTGCATGACCTCGAGGAACGCGACGGCGAAGTAGTCCGCCACGACGACCCCCTCGAACCCGAGCTTCTCGCGGAGCACCCCGGTGAGGTACTCGGCGCTGGCCGCCATCGGTACGCCATCGATCTCGGCGTACGAGTTCATCACCGAACGGGCACCGCCGTCGAGGATCGCCATCTCGAACGGAGGCAGGAAGACGTCCGCGATCTCGCGGGGTCCGGCGTGCACCGGGGCGTGGTTGCGCCCGGCGGCGGAGCCGGAGTAGCCGAGGAAGTGCTTGAGGGTGGCATGCACGCCCGCCCCCTGTAGCCCGCGCACGTAGGCCGTGCCGACCGTGCCGACGAGGTAGGGGTCTTCTCCGATGCATTCGTCGACCCGGCCCCAGCGGGGGTCGCGTACGACGTCGAGCACGGGGGCCAGGCCCTGGTGGATGCCGAGCTGCTTCATCGAGCCGCCGATGGCCGCGGCCATCTCCTCGACGAGCTCGGGGTCGAACGAGGCGCCCCAGGCGAGCGGCGTGGGGAAGGTCGCGGCCTGCCAGGCCGCCAGTCCGGTCAGGCACTCCTCGTGCACCAGCGCCGGGATGCCCAGCCGGGTCTCGCGCTTCAGGCGTCGTTGTTCGGTCCAGAGCCACGCGGCGCGCTCCGCCGGATCGAGGGGACGTGTGCCGTAGACCCGGGTGTAGTGCCCGATTCCGTCGCGGGTCACGTCGGCGAGCGCATCCGCGGACTTCTGCCCGGCGGCCATCTCGCTCTGCATGGGAGCGACGACGCCGTTCTGGTCCAGCCAGTAGCCGACGAGCTGGGCGAGCTTCTCCTCCAGCGTCATCCGGGCGTGGAGTGCGCGGACACGCTCGGACACGTCGGGCAGGGGTGGGACAGCAGCGGTCACGGGATCATCACTTTCATCGTTGGGTACGAGAGACGGCGGCGCCGTACGGAACGCGCGCGCCGGACGGCGCGTGCGCGACGCACGATCTCACCCCTTCACGGCCCCGGTCAGTCCACCCACGATCTGGCGCTGGAACAGCGCGAAGAAGATCAGCGCGGGAATCATGGAGAGCGAGGTGAACGCCAGCACTTTTGCGGTGTCCACCGAATACTGCGACGAGAACGCCTGTACGCCGAGCGGCAGCGTGAACGTCGACTGGTCGTTGAGGATGAACAGGGGAAGCAGGTAGTTGTTCCAGCTCGCGATGAACGCGAGGATTCCCGTAGTCACCACGCCGGGGATCGACAACGGCATCACCATCCGGAAGAAGAATCCGAGCCTGCTCGCGCCGTCGAGGGCCGCTGCCTCCTCCAGTTCCACCGGGATCGCCTTGATGAACGGCACCAGGATGATCACGGTGGTGGGGAGCGCGAACCCGATCTGCGGCAGGATGACGCCGGCCAGGTTGTTGGTCAGCCCGAGATCTTTCACCAGGATGTACAGCGGCGTGATGGCGACCGTGAGCGGGAACATGAGCCCGGCGGCGAACAGCGCGTACATCGCGCCCTTGCCGCGGAACTCGTAGCGGGCCAGCACGAAGCTCACCATGAGCCCGAGCACGACCACCACCGCGGTGGTGACGATGCCGACGATCGCCGAGTTGCCGACCTCGACCCAGAAGGTCGACCCGGTGAGCACGTCGACGTAGTTCTGGAACTTCCAGGGGTTGGGCAGCCCGGCCGGCGACGACGTGATCTGCGAGTTCGAGCGGAACCCGCCGAGCACGATGTAGAGCACAGGGGCGAGGCAGAGCGCGATGAAGACGAGCGCGATGAAGTAGGTGAGCGGGCTGCCCCACTTCTCGCCCTTTCGGGCCTTGCGCAGCGGGGTTGGCGCGATTCCGACGGTTGTCGCTGACATTACTTCTGCCTCTCGGTCACAGCGCCCACCATGTCGCGTCGCAACACGAAGCGCTGGTAAATCAGTGCGATCACGAGCGAGATCACGAACATGACCACGGCGACGGCGTTGCCGTAGCCGTAGTTGCCCGAGGTGCGCCCGTTGGCGACCATGTAGGTCGCCATGGTGGAGGTGCCGGCCGTGGAGGCGACGTACTGACCCCAGATGATGTACACCAGGTCGAACAGCTGCAGGGAACCGATGATCGACAGGAACGCCCAGATCCGCACGGTCGGACCGAGAAGCGGAAGGGTGATGCGTCGCTGGATCTGCCAGTAGCTCGCGCCGTCGATCGCGGCGGCCTCGAAGAGCTCGTCCGGAATGGACTGCATGCCTGCCAGGAAGAGGATGACGGCGAAGCCGATGTACTTCCAGGAGATGATGACCATAAGCGACCAGATGGCGATGTTCGGGTCGGAGAGCCAGTCGGCGCGCAACGCGCCCAGGCCGATGGTCTGCAGCAGATCGTTGACGGCGCCGTTCGTCTGGAGCATCAGGCTCCAGCCGGTGCCCACGATCACCTCGGCGATCACGTACGGCACGAAGATCAGGATGCGGATGATGGTGCGCCCGCGGATCTTCTGGTTCAGGAGAAGCGCCAGCAGGAGTGCCACCGGGCCCTGGATGACCAGCGAGAGGACGACGATGATTCCGTTGTGCATAACCGCATCGTGGAAAGCGCTGTCCGTGAAGATGACGGCGTAGTTACCTAGACCGATGAAGTCGGTCGGCGCCCCGTAGCCCTTCCAGCGGAAGAAGCCGTAGTACGCGGCCAGCACGACCGGGAAGATCACGAACGCGACGAACATGATGATCGCCGGTCCGGAGAGGATCGTGATCTCGAAGCGCTGTCGCCAGTCCGCCTTGCCTCGCTTGGGCCGCGGTCGGGCCGGGGACGACGCAGTGACTGCGTCGCCCCCGTCCTTCTGCTGGCCCCGCGGCGATGGGTCTTCGGTGAACGACGTCGCGCCGAGGGAACTGCTCATGGTGCTTGTTATCCCTTGGCCGCGGCTTGGTTGACAGCCTTGACGATGTCGTCCGAGGTGCCCTTACCGGCGAGGAGGTCGACGACCGCGGTGTTCATCGCGTTTCCGACGTTCTGGCCGAGCAGCGTGTCGAGGAACTGCGACACGTACGGAGCCTTGTTGTAGGCCTCGAGAACGGACTTGAGGTAGGGCTCGGTGATGAGGGCCTGAGCGTCCTTGTTGACGGGGATCGCGTTGAAGGCCTTGTAGTACGCCTCCTGCACGCTCTTGGTCGTGATGTAGTTCAGGAACGCCGTGCACTCCTTCTTCGGAGCCTTGGCCGAGCACGAGAATCCGTCGATTCCACCCATCATCGCCTGGGCGTCGCCCTCGCCACCGGAGATGGTCGGGAACGGGAACCAGCCGAGGTCGGGCAGCGGCTTCTCGTCAGGCGTGAGCGATGCGATCACTCCCGGATCCCACGCGCCCATGAGCTCCATCGCCGCCTTGTGGTTGGCCACGAGCCCGGCCGAGCTTCCGGCACCCTGCTGTGCCGAGGTGGTGAGGAAGCCGTTGTTGAACGGCTTCGTGGCGTTGAACGCCGCGACGTCGTCACCGGCCTTCTTCCAGCAGTCGGCGTCGAACTTCAGATCTTTGGCCGACTTGGCGAGGGTGTCCTCGCTGCACTCGCGAAGGGCGAAGTTGTAGTACCAGTGAGCCGCGGGCCACGCGTCTTTCGCGCCGACGGCGACAGGAGCGACGCCGGTCGACTTGAGCTTCGTGATGGCGGCGTTGAGCTCGTCCATGCTCGTCGGAGGCGTGGTGATGCCGGCGGCCTTGAAGAGATCCTGGCTGTAGTAGATACCCTCGGGGAGCACGTCCACCGGCATGGCGTAGACCTTGCCGTCGTACGACTCGCCCTTGAACGCCCCGGCGCCGACGGCCGACTTGGTCTCTGCTGCGATCGAATCCGTGATGTCCATCAACTGGCCGGCGTCGGCCATCGCGGCCATCTTGCCGCCACCGCGCTGCAGGAAGATGTCGGGAGCATCGCCGGAGTTGAGCGCCGTCTGGAGCTTGCCGTCGAGGTCCTCGTTCTGGATCGCCTGGATCTTGATCGTGACGTTCGGGTTGGCCTTCTCGAAGTCCGCAACGGTCGTCTTCCAGAACTCAGCGCCGGGACCGGTCGTCGAGTTGTGCCAGAAGGTCATGGTGACTTTGCCGTCACTCGATGCGCTGTTGTCGCCGCTGCCGCTGCAGCCCGTGGCGAGCAATGCTGTACCCGCTGCGAGGGCGAGCAGGCTCGCGACTCGAATTTTCCTCTTCATTGTGGAAACTCCCTGGTAGTGATTGGAGACACACGGCAGCCGACTGCCGCGAGACAGAGCCTCCCATCCGGATATGTTGTTTGTCAATCGATATCGACATCGATATCGATAACGATTTCAATACCGTTATCGATATCGATGTCGAAATGCGGCCGGGTCCCTGGCGCGCGGGCGTCTGCACTGTATTGTGACAACATGTCCGCGCCCGTCAATTCCTCGCTGCCGCTGGGGCGAGTGACCATCAGCGATGTGGCTCGTGAGGCGGGCGTCTCCATCCCCACGGTGTCGAAGGTCGTCAACGGCCGCTACGGCGTCGCGCCGGCCACCTCGAAGCGCGTGCTCGACGTCGTGGCCGCTCTCGGCTATGAGACCTCTCTCGTCGCCAGCAGCCTGCGCCGGCAGCGCACGAACGTCATCGGGATCCTGGTCGCCGAGTTCGAGTCGTTCTCCGTCGAGCTCCTCAAGGGCGCGTCGACGGCGGCCGCTGACGCGGGCTACGAACTGCTCGCGTATTCCGGGCTCGTCGCCGGCAACAGTCCCGTCGGCTGGGAGCGCCGATCGCTGTCCCGGCTGGCCGGCACCCTCATCGACGGCGCCATCATCGTGACGCCGACCGTGCTGATCCCCACGAGCTCCATCCCCGTCGTCGCGATCGATCCGCACACCGGGCAGGGCGGCCCGTCGACGATCGACTCCGACAATCTCGGCGGAGCACGCGTGGCGACCCGCCACCTCATCGAGCTGGGGCACCGTCGCATCGCGCACATCAGGGGCCGTCGCGATCTCGCATCCGCCCAGCTGCGCGAATCGGGGTATCGCGATTCGCTCGCCGAGGCCGGCATCCCGTTCGACCCCGCCCTGGTCGTCGACGGCGGCTACCAGACCGTCCAGACCGCGGAGGCCGCCCGCGAGCTGCTCACCCGTGCCGATCGGCCGACGGCCGTCTTCGCCGCGAACGACATGTCGGCGCTCGGCGTCATCCGGGCGGCGGACGAGCTCGGGCTGCGGGTGCCGGACGACCTGTCGATCGTCGGCTTCGACGACATCCCCGAGGCGAGGACGTCGACGCCCCCGCTGACCACCCTCGCCCAGCCGCTGCACGACATCGGCGCGCAGGCCCTGCAGATGCTCATCGAGCTGCTCGACGGCCGCGATGTCCCGAGCCGGGTGCACCTCCCCGCCGAGCTGGTCGTCCGCGGCAGCACCGGCCCGGCACCGGTCCGCTGAGCAGGAAGCCCTCCGCACGCATGCAGAAGGTCACGCTCGGCGCACGCTCGGCGCCGGCGAACAGGCTCTGCGAGAACGTCATCACGGTCACGGATCCCGCGGGTTCGCCGTTGCCCGGCACCGAGGTGGTCGTCGCGCAGACCGCGCACGCCTTCCGTTTCGGGAACATCGGTTTCGACTTCATCGCGGCAGCGAACGGCGAACCCGACGACCTCGGCACTCCGGAGCTGGCCGAGCTCTTCGTCGACGTCTTCAACACCGCCACCCTGCCGTTCTACTGGGGCCGCTTCGAGGCGGTGCGGGGCAGGCCGGACACGGCGCGGCTGGTGCAGACGGCACGCTGGTTCCGTGAGCGCGGCGTCGAACTGAAGGGTCATCCGCTCGTCTGGCACACCGTGCAGCCCGACTGGCTGCTCGGACTGCCGCTCGACGAGGTCGAGAGCCTGCAGCGCGAGCGCATCCGTCGCGAGGTGGGCGGCTTCGCCGGCCTCATCGACACCTGGGACGCGATCAACGAGGTCGTCATCATGCCGGTGTTCGACAACGGCGACAACGCGATCACCCCGCTCGCCCGCGCGAAGGGGCGCATCCCGATGATCCGGATGGCGTTCGAGGAGGCGCGCGCTGCGAATCCGGCGGCGCGCCTCGTGCTCAACGACTTCGACCTGTCGAACGCCTACGAGTGCCTGATCGAGGAAGTGCTCGAGGCGGGCATCCGGATCGACGCCATCGGGCTGCAGACGCACATGCACCAGGGCTACCGGGGCGAAGACGAGGTTCTCGGTGTCGTGGACCGGTTCGCCCGGTACGGTCTGCCGCTGCAGCTGACCGAGACCTCGCTCGTCTCCGGCGAGCTGATGCCTGCGCACATCGTCGACCTGAACGATTACCAGGTCGAGCAGTGGCCATCCACCCCCGACGGCGAGGCCCGTCAGGCCGACGAACTCGAGCGGCACTACCGCTCGCTCGTCGGGCATCCCGCCGTCGAGGCCATCACCTACTGGGGCATCACCGACGTCGGCGCGTGGCTGGGCGCTCCGATCGGGCTGGTGCGCGCCGACGGAACACCGAAGCCCGGCTATCACGCGCTGCGCCGGCTCGTGAAGGACGAGTGGTGGATGTCGCCGACCACCGCCATGACGGACGACGACGGCCGGATCGCGGTCGCCGGTTTCGCGGGCGACTACGAGGTGCGTGCCGGCATCGGATCGGGCGCGTTCACGCTGGGGAGCGAGCGGGAGCCGCTCGCCAACACCGGCGATCGCCGGGTCGGCCTCCGGGCGTGACGACCGGCATCGCCGACTGATCGCTCACGGGGCGGTCGGCGTCCATGAGCTTCCTTCGGCGGCACTGCGCTCGACGGCCGCGAGCACGCGCTGAACGTGGAGCCCGTCGTCGAACGACGGCTCAGGGTCGGAGCCGGAGGTGATGGCTCCGACGAAGTCGACCACCTCGTGCGAGAACGCGTGCTCGTAGCCGATCGCGTGCCCGGTCGGCCACCAGTTGGCCATGTACGGATGCTCGGGCTCGGTCACGATGATGCGGGTGAACCCCTGCTCCCCCGCCGGCGCGGTCGCGTCGTAGAACTGCAGTTCGTTCATCGCCTCGAGGTCGAAGGCGATCGCGCCGCGGGAGCCGCTCAGCTCGACGCGCAGCGCGTTCTTGCGTCCGGTCGCGTAGCGCGTCGCCTCGAACGATCCGACGGCGCGATCGGCGCGGCCGCCCGCGAGCCGCGCGGTGAACCACGCCGCATCGTCCACCGTGACGCGCCCGCGCTCCTCCGACGCGGTTCCGGAGAGCCCGACGGTCTCCCCGAGCAGCGGGCGCTCGGTGACGAAGGTCTCGAGCGTCCCGCTCACGGTGGCCAGCCGCGAACCGGTGAGATGCTCGACCAGGTCGATCGCGTGCGCGCCGATGTCGCCGAGCGCACCCGAGCCGGCGAGCGTCTTGTCGAGCCGCCAGGTCATCGGGCCGTCCTCGTCGGTGAGCCAGTCCTGCAGATACACCGCACGCACCTGCCGGATGTCGCCGAGGCGGCCATCCTGAACGAGCTTCCTGGCGAAGCCGATCGCTGGAACGCGGCGGTAGCTGAAGCCGACCATCGACCGGATGCCCCTGGCTCGCGCGGCGTCCGCGGCCTCCGCCATGCGCTCAGCCTCGTCGACGGAGTTGGCGAGCGGTTTCTCGCACAGCACGTGCTTGCCCGCTTCGAGGGCAGCGATCGCGATCTCCGCATGGGAGTCGCCCGGAGTGCAGATGTCGACGATGTCGATGTCCGGATCCTCGATGACGCGCCGCCAGTCGGTCTCCGCGCGCTCCCAGCCGAATCGCGCCCGCGCATCCTCGACGCGCTCGGCGTCCCGGCCGACGATCGTGCGCATCACGGGCACGGCGTCGAGGTCGAAGAACCGCGGGGCCACCCGCCAGCCCTGCGAGTGGGCGGCTCCCATGAATCCGTAGCCCACCATCGCGACCCCGAGGGTCGGCTTCGTCGTGCGGTTCATGTGATGCTCCTTCGCAGTCGTCGGCGGTCTGCACCGTAGCCTCGCCCCGCGAAGCCGCGCAAGTCGGCCGGGCTGTGCGCGTGCTCCGGGCCGCGCCCAACCGCTGGCACGCGAGTCGGGGATTAATCACGCCGATCGGCGGATTCGCGTGCTTAATCCCCGACTCGACGAGGTGGGCGAGCACGCGCGACCCGCGCTGAGACGCGAGTCGGGGATGAGTCGCGCCGATCGGGGTTTCGGAATGGGCGCTCACCTGATAAGTTGATTCACGCAACAAATCATCGCTGCATTCACCAACGCCGCTGAAGGAACACCCATGACTACGACACCGACCCGCGCCGACAAGTTCTCGTTCGGACTCTGGACCATCGGATACAACGGCACCGACCCGTTCGGTGGCCCCACCCGCCCCCAGCTCGACGTGGTCGAGGCCGTCACCAAGCTCAACGAGCTGGGCGCATACGGTCTGACCTTCCACGACGACGATCTCTTCGCGTTCGGCTCCACCGACGCCGAGCGGCAGAAGCAGATCGACCGCCTCAAGCAGGTCCTCAGCGACACCGGCGTCATCGTGCCGATGGTCACCACGAACCTGTTCAGCGCCCCGGTCTTCAAAGACGGCGGGTTCACCTCGAACGACCGCGCCGTCCGCCGGTTCGCCCTGCGCAAGGTGCTCCGCAACCTCGACCTGGCCGCCGAGCTCGGCGCCAAGACGTTCGTGATGTGGGGCGGCCGCGAGGGCGCCGAGTACGACGCCGCCAAGGACATCCGGGCCGCGCTCGAGCGCTACCGCGAGGCCGTGAACCTGCTCGGCCAGTACGTGACCGACAAAGGCTACGACATCAAGTTCGCGATCGAGCCCAAGCCGAACGAGCCCCGCGGCGACATCCTGCTGCCGACCGTCGGCCACGCGCTCGCCTTCATCGAGACGCTCGAGCGTCCCGAGCTCGTCGGCGTGAACCCGGAGGTCGGGCACGAGCAGATGGCCGGCCTCAACTTTGCCGCCGGCATCGCGCAGGCCCTCTACCAGGGCAAGCTGTTCCACATCGACCTCAACGGCCAGCGCGGCATCAAGTACGACCAGGACCTCGTGTTCGGCCACGGCGACCTGCAGAACGCGTTCGCCCTCGTCGACCTGCTCGAGAACGGGGGCCCCAACGGCGGCCCGTCGTACGAGGGTCCGCGTCACTTCGACTACAAGCCGTCGCGCACCGAGGACATCACCGGCGTGTGGGACTCCGCCGCGGCCAACATGCGCACCTACCTGCTGCTCAAGGAGCGTGCGCAGGCGTTCCGCGCCGACCCCGAGGTGCAGGAGGCTCTCGAGGCGTCGCGCGTCACCCAGCTGTCGGTGAACACGCTGAACGACGGCGAGAGCTACGACGACCTGCTGGCCGACACCTCGGCCTACGAGGAGTTCGACGCCGACGCGTACTTCGGCGGCAAGGGCTTCGGCTTCGTGCGCCTGCAGCAGCTTGCCCTCGAGCACCTCATCGGCGCCCGCGGCTGACCCTGCTTTTCCCCTGCTGTTCCCCCTGTCGTTGAGGGGCGGCGAACGCACCTTCCACCGGAGTGATCCGGTGCGTTCGCCGCCCCTCGACGACGCTTCTTCGATCCTGAGGAGTGAGCCCCGATGACACTCGTGGCCGGAGTCGACTCGTCGACCCAGAGTTGCAAGGTGGTCGTGCGCGACCTCGAGACCGGCGCGCTGGTGCGCTCGGGGCGCGCCGCGCATCCGGACGGCACGGAGGTCGCTCCGTCGGCGTGGTGGGACGCCCTGCAGTCCGCGATCGCGGCGGCCGGCGGCCTCGACGACGTCGCAGCGATCTCGATCGCCGGGCAGCAGCACGGCATGGTCGTGCTGGATGCGGAGGGTCGCGTCATCCGCGACGCCCTGCTCTGGAACGACACGCGCAGCGCCCAGGCCGCGCTCGACCTCATCGACGCGGTGGGAGCATCCGACTACGCCCGACGTGTCGGTGTGGTGCCGGTGGCCTCGTTCACCGCGACCAAGCTCCGCTGGCTCCGGGATGCGGAACCGGCGAACGCGGCGAAGGTGGCGGCCGTCGCACTCCCCCACGACTGGCTCACCTGGCGACTGCTCGGCTACGGTCCGGCGGACGAGAGCCCGCTCGGTCCCGACCTCGAAGCGCTGACGACCGACCGCTCCGACGCGAGCGGCACGGCCTACTGGAGCGCCGTGTCGGGCGCGTACGACGCCGAGCTGTTCGAGCTGGCGCTCGGGCGCGCCCGGCGAGAGGCCCGGGCCGCCGCCGACGACAACGGCACCGACGGCACCGACGACGCGCCCGTCGTGCTGCCGCGCGTGCTCGGCCCGTCGGAGGCCGCCGGCCGGACACCCGACGGCGTGCTCGTCGGCCCCGGCGCCGGCGACAACGCGGGTGCGGCTCTCGGGCTCGGTGCGGCCGACGGCGACGTCGTGGTGTCGATCGGCACCAGCGGAACGGTCTTCGCCGTCACCGATGCACCCGTCGCCGACAGCTCGGGAACGGTCGCCGGCTTCGCCGACGCCAGCGGTCTCAGCCTCCCCCTCATCGCGACGCTCAACGCTGCGCGCGTGCTCAGCTCGATCGCCGACCTGCTCTCGCTCGACCACGACGGCCTCGCCGCCCTGGCTCTCGAGGCCGAGCCCGGCGCCGACGGCGTGGTGCTCGTGCCGTACTTCGAGGGCGAGCGCACGCCCAACCTGCCCGAAGCGACGGCCAGTATCCACGGGCTGACGATCGCCTCGACCCGGCCTGCGAACCTCGCGCGCGCCGCCATCGAGGGGATGCTCTGCGGACTCGCCGACGGCCTCGACGCCGTGCGGTCGGTCGGGGTGAAGGAGCAGCGCATCCTGCTGATCGGCGGCGCCGCGCTCAACCCGGCCGTGCAGATCGTTGCCGCCCAGGTGTTCGACGCACCGATCGTGATCCCAGCGCCCGGCGAGTACGTCGCCGACGGCGGCGCGGTTCAGGCGGCGTGGGCGCTCACGGGCGAGCGGCCGACGTGGGCGGTCGAGCTCACCACGGAGCTCGCGGTGGATGTGCGTCCCGTGATCCGCGAGCAGTACGCGGCCGCGCGCGCCTGACGGTCAGTCCGAGAATCCGGTAGCGAGGGCGGCGCCGGCCACCCGCGCCCAGCGCGGCGCGTCGGCGATCGCCGCCGCCGAACCTCCGGCCAGTTCGCTCAGTGAGGCCGTCACGACGAAGGCGTCGGCCGGTGCGTCGATCGCACCCGCGACCAGCAGCGCAGGTACCCCTGAGGCTGCAGCCAACCCGGACACGTACTCCGGCACCTTGCCCGCGGCCGACTGCGAATCGAACCGCCCCTCGCCGGTGACCACCACATCCGCGTTCGCCACGAGGGCCGGGAGCCCCAACGCCTCCCCCACTGCGGCCGCGCCTGGCGCCAGCGTGGCGCCCCACGCGAGGAGGCCGTAGCCGGTTCCTCCCGCCGCCCCGGCACCCACCGCATCCGGTCGTCGGCCGACCGCACGTGCGAGACGCGCGAGGCCGGACTCCAGGCCGATCACCTGTGCGGGGTCCGCGCCCTTCTGCGGCCCGAAGACGGCGGCGGCCCCGGCCGGCCCGAGCAGCGGGTTGGTCACATCGCTCAGGATCCGCACGCCTCCCGGCGGCAGGGGCGGGAGGCCGCTGAGGTCGGCGCGGGCGAGCGCGCCGAGCCCGCGGTTGCCGAGCCGGATGGGTCGTCCCGAGGCATCCACGAAATGCGCGCCCAGTGCGGCCAGGGCGCCGACACCCCCGTCGGTGGATGCGCTGCCGCCGATGGCGAGCAGCAAGCGCTGCGCCCCGGCGGCGAGCGCCGCCGCGATAGCCTGCCCGAATCCGAACGTGTGGGCCTCCAGCGGTGCGAGCACCGGCATCAGCGCCAGGCCGCTGGTCTCGGCGAGCTCGACGACGCCGGTGCCGTCGGGCAGTTGCAGCCACGACGCCTCGACCTCCGCGCCGTCCGGACCGAGCACGCTCAGCCGGTGGCGCACGGAACCCGGCACGGCCAGCTCGAACGCGTCGAGCGTGCCCTCACCGCCGTCTGCCATCGGCGCGAGGACCAGCCGGTCGTCGGGCCGAACCGACGCCCAGCCGTCGGCGACCGTCGAGGCGATCGCGGCGGCCGACGCCGACCCCTTGAACGAGTCGGGTGCGATGACGACGGTGTGCGGCATGCGACTACAGTGGCACGTTCTCGGCGAACGCCCTCACCGTGCGGTCGACGACGGCCGCACGGTCGGCGTCCCAGAGCTGCTGGTTGAAGATCTCGACCTCGACGTCGCCGGTGTAACCCGCGTCGGCGACCGCGCGCGTGAGCGAGCCGAAGTCGATGTGCCCGTCGCCCATCATGCCGCGCGCGAGCAGGACGTCGGCGGCGAGCGGGGTGACCCAGTCGCACACCTGGTAGCTCGCGATGCGGCCGCCGGCCCCCGCCCGGGCGATCTGCTCCAGCACCTGGGGATCCCACCACACGTGGAAGGTGTCGACCACCACGCCGACCGACTCCACCGGGAACTGCTCCGCCAGATCGAGCGCTTGGCCGAGGGTCGAGAGCACGGCCCGGTCGGCGGCGTACATGGGATGCAGCGCCTCCAGTGCGAGAGTCACCCCGGCGGCGCGCGCGGCCGGCTCCAGCTCGCCGATCGCGTCGCGCACGCGCTCGCGGGCCCCGACGATGTCGGTCGACCCTTCGGGAAGACCGCCGGCGACGAGCACCAGCACAGCGACCGATCCCGGCGCACCGGCGGCAGCGAGCGTCGCCGTCTCCTCGATCGCGCGGCGGTTGTCGTCGATCGAGGCGCGGCGCTCCGGTCCCTCCACAGCGGTGAAGAAGCCCGACCGGCAATGGCTCGAGACGCGCAGCCCGGAGTCCGCGACCCGCGCGGCCGCCTCGGCGAGTCCGACCTCGGCCACCGGCTCCCGCCAGAGCCCGATGCTCTGCACGCCGGCGTCGCGGGTCAGCCGCAGCGCCTCGTCGAGGCCGGCGTACTTGATCGTCGCCTGATTGATCGAGAGACGAGGATGCGCGGTCATGCCTCGACACCGTTCAGCCGCAGCAGCGCATGCCAGCGACCGGCAGCGAGCTCGGGACGCTCCAGCGCACCGGACGCATTCGCGAGGCGCACGATCTCGGAGAGATGCGGCAGGCTCCGCGCGGCATGCAGACCGCCGATCATCGTGAACGACGCCTGATGCCCGTTGAGCCAGGAGAGGAAGGCGACTCCCGTCTTGTAATAGAACGTGGGCGCCGCGAAGATCTGGCGGGAGAGCTCCTCGGTCGGACCGAGCACCTCGCGGTAGCGTCCGGTGTCGCCGGCATCGAGAGCCTGGATCGCCGCGGACGCAGTGGGCGCGAGCGCCGCGAACGCGCCGAGCAGCGCATCCGAGTGCCCGCGCTCGTCGCCCGCGATCAGCCCGACATAGTTGAAGTCGTCGCCGGTGAACATCCGCGCGGTCTCCGGGAGGCGCGAACGCAGTGCGATCTCGGCCCCGGCATCCAGCAGGCTCATCTTGATGCCGCTCACCCGATCGGCGTTCTCGCCGATGATGCGCAGCACGGTCTCGCCGGCGGTCGCGGAGTCGGTCGAGCCGAAGTACCCGGCGAGTACCGGATCGAACGCGGCGCCGAGCCAGTGCAGCACGACCGGCGTCGAGGCCCGCTCGAGCACCGAGCGGTAGACGCGTTCGTAGTCCGAGGCCGACGACGCCGCCCGGGCGAGATGCCGGCTGGCCATGAGCACGACGCCGGCACCGGCGTCCTCCGTGAACTGCAGTTGCTCGACGTAGGCGTCGATCACGGCGTCGAGGGAGATGACCTCGTCGTCGACGTGATCGGTGTTGACGCCGACCACCAGCGCACCGCCGGCGGCCTTCGCCTCCGCCGCGCTCCGCGTGATCAGTTCGCGCGTAGCGCGGGCATCCAGGCCCATGTTGCGCTGCGCCGTGTCCATCGCGTCGGCGACGCCGAGTCCCCACGACCAGACGTGGCGGCGGAACGCGAGCGTCGCATCCCAGTCGATGTCGGCCGGCGCGCCCGGCACGTTCTCGGCCCAGGGCTTCGGCACCACGTGCGCGGCCGCATAGGCGGTGCGGGAGGCGAGAGGCGTGGTGGGACGACTGAAGGAGGGCGCTGCGCCGAGTGCGGCCGACCCCGTGGTTCCGTCGGCGTGCAGGAGGACGAGCCGGTCGTCAGCCGTCACAGGGTCACCTCGGGCAGCTCGATGCGGCGACCCTCGCGCGACGAGCGGAGGCCCTCCTCCGCCAGCAGCACGCCGCGCGCTCCGGCCAGGAAGTCGAAGGCGTTGGGTCCGTCTTCGGCCACGTGGCGGATGAACTCCTCCCACTGGGTCTTGAACCCGTTCTCGAACACGTCGTTCGCCGGCGACTCGATCCAGTCGGCGTCGTAGTCGTGCTTGTCGGCGATGTCGGGGTTCCACACGGGCTTGGGCGTCGCGTTCCGCGGCTGGATCTTGCAGCCGAAGAGCCCGACGACCGCGCTGCCGAGCGTGCCGTCGACCTGGAACTCGACCAGCTCGTCCCTGTTCACGCGCGTTGTCCAGCTGGAGTTGAGCTGGGCCGTGATTCCGCCGGCGAGCTCGAAGATCGCGTAGGCGGCGTCGTCGGCCGTCGCCGCGTACGTGTCACCGTTCTCGTCGACGCGCTGCGGGATCTCGGTGACGGCGCGGGCGTAGACGGACTCGACACGGCCGAAGAGGTTCTCGAGCACGTAGCTCCAGTGCGGGAACATGTCGACCACGATCCCGCCGCCGTCTTCCGCGCGGTAGTTCCAGCTCGGGCGCTGCGCGGCCTGCCAGTCGCCCTCGAACACCCAGTACCCGAACTCCCCGCGAACCGAGAGGATGCGGCCGAAGAATCCGGAGTCGATGAGCCGCTTGAGCTTGCGCAGCCCGGGCAGGTAGAGCTTGTCGTGCACCACGCCGTTCTTGACGCCGGCGGACTGCGCGAGCCTCGCCAGCTCGAGGGCGTCCTCGTAGCTCTCAGCGGTCGGCTTCTCGGTGTAGATCGCCTTGCCTGCGGCGATGGCCTTCGTGATGGCCGGAACGCGCGCCTTGGTCACGAGGAAGTCGGAGTAGATCTGCCAGCGGTCGTCGGCCAGTGCGGCATCCAGGTCGGTCGTATAGTTCTCGATCCCGTGCCGCGCGGCGAGTTCGGCCAGCTTGGCCTCACTGCGCCCGACCAGGAGCGGCTCGACCTGCACCCGGCTGCCGTCGGACAACGTCACCCCGCCCTGGTCGCGGATCGCCAGGATCGACCGCAGCAGGTGCTGCCGATATCCCATGCGCCCGGAGACGCCGTTCATGATGATGCCGATGGTGGTGGTCTCTGCCACGGGAACTCCCTCGTTCTGGGTGCCGGCGATGCTGCCGCAGGTTCGCGTGTTCCCCGAGTCGGGAAAGCGCTTACCCGATGGTAGCCATCGCCGGCGGAGATCGTCAACCTCGGGCGCGGGCGGGCGTCTCCACCGCGTCGGCCGCGTGGAAGTCGATCCCCTTCGCCTGCCGTCCGAGCGCGGTGAGCACGATCACCGCGATGGCCGCGATCCCCACGGTCGACGCCATCGCCCATCCGTACCCGAGCTGCGGCGCCAGGGCCTGCTGGATCGGCAGGTTGAACGCGGCGATCACATTGCCGAGCTGATACGTCACCCCGGGATAGAACCCGCGGATCGCGTTCGGCGACATCTCATTGAGGTGCGCCGGGATCGCTCCCCAGGCTCCCTGGGTGGTGAACTGGATGAGCGCGGAGCCCAGGCAGAGCAGACCTGCCGTCGTCGAGAAGGCGAAGATCGGGATGATCGGCAGGGTCAGCGCAGCGCCCAGGATGATCGTCGCCTTGCGCCCCCAGCGGTCGGACAACGACCCGAGGGTGATGCAGCCGACGATCGCCCCGATGTTGTAGATCACGACGATCCAGCCGGCGGTCGCCGCATCCAGCCCGGCTCCCCCGTGATCCGTCGCCTTCAGGAACGTCGGGTAGATGTCCTGCGTACCGTGGCTCATCCAGTTGAACGCTGCCATCAGCAGCACCAGGTACACGAACCGGCGGAGCACCCGGCCGTCGAAGAACACCCGGCGGATCGAGGTGTTCGCCTTGCGCATCTTGTCCTGCGTGTTCTCCCACACCTCGGACTCCTTCACCCGCGAGCGGATGATGAGCGTGATGAGCGCAGGCAGGATGCTCAGGGCGAACAGCCAGCGCCAGCTCAGGCCGAACACGGAGTGCACGAGCAGGAAGGCGAGCGCGGCCAGCAGATAGCCGGCCGAGTACCCCGCCTGGAGGATGCCGGAGTAGAACCCGCGACGCTGTCGCGGCACCTTCTCCATGGTCAGCGCGGCGCCGAGACCCCATTCGCCGCCCATCCCGATGCCGTAGAGCAGGCGCAGGATGAAGAGAACGGTGAAGTTGGGCGCGAACGCGCAGAGAAAGCCGACGACCGAGTAGAAGCAGACGTCCACCATCAACGGGATGCGGCGCCCGATCCGGTCGGCCCAGAGCCCGAACAGGTACGCGCCGACGGGTCTCATGACGAGGGTGATCGTCGTGAGGAACGCCATCTGCTCGAGCGGCACCCCGAACTCGGCGCCGATGTCGGCGTAGACGAGCACGATGATGAAGTAGTCGAATGCGTCCATCATCCAGCCGAGCAGCGACGCCACGAACGCGTTGCGCTGGTCGGCGTTGAGACGGGTGGGTGCGGTGTCGGTTGCAGCCACGAGAGAGCCCTTTCGATCGACGGTGATCAGGATGCGCTAGCGAGAAAGCGCTTACCAAACGGTTACCGTAGACCGATCGAACGGGGTGTCAACCCATCGATCCAGCACGGAGGGCGAGGGAGCGGACGTGGCGCAGTGGGTCACTGAGCCCGAGCGGGGCCGGCCGATACGGCGACCGTGACGGACGCCGCGGCTACGGACGGAGCGGTGTCGATGCGCGCAGCGTCACCACGCCGGCGACGGGCTCGGTGAGCGACTCGCCCGCATCGTCGGCGAGGGCGAGCTCGAGTGCGCGTGCGCCGATCTCGGCGAGCGGCAGGGTGACCGTCGTCAGGGATGGCGTCACATCCTGCACCAGGGGGATGTCGTCGAACCCGGCGATCGCGATGTCGTCGCCCGGGCGCACTCCGGCCTCACGCATGGCGGCCATCGCGCCGACCGCCATCACGTCGGTGACCGCGAACACGCATCCCGGCCGGGCGCCCTCGGCGAGCACCGCGGCCATCGCCCCGTAACCGCCGTCGCGGGAGAACGCGCCGTGCCGCACCCGCGCATCCGGTGCGACGCTCAGGAAGCCCGCGGTCCGCTCACGCGCGGTCACGAGGTTCTCCGGCCCGGCGAGCACGACGAAGTCGGAGTAGCCCCGCGAGACGAGCGCACGGGCGAGGTCGGCGGCCCCCTCCGCGTTGAGCACGGCGACGGACCTCACGCCGTCGACCGCCGAGCCGATCACGGCGACCCGGTCGAGCGCCCCGAGGTCCGCTGCCGCCGCGTCCACGACTCGGCTTCCGGCGAGGATCACGGCACGGGGCCGCTGTCCCCGGAGCGCGGCGAGGGCCGACTTCTCGCGCGACGGCTCCACCCCGGTCGCCGTGAGCGTGACGACGAGACCGCGGTCATCGGCCACCCGGATGACCCCCGACGCGATCGAGGAGAAGTACGGGTCCGCGATGTCGCCGACTACCACGGCCACCGTGTTGCTGGTGCCGCGGGCCATCGCCTGCGCCTGCGCGTTGGCGCTGTAGCCGAGGGCGCTAGCCGACTCCAGGACGCGCGCCTGGAGCTCCGGGTTGACCTTGCGAATGCTCCCGTTGAGAGCGCGGGATGCCGTGGCCAGCGACACTCCGGCATGGTCGGCCACCTGCGCGAGGGTGGGGGCGTTGTCGGTCACACCGTCACCCTATCCGGCCCGCTCATCGGCGATCAGCCGTGAAGGCGCGGGGTCGAGGCCCGGACGACCGGGGAGGCCGGCACGGTGCGCACGTCGCCGTCGGGACTGAGCGCCCGCTTGATCGTCTCCTCGGCCACCGTGTCGAGCGCGACGTGCACCGTCGTCAGGGGCGGCACCACATCCCGCAACGTCGTGATGTCGTCGAACCCGGCGACGGCGATGTCCTCGGGGATGCGCAGCCCACGTGCGCGCAGGCCGGCGATCGCGCCGAGCGCCATGTCGTCGGTGATCGCGAACACCAGCTGCAACCTTTGGAGCTCGTCGTCGGAGAGGCCGAGGATGTGATCTCGCGCGCCCTCCCAGGTGAACTCCGGATACGCGACCTCGGTGGCCGTGTCGGCGGAGGACTGCGCCATGCCGGCCACGAACCCCTCGACGCGCTGCTGCATCGAGAGCAGCGGCGTCGCACTGCCGAGCACCAGGCTGCGCCGGTAGCCGAGCCCGGCGAGTTCGGCGGCGAGTTCACGCGCCCCCTCGTGGTTGTCGAACCTCACCGTCTCGAACGGGAGGTCGGTGCGGCTGATCAGCACCACCCGGCCCCCGGTCTCCTCATAGCGCTGGAGTTCGGCGATCAGCTCGCCGCCGCTCGGCGGGTCGACGTAGCCGGTACCGGCCAGGATGATCGCCTGCGGCTGTTGTCCGCGCAGCTCGCGCACGAGGTCGAGCTCGCGGTCGACGCGGCGGTCGGTGACGGCGATCGAGACGCGCAGGTCGTTGGCCTCGGCCTGCCGCATGATCGCGGCGGCCATCGCCGAGAAGTAGGGATCGGAGATTCCGCTGATGATCAGGGCGACCGTGCGGGAGGAGCCGCGGGCGATGACCTGCGCGGCGAGATTGGGTGTGTAGCCGAGCTCGCGAGCGGCCGCCAGGACCTTCGTCCGGTAGCTCTCCGCCACCTTGCGCGCACTGCCGTTCAGCACCCGGGAGGCGGTCGGCTGGGACACCCCGGCACGCAGTGCGACGTCGTCGAGCGTGACGGGCCTGCGCGGACCCTCGTCGCTCTGCGGTTCGCTCACCGCTCCAGCCTAGCGAACGGGCAGACCGCCGGGAATGCGGATGCCGAGCGTGTTTCACCTCGTCTTCGACACCGCGGTCACAGCATCAGCATCCACGCGAGGCCCGCGCCGCAGGCGCCTGCCGACACCGCCGACTGGATGTGCCAGCCACGTCGTGCGAGAAGCACCCGCACCGCGATCCACCCGACGACGACCACGAGCATGGCGCCAGGGGCCGCAGCCGACAGCGCGAGACTCCCTGAGGATCCGCCCATCCGGTGTGCGTGGGCGGCTGTGCCCGCCGAGCCCGGCAGCGTGCCGGTGGCCATGAACGCCATCGTCGCCATGACGAGCAGCATCGCCCACAGGTCGGCGAGATGCTCGCGCGCCCAGTGCTTCGTTCGCGCGAGCGGCGCGTAGCCGAACGAGAGCAGCACCAGGGCGCCCGCTGCCGCGACCATCGCGCCGGCGGTGTGCCCTCCCAGCACCGCGGCCGCCATCACGCCCGCCGGCACCGCCTCGTGCGCGAGCGCCCGGGCTGCACCGCCCAACGATGCGGGCGAGACGAAGGTGTTCGCGCGCCCGAACCCTTCTTCTCGCACCGATCGCGGTGCGCGCCCGAGCGCCGCGCTCACGCGCGCCAGACGGTCTTGATGTTCGTGAACTCGCGGATCCCCAGCGCCGACAGCTCACGGCCGTAACCGGAGTCCTTGACACCGCCGAACGGCAGCTGCGGGAACGACGCCGTGAGCCCGTTCACGAAAACGCCGCCGGCATCGATCCCGTTCTGGAAGAGTTCGGCCTCAGAGTCGTCCGTCGTCCATACGCTGGAGCTGAGCCCGAAATCGGAGTCGTTCGATCGCTCGACCGCCTCCTCGGCGCTCGCCACCGGGTACAAGCATGCGACCGGGCCGAAGCACTCCTCGCGGTAGATCCGCATCTCGGGCGTGACGCCGGTGAGCACGGTGGCCGGATAGAACCACCCGGGTCCGTCCGGGATCTCGCCGCCAACGAGCGCCGTCGCGCCCTTGGCCAGCGCATCCTCGACCAGCGCGTGCGCGTCGCGCCTGCCCTGCTCGGTGGCGAGAGGGCCGAATGAACTCGACTCGTCGAACGGATCGCCCGCCTTCTGCGCCGCCATACCCGCGACGAACGCCTCCTCGAACGCCCCGTAGACGTCTTCGTGCACGTAATACCGCTTGGCCGCAATGCAGCTCTGACCGGAGTTCTGCACCCGCGCGTTCACGCCGGCGGCGGCCGCAGCGGCCACGTCGGCCGACGGCATCACCACGAACACGTCGGTGCCGCCCAGCTCGAGCACCGACTTCTTGATGTTGCGGCCGGCCGCTTCGGCGACGGACGAACCCGCGCCGACCGACCCCGTGAGCGTCACGGCCCGGATGCGCGGGTCGTCCAGCAGGGGCGCCACCGCGCCGCCTTCGAGCAGCAGGGTCTGAAACGCCCCCGCAGGGAACCCGCCGCGCGCGAACAGCGACCCGAGGTACAGGGCGCTCTGCGGAACGCTGGACGCGTGCTTGAGGATGCCCGTGTTGCCGGCCATCAGTGCGGGCGCGGCGAAGCGGATCACCTGCCAGAACGGGTAGTTCCACGGCATCACCGCGAGCACGGTGCCGATCGGCTGGTAGCGCACGCTCACCGTCGAGGCCCCGACGTCACCCGGCTCGACCGGGTGCTCGTCGGCGAGGTACTGCTCGGCGTGGTCGGCGTACCACCGCATCCCACGGGCCGACTTGGCGACCTCGTACCTCGCGGTGCCGATCGTCTTCCCCATCTCGGTGGAGACGAGGGACGCGACCTCGTCGAGCTCGGCGTCCAGGAGGTCCGCGGCCGCGCGCATCCAGGCCGCGCGTTCGGCGAAGGTGGTCGCGGCGAGCTCCGCGTAGGTGGCGTGGGCGGCGGCGACGATGCTCTCGACCTCGTCCGCGGTGTGCGGCTGGAAGGTCTTGAGTGTCTCGCCCGTGGCGGGATTGACGGTGGCGATGGCCATGTGCTGACTCCTTTGTTCTGCGGTTGGCGTGTTCTGCGGTCGGGGTTTCTGCGGTCGAGTCTCTGCTGCGGAGGACTAGCCGGTCGCGCGGCGTCGTGCGAGCTCGATGCCGCCGCTGACGGGTGCGTCGTCGAGCAGCACCACCGCGAGTGCCGGATGCGCGCGCGTGATCCGCGCCGACAGTGCCGAGAAGAGCCGGGGCTGGTTCGCGATCACGCTGCCGGCGGCGACGACGGCATCCGCGACTGCTCCGCGGCGGACGAGCTGGTCGACCAGGGCCGCGAGCCGTTGGGCCGAGCGGTCGATGACGCGCCCCGCCCGGGCGGATCCCGCATCGGCCGCGGCGAAGACCGCGATGGCGCGCGGCCCCCAGTTCTCTGCGGTGGGGGTGTCGTTGACGGCGCGCGCGAGAGCAGGCGCCGACGACACTCCGAAGGCGAGCTGCAGCGCGTTGAGCAGTCCGTCGTCGGGGAGCCCCTCGTCGCGGGCGAGCAGGGCCGCGATGGTCGCATCGCGCACGATGGCCGGCGCGCCCCCTTCGTCGCCGATCACCCAGCCCCAGCCGCCGGAGAACAGCGCCTCGCCGGCGGCGTCGCGCCCGACGGCGATCGATCCGGTGCCGGCGATGACGCCGATGCCCCGCTCGATGCCCGCAGCGGGCACCAGCAGTTCGGCGTCGTTGACGACGGTGGCCGGGTAGCCCAGTAGCTCGAACTCGTGCTCGAGCTCACGACAGTGCTCGACGGTGTCGCAGCCCTGCGCGCCGACACCGACGGCGAGCACGCGCGCACCCTTCGGCACCACGCGGCGGATGCGGTCGGCAAGCCAGCGAGCGGCGCTCCCTGCCGGCGAAGCGCTCCAGTCTTCGGCCGGCAGGGAGACGTCGGCGATACGCGAGCCGTCGAGAGTGTCGACCCGCACGCCGAGCTTGGTGCCACCGGCATCCAAGCCCACGATCACATCGGTCACGCCGCTCCCCCTGCCGCGTCGACCGGAACCTTCGTATCCGCGTTGTGGAAGACGAACTCCTCGATCTCCACACCGCGCACGTCGGCGACCGCCCCGACGAGGATCTGCAGCACGAGGGCTTCGAGCACCGCGCGCTGCGACGCGGGGAGCTTGGGCAGCCGCACGGGGTGGAGCGTCGCCGACGGCTCGACATCCTCCCCCGTGATCAGGATGACGTGGTGGCCGGCGTCGGAAAGGGTCGTCGCGAGGTCGATCTCGCGGCTGTCGCCGAGCACGACGTGCACCCCGTCGCCTGCGGACTCCATCGACCCGTGCAGGTACTGCCGGGTGCTCATGGCCGTCGCTGGAATGCGTGCCACCTCGCGGAACAGCAGCGCCCCGGCTTCCGCCGATCCCACGGCCGGACCGGCCCCGACGAAGTCGCAGGAGGCGACGGTGCGGAACAGTCCGGCGAGCCCCACCACCTGGTCGGTGACCCCGTCCTCGACCGACGCGAAGGTCTCGTGCAGAGTCGTCCACCCCGGGTCGATCCGGCCGCCGTCCCACGCATCGGCGAGCATCCCCAGGGCGGCGACGGTGGCCGTGTAGCCGAGGGTGGAGGCGTAGCTGTCGGAGAGGTTGCCGAGCGAGATCGTCGACGCGAGCTGCGCGATCGGCGAGGGCTCGGAGTTGACGACCGCCAACCGCAGTTCCGCAGCGACCGACTCGAGCACGGCGAGCGTCTCCGCACTCCGGCCGCTCTGCGAGATGCCGACGATCGGATGCACGCTCTCCGGGAACGGGAGCGGGAGATCGCCGGCCCCCAGGCGCCACGAGTGGATGCCGCGTGAGCGAAGGCTCCAGACCGGCGCGCACGCGGCGGCGAGGCTCGCCCCGATGCCGACGAAGATCGGCCCGGGGCCGCTCAGCACCCCGGCCTCCTTTCGCTCCTCGATGCGGTCGGCGATGCGCGGGATGGCCCGGCCGAGCTCGTCGGCCTGAGTCGCGCGGGCTGCCGCGAAAGTGATGTACCCGATCATCGGTTTCCCCTCGATGGTGTGGTGGTGGCCGTCAGGCCCGTTGGTGCGGTCGGATCCCACTCGATGGGGAGCGGGTCGACCGGTCGAGCGGTGCTCGAGATCGCGACGGGGACGCCGGAGTCGATCGACTCCTCGATCGCCAGCATCACCTCGAGCGCGTGGTAGGCGAGCTCCCCCGAGGCTCGGGGAGCGCGGCCGTCCCTGATGGCCCGCGCCATCTCGAGCACTCCGACACCGCGCTCGCGGTGGACGCCCGGCGGCGGGATCTCGGTCCAATCGGCGACGCGGTCGTCGCCGGCGAGCATTCTGGTCGCGCCGTCGAAGCCGCTCACGGGCACCTCCAGGACGCCGGCGGAACCCGTGATCTCGAAGGTCTGACGCCGCAGACCCGAGTCGAAGCTGTAGACCGAGGTGCCGACGACTCCGGAGCGGAAGCGGGTGAGGACGCTCACGTGCGTGCTCACCTCCACAGGGAAGACGGTACCGGCGTCCGGACCTGAGCCGATGACGCGCTCGGTGCGCGGCGTCTGGCCGAGCGCTTCGACCGAGGCGACGGGGCCGAGCAGCTGCACCATCGTGCTGACGTAGTACGGGCCGATGTCGAACAGCGGGCCCGCCCCGCGGGCGAACAGGAACTGCGGGCGCGGATGCCACGAGTCCGGCCCCGGCCCCTGCATCAGGGTGAGCAGGGTCTGGGGCGTTCCGATCGCGCCCTCGGCCAGGAGCCGGTGCGCGTTCTGGATCCCCTCGCCCAGGATGGTGTCCGGAGCGTTGGCCACGACCACCCCGGCGGCGGCAGCAGCATCGAGCACGGCGCGAGCAGCGGCGAGGTCCAGGGTGAGGGGCTTCTCCCCCCAGACGTGCTTGCCGGCCGCGATCGCGGCGAGCGCCACGTCGGCGTGCGCAGCGGGGATCGTCAGGTTGACGACGATCTGCACCGCTTCGAGCGCGAGCAGCTCGTCGACCGTGCCGGCGAACGGTACGCCGTAGGCCTCGGCCTGCGCTCGCGCCCTCTGCACATCGAGGTCGGCGATGCCGACGACCTGCACATCCGGATAGGTGGTCAGCGACCGCAGGTACTCGTCGGAGATGTTCCCGGCCCCGATGATGCCGACGCCGGTCATGCCCGCACCAGCCCGCCGAAGTAGTGCGCATTCTGCTCCACCAGGGGGAAGACGTCGCCCTCGTGCACGACGACCTCGACCACCGGGAGCTCGAGGCTCGCGGCGAGAGGCAGCACGTCGGCGATGTCGAAGGGGTTTCCGGCGTCGTGCTTCACGTGGAGCAGCCGCACGCGGTCTCCGAGTCGCGGCACCAGCTCGTACACGTCGGCACCGCCGACGGCGGCCCAGTACGTGTCCAGCTCGAGCACGACGGCGGGCTCGAGCCGTTCGACGAGGAGTTCGTACACCGGCCTCCCCCCGACCGTCTGCGCGAACTCGAAGTCGTGGTTGTGGTAACCGATCCGGATGCCGCGCGCCGCCGCGTACGCGCTCGCCTCGTTGATCGCCTCGGCCAGCGCTTCGACGCCGGCACGATCGGCGATCGATGCCGGAGGGACGAAGGGCACGACGACCGTACGCACTCCGAGGCGTTCGGCGGCGTCGAGCACCCGGTCTCTGTCGAGCTCCGTGATCTTCGCGTGCGCGGTGGTCGCGGACAGCCCGGAGGCGGCGAGCGCCGCTGCCAGACCGTCCGTATCCGTGAGGATGTCGTACGGCTCCACATGCGTGAACCCGAAACCGGCGAGGCGGGCAAGCGTCTGCGGCAGCGCATCCGGGCCGATGTCGTCGCGCACGCTGTAGAGCTGTACGCCCAGGGGACTCGTCATCAGTGGTGTCCTTCGTGGCCGAGGGCGGCGTGCTCGCCGCTGTGCTGTTCGTGGTGGGAACCGCCCGGCGCGCAGTGGTCGCTGGTGGTCTCAGGGATGTCCAGGGTGGGGTTCGCGCCGAAGAAGCCGTGCGGCTTGAGCACGAAGCCGGCGGAGTCGACCGGCATGATCGGCCAGTCCTCGATGCGCGGGAAGTGGGTGAGGCCGAAAGTGTGCCAGAGCACGATGTCGGTACCGTCGACGGCACGGTCGGCCGCGGTCCAGGCGGGAAGCCCCGCGCCCCCCGGATGCATGTTGACGAAGTCGCCGGCCGGATAGAGTTCGTCCGGCTCGTACGCCGTCACCCAGAGATGCTTGGCGGCATACGTCGCACGCTGATGGATGTCCGACTGTTCGTCGGCCAAGAGGGCGGGTTTGCCCTCGGGGTAGAGCACGTAGCCGACATCCCGGCCCAGACGGTTCTGCACTCCGGGGTTGGACACCAACCACACACGTCCGCGAGCGTTGTCGGCCAGCCGCTGCGCCTCCTTCTCCGTGCGCAGGCGCGTCACGGTCTGCGTGATCCCCGTGCCCGTCGGGTTCGCCGGGCCGCGCGGAACGAGCACGGCCTCGAGCTCGTCGACCGCGTTCACCGGTCCGTCGACGGCCATATCGAGGCGGGCCGAGAACAGGTGCTGGTGATACGGGGCGCCGAGCCCGGGGGCCAACTCGGAGGCATAGGCGTATCCGGCGCCGGGATAGGCCGAGGTGAACACCACACCGGTCGCCTTCACCTCGAGCTCGATGTTGCCGTCGAGCGAGAAGTACCAGTAGAACCCGTAGTCGTAGTTGCCGACGGTCACGAAGAAGCTGACCACCAGCCGGCGGTTGCGGCGGGAGTCGCTCGACCCGTTCCAGTTGTCAAAGTGCTTCCAGAGGATGCCTGTGTCTTCTTCGTGGATGCAGATCGCCTGCGGGATCACGCGCACGTTGCCGGCATTGTCGGCCAGCGTCGCATCCAGGTAGGTGATGTCGCCGACGCAATCGCAACCCAGCTCGAGGGAGTTGGCGAAGCCGCCGAGCAGGTACTCGCCGCAGTCGAAGAAGTTCTGGAACCAGCGCTGCGGACTCGGGTCGCCGTACGGCACCATCATCTCGGCGATGGATGCCCGGTAGACGACGGGACGCTGCACCCCGTCGTCGGCGATCGAGATGTTGTGGAAGACGAGCCCCTCGCGCTGATCGAACGACACCTGCAGCTGCCATCCTGCCCAGGAGAGCACGCCGTCGTCGTCGATGCTGAAGCTCGGGCCCTGAGGCTGGGTGATCTCGATCGGCTTCAGGCCGGTGCGCTGAGGCTTCCCGACCCAGTCGGCCAGGTGGAAGTTGCCGTCCTCCTGCGGCACCGGCAGCTCGACGTAGTCGATCACGTCGAGCACCTCGCGCGTCACGACGTCGACCATCACGGTGACTCCGTCGACCGGATGCGCCCAGCCGAGGTCGTCCGGTGTCTTCTGCACGAACGTGAAGCAGCGCTGGATGCGGCGACCCGCCTCATCCGGGGCGAGCACCCCAGCCGACAGAGGATTGACACGGAGGGTGGAGAGGTCGGTGAGGCCGCGCTTGCGCATGGCCGCGAGCCAGCGCTCGTCCTGGTGCACGATCTCCTCGACCAGCCCGAACTCGGCGAGCACGACGGGCACCTGTCCCTCGGCGGGATCGAGCTCGAGTGCGCTGACGATCCGGTCTTCTGCCGGGCAGACGACGACATCGTGGGAGGCGCCCGAGGCGAAGTCGACCAGCATCGCGCGGAACCGCCGCGCCTCCGGCCGCGCCCCGTCGGCCAGCAGCGTGCGCTTGTCCTGCTCGAGCAGTCCGAAGTACGACACATGGGTCTGTTCGCCGAGCAGGCCATCGCGCACGAGGATCCGGCGCGCAGCCGCGATCTCGTCCGGGCGCGATGAGGCGAGCGCCGCGGCGACGGTGGAGGTGCCGATGGATGCGGCGGTGTCGGTCACTTAGAGCTCCGTTCGGTTGTGGCGGGCGAAATAGGTGCGCAGGCGGTAGCGGTCGCCGGCGTACTGCACCGTCGAGGCGAGCACGGGGCGTTCGCCACGGCCGCGGACGACCTGGTGCATGACGAGAGTGGGGGTACCGGCTTCGACGTCGAGCGCCGAAGCGACGTCGGCGCTGGCCTCGCGCGCCTCGATCGTGGTCTCCGCGTTGGCCAGCTCGTTGCCTCCGTCGGCCAGGGCCTGGTAGAGAGAGTCGGTCGTGAAGTCGAAGCGCTCCGGCTGCGGCAGCAGCAGGGCGGGGATGAGCGCCCAGTCGAGGGCGATCGGCACGCCGCCGAGCATCCGCACCCGGCCGAGCCGGAAGAGCGGCGTGCCCGGGGCGATCCCCAGCTTCTCGGCCTCATCGATCGTCGACGCGGAGACCTCTGCGGTGAGCACGCGGGAGGTGGCGAGCAGCCCCATCCGCTCGGCCGTCTCGCTGAACGATTCGAGGCTGTTCGGCCACTCGTTGCGCTCGTCGGCGTGCCCGGAGACGTACCAGCCGCGGCCGTGCGACGGCGCGATCGCGCCGTCGTCGACAAGCGCCTGCAGCGCTTTCCGCAGTGTGACCCGGCTGATGCCGAGGGTGAGACAGAGCTCCCGCTCCGGCGGGAGGCGGGAACCGGCACGCAGAGTTCCACCTGCGATCTGCTCGCGGAGGGAGTCGGCGGCCTGCACCCAGAGCGGGTCCGGGTAGTCCGTGCGGATCGTGGTGTCGTTGACGGTCATCGCTCGACGCTCACCGTCTCCCACACGCCGCTCTTCATCGAGGCGTAGCAGGCGTCGAGGATGCAGTTGACGACGAACCCGTCATCGAAGGTCTCGATGGGTTCCTCGCCCGCCGCGAAGCGGTCGACGAAGTGCCGCATCTCCTGGCTGAAGCCGTACGCACGCGCCTCCTCCGGCACCGGATAGACCCAGCCCGTGTCGGCGTCCGCCTTCTCGACCAGATAGCCGGCGGGGTTCTCGATGAAGCCCCACACCGGTGTCTGCGACGTGTCGGTGACGATGCGACCGGCGCTGCCGACGAGTTCGTGGCGCAACTGCATGCCGCCCTTCTCGATCCACGACGACTCGATCTGCGCGAGCTGCCCGCCGGCGAACTTGAGGAGCGCGATGGCGGTGTCCTCTCCGCTCGTCTTGTCACCGTGCACCATCGTCGCTCCCCACGCGAAAACCTCCGTCACCGGGTTGTGCTTGCCGAAGAAATGCCTGGCGGACTCGACGGTGTGGCAGCCCATGTCGAGCAGGGCGCCTCCACCGGCCGTCTCCGCGTCCCAGAAGTGCGGAGCGTGCGGGCCGGAGTGGGCCTCTCTGGCGCGCATGGTGAGCACGTCGCCGATCGCCCCGGCTGCGACCATCTGGTGCGCTTTGGCGATGTTGGGCGAGAAGACCGAGCTCTCGGCGTAGCCGTGCCACACCCCCGCCTCCGTCACGATGCGCAGGATCTCGGCCGCCTCTGCGCCTGTGCGGGCGAGCGGCTTGGTGCAGACGATCCCCTTGCCGGCGGCGGCGGCGATGCGCACAGCCTCGACGTGCGCCTCGTTCGGCAGCGCGATGACGACGAGGTCGACCTCGGGGTCGGCGCAGAGCTGCTCGATCGAGTCGTACTGACGTGCGATCGGGCCCCATTTCGCCGCGAAGGCCTCGGCCCGGGCGAGGTCGCGCGAGTAGTTGGCGACGATCTCGGCGTTCCGGACATCCTGCAGCGCATCCGCATAGGTGTCGCTGATGAATCCGGAACCGAGAAGACCGACTCGAATCACATTTCCTCCTGTTTGACCTCGTGTGTTCCACATAGTAGCCATGTGGTACGCAATTGGTCTACACCAACAGACTTAATCTTGCTGAAATAAATACCTCTTGCTACCTCTATGGACCTCTATGTATGCTCTCGGTCAACCACCACACCCGATTCGAGGAGAAGTGCAGTGCAACCACGCAAGTCAATGAGGATGCGAGTCGCCGCAACACTCGCCACCGTGGCCGCCGCCACGCTCATCATCACCGGATGCTCCGCCTCGGGCGCGAGCAGCTCCAGCAGCTCCCGTTACATCAACGTGTTCTCCGGCAACCCCGGCAACCTGACCGACAACTTCAACCCCTTCGTCAGCGACGTCGCCTACGGCGCGAACGGCGCCGTGCTGGGCGCGGTCTACGAGCCGCTCTTCTACTTCAACTCCGCCAAGAACGAGAAGCCGCACCCCTGGCTGGGCACCGAGTACACGGTGTCGCCCGACGGGCTCACCTACTCGGTGACTCTCAAAGACGGCGTGAAATGGCAGGACGGCAAGCCGTTCACCGCCGCCGACGTCGCCTACACGTACAACCTGCTCAAGGAGAAGCCGGCCCTCAACCTCTACGGCCTCAAGATCGCGGAGGCGAAGGCCGTGGACGACACGCATGTCACCATCACGCTCACGCAGCCGGACTACCCCAACGAGTACCGCCTGCTGGGCCTGACGTTCATCGTCCCCGAGCACATCTGGAAGTCGATCCCCGACCCGGAGAAGACCACGAACCAGAAGCCCATCGGCACCGGAGCCTTCTCGTTCGGCCAGTTCACTCCGCAATCGGTCACCCTCACCGCGAACAAGTCGTACTACGAGAAGGGTGAGCCGGCTATCCCCGGAATCCGCCTCGTGACCTCCACCGGCAACGCGGCTGCGCTCAACTCGCTCAACGCCGGACAGATCGACTGGGCGGGCATCGCCCTGCAGGATGTGCAGAAGTCGTTCGTCGACAAGGACCCGAAGCACAACAAGTACACATCCATCCCCGCCGACATCAAGGCTCTGCTGCCGAACCTCACGAAGGCGCCGTTCAACGACGTCGAGTTCCGCAAGGCGCTGAGCCTGTCGATCGACCGCGACTCGATCATCAAGCAGGCGTTCGGCGGCACGGACACGCCCGGCAACCCGACCAGCCTGCTGCAGCCCCGCGACGAGGCGTACATCCCCGCCGCCTACAAGGGCAAGACGCTCGATCAGAACGTCGACGAGGCCAAGAAGATCCTCACCGGAGCCGGCTACAGCTACAACGGATCGGGCGACCTGCTCGGCAAAGACGGCAAGCCCGTCGCGTTCAAGATCACCACGGTCACCGGCTACACCGACACCATCACGGCCAACCAGCTGCTGGTGCAGGACTTCGCCAAGATCGGCGTGAAAGCCACGCCGGAGGAGCTCTCGCTCGGTGCGTACTCGACCGAACGGCAGAACGGCACGTTCGACCTGCTCGACGACCGCATCCCCACGGGGCCCAACCCGTTCCAGCAGTTCAGCGACAGCCTGGACTCCGCCAAGACGGCGCCCGTCGGCAAACCGGCCAACGCGAACTTCGTGCGCTTCAACGACCCGGGGGTCGACAAGCTGATCGCCGAAGCCGGCAGCACCAACGACCCGGCGAAGCTCACCGCCGCCTACCAGGGTCTCGGCACGTACTTCGCCGAGAACCAGCCGTACATCATCCTCAGCCAGAACGGCGCGGTCACGACCTACCGCGACCAGTACTTCACCGGGATGCCCACCACCGACAACCTCTGGGCGACACCGTCCAACTGGCTGTCGGGCAACATCGGCTACGTCGCCAAGTCGCTGAAACCAGTCAAGTAACCAGCGTGCGG
>NZ_BSEN01000010.1:33922-131833 GCF_027921845.1 Leifsonia poae
CGGCCCCCCACCCGCCCCGACACCGGCGGAAAGCACCTATGCGCTACTACCTGAACAAGCTCGGCTTCTACCTGATCGCCGGCTGGATCGCGATCACCCTCAACTTCCTGCTCCCCCGGCTCGTCAAGGGCAGCCCGGTCGACGTGATCCTCGCGAAGACCCAAGGCGTCGGCCCGATGCCGCCCGAGGCGCGGCACGCGCTCGAGCTGCAGTTCGGCGTCTCCCACGAGCCCCTGATCGTTCAGTACGGCCAGTACCTCCACAACCTCTTCACCGGAGACTTCGGCCTCTCGGTGAGTTACTACCCCACCCCCGCCATCGACGTCGTGATGCAGGCGCTGCCGTGGACCGTCGCCCTCGTCGGTCTCGCCACCGTGATCAGCTACGTCATCGGCATCGTGTTCGGCTCCTGGCTCGGGTGGCGCCGAGGCACGTGGACCGATTCGATCCTGCCGGCCTCGACCTTCTTCTCGGCCATCCCGTACTTCTGGCTCGCCCTGGTGCTGGTGTACATCTTCGGGTCGATCCTGCACTGGTTCCCGGTGAGCGGCGGCTACGACTTCACCATCACCCCCGGTTTCACACCCGAGTTCATCGGGTCCGTCATCCTCTACGGCATGCTGCCCGCCATCACGATCATCCTCGCGTCGGTCTCGGGTCAGCTGCTCGGCACCCGCAACATGATGGTGTCGACGATGGCGGAGGACTACGTAGTCACAGCCCGCGCCAAGGGCCTCCGGCCGCGCCGCGTCTTCGGCTCGTACGCCATGCGCAACGCCCTCCTGCCATCGGTGGCCGGCTTCGCGATGTCGCTCGGCTTCATCGTGAACGGCTCCGTCGTGACCGAGAGCGTGTTCGGGTATCCGGGCGTCGGCTTCACCCTCCTCACCGCCGTGCAGAACAACGATTACCCGCTGATGCAGGCTCTGTTCCTCGTCATCACGCTCGCCGTGCTCGGCGCCAACCTCGTCGTCGACCTGATCTACGGCTTCATCGACCCCCGCACCCGCCTGGCGAACTGAGCCGAGAGGCGACCAAGGAGAGCACCATGAGTTTCACCCAGCAAGAGCTCGCCGACCCCGAGCTGTCGGGGTCCGAACCGGACCTTGCCGACGACGGCCCGCCCCGCACCGGCTTCTTCCGCGCCTCGGGGCGCGCATCCGGCAGGCGCAGCACCTCGCGCGGCTGGAAGTTCTGGGTCGGCATCGGCATCTGCGCCTTCTTCGCCGTGCTGGCCGTCATCGCGCCGTTCCTCGTGCCGAACCCGAATCAGTCGAGCCCTGTCGGTCTCCAGCCGCCGAGCGCCGAGCACTGGTTCGGGACCACCAACATCGGTCAGGATGTGCTCGGCCAGGTGATCGCGGGCACCACCGGCTCCGTCGTGATCGGCGTGGTGGCCGGTGCGATCACCGTGCTGCTGTCGATGATCTTCGGCATCGGCGGCGCATTCCTCGGCGGGATCTGGGACAACCTGTCGTCGCTGGTCAGCAACGTGTTCCTCGTCATCCCGGGCCTGCCGCTGCTGATCATCGTCACCGACTACGTCGAGTCGCGTGACATCATCGTGATCTCGGTCGTGATCGCCCTCGTCTCCTGGGCCGGCGCTGCCCGTGTGCTGCGGGCGCAGACCCTCTCCGTGAGGTCGCGCGACTACGTGGACGCGGCCCGCGTCGCCAGCGAGTCCAACTGGCGCATCATGCTGCGGGAGATCCTCCCGAACCTGATGCCCATCATCGCGTCGCAGTTCGTCTTCGGCGCGCTCGGCGCCATCCTGGCCGAGGCCGGTCTGTCGTTCCTCGGGCTCGGTGCGCCCGGCGGCAAATCGTGGGGAAGCATCCTGTTCTTCGCCCAGAACGCGCAGGCGATCACTCTGGGCGCCTGGTGGTGGTTCGTGCCGCCCGGCCTCTGCATCGCCATCCTCGGCGCGGCACTCGGCCTGATCAACTTCAGCATCGACGAGCGCATCAACCCGCGCCTGCGCACCGCCGCCATCGTGAAGCACGCACGCAGAAAGGGGGCGACCGCATGAGCGCGCCGCTGCTGAGCATCCGCAACCTGACCGTCGACTACCAGACGGACTCTCCCGTGCGTGCCGTGAACAACGTGTTCCTCGACATCCGCCCCGGCGAGATCGTCGGACTCGCCGGCGAATCCGGATGCGGCAAGTCGACGCTCGCGTACACCGTCACCCGGCTGCTCCAGGCACCGGCCGAGATCACCGGCGGCTCGATCGAGTGGCGACGCGACGACGGCGGGATCACCGACGTGCTCTCGCTCGACGGGCCGGACCTGCGGGCATTCCGCTGGCAGGAGATCTCGATGGTCTTCCAGGGGGCGATGAGCGCCTTGAACCCCGTTCACCGCATCGGATCGCAAATCGAGGACGTCTTCATCGACCACCGCAGCGGGCTCAACCGCCGCGAGCGCCGCGAACGCGCCGCCGAGCTGCTGCGCACGGTCGGCATCCCCGCCGACCGTCTACGCAGCTATCCGCACGAACTCTCGGGCGGCATGCGGCAGCGGGTCATGATCGCGATGGCGCTCGCCCTTCGGCCGCGCCTGATCATCATGGACGAGCCGACCACCGCGCTCGACGTCGTCGTACAGCGCAACATCCTCGAGGAGATCGACCGCCTGCGAACGGAGTTCGGCTTCGCCGTGCTGTTCATCACCCACGACCTCGGACTGCTGCTCGAGATCAGCGACCGCGTCGGTGTGATGCTGTCCGGTCGCCTGGTCGAGCAGAACACACCGGACGTGCTGCTGGAGAACCCCTCGCACGAGTACACGCGGCACCTGCTCCGTTCCTTCCCCAGCCTGCGCGGCGACGTGCCGCTCACCGGATCCCGCTACATCGACAGCGGAGAAGAGGTCACCGCATGACCACCCTCGAAGCCCTCCATCTGCGCAAGAACTACGAGATCAGAGGAACCGGCCTGAAGAACAAGATCCTCAAGGCGGTCGACGACGTGTCGATCGTGGTGCGCCCGGGCGAGTCGGTCGCCCTCGTAGGCGAGTCGGGCAGCGGGAAGTCGACCATCGCCAAGATGCTCATCCGTCTGATCGAGCCGACCGCAGGAGACATCACGCTCGACGGCGAGCGCATCGGTCGCGGCCGCGCCGCCACCACGCGCTACCGCTCGCGCGTGCAGATGGTGTTCCAGGATCCGTTCTCGTCGCTCAACCCGTCGCTGACCATCCGGCACCATCTCACGCGCCCGCTGCGCATCCACGGCATCGTGAGGAACCGGGCGGAGGAGGAGCGCGAGCTGCGCCGTCTGCTCGAATCCGTGAACCTCGGTCCGGCGGCGGCCGTGCTGGCGAAATACCCGCACGAACTCTCCGGCGGCCAGCGCCAACGCGTCGCGATCGCGCGCGCCCTCGCGCCCCGTCCCGAGGTGCTCATCGCGGACGAGCCGGTGTCGATGCTCGACGTCTCCATCCGGCTGGAGATCCTGCAGCTGCTGGACGACCTGAAGCGGGAGCGCAACCTGGCGGTGCTCTACATCACGCACGACCTGGCCACGGCGCGGCACTTCTCGTCGCAGATCGTGGTGATGCGCCACGGCCGGGTGGTCGAGCGCGGGGCATCGGGCGACGTGATCCTGAACCCGATCCACCCCTACACGCAACTGCTGGTGCGCGCAGCGCCCGACCCGCACTCGGAGATCTTCGAGATCGACGAGGAACGGTTCCGCCTCTCCCCCGAGGTGCTCATCACCGACATCGACCCCGGGCCGACACCCGACGCATCGCACTGGGCTCGCGCCTGGACCGACGACCCGGCGGCCGCGGAACTGCTCGCCTCGGTGTGATCAGCGCGTGCGCGCGAAGAAGGTGCGGAGGCGGTAGCGATCGCCTGCGTAGGTGATCGTCGAGACGAACAGCGGGTGCTCTGCGCGGTCGACCGCGACCTGACGCATGACGAGCACCGGCTGCCCCGGCTCCAGCCCGAGATGGGCGGCGACGTCGGCCTGGGCACTCCGCGCCTCGATCGTCGCGTCCGCTCGCAAGGGCTCGACACCGGCGTCGGCGAGGCGCTGGTACAGCGAGTCGACGGCGAAGTCGGCCGAGGCCAGGTCGGGCGCGAGAGCGGCCGGGATGCGCGTGATGTCGACGGCGATCGGCACCTCGTCGAGCAGCCGAACGCGCTCGAGGTGGAAGAGGGGCGTGCCGGGGGCGACGGACAGTTCCTCGGCCTCGTCGAGCGTCGCGGACTTGGTCTCGGCGCGCAGCACCCGGGACGAGGCGACCAGCCCCATCCTCGTGGCGGTCTCGGTGAACGACTCCAGGCTGTTGGGGAACTCCTTGCCGACACTCGGCGCCTGCGCCACGTACCAGCCCCGGCCGTGCGACGCGCTCAGCACGCCGTCCTCGACGAGCTGCCCGAGCGCTTTGCGCAGAGTGACACGGGAGATGCTGAGCTGCTGGCAGAGCTCCCGCTCGGGAGGCAGGCGCATGCCCGGCTTCAGCACGCCGGTGGCGATCTCGTGCGTGATCAGGTTCACGGCCTGGATCCAGAGCGGCTCCGGGTAGTCAGGACGGATCGCCGCGACGGCGGCTCCCCCGCTGGCTTCACTCATCGGTTCCACCCTCCACTGTCCCCATGCACGCCTCATTCATACCACTCGTTACCTTTTCGAGCCGATGCCGAGCCGAACCGGTTCGGAATATTCCGATGTCCCGCTCACGGGCGCGCGATCAGGCGGTCGAACGCCGCCGACAGCTCCTCGCTCACGCCGCGAGCATCCGGGGTGGTGTCGTGGTGGGCGATGATCTCCCTGGCACCCTGCGAGAAGCTCACCCGGGGAGCGAATCCGGGGACGAGCCGGCGCAGCTTGGCCGTATCGAAGAGCATGCTGTGCCGGAAGTCGTGCTCGAGCACCTCGCCCCAGCCCGGCCACTGCGCTGCGATCGACTCGCTCGACCGGTGCACGAGCCGCGGCGAGCGCACCCCTGCCGCGGCCGCGAGCTCGAGATGGATCTGGTCCCACGTGAGGATGTCACCGCTGACCACATTGACGCTCTCCCCGACGGCGTGCTGGTTGCCGAGCAGTGGGTAGAAGGCCCTGGCGAAATCGCTGGAGTGCATCAACGTCCACAACGACGTGCCGTCCCCGTGCACGATCACCGGTCGCCCCGTGCGCATCCGTTCGATGGCCGTCCACCCCGACAGCACGGGGATGGCCGTGCGGTCGTAGGTGTGGAACGGCCGCACGATCGTCAGCGGGAAGTCGCTCTCGCGATAGGCCTCTTCGAGGAAAAGCTCGCACGCGACCTTGTCGCGCCCGTAGCCGAACACCGGCTGCCTGCGCGGGCTCGACTCGGTGATCGGCAGGCTCGGCACCGGGCGGCCGAACACCGAGCAGGTGCTGATGAACACGTACTGCGAGGTGCGGTCGCGGAACAGTTCGACCTGCCCCTCGAGGTCGCGCGGGGTGAAGGCCACCCAGTTCACCACGGCGTCCCAGGTCTCGTCACCGAGCAGTTTGCCGAGGGACTCCGGATCCCGCACATCGCCGTGCAGCGCCCGCACACCATCGCGAACGGTGCGACGCGGCTCTGACCGGGTGACGATCGTCACCTCGGCGCCCTGAGCGGCGGCCTCTTCCGCGGCCGCCGAGCCGATCATGCCGTTGCCGCCGAGGAACAGGATTCTGGTGCTCATGCGGTTCTCCCCTGGGAAAGACCGCTGCCGACGAGGTAGCGGTAGCTGGTTTCGAGTGCGTCGAAGGTGTCGACGTCCAGTCGTTCGAGTTCGACGATGTGCCAACGCAGACCGGACGACGCGGTGAGGATGGCGGACCAGTCCATCCGTCCGTCCCCGATCGGCGTCATCACGTCGTCGTCGTAGCTGTGTGCGGGTCCGTCTTTGATGTGCACCCGCTGCGCTCGGTCGCCCAGCCGGGTGAGCACCTCGGCCGGATCCGCACCACCCATCCGCGCCCAGTAGGCGTCGAGCTCGACCGTCACGCGGGGGTCGAGCAGGCCGAGCAGGATGTCGTACGCCTGCCGCCCGTCGAACGCGTTCGTGAACTCGGCGAAATGATTGTGGTACGCGACGGCGAGTCCCCGGCCCGAGGCATTCTCGGCGGCCGCGTTCACCCGCTGCACCCCCCGCTCGATGCCCGCCGGACTGTCGAACTCCTCGCGCTCCATCGACCAGATCAGCGTGCCGGCGCCGAGCTCCTCTGCGTCGTCCAGGATGCGCTGCGCATCGGTGCCGGCCGGGAACGGCGTGTGCGCGCTGGTGATGGCGAGTCCCGCGGCTGCCGCGGCCTCCCGCACGCGCGACGGGCCGTATCGCTCGACGAGCCCATAGGTCTCGAGGCCGAGGTAGCCGATCCCCGCAACCCGTGCGAGGGTGCCCTCGAGGTCGGCCAGTGCGTGTTCGAGCACGGTGTAGCCCATCACGGCGATCGGAGCGGTCACAGCGCGCCCGCCGCCCAGGCGATGGCCCGACGCACGAGCGTGCGCACCGACGGTTCACCCCACGAGCGCATGTCGTGTCCGAGGGCGAGGTACACCACGCGGCCGGCACCGACGGTGCGCGTGTACAGCACCGGGATCACCGCACCGTCGGCGTGATGACGCTGCGCGAGCACGTGCACGCCATCGTCGGCGAGCTCGAACTCGTAGTACTCGTCGAACAGATCGAAGTCGTCGAGACCGTCGGTGATCGGATGCTCGGCGACGATCTCGATCGTGTGGCGCCCCTCGTGGTGGCCCGGGCCGTGCGACAGGTAGCGGTTGCCCAGGAGCTCGAACATCGGCCGGTCGGCGGGATCGATGCCGTCGCCGTCCCAGCCCAGGATGTTCGCCCCGTGCACGCCGACCAGCCCCGTGCCGCCGGCGACGGCGGCGGCGAGCGCCTCCTGCTGAGCGGTGGGGAACTGGCCGCCGGCCGAATACAGCAGATAGACGTCGGCATCGGCCGTCTCCGGCCGTGGTTCGACGAAGCGGTTCATCCCCATCGCCCGGCGGGTCACCAGACCCGCCTCGATTCCGAGCTGCTGGAACACCTGCGATGCGGTGAGGAGGTCGTGGTGGATGTCGTCGCCGTTCACGACGACCAGTGCGTTGCGCGTGTCGCTCATCTCTCGTTCTTCTTCATCGTCGCGGGGAGGGTAAGGCGCACCGACGGCGGACCGGCCCTCGCGTCCGGCCCGCCGTCGGTCTCAGTCGATCAGGCGATCGGCTTGAGCTTCAGCGCGACCACCGGGTTGGGGTACGGCGCGAAGTACGGGTCCTGCTCGCTCGGCCAGCCGGTGACCTTCGCCGAACTCCAGTCGCCGTAGTTGCCCCAGTAGAACATGACGATCATCGGCAGCTGGTCGATCCAGATGCCCTCGATCTGCTCCAGGATCTGCGCGCGCTCCTCGTCCGAGGTGGCGAGCGGGTACTTGGCGAACAGCTCCTTGGCGACCGGGTCGTTGAACCGCTCGATGTTCTCGAACGTCGGCGTCGCTTTGCCGATGGGGTAGTACTTGTTCGGGTTCATCATCGAGTCGTAGATGTTGAACGCGCGCGGCGCCGGCCCGACGGGGTAGCCGATGGTCGACTGGAAGGTGCCGTCG
Organism: Leifsonia poae; assembly: GCF_027921845.1. Taxonomy (GTDB): domain Bacteria; phylum Actinomycetota; class Actinomycetes; order Actinomycetales; family Microbacteriaceae; genus Leifsonia; species Leifsonia poae. Next base: position 41,500 of record NZ_BSEN01000010.1, read on the forward strand.
GCGGTGATCTTGTTGATGTCGTTCACCGACGTGGTGTCGATGTCGAGCTTGATGCCGAGGTCCTTCAGCTGCGACACGAGCACCTGGGCGCGGGACGCGATATCGGTGTACGACGCCGGGAAGCTGACGGAGAACTCGACCCGCTTGCCGCCCTTCTCGTAGTACCCGTCGCTGCCCTTGGTGTAGCCGGCATCCGTGAGCTGCTTCTCGGCGGCGGGCTTGTCCTGCTTGAAGACCAGGTCTTTGTACTTGCTCGCCACCTCGCTCTCGAACGCGGGCATCGGCAGGCCGGTCTGGCTCGTGGCCGCCGGGGAGTCCGTCGCCGCTCCGACCTGCTCCCGGTCGACGCCGAGGCTGATCGCCCGCCGCACGGCGATGTCGCTGAGCGGCCACTTCTCGAGGTTCGGGATGAGGCCGTCAGAGCCCACCACGGGAGCCCAGTAGTGGTTGTCCTTGCTCTTCGAGGTGTAGGTCTTCTCGGCGTCGGCGATGTATGTGCCGCTCCAGTCGGCCTGACCCTGTACGAGCGCGTTGGTCTGACCCTGGTTGTCCTTGTACGGGATGAACCGGATGCCGGCGATTTTGGCCGGAGCCTGCCAGTAGTCCTTGTTCGTCTTCAGCACGAAGCTCTGGGGCGAGAAGGTGTCGAGTTCGAACGGGCCGGTGCCGACCGGGTTCTTGTCGACATAGGTGGTCGGGTCGCCGACCTTCGACCAGATGTGCTTGGAGACGATCGCGGCCGAGACCAGCGAGGTGAACTTCGTCTCCGACGGATCCTTGAACGTCATCACGACCGTGTTCGCGTCCTTCGCCGTGATGGTGTCGAAGTCGACGCCTCCGACGTTGAGAGCCGGATACTTTTTGAGCAGCTCGTAGGTGAACACGACGTCGTCTGCCGAGAACGGCTTGCCGTCGGTCCACTTCACGCCCTGCTGCAGGTCGAGCGTCAGTGTCTTGTTGCTGTTCGACCAGGTCCACTTCTTCGCGAGCCACGGGATGTCTTTGCCGATGTCGACGTTGTTGATCTGCACGAGCGGCTCGTAGATGAACCCGCCGGCGCCCTGGTTGGTATAGGTCGCCCCCTGCGCCGTGTTCGGCAGGTAGGGGTTGAACGACTGGGTCAGCGAGTCCGCCTGACTCGCGACGTTGAGGATCAGTCCGTCACCCGACCCGCCACTGCTCGACGAGCACGCGGCGAGCGGGACGATCAGTCCGGCGGCCAGCGTCGCACCGATGATGGTGCGGGCGAGCGTTGCCTTTCTGCGTTTCATTGCTGTTCTCCCTTAGTACGTGTTGTGTGTGTTGGAGCGTTCGCGGGGCCGGTGCGCACGATGCGCCCGGCCGGCCGCACCTCGGTGCGGCGGTATACGGCGGCGTTCTCGGCGCGCCCTTCGGCGGCCTCCGCGTCGTCGGCGTAGAGCCAGCAGTTCGCCCACTGGCCGTTCTCGAGCTCGAAACGGGGAGGCGCCTGCGTCGCGCAGCGCTCCATGGCGAACGGGCATCGGGGATGGAACCGGCACCCGGCGGGCGGATCGATGAGACTCGGTGGCTGACCGATGTCGCGCGGTGCGGCATCGTCGTCGCGCGACGGATCCGGCGCCGACGAGATGAGCAGCTGCGTGTACGGATGCGCCGCGTTCTGGGTGACCTGCTCGCTCGGACCGGCCTCGACGAGCTGCCCGGCGTACATCACCGTGGTGTCCTCGGCGAAGTAACGGGCGGACGCGATGTCGTGCGTCACGTAGAGCAGCGCGACTCCGCGATCCTCCACCAGCCGGCGCAGCAGGTTGAGCACGCCGAGCCGGATGGAGACGTCGAGGCTCGAGACGGGCTCGTCGGCGAGGAACACATCCGGGTTGGCCGCGAGCGCTCGCGCGATCGAGATCCGCTGGAGCTGACCGCCCGAGAGCTCGTGCGGGAACTTCTCGGTGAACTGCCGCGCCGGCCGCAGGTTGACCTGTGCCAGCAAGTCCTCGATCACGGCCTTCTGCTCTCTCGCCGTCTTCGCCGGGTGATGGATGCGCACGGCGCGCGACAGCGTTCGCGCGATGGTCGCGACCGGGTTGAATGACCCGAACGGGTCCTGCAGGATCAACTGCACCCGGCTCACGTGAGCGCGGAGCGCCTTGCCTCCTCGCACGCGCACCGCCGTGCCGCGGTAACGGACTTCACCGCCGGTGAGCGGATAGAGCTGCGCGAGCAGGCGCGCGAACGTCGACTTGCCCGACCCCGACTCCCCCACCAGCGCCATGATGCGTCCGGCGTGCAGGCTCAGCGAGACGTCGTCGACCGCGTGCACCACGCGGCGCGGGCCCCGCCGGAAGAGCGACCCTCGCACCGCGAAGTGCTTGGTGACGTGCACGGCCTCCAGCACGGGCACATCGCCCCTCTCGGAGCTGGCAGCATTCGTCATGGCGTCGACAGCGCTCATCGAGCGTCCTCCAGTTCGGCGAAGTCGGAATCGTCGGCGCTGAGAGCGGAAGCGGCTGCACCGTCGCCCTCGTAGAGCAGGCACGCGGCCTCCGGCTGACGCCATTCCGCGGGCCCGGCGAGCGGGATCAGCGGGGGCACCACTGTCGTGCAGCGGTCGAAGGCGAGTGGGCAGCGGTCGGCGAAGGCGCATCCGGCCGGGAGCCTGCGAAGGTCGGGTGGTGAACCGGGGATGCCGGTGAGCTCGTGCTTCGGACCGGAGAGCGTCGGGAACGACGCGAGCAGCCCCTGGCTGTACGGGTGGCGGGGATTCCGGTAGAACTCCTTGGCATCGGCCAGCTCCACCACGCGTCCGGCGTACATCACCGCGATGGTGTCGGAGAGCTCGATCAGCAGCGAGAGATCGTGCGTGATGAAGATCACCGAGAAGCCGAGACGCTCCTTCAGCTCGATGATCTTCTCGATGATCTGGCGCTGGATCACCACATCGAGGGCGGTGGTCGGCTCGTCCATCACGATGATCTCAGGGTCGAGCGCGAGGCCGACCGCGATCATGGCCCTCTGCCGCATGCCGCCGGAGAGCTCGTGCGGGTAGGCGTTCACCCGGTCGGTCTGGATGCCGACGAGCCCGAGCAGCTCGATCACCCTGGCGGCCCGTTCCTGCTTGGTCATGTCGGGTCGGTGCGCCCGCAACGAGTCGTCGAGCTGCGCGCCGATCGTCAGGATGGGATTGAGGGCGTGCATCGCGGACTGGAAAACGATCGACAGCTCCTCCCAGCGGAAGTCGCGCAGCTCCGAGTCGCTCATCGAGAGGATGTCGGTCTTCGTTCCGTCGGCGTTCGTATAGAGCATCTCGCCACCGCTGATCTGCGCGGGCGGCTTGTGCAGCCGGGTGATCGCGTAGGCCAGAGTCGACTTGCCGCTTCCCGACTCCCCGGCGATACCGAGCACCTCGCCGCGACGAAGAGTCAGCGACACATCGTTCACCGCCGGCGTCACCGAGTTCTCGCCGATGTAGTCGACCGTGAGGTTGCGCACCTCGAGGATCACATCGCTCGTGACCGGGTCGAACGGCACCGGCGCCGATCGCTCGCCGCGCTTGCGCTGCGGGCGCTTCACGATCGCCTGGCGCTTGGCCTTCGCCTGCGCCCTCTGGGCCTTCTTCGTCCCGATGCCCGCCTGCCGCAGCCGCGGGTTGATGAACTCGTCGATGCCGAAGTTCACCAGCGAGAGCCCGGTGCCGAGGAGCGCGATCGCGAGGCCGGCAGGCACGAACCACCACCACGCACCGGTGAGCATCGCGCTCGACACCTGCGCCCAGTAGAGGATCGTTCCCCACGACCACTCGGTGACGTTCGTGAGGCCGAGGAACGCGAGGCTCGCCTGGGTGAGGATCGCACCCGTCACTGTGCCGAGGAACGACGCGGCGATGATGGCGATCTGGTTCGGGAAGATGTCGCGGAAGATGATCCTCGACGTCCGCTCGCCCGTCGCCCGTGCCGCCTCGACGAAGTCGCGCTTGCGCAGCGACAGCGTCTGCGCACGCAAGACGCGTGCGCCCCACGCCCACCCCGTGATGGAGATCACCAAGATGATGCCGAGCGAGCCGGTCTTCGGCAGGTACGACGCGAGGATCACCGTCAGGGGCAGGGCCGGGATGACGAGGAACACGTTCGCCAGCAGCGACAGCAGCTCGTCGGTGAGACCGCCGAGGTAACCGGCGGCGAGTCCGACCAGCACCGACAGCACCGTGGCGACGATCGCCGCGCCGACACCGACGAGCATCGAGACCTGCGTGCCGTAGAGCATCTGCGAGAGGATGTCCTGCCCGGTCTGGGTCGTTCCGAGCCAGTGCTCCGGGCTCGGCGGCATCAGGGTCTGCTTGCTCACCGCCGAGGGGTCGTACGGGGCGATCCACGGACCGATGACCGCCAGCACGCAGAAGATGAAGACGACGATGACGCCGGTCAGTGTCCACGGACGCCGGAACGCGCGCAGCCAGGCGAACCGGGAGGAGGCCTCGAGGGGTTCCGACGATTCGGCCTCGGCGACGGTCGTGGTGGTGATGGCCATGGGTCAGCCCTCTCGTGTGCGTGGGTCGAGGAAGACGTAGAGGATGTCGGCGAGCATGTTCGCGATCAGCACGGTGATCGTGATCACCAGGAAGATGCCCTGCATCAGCGGGTAATCCTGGGCCTGGGCCGCCTTGAACAGCACGGTGCCGATTCCCGGATAGTTGAAGACCACCTCGGTGACGATCGAGCCGCCGACCACGAAGCCGAGCGACATCGCGAAACTCGAGAACGAGGGCAGGATGGCGTTGCGCGCTGCGTACGTGTACATGACCCGGCGCTTGGACAGCCCCTTCGCCTCGGCCAACCGCACGTAGTCCTCGCTGACGGTGGTGACCATCATGTTGCGCATCCCGATCAGCCAGCCGCCGATGCTCGCGACCACGATCGTGAGCGCGGGCAGGGTCGCGTAGTAGACCGAGCTGCCGATGAATCCCCAGTTGAGTCCGATCGTCTCCGTCACCGAGTAGCCGCCGGAAAGGGGGAACCACCGCAGGATGATGGAGAAGATCAGCACGACGCAGATCGCGAACCAGAAGTACGGGATCGACGAGAGCAGGGTCGTCACGGGGATGAGGCCGTCCAGCCAACTCCCCCGCTTCCAGCCGACGATCATGCCGAGTCCGGTTCCGATGACGAAGCCGAGCACGGTGCAGACGCTGATCAGGATCAGCGTCCAGCCGATGCTGCTCGCGAGCACGTCGGCGACCGGCGTCGGGTAGTAGGCGTACGAGATGCCGAAGTTGCCGGAGAACAGGTTGCGCCAGTAGTCGAGGTACTGCTGCCACAGGCTCGCGTCGCTCTGCCCGAAGAGCACGCGCAGGGCCTCGATGGCCTGCGGTGACAGCTTGCCGTGGAACTTCGCGATGAGCGCATCCGCCGGGCTGCCCGGCATGATGCGCGGCAGCAGGAAGTTCAGGCTGATCGCCGCCCATGCCGTGATGACATAGAAAACGGCTCTCCGCAGAAGCACTCTCATGCGGTTCGATCCTCGCTCTCGGTGTGGTGGATGCTGGAGGGGGCGAGCCAGTCGGCGGCCTCCGTGAGGATGGCGCGCACGCCGGGTTCGGCCCAGGCGCGCATGTCATGACCGAACTGCACGAAGCACACGCGTCCCCGCCCGAAACGGTGGGCCGTCACGAGCGGTTCCCGCCCGTCCGCCGACACGCGGTCGGCGAGCACCTCGACGCCGTCGGCGAGCGACAGCCGGTAGTGCTCATGAGTGAGCTCGAACGGCTCGACCGCGCTCGTCATCGGGTGCCCCGCGAGCGCAACACCGAATCGGCTCTCATGCGGCAGCGGTCCGTGATCGACGAAGCGCGCGCCGATCAGGCGGGCCAGCTCCTGGTCGTCGTCGAAGAATGCCGTGGAGTGCACGGCGAGCAGCCCGCTCCCCCGGCTCACCGCGGCGGCGAGCCCCGCTCGTTCTGCCGCCGTGAACGTTCCGGCAGCGCGGTAGAGCACGACGAGGTCGTCGTCGAGTGGCTCGGCGAGACAGGCCGTCCCGATCCGGACGCGGGCCACGAACCCTGCGGCAGCCAGGATGTCCTGCAATTCGACGCTGGCCGTGAAGAGGTCTTCGTACACGTCGTCGCCCGCGATCACCACCTGGGCGGTGCGCGTCGGCGTGCGTGTGGTCATCCCGGAAGTCGTCATCGTCTTCGTGTGCATCAGTAGGTCGACCGCAGTTCGCCGGTCGGCGCCCACAGTCCTTGTTCGAGGCCGCTGAGCAGGGCGTTGTCCCGCGTCTCGAGCGGCAGCGCAACACGGCGCCGGGACCGGCTGCTCTCGTACGTCGCGAAGATCAACTCCGCACCGGCGAGCCCGTGACGCATCGCCAGTTCAGGCTCGCGATCCGTCTCCAGCCCGTCGACCAGATCGGCGACCGCCGCTGCAGTGCACGCGAAGATCGCCGGGTCGATGCCGTGATCCCAGTGATCGGAGTTCGTGTCATAGGGAGAGGCGAACCGCAGGTCCTTCTCTCCGAAGCGGTGCACGATGCACTCCGAGCCGCGCACCACGATGCGTCCGCGGGTGCCCTGCACGATCAGCCCGAGGCCGTTCTCGCGGTTGAGGACCGGCGTCGCCGGTTCGCGACCGGTCGAGACGACCGCACGCACGCCGTCCGCCCACGCCACCTGGGTGATCGACGAGGTCTCGACGAAGGCTCCGTACACATAGCGATTGGTGGTGACGTCGATCTGGCCGATGACCCACTCGGCGGGCGCATCCGACCGGTAGAACAGGATGAGGTCGAGGATGTGGCTGCCCCAGTCGAGCAGGTTGGGGCAGTATCCCTCGATGCTCACCAGGTCGCCGATGGAGCCGGCGGCGAGTTGCTCGCGGGCGAAACGGTGCACCGGCTCGAATCGGCGCTGCAGGTTGACGGTGAGCTGCACACCGGTGCTCTCGGCGAGACGGGCCATGTCGACGGCGTCGCCGTAGCTGAGCGCGATGGGCTTCTCGCAGTGGATGGCGCGCACGCCGGCGTCGATCGCTGCCCCGACCGCGTCGAGGTGGTAGCCGGGAGGAGTGCAGACGCTGACGATATCGGGCCTGACTGCCTCGAGCATCTCGCGGTAGTCGTCGTAGATCCCGGGAATGCCCAGCTCTCCGGCCAGAGCTGTGGCAGTCTGGAGGTTCACGTCCGCCACCGCGCTGAGACGCACACGGTCGTCCGAGAGGTAGGCCGCCGCATGCACGCGACCCTGGCCTCCGGCGGCGATCACCGCCGCACGATACGTCTGCATTTCTTCTCCCTTGAATAGCCGAGCGCGGTACTGAATGTATCCCAAACTAATACCACTTGATGCCAGCGTAAGACGAAAAGTGAACGGTAACAAGAGGTGGTTCTTAATTTCACAAGCTGGAAACGTGCGGTGAACGGCGAATGACGACTCCGGAGGCTGTTTTCGAGCCGATACGGCCGCGTTCCACGTAGTACCACCAGGCACCACCGCCCTACACTGATGCCATGCTGATCAGTCGCGTCGTCGCCCCCCGCACCTCCCGCATCGTCGAGCTCCCCACACCCGCGCCGGCGCGCGGCCAGGTGCTCGTGGAGATCCTCGCCAGCGGTGTCTGCACATCCGATCTCGGTCCCTGGCTGCGGGGGCCGCAGGGCGACGACCCCATCGAGCTCGGCCACGAGACGGCCGGTCGAGTGATCGCGGTCGGTTCCTGGAACTCACGGTGGCGCGAAGGCGACCTCGTCACCGGCCTGGGCGGCCCCGGCTTCGCCACGCATGCCGTGCTCGACGACGAGTGGCTCCTGCCCGTTCCCGCCGGGATCGATCCGGCGCTGTCGATCGGCGAGCCGATCGCCACCCTCGAGGAGGCGATCAGTCGCACCCCGATCGGTGCCGGGAGCCGCGTCGCCGTCGTCGGGCTCGGATTCATGGGCCTCGGCCTGCTGCAGCTCGCCCGCACCCGCGCGCCGCGCACCATTATCGGCGTCGACCCGAATCCCGAGGCCCGTCGTCGCGCACGAGAACTCGGCGCCCAGGTCGTGCTGCATCCGGATGAGGTGGCGGGGTACGTCGCGTCGCAACCGGACGCCGGCTCCGCCGACCCTCGCGCCGACGTGGTGCTCGAAGCGACTGGTGTCACTCCGGGCCTGGAGACGGCGTCCCCGCTGGTCGCGCCCTTCGGCACCCTCTGCATCGTCGGCTATCACCACGCCGGAACCGCGATGCTCGACATGGAGCTCTGGTACAAGGGCGCGACGGTCGTGAACGGCTTCTGCCCCGACCGCCCCCGCGTGATGCAGGCGATGGATGCGGCGCTCGGGCTCGTCGCAAGCCGGCGCTTCACATACGCGCCCCTGGTGACGCATCGGTTCGGACTCGACGGCGTCGACGAGGCGTACACACTGATGTCCGAGCGGGACCCCGGTTTCGTCAAGGCCGTCGTCACCCCCTGATCGGGCCCCGGCGACAGTGGAAAAGAATTCCTTTACCAATCGAAGACCAAAGCTGTACATTCACGGGTAAACGCTTTCCCACCAATGACGAAGGGAATACCCGTGACCCACACGACGCCATCGACGGCCGCCTCGGCGCCCGGCTCCGCACGCTCCGCGACCGGCGCAGCCGGCCCCGGCCAGCCCCGCCTCCGGCGAGCGCTCGGCACCCCCGCCCTCCTTCTGTTCGGGCTGGCCTACATGCTTCCACTCGCGGTCTTCACCACCTACGGCCTCGTGACCGACACCACGAAGGGCCACCTGGCCGGCGCATACCTGGTGACCACGATCGCGATGCTGTTCACCGCGTACAGCTACGCCAACATGGTGCGCGCCTATCCGGTCGCCGGCTCCGCCTACACCTACACTCAGCGCTCGTTCGGCCGTCATCTCGGATTCCTGACCGGCTGGACGCTGCTGCTCGACTACCTCGCGCTGCCGCTGCTGAACTACCTGGTGATCGGCATCTATCTGAACGCGGCCTTCCCCGCCATCCCGGCGTGGGTGTTCGTCGTGGTGTCCGTCGTGCTCGTCACGGTGCTGAACGTGATCGGCATCACCCTCGTCTCGAGTGCGAACCTCGCGCTCGTCGGCGTGCAGATCGTCTTCATCGTGGTCTTCGTCGTCACCGGCATCGCCTACCTCACCGGCGCGGCGCAACTGCCCGACCTGCTGTCGCCGTTCTTCTCCGCCGGCACCCCGCTGTCCGCGATCGCGGCCGGATCGGCCATCCTCGCGCTCGCCTTCCTCGGCTTCGACGCGGTCTCGACCCTGTCGGAGGAGGCGAAGGACGCGAAGAAGTCCATCCCGCGCGCGATCATGCTCTGCACGCTGGCCGGCGGCCTGCTGTTCATCGTCACGGCGTACATCGCCGGCCTGGTCTTCCCCGATTACGCGAACTTCACCGACCTCGACTCCGCGCCGCTCGATGTGATGACCCGTATCGGCGGAAGCGCTCTCTTCACCTTCTTCACCGCCGCGTACATCGCCGGCAGCTTCGCGTCGGCCATGACGTCGCAGGCGAGCGTCGCGCGCATCCTGTACGCGATGGGCCGGGACGGCCAGCTCCCCAAGCGCGTCTTCGGGGTGGTGCACGCGCGCTTCAAGACCCCCTGGCTGGCCGTTATCGTGGTGGGTGCGGTCGGGCTGGTCGGCGCCCTGCTGCTGCCGTTGGATGTTGCCGCCTCCGTCATCTCGTTCGGGGCGCTGGTGGCCTTCAGCTTCGTCAACCTCGCCGTCATCAAGCACTACGTGATCGACCGCAGGCAGCGTGGCCCGAAAGCCGTCGTCGCCTACATCGTGGCGCCCGCCATCGGCTTCGCCCTGACGGTCTGGCTCTGGACGAGCCTCTCCATCACGACGTTCGTCGCCGGCGGCATCTGGGTGCTGGCCGGCGTCGTCATCCTCGCGCTGATCACCGGCGGCTTCCGGCACAAACCCCCGGTGATGGACTTCTCCGAAGAGGACCCGGCACCGCTCCCCGCGCAGTGACCTGCGCGCCGGACGTCAGCCCGCGCAGACGGCCAGCAGGAACCACGCCGAGTGCGGGATCCACTGCTCGGCCCAGCGCCACTCGTTGCCGTCCGGCGCGTCCGCCGGCAGGAACGCGATACCGCGTTCCTCGCCCCATCCGCTCGTGATGCCGTTGACGATGCCGCCCGGACTGTTCTGGTAGACGCCGGAGTACTCGACGTTGGCACGTCCGCGACCCTGCAGCATGCAGACGTCGAACGGGTTCAGGCCGCCGACCCAGGCCGTGATGTCTGCGCTCAGCCGGGCGAGCCTGTCCCGTGTCCCCTCCGGGCAGTCGTCGAGGAGCGCTGATCGGCTCGCGGCGAAGGCGATTGACGAGATGCCCGCGTTCTCCCCCTGCCACCAGTACCCGGTCTCGTTGTCGTGCGGGAAGAAGAACGAATCGTGCGCTGCGCCACCGACCGGCTGCACGAGCTGGCGCGGGTAGCCGAACGGATTGTCGACGGCGTCGGTGCGGGCGAGGATGCCCTCCACCAGGGTGATCGCCGTCGCCCGTGCCGATCGGGCGTCGTCCACGCGATCGGCGATGCCGCCCTCGTCGAGCACGTCCGCCCACCGCAGCAGCGCGACGATCGGGAGCCCGGGCTCAGCCGCGTGGAAGAACGGCCTGCCTTCGCTGTCGGCCACGAGGAAGGCGGCGTCCGCTGCGTCGTGCCGCACTCGGGCCGCGAGGGCGCGAGCCCTGCGCTGAGCCGCTGCGGCGAACCGCGTGACGTCGGCACCGGCGATCCGGCTCGCTCGCACGAGCTCGGCCGCCGCGATCAGGGCGCAGTAGTCGTCGAGCACCGTCTCTTCGCCGTCGAAGAGGTACTCCGTGTTGTGCTCCTCCAGGTGGTCGAACCCGCGGATTGCTGCGGCCAGGTAGGCCTCCGCGTCGAAGTCCCCCCGCGCATCCGCTGTCGAGGCGAGTGCGAGTGCCGCGATCGCGAGCCCGCCACCGTGCCGGTACGCCGCCTGCCAGCGCTGGGTGCGCACGCTGTCCTGCAGCGGTGCATTGATCACGCGTTCGTCGAGGTCCTTGGTGAGCGCGTCGAAGATGCCGGTGTAGAAGTAGCCTTCCGGAGCTTGGAAGCGCACCAGGAAGTCGGCACCGAACAGTCCCTCATCGCGCAGCCGGGGATACTGGCTGGTCTCGAAATCCGGATGCGCGCGCCGCAGCTCATCGCCGGCCGTGAGCAGCGCCCACGCGCACAGCGGGATCTGCTGCGGGCTCATCGTGCGGGTATACGTGAGGTGGCTCAGGAACTTGCTGTAGTCGCCCGAGGCATCGAGCCACCCTCCACGCGCATCGACGGTGCGACCGGAGTCGTCGCCATAGAACCGCGCTGCCGCGTCTTTGCGCTCGATCTCGCCGCTCGACCGCTGCGACCGGAAGTAGGCGGTGACATCCGAGACGACGAGCGACGGGATGCGGTGTTCGCCGACCTCGAACACCTCGCTCGCCACGCGGGTTCCGTCGACCTGCGCGACCAGCCGGTAACGGCCGGGCTCGGTGAGCCCGGTGAGATCGACACGCTGGAAGACCGCGGTCGACCAGGCGTCGACCCGCGCGGGCGTGCCGAGCGGGAGGTCGACCGCGACGGCGTCGCCGCGCTCGGGCTCCACGGCAACGGATGCGACGTGGGCGCCCGCGGTCGCGATCACCGCGGCCTTCGGAGACCGTGCGTCGTAGCCCAGATGATCGACCAGCACCGTCGCACGTCGTCCGACCGATTCCACGAGCCCTCCCGGCATCAAGACAATTCGTATACCACGCAGACCATTACGGTACCAGCGGCGGTCGTCCTCGTGCCGGATGTATCGCCGCGCCGACGGTCGGCTGTCGCTCGAGTCCCGTGAATCGGGAGCCGGACCTCCGTCGGCGCGGCGAGTCTGTGCGGGCGGCGGACCTGCGCCGCCGCCCGGTCCCGCTCAGCGGCGGAGGATGCGCGGCCCCGCGCCGAACGCCGCGACGCAGAGCACCGCCGCCAGCGCGAAGGCGCCGGCGAACGGCCAGCCACCGCCGAGCGGCCCCAGCGCCGAGAACACGATCGCCGCCACGGCCAGCGCGATCGCCGAGCCGATGGCATCCGCGATCGACAGCGCCGAGCTGTTGAAGCCCTGGTTCTCGATCGTCGAGTACTCGAGCGTCAGCACACCGAGCCGCGGATAGACGATGCCCATCCCGGCGCCTGCGAAGGCCCAGCCGACGATGACCACCGCCGGCGCGAGATCGAGGATCGCCGTCGCCAGCAGCGACGCGACAGCGATACTGAGACCGATCGCCCCGGCGAGCGCCGTGACGCGGTGCGTGATCTGCGGGTACCGCCCCTGCACCCACGACGCGGCCGACCAGCTCAGACCGGCCGCGGTCAGCGCCAGACCGGCGAGCGTCGGGCTCACCTGATGCTGACTCACCAGCAGGTACGGCACGTACACCTCCGACGCGAAGAAGGTACCGGCGACGATCGAGCGCAGCAGGATGACGCTCGGCAGCCCGCGCGCAGCCCGCAGCGTCCCCTTCGGCAAGAGGGGGCGGAGCGCGAACAGGGCGACGGCGATGCCGAGCACCGGCGCGATCCACTGCACCGCTCCCTGCACGTCGGCGGCGAGGTTCAGTACGAGCACGGCGACCGCGACGAGCACGGCCCAGCCGATCCTCCGGATGTCCCACGGAGGCCGCTCGCTGGTCGCGTCGGGCGCGTGCACGCCCCGCATCGCCGGCACCACCATCAGCATCGCGAGCACCACGAGTGCGACGACACCGAGGAACACCCAGCGCCAGCCGACCGTGTCCGACAGCAGTCCGGCGATCACCGGTCCGATCAGCGACGGGATGACCCAGGCCGCCGCGAAGCCGGCGAAGATCCGGGCGTGCAGCACCGGCGGGTACACGCGGGCGACGATCACATAGAGCGCGACGGTCAGCGCTCCCCCGCCGAAGCCGTGCACGAGGCGGCCGGCGACGAAGGCGCCCATGCTGGTCGCCGTGCCCGCGATCAGCAGGCCTATCACGAACAGGCCGACGGACGCGAACAGCGCGTTGCGGGGATTCCCGCGATCCGACCAGGCGCCGGCGAGCACCATGCCGACGACACTCACCGCGAGCGGGCCGGCGAACGCGAACGCGTAGAGACCGGCACCGTCGAGCTCGCGGCTGACGGTCGGCATGATCGTCGTGACCGCGAGCGCCTCGAACGCCGAGAGCATGATGAGGGCGCACATCCCGATGCTCACCCAGCGGTAACGCGGGTTCAGCACTCCACCAGGGGGCGGGAGGTCGGCGGGTGCTGTTCCGGTCTGCGTCGCCATGTTCTCAGTATCCAGGCTCCCGGCGACGTTCGCGCTGGCAGTGGTGCTCTCGGTCTCGTCAATCGGCATGGTGCGAGCCTAGAACCTCAACTATGGTTGAGGTCAATGTCTCCGACGCCGCCCGTTCTCACCGTCGGCGAGGTCGCCACCCGCAGCGGCGTCGCCGTGTCGGCGCTGCACTTCTACGAGCGTCAGGGGCTCATCGCGAGCGAACGCACGGCCGGCAATCAACGTCGCTATCGGCGCGATGTGCTGCGGCGGGTGGCGTTCATCCGGGTCTCGCAACGCGTGGGCGTCCCGCTCGCCGACATCCGGATGGCGCTCGATTCCCTCCCGGAGGGCCGCACGCCCACCAAGAAGGATTGGGCGCGGCTGTCCCGGCTCTGGCGCGACGAGCTGGATGCGCGCATCCGGGACCTGGAGCATCTGCGCAACGATCTGACCGGGTGCATCGGATGCGGGTGTCTGAGCCTGCGCACGTGCGTGCTGCAGAACCCGTCGGATGTCCTCGGCGCCGACGGTCCCGGGCCGCGGCGCTGGCTGGACGACGACTCCACGAGCGGATGAGTATCGCCGTCAGCCGGCCTGGCGGGCAGCGGCAGCGGAGGGCTAGGCGTGCAGCGTCCGCGGAGGGCTAGGCGTGCAGCGCCCGCGTCGACGCCCGCACGATCAGCTCGGGCTGGATGTTGCCGGGGGTCGGCTCCGTCCGCCCGTCGATCTCAGCGAGCAGCCGGGCGACGCAGCGCCGCGCGAGCTCGGTGAAGTCCTGCCGCACGGTCGTCAGCGGGGGCCAGAAGTGCGCGGCCTCGGGGATGTCGTCGAAGCCCACGACGCTGACGTCGCCCGGGATGTCCCGGCCGAGCTCATGGGCGGCGTGGTAGAGGCCGAGCGCCATCTGGTCGTTCGAAGCGAACACCGCGGTCACCGCGGGGTCGGCGAGGAGCGCGAGCCCGGCCTCGTACCCGCGGGCCGCGGTCCAGTCGCCGCGCGGCGCCTCCGGGACGGGCAGTCCGGCGGCGATCATCTCCTGTTCGTAGCCCCGCAGGCGGGCGAAGGCCTCGATCCATTCGGTCGGCCCGGAGAGATGCACGATGTTCGTGTGGCCGAGATCGATGAGGTGCCGCGTCGCCGCCCTGGCACCGGCGACCTGGTCGACCGACAGCTCGTTCTCCGCGTAGGCGGTGCCGGCCTGGAGAGTGACGTACGGCACGTCGACGCCGATGGCGACGATCTCGTCGAGCACGCGATCGGCCGGCGCGATGACGATGATGCCCTCGACGGCCTGCGCGATCAGGTGTTCGAGCCCGGCCGCGATGCCGTCGGCCGAGAGGTCGCCGAGGTGCGCGACCGTCACGTAGTAGCCGGCCTCGCGTCCCGCATCCTGGATGGCGCCCATACTCGACACCGGACCGTAGAGCGCCGCCGCCGATGCCGCGAGCACGCCGATTGTGTTCGAGCGGGCCGTGACCAGCGCACGCGCTGCGCGGTTCGGCCGGTAGCGGAGTTCGTCCATCGCACTGAGTACGCGGTCGCGGGTGGTGTCCCGGATGCTCGGATGCCCGTTGATCACCCGCGAGACGGTCTGATGCGACACCCCCGCGAGGCGCGCGACATCGCGCATGCTCGCGGCTCTGCCTTGAGGCTGTTCGTGTGTCACGACACCCCGTCCGATCGGTTGCGCACGCCCCCGGGCGGCTGATTCCCCTTATTATGCCGGGGATCGATCAGATCGATCGATCAGACAGCACAATTCCGGAACATCGCGCCCGACCATCGGCGCGCCCCGCACAACTCCGGAACTCTGCGGGCGATCGCCGCCGGAGTTCCGGAACTACGAGCGCGCGGCGCGGACCCGGCGCGACCGCGCGGCACGGACCCGGCGTGTGCGGGCGATCAGTCCGACGAGCACCGCGACGAGCGCCAGCGCGATCGGCGCGATGAGGTGCCAGCCCGCCAGCACGAGGAGGCCGGCGGCGAACACGCACGAGAGCAGCGCCATCCACCAGCCGAGCGACCAGCGCGGCAGCAGCACCAACGCCGACGCGACACCGACCGCGTAGACCGCTGCGGCGATGCTCGTGTGAATCAGGATGAACGGCTGAAGGTCCCCGCTCGCCAGCACCACCACGGAGTACGCCGCCATGACGATGGCCGAGAGCAGCAGGCCGCGCCGCGCGACCCCGCCGTTCTCCGCTCCGCGCCCGAACCACCGCGGGAGATCGCCGTCGCGTCCCATCGCTGCGCCGAGCTTGCTGAACGCGGCCAGGTACGCGTTGAACACGCCCGTCACCACGATCGCGGCGATGACCGCGACGATGATCCCGCCGCCCTTTCCGGTCGAGACGACGACCAGATCGAGCAGCGGCACCTGGCTCGTCGACGCGGTCGATCCGAGCACCAGCACCGTGACGGTCTGGATGGCGAGGTAGGCGGCGGAGACGATGAGAAGAGCGAGCGCTGTCGCCCGCGGGATGTCACGCCGCGGATTGCGGAACTCTCCGCCGATGCCCGCGACGGCCTCCCAGCCCGCGAACGCCCAGATGTAGAGGCTCATCGCGAGCCCGACGCCCTCCCAGCCGTGCGGGAGGAGCGGCTGGAGGTTCGACGGATCGCTGTGCGGCGCTGCGGCGGCCAGCACGAACACCAGTACGCCCACGAGCGCCGCCGAGAGCACGAGCTGCAGCCAGCCGGCGAAGCGCACCCCGAACGCCGTGACGATCACCGGGATCACCATCAGGCCGATCGCGATCAAGGTCGCCGTGAGGGCGTCGCCACCGACCACCGCCACGATGTAGCGCGCGGTCATCAACGCCGCGATCGGGGCTCCGATGGGGGTGCCGAAGAAGAACCAGTAGCCGATCACACGTGCCGCCGTCGGCCCGAACGCGCGACGGGTGAAGGTGGCGACGCCTCCGGCATCCGGATGCCGTCGCGAGAGGGCGGCAAACGTCGACGCGAGCGGGATCGAGATGAGAGCGAGGGCGGCGACGGCGAGGATGGAACCGGGACCGGCGACCGCGGCGGCGAGCGCGGGCAGCACGAGCACGCCGGTTCCGAGCACGGCCGCGATGTAGAGCGCCGTGCCGCCCGCGAGCCCGAGGTGGCCGTGGGGAACCGGCTCGTCGACCAGCCCCGGGGCATGCGCCAGCGAGGGCCCGCGATCCGTCATGTCACCATGATGGCGCGGGCCCCCGACATCGCCTACTGCGCGGTCAGGTCGTAGAGTGTCACCCCACCCACCGTCGTCGCGGTGAAGTTCTGCTCCACCCAGGCCGCGATCGAGCTGGACGCGCTGCTCCCCCCGTTCGCCTGCCCGACGCTCCCACCGATGAAGTAGTGGATCTCACCGGCCGCGACCATGGCTTTGAACTCGGCGAGGGTCGGCGACGGGTCGGAGCCGTTGAAGCCGCCGATCGGCATCACGGCCTCCTGCGTCGCCAGCTGGTAGGCGGCGGCCGAGTTGGACCCGATGGCCGCGGCCACCCAGGTGTACTTCGACGCGTCCGCCTTCAGCAGCGCCTGCACCGAGGAACTGACCGAGCTCGAGCCGAGCAGGCCGCCCGCACCGCCCTGAGCGCCGCCGGCCGCGGTGCCCGTTCCGGCGCCGGTGCCCGCGCCGGTGCCCGCGCCGGTCCCGCCCTGCGTCGCTCCGCCGGGCGGCGTTCCGCCGAAGCCGCCCTGCGTACCGGTGCCACCCTGCGTGCCGGTGCCACCCTGCGTGCCGGCCCCGGCGGGAGGGGTGCCCCCTGGGCCGCCCTGCCCGCGACCCTGGCCGCCGAATCCGCCACCCGGGCCTCCCATCGACCCGGCCACGGTCGGCCCCGCCGTCACGATGGAGCCGCTGTGCCCCGTCGTCACCGTCTGGATCGAGTACGCAGCCGGAGCGAGCAGCGCCCCCGTCAGCGTCGTCGCGATGGTCGCGATGACCAGGAGGCGCCCCTTCGGCGACAGCAGCACCAGAGTGGCCGCGATCACCGAGACGATCGCGACGACGACCTTGAGCCATGGCAGCCAGTCCGCCGCCCGGTCGAGCAGCACCCACGCCCACGCCGCGGTGCCGAGGATCACGACCGCGGCGACGATGCGCACCCACAGCTTTTCTCGCGCGGCCCACACCGCACCGGCCCCGATCGCGACCACGCCGGCGAGCGCCGGGGCGAGAGCGACCGTGTAGTACGCGTGGAAGATGCCGGCCATGAAGCTGAAGGCGACGGCGGTGACCACGAGCCAGCCGCCGAACAGCAGCAGGGTCGCGCGCCGCGCATCCGTGCGTGCGGCCGTCCTGCCCAGAATCAGAGCGACGACGAAGAGTACGAGGGCCGCGGGCAGCAGCCAGGAGATCTGACCGCCGATCTCGTTCTCGAAGAGCCGGAAGAAACCGGTGGCGCCCCACATGCCGCCGGCCGCCGCTCCCCCGCCCGCGCCTCCGGTCACGCTGCCGGTCTCGCTGCCCGTGAGGCGCCCGAGCCCGTTGTAGCCGAAGGTGAGCTCGAGGAAGCTGTTGGTCTGCGAGCCGCCGATGTACGGACGCATCGAGGCCGGCACGAGTTCCACGATGGCCACCCACCAGCCGGCCGAGACGACGACCGCACCGAGGGCCGCGAACAGGTGACCGAACCGCTTCTTCCACGAGATCGGCGCCGCCGCGAGGTAGACGCCCGCGAGCACCGGCAGGATGAGGAACGCCTGCAGCTGCTTGGTGAGGAAGCCGAAGCCGATGGCGACGCCCGCCCAGATGACCCAGCGGATCCTGCCCGACTCGATTCCGCGGAGCGTGAAGTACGTCGCCGCCGTCAGCAGGAGCACCAGCAGAGCATCCGGGTTGTTGAACCGGAACATCAGCGCCGCGACGGGCGTGATCGCGAGCGCACCGCCAGCCAGCAGGGCCGTCTGCGCCGAGAAGTGCCGTCGCACGATGCAGTAGACGATGGCGACGGTCGCGACGCCCATCAGGGCCTCCGGCACCAGGATGCTCCACGAGCTCAGCCCGAACAGGCGCACCGACAGGGCCATGATCCAGAGGCTCGCCGGCGGTTTGTCGACGGTGATCGAGTTCGCGGCATCCGAGGACCCGTAGAAGAAGGCCTCCCAGTTGACGGAGCCCGCCTGCACCGCGGCCGAGTAGAACGAGTTCGCCCAGCCGCTCGCCGCGAGGTCCCAGATGTAGAGGAAGGCGGTGACGGCGAGCAGGCCGAGCAGTGCGGGCCGCTCCCATGCCGCCGAGTCGGCACGGCCCCGGATGAGCCATCGACCCGCGGCGCGCAGCCGCGAGGGCGGGGGCGCGAGATCGGCCGGATGCGCGGCTGGTGAGTAGTCCACGGCGGGACGGTCCTGCGTTGTGGAGGTCATGATCCGTTCACTTCCTGTCGGAGTTCAGTGGAGCCGGGGAGGTCGTGCTGGTCGGGGAGCGCGCTGAGTCGCGCCGGGTCGGCGGGCCCTGCGCGGCGGCTGCGGAACACCCAGAGGCGCAGCAGCAGGAAGCGCACGAGCGTCGCCGCCAGGTTGGCGACAGTGAGCACGATCAGCTCGGCCCGGGCGCCGGCCTGGGGCATGGCGAGATGCAGCACGGCGAGCGACCCGCTGGTCATCAGCCAGGCGATGCCGAACACGATCAGGCCCTGGAACTGGTGCCGCATCGCACCCGCCGGGCCGCGCACGCCGAAGGTGAACCGGCGGTTGGCCCAGGTGTTGGCGAGCGTGGTCAGCAGCAGTGCGGTGAAGTTCGCGACCTGCGCCGTGAGCACGGACTGCAGAGCCAGGTAGAGCACGGCGTACGCCGCCGTCGACAGCAGCCCGACGATCCCGAACCGCACCACCTGCCCGAAGAAGCTGGGCGGCCGGGGCGGGTCGAACGGGCGCCTGCCGAGCTCGGCGTACACCGACTCCAGTGGGATGCGGCCGCGCGCGATGTTGGTGCCGACGCGCAGCATCCCCTTGAGGTCTTCGCGCGCCGTCGAGACGATGTCGACCGAGCTCTGCGGGTCGTCCACCCAGTCCACCGGGATCTCGTGGATGCGCAGCCCGGCACGTTCGGCGAGAATCAGCAGCTCGGT
The DNA here is from genome assembly GCF_027921845.1 of Leifsonia poae. GTDB lineage: Bacteria > Actinomycetota > Actinomycetes > Actinomycetales > Microbacteriaceae > Leifsonia > Leifsonia poae. The sequence continues at coordinate 60,840 of NZ_BSEN01000010.1, forward strand.
GTCGAAGAACCAGGCGTCGTCCTCCACGAGCGGGAGCAGCCGGTCGGCGACATCCCGCCTGATCGCCTTGAACCCGCACTGGGCGTCGCTGAAGCTGACCGCCATCGTGCGGCGCAGCAGCAGGTTGTAGCTGCGCGAGATGAACTCGCGCTTGCCGCCGCGGGTGACGCGGGCGCTGCGGCCGAGGCGCGTGCCGATGGCGAGATCGGAGTGGCCGGAGAGCAATGGGGCGACGAGGGGCGGGAGCGCCGCCAGGTCGGTGGAGAGGTCTTCGTCGAGGTAGACGAGGACCTCCGCGGGCGACGACCCCCACACGTGCTTGAGCGCTCGCCCTCGTCCCTTCTGGGCGAGGTGCACGGCGTGCACGTGAGGGAGCCGCACGGCGAGCGCATCCGCGATGGAAGCGGTGGCGTCGGTGCTGGCGTTATCCGCGACGGTGATGCGCCAGGTCTGTTCGATCTGGGCGCTCAGGTAGGCGTGCAGCTGACGGATCGACTGGTCGAGCGTCGCCTGCTCGTTGTAGACAGGCACGACGATGTCGAGTGCGAGGGTTCCAGGTGGGTGCGACATGCCCCCACCATTTCGCCGTTACATTCCTGTGACCTTTGGTGACCCTATGTGCGGCTCATGCCTTTTCTGCGCAGTTCCTATGCGCGCCGAGAGGCGTCCCACCGTGGACCGCGTCGGGTCAGTCCTGTGCGCCGGCGAGCTGGGCGTGATGTTCGGCGTGCGTGGCGGCGGGCACGGCGTCACTCCGCGCGCCGGCAGCGGTGCCGACCCGCTCGTCACCGCCCACCGCACCCGCGTTGCGCAGGAACACGATGATCCAGCTGAAGATCAACACTGCCGCCACCAGTTCGACCGCGGTGAGGTTGTAATACCCGACGGCGAAGAACACCGCGAGCACCACGATCACCCCCAGGTAGACGTACCCCAGCAGCACGAAGACCCGCGGCATCGCCGGGATAAGCCAGCGCAGAGCGATCACGAGTGCGCCGAAGACGGCCGCCATCCCGGTCGCCACGGAGTTGTGCAGCACGAAGAACCGGTCGACCGGGAACAGCCCGACGCAGGCGAGGAAGATGCCGATGAGCACCAGTGCCGTGCCGACGAGCCGGCGCCCGCGCTGCTCGGCGGCCGTAGTCGCGGTCAGGTGCGCCGTCGCCGCGTGGGCGATCGTGGTGACGATGACGCCGGCGACGATCAGCGTCAGGTTGAAGGCGAACGCAGACACGTCGTCCGTCATCCCGAGTGCACTGAGGTTCTTCTGCCACCAATGGGGATCCGAGGAGCTGAGCATGCTGGCGAACACCCCGACGACGAGGAACAGCGCGAGCACGAACGACAGCAGCATCGGCGTGAGCTGAACGGAGGAGAGGAACACGACGTAGGCGGTCACCGCCATCGCGACCCCGGCGAGAACGGCCGCGGGAATGGTGAACACCACGGCGCCGATGAAGCTGCGCTCCACGACGTCGGCGATGCCGATCCAGCCGAGAAGCGCGATGATCCCGTGCGCGAAGGCGAGAGCGGCGATGTCGAACCAGTGCAGCTCGAGCATGGCCGCTCGGCGATCGCCCGACCCGCTCCGGATGCGCACCAGCACCCGCCCGAGCACGAACACGACAACCGCCACGGCCGCGCCTCCGTATGAGACGATCTCGCCGAGCGAGCCCCGGCCGGAGATCGGCAGGTCGCGTCCCCAGGCGACGAACAGCGTCACCAGCCCGCCGACGACGAATGCGGCAGCACCGATGACGAGGGCGACGGACTCGACGGACTCCGCGGTGGCGACGGGCCGCCGCAGCACCCCTTCGATCGACGACGACTGGCTCACCGCTCCTCCTCCCGGCCGGCGGCAGGCGGCCGGTCCCGGGGCGAACCTATCAGCCCACTGTGTCCAGCTCTCGCCGAGCGGCGGTCAGGGCGGTCAGCCGGCCGGGTCGAGGATGCTGCGCAGCGTCGCCGTGTAGTCCTCGAACGCGCGCCGGCCGGTCGTGGTCAGCGCGAGATAGGTGACCGGCACCCGGCCGCGGTGCGCCTTCTCGACCGTCACGTAGCCGGCCTCCTCGAGCTTGCGCAGGTGGGTGGCGAGATTGCCGGCGGTGAGGTCGAGCAGTTCCTGCAGCCGCGGGAACGACATGCTCCCATCGCCGGGGACCGTCGCGAGGGTGGCCGTGATCCTGAGGCGCACGGCCGCGTGGATGACCGGGTCGAGTTCGTCCACGCCCGTCACCGCCGCACGGAGCGCAGCGTGACGATCGCGCCCGTGCCGTAGATGACGAGACCGGCGATCGCCATGACGAGCAGGTTGGGGCCGAGGCCGAGGAACGGCGCCAGCCCTCCGACGACCAGCAGGGCGATACCGAGGGCGAGCTGCACTTTGTCGTGCCAGAGAGCGGCGCCCGCCAGGTAGAGGGTTCCGCACATCAGTGCGTACGCGCTCGGGAAGAAGAGGCCGGCGAGGTCACCGGACATCCCCTGGGAGACGAGGCCGATGCCGAGCAGCGCGAACGCCACCGAGCACACCGACCACGAGATGCCGTAGACGGTGCCGGCGAACTGCGACTGTCCGCGCAGGCCACGGCCGATGCGCGACCCGATGATCCCGGATGCGACGATCGAGCCGACGATGAGCACGCCGAACACGATCCCCGCCGGCACCGGGGCGAAGACCCCCAGCACAGCGAGGTAGAGGGCGAGGAAGCCGACGAGCCAGGCGAAGGCCCAGACGGCGTACAGCCAGACGACGGGGAGGCGCGTTTCACGGTCGACGCGGCGCTGCTGACCATCGATGAGGTCGAGCATCTCCCGCGCGTCGCCGGAGGGTTTCTCGTTCATGTGTACTTTGTAACACAAAGTGGTCTGCACAAGCAAGAAGTTTGTTCAGAGCCCGGCCTGCGTCGCGAGCATCTCCACCGCGAGACGCCAGTCGCGCACCTCCTGCCCCTGACCGCCATCCTCTTCGCCGGGCAGCAGCGCGCGGAACAGCGGCCACACCGTTCCCGCCGTGCGCACCTCTTCGACGAGCCCCAGGTACTCGCCCCCGTAGTAGACCTCCCAGGCCGCCGCGGCGGTCGGGCTGTACATCAGGGTCAGCGGCAGCACGCCGTAGCTGTAGACCGCGTGCTGGTGGAGCAGCTCCTTGCCCGACATGGCGCAAGGATATGCGTGTCCGCCCCCTCCGTGAAGCGGTCGGGTCGCCGCATCACGTCCTGGGCGCGCAGGATGCGGCGCTCAGGCCACGAACAGCCCGTCGCCGGTGACCGCGCCACTGGTCGCATGCGTCACGGTCACGGCCTCGGCGACGACGTCGCGCAAGCGGCCGCGACGTGCGAACGCCTCACGCTGCCGCCCGGCACCGCCGCCCCCGGCGATGATGCGGCGCACGCCCTCGCACGCCTCTTCCTCGTCGCCGTTCGCCGCGAGGGCGGGACGCACGTGGTCGAGCAGCGTCGCCACGGCGTCCGCGGCCTGCGTCTCACGCCAATGCACCGGATGCGGCAGCCGCCCGTTCACGCCGGTCAGCGCCGCCTGCCATCCCGCGAGCCGCAGCGCGGCCGACGGCACAGTGACCGGCTCGACGCCGGCGCGCCACTCCTCCACCGCCGTCTCGACGAGGGCCCGCACCAGCACCGCCAGCGTCACGGTGTCCCTGGCGTCGAGGCAGACGTCGGAGACGCGGATCTCGATCGTGGGCTGCTTGTGCGACAGCCGCGCATCCAGGTAGAGCATTCCGGCATCGAGGATCACACCGGTGTTCACGAGTATTTCCTCGAACGCGTCGTAGGCCTCGACCGAGCCGAACACGTCGGTGGGGCCGGCGCTCTGCCACTGATGCCACGCGGTGAAGCGGAAGCTCGCGTATCCGGTGTCCGTGCCGTTCGCGAAGGGCGAGTTCGCGCTGAGCGCCAGGAGCACGGGCAGCCAGTTGCGGATGCGGTCGAGCACGGCAACGCCCTCCTCGCGCGACTCGATGCCGACGTGCACGTGCAGGCCGCAGACGAGGGTCCCGCTCGCGGTGGCGCCGTAGCGCTCCATCATGGCGTTGTACCGCAGGTCGTCGGTCGCGTGCGGCCGGAAGCGCATGGGCGACATCGCGAGAGCGACCGCCCGCGCGCCCATCGGCACGACGAGCGCATCAGCGCTGCTGCGGGCGGCGACCACGTCGGCGAAGAGCGCGGCGGCGGAGGTCTGCGGACGGCTTTGCGTCTCCAGCATCTCCTGGTTGATCTCCGACGAGATCTGCGGGCTGTCATCGTTCTGCTCGCCCACGGCGTTCAGGGCGTCGACGGCCAGCGCCAGCGGAACCCCCGTCCGCGCATCGACCAGAAGGAGTTCCTCCTCGACGCCGAATGTCCTCATGCGAGCAGTATGCCCATACGGCCCGAAAACGCCAAGCAATCCTCGTTTTCCTCGGCCTTTTCCCGGACAACGCCGGGCGTACACTCCCCGCCATGACGGTCAGCAGGGTGATTCTGGTACGACACGGAGAAAGCACGGCGAACGTGGCTGCGACGGCCGCCGAGGCGGCCGGGCTCGAGACGATCGCGGTCGAGACGCGGGATGCCGACGTGCCCCTCTCACCCCTGGGACGACAGCAGGCGGCGGCCCTCTCGGAGCGACTCTCCGCCGTCGTCGACGACAGCCCCCGCATCTGGAGCTCGCCGTACCGGCGCGCGATCGAGACCGCGCAGCTCGCGCTCGGCGCCGAAGTGCCGCTGATCATCGACGAGCGCCTCCGCGACCGCGAGCTCGGCATCCTCGACGCTCTCACCAGCCGAGGTGTCGACGCACGGCTCCCGGCAGAAGCCGCGCGGCGTCGCTGGGTCGGCAAGTTCTACTACAGGCCCCCGGGAGGCGAGTCGTGGACGGACGTCGCCCTCCGGCTGCGCTCCTTTCTGCGCGACGCGCTGACGCCGACCCGTCCCGACGTCGTCGATGGGGGTCCCGGCGGCCCGGCCCCCACCCGGTCGGGGAGCACGCTCGTCGTGTTCGCGCACGACGCGGTGGTCAGCCTGGTGCGCTACATCCTGCTCGGATACACCGAACAGGAGCTCGAGGAGTTCCTCCTCACGCGCGTCGTGGCCAACGCGTCCGTCACGACGCTGCTGCTCGATGCGTCCGCCGTCTGGCGGGTCGAGACCTTCTCAGACGACCGGCATCTTCAGGAGGCCGGACTGCCCACCACCGAGCATCAGGGAGCCGCCCGTGTCGAAGCGAACTGACTCGCACACCGCGATCCAGGTGGACGACGCGTTCCTCCGCCGCTGGCCGCTCCCGGAGCCGAGCGGATCGAAGCGTTCGCGCGGCGAGGTGCTCGTCGTCGGCGGCGCTCCCCGCTCGCCGGGCGCCGCGATGCTCGCGGGCAGGGCCGCGCTGCGGGTCGGCGCCGGACGCCTGACCCTGGCGGTGGCCGGATCGGTCGCGACCGCCGTCGCCGTCGAGGTGGCCGAGAGCGGGATCGTTCCCCTCGAGGAATCATCGGACGGTCACGTCGTCGGCCGGTCCGTCCGCCGGGCCGAGAGCGATCTCGCCGGCGCCGACGCCGTGCTCCTCGGTCCGGGACTCGACGACATCCGGGAGACCAGACGGATGCTCCGCGACGCGGGCGGGCTGGTGGCGCCCCGTGCGACCGTGGTGCTCGACGCGTTCGCGCTCGGTGCCATCGCCGGCCGTCCGCACCTGGCTCGCGCCCGCTCGCGCATCCTGACCCCGAACCTCGACGAAGCCGAGCTGCTGCTCGGGCGACCGCGTTCGCGGGATGCGGAGGGCACGCGCGGCGCCGACCGCGACGTGACCGAGATCGCCCGCCGGTACGACGCCGTCGTCAGCTGTCACAGCACCATCGCGTCTCCCGACGGCCGCCTGTTCCACATCCTCGACGGCGGCCCCGGCCTCGGCACCTCGGGCAGTGGGGACGCCCTCGCCGGAGCCATCGCCGGACTCGCCGCCCGAGGGTGCGACCCGGTGCAGGCCGCGGTCTGGGGAACCGCTCTGCATGCGGCTGCAGGCCGTGCGCTGGCGTCAGAGGTCGGGACGCTCGGCTTTCTGGCCGGCGAGATCGTCGACCGCCTGCCGCGTGAATTGGCGGCCGTCGAGCAGCGATAGGCTCGGCGGAGAATTGCCGACCACCGCGATGGGATGACGCCTTGGCCTTCTTCGACCTGCCCCTCGACGAGCTCCGCACCTACACCCCGGAGGTGCGACGCCCGGCCGACCTCGACGCCTTCTGGGGTCGCACGCTGGCGGAGGCCGCCGCGCATCCGATCGATGTCACCCTCACGCCGGTCGACACCGGATTCGTGCTCGTCGACACGTTCGATGTCGAATTCAGCGGCTTCGCCGGGGACCGCATCCGGGGCTGGCTGCGGGTGCCGCACGGCAGCGAGCCGGGCACACTCCCCGCCGTGGTGCAGTTCGTCGGCTACGGCGGCGGGCGCGGTCTCGCCAGCGAGCCGTCGGCGTGGGCCCAGGCCGGCTATGCGCACTTCGTGATGGACACCCGCGGGCAGGGCTCCGGCTGGAGCATCGGCGACACGGCCGACGAGCTGCACGGCGCTGCCGGGCCCGCGCATCCGGGGTTCATGACCCGCGGCATCCGCAACCGCGACCACTACTACTACCGTCGGCTCTTCACGGATGGCGTTCGCGCGGTGGAGGCCGTGCGCTCCCTCGACCTCGTCGACCCCGGTCTCGTCTTCGCGAGCGGGGGAAGCCAGGGCGGCGGCATCGCCCTGGCCGTCGCCGGGCTCACGCCGGGTCTTGCCGGTGTCATGCCCGACGTGCCGTTCCTCTGCCACTTCGAGCGCGCCATCGTGATCACCGACGCCAACCCGTTCGGCGAGATCGCGAGCTACCTGCGCGTCCACCGCGACGAGGTGGAGGATGTGCTCGACACGCTCTCGAACTTCGACGGAGTGAACCTCGTCGCGACCGCCGATGCCCCCGCCCTCTTCTCGGTGGCACTGATGGACGAGATCGTCCCGCCGTCGACCGTCTTCGCGGCCCACAACAGGTATCCCGCCGAGAAGGAGATCATCGTGTACCCGTTCAACGGACACGAGGGCGGCCAGCTGTTCCAGGAGGAGCGGAAGCTGCGCTGGGCCAACGCCCGGGTCGCGGCCATGCGCGCTTGAGCCCGGCCGACTGCGCTCACCTGTTCCCGGCCGCACCGGCTTCGGCGGGAAGGCGACGCGCGAGCACCTGACCGGGCCACTCGCCGACGGTGAACGTGTCGGTGCGTGTGTAGCCGCAGGACTCGTAGAAGCGCACGAGGTCCCCGTTGCCACCGGCATAGCAGTCGACCCGCAGCAGGTCCACGCCGGCCGCGCGCGCCTCGTCGTCCGCGAAGGCGAGCAGGCGACGCCCCACGCCCCGCGCGCGCGGATCGCGCGACCCGATCAGCACCTTCACGTAGAGTTCTGGCTCCGTCGCCGCCGGCACATAGTCGGTCGCGTCACCGAGGATGAGGGCACCGACGACCCCGGCCTCCGGATGCTCCGCCACCCACGCTCCCCGCTCCGCCACCCAGCCCGTCACCCGGTCGACCTGCCGCTGCTGCGTCGAGAACGGCTCGCGCCCCCACTGCGCATCGTTGCCGATCTCGGCGAACCAGGCGATCGCGTCATCGAACAGCCGGAGCACCGCTGCAGCATCGGCGGGCACGGCGTTGCGGATGCGGATCTCGGTCGTGACGTCGGTCATCGGTGCTCCCTGCTCAGTCGGCGCGATAAGAACATTCTCAGCGGTCGAGCGTTCGCCCGGGCGACAGCACGAGATCGGCGACCTGCACCGGATGCGAGAGGTTCGCGAGATGCCCACCGTCCACGTCGTCGATCGGAAGGCCGAGACGCTCCCGGGCGACCCGCCGCTGGAAGTCCAAGGGGAAGAAGCGGTCGTCGCGACCGGAGATGACTCTGGTCGGCACTGCCGGCCACGCCTCGAAGTCGCAGGGTGTCGAGAAGGCTTCCTCCGCCTCCGAGCCCTCGTGGTGGCTGAGCTCCTCGCGCTGCTCGGCGGTGAGGTCGTGGGTGAAGTAGGTCTCCAGATCGAAGCCGGTGTCCGGATCCCGCCCCGCCGCGAGGTCGTTACGACGAACCGCATCCTCATACCCGGTCGCCGCCCACCACTCGCCGGCCGTCTCGCCCGGCACGGGGATCATCGCGTTGAGGAACACCAGACCCCGCACGGGGAGCCGCTGCGCGGCGAGCGCGGCGGTGAAGGCGCCCATCGACTGGGAGGCGAGCACCACCTCGTCGCTACCGGCCGCGGCCTCGACCGTCTGCCGCGTGTACTCGGTGAGCCCGTTCGTCCCACCGGCCGCGAAGTCGACGGCGACAGCGTCGTGTCCGCGGCGGTGCAACTCCTCGACGACGAGGTGCCAGATCCAGCCGGCCCCTCCTGCACCGGGGAGGAACAGGTACCTCATGCGATGGCGATCGAGCCGTCGTCGGCGATCTCCCACGACGGGTTGTACGCCACCTCCCAGACGTGGCCGTCGAGGTCGGCGAAGTAGCCGGAGTAGCCGCCCCAGAACACGCGCTCCGGGGCCTTCAGGATGCGCGCGCCCGCCGCCTCCGCCTGCGCGAACACGGCGTCGACCTCCTCGACGGACCGCTCATTGAGGGCGATGGTCACGCCGCTGAAGGTTCCGTCGATCGGATGCCGTGCGTCCTCCTCGAGATCGGAGCGGCCGAACAGGGAGAGGCCGATCCCGTTCAGCTGATAGAAGCAGACGCCGTCCTGGGCCGCGGCAGGGGTCCAGCCGAGGCCGTCCTCGTAGAAGGCGCGCGCCCGCGCCAGATCGTCGACGCCGAACGTGACAAGTGAGATGCGCTGTTCCATGCCGCGACCATACCCCGGACCCGCGACACGGGGGCGCCGAGGATCACCCGGCCGGCGCGACGAGCAGCTAGCGGGCCAGCGCCTGGTCGATGTCCGCCAGCAGGTCCGCCACGTCCTCGAGTCCGACCGAGAGCCGGATGACGTTGTCGGGCACCTCGAGCTCGGTTCCGCGCACCGAGGCGTGCGTCATCTCCGACGGGTAGCCGATGAGCGACTCGACGCCGCCGAGCGACTCCGCGAGCTGGAAGATCTCCGTCGACTCCGCGAACCGGCGTGCGGCCGCCGCTCCCCCGGCGAGCGCCACCGAGAGCATCCCGCCGAACCGGCTCATCTGACGCGCGGCGAGTTCGTGGCCCGGGTGCTCCGGCAGTCCGGGATAGTAGACCGCGTCGATGCCGGCATGGCCGACCAAGCGCTCGGCCAGGGCCTGCGCGTTCTCGGAGTGGCGCTGCATCCGCACATCCAGTGTTTTGATCCCGCGGGTGGTCAGCCACGCATCCAGGGGCGCCGAGACCGCGCCGGCGGCGAACTGGATGAACTGCACCTTCTCGGCGAGCTGCTCGTCATCGATGACGAGAGCGCCGCCGATCACGTCGGTGTGACCGCCGAGGTACTTCGTCGTGGAGTGCACGACAACATCGGCGCCGAGCGCCAGCGGCTGCTGCAGTGCGGGCGACGCGAAGGTGTTGTCGACGACGACGAGAGCGCCGACCGACCGGCCGAGCTCCGCGAGGGCGGCGACGTCGCTGATCTTCATCAGCGGGTTGCTCGGTGTCTCGATCCAGAGCACGCGGGTGCGTTCCGTGCCGAGTGCTCCGCGCGCCGCGTCGAGGTCCGTCAGATCCACCGTCGTGTTCCGGATGCCCCACGCGCCGTGGATCCGGTTGATCAGCCGGTGCGTGCCGCCGTAGACGTCGTTGCCGAGCACCACGTGGTCGCCGGGCTGCAGTACCGCGCGCAGCAGGGCGTCCTCGGCCGCGAGGCCGGAAGCGAACGAGAGCGCGCGCTTGCCGCCCTCGAGCGCAGCCAGCTGGGTCTCGAGGGAGCTGCGGGTCGGGTTGCCGGCGCGGCCGTACTCGTAACCGCCCCGCAGCCCTCCGACGCCGTCCTGCACGAACGTCGAGGTCTGGTAGATCGGCGGGATGATCGCGCCGGTGGTCGGGTCGAACTCCTGGCCGGCGTGGATCGCGCGCGTGCTGAAGCCGTGACTGCTGTCGTTCATCGTCTGCTTTCTCGTGGTGCGGGTCATTCGCTGAGGAAGTTGAGGAGGTCCTGCCGGGTGAGCACCGCGACCGGCTTGCCATCCTCGGTCACGAGGAGGGCGTTCGTCGTCGCAAGTGCGGCACGCGCGGCGCTGACCGACTCGTTGATCCCGATCAGGTCGAGCGGCTCGCCGAGGAACGCGCCCACGTCGTCCGACATCTGGGCGCGGCCGCTGAACACCGCGTCGACCAGAGACGTCTCGTCGAGCGCGCCCGCCACCTCGCCCATCACCACGGGCGGCTCGGCGGTCAGCACCGGCAGCTGCGACACCCCGTAGGTGTTCATGATCTGGATGGCGTCCCGCACCGTGTCCGACGGATGCGCGTGAACCAGGTCGGGCAGGTCGCGGCGCTTGGTACGGATGACGTCGTGCACCGTCGACTCGTCGGGAACGTCGCTGAAACCGTAGGAGCGCATCCACTTGTCGTTGAAGATCTTGCCCAGGTAGCCGCGCCCGCCATCGGGCAGGATGACCACGACGATGTCGTCGGCGGTCAGGGACTCCGCCGCACGCAGCGCGGCGACGACGGCCATGCCGCTCGATCCGCCGACGAGGATGCCCTCTTCGCGCGCCAGCCGGCGGGTCATCGCGAACGAGTCGGCGTCCGAGACGGCGATCACCTCGTCGACGACGCTGGGGTCGTAGGCCGACGGCCAGAAGTCCTCGCCGACGCCCTCGACGAGATACGGCCGTCCGGTGCCGCCCGAGTAGACGGAGCCTTCCGGGTCGGCGCCGATGATGCGCACCCGCCCGTCGGAGGCCTCCTTGAGGAAGCGCCCGGTGCCGCTGATGGTGCCACCCGTGCCGACGCCGGCGACCAGGTGCGTGATGCGCTGGTCGGTGTCGCGCCAGATCTCGGGACCGGTCGTCTCGTAGTGGCTGCGCGGTCCGTTGGGGTTGGCGTACTGGTTGGGCTTGAACGCGCCGGGGATCTCGGTCACCAGGCGGTCGGAGACGCTGTAGTAGGAGTCGGGGTGATCCGGGGCGACCGAGGTCGGGGTCACCACGATCTCGGCGCCGTAGGCGGTCAGCACGTTGCGCTTGTCCTCGCCGACCTTGTCCGGGAGCACGAACACGCACCGGTAGCCGCGCTGCTGCGCGACCAGTGCCAGTCCCACTCCGGTGTTGCCGCTCGTCGGCTCGACGATCGTCCCGCCGGGTTTCAGCAGACCGTCCCGCTCCGCGGCATCGATGATGCGCGTCGCGATCCGGTCTTTCGATGAACCTCCGGGGTTCAGGTACTCGAGCTTGACGAGCACCGTCGCCGCGATCCCGTCGACAACCTTGTTGAGCTTGACGAGGGGAGTGTTGCCGACCAAATCGATGATGGTCTCTGCGTAATCCACGCGACCAACCGTAACAGCGCGGCGGTGATTCGCTCAGTGGGTTACGTGCCGCCGCTCAGGTGCGCAGGGCGGCCACCTCTGTGCCGGATGCCCGGGAAGACCGCCACCGTAGAATCGACGCATGCCCGTGTCTGAGCTCTCGACCGTCGCACAGGACTATCTGAAGGTCATCTGGTCGGCGACGGAATGGTCCGAGACCCCGATCACGGTCAAGCAGCTCGCCGAGCGCCTCGGCGTGCGCGCGGCCACCATCTCCGACGGCATCCGGCGGCTCGCCGACCAGGGGATGCTCGTGCACGAGCCGTACGGCGGCATCGAGCTCACCGCGACCGGCCGGCGGCACGCGGTCGCGATGGTGCGCAGGCACCGGCTGATCGAGACGTTCCTGGTCGAGGAGCTCGGCTACGGCTGGGACGAGGTGCATGACGAGGCCGAGGTGCTCGAGCACGCCGTCTCCGACAACCTCATCGAGCGCATCGACCGCCGGCTCGGCTTCCCGTCACGCGACCCGCACGGCGACCCCATCCCGAGCGCCGACGGCACCCCGCACCTCCCGGATGCCCGCCCGCTGATCTCTGCGGAAACAGGTGTTCCCCTCGTGGTCTCGCGCATCTCGGATGCCGACCCGGCCGTGCTCCGTTACCTCGCCGACCGCGGCATCCGGCTCGACACCCGGCTGAGCATCGACGAGCACCGCGAGTTCGCCGGCGACGTGACGCTGCGGCTCGACGACGGCGAGGTCGTGCTCGGTGCGACCGCCGCCGGCGCCGTCTGGGTCACCGGCGCCTGACCGTTCCTGCCCGGGCGGTCAGCCGCCGACCCAGCCCGCGATCGTCAGCACCACGAGCGTCACGTTCAGCACGACGACCAGGGTGGCGATCCCGAAGCCGAGCACGCGCATCCCGCGGCCGTCGGCCCTCTCCCCCATCACCGCACGTGACCCGGTGAGCCGCAGCAGCGGGATCATCGCGAACGGGATGCCCAGGCTCAGGAACACCTGGCTCACGACCAGCGCCCAGGTGGGCTCGACGCCCAGCGCGAGGATGACGATGGCCGGGATGAGCGTGACGATACGGCGGGTCAGCAACGGGATGCGCACCTTCAGCAGCCCGGCCATGATCGTCGCCCCGGCGTAGCTCCCGACCGACGTCGAGGCGAGCCCGGAGGCGAGCAGGCCGATCGCGAAGACGGCGGCGATGACCGGTCCGAGCGCGTCGCCGATGGCCGCGTGCGCCCCCTCGATGGTGTCCGTCCCCGCGACGCCGCCGAGGGAGGCCGCGGCCAGCAGGAGCATCGCGATGTTGACCGCTCCGGCGAGCGCGAGGGCTGCGAGCACGTCGATCTTGGTCGCACGCAGCAGGCGGCCGACGGTGCCCGGCGACATCGAGTGGCCGTGGCGGTCGCGGGCGAGCGCCGAGTGAAGGTAGATCGCGTGCGGCATCACGGTCGCGCCGAGCATGCTCGCCGCGAGCAGCACGGTGGGGGCGCCGTCGAACCGCGGCACGAGGCCTCCCGCCGCCGCCCGCCAGTCGACCGGGCTCACGAAGAGGCCGGCGAGGAAGCCGATGGCGATCACGCCGAGGAGCCCCAGGATGACCATCTCGAAGGGCCGCTGACCCCGCCTGGTCTGGATCGCGAGGATGCCGATGGCCACCAGCCCGACGATCAGTCCGCCGAGGGGCAGCGGGAGCCCGAAGAGCAGGTTGAGCGCGATCGCTCCGCCGATGACCTCGGCGAGATCCGTGGCGGCGGCCACCAGCTCGGCCTGGGCCCAGAACGCGCGCCGGGTGCCCGTGCCGAGCCGGGAACCGAGCAGCTCCGGAAGGCTCGAGCCGGTGACGATCCCGAGCTTGGCCGATTGGTACTGCACGAAGACCGCGATCGCGTTCGCGGCGACCAGCACCCAGACCAGCAGGTAGCCGTAGCGGGCGCCCGCGGTGAGATTGGCGGCGACGTTCCCCGGGTCGACGTAGGCGATCGCGGCGACGAAGGCCGGTCCGAGCAGCAGGAGCAGGCGCGCGCGCGACCGACCCGTGCGCCGCGCGACCTCGACCGCCATTCGATGCCCCTCATCCAATTGTTAGCCGAGCCTAACACTTGGTACGCGCCCGCAGCAGCCGCCGTCGAGTCCGGGAGAAATCAGGATCCGTGGCCTCGGAACGCGATTTCTCCCGGACTCGATCGGGGCGTCAGTTGTCGAGGGCGGGCTCGGAGCCCTGCACCTGCTCGCGGTACAGGCGCGAGTAGACGCCGTCGAGCCCGAGCAGCTCGCGGTGCGTCCCGCGCTCCACCACCTGGCCGTGGTCGATCACGAAGATCACGTCGGCGGCCACGATGGTCGAGAGGCGGTGGGCGATCGCGATGGTCGTGCGTCCGCGGGAGGCGGTGTCGAGCGCCTGCTGCACCACGCGCTCCGAGATCGAGTCGAGGGCGCTCGTCGCCTCGTCGAGGATGAGCACCTCGGGGTTCTTCAGCAGCACGCGCGCGATCGCGATGCGCTGCTTCTCGCCACCGGAGAGGCGGTAGCCGCGCTCCCCCACCACCGTGTCGTAGCCGTCGGGGAAGCCGGCGATCGTGTCGTGGATGTTGGCGTTGCGCGTCGCCGCCTCGATCTCGGCCTGCGTCGCATCCGGTTTCGCGTAGCGGAGGTTCTCGGCGATGGTGGCGTGGAACAGGTACGTCTCCTGCGACACCACGCCGATGTGCGACACCAGCGACTCCTGCTGGAGGGCGCGGATCTCCGTCTCGCCGAACAGGATGCGCCCGCTCGTCGCGTCGTAGAAGCGCGGGATGAGGTAGGACACCGTCGTCTTGCCGGCCCCGGACGGCCCGACGAACGCGGCGAACTCCCCCGGCTCGATCACGAACGAGACGTCGTCGAGGGTGTTGCGCTCCTCGGGGCGCGCATCCGGATAGCGGAAGACCACGTGATCGAACTCGATGCGCCCGAGCTCGCGGTTCGGGTCGACCGGCACGGCGTCGGGGCGGTCCGCGATGGCCGGCTTGAGGTCGAGGTACTCGAAGATGCGCGCGAAGAGCGCACCGGAGGTCTGCAGGTCGAGCGCGACACGCATCAGGCCGAGCAACGGGAAGAGGAGCCGCGCCTGCACCGTCGTGAAGGCGACGATCGTTCCGGCCGTGATGTCGTTCGCGCCGCCGAGGATCAGCCAGCCCGACACGAGGTAGACGATGGCGGGGATCGACGAGAGGAAGATGTTGACCATCGCGAAGAACCACTGGCCGCTCATCGCCTGCGACACCTGCAGGCGGATCTGGTTCTGGTTCTCGTCGGAGTAGCGGCCGACCTCGGTGGCCTGCCGGTTGAAGCTCTTCGACAGCAGGATGCCCGACACGCTCAGCGTCTCCTGCGTGATCGCCGTCATGTCCGAGAGCGACTCCTGAGTCTTCGTGGCGATGCGCGCCCGCACCTGTCCGACCCGGCGCTGGGCGATCACCAGGATCGGCATGAGCACCACCGCCACGATGGTCAGCTGCCAGTTGAGCAGCAGCATCGCGACGAACGCGGCGATCACTGTGACCGTGTTGCCGAGGATGCTCGACATGGTGTTGGTGAGCACGTTGGCCACCCCGCCGACGTCGTTCTGCAGGCGCGACTGGATGATGCCCGTCTTCGTCTTGGTGAAGAAGCTCAGCTCCATCGACTGCAGGTGCGAGAACAGCCGCACCCGCAACGCGCCCATCACCTTGTTGCCGACAGACGCGGTGAGATACGTCTGCCACACGCCGAGCAGCGCCGAGCCGACGAAGACCACGATCATCGTGATGACGATGGTGATCAGCACGGGCATGTCGGGGCCGCCGGTCTTCGGGAACAGCCCGTCGTCGAAGGCGCGCTGAGTGAGGAGCGGAGGCACCACCGAGAGGGCCGCACCGATCAGCACGAGACCCATCGTGACGATGATCGCGGTGCGGTGCGGTGCGAAGAGGCCGCCGATGCGGCGCAGCAGATTCGGGATCTTCGGAGCCGTCGCGTTGAGTGCCTTCTGGGCGGCGACGTCGCCTCCGCTGACGCGACCGCGACCTCCGCCACCGCCGCCCGCTCCGCGCATCCCGCTCATGTGTTCAGGGTAACCCCGGCCGCTGACGCCGGTGGGCGACGCCGTATTCGCTCCGCTACGGGCGAAACGACGGTGTCCCATCGTGTGATCCAACCGTGATGCAAGCGCTTGACGTAAACGCTTGCATTGCCCCCGTACGCGGGGTAGCGTCTCGACCGGGCGCATCCGAGCGCCTGCACCAAGAAGCTCACGCTCAACGAGGAGTGAAATGAAAGCAGCACGTCTCTCCGTGATTGCCGGAGTTGCCATCGTCGGTATCGCCCTGGCGGGTTGTACCGGCGGCGGGTCAGGAGGCAGCGGCGGCGGCGGCGACGCCGGCCAGAACCTCACGGGCAAGGGCCCGATCACCTACGTTCAGGGCAAGGACAACTCGAACGTCGTGCGACCGCTCATCGACAAGTGGAACGCAGCCCACCCGGACGAAAAGGTCACCTTCAAGGAGCAGTCCGACCAGGCCGACCAGCAGCACGACGACCTCGTGCAGCACTTCCAGGCCAAGGATGCGAACTACGACGTCGTCGACGTCGACGTCGTATGGACCGGCGAGTTCGCGGCCAAGGGCTGGTTGCAGCCGCTGAAGGACACCTTCAAGATGGACAACTCGGCGCTCCTGGCACCGACCGTCAAGTCCGGAACGTACAACGGAACGCAGTACGCGGCCCCGCAGACCTCCGACGGCGGCATCCTGTACTACCGCAAGGATCTGGTGCCGACCCCGCCGAAGACGTGGGACGAGATGATCAAGGACTGCGACATCGCCAAGGCCAAGGGCATCGGATGCTACGCCGGCCAGTTCGCGAAGTACGAAGGCCTGACGGTGAACGTGGCTGAGGCCATCAACACCAACGGCGGCACCATCGTCGGTGACGACGGCAAGACCGTCACGGTCGACAGCGCCGAGGCCAACGCGGGACTGACCCGACTGGTCGACGGCTTCAAGAACGGGCAGATCCCGGCTGAGGCCATCACCTACCAGGAGGAGCAGGGACGCCAGGCCTTCGAGGCGGGCAAGCTCCTGTTCCTGCGCAACTGGCCGTACGTGTACAACCTGGCGAAGACCGACGGAAGCTCGACGGTGAAGACCACCTTCGGTGTCGCTCCGCTGCCGGGTGTGACCGCCGACAAGCCGGGCGTCTCCAGCCTGGGTGGCCACAACGCCGCGATCAGCGTCTACTCCAAGCACAAGGCGACCGCCTTCGAGTTCCTGAAGTTCCTGCAGAGCGAAGAGACCCAGAAGTTCTTCGTGACCCAGGGATCGCTGGCACCCGTGCTCTCGTCGCTGTACGACGACGCCAGCCTGAACACCCAGCTGCCGTACCTGTCGACCCTGAAGACGTCGATCGAGAACGCGGTCCCGCGTCCCGTCTCGCCGTTCTACCCGGCCATCACCAAGGCCGTTCAGGACAACGCGTACACGGCTCTGAAGGGCGACGTGAGCGTCGACCAGGCGCTGAAGAACATGGCGTCCGCCATCAAGACGGCGAGCGCCGGATAACCCACGGGCAACGGTCACCGGGCGGCGGGAACCTTCCCGCCGCCCGGTCCACCCTCACCCGATCCATCTGCTTCGGAGGCCTCACATGTCAACGTCGAACGTCGTCGCCCCGCCTGATACGAGTAACCCCAAGTCGCCCGAGAAGCGCGCCGGGGTGAAGAAGAACCGCCAGCAAGAGAGTCGCTGGGCGTTCTACCTGATCATTCCCACGATCATCCTGCTCGCGATCGTCATCGGCTATCCGGTGGTCAGCGCGATCATCATGTCGTTCCAGAAGGACGCCGGCCTCGACCCGGCCACCGGCCTGTTCGTGCAGGGCGGCTTCGCCGGATTCCAGAACTACGCGCACTGGCTGTTCCAGCAGTGCGCCGGGCCGAACGGCGAGACGATCACCTGCCCGCCGGGCAACCTCGGCTCGCAGTTCTGGAACGCCGTCTTCGTCACCTTCTTCTTCACGGTGACGACCGTCGTGTTCGAGACCATCCTCGGCATGTGGTTCGCGTTCATCATGAACCGCACCTTCCGCGGCCGCGGCCTCGTCCGCGCCGCCATCCTGGTGCCGTGGGCCATCCCCACCGCCGTCACCGCGAAGCTCTGGTTCTTCATCTTCTCGGTCGCCGGTGTCGCCAACGCCGTCCTCGGAGCGCACATCCTCTGGACCAGTGACGAATGGGCATCGCGCTTCGCGGTGATCATTGCCGACACCTGGAAGACCACGCCGTTCATGGCGCTGCTCATCCTGGCCGGTCTGCAGATCATCCCGGAAGAGGTGTACGAGGCCGCCAAGGTCGACGGCGCCACCACGTGGCAGCGCTTCTGGCGCGTGACCATGCCGCTCGTGAAGCCCGCTCTGCTGGTCGCCGTGCTGTTCCGCGTTCTCGACGCGCTGCGCATCTACGACCTGCCCGCCATCCTCACCGGCGGAGGTGGTGGCACCGGTAATGCCACGACCACGCTCTCGATCCTGGTGGTCGACCAGATCAGGCAGGGCTTCAACAGCGCCTCCGCCCTCTCGACCATCACCTTCATCATCATCTTCCTGGTCGCGTTCATCTTCGTGAGGTTCCTCGGAACGAACGTCGTGAGAACGCAGGAAGCCCAGCAGAAGGGAACGAAGTGATGACCACCGTCGCCGGCCCCGCTGCCGCCACCGCCGAGGCGAACGCGCTTCCCCGCACCAGGACCAAGAGCAGGACCAAGAGCCGCAATCGCAACCAGGGCATCCGCACCGGGTTGAGCGCGCTGGTCATCGTCCTCTGGTGTCTGCTGCCGTTCTACTGGATGGTCGTGACGTCATTCCGCGACGTCGGGTACACGTTCGAGACCACCCCGGTGCCGACCCACTTCACCTGGGACAACTACGTCACGGCGTTCTCGACGCAGCTCGGCAACCACCTCGGCCAGGCACTGCTGAACTCCCTGTTCATCGGTGTCTGCGTCACGATCATCGCGCTGGCCGTCGGAACGTTCGCCTCGTACGCTCTCGCCCGCCTGGACTTCAAGTTCAAGGGCATCGTGCTCGGCATCATCCTCGGCGCGTCGATGTTCCCCGGCGTCGCGCTCATCACGCCGTTGTTCCAGCTGTTCACCAACATCGGCTGGATGGGGACGTACCAGGCGCTGATCATCCCGGAGATCTCGTTCGTGCTGCCGCTCACGGTCTACACGCTCACCTCCTTCTTCCGGGAGATGCCGTGGGACCTGGAGGAGGCCGCCCGCATCGACGGCTGCACCAGGGCTCAGGCGTTCCGGCGGATCATCCTGCCGCTGGCAGCGCCCGCTGTGTTCACCACGGCGATCCTGGCGTTCATCTCCTCCTGGAACGAGTACCTGATCTCCAGTCAGCTGTCGAGCGACGCGACCCAGCCGGTGACGGTGGCCATCGCCTCGTTCGCCGGCAGCCAGCCGCACCAGGAGCCGTACACCGCCGTCATGGCGGCCGGCACCATCGTGACGGTTCCGCTCGTGATCCTGGTGCTGATCTTCCAGCGCCGGATCGTGGCGGGCCTCACCGCCGGTGGCGTGAAGGGCTGATCATGCGCTGGGACGATTCGCTGGAACTGGTCGATGTCGGTATCGGCATCACCGGATTCTTCGCGTTCGCGTTCCTGATCGTGACCGGGGTCGTCGAGCTCACCGGCGGCGACGCCCTGGGCTGGGCGCTCACGCTGCTCGCGCTCGTCCTCGTGCTCGTCCTCCTCTGGCAGGCGCGCCGCCGCATCGTCGCGGCGCGCCGGCCGGTGGACGAGGAGGACGCGCACGTGGCGGATACATCCCAACGACACTCCTGACCAGGCGCGACGATGACGGGGATCGATGAGGTCGCGCGCGCGACGGGGGTGTCGACGGCGACCGTGTCCCGCGCCCTCCGGGGCCTGCCCAACGTCTCCGAAACGACGCGGGCGGCGGTGCGCCGGGCCGCCGACGAGCTCGGCTACGTCGCCTCCTCGAGCGCATCCGGACTGGCCAGCGGGCGCACCCTCGCGATGGGCGTCGTCGTCCCGTCGGTGAGCCGCTGGTTCTACACCAGCGTGCTCGAAGGCGTCGACGCCGAGCTGCGCTCCGCGAGCTACGACATGATCCTGTTCAATCTCGGCGGGCACCGCGGCGACAGGGAGAGGGTGTTCCACCGCTCGATCCTGCGCAAGAGGACGGACGCGCTGCTCGCGCTCTGTCTCGACTTCACAGCGGATGAGCGTCACCAGCTGGCCTCCATCGCGCACCCGACCATCGTGGTCGGCGGACCGGTGAAGGGGCTCCGCAGCGTCGGCATCGACGAGAAGGGCACGGCGCGGACGGCGACCGAGCACCTGATCCAGCTCGGTCACTGCGACATCGCCCACCTCGGCGGCGAAGACGAGGAGGGCCTCAACAAGCAGGTCCCGATCGGGCGCCTGCACGGATTCCAGGCCGCGATGCGGGATGCCGGGCTCCCGGTGCGACCGGAATGGATCATCCCCGGTGGGTTCTCGCTGCCGGAGAGCCGTGCAGCGATGAACGCGCTGCTCGATCGCGCGGGCCCGCGGCCGACGGCGGTGTTCGCCGGCTCCGACGAGATGGCGATGGGGGCCATCCTGGCCGCGTACGACCACGGACTGCGCGTTCCGGACGACCTGTCGGTGATCGGGATCGACAACCACGATTTCGCCGAGTCGTTCGGGCTGACGACGATGGCGCAGGACCCGTTCGACCAGGGAGCCGTCGCCGCGCGCATCCTGCTCGACGAGCTCGGCGGCGCAGAACCGCGCACCCGCTCGGTGCGGATGCCGGCCTCCCTCATCGTGCGGTCCTCGACGGCCGCACCGGCCGCGGTGCCTGCTCTCGCCTGAGCGGGTACGACCGCCTCGTGACGCGCGGGGGCCTGTACGTGCGCGTGCGCATCCGCGCATCCTGAGCGGGTTGCCGCCGCTTTCCCGGCCCGTCGGCACAGAAGGAGCCTCTCGGCCTGAGAGGATTGTCGGGCAGACGATGACGGGAGCGCGACTTTCGGGTAGTCACGATCCCGTCGGAGCGGTCATGCGCGTTCGACCGCGAGGTCACGCGCCGGCCGTCAGAATCGCCTGCCCGCTCGGGCTTCGGCACGGCGCGGGAGGGGCCGCCCCCATTAGGGTAGGGGCGGCCTCTCGCCCCTTCGAACCGGCGGCCGGAGACGTGTGGCCCGCAGGACCGTGCGATGACGGAGTCGTCCCGCCTCTACACGGACGGATACCGGCTGTGCTCACCCGACGGCGCGAGCGCGAAGGCGCGGATGATCGCGTCGGCGGCCTCCTCCGGCGAGAGCTGCTCGGTGTCGATGCGCAGGTCGACGGGAGGGATCTCGCCGTCCGCCTCGTCGCTGCGGAGCCGGCGCAGCGTCTCGACGTCGGTCAGCTTGGCGAACTCGTGCCGGTCGGCGCGGCCGATCCGTCGCTCCTGCTCCGCCGAGCTGACCGCGAGTTGCACGAAGGACACCCGCCCGCCGTGCTCCTCGACCGCGGCGCGCGCCCGGTCGGCGAAGCCCGCGAGGACCGTGGGCTCGGGCGCGAAGGTGAAGATCAGGGAGGTGCCGGCGCGTGCGGCTTCGCGGAAGGTGGAGATCCAGAACTCCTCACGCAACGTCACGAACGGTGGCGTTCCGAAGGTGAAGACGGCCGTCAGGGCATCCACGATGAGATGGTTGTGGAAGACGCCGAAGTTCAATCGCGCGCCGAGAGCGCGGGCCACCGTCAGCTTTCCCGCAGCAGCGGCACCGTGCACGAAGACCAGATCCATCGTCCGATGCTACGACGGGAGACCCGCACAGCGGTCAGGCGCGCGTCAGCTCGCGTCACCGACCGAGAGCGCCTCGGCCTCCTCGATCGCGGACTCCTCGACGCCGTCGACGCGCTTGAGGTGCTTGTGGCCGATGATGATCAGGGCGGTGGCGACAAGCACCGAGACCGCGCCGGCGAAGAACGGCGTCGACGGGGAGATCGAGCCGGCGAGGAGCGTGGCCGTGGGCGGAGCAATCGCACCGCCGAGGAACCGCACGCCGGAGTACGCGCTCGAGGCGACGGGCCGGGGCAGGTCGGTGGCCTCCATGACGCACTCGGTGAGCACCGTGTTCAGGATGCCCAGCAGCAGGCCCCCGACGATGACGCAGACGATGAGCCCGGCGAGCGACCGGATGAGCAGGCCCGCAGCGAGCAGGTCGACGGCGAGCAGCGGCATCACGATCTGCAGCACGCGGGTGCGGGGCAGCCGGCTCGTCAGCAGCGGAGCGCCCCAGACCGACGTGATGGCGAGCGCGAGTCCCCAGCCGAAGAAGATCAGGCCGAGCGTGATCGCGTCTTCGACGCCGAGCGGCACGAGGGCGAACGGTGTGTACGCGAGCAGCACGAAGAAGCCGATGTTGTAGAACAGCGCTGCCGCGGCGAGGAAGCCGAGCGCGGGCTTCGCGAGAGCACGGAACGGCGCGGAGACCGAGGTCGGTACCGGCTTCTCCGGGTTCTTCTTGAGCAGCAGCACGATCGCGATGAAGCCGATCGCCATCAGCGTCGCGGTGCCGAAGAACGGACCGCGCCAGCTCCAGCTGCCGAGCAGGCCGCCGAGAAGCGGGCCGATCGCGATGCCGAGGCCGAGCGCCGCCTCGTACAGGATGATCGCCGACGAGGTTCCGCCGGACGCCGCACCGACGATGGTCGCCAGCGCGGTCGAGATGAAGAGCGCGTTGCCGAGGCCCCAGCCGGCGCGGAAGCCGATGATCGACTCGACGTTCTGCGAGAGGCCGGCCGCGAGGGCGAAGACGACGATCAGCGCGAGGCCGATCAGGAGGGTCTTCTTGGCGCCGATGCGGCTGGAGATCCAGCTGCTGAAGAACATGGCGATGCCCGTGATGAGCAGGTAGCTCGTGAAGAGCATCTCGGTCTGCGTCGGGGTGGCCTCGAGGCTCTTGGCGATCGCGGGGAGGATGGGGTCGACGAGCCCGATGCCCATGAAGGCGATGACGGACGCGAAGGCGACCGCCCAGACGGCGGTCGGCTGTTTGAGGATGTTGTTGGGCTTGTCGTGGCTCATAGAGGTGCGTGTGCTCCGATGTGCGTTCGTGGTGTGGTGTGGTGAGTGAGTGAGCCGGACCGCGGTCAGCGGGCGCCGGCGAGTGCTTCGGTGGCGGCGGCCGAGAGGTCGACGCGGGAGCCGATGATGCGCACGGCGCTGCGGAGCGCCTCGACCTCGTCGTCGCCGAGGTCGGCGAAGAGCGGCACGAGCGCGGCCGAGAGCTGATCGCGCCAGGCCTTGAGCGCGGCGGCGCCCTTGGGCGTGATCGCGATCTGCCAGGCCCGTGCGTCATCGGTGTCGGCGATGCGCTTGACCCATTCCGCCTCGACGAGGTTGCGGACGATCTTGGTCATCGTCGGCTGCGACACTCTGCTGTTCGCGGCGAGTTCGCCGAGGCGCATGGCGCCGGAGGTCTGCAGCACGCTCAGCGTGCGCCAGGTGGCGGGCGACTCGGTGTTGCCGGTGACCCGCGCGGCGAGGCGCGCGAGGCGATGGCTGGCGACCACCAGGTCGCCGAGGATCTCATGGAGTTCGTTGTCGGGCATGCATCAATTATATATAGCTAGCCTATGCAAATCAAGCAGTCGTTCGTATTCTTGTTTGCGATATTTCTCATTCGATGCTTTACTACACGGATGCGCCGCCCGACTGAGCACGAGACCGTCGTCCGCCTCGCAGAACTCGAAGACGGGCCGGCCTATCACACCGGCCTCAAGCGCCGCCATATCCAGATGATCGCGGTGGGAGGGGCGATCGGAACGGGCCTCTTCCTCGGGGCCGGCGGGCGCCTGGCCTCCGCCGGGCCGAGCCTGCTCGTCGTCTACGCGGTGTGCGGGGTCTTCGCGTTCTTCATCCTGCGGGCGCTCGGCGAGCTCGTGCTGCACCGGCCCGACTCCGGCTCGTTCGTCTCGTACGCCCGCGAGTTCTACGGGGAGAAGCTCGCCTTCGTCACCGGGTGGATGTACTGGATCTACTGGGCGATGGTCGCGATCGTCGACGTCACCGCCATCGCCCTCTACTTCTCGTTCTTCGGCCGCTACGTCCCCTTCTTCTCCGTCGTGCCGCAATGGGCGTTCGCCCTGTTCGCACTGGTCGCCGTGCTGCTGCTGAACCTGCTGCCCGTCGTCGTCTTCGGGGAGCTCGAGTTCTGGTTCTCCGCCATCAAGGTCGGCGCCCTCGTCGTGTTCCTGGTGATCGGCATCCTGTTCGTGGTCCTCGGCACCCCGGTCGCCGGCCACTCCCCCGGTTTCTCGCTGATCGGCGACAACGGCGGGGTGTTCCCCAATGGAGTGCTGCCGACGGTGCTGGTGGTGCAGGGGGTCGTCTTCGCCTACGGCGCGATCGAGCTCGTCGGCACCGCGGCCGGTGAGACCGCCGACCCCCGCAAGACGCTGCCGCGAGCGATCAACACGGTCATCCTGCGCATCGGCATCTTCTACGTCGGCTCGGTGCTGCTGCTGTCGCTGCTGCTCCCGTTCGACGCGTACACCGCCGGCGAGAGTCCGTTCGTCACCGTCTTCGCCTCGATCGGGGTGGAGGGAGCCGACACGATCATGAACCTGGTCGTGCTCACGGCCGCCCTCTCCTCGCTGAACGCCGGGCTCTACTCGACCGGGCGCATCGCGCGGTCGCTGGCGCTGCGCGGAGCCGCACCCGCCTTCACCGCCCGGCTCAGCCGGTCCGGGGTCCCGTACGGCGGAATCGGGGTGACCGCCGCGGTCGCGCTCCTCGGAGTCGGACTCAACGCGGTCGTACCGGCCGAGGCCTTCGAGATCGGCATCAACCTGACCGCGATCGGAACGCTCACCACCTGGTCGGTCATCGTGCTCTGCCAGCTGCGGCTCCGGCGCAGCTCCGACCGGGGCGAGCTCCCCCGGTCGGCGTTCCGGATGCCCGGCGCGCCCTTCACGAGCTACCTCACGCTCGCCTTCCTGGTCGGCGTCGGAGTGCTCATCCTGTTCGACTACCCGAACGGGACCCTGACCTTCGGGGCGGCGATCGTCGTCGTCGTTCCGAGCCTGATCGCCGGGTGGTACGCGGTGCGCGGGCGGGTGCGTCGGCTGCAGGCGCTTCGCGCGGAGCGGGCGGAGCGGGCGGAGGAGTCCGACTACTCCGGCAGCGCAGCGAGCACGTAGGCCTGCGGCACCTTCTCGGGGGCGCGTGGCGCTCGCTCGAGCCACACGGTCTCGACCAGACCGGCCTCCGCCAGCAGCATCCGGATGCGCGCCGGCGACTGACGGTACGCGTCCAGCGCGATGTCGTGCCCGTACGCCTTCGTCAGGTGCACGACGTCGTCACCCACCTGGAAGGCGAGCAGCAGGAGGCCGCCCGGGCGGAGCACGCGGGCGAACTCGGCGAACAGCTCGCCCTGACGCTCGGGCGGTGTGTGGATGACCGAGTACCAGGCGACGGCGCCGGCGAGCTCGTCGCCGCCGAGCGGAAGCGCCGCCATGCTGCCGACCTCGAAGCGCAGACCAGGGTGGCTGCTGCGCGCCACGTCGATCATGCCGGGCGACAGGTCGATCCCGAAGGCATCGAGCCCCAGCTCGACGAGCTGCGCGGTGACGCGGCCGGGGCCGCAGCCCAGATCGGCGACAGCGCCTCCACCGGCGGCCAGCACCTCTTCGGCGAACGCCGAGAGCATCGCCCGGTCCAGGGGCTTGCTCGCGAGCTCGTCGCGCAGGAGCGCGGCGTAGTCGGACGCCACAGTGTCGTAGGCGAGACGGGTGGCGGCGACATCGGCGTGCTCGGACATGTGACCGAGCCTAGAGGCGGGGGGCGACAGAACGCACGAGTGCCCCCGGTTACCGGCCGGGGGCACTGTCGTGAGGATGGAGGCTACCGCAGGTTCGGCCCGAAGTGGGCGACGCTGCGGTAGAGATCCGGCGGGTGCGCGGCGCGCGCCCTGGCCTCACCGGAGAAGACGGCGACAGCGAGCTGTCGCCAGTATGCGGCGTAGTCACGCCAGTGATGGGTATTCATCGTGGTTCTTTCTGGATGTGCGTCCTTGCACACCGGCTGCACGCGAGTGATGACTCGCACGCAGGCGCGATCGGACGCGGGATGACCGCCCACCGGTCGGTGGACGGAGTCGGGCATCCGCGTCGTCGACGTCTCTTAACGCACAGAGGGCGTCGCCCCGTTGCGGGGGCGACGCCCTCACAACGCGGAATGCTTCGGTTAGGAAGGAGTCCGCGTCGCGCTATGCGTCAGGCGATGTCACCTGCGGCAGAAAGAGCCCCGATGGGGCACTGACTACTTGAGGGTGACGGTGGCGCCAGCCTCTTCGAGCTGAGCCTTCGCCTTCTCGGCGGTCTCCTTGTTGGCGCCCTCGAGCACGTTGCTCGGTGCACCGTCAACGAGGGCCTTGGCCTCACCGAGGCCGAGGCTGGTGAGGGCACGCACCTCCTTGATGACCTGGATCTTCTTCTCACCGGCCGACTCGAGGACGACGTCGAAGGAATCCTTCTCCTCGACCTCTTCGGCAGCGGCGCCAGCGCCACCGGCAGCCGGGGCGGCAACGGCGACGGGGGCGGCGGCGGTGACCTCGAAGGTCTCCTCGAACTTCTTCACGAACTCGCTCAGCTCGATGAGCGTGAGCTCCTTGAACGCGTCGAGCAGCTCGTCAGTCGACAGCTTTGCCATGATTTTCTCCTTAGTGTTTTCGTGTACTCAACCGCGTGGCAGTCATCCCGGGGGATGGACTACGCAGCGGACTCCTGCTTCTCACGCAGCGCGTCGACCGTGCGAACGGCCTGCGACAGCGGTGCGTTGAACAGATATGCGGCTCCGAACAGCGAGGCCTTGAAGGCACCGGCGAGCTTCGCCAGCAGAACTTCACGAGACTCGAGGTCGGCGAGCTTGCCTACCTCTTCTGCGGTCAGCGGGTTACCGTCGAAGTAACCACCCTTGACCACCAGGAGAGGGTTTGCCTTGGTGAAGTCACGCAGCGACTTCGCGACGGCGACGGGGTCGCCGCTCACGAATGCGATCGCGGACGGGCCGACGAGCTCGTCATCGAACGACGAGATCCCCGCGTTGTTCGCGGCGATCTTGGTCAGCGTGTTCTTCACCACGGCGTACGTAGCGTGCTCACTGATCGAAGTGCGCAGCTGCTTGAGCTGAGCGACAGTGAGACCGCGGTACTCGGTCAGCAGAACGGCCGTCGAGGTCTTGAAGAGATCTTCAAGCTCGGCAACCGTGGCTTCCTTGTTCGCCATGGCCTACTCCTCTATGTTTGCGTCGCACACCGCGGAGGCGATGTGCGCCTCGACCACCGGGCAAGAAAAAAGCTCCGGCGCAAGGGCACGGAGCTGGCGACGCAGACAGGGCCTGCGAGACTTACTTCATACACCTGCGCGGGCCCCCACGTGAGTGGAACTTCGATCGTGCACTTGCGCGCACGACGACCAGCGGTCTTTGGCTCCGTACAGACTACGGGATGCCCGCGCCCTCGCGCAAATCCCGGCGGCCGCGTCAGCGGTGCGCGGCCAGGAAGGCGGCGATGTCGCCGGCGAAGTGCGGATGGAGCGGGATGCCGCCGTGCGCGCGGTCGCGGTAGACGATGTGCGTCGCGCGCGGCAGCCGCCTGGCCGTCTCGCGGCCCAGGTCGGCCGGATAGAAAATGTCGCGGCCGCCCGAGATCACGAGGGTCGGAGCGGCGACGCGACCGAGTCGGCCGAAGACGTCGTACTCGTCTTCGGCTCGGACCAGCGCGACGAGGCTCTCGGCGTCCTCGGGCGCGAGCGCCAGCCGAGCGACCATCCGGATCACGGGATCGAGGTGGCTCGAGTTCATCGTGGCGCTCGCGAGTTCCGCCGTGGCCCGACGATCCCCCGCCTCGAGGAGCGCCGCATACCGACGCTGCACGGCTCGGCCCCGCCCGCTCAGCCGCGCCGCGCCGGCGGCGACGACCAGCGTCGACACCAACTCCGGATGATCGACCGCGAGCTGCAGGGCGACGCTCGCGCCCGTCGACAGGCCCATCACCGCGACGGGCCCGTCGAAGCGGCGCCGGATGTGCCGGGCGTAGACCTCGGCGACCTCCGCCATGTCGAACGAGAACGGAAGGTAGGCGGGCCGGCCGACCGCTTCGACCCGCATGACGCGAGCGGGACCGCGAACGATCACCCGCTCGATCAGCAGATCGGCGCCGCGCGGATTGGCGACCTCGGCGGGAAGCGCCCTGATGAAGAGCAGCGGCGGCGAATCCACGCGCCCGTACGACGCGGTCGCGAGGATGTCCGGGATCACGGCAGGCGGTCGCCCGTCGTCTCCGGCTCCATCGACTCAGGAGCCTCCGCGTCCGCTGCATCCGCAGCGGTCGCGGCATCCGCGGCATCCGCGGCATCCGCAGCAGTCGCGGCATCCGCGTCGGTCGCGGCATCCGTGGCTTTCGGCGCCGGGGCGGGGCCGTCGATCGGCAGCGACACGGTGAACACCGTCTCTCCCGGCTCGCTCACCACCGAGACCTCGCCGCCGTGCGCCTCGACGACGGCGTGCACGATCGCGAGGCCGAGACCCGTCGATCCTGTGGCACGGTTGCGCGAGCCGTCCCCGCGGGCGAACCGCTCGAAGAGCGTCGCCTGCAGGTCTTCCGGGATCCCCGGACCGTTGTCGGTCACCGTGATCAGCGCGCGTCCGGCGTCGCGGTCCTCGGCGAGCGCGGCGACGACGCGGGTGCCCTCCGGGGTGTGGACGCGGGCGTTCGCCAGCAGATTGACGACGACCTGCTGCAACCGTGCACGGTCTCCGATGATCTCCACGGGCTCGTCGGGCAGCGAGATCGACCAGTTGTGGTCGGGACCGGCCGCGTGGGCGTCGCCGAGCGCGTCGATCAGGAGCATCGACAGGTCGACGGGATCCCGGTCGAGCTCGCGGCCCTCGTCGAGCCGCGCAAGCAGCAGCAGATCCTCGACCAGCGATGTCATGCGCGTCGCCTCGGACTCGATGCGCCCGAGCGAGCGGGTCACGTCGGTCGGCAGCTCGTGCGGGGAGCGGCGGGTGAGCTCGGCGTATCCACGAATCGACGCGAGCGGCGTGCGCAGTTCGTGGCTGGCGTCCGCCACGAACTGGCGGACCTTCTGCTCGCTCGCCTGGCGGGCGGTGAGGGCGGAGGCGACGTGGCCGAGCATCCGGTTCAGTGCGGAGCCGACCTTGCCGACCTCGGTGTGGGGGTCGGTGTCGGCCTCGGGCACGCGCACCGAGAGCGCGACGTCGCCGCGGTCGAGCGGCATCTCGGCGACCGCCTGCGCGGTGGCGGTGACGCGGTCGAGCGGACGCATCGCCAGTCGCACGATGAAGCTGGCCAGGAGGAACGCGAAGATCAGCCCGGCGAGGGTGACGAGCGCGATCACCAGCGTCAGCTGGCTGACCGTGGCGTTCACCTCGCTGAGCGGCAGCCCGATGATCACCGAGTCGCCGTTGGTGAGCTCGGCGGCGGCCACGCGGTAGTCGCCGAGCGTCGAACCCAGATTGACCGTGCGCGGCTGGCGATCGGCCGGGATCGTGAGCAGGTCGTGGGTCACGATCGGGACGACCTGCGGGGCGGCCGGGGTGGACGGCGCGGTCGTCGGGCGGTCGCGCAGGATGACCGGGTACAGCAGCATCTGGCCGCTGCGCACCACGCCGAAGGTCCCGACCGGCTGGCCGGGGGTGTTCACGATGCGCACCACGTCGGGCCCGGTCGGCGAGTCGCCGTAGACCTGGTCGGCCGCGTGCTGGCCGCGATCGACGGCGCTGGTGAGCTGCCCGTCGAGGCGGTCCATCAGGTACCCCTGCAGAGCGAAGACGCTCACCGTGCCGATCGCGGCGCCCAGCACAGCGAGCATCGCGACCACGACGAGCACGACCCGGCTGCGCAGCGTCCACGACCGGAAACGGCGGAGCCGTTCGAATCGCGCGCGCATCGAGGTGCCGCCGTTCGACGGGACGGCACTCGTCACGTCGCCGCCTTGACCATGTACCCGGCTCCGCGCACGGTGTGGATCATCGGCGTACGACCGGAGTCGATCTTCTTGCGCAGGTAGGAGATGTACAGCTCCACGACGCTCGACGAGCCGCCGAAGTCGTAGCTCCACACCCGGTCGAGGATCTGCGTCTTGCTCAGCACGCGACGCGGGTTGCGCATCAGGAAGCGCAGCAGCTCGAACTCGGTGGCGGTGAGCTGGATGGGATCGCCGTCGCGGTGCACCTCGTAGCTGTCCTCGTCGAGCACGAGGTCGCCGACGATGAGCACGGGATCGTTCTGGTCGGCGACGGCGGCGCGCGACCGGCGCAGCAGTCCGCGGAGGCGTGCGACCAGCTCCTCGAGGCTGAACGGCTTGGTGACGTAGTCGTCGCCCCCGGCGGTCAGCCCGGCGATGCGGTCGTCGAGCGAGTCCTTGGCCGTGAGGAAGAGCACGGGCGCCTCGTTGCCGTCCGCGCGCATCCGGGACAGCACCTGCAGGCCGTCGATGTCGGGGAGCATGATGTCCAGAACGACCACGTCCGGCTTGAACTCGCGCGAGATGGCGAGAGCCTGCTGTCCGTTCGACGCGGTCTTCACCTCCCAGTCCTCGTAGTGCAGGGCCATCGACAACAGGTCGGTGAGGGTGGCCTCGTCGTCGACGACGAGCACGCGGATGGAGCTGCCATCCGCCCGCCGGAGGAGGCTTCGGGTCTGGCTGGGGGCGGCGCCGGTGGCAGCGCGGGAGTTCATGGTCACCTTTCCCATTATCGCGAGCGGTCTCCGCACGCACTATGAGCAACCTATGTGAAGTCTGTGAACCCGGTCCGCACCGGCACAGCGAAACCATAGCTTCGGCACAGTGCGCCCATAACGCCTGTGCTTAACGTCGCCCCGAACCCTTCGAATCCGAGAGAAAACGGAAGCCACATGTTCGGGACTTACCTGCGGCGCGAGCTCGTCAACCGCCGCAAACAGACGATCATCATCGCGGTGGGCATGGCCCTCGCGATCGCGCTCGTCATCATCGTCAATTCGGTCTCGGCCGGCGTGAAGCAGGCTCAGGCCAGCGTTCTGGAGTCGGTCTACGGGGTGGGCACCGACATCACGGTCACCGAACCCGCCACCGCGCAGGCGGCGACCGCGCAGCAGGGGCAGGGCGGCGGACCGCGCTTCGACTTCGGCGCCAACGCCGGCAGCGACACAGGCACCTCACGCAAGGTCGACACCTCGCGCCTCGAGGCCGCCCGCGGGGCGACCACGATGGCGGACACCACGCTGGCGACCGTGCAGAAGGTCGACAACGTCAAGTCGGCCGCCGCTGTTCTCTCGCTCACCAACACCAGCTTCAGCGGAACCCTCCCGAACTTCCAGCAGCTCCGCGAGCAGCGCCAGGCCGCAGGAGGCGCGGGCGGCACCGAGACCCAGCCGACCGCTCCCCCGACCGGCGGCGCCGACGGAGCCGGCGGCAGCTCGTTCACCGTCGACTCGTTCTCGGCGCTCGGGCTCGACCCGGCCGGCAAGGCGGTCGGCCCCCTCGCCTCCGTCACCCTGACCGGCGGCCGCACCTTCACCTCGGCAGACGCGGGCAAGGATGTCGTCGTCCTCGACGCCGCCTACGCCAAGACCGCGAGCAAGGCCGTCGGAGACACCGTCACCATCGGAGGCACGGCGTTCAAGGTCATCGGTATCGTGGCCGCGACCGGCAGCGACTCCACCACGGCGGCCAACACGTACATCCCCCTGGATGTCGCGCAGAAGCTCTCCGGTGAGACCAGCAAGGTCACCTCGGTGTACGTCACGGCCGCCTCGGCCAGCGACATCGACCAGATCAAGACCGACCTGACCAAGGCTCTCCCGAAGGCCACCGTGAGCACCCAGGCCGACCTGGCCTCGAGCGTCTCCGGATCGCTCGGCACGGCGGGTGAGCTCATCGCGAACCTCGGCACCTGGCTCTCGATCATCGTGCTCGCAGCGGCGTTCCTCATCGCCATCCTCTTCACCATCTCCGGCGTCACCCGGCGCACCCGCGAGTTCGGAACCCTCAAGGCGATCGGCTGGAGCAACGGCCGCATCACCGGGCAGGTGGCCGGCGAGTCCGTGGTGCAGGGCGTCATCGGCGGCGTGATCGGAATCGCCGTCGGCCTCCTCGGCGTGCTGATCATCAACCTGGTCGCGCCCACCCTCTCCGGCGGCATCGGCAACGGCTTCGCCACCGCCGCCGGAGGCACCGGCCGCGCCGCAACCGGCGCCGGCACGGGAACCGGCACCGGCGGCGCGGAGGGCGCCGCCGGTGGCGGATTCGGCGGAGGCGGTTTCGGCGGAGGCGCCTTCCAGGGCGCGAGGACCGCGGCGACCCAGGCCACGACGGACATCGCACTCCACGCCCCGGTCACCCTCTGGATCATCCTGATCGCCGTCGGCCTCGCCGTTCTCGGCGGTCTGATCGCCGGCGCCATCGGTGGATGGCGCGCATCCCGCCTGCGCCCGGCCGCGGCGCTCCGCTCGGTCGCCTAGCCGCCTTCGCTTCAAGGAGAAGAGACATGTACACCCTCACCAACGTCACCAAGACGTACACCCAGTCGAAGCGCACGGTCACGGCTCTCAACGACGTGACGCTCGAGATCCCGGATGGCCAGCTGGTCGCGATCCAGGGCCCGACGGGCGGCGGCAAGTCCACGCTGCTGCAGATGCTCGGCGCCCTCGACAGGCCGACCTCCGGCTCCGTTGTGCTCGAGAAGGCGAGCCTCTCCGGCCTCGGCGACGGCAAGCTCACCGCGATCCGGGCCAACGAGATCGGCTTCGTGTTCCAGGGCTTCAACCTGATCCCCACCCTCACCGCGCAGGAGAACGTGGAGACGGCGCTGGCCCCGCTCAAGGTCGGGGCCGAGGATCGCAAGCGACGCGCGGCCGAAGCACTCGCCTCGGTCGGTCTCGCCGACCGCGGCAGTCATCTGCCGTCGGAGCTGTCCGGCGGTCAGCAGCAGCGCGTCGCCATCGCCCGCGCGCTGGTCAAGGACCCCGATGTGCTGCTGGCCGACGAGCCGACGGGGAACCTCGACGAGGAGACCCGCGACGAGATCATGGACCTGCTCGAGGGCCTGTGGCGCGACCGGGGTCTCACGCTGATCATCGTGACGCACGACTCCGCCGTGGCGCGGCGCGCGCAGCGCCGCCTGCACATCAAGCACGGCCAGGTGAAGGACGTGGCGTAGCTGCCGACACGGTCCGCGACGAGTCACAACTCCGGAAGATTCGACCCCGCCGGGTCGGTTCTTCCGGAGTTGTGCCGTTCGAGGCGGCGCGTCGACCGAAGGTTCCGGAATTGCGCCGCGGGCGGCCTACGGAAGAACGACCAGCCCGAGTGCTTCCACGATCGCGACCGCCTGGCGCTCGTCGATCGTGGCACCGGTCAGCGTGACCGTCTGCGGGTCGATGCCGCCCAGGTCGCTGCCCTGCAGGTTGGCGCCGCTGAAGTCGGCTCGTTCGAACGCGGACGCCGAGAGGTCGCAGCCGACGATCGTCGCGCCACGGCACCGTGAGCGCGACAGATCGGCTTCGCGCAGCCGCACCCCGTCGAAGTCCGCCCCGCCCAGGTCGGCGCCGGAGAGCCCGACGAACGACCAGTTGCCGCCCTTCACCTTCAGCAGGCCGAAGTCGCAGGCGTCGAACGTGCTTCCGGTGAGCTTGCAGCGCTCGAAGGTGGCGTCGAAGAAGTTGCTGCGGCTGAAGGCGCAGTTCACGAACGCGCTGTCGGTGTGCGTGCTGACGTTGAAGCGCACGTTGGTGAAGGTGCACTCGGTGAACACGGTCGCGCGGCTGGTGAGCTCCGTCATGTCGACGTCGACGAACGCGACCCTGGTGTACTCGACCGCATCGAGATCGCGGCCGTACCAGTCCGCCCCGCGCACCGTCGTGTCGGTCAGGTCTTCGGGCGCGGGTTCGGGAGCGTCAGGCATGCGTCCATCCAATCATCGACGGCCGACGCACGACGGCCGACGGCGCCGACCTCGGCCGGCGCCGTCGAACTGCCGCTGAGGGCCGAAGCCCCGCCGAGCATCAGTCCTGGTTGCTGAACGCGGCGTCGAACGACGCGGTCGGCTGCTTCCAGAGCAGCGAGCGGATATAGCCGACAGCCTCTTTCGCGCCGTGCAGGCGGTCCATGCCCGCATCCTCCCACTCGATCGAGATCGGTCCGGTGTAGCCGATCGACTCGAGCGCGCGGAAGGAGTCCTCCCACGGCACGTCGCCGTGCCCGGTCGAGACGAAGTCCCAGCCGCGACGCGGGTCGCCCCAGGGCAGGTGCGAGCCGAGCACGCCGGCACGGCCGTTCTTCGGGCGCAGGCGCGTGTCCTTGCAGTCCACGTGGTAGATGCGGTCTTTGAAGTCGACGATGAAGCCGACCGGGTCGATGTCCTGCCACATCATGTGACTCGGGTCCCAGTTGAAGCCGAAGGCCTCGCGGTGGTCGATGACCTCGAGCGAACGGACGCTCGACCAGTAGTCGTAGGCGATCTCCGACGGGTGAACCTCGTGGGCGAACCGCACACCCTCACCGTCGAACACGTCGAGGATGGGGTTCCAACGGTCGGCGAAGTCCTGGTAGCCGGCGTCGATCACGTCGGCGGGAACCGGCGGGAACTGGGCGACGTACGGCCAGATCTTCGAGCCCGTGAAGCCGACGACCGTGTCGACGCCGAGGCGCCGCGCGACCTTCGCGGTGAGCTTGAGCTCCTCGGCGGCGCGCTGACGCACGCCCTCCGGCTCGCCGTCGCCCCACACCTTCGAGCCGACGATCGCCTGGTGGCGGAAGTCGATCGGGTCGTCGCAGACGGCCTGCCCCTTGAGGTGGTTCGAGATCGCCCACACCGTGAGCCCGTACTTGTTCAGGATGTCGAGCCGGCCCTGCAGGTACTCGTCGTCCTCCGCAGCGCGCCACACGTCGAGGTGCTCTCCCGAGCAGGCGATCTCGAGGCCGTCGTAGCCCCACTCGCTCGCGTACTTCGCGACCTCTTCGAGCGTGAGGTCGGCCCACTGCCCGGTGAAGAGCGTGACCGGATGCGTGCTCGCGAGCTCTGATCCTGTGGTGTTCGCGGTGTCAGTCATCGTGTGTTCCCATCTCGATCCAGGTGCCGGACTCCGCGGAGTCGAGCACGGCATCCGTGACCCGCACGGCCCGCAGACCGTCGGTGAAGCGCGGCAGACCCTCGGGGTCGGCGCCGCCGATCGCCGCGTACGTGTCGGCGACGAATGCGTTGAACGCGTCCTGATAGCCCTGCGGATGCCCGGAGGGGACGACGCACAGTCGTGCCGCGTCGGCGGCGAGCTGATCGGCGTCGCGCGGGATCAGCAAGCTGCCCGCACGCTTGCCCACCCACAGGGTCTCCGGCTGCTCCTGATCGAAGACGACGCTCTCGGCGCTGCCGGAGATCTCGAGGAGGAGCCGGTTCTTGCGGCCGGGCGCGACCTGCGACACAAGCAGGGTGCCGAGGGCGCCGGAGCGGGTCTCGATCACGACCGCGACCGCGTCTTCCGTGGTGATGGCCGCGTGCGACGCACGCTCGGAGAACACGGTGCGCTTCGTAGCCGCGACCCGCGAGACGCGGTCGCCGCTGACGAACTCGACCAGGTCTACGAGGTGCGATCCGATGTCGGCGAAGGCGCGCGAGCGCCCGCCGAGCACCGAGTCGACGCGCCAGTTGTCGTCGTCGACGCCGAGCAGCCAGTCCTGCAGGTACGAGGCGTTGATGCTGAGCACCTGACCGGCCTCGCCCGAGCGGAAGCGCGCTCGCGCCTCGCGCACCATGGGGTGGAAGCGGTAGGCGAACGGAACGGTCGCCGTGAGCGTTCCGGCTGCGGCCACGAGGGCCTCGGCGTCGGCGACCGTCGTCGTCAGCGGCTTCTCGCACACGACGTGCTTGCCGGCCGCGAGCACCGCCGCCGCCTGCTCCGCGTGCAGCGCGTTGGGCGTGCACACGTGTACGACGTCGATGCTGTCGTCGGCCAGGAGTTGATCGAGCGAGTCGTACGCTCGGTCGAAACCGAGCGACTCGGCCACCCGGGCTGACTTCTCCGGGCTCGAGGACACCACGCCGACCAGGTCGGCCCTGGCGGCACGGGCCGCCCGGGAATGGACCTCGGCCATGAATCCGCCGCCGACGATCGCGGTGCGCAGGCGCGGCACCGCGATCGCCTCCGTGCGGCTGAGGCCGCCGTCGGTCTCGTTCTGCGCCATCGGCCCGCCCTTAGAGCGTCGCCGCCTTCGGGTCCCAGTCCTCGGGGAGGGCGGGCGCGACTGCGACCGTGCTCTCCACGTCGACGGGGTGACCCGAAAGTCCGGCCTCGATGGTCGACACCATGACATCGAGCACGTGGTAGGCCTGCTCGCCGGAGGCGCGCTCCGGCACACCCGCCCGGATGGCCCTGGCCAGCTCGACGACGCCGGTCCCGCGGCTGCTCGTGGAGCCGGTCGCCGGGATCGTCTCGATGCCGTCGGCGCCGTGCACGATGAGGTCGCCCTCGAAGGTGTTGGGGTCGGGGACGACGACGGTTCCGTCGGCGCCGGCCACCTCGAACTGGGTACGGCCGAGCTTGGAGTCGAAGCTGAAGACGCTCTGCGCCGTCTGGCCGCTCTCGAACTGATAGAGCGCACTGACGTGCGTCGGCACGGTGACCTCGAACTCCTCGCCCGCACGGGGGCCGGAGCCGATGATCCGCTTCTCGCGAGCCTTCGAGGCGACCGCGCTGACGCGGGCGACCGGGCCGAAGAGCTGAACGAGGGCCGTCAGGTAGTACGGGCCGATGTCGAACAGCGGGCCGGCACCCTCCTGGAAGAGGAAGTCGGGGTTGGGGTGCCACGACTCGGGGCCGGGCGACTGCATCAGCGTGAGCGCAGTGAGCGGAACGCCAATGCTGCCGTTCTCGATCAGGCGACGAGCGGACTGGATGCCGGCGCCGAGGAAGGTGTCGGGCGCCGTCGCGACGCGCAGCCCCTTCTCGTGGGCGACCTCGAGCAGCTTCTGGCCGCTCACGCGATCGAGGGAGAACGGCTTCTCGCTCCACACGTTCTTGCCTGCCTCGAGCACCTGCAGCGCGACCTCGACGTGCACCTTGGGAAGGGTCAGGTTGACCACGATCTCGATGCCGTCGTCGGCGAGCAGCTCCTCGACCGTTCCCGAAGCGGGAATGCCGAAGGCCTCGGCCTGAGCACGTGCCCGCTCGAGGTCGATGTCGGCGACGAAGCGCACCTCGAGGTCGGGGAACGACGTCAGATTGGTGAGGTATTCCTTGCTGATGACCCCGGCTCCGATGATGCCGACGCCGACGCGACCGGTGCCGGCGCTCACGCGAGACCCTTGGAGGTGAGGAAGGCGTAGCTGTCGGCGACGGCCTGGAAGCGGTCGCCGCGGGAGTCGTCGAGCTCGATGACGCGGAGGGCGTTCGGCGCGGCGGCGATGATCTCCTCGACCGGCAGCGAGCCCTGGCCGACAGCCACCTGGTCCTTGGTCTCGGTGGTGCCGGGGCCGTCCTTGACGTGCAGCGCGACGACGCGGTCGCCGAACTTCTTCAGCAGCGCGACCGGGTCGTGGCCACCGACGGCGACCCAGTAGGTGTCGACCTCGAGCACGACCGCCGGGTCGAGCTTGCTCTCGAAGTACTCGAAGGCGGTGACGCCGTCGATCGTGTTCTCGAGCTCGTGTGCGTGGTTGTGATAGCCGACGCGCACGCCGTAGCGGGCGGCGACCTCGGCGGCGGCGTTGAGCTGGGAGGCGATCTCGTCGACGCTCTCCGCGGTCTGCCACCGCTCGGGGGCGACGAACGGGTCGATGACCGTCTCGATGCCGAGCGCCTTGGCGGCCTCGAAGACCGGCTCGAGGTCACCGCCGATGAAGCTCTGGTGGGTGGTCGGCGCCGTGAGGCCGGCCTCGCTGAGGCCACGACCGAGGTCGTCGCCGAAGGACAGGAATGCAAAGGGCTCGACCTGGGTGAACCCCAGGTCGGCGATGCGCTTGAGCGTGCCTACCGTGTCTTCCGTGAGAAGTTCACGAACGGTGTAGAGCTGCACGGAGAGTTTGGACGTCGACACTGTTCTCCTCGTCGAGTGATTCTGTGGATCGCGCTCAGGGCGCGACGTCTATTCAATCAGACTTCTGTCGCATGTCAATCAAAAGTTCGCTGATGAATGTCATACTTTGTCCACTCGCGCAGCCTTGTGCTTATATGTCCTCATGACCGACAGCGCGCGTGAGGCATCGCTCGTCGCGCCCGACGCCGCCCCGCTGTTGTCGATCCTGCGCGACGGGATCCCACGCACCCGCGCGCAGCTGGCCGAGCTCACCGGTCTCGCCCGCTCGACCATCGCCGTGCGCATCGACAGCCTCACCGCCGCCGGTCTCGTCGCGCCCGCCGGCGACGATGTCTCTACCGGTGGCCGCCCTCCGGCGCGCATCCGGTTCAACCCGGATTCGCGCGTCGTGATCGCCATCGACCTCGGCGCCACCCACGGGGTCGTCGCCATCGCCGACCTCGCGGGCACCATGCTGCACAGCGACTCGCGGCGCATCCAGATCTCGGACGGACCCGAGCCGGTGCTCGACTGGGCGCTGGCCACGGCGTCCGGGCTGTTCGCGGAGTCGGGGCGACCGCTCGGCGATCTCATCGGCATCGGCATCGGAGTGCCGGGACCGGTCGAGCACTCCACCGGGACGCCGGTGAACCCGCCGATCATGCCGGGCTGGGACCGGTTCGACATCCCTGCCTATGTGCACCGCACGTTCGACGTCCCCGTCCTCGTCGACAACGACGTCAACCTGCTCGCGCTCGGCGAGCACGCCACCAGCTGGCCGGAGCAGTCCGACCTCCTGTTCGTGAAGGTCGCGACCGGCATCGGCGCCGGCATCATCAACGGCGGCCGCCTGCAGCGCGGAGCACAGGGCTCCGCGGGAGACCTCGGTCACGTCCGCGTTCCGTTCGGGGCCGAGACCCCGAGCCACGGCGCTCAGGATGCCGACCTCGAAGCCCTCGCCAGCGGTCCGGCCATCGCCCGCGCTCTCACCGCGATCGGGATCCCGGCCACGACGAGCGACGACGTCGTGACCCTCGCCCGCACAGGCAACCCCGCCGTGCTGCAGGCCATCCGCCAGGCCGGCCGCGATCTCGGGGAGGTCGTCGCGACCTGCGTCAACCTGCTCAACCCGTCCGTGGTCGTGGTCGGCGGGAGCCTCTCACGGGTCGGAGAGCAGCTGCTCGCCGGCGTGCGCGAGGTCGTGTACCAGCGGTCCACTCCGCTCGCCACCCAGTACCTCACCATCACCCACTCACGTGCCGGGGCGACCGGCGGCGTGCTCGGGGCGGCGATCATGGTGATCCAGCACGCGCTGGACCCGGATGCCGACCGCCACTCCCCCGCGCCGTCCAGATCCCTCGGCCGCTGACCGGAGGGCCCTCTGGATATCGGCGGCCTGGCGTGATCGAATCGTTTCGACCACTCGTTCGCCCACACTCCCGTTCAGACCCGACACCCCACCCATCCACAACAGAGAATCCATCCACAACAGAGAATCGGAAGGACCGTCGTGAGCACCACTGCGGCACACTCAGGTAAAACGCTCCGCGCGGGCGTCATCGGACTCGGCTGGGCCGGGCAGCAGCACATGGAGGCGTATTCGACGCTCCCCGGTGTCGAGCTCGTCGCGATCGCCGGCATGGAGGACGAGCCGCGCGCCGCCCTCGGCGAGAAGTACGGGCTCACACGCCTCTACCGCGACTGGAAGGAGCTGGTGGCCGACGGCGACCTCGACGTGGTCAGCGTCGCCGTCCCGACCTTCCTGCACGCCCCCATCGCCGTCGGAGCACTCGAGGCGGGAATCCACGTGCTCAGCGAGAAGCCGATCGCGCGCACGGCGAGCGAGGCGCAGGCGATGGTCGACGCCGCGCACGCCAGCGGCCGCGTGCTCGAGGTGGCGTTCAACCACCGCCGGCGCGGCGACATCGAGGCCCTCAAGAAGGCGATCGACGACGGCACGATCGGCCGCCCGTACCACGGTCGCGCCGTCTGGCTGCGGCGTTCGGGCATCCCCGCCCTCGGCAGCTGGTTCACCAATCGCGAGATGGCAGGCGGCGGCCCCCTCATCGACATCGGCGTGCACGTGCTCGACTACGCACTGTTCCTCTTCGGCGAGCCGAAGGTCATCGCCGTGTCCGCCGTCACCCACTCCGAGCTCGGCACCCGCGGGCGCGGCGGCGCGGTCGCCGACAAGGTGAACGTCGGCTCCGCGTACGAGGTCGAAGACCTCGCCAGCCTGCTGCTCCGTCTCGAAGGCGGCGGCTCGCTCGTTCTCGAGACCAGCTGGGCGGCGTACCGTCCCGCCGGCGACGAGTTCGGCATCACGATCTACGGAACGGAGGGCGGCGCCGATCTGCGCGTCGTCGACTACGCCCCCGCCGGCGAGCTCACCCTGTTCACCGGCGACGGCGAGGCCAGCTCCGACATCCGCGTCGCCGCCGACCCGGGCCGGGGTCACAACGCCGTGGTCGAGACGTTCCTCGAGCACGTCGCCGACGAGGGGAACTGGTCGCAGTACGACGGCTCGCTCGCCCTCGACCGCGCCCGCATCATCGACGCCGCCTACGAGTCGGCGACCCGCGGAGCCGAGGTGCGCCTCGACGCCGAACCCGGCCACGAGGCCGACTCCACCAGCAACACCGTCACCGCTTCGAAGGGAGTCTGAGCATGCCCGCACTGCGCGTCACCGTCTGGAACGAAGGGGTGCACGAGAGCACCCAGCCGGCCATCGCCGCCGTCTACCCGACAGGGATCCATGGCGCCATCGCCGAGGGCCTCACCGAGCTCCTCGGGCCGGACGCGAGCATCCGCACCGCCACGCTCGCCGACCCCGAGCACGGCCTGAGCGAGGAGGTGCTCGCTCAGACCGACGTGCTTCTCTGGTGGGGCCACATCGCACACGACCAGGTGGCCGACGAGGTCGTCGAGCGGGTGCGGCAGCACGTGCTCGCCGGCATGGGCCTGATCGTGCTGCACTCCGGGCACTTCTCGAAGATCTTCATCCGGATGCTCGGAACCACGTGCTCGCTGGCCTGGCGCAACCCGGAGGGCGGCGAACGCGAGCTCGTCTGGAACGTCAACCCCACGCATCCGATCGCCGAGGGCATCGAGCAGCCGATCGTGATCGAGGCCCAGGAGATGTACGGCGAGTTCTTCGACATCCCGACGCCCGACGATCTGGTCTTCATCAGCTCGTTCACCGGGGGCGAGGTCTTCCGCTCCGGTGTCACGTTCACCCGCGGCCGCGGAAAGATCTTCTACTTCAGCCCCGGCGACCAGGAGTACCCGGTGTACTTCCACCCGCAGGTGCGGCGTGTGCTCGCCAATGGCGTGCGCTGGGCGGCGCCGGTCGCTGGGCCGCGTCGCGCTCCGGAGGTCTCGAATCCGGATGCGGGCGTCTGGCCCCGCTGAGAGCGGTGACGGGGCGCGCGGAGATCTTCGGGGGCATGACCGCGCGCCCCTTCCTGTGGCGTTGAAACCTCAGGTGTTAAAACACTAGATCTATCGAGCAGGCTGGACAATGGCCGGCGCCCCGGCGGCGCGTCTATAAACGCATTACGGAAGACTGGACGCATGAACGCCTTCGACACCCTGCCCGCGCCTCGGCACCCCGATCCCCACGACGCCCCCGCGCTCCGCTGGGGCGTGCTCGCGCCGGGCGGCATCGCCGCCGACTTCACGGATGCGCTGCACACGCACACCACGCAGCGGGTCGTCGCCGCCGGGTCACGGTCGGCCGAGCGTGCGGCCGCGTTCGCCGCAGCGCACGGGGTGGAGCGCTCCTACGGCTCGTACGAGCAGCTGGTCGCCGATCCCGGGGTCGATGTCGTCTACGTGGCCTCGCCGCACTCGCAGCACCGCGAGCATGCCCTGCTCGCGATCGCGGCCGGCAAGAACGTGCTGATCGAGAAGCCGATGGCGGCGACAGCGGCCGACGCACGCGCGATCGCCGATGCGGCCCGTTCGGCGGGCGTCTTCGCGATGGAGGCGATGTGGACGCGCTACCTGCCCCAGACCGACATCGTCCGTCAGCTCCTGGCCGACGGCGCCTTCGGCGAGGTGCGCGTCGTGACGGCCGACTTCGGGGGCGCGGCCACGTTCGACCCCACCAGCCGGATGTTCGACCCGGCGCTCGCCGGCGGTGCGCTGCTCGACCTCGGCGTCTATGTGGTGTCGTGGGCGTCGTTCGCGCTGGGTGCCCCCGCCGGCATCCTGGCGACCGGATCGCTCGCGCCGACCGGCGTCGACGAGCAGGTGGCGATGATCCTGTCGTCGGCGACAGGCGCGCAGGCACTCCTGAGCACGGGGCTGCGGGCAGGGACCCCGTCGCTCGCGACGATCAGCGGGTCATCCGGGCGCGTCGAGACCGACAGCCCGTTCTGGGCGGCGAGCGGCCTGCGATTCTTCGGGCCGGACGGACGGATGGCCGCCCACTGGGTCGACCCGTACGGACGCCCGCACCGCGAGGGGATGTCGTACGAAGCCGCCGCTCTCGCCCGGTACGTGACCGACGGACTCACCGACTCGCCCCTGCATCCGCTCAGCGAGGCGGTCGACACGCTGGCGACCCTCGACGAGGCGCGCCGGCAGCTCGGCTCCGTGGGCGTGGGAGGACGCGCAGCCTCCGCGACCGAGGCACAATAGAGGAGTGTTCGACCCCGCCCTGACCCGCCCGCTCGCGCTGGCGGAGCCGGCTCTCCCGCCGGTCGGCGCGTCCCCGGCACAGCAGGGTCCGCATCTCGTGCGCCTCGTCGCGCGCTCGAGCGATCGCATCGCGTGGTTGCGGGCACGCAGTCGAGGCATCACCGCCACGGATGTCGCAAAGCTGTCCACGCCGAAGTCCGTCGAGTCGGCCGCGTACGACAAGCTGAACGGCACCGGATTCGGTGGCAACGTCTTCACGCAGTACGGCCGGGCACGCGAGCCCGAGATCGCCTCGTGGGTGGCCGCGACCCACGGCATCCAGCCGAGCGATGCGCTCTACCACGCCGAGGCCGACCGCCGTCACCTGGCCACGCCCGACGGCCTCACGGTGCGCGCCGGCGGCACGATCGAACTCGCCGAGATCAAGACGACCAACAAGGCGTTCCGCAGCATCCCGCGCAATTACCTGCGCCAGATCTGGTGGCAGCAGTACGTGCTCGGCGCGGAGCGCACCCTCTTCGTCTGGGAGCAGCACTCGGGCTTCGTCCCGGTGCACGAGGAACCCCAGTGCCTCTGGGTCGACCGCGACGACGCGGAGATCTCGAAGCTCGTCTCGCTCGCGGAGGACCTGATCACGGTCCTGCGTCGCCGTACGCAGGCCGCCGCCGTCTCGGCGCCCGCCGCCTCCGGGTACTGACGCCGCGTCAGCGTGTGGCAGTCGCGGGCGTCGCCGAACGCGTCAGGGACAGCCCGTAGGCGGCCAGCCACGCGATCGCAACGGTGGTGCCGATGAGCTCCAGCCAGGAGCCGACATCCGTCGCCACGTGCACCAGGGCGAGCAGCCCGCCCACGATCGTGATGCCGGCCACCGCGACGCAACAGACCAGCGACAGTCGTGCGACCCGGGGCATCGATGTCGCGAACGCGACCTGGAGCATCGCGTAGCACGCCGCGGCGAAACCCAGCACGGCGCTCGACGTGTGCACGAGGTCCTGCGTCGTCGAGCGCGGGTCGACGATCGGCACCGGGCAGTAGGCGGTGCAGGTGACCTGCGACGCGATCACGAAGCAGACGCCGGCGAAGCCCAGGGTGATCGCGGGCGCCCACCGGTTCAAGACGGGCGCCGACGACCGGATGTGCCCGGAGGCCAGCGCGATCGAGAAGCCACCCAGGGCGATGCAGAGCAGCGCGACCGCGAACGGGAACTTGGTTGCCGCGCCGACTGCGCCGAGCTCGCTCACGTAGACCGGGTAGGGAACCGTGAGCCGCGCCGCCCAGATGAGCGTGAGACCGCCGAGGACGGCGATCGTCCCGATCGCCAGCAGCACCGGCACCGCGCGCTGCCATCCGCCGGCGAGCAGCGGGACGGCGAACGGCTGTCGTACGATCCGCAGCAGCCGGGGCGCGCGGGGGCCGGACAGTCGGGTCACCTGCGTTCCTCGTCTCGGGTCGGGGATCTCGTTCGGGTAGGGCCGGGGTCGGGTCCGATCCGAATGCATCCTAACCAGCGATCTTGAGAAAACCGCCAGGGGGTATCCGAAACGGATTGTTCACACGTGGTGATGCCGTCGTAACACCTTGGAATCATTGGCGGGATTGACTGGTTGCGATCACGATGGCACGGCCCGAACCGCTGTCACGACTGCCCGACCGACGAGGGGACGACGAATGCAGAAGACGATGCGGGCCGCACTTCTCCATCAGGCGGGCGCAGCCGATGAGCTCGCCGTCGAGGAGACCGGGGTCCCCGACCGCGTCAATGCCGAGTTCCTCGTGAAGGTCGTGGCCGCCGGGGTGAACCCGATCGACGCCAAGACGCGTGCCGGTCGCGGCGTGTTCGGCGCGATCCACCAGTTCCCCGCCGTGCTCGGCCACGACTTCAGCGGTGTCGTCGTGCAGTCACCCTTCGCCGCGCATCCGATCAAGCCGGGCGACGAGGTCTTCGGCATGGTGATGGTGCCGCGCTACAGCGGAAGCTACGCCGAATACGTCTCGGTGCCGAGTCTCAGCGTCGTCCGCAAGCCGAGCACCCTCTCGCACATCGAGGCGGCCGGGGCGCCCCTGGCGGCCCTCACGGCCTGGGGCCTGGTGGTCGAGGTCGCCAAGGCGCACGAAGGCCAGCGGATGCTCATCCACGCCGGCAGCGGCGGCGTCGGCCACTTCGCGGTGCAGTTCGCCTCGTACTTCGGGGCCCACGT
This sequence comes from Leifsonia poae, assembly GCF_027921845.1. Classification (GTDB taxonomy): domain Bacteria; phylum Actinomycetota; class Actinomycetes; order Actinomycetales; family Microbacteriaceae; genus Leifsonia; species Leifsonia poae. Next base: position 105,241 of record NZ_BSEN01000010.1, read on the forward strand.
CATCGCGACGGCATCCGGCGCCAATGTGCCGTGGCTGCGCTCCCTCGGGGCCGCCGAGGTCATCGACTACGCGACCACCCGCTTCGAAGACGTCGTGGGCGAGGTCGACGTCGTGATCGATCTGATCGGCAACGTGCATGACGATACGGGGTCGCGGTCGCTGTCCGTGCTGCGCCGCGGCGGACTCATCGTCAACGCGCCGACCGGTAGCTGGCCGACCTTCGCAGACGAGGTCGCCGCGGCCGGCGTGCGCGGAACGGATTTCAAGGTCGCGCCCGACGGCAACACGCTCGCGGTGATCGCGCGTCTGCTCGAGGCGGGGAACGTGCGCGTGCACGTGGACCAGATCTTCGCGCTCGAGCAGATCGCCGAGGCGCACCGGGCCATGGAGTCGGGGCACACCCGCGGCAAGATCGTGTTGAAGGTCGCCGAGGGCTGAGGTCGGCGGCCGGGCTGCGCGCTACGCCAGCGAGCGCTCCATCACCCAGTCGTCCTCGAGGCGGTCCCCCACCAGGAAGTGCTTGGTGCCGACGCGCTCGAAGCCGTGCTTGCCGTAGAACCGCTGAGCCCGGCCATTTTCCTCGTTGACGCCCAGCCACATGCCCGCCGATCCGGCGGCGACCGCGGCGTCGACACTTGCGGCCATCAGCCCGCTCGCGACGCCGGCGCCGTGATGGCCGGGCATCACGTAGCACTTGCTCAGCTCGATCGTGGGCCGGATGCGGATGGCCGCCTTCACGTCCGCGTCGGCCGGCTCGCCGAGGTTCAGCATCGTGTAGCCGATCGCCCCGGCATGCGGATGCTCGTCGTCTTCTGCGATGAGCAGCAGACGGCTCGCGTCGGCCAGGTACTCGGCGAACCGCTCCTCCGACAGCACGGTCGCGATGAAGTGCGCCTTCGCCTCGTCGGTGGTGTGCGGCGGGCAGGCCAGCGGAAAGGTCACGGCGGCGACGGCGGCGAGGGCCGCGGCGTCCCCGGCCTCGGCGGGGCGGATCCTAACGGTCATCCCTTCACCCTACCCAGCCCGGCGGCCCCGTGGCGGGGAGCGGGCGCAGCGACGGCCGGCCGTCCGGGAGGACGACCGGCCGTCGGGTGCAGCCGGCTAGTGCCGGCCCGCCGCCACCTGCGACAGGAGGCCGAACGAAACGCCACCGAGGCCGGTCACGTCGTCGTATCCCTTCGCGGTCTTGAGCGAGGTGTCCTGATCGAACGTCACGAAGTACGTGTTTCCGCTGATCGCGCTGGTGTACACGACACCGGACTTCGGGTTCAGCGGGAGCACGTCGCGGACGCTGCTCGGCACGGCCTTCTTCACGGCGTACAGCGTCGGGTTCGCGAACCCGATCGTCGTGTGGGTCGCCTGCTGCACGAGAGCCATCTGCGCGGCAACGATCGGCGCGGCGAGCGAGGTGCCGCCATACGTCTCGTTGACGAAGTCACCGGTCTCGAGCGTCGTGTCGTCGATGATCGGACGGATGCCGATCTGGAACCCGGTGTACGGGTCGGCGAGCGCCGCGATGTCCGGCGAGACGCGCATCCCGTTCGCGAGCGATGCGGGCACCGCCCCCTTCTGGTAATCGGGCTGCGAGAAGATCGCACTGACGCCACCACCGGCGCCTCCGACGAAGCGGGTTCCGGGGAGCGGCTGAGCGTACGCGAGGGCGCCCGAGGCATCCTTCACGATCTGGTCGAACTGGTCGCCCCAGCCGGTCTCATAGGTCATCTTGCCGTTCTTGTCGATGCCCATGCTCGTCCCACCCACCGAGGTGACCCACGGCGACGAGGCCATGAAGTCCGGCGACGGGTAGCCGAGGCGTGCGGCCTCGTCACCGTTGTCACCGCTCGAGTAGTAGAGGCCGATTCCCTCACCGGCAGCCTGCAGCTCGATGTTCACCTGACCGGCGACCACGTCGGCCGGAACGTCTTCGCCGACGTTGCCGTAGCTGTTGCTCACGATGTTGGCCAGCTTGTTGTCGAGGATCTTCGACATCGCGATGTCGATACCGCCACCGCAGTTGAAGCCACCCACGTACAGGATGCGCGCGGCCGGGGCGATGCTGTGGGCCGACTCGACGTCGAGCGTCTGCTCACCCTGCCATCCGCTCGGGAACGCGCAGGCCTCCTGGTCGACGAACTCGCTCGGCTTCGGCACCAGCTGCTGGTAGGTCGAGTTGGTGAGTCCCGGCTCGCCGTTGGCGGCGGCGTAGGTGTTCGCGTCCTTGACGATGCTCGGCGACGCGTAGGCGTCGATGATGGCGATCGTCTGACCGCTGCCGTTCAGGCCCTTCTTGTTGAGGGCGTCCAGGCCGTACGACGAGCGCAGCTGCTTCGGCGTGTAACCGCAGTTGTAGGTGCTGTACTGCGTCTTGCCGTTGTAGGCGGGCGGCACGGTCACCGTGTGCTCACCGTCGTAGTGCGAGCACGGCGTGGTGATCACCGGCGCGGCGGCGACGCTCTTGCGGCTCACCTGCGGCGCTGCGGACGGGCCGAGGTCGCCCTGCTTGATCGAGTCGGGCTTGGTGAGCATCCGGGACTGCTCGATGCTGACGCCCGAGACCTTGGAGCCGACGGCGGTCGGGAGGGACGGCGCTGAGGCCGGGGCGAGAAGGGTGCGTCCCGCGTAGTTGTACGAGTGCAGCGAGGTTCCGAAGATCGAACCGAGCTGGTCGGCGGTTCCGCGGAAGACGACGTACTGCCGGCTGGCCGGCGTTCCGTTGACCGTCAGGCCGGCGGTCTTGAGGAACCGCAGCACGGAGTCGTAGTCGGCCTTCGACGGGGAGAAGTTCTTGATCCACTGGCTCGGGCTGAGCGCCTTGCGATAGCTGTGGTTGGTGGGCGACGAGACCGCCTTCGCCAGCGCTTCCGCGCCCGCGGCATTGCGGAGCGGCAGGAAGATCTCGCCTTCGATCGTCTCGTCCGCAGGTGCTGCTCCGGCGTCGTTGGCGGAGGTCGCCCACTTCGGCACCGAGTCGCTGAACGTGACGCGGTCGGCCGCGTTGGCCGCTCCGACGCCCGTCATCGACAAAGCCACCACGGCTGCCGTGGTGGCGATGATTCCTGCGGTCCTCTTGTGAAGGGCCCGCCCGGTGATGCGAGTTCTCATGAATGTCATCCTTACTCGACGGTGAGGCGGCACGCGGCGCGCGCCATTGGTGACAGTAGACCCACAGGTTCTGCCGCCACAAGAGGGGTAGACAGTTCTGTTGCAACTGTTTGCTCGGCGTGAACGATCCTCAGTTCGGCAACGACGAAAAAGCCCGCCCCACCGGAGTGGGAGCGGGCTTTTCGCAGTCGTGGAACGTCGCCTTCGTGAGACGCCGTCGCCTGACTAGATGGAGTTGACGTCCAGCGGGATGCCGGGGCCGAACGTGGTCGACACGGCGCCCTTCTGGATGTAGCGACCCTTCGACGAGGACGGCTTGAGGCGCATGACCTCTTCGAGAGCGGTCTTGATGTTGTCCTGCAGCTGGTCGGCGGTGAAGCCGGCCTTGCCGACGACGAAGTGCACGTTGGCGTGCTTGTCGACGCGGAACTCGATCTTTCCACCCTTGATGTCGGAGACGGCCTTGGCCACATCCGGGGTGACCGTACCGGTCTTCGGGTTGGGCATGAGACCACGCGGGCCGAGCACCTTTCCGAGACGGCCGACCTGGCCCATGAGCTCCGGGGTGGAGACGGCCGAGTCGAACGCGGTGTAGCCACCGGCGACCTTCTCGATGAGCTCGGCGCCGCCGACCTCGTCAGCGCCAGCGGCGATCGCGGCCTCAGCGGCCGGACCCGTCGCGAACACGATGACGCGCGCGGTCTTGCCGGTACCGTGAGGAAGAATGACGGTACCGCGGACCATCTGGTCCGCCTTGCGCGGGTCGACGCCGAGCTTCAGCGCGACCTCGACGGTCGAGTTGAACTTGGCCGAGCCGGTCTCGCGAGCCAGCGTGACGGCCTCTTCGGGGGTGTAGAGCTTTCCGGCCTCGATCTTCTCGGCCGCGGCCCGGTAGGCCTTTGACTTCTGTGCCATGTGATTTCTCCTATCGAGAATGTGGTGCGAGCCTGGCCGGCTCTGCCACGGATGTCTGGTTGGGGACGCTGCTTACGCTTCGACCGTGATGCCCATGGAACGGGCGGTGCCTGCGATGATCTTCGACGCGGCGTCGATGTCGTTCGCGTTGAGGTCGACCATCTTCTGCTCGGCGATCGAGCGCACCTGCTCCTGGGTCAGCTTGCCGACCTTGGTGGTGTGCGGAACGCCGGAGCCCTTGGCGACGCCGGCAGCCTTCTTGATGAGCTCGGCGGCGGGCGGGGTCTTCAGGACGAACGTGAACGAACGGTCCTCGTAGACGGTGATCTCCACGGGGATGACGTTGCCGCGCTGCGACTCGGTCGCCGCGTTGTACGCCTTGCAGAACTCCATGATGTTGACGCCGTGCTGACCCAGCGCCGGACCGATCGGCGGGGCGGGGTTGGCGGCGCCGGCGTTGATCTGAAGCTTGATCAGACCAGTGACCTTTTTCTTCGGTGCCATGTTTCTTCCTTCTTTGTGTATTCGAGCCGAATCGGGACATCCCGAACGGCTCTCCCGGTTTCTCGGCCTGTCCGAGACCCGGTGTTCTGGAAAATCTGGGGTGGGTTAGAGCTTCGTGACCTGGTCGAAGCTGAGCTCGACCGGCGTCTCGCGCTCGAACAGGGAGACGAGCACGGTGAGCTTGCCGCTCTCCGGCTTGATCTCGCTGATCGAACCCGGGAGACCCGCGAACGAGCCTTCCTTGATGGTGATCGTCTCGCCGATCTCGAAGTCGACCTCGGCGGGGATGACGCGGGCGGTGGTCTTGGAGCCCTTGACGGCGCCGCCCTTGGCCGGAGCCGCCTCGACCTGCACGAGGCTCTTCAGCATCGAGAAGGCCTCTTCGAAACGAAGGGGAGTCGGGTTGTGCGCGTTGCCGACGAAGCCGGTGACGCCGGGGGTGTGACGGACGACCGACCAGCTGTCTTCGTTCAGGTCCATGCGCACGAGCACGTAGCCCGGGATGCGCACACGGTTGACCATCTTGCGCTGGCCGTTCTTGATCTCGACGACATCTTCCATCGGGACCTGGACTTCGAAGATGAAGTCCTCCATGTTCATCGAGACCATGCGGTTCTCGATGTTCGACTTCACGCGGCGCTCGAAACCGGCGTACGAGTGGATGACGTACCACTTGCCGATCTTGCTGCGGAGCTCGGCCCGGAACTCTTCGTACGGGTCGGTGGCGTTCTCGTCTTCGTCTTCGACGGCCTCGAGGGCCGCTTCGGCCTCCTGGTCGTCGTCGACCTCGAGGGCCTCATCGACGGCGCGATCCGCTTCGGGGTCGACCGCTTCGGCCATGGCGTCGAGCACGGCGTCGAGATCGATCTCGGTTCCGTCTTCGGCGACGACGTGCAGGGCCTCGTGCTCGGCGGCGTCGACGGCCTCCTCGTCGGCGGCCAGAACGTTACCGGTCTGCGCCTCATCGTCTTCGGAGGACTGCTCGGCTGCGGTCGCCCAGTCCACGTCGTCGCGATTTGTCTCAGACACTGAATTCATTCCATTCCTGTTGTTGGTCGGTGCGTTCCGGATCGAACCGGATCCGGATCAAGCCGGTTCCGGCTCAAGCCGGATTACCGAAGACCCAGAACACGCCCAGACCGAAGATCCAGTCGAGCAGGGACACCAGCGCCATCATGATCACCACGAAGACGAGCACGACACCGGTGTAGCTCAGCAGTTCTTTACGGGTGGGTGTGACGACCTTCTTGAGTTCGCCGAAGACCTGCCGGATGAACAGCGCGATCCGCGCGAAGGGTCCACGCTTTGCAGCGCGGTCTTTCTTCGCGTTGGCGACGACGTCCTCGCTCGGCTCGTCGATAACTTTTCGGGCCACCTCGTTACACCTTTCGTGGGCCTGCACCTGGGTGCCGGCTTGCAGGGCGGACAGGACTCGAACCTGCAACCTGCGGTTTTGGAGACCGCTGCTCTACCAATTGAGCCACCGCCCTAGGAAAGTGAGATCGCGATACTGATCGCGCACGTCCTCGATCAAGGCTAACCGATCCGGCTCCGAGATTGCTCACGGTGCCGAGCGGTCACTCCGCCGGCAGCGGTTCCACCAGAATCCACACGGGAAAAGGCAGTCGTTCCACCGGAAAAATGGGCGCAAAAAAGCATGGCAGATTTCAACTACCGCGACCAAGTGTATGGGACGGATGGCCCACTGTAAAGTTGAGCAGCGTGACCGCACAGCAGCGCATCTCCCGCCGGATCAGCTCGATCGCCGAGTCCGCCACCCTCAAGGTCGACGCCAAGGCCAAGGCCCTTCGCGCCCAGGGTCGCCCAGTCATCAGCTATGCCGCCGGCGAGCCCGATTTCGTCACGCCCTCGAACATCGTCGAGGCCGCCCTCGAGGCGGTTCAGGACCCCCGCAACTACCGCTACACCCCCGCCGCAGGGCTGCCGGAGCTGCGCGAGGCGATCGCCGTCAAGACGCTGCGCGACTCCGGGCTGCAGGTGTCACCGTCACAGGTCGTGGTGACCAACGGCGGCAAGCAGGCCGTCTATCAGGCGTTCGCGACCCTCCTGGATCCGGGCGACGAGGTGCTGGTGCCGACCCCGTACTGGACCACCTACCCGGAGGCGATCGCGCTTGCCGGCGGCAGGCAGGTCGACGTCTTCGCCGGCGCGGACCAGGATTACCTGGTCACGGTCGATCAGCTGGAGGCGGCCCGCACGGAGCGGACGAAGGTGCTGCTCTTCGTCTCGCCGTCGAACCCCACCGGCAGCGTCTATCCGGCGGCGCAGGTGGAGGAGATCGGCCACTGGGCCGACGAGCACGGACTCTGGGTCATCGCCGACGAGATCTATCAGAACCTCACCTACGACGGCGTGCGCGCGGTCTCGATCGTCGATGCGGTGCCCTCGCTCGCCGACCGCACCATCCTGGTCAACGGGGTCGCGAAGACCTACGCGATGACGGGCTGGCGCGTGGGCTGGATGACCGGCCCGGCCGACGCGATCGCGGCAGCGGCGAACCTGCAATCGCACCTCTCGTCCAACGTCTCCAACATCTCGCAGCGCGCGGCCCTCGAGGCGCTGACCGGACCGCAGGAGGCCGAGGAGCAGATGCGGCTGGCCTTCGACCGGCGCCGCCGCACGATCGTCGCGGAGCTGAACGCGATCGACGGCGTGCGCACGCCCACCCCGCTCGGCGCGTTCTACGTGTATCCGGATGTGTCCGGGCTGCTCGGGCGCACGTGGGGCGGCGTGACGCCCCGCACCTCCCTGGAGCTCGCGGACCTCATCCTGGAGCAGGCGGAGGTGGCGACGGTGCCGGGCGAGGCGTTCGGCCCGTCGGGCTACCTGCGGCTGTCATACGCGCTCGGCGACGACGAGCTGCTCGAGGGCGTGCGGCGCCTGCAGCGCCTGTTCGCGTAGGGCGGGGGTGGGCTGCCTTCCCTGCCCCTCCCCTCCCCCAGGTTCCATTTACCCGGCCGCCCCTGTGAGTGGTCACTAGTTGTCGCGTGAGGGGGCGGAATCGAGCGCGCAGCGACAACGAGTGACCACTCACCTTCGAGCACCCGATTGCGCCTGTGGATAACTCCCGCGGCGACCCCTCCTCCGACAGGCTGGAGGCATGCCGATGCTCACCCCGCTGCCGATCTCACTCGCCCGCCCGCTCGCGGTCGCACAGGCGCGCGAGCGCGGCGTCTCTCCCCGTCGGCTCCGTGCACCCGACCTGACTCGGCCGTTCCGAGGGGTCGTCTGCACTCGGCAACTCGACTTCGTCGGCCGCTGCCACGCCTACATGCAGCGCCTTCCGCCCGGCGGCTTCGTGAGCGGCCCCACGGCCGCGCGCCTCTACGGCGTCCCCCTGCCCGCAGAACTCGAACGTGACGACGCCCCCCTCGACGTCTCCGTACCGGCTCCTGGGCGAGCGCCACGTGTATCGGGGGTTCGCGGGCACTCCGTGCGGATCCACCTCGGGGATGTCGGCTCGGTCGCCGGCGTTCCTGCGAGCGCTCCGGCGCGATGGTGGTGCGAGCTGAGCTCGCATCTCGATGTCGAGGCGCTCGTCACCGTCGGCGACGCCCTTCTGCACCGACGACTCGGCGGGACGAGGTTGGATGGCCTGGCAGCAGCCGTCGACAGGTATCCATCGAGACGATGGCGACGGCGTCTCGTCGAGGCACTCCCCCTGCTCGACGACCGTGCCGAATCGCCGCAGGAGTCGCGGTTGCGCACCCGGCTGGTGCGAGCCGGGGTATCGGGAATGATCGCTAACCCGACGATCACGACGGCAACCGGCCGTGTCTACCGGGGCGACCTCACCTTTCCAGAGCAGCGGGTGATTCTCGAGTATCAGGGCGACGTGCATCGACCCGTCCACCGGTTCCGGGCGGACATGACCAGGCAGCTCGACCTCCAGGCGGACGGCTGGACCGTCGTCTACCTCGGGCCCGGCGACCTCGATGACCACCAGCTCGTCAGGCGCGTCCGGGCGATCCTCGCGCTGCACACGGCCCCACCGCCGTCCCCGCCATCGTGAACAGTGTTGTGGCGCGATCGACGCAGTACCTGGGGCCGGCACAGCAGCGGCAGCAGCGCAGCCGAAGCGGCGAGGCGCGGCGTCAGAGCAGCTTGCGCTCGAGGGCCCAGGCGGTGAGCTCGTGACGCGACGAGAGCTGCAGCTTGCGGAGCACGGCGGAGACGTGCGTCTCGACGGTCTTGATCGAGATGAAGAGTTCCGCGGCCACCTCCTTGTAGGAGTAGCCGCGCGCGATCAGGCGCATGACCTCGCGCTCGCGGGCGGAGAGCCGGTCGAGCTCGTCCACGGTCTCGGCCTGCTCCCCCGCGGCCGCGCCGAACGCGTCGAGCACGAAGCCGGCCAGCTTCGGCGAGAAGACCGCGTCGCCGCCGGCGACCGCTACGACAGCGTCGCTCACCTGGCTGCCGGAGCTGCCCTTCGTCAGGTAGCCGCGAGCCCCCGCCCGGATGACCGCGACGACGTCCTCGGCCGCGTCCGACACGCTCAGAGCCAGGAACCGCGTCTCCGGGCACTCGGCGGCCGTCCGTCGCACCACCTCGGCGCCTCCGCCGCCGGCGCCGCCGGGAAGGTGCACGTCCAGCAGCACCACGTCGGGGCGGGAGGCGATGATCGCGGCCACCGCGGCATCCACGTCGGCGGCCTCCGCGACGACCTCGAGCCGCGCATCCAGGTCGGCGCGCAGACCGGAACGGAAGATGGAATGATCGTCGACGATGACGACGGTGACGGGTGTGTCGCTCATGATTGCTCGCTCGGGAACTCGATGCTCAGATGGATCTCGGTGCCGGTGTCGCGGGAGGTCACGGCCGCCTGGCCCCCCGCCCGCTTCATCCGGCCGATGATCGACTCTCGCACACCGAGGCGGCCGTCGGGTAGCGCGTCCACGTCGAAGCCCGATCCACGGTCGCGCACGAACACGTCGACGGCGCCGGCCCTGCTCTCGACGTACACGGAGACCTCGCCGCCGGCGTGCCTGGCCGCGTTGAGCATCGCCTCGCGGGCGGCGGCGGCGAGTTCGGAGGTGCCGTGCTGAACCGGATCGCCGACGGCGACCACGTCGATCTGCACCGGATGGTCGATCTCGAGCGCCGCCGCGAAGTCGCGCAGATCCGTCGCCAGGTCGCCGGCGGGCGCCTCGGATCCGGCGTAGAGCCAGTCGCGCAGCTCGCGTTCCTGCGCGCGTGCGATGCGGGCCACCTCGCTCGACGCACCCGCCCGGTTCTGGATGAGCGCGAGCGTCTGCAGCACCGAGTCGTGCAGGTGCGCCGCGATCTCCGCCCGCTGCTCCTCCTTGATGCGGGCCGTGCGCTCGGCGATGAGCTCCCGCCACAGCCGGAACGCCCAGGGTGCGAGCAGCACCGCCGCTCCCGCGAAGGTGACGGCGATGATGCACAGCCAGAGCCACCCGGACTCCACGCGATTCGGGATGGTCGCCAGCGCCGCGGCCATGAAGAGCAGGAACGCGCCCATCGAGATGCGGAGGGCTGTCGACGATGCCGGGCCCCGCGCCGCATCGCCCGCGTCCACGACCTGATCCCAGGCCACCGCCCCGGCGGCGAGCGCGATCAGCACCGCGATCGTCCCGAGCACCGCGAACGAGGCCGACCCGGAGAAGACGAGGGCGATCGCGCCGATGCCGGTGATGACCGCGAGCACGGCCAGCAGCCACGAGACCGGCACCTGGCGCTGCACTCCCTCGACCGGCGCATCCGGCACCGGCGGCCGCAGCGGCGTGAGCGCCCACAACCAGAGGTAGAGGAGCGCTCCCGCTCCCCCGGCGAGCGACAGCGCGACGAAGAGCCAGCGCACCGCGACGACCGGCCAGCCCAGGTGGTCGGCGAGGGCGACGCTCACTCCGCTGAGTACGCACACGCGCGGCCGGGCGAGCGGCAGGCGCTCGGGGCGCGCGGCCCTCGGCGGACGGGAGGAAGCGGTCTGGGACACGTGAAGATCCAAGCAGACCCCGAGCCTCCCCGACACCCTGGGCATCCGGAATCAGGGACGCGTCAGGGTGATACCCGATAGAGCGGCGGCGCATCCGGGGCCACGATCGAAACATGTCACAGCACGAATCGACGCCACCGCCGCCCCCGCCTCCCCCAGGCTCACCCTCGTCGCCCTACGGCGGCGGGCCCTCGTCGCCCTACGGCGGCTCGCAGACCGGGCTCGCCGGCCGGGGAACCCGCTTCTTCGACTGGATGCGCGGGCTCGGCGTCACACGCAGCGACGGCTGGCTCGGCGGTGTGTGCGCCGGACTGGCATACCGCCTCGGCATCGATCCGCTCATCGTGCGCGGGATCGTCGTCGTCGCGGCCATCCTCGGCGCCCCCGTACTGCTGGTGTACGCCGCGGCCTGGGCGCTCCTCCCTGACCGCGAGAACCGGATCCACCTGCAGCGCCTGTTCGACGGGGACTTCCAGCCCGCCATCGTCGGCATCGGCATCCTCGCCCTCCTCTCCTTGCTCCCACTGCCACAGGGTGTGTGGTGGTTCGGCGCTCACCCGTGGGGTGAGCCCGGATGGGGAGACGTGGTGTGGCGGGTGCTCTGGACCCTGATCGTGATCGCCCTCGTGGTGGGTCTGATCGTGCTGGCCGCACGGAACGACTGGGGCCGCGCCGGCACCACCGGCCGCGGTACCGCTCCATTCGGACAGCCGGGTGCCGCCCCCTCCGGCGCGCCTGCCGGGCCCGCCTCGACGGCTGGCGGAACCAGTGCGACGGGCGAGGCCACGGCGCCGAGCGGCGCCACGGGCCCGGACTCGACGGGTCGCGGCGCTGCAGCCGCCGCAGCCGCAGCTGCCACCTCGGCCGCAGCAGCCGTCGCGGCAGGCTCGGCGGCGATGGCCGCCGGCACCGCAGCGGCCGCCACCATCCCGACCCGCTCGACAGGGAACGCCACCGCAGAAACAGGCGACGAGGGCTCCACCGGCGACCTCGCCTCGGACTCCGCCACCCCGGAGACCCCGGGAACCCCGGACACCCCCCGCCTCGACACGTCCGCCGAGCCGCAGCAGCCGCCGGCGCCGACAACGGACGCATCCGCTCAGGATGTCGCGGACTGGCAGGCGCGCCAGGCCGCCTGGCGCGCGGAGCACGCGCAGTGGAAGGAGCGCCTGAACGCCGACATGCGTGCGGTCAAGGCGCAGCGCTCGGCCGAACTCCGCGCCCAGAGCACCGCGATGCAGGCCGACGCCGCCGCGCGACGGCGGGCATACCGGGCCGCGAACCCCCGGGTGGGCGCGGCTGTCGGCTGGGTCGCGATCGGCGTCGCACTGATCGGCGCCGCCCTCACCTCGGCGCTCTGGACCTCGTTGACCGGCTTGCCCGGTTACGAGCTGACCGCGGCATTGGCCGTCGCAACCCTCGTGCTCGGACTGACCTCGCTGATCGCCGGACTCGCAAAGCGACGCAGCGGCTTCCTCACGTTCCTCGGCATCCTGCTCGCGGTCATCACGCTGGTGTCCGCTTTCATCCCCCGCGACCGAGAGTTGATCTTCGACGGCGCGTACGTCTCCCCGCGGTCCGACGCGAGCTACTCGCAGGTCTACGGCCAGACGACGATCGAGCTCGGAGCCTCCCTCGGCAAGGCATTCCACGCCGACACGCCTGTCGTCGACCTGGTGAAGGTGTCGGGCATGACCACCGTGCAGATCGCACCGGGCATCACGGCGCAGGTGATGGGCGACCTTCACGGATCGGCGCTGTACGCGTACGACTCGGCGGGCGACCTCGAGATGCACGCGTGCACGCCGGTCGGAGGAGGTCACTGCATCGCCAACTACACCGTCGGCGACGACGACATACCGGATGTGATCGTGCGGGTCGACCAGGCCGGAGAAGTGACCATGCAGCAGACAGAAGGGGACGGACAGTGAGCGCCGACCAGCACGACAACACCCGGCCGATCGAGCCGGATGACACGGCGGCGACGCGTCCGCTGGACGAGAGTGTTCCGGCCGGACCGGTCACGGAGAACGGGACGGATGCGCCGCCCGTGTCGACGGGAGCCTCTGCACCCTTCGACGCGACCATTCCTCTCACGGCTGCGGCACCGCCCCCTCCCGCCGGCGCCTTCTCTGCCACGGTCTCCTCCTCGCCCTACCGGCCGGAGCGGCCGACGCGGCGGCCGAGCATCCGATGGGGTGGCGTCGTCTGGGGGGCCATTCTGGTGGTGTTCGCCCTGACGATGCTCTGGATCGTGTCGGCGCGCACGCGCCTGGTGGCGGCCGAGCTCTGGCTCCAGTCGCTCACGCCGGCGAGCGCGTGGACGCTCGGACTCGTCGCGGCCGGTGCGATCATCGTGATCCTGGCCCTGCTGGCGGTGGTGCGGAGCGCACAGCGGGCGTCCCGGTCCTGATCCGGGCGTAGCCCCGGCACCTGGACGGCGCCGGGGCATCGCGGGGCGGGCGGCGGCGGGGCATGATGGGGGCATGACCTCGCAGCTGCCCGACGGGCCCGCGGCAGGTGCGGCCGTCTCGGTACGCGACCTGCGCAAGTCGTACGGCTCCCTCGAGGCGTTGCGCGGCGTCAGTTTCGACATCGAACGCGGTGAGACGTTCGCCCTCCTGGGACCGAACGGCGCCGGCAAGAGCAGCACGATCGAGATCCTCGAGGGGTACCGCGACCGCAGCGGCGGGTTTGCGAGCGTCCTCGGGGTCGACCCCCACCGCGGCGGGGTCGAGTGGAAGGCGCGGCTCGGCATCGTGCTGCAGTCGGGCGCGGAAGCCGCCGACGTCACCGTGCGCGAGCAGGTCGCCCATTTCGCGCGCTTCTACCCGCGGCCGCGCGACGTCGATGAGGTGATCTCCGCCGTCGGGCTCACCGACAAGGCCAAGACGCGCATCCGGAACCTGTCCGGCGGTCAGCGACGACGGTTGGATGTCGCACTCGGTGTCGTCGGACGCCCCGAGCTGCTGTTCCTCGACGAGCCGACCACGGGCTTCGATCCGGAGGCGCGGCACGAGTTCTGGGACCTGATCCGCGGGCTGAAGCGCGAGGGCACGACGATCCTTCTGACCACCCACTACCTGGACGAGGCCGCCCAGCTCAGCGACCGCGTGGCGGTGATCGCGCGCGGCACACTGGTGGACATCGGCGCCGTCGATGCGATCGGCGACGCGTCTGCCCGCGTGCCCATCGTCCGTTGGCGCGACTCGGCCGGCAGGCCGCGGTCGGAACGGTCCGAGACGCCGGGCGCGGTGGTGGCGCGTCTGATCGCTGAGCTCGGGACGGAACCGCGGAATCTCGAGGTGATCCGCCCCAGTCTGGAAGACATCTACCTCGAACTCGTACGCGAGACCGACACGGCCATCGACCCGATGACCAGCGCGGCCGAGAGCGGGAGCGCAGCCGAGGGTGGTGGCCGCAGGTCGAGTCGCCACTCTGCGACGGAAGGGGACCGCGCATGAGAACCATGGGGCTCGGGGTCCTGCGCGTGCGGTACGAGACGCTGATGTACTACCGCCAGGCCGACACGATCTTCTTCACATTCCTTTTCCCGGTGGTGATGCTCGGCATCTTCTCCGTCGCATTCCAGGGGCTGGGCAACGTCGGGACGGCCCCCGACGGCTCGGGCGGCATCACGCAGGCCGCGTATTACCTGCCGGGCATGATCGCGGCGGGGATCCTGTTGAGCGGCGTGCAGAACCTGGCCGTCGACATCGCGATCGAGAAGAGCAACGGAACGCTCAAGCGGCTGGGCGGCACCCCATTGCCCGTGGTGTCGTACTTCGTCGGCAAGATGGGACAGGTCATCGTCACGAGCGTCTTGCAGATCGCGTTGCTGTTGGTGATGGCCCGCTTCGTGTTCGACGTAGCGCTTCCAACCGATCCGGATGCCTGGCTGCGGTTCCTCTGGATCTACGCGCTGGGGATCGTGACGTCGGCCGTGCTCGGCATCGCGTTGTCGTCGGTGCCGAGAACGGGAAAGAGCGCCACCGCCGTGATCATCCCGATCGTTCTCGTGCTGCAGTTCATCTCGGGTGTGTATCTGGCCTTCAACCTGTTGCCGGAGTGGCTGCAGAACGTCGCGAGCATCTTCCCGCTCAAGTGGATCGCGCAGGGCATGCGCAGTGTGTTCCTGCCGGCAGGCTTCGAGTCGCAGGAGCCGAGCGGGAGTTGGCAGCTCGGCTGGATGGCGCTCGTGCTCATCGCGTGGCTCGTGATCGGGGTCATCGCGTGCCGGCTCACGTTCCGCTGGATCCGCAAGGACACCTGACGGCATCGTCAGCTGCGGAGTGCTGCAGAGAACGGCAGCACGGCCGACGCGCCCGCATCGCGCAACACGGCACCCGCGACCGTCATGGTCCAACGGCTGTCCACCAGGTCGTCGACGAGCAGCACGGGCTGCCCGACCGGCACCACGACCTCGCCGACGCCGAACCGCCCCCAGACCGACGCGAGTCGGAACGCACTGTTGCCGCCGGGCTCGCCCGACGGGCCGCCGCCGAGCAGCTCGAGCGACCCGAGATACGGCAGACGCCCCGCGTCGGCGAACCCCCGGGCGAGGGAATCGACGAAGATCGGTCGCCGCCGCGACGGCACCGAGGCCACGGCGACCGGGCGTTCCGCCCAGCGCCAGTCCGCGAGCACCCGGATGCACGCCGCCAGAAGGGCGGGCGGCACCGGCTGGTCGGGCGCATCGTTCGAGAGAAGCTCGCGCAGAGGGCCGCCCCAGCCGAGGTCGGTGAGACGGGCGAGCGCGCGACCGGACGACAGCAGCTGCTCGGGCGCGATCTTTCCTCGCACCGGGACGCCGAGCCGGTCGGCGCCGGTCGGCCACAGTTTGCGCGGCTCGATCTCTACGCCGACACGGTCGAGCGCCGTCGCCACGGATGCGGCGACGCCTGTCGCCACCTCGCTCGGATACCACGCGCCCGCGCACCGATCGCAGCGACCGCAGGGCTCCGCCGTCGGATCGTCGAGCTGCTGCTGCAGGAACTGCATGCGGCAGTCGGCCGTGGTCTCGTAGTCGAGCATCGCCTGCTGCTCGACGCGTCTGGCCGCAGCGATGCGCTCGTACCGTTCCTCGTCGTAGATCCAGGGCTCCCCCGTCGAGACCCACCCCTTGGGGACGCGCCGCACCGCGCCGTCGACGTCGAGCACCTTCAGCAGCAGTTCGAGCGTCGACTGCTTGAGGTCGATCTGGCTCTCCAGGGCACGCGTCGACTGCGGCTCACTGCCGAGGGCGCCGAGCACGGCGTCCGCCTTCTCTTTCGAGGGCATCGACGCGGTGGCGAAGTACTCCCAGATCGCCCGGTCCTCCGGGCCGGGCAGCAGGAGGACATCGGCCGTGTCGGTCGCACGGCCGGCGCGCCCGACCTGCTGGTAATACGCGACAGGGGACGAGGGCGCACCGAGGTGGACGACGAACCCCAGGTCGGGCTTGTCGAAGCCCATGCCGAGGGCGCTGGTAGCGACGAGCGCCTTCACTTCGTTGCGCTTGAGCCTGCCCTCCAGGTCTTCGCGCTCCGCAGTGTCCGTCTGACCGGTGTATGCGTACGTCTCGTGTCCCGCGTCGCGCAGGAGGCGAGCGGTGTCTTCAGCGGCCGAGACGGTGAGGGCGTAGACGATTCCGCTTCCCTGTAGCGCGCCGAGGTTGCTGACCAGCCAGGCCAGCCGCGCTCCGGCATCCGGCAGCGTGAGCACGCCGAGCCGCAGGGACTTGCGGGCGAGCGGCCCGCGGGTCGTCAGCACGTCGGCATGGCCCGCCCCGGCGCCCATCTGCTCCGCCACGTCGGCAACGACACGCTCGTTGGCCGTCGCCGTGGTGGCGAGCACCGGCACCCCGTCGGGCATCGTGGCGATGAGCTCGCGGAGGCGGCGGTAGTCGGGCCTGAAGTCGTGTCCCCAGTCGGAGATGCAGTGCGCTTCGTCGATCACGAGCAATCCGCTGCGGCCGATGAGCGCTGGCAGGTATTCGTCGCGGAACTCCGGGTTGTTCAGCCGCTCGGGCGAGACGAGCAGGGCATCGACGGAGTCGTCGCGCAGACGCTGCATCACGTCGTCCCACTCGTGCCGGTTGGACGAGTTGAGCGTGACCGCACGCACACCCGCGCGCTCGGCGGCGGCGACCTGATCGCGCATGAGCGCGAGGAGTGGCGAGACCAGGATGGTCGGGCCCGCCCCGCGAGCGCGAAGGAGCATCGTCGCGACGAAGTAGACGGCCGACTTGCCCCATCCGGTGCGCTGCACCACCAGTGCTCGGCGACGATCGTCGACCAGCGCCGCGATCGCCTCGAACTGCCCGTCGTGGAACTGTGCGTCGTCGCGCCCGACGAGCGCCCTCAGCGTCGAGAGCGCCTGCTCGCGGGTGGAGGCGGCGACGCCGCCGGGGTCGGTCGTCGCGGCGGCGCCGGTACGGGCGTCGGGAGTCGTGCCGGTGGTGTTGCTCATGGAGCCATCGTTTCAGAGACCACCGGCATCCCGGCCCGATCCACAGAACCTGTGCAGAACTCACGGCCGGCCGCGGCTGTGGGAGCCGCCCGCGTACGCAGCCGCCCGCGCTCAGCCGAGTGCGGGCGTCGCGCCGTCCCAGTTCAGCGGCCGCACCACCATGCCGCGGTACGAGTACGCCTCGTCCCAGCTGTGGAACACCAGCCAGTCGCGTCCGTCGAAGGTCACGACGTCCTGTCCGCCCGGCCCGATGTAACGCCCCTTGCTCGATGCCGAGGAGAGGAACGGCGACGACGACGCCGCGTACGACCCGGTCAGCGTCGGAGAGAGCGCCGTGCCCATCGCGTACTGGTCGGTCCCGTAGTCGTTCGCCGAATAGAAGAGCACGTACTGCCCGCCCCGCTTCACGATGACCGGTGCTTCGACGAGCGCGCCCTGCCACGACTCGGTCTGCTTCATCAGCCGTGAGGTCGGACCCGCAAGCGAGAGCCCGTCCGCGCTGAGCGGTGCGAGCTCGATCCAGGTGTCGAGTCCGCAGCAGTTGCCGTCGGTCTTCCAGACCAGGGAGAGCCGTCCGTCGTCGTCGCGGAACGTGCTCGCGTCGATGGCGCCGCCCGCGTCGACCGGGCAGACGAGCGGTGCCGCGCCAGCCGGTCCGGATGGCGGAGCGTAGGGCCCTCCCGGCGTCGAGCTGACCGCCGTTCCGATGCACTGGCGGCCGCTGCTCGCGTCGGTCGCCGTGATGTACATCACGTAGTGGCCGTCGCTCACGCGAGCCACCCCGGGCGCCCACGTCTTGCCGGACTGCGCCCACGAGGGCAGCACGGGGAGGGGATCCGTGTCGCTGAGCTTCCACGACGTCATGTTCGTCGACGTCGCAGCACGGATGGTGAAGCCCGGCGTGTTCGTCGCGAACGCGTACGCGGTGCCGCCGTCGACGAGCACGCTCGGATCGGCGAAGTCCTGGTCGATGGCGAAGCCGGCAGCGGCGCTCGGCGACGCATCCGCTCCGTCACCCTGCCCCGACCCGGAGCAGCCGGTCAACCCGACCGCAGCGAGCAGCCCGAGCGCCGCGAGAACAGCGCCTGCCCCACCCCCGCGCATCCTCACCCCTTGACGCCCGAGCTCGCCACGCTGTCGACGATGTGCCGCTGCGCGATCGAGAAGAGGATCAGCACCGGGACCGATGCGATCACCGCGCCCGCCATCACGATGGCGAAGTGCGTGGAGTACGCACCCTGCAACTGCGCGAGGCCCGGCTGCAGCGTGAGGTTCTCCGGGCTGAGCAGCACGTACACCGGCCAGAGGAAGTCGTTCCAGTTCGCCAGGAAGCTCAGCACCGCCAGCGTCGCGAGCGCCGGTCGAGCCAGCGGGATCACGATCTGCAGGAAGATCCGGATGTCGCCCGCTCCGTCGATGCGCGCCGCCTCCTCGATCTCCACCGGAAGCCCGACGAAGAACTGCCGCAGGAAGAACACACCGAACGCACTGGCGGCGCCCGGGATCGAGATGGCCCAGATGGTGTCGAGCCAGCCGAGGTTCTGCACGATCAGGTAGTTCGGGATCAGGAAGATGACCGGCGGAACGAGCAGGGTCGCGATGATCGCGCCGAACACGATCTTCTTGCCCCAGAACTCGAGCCTGGCGAGCGCGTATGCAGCCGCCGACGCGGTGACCAGGATGATCGCCGTCTGCAGCGCTGCGGCGAGCAGGCTGTTGAGGAACCAGCGGAAGATCGGCTGCTGGCCGCTCGCGAGCGTCACGTACGCATCCATCGACCAGGGGTTCGGGAACACCGAGAACGGGTTGCGGATGGCGTCGCTGTCGGTCTTGAACGACGTGAGCACGATCCACAGCAGCGGCACGATGATCATGAGCGCGATGATCGAGAGCACGACGTACAGCACGACGCGGCTCGCAGTGCGACGCGGTGATGGACGCCGGCGCGACGGACGCGAGGGACGAGCATCCGGCTGCTCGGGCCGGGCGGACGCCGGCTTCGGGGAGGTGACGGCCGTCATCGGGATGCCCTTTCCGAACGCTCCCGCTGCAAGCGGAAGTTGACGATGCTGATGATCGCGAGGAAGACGAACAGCACGTAGCTCATCGCCGACGCGGCCGCCATGTTGTTCTGCGACAGGCCCTGATCGGAGATGTACATGATCGCTGTGCGTGTCTGGTTGCCCGGCCCGCCCTTGGTGAGCAGGTACGACTGGCCGAACATGTTGGCGGAGGCGAGGATCGTGACGGTGACGACGAAGGTCATCACCTGGCGCAGGCCGGGCAGCGTCACGCTGAAGAACTGCCGGACCGCGCCGGCGCCGTCGAGCGCGGCCGCTTCGTAGAGGTCGTTGTTGATGCCCTTGAGGCCCGCGAGGATGATCACCGTGTTGAATCCGAGGGTCCACCAGACGGTGACGAGCACCAGGGACACCCAGACCCACGGGACGTTGACCGTCCACGGGATGTCGGACGGGAGGCCGAGCATCCCGAGCACGTGGTTGACGATGCCGGACTGCGTGTCGAGCAGGTATTTCCAGATCACGCCGATGACGGCGACGCCGAGCACGTAGGGCGCGAAGAAGATGGCGCGGAACACGGTGCCGCCGCGGATCGCCCGGTTCAGGAGCACCGCGATGAGCAGCGGGATGACGAGGAGGAACGGCACGCTCGCGAGCGTGAAGATCCCCGTCGCCCCCATCGACTGCCAGAAGTCGGCGGACGTCGCCGAGCCCGGCGTGAAGAGGTCGATGTAGTTCTTGAGACCGATGAACGACTGCGAGTCGCGGAACGGGCTCCAGTTGGTGAGGCTGATCCAGAGGCCGAACACGGCGGGTGCCGCGACGAACACGATGAACAGCACGAGGAACGGCGCCAGGAACAGGTAGGCCGTCTTCGTTCGGCGGGGCGCGGCGAGTCCGGTGCTGCGCCGGGCGCGCCGAGGCGGCATCCCGGCGCCGGGCCGGGATGCCGCCTCTACAGCGAGCTCACTCGCCATAGGTCTGCTTGTTCTGCTCGAGCAGGGTGTTCGCCTTGGCGACCGCGTCGTCGAGCGCCTGCTTGGGCGACTTCTTGCCGGTGACCGCTTCGTTGACAGCGGTCGTGACGGTCGCGGTGACACTGGTGATGCCGGGAGCGGACGTCTCGTAGTGGGCGTAGGGCAGCTCGTCGAGGAACGGCTTGAGGTTCGGGTACTTCTGCACCAGAGCCGGGTCGTTACGGACGCTGTTGCTCGCGGGGAGCTCGCCGGTGTCGGGCCAGCTGGCCGAGTTGTCGTTCATCCACTTCACGAAGGTCGCGGCAGCCGCGGTCTTGTTCTTGTCCTGGCCCTTGTTGTTGAGGAACATCCAGTGGGTCGAGCTCGACCACACGGCCTTCTCGGTTCCGATCTGGGGAACCGCGGTGGCCGCCCACTGCAGCTTGTCGAACGCCGTGTTGGTGGTCTGCCAGACGCCGTTCCAGTTGAAAGCGGTCTTGCCCGCGATCAGGGCGTTGATGTTGCCGTCCTGAGCGACGTTCGCGGGGCTGTAGCCCTGCTTGATCAGGTCGGTCATGTGGGTGAGTGCCTGAACACCCGCATCCGAGTTGAACGTGGCCTTGGTCACGTCGTCGTTGAAGAGGTCGCCGCCGAACTGCCAGAGCAGCGACTCGAACTCGAAGGTGCCGGTGAAGACGTAGCCGTCGACCCACTCGCCCTGCACGCCGGCCGTCTTGAGCTTGGCGAGCGCCGCCATGTAGGCCGTCTTGTCGGCGGGAACGGTCTCGGGGTCGAGGCCGGCCTTCTTCAGCACGTCCTTGTTCACGTAGAGACCGAGCGGGGTGACGCTCCACGGGATGCCGTACTGAGCGCTCTTGTAGGAGCCGGCCTTCATGAGGCCCTCCGGGAAGTCGCTGGCGCTGTAACCGAGCGACTTCACGATGGAATCGCTCTTGAGCAGGAGGCCCTGAGCGGCGTAGGTGGCGACGTCGTCGCCGTGCGCGACCGCGACATCCGGCCCCTTGCCCGCTTTGACCGCGAGCGGCATCTTCTTGGCGAGGTCGGCCCACTCCATGGGGACGTCTTTGACCACGATGTTCTTGTGCTCGGCGTTGAACTTCTCGACCAGCTTCGGAACGAGCACCGGCGCGGCGCCGCCCGTCCAGCCGTTCCAGAAGGTGACGGTGACCTGGGGACCCGTGTAGTCGCCGGACGCGACTTCGCCACCGGAGCCGCCCGAGCTGCCGCACGCGCTGAGCGCGATGGCGACACCGGCGGCCACTGCCGCGGCGAGGACACGCCCTGCAGATCGCTTCTTCATGTGATTCTCTCCCTTGAGTGACTGGCGCAGCGCGTGGAATTCCTCCGCGCTCTGGCCAAATTACAGCGCTGGAAATTTGCTGTCAAGCGGGGTCGAGGGGGACAATCCTGAAATGGCCGTGCGGCCAGTAGAGTTCTCGAGACGAAGAAGGAGGCGCCATGGCCGGTGTCCGGTTGCAGGATGTGGCCGAGCTGGCCGGCGTCTCGATGAAGACCGTCTCCAACGTCGTCCACGACTATCAGCACGTCAGCCCCAAGATGCGCGAGCGCGTCCAGCGTGCGATCGACGAGCTCGGCTACCGCCCCAACATGCTCGGCCGCCGCCTCGCCACCGGCCGCACCGGATTGCTTGCATTGGCCTTTGCGGATGTCACACTTCCGTATTTCGCAGAGCTCGCACGTCGCGTCTCCGACCTCGCCGAGGAGCAGGGCTACCGCGTGCTGCTCGAGCAGACCGACGCGACGCTCGAAGGCGAACGCGCCGTGGTCACCGGGATCGAGTCGGGCCTGGTCGACGGCGTGATCTTCCAGCCGGCCGTGATGAGCTCGACCGAACTGGCGCAGACGCGCGCGGACATCCCGATGGTCATCCTCGGTGAGGGCGCCGCACCCCTCAGCATCGACCGCGTCATGATCGACAACGTCGCCGCGGCGCGCACGGCGACAGAGCATCTTCTCGGCCTGGGGCGGCGCCGTATCGCCTTCGCCGGCCACGAGATCCCGCAGATCTCGCGCACGTCCGAACTCCGCATCGCCGGCTACCAGGCCGCCCTCGAAGCCGCCGGCATCACCCCGGATTCGGCCATGCTCATCCCGACGCACGCGATCTCCCCCGTCGACGCCGCGACCGACATCGGTGCGGCTCTCGACAGCGGTCTGCAGGTCGACGCGATCATGTGCCGCGACGACCTCGCCGCGATCGGCGCCCTCCGCGCCCTGCAGGAGCGAGGCCTCAGCGTTCCCGGCGATGTCGCCGTGATCGGCTGGGACAACACCCTGATGACCTCGGTCACGTTCCCGAGCCTGACGACGGTCGCTCCGGACCTCACCGCGCTCGCCTCCCGGGCGCTCACGATGCTCCAGGAACGGATCGACGGACTCACCTCGATGGGACGCCACGAGCTGGTGGACTTCGAGCTGGTGACCAGGGAGAGCGCTCCGGCCCTCTGAGCCGAGGACGGTTCCCCACGTGTCGGATGGGTTCTCACCCCTGCCGACGAATTGCTGTTTTACAGCGCTGCATTTCTAGTGCACGATAGTGGTCATGACTTTCGACGCTGCAAGCACCCTCGACGGAACGTATCCCCGGCCCCAACTCGTCCGCGAGCAGTGGTGCGACCTCGGGGGTGAGTGGGCGTTCGCATACGACGACGCCGACGCGGGCGTGCGCGAGGCGTGGTTCGGCGACGACGACGCAGGCCGGTTCGATCGCACGATCGTCGTCCCGTTCCCGCCGGAGTCGCCGGCGTCGGGAATCGGCGACACGGGATTCCATCCGGTCGTCTGGTACCGGCGCGAGCTGACAGCGGCCGATCTCGCGGCGGCCGGACACGGTGCGTCGACACGGCTGATGCTGAACTTCGGGGCGGTCGACTATCGTGCCACGGTCTGGGTCGGCGGGATGCTCGCCGGGACGCACGAGGGAGGCGGATCACCGTTCTCACTGGACGTCACGGAACTGGTGCGCGGGGACGCGGCCGGCAGCACGTATGGCGTCGCCGTCGTCCTGCGCGCCGAGGACGACCCCGCTGACCTGTCGCAGCCGCGCGGCAAGCAGGACTGGCACCTCGAGCCGCACGCGATCTGGTACCACCGCACCACCGGCATCTGGCAGCCGGTCTGGCTGGAGGCCGTGCCCGAGGTGGCGATCGAGCGCATCCACTGGACGCCCGATCTCGTGAACGCGTCCGTCGGCGCTCGCGTCCGTTTCACGCGTCCGGCGCCCGAGGGTGCCGAGCTCTCGATCGGGCTCACGTTCGAGGGCCGCGCTCTCGGGTCGGTGCTGCTGCCCGCATCCGGCCGATCGGTCGAGGTCGTCGTGCCGCTGCCGGAGCAGCGCAACGGACAGGCGTACGAGCACCTGCTGTGGTCGCCGGAGCACCCGCGGCTCGTGGATGCCGAGGTGACCCTGTCGGCGGGTGGCGCATCCGGTGCGGATGTCGTGCACTCGTATCTGGGGCTGCGTTCGGCGGCCGTCGCGAGCGGACGATTCCTGCTCAACGACCGGCCGTACTACGTGCGCTCCGTGCTCAACCAGGGCTACTGGCCGGAGTCGCACCTCGCCGCACCGTCGGTCGACGGCCTCCGCGCGGAGGCGCAGCTCATCAAAGACCTCGGTTTCAACGCGGCCCGACTTCACCAGAAGTTCGAGGATCCGCGGTTCCTGTTCTTCGCAGACACGCTGGGGCTGCTGATCTGGGGCGAATCCCCCGCCGCCTACGAATTCACGCCGACGGCGGTCAACCGGATGACCCGCGAATGGACCGACATCGTGGACCGCGACTACTCGCATCCGTCGATCGTCACCTGGGTGCCGACCAACGAGAGCTGGGGCGTGCAGCACCTCGCCCACGATGCCCGGATGCGCGACTACGCGGCCGCGCTCGTGCGGCTCACGAAGGCCCTCGACCCCACGCGTCCGGTGATCTCGAACGACGGCTGGGAGCACGTGAACTCCGACATCCTGTCGGTGCACGATTACGAATCGTCGGGCCCGGTCGTGGCGGCGCGTTACGGAACGGCGTCGGCGATCGACGCGCTGTTCGACGGTCTCGGCCCCGCCGGCCGCCGGATGCTCGTCGAGGGCACGCGCGACACTTCGGCCCCCGTGATGCTCACGGAGTTCGGCGGAGTCTCGTTCGTCGACCGTGCCCATGAGGTCGACGGCGCCTGGGGCTACTCGGCCGCCTCGAGCGCCGAGGACTTCGGCGACCGCGTCGGTGCCCTCGTCGAGGCGACGCTGGCCAGCCCGGTGCTGGCGGGCTTCTGCTACACCCAGCTCGCCGATACGGGCCAGGAGACCAACGGCCTCGTCACCGACGACCGCCGCCCCAAGCTGCCGATCGAGCGCCTCCGCGCGATCATCGCGGGGCCGCGCGCGTAGCCTCAGGGCCGTCGTAATCGAGTCCGGGAGAAATCACGTCGCGCGCCGCGTGGCGAGCGACTTCTCCCGGACTCGATTGCGTGCGCGGCCGGCGGGCGCGCTAGGCGTTGTCTTTGCGGAAGGTGCGCGTGCCGACCCAGAGGCCGGCGACGAACAGGATCAGCGTCCAGACGACGCCCCAGAGCACAGCGGTCGTCCAGAAGTCACCCGTGAACAGCGACCGGATGCCCGTGACGACGTACTTGATCGGCATGAAGTCGCTGAGGGTGACGAGCCATTGCGGAGCGCCGGTCGCCGTGCTGATCGGCAGCAGGATGCCCGACAGCAGCAGCACCGGGAGCGAGATGCTGTTCAGGATGGGGGCCAGCGCATCCTCGCTCTTCGTGGTCAGCGCGAGGGCGTTCGACGACGCGGAGCACGCGCCACCGAGCAGCACCGTGAGCACAAGGCCGAGGATCATGCCGGGGATCGAGCCGGTGAGCCCGAACAGGAACCCGAGCGCGACGAGCACGATGCCCTGAACGGTGAGCAGGGCGAGGTCGCGCAGCACACGCCCGAGCAGCAGTGCGGTGCGGCTGGCCGGCGTGACGCGCTCGGCCTCGATGACGCCCTCGCGCCACTCGGAGATGAGCCCGAAGCCGGCGAAGAGCGCGCCGAACAGGGCGAGCTGCACGAGCAGTCCGGGGACGAAGAACGTGTACGCGTTGTCCGTTCCGATCTCCGCGGCCAGCGGCTCGAGCAGCGGGCCGAACAGGCACAGGTAGAGCACCGGCTGGGCGAGGCCGATGATCACCCAGGCGGGATTGCGGAGCGCGAGGCGCATCTGGCGGCGGAAGATGATCCAGGTCTGGTTGGCGAAAGTCATGATGAGTCCTTGGGGAATCGGGGCGGCGGCGTCAGACGTCTTCGCGCAGCGAGCGGCCGGTCATGGTCAGGAAGACGTCGTCGAGCGTCGGGCGGCGCACCTCGATGGCGGCCAGTTCCACGCCGGCGGCGTCGAGCGAGCGCAGCAGGGGCGGGAGCTCGGTGCCGGCGGCGGGCACGCGGATGCTCACGACGCGCCCGTCGATGACGGGTTCACCGCCACCGATCGCCGCGAGCTGGGATGCCGCGGTCGGCACGTGGCGCTCATCGTGCAGCACGAGTTCGATGAGGTCGCCGGCGACCTGACGCTTCAGAGCATCCGGGGTGTCGGAGGCCACGATCGAGCCGTGGTCGATGACCAGGATGCGGTCGCAGAGCGCGTCCGCCTCGTCCAGGTAGTGGGTGGTCAGGAACACGGTGCTGCCGCGCTTGGTGCGCAAGTCGGCGATGTGGGTCCAAAGATTGGCGCGGGCCTGCGGGTCGAGGCCGGTGGTCGGCTCGTCCAGGAAGACGAGCTTTGGGTCGTGCACGAGGCCCATTGCGATGTCGAGCCGACGGCGCTGGCCACCGGACATCGTCTTGGGCTGGCGGGACCACATCCCGTCGAGCTCGAGCTGCTCGAAGAGCTCCTTGCCGCGTCGGGTGGCCTGCGCTGCGCTGATGCCGTAGAGGAGTCCGTGGTCGACGATCTCCTCCCCCGCCCTGGCCTCGGATGCGGTGGAGCCGCTCTGCGAGACGTAACCGATGCTCTTGCGCACGTTGATCGCGTCTTTCGCGAGGTCGAAACCGGCGACCGTCGCGGTGCCGGTGGTCGGCTTGAGCAGGGTGGTCAGCATGCGGAGAGTCGTGGTCTTGCCGGCTCCATTGGGGCCGAGGAAGCCGACGATCTCCCCCTCTTCGACGTCGATGTCGACACCGGCGACCGCCTTGACGGCGACCTTCTCTCTGCCCCGCTTGGTGTCGAATGTTCGGGCGAGTCCTCTGGCGTGGATCACCATGGCTCCTTCGTTCGGTGGTGGATGGGTGACTGTTGACGCGTGACTCGCGGGCGGTGGTTCGTGCGGCGTGATCGCGGGTTGCCGATCGCTGTACGTCGGCCGCTGGTCGCCGATCGCTTCATGAACCGTGGATCGCATTTCGCGATATATCGCGAGTGACGTGACTCACCATAGAGCGCGCTCGCGGGTGAGTGCAAGCAAATTCGACGGATTGTTCAAATTTGATTGTTCAACTTTGAACAGTGGCCTGGCAACCGGGCTGACCGAGTTGCGTGAAATGTGCGGTTGCGGGGTGGCGGGACCGCACATTTCACGCAAGTCGACGGGCGCGGAGCGGGGGCGGCGCGGGGCGGCGCGGCGGGGCGCGGCGGAGCGTAGCGAG
>NZ_BSEN01000011.1 GCF_027921845.1 Leifsonia poae
GTCGAGCTGTCCGGTGCCGTGCCCGTTTCGGAGTTGTTCCAGACCGATCCGGACGACGACCGTGACCGGTGCGGTGGCAGTGACGGCGTCAGAGCCGGTGCGCGGGCAGCTGATGCGGTGCCGGAAGATCTCGGTGGCTGCATCCGACCGCAGTTGCGCCATGCTCCGAGACTCCACCGGCTCACTCGGTGCACTTGAAGCGTGCGAACCATCCGCGTGAGCGGCGTCGACTCCAACGTCAGCGTCGGGGTCGTGGAAGCGGACCGTGCGCAGGTCGCGCCCGACGGCTGCGTCGATCGCGGTGACCACATACCCGGCGGACTCGGGATCGAGATACCAGTCGACGTGGGTCATGCCGTCGGCGGTGGTCGAGATCGTCAACGAGCGGCGCTGGCGGCGACGCTTCTCCCGCGACAGGATGCCGTCATCGTCGAGACGGTCCCGCACCTGGACCGCCAACGCCCGCAACTGCGCCACCGTCAGATCGGGAGCATTCTCGACCAGCAGCCGCTCACCCAGCGCCAGCGCATCCGACGAACACGCGGGCGCCGCCAAAGACAGCTCCCGCACGATCACCGCCGCCTGCTCAACACTGACGCGTGCCGCACCGGAACCGTCGACGCCTGCGTCGCTACCGACCGGATCGAGCTCACGGGTGACCGTTGCGGCGAGCGCGGGATGCGTCGCCGGCAGAGGCTCGCCCGCGAGCGAGACGCGTGGTGTTGTCGCCTCCCCCACGCTGCAGAACCGGCGCGCCGTCGGGAGCGAGATCCGCCACCTCTCCGCGATCAACGCCGCGGGCCGGGAGTGACCTGCGCGGCGAACGGGGTTCTCATCGCCAAGGATCAGCGACCGGCGTGCCAGCTCGCCGGCAACTCCCACCTTCACCGCGTCGAGGACGGCCTGTGCATCGGCCAGCACATCGAGCGCCGCCAGCAACCCGTCGCGCGACAGCTCTGCGGGTGACCCGAGTTCCCGGAGGGAGCTGCGCAGAGCGTCGGCTGGTGTTGCGGTCATGACTTAATCCCATCACCGACCACCGACACTTTGGCGTCCTAAAAACAAGCATTGACCGGCACTTTTTCTGTGGATAGATCGCAGGACTCCAGGCTTGTGGAGGAAGGTGCAACCACGCGCCGCCGAAGGTGCCGACGTGCAAGCGCCCCCTCCCGGCCCCCGTTCACCCGCCGATGCGAAACTGGCCGCATGACCGCATCAGCACCTGAACCAGCACCAGCATCAGCACCCGCACCCGCCTCCGAATCCGCATCGGCGCCCGTCCTGCTCATCACCGGCACCTCATCCGGAATCGGCCGCGCGACCGCCGTCGCCGCCGCCCGGGCCGGATACACCGTCGTCGCCACGATGCGCGATGTGACCAAGGCAGCCCCGCTCCGGGCCGCAGCGCTCGAGGCCGGCGTGACCGTCGACGTGCAGCCGCTCGACGTGACGGACGCCGCCTCCATCGAAGCCGGCATCGGGTACGTCATCGCCACCTACGGCCGGCTGGATGCCCTGCTCAACAACGCCGGCGCCGGTCACGTCGGAACCATCGAAGCCGAGCCGCTCGACGCGGTGCGTGCAGTGATGGAGGTGAACTTCTTCGGCGTCGTCGCCGTCAGCAGGGCGGCAATGCCTCTGCTGCGCGAGAGCCGGGGACGGCTGGTGACGGTCTCGAGCGTCGGGGGCGTCGTCGGGCAGCCGTTCAACGAGGCATACTGCGCGGCCAAGTTCGCGGTCGAGGGGTTCCTCGAATCGCTCGCTCCCGTCGCCGCGACGGTCGGGGTCAGGGTGACGGTGGTCGAGCCGGGCGCCGTTTCGACCGAGTTCGTCGCGAACGTTGGCGTCGATGGGTCGCAGCCGACGGACGGCACGCCGTACGAGCCGGCCTTCGCCGCGTATCTCGAGCGGACGCGGACGGCCTTCGATCCTGCCAACGCGCAGACGGCCGAGGGAGTCGCCGACGTGCTGGTCGAGCTGCTCCTCTCGGATGAACCTCCCGCCCGCGTGCAGACCTCCGAGGCGGCGAAGCGCTTCGTCGGCGTCAAGCTCGCCGACCTCGACGGCTCCGCCGTGCAGGGCCTCACCGCCGGCTGGGTCGCGACCGCCTGACGTGGGCGTAGAACACCGACTGGCGCGTGCGTAACACCCCGTCGCATCCTTCGGGAATAGACCGCGCTGTAACGCGTTGATCTAGACTCAGAACGATAAACGTGCTCCGGGGTCGGTGAAAGTCCGAACCGGCGGTGACAGTCCGCGAGCGGGACTGCGTGCGAACGCAGCCTGCTGATCCGGTGGAATTCCGGGACCGACGGTAATGGGGTCAGGCGTGAGCCTGGCCGCTCAGTCCGGATGGGAGGCAGCACGGCGGACGGTCGTCTCGACCGCTCCGCACGGGTGACTTCTGTCACGCGACCCCGGAAGACGTCTCGACCGAGAGACAGGACTGACCGGATGACGTGGGAAGCGGCCATGCGCACCGCCATCGAGCTCGCGCACAACGGGCCGGCGACAGGTGTGAACCCCCGCGTGGGCTGCGTGATCCTCGACGCCGACGGCGTGACACTCGCCGAGGGCTGGCACCGCGGCGTCGGAACGGCGCACGCAGAAGTGGATGCCCTCAGCAAGCTGCCCGAAGGCGGCGCTCGCGGAGCCACGGCCGTCGTCACGCTCGAGCCCTGCAATCACACAGGTCACACCGGGCCCTGCTCCGAGGCGCTGATCGCCGCGGGCATCGGCCGGGTCGTCTACGCGGCGAGCGACCCCGGGCACATGTCGGGTGGCGGAGCCGCGCGGCTGCGCGAGGCCGGCGTCGATGTGACGGGCGGCGTGCTCGTCTCCGAGGTGGAGGCGTTCCTCGACGACTGGCTGACAGCGGCACGCCTCGGGCGTCCGTACATCACCGTCAAGTGGGCCAGCAGCCTGGACGGGCGGATCGCGGCGCTGGACGGCACGAGCACGTGGATCACCGGTGCCGCGGCGCGGCAGCGTGTGCACGAGCAGCGCGAGGCCTCCGACGCGATCATCGTCGGCACGGGCACCGTGCTCGCCGACGACCCGAGCCTCACCGCACGCGGCGACGCCGGCGAGCTGATGGCCCGCCAGCCGGCACCCGTCGTCGTCGGCACCCGCGCCATCCCGAAGGATGCCGCCGTGTTCCGGCACCCGCATCCGGTGATCTTCGAGGGCACGCACGACGTGCACGAAGTGGTGCGGGATCTGCGAGCACGCGGCTTCCGGCGGGTCTACGTCGAGGGCGGCCCCACGCTCGCCAGCGCGTTCGTCGCCGCCGGGCTCGTGGACGAGTTCGCCATCTACCTCGCGCCGACCCTGCTGGGCGGAAACCGCCTGGCGCTCGGCGACATCGGGATCAGCACGATCGGCGAGCAGCTGAAGCTGCGCATCCTGTCGGTCGATCAGCTGGGGAGCGACCTGCTCATCCGGGCGGTTCCCCTGAGAAGCGAAGCGGCGCAGCGCCCGGGTGACGTAGCGCAGCGACCAAGCGATACAGCGCAGCAGACAGAAGGAGACTGAGGATGTTCACCGGAATCATCGAGGAGCTCGGAGAGATCACGGCGGTCGACTGGGCGGACGACGCGGCGCGCGTCACGGTGCGCGGACCCGTCGCGGTCAGCGACGCCAAACACGGCGACTCCATCTCTGTGAGCGGCGTGTGCCTGACGGTCATCGACCAGGATGCCGTGAGCTTCACCGCGGACGTGATGGCCGAGACGCTCGCGATGAGCACCCTCGACGGGGTCCAGCCCGGACGCCGGGTGAACCTCGAGCGCGCCGCACAGGTCGGAGACCGCCTCGGCGGCCACATCGTGCAGGGTCACATCGACGGCACGGCCACGATCCTCGCGATCACCGAGGGCAGCGCGTGGCGCGTCGTGCGGCTCAGCCTCGACCCGGAGCACGCTCCGCTCGTAGCGCGCAAGGGCTCCATCGCGATCGACGGCGTCTCGCTCACCGTGAGCGAGGTCGGCGGCGGCCTCGACGACGGCTGGTTCGAGGTGTCCCTCATCCCGGAGACCCTCGAAGCCACCACCCTCGGCGACCGCGTCGTGGGCGACCGCGTCAACATCGAGACCGACATCCTGGCCCGCCACGTCGAGCGGATGCTCGGGCTGGGCTACCTCGGACGGGAAGAAGTCCTCCCCTCGTCCATCATCGAACCGGAACGGAGCGCTTCATGAGCCTCGCCACCATCCCCCAGGCCCTCAGCGCACTGCGCGAAGGCCGACCGGTCATCGTCGCGGACAACGAGAGCCGCGAGAACGAGGGCGACGTCATCATCGCCGCCGAACTCGCCAGCCAGGAGTGGATCGCCTGGACGGTCAAGAACTCCTCCGGCTTCATCTGCGCTCCGATGACGAACGAGATCGCCGACAGGCTCGAGCTCCCCGTCATGGTCGCCGTCAACGAGGATGCCCGCGGAACGAACTACACCGTGAGCGTCGACGCGGCCGACCGCCTCAGCACCGGCATCAGCGCGGCGGATCGCGCGCACACCCTGCGCGTGCTCGCCGACCTGGACTCGACGCCCGCCAGCCTGCACCGCCCCGGCCACATCCTGCCGCTGCGCGCCGTCGACGGAGGCGTGCGCGAGCGCGACGGCCACACCGAGGCCGCCGTCGACCTGATGAAGCTCGCCGGTCTCACCCCGGTCGCGGCGATCGCCGAGATCGTCGCCGACGACGGCGAGATGATGCGCCTGCCGGGCCTCATCGAACTGGGCGAGCGCGAAGACGTGCTCGTCATCACGATCGAGGCGCTGATCGCCTACCTTCAGGAGTTCCACTGCGACCAGCAGCTCGAATCGGTCACCCCTATCCCCGAGACGTCGCGAGTTATCTTCGAGGTCGAGACCACGGTGCCCACCACGCACGGGCCGTTCAAGATGCGCGCGTACCGCGACCGGATGACCGGAGCCGACCACGTCGCGATCGTCGCCGGCAACCCCACCGCGAACGGCACGCTGGTCCGCGTGCACTCGGAGTGCCTGACGGGCGAAGCATTCGGTTCGCTGAAGTGCGAGTGCGGACCCCAGCTCGACGCAGCCCTGGACACGATCCAGCGCGACGGAGGCGTCGTCGTCTACCTGCGCGGCCACGAGGGCCGGGGCATCGGCCTGATCAACAAGCTCCGTGCCTACAAGCTGCAGGAGGAGGGACTCGACACGCTCGACGCCAACCTCGCCCTGGGGCTGCCGATCGATGCCCGCGACTACCGCGCGGCGACGGCCATCCTGCAGGACCTCGGCATCTCGTCGGTGCGCCTGCTGACCAACAACCCTGAGAAGGTGCGCCAGCTCGAAGAGCACGGGATCGCCGTCGACGAGCGCGTCCCGCTCGTCGTGGGCGTCGGCGCCTTCAACGAGGGCTACCTCGAGACCAAGCGTGACCGGATGGGTCACGACATCCCCCAGGCTGAGATCGCAGCAGAAAGGACCGGACGATGAGCGGAGCAGGAGCACCGGAGGCGACGGAGAAGCTCGACGGGAGCGGCCTGCGGGTCGTCATCATCGCGGGCACGTGGCACGAGCAGATCACCGACGGGCTGATCGCGGGCGCGGAACGGACGCTGCGCGAGGCCGGTGCGGAGTACAGCCTCGTGCGTGTCCCCGGCAGTTTCGAGCTCCCGGTCGCCTCCAAGCGGGCGCTCGAGGGCGGGGCGGATGCGGTGGTCGCGCTCGGCGTGATCATCCGCGGCGGCACCCCGCACTTCGAGTACGTCTCGTCGGCGGCGACCGACGGCCTCACCCGCGTCGCCATCGACACGGGCAAGCCGGTGGGCTTCGGCGTGCTGACGCTCGACGACGAGGCGCAGGGCCTCGACCGCGCTGGTCTCGAGGGCTCCCACGAGGACAAGGGCGCCGAGGCGGCCCACGCCGCCCTCGCGACGGCGCTCGTGCTGCGCGGGCTCTAGCCCGCGTGCGCTAGCCCCGGCTGCGGGCTACGGCTTCCAGACCATGAGGACGACGACCACGACGAGCAGGATGCTCGCCACGCCGGAGCCCGCAGCGATCGCCGGGTAGCCGCGCGCCTCGAGATCGGCCGCTTCGGCCGCTGGCGTCGGAACCGACCCGCCGGCCACGGCCGGAGCGGCGGTCGCGGAGGTCAGCCCGTCCAGGGCGTCGGCCGCGCGCCGCATCGCCGGCACGACCACGAACAGCGTGAGCCCGAGCGCGATGACGTAGGCGATGATCGACCACAGGATCCACGGCGTGGTGATCGACGTCTTGTACTTCGGGTCGGACATTCCCATCACGGCGAACCCGAACAGCACGGTGAGCAGCGACAGCAGCGAGAAGATGTTCGTGGACTTCGCCAATGTCCTCACCTGGGAGGCGTTTCCGGCGCGGACGGCGCGCATGGCCGTCATGGGCAGGATCGCCATCGGGCCGACGATGAAGACGGCCGACACGACGTGCAGAACGTTGAACAGGGTATCCATGCGACCAGACTAACGAGGCGCCCGATTCGGCGCCGTCGCGCTCTCGACATAGGGTGGAAGGGCGCCACAAGCGCATCCAGTTCCGCTCACGTGTTCGCAGACGCCCGACCGACGCCCGTCACACCGCGTTGTCCCCTCGTCTCCTGCCGCGCCTTCAGGCGGCTCGCACCGTCGCGTCCGTCCTGACGCGGCATCCCTCATCCGGAGTTCTCTCATGTCTTCGACGGTTTCCGTCACCCCGCCCACCCCCGCCCCCGCCAACACGCGCGGTCGTGTCATCCTGGCCAGCCTCATCGGCACCTCGATCGAGTTCTACGACTTCTACGTCTACGCGACGGCCGCCGTGCTGGTCTTCCCGTCGCTGTTCTTCACGAACGAGGATCCGACCACCGCCCTGCTCGCGTCATTCGCCGTCTTCGGCGTCGCGTTCATCGCGCGGCCGATCGGTTCGATCGTGTTCGGCCACTTCGGCGACCGGATCGGGCGCAAGGGCACGCTGGTCGGCTCGCTGCTGACGATGGGCATCGCCACGGTGCTGATCGGCTGCCTCCCCACGGCGCAGGTGCCGGGCTGGGAGTTCTGGGCGCCGTTCCTGCTGGTGGTCATGCGGTTCTGCCAGGGACTGGGCCTCGGCGGCGAGTGGAGTGGCGCCGCCCTCCTCGCCACGGAGAACGCACCGGCGGGCAAGCGCGCGATCTACGGCACGTTCCCGCAGCTGGGCGCGCCCATCGGCTTCATCGTCGCGAACGTCCTGTTCCTCATCCTGAACCTGTCGATGAGCGCTGAGGCGTTCGCGGCGTGGGGCTGGCGGCTGCCGTTCCTGCTGAGCGCCGTGCTCGTGATCGTCGGGCTCTACGTGCGCCTCAAGCTCGTCGAGACGCCCGCCTTCCAGAAGGTCGTCGACACCGGCGAGGTGGCGAAGCTGCCGCTGGCGCGCGTGTTCCGCAGCAGTTGGCGGCAGATCGTGCTCGGCACGTTCATCATGCTGGCGACCTACGTGTTGTTCTACCTGATGACCGCGTTCACGCTCACCTACGGCACCACGGCCAAGCCGGCCGGCCTGGGCTACACGCGCAACGAGTTCTTGATCATGCTGATCGTCGGCGTCGTCTTCTTCGGCGTGTTCACCCTGGTCGCCGGACCGCTCGCGGAGCGCTTCGGCCGCCGCAAGACGCTGATCTGGGTGACCATCGGCATCATCGTGTTCGGCCTGCTCTTCGTGCCGCTGTTCGCGGGCGGCACCGTCGGCACGATGGCGCTGCTGATCGTGGGATTCACCCTCATGGGCCTCACCTTCGGGCCGATGGGCGCCGAACTGCCCGAGCTGTTCCCGACCAACGTGCGCTACACCGGGTCGGCGATCAGCTACAACCTGTCGAGCGTGCTCGGTGCCGCGGTCGCTCCGACCATCGCGGTCTGGCTGTGGACCATGGCCGGCGGGAGCACCGTGTGGGTCGGCGTCTACCTCTCGGTGGCGGGCGTGCTCACGCTGATCGCCCTGCTGCTCAGCAAGGAGACGCGCGACATCGACTTCACCGACAACGTCTCCTAGGGCTGTCTTTCGTTGAAGGGCGGCGAACGCATCCAACCGCTTCGCGTTGGGTGCGTTTGCCGCCCTTCAACGGTTGTGTTAGTTAGCTGGGCGGCTATATATTGTGCGTGTGGCTACAGATGCGGTGTGGGATGCGCTGGCCGACCCGACCCGGCGACGGATCGTCGAGCTCCTGGTGCGGGAGCCGCTGCGGGCGGGCACGATCGCGGACGAGTTCCCTGTGGCCGCTCCCACGATCAGCCGGCATCTGCGCGTTCTGCGCACGGCGGGCATCATCGAGGAGACCCGCGTCGCCGACGACGCCAGGGTCAAGGTGTACCGGCTGCGGCCGGAGCCTTTCGGCGACCTCGGCGCCTGGATCGACCAGGTGCAGGCGTTCTGGCGCGACCGCCTGAGTGCGTTCGCCGCCGCGGTCGACGACGAGATGGCGCGACCGGGGGCCGCGGGAGCGCACCCGACGGAGTGAGCACGCCCGACGGAGTCGGCACGTCCGACGGAGTCAGTGAGAGGAGCACGACATGAGCGAGACGGCGGAGAGCGACGAGGCGGTCGCGACCACGAGCATCCGGGTCGCAGCGCCGCCTGCGGTGGCGTTCCGGGTGTTCACCGAGCAGATCGGCGGCTGGTGGCGGCGTGGCACGCACTACTGGAACGACGCGGCACGCGGCCTGCGGCTCGAGTTCGAGCCGGGCGTCGGCGGTCGTCTGCTGGAGGTGTACGACGACGGCGCCTACGAGATCGGCCGGGTGACGGCGTGGGAGCCGGCAGAGCTGCTTGGCTTCACCTGGCGTGAGGCGAGCTGGGAGCCGGAGGCGTTCACGACCGTCGACGTGCGGTTCGACGCCGACGGCGACGACGCGACCCTGGTCACCGTGCGGCATGGCGGCTGGGACACCGCGGGGCATCGCGACAGCCTGGGCGGCTACAGCTCGGGATGGGTCGAGCTGCTCGGCTGGTTCGGCGAGAGCGCCGCGCAGGACGGCGAGAGCGCCGCGCGGGCCGGCGACGCGGGGGCGTGATGTTCACGCACATGGCGATCCACCATCCGAAGCCGGAGCACCGCGACGCACTGCGCGCCTCGATGGGGCGCGTCGACGCAGCCGCCACCGGATCGCCCGGCCTGATCCGGATCAACGCCTGGAGCGAGATCGACGGTCCCCGGCTCGTGGGCATCGCGATGTGGGAGTCGCGCGAGGCGTTCGAAGCCGCGGCTCCGCGCATGTTCGGGGCGGTCGCCGACGACCCGTTCGACGTCTGGTCGGCCGCGCCCGCAGAGAACTTCTACCTCGAGGCGTGAGCCCGATCGGAGCGCCACAGCGCTCCTCGCTGCCCGCTCCTCAGTCGAGGAACAGCGTGCGCAGCCGCCGCGTGGTCAGGATGAGCCCCAGTGCGATCATCACCGCGAAATAGAGCACGTGCCAGAGCAGTCCCCACGACACCGCCCCGGTCGTGAGCCCGCGCACGAGCTCCACGCCCTGCCAGAGCGGCATGGCCCGGATGACCCACTGGATGCCCTCCGGATACACCGTGATCGGGTAGAAGGTGGCTGACAGCAGGAACATCGGCAGCATGATGAAGTTGATCCAGTCCATCTGCTGGAACGTCTTCATGTAACTGGTGATGCCCATCCCGAAGCTGGCGAAGCCGAACGCGATCAGCAGGACCGCCGGCAGCGCGAGGATCGCCCACCACGACAGGTTCAGTCCGAGGACCTGCATCACCAACATGAAGCCGACCGCGTACAGCGCCCCGCGGGCGAGGGCGAGGAGGATCTCCCCCAGCGCCACGTCGAGCGGCCCGAGCGACGTGGCGAGCATCCCCTCGTAGAGCTTCGCGAAGTGCATCTTGAAGAAGACGTTCCAGGTGGAGTCGTAGACCGCGCCGTTCATCGCCGCCGTGGCCAGCAGGGCCGGTGCGATGAAGGCGGCGTACGAGACCGGCTGCCCGGTCGAGGTCACCACGTCGCCGACGAGCGCGCCGAGGCCGATGCCGAGCGAGAGCAGATAGAAGATCGGCTCGAAGAAGCCGGAGACCACGACCAGCCAGTTGGTGCTGCGCGTCGCCAGCCACCCGCGCTGCATGACCGCCGACGCGTTTCCGGCGTACAGCGAACGCAACGGCCGTGTGTGCGAGACGGAGGCGATCAGCTTCTCGTCGGTGACGGTCACTTGTTCAACCTCCTCGCGGCGATGCGCCGGGTCCACATCCAGAAGCCGACGAACAGCGCACTCAGATAGAGCACGTGCGTGATCGTGAGCCAGATCGGCTCCGGCGACCCGTAGGTGAAGACGCGCGCCAGCTCCGTGGAGTGCCACAGCGGTGAGATCCAGCCGATCCACTGCAGGAACGGGGGCATCGACGACAGCGGGAAGAACGTGCCGGAGAACAACGTCATCGGCAGCAGCACGAAGCGCATCAGCATCGCGAGCTGGCCGGTGTCCTGCTCCAGCGTGGCGACGTACGCCATCACGGGGACGCCGAAGGCGAGGCCGCCGAGTACGGCGACCGGGATGGCCAGGAACCCGGTGGGCAGCGGCACCGCGCCGAACAGCAGCATCACGGCGTAGTAGATGATGCTGGCCGCGAGCAGGCGGGCGACCACGGAGATCACGATGCCGTCGATGATCTGCCCGGGTGCGATCGGCGCGGCGTTCATGCCGTAGAAGGTGGGGTTCCACTTGAAGCCGAGCATCACCGGATAGGTGAACTCCTCGCTCGCGATGGTGACGGCGGCGGTGCAGAGGAGCGCCGGCGCGACGAAGGCGAGGTAGCTCACACCGTCGACGCCCTCATCGCCGAGGTTGTGGCTGACCAGGCTGCCCAGCCCGATCCCCATGGCGAAGAGGTAGAGCAGCGGGTACCCGAAGGCCGTCATCAGCACGGTCTGCAGGTACGAGCGCATCACCCGGAAGCGGTGCTCCGCGACGTACCAGGCGCCGAACCGCCGCGGCTTGACGGCGCCGGCGATGGCGACGCGGGCATCCGGCGAGGCCGTCGAGAGCTCGGTCATTCGATCAGACTCCGGCCGGTGAGTCGCAGGAACACGTCTTCGAGGCTCGACCGTCGCACCAGGCTCGTGATCGGATGCAGCCCGCGCTCGGTGATGCGGGTGAGCTCCGCCTCGCCGTCGTCGCTGTAGACGAGGATGCGGTCGGGCAGCACTTCGATGCGCTCCCCGATGCCGCCGAGCTGGCCGGCCACGTCGGCGTTGCGTTCCGAGCCGAACCGCACCTCGAGCACCTCGCGCGACGAATACTGCCGGATGAGCGCAGCGGGCGCGCCCTCCGCCATGATGGTGCCCTTGTCGACCACGACGAGTCGATCGCAGAGCTGCTCCGCCTCGTCCATGTAGTGCGTCGTGAGCACGAGAGTGGTGCCCTGCTCCTTGAGCCGGAACAGGCGGTCCCACAGGATGTGCCTGGCCTGCGGGTCGAGGCCGGTCGTCGGTTCGTCGAGCAGCAGGATGCGCGGGTCGTTGATGAGCGCCCTGGCGATCGTGAGACGCCGCTTCATGCCGCCGGAGAGGTCGTCGACCTTCGCCTTGGCCTTGTCTTGAAGTTGTGCGAACTCGAGGAGTTCGTCGGCGCGCTTGCGCACCCGTGCGCCGGGCAGGCCGAAGTAGCGGCCGTAGACGATGAGGTTGTCGCGCACCCTCAGCTCGGTGTCGAGGTTGTCGGCCTGGGGCACGACGCCCAGCTGCGACCGGATCTCGGGACCGTAGCGATCGGGGTCGAGGCCCAGGATGCTCAGCTCGCCGTCGGTGCGGGTGGAGACCGCGCCCA
Source organism: Leifsonia poae (assembly GCF_027921845.1). Taxonomy (GTDB): domain Bacteria; phylum Actinomycetota; class Actinomycetes; order Actinomycetales; family Microbacteriaceae; genus Leifsonia; species Leifsonia poae. The sequence goes on from NZ_BSEN01000011.1 coordinate 11,794, forward strand.
CCATGCGCATCGTGGTGGACTTACCGGCACCGTTGGGCCCGAGCAGGCCGAACGATTCCCCGGAATCGACCTCGAAGCTGATTCCGTTGACAGCGGCGAACTCCTTGTACTTCTTGACGAGGTTGTTCGCGGTGATGACGGGCGTCGGCATAGTTCAGAACACTAGCCCGATGCGCCGACATTGCCAGGGGCCCGGCAGGTCAGAAGTCGGCGATGCCCTTGCCGATCAGCACGACCCCGATCACGAGCAGCAGAACCGTCATGATCGTCGCGTTGTTCGCGAGGAGCCAGACGCGCAGCGCGTCGAGCGGGCCGGCCATCTTGGCCGACGCCAGGAGGTAGGCGACGACCGGGATCACGACGGTGCACGCCGCGATGAGGACGAAGATCACGATCGCGATCACCTGCTGGCCGACGGCGATGCCCGAACCGCCGATCGCGAGGCCTCCGGCGACCGCCATCAGCAGGTTCTTGGGGTTGACGGCCGCGAGCAGGAAGCCGAGGCCGAGAGCGGCGGCCGGCTTCATGGAGTCGATGGCGGACATCCACTTCGGTGTCGCCGCCGTCTCCCCCGCGTGCGGGCGCTTGCGCCACTGGCTCCAGGCCAGCAGGAGCAGCGCGAGCCCGAGGATGATCTTGATCACGCCGGCGATCGGCTTGGAGGCGGACGGGTCGGCCGCCGGGATCACCGCGGAGAGCAGGGTGAACACCACGACCGCGACCACGATGCCGAGGAGCCAGCCGATCATGAAGCCGACGCTGGTACCGCGCGCCTTGGGCGAGAGGAGCATCAGGATCGCCGCGATGATGGGGATCGGACTGATCGCCACCCCGAGCGCGCTGGGCAGGATCTCCCCGATGACACCGTTCACGTCGTTCCCCTCTCGACAGCCTGGATCACTTGTGCCGAACCTAGCGCACCGGTGGTTGCTGAGCCAGGTGCAGCGCTGACGAGGCTCGTGCACCCGTTCGCGGCGAGCGAAGTCAATCCAGGTTGACGCTGGGGTCCTCGTCAACTAGCGTTGACCGCATGGACGTCAGCACCATCCACACCCTCGCCGGCGATGCCGGATCCGACGACCCCATCGTTGCCCTGCGCGCGATCGCGAAACTCCGCAGCGAACTCGACCGCGTCGAATCCGCTGCTGTGCGGCGCGCGCGCAACGCCAACGCGACCTGGCAGCTCATCGCGCTCGCCCTCGGTGTGAGCAAACAAGCAGTTCACAAGAAGTACGGTCGAATGTAGCGTCTGCACCCCTCCCCGACCGGCGCACCCCCGAATCCCGATACGGAACGAACGAAACCGACATGAGCACCGAAAAGACCACCACTCCGCGCCGCCGCTTCGGCCGCCCGGCGAAAGACGGCGACGAGGGCCCCCGCGCCCGCTTCAGCCAGCTCCTCCCCTACCTGCTCGAGCACCGCGCCGTGCTCTCGATCGTGATCGTGCTGAGCATCCTCGGCGCCGCCGCGAGCCTCGCGCAGCCGCTGCTCGTCAGCCAGGTCATCGAGGTGGTCGGCAAGCAGCAGCCCCTCGGCGGGCTGGTCTGGCTCCTCGTCATCCTGGTCATCGTCTCCGGCCTGATCTCCGGCTACCAGCACTACCTGCTGCAGCGCACGGGCGAGGGCGTCGTGCTCTCGTCGCGGCGCCGCCTGGTCGGCCGGATGCTGCGCCTTCCGATCAGCGAGTTCGACACCCGCCGCACGGGAGACCTCGTCTCGCGTGTCGGCTCCGACACCACGCTGCTGCGCGCGGTTCTGACCCAGGGACTCGTCGAAGCGATCGGCGGAGCGCTCACCTTCGTCGGCGCGCTCATCGCGATGCTGATCATCGACCCGGTGCTCCTCGGCCTCACGGTGCTCGTCATCGCGGTGTCGATCGTCGTCGTGACCCTGCTGTCGGGGCGCATCCGGGTGGCGAGCCAGAAGGCGCAGAACAAGGTCGGCGATCTGGCCGCGTCGGTCGAGCGGGCGATCAGCTCGGTGCGCACGATCCGCGCCTCGAACGCGACCGATCGCGAGATCGCCTCCATCGAGAACGACGCCACCGGCGCCTGGAAGATGGGGATCACGGTCGCCAAGATCTCGGCACTCGTGGTTCCCGTGGCCGGCATCGCGATGCAGGTGTCGTTCCTGGTGGTGCTCGGCGTCGGCGGCTTCCGCGTGGCGAGCGGGGCCATCACGGTGGCGAACCTCGTGGCGTTCATCCTGTTCCTGTTCATGATGATCCTGCCGCTGGGCCAGGCGTTCGGCGCGGTGACCGCCGTGAACGCCGCGCTCGGAGCGCTGGGGCGCATCCAGGAGATCATCGACCTGCCGACGGAGGACCAGTTCGACCGCGAGATCGCGCCGCTCGCGATGACCGTCGGCGCCGCCAACGAGGGCCTCGCACCCGACGCACCCGCGATCGAGTTCGCCGGGGTGCACTTCGCCTACCCGGACTCCGCGGTGAAAGAGGAGCCGTCGGACCCCGCCCGGGTCGCGCTCGGTGACGACCGGCCCGTGCTCGGCGCACTCAGTGGCGAGGACGTCGTGGCGGAGGCCGAGGCGGCGGCAGGCATCGGGTCGGCCGACGCTCCGCGGCACCGGCAGGGCGGCGTGCTGCACGGCGTCGACTTCGCGGCCCCGCGCGGCAAGCGCACGGCCCTCGTCGGGCCGTCCGGCGCGGGCAAGTCGACCATCCTGTCGCTGATCGAGCGGTTCTACGACCCTGCCGAGGGCGCCGTGAAGTTCGGCGGACTGGACATCCGGACGCTCGACCGCACGGCGCTGCGCGCGCAGATCGGCTACGTGGAGCAGGACGCCCCGGTGCTCGCCGGCTCCCTGCGCGACAACCTCACGCTGTCAGCGCCGGACGCGACGGACGCGGAGTGCATCGACGTGCTGCACGCGGTCAACCTGACCGAGGTGCTCGAGCGCAACGACCTCGGGCTCAGCGCGCCGGTCGGCGAAGACGGGATCATGCTCTCCGGTGGCGAGCGCCAGCGGCTCGCAATTGCAAGAGCGCTGCTCGCGGCGCCGCCCGTGCTGCTGCTCGACGAGTCGACCTCGAGCCTCGACGGGCGCAACGAGCAGCTGATGCGCGAGGCGATCGACGCCGTTGCCGTCGACCGCACGCTGATCGTGATCGCGCACCGGCTGTCGACCGTCGTCGACTCCGACCAGATCGTCGTACTCGACCACGGCCGCGTCATCGGCACCGGCACGCACTCCGAGCTCGTCGAGACGACGCCGCTCTACCGCGACCTCGCCAAGCACCAGCTGCTCGTCTAGGCCGACGCGATCGAGTCCGGGAGAAATCGCGGTCCTCGGGATGAGGAGTGCGATTTCTCCCGGACTCGATCGCGGTGGGCTCAGCGGAGGTGGTACCGGAGCGAGGCGAGCTCGGCGCGGAGAGCAGGCGGAACGCGGCCGCCGAAGCGGTCGAAGAACTCCTCGGTGAGATCGCACTCCGCGAGCCACGAATCCTGGTCGACGCGGAAGAGCGCGTCGACGGCATCCGGGGCGAGGTCGAGGCCGTCGAGGTCGAGTTCGTCGGCGATCGGCAGGCGTCCGATCGGCGTCTGGACCGCGCCCGCCTCACCCTCGATCCGGCGCACGATCCACTCGATCACCCGCGCGTTCTCCGCGAACCCCGGCCACAGGTACGACCCGTCGTCGCCCTTGCGGAACCAGTTCACCTGGAACACCGCGGGTGCGTCGCCACCCAGCTTCTCCCCCACCGCCAGCCAGTGCCCCCAGTGATCGGCCATGTTGTACCCGCAGAACGGCAGCATCGCGAACGGGTCGCGGCGCAGCTCGCCGACCGTGCCCTCGGCCGCCGCGGTCTGCTCCGACGAGATGGTCGCCCCGAGGAACACCCCGTGCCTCCAGTCGCGGGCCTGGGAGACGAGCGGCACGTTGGTCGCACGGCGCCCGCCGAACAGGATGGCGTCGATCGGCACGCCGTCGAAGGCGTCCCAGTCGTCGGCGATGGCCGGGCATTGCGCCGCCGACACGGTGAACCGCGAGTTCGGATGCGCGGCCGGGCGACCCGAGTCCGGCGTCCAGTCCTCGCCGCGCCAGTCGATCAGGTGCGCCGGCGGCTGCTCCGTGAGCCCCTCCCACCAGACGTCGCCGTCGTCGCGCAGGGCGACGTTCGTGAAGATCGTGTTGCCCCAGAGCGTGTCCACGGCGGTCGCGTTGGTCGACGGACCGGTGCCGGGGGCCACCCCGAAGAAGCCCGCCTCCGGGTTGATCGCGCGCAGCCGGCCATCCGGACCCTGACGCAGCCAGGCGATGTCGTCGCCGATCGTCTCCACGGTCCAGCCCGGGATGCTCGGCCGCAGCATCGCGAGGTTGGTCTTGCCGCACGCAGACGGGAAGGCGGCCGCCAGGTGGTACGCACGGCCCTCCGGCGAGGTGACCTTGACGATCAGCATGTGCTCGGCGAGCCAGCCCTCGTCGCGGGCCATCACCGACGCGATGCGCAGGGCGAAGCACTTCTTGGCCAGGATGGCGTTGCCGCCGTAGCCCGATCCGTACGACCAGATCTCGCGGGTCTCCGGGAACTGCACGATGTACTTGGTCTCGTTGCACGGCCAGGCGACGTCGTCGCGGCGGTGGTCGTGATCGTCGACGAGCGGGTAGCCGACACTGTGCACCGTCGCGACCCAGGGTGCGCCGGCGTCGATGAGGGCGAGCACGTCGTCGGTCACGCGCGTCATCGTGCCCAGGCTGACCGCGACGTAGGCGGAGTCGGTGAGCTGCACGCCGAGCTGCGAGATCGGCCCGCCGACAGGACCCATCGAGAACGGGACGACGTACAACGTGCGCCCGCGCATGCTGCCGGCGAAGACCTCGCGGAGCTCGGCGCGCATCGTGGACGGCTCGCGCCAGTTGTTGGTGGGGCCGGCATCCTGTTCGTCGTCCGAGCAGATGAAGGTGCGGTCCTCGACGCGCGCGACGTCGCCGGGATCGGTGCGGGCGAGGAAGCTGTTCGGCCGCCATTCGGGGTTGAGCCGGATCAGCTTGCCCTCGGCCACCAGCAGCTTGGTGAGCCGGTCGGCCTCGCGCAGCGACCCGTCGTACCAGACCACCTCGTCGGGCTCGGTGAGCGCGGCGATCTCATCGACCCACGCCCGCAGGTCGTCGAGACCGTGAGCCGGGCGATCGGCGGCGGACTCCGGGACGGGGTCAGCGCCGCGTTCCGTGTCGGTGAAGGGCAGCTCCGCGATGGACATTCGGGTTCCTCTCGGTCGAAATATCGGCTCTGAATCCAGCTTGCGAGAGAAATCGACCGCTGAGAGCATCCGGACCCTGGAAAGAATCACGATTCTTTCGCTATCGTGAAGGCATGGACTCGTCAGCCACCGATGTCGCGACGCTCGGTCATCGCATCCGTCACTTCCGCACGGCCGCCGGCCTCACGCTCGACGAGCTCGGCGCGCGCGCGGGCGTCGCCGCCAGCCAGCTCTCCCTCATCGAGAACGGGCGCCGAGAACCGCGCATCAGCATGCTCACCACCATCGCGGCCTCACTCGGCGTGCAGCTGGCCGATCTGCTCTCCCCCGAGCCACCGGATGCGCGCTCGGCCCTCGAGATCGAGCTCGCCCGCCTGCAGCGCGGCTCCCTGTACGCGTCGCTCGGCCTCCCGCCGGTCAAGCCGACGAAGGGCACCCCGACCGAGACGCTCGAGGCCATCGTCGGCCTGCACCGCGAGCTGAGCCGGCGGGCGACCGAGGCGATCGCCACCCCCGAGGAGGCCCGGCGGGCCAACACCGAACTGCGCGAGCGGATGCGGGCGCAGAACAATTACATCCCCGAGATCGAGGAGCTCGCCGAGGAGCGGGTGCGGGCCTCCGGTCACACGCGCGGAGCACTGACCCACCGCGAGGTGAGCGTGATGGCCGAGCAGCTCGGCTTCGATCTCATCTACGTCAACGACCTGCCGCACTCGGCGCGGTCGATCACCGACCTCGCCAGCGGGCGCATCTACCTGCCACCGGCGAGCATCCCGGGCGGCCACGGCCTGCGGTCGATGGCGTTGCAGGCGATGGCGCACCGCCTGCTCGGCCACGAGCGGCCGGACAGTTACGCCGACTTCCTGCGTCAGCGCCTCGAGATCAACTACTTCGCCGCGTGCTGCCTGATGCCGCGGGAGGCCGCTGTCGCCTTCCTGCAGCAGGCGAAGCAGGAGCGCGATCTCGCCGTCGAGGACTTCCGTGATGCGTTCGGCGTCACGCATGAGGCGGCGGCGCTGCGCCTGACCAACCTCGCCACCAGCCACCTCGACATGACGCTGCACTTTCTGCGCGTTGGCGACGACGGGGCCCTCTACAAGGGCTACGAGAACGACGGACTGCCGCTCCCGACGGACGTCACCGGCTCGATCGAGGGCCAGGTGGTCTGCCGCAAGTGGGGCGCACGCACCGCTTTCACCCACACGAACCGCACGACGGAGCTCTACCAGTACACGGACACACCGGCGGGCACCTACTGGTGCGCGACGCAGACGGGCAGCACCTCGGCCGGAGGCTTCTCGATCAGCGTCGGCGTGCCGTTCGCGCAGGCGAAGTGGTTCCGCGGCCGCGAGACGACCGTAAGGGCAGAGTCGCGCTGCCCGGACGAGTCGTGCTGCAAGCGACCGGCTGCGGGGCTCGCCAGCCGCTGGGCCGGTCAGGCGTGGCCCAGCGCGCGGCTGCACGCGCACATCCTCTCGCCGCTGCCGTCCGGTTCGTTCCCCGGCGTCGACGACACCGAGGTCTACTCGTTCCTGGAGGCGCACTCGGCGTCGTGAGCCGAGCCGCCGCGGAGGACGGCCCTATTTGGGCTGCATCCGGATGGCGCCGTCGAGCCGGATGACCTCGCCGTTCAGCATCGGGTTGCCGACGATGTGACGCACCAGCGACGCGTACTCCGACGGCTTGCCGAGTCGCGACGGATGCGGCACCTGCGCCGCCAGCGAGTCCTGGGCGGCCTGCGGGAGCCCGGCCATCATGGGCGTCTCGAAGATGCCGGGGGCGATCGTGACGACCCGGATGAGGCTCCGCGCGAACTCGCGGGCGAGCGGAAGCGTCATCGCTGCCACCCCGCCCTTGGAGGCTGAGTACGCGGCCTGGCCGATCTGCCCGTCGAACGCGGCGACGGACGCCGTGTTCACGATCACGCCGCGCTCCTCCCCCACGGGCTCGGTCTGCGCCATCGCCGCCGCCGCGAGCCGCACCACGTTGAACGTTCCGACCACGTTGACCCTGAGCACGCGCTCGAAGAGGTCGAGCGGATGCAGGCCGTCGCGTCCCAGCACCTTGGTCGCGGTCGCGATGCCCGCGCAGTTCACGACGACGCGCAGCGGCGCGAGCGACGTCGCGACGTCCACCGCGGCCTGCACCTGCTCCTCGTCGGCGACGTCGGCCGCGACGAAGCGAGCGGTCGGGCCGAGCGCCGTCGCCGCCTTCTCCCCCTCCGAGCGGGGCAGGTCGAGCACGACGACGTGCGCTCCCGCCTCGGTGAGGGCGCGGGCGGTGGCATTGCCGAGTCCGCTCGCCGCGCCGGTGACGATGGCGGAGCATCCGTCGATGTTCATGGAGTGGGTCCCTTCGGGGTCGGTGGTCGGATCGGGGTCGGTAGTCAGCGGAGGATCTCGATGAGCGTGGCGTTCGCGGTTCCGCCGCCCTCGCACATCGTCTGCAGCCCGTAGCGGCCGCCCGTCGCCTCGAGCTCGTTGACCAGTGTGCCGAGCAGGCGGGTGCCCGACGAGCCGAGCGCGTGGCCGAGCGCGATGGCGCCACCGCGCGGGTTCAGGCGCGCGGGATCCGCGTCGAACTCGCGCAGCCACAGCAACGGGATGGGCGCGAACGCCTCATTCACCTCGTACGCGTCGATCTCGTCGATGCGCACGCCGCTGCGGTCGAGCAGCTTGCGCGTCGCGGGCAGGATGCCCGTCAGCATGAGCAGCGGATCGCTGCCGGCGACGGCGAACGAGTGGAACCGCGCGCGCGGGCGCAGGCCGAGTCGTTCGGCCGCCGCGGCGCTCATGATGAGCGCCGCCGACGCCCCGTCCGTGAGCGGGGAGGAGTTGCCCGGGGTGATCCGCCAGTCGAGGTGCGGGAACCGCTCGGCGAGCCGGTCCGTGCGGAACGACGGGGAGAGCGCAGCCAGAGCCTCGGGGGAGGTCGACGGGCGGATCGTCTCGTCGGCTGTCACACTTCCGCTGTCGGGCGTCGGCACCGGGATGAGCTCGTTCTCGAAGGCCCCGGATGCCACGGCGGTCGCCGCTCGCTGGTGGGAGCGTGCCGCGAACGCGTCCAGCGCATCCCGCTCGATCCCCCACTGCTGAGCGATCAGCTCGGCGGCCACGCCCTGGTTCACGAGCCCGTCGGGATACCGCTGCGCGAGCAGCGCACCGCCGAGCGAGGCGCCACCGACGTTCGAGCCGAGAGGTGCGCGGCTCATCGATTCGACACCGCAGGCGATCACGATGTCGTAGGCGCCGGCCCGCACCCCCTGCGCCGCGAAGGCCGCCGCCTGCTGGCTCGACCCGCACTGCCGGTCGACGGTCACGGCGGGCACGCTCTCGGGGAATCCGGCGCTCAGCACGGCGGTGCGCGTGATGTTGCCCGCCTGCTCGCCCGACTGGGTGACGCACCCGCCGATCACGTCGTCGACCAGCGCCGGATCGAGGTCGTTGCGGCGCAGCAGTTCGACGAGCACGCCCGCGAGCAGGTCGGCCGGGTGGATGTCGGACAGCGCTCCGCCCGGCTTGCCTCGCCCGGACGGGGTGCGCACGACATCCACGATCACGGCATCCGTCGTGTCGCGGTTCACTGCGGCCTGCGCCGCCATGCTCGCCATCGTCAGGCTCCGAACGGGTCGGGCGTGAGGGTGTACTTCGTCGAGAGGTATTCGTGGATGCCCTCGAGGCCGCCTTCGCGTCCGAGTCCGGACTGTTTGACACCGCCGAACGGAGCGGCCGCGTTCGACACGACCCCGACGTTGAGGCCCATCATGCCGGTCTGCAGCCGGTCGATCATCCGCTGCCCGCGGGCGAGATCGCGGGTGAACACGTATCCGACCAGCCCGAACTCGGTGTTGTTCGCGATCCGCACGGCCTCGTCCTCGTCGGAGAACCGCACGATCGAGAGCACGGGGCCGAAGATCTCCTCGCGCAGGATCTCGCTGCCCGGCGGCACATCCGTCACCACGGTCGGCTCGAAGAACGTTCCGGCGCCCTCGACCCGGGAACCGCCGGCGAGCACTCGCGCGCCGCGACGCACCGCGTCGTCGAGCAGGCTGGCCGCCTTCTCGACCGCGTCCTCGTTGATCAGCGGACCGATGGTCACGCCGGGCTCCGTGCCGCGGCCGACACGCATCGCCTTCACGCGCTCGGTCACCCGCGTGGCGAACTCGTCGGCGACCGACTCGTGCACGATGAACCGGTTGGCCGCGGTGCACGCCTCCCCGATGTTGCGGAACTTCGCCAGCATCGCGCCCTCGACCGCCCTGTCGAGGTCGGCGTCGTCGAACACGACGAACGGCGCATTGCCGCCGAGTTCCATCGACGTGCGCAGAACGTTGTCGGCGGCCTGTTTCAGCAGCGCGCGGCCGACCTCGGTCGAGCCCGTGAACGAGAGCTTGCGCAGACGCGGGTCGGCGATGATCGGGCCGGACACCTTTCCGGAGGTCGTCGTGGTGATCACGTTGAGCACCCCGGCGGGGAGGCCGGCGTCGGCGAAGAGCTTCGCGACGTACAGGGTTGTCAGCGGGGTGAGCTCCGCGGGCTTCACGACCACCGTGCAGCCCGCGGCGAGCGCCGGAGCGATCTTGCGGGTGGCCATCGCCAGCGGGAAGTTCCACGGCGTGATCAGGTAGCACGGCCCCACGGGGTGCTGGGAGACGATCATGCGCCCGGTACCCTCGGGATTCGTGCCGTAGCGGCCGGCGATGCGCACGGCCTCCTCGCTGAACCAGCGGAGGAATTCGCCGCCGTAGGTCACCTCGCCGTTCGCCTCGGCGAGCGGCTTGCCCATCTCGAGCGTCATCAGCAGCGCGAACTCGTCGCGCCGCTCCTGCAGCAGGTCGAACGCCCGGCGCAGGATCTCTCCGCGGGCGCGCGGTGCCGTGGCGGCCCAGTCGTCGGCGGCGGCGACGGCGGCGTCGAGCGCGCGGCGCCCGTCGTCGACGGAGGCATCGGCGATAGTCTTGATCGTGCGCCCCGTCGCCGGGTCTGTCACGTCGAAGCGTCCGGCACTCCCCTCGACCCAGTCGCCCCCGATGAAGAGGCGGTCGGGCACCTGCTCGAGCAGCGTGTTCTCGTCCATGCGTCGTCCTCGATTCCTATCGTGTCCATGGGGCCCGGGTCCGTGGCCGCCGGGCGCTCGTCGGTCCTGGGTGGTCGGTCGTCAGCGGCCGCCGTGTCGCCGTCAGGCCTCGGCCGAGGCCGATACCAACGGCACCGACCGGTGGTCGATCTTGGTCGCCAGCGCGATCACGGTCGACGTGCGTGCGATGTTCGGATCGCTGACGATCCGGTCGATCACGCGTTGCAGGTCGGCGTTCGACCGGGCGACGGCCCTGATCATCAGGTCGCCGGCGCCCGTGATCGTGTGCACCTCGAGCACCTCCGGGATGCCGCGCAGATGCTCGACGACCTTCGCGTCCGTGTCTCCCTGCGCGATCTCCGCCGTGACGAACGCGGTGACCGGATAGCCGAGCGCGACACTGTCGACGGTCGGGGCGAAATCCCGGATGACCCCCGAGCGCATCAGGCGGTCGAGTCTGGCCTGGACCGTGCCCCGGGCGACGCCGAGCCGACGGGAGGCCTCGAAGACCCCGAGGCGCGGCTCGTCGGTGAGCAATGCGATCAGGTCGGCATCCAGCTTGTCGATCGCCATGCGGCCTCCTTCGGTCCTCGCACATGTTACGTCCGCTGGAGGCGATCGGCTACAGGCTGCCAGCGGACTCCAAGAAGGGCAGCGCAGCCTGCTTGAAACCACGCGCGCTCAAGGTGGTGACGTGGTTGCGTTTGGGCAGCACGACGAGTTCGGCGCGGAGCGCGGCGGCCGCTTCGTCGCGTCCCTCGGTCACCGGATCCGCGTCGCCGACCACCAGCATGGTCGGAACCGTGGAGGCCAGCGGCAGCGGATGCTCGGCCATGCCGGACACGCAGGCTGCGAGCGCATCGCGGTCCACGCCCGGCGCCTGGCGCAGCGACGCCAGCAGCGGCGCGAGCGGCGACTCCGCGAGCGAGACCGGATCGACGCCGTCGAGCAGCGACGACCGCACGGCCTCGACCCCCCAGCGCGCGAACTGCTCCACCGTGCCCACTCCCCCGACGACGAGACGCCGCACGCGCGAGGGCGCAAGGCCCACCAGCGCGAGGGCGACCCAGCTGCCCATCGAGTAGCCGATCACGTCGACGCGGTCGAGGCCCTCGGCGTCGAGCACGGCGAGCAGGTCGCCGGCGAGCAGCTCGGGCGAGTATGCGCTCGGGTCGTGCGGAGCAGAGCTCGCACCGTGTCCCCGCAGGTCGGGAACGATGGCACCCCGCCCTGCCTCGGCGAGCGCCCGCACCCAGCCCGTCGACTCCCAGGTCAGGGCGCCGTTCGTCGCAAAGCCGTGCACCAGCAGCACCGGATGCACACCCGGGTGCCGCTCGTACGCGATCAGTCCCGCGGGGGTCTCTGCGAAGCTCACGACTCAATCCTCCGGCAAACGCAGCCGGACACGACGCGCTGGGGCCTCCTCGACGGGAACCGTTCCGACGATGCCGGCCTGGTCGTCGCTCACCGTGAACGTGATGAGCGGGGCCCCGACCTCGAGCGTCGCGCCCTCGTCGGCGTGGAACCGGCTGATCGTGCCCGACTGCGGCGACGGAAGCTCGACAGCCGACTTGGTCGTCTCCACCTCGACGAGCGGCGCGTTGCGCTCGACGAAGTCCCCTTCGGCGACGAGCCATTCCAGCACGGTCGCCTCCTGCAGCCCTTCGCCCAGGTCGGGCAGGGCGAATGTGATCTCAGCCACGGCGGTACTCCAGAGTCTTCTGCACGGCGTCGAGGATCCGGTCGATGGTCGGCAGGTACTCGTCTTCGAGCACCGGGGAGGGATACGGCACGTCCCAGCCGGTCACCCGCTGCACCGGCGCCCGCAGGTCGTCGAAGCAGCGTTCGGTGATGAGCGCGCTCACCTCGCCTCCGAGGCCGGCCGTGAGCGGCGCCTCGTGCACCACGACGGCACGCCGGGTGCGCGACACGGATGCGGCGAGACCGTCCGCGTCGATCGGCTTCAGCCAGCGCAGGTCGACCACCTCGATCTCGACACCGTCCTCCGCGCCCAGTTCCGCTGCCTGCAAGCAGCGCGAGACCATCGCGCCCCAGGCCACGAGCGTGACGTGCTTGCCCGGCCGGACCACGCGGGACGTCCCGACGGGCAGCCGCTCGTCCCACTCCTCGGTCTCGACCGTCGCCTTGTGCCAGTACCGGGATTTCGGCTCCATGAAGATGACCGGATCGGAATCCTCGATCGCCTGCCGCAGCAGCGTGTAGGCCTCGGCGGGCGACGAGGGCGCGACCACCTTGAGGCCGGGAACGTGCGCGAAGAGCGCCTCGAGGCTCTCCCCGTGATGCTCGGGAGCCCGGATGCCGCCGAAACTCGGCAGGCGCAGCGTGATCGGCATCTCGAAGGCGCCGCGACTGCGATAGTGCATGCGCGCGACCTGGTTCACGATCTGGTCGATCGCCGGGTACGAGAAGCCGTCGAACTGGATCTCCGGAACCGGACGCCAGCCGGCCATCGCCAGGCCGACCGCCATGCCCATGATCCCGGATTCGGCGAGCGTCGTGTCGAACACCCGCTCCTCGCCGTACTTGGCGTGCAGCCCGTCCGTCACGCGGAACACCCCGCCGAGCGTCCCCACGTCCTCGCCGAACACCAGGGTGCGCTCGTCGGCGGCGAGCGCGTCGTCGAGCGCGCGGTTGAGTGCGCGCTGCATCGTCATCACCTCAGCCACGGCGGGTGTCCTCCCAGGCCCGGCGCTGCCCGAGAAGCGCGGCCGGCGGATCGGAGAACACGAAGTCGAACATCTCCTCGCCCGGGCGGCCGCCCAGGGCCGCGACGTCCGCGCGCACCCGCTCGGCGAGGGCGTTCGCCGTGTCGGACACCTCGGCGAAGAAGTCGTCGTCGACCGTGCCCGTGGCGCGCAGGCGATCTTCGCACAGCGCGAGGGGATCGCGGGCGAGCCAGCTCTGCTCCTCGTCGAGGGTGCGATAGCGGCCGGGGTCGTCGGAGGTCGAGTGCGGGCCCGACCGGTAGGTCATCGCCTCGATCACCGTCGGCCCGCCGCCGGTGCGGGCACGCTCCAGCGCCTCGATCGTGGCCTCGTGCACGGCGAGCACATCGTTGCCGTCGACGCGCACGCCCGGCATCCCGTACCCTGCTGCACGCGCGGCGACGGAGCCGCCCGCCACCTGCTTCGACGTCGGTACGGAGATCGCCCAGCCGTTGTTCTGGCAGAAGAACACCACCGGCAGCTGCGAGACGCCTGCGGTGTTCATCGCCTCGTGGATGTCGCCCTGCGAGCTGGCGCCGTCGCCGAAGTAAGCGATCGCGCAGCCGCCGTTGCGGTCGAGCTTGGCCCCGAGAGCCCAGCCGACCGCGTGTGTGACGGCCCCGCCGACGACGGCGTTGATCGGCGCGAGGCGTGCGGCCGCGGCATCCCAGAGCCCGCCGTGCCAAGCGCCCTGGTGCGATGCGAGGTACGCGACAGGGTCGACGCCCATCGTCACCGCGACGCCGAGCTCGCGGTAGGTGGGGAACGCGAAGTCGAGGCGCAGGTCGAGGGCCGCGGCGCTGCCGACCTGGGCCGCCTCCTGCCCCCGCATCGGCGCATAGCCGGGAACGATCCCCTGGCGCTGCATCGCGACCCCGTCGAGATCGAGCCTGCGAACGGTGACCATGGTGCGGTACAACCGGCGCAGCAGGGCGGAGTCCTCGTCACCGGCCGGCCGCAGGGCGGCACCGGGAGCTGTGATGGTCATTCCGTCACTGTCGCAGGATGAGCAGCATCGAGCAACACGCACAGCGCGGGCTGCTCATCCTGTCCATTTAGGGGGCGGAGCGGCCACTCTCCTTGTGCAGATTGCCCTTTCGCAGCGCCGAGGGCCACCAGATCGCCGAGCCGATGTCGTACGACGCCGCCGGCACCAGCAGCGAGCGCACCACGACCGTGTCGAGGAGCACACCGAACGCGACGATGAAGGCGATCTGAACCAGGAACAGGATCGGGATGACGGCGAGCGCTGCGAAGGTCGCGGCGAGCACCACTCCGGCCGACGTGATCACACTGCCGGTCATCCCGAGCCCTCGCAGGATGCCCGGCCGGGTGCCGATCCGCAGCGACTCCTCCCGCACCCTCGTCATGAGGAAGATGTTGTAATCCACTCCGAGCGCCACGAGGAAGACGAACCCGAACAACGGCACCGACGCGTCGGCGCCGGGGAAACCGAAGACGTGGTCGAACACCAGCGCGGAGACGCCGAGCGCAGCCGCGTACGAGACGACGACGCTCGCGATCAGCAGCACCGGAGCCAGGATCGACCGCAGGAGCAGCATCAGGATGACCAGGATCACGGCCAGCACGATCGGGATGATCTTCAGCAGGTCGCTCTGGGCCGTGTCGTTGGTGTCGAGGGCGATCGCCGTGACGCCGCCGACCAGCACCGACGGATCAGTGGCCGGCAGGGTCGTGCGCAGGTCGCGCACCACGTGTTCGGCCGCCGCGGAGTCGGCCTCCGAGTCGAGTGTCGCGTTGATCAGCACCCGGCCGTCCTCCACCACGGGCGGCGCCGCCTGACCGGTCGACGACGGCCGAACGTTGCCGGCGTACAGCGTCGCCGTCGCGATCCCGTCGCTCGACTTCACTGCGGAGAGCATCGCATCGGCGTCCGCCTCCTTCGTCACGATGACGACGGGGCTGCCGGAGCCGGCATCGAAGTGCTTCGCGAGAACTTTCTGGCCGTCGACGGCGTCGGACTGCGTGAGCACCACATCCGTCTGCTGGACGCCGTTCGCCTTAAGCTGGGTCAGGCCGAGGGCGCAGGCGCCGAGCACGACGAGCGCGACGATCCAGGTGACGCGCGGGCGCCGCGCGATGAGGGTGCCGACCCGCCGCCAGAGGCCGCCGATTCCCTCGAGGCCGGCGATCTGCTCCGAGTCGACGTGCTTGTGCTCGTGCGGGTGCTCGCCCACGAACTTCGGCCGGAAGGGCCAGAACGCCGCGCGGCCGAACACCGCGAGCAGCGCCGGCAGCAGCGTCAGCGCCGACAGGAGTGAGAAGACGATGCCGATCGCGGCGATCGGCCCGAGGCTCTTGTTGGAGTTCAGATCGGAGAACAGCAGGCACAGCAGCGCCAGGATGACCGTGGCGCCCGACGCGGTGATCGGCTCGAGGGCAGCACGCCAGGCGCGGCCGATCGCCGCCCACCGCGATTCGACGTGCTCCAGCGACTCGCGGAACCGCGCGACCAGCAGCAGCGAATAGTCCGTCGCCGCGCCGATCACCAGGATCGACAGGATGCCCTGGCTCTGCCCGCTGAGCTTGATCCACCCCCACAGGGCGAACAGGTAGACGATCAGGATGGCCGCGCACAGCGCGAAGATCGACGTGAAGAGCACGAGGAACGGCAGCACGATCGAGCGGTAGACGAGCAGCAGGATGACGAAGACCGCACCGACCGCGACGAGGAGCAGAATGCCGTCGATGCCGCCGAACGCGCTCACCAGGTCGGCGGTGAGGCCGGCGGGGCCCGTCACCCACGCCTTCGTTCCGGACGGCAGGTTGTCGTCGACCACCGATCGGAGGTCGGCGACGACCGTCTTCACGTTGTCGGTGTCGACGACCGGCACCACGAATTCGGCCGCCTGCCCGTCGGACGACGGGATCGGCCCGGCCACGCTCGTCGTCGCGTCACCGCTCGGCTCCTGCACGCCCGCCACGTCGCCGAGCTGCTCACCGAGCGAGCCGAGCGCTGCGAGCTGCTGCTGGTCGAGCTTCGCGCCGGTCGTCGACTCGACGACCACGATCGCGGGGATCGCCGACGAGTCGGTGAACTTCTTCTGCCAGTCCTGCACCTCGGTCGACTCGGCGCTGGCCGGCAGGAACGACGCCTGGTCGTTGCTCGAGACGGAGCTGAGCTTGCCGAACGTCGGTCCGCCGATGCCGGCGGCCACCAGCCACACCAGGATGAGCACCGAGGGCAGAACCACTCGCAGCCACCGCGGCGGAGTCCAGTCGTGACGAGGTTTCATGCCGGCTCCCGAATTTATCTAGCTAGGTAAGCAATCAGCCTAGTGTGCAAATTCGAACCATGCCAGCCGGTCGCCGCATCCGGTCGTCAGGCGCCCGTGTCGACGAGCTCGGCGCCGGCATGCGCGAGCTCGGCCAGCGCCGCCTCCGACGAGCGGGGCGCGACACCAGCGACCAGGTCGGTGAGCACCCGCACGCGCTGACCGTGGGACAGCGCATCCAGCGCCGAGGCGCGGACGCAGTAGTCGGTGGCGATGCCTGCGACATCGATCACGTCGACGCCGTGTTCGTCGAGCAGGTTGTGCACGCTCGAGCCCGCCTCGGTGTGCCCCTCGAAGATCGAGTAGGCGGGAACACCCTGACCCTTGCGGATGTGGTAGGTCACCTTGTCGGTCTTGAGATCCGAATGATAGGCGGCGCCGTTCGTACCGGCCACGCAGTGAACCGGCCAGGTCGTCACGAAGTCCGGTTCGGCATCCGCAGCGAAGTGGCCGCCGTTGTCGTTGCCGGCGTCGTGCCAGTCCCGGCTCGCGAAGATCACCTTGTACTCGCCGGCATGGTCGGCGAGGTACCGCGTGATCGCCTGCGCCACCGCGGTCCCGCCGTCGACGCCGAGCGCCCCGCCCTCCGTGAAATCGTTCTGCACGTCGATGATGAACAGGGCCCTGCTCATGGCCGCCTCCGTCAGTTGTTGGAGAGATTGTCTCCGCAATGGTAGAAGCCGGTGACGAGGGTGTCGATGGCCTGCTTGGCATTGTCGCTCACCGGGCCGAGCGCGAACACGGCGAACGTCAGCTTGGTGCCGTCGGCCGCATCCACGATGCCGGACAGCGTGTAGCCGTTGTCGATCCAGCCGGTCTTGGCGTGAACAGCGCCGCGGGCGGCGGCGTTGTCGCCGGTGAACCGGTTGTAACCCGACGCCAGCGTGCCGGACTCCCCGGAGACCGGCAGCCCGTCGTAGACGACGCCCAGGCCGTTCTCACGATTGAGCACCTTGATGAAGAGGCGGGTGAGATACGACGGCGGAACGGCGTTGTCGCCGCTGAGGCCGGAGCCGTCGGCGATGTGGATGCCCGTGGTGTCGATGCCGTACTGCTTGAGCCCAGCGATCACACCGGCGTTCTCGGCGTCGAAGGTGTTGCCGGCGCCGGTCTTGATCGCGACGAGGCGGGCGAGCTCTTCCATGATCGTGTTGTCGGAGACGCGCATGGCCTGATCGATCAGCGTGGTCACGGGCTGCGACTGGACGATGCCGATCTGCTGCGCGCCGCCAGGGGCCGTGCCCTGCGTGACCGGCGCGTTCGTGCCGAGGTACTGCTGGAACGACGCGACGGCGCGGCCGACGGGGTCGGTGCTGCGGGGGGACTCGATCGCCGTCGGGTCGTCGCGGTCGCCATCCACCTGCAGCGCAGTGATGTAGGAGGTCGAGCCCTCGACGACGCGCTCCTCCTGCTCGTCCCAGCTCGGCTGCCACACCGGGCCGCCGAACAGCGACGTGTCGACGATGATCGAGGTGACGGGCTGGCCGCCGAGAGCCTGCTTCGCCTGGTCCGCCAGATCCTGCATCTTGGGGGCACCCGTGTAGAACGAGTCCTGACCGCCCGGCAGGCGCGACAGGGTCACGTCACCGCCTCCGACGAGCACGATCTGGCCGGGGGTGGCCGTCTTCAGCACCCGCGTCGACACCCGGTAGTCGGGGCCGAGCACGGCGAGCGCGGCGGCGGAGGTGAGCGTCTTGAGCACGCTGGCCGTCGGGCCGGGCTTGCCGCCGTTGCGGTCGAACATCACCTCGCCGGTCTTGGCGTTGACGACCTGCGCCTCGAGGTTGCCGAGCCTGCCGTCCTGCGAGAGGCCGGCGACCGAGCAGGTGCGCACCCGGGTGGCGCCGGGAACGGCGGCCGGCACGGCGCGGACCGGCTTCGCGATGGTCTTCACCGGGGTCGGCGTCGGGGTGGGGGTACGGGTGGCGGACGGAGACGGAGCGACCTCGGCCGTCGCCGGGGTCGCCACCGTGGCGCCGAGCGCGACGCTGCCGCCGCCGAGGATCACGAACGCGGCAGCGGCACCGGCGATGATCCAGGCGCGCGGATGCGTGCGGATGGCCGTGAGCAGTCCGCCGAGGGCCGCGGGCGTGCCCGGGGTCGCCTCGGAGGCCGACGTCGTACCCGGCGTCGGAGTGTGTGAGGGGGTGATGCTCGCCGAGTCAGCGTCGCTGCTTCTCGGCAGGCCAGTCTCTGGCTGGTCTGGTTCGCGCATCCGGGTATAGTACCCGCGTTCGCTGGGAGCCGGGATCACCGGCTCCCCCGCGCGTGCTCCGCTGGTCGCTTACGGCAGCACGGCCACGCCGTAGTTGTCGAAGCGCACCGTGGCCGGGGTGCTGGTCGCACTGGCCGAGAGGTAGGCGCGCAGCCCGACGGCTCCGGACGCCTGCAAGGCCGCCGTCGCATCCGTCGTGCTCACCTGCCACGCAGCCGGCTCGGCCTGCCCCGTCGCCCACACCTTCGCCTGCAAGGTGGTCGGCGCCGTGCCGAACACCTGCACCCGCAGGGTGAGCTGCTGTCCCGCCGTGTAGGTGAGACCGGGAACGCTCACCGCCTGCAACGCGGCGCCTCCCTGCAGGAGCTGCACCTGGACGGCGCCGCTCGCCGCGAGCCAGACGCGACCCTCATAGGCGGCCGTGCCGACGACCCGCCCGAGCGCCGAGACGAAGATCCCGCCGCCCGTCGGTGGTACGTCCGTGGTGAAGGTCACCGTCGTGTCCGTGCGGCTCGACGAGGCCGAACTCAGCGTCTCCGTCCTCGTGGACCCGGCCGGGGTGTTCATCTGGCCGGTTCCGGCGGCGACGGAGTAGCCGCCCGCCGCCCCGGAACCCGTCCATGCGCCGCCGACGTCGGCAGTGCCCCATCCGCCGGTGACCGTGCGCTCGAAGGCGTCGGTCGCCAACGTGTTGCCGACGTTCGGCGACACCGTCACCGACCTGGTCGTCGTGCCCTGACCGCCACGGTTGTCCGTCACCCGGAGGGTGATCGTGTACGTGCCCGCCGCCGCGTACGTGTGGCCGGCCGTCACCCCCGTCGCCGTGCCGCCGTCGCCGAAGGTCCAGGCGTACGACGCCACGGTGCCGTCCGGATCACTCGAGGCGCTGCCGTTCACCGACACCGCCAGCCCATTGGGTGTGGCAGTGAACGACGCGATCGGGTTCTGGTTCGCTCCGCCGCCCGCGATCGTCACCGCGTTGCCCACGCGCGAGATCTGATTGCCGTCGGGATCCGTCACGTACAGCGTGTACGTGTGAGAGCTGCCTCCCGCCAATCCCGTGTCGAGGAAGCTCATCGCGGGGTGGTTCCAGAACGTCGAGATCTGGTTCACCTGCGAGACCGGATGCGCGGTGTCGCCATCCCGGACCAGCTTGTAGGTGAGATTGACGTTGTCCTGGTCGAAGGTCGAGGTCCAGGTCACCCTGGCCTGACCCGCCGCCGGCGAGGTCGCGTTGGGGGTCAGCGCCGTGTTGTTGTTCGGTCCGACCCGGCTCCTGACCACGCTGTCCAGCGCGTACCGGGTGAGGCCGTACTGGGGGATGCTGTTGACGTACGGGAACTCGCCGCCGACGGCGAGGTAGTTGCCGTTGCCGGAGATGCTCCAGGCCGCCTGTCCCTGACCGGTGTACGAACCGGTCACGTACTGCGGGTACCAGTTCAGCGGGCTCGGCGCCGGCTGGCCCGAGAAGTTCGCATAGCTGCGGTCACCGTTGTTGGTGAGCGTTCCCGTTCGCGACTTCGAGAACGCGATCGTGTGGTGGTAGGTCCACGGGTTGGTCTGCGGGAATCCGCCGACGTTGCCGCAGTAGTGCGGGTGGCCCGCCGCATAGAGGGCGTTCCCGAGGGCCCAGACCGAGTAGGTGTCGCCGTGGCAGTCCTCCATCCAGATCAGGTTGCCGTTCGGGTCCGCCCGGAAGCTGCCCTCGAAGTTGCCGCCCGAACCGAAGACGTAACCCGAGCCGTAGACGCTGTCGGCGGTGGCGACGAGAGCGGTGATACCGGCTTGGTTGCCCGCGTCGCGGATCACCGAGTTCGCACCGAACGGCAGATTGCCCCCGGTGGAGCCGTTGAGCAGCGCCAGGCCGTAATGCGCCGCCCCGTTCATGTTCTTGAAGCGACCACCGGCGTAGACCTTGGTGCCGTCCGGGCTCACGGCCATGGCATCGACCACGGTGTCCGCGCTCGCCCCCCATGAGGTGTCGAGCGAGCCATTGCTCGCGTTGATCCTCGCGATGTAGCCGCGCGGCGTTCCGTTGACGCTGGAGAAGGTGCCGCCGGCGTAGAGGGCGGTGTTGGTGGCGGCGAGTGCGCGGACCTGGCTCTCCATGATGGGTCGGAAGGAGGGGATGACCTGGCCGGTGGCGGTGCTGATGGCGACGATCCGGTAGTAGGGGTTGCCGCCTGCGGTGGTGAAGTCGCCGCCGACGTAGATGCGGGATCCGTCGGGTGAGGCCGTGATCGCCAGTGCCTGCGCGTTGAGGGGGACGTTGAAGCTGGAGATCAGGTTGCCGGTGGTGATGTCGTAGGCGAGCAGGTTGCTGCGCGGGGTGGTGTTCACTCCGGCCGCCGCTCCTGCGGGGCGGGCGGTGGTGAACTTGCCGGCGACGTAGACGGTGTTGCCGACCACGACCTGCGCCCACGCGACACCATCGATCTGCGTCGTCGGAAGCGGATCAGCACTGACCGTGGGCGGCGACGCCGGATTGTTGGGATCCGGCGGCATGGTATCGGCAGAGGCGGGCGCGGCGAGCGCTGCGCCCGCGACGACCAGACCGACCGCGGTGATCAGGGAGGTGAAGAAGCCGATGGCACGGCGAGTAGTGTGGGTGTTCATGAGAACCTCGGGCAGGTAACTCAGAGCGACGACATCCGCCAGGATCGATCGCCGCGCACAGAGCGGGGTGAACGCCTCCGTCTGCAATGGATCGGTTCGCCGCTCACCCCCGGGATGCCATCCATCAGCTGTGGCGGAGGCGGGCGTCGAGTTCGATGGACACGGGCCCACCAAACCTGAATTTCTCTCAGCTTTGTAATGGAGCGTACCGCGCTTTCGCCGCGCTGAACCTGTGAAGTCGGGGATTCGCCGAAAACAGGCCGGTCGTCCGGCCCGGATAAGCGTTGATTCGTTATCTCCGACACGCGAAGATCGAACGGTGGGGACTTCCGTGAGGGGGCGGGCCAGAAGGGTGGCCGCTATCGCCGTGATCCTCGGTGCGTGGGCGAGCGCCGGACTCTCCGGGTGCGCGCCGACCAGCCAGGTGTGCGTGAGCTGGGCCGATTTCAGCGACCCCGATGCCGCCTACCGCCAGGCCGACACGGTGGTGGTCGGTCGCGTCATCGGACGCGACGGGATGATGGAGACGAGCCTCGGACCGGCCCGCGCCTACCGGTTCGCGGTCGAGCGGGCCTACAAGGGCGCCGAGGACTCGTCGACCATCCGGATCGGTTCACGCTCGGACAACTGCGACGGCGGAGGCGGGTACGCGAACGGCGACCTCCTCGCGAACGACCAGCGCGTGCTCGTCTATGCGTACAGAGACGGCGACGGCCCGGTCACGCTCACGCCGTCGCAAGGAGTGACGGATCTCCCCTCGGGCACGCCTGTGCCCTTCGGGCGATCGAGCAGTTCCGGAGAAGCGGGCGCCGGCACGCTTCCCTAGTCTTGAAAGCAGCCCCCACCGATGCAGCGGCAGACCCCGTAGAAAAGGACACCGTCATGAGCCCCACGAACGAGTCAGCGAAGGCCAAGACCTCCAGCGCGCCGGAGACCTTCACGGCCGAGGAACGCGCGGCCATGAAGGACAGGGCGAACGAAGCGAAGACAAGCGCCCGCCGGGGAAAGGCGACCCCGGCGGACGACCTGGCCGACGTTTTCGAGAAGATCGGCGAGATGAGCGAGGACGACCGCGCCATCGCCGAGCGGATCCACGCGCTCGTCACCGAGAACGCTCCGGAACTCCGGGCGAAGCTCTGGTACGGGCAGCCCGCCTATGCCAAGGACGGCAAGGTGGTGTGCTTCTTCCAGGCCGCATCCAAGTTCAAGACGCGATACGCCACGCTCGGCTTCAACGAAACGGCGGCCCTCGACGATGGCACCCTGTGGCCCGTCGCCTTCGCCGTGAAGGGCCTGACAGCTGCAGACGAGAAGCGGATCGCTGCGCTCCTGAAGAAGGCGGTCGGCTGATCGATCGGCTGTCGAGCCGGCTGCAACGGCCGGCCCGAAGCGAAACCCCCGGTCAGACTCTGTGTCTGACCGGGGGTTTTTCGGAGCCGCCCAAGGGAATCGAACCCTTGACCTTCTCATTACGAGTGAGATGCTCTGCCGACTGAGCTAGGGCGGCGTGGTCGCTCTTCAGCGGCACACAGGAAGATAGCTTACCCGATCATCGCGACCGGTTCCGACACCGGTCAGCGCACCTGCGTTCCGAGCGCCTGCAACTGCGCGAACGAGCTGCGGAGCCGGTCGGCCAGCGGCTCGACGCCGCCGTGATCCGCCCAGCACGACCAGGCGTGACGCATGCCGGCGAACGACACGTAGGTGACCAGACGGGCCCGCTGATGCAGGGTCTCCGGGTCTTCGGCGAGCGACGGGTCGTCGTGTGCGAGGCGTCGCTGCACGATCGCGGAGAGGGCGTCTTCGAACTGGTGCATGCTCGCCATGCGCTGGGCGAACAGTTCCGGGTTGTCCTTCAACAGGGCGCGACGCAGCCCGTGCAGCTCGTGCATGCTGCGGGTGTCCGTCTCGTCGGTCGAGACCCCGGTGAGCTCGACCGTGTCGATGGCGGCGATGAGCAGCTCGCTGATGCCGTCGAGGATGGGCTCGTCGGGGCCGGCGGCGATGAACCGCTCGATGCGCTCCTCCGACGGCAGCTCGGGGAGCTCGCCGATGATGGCGGACTCCTTCGACGGGAAGTAGTTGAAGAAGGTGCGCGGCGAGACGTTGGCCACGTGGCTGATCTCGTCGATGGTCACCCGGTCGAAGCCGCGCTCGCTCGCCAGTTCGAGCGCGGCCAGCTGGATGGCGCGCCGCGTCGCCAGCCTTTTGCGCTCGCGGAGACCCAGTTCTTCCTCTGCCACACTCATGCGGTAATTATTGCATTCTGTGCAAAGTTGCACCACTCACAACACGAACGGATTTCACCGTATGACGGCATTTCCGTCCGTCGTCAGCAGGTCTTGCCGTCGGCCGGCAGAGTGCCCTTGAGCAGGTAGTCGTCGACCGTGTTGTTCACGCACGAGTTCGACTTGTTGTACGCCGTGTGGCCCTCGCCCTTGTAGGTGAGCAGGTGGCCGTTCTGCAGCTCCCCCGCGAGGTTCTTCGCCCAGACGTACGGGGTCGCGGGGTCGTTGGTCGTACCCACGACCAGGATGGGCGCGGAGCCCTCGGCCGCGATCGGGCCGCGCTTGTACGTGGTCTTGTATGGCCAGTTGCCGCACCCGATGTCGCCGTAGGCCATGTACGGCCCGATGACCGGCGCAGCCTTGGCGAGGTCCGCCGCCTGTTGGCGCATCGTGGCGGGGTTGTCATCGTACGTGTAGTCGAGGCAGTTGATCGCCATGAATGCCTCGGTCGAGTTGTCGCCGTAGGTCCCGTCGCTCTGCCGGTTGTTGTAGCCGTCGGCGAGGGTGAAGGCGTAGGAGGCGTCGCCCTTCATCACCGTGGTGAAGAGGTCGCTCAGGTACGACCACGCGGTGGCGTCGTAGAGCGGATAGATGATGGCGGTGACCAGGGTGTTGGCGCCCAGCTCGCGGCCGTCGGAGTTGCGGATCGGGCTCTGCTCGACGGAGGCGAGCAGGTCCGAGATGGTCGACATTCCCTCATCGACGGTGCCGGAGAACGGGCATCCCTTCTGACTCAGGCAGTCGGTGAGGTAGGCCCGCAGGGCGCTCTCGAAACCTTGCGCCTGCACCTTGGTGACGTCGAAGTTGGTCGCCGCCGGGTCGAGGGCGCCGTCGAGCACGAGCCGGCCCGTCTTACCGGGGAAGAGGTCGGCATAGACCGCGCCGAGGTAGGTGCCGTACGAGTACCCGAGATAGTTGAGCTTCTTGTCGCCGAGGACGGCGCGGAGCACGTCCAGATCACGAGCGGCGCTGACCGTGTCGACGTGCTCCAGCAGCGCGCCGGTGTTCTGCTTGCAGGCGGCGCCGAAGTCGCGGGAGGTCGTGGCGTTGGCCGCGATCCAGCTGTCGGAGCCCCGGACTCCCGGGGTGATGCCGTAGAGATAGTCGTCCATCTGCTTCGCGTCGTAGCAGGTGACGGCGGTCGAGTGACCGACTCCGCGGGGGTCGAACCCGACGACGTCGAACGCGTTCTGCAGAGACGCGTCGGTGGCGTAGTCGACGGAGTCTTTGACGAAGTCGTAGCCCGAGCCACCGGGGCCGCCCGGGTTGACGAGCAGCGACCCCTGCTTGGTCCCCTTCGCCTGCTGCCGGATGAGGGCGAGCTTGACGTCGCCGGCCGACGGGTTGTTCCAGTCGAGCGGCACTTTGGCCGTCGCGCACTGCTTACCGCTGGAGCAGGAGGTCCAGGTGAGCACTTGGTCGTAGAAGGGCTGCAGGTCGGTGGCGACCGTCTCCTTCACCGGAGTCGACGTGTGGGCCGTATTGCCGGGGAGGAACATCGAGACGCAGCCGCTGAGAGTCAACGCCGTGACCGCCGCGAAGGCGACGATGGCGAGGCGGACAGAACGCCGGCGCGGGCTGCGCCCGGTCGGTCGGGTGGTCACTGAATGGTCCCCTTTCGCAGCGCGCCTCCGCGCAGGATGCTCGTGAGCATGGCCTCCAAAGCGAGTGCCGGTGCGACATTCCCCTCGATGCGCTCCCTGGCCGTCGCGATCGCGTCCATGGCAGCGAGCGTAGCCGCGGGAGTCGTGTGAGCGCTGAGAAGGTCGAGCCGATCGCGCAGCTCGACGTTGACGAGCTCGCTCGCACTGCCGAGCTGGATCATCATGACGTCGCGGTACAGACTCAGCAGATCAACCATGATGCGGTCGATGCCGTCGCGCAGGCTGCGGGTGGCGCGGCGCTTCTGGTCCTCCTCGAGCTGTCGCAGCTGCGAGCGGAGAGCGGGCGGGATGGTGCCTCCCGGTTCGACGCCGAGGGAGCGCAGGGCGTGCTCGCGCTCTTCGGCGTCGCGCTCTTCTGTGATCGCCTTCGCGTCGGCGCCCGCGATCTCGAGCATCGTCGCGGCGGTGCGTACGGCATCCGACACCGACCGGATGCTGAGCGCGAGCTTCAGCGTCTCGTCGCGGCGGCGCTGAGCCTCGTCGTTGGTGGCCAGGCGGTGAGCCATGCCGATGTGGCTCTGCGCGTGACGTGCGGCCCGCTCGGCGGTGACGGCGTCGACGCCGTCACGACGCTCGATCAGCGCAGCGACGTCGGACACGCTCGGCACGCGCAGGCGCACGGTGCGCACCCGGGACCGGATGGTCGGGATGAGGTCGGCGTCGCTGGGCGCGCAGAGGATCCAGACGGTGCGCTCGGGCGGCTCCTCGAGCGCCTTGAGCAGCACGTTGGAGGTGCGCTCGCTCATCCGGTCGGCGTCTTCGATGATCATCACGCGGTAGCGGCCGACCGACGGGGAGAACTGCGAGCTGGAGACGAGGGTGCGCACCTCTTCGATCGAGATGATGACGCGCTCGGTGCTCAGCACGGCGAGGTCGGGGTGTGTGCGCGCCTCGACCTGGCGCTGCGTGGCGTGGTCGCCCTCGGGGGTTCCCGGGCTGAGCAAGGCGGTGGCGAAGGCGAAGGCGAGGTTGGAACGCCCCGACCCGGGAGGGCCGGTGATCAGCCACGAATGGGTCATCGCGTTGCCGGCGCGCGCGATATTCGGGTCGATGCTGCTGCCGCCTGCCGCTGCCGCTTTGAAGATGGCGATGGCGTCATCCTGACCCGTCAGGTCGTCCCACACTGCCATGTGATCCAGGCTAGCGTTCGCCGCGGACACTGCGTGGCTCAGCGGGACGCCGGGAGGCGGCGGCCGAGCTCGGACTGGATCTCGGCGGCGATCTCCTCGGCCGGACGCGATGCGTCGACGACGAGGAATCGCTCGGGCTCCGCGGCCGCGAGTCCCAGGTAGGCCGCGCGCACGCGTGCGTGGAAGTCCGCCTTCTCGGCTTCGAGCCGGTCGTAGCGGGTGCGGGAGGTGTCGAGCCGCGCCCGCGCGGTCGTCTCGTCGAGGTCGAGCAGAATCGTGAGATCGGGCAGTAGACCTTCTGCGGCCCAGAGCGAGAGGTCGCGGATCTGCTGGGGGTCGAGCACGCGGCCGGCGCCCTGGTAGGCGACAGACGAGTCGAGGTACCGGTCTTGCAGCACGACCTCACCGCGAGCCAGCGCCGGACGCACCAGCGTCTCGATGTGGTGCGCGCGATCGGCGGCGTAGAGGAGCGCCTCGGCCCGGGGTGAGATGTCGCCGCGGTGGTGCAGCACGATCTCACGGATCTCGACGCCCGCATCCGTACCGCCCGGCTCGCGGGTGCGCACCACCGTGCGCCCCTGCTGGGTCAGCCATTTCTCGAGAAGCGCCGCCTGCGTCGATTTGCCCGACCCGTCGCCGCCCTCCAGCGTGATGAACAGCCCACGCTGCCCGTCGGCTGGGCCCGCTGCGCCCGGGGTCTCGCTCGCGCTCACTCGGCCGACGGATTCGCGGCCGGACGCTTGGCCGTGGTCGCCTTAGCCGTCGTCGTCTTGGCCGTGGTCGCCTTGGCCGTCGTCGTCTTGGCGGCTGTCGTCTTCGCGGCTGTCGTCTTCGCGGCGGTCGTCTTGGCGGCGGTCGTCTTCGCGGCCGGCTTCTTGGCCGGAGCCTTCTTGGCGGGCGCCTTCTTGGCCGGAGCCTTCTTGACCGGACCCTTCGCGCGCTTGTCGGCGAGGAGCTGCACGGCTCTGGCGAAGTCGACCTCGTCGACGGTCTCGCCGCGCGGAATCGTCGCGTTCGTCTCGCCGTCGGTCACGTACGGCCCGAACCGACCGTCTTTGACCCGGATCGGCTTGCCGCTGACGGGGTCGGCGTCGAACTCCTTGAGCGCACTCGATGCACGGCGTGCGCCGTACTTCGGCTGAGCGAACAGGTCGAGGGCGCCGGCGAGATCGATGCCGAAGATGTCGTCCTCGCTCGGGAGGGAACGCGTGTCGGCACCCTTCTTGAGGTACGGACCGTACCGGCCGTTCTGCGCCTGGATCTCTTCGCCGCTCTCCGGGTCGGCACCGACGGTGCGCGGGAGGTCGAGCAGCTGCAGCGCGGTGCCCAGGTCGAGCGAACCGAGGTCCATCGACTTGAACAGGGATGCGGTGCGCGGCTTGACGGCGGCGGCCTTCTTCTTGGCCGGCGCCTTCTTGGGCGGCGAGTCGACCACTTCGCCGGTGGCCTGGTCGACCGTGGCGCTGTCCGTCTCGGGCTCCTCGGGGTCGAGCTCGGTCACATATGGTCCGAAGCGACCGTCTTTGGCGACGATGTTCTTGCCGTTCGCCGGGTTGACGCCGAGTACGCGGTCGGTCTGGACCGGAGCCTCGATGAGTTCGCGTGCCTTGGCCGCGGTCAGCTCGTCGGGAGCCAGCTCCGGCGGGATGTTGACCCGTCGGGGGGTGGCGCCCTCCGGGGCGTCTTCGTCTGGCACTTCCAGGTAGGGACCGTACTTGCCGATGCGGAGTGTGATGCCGTCGTCGATGGTGATCGAGTTGATCGAACGGGCGTCGATCTCGCCGAGGTTGTCGATGACCCGTCGCAGGCCCTTGTGCTTGTCGCTGCCGAAGTAGAAGCTGTTCAGCCAGTCGATGCGCTCGGCCTCGCCGTCGGCGATCCGGTCGAGATCGTCTTCCATCTCGGCGGTGAAGTCGTACTGGACCAGGTCGCCGAAGTAGTCCTCGAGCAGACGCACGACCGAGAACGCGACCCAGCTCGGCACCAGCGCCTGACCGCGGGGGGTCACATAGCCGCGGTCGACGATCGTCGAGATGATGCTCGCGAACGTCGACGGGCGCCCGACCCCCAGCTCTTCGAGGGTCTTCACGAGGCTCGCCTCGGTGTAGCGAGGCGGAGGCGTGGTCTCGTGACCGTCGGCCTCGACCTCGCGCACGTCGAGCGACTGACCGGGCTCGAGCGGCGGCAGCTTCGCCTCGCTGGGCTCGGCCGAGGCGTTGCGCTCCTCGTCTTTGCTCTCTTCGTAGGCGTTGAGGAACCCGCGGAAGGTGATGACGGTGCCGCTGGCGGTGAACTCCGCGATCGTTCCGTTGCTCGGACCCTCGGTGATGGCCGCCTCGACGGTCACCGACGCGGTCTGACCTTTGGCGTCCGCCATCTGCGAGGCGACGGTGCGCTTCCAGATCAGGTCGTAGAGCCGGAACTCGTTGCCGTGAAGCGAGGACGAGAGCTCGGACGGCGTGCGGAACGTCTCGCCCGACGGACGGATGGCCTCGTGCGCCTCCTGGGCGTTCTTGCTCTTCGAGGCGTAGGTGCGCGGCTTGTCCGGCACCGTCTCGGCGCCGTAGAGCTTCGCGGCCTGCGTGCGTGCCGCGTTGGTCGCCTGCTGCGAAAGCGACGCAGAGTCGGTACGCATGTAAGTGATGTACCCGTTCTCGTAGAGAGACTGGGCGACGCTCATCGTCTGACGTGCGGAGAAGCGGAGCTTACGTGCCGCCTCCTGCTGGAGCGTGGACGTGGTGAAGGGAGCAGCCGGGCGCCGGGAGTAGGGCTTGGACTCGACCTTGCCCACCGTCACGACGGTGCTGTCGGAGCGGATGGCCGCGGCGAGCGCGCTGGCCGCCTCCTCGTCGAGGGTGCGGGCGGACGACGTGAGCTGTCCCCGGTCGTCGAAATCGCGACCGGTGGCGACGCGCTCCCCCGACAAACGGGCGAGCCTGGCCTCGAAACCGGATGAGGCGTCCCCTGTCGAATCGGCCTCGGGAGCGAACCGCGCGGTCAGGCCCCAGTAGCCGGCCGGCACGAAGGCGAGACGCTCGCGTTCGCGGTCGACCACGAGTCGGGTGGCGGCTGACTGGACGCGGCCGGCGGAGAGCCCGGGGCCCACCTTGCGCCAGAGGACGGGCGAGACCTCGTAGCCGTAGAGCCGGTCGAGGATGCGCCGGGTCTCCTGGGCGTCGACGAGAGCGGTGTCGATCTCGCGGGTGTTGTCGCGGGCCTTCTCGATGGCCTCGCGGGTGATCTCGTGGAAGACCATGCGCTTGACGGGGACCTTGGGTTTGAGCACCTCGATCAGGTGCCACGCGATGGCCTCGCCTTCGCGGTCTTCATCAGTGGCCAGGAGGAGTTCGTCGGCGTTCTTGAGCGCGCGCTTGAGGTCGGCGACCGTCTTCTTCTTCTGGTCGGAGACGACGTAGTAGGGCTCGAAGTCGTTCTCGACGTCGACGGAGAACTTTCCGAGCGAGCCCTTTTTGAGCTCGGGCGGTAGGTTCTTGGGCTCGATGAGGTCGCGGATGTGTCCGACCGAGGCCATGACCTCGTACCCATCGCCCAGATACTGGGCGATCGATTTCACCTTGTTCGGAGACTCGACGATGACGAGTTTCTTCGTGTCGGGCACCTGACTCCTCTTATATGTACGCACTGCAGTTAAACAGTTAGACGTCTGTAAGCGCGCTCCCCCTGGCGCCGCACCCCTGCGGCGAGCGTGGGCTCCACGCCCAACAGGCACACCATACACACCTGAGCCGCTTGTCTGCCTAATCGATCCGTACTCGTTCGCCCAGGGCACAGCGCTTGCTATCGGCGGCAGCCCGAGGAAAATGAGGTTCATGGCTATCACTTCAACGACGACGTATACCGCCAAACTCACCGACGGCCCTCTCGAGGGCACCACGATCAGCACCGAATTCCTCGACTCCGGCGACCCCCGTCCCCGCCTCGAGATTTCCGCGGCCTCCGGTTCGAAGCACTACCTCTATGTACGGTCCTCCAGCATCGAGTTCGCCTCCGACGACGCCCTCGACGACCGGCCGAGCGCGGTCGAGTACCGCTACCTCGAGGCGGTCTTCGACTGATTCGAGGGTGAGTCACCCGACCAGGACAAGGACCACGACACCGACTCCCACCACGACCCCGACCGATCACCCCGACCCCGGCGGGCCGGCTCTCGCTCGAGCCTCGGCGCTGAGGCCGAGGTAGGGAACGGACGCCGTCACCGTGACGACGAGTCCATCGAGATCGCACGAGACGAGCGACGCACCGTTGGCCTCTGCGATCGACGCTGCTTGCGTGCACGGATAACCGGGAACGGCGCCGGAGGCGACGTCGGCGGCCGCGAGCGCGGCGGTGTCGGCCGCACCCGCTGCCCTTTGAGCGGCGACGAAGGCTCCGGCGACGGCGACCCCGCCAGCGGTCAGGCCCACGAGGGCGCCCGCGATACCGACGACGAGCACCGACGCCGACCCGTTCTCCGACGCCAGACCGTGCTCCGATGCAGGACCGCGCTCCGACACCCCACCGCGCTCCGACCCCGCGACGCTGGCTGCGCCACGCTCAGCCCGGCGGCCCACGCTCATTCCGCGGCCGTATCGTCGAGGGCGCATGCCCGCGCCGAGGCTGCAGAGCCCAAGGGTCCGAGACCGGCCATAGCCGAAGCCGCCGTCAGTCGCACGCAGACCATTCCTCCGACCCGGTCCGCCTCGAGGGTCGCGCCGGCGCGGGCGACGACGCCGCTCGCGTCGTCGCCGCGACCCAGCATGCGCGCCGCCACTGCTGCGGCGTCGGCAAGGCGCACCTGCTGCGCTCCCGCCTGCACGGCCGCCACGCACAGTGCGAGGCAGACGATGACCGCGGGCATCGCCACGGCGAATTCCGCTGTGACGCTTCCGCGCTCCGACGACGCCTCAGCCGGCGGCCGACAGCGCACGCTTGACCAAATCGGTCAGGATGCCGCGCACCTCGTCGCCCCGCAGCAGAACGACGAGCAGTCCGGCGAACCCGACGGCCGCCATCGTCGCGACCGCATACTCGGCCGTCGCGGAGCCGCGCTCGTCCTGAAGCAGGGCGCGCCAACCGGTCTCCGCGCTCGGCGACGGCCGGAAGGCATCCCTCGCGCACGGTGGGATGGCGGTGTCTCTGGTGGCCGGTGATCTCATGGTTCTCCCCCTGGTTTCGCGTTCGCGGTTCGCACCGCCGATGAATCAATCGTGGCCCGCTCCCCCTCGGGCGCCCCTGCTCCCGAGGGATCTGTGGACGCAGGCTCACATCGCACCGACTGTGGAGGACACGATGCTGAGCACCATGGGCGCGACCCCGATGAGCATGAAGCTCGGCAGCACGCAGATGCCGAGCGGCAGCATCAGCCGCACCCCGAGGGCCGCCGCCACCTGCATCCCGTCGACCCGCGCATCGCGGCGTGCCTGCTGGGCCGAGCTGCGGAGCAGGTCCACGGCGGGCGCGCCCGCCCGCTCTGCCAGCGCGAGCGTGTCATTCAGCCCGCTCGAGTCGCCGGCGGGCACCTCGTACCGCGCGAACCCCTCTCGGACGAGCGCGATCGCGCGGTCGACCGAGACGCCACCGCTCAGTGCGACGGCCACCAGGTCGAGATCGCACCCGGGAGCCTCGCCGGTCGGCAGCGCACGGCGACGGAGGGCTCGGGTCCAGAAGCGTCCGGCGAGGGCGAGACTTCCTCCCGCGATGAGCAGACCCCACCCGATCGGACCGCCGAGAAGGGCTCCGATCACATCGACTCCCATGAGCACGCCGAGCGCGAGGCCGAGCAGCGGGAGCCAGCCCACGAGCCGCGCCGTCGCAAGCGGGCCGGCGAGCCCGAGGGCGATCTCCCGCTCGGTCTCCGCGCGAT
The DNA here is from genome assembly GCF_027921845.1 of Leifsonia poae. Classification (GTDB taxonomy): domain Bacteria; phylum Actinomycetota; class Actinomycetes; order Actinomycetales; family Microbacteriaceae; genus Leifsonia; species Leifsonia poae. The sequence continues at coordinate 43,890 of NZ_BSEN01000011.1, forward strand.
CCCGCGCCGCGGCTGCGAGCTGACGGAGGCTCGGCGCCAGCGAAGCTCCCGCCGCATCAGCCACGAACCAGGCCGCTCCGACCGTCCGCCAGGGCAGCATGGACTCGTCTGCCATCCCCGGGCTGGTCGGCGCGCTTCGTCGTCTGCGGGACGGTGACCCCCGCGGCATCGGCATCGCCATCGGCGTCGGAACACGCTCCGAACGCGCCCCGAGGATGCGCGTGAGGGCATCGACGGGCCGCACGCCCGCCGCGATCGTGCGAGCGATCGCCGAGACGGTCGCGTTGTGTGTGAACTCCCCCACGTACTGCCACGCGGACTCGGGTGCGACGCCCGCCTCGAGCAGGGTCGCGAGCCGATCGACCGTCGTGGCCACCTCGTCGGAGCTGCGTCCCGGGCGCACTCCTCGGCGACGCTCAGACGCCACGGTCGACGACCCCCAGGCGGCCCTCGCGCTCGACCACGAACTGCGCGAAACCGGCGACACGGCGCAGCGCACCGACACGTTCGAGGTGCACCACCAGCCCGACGGCGCTCACCGCCTGGCGCGCGAGGGCACGTTCCCCCATTCCCGCCATCGCCCCTAGCGCCTCGAGCCGCGCCGGAACGTCCGCGAGGGAGTTCGCGTGCAGCGTTCCAGCGCCGCCGTCGTGGCCCGTGTTGAGGGCGCCGAGCAAATCCTGCACCTCAGCGCCCCGGCACTCGCCCAGGATCAGACGGTCGGGGCGCATCCGGAGCGCTTCGCGCACCAGTCGCCGCAGGTCGACGCCACCGGCGCCCTCGAGATTCGGCTGCCGCGTCTGCAGGCCGACGACGTGCGGATGATCGATGCGGAGCTCGGCGACGTCTTCGATCACCACGAGACGCTCCTGCACCGAGGCGTGCGAGAGCAGCGCCGCGAGCAGGGTCGTCTTGCCCGTGCCGCCGGCACCGGTGATCAGCAGATTGGTGCGCGCCAGGATCGCTCGGCAGAGCACCTCGTGCTGCGCGGGCTGGATCGATCCGTTCTCGACCAGGTCGGGCAGATGCGGCTGGTGCTCGCTCGGGATCCGGATGGAGAGCACGGTGCCGCGCGTGGACACGGGCGGCAGCACCGCATGCACACGCACTCCCCCCTCCAGCCGGACGTCGACGAACGGGCTCGCCTCGTCGATGTGCCGGCCGCCGCGGGCGATGAGCCGAACCGCCAGCTCCCTCGTGGCCTGCTCGTCGGCCAGCCATCCCTCGAGTCGTCGGAGCCCGCGCGGCCCTCCGTCGCCCCAGAGCTCCCCCGCGCCGTTCACGAACAGATCGGTGACGCCGTCGCGCAGCAGGTAGGGCGCGAGCGGGCCGAACGTCTGCCAGGGCGTGCGGGCGTCGCGGGCGTGGGTACGAGCACGATCCGGTGGCCGCTCGGGCCGGGGTGCGCGTGCGTCATACGCGGTAACGCTGGGAGGGCCCGATCCGACGCCCACCGTCGTGTCGGCTGTGCGGTCGATCGACGGCGCGAACCGCGGGGCCGGTGGGGCCGGCGGAGTGATGGCGGGAGGGTATCGAGGCTTCGAACGACGCTTCATAGAGCGACGCTACGAACCCGCGCCGCGCATCCGGTCGATCGCACGCGGATCGGTGGAAACACCGGGGTTGCCCGCCGTTGTGGAGGAGGCGACACGGGCATCGTCGTCCGCGCGATTCCGGCGCAGAGGAACCGTCCGGTTAAAAAAGGGGGGCCGCACCTATTGGGGGGAACAGGTGCGGCCACTGCGGTGCATGATTGGGGGGAATCGTTTGCACCGCACGCCAGAATTAAAAATTCGGCCGTGCTCTAGTGTACGCAGAATCGATGCAAACGCAAGTCTGTTCAAACCGCTTCACCGCGTGGTTGTAGAGTCAGGCATTGTCGCGCCACGACCCGTCAGAACAGCATCGCAAAGGAGCGAAAAGACTCCCCATGAGCAACACAATCGACAACCTGCTCCACGAAACACGGCGCTTCGCGCCGAGCGACGAATTCACCCAGAATGCCGTCGCCACCGCCGAGCTCTACGAGCGCGCGGCCGCCGACCGGCTCGGCTTCTGGGCCGACCAGGCGCGCGAGCTCGTGCACTGGCACACACCGTTCACGCGGAGCCTCGACTGGAGCAACCCCCCGTTCGCGAAGTGGTTCGACGACGGCGAGCTAAACGTCGCGTACAACTGCCTCGACCGTCACGTGCTCGCCGGCAACGGCGACCGGGTCGCCATCCACTGGGAGGGTGAGCCGGGCGACAGCCGCTCCATCACCTACGCCGAACTCACCGCAGAGGTGAAGAAGGCGGCGAACCTGCTCACCAGCCTGGGCGTGCGTGCCGGCGACCGGGTCGCCATCTACCTGCCGATGATCCCCGAGGCGGTCATAGCCATGCTCGCCGTCGCGCGCATCGGCGCTGTGCACTCGGTCGTCTTCGGCGGCTTCAGCGCGGAGAGCCTGCGCTCCCGCATCGACGACGCCGAGGCGAAGCTCGTGATCACCGCGGACGGCGGCTGGCGCAAAGGCAAGGTCTTCCCGCTCAAGAACGCCGTGGATGCTGCCCTCGCGACGGGCGAGTCGACGGTCGAGCATGTGCTCGTCGTCAAGCGCGGCGAGAACGACGTGGAGTGGACCGAGGGGCGCGACCTCTGGTGGCACGACGAGATCGCCCAGGTCGACGCCGACCATGTTGCAAAGGCGTTCCCGGCCGAGAACCCGCTGTTCATCCTCTACACCAGCGGCACGACCGGTAAGCCGAAGGGCATCCTGCACACCTCGGGCGGCTATCTCACGCAGGTCGCCTTCACCCACAAAAACGTGTTCGACCTGCACCCCGAGTCGGATGTCTACTGGTGCAGCGCCGACGTCGGCTGGATCACGGGACACAGCTACGTCGTCTACGGCCCACTGGCCAACGGCGCCACCCAGGTGCTCTACGAGGGAACGCCGGACACGCCGCATCCTGGCCGCTGGTGGGAACTGATCGAGAAGTACAAGGTCTCGATCTTCTACACCGCTCCCACGGCCATCCGGTCGTTCATGAAGCTCGGCCGGCAGATCCCCCAGGGCTTCGACCTGTCGAGCCTGCGGGTGCTCGGATCGGTGGGCGAGCCCATCAACCCCGAGGCGTGGATGTGGTACCGAGAGGTGGTCGGCGGCACCTCCACCCCCATCGTCGACACCTGGTGGCAGACCGAGACGGGCGCGATCATGATCTCGGCCCTGCCGGGCGTGACGACCCTCAAGCCCGGATCCGCGCAGGTGCCGCTGCCCGGCATCTCGATCGACATCCTCGACGAGACCGGCACGCCGGTCGGCAAGGACCAGGGCGGTCTGCTCGTCGCCACCGAGCCGTGGCCGAGCATGCTGCGCGGAATCTGGGGAGACCCGGAGCGCTTCAAGGAGACGTACTGGGAGAAGTTCGGCGACAAGTACTTCGCCGGAGACGGAGCGCGCTACGACAAGGAGGGCGACATCTGGCTCCTCGGCCGCGTGGACGACGTGATGAACGTCTCCGGTCACCGTCTGTCGACCGCTGAGATCGAGTCGGCGCTCGTCGCGCATCCGATGACTGCAGAGGCCGCTGTCGTCGGAGCCGCCGACGAGACCACCGGTCAGGCCGTCGTGGCGTTCGTGATCATCAAGCAGAATCAGCTCGAGGCGGCCGAGGCGACGGATATCGCGGCGGTGCTGCGCAAGCACGTGTCCGAGCAGATCGGCGCCATCGCGCGGCCACGCGACATCTTCATCGTGACGGAGCTGCCGAAGACGCGCTCGGGCAAGATCATGCGACGTCTGCTGCGCGATGTGGCGGAAGGCCGGGAAGTCGGTGACACCACGACCCTGGCCGACACGGCCGTGATGAGCTCGATCCAGGCCAAGCTCTCGTAAGACGCTCGCCGGTCACACGGTGATGGTGGAAGGGGCGGTGGCATCGGTCGATGCCACCGCCCCTTCTCACTGTCGTGACGTGTTCAGTGCCGTGACGTGTTCAGTGTCGTGACGTGCTCAGTGTCGTCACGTGCTCACTCGAAGGCGAGGATCAACTCCACCTCGACGGGCGAGTCGAGCGGCAGCACAGCGACGCCGACGGCCGAGCGGGCGTGCACCCCGGCGTCGCCGAAGATCTCGCCGAGGACCTCGGAGGCGCCGTTGATGACGCCGGGCTGGCCCGTGAACGACGGCTCGGACGCAACGAAGCCGACGACCTTGACGACGCGGGTCACCCGGTCGAGCGAGCCGATGACGCTCTTGGCCGCCGCCAGCGCGTTCAGGGCGCAGATGCGCGCGTACGCCTTGGCGTCGTCGGCGGGCACCCGACCATGGCCGTCGCCCACCTTGCCCGTCGCCGGCAGCGCGCCGGAGACCATGGGCAGCTGACCGGACGTGTAGACGTGCGAGCCATCCACGACGGCCGGCGTGTAGGCGGCGACGGGCGGCACCACATCCGGGAGGTCGATGCCGAGCTCGGCCAGGCGAGCCTCGATCGCGGCCATCAGGCGTCCGCCTCGTCGCTCAGCTGGCGCTTGAGGTAGGCGACCAGGCCGCCCTCGGGACCCGTCACGACCTGGACGAGTTCCCACCCCTCTGAGCCCCAGTTGTTGAGGATGGCGGCGGTGTTGTGGATCATGAGAGGGGTCGTGAGGTATTCCCAGCGCGGCATTGTGCTCCTTGCGTTCAGGGGGTTTGTCAGGTTCGTCACCTACCCTTGATCTTATGTCTGCCCAAAAACCCCAGGCTAGAGGTCTGCTCGGAGCGCTCTTCGCGTTCGTCGGCATGAGTGCCGTCGCAGGACTTCTGGTGACGGCTGCCGTGACCCCCGCTATCGCGGTCACCGGCATGGCCGCCAACGACAGCATCGGTGTCTTCGAGGGTCTTCCCGAGTACCTTCAGATCGACCAGCTCGCACAGCCCACCACGATCTACGCCAAGAAGGGCGCGCAAGACGTCGCCCTTGCCACGTTCTACGCGCAGAACCGTCTGCCCGTCACGTTCGACAAGATCTCGCAGGCCGCGAAAGACGCTGCCATCGCCGGTGAGGACCCGCGCTTCTACAGCCACGGCGGCGTCGACGTCCAGGGCACCATCCGCGGTGTCCTCTCCACCGTCGTCGGACACGACGTGCAGGGCGGCTCCTCGATCACTCAGCAGTACGTGAAGAACGTGCTGCTGCAGAAGTGCGAGGCGAAGTCGGTCAAGACCAAGGAGGACAAGGTCGCTTACCAGACCTGTGTCGACGACTCCACAGGTGTATCGCCCGACCGCAAGGTCAAGGAGATGAAGTACGCGATCGGCATCGAGAAGAAGTACTCGAAGGACACGATCCTCGCGGGCTACCTCAACATCGCCGGCTTCGGCGGCTCGGTCTACGGCATCGAAGCCGCTGCCCGGTACTACTTCGGAGTGAAGGCCATCCAGCTCACGCCGGCTCAGGCCGCGAGCCTGGTGGCGATGGTCAACGAGCCGACCTCGCTCAAGATCGACATGCCCGACAGCAAGACCAACGGCAAGGCGAACGGCTACAAGGCCAACAAAGACCGCCGCGATTACATCCTCACCAAGATGTACCAGTACAAGAAGCTGACCAAGGCGCAGTACGACCTGGCGATCAAGACGCCGGTGGTCCCCAAGATCACGCCGTCGGTGCGCGGCTGTCAGACCGCCGCCGGTGCCGCGTACTTCTGCGACTACGTGCAGCGCATCATCCTGAACGACCCGTCGTTCGGCGCCACCCAGGATGACCGCGCCTCGAACTTCAACCGCGGCGGCTACAAGATCTACACCACGCTCGACATGGACCTCCAGGCCACCGCGGAGAACGCCATCCACTCGCGCGTGCCGAAGGTCAGCACCAACGCCAACCTGGGCTCGTCCGCGGTCGGCGTGCAGCCGGGCACCGGACGTGTGCTCTTCATGGCGCAGAGCAGGGACTTCAGCCAGGACCCCGAGGTCCTCGCCAAGAACCCGGGCGCGACGGCCGTCAACTGGAACACCGACTACGCGTACGGCGGCTCGACCGGCTTCTCGGTCGGATCGACGTACAAGGCGTTCACCCTGGCCGAGTGGCTGAAGCAGGGCCACTCGCTCTATGAGACGGTCAACGCGAACATCCGCACCTACGACCAGTCGAGCTTCCCCAACACCTGCCCGACGCAGTACGGCGGCCCCTACAAGCCGACCAACGACTCCGGCGGCGAGGAAGGCATCCGCTCGGCGATCGAGGCGACGGAGCTGTCGATCAACACGGCATTCGTCGCCATGGCGCACCAGCTCGACCTGTGCGAGATCATGAAGACCGCTCAGGCGTTCGACGTGCACCGCGCCGACGGCAAGCCGCTCGGCGAGAACCCGTCGAGCGTCCTCGGCACCAACGAGGTCGCCCCGCTCACGATGGCGACCGCGTACGCCGCCGTCGCCAACAAGGGCGTGGCGTGCACGCCGGTCGCGATCGACCGCATCCTCGACGCCGAGGGCAAGGCGAAGGCCGTGCCCAAGTCGACGTGCAAATCAGCGGTGAGTCCTGAGGTGGCCGCGGCGATGGCCTTCGCCCTCAAGCGAGTGGTCACGAGCGGAACCGCGTCGAGCTCCGCGCTCGGAGACGGCATCGACGTTCTCGGCAAGACCGGTACGTCCGAGGACAACGAGCAGCTCTGGCTGGTCGAGTCCAGCACCAAGGTCGCCGCCGCCTCGTGGACCGGCAACATCGACGGTCACGTGTCGCTCCGCTCGTTCTATGAGAGCGGGATGCTCGCGTCGACCCTCCGCAACCCGATCATCCAGGACATCATGCGCACCGCCAATGGCAAGTACGGCGGCGACGACTTCCCGCAGCCCGGAAGCACGCTCCTGCGCGGCATCCAGGTGACGATCCCTGATCTCGCCGGCAAGTCCCCCGCCGAGGCGAAGACGACGCTGAACGGTCTCGGGCTGGAGTTCGCCGACGGCGGTCAGCGTGATGGCGTGCAGCCGGCCGGCACCGTCGCGATCAGCGATCCCGCCGCAGGTTCCAGCGTCAGCAAGGGCGCGATCGTGACCGTCTACACCAGCAACGGCGCGCTCGTCGCACTGCCCGATGTGGTCGGCAAGAAGGCTTCCGACGCCCAGGCGGCGCTCGCAGGCTTCGATGTATCGTTCTCCGGCGAGGGAAACGGCGACAGTATCGTGAAGTCGATGTCACCCGCCGCCGGAACAGCCGTGAAGAAGGGGTCGAAGGTCAAGCTGACCTTGAAGGCCGCCGATTCGACACCGAGCCCGGGGCCGAAGAAGTAGTGGCCCGCGCTTCCGGTCTGCACGCGGCGGGCACCGCACTCGCGGTGTTCGCCGCGGCCGGTGCCGCCGCGTTCGCCTGGGGCTCGCTCGTCGAGCGCAAGCTCTACACGTTGCGACGCGTCTCGGTGCCCGTGCTCCCGGCCGGCTCCGCGCCGATCCGGGTGCTGCACCTCTCCGATCTGCACATGGCGCCGTGGCAGCATGACAAGCAGGAGTGGATCCGCAGCCTCGCCGACCTCGAGCCCGATCTCATCGTGGACACTGGCGACAACCTCGGCCACGCCGATGGGCTGACGGGTATCGAGCGCTCCTTCGAGCCGTTCCGCGGCGTTCCGGGAGTGTACGTGCACGGGTCGAACGACTACTTCGGTCCGCAGCTCAAGAATCCCCTCAAGTACTTCACGGGGCCGTCGAAGAGCGGTTCGTCAACCGCTCCGCGTCTCGACAACGCGGCGCTGACGTCGTACTTCGACGGTCTCGGCTGGGTGAACCTCAACAACGCCGCCGGTGCGATCGAGATCAAAGGGACCCACCTCGAGTTCTTCGGAGTGAACGATCCGCACATCCGGTTCGACCGGGTCGAGGCCATCCCCGGCGCGCTGGACGAGCTGCGGGAGAACGACCCGTACTCCGACGACGCGACCTGGCCGGAGGATGCCCCACGTGCCGAGCGCGGCACCGTCACGATCGGCGTCACCCACTCGCCGTACCGCCGGGTGCTGGACGCGTTCGTCACCTACGGTGCGTCGATGATCTTCGCCGGCCACACGCACGGCGGCCAGGTGTGCGTTCCCGGTTTCGGTGCACTCGTCACCAATTGCGACATCCCTCGCTCGCAGGTGAAGGGCCTCAGCATCTGGCGGCATGCGTTCCGTTCGGCGTTCCTCAACGTCTCGGCCGGGCTCGGAACGTCGATCTACGCGCCGGTGCGTTTCGCGTGCCGTCCGGAGGCGACGCTGGTCACTCTGACGCCGTCGGTCTGACGCCGCCGACCTGACGCCGGTCGGCACCCACTTCGAGCCTCGAGTGGTCAGCGACCCCCCTCAGCCTCGTGTATTCTTATTGAGGCCCTCGGGCCATCGGGGTGTGGCGCAGCTTGGTAGCGCGCTTCGTTCGGGACGAAGAGGTCGCAGGTTCAAATCCTGTCACCCCGACGCATGGTTAGAGACAGAAAGAGGCGGGTCGCCCAGCGACCCGCCTCTTTCTGTCTCTAACCATGCTCGCTGGTGTCTATCGGGGCCCCAGCCGCGAGGGGCCCCGGGCGCGGGCGTCAGCCGAGAACGTCGGCCACGATCTCGAGCGAACGCACACGCCCCTCGATCGTCGCCGCGCCTGACGACACCATCAGCTCGTCGACGCCGGTCGAGGCGAGCAGCGCATCCAGCCGGGTCCTCACCTCGTCGGGCGTGCCGATCGCCTGGCGCGCGTTGCGGGACGCGATGAACTCCTCCTCCATCGGCGAGAACTCGTAGGCGAGTGCCTCCTCGATGCTGACCGGCTGCGGCTTCGCCCCCTGGCGCATCCGGAGGAACGAGAGCTGGCCCGGCAGCGACAGGGCTCGCACCCGCTCCGGGTCTTCGTCGGAGATCACGTTGACGGCGATCATCGAGTGCGGCTCACGCAGGATGTCGCTCGGCTCGAACCGCGAGCGGTACAGGTCGAGGGCCGCCTCGGTGTTGTCGCCGGCGAAGTGGTGCGCGAAGGCGAAGGGCAGTCCCAGCGCCGCAGCGACCTGCGCGCTGTATCCGCTCGAGCCGAGCAGCCACATCTGCGGCGCGTCTCCGAGCCCCGGCACCGCCGTGATGCTGTGCAGGGGGTTGGCGTCGCTCATGCCGCCGTAGAAGAAGCCGAAGAGGTCGAGCAACTGCTGAGGGAAGTCCTCGACGCCGAGGCCCTCCGTGCTGCGGCGCAGCGCCATCGCCGTCGCCCCGTCGGTGCCGGGCGCGCGCCCGATGCCGAGGTCGATGCGGTCGCCGTAGAGGGCACGCAGCGTGCCGAACTGCTCGGCGACCACCAGCGGCGCGTGGTTGGGGAGCATCACTCCCCCGCTGCCGACCCGGATGCGCGATGTCGCGCCCGCGATGCCGGCGATCAGCACGGCGGGAGCGCTCGACGCGATCGCGGGCATCCCGTGGTGCTCGGCGACCCAGAAGCGCTGGTAGCCGAGGGACTCCGCGGCTTGCGCGAGGCGGATGGTGCCGGCGACGGCATCCGCGTTGCTGCCGTCGTGGGGACGGCTGGCCAGGTCGAGGACGTTCAGGGGGATGCGGGACTCGGTACTCACCTCTATGGCAACCGGGCAGGCGCCCGGATGATTCCGACGGTTCGGATGATTCCGACGGTTCGGACCATTCCGACGTCGCGACGCGAACGCCCTCCCCGCGAGCTGCGGGAAGGGCGTCGGCGTGTGATTCGCAGGTACGCGTCAGGAGTTGGCGTGACGACGGCGGACCGCCGCGATGATGGCGAGGGCTATCAGGCCCGCGACGATCAGTCCTCCGCCGACCCAGGCGAGGTAGCCGGCGACGATGGAGCCCGTCGAGGCGATGCTGCTCCCGCTCGACGTGCTCGAGGACCCGGTGCTGGATGCGCCGGCCGCCGTGTCGGCCGGGATGACCGTGACGGTCGCCGCGGCTTCCGCGTGGCTGGACGCGCCCGTTCCCGTCACCGTGTACGCGCCGCTCGCGTCGCTCGGCACCGTGATCTGCAGCACCGAGCCTCCGGTGCTGGACGCGGCCTTGGTGGCGTGAGCGGAGCCCACCGACGTGCGGTACGAGGCGAGGGAGGCGTCCGCGCCGTTCTCGCCCGAGACCGTGTAGGCCACGGACTCGTTGGCGCCGAACGTGCCGTCTTCACAGGTCAGGGTCGTGGTGCCGCCGGCCGGGACGGTGGTTGGGCTGATGCTGCAGGTGCCGCCCGCCGTCTCCGGTGCGGCATTTGCTGCTGCCGGTGCCGCGAGGGCGACGGCAGCACCGACGATCAGTGCCGCCAGGAGTTTCTTGGCCATTTCGAAGCCTTTCGCAGTCCGGCGTATCACCGGAGGGTTTGAACGTGAATATTGCTCATTTTACCGTGTCGCCGCAATCGAGAGCAATGACCGACGCGCCCCCCATACCGGGGGTGGAAGCCGTGGTTCGAGCCGCGTGGAGGGTGGGCGTGATCGTGAGCGACATCCCCGTCTCGGTCTGCTTCATGTTGAGCAGATCGACGGTGACCGTCTTCGACTGACCGGGCGCGAGATCCACCGTGAACACGCTGACCGGCCGCTGATCGTCGGTACCGGCGATCGTCGGGTAGTTGACATCGCCACTGCGGGTGGCCGTCAGCAGACCGCCCTCGGGGCCGTACACGGCCACCCTGGTACGGATGTTCCCCGGAGCGAGCCCGAAGTAGCCGTTGCCGGTGACGTACGCCGGCAGGGTGGTCGCCGCATCGGCCGGAGCGTTGTTGGCGAGGGTGACCCTGACCTGCGTGGACGGGGTGCCGTCGGTGCGGCAGAGAGCAGTGCCTGCCGCGACGGACGCCGTCAGGTAGTAGTCCATTTTGGCGCCGGTCGCGTCGTTGAAGTAGACGCCGATGCCCGCGGTCGACGGATCAGACTCCGGCAGTCGCCCCGCGAGCGTGGTCGACGCGAGCACCTTCTCCTCGGCGGCGTGGGCGCTCCAGATGAGCATCCGGTGGTCTCCCCCAGCCTGGGCCAGCGCCTTGACGAGCTCCGTGCCGTCCGCCGACCCCGAGGCCACGGCACTGAACACGGACCCGGCTGCGGACGCGAAGAAGGCATCCTGCTGGGCGGGATCGCTCCAGCGGCGGTAGACATCGCTGAGCAGCAGCTGAACCGCGTTGGAAGCAGAGAGCATGTCGCCGGTCGACAGCGGGACGGGACCGGTCGCCTTGAGCAGATAGCTCAGCGCCACAGGATCGATGGTGAGCACGCCGTCGATCTTCCCGCCGAACTTGGCCGTCCAGAGCGCAGACACGTTCTTCGCCGCCAGCGGGAAGTCCGGGGTCAGGTTGACCGCCTGGATCGCGTTCGCGAGGAACGGCCCGTACAGCCCTGTCGACGAGGCGGGGACGACCGCGATCGGCTGAGCAAGCGGCCGGAAGCTCGAACCCGACGCCTGCGAGATCAGCGAGATCTTGCCATGGTCCGCCCGGATGAGCGCGAGCGCGCCGATCAGCCCGCCCGTCGCCCGCAATTCGGCGGGGTTCTGAGCGAGAAGGAGATAGCTGCGCTGACCGTCGGCACCGAGCATCGCCGGCAGGAGGCGCGCCGAGTTGCCGACAGCGTCGACGGCCGGCGCCGCGTTCTCGAGCATGCCTCTCAGGTGCTTCACGGCGTCGTGAACCGGACCGATGGTGGCGTCCACGTCGATGCCATCGACCGACGCCTCCGCCTCGTGGAAGGCGATCTGCGCGCGTTCCACCACCGGCTGCGCGCGTTCGAGCGGGGTGAGGTCGATCGCCCCGTTGACCGGCTTGATCCGCGAGGGGTCGGCGTCCTTTGCGACGCTCACGAGCGGCGCGATCACCCGGGTCGCGAGCGTGTCGGTCGCGGCGGCCGCCGTGCGCACGGCCGAGAGGTTCTGGCCGATGCCCGGGACGATTTCGACCACGCGCCAGACCGGGTCCCCGGTGAGCGAGGCCGCCTGCGCCGCATGGCCGCGCAGGTGCTCTGCAGCTGTGGCAGCGGCGGCCGTGTCACCGGTCGTGATGGACGCCTGCACGGTCCTGACGTACGGCGCGGCACTGTCGAGCTCGCGCTTCGCCATGAGCCCCCGGATGCTCACCCAGGCGACGATGATGAGGAGTATGAGCACGACGAAAGCGATCGACCAGCCCACGATGCGACGCGTGTTCGGGCGGCGGCGGGAGGGCCCGCCGGGGCCTGCTGGAGTGAGACCGTCGGTCGCCATACGACTAATCTAACAATTCCTCACTTTTTGGGTGAGGTTTTCATACCCCCAAACCGGGGACGCGTGAAAGGGCGCTCAGCGCCCCAGGCCGCGGTACTCCCAGCCGGCCTCGCGCCAGGCGGCGGGGTCGAGGCTGTTGCGCCCGTCGATCACGCGCTTGCCCGCCACGAGGGAGCCGACCGCCACCGGGTCGAGACCGACGAACTCGGGCCACTCGGTGAGCAGTACGACGACGTCGGCGCCGCGGAGCGTCTCCTCGATCGACGACTCGTAGGTCAAGTGCGGCGCCAGCATCCGGGCACGCTCGATCGCCTGCGGGTCCGTCGCGACGACGTCGGCACCCGCGTCGGCGAGCTTCATCGACACGTCGAGTGCCGGCGAGTCGCGCACGTCGTCGGAGTGCGGCTTGAACGCCAGGCCGAGCATGGCGATCCGCTTGCCGGCCAGGTCGCCGCCGACGGCCTCGGAGGCGAGCTGCACCACACGGGTGCGGCGGCGCAGGTTGATCTTGTCGACCTCGTCGAGGAAGGCGATCGCCTCGCCCTTGCCCAGCTCGCGAGCCCGGGCACTGAAGGCGCGGATGTCCTTCGGCAGGCACCCGCCGCCGAACCCGACCCCCGCGTTGAGGAAGCGGCGGCCGATGCGGGCGTCGTGACCGATGGCGTCGGCGAGCTTCGTGACATCGGCTCCGGTGACCTCGGCGATCTCGGCCATCGCGTTGATGAACGAGATCTTGGTGGCCAGGAACGCGTTCGCCGACACCTTCACCAGTTCGGCCGTGGCGTAGTCGGCGACGATCACGGGAGTGCCCTCGGATACTGCGCTCGCGTACACCTTGTCGAGCACGCGCGCCGCGTGCTCCCCGGCAGCCCCCTCCGGAACGCCGTAGACGAGGCGATCCGGCTGGATCGTGTCCTGAACCGCGAAACCCTCGCGGAGGAACTCGGGGTTCCAGACCAGGGTCGCGCCGGGCACCGTCGATGCGACGAGGTCGGCGAGCCTGGCCGCCGTCCCGACCGGCACCGTGCTCTTGCCGACGAGGAGGTCGCCGGTCTTGGCGTGGGCGAGGAGCGAGGAGAAGGCCGCGTCGACGTAACGCATGTCGGCCGCGTCGCCGCCCGCCACCTGAGGCGTGCCCACCGCGACGAAGTGCACATCAGCGCTCGCGGCGTCGGCGAAGTCGGTGCTGAATCGCAACCGGCCCGAGGCCAGTCCCGCACGCAGGATCTCTGGCAGACCCGGCTCGAAGAACGGTGCCGTTCCCGCTGCCAGCTGCGCGATCTTCGCTTCGTCCACGTCGATTCCGACGACGTCGTGACCCATTTCGGCCATGGAGGCCGCGTGCACGGCTCCGAGGTAGCCGCATCCGATGACTGAGATCTTCATGGTTCAGCTGAAGTCCGCGTCGGGTTCGCTCGAATACACTGCACTCTCCAAAGGCCATCGCCCGTTGTTCAGCACTCCCTGGCTCTCCTGAAGGTAGCAGGCGCCGCAGAGCGATTCGTAGCTGACGGAGGCTCCGTCGATGGCGACCTGGTCACCGTCGAACACGAACACTCCGTCGATCTTGCGCGCATTGAAGATCGCCTTGCGGCCGCAACGGCAGATCGTCTTGAGCTCTTCGAGACTGTGGGCGATCTCGAGCAGTCGCCTGCTGCCGGGGAACGCGACCGTCTGGAAGTCGGTGCGGATGCCGTAGGCGAGCACGGGGATGTTCTCGAGAAGCGCGATGCGCAGCAGGTCGTCGACCTGACCTTCGGTGAGGAACTGCGCCTCATCGACGAGCAGCGCGCTCACATCGCGGTCGTAGCGCTTGATGGTGCGTTCGCGGTGCTGCTGGAACTTGCCGTAGGCGTCGGTCTCCGGCGCGATCAGGAAGTCGACCTCGCGCGTGACGCCGAGGCGCGACAGGATGCCGAGGTCGCCCTTGGTGTCGATCGACGGCTTGGTGAGGAGCACACGGTGACCGCGCTCTTCGTAGTTGTAGGCGGCCTGAAGCATCGCGGTGCTCTTACCGCTGTTCATCGCTCCATACCGGAAATAGAGTTTTGCCACCAGACGATCCTATTCGGTCGTACAGACTGCTCGGTTCAACGCCGGGCAGGCACCGAAGGCACCGCAGGCACTACCGGCACTGCAGGCACTACCGGCACTGCAGGCACCGGTGGCGTCAGGTCAGATACCCGTCTTCTGCCGCGCGCCGGATGAGATCCGCTCTCGAACTCGTGTGCCGTCCGACCTTTCCGTACTTCTCGCGCACCCGGCGCAAGTAGGTCTTCGCCGTCTCGTACTGCACGTTCATCTCGCGTGCGACCTCGGATGTCGTGCGACCGTCCGCGTAGAGCGTGAGCGCGTGCCGCTCGCCATCGCTGAGGTGGGGCTTCTGGGCTTCCGGAATGATCGGCCGGGGTCGCCAGGCCGTCTCGGGAGCCTTCGACGACACAGCGCCACCCTCTGCGGAACCCGCCGGACCGCGGCCCATCGCGGCGAGCGCGGCCTCCAGCACCTCGCTCATCGGCTGCGTCTTCGTGAGGTAGGCGACCGCGCCCGCGGCGAGTGCCGCATCCCGGTCGTCCTGCGTGTCCATCGCGCTGAGCACGATCACTTTGGCACCCGCCGCCCGGCAGGTGCGCACGCGGGCCCCGATCGAGACGGACTCCCGCAGCTGCAGGTCCATGATGACCAGGTCGGTGGGGAACGCGTCGCTGTGCACCAGCTCGAGCCAGGTGCTCGCGCGCAGGACGAGATCGAACTCCGGCGCATGCTTCTCGATCCAGCTGGCGAGGCTGTCGAGCAGGAGTTCGTGGTCGTCGAGGAGGGCGAGGCGGATCGGTGGGGCGGGGGTTTCGGAGGGTGCTGTACTCATCGGTTCTCGCCTCCAGGGTACGAGAAACGCAGCGTCAGTTCGTCACCGGCGAGGTGGAGGGACGCATTCAGCCCGACGGAGCGCAGCGCGCTGAGGAACGGGAGCAGCTCGCGCCGGAGCTGCCGCCGCGGCTCCGCGGTGCGGCAGGTGAGCGCGAAGGCCGGATGCGACGGGTCGGCGGCGGCGATCCGCACCGATGCGGGATCCAGGGACGGAAGCTTGGCGACGGTGCTGATGATCGCACCGACGATGGCCCGCTGCTCGTCGCTCAGCGCGCGCTCGAGCCGATCCGGGTCGGAGACCCGCGACGAGTCGGGCACGGCGCGCGGATCCTCCCCGCGCGCTGCCAGGGCCTGCGCGAGCGCTTCACCCAGCCAGGTGCGGTCGACGGCGGCGATCGACGCGTTGCGCAGCGCCGTCGCCAGGTCGCGCGCGCGTTCCGCATCGGCCGCGGTGATCTCGCCGCGTTCCAGCACCGCCGCCAGGAACGGAGCCGTCGCCTCATTGAGAGTGGTGTTGGTCTCCTGACTCACCATGCGCTGCGCGGTGTCGCGGAGCTCCGGTTCCAAACGCGCCTGCCCGTCGCGCGCGACTTCGCGCCAGGCGAGCGTCTCGCCCGTCATCGTCCACGCGTAACCGGCCCCGCCGCAGGCGAGCGCGATGATCGGTGTCGCCGCGACCGAGGCGTACACGAGGGAGGCGTTGGTGATCGTCAGGAAGGGGGCCTGCACTGCTGCCGCGATGCCCAGGATCACCGCTGCGACCGCCGCGACCGAGATGACCTCGGAGATCGGGCGGTACAGGCTCATTGTGGTGACGACGAGCGCGACAGCGATCTGACCCCAGTCGTCTTGGATGCGCTCATTGTGCCCCCACATCGACGCCGTGAACAGACAGGCGGCGACGACGGTCACGGCGACCACCGACAGATGCGACCACCGCCCGAACGGCGCGAGCCCCGGATACGATCGCAGCGAATAGACGACTCCCCCGACCGCGAGCACGATGATCGCCCACCAGGCCAGTGACGGATGCACAATCTGTGCCGCATGCGACACGGTCGAGTACACGGCGTACGTCAGGGAGATCACGCTCAGCACGGGCACCAGCAGCCAGGCGGACTGCGCCCCGAGCGGGTCGAGACGCTGGGGGGTGCGTTCGAGCGGGTTGGTCCGCAGCCGCATGATCGCGGCGTCGTCGAGCGCGCTCACGATGCGATCGCCTCTTCGTCGTGGTCGATCGGCACGGCGAGCAACACCGTCGTCCCGACATCCTGACTCGAGAAGATGGTGACTGTGCCGCCGACCCGCTCGATGCGATCGTGCACCGACTGGCGCAGCCCGAGGCGGTCGGACGCCGTGGACGACGGGACGAAGCCATGACCCTCGTCGACGACCATCACCGTGACGACATCGCCGGACGCCGAAATGGCGACCTCGGCGATCGCGCTCCCCGAGTGCCTCAGCACGTTCACCAGGCACTGCCGGGTCGCGAGCCCGAGGGCGCGCCTGCGGTCGGCGCTCAGGCGTCCGAGTGCGCCGCGCTCTCCGGAGAGGTCGACGGTCAGACCCTCGTCGCGCGCGAGTTCGACGGCTTCGAGCAGTTCACTCTCGTACCAGTCTTCGCGCCGCACGTCGCCCGCCGCGGCCGACCGGTCGCGCCCGAGGCTCAACAGGTCGGCCTCGATCCGTTCGCGGAGTCGCGGCGAGAGCGGACCCGGTTCCGATCCGGCGATCGCCAGCAGCTCGCTGAGCACCGTGTCGTGCAGCTCGGCGATCGAGTCGGCGATCAGGTCGCGGCGCAGCTCGATGAGCCGCATGTCGCGAACCGCCCGGTGGATGGCCGACTGCGTGCGGCCCCTGGACCCACGGGTGAGGCCGTCGAACGTCAGGATGCCGATGAGGAGCAAGTAGGCGCCGAGCGAGATCGCGTCGGTGCGGAACGTGCGGCCGGCGACCGTCGCCGCGAAGAACACCGCGGCCTCCGCCAGGGCGAAGCCGACTGTCGCCCACAGCACCCCCGACAGCGCGCCCGTGCCGGTTCCGCCCACGAGGGTCATCGCGACGATCGGCAGCGCGATCACGAACAGGTTGGTGTCGTGGTAGCTCGGGGTGGCGGTGAGCAGCGCGAGCACATAGAAGAAGGTGCAGATCGCGCCGACGAGCAGATAGGCGATGGTCAGCGCCACGGTCCGCCGGCGACCGAGCATGATGAGCAGGCCGACCATGGGGACCAGCGCCAGGATCGCCAGCCAGGCGTAGCGATCGCCCGAACCGGCGCTCGAGACGACCACGTTGACGAGCGCTGCGCCGAGGCAGACCGCGCCGGCCCAGCGGGCGGCGACCGCGATGGCGCGCGCGTTCGCTCGGATCGACAGATGGCTCGGCAGGCCGAGTGACATGAGACGCACCCCCTTCGCTGGTCGCATCGCTTCGACGTCACCGAACGATCGGGCCGCCGTGCCTGCTGTCGGCGTTCGCCCGGTGGCGTCGCCGGCATGCGTCCGGTCGACGGGGTCCGGGTCGGCCGACGGTGACGCTCCGGTCGGGGCTTCACCACCGGGAATTATGCCATCGAATAGGTCCCGTGTGTACCCCGAATTCCGGGGACATGTACCCCGGCCGAACGCCGATGTGCACTTCGGCGGACCGTAACGCGCCCCCCATCGGGGATCAGAACAGAGTCGGCTGGACTCCGAGTATGGTGACGCCGAGCGTCTCCCCGCCCACTTCCTCGGCGATGACGCCGGCGCCCGCATCCGCCATGGCCGCCGTGCGCCTGCGCTCCCCCTCGGCGTCGCGCATCGTGCCGAGCGCCGTCGACCGCACCCCGCCGGTCACGGGATCCTCGACGCCGCGTTCGAGGCCGTGCGCACGGATCAGCGGCTTGATCTTCGCCGCCAGCCAGCGGCGGTAGTCCTTCGGCGGGTACGTGCCTCCCAGATACATCTTCCGGTACAGCGGAAGCAACTGCGGATGCTCGCGCTCGAGCCACAGGTAGTACCACTCCTTCACCCCCGGCTTGAGGTGCAGAGCGGTGTAGAGCACCGAGGTGGCGCCCGCCTCCTTCGCCTGTCGCAGCGCGTCGTCGAGATGAGCGCGCGTATCCGTGAGGTACGGAAGGATCGGCATCAGGAACACGGAGCAGTCGAGACCGTGCTCACGAACGGCGGTGACCGTCGCCAGCCGCGCCTTGGTGGTCGGCGTGCCCGGCTCGACGGACTGCTGCAGCTCGTCGTCGTAAACGGCGATCGACATCGCGATGTCGACGGGCACCCTGGTCGCCGCCTCGGCCAGTCGATCGAGATCGCGCCGCAGCAGGGTGCCCTTGGTCAGGATGCTGAACGGCGTGCCCGAGTCGGCGAGCGCATCGATGATCCCCGGCATCAGCGCGTAGCGTCCCTCCGCCCGCTGATACGGGTCGGTGTTGGTGCCGAGTGCCACCGGATGGTGTCCCCAGCTCGGTTTCGTCAGCTCCTTATGCAGCACCTCGGCCACGTTGACCTTGACGATGATCTCCTGATCGAAGTCCTTGCCGCCGTCGAGTTCGAGGTAGGAGTGCGTCGGCCGGGCGAAGCAATAGACGCACGCATGGCTGCACCCGCGGTACGGGTTGATCGTCCAGCCGAACGGCATCGCTCCCCCGCCGCCCGGGATCTTGTTGAGCGCCGACTTCGCGAGCACCTCGTGGAACGTGATGCCCGCGAAGTCGGGAGTGCGCACGGAGCGCACGAGGTTGTTGAGCCGCGCGAGCCCTGGCAGGGTCGACGGCTCCTCAGCCGTGAGTTCTTGCCCGCTCCATCTCATGCTGATATTCGAACATATGTTCGAATCTTAAGCAAGCGACCGAGGGGCGCGCGGCTCTCACGACACGAGGCGCCCGGCCGACATCTCGATGCGCTCCCCGCTCCAGTTTCCGCGCAGCCAGCGATCGTGGCTCGCCACCACCACGGCGCCCGGGTAGCCTCCGAGTGCCTCTTCGAGTTCCGTGGCCAGCGACAGCGACAGGTGGTTCGTCGGCTCGTCGAGCAGGAACACGTGCGGCGGCTTCGCCAGGATGAGCGCCAGTGCCAGCCGGCGCTGCTGCCCGATCGAGAGCCGGCCGACCTCGCGGTCCACATCGCGCGGGGCGATGAGGCCGAGACCGGTGAGCGGCCGCGCTTCGGCACGACGCTCCCCCAGCTGCTCCTCGTAGATGCGGCGCGGACTCGCCGACGGATCGGCGAACCGCACATCCTGCTCGAGCAGACCGACCCGCAGACCCTTGCGACGCGAGATCGCTCCCGAGTCCAGCGCGAGCCGCCCCGCCATCGCCGTGAGCAGCGTCGACTTGCCGGCGCCGTTGTGGCCCGTGATCAGGATGCGCGACTGCGGCTCGACCCGGAAGGCCTCGACCCGCAGGCGGTCGCCGATCCGCGCATCCGTCACCTGCACCAGCAGACCGGTCTCCTCACCGAGGGCGTGCGAGCCGGTCGGGATGCCCGCGAAGCTGAGAACGGCCGGGGGCTTGCGCACCTGGTTCTCGCGGAGATCGTCGAGGCGACCGGAGGCGTTCTTGATCCGCCGGCTGATCTGCTTGTCGAGAGCACCTCCCTTGAACGACTTCGCGAACTTGTCGTTGTCGCGCACCTTGCCGCTCCAGGAGATGTCGCGCGCGGTGACCTCGACCGCGAACTTCAGAGCCTTCAGCTCGTCTTGCTCGGCGGCGAACTGCTTCTCCCAGCGCGCGCGCTCGTCGGCCTTCGCCGCGAGATAGGCGCTGTAGCCGCCGCCGAAGACCGTCGTGCCCGACCGCGAGGGATCGAGATCGAACAGTCCTGTCGCGACAGCGTCGAGGAAGGCGCGGTCGTGGCTGGCGAACACCACCGGACCGCGCCACGACGACAACTGCCGTTCGAGGAAGGCGGCTGCAGCGTCGTCGAGGTGGTTGGTGGGCTCGTCGAGCAGCAGCGCATCCGGCCGCTCGAGCAGCAGCGCCGCCAGGGCGAACCGGCTCCGCTGACCCCCCGAGACCTCCGCCAGTGTGCGGTCGAGCGGGATGTCTCCGACACCGAGCCCGTCGAGCAGCTCGTCGCGGCGCGCATCCGCGCTCCAGATCTCGGCGCGTTCGGCCGCAGCAAGCGCGCGCTCGTAGCGCGCCGGCGCCTCCGGATCGTCTCCGGCGAGCTGGTGCGCGGCGAGTTCGAGCGTGCGCTCGATGGCGCGCACGTCGGCCAGCGCATTCTCGATCAGCGCCGAGAGGGTCTCGGACGGGTCGAACCGCACCTCCTGCCAGAGGATGCCGGTGCGCTCCGGCCGCGCGAGCACGCCGGAGTCGGGCGCCTCCGCACCCGCGAGGATGCGCAGGAGCGTCGACTTGCCGACGCCGTTCTCGCCGATGAGGCCGAGACGGGAGCCCGGCGCGACGGTCAGCGAGACATCCGTGAGCACCCGGCGGTCGCCGTAGCTCTGGGACACCCCGTCGGCCTTCAGGTAGCCGGCCGTCGACGCGGCGATGTGTGACGTTGATGGGATGGTTTGTGGCATGAGAACCGCCTTTTCGAGCGCTCCGAGGAGCCGGTTCCCGCCGGGCATGACCACCGACAGCCGCGCCGGAGCGCTGAAGAGCGATGATCGGAAGACCATCTGGCTATGTCGGCGGCGCCACGATGTCATGAGCGACATCGTCAGGTCGAGCCTCGGGCGCGGGACGAAAGGAGATTCCTACTTCATAGCGTCGTCGAGGCTAGCAGTCCCGCGACGCACCTGTCCAGCATTCCCGCCGAACTCGCATCCTGGTGGCGTGTTTTCAGCGTTACTGCGTCAGGTGCAGGGTCTCCGCTGTGGACGCCATGACCTTCTGCGCGTCCTTCGGACGGTCGTTGAGCGTGCTGCCCATCGTGGGGATGAGCGCGGTCAGCGTCGGCACCCAGCCGTTGTACTGCTCCGGGAAGCAGCGCTTGAGGACATCCAGCATGATCGGCACCGCCGTGGACGCACCCGGCGATGCTCCGAGCAGACCCGCGATCGAGCCGTCGGCCGACGCGATGACCTCGGTGCCGAACTGCAGCACGCCGCCCTTCTTGGCGTCCTTCTTCATCACCTGCACGCGCTGACCGGCCGTGATGAGCTCCCAGTCCTCGCTCTTGGCGGTGGGCATGAACTCCTGCAGGGCCTTCATCTTCTTCGCGCGATTGGCGAGCAGCTCGCCGACCAGGTACTTGATGAGGTCGAAGTTGTCTTTCGCCACGGCGAGCATGGGGATGAGGTTGCTCGGGCGCACGGAGCCGGGCAGGTCCCACCAGGTGCCCGTCTTGAGGAACTTCGGGCTGAACCCGGCGTACGGGCCGAACAGCAGCGACGCCTCGCCGTCGACGACGCGGGTGTCGAGGTGCGGCACCGACATCGGCGGCGCTCCGACCGCTGCCTTTCCGTAGACCTTGGCCTGGTGCTGCGCCACGATCTTCGGGTCGCTGGTACGGAGGAACTGCCCCGAGATCGGGAAGCCGCCGAACCCCTTGATCTCCGGGATGCCCGCCTTCTGCAGCAGGTGCAGCGCGCCGCCGCCCGCCCCGACGAACACGAAGCGTGCCTTCACCTCGTGCGGCGTGTGGCCGACCATGTGGAGCACCTTGAGCCGCCAGAGCCCGTCTTTGGTGCGCTTGATGCTGCGGACCTTGTGGTTCAGGGCGATGTCGGCTCCACGTCGCGAGAGGTCGTCGACGAGCGCCCGGGTCAGGGCGCCGAAGTCGACGTCGGTTCCGGAGGCGGCGCGGGTCGCGGCGATGCGCTGCTTGGCGTTCCGCTTCTTCGTCAGCAACGGTGTCCACTCGCCGATGACCGCGGGGTCTTCGCTGTACTCCATGCCGGCGAACAGCGGCTGGTCCTTGAGCGCCTCGTACCGCTTGCGCAGATAGCGCACGTTGTCCCGGCCGCGCACGAACGTCATGTGCGGGGTCGAGTTGATGAACGTGTTCGGTTCGGGCAGATCGCCGGCGGTCACCAGGCTCGCCCAGAACTGACGGCTCAGCTGGAACTGCTCGTTGATGCTGATCGCCTTGGCCGGGTCGACCGAGCCGTCCGCCGCCTCCGGCATGTAGTTGAGCTCGCAGAGGGCGGCGTGGCCCGTCCCGGCGTTGTTCCACGGGTTCGAGCTCTCCTGGGCCACTTCGCCCAGGTTCTCGTAGAGGCGGATGGTCCAGTCGGGCTGTACACGCTGGATGAGGGCTCCGAGCGTTGCGCTCATGATGCCCCCGCCGATCAGGACGACGTCGATGGGAGAATTACTCACCAGACAATCCTACGGTGCCCTCGCTGTGCACCTGCCCGACCCGCGATCCGCCCCTCCCGCCGTCCGGGACGGCTCTCGGCAGGAGAGCGTTCGCTCTCGTCAGGAGAGCGCGTTCGCGCCGGCGACGATCAGGCCGATGCCGGCGACGAGCAGGCTCACCGTGAGCAGTCCGAACCCGATCCAGATCAGCGCCTTGACGCCGTTCGGGCGCTGCGGGTCGTGGCCGATGACCGAGAGGAAGAACCCGGCGGGGATCAGGATGGCCGACACGAGCACGCCGTCGGCGCCGAAATGGGCCCAGCCGGTGATCCCGGCCGCATCGAGCAGCAGAAGCACCACGAGACCGAGGATGACGAGCACGCCGGCGTGGGCGTGCCCCGCGCGGAAGAAGCTCTTCTGCAGATCGTTCGCCCCCTGCTTACCGGTGACGACGCGGAGCATGAAGGTTCCGCCGTACGCGATGGTGATGACCGCGAGCACGACGATTCCGGCGGTGATGGCGCTGGCGGGCTGCAGCATGACGTCCTCCTACTGGATAGTGTTGGTATCCAGTAGCGTAGATAGTGTTACTATCCAAGTCAAGAGCCGCGTCATCGATCGAGCGGCGGAGGAGCAGGGCATGCGGATCTCGCAGTTGTCATCGACGACCGGGGTTCCCGTCGCGACGATCAAGTTCTACCTGCGTGAGGGCATGCTCATGCCGGGTGAGGCCACCAGCGCGACCCAGGCGCTCTACGGTGAGGCGCACGTGAGACGTATCGCTCTCATCCGGGCGCTCTCCGACGTCGCCGGACTCCCCCTGCAGAAGGTGAAGGTCGTACTGGCGCTGATCGAGCATCCGGATGCCTCGCTGTTCGACACCCTCGGCGAAGCCGTCGCCGCCCTTCCGCCCTACCTCGACACCGCGCCGCCCTATCCGCGGGCGCAAGCTGCGCTGGCGGAGGTCGGCCAGGTGTTCGATCCTCAGTACGCCGCGGTGGCGCAGCTCGAACGCGCGCTCGAGGCGGTGGAGACCGCCGGCATCCCGATGACGTCCGATCGGCTGTCGGTCTATGCCGAGCATCTCCGGGCGATCGCGGCGTACGACCTCGCGCAGATGCCGGCCGATGCCGAAGCGGCGGTCGAGTACGCCGTGCTCGGCACCGCCCTCTACGAACCGATCGTCGCCGCACTCCGCCGACTTGCGCACCAGGACATCGCCGCCCGGATGCTCACGCCGGAGGAGTGAACGCCGGAGGAGTGAACGCTAGAGGAGTGAACGCTACGCCGAGACGGGCGACGCGAGACGTTCGGCGACCAGCTCGGCGATCTGCACGGCGTTCAGCGCCGCACCCTTGCGCAGGTTGTCGTTGCTGATGAACAGCGCGATGCCGCGGCCGTTCGGCACGCCCTCGTCCTGACGGATGCGGCCGACGAAGCTCGGGTCCTTTCCTGCGGCCTCGAGCGGGGTCGGCACGTCGGTGAGCACCACGCCGGGTGCGTTCGACAGCAGCTCCTCGGCGCGGGCTGCTGACAGCGGGCGCGAGAACTCGGCGTTGATCGAGAGGGAGTGACCGGTGAACACAGGGACGCGCACGCAGGTTCCGCTCACGAGGAGGTCGGGGAGACCGAGGATCTTGCGGCTCTCGTTGCGGAGCTTCTTCTCTTCATCGGTCTCGTTGGCGCCGTCGTCGACGATCGATCCCGCGAGCGGGATGACATCGAAGGCGATCGGGCGCACGTACTTCACCGGCTCGGGCATGGCCACAGCCGAGCCGTCGTGCACCAGCTGGAGGAGGTTCTCGTCGGCGACCGCGGTGCGGATCTGGCCGGCCAGCTCCTCGGCGCCGGCGAGGCCCGAACCGGAGACCGCCTGGTACGTGCTCACGATGAGGCGCTCGAGGCCGGCCTCCTCGTGCAGCACCTTGAGAACGGGCATGGCCGCCATCGTGGTGCAGTTCGGGTTGGCGATGATGCCCTTGCGCGCATCCGCGATCGCCTCGGGGTTCACCTCGCTGACCACCAGCGGGACGTCGGGGTCCATGCGCCAGCCGCTCGAGTTGTCGATCACGATCGCACCCGCCTCGGCGAACCGCGGGGCCTGTGCCTTGGCACCGGTGGCGCCCGCGGAGAAGAGCGCGATGTCGATGCCGGAGACATCTGCTGTCGCCGCGTCTTCGACCACGATGCTCTCGCCCTTGAACGGGAGGGTCGTGCCGGCCGAACGCGCGGAGGAGAAGAAGCGGATCGCCTTCACGGGGAAATCGCGCTCTTCGAGCAGGCGGCGCATGACGCTTCCGACCTGGCCGGTGGCGCCGACGACGGCAACGGTGAACGCGGGTGTCTCGGTCACGATGGGCCCTTCCGGTGGATGGTGTTGATGAGTCGAACGATGGGAGGACGCCGGCCATTCCCCGCCGGCGCCGCTTGACGCCTAGCGGCCGGTGCCGGCGTAGACGATGGCCTGGGTGTCGCCGTCGAGACCGAAGGCGGAGTGCACGACCCGCGCGGCCTCGTTGACGCTGTCGGCGCGGGTGACGACCGAGATGCGGATCTCGCTCGTGGAGATCATCTCGATATTGATGCCCGCGTCGAACAGCGCCTCGAACAGCTTCGCGGAGACGCCGGTGTTGGTGCGCATGCCGGCGCCGACGAGAGCGAGCTTGCCGATCTGGTCGTCGTACTGCAGCGACTGGAAGCCCACGTCCTGCTGCTCCGCCTTGAGGGCGGTCAGCACCCGCTGGCCCTCCGACTTCGGGAGGGTGAACGAGATGTCGGTGAGACCGGTCGCCGCAGCCGAGACGTTCTGCACGATCATGTCGACGTTGGCCTCGGTCTTGGCGACGATCTTGAAGATCTGTGCCGCCTTGCCCGGCACGTCGGGAACACCGACGACCGTGATCTTGGCCTCGCTGAGGTCGGTGGCGATACCGGCGATGATGGGCTCTTCCACGGTTCCATCCTTCTTCTTCGCGGCCTCGACCGCTGCTTCGTTGAGCACGAGCGTTCCCTCGTTGTTGTTGAACGACGAGCGCACGTGGAGTGTCACGTTGTGGCGGCGCGCATATTCCACCGCGCGGATATACAGCACCTTCGCGCCCGCTGCGGCCAGTTCGAGCATCTCTTCGCTGCTGATCCGGTCGATCTTGCGCGCGCTGGGCACGACCCGGGGGTCGGAGGTGAAGACGCCATCGACGTCGGTGTAGATCTCGCACACCTCGGCGCCGAGGGCGGCCGCAAGGGCGACGGCGGTCGTGTCGGAGCCGCCGCGACCGAGCGTGGTGATGTCGCGGGTGTCGCGGTTGAACCCCTGGAAGCCGGCGACGATCGCGATGGCGCCTTCGTCGAGGGCGTCGCGGATGCGGCCGGGGGTGACGTCGACGATGCGGGCGGCACCGTGCTGGGCGTCGGTGATCATGCCGGCCTGGCTGCCCGTGAACGACCGGGCGTCGTAGCCCATGCTGCGGATCGCCATGGCGAGCAGGGCCATCGAGATGCGCTCTCCGGCGGTCAGCAGCATGTCGAGTTCGCGCGGCGCCGGGATGGGCGTGACATCGTGCGCGAGGTCGAGCAGTTCGTCGGTGGTGTCGCCCATGGCGGAGACCGCGACGACCACTTCGTTCCCGCCCTTGCGGGTCTCGACGATGCGTTTGGCGACGCGCTTGATGCTCTCGGCGTTGGCGACGGAGGACCCGCCGAACTTCTGCACGATTAGGGCCACGAACACTCCTGGGATCGGCGGCTGAGAAGCCGGAGCGTCCATTCTATCCGGCGTCGCTTGCTGGCTCCGGAATATGACGTGGACGCGGGACGGGCCTCAGGAGACGATGCGCCGGCCCTCGAACGCGCGGCCGAGTGTGACCTCATCGGCGTACTCGAGGTCGCCGCCGACGGGCAGGCCGGAGGCGAGGCGGGTGACGCGTATCTCGAGCGTGGTGAGGAGGCGGCTCAGATAGGTGGCCGTCGCCTCGCCTTCGAGGTTGGGGTCGGTGGCGATGATGACTTCCTGCACCGTGCCGTCGGCGAGGCGCTGCATCAGCTGCCGGATGCGCAGGTCGTCGGGTCCGACGCCGTCGATCGGGCTGATCGCTCCCCCGAGCACGTGGTAGAGCCCCCGGAACTCGCGGGTGCGCTCGATGGCGACCACGTCTTTCGCCTCTTCTACGACGCAGATGAGGGCGGGATCACGGCGGGGGTCCCGGCAGATCGTGCAGGTCTCCTGCTCGGAGACGTTGCCGCAGATCTCGCAGAACCGCACCTTGTCGCGCACCTCGAGGAGCACCTCGGCGAGACGGGTGACGTCGAACGTCTCCGTCTGCAGGATGTGGAACGCGATGCGCTGCGCCGACTTCGGCCCGATGCCGGGAAGGCGGCCCAGTTCGTCGATGAGTTCCTGGACGATTCCTTCGTACACGTATTACCTCGACCCGGCAGGCGGTGCCGCCTGCTCTTCGATGAATGTGGCGCCGAGGATCTCGCGCACCACGGCCTCCCCGTAACGCTGCGGCGCCTGGAAGGTGGGGGTCCGCGCGCCGGATGCCGGAGCGGAGGTCGACGACGCCGATGCCGACGCGGGCGTGCGCTGGGCGCGGGCGGCCGGTGCTGGCGCTGCCGCCGCGGCCGACGGTGCGGCCGAGGCCGGTGCCGACGTGGAGGGAGTGCCCGCTGCGGATGCGCGGGGCGGGATTCCTCCGTCGTCGGTCGGCTCTGCCCATTCGCCTTCCGGCTCGGGCGGCAGCGGCGGCTCGTAGGGCGGCTCGATCTCGGGCGGCGGCACGTCGTCGTAGGGAACTTCCCGCTCGAGGGTCGCGACCGCGCCGGCCGGTGCCGACGATCGGGCGGATGCCCCCGCTGGTGCCTCGACCGCCGACGGCGGCAGCGGGGCCGCGGCGGCTGCCGCGTCACCGGCGCCGGGGATGGCGACGGTCGCCCATTCGGTGGTGGATGCGGCCGAGGTGGATGCCGAAGCGGACGCCGAGGCAGCCGGCGACGACGGCGCCGAGGCGCGAGCCGCCGCTGGTGCCGCAGCACCCGGCGCGGAGGCTGTCGATCCCGCGGCGGCGGAGCCACCGGATGCGCCCGACGCTCCCGAGTCCCCGGATACGGCGCCACCGCGCGAGGCGGCAGGTTGCGGTGCCGGCGTCGAGCCCGCAAGCGGAGTCTGCGTCGGCGCAGACGGGCCGCTCGAGGCCGCTCCGTCGGCGCGGGCGATGAACTTGACCCGGATGCCGAGCACGTCGACGATCGCCTGACGCAGGTATTCGCTCACGCCGAGCGCGTCGCCCGTCTGCTGCTGCCGGAACCCGGCCACATCGTTGTCGCTCGTGAACGACAGGGTGAGAACGTCGTCGACGAGCGAGCGCACCTGGGCGGTGAACACGACCATCCAGGCGCTGCGCTTGGCCCGCTGCACCGCGTCGAGGATCTGGGGCCACGCGTCCTTGACCTGCTGCGTGCTGACCGGACCGACGGGGGCGACGGATGCAACGGGCGCCTCAGCGGCGGCGGACGGAGAAGGAGCAGCGGTCGGCTCCGCGGAGTCGGTGGGTGTGGCATCGGCGGGTGCGGACTCCGGCGCCGCTGCCGGCTCGGCAGCCGTCGACGTCGCGGCCGTCGGAGCGGGGGTCGGCGCAGCAGCAGGGGCAGCCTCGGCACGGGCGGACGCCCCGGCTGCCGGCGCAGCGGCCGGTGCCGGCGTGGCTCGCGCAGCGGCACGCGCCGTTTCCGGTGCCGCCGTGGAGTCACCGGACACCGCGTCGCTGACGCCGACCCGGCGCTCGAGACGCTCGACGCGCGCGAGCGCCCCGCGCTCGGACTCGTCGCTCGACGGCACGAGCACGCGCGCGATCATGAGTTCGAGGTGGAGTCGCGGCGACGTGGCGCCGGTCATCTCGGTGAGCGCGGCGTTCACGATGTCGGCGGACCGGGAGAGCTCCGCGGCACCGAACTTCATGGCCTGCATGCTCATGTGGTCGAGTTCGTCCTGGGGCACCCCGCGCAGCACCGCAGCGGCGCCCTCCGCGCTGGTCGCGGCGACGACGATGAGGTCGCGCAGGCGCTCGAGGAGGTCTTCGACGAACCGACGCGGGTCCTGACCCGTCTGCACGACGCGATCGACAGCGGCGAACGCTCCCGCGGCATCCCGCGCGGCGATCGCGTCGATGACCTCGTCGAGGAGGGCGGCGTGCGTGTACCCGAGCAGCGCGACCGCGCGCTCGTAGTCGACCGTGTTGTTGTCGGAGCCTGCCATGAGCTGGTCGAGCAGCGAGAGGGTGTCACGCGGCGAGCCGCCTCCGGCCCGCACGACCAGCGGCAGGACGCCGGGCGCGACGGTGACGCCCTCGCTGTCGCAGAGGGTCTGCACGTACTCCAGCATCTGCGCCGGCGGAACCAGGCGGAACGGGTAGTGGTGCGTGCGCGACCGGATGGTGCCGATGACCTTCTCCGGCTCCGTGGTGGCGAAGATGAACTTGACGTGCTCCGGCGGCTCCTCGACGATCTTGAGCAGCGCGTTGAAGCCCTGCGGCGTCACCATGTGCGCCTCGTCGAGGATGAAGATCTTGTAGCGGTCGCGGGCGGGGGCGAAGATGGCGCGCTCCCGGATGTCGCGGGCGTCGTCGACGCCGTTGTGGCTGGCCGCGTCGATCTCGACCACGTCGAGCGATCCGCTGCCGTCGCGGCTCAGCTCGATGCAGCTCGAGCATTTGCCGCACGGGGTGTCCGTCGGCCCCTCCGCGCAGTTGAGGCAGCGGGCCAGGATGCGCGCCGACGTCGTCTTGCCGCATCCGCGTGGACCGCTGAACAGATAGGCGTGATTGACCCGGTTGGTGCGCAGTGCCGTCATCAGCGGCTCGGTCACCTGCGACTGCCCGATCATCTCGGCGAAGGTGTCTGGCCGATAGCGGCGATACAGTGCGGTAACCACCCCCTCATGCTACTTGTCCCCACTGACAGTCGGTCCGGTCCGTTCAGCCTTCACGGGAGGCGCGCAGTGTGGCGGCGATCGCCGTCCACAATCGCACGCGAGCGTTCTCGGTGGCCTGCGCATAGGGCGCGCCCGGCAGGTACAGCGGCGTGTACGGCGGCACGTAGAAGAGGTGGGTCGCGTCGGGTGCGACCAGCATCGTGTCGCCCGGGTGCTGACCGCGCGCCTTCGCGCCGGCGGCCAGCCACGCGCATCCGTTGTCGAGCTGCTCGTCGTGGCCTGCGCAGCCGAGCACGAGCGGCCCCCGGATGCCCGACAGATCGAGCACGGCCGCCGCATTCACGGTGCGCGTCCCGGAGTTGCACGGCACCCAGCTGCCGTTGATCGTCACCGACGGGTTCGGGACGGGTGAATTGCAGATCAGCCCGGTCGTCCCGGCCGGGGCGATCGCGCCGTACACCGTGTCCGAGTAGGCCACCGCCGTCCAGAGCGCGAGCTGTGCGCCGCGGGACGTGCCGAACGTCAGGATGCGTTCGGGATCGACACCGGGTTGCGCGCGCAGCCAGCTGAGCGCCGACGCGAAGCGTTCCGCCGGGAAGACGTGCGTGAGATCGACCTGACCGGCCGATCCGAAGGCCGAGAGCGCGAGCGCCGGATAGCCGAGCGCGGCGATCTCCGATGCGGCCAGCACTCCGGTGGGGGTTCCGCTGTCGGTTCCGTCGAAGACGATCACGGCCGGCCGCAGCCCGGCCGACGAGGTCTTCGGCTCGAAGAAGTCCCCGCTGATGCCGTCGTCGAACACGGCGCGCGAGGGGGCGGCAGAGGCGAGCCCCGTGCGGTGCACGGTCGTGTGCGCGACCCTGCGTCCGTCGATCAGGGCGGACAGCGCGACCGCCATCCCGGATTCGCCCCAGGTCTCGTCCGAGGTCGCCTGGGTTCCGGCGCTGTTAGCGAGCGACCAGAACAGTCCCATCCCATCCGCGCCGTGGAAAGCGGCGGAGAGCGGCGCCTGGGTGGCCAGGTCGACCTCGCCGTCGGGCGGCACGGCGTACACCGCTCGCGACGTCCACACCGCTCCGGACGTGACCGTGGCGGTCACCGTCACGTGCTCCCCCGGCGGCAGCGCCAGCATCCGGATGCCCACCGGCTGCCACACGGGGCTCGGATCGCTGCTCAGCGAGAACCGCGGCCCCACGCCGTGCGACGCGTTCCCCGGCACCGAGCATCCGGACAATGCGGCGAGCGCGACCAGGGCCAGTGCCGCGGCCCCGGCGACCCGGGACAGCATGCGGCGCACGCCCCCGGTCAGTACTCCCCCGGTCATCGGCGCGTCTCCGCACTGAGGATGCCCCGCACGTCGGCCCAGAACTGCGCGCGCGCGTCCTCCGTCGCCTGTGCGACCGCCGGCGAGAGTCCCTGAAGGCCGACGGGGACGACCGGCGGTGTGGAGATGGAGTGGGCCGCTCCCCGGGCGACGAGGTAGATGTCGCCCGGCCGCTCGCCGCGGGCGATGCGGCCGGCACCGAGCCACTCGCACGCATTGGCGAGGATCTCGTCGCGCTCCCCGCAAGCCAGCAGCAACGGGCCCGGGATGCGGTCGAGTTGCAGTTGCGCCGTGTCGGCGATCGTGCGCTGCGGGTCTTCGCACGGCACTGGTTCGCCGTCCTCCGTGAGCACGGCCGATCCCGCCGAAGACGTGCAGAGGAGGGCGGTCGTCCCGCTCGCCGCGAACGCCCCGAAGACGGCTCCCGGCCGGTGCGTCGCGTACCAGAGCGCGAGCTGCGAGGCACGCCAGGTGCCGTACGTGAAGACGCGCGCGGGATCGACGTCGTGCTGGCGTTGCAGCCAGGTGAGGCCGTTGTCCAGGTTCTCGGCCGAGAGCGCCGCCGACCCCGGGATCTGCCCCTCCGGCCCGAACGCCGTGACGACGAACGTCGGGTATCCGGAACTCGCCAGCTGCGAGGCGACGAAGGCGGCGCTCCCGCCACCGTCGTCTCCGTCGATCAGCAGCACGGCCGGCCTCCGGGAGACGAGCCGCGGGTCTGGATCGTAGAAGGTGCCGATCCTGACGTCGAAGGTGGTGCCGCCCGGCGCCGTGTTCTGCGCGCCGCGGATGAGGTCGCCGGCGAACACGAACTGCACCGACACCTGGTGGCCGAAGCCCGTGCGGTAGACGGTGGTGGCGGCGACCTCCCGTCCGCCCTGCGTGGCAACCAGCCGGATGTCCCTGTCGCTGATCGCCCACACGTCTTCGAGCTGCACCTGGCTCAGAGACGGCCCCTGCATCGTCCACAGCAGGCCCGCCTGGTCGGCGCGCGCATAGGGCGCGATGAGCGGTTTATCGGAGTGGAGGTCGACGATGCCGGAGGGCGGCACGGAGTACACCGCGCGCGACTCCCACGGACCGGTCGTCGTCCTGGTCGTCGCGGTGAGCACCACGGTCTCGTCCGGCTGCAGGCCGACCAGCGAGATCGCGACCGGGTCGGTGATGCCTGAGCGCGGCTGATCGATGACGAAGTGGGCGGGAACGGATGCCGAGCCCCCGACGCAACCGGCGAGCGCCGACGTGAGCACGATCGCGACCGCCGAGGCTGCGATCGTCGAGGCACGACGCCATCGGATATGCCGGCTCTGGATGCCGCCGGTCATTGACGCGCGGCTCTCAGCAGCACGGCGCCCACCGCATCCCAGAACGCGATGCGCGCCTTCTGGGTCGACTGTCCGTCGCCGGACGGGAGAGCGATCGGCAGGCCGGGCGGCACGGTCATGGCGTGGGTGGAGGCCGGCGCCTCCACGAGGCGATCGGAGGCTCGGGCGGTGTGCGTGGCGAGCACGGCGCGCTGCCACGCGCACGAGTTCGGAAGGACGGCGTCGTGACCCGCGCAGCCCAGGACGACCGGACCCCTCACCGACCCGAGCGGGATGACCGAGCGCGCATCGACCTGCGTCGCGTCGCGAACGCACCGGAGACCGACGCCGTTCTCGAAGACCGGGGCGAAGTCGCCGGCTGCGAGGCAGAGGTGCGCCGAGACCCCTCCCGCCCCGATCGCGCCCGCGAACCGGCCGCCGAACCGCGCCGCCGCCCAGAGCGCGAACTGCTCGGACTGCGACGTTCCGTACGCGAAGATGCTGCGCGCATTCACATCGGGGCGCGATTGCAGCCAGTCGAGCACGGCGGCGACCGTCGAGGAGTCGATCGCCCCGGCCGCGTGCAGCCCATCGGCGTCGCGCGCCATCGGGAGCACGAAGACGGATGCCCCGAATTGGGCCAGCAGCGGCGCGACGTAGTCGGCCGAGGCGCCAAGGGCCGGATCATCGAACACGACGACCGCCGGCGTGCGGGGCCTTTCGATGGAGGTGGCACTGTAGAACCGGCCGATGGGACCGTTCTCGTGGGTCGTGGGCGGGGGCGGGTCGGGCAGGCCGAGCGGCGGTCGCCGGTCGCCTGCCCGGGCGGACGCGGCGTCGAGATCGCTGCTGTAGACCGTGATGGGACCACGCGTCGTGCCGAGACCGTCGAGGCGGAAGACCCTGCTCGCCACGACCCGCCCCGCGTCGTACACGTCGATCGTCACCGGAAGAGTCGTGCGCATCCAGAGTTTCAGAACCTCCGATGGCGTCAGGCTCGGTCCGCGCAACGACCAGAAGAGTCCGGCGGAGTCGGGCTCGGTGAACCGGGCGAGCTGCGGGCGCTCGATGGCCAGGTCCACCGTGCCCGTGCCCGGCACCGTGTAGGTCGCGCTCGAACTCCACACTCCGCGCTTCGTCGGGACCGTCGCCACCAGCCGGAGCCGACTTCCCGGCTCCGCTCCGACGAGCTGGAGTGGAACCGGCCAGAGCACGGTGGTGTAGCGGATGAGCGGCGGGGTCACGAAGTGCGGCCCCACGTCCGGGCCCGGCGAGGCGCCGCAACCGCCGAGCAGCGCGGCGACGGTCAGCGCGCAGGCGACCAGGATCGCCGTTCGACCGTTGCGCCGTCGCCACCGCATGACTTCACCGTCATCCTCACCGGCCGGAGGTCACCCGGCGGCCGCGCTCTCCCCGATCGCCGCGAGCGTCTGCCGCGCGATCTCCAGTTCCTCGTTGGTCGGAACCACCAGCACTGTCACCGCCGAGTCGTCGGCGGAGATGATCCGCGTATTCTTCGACCGTTCGGCGTTGCGTCCTTCATCGATGCGGATGCCCAGGAATTCGAGGCCGGCAAGCGCACCGGCCCGCACCGCCGCGTCGTTCTCGCCGACACCGGCGGTGAAGGTCACCACGTCGAGTCCGCCGAGCAGGGCAGCGTATGCGCCGATGTAGTGCTTGAGTCGGTGCAGGTACGTGTCGAGCGCTAGCCGGGCACCCTGGTCGCCGTCGACGATGGCTGCGTGCAGATCCCGCATGTCCCGGTGCCCCGAGAGCCCGAATATGCCGCTGCGTCGGTTGAGGAGCTCGTCGAGCTCGTCGGTGGAGAGCTGGGCGCGGCGGGAGAGGTGCACCAGGACGGCCGGATCGAGGTCGCCCGACCGGGTTCCCATCACCAGCCCCTCGAGCGGCGTCAGCCCCATGGAGGTGTCGACCGAACGACCGCCGTCGACAGCGCAGGCCGAGGCCCCGTTTCCGAGATGGAGCACGATCTGCTTGAGATCGCCGAGCGGGCGGTCGAGGTACCGCGCCACCGTCTCGGAGACGTACTTGTGCGACGTGCCGTGGAAGCCGTAGCGGCGCACGCGGTGCCTCTCGGCGAGCTCCGCGTCGATCGCGTACGTGTAGGCCGCCGGAGGGAGCGTCCGGTGGAAGGCCGTGTCGAAGACCGCGACATGCGGAACGTCGGGGAACGCCTTCTCGGCCGCTCGGATCCCTTGCAGGTTGGCCGGGTTGTGCAGCGGAGCGAGATCGGCGAGGTCTTCGATATTGATCTCGACCAGCGGCGTGACGACCGTCGGCTCGAAGAACCGCTTTCCGCCGTGCACGACGCGGTGGCCGACCGCGACGGGCGGGTATTCGGTCAGGCTCGGGCCGTCGGCGTCGAAAGCGTCGAGCATCGCGCGGAATCCGGCCGTGTGATCCGGGATCGCGAGCGTGCGCTCGCTGGTTCCGTGCGGGCCGTGATGGGTCGTCTGCCCGGAGGCGTCGCCGATGCGCTCGACCAACCCGCTCGCGAGCGCCTCCTCCGTGTCCATATCGATCAACTGGTACTTGAACGACGATGAACCGCTGTTGACCACCAGCACCGCGCTCATGACAGCGCCGCCTGGATCGCCGTGATGGCCACCGTGTTGACGATGTCCTCGACCAGCGCACCGCGCGAGAGGTCGTTGATCGGCTTCCGCAATCCTTGGAGGACCGGCCCGATCGCGACGGCGCCGGCACTGCGCTGCACCGCCTTGTAGGTGTTGTTGCCCGTATTGAGGTCGGGGAAGATGAACACCGTCGCCCGACCGGCCACCGCCGAGCCTGGCAGCTTAACCGCCCCGACGGCGGCGTCCGCCGCGGCGTCGTACTGGATCGGCCCGTCGACGGCGAGCTGCGGGCTCCGCTCGTGAACGAGCGCGGTGGCAGCGCGCACCTTCTCGACGTCAGCTCCGGCCCCCGAGTCACCGGTGGAGTACGACAGCATCGCAACGCGCGGCTCGATGCCGAACTGCGACGCCGTCTCGGCCGATGAGATCGCGATGTCGGCCAGCTGCTCCGCCGTCGGGTCCGGGATGACCGCGCAGTCGCCGTAGACGAGCACGCGGTCGGCGAGCGCCATCAGGAACACGCTGGAGACGACCGACACCTCCGGCCGGGTCTTGATGATCTCGAACGCCGGCCGGATGGTGTGCGCTGTCGTGTGCGCCGCACCGGAGACCATGCCGTCTGCGAGTCCGAGATGCACCATCATGGTGCCGAAGTACGAGGAGTCGGTCACGGTGTCGGATGCCTGGTCGAGCGTGATCCCCTTGTGAGCCCGGAGTCGGGCGTACTCCTCGGCGAACCGGAACCGCAGCACGTCGTCGAACGGGCTGAGCACCTCGGCTCCCGAGAGGTCGAGGCCGAGCTCGACCGCGCGGGCGCGCACCTCGATCGGCTCGCCCAGGATCGTCAGCCGAGCGACACCGCGCGAGAGAAGGGTCGCGGCCGCACGCAGGATGCGGTCGTCTTCGCCCTCGGGCAACACGATGTGCTTGTCGGCCGCCCGTGCGCGCTCGAGGAGGTCGTACTCGAACATGAGCGGCGTGACGACGTCGCGCGGGCTCACGTCGAGTCGATCGAGCAGGATCTTGGCGTCGACGTGACGCTCGAACAGAGCGAGCGCCGTGTCGTACTTGCGCTGCGAATCCGCGGCGAGACGACCGCGGGCATGCGTGATGCGCACCACGGCGTCGTAGGTGCCGAGCGCGGTCTTCACGACCGGGACGGTGGAACGCAGGCCGGAGATGAGGCGGTCGATCGGCTCCGGCAGTTCGAATCCGCCGTTCAGCACGATGCCCGTGATCGACGGGAAAGTGCCGGCCGCATTGGCCATCAGCACGGCGAGCAGCACTTCGGTGCGATCGCCGGGCACCACGACGACCGATCCCTCGATCAGTCGCGGGAGCACGTTGTCCATCGACATCGCCGCCACGACCACGCCGAGCGCTTCGCGGGCGAGCAGCGTCTCGTCGCCGGCCAGCAGCGTGGCACCCGTGGCCTCCATGATGGAGCGCATGCTCGGGGCGACGAGGAAGGGGTCTTCGGGAATGGCCCAGACCGGCGCCCCGCCCGCTCCCGGCGCCGCCGTTGCGGCGACCGACGTCGCGACCGTGGCTACGATCGCGTCGAGCTCCGACTCGTCGGCTCGGTTCACGATCACGGCGAGGAGGGCTGCGTGCTCGTCGCGGAGCTCTGTCATCGCGATCTCGGTGAGCTGGCGCAGGTCGTCCGCCGTTCGCGGTTCGGCCTGGCCGAGTCGCTCACCGAGGCCCTGCCCGACCCGCCCGCCGAGCACGAGCAGCACCGGCGCTCCCAGGTTGGCCGCGATGCGTGCGTTGTAGCCGAGTTCGGTCGGGCTGCCGACATCCGTGTAGTCGGAGCCGAGGATGACCACGGTGTCGCATTCCGCCTCGACTGCACGGAATCGACGGACGATCTCGGAGAGGGCTGCGTCCGCATCCGCGTGCACGTCGTCGTAGGTGACGCCGATCGTCTGCTCGTAGTCGAGCGGCACCGTCACGCGCTGGAGCAGGAGTTCGAGCACGTAGTCCCGTTCCTGTGTGGAACGGGCGATGGGCCGGAACACACCGACGCGCCCGACGGCGTGACGCAGAGCCTCGACGACGCCGAGAGCGACGGACGACTTGCCGGTGTGACCTTCGGCGGACGTGATGTAGATCGATCGCGCCACGTTCAGGCGGCCCGCTCGATCGCCGGGAGCAGGTAGTGCCCGTCGAGGACCTGCGCCCCCGGGGCATACATGCGGAGGATGGGCCGGAAGGCCCCCTTCGGCGCCGGCAGCCAGTTGGCGGCTGCCGTCGGGTCGCTCGGCCTGGTGGTGCTCATGGTGATCGTCAATCCTCCGTCGTCGTCGTACACGATCCCTCGCGTCCTGTCGCCGACCGAATACCGCGCCAGCTCGTTGTCGACGAGATAGAACTCGGGCAGGTCGTACATGGTGAGGGACCAGAAGGCGCCGACGGGCGGCGTGGGATGCAGACGGAGCGTGTAGACATGCTCGCCGGTGAGGGCCTCGCCCGCCGCATCGGTGTAGGTCATCGGATACGAGGCTTCGTAACCGTGGTTGCCCCAGAGTCCGCCGAGTGCCGCCGCCGCCCGCTGCGCGTAACGGGTGCGGGGGTCGTCGGCCTTCCACTGAGGACTGTCGATCGTGCCGATCTCGAAGAAGTCGAGGTTGTAGTCGAACACGTGAAGCGTGTCGAGCCAGCCGTTCACCTCAGGCATCTGCTTGCCCGACCGCATGGCGGAGAGCAGCGCTTCCTTGCCCGCCGCATACCCCTCTTCGAGAGCGTCCATCACCTCGGGCGGAGCCTCGCCGAGAGGGCGCGCACCGGTGAGCCCGAGCGCGGCATACGAGTCGAGAGCGTCGCGGTCGCGGTCGGCCGGCGGGAATGCCTGGGACCAGACCCGGAGCCGCTCGAAGAAGTCGAGGGCCTCGCTGCCACCGGCCGAGAGTTCGACGACCGGGAGTCCCTCGGGTGGCGCGAGGGTCTGCAGCACGGGAGTGAGTGTGAGGGCATCCTGGAGCGCGTGGACCGCGGGAAGGTCGGCTTCGCCGTCGACGGCCCAGCGACCGACGATGGTGCCGACGCGCGTGGGGAACCGGATGACCGTCGCGCCGTCTCCTTCAGGATCGGAAGCGTCGTCGGCGTCGGGCTGCCAGCCCGGCGGAACGAGGAGGTAATCGCCGGCATGTCCGCCGGTCGCGCGGGTTCCGACGTAGGCGAAGTTGTTGGTCCAGGCATCGACGAACTGCAGCACGTGATAGCGGTCGGATGCCTCGGGGACGCTCAGGAGAACCGGCCCGGCACCGAGATCGAGCTGCGCGATCGAATACACGGTGTCGTTGTTGATCGAGACGAAGCGGTCGTCGGGACCGGCCAATGTGCGTGCGTGGCTGAAGACGTTGAACGGGGCCGGCGCAAGGCTGCCGAGACCGGTGGTGGTGAAGCGCTCGACCTGCTCGAGATCGAACACGAGGGGGAAGCCGAAGACGTACGCCTCGGACGCCAGCTCAGCGAGCTGAAGAGCCATCGTGCCCCCTCCGGTATCGGTGGTGATCACCACAAACCTACCGTCAGGCTACGCGCGGGAATCCGATCCACAGCAAGCGGTCGGGAATCTACGTGCGCAAAAGAAAAGACCCCTCACGCACCCGCCAGAGCCCGGTTACCCTTGCTGCGTTTCCGCCCTGGGGGAGTTGGCCTGGATGGCGCCACGTGAGGAGCCGGAAAACAGCATACCGAACGAAACTGGATGCTCGTGGCACGAGGCGCCTCCGGGACCCGGTAAGATTCTTCGTGGCCGTCGTTCCGCGAGGTTCGGCACACGCCTGGAGAATTCGCCTAGTGGCCTATGGCGCACGCTTGGAAAGCGTGTTGGGTGCAAGCCCTCGGGGGTTCGAATCCCCCATTCTCCGCCAGTTTCCTTAGGTGAATGAGGCCCCGAGATCCGCGTGATTACGCGGAAGTCGGGGCCTTTGCTCTTTCATCGACCGCCCGATTCGGCCCTCCGTGCCCACACTTTGCCCACACTTTTCTGATGACCTCCCTCATTGAGGCGCATCGCAACCTCGTCGAGGTCGTCATCGAAGAGGTCAGCGTAGGTGTCGAGTGTCATCGCAGCCGACTTGTGGCCGAGCATTCGCTGGACGGCTTTGACGTTCGCGCCGGAGCTGACGGCGAGACTCGCGGCTGTGTGACGGAGGTCGTGAGGAGTCAATCGCTCAAGCTCAGCTTCGGCAAGCGCGGTCAGGAACCAGGACCGCTTGTTGTTGCTCGCACTCGGCCGACGAAGGAAGCCGCCGTACCGGTCGGCGAACACCAGAGCGTCAGGGCCCTTCCCTGCACAGAGACGAGCTAACGGCTCCGAGAGGAAATCGGGGAACGGGACGGAACGCCTCTCCCACGACTTCGGCACCCCCTCAACGACGTTCCCGTCGACCTCTGTGGCAGTGTGGTTGATCTCCAGCCGGCGCCGCCTCATCGAGACGTCTCGGACACGCAGGCCGGTGGCTTCTGCCCAGCGGAGTCCACAGTAGGCCAACACCATGAGGAGCGTCGCCTGCATGTCGGTGTCAGCTGCCTCGGCGAAGCGGATGACCTCTTCGTGGCTTAGATATCTGCGCGCCTTGTTCGAGTGCTTGCGTGGCGAACCGTCGGCGCCGCGGGCGACATTCTTAGCAATGCGGCCGTCCTTCAGTGCGACATCGAGAATGCCGGCGAGCACGCCGAGCGCACGGAGAACGACGGTGGCCGATCGCGGTCTCGATGCGTCTGCGGTCCATGCGGCACGGGGGTTCGACACTGCCGTCCCTTGACCCAACTCGCGGACCCACTGGGCCACAGCGCTGGGTCGGATGGCGCCCACAGCGGCAGTTGCCCACCTCGGCTCGACATAAACACGCCAGGCCGTCTCGATAGAGTGGAAGCTCGAGGGCTTCATCGCCTGACGCTTGTTCGCGAGCCAGCTCGGCGCAAGCTCACCTACCGTGATCCGCGCGGCTTGTGGGTCAACGAATGAGCCCACCGCCTTGGCCACCTCCACATTCGCGAGGTATAACTCGGCGTCGCGCTTGGTCTTGAATCCACGCTTATCGGTCTGGCGGTGTTCGGGCGTGCGATAGCGAACGCGCCACCGTCTTCCGGCACTCGTTGCGTAGGGCGTGACAGTTCCCATGATGACCTCCGTCGCTTACACGTTCCGGAGCGAGGCACATTTCAGCGCGCAACGACATGAATCGCCAGCGAAGCCCTGGGAAAGCCCGCGTGATAACTCAGCCCGTTTACTCGGGGCCAGGCCCACTAGACGGTCTAGTCAGCGGTATTCTGATGTCCAAATTGGCTGCGCGATACCGTCAAGCCAGAGGTCCAGGTTGGGGGTGGCGTGTCTTCATACGACGAGTCGTGGCCCGACGCCGGACCGCCCACTTCCGATGCAGACGCCGCTCGAGGACGGCGGCCTGGATATACCTACCAATCAAAGTCGTTCCCTAACCGAAACTCGCGCTCTCGGGACTTCGAACAACCGAGCAAGTTCGTCAGTCATATCTTCCTCAATGAGACGCCCGTGTCAGGTGAGTCGCCAGAAAGCGACACCAAGGAGGTCATCGTGACTTCGGTAAACGGAACCCGCACCCAGATCAAGGCATTGGTCACACGAAGCGAGGGCAATGTTGTGGACCTAGCAATCCAGGTCGTTCCCGCGCGAGGTCCTGCACGCGAGGCGATGCGTCTCCGTCGAGATGACGTGACTCGGTTCATCGCGTTCATCGAGGCCCTACGGTTCGTTGATCCGACGACCGGCGAATCTCGTGTGCGCGTGGACGACGAACTTCTTTCGAAATTTCTTCGCGATCCGGAGTCGGTCAAAGCTGTGTACCGCGAGGATCCCGCTGCACTCCGCGAACTAATTGCCGAAGACGCCTCAGCAACCGATGTAATCGCTGTCGCCCATCGGCGATCGGCCGTGGCTGAGTTCGAGCGACTACTTAACGACAGCGAACACTTCGAGTCTCAACGAGGCGAAAGCAAAGGTCCTGAGTCCGTCTGGCAAGCCTTTTTCGAGAGGAATCCGTGGGTCCTAGGGATCGGACTCTCAGATCAACTCTTCACATCGTTCGACGAAGACCGTCTCGAGAAGACGGTACTTGGCTCGGATATCGTGGGCCCCGGCAAGCGCGCCGACGCGCTCCTGAAGACAGCTGGTGCAGTGCGGTCTCTGGTCTTCGCCGAGATAAAGCATCATCGAACACCACTGTTGGGCAAGGAGTATCGGATCGGGAACTACCCAGCGAGCTCTGAACTTTCTGGTGCCGTCGCGCAGAGTCAAGGAACGGTTCATGCTGCCGTCGAACGAATTGGACATCGCTATCAACAGCGAACTGCAGATGGTTTCGACGTGCCGGGAGACTATCTGTACATGGTGCGGCCCCGGAGTTTCGTTGTAGCGGGAGACCTCTCCCAGTTCCGCGACATCGGAGGCGGAATGAACGACCGGATGGTGACCTCCTTTGAACTGTTCCGCCGAAACACGTTCGAACCCGAGATCATCACCTTCGACGAGCTGCTCGAGCGAGCCAAATGGATCACACAAGCGTCGAGCTAAGCCGCGATTATCGCCGATTGGCTCTGCGCGAAGCGGATCGACTGCCAACCGTGCGCTCACTGCTAAGGTCTAGATAGTTCACTACTGAAATAGCGAATCCGGTCGCCGGCAACGTAGCCAGCTAAATGGTGCCGGTGGTTAGAAGGCAAGATTGGCTGCGAATCTCGAACGGGATCGTCGCGACCCCCTCCTTTAACATCGACCCAGCTGTCGGGAGGATAACCCGGCAGGGACGCAAGGACTCGCTTGATTCACATTCGTTCGAGTTCCTCATGATTCGCAGCCGTCGTTCGAGATAGCGCACGTCATCGGCCTACTGGGCGAGCGCTCCGCACGGTGACTACAATCGGCGCATCTGACCGCTCACAAGTACGGACGAACCCGAAAGAGATCGATGAAGATCTTCATGAGTCACAGCAGCCGACAGAAGTTGTTCGTGAAGGCGCTACGCGACCATCTACCGAGTAGTGCTTCGCTGTGGATCGACGAATTCGAATTGAGGGTGGGTGCGAGCCTCGAGAATGAGCTGGAGACAGCCGTTCGGCAGGGCAGCGATCTCTTCGTTCTGGTCGTCGACCGGGACTCCAACGCCTCGGAGTGGGTGGCGAAGGAGATTGACTGGGCCCTTCAACGGGAGCGGGAATCTGGCCAGACTTTCCTGCTCCCGATAGTCATCGAACCGGAAGCCTGGAGCGGAGCGGATCCGAGGATTCAGCACCGCAAGTACCTGCCTGTCCGTGACTTCACTGACGAGAGCATCGCTGCCGTTGGTCGCAGTCTCACGTCTGAGATATTCGAATGGTTGTCCAACAGGCTGGACAGCGAACGCACCATATCACCCGGTGAGCTCGAACGCCGCTCGAATGCGGAGTTGCTCAAGACAGCGGACCAACTGACCTCGGATCTCGGGAGCCTGATCAAGGCGGAACTCCTACCGTATCGAGCTAACAATCCCATTGCTCTCACGGACCTATTGGCCGCCCTGCGTGGCAAGCGGTCCATCGATATCACTGACGAGGCGGAGCTTTACGGCGTACTTGAGCGCCTCAGCTCACTACATCGATTGAATGGCGTTGAGTTCGACGACGAGTATGCCTACTTAGAGCGCGAAAACTACTCCTACAAGGCGGACTTATATGTCGCCATCAAAAGGCAGATCGCGCGCCGCGTGGCCAGGGAGATCCACCCCGGAATGACGATCGCCATCGACGGCGGCTCCACGGTTCAACCGGTTGTTGACGTCATCATTCGGCGCCTGCGCACCGGTTCCCTTCAGCAACTGAGCGTAATCACGAATTTCATACCCGCCGCGGCGAAACTTCTCGAGGAACTCAGCTCGCTGGGCGTCGGTGATCACGACCGACTGGCCCAGGTCTTTATGCTCGGGGGCTATTCCCGACCGGTGTCATTGACCACGGTCCCGCTCGACTTCGCGAACAGCGATGAACTCCTTTCCAGCCCGGCCGAGGAGTACAACCGCGTGCTCGAAGTCACTGGGCCCATCGACATCGCCTTCCTCGGAGCGAACGGCACCTACGGTAAGACGGGCCTTGGCACTCGTAACCCGTTCGAGACGAGCGCCAAGCGATGGTTCGTGAGCAACGCCAAGGAGCGCTTTGTGCTTATGGACCCTTCGAAGCTATCGATCCAACAACAGGTCCCCTTTGCGCTGTTCGACGACGGTCTGAAGATCGTCACCGGCGAGACACCGGAAGACCAGGAGAGCCTGCGTCGCTTTGCCGAGCTTGTCGAACCGACAGCGTCGACGCTGGAGATCGTCCAATGAACAGACTCCATATGCTGGCCCTCGACATCGATGGGACATTGATCGGATCTGACAAGAAGATCCCGTCCTTCACCGGGCAAGAGATCCGACGCGTCACGGCGGACCATGCGGTGCACATCGTGCTCATCACAGCGCGTGGTCCACAATCAACTCGAATTATCGAGGAGGCCCTAGGCGTGGAATGTTCCTACGCCACGTACGGGGGTTCCCTTGTGTGGGCTCGCAACGACGACGGCGGCTTCACCACATTGGGCGAGACACCGCTTGAATTCGGCGATGTGAGGACGTTTGTGGAAGAAGGCCAGCGGCTAGATGTGCACATTGGCGTCTACACGCGCAACGACTGGATAGTTAACAAACTCGACTATTGGGGACTACGCGAAGCGCGAAACACATCTATCTGGCCGACCCTTGTCAGCCCTGCACTTGTGGAGTGGAGCGAGTCCGAGGAACCCGTGTTCAAGATCATGTTCCGCGGCGACGGCGACCAGTTAACCAATCTCGAGAAAATTCTGCGGGCACGGGACGCAGAGGCGTTCATTCACCGTATGCCGCATGTCATCGAGATTGTGTCTGCGCACGCGGTAAAACTGCCGGCGGTTGCCTCGCTGGCAAACTATCTCGGGTACGAACTCGGCGAGATCATGGCCTTTGGTGACAGCCTCTCCGATGTGGAAATGCTTGAGCACGTGGGCGTCGGCGTACTAATGGGCAATGCCGCCAAATCCGTCCAGGCCTCCCATCACGTCGAGCGCACGCTTTCGAATGATGAGGACGGAATCGGAGTGATGCTTCGTAAGCACTTTCCAACAACAGCACCGTTCCGAACATAGGACGAAGCGCCTGCACCGCTGGCCACAATCGAGCGCTCGCGGCACTGCGACGAGGCCTTCGAGACGCTGGGATTTGAACCTGACGGCACCCCTTTAACGCAGTCGAGATGCGGCAAAGACCACGGAATTCCGCGTCCTCTCGATGACATTGCATCCCTCTTGCTGACAGCAGTTGTGGGGTTTTTGTGGGGCACCACTGAAGTCCTGCGACATCACGGATCGGTCTTAGCTAGCGCGCTCCTTCTCTTCATGAGCTCCGATCTCGTCGAGGAGGGCTTGCGACTCAATCAAGAACGGGCGATTCGGTGAAAGGGTCAGGTCGTCCCGCGAAACCAATGCACGAAACTCCGTCACGATATCTCGCTGCGTGTACTCACAAACGGCGACCCATGTGTCGGCCAACCTTACGAGAATCGCGGCCGACACGGCGAGCCGGCCTCGCGCGAACACGATGCGCCCGCGATCATCTGGTCCTAGCTCCACCGCCTCCTGGTGCTGAGCGAGTCCCGCATGGGCGATATCGCTAAGCGCTCCATACAGCTGTCCGGTTCCAGGCACCAGCTTCTTGAGCTGATTGATGGAATACGAGGCACTCACTGCATCGATCTCATCCAGAGACGAGAGCTTTGATGCTGCGAGCGCCCAAGCTATCTGCTCAAGGATCTGACGCGAGATCGTGTCGCCCTCAATGTTCAGGCCCAGCCGATAAAGGATGTGCGCAGCACGAAACCCTGAGTCGAGTCTCTGCAACGCGACGGCAGCCGCGAATGCTCCATAGTTTTCACCTTCGGTAAACTCTCCCATCGAGTTGAGCGTCCGACGCATGTGATCTCTCGACGCGAAGTAAGCCCTCAGATATAGCTCGGCTGCGGTGGGCTTAGCCGGCGCTTCGTCGTGGGTGTACGTGCGTCGCGCATAGTCAAGGCTGCTCAGGCCCATGGCGCTCGCAATCGCGGCCGCTCGCAAGTTGCGCGGCAGCGATGTGTTGCGCCACCGCGCCGAGTAGACAA
This sequence comes from Leifsonia poae, assembly GCF_027921845.1. Classification (GTDB taxonomy): domain Bacteria; phylum Actinomycetota; class Actinomycetes; order Actinomycetales; family Microbacteriaceae; genus Leifsonia; species Leifsonia poae. The sequence continues at coordinate 88,519 of NZ_BSEN01000011.1, forward strand.
CGAAACCACCGACCGGGATCGGGAACGAATCGAACCCTTCGAGAGTGTCGAGGAGCTGGTCGTGAAGCTTCAACTCAACGGGATCAACAGATTTCGCCATGTTCCCTACCGTATTGTCACCCACTGAGCCGCCCCGGCTCCCACGCTCAGCCTGGCTGACCTGGACGCGACAACTCATTGACGGCAGGTCACTTCCGATCAGTCGCGGAGCCTCCGGGGACGTAACGCTCGGTTTCCCTGAGCCAGGCGTCGAAGTCTGGGACTTTGACCTTGTCTGCCACGCGCGCATCGGAATCGCGCCAGCGGCGGATCGAGTCTGTGACGACGTCTACGAAGTCGATTGCGTACGTTGTCCAGCGGTAGTTGTAGTCGGCCATTCCGTCGCTATCGTCATCGCCGCTTCTCCAATGGTCGACGAAAGACAACGCGGTTGCTTCGCCGATCGCGTAGCGAAGGCTCCGCTTCACGTGCCGCAAGCGCGGGGGGAGCCGGTGTCGCGCATCGTCGAAGGCGTCGTAGGTGGCCTCGATCGTTGCCCGCCACACTGACACGTCCCGCGTGTGCTCCGCAGATCGCAAGAGGGCCTTGAGATCTGCGAGTCGCTCGATCAGGAGGTTGGCCGTGCTTCGACGCAACTCGTTCGCCTCGGCGCGCTCTCGCTGGCGCGATCCGAATCGTGCGCTCAGGTATGCCCCGACGGAGGCAGCGAACGTACTGCCGATAACAGTCGTGAGCATGCCCGGGTAGTCCATCTCCATATTGGAAGTATTGCCCACGATTGCAACAGAGTCAGTCAACTTCGTGTGGCGCCTCTTCTCTGCCGAACAATACGGTCGGCACATGGAACAGACTGTTACGGCCGTCAAGAACCCGACGGAGTCTTAACTGCGATCCGAGGTAGGGCGCATGAGCCGAGACTGGGTGCTTGTCAGTACTACTCAGAGCTCGCCGAGTGAGCCGCTTTATTTGTTGTTCTGGCGTCGCATCCAACACTGATTAATGCGTTCGGAGCGACTCTGGCCGTGATGTCGGCTGCCTGAGTAACCGTGTCGGCCTCATCGCAGGGGCGTTCTCGCGACGCGTGGAGATCAGGGACCTGCTGGTCCTGTGCGACTCACCCACGCATTGCCCCAAATTCGAAGCCGAGATGCCGCCGATTTCTAGCACCTGCCTGCGATGATCGTGATCAACGATGAAGCGCCAGCGCGTGTGCGCTTGAGCGCACGTGACAGCGTTACTTGCAAGCTGGTGCCTTCGCCGCGGTGGAGGGCGTGGGATTCGAACTCTATTCGTGCCCCGGTTGGGAAGCAGTCGAGTGCCGAAATCCGCGGATAATCAACGTTCTTCGCCTCCACTTGACCTTGTCGGAACTCCTACGACCTCACTCAGTTGTGCGCAAAATGTGCGCAAATTAACGTCCAGCGATACCCGGATCGCTTGGCTCTTCCGTCGCGGTAGCCGATCCCTCAGTGAGCGGCTCTAGGGTCCCTTTATTCTTCGACGAGATGGGCGAGGTTCTCGAGTTCGTTCGTGCGGCCGGCGACAAGTCGCTCGGTCCAGACCTCATCATGCAGTGCCTCCATG
>NZ_BSEN01000012.1 GCF_027921845.1 Leifsonia poae
ACACGATCTTGTCCACATTCGGCTTCATGCCACCGTTGTAGTACTTGTTCTTCGACATCGTGATCGACTGACCCGGCGTCCACGCCGACACGTAGAACGCGCCGGAGGAAACCACCAGATCCTTATCGGTCGGGTACGCGGTGATGTCGTAGCCGGTGTTGACGAAGTCAGCAGCCTTCTTCAGCGTCGCGTCCGGGGCGGCCGGAGCAGCCTTGTCGCCCTTCGGCAGACCCTTCAGCAGCTTCGTCAGGTCAGCAGCCGACGACAGGCCGGCCTTCTTCGCCACGATGTGCGCCGGCTGCGCGATCGGGTTGAACAGCTCCCAGTCCACGAACGGCTTCGCGTACTTCAAGGTGATCGTCTGGTTGTCGTCGCTGACCTCGGGGTACGCGGTCTGGTCGATACCAGCCGTACCGGCAGCAGGCGTGAAGTACTGGGTCCCCTTCAGGACCTTGCCCGTCGCCGGGTCCAGCGTCGCCGAGTCGTAGTACCCGGACTGCATCGCCCAACCGAGGACCATGTCATCAGCAGTGATGGGCTGGCCGTCGGACCACTTGTCCGCCTTGTTCAGCGTGTACTTCACCGTCAGCGGGTCATCCGACGTCTTCTCGAACTTACCGAACGTGTTGTCGTGGACGATCTTGAAGTTGTCATCGATGTACTGGAAACCCGAACCATACGAGCCATCCAGGTAACCGACCTGACCGTTGGTGTCCACGTTGCCCTGCGGCGTCGATGGGTTCAGCGACGTCAGGTCGTTGACGACCGCGACCGACACCGTGCCGCCCTTCGACGCCGTCGATCCGGCCGGGCTGGCAGACGTGGTGCAGGCAGACAACGCGAGAGCTGCGACGCCCGCGAGAGCGACCGCGCTGACCGCGTACCTGACCTTACTTCCCTTGAAATGCAATGTTCCTCCTGCTGTGAAGTGCGCGATGATGCGCCGATGCGCTGACCGCGTTGGACAAAAGTGACCCCGGGAGCGCACGCGCACGGCGAACCGCGACCGCTGGCTGATTCGGGGGTGGGGACGATGGATGTCGGGTGTTCGTCCGAGATCAGTTTTGCACTGACTCCTCCTCTCCCAGCGCGGAGAACGCGCTCAGCGGTACTGGTTTGACCGGCACGTGGGCGGAGAAGTGGCCGACCTGATCGATCGAGCGACCGCTGCGGGCACCGACGATGGCGGCGACCGCCGTCTCGCAATAGCGGCCCTGGCACGGTCCCATGCCGCTGCGGCATTCGAGTTTCACGGCGCTGGCCGTGTCGAGGTGCGGGTTCTTGTCGAGCACCGTTTCGATGGTGCGCCGGCTGACCAGCTCGCAGCGGCAGACCGTGGTCGCCGGGGTGGCCAGGGCGAGGAGGGCGTCGCGATTCGGCTCGAACATGGTCTCGACGACGCGCGAGAACCGGCGGGCGCGCCGGATCTCCCGGCGGGCGTCACGCAGGCCGGACACCATCGAGCCGCTGTCGGCCCGGCCGTCCGCTGCGGCCAGGTCGGCTGCGATCGCGAGCCCGGCGAGTCGTCCCTCGGCCCTGGACTGTTCGGCCCCGGCGACGCCGGTCGGCTCGCCCGCGACGTACACGCCGGCGATCGAGGTCGCCATCGCCTCGTCGTGCTCGACGATCCAGCCGCCTTTCGCGGAGTCCCAGCGCAGTGCGCAACCGAGTTGCCTCGCGAGCTCGGTCGAAGGCTGGAACCCGTAGCCGATGACCAGCGCATCCGTCGGCACCGCTCGGGACTCTCCGGTCGGGCGCCACTGACGGTCGACCGAGGCGAGCCGCACTGCCGCCACGTGCCCATCGCCCTCTGCCGCGGTCACGATGGTGCGCGTCGAGATGCGCACTCCGGCCCGGAGCAGCCGCGCAACCGACGCCGCCGTCTCGGCGAAGAGTCCGACGTGCCCCGGCACCGCGGGCAGCGCGCGGATGGCCTCGCCGAACCCGGGCAATCCTCGCGCGAAGGCGATCTCGGCGATGTCCGCCCCCGCCGCGCGGAGCTGTTCCGCCACCACGAGCAGAAGCGGATGCGACCCCGCCAGCACCAGGCGCTCGGCGACCAGCAGGCGCTGGCTCTTCGCGAAGCCCTGGACGGCTCCGGCCATCATCACTCCGGGCAGCGTCCAGCCGGGGAAGGCGACGGGGAGGTCGTATGCGCCGGTCGCGATGAGCAGGCGGCGCGCGCGGATCCGTTTCGAGCCGTCCGGGCCGACCAGACCGATGCTGAGCGTGGTTCTGCCACCCGAGGTCTCGGGGAAGACGCCGAACGCTGTCGCCCCTGACAGCCACTGGATACCGGGATGGGCGTCGGCGGCGGCGAGCAGATCGGCCGCCCACGGATAGCCGGCGGGAGACGCTGCCGGTCTTCCGCCGAACTCCACGGGAGGCCGGCGGAAGATCTGGCCGCCCGGGCGCTGCTGCTCGTCGATGACCACGACTCGGATGCCCTGCTCCGCAGCGGCGAGGGCGGCCGCGATGCCCGCGGGTCCCGCACCGATCACAGCGAGGTCGTGCATGTCAGTCTCCTTGTCCGGTGCGGATGCTCATCCCGTCGGCCACCGGGGTGAGGCAGGCGCGGGTGAGGGGGATGCCGTCGACGACCACCGAGCAGTCGAAGCAGGTGCCCATGTTGCAGAGCGGCTGCCGCGGCTCGCCGCCGCGGGTCGCGAACGCGGTCACCCCGTCGGCCAGGAGGACGGTGGCGATCGTCTCGCCGGCGAAGCACGCCACCGGCATGCCGTCGACGTCAACGGTGACCGGCTGCTGGCGTTCGCGGGGCAGTCGCCTGCTCTCAGACATGGGCGAGACCTCCGAATCGCAGGGGCTGATAGGGAGCCATCTCGATCGCCGTGCTGCGCCCCTGGGCCAGATCGGTCAGGATGCGCGCGAAGCTCGGACCCAGCGTGAAGGCCGAGCCGCCCGTCGCGACGAAGACACCGGGCCGCCCGGGCACCTCGCCGGCCAGCGGCAGCTGGTCGGGCGTGACGGTGGTCGTGCCGACCCAGGTGCGCAGCACCGGAAGTGACGCCAGACGTGGCACCACGCGCATGGCGGCCAGCGCGTTGCCGGCGACGGACTCCTGGATCAGGTGGGGTCGCGCCGAAAGATCGGGGCGCCCGTCGGCATCGGTGGCGAGTCGCGCCGGCCATCCTCCCCCGACGAGCACGGTTCCGTCGGATGACTGTTTCAGCGACAGCCGGGTCCCCGCATGCTGAACGAGGTGCGGGATGAACGAGGGCGTCTTCGCGATGACCGACATCGTGAGCGCCAACGGGATCGTCGACAGGTGCACATCGAGCATCGCTCCGAGCTCCGACGTCCACACGCCGCCGGCGAGCATCACGGTCTGAGCGTGGAACGAGCGCGCCGTGCTGCTCCCATCGGCGTCGACCGACGAGGTCTCGACCCGCCACAGGAGCCCGTCGCGTTCGATCGCTGTGACCTTCGTGCGGGTCAGGATGCTCGCTCCGAGCCGCTTCGCGCCGCGCGCCAGCGCCGGCCCGGCCCGGCGGGTGTCCGCCTTGCCCTCGAGCGGGCAGAAGGCGGCGGCCACCACGGACTCCGACAGGTACGGCGCGATGGAGCGCACCTCGTCGCCGTCGAGGAGGGTCACGTCGAGCCCCCACGACCGCTCGAGCTCGGCCTTCCGTTCGAGAACAGCGGCCTGTTCCGCGTTCTCCGCCAGCATCAGGCCGCCGTTCTGAACCACCCCGACCGACTCCCCGAGCTCGTCGCCGAGACGAGCCCAGTGATCGGCGGCGTCGAGGTGCAGCGGCATGGCTTCTGCGGCCTGCCGTGCCGCCTCGAGACCGTGCTCGACCATCCGGTATTCGAGCTGGAAGTGCAGGCTGCCCGCGTTCTGCCCCGATGCGTGCTGGTTGAGCTGATCGCGTTCGAGCAGCACCACGTCCGCCCCGTCGCGAGCGAGCATCCAGGCCAGAGCAGAGCCGAGCAGTCCACCGCCGACGACGACCGAGTCGACGACCGTGCTCACGAGAGTGGAACGGTGTCGACGCCGAGACCTTCCAGCGTCGAACGCACGATCTGAACCTGGTCGTCCGTGAGCTCGAGCAGGGGACGGCGCACGTAACCGGCCGGCACGCCACGCAGCCGCAGCGCGGTCTTCATGATCGCCTGCGCGTTTCCGAACTGCGCCCCGTAGTCCTGGGTGAACCAGCGCTGCATCACGACGCGGTCGCGCGCCCCGAGGGTCAGCGCCCGGTCACGATCGCCGGCGGCCAGCGCCCGCCAGAAGTCGGGATGATCGGAGCCGAGCGGGGCGCCGGAGCCCATCAAGCCGTCGCCGTGGCCGAGACCGACGAGATCCGCGCCGAGCTCGCTGGTCGGGATGCCGAAGTAGCGCACGCGATCCGCCAGCGCGTAGAGGCCGTTGAGGAAGCCGGCGGTGTCGCCCGTCGAGTTCTTGATGGCGACCACGTTCTCGATCTCGGCGAGCTCGGTGAGCAGCTCGGTGTCGAGGTCGACGATGCAGCCGCGCGGCCAGTTGTAGATGCAGATCGGGATGTCCGTCGCATCGGACACCTCCTGATAGAAGGCGACGATCTCGCGCCTCGTCGGCACGATGTACGGCGGAGGGGTGAGGAGGATCCCGTCGAGACCGGCTCGCTCGGCGGCGTGCGCATGACGGATCGCCTCGGCGGCGGTGAAGGCGTTGCAGCCGCCCAGCACCCACATCGACGAGCCGGCGATCCGACCGCCCTGGCGGAACAGCTCCGCGCGCTCCGCCTCGCTCAGGCTGAACCATTCCCCGGTGGTCCCGGCGAGCACGACACCGTGCATCCGCTCAGCGGAGAGCCATCCGAGCTGCTGCTCGAACGCGTCGAAATCGAGTTCGCCGTCCCGCGTGAAGGGGGTCGTGATGGCCGGGATGTAGCCGTGCCACTCCACACTGTCGCGGTTCATCGGTTGTCCTCTCCGGCCGGCGCGTCCGTCGGGTCGATATCGGTGGCGTGGTGGTGAACGATCCGCCAGCCGTCGTCGCCGCGGCGGACGACGTCGGTGACACGAACCAGCTCGGTGACCGGCGCGCCCGCCGTTGCCCGCACTTCGAGCAGATAGCGGATCACCCCCGTGTCGCCCCAGCGATCGGCGACGACACCCGTCGGCTCGACGAGCGGGAGGGGCGTGGTGCGGTCTTCCGGAGCGATCGCCGGTCCACGCAGCTCGTCGAGCTCGGCGATGCCGTGCAGCAGCCGCGGATCGGCGGTCTCCCACACGGTCACGCCGGGGTCGAGCCGAGCGTCGAACGCCCCGCGATCGGCGAGGTGGGCATAAAGGTCGGCGACGAACCCGTGGAGTTCGTCGACGGACGAATCCGCGGGATCGGTGTACTGCACAGTGGTGCCTTTCGTGGTCATCGGTCGGCCAGGAGCGTGGCGCGGAGCGGGCCGAGGCCCATCGGGCCTGCGCCCAGGGCGTCGCTGTGGAATCGTTTGAGATCGAAGTCGGCGCCGAGGCGCTCGCGGGACTGCTCGCGGGCGTCGCGCCAGAGCTTGGCGCCGACCTTGAACGCCAGCGCCTGGCCCGGCCAGCCGAAGTACCGGTCGACCTCGAAGATCGCCGTGTGGTCATCCGTCATCGCGAGGTCGCGCAAGAAGGTGCGGGCGAGCTCCGGGGTCCAGGTGGTCGCGTCGGTGAGCGAGTTCCCGGGGATCGGACGGTTCGTGTGCAGCCCCAGATCGGCGACGATGCGCACCGAACGCCAGATCTGGCCGAACACCATACCGAGACGTTCGGCCGGCGTCCGGATGAGGCCCAGCTCGTCGGCGAGACCCTCCGCGTAGTGCGCCCAGCCTTCGGCATACCCGTGCACCTCGCACAGGTAGCGCTGCCACGGGTGCAGTGACGCGTTCGCCCGGTTGATGGCGTGCTCCAAGTGGTGGCCGGGAACGCCCTCGTGGTGCACGCTGGTGACCTCGTGCCAGGTGGCGATCGACGACCTGCCCCGCGGGATGGTCCACACGATCTTGCTCGGGCTGCTCCCGTCGGGCGCGCCGGGCAGGTAGTAGACGACTCCGGAGGCCGCCTCGGTGACGACGCACTCCACCTCGCCGATGTCGGACGGAAGGTCGAAGGCCGTGCCGTCGAGCTGCGCGATGGTCTGGTCGACACGATCGCGCAGCCACGCCGAGATCTCGTCGCGACCGGAGAGCGCCTGCTCTCCGGTCGCTTCCAGCAGTGCAACGGCGCGGCGGGTGACGTCGGCGTCCACCGGGGTCTGCGTGAGCTCGGAGGCGATACGGCGCGATTCGCCGACGAGGCGCTCCAGTTCGCTCCATCCGTAGGCGTAGATCTCGTCGAGGTCCAGGTCGCTCCCGAGGAAGGCGCGCGAGGTGGCCTGGTAGACCTCTTCGCCCACCGCATCCTGCACGGGCGCGTCGGCGGACAGGTCGGATCTGAGGAACTCTTCGAAGGCGGCGAAGGCCGCACTCGCCTCGGCCGCGAGGCTAGCGAGCCGGGCGGTGCGCGTGGCATCGAGCCCCTCGGTTCGCAGCGATCCGAAGTAGTCCATGCCGTCGGGATCGATCCACGACGCGATCTGGTCGGCGACCACAGCGACCTGGGTCGCACCCGCGACCCCGCCCCCGCTGAACCGACCGCGGGCGCCCTCGTCGCGCGACCATTCGAGCCGTCGACGCAGGTCGGCGAGGGTCGCGGGCACTGCGGCCAGGCGAGCCAGAACGGCATCACCGGCGGCGTCTGCGGTCACCACCGTGTCGTCGAACGCCTCGCGGATGAAATGCACCGGGGTCGCCAACGGGGCGAGGAGGCGCGGCGTGAACCCGGTGTCGAACAGCGACACCTCGCTGTCGAGGCGTTCGATCATCGCGGCGTGCAGGCCACGATCCCCAGGGCTCACCTCACTCGGATCGAGGGCACGGAGCTCTGCGGCGGTCGACTCGTCCAGCGCCCGGCGTGCTTCGGCCCATCCGGGCGTGAAATCGGGCAGGCGGTCCGCCGCCTGCCGGCCGAGCGCCTGTGCGGCGGCCGGCTCATGCGGGGCGAGCGAGTCCAGATAGCGGTCGGCGATGGCGCGCACCGCGCTCATCGGGTGGCCTCCTGGTCGTCCCGGTACACGCGGCCGTCTTTCATCACCCAGTCGATTCCACGCAGCGCCGAGACGTCGCTGGTCGGGTCGTCGGCCATCGCCACGAAGTCCGCGCGGGCGCCGACCCTGATCGTGCCGAACGACTCGTCGCCGATCAGCTCGGCTGCACGCGACGTCGCCGAGCGCATCACATCGAGGGGCGACATGCCGGCGTCGACCATGAACTCCATCTCGCGAACGGTCGCCGTGGTTCCGTCGAAGCCGGCGGCGGGAGGCATGTCGGTGCCCATGGCGATCTTGACGCCGCTGGCGATGGCGTTCTCCAGACTCTCCCAGTGCCGGGGTCCTGCCCCCAGCGCCCGCTCCTTCATCCATGCGGGGACGCCCTGCTCATCGAAGAAGTCGGCGCACCGGCTCACCGTGATCGTCGGCACGTACCAGACGCCGTGCTCGGCCATCAGGTCGGTCGTCTCGCGGGTCAGCTCGTAGCCGTGCTCGACGCAGTCGAGGCCGAGCCGGATGGCGCGGTCGAGCGTCGACGACGGGCCGACGTGCGCCGTGACCTTGCGGCCCCAGTCGTGGGCGACCTGGATGACCGCCGCCATCTCGTCGTCGAACAGCTGCGGGGTGTCGATCTGCTCGTGCTCTCCCGCGATGCCGCCGGACACGCACACCTTGATGAGGTCGGCGCCCTCGCGGATCTGGAGCCGCGTGAGCCTGCGGAAGTCGTCGGGTCCATCGCCTTCCAGCGCATCGGACTCCCAGCCGTGGCCTCCCGTGCAGCACAGAGCGTGGCCGGCGGTGAAGATGCGTGGTCCGTCGACCGCTCCGGCGCGCACGCCGCGGCGCAGCGCGAAGTCGAGATAGCGGCTCTCTCCGACGAGTCGAACCGTCGTCACGCCGGCGAGCAGGGTGCGTCTGGCCGAGTCGGCCATCACCAGCAGCAGGTCGCCGTCGGAGCCGCCGGAGACGAGGTCGCCCGCCGTGCCAGGGAGCGCCAGCCCGAAATGCACGTGCATGTTGATCAGCCCGGGCGAGAGCACCCGGCCTCCGAGATCGATGCGGCGGGCATCCGGTGCTGCGGCGCGCACGACGTCCGCCTCCTCACCGAGAGCGACGATCGTCCCCTCCCGGTCGATCTCGATCGCGTGTCCCGTGAGGAGCTCGCCGCTCGTGCCGTCGAACAGGCGGGCGCCGGTCAGCAGCGTTCCGGTCGAGGCGTCGACGATGGTGTCAACCGACATGGGTGTTCCTTTCCTGGATGGCCGCCGACGTCGCGCCTGCGGCCTTCCGGCGTACGGTCTTGGGGCCGATCACCGGGATCGCGGCGATCAGCGTCTTGGTGTAGTCGTGGGCGGGCTCGTTCCAGACGCGCTCCGACGGGCCGCGTTCGACGATCTCACCGGCGTACATCACCGCCGTCTCATCGGCGATGGCGCGCACCAGCGAGAGGTCATGGGAGATGAACAGCATCCCCATGTCGAGTTCGCGTACGAGCCCGGTGAGGAGTGTCACGATCTGGGCCGACGAGAAGGCGTCGAGCGCCGTCACCGGCTCATCGGCGATGACCAGCGACGGGCGGGCACCGAGCGCCCGCGCGATCGCGAGACGCTGGCGCTGGCCGCCCGAGAACTGGTTGGGGTAGCGGCCGCGGCTGTCGGGGTCGAGCCCGACCAGTTGCAGCAACCGGATCGCCTCGGCCGCACGCTCTGGACCGGACAGCGGCGTGCGCACGCCGTCGAGCAGCTGGCTGCCGATGGTGCGGCGGGGGCTGAGGGAGGCATACGGGTTCTGGAAGATCATCTGCAGCCCGAGCGCGTCTTTGGCGCGGGCTCGGAGCCGCGAGGCCGCGAGCGGCCGGCCCTCGAACCGCACGGCACCGCTGGTCGGAGCCGCCAACCCGACGGCCACGCGAGCGAGTGACGATTTGCCGCAGCCCGACTCCCCCACCAGTCCCACGATCTGACCCGGGGCGACAGCGAGGCTGACGCCGCGCACCGCACGCACCGGTTCCTGCCCGCGGCGCTGGTGGGTCACGTGCACGTCATCGATCTCGAGCACGTTCATCAGTAGGTCCCTTCCACGGCCGCCTCGGCCTCTCGCTCCTGGGCGAGCGACTGTGCCCGCGACGCTATCAACGCCTTCGTGTATTCGTGCTCCGGGCGCAGCAGCACGTCCTCCGTCTCACCCGATTCCACGACTGCCCCGTCTTTGAAGACATAGGTGCGGTCGGCGATCGTCGAGAGCACGCCCAGGTCGTGCGTGATGAACAGCACGGACACCCCGGTCTCGTCGCGCAGCCGATCGAACAGCTGCAGGATGCCGGCCTGAACGGTCACGTCGAGTGCCGTCGTCGGCTCGTCCGCGATCAGCAGTCGGGGCTCGCAGGCCAGAGCGATGGCGATGGCGGCGCGCTGCCGCATGCCGCCGGAGAACTGGTGCGGGTACGAACGCAGCGCCTTGCGCGGCTCGGCGATCCGCACCTGGTCGAGAAGGTCGACGGCGCGCTCCACGGCCTCCTTCTTGCCGATCCCCAGGTGGTGCCGCATGTGCTCGGTGATCTGGGTGCCGATCGTGAGCAGTGGATGCAGTGCCGCCGTCGGATCCTGGAAGACCATTGCGATGCGGTTGCCGCGCACATGACCGAGGTCGCGCTCCGCCAGCGTCAGCAGGTTGCGATCCTCGAACGTCACCGCCCCGGAGGTGCGCGCGCCCGTGGGCAGGATGCCGAGGATGGCCGAGGAGGTCATCGTCTTGCCGGAACCGCTCTCGCCCGCGAGTCCGACGATCTCGCCTTCGCCGATGGTCAGGGTGGCGTCGCGCACGACGTCGACGTAACCCGACGACGTCGGAAGCGAGACCCTCAGCGCGTCGATGGTCATCATCGGCCTCATCGCAGCCTCCCCGTCCGGTTGCGCGGATCCAAGTAGTCCTGGACGCTGTCGCCGAGCATGTTGAACGCGAGCACGATGGTGAGGATCGCGAGCCCGGGGAACAGGCTGATCCACCAGTTCGAGAGGTTCTGCGAGCCGAGCGCGATCATGGCGCCCCATTCCGCCGCCGGCGGGCGCGGGCCGAGGCCCAGGAACGAGAGCGCCGCGAGCATCAGGATCGCGTTGCCGAGCTCGATGGTCGCCATCACCAGTGCCGGGCCGGCGCTGTTCGGGATCACGTCCTTGACGATCGACTTGATCGTGCCCGAACCGAGCAGGTGCCCGGAGACCACGTACTCCTGCTCGCGAACGCTGAGCACCGAGCTCCGGATAATGCGCGCGTACAGCGGCCAGGACACGATCACCAGCGCGAGCACCGCGTTCCCGGTGCTCGGCCCGAAGGCCGCCGTGACGGCCATCGCGAGGATGATCTGCGGGAAGGCCAGCACCAGGTCGGCCAGGCGCATCGCCACCGTGTCGACGGCGCGGCCGAGGTATCCCGCGAGCAGGCCGATGATGCCCCCGACCAGCAGTGAGAGGGCGACGATCACGACCGCGAGCGGCAGCGAGAGCCTGGTGCCCACGATCACCCGGCTGAGCACATCGCGCCCGAGCTCATCGGTACCGAACCAGTGGGCCCCGGTCGGCGGCTGCAGATTTGCGCCGACGGTCTTGAGCGGGTCGTACGGCGCGATCCAGGGCGCGAAGACGGCCAGCAGGGCCCAGATCGCGATGACGGCCATCGAGACGACGGTCCACGGGCGGAGCCAGACGGAGCTGAACTGCGACCGGAGCAGGCGATCGGTACCGGCACGGCGGCCGGCACGCACGAGGGTCTCGGCGGGAGGGGGCATAGCGGTCATTTCGATCCGATCCGGGGGTCGACGACGCTGTACAGCACATCGACGAGCAGGTTGATCAGGGTGTAGACGAGCGCGACGAACAGGGTCACGCCGAGAATCGACTGGAGGTCGAGCGAGAGCGCACTCTTGTAGGCGTACTGTCCGAGCCCGGGCCAGCTCAGGATCTGCTCGACAAGCACAGCGCCTCCCAGCAGGGACGCCATCGTGAGGCCCGAGACGGTCAGCACCGGGAGCAGGCCGGCACGGAAGACGTGTCGCCAGGTGATGGTGCGACGCGGCAGACCCTTGGCGACAGCGGCGCGGATGTAGTCCGAGTCGAGGACTTCGAGCATGGATGACCGGACGAAGCGCAACAGCCCCGAGATCGTGAGGAACGCCAGGATGGCCACCGGCAGCACGAGGTGCCACGCGGCATCCCAGAACACGTCGAGCTGGCCGGAGAGCAGGGCGTCCACCGTGTACATGCCGGTGATCGTGGGCGGCGGGTCGAAGCTGTTGCTGAGGCGACCGCCGTTGGGCACCCAGCCGAGCACGTAGAAGAAGATGTAGAGCGCGACGAGCGCGAGCCAGAAGGGCGGCGTCGACAGACCGGTGAGCGAGAGCACCCGGATGCCGTTGTCGGTCGCGCTGCCCTTGCGCATCGCCGAGAGGATGCCCAGGCCGACCGCGATCACGATGGCGATGATCATCGCGGGGACGGCGATCTCGATCGTCGCGGGGATGTACTGGCCGAGATCCTGCACGACTGGACGATGCGTCTGCTGAGACGTGCCGAGGTCGCCGTGCAGGATGTTCCACAGGTAGCGGCCGTACTGCACGATCAGGGGCTGATCGAGACCCCACTTCTGGCGGAACGCCTCCCGGATGGCCGGGTCGTCGTACGCCTGCTGCGAGAGGTTCGCCGCCGCCGGGTCGCCGGGCACCACGCTCACCAGGATGAACGTGACGACGGTGACACCCCAGAGCAGCACGATCGTCGTGAGCACACGCTTCGCGATCGTCTTCACGAGAGGGGGCATGTCAGGTCTTTCGGGAATCGCGCGCAGGTCGGGGCTGCGCAGAGCGTGTGTGGAACGGAGGAAGGGGATACGGTGCCGGCGCGCCGCACAGGAGGCCCGCCGGCACCGCGTTCAGGGGGACCGGCTACTTGCTGCTGACCGCAGCGAGGTCGACGGTCCAGCCGGCGGGCGAGTAGACAGCGCCCTTCAGGTTGCCCGCCGCCACGACGATGCCGGAGTTGTTGGCGAGCGGGATGTACGGCGAGGTGGCGTTCATGACCTTCTGCCATTCCTGCATCGCCGCGCTGCGGGCATCCGCGGTGGTGGCCGCCAGCACGGCCTTGCCTGCTGCCACAGCCGACGCGTCGGCGCGCTCGACGGTCCAGCCGGTGCGCAGCGAGGTGCTCGCTCCCGGGGCCATGTTGTTGACCAGCGATGCGGCGACCGGATAGTTCAGGCTGTTCGGCGAGAACCCGATCTCGTTCTTACCGGCGGACTGCGAGTCGAGGAAGACGTTGATCGGCTGCGGGGTCAGCTCGATGTCGATGCCCGCCTCCTTGGCGTCGGACTGGACCTTGGTGACCACGGTGCCGAGGTCCACGCCGCGGTACGTGATGGCCGGGTAGATGAGCTTGGCCTTGGGGTTGCTGAGACCGGCGCCGGCGAGGAGCGACTTCGCCTGGGCGACGTCGCGCTTGGGGGCATCCGATTCGGGCAGGGCGCCGGCGAACGCGGGCGGCACGAGACCCGCTGCGGGCGTCGCGTCCTTGCCGAACAGCTTGGCGATGCCCACGTTGTCGATCGAGGCGCGCAGTGCCTTGACGAAGGCCGGGTTCGAGGTGATCTTCGAGACCGACGGGTCCTGGTTGAGGCTCAGGAAGTACGAGGTGTCGGGAACGCCGGACACCTGCACGGTCGACGGCAGGCCCTCCGAGAGCGCACCCGACAGGTCGAGCGCCATCTCGTCGCCGGCCGACTTGGTGATCGTGAGCTTCTGGTTCTGCACGTCGACGTTCTGCAGGACGACCCGGTTGTAGGCGGGAGCCGTGCCCCAGTACTTGGTGTTCGCCTTCAGCACGACCTTCGAGCTGGGGTCGTAGCTGCCGATCGTGTAGGGGCCGGAGCCGATCGAGTGGGTGTCGAGGTAGGTCCCGATCGTGTCGCTCGTCGCGGCGTCGGCCGCGTCGGTCGCGCCGTGCTTCTTCGCCTCCGCCGAGTTGAGGATGCCCGTGCTCGGCATCGCCAGGATCGTCGGGACATCCGGGTTGGGGATGTCCGACGTCACCACGACCGTCTTCGCGTCGGTCGAGCTGAATGCGAGTCCGGCGACGGTCTGCGACGCGCTGCCCTTGAGGTTCTGGAGGCGCTTGAGGCTGAAGACGACGTCGTCTGCGGTCAGCTTGCTGCCGTCGGAGAAGGTCACGTCGTCGCGCAGGTGGAAGGTGAACGTTTTCGCGTCGGACGAGGAGTCGAACGACGAGGCGAGGTCGGGCTGGATCTTCGAGACGTCGGAGCCGGCGAAGGTGACGAGCGTGTCGTAGATGCTGTGCACCGCGGTCGCACCGGTCTGCTCGTAGACCATTCCGGGGTCCAGCGTCTTCAGCACGAACGAGGTGTCGACTGTCAGGGTCTTCGATCCGCCGCCAGCGGACGAGGAGGTACCCGCGCATGCAGTGAGCGCCATCGGGATCGCGGCGAGACCCGCAACGACCGCGAGCACTCGTTGAGATTTGTTCATCATTCTCGGTCCATACTTCCTTGTGATTTCGGAGAACGCCCGGGGCGATAGAGTTCCTGGACGGCTCAGCTGATGGTGCAGGAGGGCGATTTCCGGCAGCCTAGTTCAAGTACATTGAAATTTGTTAATCTGCATTGAACTTGTTACACAACGAAGGGGACCAACGACGTGTTGGGAGACAGACTCAAGGCACTGCGGCTCGAACGCGGAATGACCCTCAAGCAGCTCGCGGAGCTCTCGGGGCTCTCGGTCGGGATGCTCAGCCAGATCGAGAACGGAACCGCCGATCCGAGCCTGGTATCGCTCCGCAAACTCGCCGGTGTCTTCGAGGCCGCGATCTCGTCACTGTTCACGGATCCCGATGCCCCGCTCGTGCACGTGTCGTCCCCCGACCAGCGGCCGACGCTCGGCACCACCGGCGGAGAATTCTTCTACGAGCGGCTCACTCCCGGCCGTGGCGATCTCGAGATGCTGACGGCAACCATCCCGCCCGGCCTCGCCAGCTCACCGAAGCTGCACGCGCACCCGTCGACGGAATGCGCCTTCGTCATCTCGGGCGAGCTGCTCGTCGAGATCGGCGACACGGAGTACACGCTGGGCGCCGGCCAGTCGATCACGTTCGACTCCCGCCAGGGCCACCGCTACGTGAACGCCTCCGACTCCGAGACCTCCATCGTCATCGCCGTCACCCCGCCCACGCCCTAGCCTCGCCGCGAGAGGTGGCCTCAGCGGCGCAGCAGGCCGTCCGGCCCGAAGGCGAGCCGCGCGAAGCGCTGGCCCATGAGCTGCTGCACGTCGTCGGCCGGGTGCAGATTGTCGGGCATCGGCATCCGGGCGTTGTCGTCCGCGCCGTACAGCCGCAGGCCGTCGAGGTAGTGCAGGTTCGCGTCCGTGCGGGAGCGCTCGCCGACGATCCGCAGCAGTTCCGCGCGGATCACGGTGAGGCTGAGCTTGCCCTCGAGCACCTCCGCGGGCGTTCCGGCCGAGATCGTCCAGAGATCGCTCCGCGTCGGGTCCTGGATCGTCGGGCCGGCCGACTCCTCGACCGGGCCGCAGAAGATCGGCGAGATCACGAGTAGCGGCGCATCCGGATGGCCGTCCCGGATGGTGTCGAGGAAGCCGTGCACGGCCGTGCGGAACACGCGCAACCGCATCTGGTCGCCGTTCACGATGTTGATGCCGACCTTCACGCTGATGACGTCGGCCGGAGCATCCCGCATCGTTCGCGCCGTGAGCTGATCGAGCATCGCATTGCCTGAGAAGGCGACGCTGGTGAGCTCGACACCGGATGCCCGGGCCGCGGTCACCGGCCAGGTGCGACTGGTGCGCGTCGCCGCATAGCCGTGACTGATCGACGAGCCGTGGTGCAGCCAGCGCAGCGTGGTCACCGGCGCCGGCGGTTCGACCGGGGCATCCGCTCTGAGCGCGAGCAGTTCGATCTCGTCGCTGTACGGCAGCCACAGCTCGACGTCTTTGGGATCCGGGCCCAGCCCGGTGAAGCGCAGCGTGTCCGCCTCGCCCGCGACCACGTAGGCGTCCGGCCGCTCGAAGGTGAAGACGAAACGGTTGCCCGCCGACGAGGGTTGCGCCTGCACCAGTTCGCCATCGACCACCAGCTCGTAGAGCGCATCCGGCATCGGCGCCGTCTCGCTCTCGATCATCTTGGTGGCGAGCACGTCGAGTTCGATCACCGTCGCCGTCGTGCGGAACGCGAGACGGATGCCCGCGCTCTGCGACACCGCGGCCAGCATGAAGTCGTCGGGGATCTGCTCCCACTGGGCGGCGCCGAGCCTCCGCGGGAGCAGGCCGCGTGCGGTCCGCTCGACGCGGATGGCGCCGCGGATCTCGACGGCACCCCCCTCGAGCGGCGCGTCGATCAGGATGCTCGGGTCGGTCGCCGCCTCGCGGGTCACTCCTCCTCCACGCGCCCGTCGGCGTGGATCGTGTAGCTGCGTCCGGCCGCCCGATACCCCGTCAGAGTCGCGTCGGGGTCGAGACGCGCGGCGCATCCGTCGGCCGTCACCGTGCCGTCGATGCCGACCCGCGCCCCGAAGACGGACTCCAGGATCATCGCCACCCACGCGCCCGACGACGAGCACGACCAGTCGTTGATGTACGGGAGCTGCGGCGGAGCCTTGCGCGCACCTCCGTTGATCCCGGGCAGGGCCTCCTCCACGAAGTGCGCCTGGCCGGCGGGCCCCTGGTTCGTCGAGCGCACCAGACCGTCGAGCCACGGGAGCGCGACGTCCTCGGCGCCGAGCGCGATGAGCGAGCGGGCTGCGTCGGCCGGCCACGCCGGGTACGCGCCGTTCCACTGGTGGTCGGGCCGCACGCTGAAGCTCGCATCCGGATCCCACGGAGAGAGGGCGCGCATCCAGTTGTCGGTCTGCAGGTCGTGCTCGAAGAACCGCACCATCTCCTGCCGGATCCGCGGGTCGAGATCGGCCGCGATCGTGGTGCCGACGATGTTGAAGTCGTAGCAGTGCTTCACCGGGATGCGCGTGCCGTCGGGCTGGCCGGCGGCGAAATGGCCGGTGCCGTCGAGGTAGAGCGCGAGCACGTCGGGCAGCAGGCGCTCGGCGTCGGCCCTCAGCCGTTCCGCCCCGTCGGCGTCGCCCAGACGCTCGCGGAGGTCGGCCGCCGTGCGCAGGTTCCACACGTTCGCGGCGTTGAGGCTCGCCACCTCGTGCGTGTACGAGCTGACGCATTCGAGCAGGTTGTCGATCTCGCCGTAGTCGGCGAGCGCACTCGCGCCGCGCAGCCCCTTCCAGGCGTCCGCCCACTCGACCACGTGGTCGGCGACGGGGGCCGCCTCGCGATCGCCCGCTCCGACGAGTTCCTCGAGGAAGCCCGCGTCGCCGGTGTGCCGCACGTAGTCGTCGACGAGGCGCGTCATGGCGTAGTCGTTCACCGAATACCACCGGCCGACCGGGTCGCCGGTGAGCGAGGAGGTTCCGAAGTGGGTGTGGATGTCGCTGGCGATCCAATGCAGCAGCTGCCGCCGCATCTCATCCGGATCGAGCATCGAGTGCACGACCGAGCTGAGGCTGTAGTCCCAGATGAAGGTGGTCGTCGCCCAGTAGTGCGGCATCAGGGTGTCGTAGCTGCGGCCGAGGACGTTGCCGTCGAACTCGCGGCGGAACCAGATCACGCCCAGCGCTCCCCACCAGTAGAGGCGGCGGAGGGTTTCCGAGCTCGTGGCCAGCGCAGGCAGATGGCCGGAGTACTCGGTGTTGCCGGGGGTGAAGATCGCTGCGAGCTGGCCGTTCCACATGGTCTCGGCAGCCGTGACGGCCGCGGGAACGTCGGCCGCGACGCGGTCGAACACGGCGACGGCCGCGGCGCGAGTGGTCGCCGTCGCCTGTACGTAGCCGAATCGGCCGGTCGCACCCGGCTCCAGCTCGAGCACCGTCGACAGCTCACCGCCGCGGCCCGCGCCGCCGATCCCGACCTCGAACTCGTCCACCGGGGTCGGGGGGACAGCGCTCTTGGCGACCCGCGCCATCCGGTCGATGCCCTGCACGCTCCACGCGGTCTGCCCGGGCGCCGCGAAGAGCAGCCGGTTGCCGTCGCCATCCACCTCGACCTCGTTGCGTTCACTCGGCGACTCCGCGTCGCCCCACGACCCGTCGGCACGAGTCACCCGGGCGTTGACCGCCAGGATGAGCGTCACCGATCGAGCGGCCCCGCTCCGGTTCGTCACACGCACGTCGACCGCGACCGCCGTCTCGCCGGGCACGCACACCGTAGTCGTCTCGATGTCGAGGTCGCCGACCGACGCACTGCGCACGACGCGATCAGGCCGCCACGCGTGCGCGATCGGGATGCCGTACGACTCGAACACGCGACCGTCGACGAACAGCGCCCCGGTCTGCGCGAGGCCCTGCGAGACCGGAGGGAAGGTCACCGCCTGCAGCGACACGAGGTCGTGCCCGACGACCGTCGTGCCGAGGAAGTTGGTGAGCCCGGGAGGCGCGATCAGGTCGTCGTAGTGGTGGGTGATCACGTCGGCGGCGAGGTCGTCGACCGTCGGGATGGTGCGGGGCATGGATGCTCCTAGCTGAGGTCAGTACTGGCCGAGTGCCAGACCGCGGGAGAAGAACTTCTGAGTGAACAGGAACAGCACGACCGTCGGCAGCGAGACCAGGATGCCGGCCGCGAGCACCGTCGACAGCTGGGCGCCGCCGTACGTGCTCTGCATTCCGGCCAGCGTGGTGACGATGGGCCGCACGTTGTCGGACTGGCTCAGCGTGAGGCCGAGCAGCAGGTCGTTCCAGATGAAGGTGGCCTGCAGGATGAACACCGCGATCAGTGCGCTCGTGGCCATGGGCAGGTAGAGCCGGAAGAAGATGCGCCAGCTCGAGGCACCGTCGACCACCGCCGCCTCGAACACGTTGTGCGCGATGCCGGTGAAGAAGTTGCGCATCACGAACGCCGAGAAGGGGATGGAGATCGCGGTGTACACGATGACCATACCGAGCTGGGTGTCGAAGAGTCCGGTGCGGGAGTAGCCGTCGAACAGCGGCAGCAGGATCATCTGAAGCGGGAAGACGGTTCCGCCGAAGATGAAGACGAACCACCAGAAGCCGTGCTTGAGACCGAGCGCCACGATCGCGAAGCCGACGGCGGCGCCGACGATCACGGCGACCAGCGGGGAGACGATCGAGTAGATGACGGTGCTGGCCAGGCTGCCGCCGAGGTTGCTGAGATTCCAGGCGTCCACCATGTTGCTGATGAGGTCGGTGCCGTTCGGGATCCAGGACTGACGGGAGTCGTAGGCCTGCGGCGACTTGCTCGCATTGATGACGAGCAGGTACACGGGCAGCAGCCAGATGAGGCCGAAGAAGATGAGAACGGCGGTGCGCCAGGCGCGGGATGCGGTCGATGACATCGGGTGCTCCTAGATCTCGTTCTTCTTCGACAGCTGCTGACGCAGGTACAGGATGCTCGCGAGCAGCGTCACGACGGTGAGGAACACCGCGATGGCCGACCCGAGCCCGTACTGGCTGTTCACGAAGGTGTCGTTGTACATGGTGAGCGCGAGCGTCTCGGAGACGCGCCCGGGCCCGCCCTTGGTCATGCCGAGCACGATGTCGAAGGTCTTGAGGCTGGCGACGATCGAGAGACCGATCACGACGGTGGTCAACGGCCGCAGCATCGGCCAGAGCATGCTGCCGAACAGGCGGAAGCCGCGCGCCCCGTCGAGACGTGCCGCCTCCAGCGGCTCCTTCGGGATGGACTGCAGCCCGATGGTGAAGAGCAGCGCGTTGACGCCGACGCCCTGCCAGGCCGCGGCCACGATCATGACGATCGTGTTCAGGGGTGCATCCAGCAGCCAGCGGGGCGTGTCGGCGATCCCGAAGAAGTGCAGCGCCTGGTCGAGGGCTCCGTTGCTCTGGAGCACGAACGACCAGATGAGGCCGACGCCGATTCCGGAGATGGCGTACGGGATGAGGAAGGGCAGCCGGAGCCAGACCCCGCCCCGGAGGTTCCAGGTGAGGAGCGCGAGGGCGAGGCCGAGTCCGACCGGGATGATCAGGGTGCCCGCGACCCACAGCAGTGTGTTGAACAGCGAGTTGAGGAAGTCGGGGTCCTCGAACATCTCCTGGTAGTTCGAGAGCCCGGTCCAGGTGGGATCCCCGAGGCCGTTGTAATCGGTGAAGCTCAGGAACACCGTCCAGAGCAGCGGGAGGTAGAGGAGTACGGCCACCAGGATCACGCCCGGGGCGACGAAGCCCCGGGCGGCCCAGCGGTACTGCGGTTTCTTGGCGCTCACTATTTCTTGCTTGCCCAGTACTTGTCAGCAGCGGCCTGGATCTTCTGCAGGTGCGGCAGCGGGTTGCCCGGGTTGGCGGAGAACGCTCCGAACTCCTCCAGCGCGACGTTCAGGATCGGCGTCGGCGCCGCCTCGAAGTAGCGCGTCACGAGCTGGTACGGACCCTTGGCGACGTCTTCGCCGAGCGTCTTGAGGCCGGCGTCCTTGGTCTCGGCCTTCGGGTTGAAGGGCACGTCACCGCGGGCGTTGCCCCAGGCGCTCTGGGCACTGGGGGTCATCCACCACTTGGAGTAGGCGAGTCCCAGGTCCTTCTGCTTCGAGCTCTGAGCGACGCACATCGGGCCGGTCTCGACCGGGACAGGCGTCTTGGACAGGCTCGGGTCGACCGCGGGGATGACGAAGTAGTCGTAGTCGCTGCCGGCCTTCATGCCCACGCCGTCGAGCGAGGCGCCGAAGAACGTGCCGAAGTTGATCATGGCCATGTCGCCCTGCTTCAGCATCTGCGCGGGGTCGGTCTTGCTGCCCGCGTCACTGAACCAGCCCTTCTTCTCCTGCGCCAGCCACTCGTTCATGATCGCGACGATCTTGGGGTCGGTGTACTTGACCGAGCCGTCGGCGAGCCCGTTGTAGAGGGCGGGGTCGGTACCGGCCACCAGCGTCTCGAACCAGGGGAAGGTGAAGAGCGTGCTGGTCTGATAGAACGGCGTCACACCGTTCTGCTTGAGCTTCGCGGCGTCGTCCATCAGCTCCTGCCACGTCGTCGGCTTCTCGATGCCGTACTTGTCGAAGATCTTCTTGTTGTAATACATGACCCAGTACGCGATGTTCATGGGCACGCAGTACTGCTTGCCGCCGATCGTGTAGTACTTCTCGAGGTCCTGGCTCACGTTGCCGTCGGCGATCGCCTGCTTCCAGATGGAGGAGGTGTCGGCGACGAGCTTCTGGTCGACCAGCTGGTTGAGATTGTCACCGGTCGACCAGGTGAAGAGCCCGGGGCTCTGCTGGGTGCGGAACGACTGCTTGACGAACGCCTGGTACTGGTTCTCGTCGGAGTAGCCGGTGGTGTTGAGGCTGATCTTGACGTCTTTCTGCGACGTCGGGTTGAGCGACTGGAACTGCGGCTTCCACGCGGCTTTGTCCGTGTAGAACTTGAGCGTTCCGGTCGTGGCGTTGCTCGCGCCGCTGCCGGAGCAGCCGGCGAGGAGGAGGCCGGTCGCGAGCACGGAGGCGACCAGTCCGATGGTGCGTTTTCTGTTCATCCTGAACTCCCTTGTTCGTGCGCGACCGGTCGGTCGCGCTTACGCCCCGCCTTGTTTGGTATCGTTACCAATTCCGCAAGCAAAGCTAGCAGGATTCCGAGGGCCCTGCAAGGACGGGTGATTGTCTCGTATTGCTGTGGTGCTGTGGTGCTGTGGTGCTGTGGTGCTGTGGTGCTGTTCAGTTATCGGTGATGCGCGTACCGCGTACCGAGGCGACCACCGTGGCGAAGGTCTCGCTGGTCGAGTCGACGGTGCGGCGGATCAGGTAGGGCCCGACGGATGCGGGCACGATGAAGGTCTCGGCGTAGTGCACGCGGTACGGCTCGAACGCGCCCGTCGGACTCGCGACCTCGACCACGTCGCCCTCCACGAGGTTCAGCACGTTGACCGTGCCATCCGTGTCGAGAGCGGCCTCGGTGTCGAACCAGTGGCGGCGCACCTCGATGAACTCGAGCCCGTGCAGGCCGGTGCGCTCTTCGCGCACGCCGTCTCCCTCGCGGATCACCTCGACCTGGTCGATGAGGTTCTCGGTGACCCACTCGGTGTCGCGGTCCCACTGGATGTTCTTACGGCCGTGCTCCAGGTGGATCGGGCGAGGGATGCCGTCGATGCCGACGCGGCCCCAGTCCCAGAGCTTGAACGTGAAGATGAACGGCGTCGCGGAGATCTCGAGCACCATGGCGTTCGCACCGGAGGCGTGGACCGTGCCGGCCGGAATCGAGAAGTGATCGTGCTTGCGGGCGGGGAAGGTGTTGACGAACTCCTCCGCGATGAACGGATGCTCGCCGTCGGTAGCCGCCTCGAGCGCCGCGACCATCGCATCCGGATCGGTGCCCGACTTGATGCCCAGATACACCTCGGCGCCGGGCGCCGCATCGAGCAGGTAGTAGCTCTCGTCCTGCGTGTAGTGCATGCCGAACGTGTCGAGCATGTAGTCGGTGAGCGGGTGCACCTGCAGGGAGAGGTTGCCGCCCTCCATGGTGTCGAGGAAGTCGAACCGGATGGGGAACTCGGCGCCGAATCTCGCGAAGGTCTTCTCGCCGAGCAGGGCCCGAGGCTGCGTGAGCACCAGGTCCATGGCGGGGATCTCGACGACGCGTCCGTCCGCCTCGAGCAGCAGGGAGTTCTCCTCGGGAACGCAGTCGAAGCACCAGGCGTAGTTGTCGGCGGAGGGGTCGAGGTCGAGGCGCTCCTTCATCCACTGGCCGCCCCAGACGCCGGGGTCGAAGAACGGCACGACGCGCAGCGGCGCGGTGGCGGCGTGCTCGAGCGCGCCACGGAATGCGTCGCCCGTGATGAGCCCCGCCTCCCGCACGCTGGTGTTGGTGTCGAGCACGAAGTCGACCCGGTCGAACAGCGTGCGCTTGTGCCGGTCGGCGGTGCGCCACTCGACGAAGAAGCCACGCTTGTACTTGCGCAGATTGTCTTCGCCGGCGTTGTCGGTGTGCCAGTTCGTCGCGCCGCGGCGCTGACGCTGCTGGATCTCCCACCGCGCCAGGTCGGCGAGCACGAGCACGTCCGTCGCGACGGGGACGAGCGCGGCGCCCCAGCCGACGAGGATCGTCGGCGTGCCGCTGTCCGCGACGGCAGTTGCGAGGGCGTCGAGCTCGGCCTCGACGTAGAACTCGTCGAGGGTGAAGTGGCTCATCACGCCGAACACCCGGTCGTCGGTGAGCGAGCGGCCGATGAGGGCGTCGATCTGCTCGATGGGCTTCGCCGCCCCCTCCATGTCGATCACGGCATACGCCGGGAGCGCCTCGCTGAGTTCCGCAACGACGGCGGCCACGTCGACGCCGGGGTAGCAGTCCACGGCCACGACGGGGGCGCGGGAGCCTGCGGCACGCCGCGCTGCGTCATCGAGCTGCTGCCACGCCTCGGCGCCCAGCCACACGCGACTGCCGGGCGGCAGCGGCACCGACGGCTGTTTGTCGTAGGTCGAGGGGGATGACGTCACGGAAGGTCCTTTCGAGAGACAGCGGCCGAGAGGCCGAGGAGCACCGAGTGCTCCGGTGCCGCCGGGGTCACCAGCGGCGGGCGATACGACGACGACCACAGGTGGCCGTGCACGAGTTCGGTGAGACGGGGAAGGACGAGGCCTGCTGAACGCATGACGCCGCCCGAGACGATGACGACGCTGGGGTCGTAGGCGTGGCAGAGCCCGACGATGGCGGCGCTCCAGGCGCGGAGGTAGCGGTCGACCGTCGGCGCGACGCGCGGATCGTCGGCGTGCTCGAAGAGGTCCTTGAGGCCGGGGGCCACCGCGGCGGACGGCACGCCGTCGTCGGCCAGCGCCTCGGCGAGGTCTGCGTCGGCCGCGACATCCCGCCGAAGCGCCCACGTGCTCGCCACGGCTTCGGCGCAACCGACGTTGCCGCAGTTGCAGGGCGGCCCGTCGAGGTCGACCGTGATGTGGCCGCCGAGGATGCCCGCATGGTCGCGTGCCCCGCGCAGCAGAACGCCGTCCATCATCGCCGCCGTGCCGATACCGGTGCCGAGGGTCAGGAGCACGGCGTCCGTC
Source organism: Leifsonia poae (assembly GCF_027921845.1). GTDB lineage: Bacteria > Actinomycetota > Actinomycetes > Actinomycetales > Microbacteriaceae > Leifsonia > Leifsonia poae. Next base: position 23,155 of record NZ_BSEN01000012.1, read on the forward strand.
GCCCCCACCGCGCATCCGTAGGTCGTCTCGCCGAGCAGCGCAGCCCGCGCGTCGTTCTCGACGACGGCGGGGGCGCCGAACGCGGCTCCCGCCCAGTCGCGGAGATCGCGACCGGTGGCCCAGTCGTACTTGTCGTGCGCGGCGACGAGCGCCCCGCGAGAGCGGTCGACGACTCCGGGCAGCGCGATGCCGATTCCTTCGTACCCGGCCGCCTGCTCCGACAGCGTCGTGGCCGCGGCGACCACGGCTTCGAGGTCGCTCTCCCGCCCGGTGTTCGGCAGCTCGGTCGCGGCCAGGATGTGCCCCTCGTCGAGAACGCCCACCTTGATGCGGGTGCCGCCGAAGTCGATGCACAGCGCGGTCATCGTCTCTCCTTCGTTCGGCGACATCGTCGTTGTTGGTATCGTTACCATAGCGCACATCGGTGACCTGCCGTCAAGTCGACGCGGCCGAAGGGAGAGGTCAGCTGCTCACGTCCGCCGCGAAGCGGGCGCCGAGCTCGGCGATGCGGTCGGCGCGATGCTCCGGGCGCATGCGGCCGGCGCGCTCGAGCAGGCTGATCCCGTGAAGGGCACCCCAGAACACTTCGGTGGCCGCGCCGTCGCCGTCGTCGTCGATCGCATCCGCCAGCACGTGGAACGCCGCGCGGAGGCTCGGGTCGGTGTCTTCGCTGGCGAATCGCGTGTCGATCGGCTGCTGGAACATGGCCTCGTAGACCGCGGGATGCTCGCTGCCGAAATCCAGATAGGCCACCGCGACGGCTTCGATCGCGTGCCGCCCCCGCTCGCCGCCGAGCGCTGCGCGGCACTGCCGCGTGAGGTCGACGAAGCCCTCCATGGCGACGGCCAGCATGATCTCGGACTTGCCTCCGGGAAAGTGACCGTAGAGCACGGGCTGGGTGTATCCGATGGCGTCGGCGAGATGGCGGGTCGTCACAGCCGCCCATCCGTCGGCGTCGGCGCGCTCCCGTGCGGCAGCGAGGATGCCGCGGCGCCGCTCGTCGTTGCGCTGCTGCCGTGCCGTCTGATCTGCCATCGGTGCTCCTCTTGCGGTCCGGGTCGTCGCGCTCTATGGTAGCACTGCTAGCTTTTCTAGCGTCGCTAGATCCGAAAGGAAGATCCAATGGCCCCCGTTCTCGCCATCATCACCACGACCGTCGTCGGCCTCATGGTCGGCGTCGAGTTCTCGGTCGCGTTCGTGATCAACCCGATCATGACGCGGCTGCCGGTCGGCGCCTCCCTGTCAGCACGAGCGCACGGCGGTCGGATGCTCGGACGGGTGATGCCGTTCTGGTACTTCGGCTCCCTGATCCTCACAGCGGTCCTCGCCGCTGCGACCTGGGGCACGACGACCGCCGTCGTGGCCGTCGTCGCTGCAGCCCTGCTGGCCGTCAGCGTCATCCTGTCCATCGCTCTGCTGGTGCCGATCAACAACCGCTCGAAGACGTGGACCGCCGACGACCACCCCGACGACTGGAGGGAGCAGCACCAGCGCTGGGACCGCCTGCACTACGCGCGCGTCGCGATCCTCGTTGCGGCCTTCGTGCTCGTCGCCGTCGCGGTCACGGCGCTCTGACTCGGGCGCAGATCGCGCCGGCTCGTCCTGGCGCGTGATTCATCGGACGCACCGGACGCATCGGGACGCATCCCTACGCGAAGGATTCCGGCCCGAACCGTCCCCAGGCGACGAAGATGAGAAGCGCGAGATACGTCAGGTTCAGCAGGGCGTGCCTGGGCTCGTGCAGCCGGAACTCGACGACCGCCGCTCCGACCATGATCACCGCCAGGCCTGTGGCGGCAAGCGGCACGAGGATGGGCGCGATTCCGAGCACCGCTGGGAGGATCAGACCGACCGCGCCCAGGAGTTCGAGGACCCCCAGGGTCTTGATGAACCCGGCGCTGAAATGGTCGACCCACTTCGCTCCCGGCGCTTTCGCGAGTCTCTGTCTCGGGATGAAGACTTTGTTGAAGCCCGCGATCAGAAACACCGCCGCCATCAGTCCCGCGGTGATCCAGAGTGCGACATTCATGAATAGCTCCTCAACCCTCGCCCGGGCCATCCGGGGACGTCACAATGGATGACGGAGCGCGCGAGCGAAAGGTAACAACCTGTCCGAGTCAACGACCGATCACGCCGGCACACGCGCGTTCGAGGCGGAGCGCGGCCGGCTCTTCGCCGTGGCATACCGGATGCTCGGATCGAAGACGGACGCCGAGGATGCCGTGCAGGAAGCATGGCTGCGACTCGCGCGACAGGACACCGCTGCGATCGAGAGCCTCCCCGGCTGGTTGACCACCGTGATCGGGCGGATCTGCATCGACATGCTGCGCTCGCGCGAGGCCAGGCGGGAATCTCTCTACGATCACCTCGTACCCGAGTTCGAGGTGCGAGACGACCGTGACGGTGGGCCGGAGCACGAGGCCGTGCGCGCCGAATCGGTCGGGCTCGCGCTGCTGGTGATCCTCGACACGCTGCGACCTCGGGAGCGTCTCGCCTTCGTTCTCCACGACATGTTCGCACTGTCGTTCGACGCGATCGCAGAGATCCTCGACACGTCCCCGGACGCGGCCAAGATGCTTGCCAGCCGTGCCCGGCGCAAGGTCCAGAACAGCCGGCGTCCGACACAAGGACGTCGCCCAGAGCGCGCGGCGGTCGACGCTTTCCTTGCGGCCGCGAGGGATGGTGATTTCGCGGGCCTGCTCAGGGTTCTCGATCCGGATGTCACCTGGCGCACCTACACCGCGCGCGGCGTGATCATTCGGCGCGGTGCGGATGCGGTCGCCGGCAAGGCGCTGCAGGGGTCGCACGTGCGGGGTACGACGAGCCCGGTCCTCGTCGGCGGCGAACCCGGCGTGGTCGCACGAGACCTGAACGGAAAGACACTCGCCGTCATGGTGTGCATCGTGGTCGACGACCGCATCGTCGACATGGTGTCGGTGACCGATCCGGACCGCCTCGCCGCCTTCGACATCACCGATTGAACGACGCTTCGCATCCGGCCATCGAGAGAAGCGGTCGGTTCAACCTGAGCGCGATGCCGGCGAACGGCCGTCCCTTTCGGGCTGCAGCCCGCTCCTGCCAACGGACCGCGCAGCACTCAGGAGTCGCACCAGCACGTAGCCGAGCACGGCTCCGACGGTGTTCGTCAGGATGTCGTTGACGTCGCTCACCCGGCCGATCCGGGCGACGTACTGGGTGGTCTCGATCGCCACCGAGCCGAGAAAGCCGACGATGAGTGACGACGGCCAGCCCGCGCCGGCGAGGGCCAGCAGGATTCCGGCGGGAAGGAACATGATCACATTGGCGACATCATCCCGGGTGAGCCGATGGCCGAGCTGCAGGTTGACCGTGCTCCCGGTGCCATGCGAGAAGCCCACGGTGAGCACCATCACCACGAGCAGCCAGCCCGCACCGGCCACGGTGAGGAGCCACCGGTTCCGGACGAGTGCTCGATGTGCCGTGGGAGGGATGCGCATTCATCCAGATCACCAGGGATGCGCCGCGCGCACATCCGCCACGAGACGGCCGCCGCTCCGTCGGAGGGATGACATCGCAGAAGGGGCCCGGTGGCGGGACGTACTGCGCAGCGAAAGGCCGCGAAGTGGGCCGGTGCGGGTGGTGGGTGCACCAGTATCGACCACATCATGCCCGAGCCATTTGATTAGCGCGAGTCGTCGGAATCTGCTGGCGTGAGCTGTAGTCGGGACCGGAGTCGACGCTCAATTGCCCGAACAGCCGTCAAGCTCAGATCGGAAGTGAAATACCAGAGCGCGCGCATAGGGGTGAGGCGAAGTACTCGCGGTCGAGGATCGCCGCGAAATTCGATTTTCATGACGGAGATCCTCCCCGCACCCGATCGTTTCTGTAGGACAGACAACGAGGCAATGTCTCCCGATCCAATTCTCCTGACAATCGTCGGGGCCCATCGTGCTCGCCAGACCAAGAGTTCGCCGTCACCGATCTCCAAAACGCCCACCGTGGGCAGTATGGGCTGAACGGCAACCTCTGGACGTATTGCCTCCCACGTCGAGCCGTCAGCTCGGAAGAATATGAGATCGCTGCCGGGGCGAAGACCTCGAACCTTTGTCCATTGGCGTCGCAAGTAGCTGCTCCAACCAATAAGGGCCATCCCGAGAAGCGCGACCGAGATAGCGATCGCGAGCAGCAAGGTGAAGAGCGACGTCGCCTCACTACGCATGGTTTCGTTCCGCCTTAAGTGAGTAGCCGGGGACGTGGCACCAGTCGCCTGGCCGCCACCCTTGCACATGATGTCGGGTCAGCGCATGTTCGGCGAGACCGATCCGCGGAGCAGGCCGAGTCAGGCGCGGGCGACCCGCAACTGCGTCGGCATCTCGATCTCGTGCGCGGGCGCATCCGGTGTCTCGAGCAACCGCGTGAAGAGCAGGTGCGCGGCCTGCCGCCCGAGCTCGCGCGGATCGTGGTCGACGACCGTCACCGGCACCGGCATCAGCTCGGCGAGCTCGAAGTCGTCGAAGCTGACGATGGACGGCCGCATCGCATCCGGGTCCTGTCGCAGCCGCGCGGCGATCGCCTGCAGCGCGCCGATGGAATTGCGGTTGTTGGCGCTGAAGATTGCGGTCGGCGGTTCGGCGAGGTCGAGCAGCGCGCGCATCGCCGCGCTCGCGGTCTCCGCATCCTGCTGCCCGCGGCGCACCAGCTCGGGGTCGAGCGGGATGCCGCGGTCGGCCAGCGCGCGCTGGTACCCCTCGAACCGGCGCTGTCCCGTGAAGACGCTCGTCACATTGCCGAGGTACGCCACGCGGGTGTGGCCGGCGTCGAGCAGCGTGGACGTGCCCCGGTACGCGCCGCCGATGTCGTCGAGCACGACCGCATCGGCCGTCACCCCGGGCACCGTGCGCGACGCGAGCACCAAAGGCGTGTCACGCAGCGATTCACGCTGCAGATGCGCGTCGTCACCGCCGGAGGGCACGACAATCAGGCCCTCGACCTGGCGCCCGATGAAATCGGCGATGAGCTGTCGCTCGCGCACGACATCCTCGCCGGTGTTGCCGAGGACGATCCGGCGGCCGAACTGGAAGGCGATCTCTTCGACCCCCAGCGCGAAGTTGCCGTAGTACGGGTTGCCGAGATTCGTGATGGCTACGCCCACCAGTCCACTGGCTTGACCGGGCCGGATGCTCCGCGCGTTCTCGTTGCGGTGGTAGCCGAGCGCGTGCACCGCCTCGAACACGCGATCCTGCACGTCGGGACGCACGTTCTTGCCGCCGGCGAGCGTGCGCGAGACGGTCATCGGGCTGACGCCGGCGAGAGCGGCGACCTCTTTGATCGTCGGTTGCCTGGCCGCGCCGCTCAGCGGAGTCGTGGTCATGCTCGCTCCTCGTCTTGACCGGCCGCACGGGTCGGGACTCAACCTACTACGGCGCGCATGTTCCGCTCGGATTGCTGTACAGCGCCGCCGCATCGGTGTAGCTTGACCGTCATTGGTAACGATATCAGTTTCGTTATCGCACTGGACAGCGCCGTCCGAGCATCCGGGCGGCCGATCTGACGATCGGAGAGACATGACCTTCCATCGCGCCCGGCTCCGCGCCGCGACCGCCCTCCTCCTCGGCGGGGCGCTCGCCGCCGCCGCACCCCTCGCGGCGTCTGCGTCGCCCGCCCACTCGGCGCCGGCGCCCACCAACGCGGCACCGGCGCACACCTCCTCCGCGCAACCGGATGGCCGCCACGGCGGCACCGAGACGATCACCACGAAGGCGACCGTCGACCAGCCGCTCACCCGAACGTTCGGGCACTACGGAGACACGGCCGGGCGCTGGACCGGCGCCGACTCCGCCTACAGCGTGCCGCTCCCCGGCGGCGCGACCGCCTGGCTCTACTCCGACACCTTCCTCGGCACCGTGAACGCCGATCACTCCCGGCCGACCGATTCGCCGTTCATCCACAACTCGATCGTCGTCGAGCGCCACGGAAAGCTGACCACGTACACGGGCGGCACGGCGACGGCACCCGAATCGCTGGTGCGCGTGCCCGGCGGAGACGAGAACCAGGACTGGTACTGGTTCGGCGACGGCACCGTCGAGGGGAACCACCTGCGCGTCTCGCTGCTCGAGTTCGCCAAGACCGGAACCGGACCGTTCGACTTCGCCTTCCAGCGCACGGCGGTCGCCTCGTTCTCGCTGCCGAGCATGCGGTTCGAAGGCATCACGCAGCGACCCGCCGGAACCGTGCAGTGGGGCTCGGCGATCTACGAAGACGGCGAGTATACGTACGTCTACGGCGTCGAAGACCTGCAGTCGACCAAGTACCTGCACGTCTCGCGGGTGCGCAGCGGTCATCTCACCACCGGCACCCGGCAGTACTGGACCGGCAGCGGATGGTCGACCGACGAGTCGTCGTCGGCCCGCGTGATGGACGGGGTCGCCAACGAGTTCAGCGTGACGAAGTTCCAGGGGAAGTACACGCTGGTGACCGGCGACTCGACCGAAGCCCTGAGCGCCAAGATCGTGATGTACCGCGGCGACTCGCTCACGGGACCGTTCCTGAACAAGACCGTGCTCTACACGACCCCCGAGACGTCGGGCAACGTCTTCACCTACAACGCGAAAGCGCACCCGGAGCTGGGCGACCGCGACACCCTGCTCGTCACTTACAACGTGAACAGCTTCGACACGGCCGACGTGTACGCGAACGTCGACAACTACCGGCCGCGTTACATCGACGTGGATGTGCGCATCCGGCACTAGTCGAGTCGCCCAGAGGTGCCGAATGTCGCTCATTCGCTCGGAATGAGCGACATTCGGCACCGCTCGCGCCCAACGCTAGGCCGACGCTAGGCCGACGAGCGGCCCGCTAGGCCGGGCGCACCGGACGGAAGCGGCTCTCCTGGTACGCGATGGCCAGTCCGAGGAAGAGCAGCCCGCACAGCACGCCGATCACCACGGACAGCTCATCGGTGGCGATCGCGGTGCTCGCGACGATGAACGCGGTCGTCGCGCCGCCCAGCACGGCGTTGACGACGGCGATCATCGTCGCTGTCGTGAAGAGGAACGAGCGCGCGCGGTAGCGAACGCCCAGCGTTCCCGTCGTGGCGTCCTCCAGCGGAAAGTACTCAGCCGCGCTGCGGGTGAGGCCGGCGTAGTACCGCCGGATCTTCTCGATGCGGCGCTGCGCAACGATCGATTCGATCGCCGTGTCGATGAGTCTCACGAGTGTGAACCAGCCGAGCACGAACACCGTCGGAAAGAGCGTGCACGCCAGCACGATCAGCGTCTTCGGCGAGCTCCCGGCGAACCCGATCGCCACCAGGCAGCTCGAGAGGGAGGCCAGGTAGATGGACGCGCGGCTTCCGCTCTCGCTGATCGTCGCACCGGCGGCCGACTGCAGCACGAAGTGCTCGGTCACGAGGGCGCTCATGAGCGCGCCGTCGACGGCCGGGCTCTCGCTGCGGTCGGTGGTCGCCTCCGTCGTGTCGGTGCTCGTCGTGTCGGTCATGCGAGCGTCCCCACATCGATGACCGCCTGCGCGAACGCGTCCGGCGCCTCCTGCGGCAGGTTGTGACCGGCGTGGGGCACCTGACGGTGCACGCGCGGCCCGGTGAAGTGCGCGGCACTCGCGGTGCCGTCGGTCGCGGGGAAGTTGCCGTCCGCCATCCCGTCGAGCGTGATCGTCGGAACGGCGATCGGCGGGGAGGCGGCCAGCAGCCCCTCGAGCGCGTCGTACCCGGGAGCACCGGGCGCCGCGCCGAGACGATGCCGGTACGAGTGGATCACGACGTCGACGTAGTCGGGGTTGGCGAACGACGCACTCACGCGCTCGAGTTCGTCGTCGCTGAACGCCCACTCGGGTGAGTTGCGACGCCAGATGACCTCGGCGACCTCCCGGGGATGCGCCGCCAGACCGGCACGTCCGCGTTCGGTGAGGAAGTAGAAGAAGTACCAGAAGCCGGCCTCCAGCGCGGGCGCCAACGGCCGGCCGGATGCGGCGATGTCCTGGATCAGATAGCCGTTCACCGACACCAGCCCGCTCACGCGTTCCGGCCGCAGCGCGGCGGCGACGCACGCCGCCCGGCCACCCCAGTCGTACCCGGCCAGGGTCGCGCGCGGGATGTCCAGCGCATCCAGCAGCTCGATGACATCGGCCCCGAGGGCGGCCTGCTGGCCCGACCGCGGCGCTGCGTCATCCAGGAACCGCGTCGGACCGTGACCGCGCAGATAGGGCACGATCACCCGATGGCCGCGGGCGGCGAGGGCGGGCGCGACGTCGCGATAGCTGCCGACGTCGTAGGGGAAACCGTGGAGCAGGATCACCGGCGCACCGCCCGGTTCCCCGAGTTCGTGATACCCGACATCCAGGGCCGTGGTCGTGAGGTGCCTCACCGGACCGAGCGGGTCGCTGTTCATGTCATCGTTCCGTTCTGTGCGATCGGCGGGGCCCCCGCCACGTGTGCGCCGAGGACCCCACCGGGCTTCTGTGATGTCAGGCGGACACCGGGGCGAGGGCCGAGACGGCCTCGAGGATGGACTCGGCCACGGCATCCGGTCGGGACACGCTGATCGCGTGCGACGCTCCGGCGACCTCACGGGTCCCCCGCGACGACGCGCGTTCTGCTCCGACGCGGTGCACGGCGACGGGGATGTTGAGGTCCTCGTCACTGAAGACGAACCACGACGGCGCCGTGCGCCAGGCCGGCACCTCCGCGGGGAGCGGCTCGGTCAGGGCTGCCTGCGTGACCGGACGCTGCGTGGCGGCCATCAGGGCGGCCTGGGCGGCGGGCACGTCGGCGGCGAACTGGTGGTTGAACAGCTCGGGCCGGATCACGAACTCGTCGCCGCCGGTCGAGACCGGATAGGCGGTGAGCGCATCTCCGAGGGTGCTGCCCGGCAGGCTGGTCGAGAGATCGAAGGCGGTGTCTCCGTGATCGGGAACGAAGGCGTTGACGTACACGAGGCCCACCACGGCGTCGTTCGCCGCGCCTGCCTCGGTGATCACGAAGCCGCCGTACGAGTGCCCGACGAGCACGACCGGGCGTCCGATGCCGGCGATCACGTCGCGAACGTAGGCGGCGTCGGTCGCGACGCTCCGCAGCGGGTTGGCCGCGGCGACGACCTCGACGCCCTGCTGCTGGAGTCTCTCGATGACGCCGTTCCAGCTGGAGGCGTCGGCGAATGCCCCGTGCACGAGCACGACGGCGGGTTTCTGGTCATTCATGTTCTGCTCCTTTTCCGAGCTGCTCAGCTCTGCCAGCTATGACCGGATGGACGCCCCGGATGTGACGGTCGCGGCGCGACGGCGACCTACTCGACGAGCTTTCCAGCGGTCGACACGTCGCGGATGAGGGCGGCGATCTCCTCCGGAACGGGCGGGATCTGCTCGTGGGCGATGCGCCCGGGCCCCGACCAGACGAGGTTGACCCGGAGTGTGTCGTCGAGCGCCGGGAAGTCGGACCGGTTGTGCGCCCCGCGCGTCTCGCGGCGTTCGAGGGCGGCCTCGATCGTCGCCCTGGCCGCGAGCGCTGCCGACTTGAGGTCGAAGGCGTGGGCGAGGTCCTGGTAGCCCGCGATATCCGGATGCACGCCGATGTCGCGCATCCGTGTCTCGATCTCCGCGAGTTCGGCGAGCCCGGCGCGCAGTCCGGCCTCGTCGCGCACGACTCCCGCGTGCTCCGTCATCGTGTTGCGGATGGCACGCTGCAGCGCTCGCACGTTCTCGGCGCCGTCGCTGCCCAGCAACCCGTCGACCTCCGCGCGCGCCTGCTCGACAGCGGTCTCCGACCGCCTCTGCGCCGGGAGGTGCTCCGAGTAGGCGGCCGCCGCGGCGCCGACGATCCGGCCGTAGACGAGCAGCTCGATGAGGGAGTTGCCGCCGAGCCGGTTCGCGCCGTGCAGGCCGCTCGACGCCTCGCCGATCGCGTACAGCCCCTCGACATCGGTGCGATGGTCGTCGGGCCGCACCCACACCCCGCCCATCGAGTAGTGCGCGGTCGGGGCGATCTCGATCGGGTCCGTGGTGATGTCGAGCATCTGCAGCTCGAGCAGGGTCTGATAGACGCGCGGCAGCCGCTGCATGATCGTCTCGCGCGGCAGGTGCGAGACGTCGAGCCAGACGCCGCCGTTCGGCGTCCCGCGCCCCTCCTTGATCTCGGTGTACGCGGCCAGGGCCACCCGATCCCTGGTCGAGAGCTCCATGCGTTCCGGGTCGTACCTGGCCATGAAGCGTTCGCCGAGCGCGTTGCGCAGGATCCCGCCCTCACCGCGGGCGGCCTCGGAGACCAGCGTTCCTGCGGCGTTCTCCGGTTCGATGAGGCCGGACGGATGGAACTGCACCAGTTCCGGGTCCCGGATGCGCCCTCCCGCCTCGACCGCGAGCCGCCACGAATCGCCCGTGTTCTCATCCCGGCGCGACGAAGTGCGGCGCCAGATGCGGTTGTGACCGCCCGCGGCCAGGATCACCGCGTCGGCGGTGAAGACGTGACGCGTGCCGGTCTCGACATCGAACCCGTAGGCGCCGAACACCGTGTTGTCCGTCACGAGCAAGCGAGTGATGTACACCGTGTCGAGGATCGGTATCTCCAGCTGCGCGGCGCGGTTCACCAACGTGCGCTGGATCTCCAGCCCGGTGTAGTCGCCCGCGAACGCCGTGCGGCGGTAGGTGTGCGCGCCGAAGAAGCGCTGGGAGATCCTCCCGTCCTCCTCGCGTGCGAACGGCATCCCGTAGTTCACGAGGTCGTCGATCCCGCGTTCGGCTCCCCTGGCTACGATCTCCACGGTGTGGGGATTCGCCAGGAAATAGCTCTCCTTGATCGTGTCGGCCGCGTGCTGCTGCCATGAATCGCCGGCATCCATCGTGCCGAGGGCAGCGTTGATGCCGCCGGCGGCGAGCGACGTGTGGGCGTCGGACTTCGACCGCTTTCCGACCACCACCACATCACCGCCGCGTTCGGCGATCTCGATGGCGGCACGGAGGCCGGAGCCTCCGGAACCGATCACCAGCACGGAGGTCGCGATCCGTTTCTCCGTCGGTGCCGCGTGCATGTCGTTCACAGGTGTTCTGCCCCTCTCATCATTCCGGCGCGGTCAACGGACCGGCTCGAGCGCCAGCCACTCCTCGAACCGGGTGTCGTAGTGCGTCGCGAACTTTCCCGGGACGAGCTCGTTCTCGCTGAGCCGGGCTCCGAAGTAGGTCGCATCGGGGTCGGCGATCACGGTGCGCGCGTCGTTGCGGGCGCGCAGGCCGAGGCGGATGAGCTCGTCGAGTTGGAACTGCTCGGGCCCGGCCACCTCGACGATGCCGTTGAGCGGGCGGCCGACCGTGGCGCGGGCGACGGCGGTCGCCACGTCTTCGGCGGCCATGGGCTCGATCCTCACCGGGGCGAGACGGACCGTGTCGCCCACCGTGGCGGCATCGGCGATCGATTTCACGAACTCGAAGAACTGCGTCGCGTGCACGATCGAGTACGGGATGCCCGCGTCTTCGATGAGCTGCTCCTGGGCGATCTTCGCCCGGAAGTACCCGCTGTCGGTCAGCCGCGAGGTGCCGACGACGGACAGGGCGACGTGGTGGCCGACGCCCGCGTCCTTCTCCGCCGCGAGCAGGTTGCGCGTCGACGTGGTGAAGAAGTTCATCACGGCGTCCTCGTCGAACGACGGCGAGTTGGACACATCCAGAACGACGGCGGCTCCGGCGAGCGCCTCGGCGAGCCCGTCTCCCGTGAGCGTGTCGACGCCCGACGCGGGCGAAGCCGCCACGGCTTCATGCCCCTGGGCGGTGAGCTGTGCGACGACCTTGGACCCGATCAGCCCGGTTCCCCCGATGACGACGATCTTCATGATCTCCCTTTCGTTGTGATGCCGGGCCTGACGATGCTCCGGCTACCAGCTACGACCGGGCGTCGACGTCCGTTGTGACATCGACCGCTCGATCACATGCATCACCGATTCCAGTGTGCGAGCTTCCCGGGGTTCGTGACTACCCAGATTCCGCAGGCGCGTCCTCGCCGGACCTCCACGCTGATCACGGCGACGACGACGGCCGCCTCGTCGCGCACCGCCAGACCCGGATGCCCGTTGACCGGATGCTCGGCGATCACGCACTCCGGCTGCGCTGCGGCCATCCGGAGCAGGAGGGCGATCCCGTCTCCGATGCCGCAGACCGGACCGCCCGTCGGGCTGCCGGTCCCGCCACCGTCGACGACGACGGTGACGTCGGCGGTGAGGAGTCGCGCGAGCGCGCCGATGTCGCGCAGCTCCAGAGCACGCCCGAACGCACGCACGAGTGCGGCATGCGGGTGCTCCGGCGCTCCGCGCTCATCGGATGCTCGCCTCATACGCACTTTCGTCGACGTCGTCGTCGCTCAGCTGCCGGAGCTCTTGGGAGAGCTCGTCCGGCGGGATCGGGGTGAGACGGTCTTCGAAGAAGAACCGTGAGAGACCGGCACGGGCGCGGGCGCCCAGTCCGACGTGGCCCCGCTCATCCGGTCGCGCGAGCACGGGAGTTCCGTCGCCGGTGTTCGCCAGCCGCCAGCGTTCGTGCGCGTCGACCGGCTGGTGGATCTCGACGTATTCGCCGCCCGGCAGGCGGACGATACGCCCGGTCTCGTAGCCGTGCAGCAGGATCTGCCTGTCCTTCTTCTGGAGCGCCAGGCAGACCCGGCGGGTGACGACGAACGCGAGGGCCGGGCCGAGCACCGCCGCGGCCTGGTAGAAGGCGACGACGGATTCGACGCCGACATGGAAGTGCGTCGCGACGAGGTCGGCGCTGCCCGCTCCCCAGAGGGCTCCGTAGAAGACGATGCCCGCGACGCCGATGCCCGTGCGGGTCGAGGTGTTGCGTGGGCGGTCGAGGATGTTGTGGTCGCGGTCGTCGCCGGTGATCCACTCTTCGACGAACGGGTACAGCAGCACCGCAGCGAGGTACACGCCCACGACGGCGAGCGGCACGAGGATCGCGAGCGTCCAGGTGCGCCCCAGCCACACGAACTCCCAGCCGGGCGGTACGAGGCGGAGCGCGCCGTCGAGGAAGCCCGTGTACCAGTCCGGCTGGCTGCCGGCCGAGGCGTTCCCGCCCGACGACGGACCGTAGAGCCAGATCGGGCTGATCGTCACGGTCGCCGACACCAGCAGGATCACCGCGGTCACGATCAGGAACAGCCCGCCCGCCCGCGCGGCCGCGTTCGGCAGCACGGGAACCCCGACGACGTTGTCCTCCGTGCGCCCGCGGCCGGCGAACTGCGCCGGCTTCTGCAGATAGCCCGCCCGGATGCGCAGCGCGAGCAGTCCGATCAGGAGGGCCGGGACGATCGCGACATGCACGGGATAGAGGTGCTCGATGATCTGGCCGGGGAACTCGCCGCCGAACAGCAGCGTCGACAGCCAGGTGCCGACCACCGGGATCCCGAGCACGATGCCCTCGACGATGCGCAGGCCGGTGCCCGACAGCATGTCGTCGGGGAGCGCGTAGCCGCTCCACCCGCCGACCAGCGCCGTGATGAGCAGCAGGAAGAGCAGCACCCAGCCGAGGCGGCGGGGTCGACGGAAGGCCCCCGTGAAGAAGCTCGTCAGCAGTTGCATGATCAGTGCTGCCGGAAGCAGCAGGGCCGCCCAGTGATGCGCCTGCCGCATCAGCAGGCCGCCCTGCACCTCGAACGAGATCGCGAGGGTCGAGCGCATGGCCTTGGACATCGTGGCGCCGTCCAGCGGTTCGTACCCGCCGCGGTAGACCACCGGCGTGCTGGAGGGCGCGTAGAAGAACATCAGGAAGAGCCCGCTGATGAAGATCACCGCGATGCACGCCAGCGAGACGACGCCGAACATGTTCGTCCAGTGAAGTGGTACCCGACGGTGCCCGAGCTCCTCGGCGAGCGCGGCGAGCCGCCGGCCGAGAGCCGTCCGGGTGACGAGTCCGTGGGCCCGGTCGGTGAACGACCTTCTCGCCGGGCGTCGGTCAACGGGCATCAGCGGTCTCCCGTTCGACGGGCGCGACCCCCAGCGCCGCTCCGGGTGCCCGCCGCGGCACGCCGCCGCCGACGAAGGCGTCCCGCGGATGCTGCACCGACGCCAGCGACACGATGTCGCGCCCGAAGAGCACGGCCGTCAGCCACACCAGGAGCACACGGACCTTGCGCTCCCAGGTCGGCACCGCGAGCACGTGATAGCCGCGGTGCATCACCCACGCGATGAACCCGGTGATGACGATGCCGCGGTACTGGAAGATCCCACGGCCGATGCCGAGTGTCGCGACGACACCGAGACTGTGATGCACGTAGTCCTTGGTGCGCTCGCCCCGGATCGTCGCCGCGATGTTCTTCGCGAGACGCTTGCCCTGCCGCACCGCGTGCTGCGCGTTGGGCACCGTTCGCGCGCCGGCGACGGGAGCCGCGAGATCCGGGACCGCTGCGTCGTCACCGGCGGCCCACGCATCCGGCACGGGCGCGTCATCGGTTCCGACCTGCAGATCGGCGCGGACGATCACCGAGCCGCGCGCATCGACCGGCAGGTCGGTGTGCGTCGCGACGGTCGGGTTCGCCGCGTTTCCGGCGGTCCAGACGATCAGGTGCGAGTCGAACTCCTCACCCGACGACAGCACCACGTGGCCGCCCTCGGCGGACAGCAACTGGCTGTTGAGGTGGATCTGCGCACCGCGCTCCTCGAGGGAACGCACGACCCATGCTCCCGGCCGGTCGGTGACCTCGGGCAGGATGCGGCTGTTCGCCTCGACCAGATGGAAAGACAGCTCGGAGAACCGCAGCTCGGGGTACGACTTCAGCAGCGCCGTCGCGAGCGAGAGGAGCTCGGCGAACCCTTCGACACCGGAGAAGCCCCCTCCGACGACGGTCACCGTCAGCAGCCGCGAGCGCTCCGGCCCCGGCGGCAGCGCCGAGGCGCGATCGAATCCCGTGAGCAGCCGGTCGCGGATCGCGACGGCCTCCTCGACGTGCTTCATTCCGATCGCCTCCTCGGTGAGACCGGGGATCGGGAACGTGCGTGTGACCGCGCCCGCGGTCACGACGATGATGTCGTAGCCGAGAGTGAAGTCCGCGCCCTCGTTCGGTGTGACGGTGACGGTCTTGGTCGCGTGCTCGATCGACGTCACGGTCGCGGCGAGCACCGTGGTGCGCCGCAGGTGGCTCCGTAGCGAGACCGTGGCATGCCGCGCCTCGATCGATCCCGCCGCCACCTCCGGAAGGAACGGCTGGTACGTCATGTACGGGCGCGGGTCGATGATCGTGATCTCGGCTTCATCGGGGCGGAGCTTCTTCTCGAGCTTCCACGCCGTGTAGAAGCCTGCATAACCGCCGCCCACCACAAGAATCCTTCGCACAATGTCCTCCTGTCTCACTCACTAAGACCGGATAGGACCCCGGATTGTGACAGTCAGGAGGACAGGGTCGGGATGCCCGTGAGTTTCTGCGGATTCATGACCCAGAGGATGCGACCGATGCCCTCGGAGTCCGCGGTGACGGTCACGACCGCCAGCACGGCGCCGTCGAGGATCAGCGAGACCGCCTGCTGCCCGTTCAGCTCGATCGGATGCACCGAGACGCCCGCCCAGAACCGGCTGGCGAACGCGTGGTAGTACTTCGCGACGACCTCCCGGCCGCGTACCGGGATGCGCGATGCGCGCACGATCCCGCCGCCGTCCGAGAAGCTGACGACGTCGGCGGCGAACAGGCTCTCCAGCCTGCTCAGGTCGCCGGACTGCGCCGCAGCCACGAAGGCCTCGAGCAGCCGCCGTTGCTCGGCGGGGTCGGGAGCGTCGAGATGACGTTCCGACGCCAGGTGTTTGCGTGCGCGGCTCACCAGCTGGCGCGCGTTCGCCTCGCTCGACTGGATGATCTCGGCGATCTGCGGATAGGGGTAGTCGAACGCCTCGCGCAGCACGTACGCCGCACGCTCGGTCGGGGGGAGCTTCTCCATCAGCATCAGCACGGCGACGCTCAGGGCCTCGCCGCGTTCGGCGCCGAGGGTCGGGTCGGCACTCGTATCGACCGGCTCTGGCAGCCAGGGACCCACGTACGTCTCCCGCCGGGCCCGCGCGGACTGAGCGACGTTGATGGCGAGTCGTGTCGTCGTGGTGGCGAGGAACGCGGCCGGTTCCTCCACCGTCGACCGGTCGTAGTTCTGCCAGCGCAGCCACGCCTCCTGCACGACGTCTTCGGCATCCGCCGCGCTGCCGAGCACGCGGTAGGCGATGCCGAACAACCGGGGGCGCGTGCGCAGGAACACCTCAGCGGCGTCATCGAGGTCTTCGCTCGGCGACGGCTGTTCAGGCATGACCTGATCGTACACAGGGCGCAGCACACGCCCCCGGTGGTTGTTCAGTTGGGTTCGACCGTCCCGCTCAGCCACTCCTCGAACCTCGTCGGTGCGATGCGCACCTCGGTGATCGCGGGATCATTGCCCGGAGTGAGGGAGGTGTCGGTGACCTGGCCGCCGAAGTATCCGGCGTCGAGGTCGGTCACGACGGTGCGCGGGTCGTTGCGGAACGCGAGCACCCGCCGCCCCAGGTCGTCGAGACGGAGGGGTTCGGGGCCGGCCAGCTCGGAGACGCCGCCGGTCGGCTCACCCGTCGCGACGTCGGCGAGGGCAGCCGAGACGTCGGCTGCGGCGATCGGCTGCATGAGCGCCGGCGAGAGGTGGATCGTGTCGCCCTTCGCACCGCCCTCGGCGAGCGCGGGGATGAACTCGAAGAACTGCGTCGCGCGCACGATGCTGAACGGTACGGCGCCGCTCGTCACGATGCCCTCCTGGGCGACCTTCGCGCGCATGTACCCGATGTCCGGCATCCGGTCGGCGCCCACGATCGAGAGCACCACGTGGTGCCCGACGCCGGCCTGCTCCGCGGCCGCGGCGAGGTTGCCGGTCGAACGCTGGAAGAACTCCATGACCGGGCCGTCTTCGAACGACGGGGAGTTCGGGATGTCGACCACGACGTCGGCACCCGCGAGCACGTCGGCGAGACCGGCACCGGTGACGGTGTCGACGCCGGTCGAGGGCGACGCGGGGACGGCCTCGTGTCCCGCCTGCGTCAGCAGTTCGACGAGCCGGCGCCCGATCAGTCCGGTGCCTCCGATGACCACGATCTTCATGTCAGTCCTTTCGCTGGGAGCCGCGGGGAGCGGTCGCTCCGAGGGCGTTCTCCAGCTATGACCGGACAGCCGCGCCGGGTGTGACACGGCGGCGGCAGTAGGCGTCAGCGGCGGTAGGCGTCGAGTGTATGGGCCAGCGCATCCTCGACCGGCGTGGCCCGCGCGCCGAGCCGCTCGGTGATCCTGCTGCTGTCGACGATGAAAGGCTCCTCGAACTCGTACTGCATCTCGACGAGTTCCCGCACCGTCGGATTGACGAGGCCGATCGTGCGCAGCAGCAACGGCGGCATCGCCCGCACGCGTGCGCGGGGCTGGCCGGCAGCGGTGTAGATCAGCTCGACCAGCTGACGCGTGCTCCTGGTGTTCGGGTCGTTCGGCAGATGCCAGACCGCGCCGGCGGCATCCGGATGCTCGCCCAGCACCGCGAGGCCCTCGCCGATGTCGGGGATGTAGCTGTACGTGTGCGGCTGGTCGGGATCGCCGAGCACGCTGGCGGCCTTGCCGGCGAGCGCGGCCGGGAAGACGCGATCGCCGAGATTGGACTGCGCCCCGCCGCGCGGCCCGAAGTAGTCGGATGCCCGGCCGATCGCCACCTCGACCCGGCCGGCAGCGTGGGCTTCGAGCAGGTCGCGGGCCATCCGGCCGCGGAGCCGGCCCTTCTTCGTGTCGGCGTCGTACGCGCGATCCTCCGTGAAGGGCCGCCCCGCCGGCCGCCCGTACATGTAGACGTTCTCCATGCTCACCAGCCGCGCGCCCGACGCCTGGGCGGCGGCGAGGACGCCGGCCTGCAGGGCGGGGAACTGCGCTGTCCATTCCGCGTACGGCGGGTTGAGCGTCTGGTAGATCACGCCCGCCCCCGCGCCGGCGGCGATCGTGAAGGCGGGATCGCGGGCGTCGCCGGCCACGACCTCCACGTCGTCGGGCACGTCGGCCCTGCCCGACCGGTTGACGATGCGAACGGTCTCGCCGCGGCGCCGCAGGGCGTCGAGTGTGGCCATGCCCACCGCTCCCGAGCCGAAGACGACGTGCCGCGGCGCGGTCACGGCAGGTCTCCGACCGCAGAGGTCTGTGCCGGGAAGCGATTCGCGGGTGCCATGGTCATTCCGGGGCTCCATCTCCGACGACGTGCTGCGCACGTCGGTGCCCAACGTACGCCCGTCGACCGCTCGGTCGCGCCCCATGCAGCGCTGCCGGCCCGGCCGACCAGTACGATCGCGGCATGACCGAGTACAAGTACGTGAGCCTTCCGACCGCGCGCAAAGAGATCCAGAGCTCGAAGGTCGAGGAGCACGCCTCGGCCGAACTCAACGCGGTCTACGTCTCGGAGGGCTGGGACGTCGTCAACGCGACCCGCCCGATGGGCATCGGTCAGATCGGGTTCCTGCTGCGCCGCGACTGAGCGACGTCGGAGGGTGGTGCCAGACTGAGGTCGTGCTGCTCGATGCGCTCGTGAACACCACGGATGCCGTCGCGTCCACCCGGTCCCGGCTGGCGAAGGTGGAGGCGCTCGCCGGCCTGCTCGCGCAGCTCGAGCCCGACGAGATCGCGCCGGCCGTCGGGTTCCTCCTCGGCAAACCGCGCCAGGGCCGCGTCGGCGTCGGCTGGAGGGGTCTCTCCGCCGCGATGGGCGCGCCCGCCGCCGAATCGAGCCTCACGATCGCCGACCTCGATGCTCTGCTCGACCGGCTGGCCGAGGCATCCGGAGCGGGCTCTGCGGGCGATCGCAGCCGCGAGCTGGGCGAGTTCACCGCGCTCGCGACCGAGCGGGAACAGGACTTCATCACGAGAGCGCTGCTCGGCGACATGCGCACCGGGGCACTCGAGGGCGTGCTCACCGACGCGGTCGCCCGCGCGGCCGACCGCCCCGGCGACGTCGTGCGCCGCGCCGCGATGCTCTCCGGCGACCTCGGCGAGACCGCACGGCTGGCCCTGACCGGTACCGCCGAGGAGCTCGACGCAGTCGGCCTCGTGGTGGGCCGTCCGGTACTGCCGATGCTCGCGGCGACCGCGGCGAGCACCTCCGCTGCACTGGAGACCACCGGTGAGGCATCCGTCGAATACAAGCTCGACGGCGCACGCATCCAGGTGCATCGCGCGGGCGACGAGATCCGGGTGTTCACCCGCAGCCTGGCGGATATCACGCACCGCGTGCCCGAGGTCGTCGAGGTGGTGCGCAATCTGCCGGTGCGCGATGTCATCCTCGATGGCGAGACGCTCTCGCTCGACGAAGACGGCGCGCCCCGTCCGTTCCAGGAGACGATGTCGCGCTTCGGCGCCGACGCGGCGCGCGAGACGGTGCTTCATCCGTGGTTCTTCGACATCCTGCACGTCGACGGGCGCGACCTGCTCGACGAACCCCTCTCGACCCGCCTGGCCGAGCTCGAGCGGGTCGCCGGCGCGCACCGCATCCCCGGCGAGGTCACTGCCGATCCCGAGGTCGCCGAGCGCGTCTCGCGCGACGCGATCGAAGCCGGGCAGGAGGGCGTCGTCGTCAAGGCGATCGGCTCACCGTATGCGGCGGGCCGCCGTGGCTCCAGCTGGATCAAAGTGAAGCCGGTGCACACGTTCGACCTCGTGGTGCTCGCCAGCGAGTGGGGATACGGCCGGCGCAAGGGCTGGCTCTCGAACCTCCATCTCGGTGCGCTCGACCCGACCGGCGAGTTCGGCGAACCGGGCGGCTACGTGATGGTGGGCAAGACGTTCAAGGGGCTCACCGACGAGTTGCTGCGCTGGCAGACCGAGTACTTTCCGCAGATCGAGGTGCGGAGTTCGGCCGGCACGGTGTGGGTGGCGCCGACCACGGTCGTGGAGATCGCGATCGACGGGGTGCAGCGCTCGAGCCGGTACCCGGGCGGCATCGCGCTGCGGTTCGCGCGCGTCAAGCGCTACCGCGACGACAAGCCGGCGAGCGAGGCCGACACGATCCAGACGCTGCGCGCCCTCCTCCGCGAGTAATCCCCTCCACCCCGGTTTTCGTTGAGGGGTGGCAAATCCGCCTAAACACGCCGACAGACCCTGCGTTTGCCACCCCTCAACGAAAGCGGGCCCCTCAGAGCTGCTGACGGTACCAGTCGATCTTCTCGCGCAGGTGATCCTGCTGGCTCCGCAGCCGGTCGATGTCGGCCTGCACCTGAGCGTCGTGCGCTTCGAGCAGGGCCAAACGCTCGCGAAGCGTCGTGTCGTCCGCCGACAACCTGCTGTACTCCTTGAGGTCGGCGATCGGCATCCCGGTGTCGCGCAGACAGCGCACCAGCCCGAGCCAGTCGACGTCCGCCTGCCGGTATCGTCGGCGGCCGCCCGCCGTGCGCTCGATCGGCCCGAGCAGTCCCTCTTTCTCGTAGTAGCGCAGGGTGTCGAGGCTGAATCCGGTGTTCTCGACCACCTCGGCCGGCGTGTAATCCGTCATGGTCACATCCTGCCCTTGATCTGGAGTGGACTCCAGGAGTCAGGCTTGCCCCATGACTGAATCGCCACTCGTCCTCGGCGCCATGATGTTCGGCGTCACCATCGATGAAGACACCTCGTTCGCCATCCTCGACCGCTTCGTCGAGGCCGGAGGCTCCTGGATCGACACGGCGGACTGCTACAGCTTCTGGGCCAGCGACAGCGGCTACGGCGGCGAGAGCGAAGCGCTCCTCGGCCGTTGGCTGAAGGCACGGCCCGGGATGCGCGAACGGGTCAGGATCTCGACGAAGGTCGGCGCCGAGCCCACGGTCGCCGGGGACTGGCCCGCCTCCCGGGAAGGGCTGTCCGCGCGCGCGATCCGAGAGGCCACCGCGGGCAGCCTCGAGCGGCTCGGTACCGATCACGTCGAACTCCTGTGGGCGCACATGGAAGACCGCTCGGTGCCCATCGAGGAGACCGCCGAAGCACTCTCGGCCCTCGTCGACGAAGGCATCGCCGGCAGGATCGGCGCGTCCAATCATCCGGCCTGGCGTGTCGAACGGGCGCGGGCACATCTGGCCGGGCTCGGGGGGCATCCGTTCTCGGCGCTGCAATTGAGCCGCACCTTCCTGTCGACGCGGCCGGGCGCCGTGCCCGCCGGCCAGGACCATCG
This sequence comes from Leifsonia poae, assembly GCF_027921845.1. GTDB lineage: Bacteria > Actinomycetota > Actinomycetes > Actinomycetales > Microbacteriaceae > Leifsonia > Leifsonia poae. The sequence continues at coordinate 44,280 of NZ_BSEN01000012.1, forward strand.
CTTCGGGCTGATGAGCGACGAGCAGGTCGACTACGCGGTCGAGAACGGCCTCGAGCTCTGGGCATACACGCCACTTCTGAGCGGTGCATACGACAACCCGGCCAAGAAGATCCCCGAGGCGTACCTGCACCCGGGCTCGGACCGCAGGCTGGAAGCGCTCGATCGCGTCGCGTCGGAGCTCGGCGTCGCCCGCGGCCAGGTCGTGCTCGCGTGGCTCGCGGGTGGCAGCCCGGCGATCCGGCCGATCCTCGGCGGCAGCAAGCTCGATCAGCTCGAAAGCGCCCTCGCCGGGGTCGCGCTGCAGCTCTCGGCCGAGCACCGCGCCCTGCTCGACGACGCGGCTGCCTAGCGGCACCTTCGTTGAGGGGTGGCGAACGCGGGCACCATCGGCGTGTTTAGGCCGATTTGCCACCCGTCAACGAAAGGCACCCTGGGGATGGGGGCGCGTGCCGGGATAGCATCGCGGGAAGCCGAAACCCGAGGAGCGCCCATGTCGTCCATCGCCGCCAACCTGGAGTGGCTGTTCACCGAGGCGGGCGACGACACGGCATCGCGCATCCGGGCCGCCGCCGCCCACGGGCTCGACGCGGTCGAGATCTGGGGATGGCGCGAGAAGGATCTCGACGCGATCGCCGCGGCGCTCGACGACACCGGCGTCACGCTGCTGTCGCTGATCGTCGACCCGAAAGCCGACCTCGCCGATCCCGCCACGCACGCCGGCTACCTGGATGACGTGCGCGACTCGCTCGCTGCAGCCCAGCGGCTCGGCTCGCCGTATCTGGTGGCGGTCTCGGGCGACGAGATCGCGGGTGTCGACCGCGCGACCCAGCACGCGGCCATCGTCGACGTGCTGTCGGCGGCCGCCGCCATCCTCGACGGCACGGGGGTGACGATCCTGCTCGAGCCGCTGAACACCCGGGTCGACCACGTCGGCACCTACCTGTCGTCGACCCGCGAGGGGCTGGAGATCGTGCGCGAGGTCGGGTCGCCGAACATCCGGCTGCTGCTGGATGCGTACCACGCACTGATGATGGACGAGGACCTCGCGGAGGCGGTCGGCGGCGACATCGCGCTCGTCGGCCACGTGCAGGTGGCGGATGCCCCGGGTCGCCACGAGCCGGGAACGGGCACGATCGACTGGGAGCGGCAGTTCCGCACGCTCCGCGACCTCGGCTACACCGGGCGGTTCGGGATGGAATACACGCCGACGACCGAGACCGTCGCGTCGCTCGCCGCCGTGGAGGAGATCGCCGAGCGCGTCGACGGACGGGTCCCCCGCCCTCACTGACCGCGAACCTGGACGATTGCCGCATGCAATTTGCGCCCAATGGGCGTACCTTTGCCGAAACGCGATACATCGCGTTTGTACCAGACTGCAGAGGAGCTCAGTGACGCCCATGATGGTGCTAGCCGGAGTGCTGATCGCACTCGCCCTCATCGCCCTCACGGGCATCCTCGTCGGTGTGCTCATCGTTCGGGCGATCTACAAGCGGATCCGCCGCAACCGCGCCCTGAACCATGCCGTGCTCCGCACGCGCACCGCCTTCACCTGGGGCCCGCAGCAGCAGGTGCTCAAGCTCCGGATGCGGCTCAACGACGCGCTCGACAGCGGACGGGCCGCCGTGGACATCGCCCTGCGCGGCTCCGGCCCGCGAGGCGAACTCGTGCGATTGTTCCGCCGGATCCAGGCCGAGGGCTCGACGCTCGACACGCAGCTGCGGCTGATGGAGAGCGAGACCGACACCGCCGTGCTCGCCGCGGAGGTCCCGACCGCACGCGACCGGGTCGAGCAGATGGAGGGGATCGTGCGCCGGTTGCGTACCGCGGTCTCGTCCGGCCTCGGGGAACTCAGCGACGATGCGCTCGTCGCGCTGCGAGCGGACGTCGACCGCGAGGTCGCCGCCCTGCACGCCGGAGTGCAGGAACTGCACACCCTCAACGCCTACGACGGCCTGCCCCAGCCTCGCCGCCAACCATCGACGAACCGACTCTACGGGGGGAACGAATCATGAGCAGCAACACGTCCAGGATGCGCGACATCTTCCGCATCAAGACCTCACGTGCACTCGACAGGATGGAGGACCCCCGCGAGGCCCTCGACGACAGCTACGACCAGCAGGTCCGGATGCTGCAGCAGGTGCGTCAAGGGCTGGCCGAAGTCGCGACGGCCCGCAAGCGCATCGAGCTGCAGGGCCAGGAGATGGGCGCACGCTATCAGCGCCTCGCGCAGCAGGCCCAGGAGGCGCTGACCCAGGGCCGCGAGGACCTCGCCAGAAAAGCACTCGAACGGCGCTCCCTCCTGGAGGGCCAGGTGGCCGCGCTGCGCGATCAGCACGCCATGCTCGAGCGGCAGCAGGCGCAGTTGCAGGAGAACGAGCGCCGTCTCACCGAGCGCCTCGAAGCCTTCCGGGTCGAGAAGGAGACGATGAAGGCCTCCTACACGGCATCGCAGGCGCAGGCCCGGGCGAACGAGGTGGCTGCGGGCATCAGCACCCAGATGAACGACGCCGGGGCGAGCCTCAACCGCGCGAAGGACAAGATCGCGCAGATGCAGGCGCGCGCCTCGGCGACCGAGGAACTGCTCGCCAGCGGCGCCCTCAACGACCTGACGGCGCCGGCCGACTCCGACCTCGAGCGGCAGCTCGCGGCGGGCGCCGCCAAAGCCGACGTCGAACGTCAGTTGCAGTCGATGAAGGATGCGGCCGCGGCCGGCTCCCGCGACGGCGCCGGATCGAACCCCAACGACCCCGACAGCTGGAAGAGTATCGGCCAGGGCTCCAGCGCCCCCTGACATCGCACGCTCAGGCGGTCGGCGGGCGCTCCCGCGCCAGCCGTTCGCCATGGAACATCACGATGCTCGCCGCGATGAGCGCGGCTCCGATGCGGGGAACGAGCTCTTTGGCGACCCCGAGCACGGCGTGGACCACCGACAGCAATCCCGCGTCGACGCCCGTCGCGCCCAGCGTCTGCATCGTGTACGACACCGGGAGGTAGAAGAGGTCGAGTGCCACGGCGGCCACGGTCACGGCGATGCCCCAGCACAGCACCACCCTCGGGGTCAATCGCGTGCGCGTCATCCATCGCCTCCCCATCGAGCCGCAGCAGCATCCGACCACCCTGGCGGAACAACATGACGCGATCAGAGCCTGACGCTTTAACACGTGCGGCGACGCGGACGGACCCGTCCGAATTGCCGCCGTCTACGCGTTGAAGACAATTTGAGCCTGCCGAGCGCTGCATGCAGTCGACAGACGTACGAATACATGCGTTCAACAACTGCCCGGCACAGCGACGGCACGGACGCGGTAAAATCGCTAGGCAGGCTCGCCCCACGCTCGTGGACAGGCGGGCCTTGCTGTTTAAACAATCTGTTGCGGAGACCCCGCCGGATCGTTCGCGGCAAGGTATCGCGTGTACCAGTCCCAGGCGAACTCGTTGAGCGAATGCTTGTTCACGTGGGCGTACGCGGTGTAGGCGACGAGGTCAGCCATATGTGTCCACTGCGATCGCTTCGAGTCGTGAAACATCAGGTCTTCGATGATGTGTCGCGTGTCGAGTGCTAGTGATCGGTGGGCGTAGGGGCAAGCGCCCCTACTCGGCCGAGAGCTGCCCGTCGGCGCGCAGCCAGTCGACGGCCTCGCGCACCGCCTCGAGGCTCGTGTGAGCGGGTGCGTAGCCGAGCTCGTCGCGCGCCTTCCGGATGCTCATCGAATGGCTGCGCGCGATGTGCTCGTAGGTCGTTCGCGCGTCGTCGTCCGCGATCCGGGAACGGAACTCGTCGAACGGGAGGTACTCGATCGACGCGTCGCGTCCGAACCAGCCGGCCGCCGCTTCCGCGAAGCCGCGGAGCGTCAGAGCGCGCTCGGACACGATGTTGTAGAACTCGGTTCGTTCTGAGCGTGGGGCATCGACGGCGAGCGCGAACGCCTGAGCGACGTCGTCTGCGTGCACATGGTGCACCGTTTCGAGCCCGAAGTTCGGGAGCAGCAGCGTGCCGCCGCTGGCGAGGGCCTCCCAGACACCGAGGTCGAGGTTGCCCTGCGGGTTGATGATCTTCCAGCCGGGACCACTGATGTGGCCGGGTCGCAGCACCTGACTCGGAAAGCCGTTCTCGCCCTCGTGCCGCAGCAACGCCTCGATGGCGGCCTTGCCGACTCCGTAGTCGCCCCACGGCGGGCTGCTCTCCGCCTCGGACTCGGTGGCCGGGACCGCCGCGAGCGTTCCGTAGACCCAGATCGTGCTGCACATCACGAGCCGCGAACGACCCCGGATGGCGTCGACGAGCTGCCGCGCGGAGTCGGCGGTGAAGCAGATCATGTCGACCACGACATCCGCGTCGAGCGCAGCAATGCGCGCGCCGAAGGTTCCCTCGGCATCCTCGGCCGTGCGGTCGGCCGTGACGATCTCGACGTGACTCCAGGCCGGGTCGTCCCGGTAGGGAGCGGATGTCCCCCGGCTCACAGCGACGACCTGGTGGCCGGCGCCGACGAGTCGGGGGATCAGGTATCCGCCAACGTGTCCTGTCGCACCGATGACGACGACCTTCATACTGCTCCTCGTGGACGGAAGCGCGCCTGCGCTACCTCTTCTTGACGTTGCTCACGACGTCGGCGGCGTGGTCCTGCGCGTCGCGCTTCGCGTGCTTGTCCGCGCGTTTCTCCTTGAGGGAGCGCGCTGCCGGCGTGGCGGTCGTCTTGCGTGATGATTTCTCGCCCATTGTGATTCCTCCATCGGGAGCCACGATGGCTCGGTAATCCGAAGGCTATGCCCTCGTGGACCGTGCACCTACGGTTCTGCGGGATTCGCGGCCAACGCGCACCTGCGGTGGCCGGGGCACGCGTCAGTTCAGCGGCCGGGTGCCCTCGGGGAGCGCACCGCCGGCGTAGAGCTCCCGCGCAGCATCCTGCAACGCGGTGAGGGCGACCCTCTGCGTCCACGGGCCGTACGAGACTCGGGCGACGCCGAGTTCCTGCAGCCGCGCGGGAGCAACGGAGCCGGGAACGCCGATCACGCTCAGCTTGCGCTCGCCCAGACCGCCGACCAATGTCTCGATCGTCGCTTCATCGAGCAGCCCGGGCACGAAGACGCATGTGGCCCCTTCGTCGAGAAACGCACGACCGCGCTCGATCGCTTCGCGTGCCTTTTCCTCCGCCGGGCGCGGGTCCTCGCCCAGAAAGACGTCGGTCCGCGCGTTGAGAGCGAACCGAACACCCTCGGCGTCGGCCGCGGCCACCGCCGCACGAACAGCGGCGACCGCCTCGGCGAACGGGCGCTTGGCATCTTCCAGATTCGCGCCGACGGCACCGACACCGATCGCCCGCCGGATGGTCGTGCCCGGGTCGCCGTATCCGGCCTCCAGGTCCGCGCTCACCGGCAGGTCGGTCGCGTCGACGATGCGCGCGATCGCGTCGAGCATCAGGTCGAGGGGGATCTTCTCGCCGTCTTCGTAGCCGAAGGACGCGGCGATGGAGTGGCTGGCAGTGGCGATGGCGCGCGTTTCAGGGAGGCCGGCGATCACCGTGGTGCTCACGGCATCCCAGACATTGACGACCTGAAGCAGTTCGGTGGCATCGTGCAAGCGGCGGAGTTCGGTCGCGCGTTCTCGTATGTCGGTCATCTCTGCACCATACGTCCGCGCCCGTGCCTCCGCGAGGCCTCCGCGAGGCCTCCGCGAGGCCCCGGCCCGTCCAGGTGACGACGGCGGGGTGACGACGGTCCGTAGGCTGGGGAGATGGACGACGACGAGCGCCGCCGGCGGGCCGCCGAGCAGGAGCAGCGCGCACTGAGCGCTCTCGAGTCGATCATGAAGGGTGGCGACCTCGGGCAGGAGACCCAGAGCCTCTCCAACGAGTTCACCGACCGCCAGACCGCGCGCCTCGGCGCCTGGTGGCGCCGCCTGTTCCGGCGGAAGCCGCGCGATCCGCAAACCTGAACGATCTCTCATCTTTCCGTTGACCCCGCCTGCGGCCCCTCGGTACCATCGGGACCGTAGGCATGCACCGGGCGTTCTACCGGTGCGCACTCCATGACCCCGCATCCGCGCAGTCCACATCCGCGCATTCCGCTCCGCGCATCCCGCAGCCGCGCACCGGAGATCGAGGCCCGGTCCGTCTGACCGACCGTGGATGCGACATCCGTCGCCCACCGGACGCGGCGAAAGGACAGTCATCATGGATATCGGCGTCGATGAGTCACCGACCGCGCTCGCGCGGTTCGCTCTCGCGCGATCGTGGAAGATCGGCAGGCGCGTCACCGCGTTCACGATCGACGACGCGAAACCGACCAGCTTCGTGGCCGACGAGGTGATCGTCGATGCGGAGGATCGCGACCTGATCGAGCAGCTCATCGCCCGCGGCGGCCGCGTCGTGCGCGACGCCTCCGATCCGGAGCTGCCCAAGCGGTTCCGCCGCGCGGGCCTCGGGCGCGAGGAGCCCGTCGACCCGACCGGCCTCCCCCGCAGCGTGAAGATCCGCTTCGAGCAGCTCCCCGACTCCACGGATGTCGACCTCGGGGCGGTCCTGGAACGGGCAGGTCTCTCGGCGGACCGCATCCGGTACTCGGATCCCGCGGGCCACGCCCTCACCGCACTGATCGCCCCTATGCGCGCGGAGGGCCGCGGCGTCTGGCTCAACGAGGTCGGCGTCGACCACCGCACGCTGCCGCTGCGGCGCCCGACGGAGGGTGCCGGGCTCGTGTTCGGCTCCGACCCGCTCACCTGGCCGTCGATGACCGGGCGCTCGCGGATCGCCGATGCCTGGCAGCTCATCGAGACCCTCAAGCTCACGCGCTTCGCCGGCGGTGGCCCCGTGCTCATCGCCGTCGTCGACAGCGGCTTCTGGTTCGACGCGCCCACCACACCCGGCTCGGGCGGAGCCCAGACGATCAGCGACCTCGGCACCGGCACCCTGCGCTGGAACACGGTCGACGACACCGCGGGGATCCCCACCGGTCCCGGCCGCTCGAGCTATCACGGAACCATGGTCGCCAGCGCGGCCGCCGCCGTCGTCGGAAACACCGCCGGCGCCGCGGGATCCGGCGGCAGTGTGGCGCGTGCCTGCTACTTCTACGACGACCGGACGGCCGATTCCGCGAAGACCGCGATGATCCGGTGCGCCCAGTGGGGCATCCCGCTCGTCGTGTACTCGGGCGGCTTCACCTCCACCGAGCTCTTCTTCGGCACCAGCGCCTGGAACGACACGTTCAACTGGGCGGCCGACAACGGCGTGCTCATGGTGGCGTCGGCGGGGAACGACAACATCGACCTCCCCGACGACTCCGTGCTGCGCCCCGCCACGCGCACCCCGCGGACGCTCACGGTCGGCGCGCTCAATGACGACGGTACGAAGGCGGGCTTCTCGAACTACGGCAGCTCGGTGCAGTTGTGGGCTCCGGGCGTCAACATCCCGGTCGTGCCGACCAACGTGCCGACGAGCCTGGCGGGCTCCCTCGTTTCGGGCACGTCGTTCTCGGCGCCCCTCGTCGTCGGCGTGGCCGCGATGATGCGCGCAGCCAACCCCTCCCTCACGGTCGACCAGCTGCGCGACACCCTGGTGAACACCGGATGGGACGGCGCGGGCCCCGGCGGCAAGGGGCTCGACGCCTACGCGGCGGTCTGGTCGGCCATGTCCGCCAAGATGGCCGAATCGTCGACCGAGAGCGCGCCGGAACGACTGTTCCCGCGCGCCGACGGCACCTTCGAGCCGATCTTCAACTGGGCGGTCAACCGCACCGGCGACCGCGACGAGTTCCTGCTCGATGTCGCCTCGTTCTCCACGGTGACCGTCGACCTGCAGTGGTACGACCGCCTGTCCAAGGTCAGCCTGGCCCTCGAGAGCACCGACCCGAACGCCGTCGATCCGGATGCGGTGGTCACCTCACCCGCCGTTGGCGCCTCCCATCTGACGGCCGACCTGGGCTCCGGACGCTACCGGCTGGTCGTGCGCGGCAGTGGCCCCACGGCGTACGTGCTCTCCGGGCGCATCCGGCCGGGCACCTTGGCGCCCGACTCGTTCGAGGTGAACGACTCGTTCGACACGGCGACGCGCCTGCGGGTCGCCAAGCCGGCGGGACTGGTCTGGCAGGAGTACTTCCGCACCGATCACGGGCCCGGGGTCTTCCCGCTCACGCTGCACAGCCTCGGCGCCGGCCCGGCGACCGCCGATCAGGACTACTTCCACGTCGACGTCCCCGCCTCGATCGGCTCCCTGCAGATCCCGCAGATCTCGATCGGCAGCGACGAGAAGGTCGACGTGACGCTGTACGACAGCGCAAGAACCCCGCTCGTCACCAAGCACGACCGTGCCGTGCAGCTCCTGCTCGAACGCGGCAGATCTTTCTATGTGCGGGTCTCCGGCCCGACGCACACGCGGTACTCGCTCTGGGTGGGGACCAAGCTCGACGGCGACGCCCTGCGCCGCAACTGGCAGGAGGAGCTGCGCATCCTGCCGGACTGGTGGGAGGACGTGCATCCGGACTGGGTCATCGATCCTGAAGAGTTGCGCGGGGTGCTGATCGGGGAGGATCTGCTCGGCGACGGCGAGCTGGTGCTCGGCGCGGGGGTGAGCGCGGAGCTGCCCTCATCGGTGCTGGTGGAGCTCCTCGACGACGCGGGAGAGACCGTGCGCCAGGGCACGGAGGTCGCCGGCCGGCGGTCGCTCGCGCTCGAGGGCCTCGAGCCCGGCGCCTACGTTCTGAGGATCACCTCGGCCGAGGGCGCGCCGTTCGGATTCACGGCGCAACCTCCCCTGCAGCTCGAGTAGGGAGGCATCCGGTTCGGGCGCGGGCCTACGGTTGCTGCAGCGCCGCCGCCTTGCCCGCCAGCACGGCGCGTTCGGCGGCGTTGTCGCACAGTTGCGCCGCCCGTTCGTATTCGACGCGCGCGTCGTCGCGTCGCCCCAGGCGCGCGAGCAGTTCGGCGCGCACCGCCGGCAGCAGGTGGCTGCGCCCGAGCTCGTCGCGTGACGCGAGGTCGTCGACGATCTCCAGACCGGATGCCGGGCCCGACGCCATCGCTACGGCCACCGCGCGGTTCAGCTCGACGACCGGCGACGGGGCGACCTGACCCAGGGCCTCGTAGAGCACCACGATCCGTCCCCAGTCCGTCTCGTCCACCGACACGGCGACAGCGTGACACTCGGCGATCGACGCCTGCAGGCCGTACGGGCCGAGCCCGCGACCGGCTGCCGCCGAGCGGGCGAGCGCCGCGCGGCCTCGCCGGATGGCCGACCGATCCCACCGCCGCCGGTCCTGGTCGGCCAGCAGCACCGGATGCCCGTGCGCGTCGAGTCGCGCGGGAAATCGCGCCGCCGTCAGTTCCATCAGCGCGAGCAGTCCCCACACCTCCGGCTCCGGCGCCAGGCGGGTCAGCACCCGCGCCAGCCGGAGCCCCTCCTCCGCGAGGTCGGTGCGGATCCAGGCGTCGCCGCCCGACGCCGACGACCCTTCGGTGAAGATCACGTAGACGACGCTCAGCACAGAGCCGAGCCGCTCCGCGCGTTGCTGTCGTTCGGGCAGCGCGAACGGGATCTGCGCGGCGGCGAGCGTCTTCTTGGCGCGCGTGATGCGCGCCTGCACCGTGGCCACCGGCACCAGGAACGCCTTAGCGATCTCGTCGGTCGTGAGGCCGCCCACCACCCGCAGGGTGAGGGCGATCCTGGCCTCGCGCGACAGCACCGGGTGGCAGGCCGTGAACATCAGGGCGAGCACGTCGTCGTCGATCGCATCCGGGTCGAACAGCGCGTCGGCACCGGGCGTCGTCTCGTCGAGACCGCGCGCCAGCAGCGCATACCGTTCGTCACCGGCAGCCCTGCGGCGGAAGGCGTCGATCGCCCGCCGGCGACCGACAGCCAGCAGCCAGGCGGTGGGATCGTTCGGGACTCCGCCCGTCTCCCAGCCGACCAGGGCCTCCGCGAGGGCCTCCTGCGCGACGTCCTCGGCGAGCGCGAAGTCGCGGGTGTAGCGGGCGAGTGCGCCGACGATGCGGGCGGACTCCATCCGCCACACCGCCTCGACGGCGCGCCTCGCCTCGCTCACAGCTGCCCGGTGGCCTCGCGCCAGGCGCGCTCCTTCTGGATGTACTCGTTGTCCTGCGGGAATTCGTCGATCGACGGCACCCGGCGGATCTCGGCCTTCGTTCCGGAGGAGTACGGCAGCCGCTTCGCCCACTCGACCGCCTCTTCCTGCGAAGCGACGTTGAGGATGTAGAAGCCGCCGAACAGCTCCTTCGTCTCGCCGTAGGGGCCGTCGGTCACGACGGGCGCCTCACCGGTGAAGTCGACGACAACGCCGTTGGCCGCGTCGTCGAGTCCCTCGGCGGCCAGCAGCACGCCGGCCCGGATGAGCTCGTCGTTGAACTTCCCCATCGCATCGATCATCTCGGTGAAGTCGATGTTCTGGAACTTCGCGAGGCCTTCGTCGGTCGCGCGCATGATGAGCATGTACTTGGGCATGATGTGTGGTTCCTTCTCGGTCTGGAGGGTGCTCTTGTCGACCCTCTCATCCCAAGGTCGAACGCGCGAGAGCGGGATCGACACCAGGCCGGAATTCTTTTCTAGAAGTCGTCCCACTGCGACGTCGCCTGGTTCTCGGGGAGGAATCCCGGACGCATCGGCGCGAGCTTGGCGGAAGACTGCTCGAGATGCTGGGCGAACTCGTCGTCGACGATGTCGTCCCAGTCCTTGTCCGACGGTTCACTCACGAGCTGGCTCGCCGGGCCGAGCAGCACCTCCACGTCACCGAACTCCCCGGTCACCGTGCGCGCGGGAACGAACGCCGTTTCCGACATCCCCTGCCGCGCGAGCGCGCTCGCGTACTCGAGGATGGCGGCGGAGATCCTGTCTCCGGTGTAGAACGCGGTACCCGCGTAGATGACCTTGCGCATACCCGCGAGTCTTACCCCAACCCCGCGGCGACGCCACCCCTTGCGGCACCCGCCCGCGAATGCAGTGCCAGCCCGGAGACGCCGCCGGCCGCGTATGCGCCCCGCTGCCGCTCGGCGCCGTTGCCGTCCGCGAACACGGCGGTGACGAACGTCCTGACCGTCTCCTCGTCGCCGTGTGCGTCGAGCCCCGTGCTCGCGGCCCGCACGAGCGCGTCGATCACGACCGGCGCCGGCTGCATGGTTCCGGATGTCGGATCGAGGAGCTGACCGCGGATACCGTCTCTCGCCGCGTGCCAGAGCGACGCATCCAGAAGCTCGGCCTCCACCACCGGCGGATCTTCCGGTGAGGCGACGAGACCACGGGTCAGGGCGGCGAGGGCGATGCTGCTCTCGACATCCGTCTGCGCGTCGAACACGCGCACCTCCACCGTCGGAAAGCGCTCGGACGGCCGCGCCACCCAGTTGAGAGTGCCCGCGTCCGTGGTGCCACCGACCCCGCGGAGTGCCGCCGTGCGCGCGTCGTAGTCGGCGGCATCCCGGAACCGCGGAGGGATCCCGTACGTCGTCCAGCGTCGGCTGTGGATGGCGCGCCAGCTGTCGAAGCCGGTGTCCCTCCCGCGCCAGAACGGCGAGTTCGCGGAGAGGGCGAGCAGGGCGGGGAGCCACGGACGCAGCCGGTTCATGGCGACGACGGCCGCCTCCCTCGACGGGACGCCGACGTGCACGTGGAGTCCGTTGATCTGGTGGTCGGGGACGATCGCCCGGAACTGCTCGGCGATAGCCCGGTACCGGTGCTCGGGTGAGAGCGCCGCGTCGTCGCGCATAGAGAACGGAGCCCCCGTGCTCGCGGCCAGCAGCCCGAGGCCCCCGGCGGCGGACGCGAGGTCGTCCCGGAACGCCCCGAGCGCGGCGCGCGCCTCCTCGAGGCGGGTGAACACCGGCGACGGATGCTCGATCTGCGACGCGAAGAACTCCCCGGTCGGGCTGCCATGAGACTCGCCAGTTGCACTGCTGCCGGCGCCGCCTCGCGCACCGTCGGCGCCGAGTGCCGCCATCACCGCGCGCGCCGCTTCGACAGGCACGAGGGTGACCGGATCGAGGAGCATGAATTCCTCCTCGATCCCGAACGTTGTCTGCACGTGCGCTCCTGTCCCGGTCGTGCTCCGCACGGTACGCATGACGCAGCGCCCCTGGCAACCCGTTGACGGTGTGAGAATGCGGCGGGAGTGTCGAGACATGACACTTCGCATCACCCCGCGCGGCCCGGTCAGCGCTCAGCTGGCCGAGGCGCTCCGCACCGCTCCCGACCGCGGCATCGCAGCGATGGAGCTCGCGGCCGCGCTCACGAACGACGCGCTCGCCGCCGAACCCGACCTCGTCACCGACGACGACCTCCAGCTCGCCCTGCTCCTCAGCTACGGCCTCTCCTACGGCGATATCGGCGACGCGGATGAGGCGTGGGAGTGGCATCCCGCACATTTGGCCGTGCGCGGCCCGATCGAGCAGTTCTTCGAACGGCAACTGCGCGACCGGGTCGGCTCTGCTGACCTTCCGGAGGCGAACGCGGAGGCGGTCGCGTCGTACCTGTTCGCGCTGACCGCGGACGACAGCGGGCCGAGCCTCTCCCGCTACCTCGCGAAGAAGGCGACGGACGAGCAGGCCCGCGAGTTCGTGATCCAGCGCTCGATCTACACCCTGAAAGAGGCCGACCCGCACTCCTGGGCGATCCCCCGCCTCACCGGGCGCCCCAAGGCCGCTCTCGTCGAGGTGCAGTCCGACGAGTACGGCGGTGGCCGCCCGGAGCGCGTGCACGCCACGATCTTCGCGGGCACGATGCTCGGCCTCGGACTGGACGACAGCTACGGCGCCTACATCGACCGCGTACCGGCGGTGACGCTCGCATCGTTCAACATGATGTCGATGTTCGGCATCAACCGGCGCCTGCGCGGCGCGATCGTCGGCCACCTCGCCGCGTTCGAGATGACCTCCTCGATCCCCAACCGGCTCTACGGGAACGGCTTCCGCCGCCTCGGTTACGGCGAGAACGTCACCTGGTACTTCGACGAGCACGTCGAGGCGGATGCGGTGCACGAGCAGATCGCGGGCCGCGACCTGGCCGGCGGGCTGGCGGAGCAGCATCCGGAACTGCTCGACGACATCGTCTTCGGCGCGAAGGCCTGCCTGTATGCGGACGGCCTGGTCGGCGCCCATCTGCTGGAGCGCTGGCAGGCGGGCGCGAGCTCGCTTCGAGAGGCGTCGGAGGTGGCGGCGTGACCAGCGTGACCGGCACGGCGGGGACGGACGACGAAACACTGATCGTCGCCTGCACCGACGGGCCGCTGCTGGTGCGCGGCCCCGTGCGCCTGGAGGGCTCCGACGGCCGGCTCATCGAGCAGACACGCCGCACCGTTGCTCTCTGCCGGTGCGGCGTGTCCACCATCAAGCCCTTCTGCGACGGCACTCACAAGCTGGTGAACTTCCGCACGGACCCGCAGTTGGAGGAGTGACGCGCTAGGCCGCAGCGGCCGAGCGGAAGTAGTAACCGGCCTCCAGGTCTTCGAGCAGCGTCGGATACGTCGGCGTCCAGCCGAGGAGCTCCTGCGTGACCGCACTCGATGCCGGCACGTCGACCGAGAAGAAGCGGCCGATCCAGCCGAAGTGCTGTTCGGCGTCATCCGGCGCGATCGACACGGTGGGAACCCCTAGACCGCGGCCGATCGCCTCAGCGATGTCGCGCGTCGCGATGCCCTCCTCGCCGACAGCGTGCAGGTTGCTTTCCGCCGGGGCATTCTCGAGCGCGAGCGCGATCATCCGGGCCGCGTCGCGACGATGGACGGCCGGCCACCGGTTGGAGCCGTCTCCGACGTATCCGGATGCTCCGCGCTCGCGGGCGACGCCGACCAGCGTGGACACGTAACCGTGGTCTCCCTCGCCGTGCACCGTCGGCGCGAACCGCAGGCTCACGGAGCGCACCCCGTTGTCTGCGAAGCCGAGCGCGAGGTTCTCGCCGCCACCGCGGGGAGAGTCGGGACCGACCATGGGGGACACGTCCCGCTCGGTCGCCAGACGACCGGGGGCGAGCAGCGCGACGCCGGACGCGAACAGGAACGGGCGATCGGATGCGGCCAGCACGTCGCCGAACGTCTCGACGGCGGCCCGCTCGGTGCGACCGGCGCCGAGGTAGTCGGAGAAGTCGTGGTTGAAGGCGAGGTGGATGACGCCGTCGGCGTTCTCGGCGCCCGCCCGCAGGCTGTCGAGGTCGCCGAGATCACCCCGCTGAACCTGTGCGCCGGCGGCGGTGAGGGCCGCGGCCGAGGCGTCGGACCGGGCGAGCCCGGTCACCCCGTGGCCGGCGGCGATGAGCTCGGGGACGACGGCTGAGCCGATCCAGCCGGATGCTCCAGTGACGAATACCCGCATGGGAGACCTCCTTCTCGTCCGGTCGTCGCGGCCGGGCGGTTGATGTCAGTTACTGTCATCACAGTACACCCTCATGTCAGTCCCTGTCATCACTAGACTGGGATCATGGGACGCTGGGAGCCGGACGCGCGTGGTCGCCTGCGTGCGGCCGCGATCGAGCTGTTCAGCGAACGCGGCTTCGACCAGACCACGGTCGCCGACATCGCGGAACGCGCGGGCGTCACCGAGCGCACCTTCTTCCGTCACTTCGCCGACAAGCGCGAGGTGCTGTTCGAGGGTTCGCAGGTGCTGCAGGCGACCGTCATCGAGGCGATCGCGTCGGCGGAGCCGGGAACGCCCCCGATCGAGACGGTCGCCGCCGCGATGCAGGCCGGCGCCGGCCTCCTTCAGGGCAACCGCGACTATTCGCGGCTGCGCGCCACGGCCATCGCCGCGAATCCGAGCCTGCACGAGCGCGAGCTGCTCAAGCTGGGGCGTCTGGCCGCCGCGGCCGCGGAGGCGCTGCGCGATCGCGGTGTCGCGGAACCCGCCGCCAGCCTGGCGGCGCAGACGGGCGTGACGCTCTTCTCGGTCGGGTTCGAGAAGTGGCTCACCGACGGCGCCGTCGACGACTTCGCGCTGCACATCCGTGAGTCGCTCGCCGAGCTCAAGGCGCTCACCGGCGACGCGTGAGCGCCCGGGCAGTTCCGCGACGATGGCGGGTTGCCCGAGCGCCGCACCCGGCCTACTGTTGGCGCGAACTTCGCCTCGACCAGGCGATGCCTCCGACCCGAAGGAGACCACGAGCATGACCCGTGCTCAGCGAGACCCGCAGGGGCTCCGGCGCTGGCGCCTGGCGAGCATCGTGGTGTGTTCGGTCGGCATCGTCGCGGGCGTCTCGGTGATCGCGCTCACCCCCTACAGCAACTGGGGTGCGCTCGTCACCGGCGTGTTCGGTGCGGCCTCGGTCGGGATGTGGTGGCTGGGCACGGCGCGACCGCCCGGCGACGACGGCTGAGGGCTCAGCCCTCGTCGAGTTCGCGCGGCACGGTGATCGCGTCGACGAGCGCGCCGTTGCGCCACACCGTGATCTCGATGGGGCGGTCGATCGCATCCTCGACCATCAACTGCTGCACCGCCGTCGTGGTCACGACCTTCTGACCCGCGAGTTCGACGACGATGTCACCGCGACGGAGCCCCGCATCATCGGCGGGGCTCCCGGCGACGATGCCGGCGACCTGCAATCCGGTCGGCGAGCCGATGCGCGCGGTGAGCTCCGGCGAGAGCGGAACCTGCGCGCCCGCGATCCCGAGCCACGCCCGCCGCACCCTCCCCTTCGCCATCAGGGTCGCGATGATCTCGCGGGTCGTGCTGTTGATGGGAACGGCGAGGCCGACGCCGATTCCCGCGACGGCCGTGTTCACGCCGACCATCCGGCCCGCGCTGTCGGCGAGCACGCCGCCGCTGTTGCCGGGGTTGAGGGCGGCATCCGTCTGGATGACTTCGTCGATGACCCGTCCGGAGGGCGTGGGCAGCGAACGCCCGAGTGCGGAGACGATGCCGGCCGTGACGCTGCCGGCGAGCCCGAGCGGATTGCCGAGGGCGACCACGACCTGGCCGACGTGCAGGTGCGAGGCGTCACCGAACTCGACCGGCTCGGGAACGGACCCGCGCGCGTGCAGCACGGCGAGGTCGGAGAGCGTGTCGCGACCCACGACATCGACTTGCGTCGTGGTCCCGTCGCCGAAGGCGGCGTCGGCCGACCGCGACCCGACCACGACGTGGGCGCTCGTGAGGAGGAAGCCGTCGGCCGTGATCACGCTCGCGCTGCCGGCACCGGAGCCGCGGCTGCTGCGCACCGTGACGCTCGCGACGCTCGGGAGCACACGCGCGGCCACCGCGACGACGGTGCGCGAGTACGCGTCGAGCAGCCCGTCGTCGTCCATCGCAGGAACGCCGTTCTCGTCGTTCGACTCGGTCATGAGGATCACGAGCGTACGCCGCGCCCGGATGCCCGAAGCCCGCGTTCGCTCCCAGCTAAGCGTGTGCTCAGCGCGCGTCGATGCCACTCCTCAACGGCGCCATTGCGCAAGCCCCTAACGTGCCGGCGTTGCGCGGCGTACAACTCGGCAGATGAGAGCACTCACCTGGCAGGGAACCAAGCGCGTCGCAGTCGTGGACGCCCCCGACCCGCGCATCCAGCAGCCGACCGACATCGTGATCCGCATCACCTCGACGGCGATCTGCGGCTCCGACCTTCACCTGTACGACGTTCTCGGGCCGTTCCTGGCCTCGGGCGACATCCTGGGGCACGAGCCGATGGGCATCGTGGAGGAGGTCGGGTCCGACGTGCGCACGCTCAGCGTCGGCGACCGCGTCGTCATCCCGTTCGTGATCGCCTGCGGCGAATGCCACATGTGCCGCCTCGGCCTGACCACCCAGTGCGAGACCACGCAGAACCACGACCACGGCACCGGCGCGAGCCTCTACGGCTACACCGAGCTCTACGGCTCGGTCCCCGGAGGTCAGGCCGAGCGTCTGCGCGTTCCGCTCGCCGACTTCAACGCGCTCAAGGTGGGCACCGAGCTGCCGGATGACCGCTATCTGTTCCTCAGCGACATCCTGCCGACCGCGTGGCAGGGGGTCGAATATGCGAACGTGCCCGAGGGCGGCGTGCTCGGGGTCATCGGGCTCGGTCCGGTCGGCCAGTTCGCCAGCCGCATCGCCGTGCAACGCGGTCACCGTGTCGTCGCGGTCGACCCCGTACCGGAGCGGCGGGCCATGGCGGAGCGGCACGGCGTCGACACGTTCGACCTGAGCGACGACGCCGCGGACTGGCTGCGCGAAGCGACGGACGGGCGCGGCCCGGATGCCGTGATCGACGCGGTCGGGATGGAGGCGCACGGCAACCCGGGCACGGCGGCGGTGCAGTCGGCGGTCGGATTCCTGCCCGACGCGGTCGCGAAGAAGCTGATGACCACCGTCGGCGTCGACCGGCTCTCGGCCATGATGCTCGCGATCGACGCAGTGCGCCGCGGCGGGACCGTCTCGCTGAGCGGGGTCTACTCCGGCGTCGCCGATCCGATGCCGTTCATGACCATGTTCGACAAGCAGCTCGCGCTGCGGATGGGCCAGTGCAACGTGCAGAGCTGGCGCGCCGACATCCTGCCGCTCGTCGAAGACCCGAGCGATCCGCTCGGCACCGAAGACCTGGTGACCCACCGCGTAAGCCTCGAAGAGGCGCCGCGCATGTACGACCTGTTCCGGGACAAGGAGGACGGTTGCATCAAGGTCGTCCTCACCCCGTGAGTCCGGCGAACCTCACGCGCAGTCCTGCCGTCGTCACAGCCGATACGGGTGGCGACGGCACGGTCTACCTCCTCATCCACGGCATCGGGGTGAGCTCCCGCTATTTCGAGCGCCTCGTGCCGCGGCTCGCGCCGAACGGACGGGTCGTCACGATCGACCTGCCCGGCTTCGGGCGCGCACCGAAGCCGGACCGCCCGTACACGGTCGAGGACTTCGCCGAGGTAGTGGCCGACGTGGTCGATCGGCTCCGGCTCGGCTCCTGCGTCGTCGTCGGCCATTCGATGGGCTCGCAGGTCGCGACCCGGCTGGCGCTCCGGCGACCGGATGCGGTGGCGGCGCTCGCCCTCATCGGGCCGGTCATCGACGCGCGCGAACGCAGCGCCGTCGTCTCCGGGCTGCGACTGGCGCAGGACACCATCGGGGAGCGTCCGCGCGCGAACTGGCTGGTGCTCAGCGACTACCTGCGCTGCGGGCTGCCCTGGTACCTCGCTGTACTCCCCTCGATGCTCGCCTACCGCATCGAGGACGACCTGCGCGAGGTCACGGCACCCGTCACGCTCATCCGCGGCGCCGGAGACCCGATCGCGCGCACCGATTGGCTCCGGATGCTCGCCGAACGCGGCCCCGCGGCGACCGCTGTCGAGGTGGCGGGCGCCCGCCACCTGGTGATCCACTCTCACCCGGCCGAGACGGCGCGGCAGCTCCGCCTCCTCGCGCAGCCGGCGCACTGACGCGCCCCTGTGAGGGCCCGCGGGAGCCGAGGTGCCCTGAATCGTCGCCATTCGCGTGCCGTAACGACGATTCGGTGCACCTCAGCCTCGCCCGATGGGCATGCTGCTGCTGGCAGGATGGGGAGATGACCTCTGAGACCAGGGCCGACGACGGCCTCCGCTACGTCGAGCCTGCGGGCGTGCATCCGGAATCGCCGCTGCTCGGAGGCGACGTGACCGAGGGCGTGGTGCGCGTCGCGGACACTGTGCGCCGACCGGTCAGCGAGTCGTCCGAGCGGGTGCGGCGGGTTCTGGAGCACCTCGACGCGGCAGGGTTCGACGGCGCCCCGCGTTTCCTCGGGGTCGACGCCTCCGACCGGGATGTGCTCACGTTCGTCGAGGGCGAGGTCGCCGGCCGGCCGTGGCCGCTGTGGGTCGGAGACGAGGAGCGCGCGGTCAGCGTGGCCCGGCTGGTGCGACGCTACGACGACGCGGTCTCGACACTGGGCACACCCGAGTGGTCGCGCACTGCCCGTCCGTCCGACCCCGCGGGATGCCCTCCGCCCGTCGCCGGAGCACCGACCCTCATCGCCCACATGGACATCACGCCCGAGAACGTCGTGTTCCGCGACGGCCGGGCTCACGCACTGATCGACTTCGACCTCATCCGCCCGGCGACCCGCGTGGAAGAGCTCGTGAACCTTCTGCTCTGGTGGGCCGCCTGGATGCCGCCCGAGGACCGCTACCCGCCGCAGCAGGGGATCGACGCGGCACGCCGCGGCGCGGTCCTCCTCGACGCCTACGGCCTCGAGTCCGACGATCGCGCGCGGGTCGTCGACGTCGCGCGCAACGCTGCCGAGCGCTCCTGGCATCTCATGAAGCGCAACGCCGCAGAGCGCGGCGGCGGCTGGCAGCGGATGTGGGACGAGGGGGTCGGCGACCGCATCCTCCGCCGCGGCCAGTGGCTGACCGCGAACGCGTCGGCGTTGCACGCCGCGATCACCTGAGTGCTCAGGCGCCGGTGGGCGGCCCGATGATCAGTGGATGCTCCAGCGCGTCTTCGTCGAGCCGGAAGACGAGCTTGGTCGCGCGCTCCACCGCGTCGGAACCACCCGTCTCCCAGGCCCGGGCGAGCTCGCGGTACCCCGCGGCGATCTCCTCCCACGGCATGTCCATGCTCTGCACCACCACCGTGAGGTTGTAGCCGAGGGCGACCGCCGACTGCGCCACCAGGCGCCGCAGCGTCAGGTTGGGGTTCAGCTGGTTGACGCTCGCGAAGTACCGCGCGACGGTGTGGACGAAGGCGCGTCCGTCGTGCTCCTCGAGGTGACCGACCGAGACGTGCACCGCCTCGATCAGCCCGGCCCGGTCATCCGGCGTCGCGACCCGGTAGGCGAGCGTCGTCGCCCCGACGACGAGCACACCGATCGCCTGCAGGTAGTCGACGGCCTGCTCCGGCCGGGGACGAACGACCCTGGTGTGCGCCTGCGGCGCCGTCTCGATCAGTCCCTCGAGCGTCAGCGCGTAGAGCGCCTGGCGGATCGGAGTGCGCGAGATCTTGAGCCATCGCTGCAGCTCGGCATCGTCGAGCACTTCGCCCGGCTTGAGGTCACCGTCGAGGATCGCCTTCTGGATGGCGTCGTACGCCTGGTCGCGGATGAGCCGGCGCGGCTTGCGCTCCTCGGGCGCCGCAGGGATGGGCACGGCGGACCTCCTTCGTTCCGCCCAGCTTGCCAGATACGCCGCTCGGCGGGCGGGGTGCGGTTGGAGGTCTAGATTGTTGTTTCAATTTCAGCTAGATTGGGCGCTGCCGATGACCCCCCCCTTCGGCAGCGATGCGCATCGCACCTCAGTTCGACCTCGCCTCTTTCACGGAGAGCGAGCCGCCAGAGGACCCCGGGCTCCGACCGGCCTGGGGCTCTCTGGCCGGGTCGAGCGCCGCAGCCACGTCCTCGTCCACGAGCCCTGCGTTGATGGCGCCGGCGATCAACGCTCCAGCGCCGAGCGACACCGGGACGTTGGCCCGCGGGTCGACGACGTTGCCCACGGCCCAGACTCCCGGGATGCTCGTCCGCCCGTCCGCATCGACGGCGACCCAGCGCATCCCGCGCGCCTCGGTAGTGGCGGCCCCGAGAGCCAGCAGCAGTTCGTCACGCGGATGCATCGTCGGTCCGGTGAAGACGGCCCCGACCTCGACCACGGACCCGCCGACGAGTTCGACGCCGGTGAGGCGATCGTCACGATCGGTTCGGATGCGGGCGATCGCGCGCCGCTCGATACGGATGCCGCGCGCGAGCAGCCGGCGCGTCGCCTCGTCATCCGGGTCGCCCACGCCGTTGACGAAGTAGACGATCCGGTCGGACCACTGGCGCAGCAGCTGCGCCTGTTCGACACTCTGCGGCGAGGTGGCGACGATGCCGATCACGCCGTTGCGGCGCTCCCAGCCGTCGCAGTACGGGCAGACGACGACCCCGCGCCCCCACTGCTCGCGCAGCCCGTCGATGTCGGGCAGCTCGTCGCGCAGGCCGGTCGCCACGAGCAGGCGGCGTGCCCGCACGGCCCTACCCTCGACAGCCACCCGGATGCCGTCCCGTCCGACCGACGCCGTGGTCGCCTCCCCCGAGATGAACATACCGCCGTAGCCCTCGACCTCGGCCCGCCCGAGGCGCAGCAGCTCGGCCGGCGGCAGTCCGTCGTGCCCGAGCACGCCGTGCATGTGCGGCGCGAAGCGATTGCGCGGCTGACCGCCGTCGATCACGATCACCGAGCGGCGGGCGCGCACCAGCGCCAGAGCAGCGCTCAGCCCGGCCGGCCCTCCGCCCACGATCGCGATGTCGACGTCGGTCATGTGCGTCTCTGCAGTGTCGTTTCCCATGCTTCGACCCTGGCGTTAGGGCTGCAGTTCTGGCAAGCTTGGTTGCTGAAACAGCAAATTCCGAGAGACGGGGCGGCACCACGATGACCGATGACATCCGGGAGGTGCTCGCCACCGCGGGCGCACGCATCCGGGCCATTCGGGAGAGCCGCGCGCTGACCCTCTCCGCCGCAGCCGAGGCCAGCGGGATCTCGACGAGCACCCTCTCGAGACTCGAGTCCGGGAGCCGTCGCGCGACCCTCGAGCTCCTCCTGCCACTCGCCCGGCTCTACCGGGTGCCGCTCGACGATCTCGTCGGCGCGCCCGCGACGGGCGACCCGCGCGTGCATCCGCGCCCGGTGCTGCGCAACGGCGTGACGACCATCCCGCTCTCGCGCAGCGGCGGCGAATGGAGCGCGTTCAAGCAGATCCTTCCGCCGCGACCGGACGCCGAGTACACGCAGCGCGTTCACGAGGGGTGGGATTGGCTCTATGTGATCTCGGGTCGCCTGAAGCTGTGGCTCGGAGACGAGACCTTCGTTCTGGAGGAGGGCGAGGCGGCCGACTTCGACACCCGCACACCGCACGCGTTCGGCAACCCCGGCCCCGGTGTGCTCGAGGTGCTCTGCCTGTTCAACAGCCAGGGCCAGCGGATGCACGTGCGGGCGGCCGCCCCACCGCTCACGCAGGGCGCGCCGGCCTGAGCAGCCACCCGAGACCGTGCGACGACAACGGGAGAGGGCCCCGCGACGTCTCGCGGGGCCCTCGATCTCGGCCCGGTGACGGGCACTATCGGGCTGCTATACGGTACCCGGGCGCGCACGCTGGGTGAGCGCGACGAGCGAGCCGCCGAAGAGCCCGAACATGAGGCCGACTCCCATGGCGAAGAAGGAGACACCGAACGACACGACGGAGGTGAAGAGCGACGCCCGCAGGAAGGACGCGTTCATCACGGTCGCGCGGAGCGGGTCTTCCTTGTCGAGCTGGGCGTAGGTCTTGCCTTCAGAGGAGTGCAGCGCGTGCTCGTTGATGATGTTCGCCTCGGCGAGCGCGGTGAACGGGTCGGTGACGTTCGCTCCGGGGAACCACTCGGAGTCTGAGGCCACCGTGATGTGCTGGTCGGCGAGCTGACTGCTGACGACACCCCACACCACGCCGCCCGCGACGAGCATGACGACACCGGCGAGGATCGAGAGGAATCCGGTCCACCGGATGAACCGGTGCCGCGTGAGCCCTCGGGTGCCAGCAGAGGCGGTAGAAGTCGAAATGTCGGTCACAGGAAGACCCTTCGTCGGTAGTGGATTCTGTTCGCGTTCGTCGGCGAACGGAAGAAATTCTACGCTCTGTAGAAGTCGCGATCCGGGGTGTGGCGGCCGTGCAGCGACGGGTCCGCCGGACACGTGCGCATCTGCGGGCCGTCTACGTGCGAAGAGTGGCCCATCTACGTGCAACCGACGCGTCACTCCTCGGAAGCCCTGTGTTCAGGCACTTGTTGACCCCCGTTCGCGTGTCGTCTGCTCGACGCGCGTCACCCTCCCCTTGAATGGGATCGTGAGCGAGCGATGGGTAACACCAACGGGGAACGCCCCTCATGTCGGCGAGCGGGTGACCCTGGTGCGTTGGGTCCGCTCCCTCGACGGATGGGGGTCCGAGACGGTCAGAGGCCGGCATCAGCGCCTGGATGGCGACGAGTGGGTGATCGACGTCCTCGGCGAGGAGCGGCGACTGCCGCGCTCCGAGTGGTCGCACTGTCAGGAGTAGTCAGTTCGTGAGATCGTCCCGGAGCGTGTCGAGCAGGCGCAGGAACCGCGCCCGCTTCTCCGGGGTCCCGACGTCGCCGGCCGGCATCGTCAGCTCGATACCCGAACCGTAGACGACGTGGACGGTGACCCGCCCGGGCCACTCGACCTCGTCCTCATCGCTGATCGATCGACCGGTCGCGGTGATGTTGATGTACGCGAGTCCCCTGCGCGGATAGAGCCGCGCGCTGATCCGGGCCGCGTCACCGGGCGCAGGGATGTCGGCCGTTCCGAGCACAAGAGCACGCTCCGTGTACACGACGATCCGGAAGGCCAGCGTGCTGTCGTCGCGCTGGAGCCCCGCGTCGATGTAGGCGACGGGATCGTCGCCGACGGCGAGCGCGACGCCGGTCAGCAGCTTCTCATACCAGGCGGGCTCGGGGTCCCACAGGCTGGCGAGACCGCTCTCGGCGCGCAGAGCACCGTCGATCAGATCACGCACAGCGCTCAGGTCGGGTTGCGTCATGGGCTCCTCCTTGCCGGTCTCAGTGTGCGTCAGCATCCGACGATTCGGCAACACCGCCGGCCGGTTCGTAGCGTGAAGGATTGCCGGGACAGCCGGAGAGGACGGGCGAGGTCGCGCAGCGGCGGTGGGGAGCTCTACTGTCGGTGGTGGCGCATCCGCGATCACGACAGGTTCCACAGTCCGTGACGCCGCGCGGACGAAGAGAGGCCTCATGAGCACGGCGAGCACCACCGAGGTCGAACCGGTGCCGACCCGCGGCCTCCCGGTGCCGGCTCTCGCAGGCATGGTGGTCGGCTCGATGGTCGGAGCCGGCGTCTTCTCGCTGCCGAGCACCTTCGCCGCGGCCACGGGCGCGGTCGGTGCGGCCATCGCCTGGACGATCGCTGGGCTCGGGATGCTCACCCTGGTGTTCGTGTTCCAGCGCCTCGCCGTGCGAAAACCCGAGCTCGACGCCGGTATCTACGCATACGCCAAGGCGGGGTTCGGCGACTACGTCGGGTTCTTCTCCGCGTTCGGATACTGGGCGAGCGCCTGCGCCGGCAACGTCACGTACTGGGTGCTGATCGGCTCGACCCTCGGCGGGCTCTTCCCCGCGTTCGGCGCGGGCAACACGGTGGTGGCCGTCGCCGTCGCGACCGGTGGTCTCTGGCTGTTCCACTTCGTGATCACGCGCGGAGTGCGGCAGGCGGCGATCCTGAACTCCATCGTCACCGTGGCGAAGCTGCTGCCGCTGCTGCTCTTCGTGGTCGTCGTCGCGATCGCGGGGTTCAACTGGCAGACCTTCACTGCGAACCTCTGGGGCGGCGCCACTCCGGATGCCGGCGCACTGTTCGGACAGATCCAGTCGACGATGCTGGTGACCGTCTTCGTGTTCCTCGGCGTGGAGGGCGCGACCGTGTACTCGCGCTACGCCCGCTGCCGCCGCGACGTCGGGCGCGCGACGCTCCTGGGATTCCTGAGCGTTCTCGCGCTGTTCGTGCTGGTGAGCATCCTGTCGTTCGGGGTGCTGCCCCGCGGAGAGCTCGCGGGGCTGAGGCAGCCGTCGGTCGCCGGGGTGCTCGAGGCGATCGTGGGCCCGTGGGGCTACTGGTTCATCAGCATCGGCCTCATCGTCTCGGTGCTCGGCGCCTACCTCGCGTGGTCCCTGATGGCGGCCGAGGTGCTCTACACGGCCGCGAAGAGCGAGGATGCCCCACGGTTCCTCACCCGCACGACGAGACGCGGGGTGCCGATCGCGGCGATGCTCCTCACGACGACACTCGTGCAGGCGCTGCTGATCGTCACGATCTTCTCGAACGACGCCTTCGACTTCATGCTCAAGCTGTGCAGTTCGCTGGCGCTCATCCCGTATCTGCTCACGGCCGGCTACGCCCTGAAGCTCGAGACGCGGGCCGGCGACGACCCGGCCGGCCGCTCGCGGCGCGGCTTCGCGGTGGCGGCACTCGCGACGATCTACGCGCTGTTCCTCGTGATCGCCGGCGGGCCGACCTACCTGCTTGTGTCGTTCATCATCTATGCGCCCGGCACCGTGCTCTACGTCATCGCGCGACGCGAACGCGGGCTGCGCGTCTTCACGCGCTGGGAGCTGGTGATCTGCATCGCCGCGATCGCCCTGGCGGCGGCCGCCGTGGTGGCACTGGCCACAGGGGCGATCGTCATCTGACCCGGCACCGATCGCCGGTGCGGACGCGCGACGCACGGCGAAAAGACGCCGCTTAAATGGTCGAGCGGGCGCGCCGAAGCACGCCCGCTCGCCGTTGAGGCCCCAGGGGTCGGTAAGGGCCTCGTTTCGGGGGTTGTGGACTCCCAGGTCTAGATGGTCGTGTCGTCGACGTCCGTCGAGCGGCGCGTGACACGCTCGCCCGAGACGGGGTCGACACCCTGGCGCGTCGTCGAAACTGCAGTGCGACGACGCGTGATCAGGACGATACCCAGGATGATTCCGACGACGCCGGCGGCCATGAGGATGTAGCCGACGAGGTGGAGATCGATCCAGGACACCTGCACGTTGAGCGCGAAGGCGAGGATGGCGCCGACGACGAAGAGCACGATTCCGGTTCCGAGGCTCATGAGCTTCCCTTCCTTGTCGTTCTGTTGTCGTTCGTCAGGCCGTCCTCAGACTCGACGGCTTCCGGTGAGCATCCGCACCAGCCACACGACCACTGCAATGACGAGCAGCACGATGCCGACCCAGAGCAGGAAGTTGAGGGACGAGACGAAGCCTCCGGTGAGAAGCAGGATGATCGCGATGATCGCGATGACGATCAGGAGAATGTTCATTGTGGGGAACTCCTTCTTATGCGGATCGCGGTTGCGATCCGTCAGCGCACCCATGCAACAACTAGTTCACGAAACTAGCAAGTGGGGAGAGGGGCATAGAAATCTCATGGAAATCGGAGTAAGGGTCTAGGCCTTGCTGTCGTCGATCTCGTCGACCGCCGAACGCATCCGGTCAAGGAATCGCGTGACCACCTGCATTTCTTCCGGACTGAGCGACTCCGCCGCCAGGATGACCTGCGAGTGCGTGTCGCCGACAGCATCCCGGATGCCCGGATCGTCGGCCTTGAGAGGGATGATCTCCACCGAGCGGCGGTCGGTGCGGCTCGCCCGCCGCTGCACGTAGCCTCCGCGCACGAGGCGCCCGATGAGCGCCGACGTGGACGCGGTCGAGATGCCGAGGTAGTGCGCGATGTCCTTGGCGTTGGTGACCGTGCCGGTCTGGTCGTTCGCCAGGATGAATCGCAGCGCGAGGAAGTCGTTCTCGCTCATGTTCATCGTGACGCCCTTGCGCCTGCGCATCGCCGCTTCGGCGGCGCGGTAGGCGCGCAGTGCGTTCAGCACGGCGTGGGTTCCCGGCGAGTCGGGGAACCCTCCGGCGTCGCCTGGAGGAGGTGGAGCGTCTGTCACGCCATCCATTCAAGACCCGAAATCGCTAGTTAATCTAGGTATTCCCTGTGACTGTGCGATCGGCCCGGAGGCGTCTACAGTGGTCCGGACTCTAGGGCTCACGAAAGGAGCACCACGATCGACCACCCGACCGGACGCGTGTTCGGTGCACGGTTCCAACTCGTCCGCGTGATCGGACGCGGGGGTATGGCCACCGTCTACAGCGCGCAGGACCTGCAGCTCGATCGGGCCGTCGCCGTCAAGGTGTTCGCGGCAGGCGAGGCCAGCGACGATGCACGCCGCCGCGCCGAGACCCAGCTGCTCGCCCGGCTCAACCACCCGAACCTGGTGACCCTCTTCGATGCGCACCTCGCGGCGTCCGACGCCGACGAGGATCCCAGCTACCTGGTGATGGAACTGGTCGACGGACCGAGCCTGCGCGACGAGCTGAAGCGCGGTCCGCTGCCGGCTCCTGAGGTCGCCGCGCTGGCGGTCGAACTCGCTGAGGCACTCGTGGCCGTGCACGCGGCCGGGGTGGTGCACCGCGATCTGAAGCCGGCGAACATCCTGCTCGCGCTCACCGGCCTGCCGTCGGTGCCCTACCGAGGCAAGCTCGCCGACTTCGGCATCGCCCATCTCGTGGGATCGGAGAGGATCACGAGCAACGGCATCGTGATCGGCACGGCCGCCTACCTGAGCCCCGAGCAGGCCCACGGCGCCGAACCCGGCCCGCCGGCCGACATCTACTCCCTCGGCCTCGTGCTCATCGAGGCGCTGACCGGAAACCGCGCCTTCCCGGGGACCGCTGCCGAGTCGCTTGGCGCCCGGGTGGTGCGCGATCCGCTGGTGCCATCGAACCTCCCGCCCGCGTGGGCGGAGCTGCTCACCGCGATGACGGCGCGCCCGCCGGAGGCACGACCGGATGCGCTCGAGGTCGCCGTACGGGCGAGGGAGCACGCCGCCGAGCTGGACGGGTGGGCGCCCGGAGCGGATGAGACGGCGCCCGCGACGGTCGTGGCGGGCGCCGCAGGTGCGGGTGTTGCCGCGGTTGCCGCGCCGGATGACCCGACGCTCCTGCTCACACAGGCGTCGGCCCCGCCGCCGATTGCGGAGCCGCCCGCCAGGCGTCCGCGCCGCGGACTCATCGGCGCCATCGTCGCCGTCGCCGTGGTCGCTGTCGCTGTCGCGGCGGTGATCGGCGTCGGCGCGTGGATCGGCGCCAACGCGCCCGCCGCCGGCCCCTCGCACACACCGTCGCAGACCGTGGCACCCGTCGCCCCCGTGAGCAGCACGCCCCCGAGCCCACGGCCGACCCCGTCGGTCACGACACCGCCGGCGTCCACTCCCGCGACGCCCACCACGACACCGAGCGACAAGGGAAACGGGAAGGGCAACGGGAAGCCCGGGAACGACGACGGCCCCGGCCCCGGGAAGGGCAAGGTCAAGAAGGACAAGGGCTGACGCCCCGACCGTGCTATCGCGGTGTTACGACTCCGGTGCTACGAGTCCTTGCCGACCGCGGGCTCACCGACGAACTGGTGGGCTTCGCTCGCCAGTTCGGGCCAGTCCTCGGTGTCGCCGACGCGTGCCCAGGCGCCCCGCGCTTCGACCACGCCGGCGGATCCCGGCTCGGCGACGCCGCGCTCGATGAGGTCGGCCGTGCGTTCGGCGGGCAGATCGACCACGAGCGCGTCTCCGTCGAGGCGCGCGAAGAGCCGACCATGCACGTACAGAGCGCCTTCCGTGGCCGCGACGTCGTCATCCGGGTCTTGCAGCAGTTCTTCCAGCAGGCCTTCGAAGGCGATTTCGGCGCGTTCGCTCACGTGATCCTCCTCTGTGGGTGAGTGCCACAGTAGCCCACACCGGCGCACACGGGGATGATGGGCAGATGAACCCTGTCGACGCGCTCAACGAGATCGCCTTCTGGCTGGAACGCGAGCTGGCGCCCAGCTTCAAGGTGCAGGCGTTCCGGCGTGCGGCGGCGATCATCGCCTCCCTCGATCCGGATGAGCTGCAGCGTCGCGCAGACGACGGCCGCCTCAAGCGCACCAAGGGGATCGGCGACCGCACGTACCAGGTGATCACCCAGGCGCTCGAGGGGCGCGTCCCCGACTACCTGGCCGGCCTGCGCGAGTCGGGTGCGCATCCGCTGGCCGATGGCGGGGGCGACGTGCTCGCCGCGCTGCGAGGCGATCTGCACAGTCACAGCGAGTGGTCCGACGGCGGCACACCGATCGAGCTGATGGCGTCGGCGGCGCAGGCGCTCGGTCGCGAATACCAGGCGATCACGGACCACTCGCCGAACCTGAAGGTCGCCAACGGCCTCGATGCCGAACGACTGACCGAGCAGCTCGCGCTCGTCGAACGGCTCGACGCCGAAGCGGGCGACGGCTTCGCGCTGCTGACCGGCATCGAGGTCGACATCCTCGAATCGGGCGAACTCGACCAGACACCCGAGCTCCTCGGCCGCCTCGACGTCGTCGTCGCGAGCGTGCACTCCAAGCTGCGGTCGGACCGCGCGACCATGACGCGCCGGATGCTCGCAGGCATCCGGGATCCGAACACGAACGTGCTCGGGCACGTCACCGGACGCCTCGTGGAGGGCTCACGCGGAACGCGGCCGCCCTCGGAATTCGACGCGGCAGCGGTGTTCGCCGCCTGCGCCGAAAACGATGTCGCGGTCGAGATCAATTCGCGTCCGGAGCGTCAGGACCCGCCCGACGACCTCATCGCCCTCGCCCTCGACGCCGGCTGCGTGTTCAGCATCGACACGGATGCGCACGCCCCCGGCCAGCTCGACTTCTTGCAGTACGGGGCGGCACGCGCGGCATCCAACGGGGTGCCGCTCGACCGGATCGTGACGACGTGGCCGCTCGACCGCCTGCTGGACTGGCTCGGCTCACCGCGCAACCGCTGACCCGCCCGGACCGCGACTGCTGACCCCCAGACACAGAGGAAGGGTGAGACCCGTGGACGGAGTCTCACCCTTCTCTCGACGCGGCACGCGATCGGCAGGCGCCGCGCACGGCACGTGGATCAGTGCTTGAACGCGTCCTTGACGTTCTCGCCGGCCTGCTTGACGTCGGACTTGGCCTGGTCGGCCTTGCCCTCCGCGACCTTCTCGTCGTTGCCGGTGGCGTGGCCCACTGCTTCCTTGGCCTTGCCCTTGACGTCTTCAGCGGCGTTCTCGATCTTGTCCGATGCACCCATGTGATGTCCTTTCCCCGTTGCCCGGTTCGGCAACCGTGCTTTCGCGTTGCCCGGAGCGACAACACTGGGGAACGTACGCCGTGCATCCGGGTGTCTCTATGGGGTAGACGAACCTTTCGGCAAGTGCACGGGTTCGCCGGAGTTCCGGCCGAATCGCACATCCGGAGCGCGCATGTCAACCCCCGCGCTCCGATGCGCGGGCTCCCGGATCGTTCTCTACACTGGCGAGCGGAGGCATGATGGCAGCGTTATCGGAGCCGACCGTTCCTGCGTTGCTCGGCCGGTACCGACCGGAGAGCCTCGTCGGCCGGGGAGGCATGGCGACGATCTTCCGTGCCCGGGACGAGATCCTGGGGCGCGAGGTCGCACTGAAGGTCTTCCGCTCCGGCGGGCAGGCCGATATGGAGCAGCACCACACGGAGCTGAGCGCTCTCGCGCGCCTCAGTCACCACGGCATCGTGTCGCTGATCGATGCGGGCGTCGACTACTCGGCACCGGATGACCCCCGTCCGTTCCTCGTCATGGAGCTCGTCTCCGGTTCCGACCTCGCGACCACGCTCGCCCAGCGCCGGCTGTCGGTGCGGGAGATCAGCGAGATCGCCTTCGACCTCGCCGAAGCGCTCGAGTACGTGCACGCGCAGGGCGTCATCCACCGCGACATCAAGCCGTCCAACGTCATGCTCGTCGAGTACGGCACGTCGGCCTTCCGCGCCCGCGCCCGGCTCACCGACTTCGGCATCGCGGTCGACACGTCGGAGCCGCATCCCGACGAGTCGGGCGTCACCACCGGCACCGCCGCCTACCTCAGCCCGGAGCAGGCCTCGCATCAGCAGGCGACGACGGCGAGCGACATCTACTCGCTCGGTCTCGTGCTGCTCGAATGCTTCACCGGCTCGATCGCGTTCCCGGGCGGCATCGTCGACTCGGCACTGGCCCGGCTGCAGAACGACCCGCCGATCCCGCCTGACCTCCCGGACGACTGGAGCGTGCTTCTCACCCGGATGACCGCGCGCGAGCCGGCCGACCGGCCGGATGCCGCCGAGCTGGCCCTGGCGTTCCGCGAGGCGGTCATCGCCGCGGTCGGCAGGCACCGTCAGCCGGAGGCGTAGCGCCGGGAGCGTAGCGCCGGGGAACTGCTTCGCTGTCACACGGATGCGGGCGCCGGCCGCCGAGCGGTAGCGTCGTGCGGTGGACATCACCGACTGGATCGAACACCGCCGCCACGACGGAGAGCTCGTGGGCTGGATGCGCCCGGAGGGGGAGTCGTTCGTGCCGGTCGACCTGCTCGGGCGCGACGTGAGCGCGGCGACGGACTGGCTGTCGGCGGAGGAGCAGCTCGAGGAGCGCGGCCTCGGCTTCCTCGCGGAGCCGTACCTGCTCGAGCTCGAGGACGGCGAGCGCAGGCGCGTGCGGATCACGGAGGTCAGCACCGAGGGCATCCGGCTGCTGAACGACGAGTTCGGCGCGGCCAGCGCTGTCGGGGCGCCCCGGATCGAGTACACGCTGGCCTGGCCGGCCCCGGCGCACCTGCGCCCGCTGCGCTGACGCGCCGCGTCGCCTCGGGCATCCCGATGGTGAACACTCATCGGTCCAGTACTGGCGAACGACGGCGAAACAGAGTTCGCTGGGTGCGCGGGCACGGCGGTGCAGGAGGAAGGGAGTCCGGATGACGGACGGACCGGCACGACAGGCGGGGGCGGCAGCCGCCGTCGCGCAGGACTGGGGCCGTCGCGGCTTGGGACTGCTGCGGCGAGCGGGCGTTGTGGCGGCCGACTACGAGTACGCCATCCGGCACCAGGTGCGCGCCGAGTTCGACCGCGGCACCCCGGAGGCGCTCGTGGAGATCGAGGGCGATCGCGCGCCGGTCGTGCTCCTGCCCGGCATCTTCGAGACGTGGCGCTTCCTGCGGCCGCTCGCGCGGCACGTGCACGAGAGCGGGCATCCGGTCCACGTGATCACCGCGCTCGAGCGCAACCTCGGCTCGATCGCCGACGGCGCCCGCACGGTCGCGGAGTACCTGGAGCGGCACGATCTGCGCGACGTCACGATCGTGGCGCACAGCAAGGGCGGCCTCATCGCCAAGCAACTGCTCGGGATCCCCGAGGTGACCGGTCGCGTGCGGCTGCTCGTCGCGGTGTGCACGCCGTTCTCCGGATCGACCCTGGCGCGGTTCGTGCCGTTCCAGAGCGTGCGGTCGCTGCAGCCGTCGGACGAAGCCCTGCGGCAGCTGGCCCTCGCGTCGGATGCGAACGCCCGGATCGTCTCCGTCTCCGGGTGGTTCGACCCGCACATCCCGAACGGCAGCGCGCTCGACGGCGCGCGGAATGTGCAGCTGCCGGTCGGCGGTCATTTCCGCATCCTGGCCAGCGCGGAACTCTTCGCGCTCATCGACGACTGCCTCGGCGACCCGGAACGCCCCGACGAGCAGGACGGCGAGCAGGACGGCGAGCAGGGCGGCGATCCCGCAGGCTAGGCCGGACGTTCCATGTCGACGATCCAGTCGAAGGCCACCGGCAGTGCACCGAGCACCGAGATGTGTCCCTCGCGCGGGCGCAGCCAGAGCTCGGCGCGCGGCAGGCGTCCGAGCATCCACTGGGCGTGCGCGGCCGGCACGACACGGTCGAGGCCGCCCTGCACGAGCAGCACGGGCGCCTCGATCTCGGCGAGCTCCACGCCCCAGTCGTTCACGTAGGCTACGTCGTCGTCGATCTCGCCGCCCGGTCCCGCGCCTCCCGCCCGTCCCGCGTCGGCGCCGAGCACGCCCCAGGCACCCTCGAGTGCCGTCCAGTCGGCGCCGACGAAGCTGCTCTCGTCGAACTCGGCGGTCTCGGCGAACCGCGCGCGGGCGTCCCTGCTCTCGCGCGCAGACCGGAGGGCGGCGTCCGCCGCCATCCCGTCGAACCAGCCGATCTCGTCGGTGTACGGGGCGACCGCGGCGAGCGCCACGACGGCGAACACGCGGTCGGGAGCCAGGCCGGCGCAGGCGAGCGCATGCGACCCGCCACCGGACGCCCCGACGGTCGCGAACTTCCGGATGCCCAGCGCATCCGCGACCGCGAGCACGTCGCGCGCCGCAGCGGCGATCGAGCGACCCGGCAGCGGCGAGCTCCCCTCGTACGACGGGCGCGTGACCGAGACGATCCGGATGCCCCGCTCGGCGGCCGCCTCCACCACCGGCGCGAGGAGCCGGCCGGTCTGCGGCGTCCCGTGGTGCCAGAACGCGGTGAGACCACCGCCGCCGGGCGCGGCGCCGACCGGCCCGGTGTCGTAGTACCGCACCGCGCGATCGCCGACCGTCAGTTCCGCCCCGTCGTCCATCCGCCACCTCGTCGTCGTAGTATTCCCCCGACGTTATCGCTGAAGGCCGTCGGAGGGCACGGATGAACGACAGCAGCACGGAATCGCTCTCGGCGCTCGCGCCCCTGCGGGTCACGATCTTCCGCGCGCTGTGGATCGCCTCGGTCGTCAGCAGCATCGGCACGTGGATGCAGACCGTCGGCGCCCAGTGGCTGCTGGTGGAGCAGCCGAACGCGACCGCGCTCGTGCCACTCGTGCAGGCGGCGTCCGCGCTGCCGTTCCTCGTGCTCGGCCTGCCCTCGGGCGTGCTCGGCGAGTTCCTCAACCGGCGCAGCCTGCTGATCGCGGTTCAGGCGTTCCAGGTGGTCGTCGGCCTGCTGCTCACCGTGCTGACCTGGCTGGGGGCGATGCCGCCGAGCCTGCTGCTGACCCTCACGTTCCTGCTCGGCGCCGGCAGCGCGGTGCAGCTCCCGGCGTATCAGGCGCTCGTCCCCGAGCTGGTGCCCCGCGCGCAGATCGCGAACGCCGCCGCGCTCAGTTCCATCGGCGTCAACGTCGCCAGGGCCATCGGGCCTGCCGTCGCCGGAGCGCTCATCGCGTTCATCGGGGTTCCCGCCGTGTTCCTGATCGACACGGCCACGTTCGTACTGTTCCTCGTGATCCTGCTGGGGTGGCGCGGCTACCATCCCCCGCCGCAGCGTGCCGAGCCGTTCGTCGACGCCACGCGCGCGGGCATCCGGTACGTCTGGAACGCGGGCGTTGTGCGGCGCATCATCATCTGCCTCGCGCTCTTCGTGATCCCGGCCAACGCGATGTGGGCGCTGCTTCCGCTGGTCGCCGAGGGGCGGTTGCACTTGGACGCCGGCGGCTACGGCCTGCTCCTCACCGCACTCGGCGTGGGCGCCATCGGCGGGTCCCTGCTGCTGCCGCGCATCCGGGCCCGCTGGGGTCTCAACACGCTCACGCTCGTCGCGTCCGCGATCTACGGGATCGGGATGCTCGTCCTCGCGTTCGACGCGCCGCTGCTGCTGATCATCCCCGTGCTGGTCGTGATCGGCGTCGCCTGGATCGGGGTCGTCGCGTCGCTGAACGGCGCGGTGCAGGCGTTCCTGCCGGTCTGGGTGCGTACCCGCGGCGTCTCCGTGTACCAGCTGGTGTTCTTCGGGAGCACGGCGGCCGGCGCCATCCTGTCGGGCATCCTGGCGCAGGTGTTCGGGATCCCGGCGGTCATCGTCGGAGCGTCCGTCATCATCGTCGCGGCCGCCGCGTCGCAGCTGATCTGGCCGCTGATCCGCACGGAGGGCATGGACCGGTCGACCGCGCCGCTGCCGCTGAGCGAGCTGCCGGGCGTCCCCGTCGGCGACGAGTCCGACGAGGCGGCGACGCTGGTGCTGCTCACCTACGTCATCCCGCTGGAGAAGCAGGCGGACTTCCTCGACACGATGCGGATGCTCGAGCGCAGCCGCCGGCGCACGGGCGCGCGGCACTGGGTGCTGTACCGCAGCCGCGACGCGGAGAACACCTACCTCGAGGAGTTCAGCACCGGATCGTGGCGGGAGCACCTGGCCCAGCACGAGGACCGCCAGACCCAATACGACCTCGACCTCGTGCGCGCAGCGTCGGCGTTGTCGTCGGAGCCCGTCGTCGTCCGGCACTACACCGCCGCCGAGGGCGCGTGAGGAGCCGAGGGCGCATGAGGAGCCGAGGGCGCATGGCGAGCCGAAGCGGCGTAGCGCACGTTTTCTGCGTCAAAGCACTGAATGGCGCACGATTCAATCGCCGAACGGAGCCTTGCGCTCGCAAATGTGCATTCGCGCATCCGGATGTGGCAGCCTGTCGTAGCCGCACCCGCCGTCGCCGCAGCCACCAGCCGTCGCACGCGCCGCGCGGCCCAGAGAGGACACCATGGAACGCCACAACGAGACGCCCGCCACCCGGATGCACGCCGTCTCCCACGAGACCGAGGAGATCGTCGACCTCGTGCTCGACTACTCGCGCCGGCGCATCCTGAGCAGTGACACCCCGCTCGACAAGCCGATGGCCGAACCGGAGCTGCGTCGGCTGGCCGGCTCGTCGATCCTCGACAACGGCATCGGCGCCAAGCGCGCCCTCGCGCTCTTCGAGCACGTGCTGGCTCCCGCCTGCATCACCACGGACCACCCCCAGTACCTGTCGTTCATCCCGACCGCGCCCACCAAGGCCGCCACGGCGTTCGACCTGGTCGTCTCGGCCAGCGCGGTGTACGGCGGCTCGTGGCTCGAAGGCTCCGGAGCGGTCTACGCCGAGAACGAGGTGCTCTCGTGGCTCGCGAAGGAGTTCGGTCTTCCCGAGACCGCCGGCGGCGTCTTCGTGCAGGGCGGCACGCTCGGCAACCTGTCCGCGCTCGTCGCGGCCCGCGATCACGCCCGCGCAACCCTGACGGATGCCGGCGCCGAGCTGCCCGCACGATGGAAGATAGTCTGCAGCGCCGAGGCCCACTCGTCGATCGCCTCGGCCGCTAGGGTGATGGACGTCGACGTGGTGCCGGTCACCCCCGCCGAGGGCGGCATGCTGAGCGGCGCGAACGTGCGCCCGGCGCTCGAGGAGCACGGCGCTGCCGTATTCGCCGTCGTTGCCACCGCCGGCTCCACCAACTTCGGGATCGTCGACGACATCGCCACGATCGCCGCGTTGCGCCCCGAGTTCACGTTCTGGCTGCACGTCGACGGCGCCTACGGCCTGGCCGGGATGCTCTCCCCGCTCGCCCGCCACCGGTTCGCCGGCGTCGAGCACGCCGACTCCGTCATCGTCGACCCGCACAAGTGGCTCTTCGCCCCGTTCGACGCCTGCGCGCTCATCTACCGCGACCCCGAGGCGGGGCGCCGCGCCCACACGCAGCACGCCGAATACCTCGACACCCTCACCGAGACCGCCGAGTGGAGCCCGTCGGACTACGCCGCGCACCTCACCCGGCGTGCGCGCGGGCTTCCCCTCTGGTTCTCGCTCGCGACCTACGGCGAGAACGCCTATCGCGAGGCGGTCAGCGCGTCGCTGCGGCTGACCCAGCGCATCGCGGCCGAGATCGAGTCGCGCGAGGGCTTCCGCCTCGTGCGACAGCCGCAGCTCTCCGTGGTGGTGTTCGAGCGCGACGGCTGGGACCGCGCCGACTACTCGGCCTGGTCGGCCCGGCTGCTGGACGAGCAGCGCGCGTTCGTCACGCCGAGCTCGCACGCGGGGCGCCCGAACACGCGGTTCGCCATCCTGAACCCGATGACGACGTTCGAGCAGCTCGTGGGGATCCTCGACACGATGGTCTGACGGCGCGGCCGGCCGGTCACGCGGCGACGGCGTCGGGCAGTTCGCCGGTCGGGGTGCGGCGGCGCACCGACATCACCACGACGCAGACCACGATGCCGGCGAACAGCACGAGGCTCACCGCGCCCGTGCCGAAACCGAGTCCGTGGCGAGCGGGCGGCAGGGCCAGCCAGTCCGAGAGGGACGCGCCGAACGGACGCGTCAGCACATACGACATCCAGAACGCGGCGGTCGCGCCGAGCCCCCACCAGCGGTAAGCGACGCCCGGCAGCGCGAACAGCGCGGCGAACAGGATGCCCGACGCCAGGTAGCCGAGGCTGAAGGTCACCGCGGTCAGGTCGCCGACGGCCGTGCCGAGCGCGAAGGTCGTCATCACGGCTGCCCAGTAGAAGAACTCGCGCGGGCGTGTATCGATGTGGTGCACAGAGAGGGTGCGCTGCGTGGCGTACCAGACGGCGAACACGGCGGCCAGGATCACCAGGAAGGCCGACGTCGAGACCAGATACGGCACGCCGAACTGCACGTGGATCACGTCGGCGACCATCGTTCCGAATACGGCGACCATCAACACCGCGAGCCAGTAGACCCAGGGGATGTAGCGGCGCACCGCGAACTGCAGGATGAGCGTCGCGGCGAGCACCACGGCGGCCCCGGCGACGGCGACCGGCGGATCGATCTGGTGCACCAGGAAGTCGGACGTCGTCTCGCCCATCGCGGTGGTGAGGACCTTGGCCACCCAGAACAGGGCGGTCACTTCGGGAACTTTGTTGCGCAGCACGGCAACACGGTGCCACCCCCGCACTAAGAAACCGCTGAGATGGCGGGCCAGGCTTTCTTAGCCGCGTCTTGTAGCGCGACGACGAGACTCGGGCACTGTCGAAAGGATCTCCCGTGCCCCGTGCTGTTCCCCGGCCGCGTCGACCGCTCACACCCCTCACGGTCGTCGTGTCCCTTGTCGTGATCCTGGCCGTCGTGCTGGCCGGGCTGATCATCCGCGATTCGGCGGCTGTGACTTCGTGGGACCTCGGCATCCTGCAGGCGCTGAGCGATGCCCACACACCCTGGCTCGACGCGCTCTCGCTCGGGATCAACTGGCTCTTCTCCCCCGTGATCGCCGCCGTGATCGTGGTCGTCACCGCCGCGATCGTCCTCGCGGTAACGCGCTGCCTGCGGCCGATGGTCACGTTCCTCACGCTGGTGATGATCCCGTGGCTCGGGAACGATCTCATCAAGGCGATCGTGCAACGACCGCGTCCGGACATGTCCGCGCTGTCCAACTCGCTGGTCGGCACGCCGTCGTCGCTGAGCTACCCCTCCGGTCACGTCGCCTTCGCTACGGCGTACTGCCTGGCCCTGCTCATCAGCGTCGGCGGGGGTCGGTTTCGGCCGCTGTTCACCGCGATCGCGGTCGTGGTGCCCCTGCTCACGGCGTTCTCGCGGATGTACCTGGGGGTCCATTACCTCACCGATGTCGTCGCGAGCCTCGTCTATACGACGGCCGCCGTCGTCCTGGTGAACGCCCTGGTCGAGTGGGCGTACGCCCGGGTGGGGGCGGAACGGGTCAGTAGCGGGACCGGCCCAGTACCCGGACCGCCCCAGTAGATTGAGCAGTCATGGAGCGTGAACGGCAACAGGTGCTGCTGGTCGAGGACGACCCGCGCCTCGGACCGTTGATCGAGCAGGTCCTGGCCGAGACCTACGACGTCACTCTGGTCGCCGACGGCGACGAAGGTCTGCGCGTCGGGCTGGCCGACCCGTTCGATGTCATCGTGGTCGATCGCCGGCTGCCGGGGACCGACGGCGTGACCATCGTCGAGACGCTCCGTGCGCGCCGGGTGGTCACGCCCATCCTGATGCTCACCGCGCTCGGCGCCGTCGCCGACCGGGTGAACGGGCTCGACGCCGGCGCGAACGACTATCTGGTCAAGCCGTTCGAGTTCGACGAACTGCTCGCGCGGCTGCGAGCGCTCACCCGCACGTTCACCGGCGAGGGACCGGCGCTGCCCATCGGCGAGTGGCAGTTCTATCCGGAGAGCCGCTGCATCTACTCGCCGTACGACGGGCGCATCCAGCTCACCGTGCGGGAGAGCGCGCTCGTGCGGCTGCTGGCCGAGAACCCGCTCCGCACCTTCACGCGCCGCCAGATCCTCCGTG
This sequence comes from Leifsonia poae, assembly GCF_027921845.1. Lineage (GTDB taxonomy): Bacteria > Actinomycetota > Actinomycetes > Actinomycetales > Microbacteriaceae > Leifsonia > Leifsonia poae. Next base: position 82,537 of record NZ_BSEN01000012.1, read on the forward strand.
AGGTGTTCGAGAACGACCAGCCCGGATCGGTCGACACCTACGTGCACTACGTGCGCCGCAAGACCGACAAGGACCTCATCGCTACAGTGCGCGGCGAGGGGTATCGATTGGGACAGCCGTGAGCCGCCGCTCCGAGACCGACATCGACGCCACGGCCGTCCGACGCGCCTCGCGGATCGTAGGCCTGCAGATCACCATCGCCTCCGGCGCCCTGGTGATCGCCGCGATCGGGGTGGCGTTCTTCTTCGTGCTCGACCAGTTGCGGCCGTCGGAGTTGGCGGAGAAGCCGCGCCCTGGTGAGCACAAGATCTACATCGACACCACCGAGGCGCTGGTGGCGTTCATCGTGGTCGGGGTGCTCGCGGTGGCGGTCGCCGGCGTGGCCAGCCTGATCATCACGCGCCGAGCGGTCGGCCCGCTCGGCCGGGCCCTCCACATGCAGAAAGCCTTCGTGCAGGATGCGAGCCACGAGCTCCGCACGCCCCTCGCCGTGCTCGACGCGCGGCTGCAGATCCTGCAACGGAGACTCCCGGCCGACGACCCCTCCTCGCCGATCGTCGAGGAGCTGCGCGCGGACACCCGGGCGCTGATCGACATCGTCAACGATCTGCTCCTCGCCGCCGACCCCCAGGATGCGTCCCCCGAGCCGATCCCGGTGGTCCCGGCCGTCGAGCGCGCCGTCGACGCGATGCGGGTGCTGGCGCAACCACGTGGCATCCGGGTGGCCCTCGACGCGGACGGCGAGCCGTCGGTGGCGGTGCCGATCGCGAGTCTGCAACGCTGCGTGACCGCCCTCGTCGACAACGCGCTCACCTACGCGCCCGACGCCTCCACCATCACGGTGACGGTCAGAACCCAGGGGCGCAGGATGCTGCTGACCGTGGCCGACGCGGGCCCCGGCATCCAAGGCATCGACCCGCAGCGCATCTTCGACCGTTTCGCGCGGGCGCCGCGACCCGCAGGAGCCGAGGCGCGACCGAGCTTCGGGATCGGTCTCGCACTGGTGCGGGAGATCGCGGCGCGCCATGGCGGCAGCGTCGACGTGGCGCAGACGAGCGAGGAGGGCACGGTGCTCGAGCTGAGCCTGCCCCTCGCCTGACGCGCGCGGCCGCCCGCGCTCCGTGCGCGGACCTTCCACAGAAGTTCCCGAGATGTACACCTCAGAAGGATCAGCCCTGCATTCTCTTGGAGGATTCTGAGACCGGACGGGCTGAACTGGGGGAAGACCGTTCGCCATCAGAGGGGAGGTCTCGATGTCACTCGTCGCAACGAAGCCGACACCCCGCACGCGCGCCGCCATCGGCGCGCTCACCGGCGCGCGCTGGTTCGTCGCCTCGATCGCCGGCCTCCTGGCGACGTCGATCGCCGCGGCCGGGTCGTGGATCCCGTCCCTCTGGGGCGATGAGGCCGCGAGCGTCATGTCCGCCGAGCGCTCTCTCCCCTCGCTTGCCGGGATGCTCGGCCACGTCGACGCCGTGCACGGCACCTACTACCTCGGCCTGCACTGGTGGATCCGGGTCTTCGGGACCTCGCCGTTCGCTCTGCGCTTCCCGAGCGCCGTCGCCGTCGGGCTCGCGACCGCCGCAGTCGTCGTGGTCGCCTGGCGGCTCGAAGGACGGCGGATGGCGATCATCGCGGGCGCGGTGTGCGTGATCCTGCCCCGCGTGACCTACATGGGCGAGGAAGCCCGCTCCTACGCCTTCAGCGCAGCGGCCGCCGCCTGGCTCACCGCGCTCCTCATCGAGATCCTGCACCGCCGCGAGGTGCGGATGCGCTGGTGGGTGGCGTACGGGGCCGTGCTGGCCGTCGGCACGTACTTCTTCCTGTACGTCGCACTCTTCGCGGCCGTGCATGCCGTGATCCTGGCATCGGTGCGCGCGCGACGCTCGACCCTGATCGGCTGGGGCGCCGCGGTCGCCGGGGCCGCCCTCGCGTCCGTTCCCCTCGGCCTGGTGGGACTGATCGAGCGGAACCAGATCTCCTACCTCGCGATGTCCGAGCAGGTGACCCTCCCCACGCTGTTCGACGCGCTGTGGTTCGGCACGTGGTGGGTGGCCGCGGGCGCGTGGGCGCTCATCGTCGTCGCCGTCGTGGTCGCATGGCGCAGGCGTCGCGGCGAGATCCGGGCGACGGCGGATCCCGCCCCGTGGATCGCCAAGCGCGGCCTCCCGACGCTCGAGGGCGTCGCCATCGCCTGGCTCGTCGTGCCGACGGGCATCCTGATCACGGCCCACGCCGTGATCCCCGACTTCACCGCCCGCTACGTCTCGTTCTGCGCGCCCGCAGCGGCGATCCTGATCGCGTGCGGCATCCGGGCTCTGGCCGACAGGCGCCGGTGGGCGGGCATCGCCGCAGGCTCCCTGATCGTCGCCCTCATCGTTCCCGTGTACATCGGCCAGCGCACGCCGTACGCGAAGAACGACAGCGACTGGGCCCAGGTGAGCGCCGAGATCGGGGCCAACGCGCATCCGGGCGACGGCGTGATCTTCGACGAGTCGGTGCGCCCGTCGTGGAGGCCGCGCCTGGCGCTGCACACCTATCCGGCGGGCTTCGCGGGTCTGACCGATGTCACCCTCGACGTGCCGTTCACCCAGAACGACACCTGGCACGACCGGGCCTACTCCGTCGCCCAGGCGGACGAGCGCAACCGGCTGGTCGGTATCGAACGCGTGTGGCTGGTCGAGTTCGCCGCCACGCCGTCGACCCCGGACAGCTGGGGCCTTGACACCCTCGAACGCGAGGGGTTCGTTCAGACGGGCACGCGCATCGCCACCCATCGCGAACTCATCATCGAGCTCGAGCGCTGACAACCCGGCGGGGCCGCAGGTTCCGCCGCACACGCCGACCGACCACCACCCGAAAGGACCCTGTGTCACCCATCGCCATCCATGCCGGACTCCTCGACCCGCAGGCCCTCATCGACGGGGCGGGACCGTGGGCGCTGCTCGGCGTGTGCGCGATCGTGTTCGCCGAGTCCGGCCTGCTCATCGGGTTCTTCCTGCCCGGCGACACCCTGCTGTTCTTCACCGGCGTTCTCACGCTCTCCGGCCACATCCCGCAACCGCTCTGGCTGATCATCCTGTGCGTGTCGGTGGCCGCGATCCTCGGCGACCAGGTCGGGTTCCTGATCGGGAGGAAGAGCGGCCCGGCGATCTTCGAACGGCGGGAATCCGGGCTGTTCAGCCGCGCGAGCGTGGAACGCACCCAGCGCTTCTTCGACCGCTTCGGCCCGGCGGCGGTGACCGTGGCCCGGTTCGTCCCCGTCGTGCGCACCTTCGCGCCGGTGGCGGCGGGTGTCGGCAGGATGCGCCGCTCCACCTTCACGGCGTACAACATCGTGGGCGCCGTGGTGTGGTCGGCCGCGGTGATCCTCATCGGCTACGGGCTCGGGCACATCCCCGGTGTGGCCGACTTCGTGGCGACGTACCTCGACCTCATCCTGATCGGCGTCGTCGTGCTGTCGGTGGGACCGGTGATCGTCCGTGCCATCGTGCTCCGGATGCGCCGCAGCAAGGTCGACGCCGACAGTTGACCGCCCGTCGGGCGGCTTACGGCAGGATGTAGCCCGCTGCGGTGAACAGGCGGTACCACTCCTGCCGGGTCAGCGGGATGTCGGAGCCGGCCGCCGAGTCGCGCACGCGGCCCGGGTTCGTCGTACCGAGCACCACCTGCATCTGCGCGGGGTGCCGCGTGATCCACGCGACGGCGATGGCTGCGGGCGGCACATCGTAGGCAGCGGCCAGCTCGTCGATGACGTCGTTGAGCTCGGGGTAGCTCTCGCGGTCGCCCAGGAAGACCCCGTCGAAGAACGCCTTCTGGAACGGCGACCACGCCTGCAGCGTGATGTCGTGCAGGCGGCTGTAGTCGAGGATCCCGTTGTCGCGGTCGATCGACTGGTCGAGACCGGCCATGTTGGCGGCGATCCCGGAGGCGATGAGCGGGGCGTGCGTGATGCTGAGCTGCACCTGGTTGATCACGAGCGGCTGGCGCACGAACCGCTTGAGCAGCTCGACCTGCCCCGGCGTGTGGTTGGAGACGCCGAAGTTGCGCACCTTGCCGGCGGCGTGGAGCGTCTCGAACGCGGCGGCGACCTCTTCCGGCTCCACGAGGGTGTCGGGACGGTGCAGCAGCAGCACGTCGAGGTGGTCGGTGCGCAGGGCCTCCAGCGACTCGTCGACCGACGTCAGGATGTGATCCTTCGAGAAGTCGAAGGATCCCTCGCGGATTCCCACCTTGGACTGGATGATCCACGATTCGCGCTCGCTCGGGCTGAGTCGCATGGCGTCACCGAAGCGGCGCTCGCAGCCGTGCGGCTCGTCGCCGTAGACGTCGGCGTGATCGAGATAGTTGATCCCTGCGTCGCGCGCCGAACCCACGAGCTCGCGGACTTCTTCGTCACTGAGCTTCGAGATGCGCATCAGGCCCAGGATGATGTTCGGGGCCTCGAGAGTGGTGCCGGGCAGCGTGAATGTCTTCATGTCTCCATCCTCCCGCTCAATCCCGAGAACGCCACCCTTTGCCATCCTGTGCCGCGAGGCTGCTCCCCGCTACACTGCGGGAACCGGGCTGCCGGAACCGGGCGGTGGGACCCGGCACGTTGGACGAAGAGGGGTGGACGATGACGTCACGGCGAGTTCGACCGAAAGCGGTGATCGGCTGGGGGATCGGCATCGCCTTAGGCGGGGTGCTCTTCCAGATCCTGGTGCCGACGCTGCTGTATCCGATCAACGACATCGGCGCTGCGACGACCGACATCGACCAGTCGCTGATGTGGATCCTGCGGGTCGTGGTGCAGGTCGTCGGCAGCCTTCTGCCGTACCTGGGCGCCTCGGTGATCGGGGCGGGTCTCGTGATGCTCTACATCGACGCGAACGTCGTGCGCAAGAACGCACACGCGTTCCAGCTCCGCGCTCCCGACAGCACCGACTAGGCAGGCCGCGAGGCGGTGCACGGCCGGGCCCCGAGTTCTATCGTGGGTGCATGACGTCACTCTGGTCGATCGGGTCGCGCAATTCCGTGCTCAGCATCGCGTCCGCCGAGTCGGTGCTCTCGATCGGCTCGGTGGGTTCGGCCCTGTCGATCGGATCGGTCGCCTCCTTCGCCTCGATCGGATCGTTCGCGTCGGCCATGTCGGCGGTTTCGTCCCACTCTTTCCAGGGTGCGGGCTCGCTGCTCTCGGGCCAGTCCAGCTTCTCGCGGCTCTCGTGGCGGGCGGACGGCGCCGACCGCAACGGCGGCTTCCACCTCGACGCGCCGACCGCGCTGACGCGTGCCGCTCTGATCGCGGGCGCCGTCGCGGCACTCGGCTTCGCCTGGTGGGCGGCTGGCGCGCGACGCCGATGAGCGACGATCTCGCGGCGACGCCGGCGAACGCCGACGAACGCGCCGTCGACGGGATCAGGTCGCTCGTCGCCGACGCGGTCGCACGGCTCTCGGAGGCGGGGGCGCGACAGGAGGAGCTGGCCACGTTCATCCCGCGACAGCTCCGGATGCTCATCGCGCGCGAGCCGGTGCTGCAACCGGTCGGACGAGTGTGGCGCCTGGGCGTGCTGCTGCTCGACGCCGACGGCGTTCTGCGAGCGACCGGGGCCATCACGCGGGCGACGGAGCCGGGGCGGCCGGCATATCAATCGCAGTCCGCGGAGACGCGCCGCGCCTACCGGGCAGCGGCGCAGCGCGGGCATTTCGCGTCCGGTGCCACGGTGAACTACGACACCGAGGTCATCGACCTCGACGCCGAGGGCCTGCGTTCGACCGCCGGACCGCTGTTCCTCCGCAACGGACGCGCGCTCGTGCGCTGGAGCCCGACGGCGACGGATGCCGACGCGGTCGACTTCGCGCGCTACCTCGCCGAGCGCGTAGAACTGCTGGTGTCACCGCCGCAGGGCGCGTAGCGCGGTCGGAATCAGCTCGTCGCCGTGCCCGAAGACGGCTTGGCGGCCTTGCCCGTGATGTCGTCGAGCTTGTCGCTCGCCTTGTCGACGACGTCGCTCACGCGGTCGCCGAGCTCGCTCGCCGCCTTGCCTGCCAGGTCCTTCACATCGCCGGCGACCTGCTGAACGGGCGCCGACTGGGTGAAGCCGTTGACCTGGCGCTTGATGCGTTCGTACGCCTGTCGCCCGGACTTCGAGCCGAACACGTAGCCGACGCCGACGCCGGCCAGGAAGATGATGAATTTCATGGGTTCTCCTCGTGAGATGACGGGGGATGTTCCGGACCCGACGAACCGTACGCGCGATCCCCGCCGCGCGACAGGGCTTGCAATCGGGCCGTGTTCGTCGTTTGCCAGTAGTGGTGGGGCCAGGCCCCGGATAACCACCGCAAGTGGCAAACGACGGCGGGCGGGCCGCGGGCGGCGGCCGGCGGGCCGCCGGCCGGGGGCGGCGATGGGAGACTGGGCCGGTGATCGACGGGAACGGGGTGGCGCTGGGTGTGGTGCATGGCACGCCCAGCGGGCGCGCGCTGCTCCGCGCGCTGGTCGCGGAGCTCGCCGGAGCCACGCCGATCGACCCCGACACCGTGATCATCGATGCCCGATGCCCCGACTGCGGCGGTGACCACGGGCGTCCCGTCGTCATGGCCCCGGATGCCGCGCGGCACATCCACGTCAGCCTCAGCCACGTCGGCGACACCGTCGTCGGGGTCGCGAGCGCCGACCGGTCCGTCGGTGTCGACGCCGAGTCGGCGGATGCGCTGGCCGACGGTGAGCGCGCCCAGCGCATCCGGGAGCTGATCGGCCGGCACGACGGCGATCCACTGCGGCGCTGGACGGCCATCGAGGCCGTGCTCAAGGCCGACGGCCGCGGGCTGCGCGTCGACCCGGCCACCGTGTCGCTCGACCCACTCGAGCCGCTCGACCCGGCCGACCCGGCCGACCCGCGCGCTCCGCACACCAGCGGCTGGCGCGCATCCGTGCCCGGCGACACGCGCCGCTACATCGTGACCGAGGTCGCCGTCGAGGGCCTGGTCGTCAGCGTCGCGCGCGAGCTCTGACGCGGCCCGGCGCCGGCGGCAGGTCGGGCACCGGCAGCGCATCGAGCCACGCGTCGAACAGCGCGTCGAGCACGTCGGCGGGCGCGCCGGTCACCTCGGCGGCGAGCGCGCGGAAGTCGTCCGTCACCGCCGTGCCGAATCGGCGGCGCTCGGTCCACGCACGGAGCAGCCCGAAGAACGCCGGGTCGCCGACGGTCAGCCGCAGCGCATGCAGCGTGAGCGCACCCCGCTTGTAGACACGGTCGTCGAACATCAGCGCTGGGCCGGGATCGGCGAGGAGCAGATCCGCCGGAAGCGTCCGCAGACCCGCGTGGTAGCGGCGCGCGAGCTGGTCGGCCGTGTCGCGCCCCGCGCGCTCCGACCAGATCCACTCCGCATAGCAGGCGAAGCCCTCGTTGAGCCAGATGTGCTTCCAGGCGGCGAGACCGACGCTGTTGCCGAACCACTGGTGTGCGAGCTCGTGCGCGATCAGCCGTTCCGAGCCGCCCTCGCCGTCCACGTGGTTCTCCCCGAAGATCGCCGAGCCCTGGGCCTCGAGCGGGATCTCCAGTTCGTCCTCCGTCACGATCACGGTGAAGTCGGGGAACGGGTACGGACCGAACGCGTCGGAGAAGGTCTCGAGCATGGTGGCGAGCGGCGCGAAGTCGGCGTGCACGCGCGCCTCGAGCTCGGCCGGGAAGACGAACACCACCGGCGTCGGGGCCACCTCGACGTGCCGGCGCAGGTATCCGCCGATCTGAACGGTCGCGAGGTAGGTCGCGGTCGGTTCGTCGCACTCGTAGAGCCACGTGCCGCGACCCGACGCGAACCCGTGACTCACCAGCCGCCCGGTCGCCACCACCGTGTACGGCTCCTCCGCCGACATCCGGATGCGGTACCGCGCCTTGTCCGACGGGTGGTCGTTGCACGGGAACCAGGTGGGCGCACCGTTCGGCTGCGCCGCGACGATGACACCGTCGGTGAGCTCCTCCCACCCGACGAGGCCCCAATGGCTGCGACGCGGAGCCGGTGACCCCGCGTACGCGAGCTCGACGGTGAACTCCTCGCCGGCCGCGATCGGCTGGGCGGGCGTCACGACCACCTTCGACGGCGTCTGGCGGAACCGGGTGCGCTTCTCACCGGTCAGGCGCACGCGGGAGACCCGCAGACGCACCAGGTCGAGACTGAACGACGTCAGCTCCTGCGTGCTGCGCGCCACGATCACCGCGGTGGCGTCGAGCCGGTTCGTCGCGACCCGGTAGCGCAGGTCGAGGTCGTACGAGTCGACCGCGTAACCCCCGTTGCCGGAGTGCGGCAGATAGGGGTCCCCCGCGTTGTGCGCACCCGCGCTCTTCGCCGTCGTCACGAGACCACGGCGTGGTAGTCGGCGATGGTGACCTCGCGCCACGGACCGATGGGGTTGCCGCTCCACCGGCTGCGGTCCGGAACCAGCTCGCCTCGCATCACGAGCGATGCCGGGCCTACCGTCGCGTGCCTTCCGATGAGCGCCGCCGGCAGCACCACGCTGTGCGGCCCGAGGGTCGCACCGGTCTCGAGGGTCACCGTGTCCATGCTCATGATTCGATCATGGAACAGGTGCGTTTGCACCACGCAGCCACGATTCACCGTGGAGGCGTCGCCCAGACGTACGAGGTCGGCCTCCGGCAGCCAGTAGCTGTCGCACCAGACTCCGCGGCCGATCGAGGCACCGAGGCTGCGCAGCCACCACACGAGCGCGGGGGTTCCGGCTGCCGCCTGCGCGAACCACGGGGCGGCCACCATCTCGGTGAACGTGTCGGACACCTCGCTGCGCCACACGAACGACGACCAGAGCGGATGCTCGCCCGCCCGGATGCGGCCGATGAGCACCCACTTGGCCGCGGTGCTGACCAGAGCGGCGACCGCACCTGCGACGAGCATGACCACGCCGCTCAGCAGAACGGCCGCGAGCACGCTCCACGCGTCGGCGAGCGCGGCCAGGGCGAACAGCACCGCCAGGCCGAGCCCGCAGGTGACGAAGACCGGCACGATCCGGCACAGTTCCCAGAGCGTCCTCGCCAGCCGGAGCCCCGTCGACGGGTTGTACGTGCGATTGGCGTCGCCCTCCGCCGCCGTGCGCCTGAGCCGCACCGGCGGCGAGCCCAGCCACGACGATCCGGGCTTCGATTTACGGGGTGCGGCGGAGAGCACGGCGACGAGCCCGTCACGCGGAACCCGGTGCCCGGCCGCTGCCATGCCGGAGTTGCCGAGGAAGGCGCGGGCGCCGATCTCCGCCCGGGCGATCCGTACGCGCCCGCCGCCCAGTTCGTACGACGCGACGAGGGTGTCGTCGGCGAGGAAGGCGCCGTCTTTGACGACCGTCATCGCCGGGAGCAGCAGCACGGTCGAGGCCTCGACGTCACGGCCGACCTGCGCTCCGAGCATCCGGAGCCAGACGGGGGTGAAGAGGCTCGAGTAGAGGGGGAACAGCAGCGTGCGCGCGAGGTCGAGCAGCCGCTCCGTCGTCCAGACCTGCCAGCCGACCCGCCCACGCACGGGGAACGTGCCGACGGAGAGGCCGAGTCCGAGCAGGCGGACTCCCGCGACGACCGCAACGGCGAGCACGAGGCCTGCGACGAGGGTGGCGGGGATGATCGCTGCGATCGATCGCACCGCTGCCTCGGCGAGCGAGTCCGAACCCGCGATGAAGATCGCCACGAGCACGCCCCCGGCCGCGAAGGCGATGACGGGCACGAGGGCGATCGCGATGGCCGAGGCGGCGTAGGCCGCAAGCCAGCGCGTGTGACGCGGCGGGCGCTCGGGCTCCCACCACGCCGTGGCCGGGCCGACGCGCTCGGCCGGGGATCCCGCCCAGCGTTCGCCTGCGCGCACCCGGCCGAACACCGCGGAGCCCGGCGCGATCGCGGCGTTCTTGCCGATCCGCGCCCCGGGCAGCAGGGTGCTCCTCGCGCCGATCGTGCTGTTCGCGCCGATCCGGATGGCCCCGATGCGCAGCAGGTCGCCGTCGATCCAGTAGCCGGCGAGGTCGACCTCGGGTTCGATCGCGGCACCGGCGCCGATCCGCAGCATCCCGGTCACCGGCGGGAGGGAGTGCAGGTCGACATCCGGACCGATGCGGGCCCCGAGGGCACGGGCGTAGTACGTGATCCAGGGTGCGCCCGCCAGGCTCACCGCACCGACCTGGTGGGCGACCTGCTCGGCCAGCCACAGGCGCAGATGGACCCCGCCTCCGCGCGGATAGTCACCCGCCGTCACCCCGGACAGCAGCAGGCGTGCGCAGACAACCGAGATCGCCATCCGGCCGAAGGGCGTCGCGAACAGCAGCAGTCCGATCAGCAGCACCCACAGCGGCGTCGACGGGAGGAAGCCGAAGCCGGGGAACGCGTGCAGGATGGCGCTCGCGGTCAGCAGCCAGACCACCCACCGGATGCCGCTGAAGACGAAGAGCGGGACGCCCAGCAGCGACTGGAGCCACTGCATCCGGGCCGGTGTCGGCGGAACGATGTGGGTCGACTCGGGCTCGGGCGGGTTGGACGATTCCCTCGAGGCGAGCTCGGCGGCCATCGCACCCAGTCTCGGATGCGCGTAGATGTCGGCGACGGTGAACTCCGGATCGCGCTGCCGGATGCGGCTCACGAGCTGCGCGGCCGCGAGGGACCCGCCTCCGAGGTCGAAGAAGTTGTCGGAGGGCGCGGTCGCCGGGAGCCCCAGAACTGCCTGCCAGTCGGCGGCCAGTTCGCGCACGCCGGGGTCGAGATCGGCGGAGCCGTCGTCGTCGGGCAGGGGCCAGGGCAGCGCGGCGCGGTCGACCTTGCCGGAGGTGCGCGTCGGCAGGTCGCCGACGACGGCGAGCACCGGGACCAGCGCGGCGGGCAGCTCCTCCCGCAGCCGGGCCAGGGCCGCGCCGCGGTCGAACGACGACGGATCGGTGACCGCGAGGTATCCGACGAGCACCTGGTTGCCCGCCGCGGTCGTGCGCACGGCGGCGGCCGCGCCGGAGACCCCGGACAGGTTCTGCAGCGCCGACTCGATCTCGCCGAGCTCGATGCGGCGACCGCCGACCTTCACCTGGTCGTCGGCGCGCCCCTGGAAGAGGAGGCCTGCGCGATGGAAGCGCACGAGGTCGCCGCTCCGGTAGGCGCGGTCCCAGCCGATCGAGGGCAGCGGTGCGTACTTCTCCGCGTCTTTGACGGGATCGAGGTAGCGCGCGAGCCCGACGCCGCCGATGATCAGCTCGCCCACCTCGCCATCGGCGACCGGATGACCGTCCCCGTCGACCACCGCGAGGGACCAGCCGTCGAGCGGGAGTCCGATGCGCACGGGGTCGCCCGGATGCAGCAGGGCCGCGCACGCGACAACGGTCGCTTCGGTCGGCCCATACGTGTTCCACACCTCGCGGCCGCTGACCGCCAGTCGCTCGACGAGTTCCGGAGGGCAGGCCTCGCCGCCGAAGATCAGCAACCGCACGTTCTCGAGCGACTCGGCCGGCCAGAGGGCGGCGAGGGTCGGAACGGTGGAGACGATCGAGATGCCCCGCGTGGTCAGCCACGGACCGAGATCCATGCCGCTGCGCACGAGGGAGCGCGGCGCGGGGACGAGGCAGGCGCCGTGCCGCCAGGCGAGCCACATCTCCTCGCAGGAGGCGTCGAAGGCGACGGAGAGCCCCGCGAGCACCCGGTCGCCCGGGCCGATGGGCTCGTCCTGCAGGAACAGTCGCGCTTCGGCGTCGACGAAGGCGGCCGCGGAGCGGTGCGAGACAGCAACGCCCTTGGGGGTGCCGGTGGACCCCGAGGTGAAGATGATCCAGGCGTCCTCGTCGGGCTGCGGGGCGGAGACGATCGGGGTCGCGGACGTGCTCGGATGCGCGGGTGCGCCGGAGAAGAGGGCGGCGGGTCTGGGCGTGGGGTCGGCTGCGGCCGAGGCGGCGGGGGTCGGGTGGGCGGGGGCCGACGGCACGAACTCGCCGTCGCCGCCGATCACACCGCGAACGGCCGCCTCGCCGAACACCAGCTCCGCACGCTCATCCGGATCGTCGGCGTCGACCGGCACATACGCGGCACCTGCCGCCATCACCGCGAGGATGGCGATGTACAGCTCGCGGCGCCCCGACGCCATCCGCACGCCCACCCGATCGCCCCGACGCACCCCGGCCAGCGTGAGCCGGGCGGCGACGACCACCACGCGCGCCATGAGCTCGCGATAGCTGAGAGCGCCGTCCGCGTCTTCGAGAGCGGACGCATCCGGATGCGCGGCCGCCGTCGCCCGCAGGATGTCCAGGAGGGTGCGCGGCGCGGGCGCGTCGGCGCGTCGATCGAGGATCCCCGCTCGGGTTTCGGTCACGTCTCAACTCCGGTCGCCGCGGTGCCCGCTCGAACAGGCACGTCGCGGGAACGGTACCCAGCGGCGGTAGCCGGGAGGTGAACGGACTCGATCGTGAGCCGGCTCAGTCCCGTGCGGAAACCGTCATGGCCGGCAGGTCTCAGGCGTCGGCAGTGGCGGTGTGAGCCGAGAGCGCATCGACCAGTGCGGCCTTGCTCAGCGTCGAATAGCCCCGGATGCCCGCCGCCCTCGCTCGTCCGCGCAGCATCGCCACGGTGAGGTTCGGGTCGGTGTGCGGCGCGTCGGCGTGCGGCGCGCCCGCGGCCGGTGCGGTTCGTGCCGGGGCGGGTGCAGTTCGCGCGGGCGCAGGCGTGCGAGGCGCGGATGCGACGGCCGGCACCTCCCTGACAGGAGCAGCACGCTTGGCAGCGGGCTTGGCGGAAGCTCTGGCGGCGGGCGACACGGTCGAGGCCGGCTTCGGTGCCGACCCGGACTTCGCCTTCACCGTGGTCGACGTCGAGGAGGACGCCTTCGACGCCTTGGACGCCGACGGCTTCGACGACTTCAGCGCTGGGGACTTGGCCGACTTCGAGGAGGACGACTTGGAGGGTGCCGACTTCGCGGGCGCCGACTTCGCGGACTTCTTCGCCTTGGCGGCCTTCTCCAGCGCGGCTTTCGCGGCAGCCGCATCCTTCTCCGACCGGCGGCGCAGCTTCTTCGCTTCGGCCGCGAGGTCGTCCGCCTTCTGGCGCGCCTTCTTGTCGACCTTCTTCGCGGTTCTCTTCGCTTCCGCGATCGCTGCCTCGGCCGCTGCGAGGGCGGTCTCGGCCGCCTTCTCGAGCTTGGACTTCTTCGCCATGTGATTCCCTTCGACCGCATGTCGGGCGGGTGCTCGGCGTGCCCAGTCTGGCACCGCCGCCGCGCGCACGCACCTGTCCGCGCCATCAACCGTCATCCGCGCCGCCCACCGGCCTGCCTTCGCCGTCGTTTGCCAGTTGTGGTGGTTATAGGGGCGTGGGGGCCACCACTACTGGCAAATGACGGTCGGCGGAGCCGGAGCCGGAGCCGGAGGCGGAGCCGGAGGCGGAGCCGGAGGCGGAGCCGGACACGGCGCAGGGTGCCAGAATGGCTGCGTGACGGAGGCGGCGAGCATCCGGGGCACTTGCGACGGCGCCCGCGGTGACACGCGCGCCGACGCGGTCCGCCGGTTCGAGCAGGCGGCTCAGCGCTGGGTCAGCAGCCGGTCCGCCGGCGCCACGCCCGACGCGACCACGCACGCCGCCGCCACCACCGCCGTGCTCGTCGAGGGCACGAGCGACCGCGCAGCCCTGCTCGCCCTGGCCGAGCTGCACCAGCGGGATCTCGCCGCGGAGGGCGTCGCTGTGCTTCCGATGGGCGGAGCGATGAGCATCCGGCGCTTCGTGGGGTTGCTGGGCCCGTCGGGCTTCGGGATGCGCCTCCGCGGCATGTGCGACGCCCACGAGGTCGGCTTCTTCGAGCGTGCCGGGATGCCCGCGGACGGTTACCAGGTGTGCGAGCCCGACCTCGAGGGCGAGTTCATCCGGGCGCTCGGACTCCCGCGGATCGAGGCGGTGCTCGCCGCGCAGGGCGACCTCCGACTCTTCCGCACCTTTCAGCAGCAGCCGGCGCAGCGCCCGCGATCCACCGAGAAGCAGTTGCATCGCTTCTTCGGCACGACGTCAGGACGCAAGGAGCACTACGCGCGGGAGCTCGTGCTCGCCGCCGGGGTCGAGCGGGTCCCTGCACCCCTGAACCGCCTGCTCGACTCGCTCTGAGCCGCACGGCGATGCCACCCGCCGATCGCGAACGCTCGCCCCGTTCCCCTGCGCGGAGTGTTCCCCTAGCATCGGACCGTGGCCAGGACGCCGTCCGCTCAGTCCGTCCGCCGAGCCGTCGTCCCCCGGCCGGTCCTCTTCCGAGCCCTGCGCGCCGCCATCGTCATCCCCGGTGTGTTCGCGATCGGCACGCAGCTCCTCGGCAGCGCGACGATCGGGCTGTTCGCCTCGATCGGGTCGGTGTCGATGCTGCTGTTCGTCGACTTCGGCGGGAGCATCCGGCAGCGAGCGCAGTCGCAGGCCGGCCTCGTCATCGCCGGCCTGTTCTTCGTCGCGCTCGGCACCCTGTGCTCCCGCAACATCTGGCTGGCGACGTCGGTGACGCTCATCGTCGCCTTCGCGGTGCTCTTCTCCGGCGTGGTGAGCTCGGTGCTGGCCGGCGCCCAACCCGCCGTGCTGATCAGCTTCCTGCTGCCCGTCACGTTTCCGGCGCCCGTCGACCTCATCCCCGACCGGATGCTCGGCTGGCTGCTCGCGGGCATCGTCTCCGGGGTCGCGATCCTGCTGATCCCGCCGCACCGCAAGCCCGAGCCGCTGCGCTCCCTCGCCGCGGAGGCCTGCGCGCGGCTCGGCGAGGAGCTCTCCGCGCGAGGAACGGGTTCCGCCACGGATGCGGCCGAAGCCCGCGACGATCAGGCCGCGTCGGATGCCGCCGTCGCGGCCCTGCGGAACACGTTCTTCGCCGCTCCCTACCGGCCATCCGGGCTCAGTCGCTCGGCGCGCGCGGTCGTGCAGATCGCCGAGCAGGTCATCGCCCTGCACGCGGGGCTCGATCGCCGCTCGGAACACGACAGAGAGGGCGAACGCGCGACGTTCGAGGCCATCGGGGTCGCGTTGCAGCGTTCCGGCGGGGTCCTCGCGTCGGACCGGTCCGACCTCGAAGCCCTGCGCCCGTGCCGTACCGAACTCCGGCGCGCCCGCGAGAACGCGGAGCGCGCGGTCGTCGACGCGATCCCGGATGCGCTGGCCGGCGCATCCGGACAACCGCGCTCGGCGGCCATGATCGCCATGCTCGACGAGCTCGAGCCCGCCTTCGCCACACAGGATGCCGCGCAGATCGCCGACGCGATCGTGGAACAGGTGCAGAGCTGCGCCGAGGCGCGGCAGCGCTCGTGGTGGCACCAGCTGATGGACCGGTCGGCCGCATCATCGGCCAGGGACAGGATCGGCGCCCACGTCGACCGTCGCTCCGTGTGGCTGCGGAACAGCATCCGTGGTGCTCTCGGGTTCGCGGCGACCGTCTTCGTCGCCGACCTGCTCGGCGTCGAGCATGCCTTCTGGGTGGTCTTCGGGACGCTGGCGGTACTGCGCTCGAACGCCGCCAACACGGGGCAGTCGGCCATCCGGGCGATCGCGGGCACGCTCCTCGGACTCGTGATCGGCATCCCTCTGGTGCTGGCGATCGGCGGGCAGGTCTCGGTGAACTGGATGCTGCTGCCGATCGCCGTCGCGTTCACGGCGATCGCGTCTTCGCTGTCGTTCACCGTCGGGCAGGCCTCGTTCACCGTCACCCTGCTGCTGCTGTTCGGAGTCGTCGAACCGGTGGGCCTGCAGATCGGCATCGTGCGCATCGAGGACGTGGCGCTGGGATGCGCGGTGAGCGTGCTCGTGACGCTGCTGCTGTGGCCACGTGGAGCGGCGGCCGGCCTCAACCAGGCGCTCTCGAACGGCTTCGACACGGCGGCGCAGTTCTTGAGCGGGGCGACGCAGTTCGCGCTCCTCCGCGGGTACAGCGAGGCAGAGCTGACGCCGCCGCCCGACGACGACCGCGCGTTCGCCGCCGACTCCGCCCGCCGCCTCGACGACGCGTTCCGCCAGTTCCTCTCGGAGCGCGGCGCGAAGAGCATCGACTTGTCGGAGCTCACGTCCCTGGTCGTCGCCATCGCGTCGGTGCGCAGGCTCGCCACGGCGATCTGCGACCTCTGGGAGCGCGACGACGAGGGCGCCGGAGATCCGCAGACGGCGGCGAGGAGCGAGATCCTCCTGTCGCAGGCCGTCGTGGTCGGCTGGTACCGCCACGCGGCGGCGGCCCTGGCGCAGAACGCACCGGCCCCGGATCCGCCCGCCGGGTCGGGAGTGACCGCCAGCCGGCTGCTCGACGCGTTCCGGCGCGACCTCGGCGTACCGGATGCCGACCAGGCGCTCACCGCGTTCAAACTGGCCTGGACCAACCACCACATCCGCGTCGCCGCCGTCATCGCACGGGACATCGCGCCGGCGGTGTCGGCCGCCGTCGAGATGGGGGTGGCGCGGAACGCCTGGCTCTTCCCGGTGCGGCGCCGCAGTCGTCTGCGGGCGGCCGTCGCCTGACCGCTATCGGGCTGCTCCCGGCAGCCGCATTCATAAGGAGCACGACATGACGGATGACTCGCAGATCGACATCCGCAACGACCAGGCCGACGGCAAGTTCGAGGCGTGGCTCGGCGACCAGCTCGTCGGCGTCGTGGTGTACGAGAGGAACGGGCAGCGCTACCTGCTCACCCACGCGGCCGTCCTCCCCGAGTACCAGCACCACGGGATCGGCAATCGACTGATCGGCGGGGTGCTCCAGACGATCCGCGACGAGGGGGCGACGGCCACCATCATCTGCCCGTCGGTGCGGACATTCGTCGACCACCATCCGGACTACGCCGATGTGGTCGACGCCGCGTATCCCGGGGTCCCCTCCAAGGCGGTCTGACGGCCCGCTCGCGCGAGCCAGCCTCGCGCGAGCCAGCCCCTCCGGATGTCCTTAGCGATCGCTTAGAGCGCTCTCTATAGCGTCGGCACGACCGTATCCACCGATCGTCCGGAGCACATCCATGAGCGATGCGACACTCACGCTGTCCAGCCGCACCCGCAACAAGGTCCCCGAACCAACCGCCACCTTCTGGATCATCAAGATCCTGGCCACCACCGTCGGCGAGACCGCAGCCGATTTCCTCGATTCGACCCTGCATCTCGGGCTCACGGGAACCACCGTCGTGATGGCGGGCGTGTTCATCATCGCCCTTGTCGCCCAATTCCGGGCGACCTGCTACCGTCCCTCGATCTACTGGTTGACCGTGGTGCTGATCAGCGTCGTGGGAACGCTGATCACCGACAACCTCACGGACAACCTCGGGATCAGCCTGGTCGTTACGACGTCGGTGTTCGCGGCGGCGCTTGCAGCCACGTTCATCGCCTGGTTCGCCTCGGAGCGCACCCTTTCGATCCACGAGATCGATACACGACGCCGGGAGACCTTCTACTGGCTGGCCATCCTGTTCACGTTCGCCCTGGGAACGGCCGCAGGAGACCTCATCGCCGAGCAGCTGAACCTCGGCTACCTGCTCTCGGCCGCGATCTTCGGCGCCGCCATCGGGCTCACCGCATTCGCCCATTTCGTGCTGAAGCTCAACGGGGTGGTCGCCTTCTGGATCGCGTACGTGCTCACCCGACCGCTCGGGGCCTCGCTCGGCGACTTCCTGTCGCAGCCGCGAGCCGACGGTGGTCTCGGAATCGGCACGATCGGAACGAGCGCCCTGTTCCTGGCGCTGATCCTCGCGCTGGTCGTGTATCTCACGGTGCGCCAGCGCCGTGCGGCGGCCGACGCCCTGCTGCTCGAGACCTCGGCCGGATACGAATCCGTCGAGCGCTGACCCTGCCGCCGTCGGCCCGGTTCGCCGAGAGGTGCGAGATGTCGGCCATTCGACCGGAATGAGCGACATTGCGCACCTCTCGCGTCAGGAGGTCGCCTCGGAAAGATCGCGTCAGGAGGCGGCCTCCTCGGCGGCCTCGCCGTGCTCGACGATGTCGCCGCTCGTGAACAGGATGCCCTGCGCGGTCTCGCGCCACTTCGGCTTCGCGCGCAGCAAGAACTCGAGCTCCATGCTGAAGTGCTTGTACTCCTCGCCGAGCGAGTCGAGCATGATCGCCTTCGCGACCTCGTCCTTCTCGACGGCGATGCGCTGCTCGTACCAGCCGATCGCCTCCGCCTCCTCGGACAGGCTCGCGCACATGCGCGCAAACGTCCGGGTCTCCTCGCTGAGCTCGGCCGGCGGCTCGTGATACTGGTCGGTGGACATGGGATGCTCCTCTCGCTCTTCTGCTGCTTCTTCTGCTCGCTGCTTCGCAGTCGCCCGCGACTGTACGCCTGACGTATCGTGGGGCATCCCGAGCGATCCCGCCCGAGGAGGACCGGATGGCGCGAACCTTCGAGACCGTCGACGAGTACATCGCCGCGGCCGACCCCTCCGCCCGAGAGGCGTTGACGCGGCTGCGCGAGACCATCCACGCCGCGGTGCCGGATGCTCCGGAGAAGGTCCGCTACGACATGCCGGCGATCGCCGTGGCTGAGAAGCACTGGCTGCATTTCGCCGCGTGGAAGCGTCACGTCGGCATGTATCCGGTGTCGCGCCTGGAGCCCGAGCTCGAGGAGCGGATCCGGCCGTTCCGCACGACGACCTCGACCGTGAAGTTCCCGCTGGCCGCGCCCATCCCGTTCGAGCTGGTCGGCGAGGTGGCGAGGGCCCTGGCCGCTACGGCAAGCTGACAGGATGACCGACAGCGCCCACATCACGCCCGAACTCGAGCAGCGGCTCCGCACGATCTTCGAGGGACGCGACCGCACTCACATGCAGCCGACGATCGACGCCTTCCTCGACGTGCTCGCCGAGCATCCGGACAACGCGTATG
Source organism: Leifsonia poae (assembly GCF_027921845.1). GTDB lineage: Bacteria > Actinomycetota > Actinomycetes > Actinomycetales > Microbacteriaceae > Leifsonia > Leifsonia poae. The sequence continues at coordinate 101,340 of NZ_BSEN01000012.1, forward strand.
TGCTCTACGACGTGGGTGGTTCGTACGACACCGCCGGCGAGGAGGAGACCGCTCTCGGCTACTACGAGCGGGCGATGGCGGCCGGCCTCTCGGGCGACACCCTGCGGCGCTGCCTGCTGCAGTACGGCAGCACGCTGCGCAACCTCGCGCGCTACGACGACTCGCTGGCGGCGCTCGACCGGGCTCTGGAGCTCTACCCGCAGTCGGAGTCGGTGCGGATGTGGCACGCGCTCTCCCTGCACGCGGCCGGACGCAGCGACGCGGCCGTGGCTGCGCTCATGGAGCTGGCGGTCGACGAGATCCGCACGGAAGATCTGCTGCGGTACGAGGCGGCTGTTCGCGGAAATGCGGAGTACCTGTGGGGGCTCGACGCGTCACCGACCTCATCCGCCCAGAGCTGAGCGCGCGAACCCACCGCGTGGCGCGGCCTCGCCGGCGCGTTCCCGTTCCTCAGGCGTTCCGTGGCAGCCGGAACCGCGCGGCCGCCGGCGTTCCGTGCAGCGCCAGCCCGGCCAGGATGTCGCCGAGGGCCGGCCCGAACTTGAAACCGTGGCCCGAGAACCCGGTGGCGACGGTGACCGGACCGACCCGGTCCAGCACGAAGTCCTCGGTGTCCGTGTTGTCGTAGAGGCAGCTGATCGGCGTTGGCGCAGTGGCGTCGACGCCGGGCAGCCACTCGGCGACGTACGCCGTGAGGTCGGCGAGCCGGTTCGGGTCGATGGTGCGGTCGCGTCGTGCCGGATCCACGGTCGGTCCCGTTCCGTGCAGCCCGACCTTGACGCCCTCGCCTGGCGTGAGCAGTCCGTAGACGCCGGGAGGACGCACGCCGTTCGCATCGGGAAGGCGGTGGTGCACGAAGCTCGGCCACGCGCTGTCATCCGCGGAGTCAGGCTGCAGCGGCGGGAAGTGCGCCGGCTGCTCCTCGGTCACGCGCACCGGCGGCAGCGGCGATCCCTGCGCGGCGAGCCAGTCGCCGATCAACCCGGGCGTCCACGACCCCGCCGCGATCACCACCCCCGCTGCCTCGAGACGCTGCCCGGCGACGCTGACGACCACGCCTCCGTCGGTGACCTCGATGCCGTCGACCGGCGATTCGAACCGCAGCTCGGCACCGGCCCGTTCGGCCTCTGTCAGCAGCGCCTCGATCGCGACATCCGCCAGCAGTCGACCGCCGGAGGGCGCGAACAGCACATCGGTCTCGAAGTGCAGCCCCGGCCAGCGCGCCGCCGCCTCGGCAGCCGTGAGATGTTCGGTCGGAATGCCGGCCCGGCCGAGCGCGGCCTCGACGGCGCCGACCGACTCGGGGTCGCCGTGATCGATCGCCCCGTTCAGCTGCAGGATGCTCCCGCCCGTCGCGGTCTCGAGCGCGCGCCATCCGTCACGGGCTCGCAGGGAGAGCTCGATGTAGTCCTGCTCCGCATACCCGTGACGGAATATACGGGAGCCGCCGTGGGACGATCCCCGGTCGTGCCCTCGTTCGAAGGCCTCCAGCAGCAGCACGGATGCTCCCGCCTCGGCGAGTGCGTGCGCGGTCGCGGCGCCGACGACTCCGGCGCCGATGACGATCTGGTCGTACGACATGCGTCGAGGTTAGGCGATGCGCATCGCCCAGGCACGCACCCGTGACGCATCGTGACGGCGCGCTGTCGCCACCGCCTGCCAGGATGAGATCACACCGACTGGACGACGAAAGAGAGATCGATCGTGATCACCGTGCACCTCCGCTATGAGATCGACGCCGACAAGCTGGCGGACTTCACCGAGTACGGCAAGCGCTGGATCCGGCTCGTCGAGAAGCTCGGCGGAAACCACCACGGCTACTTCATGCCGAGCGAGGGCGACAGCGACGAGGCGTTCGCGCTGTTCACCTTCCCGTCGCTCGCCGAGTACGAGCGCTACCGCACGGCGGCCACCACGGATCCGGAGTGCCAGGCGGCGTTGCAGTTGGCTCGCGACACCGGCTGCATCCGTCGCTACGAGCGGCGCTTCGTCACCCCCGTCTTCGAGTAGCCGGGACCCCTCATTTGCGACGGAACGCAGGTGCGGGCAGCCCGGTCACGGGGCCAGGAGCGCCGCGATCAGCAGCAGCGCCGGGATCGCCAGCACCGTCGTGAGCAGCACCGTGTCGCGGGCGATCGCCACGCCCCGCTCGTAGCGCGCCGCGAAGTTGTAGACGTTCTGCGCCGTCGGCAGCGCCGCGAGCGCGACCGCGGCGAACAGGCTCTGTCCGTGCAGCCCGAAGACGAGCGAGGCGACCAGGAACGCGACCAGCGGCATCACCGCCGATTTGAGCACGGCCGCCGTGATGATCTCGACTCGCCCCTGGTCGGCGCGCAGCGGACGCGAGCCGTAGAGCGACATCCCGAACGCCATCAGCACGAGCGGCACGGCGGCGCCGCCCAGCAGCACGAACGGCTGGAAGACGGCATCCGGGATCGTCAGGCCGCTCAGATCGACCAGGATGCCGGCCACCGACGCGATGATCATCGGGTTGCGGATGGGCTGCGTCAGGATCGAGCGCAGGGACACGCTTCCGCGGGACGACACGTCGAGCACCGTGAGGGCGATCGGGGCGAAGACGATCAGCTGGAGGAGCAGCACCGGCGCGACGTACGAGGCGTTGCCGAGCACGTAGACCGCGACCGGGAGACCGATGTTGTTCGCATTCACGTAGCCGGCGCCCAGCGCGCCGATCGTCGTCTCGGCGGCGCCGCGACGGAAGAACAGCCGCGACAGCAGCACGAACGCTCCGACGGCGACGAGGGCCGCGACCGCAGCGACGACCACCTGCGTAGAGAACACCACGTGCAGGTCGGCCTTGGCCAGGGTGACGAAGAGCAGCGCCGGGTTGGTGATGAAGAAGGCGATGCGGTTGAGCACGAACGCCGCCTGCGGGCCGCCGATGCCGAATCGCCCCGCGAAGTAACCGACGACGATGACGAACGCGATGATCGCGAATCCGACCACCACACCGCCCATCCGCCCAGCCTAGGGCGAATCGAACGGCGCCGAGACGTTGCCGCGGCCGTTGCCACGACGGGCGGAAGACTCCGCCCGTAAGGAAGGCTGCCGCGCTAGGAGACCTGGCGGGACGACGCCAGGATGCCGGCGGCAGCGAGCGCGGCGCCGATGGCATTGGCGGTCTCCTTGAACACCGTGTCGGTCTTCGTGGCCCCGAGCGCTCCGCCCGTTGCGACGGCGCCGGCTGCGACCCGTCCGAGCCGCGTGACGATCTGACCGTCGAGGTGCATGATCTGCACGGTGAACGACATGGCGAGCTGGCGGCCGGAGAGGCCTCCGAACAGCACCGTCATCAGCACGCTGCCGCGCTTCGCGACGAACCCGCCCGCTGGCGTCGACTCGAGCGTGAACCCGCGTTCGGTGAGGGCCTGCGCCACCACCGAACGCACCTGCTCGGGAGAGGCATTACTGAAGAACTCGTGACCGGATGCCATGGAGACTGAGCCTAGCCGCGCCGCGCGGTGTCGCCGAGCCGGCGCCTGGTGGCGACGACCACCGTCGCATCGAAATCGTCCGAGTGCTCGATCCGGCTCTCCAGCCCCGCAGCCGCGAAGAGCGCGGCCGACCGCTCGGCCTGCGGCATGCTCGTCTCGATGAGCAGAGAGCCGCCCGGCGCCAGCCAGGTCGGCGCACCCGCGGCCACGCGGCGCTGCACGTCCAGGCCGTCGGCGCCGCCGTCGAGCGCGATCGCCGGCTCGTAGTCGCGCGCCTCCGGGGGCATCATCCGGATGGAGTCCGTCGGCACGTAGGGCGCGTTGACGGCGAGCAGGTCCACACGCCCCTGCAGCTCCGGCGGCAGCGCATCGTAGAGGTCCCCCTCGAACACGCGCCCGGCCGGCTCGATGTTCGCCCGCGCGCACCGCACGGCGGCGGGCTCGATGTCGGCGGCGACGAGCTCGACTCCCGAACCCAGCCGGGATGCGATGGCCGCGCCGATCGCCCCGGCTCCGCAGCAGAGATCGAGCACCACCGACTCCGGCGTGCCCAGACCGACGGCGAGATCGACGAGGAACTCGGTGCGCTGGCGCGGGACGAACACGCCCGGTTCGACGACGATCCGGAGTCCGCAGAACTCGGCCCACCCGAGCAACGTCTCGAGGGGATGCCCGGCGACGCGCAGCGAGACCAGTTCCTCGAGCCGTTCGGGCGAGTCGGCCGCCTCTGCGAGCAGCAGCGCCTCGTCTTCAGCGAAGACGCATCCGGCTGCGCGCAGCCGCGCCACGAGCGTGGGATCGGGATCGGTCACGAGGCCTCATGCTATCCCCGCGACCGGGTCGGGACCTTAGCGCCGTGACCTCAGTGCTGGTAGGGCTGTGCGCGCAGCACCCGCGCCAGGTGCGCCGCGTTCTTCGCCATCGAGGCCGTCGTGCTCGCGACGGACTCGGGGGTCTCGTCCAGGTCTTTGTAGTCCACGCTCCCCATCGCCTCGCCGTTCCAATAGGTGGATGCCTGCGACGGAATACTGAACCCGACATCGTTGAGCCCCTGGAACAGGTCCGCGGCGATCGCGTGCGCTCCGTCCTCGTTGCCCACGACACCGACGACCGCCACCTTGCCCTCGACCAGTGGCCTGCCCTTGTCGTCGGTCTCGGACAGTTCGGCATCCAGTCGTTCGAGCGCCCGCTGGGCGATGCTCGACAGGTGACCCATCCACGTCGGTGTGACGATGACCAGGATGTCGGAGGCGATGATCTGCTCCCGGATGCGCGGCCATGCGTCACCGTCGCCCTCGTCGAGTTCAACACCGGCCTTCACGTCGTAGTCGGCGAGGCGCACCGCGGTGCCGGTGACCTCGTTCGCCGCCAACTCGTCGAGGATCTGCGTCGCGAGCAATTGGCTGCTGGATTCCGCCGGAGAGGGCTTGAGCGTGCAGACGAGGGCGATGGCGCTGAGCGGAGCGGTGCTCGTTGTCGAATCGGTCATGGGGGCAGTGAACGCCCGGCCTCCGGAGCGCGCAAGGGGCTTGCGTGAGAGCTTGCAGTTCCGCAAACACGCAGCCGTGCGCCCTTGACCACGGGCCGACACCCTCGTATGACTGGGTGATGAAACGCATCCACTACGCCAGCGGCTCGCTGTTGACCGGCGACGCTATAGCCGAGGTCCTGCTCCGCTACGCAGCCGTACTCGCGACGAACGAGTCCGCGGCGGAGGTGCGCGCACCGGCTCTCGCGGACGACGGACTCGTGAAGCCTGTTCTCCTCCTGCTGGGGCCGGCGAGTCAGATGCTCGCCGAAGAGGAGGCATCCGAGCATCCGGAGATCGTCGATGCCGATTTCGTCGCCGCGTGCGAGAAGGAGATCCGGGCGCTGGGCCCGCGGCGGGCCGAGTACGTCGCCGACGGAACCGACGAGACAGCGGGGCTCGACCTCGATTACCTCTGAGCGGAAAGCGCCGAGAAGACGCCGAGAACGCGCCTCAGAAGCCCTGGGATCGCTGAGCGGAACCGATCACTTCGGCCCGACCCCCTGGTGCGATCGCGTGGCGCGCGTACTATCCCGCACCAGATAGCAAACGGGGAGAGGGCATGCAGGTGTACCATGTCTACATCGACGACCTGCGGTTCACTTTCGTCGATCGAGCTCCTGTCGAGCAGTTGAAGGAGCGCGTCGTCGAAGCGAGCCGGGCCGCCGGTGCGTTCGTGCCCATCACGCAGTCGAGCCGTCCGCCCAGCGAGGTTTTCGTGACCAGCGCCACGAAGATTCGCATCGAGACGGCGAGCATCCCACGCGAGTCCGCCGGGACCGGCGAAGGGGACGAGGACGACGACGCGTTCTGGTTCGACTTCGATTCCCTGTCGTAACGAAATGACCTCCCTCTGGCTGGACGCCACCGCCCCGATCCCGACCGATCCGTTCGAGGACGACGGGCAGTACGACGTCGTCATCGTCGGCGCCGGGATCACCGGACTCGCGACCGCCCTGATGACCGCCCGTCGCGGGGCGCGGGTCGCCGTGCTCGAGGCACGCACGGTGGGCGCGGTGACGACCGGGAACACGACCGGAAAGCTCAGCCTGCTGCAGGGCACCGTGCTGTCGCAGATCAAGCGCCACGCCTCAGACCGCGTGCTCAGCGCCTATGTCGACGGCAACACCGACGGCCAGGGCTGGCTGCTCGACTACCTGCAGGACCGCGGCGTGCCCTACGACGTGCGGGATGCGTTCACTTACGCGACCACCGACGACGGCGCCAGGGCCATCCGGGCCGAGGCCGAGGCGGCCCTCATCGCCGGCCTTCCCGTCGACGATGAGCCGGGAGACCTGCCCTTCACCGTGACGGCCTCCGTGCGTCTCGCGGATCAGGCGCAGTTCGACCCGGTGGCGGTTCTGCGCGCGATGGCAGAAGACGTACGGGCGCTCGGCGGCGTGATCGTGGAGGGCGAGCGGGTGACGGATGTCTCCGCCTCCGATCCCGCCGTTGTCACCAGCACCTCCGGACGCACGCGCGCGGGCAGGGTGCTGCTCGCGACGGGCACGCCGATCCTCGACCGCGGACTGTACTTCGCCAAGCTCGAACCGTTGCGTTCCTACCTCACGGCGTTCACGGTGCCCGGCGACATCCCGGCCGGGATGTACCTGTCGGCGGATGCGCCGACGCGTTCGCTCCGTACCGCCACGGCGCCGGCTGCGGTGGCGGCCCTGGATGGCCGCGAACTGCTCCTCGTCGGCGGCAACGGGCATCCGGCCGGGCGCGCCGACTCGCCGGCCGAACTGCTCGCCGACCTGACACTGTGGGCGCAGGAGCATTTCCCCGGCGCGGAGCGCACGCACTGGTGGGCGGCGCAGGACTACCGCTCCGCGAACCAGGTGCCGTTCGTGGGCTGGCTGCCCCGCGGCCGCGGCCGGCTCTACCTCGCGACGGGCTACAACAAGTGGGGACTGACGAACGCGATCGCGGCCGCCATCAGCCTCAGCGCGAGCCTCACGGATGACGAAGAGCCGGAGTGGGCGCGTGTCCTCCACCACCGGGTGACGCATCCGGTCGATCTTGCGACCGGGGCCGGCTTCAATGCGGCGGTCGGCAAGGAGGCGGCGACGCACTGGGCTGCGGCGGAGACCGGCCCGTCACTCGGCGCGCACACCACGCCCCCGCCCGAGCGCACCGGGGTGGTCGGACATCGCGGGGCCGCTCCGGTCGCCGTCTCCACGGTCGACGGGCGCACGTGCGCGCTGTCGGCGGTGTGCACGCACCTCGGCGGCGTCGTGCGCTGGAACGACGCCGAACTCTCGTGGGACTGCCCGCTGCACGGATCCCGGTTCGCTGCGGACGGCACCAACCTCGAAGGACCGGCCACGAAGCCGTTGGCACCCATCGACGAAGACGACTGAAATACCGGTGTGCGTCATCCAGCGCGTGGGGGGTGGTCAGCAAGGTCTGTCCCGCAGTAGGGTCGCGGCATGACTATTCCCAACGACGACAGCAAGCCGGACCAGCCCGCCTCGGACGGCTCCGTGCCGGCGCCCGACGCCGCCGGGTCCGTTCCTCCCGCCGCCCCGGTCCCGCCGGCCCCGCCGGCGCCCGACGCCGCGTATCCGCCCGCGCCGCCCGCTTCCGCTCCTGGCGCCTTCCCCTCCTATGCGGCCACACCCGCCGCGCCCGCCGCCGCTCCGACGACCCTGCCGAGCCAGGTCAACATCGCGTTCTGGCTCTACATCGGTGCGGCCGTGCTCAGCGTGATCAGCGGCATCATCACCGTCGTGATCCTCGGCTCGAGCCGTCAGTCGACCATCGACTCGCTGCAGAACAGCAACGTGAAGACGAACGGCATGACCATCGACCAGCTCGCCGACGCGTCGATCGCGGTCGGCACGACCCTCGCGATCATCACGCTGATCTTCTGGGCCATCGTCTTCGTGCTCTTCGCCTGGTTCATGCGCCGCGGCGCCAACTGGTCGCGGATCATCCTCACGATCCTGACGGTGCTCTCGCTGATCAACGTGCCCTGGGGCTTCGGCGCCGGTGCGCTGCAGGTGGTGCTCGCGATCGTGGCGACCATCCTGATCTGGCTGAAGCCGGCCTCGGCCTACTTCGCCGCGGTCAAGGCCTCCAAGGCGCCGCGCGTCTGATCGACGGACGACCTGCCCGTGCTGGGTCCGCGCGCTACGTGCGCGGACCCAACCACGAGCGGGATGCCGGGTCAAGGCCTCGACCCGATTCGACGATGCGCCTAATGTCGCTTCCGGTCCTCCGATCCCCAGGTGGGCCCGCTACGTAGAAAGCAGGTATCGGCAATGAACATTCTGCTCATCATCATCGCGATCGTCGCGATCGTGCTCCTGTTCACCGGTGGGTTCGTTCAGGCCCTCAACTGGCTGCTCTGGGTGGGAATCATCCTCCTGGTGTTCGCCGTCATCGTGTGGCTGGTACGCATGATCAGCGGCCGTCGCTCGGTCTGACCGCCGACAGCAACGTCGAACCCCCGGATGCTCGTGCATCCGGGGGTTTCGCCGTTAAGGGGGTCAGCCGTTCGGAGTCACCGCCCGCAACTCCGGAACTCCGCGCGCTACCGCCCCGACGTTCCGGAATTACGCCCGGACACGCCGTCCTCGCCGCCGACCTTCCGGAGTTACGCAGCCGCCTTTCCGGCAGCCGCGCCGAGCCGCGGGGTAGAACCACCGGGCAGGCGCGAGTACCGTCCGCGCCGGATCGCCGGATCGCCGGACCCCGGACACCCGGACCCAGCGATCCCGAGTGACGGAAGGAGCCGGCGATGCCGCAGAGCGAACCCCAGCTGAAGGACCAGAAACTGTACGAGGACCTCCGAAAAGAGGGCAACTCCAAAGAGAAGTCGGCACGCATCTCGAACGCCGCCGCCGCCCGCGGGCGCTCCTCGGTCGGACGCAAGGGAGGCGAATCCGGATCGTACGACGACTGGACCGTCGCCGACCTCAAGAAGCGCGCCAAAGAGATCGGGCTCACCGGCTACTCGAAGAAGAACAAGTCGCAGCTGATCACGGCGCTGCGCAACCACTGACGGCCGGCCCCGCACCATCGCACACGCGCGACCGTCGTACACTCGCGACATGGGACTGCGCGAGGTCGCGGACGAGTTGTACGGCAAACCGGCGGGGGACTTCACCGCGTCGAGGAACGCCGCCGCGTCCGGTGCGGACAAATCCCTCGCGAAGGAGATCAAGGCGCTGCGCAAACCGTCCGCCGCCGCTGCCGCCATCAACGCGCTGGTGCGCGAGCATCCGGAGGTGATCGACGCGATCCTCGAGGTCGGCGACCGGATGCGGGAAGCGTTCGCCGCGCGCGACCGTGACGAGATCCGGGCGGCGACCGCCGAACGGCAGCGCCTGCTGCAGTCCGCCTCGCGTCACGTCGAGGGTGCGAGTGCGTCCGTCGTGCGCGAGATCGAGGAGACGCTGCAAGCAGCCGTGATCGATCCTGCGGCAGCCGCGGCGGTGCACAGCGGGATGCTCGTGCGCGGGCTCGAGTCCACCGGCGTCGATCAGGTGGACGTGACCGACGCGGTCGCGCTCCCGATCGACCCGGATGCGCTCCAGCGTTCCGCACCCGCGCGCGCCGATCGAGCGGCGGCCGCCACGAAGCAGAAGGAGTCGGCCGAGTCGGCGAGCGACCGCAGAGAGCGTGAGCGACGCATCCGATCGGCCGAGAAGGCGCTCGAGCACGCCAGGGCAGCGGCGGACACCCTCGACGACGAACTCGACGAGGAGGTCGACCGCAGGAGTGATCTGGAGGCCGAACGCGACGACCTCGCACGCCGGCTCGAGCGCACGCAGGACGAGCTGACCGAATCGCGAGCGGCCGAGCGCGAGCTACGCCGGCGCATCACCCAGGCGCACGCGGCGGTCCGCGAGGCCGAGAAGGCACTGCGCGCGACGCAATGACCCCGCCGTGGCTCGCCGGGTGCCCCGGGCCGCCCCGCCGATCACTCCCCGCCGGTCACTCCCCGCGCTGCAGGTACTCCGCGACCTCGTCCTCGGCCATCACGATGAGGCCACGGGAGCTGGTGGCCGACAGCATCATCGCTTCCAGCCACTCACGGTTGAGCGTCGGCGGCTTGGTCGCTTCGAACACGTACTGCACCGGGATCGCCGGTGAGAGCCACAGGCTGACCCGACCGGAGCCGCGCTCCGGCGGCTGAGCCCAGCTGACCAGGAAGCCCTCGTGCATCCGGAGCTTGGTGGTGACGGCGATCTTCAGGTGCGAGAGCACCCGATCGTCGAACTCGTAGCGGGCACCTGCCCCGTAGATCAGAGTCCCCATGCTTCATCCTCGCACCGTATCGCCACTGGAGGCGAGCACTATTCCGGAAGGTGCCTCTCGGCCTCTTCTTCACTCATCACGACCATGCCGCCCGTGCGCTGCGATGTGTGCATGAGCGCCTCCAGCCAGACGGTGTTGATCGCGGGCGGCCTGCTCCCGCTGAACTGGAACACGAGCGGGACCTCGCGGCTGATCCACAGCGAGACACGGCCGGAACCCTGCTCGACGGGCACATCCCAGTTGAGCAGGAAGCTCTCGTGACGACGGAGCTTGGCGACGATCGCGAGCTTGACGTGAGTCAGCACCCGGTCGTCGAGGTCATACTCCTGACCTGCTCCGTACACGAGTTTTCCCATGCTCAGAAGTTTGCCCTAATTATCCGACGGATCGCGCCTCACGCCGGGGGGATTGACACGGATCCCGATTTCCGATTAGAGGCCGCAGCCACGCGCAGGTCAGGCCGCTGCCTGCTCGAGCACCTCGTCGGCGCGTTCGGGGCTGCCCTCGGCGAGGCCGCGATCGATCCCGCGCCGCGACGCGAGCCACATCGCGACACCGACCAGGAACACGAGGCCCTCGGTGACCGTCAGCGCCCAGATGATGCCGGGCAGCCCGAACCAGAGGTTGCCGAGGATCACGATCGGGATGAACAGGATGCCCTGCGTCATCGACATGGTCGTCGCCGCGAGGGCGCGTCCGGTGGCCTGGAACAGCGACGTGATGAGCCCCGCGAATCCGTTCGCGATCATCGCCACGAGCTGTGCCGTCAGGATGGTGACCCCGATGGCGAGCACGGAGGGGTCGGGCACGAAGGCGGAGAACACCTGGTCGCGGAAGAGGAACACCACCGCCGAGAAGACCACTCCGACGCCGCCCACCGTGATCGCGGAGGCTCGCAGCGCCGACGTGAGACGGCTCTTGTCGCCCTTTCCGTACGCATAGGCCAGGAGCGGCAGCACCCCGAGCGTCACGCCCATCAGCAGGAACTCCGGCACCTGCGCGATACGGACCGCGACGCCCATGGCGGCGAGCGGACCGTCGCCGTAGGCGGCTGCGAGGTTGTTGAGCACGAGGGACGTGACGATCAGGAACGAGGCCTGGAGCAGCTCGCCAACACCGACACCGAAGACGGGCTTGAGCACGGCGGCCGAGAGGGTGAACCAACGCGGCGCGAGGCTGACGTGCTCGCTGTTCCGCTGCAGCCAGATCACGAAGTAGGCGACGACGCCGAGGTTCGAGAGCCCCATGGCCAGGGCTGCACCCGCGACGCCCCAGTGCAGCACCAGGATGAAGAGCACGTCGAAGACGAGATTCGCGATCGTCGAGGCGATGAGGCCGATCATCACCTGGCGCGACGCCCCTTCCGCCCGCACCAGCTGCTCCAGACAGAAGGCGGCGGCCAGCACCGGTACGAAGGCGAGCATGACGGCGACGTAGGCGCTGGTCGCGGGACCGGCTGCAGCATCCGCGCCGAGCAGCGAGACGAGCGGCCCCAGCAGGAGCAGTCCGGCGCCGCCGAGCACGACGCCCGCGATCACGGAACCCCAGAGGGCGAACGACGAGACGTGCTTGATCTCACCGGCCTTGGCCGGATCGTGCTCCGCTGCGCCGAGCAGACGGGAGATGAGCGCGCCGCCACCGACGCCGAATACGCCGCCGACGGCCATCACGAGACCGAGGATCGGCGTACCGAAGGTGATGGCGGCGAGCAGAGCGCTGTCGTGCAGCGAGCCGATGAAGCCGGCGTTGATGACGTTGTAGACCGCGCCGACGATCATCGCGGCGGCCATCGGCACGCAGAGGTGCACGAGGGCTCGGATGATCGGGGCCGTCGAGAGGTACCAACGGTTGGAGCCGACGGCGTCGGCCTTCACCGGGGTTTCGAGGTTCGTGGTGCTCATGAGCTGCTCCTTTCCGGGCAGGGCGGAGCGCGCGCCGACGGACGCCGGCACGGCGAGGAAGATGGTGTGGGTGTTGCGGAGGTTCTGAGCGCGGTTACGACCGCGTGGCTATGACCGCCGGGTTACGACCGTGTGGGTTGCGGCAGTTCCGCGGTGATCTTTCTGAGGAGGGTCTGGAGGGTCGCCCGCTCGGTCTCGTCGAGCGGCGCGAGGATCTTGTCGTCGGCGGCCGCCATCGCTTCTTCGAAGCCGGCGACGAGCTCGGCGCCGATCGGTGTGGCGTAGACGCGCTTGCTGCGTTCGTTGCCGGGTTCGGTGCGGCGCTCGACGAGGCCGCGGCGTTCGAGCCCCTGCAGAAGGCTCGAGACACTTGCCGCGCTCGTTCGGCTGATCTGCGCGATGTCGCGCTGGATCGCGCCCGGGTTCTGCTCGAGATAACCCAGGGTGAAGGCCTGCTCAGGTGTGAGCTCGCGCTCCTTCATCCACTCTTCGCCGGCCTTGCGCTGGGCCCAGCCGATCCAGCGGAGCAGCTCGAGGCCGCTGCTGGGCGCGTTCTCCCGTTCGTTCATAATCAGGAGTCTAACTGTTTGATCTCTAACTGTCAACGTTCGAACTGATTGCATTGCCGAACGTGATGCGAGTTATTGGAAAGCGGCGCCGAGATCGATTCCCTCCCGTCGGCCCCCTGGATAGGCTTGATGGGTTCGCGCGCTCAGCACACGACATGGCAAGGAGGCCTCACGGCATGCCAACCCCTCTCACCGTCGCCGCAATCGGCTTTTGGCACGTTCACGCCGGCGACTACGCGAGATCAGCACGCGAACATCCGGACACCGAATTGGTGGCCGTCTGGGACGACGACGAGCAGCGCGGCCGCGCGGCCGCCGAGGAGTTCGGAGTCGAGTTCGTCGCCGACCTCGACGAACTGCTCGCTCGGCCAGAGCTCGACGGCGTCACGATCACGACCAGCACCGACCAGCACCACGAGGTGATGCTCAAGGCCGCCGCCGCCGGAAAGCACATCTTCACCGAGAAGGTGCTCGCTCCCACGGTCGCGGAGGCGGAGGACATCGTCGCCGCGGCATCCGATGCCGGTGTCGCCCTGGTCGTCTCTCTGCCCCGGCTGTACGACGACTACACGCAGGCGATCCAGCAGATCATCGACGACGGCTCGCTCGGCGACCTCACCTACTCGCGCGTGCGGCTCGCCCACGACGGGTGGGTCGCAGGCTGGCTGCCCGACCGATTCGGTTATCCGTCCGAGGCCATCGGCGGCGCGCTCACCGACCTCGGCTGCCATCCCGCGTACCTCACCCGGCTCTTCCATCAGGCGGAGCCGATCGGGATCACGGCCACCTACGGCAGCGTCACCGGCCGCGAGGTCGACGACAACGCGACCGTCACAGCTGAGTTCCCCGGCGGCCATCTCGGCGTGTTCGAGGCGAGCGTCGTGACGTCGCCCGGCGCGTTCACCATCGAGCTGCACGGCACGGAAGCCTCCGTGATCTTCGGCTTCGGAGGCGAGCGCCTGCTCGCGAAGGGCGGCGCGTTCGGCGACGACTGGCAGGAACTCCCCCTGCCGCCGGCGCAACCGGACGCCTTCGCCCAGTGGGTGCGCCACATCCACGACGGCACTACTGCCGACGTGAACATCCGCACCGCGATCGAGCTCACCCGCATGGTCGTCGCGGCCAACGAGTCCGCCGCATCCGGCACTCGGGTCGCGCTCGAGGCCGCACCCGTCCGCTGACCGGCCGGGCGCAGCACGCGCATCCGGATGCGGTCCCGTCCGTTCCCTCCACCGAGCACGCTCGGCCCTTCAACGACCCCACGAATCCTCAGGAGAATCACCATTATGACCACCCCCGTCCGCATCGGACTCATCGGCGCCGGCGGCATCGCCGGAGCCCACGTCGCCGGCTATCTCCGCAACCCGGAGACGGTCACCTTCGCCGCCGTGGCCGACCCCGTGCGCGAGAGCGCCGAGGCGCGCGCCGGCGACACCGGCGCCGCGATCTACGCCGACTACCACCGGATGCTCGCCGACGCCGACATCGACGCCGTCGACATCTGCCTCCCGCACCACCTCCACAAAGAAGCCATCGTCGCGGCCGCCCGCGCAGGCAAGCACATCCTCTGCGAGAAGCCGCTGTGCCTCAGCTTCGACGAGGCGCGCGAGGTCAGCGCCGCCGTCGAGGATGCCGGCGTCACACTGATGTGCGCACACAATCAGCTGTTCCTCCCCGCGGTCGCCAAGGCCAAGGAGCTGATCGACGCCGGGACCATCGGGCAGGTGTACGAAGTGCGCACCACCGACAGCTTCTACAACGACTTCGACCCCGAGAACATGGGATGGCGTGCGCACGCGAAGACCAGCGGCGGCGGCGAACTGATCGACACCGGCTACCACCCGACCTACCTGCTGCTGCACCTGGCCGGCGGATCCCCGGTGGAAGTCACCGCGATGCTGGCAACCCACCGGCTGACGTTCATGGAGGGCGAGGACTCCGCGACGGTGATCGTCCGGTTCGACAACGGTGTGATCGGCACGATCGTCACCAGCTGGGCATACGAGGCCGCGGACAGCACCGAACGGTTCAGCGCCGTCGGTTCGCTCGGCTCGCTGACCAGCGACGGGACCACCCTCAGCTACCACGTACGCGGCGAGGACCCGGTGGTGCTCGACCTGGAGCCCGTGCACGAATTCGGCGCCGAAGTGGCACACTTCGCGCGGAGCATCCTCGACGACACACGCCCACTGCACACGCAGAAGGAAGGAATCGAGGTACTCGGCATCATCCTGGGCGCCTACGAGTCCGTGCGCACCCGAGCCGTCGCCGACGTTCGCGCGCTCGAACCGGTGCGCTAGGCCGGCCGCGGGCGGGTGGTGCGCCACCCGCCCGCGCAGGCGCTCTCGCCCACGCCCGCTCCCTCACTCGCCTCCGCCCTCGGCTCATAACTCCGGAATCGCGGCTCGACGCGCCGCCGCGTTCCGCCTTACTCCGGATGACTGAGCCGTCGGCGGTTCAGAGTTCCGGAATTGTGCGGCGGTTCGCTGGGCGGGCACGCGATCACGAACCGGACGATCGGTATGCTCGCGATCATGGAATCATCGCCGCTGATCGGCTTCCCCTGGCTCGGGATCATCCTTTACGTCGTGTTCCTGGCGGTGATCGCCGGCGCGCTGTACCTGATCATCCGGCTCGCGGTGTTCCACGCGCTGCGCTCGCATTCCCGCTGGCTCGCGCGGTCGTCCGGGAACCCGCCCGGGCCTGGCGCTCCGCCGTCCTCATAACTCCGGAACTCCGGGTCGACACGCCGCCGCGTTGCGCATAACTCCGGATGATCGAGCCGTGCGCAGCTCAGGCTTCCGGACTTGCGCGGCAGCGGGCGGGCGGGCGGGCGGCAGCGAGCAGGCAGGCCGCCTCAGCCGATCAGCGACACCGCGCGCGCGATCACCAGCGCGAGCAGCACGAACCCGCCGAACGACTCGAGCGACATCAGCAGTTTCGCGCGGTGGGTCAGGGGCATCGTGTCGGTCGGGCTGAACGCCATCGAGTTCGAGAGCGAGAAATAGAAGTAGTCGACGTAGTTGGGCACCCAGTCCATCTTCTGGCTGGAGCCGCGCGCCACCTCGTCGATCGCGTCGTGGTCCTCGTCCTGCGGAAAGCGGAAGTCGGCCAGCGGAAGCTCGTGCCGCGCCACGGACACACGAGAGACGGGACCGCCCCGATCGAGCACCCAGTACATGAGCGCGAACGCGATCACGTTCGTGACCCAGACCTGCAGCGACGCGAACAGCAGCTCGTACCCGTTACCGTGCTTGGCGAGCAGCCGGATGATCGTCTCCACGAACGCGACCTGGTTCGCGACGAGGATCAGGATCGCGAGGGCGATCTCGAGGCGTCGCGACCAGCGCGATTCCTTCGTGAGGTGGTGCGGGTTGTAGGCGATGAGGACGATCAGCAGCACCAGGCAGATGCCGACGACGACGTAGCGCTCGATCAACGGAACGACGCTGGGCAGGATCGCGTAGGCGGCGAGCGCCACGAGGGTGGCGAACACGGCCGGCCAGCGATGCTCCGGCGCGACGTTCCTCGCACGTTTGTCGTCTTTGTCACTCACAGTCGGACCATATCGCGCCCGCGACCTCGGGTCCGTCTACGCCCGCCGCCAGTCGTCGCTGGTCAGGTGCGATCCCGCCTGCGGGCCCATCTGCAGCATCCCGCCGTCGACCGTCCAGGACGCGCCGGTGACGTACGCCGAGGCCGGTGACGCCAGGAACGCGATGACCGCCGCCACCTCACGGGCGTCCCCCGGGCGGCCGAGCGGGATGCCCGGGCGGTGCACGGCGCGCGGGTCCTCGTCGTCCGCGTCGTTCATCGGCGTCGAGATCTCCCCCGGCGCCACCGAGTTGCAGGTGATGCCGTACTCACCGAGCTCGAGGGCCAGCGTCTTGATCAGGCCGCCGAGCCCGTGCTTGGCGGCGTCGTAGGCTGCGGAGCCGACGCGGGGCTGGTGCTCGTGGACACTCGTGACGGCGATGATGCGACCGCCGCGGTCGGCGTCGACGAGCCGGCGGGCGAGGCGCTGGATGCAGACGAACGGTCCGTCCAGGTCGGCGGCGACCGTCGTGCGCCACGTCTCCCAGTCGGTGTCGAAGAACGCAGGCCCGCCGTTCACGCCCGCGTTGTTCACGAAGACGTCGCAGCCACCGAGTTCGTCGGCGAGCGCATCGATCACATCGCCGCACGCCGGGGCATCGGTGGTGTCGAGCTGCGTGACGACGGCACGACGGCCTGCCTCGCGCACCAGCCGCGCCGTCTCGTTCGCGCCGTCCTCGTCGGAATGCCACGTGACGCCGACGTCCATTCCCGCCTCGGCGAGGGCGACGGCGGTGGCCCTCCCGATGCCGGAATCGGATCCCGTGACGATCGCGGTGGTCGGTGTGAAGTCTTCTGCGCTCATGCGCGGGAGTGTGCGCCGCAAACGACCGATGCGACAGGGGCTTGCGCCCGCGTCCCGCGCGGGTACAGATGAAGGATGAGTCTTTCCGCAGTTCTCTTCGACGTCGACGGCACACTGGTCGACTCCAACTTCTTGCACGTGGACGCCTGGCAGCGCGCGTTCGCCGAGCTCGGGCAGCCCGTGGATGCGTGGCGCATCCACCGCGCGATCGGCCAGGACTCGAGCCGGCTGCTCCGCTCCGTCGCGGGTGAGCACGACGACGACTGGAACTCGCGCGCGAAAGACCTGCACTCCCAGTACTACCGCGAGCTCGCTCCCCGGCTGCGTTCGTTCAGCAGGGCCGCCGAACTGCTCCGCGAACTCAGCGGCCGCGGCATCACCGTTGTGCTCGCGACGAGTGCCCCGGATGACGAACTGGAGCTGCTGCGCGCGGCGATCGGTGCCGACGATGCGATCCGGGCTGCGACGTCGGCCGACGACGTGGAAGAGGCGAAGCCGGATCCGGGCATCCTGGAGGTGGCGCTCGATCGAGCGGGCGCGAGCCCGTCGGAGGCGCTGATGGTGGGCGACTCGGTCTGGGACCTGAAGGCGGCGGCGCGGGCGCACATCCGGTCGATCGGGATGCTCTGCGGCGGCGTCGGCCCGTCGGAGCTCCTGGATGCCGGAGCGTGGGACCTCTTCGACGACCCGGCCGACCTGCTCTCGCGCCTCGACGAGCTCCTCTGACGCGCCCGCGGGCGATGCGCGGGCGTCGTTAAGAAGGCGCGCGGGCGTCGTAGGGTGATGGCATGCCCCTGACGATCGTGACCGGCGGGAGCCGGGGAATCGGCGCCGCGATCTGCCGGCGTCTCGCCGCCGAAGGACACGACATCGTCGTCGGCTATCGCACCGATGCAGACGCCGCCGACGAGGTGGCCGCCGCCGTGCGCAGTGCCGGCCGGCGCGCGCTGACCGTCGAGCTCGACACGACCGACGAGTCCCAGGTCGAAGCACTGTTCGCCGCTGCGGCCGCGGCCGGCTTCAGCCCCGTGACCGGTCTGGTCAACAACGCCGGATCCGCGAGCGCATTCGGCCCGCTCGCCGACGCGGACATCGCCGCCGTGCGACGGGACATCGACGTCGACCTCGTCGGCGTGCTGATCTGCGCCAAGCACGCGATCCGAGCGATGAGCACAAACGGCGGCGGGTCGATCGTGAACATCTCGTCGGCGTCCGCGTACCTCGGCAGCCCCGACCGCTACGTGCACTACGCGGCGGCGAAGGCCGGGGTGGATGCCGTGACCGTCGGACTCTCGAAGGAGGTCGCCCGGCTGGGCATCCGGGTGAACGGCGTCGCTCCCGGCACGATCTACACCGGGTTCCACCCCGAACCCGACAGGCCGGAGGTCGTGGCCCCGACGGTCCCGCTGGGCCGCGGCGGACAGCCCGACGAGATCGCGGGCGCCGTCGCATGGCTGCTCTCCGACGACGCGTCGTACGCGACCGGCACCACCATCCGGGTCACCGGCGGCCTCTGACCCAGCCCGCCTCGAGTTGCGCCGGATGTCGAGTCGAACTTCAGCCGAACCGGACATTCCACGCACGTCGGCGTGCTCAGCGGAGCCTCAGTCACCGACGGTGATGATGACGGTGCGCCCGGGGTTCAGCTTCGTGCCGCCCACCGGGCTCTGCGCGGTGACGAGTCGTTTCGGGGAGAGCGCGACCGCGTCCCCCTCCGCGTTGTGCACCACCACCTGGTAGTCCGCCCCGCGCAGCAGCTTCGCCGCCAGGTCGGAGGGCTTCCCGACCACGTCGATCAGCGCGGCGGCCGTCGTGTCGCTCGTGGGCGGCGCGACCGTCTCGCAGGCGGTGAGGCCGGCCACCGCGAGGGCGACGACGAGAGCGAAGCGCGCCGTTCGCATCAGCATGGGGCCATGCAACCCCGGGCCGTGCATCCGGTCAATCCCCGTTCGGCCGAGCCCGGCCCGACCCGAGCCCTGCCCTACCCGAGCTCGCCCTACCCGAGCTCGCCCTACCCGAGCTCGCGCAGCGGCGACGTGCGTTCCCCGGGCGCATCCCCCGTGTTCATGGTGCCCTGCGGCTCGATGAGCATCGCGGTGACCTCGCCATCCGTCTTCGGACAGTGCTCGACCCCGCGCGGCACCACGAACACGTCGTTCGGGCCGAGCTCGACGTCGCGGTCGCGCAACTGGATCGTGAGCCGGCCGGAGAGCACCAGGAACAGCTCATCGGTCTCCGGATGACTGTGCCAGACGAACTCGCCGAGCAGCCGCACCACCTTCACGTCGTAGTCGTTGATGCTCGCGAGCCGGTGCGGCTGCCACGGCTCCGCGATCCGTGCGAGGGCGTCGTCGATGTTGCGTACCTCAGGGGTGACCATGTGAGCACGTTAGCGCGCGGGCCGACCCGCGCGCATTTGACCCTTGCGCCGCGGGCCCAGGGGGCGTTGGATGCTGCCTGAGGCATCCGACGAGAGGGGTCAGCAATGTCCGCCAGTGAACTCGAAATGTCCAGCGTCCGCTATCCGTATCGGGGGCGCATCTTCCACGTCGAGAAACAGGCCCCCGGCCGGTGGGTCGTGCTCGACGAGTCGCATGCCGAGCTCGGAACGCTCATCCGCGTCTCCGTCGAGGGCGAGGAGCACGAGCCGGTCTTCGGAGCCGTGCCGACCGGCTTCACGGAGACGCTTCACGAGGGCTCCGATTGGAAGATGCTCGTGGCCTCCCTCATCAACGAGGCGCTCGAACCCGAGACCGCGTCCACGGGAAATCAGGGTGAGGCATGACGGTCTCCCTCAATCGCACGGCTCTGACGCACGCGCGGCGCCTGGTGGAGCAAGGGAAGGTCGTGCGCGACGAACGCGACGCCTGGAGCGAGGATGCGCCCAGCACGGATGACGAGAACGCGTACATCGAGAAGCACGGCTACGGCGAATACGGCGAGTGGTTCCTCGGCACCGACACGGAGAAGAACGCCGAGACGAAGGGCCGTTACAGCTTTCCGTTCGGCGACTTCAGCAAGGTCCATCGCTGCGCGGTGATCTCGCTGGAGAGCCGTGCCGCGCAGAACGACCACGACGACATCGCGAAGGCCGCGAAGAATCTGCTCGAGCTGATCGATAAGGATCGATAAGCGCCGCCCGGCGGTTACGATACGGAACGTGAGACCGACGCTGAGGACGGCTTTGGGGTGGATTGCCGCCGTGCTCATCAACGTGGGCGCTCTCACCTTCGTCGCCGGACTCATCCTGCCGCGCGCCGGCAGCGGGCCGGCAGTGCTGCTGACGGGCGTGTCCCTCTGCTTGCTCGGCGTCGCGGTCGGAGCGGCGTGGATGCTCGGCGCGCGCGCGCCGCATCCGTGAGCCCGCATCCGTGAGCCCGCGGCTGCCTACCGGACTCCCGAATACGAAGAAGACCCCACCCCGGGGATGACGGGATGGGGTCGCACCGGAGAGGGGATCAGTCCGGTGGTTCTGTGTTCTTGACCAGGTCGGGATTCGATGGCTGCTGAGCCGGGTCGAAGTCCGCGGGCGGCGGCTCCGCCGCCTCGCTGCCGGTGGTCGAGGCGTCCGTGACGTCTTCTGCGCCCTCCGGCGCCGTGCCGGTCGACGGCGCATCGCCGCCCGAGTCCGCATCGCCGCCCGACGGTGCGTCCGCGCCGTCGTCGCCCGACTGGCCCGGCTCGGTCTCCGCCGGCTCAGCCGCCTGGGCGTTCTCGAAGCGTTCGGGCTGGTCTTCGGCGGGGATCCCCTCGCCGTCGGCGTTCGGCAGTCCACTGGTATCTGACATCGACATGCTCCTTCCGGATCGGAATACGTGCGACAGTACGGGCAGTCGTGATTACGGCTGGCCCTCTTCGCTGTACGAGGTCTCGCCCTCGTCGTGCTCGTTCGGCGCCGCGTCGGGGTCGAGGTCGCGGATGGCGTCGCCGATCACGTTCTGATCGGCCGTGGGTTCGATGGCGCCTCCGTCGTCGCCCTCGAGGCCATCGACGAGGCCGTTCGTCTGGTCGGTGCCGGTGATCGGTTCGACCGGGTCCTCCGAATTCCTGTGATCGCTCATACCCGCAACGAACGCGAACCCCCTCGCTTCTGCAAGGGGGTTCACGTGTGCCGTCAGACGGCGTATGTCGCGTGGCTCTAGCCGCGCGACCGCTCAGGCGGGGACGGCTGCACCGTTCGCCGCAGCCACCAGCTGGTCGAGCTGCTCGCTCGTCACCGGGCTCCCGGGGAATGCGGCGACGCGGTTGAGCGGCATCGACTCGACCATGCGCATGAGCGACGGATCGGCGAGCATCCCGGCCATCGCGCTGTCGCCCATCTGCGCGAGAGCGCCCGACAGGATCGCACCGCCGACGGGGTGCTTGAGCCACTCGCCCAGGGTCGACTCCGCGGTCAGGGTCGCCAGCCCGGCATCGCCGTCGAGGGTCGCGCTCGCGCTCGCGCGCAGGTCGCGGGAGGAGGCGCCGACGCTCACGACGTACTCGCCGCCTTCGACGACCCAGCGCGCACGCTCGATGTCGTAGTACGCGAGGTCTTCGTTCGGGATGGCGATCGTCACCTGCTCCGATGCTCCTGCCGCCACCGCCACGTTGGCGAACCCCTTGAGCTCGCGCGCGGGGCGCGACACCGACGACCCGGGAACGGCCACGTAGACCTGGACGACCTCGCGGCCATCCCGATCGCCGGTGTTGGAGACGGTGAGCGTGACGTCGATGCCCGCGTCGCTGCCCGTGACGCCGAGACCGGAGAACTCGAAGGTCGTGTAGGAGAGCCCATGACCGAACGGGAAGCTCACCGCGGCATCGCGCGCGTCGTAGTCGCGGTAGCCGACGAAGAGGCCCTCGCCGTAGCGCACGTGACCCGACTCGCCCGGAAAGTTCAGGAACGCCGGGGTGTCTTCGAGCCGCAGCGGGATGCTCTCCGCCAGCCGGCCGGACGGGTTGACGGCACCGAACAGCACGTCGGCGACGGCGCCGCCGCCGGCCTGTCCGAGCAGCCAGCCCTCCACGATGGCCGCCGCGCGGTCCGCCCAGCCGGAGAGGCGCACGACGCCGCCGTTGGACAGCACGACGACTACGCGGTCGCTCGCGCCGAGCACGGCCTCCAGCAGCGCGGTCTGCGCGGCAGGGAGCTCGATGTGCTCACGGTCGAAGCCCTCCGACTCGTCTTCGGCGGGCAGCCCGAGGAAGACGAGCACGTCGTCCGCCGTCTGAGCCAGCGCCACCGCCTCGGCGGTGAGCGTCTCGGCGGAAGGTGCGGCACCGTCCGCGCCCGCGTCGTCGAGCACATACCCCGGCGCGAAGCTCACGGTCGCCTCACTGGCGAGCGCGCTGATCTCGTCGAGCGCGTTGTCCAAACGGGTCGGGACGATCTGCGAGCTTCCGGCACCCTGGTAGCGGGGCGTGCGGGCGAACTCGCCGATCACGGCGATGGTGCCTGCGGCATCCGGCTGCAGCGGGAGCACGCCCTCGTTCTTGAGGAGCACGATGCTGCGAGCGGCGACCTCGCGGGCGAGCGCGTGGTGCGCATCCTGGTCGTAGGAAGCATCGGCATCCTGGTGGTCGACGACCTTCTGCACGAGGTCGATCATGCGGTCGGCCGCGATGTCAAGCACCGACTCGTCGAGCGAGCCGTCCGCCACGGCGGCCACCAGCTCGGCATCCGTGACCCCGTTGGTCGACGGCATCTCGAGGTCCAGTCCGGCCACGAGCGCCGCGACCCGGTCGTTGACCGCGCCCCAATCGGAGACGACAAGACCGTCGAAGCCCCACTCGTCACGCAGCACTCTGGTCAGCAGCCACGGGTTCTCGCTCGCGTAGACGCCGTTGATGCGGTTGTAGGAGCACATCACCGTCCACGGCTGCGCGTGCTCGACGACGTGCTGGAATCCGCGGAGGTAGATCTCGCGCAGCGGGCGCTCGTCGATGTCGGCACTGACGCGCAGGCGGTCCGTCTCCTGGTTGTTCGCCGCGAAGTGCTTGAGCGAGGTGCCGACACCCTGCGACTGCAGGCCGTTCACGAGCGCCGCACCGAGCCGGCCGCTGAGGATCGGGTCTTCGGAGAGGTACTCGAAGTTGCGCCCGCACAGCGGCGAGCGCTTGATGTTGATGCCCGGTCCGAGCAGAACGCCGACCTTCTCGGTCTGCGCCTCCGCGCCGAGCGCGCGGCCGACGCTCTCGAGGAGCTCGGGATCCCACGACGAACCGAGGGCGACGGCCGGAGGGAAGCAGGTGGCCGGGACGCTGTCGCCGATGCCGAGGTGGTCGCCGCCCTCGCGCTGCTTGCGCACGCCGTGCGGTCCGTCGGTGAGGTAGATCGACGGGATGCCCGCCCGTTCGATGCCCTTCGACTCCCAGAAACTCAGCCCGCTCGTGAGCGCGGCCTTCTCTTCGGTGTTCAGTTCGGATGCGCGCGGCAGTCGGTCGACCATGATTCTCCTTCGATACGGTCCCGGGATATGGAATACCTTACATCACTCGGTTTTAAGATCACAGCCCTGAACCAGGCCCGCGTGCGACGGGACGCGGGTACGCGGGAGGCCGGATGGATCTGCACGAACGTGCGCCCGGCCGTCTAGCCGTGCCACGCCCGCAAGCGTAGAGTCGGCGTCACGACAGCGTGCCGACGATGAGCGCCGTCAAGCGGTCATGTCGGCGGAAGGAGCCACGATGAGCGCATTCGACGAGCAGGCCGGCGACGAGCGGGAGAACCTCGAGGGCACGTACACCGAAACCGACGGTGAAGGTCCTGTGGAGCGCACGGTGCACGGCCAGTACACCGAGACCGAGGAGTTCGCCGGTCCGGAGACCGAGACCGAGGGCAGTTACGTCGACTCGGACGGCGTCGAGGAGACGCTCGCCTCTGACGAGCAGGGCGAGTACACGGAGACCGACTACTCCAAGTCGGACGACGACCCGGCCTGATCCGGCAGTCCCTGTCGCACGAGTTCGTCGTGCGCGCGGCGGTAGATCGCGCGGATCACGGGCGACTTCGCGTTGTTGTACTCGTGCATGTACGTCCAGTGGCGAGAGGCCGCGTCGCGCTTGGCGGCCTCGTAGAGCATCCGGTCGTCATCGTTGCTGCGCAGCCAGTCGCGCAGGATGACGTGGCGGCGCGGTTCGTCGGCGCCCACGGACCAGACGTGCAGGTTGACAGGGTTGGCGGGCCCGGTGAACAGCCGGTGCTGCTCCCAGTGCGGCTCGCGCACCGTCAGGACGTAGCCGGCGGCCTCGAGTGCCGGCGCGTACGCGGGCTCGTCCGACGAGTCGGCGACCGTGAGGTCGATGTCGATGATCGGCTTCGCTGCGAGCCCCGGAACGGAGGTCGATCCGACGTGCTCGACGGCCAGCGCCCGATCCCCGAGCGCCTGCCGGATGCGGTCGGCCTCGCGCTCGAACAGCACGGACCACTCCGGGTCACTGGCGACGACGGCGATCGGCACCGCCAGCTGCACGAGATCGCCGACCACGGCATCCCGCATCTCGTCGTCGGTGACCGGCGGGTCGGCGGGGAGCGGCGGAAGCCAGGTCACCGAAGCTGCTTGGCCTTCTTCTTGACCGCCTTGCGGGCCTTGTCGGCATCCTTCTTCGCCTCGGCGCGTGCCTTCTTGACCGTCGGATCGTTCCAGAACGACGTGACCGCCTTCTCGATCTGGTCGTACCGTTCGCGACCCGCGCGTGCTCCCAGCACGTACGCGAGCGCCGCGATCACGAGGATGACGAGGAATTTGGGACGCATCGGATCTCCTGCCTGTCTGAGGTACGGACGGTAGCCCTCACGGGCGCGCCTGTGAACCCCGTCCGCGGAACACCCGCTCCAACAGCAGGTCGACCGGCTTGGTGAGCAGGTGCAGGAGCAGCCAGTACATCCCGATCCCCGGGGCGACCACGACCAGCACGAAGCAGACCAGCATGATGAGCACGGGCGTCGAGCCCCGCACGATGTTGATCTGGTCGCGGGCGTCCTCGCGCACGAGGTCGGGGTCGCGATAGAGGATCACCTCCATCCAGAACATCGCCGCGGAGGTGACGACCAGCGTCCCGACATAGAGCGCGTAGACGTCGGCGCGGCCGTTCTTCGCCTCGGCGAGCACATTGGTCGTGAACGGGATGAAGACGATGCCCGCCAGCCAGATCAGGCTCGCGGTGATCAACGGACGCGAGTAGCTCTCCACCCACTCGAAGACGCGGTGGTGGATGGTCCAGAACCGGCCGATCACGATGAACGAGATGCCGAAACCGAGGAACGCGCCCCAGTTGTCGCTGACGAGCTCGCCGAGGCTCATGTTGTTGTTCTGGATTTCGCCTGCGATGTCGACCAGCGGCAGCACCAGCAGGGTGATCGCGATGGCGACGGTGGCGTCGGAGAAGTTCACCAGCCGGTCGAGGCCGCGCTCCGTCTTGATCGCCCGCATAGGGTCATTCTGCCGCGACGCCGGCGCATCGCGGGGAGGTCGGCGCGTGAGTGGCCGACGACCAGCCGGCTCACCGGCAGAGCTCAAACGCATGGGTGGTCACCAATTGTCGCTGCGGGGCCCGGATCGGGGCCGCACGCGACAGTTCGTGACCACTCACGCGCGCCAGAGGTTCAGTGGCTGTGGATGGGCAGGGGCTCTGCGGTCAGCGGCGCGGTCAGCGGCGCAGGGCGGCGCGGTCAGCCGAGGGCGGCGACGAAGTCGCCGGCCGTGACCACCTCGGCCTGACGCGGGAAGACCTTCTCGGTGAGCACCCGGTGCACCTCGGGGTCGCGGTCGAAGACGCCGTCGCTGAGCACGATCACCCGGAAGTCGCGGTCGGCCGCGTCGCGGACCGTGGAGAGCACGACACCGCTGGTCGAGATGCCGGTGAGCACGACGGTGTCGATGCCGCGCGACTCGAGCTGCTCCCGCAGGTCGGTCGTGCTGAAGGCGCCGACGCGCGACTTGCGCACCACGATCTCGCCGTCGGCGGGCTGGATGCGCGGGTCCACCTGCACGGCGGCATCGGCGGCGAGCATCCGGCCCGAGGTGGCCGCGGCCGAGAACATGATGTTGTTCGGCGACACCAGGGACGCCTCCTCCGCGGTCAGCGCGACGTGCACGTACCCGACGGTCAGGCCGGCCGAGCGGGCCGCGTCGCGCACGGCGAGAAGCTGTGCGAGGAAGCCGTCGGCGTCGGGATGCTGGCCGAGGATGGAGGGCTGCAGGTCCATCAGGAGCAGCGCGGTGCGGGCGGGGTCGAGGGCGCGGAGATCGTTCACATACGTAAACTACTTGCCCGACGCTGAATGCGGGCCGAACGGGCACGACCGACGGGTCGCGACCGACAGATCAAGGCCGACGGATCAGAGACCGAGCGTCTTCTTGATGATCGCTTCGGCGTCGTCCGTCGAGGCGGCCGCCTCGGTGGCCTCCTGGTTGGCCTCGGTGATCGCCCGGATGACCTCGTCGCGCTGGATCCGGACGCCGCGTGGGGCGTCGATGCCGATACGGATGCCGTCGCCGCGCGCATCCAGGATCGTCACGACGATGTCGTCGCCGATGAGCACGCGCTCCCCGGGTTTCCTCGTCAGTACCAGCATTCGCTCAGCCTATCCCGACCGGCGCACCGCCGACGGGTGAACCGTCGAGCCAGCCGATCGGGATGCCGAGCCCGCGTGCAGAAGACGGGGTCGCCGTGAAGGCCGAACCCGAGACGACGAGCGCATCGACGGCCAGGATGCCGTCGACGGCGCGGACCCAGGCGGCGGTGTCCTCGGTCTTGCGGGAGACGTCGACCGCCGCCCAGACCTGGTCGGGGGCGATCGAGGCGAGCGCCTCCGCGAGCCCGGCGACCTGCTCCGCTCCTCCCGCCACGCCGAACGCGGCGACGATCGGCCGTTCGCGTCGCACGCCGTCGGCGCGTGCGCGGAGGGCGCCGCGCCGGTCGTCGACCCGCGGTGCCGCGGCGCGCGAGCATCCGCCCGGTCGCACCTCCGCATCGCCGATCGCTTCGGCGAGCATCCGGGCGGCGGTGAGCGCGTCGGTTCCGAGTCCGATGACGAGGGTGAGGTCGCCGCGGCCGCGGAGCAGAGCGGGCGGCGGCGCGACAGGTGCGGCCGGGGCGGCCACCGCAGGAGCGGGCACCGCGACCGGAGGGGTGGACTCAGCGACGGTCGCCGGCCATTCGTCGGCGGCAGTGAGGCCGCCGACCGCGGGCGCCGCGGGAGACACGGGAGGCACGGGGAGATCGGGCTGCGCCGCGACGGACCCCGAGGCGACGGACGCCGCGAGCTCATCGTCGCCGACCGTCTTCACCAGGTCGTCGAGGATCGCCTGGAACGCCGATCCCGACGTCGAAACCGCCGGCAGCACATCGTCGGGTTCCGCGAACTCCGCGGCGATCAGGCCGGCCGCGATCGACATCGAGCCGAACTCGGCCGCCGCCTGCGCCGCCGCGTCGGCTTCCGCATCCGTCCCGCTCAGCCACTCAGGCTGCGATCGGTTCCGCAACGCGGACCACCCCCACCGTCTCGATCGCTGCCTGCACCGCCGTGACCTCCTGGTACGAGAGCACCGGCAGCCCGCTCAGCTGCCCGGCCACGAGCCGCCGCACCGACGGCCGCAGCGCGGGAGCGCACACCAGGATCGCGCTCACCCCGGCGTCGTCGAGCATCGTCGCGGTCTGCTTGAGCGACCCGAGCACCGCCTCCAGGCGCACCGGATCGAGCACGATCTGCGTGCCGACCTCCGACGGGCGCAGCCCTTCGAGCATCGCCTGCTCGAGACCCGGATCGATCATGATCACCCGCAGTGCACCGCCGTCGAGGTGCGGCGCGACGATCGCGGGGCCCAGCGCCGCCCGTGCCGACTCCACCAGACCCTCCGGATCGTTCGAGACCTTCGCCCGCAGCGCGAGCGCCTCCAGGATGCGCGGCAGATCGTTGATCGGCACCTGTTCGACGAGCATCCCCTGCAACACGCGCTGCACCTCGGCGAGCGTCAGCAGGTTGGGCACGAGCTCGTCGACCGCCGAGGGGTTCACCTGCTTGACGCCCTCGGTCAGCTGACGCACGTCCTCGCGGGTGAGCAGCCGCGCGGCGTTCGCGGTGATGATCGACGACAGGTGGGTGATCAGCACCGAGACGCGGTCGATCACGGTCGCGCCGCCGAGTTCGGCGCTGTGCCGCATCTCCGAAGGAATCCATTTGGCGCCCAGCCCGAACACCGGCTCGACCGTCGGGGTGCCGGGCAGGGCATCCAGGCTGTCGCCGAGCGCGAGCACCCGGCCAGACGGCGCCTGCCCACGGCCGGCCTCGACGCCGGCGATCTTGATCACGTAGGTCGACGGCGGCAGGTCGGCGCTGTCGCGCGTGCGCACCGGGGGGACGATGATGCCGAGGTCGAGCGCGATCTTGCGGCGCAGGGCGCGCACCCGGGCGAGCAGGTCGTCGGAGGCGCCGCTCACGATGTCGACGAGGTCGGGGGCGAGCGTGATCTCGAGGGCGTGCACGCGCATCTGCTCGAGCAGGTCGTCCGTGGTCTCGGTGCCGCCGGCCTTCGCCACCGCGGCCTTGGCGGCCTCCGCCTTCTTCGCGGCCGCCTGCGACGTCTTCAGTCGCTGAGCCGCCAGGATGAGGAACGCACCGACCAGCACGAACGGGATGGGCGGCATCCCCGGGATCAGGGCCATGACGATGGCCGCGCATCCGGCGATCGTGAGGGCGTTGCGCGACTGGCTCAGCTGGCCGCTCGCGGTGGTCCCGATGTCGCTCTCGGCGTTGGACCGGGTGACGATCATGCCCGTCGACACCGCCATGAGCAGCGCCGGGATCTGCGTGACCAGGCCGTCGCCGATCGTGAGCAGCGTGTAGGAGTTGATCGCGTCGCCGATCGGCATGCCGCGCTGGATCATCCCGATCGCGATGCCGCCGACCACGTTGATGACGATGATCAGGATGCCCGCGATCGCGTCGCCTTTCACGAACTTCGACGCGCCGTCCATGGCGCCGTAGAAGTCGGCCTCCGCCGACACCTCTGCGCGGCGCGTGCGCGCCTGGTCCTCGGTGATCAGGCCGGCGTTGAGGTCGGCGTCGATCGCCATCTGCTTGCCCGGCATCGCGTCGAGGGTGAAGCGGGCGCCGACCTCGGCGACGCGCTCGGCACCCTTGGTGACCACGATGAACTGGATGACGATGAGGATGAGGAACACCACTGCGCCGATGATGATCGAACCACCGACCGCGACGTGGCCGAAGGCCTGGATGACCTGGCCCGCATAGCCGTCACCGAGCACGAGTCGCGTCGAAGCGACGTTGAGGCCGAGCCGGAAGAGCGTGGCGACCAGGAGCAGCGACGGGAACACCGAGAAGTCGAGCGGCTTCTTGACGAACATCGTGGTGAGCAGGATGACCAGAGCCAGCATGATGTTGACGATGATGAGCGTGTCGAGCAGCCAGGCGGGCACCGGCACGACGAGCAGCATGATGATGCCGACGACGCCGATGGGAACGGCGACCTTCGCGGTGGTCGATTTCATTGCAGTCCTCCCAGAACGGGCGTCATCGTGTGGAATCCGTGTGCGGAGCCGCGCGCCTTCAGCGACATGACGAAGGCGAGCACGCGGGCCACCGCACTGTAGAGGTCGATCGGGATCTCGTCGCCGAGCTGGCAGCTCGCGTGCAGGGCGCGGGCGAGCGGAACGTCCTTGACCACCGGCACTCCCTCCTCCTGCGCCTTCTCACGGATGCGAAGCGCGATCGCGCCCGCACCCTTCGCGACGACGCGCGGCGCCGACTTGCCCGGCTCGTACTTGATCGCGACCGCGATGTGCGTCGGGTTGACGAGCACGACATCCGACCCGCCGATCGCGGCGATCATGCGGTTGCGGCTCATCGCCAGCTGCCGGGAGCGGCGCTGCGACCGCACGAGCGGGTCGCCCTCGGCGTTCTTGTTCTCGTCGCGCACCTCGCGCTTGGTCATGCGCGTCTGCTTGCGGTTGCGGCGCATCACCACGAGCACGTCGAGGCCGGCGAGCACCAGGCCGGCGCCGACGGCCGCCTGGATCAGCCCGACCGCACCCCCGGATGCCGCGGCGAGTAGCGAGTTCAGCGACATGCTGCCGGCGGTCAGCAGCACCGGCATCAGCCCCTGCACGACGAGGTACAGGCCGACGGCGACCACGGTGGACTTCAGCAGAGTCTTGGCGCCCTCCCACAGCGCGCGCATCCCGAAGATGCGGCCGAGACCGGTGACGACGTTGAACTGCTCGTACTTGCCTTCGAACTTCTTGAAGTGGATACCGCCCTGCACCGCCGCGCCCGCGATCACGGCGAGCGCGGTGACGACGAGCATCGGGGTGATGGTGGTCATGATGCTGCCGAAGGCCTCGCCGAACGCGGTCAGCGCCACGGCGGGATCCGGGTTGCGGATGACGGAGGTCACGGTGAACATCTGGTCGACGCCGGCACGGCTGGCGAGATCGATCGTGACCGGGAGCATCACCGCTGCGGCGCCGACGCCGATCCAGGCGGTGAGGTCGGTCGACTTGCCGAGGCGGCCCTTGGAGCGGGCCTCCTTCATCCGTTTATCGGTCGCCTGCTCGGTGCGTTCCTGCGCGTCGCTCATCGGCCCACCCCCAGCATCGTCTTGACCGCCGTGCCGGTGAGCCCCTCGACCACGCCGGGCAGCGCGACGAACAGCACCCCGGAGAGCACGACGGTGAGCATGATCTTGAGCGGGAAGCCGAGCGAGAAGGCGTTGAGCGCGGGCGCGACGCGGGTCAGCAGTCCGAGGCCAACATCGGCGAGGAAGAGCACGACGATGAGCGGTCCCGCGATCTGCACGGCCGCGAGGAACATCTGGCCGACCCCCGACACCATCTGCTTCACCGGATCGGCCAGATCGATGCCGGCGGCGAGCGGGATCGCGTCGAACGAGCGCACCAGGCCGCCGATGATGAGCTGGTAGCCGCCGGAGGCGAACAGCAGGGCGAGGGCGGTCATCTGGAACATCCGGGTGAACTGCGCGCCGTTGACCATCGACTGCGGGTCGTAGGCCTGCGCGAGCTGGAAACCGCCGAACAGGTCGACGAGGTTGCCCGCCGACTGCACGGCGGCGAACACGAGGTACACGAGGAAGCCGAGCGTGGCGCCGACCGCCAGCTCCTTGAGGAGGTCGAGCACGAAAGCGCCGGTGTCGGCGGAGTGGTAGCCGGCGGCGACGTTGGGCGCGACGGCGATCGCGAGGCCGATGGCGAGCATCCCCTTGATCTGCGCCGGGATGCCGTTGTACGAGAACGGCGGGGCGATCACCAGGAAGGCGATCATCCGCAGCGATGCCAGTGCGACCGCCTCGATCGTGCCCAGATCGATCGGGATGTTCATCAGCCGCCGCCCAGCAGCGAGGGGATCTTCTCGAACAGCACGTTCGTGAAGGTGATCATCTCGGAGATCATCCAGTGCCCGCAGATCAGCAGCGCCACCGCGACGGCCGCCGCCTTCGGGACGAACGAGAGCGTGACCTCCTGGATCTGCGTGATCGACTGCAGCAGCGAGATGGCGAAGCCGACGACGAGCGCGGTGATCACGATGGGCGCGGCGAGCTTCGCGGTGACCAGGAGCCCCTGCATCGCGATGTCGAGTACGGCATTGGCGTCCATCAGCCGCCGCCCTTGTAACTCGAGATGAGGGAGGTGATGATGAGCCCCCAGCCGTCGACGAGGATGAACAGCAGGATCTTGAACGGCAGCGAGATCATCACCGGCGGGAGCATCATCATGCCCATCGACATGAGCGCTGCCGACACCACCATGTCGATCACCAGGAACGGCACGAAGATCACGAAGCCGATGATGAACGCGGCGCGCAGCTCGGAGATCATGAAGGCCGGGATGAGCGTGAGCATCGGCACCGCGGCGGGCGTTGCGGGGTTGGGGCGCCCAGCGGCGCGGGTCATCAGCGCGATGTCCTCCTCGCGCACGTGCGCCAGCATGAAACCGCGCAGCGGCGCCTCCGCCAGTTTCACCGCGGCCGTGAAGTCGATGTGACCGTTGAGGTACGGCTGCACGGCATGGCTGTTGATGTCGATCAGCACCGGGCTCATGATGAACAGCGACAGGAACAGGGCGAGGCCCGCGAGCACCTGGTTCGGCGGGATCGACGGGAGCGCGAGCGCGTTGCGGGTGAGCGCGAGCACCACGAAGATCTTCGTGAACGACGACATCATCAGCAGCAGCGCCGGGGCGACCGAGAGCAGCGTGATCCCGAGCAGGGTCAGGATGGCGGCCGACGGCGTGCCGTTCGGCCCGTTGATGTCGATGGTCACGCCACCGGTGCCACCGGCGCCGGGGCCGGCGGGGCCGCTCGGCGTCGGAACGGGGCTCGGCACCATCGGCAGCGGCGACGCGTGCGCGACGTTGACGCTGATCAGCACCATGGCGACGGCGGCGACCACTCCGAGGAGGATCATCACGCCGAGGCGCGGGGAGCGGGCGAGTCGCCCGACGGCCGCCCTCACTTCTTCGCGCGCACCGCCGAGCTCGCCTGTCTCCACGTGGCCGGTGACAGGATCGAGCCCTTGAGGGCCTCGTCGAAAACGGATGCGCGTCCGTGCGCACTCAGGTAATCGGCATCCTGCCTGTCTGACGTTCCGGGCTTCACGGCCCCGGAGACCGATACTGCTTCGCCCTCGACGACTGCGGGCTCCTCGACCCGGTCGAGGGACTTGGCGAAGGTCTGACGCACCGGCGCGAGCCGGGTGACCTCTGCATCGACGGGGCGGTCCCCGGAGTGCAGCACGTTGACCGCGCGCTCGGTGACGCCGAGCACGAAGCGGGTTCCATCGACGTCGACCACGACGACCGACGCCTTGGCGCCGACGCCCTGGCGGCCCACGACCGTCACCGCGTTGCCGCGTCGGGCGCCGCGCTTGCCCTTGGTGACGCGTCGCTGCACGTACCAGAGCACAGTGACGATCACGCCGAGTACGACGAGTACCCGGAGGGCGACGAAAACGGTATCCACGAAGAGGTCAGTCCAGGTCTTCTGCGGCGTCGAGGATCTTGGTGATGCGCACCGCGTAGTCCTGGTCGATGACCACGATCTCGCCGTGCGCGATCAGGCGTCCGTTGAGCAGCACATCAGCGGGCGAGCCGGCCGAGCGGTCGAGCTCGATCACAGCACCCGGCTCCATGGCGAGCACGTCGCGCACGGGCATCCTGGTGCGGCCGATCTCGACGGTGAGCGCCATCTCGACGTTGCTGATGCGGCCCAGCTTGCCCGCGAAGCCGCCGGCGAGCGAGGCGCGCTCGGTGGTCGACTGCCGGATGCGCACCGCGAACCATCCGGCGATGCCTGCCGGCGCGGCCAGTTCGAAGACGACGGTCTCCGGGTCGGAGAAGAGGTCGGTCGCGTCGTCGACGCGGGCGTCGTCGAGCACTCCGGCGCCCAGCGCCTCGCTGGCGGCCTCGAGCGCCGGCTGCAGCACGTCCTGGAGGGCGACGACCGGTGCGCCGTCGGTGGTGTCGTCGACCAGCTCGGGGGCGTCGAGCAGCACGACCGCGAGATCCGCGGAGACCGATCCGACGAACGTTGCGACGACGGCGCGCGCGGTCTGTCCCGCGAACCCGTCGGTCGTGTGCAGGCGCGGCGTCAGCGGCGCCCCGGTCGGAAGCACCCCGGCGAGGGCGCGCGCGGCCGCCAGGGGCAGCACGGTCGAGGTGGTGGTCATGCTCATCGTGGTCAGTCCTCTGTCTTCACGATCACGCAGGCCAGGCGGGAGCCGTTGGCTCCGAGCGCCGCGCCGGCGACGGGGTGGCCCCCGACGGCGAGATCGAACGGTCGGTGTTGCGGGTGCGGGATCGACAGCACGTCGCCGACGGAGAGCCCGAGCACGACGCTCGGCTTCACCTGGGCGGGCGTGAGGCGCAGCGACACGTCGACGGGGACGTGCGCGAGCTGCGCGTCGATGAGTTCGCGCGCGTTGTCGGCGCTGCTCGTGGGGTTCGTCTCGCCGAGCTGCGGCAGCAGCGCGAGGGCCGGGATCGCGACGGTGGCGGTCGACACGTTCTCGCCGACCCGCAGGTCGAAGCTCGCGACGATCATCAGCTCGGTGGTGGAGGCGGCCTGCGCGAACTGCGAGTTGTACTGGATGGCGTCGACGGCGATCGGCGCCACCAGCAGAGCGCCGAGCGAGTACCGCAGGTCTTCGAGCGCGTCGTCCATGAGGCGGCGGACGAGGGCGTGCTCGATCTGGGTGAACGTGCGCTCGATCGTGGTCGGCGTTCCCTGACCGCCCAGCATCGTGTTGACCCACGACAGGGCGGCGGTGGTCGGGAACTGGATGACGCCCTTCGGCGCCAGTCCGTCGAGCTCGCAGAGCACCATCGCGGTCGTCTGCGGAAGGGAGGCGGCGTACTCG
This sequence comes from Leifsonia poae, assembly GCF_027921845.1. Classification (GTDB taxonomy): domain Bacteria; phylum Actinomycetota; class Actinomycetes; order Actinomycetales; family Microbacteriaceae; genus Leifsonia; species Leifsonia poae. Next base: position 135,835 of record NZ_BSEN01000012.1, read on the forward strand.
TCGTAGGTCTGCATCGCGACCAGTCCGCACGTGACCTGGCTGAGCACGCGCACCTTGGCGGTCAGCTGGGTGGCCCACTGGCGGGCGAAGGTCTCGAACGCGAGCTCGAGCACCCGCGAGTGCTCCCTGGCCAGGGTGGTCGGCCGGCGGAAGTCGTACACCTGTGCCTCGGGAGCGCTGGTGTCGGCGAACAGGGTGGTCACGAGCCCGACTATCGGCCGCGTCGCCCGCCGCGTTAGGGAAAACCTGCGCGACTTGATGCGACTCCGAGTCTCCGGAGCTAGGCGGGGCGGACCTGCGTGTCGCCGGAGGCTTCCGGAGCTGCGCCGGCCGGTGCGACGGCCGGTGCGGCGGCCCGCGCGGGAGCGGCCGCCGGGGGCGTCGCCGGTGGACGTCCGGGGAGGAAGAACGAGAGCCCGATCGCGACGACCGTGAACCCGACAGCCCACCAGAACGCCACGTCGAACGCGTCCGCGATCCCCTCGAGACCGTGCGCCCCGATCGCCGCCGACTGCAGGATGACCGCGAGCAGCGCCACCCCGAACGAACCGCCGATCTGCTGGGCGATCCGGGTCAGGATGCTCGCGTGCGGCACATCCGCCCGGTCCAGCCCGATGAACGCGACGGTCATGAGCGGGATGGTCACCGCCCCGAGTCCGAACCCCCGCACGAGCAGCGCCGCCATCAGGATCCACTCGTTCGTCGTCGCGCTCGCGAGTGCGAACGGAACGGTGGCGGCACCGACGATCGCGAACCCGACCAGCGCCACCCAGCGGGCGCCGATCGTGTCGGTCAGCCGGCCGGCCGTCGCGCGGCTGATCAGCGTGCCGATGCCCTGCGGCACCAGCAGCAGCCCGGCTCCGAGGGCATCCGTGCCCCGCACCTCCTGGAAGTAGAGCGGCATCAGCAGCATCGCGCCGTACAGCGAGGCGCCGGAGAGGAACAGCAGGGCCGACGACGAGGCGACCGGACGGTGCCGGAAGAGCCGCACATCCACCAGCGCACGCTCGCCACGGCGGATGCCCCACACGACGAAACCGGCGAGCAGCAGCGCTCCGGCGATCAGGGGGATGAACACGTCGGCCCGGGCGAAGCCGCCGTCGCGCGCGACGTTGGAGAGACCGTAGAGGATGCCCACCATGGCGGGTGAGAGCAGGAGCAGCCCGACGACGTCGAGGCGTGCGCGCGTCCCCGGCGCATCGCGCGGGATCAGCCGCATCGCGAGGATCAGCCCCAGGATGCAGAACGGCACGTTCACCCAGAACAGCCAGCGCCAGTCGAACGCGCTGAGGATCGCTCCCCCGACGACCGGGCCGAGGATCGGCCCGAGGACCGCAGGCAGGCTGACGACCGACATGATGCGCCCGAGGTTCTGGCCGTGCGCCGCCTGCATCACGAGGGTGGACATGAGCGGCAGCATCATGCCGCCGCCGATCCCCTGCACCACGCGGAACGTGATCAGGCTCGGGGCGTCCCAGGCGAGACTGCAGAGGATGGAGCCCAGCAGGAAGATCGTGAGCGCCAGCATCCAGAGGCGCCGGCCCCCGACCCGTTGCTGCGCCCAGCCGACGATCGGGATGGTCACACCGAGGGCGAGCAGATAGCCGGTGCTGACCCACTGGATGGTGTCGACCGAGGTGTGCAGATCCGTCGCGAGCGTGTGCAGAGCCACCGAGACGATCGTGGTGTCGAAGATCACGGCGAGAGCGCCGGCGATCACGGCGATCGAGATCCTGAGCACTGCCGGATCGATGCGTTCCTTCTCGGCCATCGCCACTCCTTAAGATACGTGGATGTATCTTGTGATGCTACGCCGTCACGATAAGATACACAAATGGATCTCATCGACGAGGCGCCCGCCCGGCGCCGACGCGGGCAGGAGCTCGAGGACGCCCTCCTCGACGCCGCCTGGGACGAGCTCGTCGAGGCCGGCTACTCCGACTTCACGATCGACGGCGTCGCCTCGCGGGCCGGCACGAGCCGGCCCGTCGTCTACCGCCGCTGGCCGACGAAACCCGAGCTCGTGCGCGCCGCCATCGCCCACGAGAGCGCGAAGAGCAGGCGCCCGCTTCCCGACACCGGCACGCTGCGCGGCGATCTGGTCGCCCTCATGCAGCAGGCGAATGAGACGCGCCTCGGCTTCGCGGCCGTGCTGAGCGCCCACCTCGGCAGCTTCTACCGGGAGACCGGGAGCAGCCCGTCCGATCTACGCGACATCGTGCTCGCCGGGCGGGAGTCCACCATCGACACCATCTACGACCGGGCCATCGCGCGCGGCGAAGTGGATGCCGAGCGCCTGACACGCCGCATCCGCTCCCTGCCGAGCGACCTCTTCCGGCACGAAGTCCTGATGACGCTCAAACCGGTGCCGCAGCAGACGATCGACGCAATCGTCGACGAGGTGGTCATGCCGCTCTTACGATCCGGGCGCAGCGGCCGATAGTCGCCCTGTGACGGCTCACCCGGAGCCGAGACCAGGATTCGCGCCCATGATCGTCGTCACCCGATTGAACGACACCCAGTTTGCGGTCAACCCCGACCTCATCGAGCGGATCCACGCCAGCCCCGACACCACGCTCGTCATGGTGGACGGCGCCAAGTTCATCGTCACCGAGAGCATGGGAGAGGTGATCGAGAAGATCGCCGCCTACCGGGCACGGGTCATCGCGCTCGCTCACGACCTCCCGGCGTCGGGTCCGCGCCCCGTCGGCACCCCGCAGCTCGGTCTCGTCCCGCCCGCGGAGGGCGACGACGGCGAAGGCGACGATCTGGGCAGCACCCGTCGTCCCCTCACCGACCCCTCCCGCACCGTCCCCCTGCGCGCAAGGAAGAAGTGATGGATCCCGCAACCATAATCGGCATCGTCGTCGCGTTCGCCTCCGTCGTCGCGATGGTGACGATGGAGCACGCCCAGCTGAGCGCGCTGCTGCTGCCCGCCCCGATGGTGCTGGTCTTCGGCGCGACCATCGCCGTCGGCATCGCGAGCGGAACGGTCAAGGACTTCCTCGTCGCCGTGAAGGCGCTCCCGCGCGCCTTCCGCGGCAAGATCGACCCGCCTCAGAAGGTCATCGACCAGGTCGTCGGGCTCGCCGAGAAGGCCCGCGCGAACGGACTGCTGGCCATGGAGCAGGAGGCCGACGGCGTCAACGACCCGTTCCTCAAGCGCGCCCTGCAGAACATCGCCGACGGCACCGACGGCGACGAGCTGCGGGTCCTGCTCGAGGACGAGATCGCGACGCGCTCCAAGAGCGACCGCGTCGCCGCCAAGTTCTTCAGCAGCATGGGCGGCTACGCGCCGACGATCGGAATCATCGGAACCGTGGTGTCCCTGACGCACGTGCTCGAGAACCTGTCGCAGCCGGGCGAGCTCGGCCCGATGATCGCCAGCGCGTTCGTCGCGACCCTCTGGGGACTCCTCTCCGCCAACTTCCTGTGGCTGCCGATCGGCGCCCGCCTGCGTCGGCTCTCCGAACTCGAGGTCGACCGCATGACGCTCCTCATGGAGGGCGTGCTCGCCATCCAGGACGGCAGCCAGCCGCGCCTGCTCGGTGAGCGGCTGCGCGCGATGGTCCCGGATGCTCCGGCCAAGCTCAAGACGGACAAGCCGAAGGCCGACAAGCTCAAGGAAGCCGCCTAGCGATGGCCGCGTCCCGCCGGCGCAAGCACGAGCCCGAGGAGGAGCACGAGAACGAGGAGCGCTGGATGGCCTCCTACATGGACATGGTCACCGTGCTCATGTGCATGTTCATCGTGCTGTTCGCCATGTCCACGGTCGATCAGAAGAAGTTCGCCGAGCTCAAGGACTCCCTCGCCACCGGCTTCGGTCAGGTGAAGTCGCAGAAGATCGACACGGCGAGCGGTGTCATCGTGCCGCCGTCGCAGGTCGACGACAAGGGCGACAACACCGATCTGGCGCTGGCCGAGCAGGAGGCATCGAACCTCAAGGCGCTCCGCGACCGCATCATGCTCGCGCTGGGCCGTGACGGCCTGCAGACCGACGTGACGATGAAGATCGACGCCCGAGGTCTCACGATCGGCCTGGTCGGCAACGAGACCTTCTTCGCCTCCAACCGCGCCGAGCTCAGTGCGACGGCGGTCGCAGTGCTCAACGACATCGGCCCGGCGATCACGGGTGCGCCCTACCAGGTGTCGATCGAGGGGCACGCCGACCTGCGCCAGCCCGGCGCGCCGTACCCGACGAACTGGGAGCTGTCGGCCGGGCGCGCGACGAGCGTGCTGCGTCATCTCGTCGAGGTCAACCGCTTTCCGCAAGGGCGCATCGCGGCGGTCAGCTACGGCTCGGCCCGGCCGCTCGCCAACGCCACGGGAACCTCCGACCGCGATCTCGCTGCGAACCGCCGCGTGGACGTGGTGGTGCTGTCGAACCAGCCGGACAAGGTGCGCGCGCTCATCCCGCAGGCTCTGAAGACCCCCGCCGTCGGCGCCGGCTGATCTCCCGGAGTCAGCTGAGACGGACCGGACGCACCTTCACCGGTGCGAGCCAGTACGCGACCAGCACGGCGGTGATCGAGCCGGCGGCCATGATCGCGGCGAGCACGACCACCTGGAAGCGTCCGGCTTCGAGCGGCGATACCCCACCGAAGATGGCGCCGACGAACGCGCCGGGAAGCGTCACCAGACCGGTGGTCTTGGTCTGGTCGACCGACGGGATGAGCGCTCCGTAGACGGCCCCGCGCGCCAGCTCCAGCGTCGACTGCCGCGGCGTCGCTCCCAGCGCGAGCCAGCCCTCGACCTCGTCCCAGTGGTCGTTCACCCCCTCGGTGAAGCGGCGCCCGGCGAGGGTCGCGATGCTCATCGAGTTGCCGATGATGATGCCGCCGATCGCGAGCACGTAGCGCGACGAGAACGCGATCGCCCCGGTGGTGAACACGATCACGAGCGTCACGGCGATGCCGGCCGCCATCGCGGATCCCATCATGAGCGCGTGATCGCGGCTCCAGCCGATGCGTCGCGTCGCCGTCGCGGCCGCCACGCAGAACATGACGAGCAGGGCGGCGGCCACCCAGAGCGGGTTGGTGATGACGCCGGCCAGGATGAGGCTGATGACCGCCAGCTGCAACGCTCCGCGCAGGATGGCGAGCAACGGCGCCCACCGTCGCGGCACGCGGTAGGCGGCGAGCACCGCTGTCGCGACCGCGGCGAGCAGGAGCACGCCGAGGAGGGTCGGAGCGAGCTCGCTGAGAATGGGCATGCTCCGACCCTACGGTCGCGGAACGGTGAGTCGCATCAACTCGGCCTTCGCGGCGGATCGGAGCGCCGAGTCGATGCGACTCAGGCGGAGCGTCGAGCGTCGGCGTAAAGCGTCAACGCAAAGCGTCAGCGCTCGGCGATCGCGTCGAGGCGGGCGAGGGCCTCGACGGGCAGGGTCAGCTCGGCGGCCGCGACGTTCTCGCGCAGGTGCGCCACCGACGAGGTGCCCGGGATGAGAGCGATCGCCGGCGAGCGCTGCAGCAGCCAGGCGAGAGCGACCTGCTGGGCCGACGCACCGAGATCCGCCGCCACCTCGTCGAGAGTCGACGACTGCAGCGGGGAGAAGCCGCCGAGCGGGAAGAACGGCACGTAGGCGATCCCCTCCCGTTCGCAGCGCTCGATCAGCGCATCATCTCCGCGCCGCACCAGGTTGTAGTAGTTCTGGATCGTCACGACCGGAGCGACCGCGAGCGCCTCGTCGAGCTGCGCCTCCGTGACGCCGCTGAGCCCCAGGTGCCGGATGAGCCCCTGCTGCTGCAGGTCGGCCAGCGTCTCGAACTGCTCGGTGATCACCTCGTCCGTCGTCCCCTCGGCCGAGCTGAGGCGGAGGTTCACGACGTCGAGCGAGTCGAGCCCGAGGTGTTCGAGGTTCTCGTGCACCTGCAGCCGGAGGTCCTCGGGGTCGAGCACGTGCATCCAGGAGCCGTCGGGCCCACGGCGAGCGCCGACCTTGGTGACGATCCGGAGCTGCTCCGGGTACGGATGCAGCGCCTCGCGGATGATCTCGTTGGTCACCACCGGTCCGTAGAAGTCGGCGGTGTCGATGTGAGTGATGCCGAGCTCGACGGCCTCGCGGAGCACGGCGATGGCGGCGTCACGGTCGCGCGGCGGTCCGAAGACGCCGGGACCGGCGAGCTGCATGGCGCCGAACCCCATCCGGCTGATGGTGAGGTCGTCGGCGAGGGTGAGGGTGCCACCGGGAGCGGTTGTGATCATGGGAGTCCTTTCGACAGTGACGATCCTCACCCCGCGGGCGCGGCAGCGGGAGAGCCGCGGTGATCCTGGGACCAGGAGGGACAGGCTCCGCCCTCCGATCGACGCCGTGCGGGCGCAGAATATTCTCGTGGAGACGAACAATGCCCTCGGTGAGTACCTGCGCGCCCGCCGCGAGCTGGTGCAGCCGGCCGACGTCGGCCTGGAGGTCTCCGGCGCCGGCCACCGGCGGGTTCCCGGACTGCGCCGCGAAGAGGTCGCGATGCTCGCCGGCATCAGCTCCGACTACTACCTGCGGCTCGAGCAGGGCCGCGACAGCCATCCGTCCACCCAGGTGCTCGACGCCATCGCGCGGGTGCTGCAGCTGAATCCGGAGGCGTCGGCGTATCTGTTCGAGCTCGCGAACCCCAAGCCGCCGCGCGCACGACGCCGGCGAGCCGAGCGGGTGCCCGAGGGCATCCTGGTGATGCTGGACGCGATCGACATGCCTGCCTTCGTCGAGGGCAAGTACACCGACGTGCTCGCCGTCAACCGGATGGCGACCGCACTGATCCCGACGATCGTGCCGGGCGGCAACCGGCTGCGTTCGACGTTCCTCGACCCCGTCGAGCAGGAGTTCTTCGAGGACTGGGAGAAGGGGACGGAGGGGGTCGTCGCCGCCCTGCGCGCCCGCGCGGCCGGGCAGCTCGACGACCCGCGCCTGGTGTCGCTCATCGGCGAGCTGTCGTTGCGCAGCGACCGCTTCCGCCGGTTGTGGGCGCGGCACGACATCCGGCGCATCGAGGGCTCGATGACGGCGGTGAACCATCCGCAAGTGGGGCGCATGGAGCTGTACCGCGAGAAGCTGGTGCTCGCGGCGGCGGACGGTCTCGTGATGGTGGTCTACCACGCGCATCCCGGCACGGAGTCGGAGCGGCTGCTGCAGCTGCTCGCGTCGGCGACGCTGCCCGCGGCGCGGGCCGGCGCGCCCTCGCGGGTCGTGCCATAACGCGACGCCGGCGCAGCCGGTGGTGCGGTATCGCACGATCGGGCCCGGGGCGACGCGTGAGCGCCGGTTACGCGGCGGCGGGCGCCGGCGGAGGCGGTGGCGTGGACGGCACGCCGACCGGCTGCTTCGACGGCTGCGCCCAGAAGATGATGAGCACGATGATGCCGGCGATCGGCACCAGGAGCCAGAAGATGTGTCCCCAGCCGTACCCGGCGTCGCGCAGGCGCCGCACGGCCACCGCCAGGTTCGGAAGCAGCACGCCGATGCTCCAGAGGCCGGAGAGCAGCGATCCGAGGTAGGCGTTGTCACCGATCTGGATGACGTTGAACAGATTGAGCGCGCTCGTCACGAGCAGGTTGAAGAGCGCCCACCACCAGAATTCGGGCCGGGATGCCCGCCCCGTGAACTCCGCATACTTGCGGAAGACGGTCTGGATCGCTTCGCCGAATGACATCTGCCTGCTCCTGCCGATCTGGTGGGCCTCAGCCTAGTGGGGTGCGGCGGCACCGGCGAGGGGTGCGAACCAGGGCGGAGATGAGCTAGTTTGAGGCGCATGAAGCAGACCGAGGATGGCTCCATCTTCACTCCCGGCTTTTGGACGTTGCTTCTCGGAATCGTCCTCGGCGCCACGTTCCTGCTCGCATCGACGTTGTTGGTCACAGCGTGGGTGAAGGCGGCGAGCTATGAGGGCGTAGGAGAGAGCGGCGTTCACGATCTGCTCATCTGGGGATTTTGGCTCGCGGTGATCAGCCTGGCCGGGACGGTCCCGGCCGCCGTCTGGCGTGTCACTGCGTGGCGCAGTCGTGCGAGCATCGTCCACGCTGCCTGATCAGCGGGACACAACTTCGGCAGCATCTTCGGGCGAGAGGTGCGAAAAGTCCCCCATCCGCAGGGAATGAGGGACTTTTCGCACCGTTCGGCGCCAGGCGTCAGGCGGCGAGCGGCGGCGAGCCGCGCGGCGGCTAGCGCTTGAGGTTGGTGAGCTCCTGCAGCACCTCGTCGGAGGTGGTGATGATGCGGGCGTTCGCCTGGAAGCCGCGCTGCGCGACGATCAGGTTCGTGAACTCCTGCGAGAGGTCGACGTTCGACATCTCGAGCGAGCCGCCCTGCAGGGTGCCGAGGCCGCCCTCGCCCGGGCCGCCGAGCTGCGCGTTGCCCGAGTTCACCGACTGGCGGTAGGTCGAGCCGCCGGCCTTCTCGAGACCGCCGGGGTTGACGAAGGTCGCCAGCGCGATGCGGCCGACGGCCTGCTTGTCGCCGTTCGAGAACAGGCCGATCAGCGTGCCGTCCTTCGAGAGGGTGAACGACTGGAGCGTTCCCGCCTGCTTGCCGTTCTGGTCCTTGAAGGCGACCGTGGTCAGGTCCGCATAGCCGGTGACGGTCGAGAGGTCGACGTTCACGCCGCCGATCGCGAGCGTTCCGCCGCTGGTCAGCACGCCGTTGGTGAAGGCGAGTGCGCCGGTGGCGGTCGCGCCGTTCGCGTCGGAGCCCGCGACATCCCAGCCCGTTGCGCTCTTGGTGAAGGTCAGCGTGAGGTCGCGGGCCGCGCCGTTGGCGTCGTAGACCTTGACGTCGCGCACGAGCTGGTCGCCGACGGCCGCACCGGATGGCAGGTTGCCCGAGACGCTGGCGCCCGTCGTCGCGGAGGCCGGGGCGACCGCCTTGAGCGGGATGGTCACGTCGCCGAGCGCCCCGCCCTGCTGCACGACGCCGTTGACGGCGTTCCAGCCCTGCAGGATCGCACCGCCCGGGCCGACGAGACGGCCGTCGGCATCCGGGTCGAATGAGCCGGCACGCGTGTACTGGGTCTGGCCGCCCACGTTCACCACGAAGAAGCCGTCGCCGTTGATCATGATGTCGGTCGCGCGGCCCGTGGCCTGAGCGGCGCCCTGGGTGAAGTTGGTCGAGATGCCCGCGACGAGCACGCCGAGGCCGATCTGCGCGGGGTTGGTTCCACCGGTCTGCGCCTGCGGGCCGCCGGCGCCCTGGACGAGCTGCGAGAGCGTGTCCTGGAACTGCACGGCCCCCGACTTGAAGGCGGTGGTGTTGACGTTGGCGATGTTGTTGCCGGTGACGTCGAGCATGGTCTGGTGCGAACGGAGGCCGGAGATGCCGGAGTAGAGAGAGCGGAGCATGATGCTGCCTTTCGTGAGGAGAGGGGTGTGAGGTCTGCTGGAGGGATGCCGGGCGGCTCGGTGCCGGGCGGCTAGGTGGTGGTCGACGGGTCGGTCGTCGACGGCGTGGTAGGCGTTGCCGGTGTGGTGGGCGTTGCCGGTGCGGTCGGCGAGACCACCCCGGAGATCGAGTCGAGCGGGATCTTCTTGTCGCCGATGGTGACGACCGGCACCGAGCCGGCGAACGACACCGACGATGCGAGGCCCGTCTGGCTGTCGCCGTTGGAGTCGAGGTACTCGACCGTATGGCCGACCAGGTTGGTCGCGGCCATGCGCATCTGCAGCGCGAAGTTCTCGGTGTTGGTGGAGTCCATGCTCGTGAGCTTCTCCATCATCGCCAGCTGCGTGGTCTGCCCGATCATCTGGTTCGTGTCCATCGGGGAGCTCGGGTCCTGGTTCCGCAACTGCGTCACGAGAAGCTGCATGAACGCCTCGCCGTCGAGGGACTGCTTGGGCTGCCGGGTGGGCAGGGTGGTGTAGATGCCGCCGGTAGCGGCGGGGTCGGTTGTTCCGGTGACGGAATCGACGGCCACGGTGGCTCCCTTCTGTTCGGTCGTGCGTTTCAGGCGATGAGGTCGATGGTGTGGGCGAGTCCGTCGGAACGGACCCCAGGGTCGTGCTCGGCCGCGACCGCCGATCCGGATGCGCGGGGCGCGGCCGCGCGATCGTCACGCGGGGTGCCCTGGGCGTTCCAGCCGCGCTGCTCGTCGCTCTGCGATGACGGCTGGTTCTGCGACGAGAGGTCGAGCGTTCCGCTCAGCCCGGCCCCGGACAGGTCCTTGCGGAGGTCGGAGAGGATCGAGCGCAGTGCGTCGCGGCCGGCGTCCGTCGGGGCGAACAGCTCGACCCGGACTCCCTCGGCACCGACATGCGCGCGCACGGTGACCGGACCGAGGAGGTCGGGCGTGACGTGCACGGTCATGACGTGGTCGCCACGTCCGGCGGACGCGAGCGTGAAGATGGGACGCGCGAGCTGCGCCGGAAGCTGGGCGGTCGCACTCGACGAGGTCGACGGGGCGGCCGTGGTCGCCGCGCCGGACGCGGGGGCGGTCGGCGCGGCCTGCGTCACCCCGCTCGCACCCGCCGTCGCGCTCGCGCTCGCCGTCGCGCTCGCCGTCGCGCTCGCGCTCGAATCGAGGGGTCCGGACACGCCGGCCGCTGCCCCACGAGACGGCGTGTCTGGACCCTTAGATCCGTCGGCACCGAGGGCGGAGGGGGTGGGGGCGGGGGATGCCGGGGTGGACATCGAGGTGGCGGGTGTGGGGGCGGTGGGTGCGGATGACGACGCCGCGGCCGCGGGCTGCTGACCGGGCGACGTCGGCGTCGAGGATGCGCGACCGCTCGCCGTTGCCGGGTCCTGCTCGGTCGCGGCGACGGTGGCCGTCGCGGTCAGGTCTGCGGAGGTCGCAGCGGCGGTCGCGCTCGAGCCCGTCGACGCGGGCGTGGTCGCGGACCCGGTCGAGGCGGCCGGGCGGCCGGAAGGACGCACCGGAGGCGTGGCACCGAGCGCGGCCGTGTCCTCCGCGGCAGCGGCGGCACCGGCTCCCGGGGTCGTGCCGGCGATCTGGGAGGCCTCGGTGGTCTCGGAGGTCGCGACCGCGGCGGCCGACGTGGCGGTCGCGGCCGTCGGCGTGACTCCCGCAGGCGACGCTGATGCGCTCCCATCCGGTGCGCCGGCCGTTCCGACCACACCGAGGGTGGCGGCCACGCCGGTTGCGGCGCCCGGCACGGCGAGCGACGCCGGCTGCTGCGTAGTCGAGACGGTCGCTCCCGCCTGCGTGGCCTGGCCCGTAGCATCGGGGGCCGCGGCCCCGGCGGTCGCGCTCGACGACCCGCCCTGGGCATCCGTCGCCGGAGCGGCCTCCGCCGTGGTGCCGGCCGCATCGTGGGCGGCGCGCTGATGGGGAGCCGTCGAAACCGGACCGGTCGTGTCGGCCGCCGGATCGCGATGCGTGTCCTTCGCCGAGGGCTTGCGCTTGTCCGCGCCCGACGACGCCGGTTCGGTCGCGCCCTTGAGGAACTGATCGAACGCCGAACCGTTCGACGGGTTCGAGCGCGACGTCGATCCGCTTGGGGCGGCAGGGGCCGCCGCAGGAGCGCTGGGCGCGATGGTCGGGCTCACAGGGATCCTCCGGACAGCAGTGATGAGAAGAGGGACCGCAGCATGGCGGCCTGGTCGGCCGACGAACTGCTCGACCCCGCGGCGCTGGACCCGAGACCACTGGACCCGAGACCACTGGACCCGAGCAGGCTCGCTGCGAGATCCGACGACCCGAGCCCGCTCGACCCGAGCAGGCTCAGCGCGGACATCGCCGACGCCATGGACGCCGCCGACGCCGAGCTGGAAGCCGCCGTCGAGGCGGTCGCCGTCGAAGCCTGCGGCACCACGCGCCGGATCGTGTCGATCTCCGAGTCGTCCATATAGGCCTCGACGAGGCTCACGTTCTTGCCCTCGCGCGGCGCGTGGATCACCTTGTGGTCGCCCGCGTAGATCAGGATGTGCTCCCCGCCTCCGGTCACGATGAGATCGCCTGGCTGGGCCTGCGCCAGCGACGGCACCTCCGTGCCGAGCTTCGCCTGGCCCGAGACGAGTCGTGGGACGTCGATGCCGAGGTCTTTGTAGACGCGCTGCACGAGCCCCGAGCAGTCCAGACCGCTCGACGTGGTCCCGCCGAAGACGTAGGGCACCCCGAGGTACTTCTTGGCGTCCGCGACCACGTCGGCTCCGGTCACCGTTCCTCCGCCGAGCAGGGCGCTCGCGTCGGACGTGCCGGTCGTCGCGCCCGTGCCGGACGTCGATCCGGTGCCGAGCGCCTGCGAGAGCGCATTCGCGAAGTCCGTTCCCGTCGACGAGCTCGAAGCGGTCGACGACGTCCCCGACGTGAACGTCGGGTTGTCGAGCTGCACGAGCGTCGACTGGATCTGCGCGATCCTGCTCAGCGCATCCGTGATCGTCATCCTTCGCTTCCTTCCCGTTCGCGCACCCAGGCGCCGGTCGCTGCTTCGTCGAGGGCGGCCTGCTCGACCGTGAGGTCGTGCGCCACGAGCTCAGCGCGGTGGCGGCCTTCGAGCTTCTCGAGCCCGACCGAGCGGGCCTTCGCCGCGGTGAACGCGACCTGCGCCTCCGCGGCGTCCCGTTCGGCGCGCTCGGTGAGAGCCGCGAGGTCGGCCAGCATGCTGCGGCTCGAGGCTCGCGCCGCCGCGACGGCGAACAGCGAGGCCGCGTCGGTGGTCTCGAGCGAGACGTTGTGCAGGGCCGCGATCGCGCGCGCCTGCTGGGCGCCCGCATCCCGTCGCAGCGCGTTGGCCGCGGCGAGGTCGCTCGCCGCGTGCTCCTTCTCGATCTGGCGCAGCCGGAGCAGGCCGGCCAGCTGAAACGCTCGTGCCATCACACACCTCCCATGGTCGGCGCGGTCTGAGCGAGCAGACCGGTGAGACCGTCGAGTTGCCGCCACGCATCGGCGGCCGTCGCCGGCTCGCCCAGGTTCTGGCGCAGGAAGGCGTTGATCGCCGTCTCGTTGGCGACCGCCGCGTCCACGCGAGGGTTGCTGCCGGGCTTGTAGGCGCCGACGTCGAGGAGGTCCTGCGCCGCCACCTTGGCGGCCAGGATGCTGCGGAGGCCCACCGCCGCGGCGCGCTGCTCCGGTGTGGTCACCCGCGACGCGAGGCGCGAGATCGAGCCCAGAACGTCGATCGACGGGAAGTGCCCGACGACGGCCAGCCGGCGGTCCATCACCACGTGCCCGTCGAGGATCGACCGGGCCGCATCCGCGATGGGCTCGTTGTGGTCGTCGCCGTCGACGAGCACCGTGTACATGCCGGTGATCGACCCGACCTCGCCGGTCCCCGCACGCTCGAGGAGCTGCGCGAGAAGGGAGAACGTCGAGGGCGGGTAACCGCGGGTGGCCGGCGGCTCCCCCACCGAGAGGCCGATCTCGCGCTGCGCCATAGCGACGCGCGTCAGCGAGTCCATCATGAGCATCACATGCGAACCCTCGTCGCGGAACGACTCCGCGATGCGAGTGGCCACGAAGGCGGCGCGCAGGCGCATGATCGCCGGCTCGTCCGAGGTCGCGACGACCACGATCGAGCGAGCGAGCCCCTCGGCGCCGAGGTCGTCCTCGAGGAACTCCCGCACCTCGCGTCCGCGCTCCCCCACCAGGGCGATGACCGAGACCTCGGCCTCGGTCCCGCGCGCGATCATCGACAGGAGGGACGACTTGCCGACGCCAGAGCCGGCGAACAGGCCGAGGCGCTGGCCGCGCCCGACCGTCACAAGGGTGTCCAGCGCGCGCACACCGAGCCCGAGCGGCGTGTCGATCCGCGCGCGGCGCATGGCCTCGGGTGCGCGGTGATCGAGGGAGACATAGCCGTCGGGCTCGATCGGACCCTTGCCGTCGACCGGCCGGCCCAGCGCGTCGATCACGCGGCCGAGCATCCCGTGGCCCGTCGGCACGAGCATGGGGGCGCGCGAGGCACGGGCCGGGGCGCCGGCCGCGATGCCGGTGAGGCGTCCGAACGGCATGCACCGGATGCGGTCCTGCGTCGTCGCGACGACCTCGGCGTGCACCACCGGATGCTCCCCGATGGTCACCACGTCGCCGATCGCCGCGTCGATTCCGCTGATCTCCGCGCCGAGGCCGACGATGCTGGCCACCCGTCCGACACGCTCGGGGGCGGCGGCACGCAAAGCAGCGTCCCACCGCCGTGCGAGCACCGCGGACCCCGTCACGAGAGCACCTCCCTCGCGCGGTCCAGTGCCGACCGGATGCGCGCATCCAGCCAGCCGTCGGGAAGCTCGCCGATCGCGTCGCCGGGAGCCAGCCCCGGGTCGGCCACGAAACGGATCGACTCCTCGAGAGCGGCATCGCCGCACGCCTGCAGGACCGCGAGATCCGCGGCGTTGAGCCGGACGACGCTCACGCTGCCACGCGACTCGTCGCCGAGTGCGCGACGCACCGCGGCCCGCGCGGCGGAGAGCCGGTCGGCGAGCGCGTCGCCGACGACCGCTTCCGCGAGGCTGAAGGCGGCCTCCACCAGCGCCCCCTCGGCATCGTCGACGACGGGCAGGCTGCACTCGCGCAGTTCGACGGCGGCCGACCTCAGTGCGGCGACGAGCTGCGCGACCCGCTGGGCCGCCGCATCGCTCTCCGCTGCCCGTTCCGTGTCGGCCTCCGCCATCCACACGGCCTGTTCGGCCGCGGCACGCCTCAGGCCGTCGGCGTAACCGGCGGCGTATCCGCGTGACCGTGCCGACGCCGCGGCGGCGTGCTGGACCGCCGACTCCGCGAGCACCGGGATCGGGACGGGCGAGAACACGGTCTCACTCGACATACGCGTCGTCCTCCGTGCGCTGCACGGTGATCACGCCCTCGGCCTCGAGGTCGCGGATCGCGCGGACGATCTCGGCGCGGGCGTCCTCGATCTGCGACATCCGCACTGGTCCGAGCACCCGGATCTCGTCTTCCAGGATCTCCCGGTTGCGCTCGGAGAGGTTCGAGGTGATGATCTCGGTGACCTGCTCGGAGCTGCCCTTCATCGCGACGGCGAGCACCGACGCGTCGACTCCGCGCAGCACCTGCTGCACGTCGCGCGCTTCGAGCTTGACGATGTCGGCGAACGTGAGCATGCGCGAGCGGACCTCTTCGGCGAGCTCCGGGTTGCGACGCTCGAGGGCCTCGAGCAGCGCCTTCTCGGTGCTGGCGTCGGCGCGGTTGATGATCTCGACGAGAGGCTGGACACCGCCGACGACGTCCGACGCCTCGCGGGACCCCACAACGGCGCTCGCCCGCTGCTTCAGAGTGTCGGCGACGACGCGGACGGCATCCGGACTCGCGCTTCCCATCGTCGCGATCGCGTGCGCGACCTCGGTGCGGGTCTCCTCGTCGAGGCCGCCCAGCACCCGGGAAGCGTGATCGGCCCGCAGGTGGGCGAGCACGAGGGCGATCGTCTGCGGCAGTTCGCCGGCGAGCAGCATCTGGATCTGACCGGGCTCCACGACGTCGAGGAACTCGAACTGCTTGCCCGCCATGGTCGAGGCGACGCGGTTCAGTACCCCTGTGGCCTTCTCGGCGCCGAACGACGCTTCGAGCAGACCGACCGCGATGTCACGGCCGCCGCGCGTCGACATGCCGCCGCGCACGGTGATGTCGTGGAACTCGCTCAGCGCCTTCTCGGCGACGGCGGGGTCGACCCGCCGCAGCCGCAGGATCTCGGCGGTGATCTCGTCGGCTTCTTCCTCGGAGAACTGCTTCATCACCTGCGCCGCGCGCTGCTGATCCATGTTCATCAGCACGACCGCCGCCTTCTGAGCGCCGGTCAGCGGGGTCTTGAGGTCGTTCATACGCCCGCCCGATCATCCATCAGGCTGCGCAGGAACTCAGCGGTCTTCTGCGGGTCGCGTTCGGCCAGCGCCTCGATCTCGGCACGGCGGCGGTCGGCCTCCATCTCCGGGCCCGACGGATCGGGCAGGGGGTCGAGCTGCATCGGGATCGTGGGCGCTGCCGGTTCGAGCGCGATCGGGAACGGTGCGGCCTCGAGCGCGATCGTGTCGGCATCCGCCTCCAGTTCGGCCTGTTCGGCCGCGCGCCGACGGCCACGGCGGAAGAGCGCGAAGACGATGATCGCCGCTGCGAGGATCGACGCCGCGATGATCGAGGTGCGGATGATCCCGTTCAGCTGGTCGGCGGTGGCGGCGTCCTTCGCCTGCTGCAGAGCCTTCGCCGCCTCGGTGGCGCCCGCCTTGCTGAAGTTGACCATCTCGACGCTCACCGAGTCGCCGCGCGCGGTGTTGATACCGGCGGCCGCGTTGACCAGGTTGGTGATCTCGGCCGAGCTGACGCCGCTCACGGCGTCCTTGTTCAGCGCGACCGACACGGTCTGGCGGTTGATCGAGCCGGCCGGGATCGTGCGCGTCTCCGTCACCTTGTCGACCGCGTTGTCCTTGGTCGTCGACTCGGAGTTGAACGAGCCGTTGCCGTTTCCGGTCCCGTTGGGGACAGCGATGTTGTCGGGACCGAGCACGCCGGCCGCGGACCCGCCGGTGCCGGTGTAGGTCTCTTTGGTGTTCGACTCGCTGAGCGATGGAGCATTCGTCGGGCTGGTGTACGACTCGGTGTTGCGCTGCGCGGTCTCATTGCTGAGGTCGGCCGCGACGACGACGGTCGCATTGCCCGGTCCGACGACCTTGTCGAGCATGTCCTGCACGGCCCCGCGAACCCGCGTCTCGTAGTCGCTCGCCTGCTTGTCCGCTCCCCCGGTCGCTCCGGTGCCGACCGCGCTGAGCACGGTTCCCGAGGAGTCGATCACAGCGACGTCGGTCGGCTGCATGCCGGTGATCGCCGCGCTGGTGAGGTGGACGATCGCCTGCACCTGATCGCCCGAGAGGGTGACGCCGTTCTGGGTCTCGACGAATACGGACGCCGTCGGGTCCTTCTTCTCCGACACGAACACGGTGTCCTGCGGGATGGCGAGACGCACCGAGGCGGCCTTGACCCCCTTCATGGCGCCGATGGTCGAGCCGAGCTCGCCTTCCATCGCACGCTTGTAGGTGACCGACTGCTGGAACTCCGACGACGTGACGCCCATCTTGTCGAGCAGGGAGTAGCCGCCCGTGTTCGACGACGGCAGCCCCGCCGATGCGGCCTTCAGGCGTTCGTCGTAGACCTTCTCCTGCGGCACGAGGATCGTGCCGCCGCCGTCGGTGAGCTGATAGGGCACGTTGTCGGTCTTCAGCTGGTCGACGATGCTCGACGCGTCCGAGGCGGCGAGGCCGGAGAACAGGGGCGTGTACTGGGGCTGTGTCGCCCACATCGTCAGGCCCGTGATGCCGAGGGCGACGACCACGACGCCGATGATGGCGATGGTGCGCTGTGCGAACGAGAATCCGCGGATCGTGTCACCGATCCGCCGGAAGAAGCTCGTGACCTGCTGAGGCATCAGGCCTGCATCCTCATGATCTCGTTGAACGCGTCGACGGCCTTGTTACGCACGCCGGCGACCAGCTCGAGGGTCACCTGCGCACGGGACGAGGCGAGCGTCGCGTCGTGGATGTCGGTGAGGTCGCCGGTGACGGCCTTGATCGCGAGCGAGTCCGAGGTGCCCTGCAGCTGCTGCAGGTTGTCGACGGCGCCCGTGAGGGCGTTGCCGAACGACGCTCCGCCCGTCGCGCCGGTGCCGGATGCGGCGGTCGCGCTGAGCGCGCTGGCCGGGTCGAGGGCTCCGACGGCTGCGGTGTTGCCGATGGCGGCGATGGGGGGCATCAGTTGCGTCCGATCTCGAGGGCGGCCTGGTAGGTCTCTTTGGCACGGTCGACGACGCCTGCGTTCGCCTGGTACCCGCGCTGCGCCATGATGAGCGCTCCCATCTGCGACGACAGGTCGATGTCGGGGTAGCGCACGTAGCCCTTCTCGTCGGCGACGGGGTTGTCGGGCTCGTAGACCATGCGGCCCTCGGCGCTCCCGTACGCTGCGCCCGCGACGTAGACACCGGATGTGCCTTCGCCCTCCTGGGCCTCGATGTACCGCGCCTGGAACGCCGGGCCGCTGGTGGGCTTCGCGGTGTTGATGTTGGCCAGGTTGTCGGAGATGGCGTCCAGCCACTTGCGGTGCAGGGTGAGCCCTGTGCCCGCGATCCCGATCGCGTCGAATGTCATCAGCTGGTCCTCAGGGCCGCGCGGATCGCCGTGAACTGGCCGCCGGCCGCCTGCGAGGCGAACTGGAAGCGCAGCACGGTGTCCACATTGGACAGGGTCTCGGTGTCGAGGTTGACGTTGTTGCCGTCGAGCCTGGTCGGCTCGAGCGAGCGCGCCGTGGAGGCGGAGACATGACCGTCACCGTTCGCGACCGACTGGGCGAGGGCATCCTCGAAGGACACCCGCTCGGCCGTGTAGCCGGGGGTGTTCACATTGGCGATGTTGTTGGCGATCGCGCGCTGACGCGCGGCGAGACCGTCGAGAGCGCTGGCCAAGGCCGCGCTGGTCACGGATTCGAGCACGGGGACACCCCATCGGTAGTCGTCTGTGGTGGACGGCCGATCCATGGCCAGTTCATCGAGCGATCCGTGCTCACTCAGTGCTATCGGCAGGGCGAGGGTATGCGTTAGGAGGTTGCGGAAAACTGCTTCGCGACGGCCGCTCGAGGGCGCAGAAAAGCTCATTTCCCCACAGAGTCATCCACAGCTCTTCACACGTGTGGAATTACACCGCGGTAATTTCGAACAGGCATTCGAAGGTCGGTCTCACGCAGCAAATATGCTGTTCAGAAGGTGTTTTCAGACCGACACTCCCGAATGCAGAACTGTATCCCGCGCGTGTCCTCCACATCTCGGAGGTCGTCATCCACCAGTTGTCCCCAACGTTATCCACAGGGTGACGGCCTGTGGGGAAGCGTGCTCATCCGAGCAGCGAAGAGGACGCCATCCGGCCCGGGTCGCGCGTTATCGCACTTCGAGGCGCGACGGCGTCGCCGAACCGCACGATCGACGACATATGCGCTCCGGCGCACGGTGGCGAGAAGAAGTGGGAACGCGGGTGGAGCGGAGCGGCCGGAGCCCGGCGGCTAGCCGATGAGGTCGAAGTACACCGGGTGCGCACTGGATTCCGCCGGGGGCACCGAGCGCACGGCGGCCAGATGTTTGGCCGTCGTCTGACGCACATCCTCCAGGTACCGGATGGTGTGCAGTTGCGCCTCGAGCAGGCGTGCCGCCCGTTCCACGAGCTCCGGCGGGATCGGCCCGAGGGCGATCGGCGGGCGCCACGGAACGGGATCGATCTGCGCGACGGCGCGCTGCAGGTCCTCCTCGACTCGGCCGAGCGCATCGTGCCAGTCGCGCACGTGCACGGGTTCCTCGTCGGTGTACTCGAGCTGTGCGTCAGGCGATGCCAAGGTCGCGTCCCTCCCCTGTCTCCGACGAGGTCGCCGGCCAGCCGGCACGGGCTGCGCCGATCCCGGTCGATCCTGCGGATCCGGCGGCGGCAGCGGCAGCGGCAGCGGCAGCGGCAGCGGCAGCGACTCCATCGGCCGGCAGCAGAGCCGCGGCCTCGTGCCAGGTGTCGCGCAACGGCTCGATGAGCGAGATCGCCTCGCGCACCTTCTCCGCGTCGCGGTCGATGTTCGCGGTGACGATCAGGTCGGCGACGTAGGTGTAGAGCTGCAGGAGGCCATCGGCCCCGTCCCAGACGTCGACCTTCAGCGACGACGCCAGTTCGGCGACGATCTGGTCGGCGTGGCGCAGGTTGTCCCAGGCGACCGGCCAGTTCTGCTCAGTCAGCGCGGTCTCGCCGCGGGTCAGATCGAGCACCAGGCGGTCGTACAGCATCGTGAGGAGGCGCACCGGCGATGCGGAGAGCACCGAATCCCGGTTGTACGCGTTGAGCTTCGCGGCCGCGCCGCTCACCAGCGTCACGACGAACTCGAGGAGAGGCCGGCGAGCTGTCCGGTCAGCCACGAGGACTGCGACTGCAGCTGCTGGAGCTGGACTTCGAGGTTGGCATACGTCTTCTCCAGGGTCGCGCGGCGGTCCGCCAGGCGCGTATCCCAGTCGGTGATCTGGTCGTTGAGTCCCTTGACCGTCTTCGTCTCACCGGCGATCTTCGTCGTGACCGTGCCGTCGTACTTGTCGCTGATCTGGTTCGCGGCATCCGCGACCCGGCCGGCGATCGTCTGCACCGCAGCCTTGACCTTCTCGGGGTCCGCGGCGAGCGCGGCGCCGAACTTGTCCTTGTCGAACTCGATCGTGCCGTCGCGGGTGATGCTGATGCCGTACGTCGACGGCGAGATGCCGTCGATCGGCAGCGAGGCGGCCGAGAGGAGTTTCTGATTGGCGTCGCGCACCGTCGAGTCGCCGGTGAAGGCGCCCGCGGTGACGACGGTTCCTCCGGCGGAGTCCGTCGATGTGGAGACCGCCGTCTTCGAGGTCACGAAGGAGAAGATGTCGTTGAGACTCGTGACGAGCGAGTTGGCGACATCCGAGATGGCGCTGTCGTTGCGCGCGACGGTGAGGCTGACGGGCGTCGTCGAGGCGGCGCTCACGGTCATCGAGACACCGGGGAGCAGGTCGGAGAACGTGTTGGTGGCCGAGGTGACGGTCTGCGCGGCGCCGGTTCCCGCCCACAGGGTGACCTGGGCGTCCTGAGCGGCTCGCACCTGGGCGGCACCCGGCTCGCTGAGCAGGTCGGTGGCCGTGCCGGCGGTGACATCGGCCGGGGTCCCGCGGTAGGCGGTGAAGGAGCCGGCGGCGCCGGTCTTGGTCGAGCTCAGCTGCAGCCGGTAGAGCGGCTGCCCTGACGGGTCGAGCCCGGCGGAGACGCGGGTGGCGCTGACACCGACGCCCGCCTTGTTGATCGCGGCGGCGACATCGGCGAGCGATGAGCTCGACGCGGTCACCTGCTTCACGGTGCCGTCGGCGGCGACGAAGGTGAGCACAGGAGGCTGGTCCGGCCACTGCGTGAGCGGTCCGGTGACGGACACCTGCGACTGGGCGAGCTTGTCGACCGTGAAGTCCAGCGTCCCGTCCGTGGCGCCGGGACCGGCGGTCGCGGTGACACTGGTGGAGCTGCTCGTCGCGGTGTGGAGGTCGACGCCGGCCGGCTTCGACGCGGCAGTCGCGGCGGTGGCGAGGGCGGCGACCTTGGTGTTGAGGGCCTGCATCGCGGTGATGTAGGTGGTGGAGTCGGTGACCTTGTTCTTCAGCAGGGTCTGCGGAATCGCCTCCGCCTGCATCAGGCTGTTGATCAGCGACGTCGTGTCGAGTCCGCTGATGAGTCCGTCGACGGCCATTCCCATGCGGTGGTCCCTCCCTCGAGACTGCGGTGGTGCGGGTGGATGGTGGGCGGCCGGGACGCGTTTGGGGTGCGCGCCCCGGCCGCCTGCCTGCTACTAGCGGAGCAGCTGCAGGACGCCCTGGCCGGACTGGTTGGCCTGAGCGAGCATTGCGGTACCCGCCTGCGACAGGATGTTGGAGCGGGTGTACTTCACCATCTCCTCCGCCATGTCGGTGTCGGTGATACGCGACGAAGCAGCCGACAGGTTCTCCTTGGAGACGTTGAGGCTGCGGATGGTGCTCTCGAAGCGGTTCTGGACGGCACCGAGGTTGGCGCGCGCGGTCGAGACGCTGGTGATCTGGGTGTCCAGAGCAGCGATCGAGGTCAGCGCGTTGGCCGCGGAGTCGAACGTGAGCGCGCCGACAGCGGTCGCGACCGTCGCGACGTTGGCACCCGTGAGGTCGACGTCGATCTGGTCGTTGGCGGCAACGGAGCCCGCGCCCACCTGGAAGGTCAGCTTGGCGTTGGAGCCGTCGAGCAGGTTGATGCCGTTGAAGTTCGCGTCACCCGAGATGCGGGTGAGCTCCTTCGTGAGCTGGTCGACCTCGGTCTTGATGGCGGCGCGCGAGTCGGCATTGTTCGAGTCGTTGCCGGCCTGGACAGCCAGGTCGCGCACGCGCTGCAGGATCGAGTGGACCTCGGTGAGCTGACCTTCAGCGGTCTGCACGACGCTGATGCCGTCCTGAGCGTTGCGAGCTGCGACGGTCAGACCGCCGACCTGCGACTTCAGGCCCTCCGAGATGGCCAGACCGGCCGCGTCGTCCGCCGCACGGTTGATGCGGAGGCCGCTGGACAGCTTCTCGAGCGACTTCGAGAGGTCGCTCTGGGTGTTGTTCAGGTTGCGGTAGGCGTTGTTGGCCGCGATGTTGGTGTTGATCTGCATACCCATGATTACTTTTCCTCCATGATGTGGGCTGTTGCGACGCCCATCCGTGGGCGACATTGGGATCTATCGGCCGAGTTGCGCATCCCGTTAGGCATCCGGATCAGGACGCGGTTCAGGATGCGCTGCGGGCCGACGACTGGGTGGGGGGAGAGAGGCGGGCGACGTTGGCGACGGCGTGCTGTGCGAGGCGCGCCAGGTAGGCGCTGCGGCGGGCCTGCGAGGTCTTGGCCTCGATGATCTCGGGGTCGCCCTCGTCGGCGTAGTGCGTCGCCATACCCTCGCGCATCAACCGGATGGCCTCCGACCGCTGCTGGGACACCGCGGAGTGCGTGATGCCCAGTTCCTCCGCGACCTCGGTGACCGTGCGGTCGTCGAAGTAGATCGCCTGCACGACGTAGCGCATCCGCTCCGGGAGGGCCTCGACCGCCGCCCGCACGTACGCGGTCTGCTCGCCGGCCAGCAGCGAGTCCTCGGGCGAGACGGTGTCGGCCACCAGGAACGATTCGGTGGTCTCGTCGATGGTGGTCACGGTGCGAGCCGCGTCCGACAGCCCCGCGGCCGCCGTCTCGCGGTCGACGCCGAGTGCGTTCGCCAGCTCGTCCACGCTCGGGGTGCGGCCGAGCGCTGCGGTCAGGCTCTCCTGCACGCTCATCGTCTCTTTGATGCGCTTGCGGGCCGACCGCGTCGCCCAGTCGCTGGCGCGCATCTCGTCGGCGAAGGCGCCGACGATGCGGGTGCGGGCGTAGGCGCCGAACGGGATGCCGAGGGTCGGGTCGTACGCGGTCGCCGCGGTCACCAGGGCGAGGGCCCCGGCCGAGGCGAGATCGTCGCGCGAGAGATGGGTGGCGCGTGCGCACAAGTCGGAGACCAGATAGCCGACGAGCGGCAGGTTCTCGACGACGAGCGTGTTGCGTTCGTTCCGGTTCACGCGGGCGACCCCTGTCTTTATCTGCTTGAGTACACGGCACCGACCTCCGATGGGTGTTCGGGGGCTAGTGGTGCTTTGTTTCTCGGGCGGTGCTGTGGATGCTCGGTCATGGTCGGGTACCGAACAGGCGCTAGGGGTCTTTCTCGGTGTTCACGGTAACAACGGACCACCGCGGAAAGCTTGTATTAATTGCCCCCACTACGGGGCTGCGCCTACCCCCAGTACGGGGAATGGAGGTCTCCCTGTGAAAAGCGATACGCGATTCAGGCATTTCACTGTCGCCGAGTCCTAACATCGGCCTTGACGGTGCCGATGGTGTTTCCTGACGGCGGGTGATCCGCCCGCTGAGAACCCGAGGGGACCAGGTGCGCACTTCGACTCACGAGGAAGTTGGTAGCGACATGGCCGCGAGCGAACTGTCAGCGCAACTCTGGAGGGAACGCGAGCTGCTCGAGCTGCTCCTGTTCAAGCTCGAGGAGGAGCAGCTGCTGTTGACCGCCGGCAAGTCGCGCTGGATCTCGCACGCCACCCGCGAGGTCGAGCAGGTCATGGAGCGCATGCGCGCCGTCGGCCTCGCCCGCACCGTAGAGGTCGCCTCGCTCGCCGACGAGTGGGGCATCAGCCCCGACTCCAGCCTGCGCGAGCTCGCTGCCGCCGCCCCCGACGGCATCTGGTCCGACATCTTCGCCTCGCACCTGATCGCGATGACCGAGCTCACCGCGCAGATCGCCGAGGTGCGCGACACCAACGAACGCCTGCTGCGCGACGCGGCCCGCTCGACCCAGGAGACGCTGAGCGGCCTCTCCGGCGCGGCCGGCGACCCCGGCATCTACGGCGCAAGCGGCGAGAGCCGTCCCGGAACGTCCGGCGCCCGCCTTTTCGACACCGAAGCGTAAGGACCCGGATGAGCACCTTCAGCGGCCTCAACACGGCGTACACCGGTCTCGTGGCGGCCAAGGCCGGACTCGACGTCGTCGGCCAGAACATCGCCAACGCAGGCACCGCCGGCTACACCCGCCAGCGGGTGACGACCTCCGGTGTCCCCGCCCTCAACACGGCAGGCCTGTTCAGCGGCGGCGTCCGCCCCGGCCAGGGCGTGAGCGTCGACGGCATCCAGCGTCTCGACGATTCGACGCTCGACGCCCGCGTGCGCAGCACCACCGCCCTCTCCGGCTACTCCGGAACACGCGCGACCGCGCTCGCCACGCTCGAGGCCTCGCTCAACGAGCCGGGGACCAACGGCCTCTCGACCCAGCTGCAGAAGTTCTGGGCCGCGTGGCACGACGTCGCGAACCAGGCGGGTGAGCAGGCGCCGGCCGGCGTGCTGCTCGGCCAGGCCGGGTCGCTCGTCACCCAGCTGCAGCAGGGCTATCGGGCCGTCGACGACCAGTGGACCGCCCTGCGCACGAACGTCGACGGCATGGTCGGCGACCTCAACCAGGCTGCGACCGAGGTGGCTGACCTGAACGGCCGAATCCGGTCGACCCTCGCCGCCGGCGGCAACGCCAATGAGCTGATGGACCGCCGCGACCTCCTCACCACGAAGATCGCCAACCTCGCGGGCGGCGTCGTCCGCCCTCTCGACGACGGCACCGTGGATGTGCTGGTCGGCGGCAACGCGCTGGTCAGCGGCACGACGGCGAACGCCGTACAGGCCGCAGGCGCCCGTCGCCTCGGCGACGCGACCGGCGACCCCGTGCGACTCGAGTGGGCCCACCGGCCCGGTTCGGCGATCGCCATGGAGGGCGGCGCCATCTCGGGTGCGCTGTCGACGCTCGCGCCGGCTGACGCATCCGGAACCGGCGGCGTGCTCGCCGAGGCGGCGGCCAGCTACAACGCGTTCGCCGTGACCCTCGCACAGAAGGTCAACGACGTGCACCGCACCGGTTCCACCCCGGGCGGCACGACCGGGCTCGACTTCTTCGCCATCGACGCCACCCAGCCGGCCGCGCTCGGCCTGTCGGTGGTGCCGACCTCCGTGAGCCAGATCGCCACCGGCACGCCCGGGGCAGGCGGCAGCGACGGCAGCATCGCCGACGCGATCGCCCAGCTGGGCACGGGACCGGATGCCGTCGACAAGCAGTGGGCCGCCTTCGTGGTGCGCGTCGGCGTCGCGAGCAAGACGGAGGGACAGCAGTCTGATCTCGCCGATCTGGCGTCCTCGGCGGCCACCAGTGCTCAGCTCTCGAACTCCTCCGTCGACCTCGACGAGGAGAACATGAACCTGCTGGCCTTCCAGCACGCGTACCAGGGCGCCGCCCGCGTCATGACCGCCGTCGACGAAGCTCTCGACGTGCTCATCAACCACACCGGATTGGTCGGGAGGTAACCGTGTTCACCCGCGTCACCAATGCCACACAGGCACTCAGCGCACAGCACGCACTGCAGTCGAACCTGCAACGGCAGACCGCGCTGTACGACCAGGCGACGAGCCGCCGGCAGATCACCAAGCCGTCGGACGACCCGACGGCCACGGCGAGCGCGCTCAACATCCGCTCCGACGCCGCTGCGACGAGCCAGTACGCCCGCAACGCCGACAACGGCGACGCCTGGCTGACAACGGCCGACTCGACGCTCACCTCGGTCGAGAGCATCATGGGGCGCGTCCGCGACCTCACGGTGCAGGGCGCCAACGACGGCGCACTCTCCCCCGAGGCCAAGGAGGCGATCGCCACCGAACTCGACGGCCTCAAGAAGAGCCTGCTCTCGGCCGCCAACACGACCTACCTCGGCCGCACGGTCTTCGCCGGCAACTCGAGCGCCGGTGTCGCGTTCCAGCCCGACTACAGCTACACAGGGGTCGCCGGGAGTACAGTCGAACGCAGAATCGGGCCCGATACGACAGTGCGGGTGGATGCCGACGGCGCCGCGGTCTTCGGAAGCGGCGCGACCTCGGTCTTCGCTCTCATCGACAACACGGTCAACGACCTGCGCACCGGGGTCAACGTGGGACCGAGACTCACTGAGATCGACGACCGGACGAAGGCAATCGTGGGAGAGCACGCAGAGATCGGCGGCCGTCAGACCCGCATCGACAAGGCGAAGGACACCCTCGCCGTCGCCGGCAACTCCCTCGAGGCGCAGCGCTCCTCCCTCGAAGACGTCGACCTCAGCAAGGTGCTCCTCGACCTCAAGACGCAGGACGTCAACTACCAGACCGCCCTCGCCGTCACCGCACGCGTACTCCAGCCGACCCTGATGGACTTCCTCCGATGAGCGCTCTGACCTTCCTCACGCCCCCTCCCGGACTCGAGCCGCTGAGCGAGTTCGAGCTCACGCCCGTCGCCGGGGCGGCCGGTCTGTACACGCTGCAGGCCGTCGAGCGTCCCGAGATCCGCATCTTCGCGATCGACGCGGGCACGCACCTCCCCGGCTACTCCCCCGAGCTGCCGGATGACCGTGCCGCCGAACTCGGCGTGACGAGCGCCGATGAGGTGCTCGCCCTCGTCGTCGTGAATCCGTCGCACGAGGGCAGCACGGTCAACCTGCTGGCTCCGGTGCTGGTCAACCGCGCCACCGGCGCGAGTCTGCAGCTCGTGCTCGAGGACGACTCGTTCCCCGTGCGCGCCGAACTCGCCTCGCTCGCCCGGGCCTAGCCGGCACCCCTTCTTCGCCCGCGCTACTTCTTCTTCGCCGGCGCTACTTCTTCTTCGCCGGCGCCGCCTTCGGCGCGCACGGCGCGTAGGTGGCCAGTAGGGCCACCTGCTGCTTCTCCGACCACGGGAGGCTCGCGACGACCTTCGCACCCGCCTTCTTGGCCGGCACCTTGGCGACGATCGAGGCGAGCCGTTGGGCGAGGGCCTGCACATAGCCGGGGCCCGGGGTCGAGTTGTTGAGCGCAACCACGATCGTCAGGCCGGAGCTCGGGTCGCTGAACATCGCAGAAAGGGAGCCCGGCATCGCTCCGACGCTTCCGCGCAACGGACCGAGCTGCAGCATCCCGAGCCCGTAACGGTGCCACTGCGAGCCGATCGCCAGGCTCTTGTCCTGCTCAGCCGCGCTCTTCTCGGTGAGCAGCGAGCCGCTGGCGAGCGCCTGCACGAAGCTCTTGAGATCGGGGACATTCGAGATGACTCCCCCGGCCGTCCACCCCATCGACGGGGACAACATGCTGACGTCCGTCACCGGCTGGGTGCAGAGGGGCTGCCCCGCGCCGTTCAGCGGGCTCTGGTAACCGGCCGGATGCGGGCCGGGAACGGTCAGGTCGCCTGAGGCGGGGAACGAACTCGAGTTCATCCCGAGGCGGTTGAAGACGTACTGTGCGTAGAGGTCTTTCCAGCTCTTTCCCGCGGCGTTCTGCAGGGCCATGCCCAGCAGAATGTAGCCGGCGGACGACTGCCCGAACTTCTGACCCGGCGTGCCGTACGGCTTGGTGGCGAGTCCGTCGCTCACCAGCTCGAGCGCCGGCCACTCACGGGTGGGGTTGGCGATGAAGTTCGCGCGCAGCTGGGGAACGTAGTCGCCGATTCCGGAGGTGTGCTGACACAGCTCGCGCAGGGTGACTCCCGAGACGCCCACGAAGCCCGGCACGTACTTGGTGACGGGATCGTCGAGCTCCACCTTTCCGTCGTCGACCATCGAGAGCAGCACCGAGCAGGTCATCGGCATCGTGTTCTCGGCGATCCGGAAGCCCATGTTCGGCGTGACCGGCGTCGTGCCCTTGACCGCGGTCGTGCCGA
This sequence comes from Leifsonia poae, assembly GCF_027921845.1. Classification (GTDB taxonomy): domain Bacteria; phylum Actinomycetota; class Actinomycetes; order Actinomycetales; family Microbacteriaceae; genus Leifsonia; species Leifsonia poae. The sequence continues at coordinate 163,515 of NZ_BSEN01000012.1, forward strand.
TCCCGGCAGTCCAGCTGCCGGCCCACGGCGCCCAGACGCCCACCATGGCCGCCGTCGACCCGGACTGCTTCACGGCGTCGGTGACGGCGTCGGTGAGCTTGGCCGTCACGTCGGACGAGAAGCCTCCGGCCACCTGGTCGGGGACGCGCGCTGTGCCGCTCGCGTACGGGGTGCAGGCGGCGAGGAGCAGGACGAGAGCGCTCGCCAAACCGACGACGGTGACCCGCCGGACCCCGCTCGGTCGTCGTTGCATGTTCCATCCCCCGATGGTTCGTGGTGCGCTGTCCAAGGATTCTAACCTCCCGGTCGAGGGCGGCCTGGACCGCGCGCCAGGACCGCGACATACGATCGTCGCCATGGAGAACTTCAGCCGGGAGATCGTCGACGCGGTCCTGCGCCACATGAACACGGACCATCGCGACGACAACGTCGTCATCGTGCGGGCGAACGGCGCACCGGATGCCTCGGATGCGGAGATGACCGCGTTCGACACGGCCGGCGGGGTCTGGCGCGTGGCCGGCGGAGAGGAGCTGCGCATCCCGTGGACCGTCCCGGTGACCGAGCGGGCGGACATCCGGCGCGCCGTGGTGCTCCTCTACCGTGCGTCGTGCGCCGTACTCGGCGTCGAACCGCGTACCGAACAGGGGTAGCGGCGACGCGGCGACCACCGACCAATCCGTTCCGCGCGGGCTTCCGAACACTGAGAGAACACGGCGCACGCCGTGTGTTTCCACTAGGAGGAACGAAATGCGCACATCACCGAACCGCCTGGTCGCCACGATCTTCGGCGCGGTCTATCTGGTCGTCGGACTGCTCGGCTTCGCCTACACGGGCGGCGTCGGCTTCGTCGCGACCAAGGGCGGACTGATCCTCGGCATCTTCGAGGTCAACCCGCTCCACAACATCGCCCACCTGCTGATCGGCGCGGCCCTGCTGATCGCCGGACTCACGCGGGTCGCAGCGGCCAAGGCGGTCAACACCACCGTCGGCGCCGTCTACCTGCTGCTCGGCATCGTCGGATTCTTCCTGGTCGGCACCGGGGCGAACATCCTCGCACTGAACACCCCCGACCACTTCCTGCACCTCGTGAGCGCGATCGTGCTCCTCGGTGTCGGTCTCGGCGCCGAGCGAACCGTGCGCGCGAACTCGGCCGTCGCCTGACCGACTGCCATGGCGAGAACACTGATGGGGACTTCTGTGGGGATGTCCGGAACAGTGACCGGCGCTGAGCGGACCGAGCCGATGCCGACGGTGACGTCCGTCGCCCCGGCCACCCGGGCCTGGCTCGCCGTGGCCGCGCTCGGGGCGGGACTGCTTCACGCAGCTCTCGCCCCGAGCGCACCCCTCCCGGCCCTGATCGTCCTCGTGGCGATCGGGGCCGCGGAGCTCACCTGGGCGGCGGCGACCTTCGCCCGGGAGCGCCCGCCCCTGCTGCAGGCGTCCCTCTACCTCGCGCTCCTCCCCGTCGCGCTGTGGGCTGCCGTCGCCTCCGCCGGGGCCGCAACGGGCACCGGCACGATCCTCGCGCTGCAGCCCCTCCCCCTCGCCGTCGCATCCGGCCTCGATCTCGCGGTCGCCGCGACGGTGGCCGTCGTGCTCCGACGCCGCCGGCCCGCGCGTGACTCGGGTGCCGTCCGGTTCGTGCTGACGCTGCTCGTCAGCGCCGCGGTCGTCTCCGGGGTGACCATCCCGGCCCTCGGCCTCACGAGCGCCGGCCTCTCCGCGGTCAGCGTGCATCTGCAGCACAGCGGCCACCACTGACCCGCAGCCGCCCGGATCTGCGGCTCCGCTCCGATCCGCGGCGGCCGACCATCCGTGTCGCCGCCCTCCCCTCCGCAACTCCGGAACTTCTGCCGCCTCGCGGCCGCCGTTCCGGAGTTGTGCGTTCACCGGCGGCGTGTCGGCCCGAGGTTCCGGAATTGCGGGCGCGCCAGACCTTCCTGGCAACCTTCTGGCCGCGGGTTCCGCCGTCGCCACCGCTCCCCTAAACTTAGGTAACCCTAAATCGGGCCGTCGACCTTTCGACCTCAGGAGCATCGTGGCCGATATCATCCCCTTCTCGCAGGCGTTGCGCGAGCGCACCCGCCCCGACCACGGGTCGAGCGAGGGCGCCGATTTCATGCAGAACCTCATGATCGGCAAGGGCACCCGCGACGACTACATCTCCCTGGTCGCTCAGCACTACTTCATCTACGACGCGCTCGAGACGGCAGCGACCCGGATGCTCGCCGATCCGGTCGCATCCGTGTTCATCACCCCCAAGCTCACGCGGCTGCCGGCGATCGAGTCCGACCTGGAGTTCCTGCTGGGCGGCGACTGGCGGGATCGCGTCGCACCACTGCCCACCACCGAGCGCTATGTCGCGCGCATCCGGGAGGTGGGGGAGTCGTGGCCGGGCGGCTTCATCGCGCACCACTACACCCGCTACCTCGGCGACCTCTCCGGCGGGCAGATCATCCGCACCCTGATGCAGCGGCAGTTCGGGTTCGAGACGAACGGTGTCGGCTTCTACCTGTTCGCCGAGATCGCAAAACCCCGCGAGTTCAAGGATGTCTACCGGGCGCAGCTCGACGCAGTGGACTGGGACGACGCCGAGCGCGAGCGGGTCATCGACGAGGTCATGCTCGCGTACCGCTTCAACACGGGGCTGTTCGAAGACCTCGCCGCCGCCAAAGCCGCCGCCTAGCCCGCTCCCCGCCCGGCCCGCTCCCGGCCCCGTCCCCGTTTCGTTGAGGGGCGGCAAATGCAGGTCCCTACGGCGTGTTTAGCTGACTTTGCCGCCCCTCAACGAAGCGCCCCCGACGAAAAGAGCCCGCGTCAGCGGGTGGTGAGGGCGAACGAGGCTTTGCCGAACTTCACGACGGAGCCCGGATCGACCTCGTGCCGCACGTTCGGGTCGCAGGAGTAGGCGCCGTCGCCCGGGTAGACGATCGTGGTGCCGTTGGCCGATCCGAGGTCGAGCACCCAGAACAGCCCGTCGTACTGCCCGAAGGCGAGGTGCGCGCGAGAGACCGACTTGGTCTCGTCCGCGATCTCGATCAGCTGCACGTGAGCCGGGTCGTCGAGTTCGGTGCCCGGCGTGTGCACCGCGGGATTGCGGCCGATCACGCCGTTGCCGGAGGTCTCGATGTGCTGGCCGTCACTGAAGTCGAGGATGAACGTCACCGCCATGTGCTTCTCCAATCCGGGTATGAGGTCAGGGCGAATCCGGGCACGAGGTCAGGGCACGAGGTCAGGGCAGGCTGGGCGTGCGCGGCCGGGTGCGCATGAAGCGCTCGACGTCGGGGTCGACCATGATGTCGCTCGGACGCAACGGGCGCGACAGGTAGAGCCCGTCGAGCGACGTGATGCGGCTGAGCGCCACGTAGGTCTGGCCGGGGCTGAACGCGCGGGTGCCGAGGTCGACGATCGCCGAGTCGTAGGTCTTGCCCTGCGACTTGTGGATGGTCACCGCCCAGGCCAGCCGCAGCGGGAACTGCGTGAACTCGGCGACGACGTCTTTGGTCAGCTTCTTGGTGGCGGGGGAGTACGAGTACTTGAACTTCTCCCAGATCGCCGGCTCGACCTCGTGGATCTCACCGTCGACGTCGACGTACACGTTCGAGTCGATGCGCGTCACCGTGCCGATCGTGCCGTTCACCCAGCGGGGGCCGTCTCCGCCCTGACCGACATCGTTGCGCAGGAACATCACCTGCGCCCCCACCTTGAGCTCGAGCGTCTCGTCTGCCGGATAGGCGCGGCCGCCGAAATCGCCGCTGACCTCGGCCTTGGCCGTGAGCGCGCGGCCGGGCAGCCGTTCGAGCGCCTGGGCGTTGATGCGGTTCACCGCGTCGTTGCGGCTCGCCAACGTGATGGTGCCGTCGCTCGGCGCCGGCCGCGCCCCCATCTCGTTGAGGCGGTCGGCGATCTCCTTGGTGACCTGACCGTGCCGCACGGCGTTCAGCATGTACTTGAAGTCGGACTCGTGCTGCCGGTGGATCTCCACCAGCTCCACGATCTTCAGGTCGGCTTCCAGCCAGATGCGGGCGTCGAAGAACCACATCGACCGGTAGTTGTCGCCGAAGTAGGCCCGCTCCTCGGGGTCGCCGGGAACCGGTGCGAGTTGGTACGGGTCGCCGAACAGCACGATCTGCGCCCCGCCGAAGGGCTCCTTCGGTCGCTGCCTCGCCTGACGCAGGCTGCGGTCGATCGCATCCATCAGGTCGGCGTTCACCATCGAGACCTCGTCGATGACCAGGGTGTCGATGCTGTTGAGGAGCTTGCGCAGTTCCGCGCTCTGCTCGATGTCGTGGTCGGCGATGACGCCGATCGGCAGCCGGAACAGCGAGTGGATGGTCTGGCCGCCGACGTTCAGCGCCGCGACGCCGGTCGGTGCGCTGATCACGAGGGACTTCTCGGTGTTCCACGCGAGATGGTTGAGCAGCGTCGATTTTCCGGTGCCGGCGCGGCCGGTCACGAAGACGTGCTCACGGGTGTTCTCGATCAGTTCGAACACCGCCTGCTGCTCGGGCGAGAGGGTGAGGCGGCCCATCCGAGTCCCTTCGTTCGCACGACGTAGCCGAACTACTCTAACCCGCTCACGGATGCCGGAGGCCATTGTCCACAGGACCATAGGATGGCCTCATGGGTGGGGATGAGACGGACGGTTCGCCGGCACATCCCCTCGCCGCCCTGTCGCCGCGCACCCGCGTCGCCCTCCTCTGGTCCGGCATCGCCGTTCTTCTCCTGCTCGCGTTCTTCGCGGCGGTCGGTGCGCTGCAACGCGGCCCGTACAGCGCCGGCGGTTTCGTCTCGGCCTACCTGGACTCCCTCGCCGATCACGACGTGAACGCCGCCCTGTCCATGCCGGGCGCCGACCCCACGGCCCCCTCCCTCCGCGCCCAGGGTCTGCCGAGCGCGCCCTCCCGCGAACTGCTCCGGTCCGACGTGCTGCCGTCGCTGACGGGCATCCGGATCGTCTCCGACGACGACCTCGGCACGGGGGAGCACCTGGTCGCGGTGCAGGCGAAGGCCGACGGGCACCCGGTCGCCGCGCGCTTCAGCGTTCGTCAGACAGGCGCCGTTCTCGGTCTGCTCCCCACCTGGCGCTTCGCCGCGACGCCGCTCACGGTGGCTCGCATCACCGTCGAGCACGCCGACACGTTCACCGTCGGCGGCCACACGCTCGAGCCGCGCGCCGCCGCAGACCTGCCTCCCGACGCCTTCAGCGTCGCGGCCGACTACCTGGTCTTCGCGCCGGCCGTGTATTCGCTCGGCCACAGCGACCAGTACACCGAGGCGAAGCCGGTCACCCTCACCGCACGCATGCCGGGCAGACAGGTCGAGGTGAGCGTGGTGGCCCAGCCGAACGCCGCGTTCGTCGAGAAGACCGAGAAGCAGCTCGACGCCTACCTCGACGGCTGCGCCGAGCAGCACGTGCTGCAGCCGACCGGATGCCCGTTCGGCGTCGTGATCGACGATCGGGTCGAGGGCGTGCCGACGTGGAAGATCGTGAAGTACCCACCGGTGACGATCACGGCGGGGGAGCGCGGCTGGATGATGCCCGACAGTCAGGGGATCGCCCACCTCTCGGTGACGGTGCAGTCCCTGTTCGACGGGACGGTGACGAAACGGGAGAGCGACGAGCCGTTCGCCGTCTCGCTCTCGACGATCACCATCCGCGACGACGGCGGCCTCGACATCACCGTGGCGGACTGACCGCCGCGAGCGCGGCCGCAGCCGCCGGCTAGCGGGAGGCGCCGTCGCGCGTCGCCAGCTTGGCGAGGCGCTCGTTGTACGCGTTGAGCTCGGCCTCACCGGTGCGGTCGGCGTTGCGATCGCGGCGCTTGGTCTCGCGGTCGTCGTTCCTGCCCCACTGCACGGCCACGATGATCGCCAGGATGACCGTGGGGATCTCGCCGACGCTCCAGGCGATCCCTCCGCCGGTCTGCTGGTCGACGAGCGGCAGCGCGCCCCAGGTGCGGCCCATCGAGCCGAACCAGTCGGCGAGCAGCAGCCCCTGGGTGGTCATGATCGAGAGTCCGAAGAACGCATGGAACGCCATGGTTCCGAGCAGGAGGATCAGCCGGAACGGATACGCCAGCCGGTACTTGACCGGGTCGATGCCGATCAGCGACTGCACGAACAGGTAGCCCGTGATCAAGAAGTGCACGATCATCCACTCGTGCCCGATGTGATCCGTTGTCGCCCAGCGGAAGAGCGGCGTGTAGTAGAAGGCCCAGAGCGAGCCCGCGAACAGCACGGCGGCCACGATCGGGTTCGAGATGACCGCGGCGAAGCGCGAGTGCACCGCAAGCAGGATCCACTCCCGGCCGCCGCGCGAGCCGTCGTTCCGCTTGCGGATGGCCCGCACGGCGAGCGTCACGGGCGCACCGGGAACCAGCAGCAGCGGCACCATCATGGTGAGCACCATGTGCGCCAGCATGTGGGTCGAGAAGAGGTACTTCTCGTACACGTTGATGCCGCCGGACGTGATGTAGAACAGCAGCACGAGGCCGGCCAGCCAGAGGATCGTGCGGTGGATCGGCCAGCGGTCGCCTCGCTTGCGCAGGCGCCACACTCCGGCCAGGTAGAAGAAGGCGGCGAAGGCGCAGCCGAGCACCCACAGCAGGTCGAAGTTCCAGCTCGTGACGAGCCGGCCCCAGGTGAGTTCGGGCGGCAGCTTCTCCCCAGTGAGGATCTCCGCCGGGGTCGGAGTGGTGCCGAGCTTCTCGGCGACCGGCGTCGCGGTGCGGGCGAGGGCGGCCGCCACACCGGAGGCGATCCCCATGAAAGCGAGCTCGGCAGTCACCAGCCACCAGAACGCGCTGCGGGATCCGCCGGCGGAGAGCCGCCCGATGAGGTAGCGGCGCTGCAGCACGCCGAACAGGCCGAGCGCCCCCAAGGCCGCCACCTTGATCAGCACCAGGATGCCGTACGGCGTGGCGAGCTGCGCGAGAGTGCCGACGCGCAACTCGGCGTTGACATAACCGGATGCTGCCACCACGATGAACGCGATCAGCGCCAGCGTCGAGTAGCGCTCCAGCACCGTGACGAGCCGCCCGCCCTCGAAGCGGCGGCGGAGGACGATCATCGTGACCAGACCACCCAGCCAGATGGCTGCGAACAGCACGTGGAGACCGAAGGAGGTCACCGCGGCGTCGTGGCCGGCGGCATCCGCGCTGTGGCCCTGCTGCGCCATCGGGATGATCGAGGCGATGGCGAGCGCGGTGACGAAGATGAGTGCGGTGTGGTTGCGCACCGCGAAGCAGAGCACGGTCACCGCGGCGGCGATGAGCGTGATGCCCAGCCAGGCCTGCCCGAGTGACACGCTCGTGATGAACGAGCTCAGGCCGTTGGTGAACGTCGCGTCGAACGACAGCGGCACATTGGAGGCGCTGACGAAGGTGAAGAGACCGGTCACCGCGGACGCGACGGTCATGACGGCGGCGGAGCCGGCGGCGAAATCGAGGGAGGCGCCGAACTCGGGCTTGCCCGGGCTGAACGCGAAGCAGGCGAGCACGAGGGCGCCGATCGCGCCCGCCGCGCTCAGGTTGACGATGAGCGTCGCCGTGGGGAGGCCCCAGCGCACGAGAGCGCCCGGATCGGCCAGCAGAGGGGCGGCCGCGCCACCACCGAACGCGAGTGCCGCGACCATCGCGAGGACGGCGACGATCAGCAGCACGGCTGGGCCGGCTATCCGGACGATTCGGGGCACCGGACAAGCCTACGTCGAGGCCGCTGAGAGGCTGCACACAGCCGGTCCCGATGCGCGTGGCCGAGCGGGAGGATCACGCGGATGCGACGAGGGCGGCACCGCAATCGCGGCACCGCCCTCGAGGAAGCAGGTGAGACTACTTGACAGCAGCCTTGAGCTTCGAACCAGCGGTCAGCTTGACGCGGTGGCCGGCCGGGATGTTGATCTCGGCGCCGGTCTGCGGGTTGCGGCCGGTGCGGGCAGCGGTCTCGGTGCGCTCGGCGGCGAGCCAGCCCGGGATGGTGACCTTGCCACCGTTGGAGACGGTCTCCGCGACGGTGGCGAAGAATGCGTCGAGCACGCCACCGACGGCAGCCTGGCTCTGACCCGACGATGCGGCGATCGCGGCAACGAGCTCGGTCTTGTTCAGCGACTTGTCAGCCATTGAGTGTCCTCCTCGGACCTTGTGCTGTCTTTACAGCTTCTTAGTGGAACGGTTGAGGCCACGCGGGCCGTTACGTTTGGTCGGTTCGACCGCCTCGAATGTATCAGAATCCCGCGAGAACACGCGGATTCCCGGCGTTTTTCGCCAACTAGGTCGATGAATCCACAGACTCGGGTACGACGAAGGGGTGCCCGGCCGAAGCCGGACACCCCTCACGAGTGTTCGTCGCGCTGATTACCAGCTGGACTTGGTGATGCCGGGCAGCTCGCCACGGTGTGCCATGTCACGGAAGCGGACACGCGAGATCCCGAACTTGCTGAGGTTTCCGCGCGGGCGGCCGTCGACGGCGTCGCGGTTGCGCACGCGGATCGGCGAAGCGTCGCGGGGGAGCTTCTGCAGGCCCAGGCGGGCCGCTTCGCGCGACTCGTCGGTGCCGTTCGGGTCGACGAGGGCCTTCTTGAGCTCGGCACGCTTCGCGGCGTAGCGCTCGACGATTACCTTGCGCTGCTCGTTCTTGGCGATCTTGGACGTTTTAGCCATGTCTTAGCGCTCCTCTCGGAAGTCGACGTGCTTGCGCACTACGGGGTCGTACTTCTTGAGCACGAGACGGTCGGGGTTGTTGCGACGGTTCTTCTTGGTCACGTAGGTGTAACCGGTTCCAGCCGTCGAACGAAGCTTGATGATCGGACGGACGTCCTGCTGCTTTGCCATTAGATCTTCTCCCCACGGGCCAGGAGGTCCTTGACCACGGATTCGATGCCACGGGCGTCGATGACCTTGATGCCCTTGGCGCTCAGGGTCAGGGTGACGTTACGGCGAAGCGACGGAACAAAGTACGTCTTCTTCTGGATGTTCGGGTCGAAACGACGCTTCGTGCGTCGGTGCGAGTGCGAAATGTTGTGTCCGAAGCCGGGAACGGCTCCAGTCACCTGGCACACTGCTGCCATTGCTGTTCTCCAATACCGCGGAGCCGAATGCTCCGCCCAAGGTCACTTGTCGGCACGCTCAACGCCCGTCATCCGAGGAGTTGGGGGTTTGCGTACGATCGAAGTGGGAGAGGCCCACTCGACCAAACATCAATACTACGCGACGGATGGCCGCCGCGCCAATCACGCCGTCAGGCGGGGCGCGAGCAGTTCGCGCACAGCCCGAACACGTCGACGACGTGCTGCGCCTGCGTGAACCCGTGCGACGCCGCAGCTGCCTGCGCCCACTGCTCCACCGCATCCGCCTCGATCTCGACCGTGAGCCCGCAGTTGCGGCAGATGAGGTGATGGTGGTGACCCGTCGTGCACGCCCGGTAGAGGCTCTCGCCGTCGGGCGACTGGAGGGAGTCGGCGTCGCCCTCCGCGGCGAGATCGGCGAGCGCCCGGTAGACGGTCGCGAGGCCGATCGGGGAGCCCGTCTCGTGCAGGCTCAGGTGAAGCCCTTGCGCGCTGATGAAGCCCTCCGTCGAGGTCAGAGCCTCGCGGACGGCCTCTCGCTGCCAGGTATTGCGTTTCACGTCATCCAGGCTATCCCGCCAGCCTCACGGGACGCCGGGAACCCTGACGGGCTCCGACGATCCGGCAGATGACGTAGATGACGAACGAGATCGTGGTGACGTAGGGGCTGATCGGCAGCGACCCGCCGAGGGCGAGCATGATGCCGCCGACCACGGAGACGAGCGCGAACGCCACACTCAGCAGCGGCACGGCCAGCGGCGACGACGAGATGCGCATCGCGGCGGCGGCCGGCGTGACGAGCAGGGAGAGCACGAGCAGCGCGCCCACGATCTGCACCGACACCGCGACCGCGAGCCCGAGCAGCACCATGAAGGCCAGCGCGACGAAACGCACCGGTACGCCGCGGGAGGCCGCGACATCCGCATCCAGGCTGTCGAAGCTGAGCGGGCGCCACATCAGCAGCAGGCCGACCACGACGACGGCGCCGATCACCATGAGCCAGCCGAGCTGCGGATCGTCGACCGACACGATCTGACCGGTGAGGAGTCCGAACTTGTTCGCGCTGCGCCCCGGATACAGGGCCAGGAACAGGATGCCGAGTCCGAGCCCGAACGGCATCAGCACGGCGATGATCGAGTTGCGATCGCGCGCCTTGGCACCGAGGATCCCGATCAGGATGGCCGCGATGAGCGATCCGGCGAGCGAGCCGAGCACGACATTCACGCCGAACAGCAGGGCGGCGGCGGCACCGGCGAACGAGAGTTCGCTGATCCCGTGCACGGCGAACGCCATGTCGCGCTGCATCACGAAGACGCCGATCAGTCCGCCGACGATGCCGAGCACGGCGCCCGCGAAGATCGAGTTCTTCACGAGCGCGAGCAGTTCGCCGTAGTTGGCGAAATTGAACAGCTGCGACCAGAGATCGGGGGAGTCGGCGAGGTGGGCGATCATCGTGCCGCCTCCCGGTGGTCGTCGTGGGCGTGGTCGTGCGTCTCCGCATCCGGGATGCCCACCACGACGATGCGGCCGTGGGTGCGGATCACGTCGACGGGAGTGCCGTAGAGGTCGGTCAGCACGTCGCTGCGCAGCACCTCTTCCGGCGTCCCCTCGCGGAACCGGCCGCCGGCGAGGTAGAGCACCTTGTCGACCATCCCGAGCACGGGGTTCACATCGTGGGTCACGAACACCACCGCGCTGCCATGGTCGCGCCGGCGCCGGTCGATGAGCTCGCTGACCCCGCGCTGGTGCTGCAGGTCGAGCGAGAGGAGGGGCTCGTCGCAGAGCAGGAGGGCCGGGTCCCCGGCGAGCGCCTGCCCCACCCGCAGGCGTTGCTGCTCGCCGCCGGACAGCGACCCGACCGCAGCGTTCGCGTACCGGCGGGCGCCGACGGCATCGATCAGCCGTTCGACCTGATCCCGGTCGGAGCGCGAAGGGATCGGCAGCCCCCAGCGGTGGCCGTTCACGCCGAGCGCCACCAGGTCGCGGGCGCGCATCGGGGTACCGGGGGAGATGAGCTTCTGCTGCGGGATGTAGCCGATCCTGCGGTCGCCGCGGCGAACCGGATGCCCGTCGAACTCGATCGTGCCCGCGTCGAGCCGCTGCTGACCCAGGATCGTCTTCAGCAGGCTCGTCTTGCCGGAACCGTTCGGCCCGAGCACCGCGACGAACTCGCCGGCATGCACGTCGAGGTCGAGCCCGCTCCAGAGCGTGCGGTCCCCGAAGCCGAGGTCGGCGTTGCGGAGGCTGAGCACGACCGGACCCTCGGACGGGTCGGGGACCCGATCGAGGGGTTCGGTTTCGGGACCACCCGGGTTGGTCGTCACGCGCCGAGGGCTTTCGCCACGGCGTCGATGTTGCCCGTCATCCAGCTGTCGTAGTCCTTGCCGCTCGGGAGGGTCTCTGTCACCGGCACGATCGCTACGCCGGCCTTCTTGGCGGCGGAGAGCACTCTCTCGGTCTCCGGCCCGCTGGTCTGCTCATTGTAGGCGAGCAGTTTCACGGCCTTGCTGTCGAACAGGTCGACGGTCTTCTTGAGCACGGCGGGGGAGACGTCGGTGCCGGCCTCGATGGCCTCGCTGAACGCGGCGGGGGTCTTGTCGACCAGGCCGATCGCCTCGAGCAGGTAGAGCGGCACGGGTTCGGTGATGGCGGCGCCCTCGCCGGCGTGCGTCTTCTTCAACTCCGCCGTTCTGGCCTCGAGCGCGGTGAGCTCGGCGGCGAAGGCCTGCCCATTCTTCGCGAACGTCGTCGCCTGGGCGGGATCGGCCTCGGTGAGCGCCGAGACCAGTCGGTCGGTGAGCTTCTGCATGGTCGGGAAGTCGTACCAGACGTGCTCGTTCAGCTGCCCATCGACAGCCTTCTTGCCGGAGATGTCGACCGCGTTCAGCACGGTGGCCTTCGATTTCGACGAGGCCAGCATGGTGTCCATGAAGTCGTCGTAGCCTCCGCCGTTCTCGATGACGATGTCGGCCTTCGAGATCGCGAGCTGGCTCTGGGCACTCGCCTCGAACGAGTGCGGATCCTGCGCGGGGTCGGACATGATCGAGGTGACGGTCACGGCGTCGCCGGCGATGCTCTGGCCGATGTCGCCGTAGACATTGGTGCTGGCGACCACCGAGAGCGTGTCGGACGTGCGACCGCCCGAGGCGCCGGCGGAGCCGGTCGAGCATCCGGCGAGCGCGAGCGTCACGGCGGCTGCGGCGGAGAGGGCGAGAGTGGAGACGAGGGTGCGCGTCTTCATGGGGGGACCTGTCTAAGTCGTGATGGACGGCCGATTGCGGCCACACTCGACGTTAGCTGTTATTGATAATGATTGTCAAAACCACGAGGACGCCGTCAGTCGAAGCGCACGAAGGTGCGCAGCACGCCGCCGTGCACGTCGCGGGTGTCGCCGAAGCCGAGCGACTCGTAAAAGGCCTTCTGCGCGGGCTCGTCGTCGGTCAGCAGCACCTTCTGGCGCACATCCGGATACGCGTCGAGCAGCGCCGACACCAGGCGGCGGCCGAGGCCGGTGCGCTGGGCATCCGGGTGCACGAGCACGTCCTGCAGGTACAGGATGCTCGCCCCGTCGGTCACCACGCGGGCGAGGCCGACCAGGCGGTCGCCGTCGCGGGCGGTCGCCACCAGGGTCGATCCGGCGAGCGCGCGTACGAGTCCGTCAGGGTCCTTCGTGTACGCGCTCCAGCCGACCGCCTCGTAGAGGGCGAGCGCTTCGTCGCGCCCGACAGCGCCCGCAACGCCCCCCGCGTCGATCACGACCACGCTGCTCCCGCTACCGCTCCCGCTCCCGCTCCCGCTCATCCCGCCAGCCTAGGCCGAGGCCAACGCAATCGAGTCCGAACTTGTTGCACCGGACACGCCGACACGGGCTGCAACAAGTTCGGACTCGATTGCGTCGGGCTCAGGCGGGATGGGCGGCGGGGCGGGCGAGGGCGGGGCGGGCGAGGGCGGTCGGGTGCACAATGGGCGGATGACCCGAGCGGCGGGGACGAAGACGGGGGAGCGGCGCGGCGCGTGGCGCACGCCGCAGCTGCGGGACGACGGCGACCAGCGCCATCCCGTCGGCTGGCTGGAGCTGTTCTTCGACCTCGTCTTCGTCGTCATCGTCGCCGTGCTCGCGAGCGGCGTCGACGAGACTCACGATCTGGTCGCCTTCACCGTGCAGTTCATCGCGGTGTTCTGGATCTGGAACGCCTTCACCTACTACACCGAGCGTTTCGAATCCGACGGGATCGAGACGAGGGTCTTCACCTTCATCGCCATCCTGAGCGTCGCCGGCCTGGCCATCTGGGGACGCGACGGACTCGGCTCGAACTACCTCGGCTTCGCGTTGTCGTACCTGCTCGCCCGCAGCCTGAACATCGCCCTCTGGCTGCGCGCCGGGTATCACGTGCCGCGTTTCCGACGAGCAGCGTTCGGCTTCTTCGGCGGATTCCTCGTGTCGGCCGTGCTGATCGTCGTGAGCTTCTTCGTTCCGCACGACGTGAGACTCGTGCTGTGGACGGCGGCCGTGCTGCTCGAAATCGCCACCCCGGCGATCACCGCACGCTTCCAGGCCGGGCTCCCGCCGATCACCGAGGACAAGTTCCCCGAGCGCTTCGGGCTGTTCACGATGATCGTGCTCGGGGAGACGGTGGCGGAGGTCATCCAGTCCGTCGCCGTGGCGAACACTCTCGAGCGGCTCTCGGGCCTGACGATCGCGGATGCTGCACTCGGCCTCGCGATCGGCTTCGGGATGTGGTGGGTCTACTACGACTTCGTCGCGCGCCGGCCGGTGCGGCAGCGGTTCGGCATCGTGCTCGCGTGGGTGTACCTGCACATGATCATGCTGATCGGGATCGTGCTGGCGGGGGTGGGCATCGCCCTCGGGCTGCACGACACGGCCGCGCCCATGGAGCCCTTCGACCGCTCGCTGCTGCTCGGCGGCGTCGCCCTGGTGCTCGTCACGATCGCCGTCATCGAGACGACGCTGGCGCGCGCCCCGGATGAGCCGACGGCTCCCGTGCTCAGCCCGGCGCTCAAGGCGGGAGCCGGAGTCGTGCTCGTCCTGCTGGCGATCCTCGGGCCCCCGCTCGCGCCCACCGCCGTGCTGCTGATCACCATCGCGGCCCTGGCGGTGCCCGCCGTGTACGGCGCGGTCGTCTGGTACCGCGAGCACTGAGCGGTCGAGTCAGAGGAAGACGACCGCGCTCGGCTCAGTCGAGCAGCAGCGCCGGCTCTTCGATGATGCTCGCGACGTCGGCGAGGAAGCGCGACGCGACATCCCCATCGACGATACGGTGATCGAACGAGGCGCCGAGCGTCGTGACGAAGCGCGGGCGCACCTCGCCGTCAACGACCCACGGCTTCTGCTTGATCGTGCCGAGCGCGACGATGCCGACCTCGCCCGGGTTGAGGATCGGCGTACCGGTGTCCATCCCGAACACGCCGATGTTGGTGATCGTGATCGTGCCGCTGGCCATGTCGGCCGGCGAGGTCTTGCCGTCGCGCGCGGTGATCGTCAGCTGCTCCAGCGCGGCCGCCAGCTCGAGCAGCGACATGTCCTGGGCGTCCTTGACGTTCGGCACGATGAGCCCGCGCGGCGTGGCCGCGGCGATGCCGAGGTTCACGTAGTGGCGGATGATGATCTCCTCGTCGGTCCACGACGAGTTGACCGTTGGGTTGCGCCGCACCGCCCAGATGATGGCTTTGGCCATGATCAGCAGAGGCGACACCTTGACGCCGGCGAAGTCGGGCGAGTTCTTGAGCCGCTTGACGAACTCCATCGTGCGCGTCGCATCCACGTCGACGAACAGGCTGACGTGCGGGGCGCTGAACGCGCTCGACACCATGGCGTTCGCGATGGCCTTGCGCACTCCCTTGACCGGGATGCGCTCCTCACGGTCGTTCGGCCACTCCGGCGTCTGCAGGTTGCGGAACACCGTGGCCTGCGTCGCCTCGCGCAGCACGTCGTCACGGGTGATGTCGCCGATCGGGCCGGTCGGCGTCACCTGGGTGAGGTCGACGCCGAGGTCTTTGGCGAGCTTGCGGATCGGCGGCTTCGTGATGACGGGAGGGTGCGGCGTCGTCGCGATCTCCGGGCGCACCGTGAGCGGCGCCGCCGAGGCAGCGGGGGCTGCGGAGGCCGCCGGCGCCGAAGCGGCAGGCGGGGTCGGTGCAGCGGGAGCCTGTGCCGCAGGTGCCGCAGCGGCCGGAGCCTCGGCGGTCGTCGCTGCAACGGTCACGGGGATGGCGTTGGTGCCGGGGTGGCTGACCCGGCGGCGGCGGCTGGAACCGTGGCCCGACGCGCCGTAACCGACGAGCGGGGCCTCCGCCTTCTCGGCCGCGGGAGCAGCATCCACCTCGTGCGAGACGCTCGCGGCGGTGTCCGTCGCGGCCTCCTGCACCTCGGTCACCGGTTCGGCGACAGGGGCGTCCACTGCTCCTCCGGCGTTCGAGACCGTGATGATCGGGGTTCCGACGTCGACCGTCTGCCCCTCCGACACCAGCAGTTCGCCGACGACGCCCTCGAACGGAGAGGGAAGCTCGACGAGTGATTTGGCCGTCTCGATCTCGACGATCACCTGGTTGACCGCCACAGAATCACCGGGGCCGACCTTCCAGGAGACGATCTCCGCCTCGGTCAGGCCTTCGCCGACATCCGGGAGGAGGAACTTGGAATCGCTCATGCTGCCACTTCTTTCGGTCCGGTCAGTAGGAGAGGCTGCGATCCACGGCTTCGAGCACGCGGTCTGCATCCGGAAGGTACATCGCCTCGACCTTCGACGGCGGGTAGGGGGTGTCGAACCCGGATACCCGGATGACCGGTGCCTCGAGCGAGTAGAAAGCGCGCTCGGCGACCGTGGCTGCGATCTCCGATCCCACGCTGGCGTTGCCCTGGGCCTCCTGCACGACGACCAGGTGTCCCGTCTTGCGAACCGAGTCGAGCACAGGGCCGTAGTCGATCGGCGAGACGGAGCGCAGATCGATCACCTCGAGGCTGGTTCCCTCCTCGGCCGCCAGGTCGGCGGCGTGCAGCAGGGTCGACACCATGGCGCCGTGCGCGACCACGGTCACGTCGGTGCCGGCGCGGGCGACCCGCGCGGAGTGCAACGGTGACGCGTTCTCGGCGAGGTTGACCTCGCTCTTGACGAAGTAACGGCTCTTGGGCTCGAAGAACAGCACGGGATCGTCGGAGGCGATGGCCTCCTGGATCATCCAGTACGCGTCGTGCGAGTTGCTCGGGCTGACGACGCGCAGGCCGGGAGTGTGCGCGAAGTACGCCTCGGGGCTCTCCGAGTGGTGCTCGATCGAGCCGATGTGGCCGCCGTACGGCACGCGGATCACGATCGGCATCGTGACCGTTCCCTCGTGGCGGTTGCGCATCCGGGAGAGCTGGGTGGTGATCTGGTCGAACGCGGGGAAGATGAACCCATCGAACTGGATCTCGCACACCGCGCGGTAGCCGCGCATGGCGAGACCGATCGCGGTGCCCAGGATGCCGGACTCGGCGAGCGGGGTGTCGAGCACGCGCTGCGGCCCGAACTCGGCGTGCAGGCCTTCGGTGACGCGGTAGACGCCGCCCAGCGGGCCGATGTCCTCGCCCATCAGCAGCACCTTGGGGTCGTTCGCGAGCGCATCGTGCAGGCCCTTGTTGATGGCCTTGCCGAGCGGCATCGAGACGATGGGGTTCGCGGGGACGACAGGGGCCGCAGGCTCGGCGACCGGCTGCGCGGCGGCGGCCGGCTGCGCGGCAGCAGGCACTGCTTCCTGCTCGGTGGCCTGCGGTGCTTCGGGGGCGTCGACCTCGACGGCGTCGACGACCTCGTCCGCCTCCGCCTCGGCCTCCTCCTCGAACTCCGACTTCGGAACGTCGCCCTGCTCGAGGTCGGGGTCGGCGTTCACCTGGAACGCCGCGGTGATGTCGACGGGCGCAGAGCCCTCGGCGACCGTGTCGGGCTCGGGCTCGACGATCAGCACGTCCTCGGTCGGCGTGGCATCGCCCGCGCCATCCTGAGCGCCGTGCTGGGAATCGGGGGCGGTGGTGGTCTCGTCGACGAGCTCGGCCTCATGCACTTCGAGCTGCTCGTCTTCGTCGCCGACGCGGTCGGCGATCACGGGGAAACGCTGGTTCAGGTCGCTCATGCGCGCTCCTCATCGAAGGACGCCTCGTAACGCTGCGCCCATTCCTTCTGCTCGGCGATCAGCGGGTGCGGCTCGGCATAGACGTGGTCGAAGATCACGTCCATGGGCGGCGGGACCACCTCGAGCAGCCGGCGCCGGGCATCGGCCGCGAGGTCGGCGGCCTCTTCGTCCACCGACGCGAAGAAGGAGTCGCCGACGCCGAGGTCGGAGAGGTACGTGCGGTAGCGCGCGATCGGGTCGCGGGCGATCCATGACTGCAGCTCGTCGTCGGTGCGGTATTTCGTGGGGTCGTCGGCGGTGGTGTGCGCGCCGACGCGGTAGGTCACGGCCTCGATGAGGGCAGGGCCTTCGCCGGCACGCGCCTCGTCGAGCCACTTCTTGGTCACGGCGTAGCTCGCGAGCACGTCGTTGCCGTCGACGCGCGTGCCCGGGATGCCGAATCCGCTCCCGCGCAGGTACAGCGGCGTGCGCGACTGGCGCTCGACGGGCACCGAGATGGCCCACTGGTTGTTCTGCAGGAAGAAGACCTGGGGCGTGCGGTAGCTCGCGGCGAAGACCAGGGCCTCGCTGACATCGCCCTGCGACGACGCGCCGTCACCGAAGTAGACGACCACCGCCTCATCCTTCTCCGGGTCGCCCGTTCCGGCCTTGCCGTCGAGCTGGATGCCCATCGCGTAGCCCGTGGAGTGCAGGCTCTGCGAGCCGAGCACCAGGGAGTAGAGGTGGAAGTTCCCGTTCTCTGCTGGGTTCCAGCCGCCGAGCGTGACGCCGCGGAGCATCCGGAGGATGTCGACCGGGTCGAGACCGCGGATCATGCCGACGACGTGCTCGCGGTACGAGGGGAAGATGTGGTCCTGGGGACGCGCCGCGTGGCCGGAGCCGACCTGGGCCGCCTCCTGGCCGTGGCTGGGCACCCAGAGGGCCAGCTGGCCCTGACGCTGCAGGTTCGCGGACTCGTGGTCGAACCGGCGCACCACGACCATGTCGCGGTAGAAGCGCCGGTAGTCGTCTTCACCGAGACGCTCGAGATAGGGGAGGTATTCCGCGGCCTCGTCGGTCGGCTGGAACCGGCCATCAGCCGTCAGCAACTGGACGGTGTTCGCCGGGCGCGGGTTATCGTTCGTTGCAGCCACCGTACTAACCTAACCGCTTGGCCGGGTGCCCATTTGGTAGGTTCCGCACAAGATCGGCTGCGACCTGAAGGAGTTTCTCCACAGATTCCTGCTCCCCGACGCTGATCCGGATGCCCTCCGGTGCGAATGCGCGAACGGTCAGTCCGGCATCGAAGAAGGCATCGTTCGCCCAGGCCGTCTCGTCGCCGGTCGCGAGCCAGATGAAGTTGCCCTGCGCCTGCGGAACGTTCCAGCCCTGCGCGATGAGCGCATCCCGGAGCTCGTCGCGACGCATCGCGACCCGCGCGACGCGCTCCATGAGCTCGTCCTCCGAGTCGATCGACGCGAGCGCGGCCACGCGGGCGGCGTCGATCACCGACAGCGGGATCGCGGCGGAGCGGGCCGCGTTGAGCACCGCCTCCTGACCGACGGCGTAGCCGATACGGAGCGCGGCGAGCCCGTAGGCCTTGGAGAAGGTGCGGAGCACGACCAGGTTCGGGTAGCGGCCGAGCAGCGGGATGCCGTCCACCGACCCGTCGTCGGTGACGAACTCGTAGTAGGCCTCGTCGAGGAGCACGAGCAGGTGCGGCGGCACGGCCGCCATGAACGTCTCGAACTCCGCGGCCGTGACGATCGGGCCGGTCGGGTTGTTGGGGGTGCAGACGATGACGACACGGGTGCGATCGGTGATCGCCGCCGCCATCGCGGCGAGGTCGTGCGAGCCGTCGGCGCGGTTCGGAACCTGCACACTCGTCGCACCGGCGACGGTCACGAGACCCGGGTACGCCTCGAACGAGCGCCACGCGTAGACGACCTCGTCCCCGGCTCCGGCGGCGGCGGAGATCAGCTGCGCCAGCAGGGAGACCGAGCCGTTGCCGAGGTGCACCTGTCCCACGCCGATGCCGTGGCGCTGGGCGAGCCGCTCACGCAGATCGAGACCGCCGGCGTTGGGATAGCGGTTGAGGTCGCCGAGAACGGCGCCCACCGCATCCACCACCGAGGGCAGCGGAGCGAAGGGGTTCTCGTTGCTGGACAGCTTGAAGCCGTCGGCCGGTGCCGCGCGTCCCTGCTTGTAGGCGGGTACGTCCACGATCTCCTGGCGCAGCTTCACGCCGGGGGCGTCTTCAGAGCTCACAGACCCAACTTACCCGCGGCCGCATTCCGCAGGGGGAATTCCTCGCACGCCCGATTGGCGGCGCAGGGGTACAGAATCCCGGTCACGCTGCCATCATGGTGCCATGCGATTCCTCCTGCGCCTCATCATCAACGCGTTCGCGCTCTGGCTGACGACGCTCATCGTCTCGGGTGTCACCGTCAAGCCGTACGACCCGGGAACCCTCCCGACCGTCCTCACCTACCTGCTGATCGCCCTGATCTTCGGTGTGGTGAACGCGATCGTCGGCACGGCCATCCGGATCGTCGCCTTCCCGCTGTACATCCTGACTCTCGGGCTCATCTCGTTCATCGTGAACGGTCTCCTCCTACTGCTCGTCGCGTGGATCAGCAGCCTGATGGGCTTCGGCCTCTACATCTCGGGCTTCTGGTGGGGCGTGCTCGGCGCGCTGGTGCTCGGCCTGATCGCCTGGCTGCTCGGGCTCGTGCTACGCCCGCTCACCCGCCGGGACTAGCCTCCGGCGCCGGCCGTGGTGCGGATGCGCGAGAATAGTCGCGTATCCCACCACGCAAGGAGCCTCATGACCGCCCTGCCTCCCCAGCCGCTGAGCCCCCTCGACGGCCGTTACCGCCAGGCGGTCCTCGGCCTCGGCGACCACCTCTCGGAGGCGGGCCTCAACCGGGCCCGTGTGCAGGTCGAGGTCGAGTGGCTGATCTATCTGACCAGCCACCGGATGTTCGGCTCGTCGCCCCTCACCGAGGCGCAGGTCGAGTCGCTGCGCGCGCTGGCCGCCGACTTCGGGCAGCCCGAGATCGACCGCCTCGCCGAGCTGGAGGCCACCACCAAGCACGACGTGAAGGCCGTGGAGTACTTGGTGCGCGAGCGCCTGCACGCGCTCGGTCTCGACTCGATCGCGGAGCTCACGCACTTCGCCGCCACGAGCGAAGACATCAACAACCTTTCGTACGCCCTCACGGTGAGCGCCGCGATCAACGAGGTGTGGCTTCCGAAGCTCCGCTCGGTCATCGGCGAGCTGCGCGCCCAGGCGATCGAGTACCGCGACGACGCGATGCTCGCCCGCACGCACGGTCAGCCGGCGACGCCCACCACGATGGGCAAGGAGCTCGCGGTCTTCGCGTACCGCCTCGAGCGCGTCGCGGCTCAGGTCGACCGCACCGAGTACCTCGGCAAGTTCAGCGGGGCCACAGGAACCTTCGCCGCGCACGTGGTCGCCGATCCGGATGCGGACTGGCCCCGCATCTCGCGCGAGTTCGTCACCAGCCTCGGGCTCGAGTGGAACCCGCTCACCACGCAGATCGAGTCGCACGACTGGCAGGCCGAGCTCTACAACCGCGTCTCCCACGCCAACCGCATCCTGCACAACCTGGCCACGGACATCTGGACCTACATCTCGCTCGGCTACTTCCGTCAGACGCCGGAACCCGGCGCCACCGGATCGTCGACGATGCCGCACAAGGTGAACCCCATCCGGTTCGAGAACGCGGAGGCGAACCTCGAACTCAGTTCCGCGGTGCTCGACTCGCTCGCCGCCACCCTCGTCACCAGCCGCCTGCAGCGCGACCTCACCGACTCCACCACGCAGCGCAACATCGGCGTCGGGCTCGGCCACTCGCTGCTCGCGCTCGACAACATCCAGCGCGGCCTCGGTCAGATCGCTCTCGACCGCGACCTGCTCGCCGCCGACCTCGACGCCAACTGGGAGGTGCTCGGCGAGGCGATCCAGACCCTGATCCGCGCGGAGGTCACCGCCGGCCGGTCGCAGATCACCGACCCGTACGCGCTGCTCAAGGAGCTCACCCGCGGCAAGCGGGTCGACCGTGATGGGCTGGCTGAGTTCGTGGCCGGACTCGATCTCAGTCAGGCGGCCAAGCAGCGCCTGCTCGAGCTCACGCCGCAGACCTACACCGGCGTCGCATCCGCCCTCGTCGACTACCTCTGAGCCCAGAGTCGCCGCCGCCATCGAGTCCAGGAGAAATCAGCCGTCGGGTCGCGATGACCCCGATTTCTCCCGGACTCGATTACGTCGGGCTTCGGGGTGAGAGGGCCGGGCTCAGTGGGGGGCCGGGCCGTCTTTCTTCTGCTCGGCGTTCTGCTCTTCGAGGTCGTGCACCTCGGCCGCGTTCGGCTTGAACGCGAGGGCGAACAGGGCCATCAGCACCAGCGAGAGGATGAAGGCGACGCCGAGCGCGATGCCGGCCAGAACGAATTCCCGGGTGGAGATGAGAACGATCAGGCCCACGAACACGCCGAGAGCGGCGGAGATGCCGAGCAGCTCGGTGGGCAGGAAACGGTCTCGACGGCTCGGCTGGGTGCTGGAAGTCACGCGGGGGTCTTTCTTGTCTCGCCTGCTCACGATCCGCTCCCAGCGCTCTCGGGGGCGGTGTCGTGACGCGCGGCGTTCTGAAGAGTGGCTCCGCCGATCGCCTGGAAGACGCCGACGACGACCGCCCAGGCGCCGAACAGGCCGATGGCCAGCACGACGTCGGACGGGATGAGGAGGAACACGATCGCGAGCACTGCTGTGAGCGATCCGGTCACCAGCCAGTCGCGTGCAGCCGGGTCTTTGGCGCGGTTGCGCAGTCCGGCGTAGAGCTCGAGGAAGCCGGTGAGCGCTGCCCACACGCTGACCAGGAAGAGGTAGAGGCCCAGTCCGCTGGTCATGAGCGTGAGCGCGAGGATGCCCGAGAGCACCCCGATCGCGCCCTGCACCAGGAAGAGCGTGCGGGTGACGGGGTCTGTGACCGTGCGCAGACTCAGCAGCGCGACCGCGAACCCTTCGATCAGGGCGAACACGCCGAAGACGATCAGGCCGAACTCGGCCGTGTGGGCGTCGCGGGTGAAGGTGATCACCGCGGCCGCGATCAGAGCGACGACGGCCCTGACGACGGGGACGACCCAGTACCGTCTGGATTTCTGGGCAGGAACAGCGGGTGCCACGAGGCGACCTCTCTCATACGGGATTCCCTCCCAGTTTAGTAGCGCCATTGCTGCGCGTTTGCCGCGTGGAGGACCGCGCCATCACTATGCTCGGCCCTGTCGGCGACCGGCCGGCCGACCCACGAGGAGATTCGATGCGCATCGGATTCGGCATCGTCCGCGTCGTCATGGCCGTGCTCACCATCGTCGCCATCGTGGCCCAGTTCGTGCACAGCGCGAACTTCACCAGGGCCGACGGCGGCGATGTGGGGTTCTTCGCTGTCAACTTCTTCAGCTTCTTCACCATCGAGTCGAATGTCGGCTACGTCGTCGTGCTGCTCATCGGCGCGTGGTTCATGTTCACCCGGTCGGGCGCCGATCCGGAGTGGTTCAGCATCCTGCGCGCGGTGATCACGACCTACATGGTGACGACCGGGATCGTCTACAACCTGCTGCTGCGGAACATCCCGCTCCCGCAAGGGCGGACGCTCGAGTGGTCCAACGAGATCCTGCACGTGGTGGGACCGATCTACCTGCTGCTCGACTGGCTCTTCGCGCCAGGGCGCACGCAGCTGCGCACGAACGTGCTGTGGTGGATCGCGAGCTTCCCGATCGTCTGGGCGCTCTATACGCTCATCCGGGGCCCGCTCGCGATCGACAAGCTCACCGGAAGACCCTGGTACCCGTACCCGTTCATGAACCCGGCGACGTCGGCGAACGGCTACCTCTCGGTCTCGTTCTATGTGCTGCTCATCGCTGCGGTCATCCTGTGCGTCGGGTTCGTGATCCTGTGGATCTCGAGACGCTGGCCCGGGCGATCCGCGGTCGCTGCGGTCGAAACCGCCTGAGACCTCAGACCGGACGGACGGCGGGGGAGTCGGTCTTCGACCAGACGATGGTCGCGGTCACCGCTGACAGGGCGAGCAGGAACGCGCCGGTCGGCGTGATGGTGTCCGCGATGCGGTGCTGAGCGAAGAGGCCCGACACGATTCCCGCGAAGAGGCCGGCGATCGAGACGATGGCGTAGGCGTACGACACGACGCGCGTGACCCCGGTCGCCAGCAGGCCGCGTAGCAGCAGGGCCGCCGCGGCGATGAGCCAGGTCGCCGCCACAGGGAAGACCAGGGCGAACCCGAGTTGGTCGCGCAGGAGCAGCCCGGGCGCGAGATAGAGCGGCACCGTCGCGATGAGGAGCACGAGGCCGAGCCCGCAGAAAGTCAGCAGGCGTGAGCGGTCCGTGCGCATCCCCTGGATCGGCGCGATCAGCGACGGCCAGGTCAGCGCCCCCGCGAACGCCACCACGGCCAGCGCGACGGCGCCGACACCCTGGAGCAGAGCGAGAAGTGTGACGTCCATACCTCTATTCCACACCGCGCGGCCGGTGCTCGCGTCGTGCGCTCGGCCGACCCGCGTCATCCTCCGGAGGTATTCTCGGCCGGCCCGACGACGACGTCTGCGAGGTAGGCGACCGCGAGGCGCTCGGCTTCGGAGCGGCGCGCGACAGCATCGCCGAGGTCTCCCATCCACTCCCGATAGAGGTCGACGCAGGCGAGCAGCGCCTCGGCTGCCGCCGCTGCATCGTATGCACCGACGGTCGGCTGAAGCGCCCGCGCATCGTCGGGCGCGACCGCCTCGAGGCGGCGGACGCCCCGTGGACGCTGCCCGGCGCGCAGGGCGGCCAGCGGACCGAGGACGAGCGAACGCAGGTCGGCGAGCACGCTCAGCACCTCGAAGAGCTCCCCGCGTCCCAGCTTGGTGGCGCCGTAGTGCACCCAGACCCAGAACCGGTCCTCCATCCACTGGAGGTCGGTGGGCGGCGTTTCGAGCGGATGCGTGGCCAGTTCGCGGGCGAGGGTGCCGTCTCGATCCGCGATGATCAGGGGATCGTCGATCCGCTTCGCGAAGTCGGAGAGCTGCACGAACTTCGCATCGAGGTGCACGAGCGGCGGACCGACGAGGCTCACGATCAGCCGGGGCTCTCCGACGTGTTCGCCCGTGAACCCGGTCACCAACGGCGTCCAGTCGGCGAGCAGGTCGAGGCGCTCGGCCATCACCCGCTCGAAGGCGTCGTCGGCGACGACGACGATCAGGTCGACATCCGAGTACTCGTCGGCGCGTCCGGCCGCGATCGATCCCGCGAGCGCGACGCCGATCACGCGTGCATCAGCCTCGATGCGGGGGAGGGCGGCGTCGATCACGTCGCGCTGCAGGCGGGGAAGGCCCATCACGAGACGAGGATGCGCGGCTGTGGGTCCGTGGGATGCGACCGTTTCATCCGTCTATTCAACGCCGTTGCCGGGTGCTCCGCATCATTTACGCCGATGACCATCCGGATGCGGAACGAATCAGCCGGCGTGCCCCTCTGGACGAAGCGCGAGGCCGCGATGTCGAGGAGTTCCGCGTCCGATACCAGCGGAGGGATCGAGAGGTCGTCCGGGAGCTCGATCGTCGCCGTCAGGCGGATGTCCTGCGACGAAGCGCCGATCTCGAACTCGCCGCCCTCCCGGCGGTCAACCAGATCGACTCACGTCAGGACTCTGTCCTGCATTTCAGCCAATGGGTTGTCCGCGTTGTCTGCAAGAAGAGGGACGGCTCACCAGCTCACATTGGCTTGAGCTGTTGCGCGAACATCACCAGGATCCCGCTCGGCCCCCGGAGGTAGGTGAGCTTGTAGAAGTCCTCGTAGGTGGCCACACCCCGAAGCGGGCGATAGCCATACTTGGCTGCGACGGCGAGGGATTCATCGATGTCGTCGACGTTGAAGGCGACCCGGTGCATCCCGATGTCGTTCGGGAGAGTCGGCTCGGTCTCGTTGGCATCAGGATTGATGTATTCGAAGAACTCGATCCGGCCGTTGCCGTCCGGCGTTTGCAGCACCGCGATCTTGGCGTGGTTTCCGTCGAGGCCGACTGCCGTGTCGGCCCATTCGCCGCTGACCGTGTCGCGGCCGAGGACGGCGAGGCCGAGGTCGGTGAAGAAGGAGATTGCTTCATCGATGTCGCGGACGGCGATGCCGACGTTGTCGAGCTTGATGGTCATCAGTGCTTCACCTCGTAACGGAGCAGAACGACGTTGTTGTCGAAGCCGGTCGCCTCGATCAGGCAGAGATCCTGACGGTCGTGCAAGAAGCGGTGACCGGTGCCGCGCGTTGTCGGGCAGATAAGGAGCCGCACCTCGTCGATAAGTCCCGCGTCGAAGAGCGATTGCATGAGAGACAGACTGCCCCATAGCCAGAGGTGCTTGCCGTCCTGCTGTTTCAGGTCGCGGATCGTCGCCTCGGGTTCCGAAGTCACCGTTCCGGCTGGAAAGTCACCCCAAGGAGCCTCGTCGAGGGTGCTGGAGGCGACGACCTTAGTGAGCTCGTTGAGCTTGCGGCCGTACTCGCCCTGGTCGGTGGCAGTGGCCCATCCGGTCGACTGCCGATACGTGTTGGCCCCCAGGATCATGGTGTCCACCGAGTTGATCAGGTCCATGGAGCTGTCCCGAAACGGAGTGCTCTTGCTGTCGTCGAAGGGTTCGCCGGAGACGAAGCCCAGGCCTCCGTCGTCTTCGGCGACGATGTTGTCGAGAGTGACCCACTGTTGGGCGATCAGTTTTCGCATTGGTATGTGCCTTTCTGTGATGGTGGGAAGCAGATGTAAGCAGGCAGGCGACCGTCTGAGGTTCAGCGATCAAGGGCGAGAGGGCCGGCGGAGAAGAGAAAGACTGCTGCCGTCAGCCCTTCGATGCTGCGCCGGACGGGTGGGCGGCTGAGGACGCGGCCGCCCACCGCGGCGACAGCACCGAGGCGCAGGTACCAGACCAGCGCCTCAGCGGCGTGGACAGAATCCGTGTCCATGTTCATGTCGTGGATCCTCTCAGTGCGATGCGTAGACGGGCCGGACAAGGGGCACAGATGCTGCAGCCCGACGAAGGCCAGGAATCAGCGCGAGTGAGACCGCGACCGAGGTGAGGCTCAGCAATCCGATCGCCAGCCCGGTCGAGACGAACTCGGCAAGAGCGCCAGCAAGTGCAGCAGCTAGACCCTGAAACGCGACTCGCGCCGACGACTCGGCTCCCAGGAGTTGGCCGGTGAGCTCTCGCGGCGTAAGCGCGACGAGCAGCTCCTGCTGTCCCAGCGACGCTGCATACCCAATCGACCCGATCGCGACCATCACCGCTGCGACCGCGACTGACGGGTTACACAGGAAGACGAGGAACGGAACGGGCAACAGCAGGCGCAACCACTCGGCTACGATCCGCCGGGAATGGCCTGTCAGTATCCTGCCCATGAGGATGTCGCCCGCCAGCATCCCCGCGGCGCCCGCCATGAAGAAGAGCGCCGCCGACGACGGCGAGTACGAGACGAACAACGCCTCGCAACCGGCCACAAGACCGTTCGGCACGCAGAGCGCGAGCAGGAGCCACCTGGTGGAGTGCCGTGACAGGAGAAGCCCGTTGGCCGCCCAGGTCACCCCGAGTCCAGGACGACCAGCACGACGCGATGGGTGCTTCCCGATCCCGAACCAGCTGACCAGCGCGCCCGCCAAGGACGTCACCACAGCGAACCAGAAGATCGGCGCGGGCGAGAGCCACGCAACCAGCAGGCCACCGAGAGCGAATCCGACCACTTGCATCACACCAACCGAAACGTTCATCGCTGAACGGGCGAGCGCGTAGCCGTCTGCGGACACGACGTCGGCGAGGAGCCCCCAACGGGCGCCGCTGGCAAGCGAGAGCGCGAATGATGCGCAGACCACGATGGCCAACCGGCCCACCGGCGCAAGGTCCAGGGCAGCCTGCGCAGCGAAAGCCGCAGCGATCGCCCCCGCCGTCGTCGCAAGAAGAATCCGCGGTTGCACAGTGTCAGCTGCCGACATCAGCGAGCTCGCCCCGAACAACTGAGCGAGTGACGGCCCGAAAACGACCAGCGCAGTCAGCAGGGCCGAGCCGGTCTGGGCATGCACGAGAAGTCCGAGCGCGAGACCCGCCATCGAGGTCGACACCGTGCCGAGCGCGCTCCCGAACCACAAGGCGCGGAACTCACGATTACGGAACAACCGGCTGTAGCCCGGTGCCGCTGCATCGCTCGATCTGGACATACCTCGATGCTCGCCGAACCGCTCGCATCGATCAAGGCAACGATTTTGACAGATCTATCGGTATGGTCGATGAATGGAGATCAACCAACTCCGCGTCATCGACGCCGTCGCCCGCACCGGCTCCATCACCGCTGCCGCAGAGGAACTCCACTACGCCCAGGCGTCGGTCAGCCACCATCTGGGGCGACTGCAGGAGCATATCGGCTCGGCGCTGACCACTCGCCGAGGCCGAGGCATCGTCCTCACTCCCGAAGGCGAACTGCTCGCCGCACGCGCCCGCGAGATCCTCCGGCGCCTCGACGAGACAGAGACCGAAGTCACCGCCCTCAGCCGACAGCTGCGTAGCCGGTTGCGCATCGCCGCGTTCCAGTCCGCGCTTCTCGAGCTCGTCCCGCCGGCTCTGCAGCAACTCCGGGCCGCGTACCCGGACATCGCCCTGGAGCTGCGGGAGAGCCACCCCATCGATGCGCTCGAACTGGTGCGCCAGAACGAAGTGGATGTGGCTCTCATGCACCGCCCGGATGACGCCTCGGTCGGTGACGAGTTCACCGCGGTCAAGCTCTACGAAGACCCCGTCTACCTGCTGAGCATGACACCGAACGATACCGTCGCCAACCACCGCGACTCGAGTTGGATCGCCGGCTGCGACCGCTGCCAGGCCGGCATCGAAGCCGTGTGCCTCGGCGAAGGCTTCCAACCGCGGATCTCGCTCCGCACAGAGGACATCAACATCCAGGCCTCCTTCGTCGCCGCGGGCCTGGGCGTCATCACCATGCCTGGGACCGCCCTCCGCTCGATCGACATGCGGCAACTCTCGGCCAGTCCGCTGCCGAACCAGCGACGCCGCGTGTGGGCTGTCACCAGACCCTCAGTGGGCCCCGGGATCACGCACGACTTCATCCAAGCCGTCGCAAAGGTCAGTCCACCCGTATCCGGACGCTGACTGGATCTAGGGTCCTCTATTCTTCGACGAGATGGGCGAGGTTCTCGAGTTCGTTCGTCCGGCCGGCGACAAGTCGCTCGGTCCAGACCTCATCATGCAGTGCCTCCATG
>NZ_BSEN01000013.1:0-111121 GCF_027921845.1 Leifsonia poae
GCGGCCGGTGCGCGGCGGGCGACGCCCGGCGGCAGCGGGGGGACGGCTCAGAGGAGGTTGAGCGTGACGTCGTCGACGTAGAGCAGCAGCGCGATCAGCACAGCGAACGTGCCGGTCGCCGCGAGCAGGGCCGGATGCGCCAGCCCGACGATCAGCCGGTGCGTGCGCGGCGCGTCCGCGAGGAACGCCGTCGGGATGCGTGTCTTGCGCGGCCGGGCCTGCCAGCCGCGCAGCCGCGACAGGTACCAGGCGTACCGGACGATCAGCAGCAGCCAGAGGAACAGGATGACCACGGGGGCGGTCGAGACCAGCAGACCGAGGCCGACGCCGAGAGTGTCGACCTCGTTGTTCTTGCCCTCGGACTGCAGCTGCGTCGCGATGGTCGCGCTGAGCACCACCGACAACGTCCAGGCGACGAAGGCGCCGACGTAGGCGGCGAACCGGCTGAAGAAGTGGCCGAGGACCGATTCCGGCCGGCGCAGGTGGGAGTGCGGCGTCTGGCTGAGCACGATCACGGTCGCCACGAAGGTCGGGAGCACCGCGAGGATCACGATGACGAACCAGTACGCGGCGTGCCAGCTGTAGTGGTCGGCCGGGATGAGCAGCGCGATCCAGAACGCGGCCCAGACCCAGCCGGCGGTCAGAGCGTGCTCCACCAGCCAGGCCGGATGACGCTCCTCGTAGTGAGCGGCCGCCCGGATCACCGATCGCCGGGCGACGACCTGCTCCACGGGTTCCCGCTCCTCCATGGCATCACTGTAGTGCGGGCGATCCGGATGGCGCGGGGCCCCGGCACGCGAGCCCTGGCACGCGCGACCCAGCACGCCCGCGCGCCGCCGCCCCGCCCCGCCCGCGCGCGCGGTGGGGATAGCCTCGATGCATGGCCGACCTTCACGAGCTCACCGCCTTGGCCCTCTGGCAGGAACTTCAGACCGGACACGTCTCGCCCCGCGAACTCGCCGCCCATTACCTCGACCGCATCGAACGGCTGAATCCCGAGCTGGGCGCCTTCGTGACCGTCACGCGGGATGCGGCACTCGAGCGAGCCGACCGCGTCGCGTCCGAGGTGCCCCGGACCGCCCCGCTGTGGGGTCTCCCGTTCGGCGACAAGGACCTCTGGCAGCGCGCCGGGGTTCCGACCGGCTTCGGATCACGTCTGATGGCCGGCTTCGTGCCGGACTCCTCCGACGAGATCGTGCAGACGATGGACGACGCCGGTGCGGTGAGCCTGGGCAAGACCAACGCGCCCGAGTTCGGCCTGCCCGCGTACACCGAATCCCTCGCGGCCCCTCCCGCGCGCAATCCGTGGAACCCAGAACTCGGCGCCGGCGGCTCCAGCGGAGGAGCGGCCGTGGCGGTCGCGAGCGGCATGCTGCCGTTCGCGCCCGGCTCCGACGGCGGCGGTTCCATCCGCATCCCCGCCGCTGCCTGCGGTCTGGTCGGACTCAAACCGTCGCGCGGACTCGTCCCGGCCGGCAGCGGGATCGACTCGCTGGCCGGGCTTGTCGTCGATGGTCCGCTCGCCCGCACCACGGCTGACGCCGCCCTCCTGCTCGACGGGATGATCGCCAAACGCGACGGCCGCATCGACCACCACTACACGCTGCGTGCGCCCTACGACGATGACGGTCCCTTCCTCGGCACCGCTGTGCGCGGAGAGGGCCGGTTCCAGCTGGGGGTGATGACGACCTCGGCATGGGACGACGCTTACGAGATCACCATCGACTCGGAGGCGCTGGCCGCGCTCGACGCCGCGGTGGACGCGTTCACTGCGATCGGCCACGGGATCGAGCAGACCGCGCTCACGCCGGACCCGACGTACGCGCCCGCCTTCCGCACGATCTGGCAGGCGGGTGCGGCGCGCATCCCCGCCGAGGGGGAGGCCCTCGACCTGCTGGAGCCGCTGACGAAGTGGCTCGTCGGCCGTGGCCGCGCCCTTTCGGCGCGCGAGCTGAGCGAGGCGCTCTCGGCCCTCACCGCCTTCGAGCGGTCGCTGATCGCGCAGCTGTCGTCGTTCGACGCCGTGCTGACCCCGGCCATGGCGATGAGGCCGCGACCGGTCGGCTGGTACGACCCGGATGATGGGGAACGCAACTTCGCCCAGCAGGTGCAGTACACGCCGTTCACCTCGATGCTGAACGTCTCCGGACTCCCGGCGATCGTGCTGCCCGTCTCGCAGACCGCGGACGGGCTACCGATGGGCGTGCAGCTCATCGGGCGTCCCGGCGGTGAGCGCACGTTGCTGTCGCTGGCGGCCCAGCTCGAGCGCCGCGTCCGCTGGCAGCTGCGCTACCCGCCCACCTGGTGACGGAGGGATGCGGGGGCACGCGCGAGCCACGCATCCGTCACGAGTTCGCGCATCAGCTCGGGGTCGATGGTGCCGAAGTCGACGAGCGCGGAGCTGAGCCGGCCGGCGAACCAGCGCTCCGAGCAGTGCTCGGGCCACGCGGCGACGGCCTCTCGGATGCCGAGTTCGCCGAGCATCAGGTGCACGGTCGATCCCTGCAGCATCGTGGCGAAGCGCGTTCCGCGCACGCGGAACGCGGGCAGCCCGCCGTGCTCGTACTCCTCCGTCTCGGGGAGGGCGAGGGCCAGGGCACGCACGGCGTCGGCGTCCATGCGCCCAGGGTAGTCCGCGCCGGGTCGGTGCGGCGACGTCGGCCGATACGTTGACCGACGGATGCGTTGACCGACGAATGCGTTGACCGGTGGATGGAGCGGGAGGAGAATCCACCGGGTGAGCGGTGATCAGCACGATCCTCGCGCCGACACCTTCGAGGAGGTGCTCGGGGAGACGTCAGCGCTCGCCGGCCGCTGGCTCGACGGCGTGCGCGAGGGCAGCATCCCGCCCCGCGCCGGTATCGACGAGGTGAAGGATGCGCTCGGCAGATCCCTTCCGGCGCGCGGCGACGATGCGATCGCTGTTCTCCGACGGCTCGCGGATGCGGTCGAACCCGGACTCATGCGGATGGACTCGCCGCGATTCTACGGCTGGGTGATCGGCGGCACGCAGCCGGTGTCGCTCGGCGCGGACTGGCTCGTCTCGTCCTGGGATCAGAACGCCGCCATGCGCGCCGTCACGCCGGGGGTGGTCGCCGCCGAGGAGCTCGCGGGCGGCTGGCTCGTCGACCTGCTCGGCCTGCCGCCGTCGGCGGAGGTCGGATTCGTCACCGGCGCGACCACGGCGAACGCGGTCGGGATGATCGCGGGGCGCGACGAGGTGCTGCGGCGCGCGGGCTGGGATGCGCGTACCGATGGTCTGGCGGGCGGGCCCCGGGTGCGGTTCATCGCGGGGCAGGAACGGCACATCTCGGTGGACGACGCCGGACGCTACGCGGGGCTCGGCGTGCCGGCCGTTGTGGCCTCGGACGCTCAGGGTCGCATCCGGGTCGATGCGTTGAGGGACGCGCTGGCGGAAGGCAGCGGACCGGCGCTCGTCTGCCTGCAGGCGGGGAATGTGCACTCCGGCGCGTTCGACGACTTCGCTGCGGCGATCGCGGTGGCGCACGACGCCGGTGCGTGGGTGCACGTCGACGGGGCGTTCGGGCTCTGGGCCGCGGTGACGCCCGGGCTCTCGCACCTCACGGCGGGGATGGCGGGCGCGGACTCTTGGGCGACGGACGCGCACAAGACGCTGAACGTCCCCTACGACTCGGGGATCGCGATCGTCGCCGACCCGACAGCGCTCTATTCGGCCTTCACTCAGCAGGCCGCCTATCTGGCGGCGAGTGCCGACGTCGGCGACCCCAGCCAGAGGGTGCTCGAGCTCTCGCGGCGGGCGCGCGGCGTACCCGTCTGGGCGGCGCTCGCGCGGCTCGGGCGTGACGGCGTCGCCGACCTCGTGCAGACTCTCGCTGACGGGGCTGCCGCGCTCGCCGCCGGGCTGCGCACGGTGCCCGGCGTGAGCATCCTGAACGACGTGGTCTACACGCAGGTGTGCGTCGCGTTCGGCGACGACGAGACGACGCGGGCGGTCGCTGCCGCCGTCGACGCGTCGGGAACGGCGTACGGCTCGCCCTCCCAGTGGCAGGGGCGTGCGGTGCTGCGCTTCTCGGTGAGCAACTGGCTCACGTCGCCCGACGACGTCGAGCGCACGGTCGAGGTCGTACGGGAGGCGATCGGCCGCCGGTCGTAGGGGCGGTTCAGCGCCCGGCCGCGTATCCCTGCGCGCTCCGGGGGTTCGCCGCCGCGGTCAGCACGCCGCGCTCGCGATCGCGCCCGACCGACGAGAGCCGCCCGAGCGACCAGTCTCCCGCGCGGGTGATCACGTGTCCGCGCGCCTGCAGGCCGTCGATCACCGCGTCACCGAGCCGGTCCTCGACGACGGCGCCGGCCGGCTCCCAGGTGCGGGGCCAGAACGATCCCGCGAGCGAGGTCGTGTGCAGCGCCGGGGCGTCGATCGCCGCCTGCGGCGAGTATCCGCCGACGATCGTGCGGAGCAGGTAGAGCAGCTGCCACTGGTCCTGCTGGTCGCCGCCCGGCGATCCCAGTGCCGTCACCGGAAGTCCGTCACGGAGCACGAGCGTCGGCGTCAGCGTCGTGCGCGGTCGCCGCCCGGGAACCAGCGTGGAGGTCGAGCCCTCCTCGAGCCAGGTCATCTGCAAGCGGGTGCCGAGGCAGAAGCCGAGCGACGGGATCGTCGGCGAGGACTGCAGCCATCCGCCCGAGGGCGTGGCCGAGACGATGTTGCCCCAGCGGTCGACGACGTCGATGTGGCAGGTGTCGCCGCGCGTCTCTCCCGTCACGGCGACGGTCGGTTCGCCCACGCCGGCGATGGCCGAGCGGGCGCTGCCGTCGGTGGGGGTGCCGTACTCGGTGCGCAGCGGGGGTACGAAGGGCTCGACGCCCGCGACGGATCCGGGACGGAACTCGGCGGACGCCGTGTCGCCGATGAGCGCCCGGCGCTCGGCCGCGTACGTGGGGGAGAGCAGCACGTCGAGCGGCACGTCGCCGTCGCCGTAGTACGCCTCGCGATCCGCGTAGGCGAGCTTCTGCGCCTCGAGGATCGTGTGCGCGCCGAGCTCGCTCGACGGATCGAGGCGCTCGTCGTAGTCGAACCCGTCGAGGATGGCCAAGGTCTGCAGCAGCGCGGGCCCCTGGCCCCACGCGCCTGTCTTCGCGATCGTGTGCCCGCGGAACTCGAGCGTGACGGGCTCCTCGTACGACGCGTCGTAGGCGGCGAAGTCGTCGACGGTGATCACCCCGGCGTGGTCGGTGCCGGAGGAGTGGCGGTGCGGCTGTGCGAGGAAGGCCGCCGCCTCGCGGGCGACGTGGCCGGTCTTCCACTCCGTGCGGGCGGCGTCGATGCGCCCGACGCGATCGGCCGCGGCGGCGCCGGCGTCGATCAGGCGGGCGAGCACGTCGGCGTAGGCCGGATTGACGATGATCTCACCGGGCCGCGGCGGGCGGCCCTCCGGCATCCAGTGCGCGGCGGAGGTGGTCCAGTGCTCGGTGAACAGGCGATGCACGGTGGCGATCGTCCGCGCCACCCGCTCGAGCACCGGATGCCCGTCCCTGGCGTACCTGATGGCGAACGCGAGCACGTCGGCGAGCTCCCAGGTGCCGTGATCGCGCAGCAGGAGCAGCCAGGCGTCGACGGCGCCCGGCACGGCGGCCGCGAGGGCACCGGATCCCGGCACGAGGTCGAGACCTTCGCCGAGGTAGTGCTCGCGGGTGGCGCCGGCTGGAGCGGGGCCCTGCCCGGAGAGCACGGTGGGCGAGGCGTCGTCGCCCGCCTGGAAGATCGCGACCAGATCGCCGCCTGGGCCGTTGAGGTGGGGCTCGACGACGTGCAGCACGAAGGCGCCGGCGACGGCGGCGTCGAACGCGTTGCCGCCGCGCTCCAGCACGGCCTGCGCGCTGGCCGTTGCGAGCCAGTGCGTCGAGGCGGACATCCCGAAGGTGCCCTCGAGCGTCGGGCGGGTGGTGAACGACGGCGGCGGCGTGAATCCCATCACGCCAGGCTATACATTCATTCGCCGCGGGTCGGCGCGGCCGTGCGGCCGTGCGTCGGCGTGCGCCGGCGGACCGCTCGGCTAGCTGACCGGCCCGGTGTACTTCTCGCCCGGGCCCTTGCCGATCGGGTCGGGGATGGGCGACGCCTCGCGGAACGCGAGCTGCAGCGACCGCAGGCCGTCGCGCAGGCTGCGCGCGTGCTGGTCGCCCAGGTGCGCCGCGCTGGCCGTGACGAGCCCGGCGAGGGCGTCGATGAGCTTGCGCGCCTCGTCGAGGTCGGTCTGCGCATCCGGATCGTCGGCGAGCCCGCACTTGACCGCTGCCGCGCTCATGAGGTGGACTGCCGTGGTGGTGATGACCTCGACCGCCGGCACCTCGGCGATGTCGCGCAGAGCCTCGTCGTAGGTCTCCTCGTACGTGTCGCCGATGACGTCGACGGGCTCGCTGCCGGCGGGCTCGACGGGGGGTGTGTCGCTCACTGCGTTCCTCTGCTAGAATTGCTCGGGCTTCGAGACATCTGTCTCGGACGAAAGTGGAGATTCCTCCCACCCGCGCTTGACCGCTTACAAGGTTACCGGGTTGTTGCACTCCGCCAACGCGCGCAAGCGCGGGGGTAGTCAGGGTGTGGTACCAAGCCTGCGAGAGATTCGCAGGAGTGTGTTGGTGCGTGGAAAATCCTCTTTCGCCGCTTTCGTCATCCGACGGGAGCGTGGCAGCAAGCATCGCTTGATCAGAGGAGAAAAGCATCAGCGATCCCCGTACCAATGACCGTATCCGCGTCCCCGAAGTTCGACTCGTCGGCCCCAGCGGTGAGCAGGTCGGCGTCGTCAAAATCGAGGTCGCCCTCCGACTCGCGCAGGAAGCAGACCTGGATCTGGTTGAGGTTGCTCCCAACTCCAAGCCGCCTGTCGCGAAGATCATGGACTACGGCAAGTTCAAGTACGAGGCTGCGCAGAAGGCCAAGGAGGCCCGGCGCAACCAGGCGAACACCATCCTCAAAGAGGTCCGGTTCCGCCTCAAGATCGACAAGCACGACTACGAGACGAAGCGCAAGCGCGCCGAAGGCTTCCTGAAGGCCGGCGACAAGGTGAAGGCGATGATCCTGTTCCGCGGTCGCGAGCAGTCGCGCCCCGACCAGGGTGTGCGCCTCCTCCAGCGCTTCGCAGAAGATGTCGCCGAGTTCGGCTCGGTGGAATCGACCCCGACCATCGACGGTCGAAACATGGTCATGGTCATCGGCCCTCTGAAGAACAAGTCAGAGGCCAAGGCCGAGGCCAACGCACAACGTGCCGCCTCCAAGGCTCGGGCTCACGCCCCTGCTGAGGAGCCGGTTGCTGCCGCAGACGACTCTGCGCAGTCCGACGAGAGTTCGCCGACCCAGGCGACGAACGAGGAGAAGTAATGCCCAAGCAGAAGACTCATTCCGGGGCCAAGAAGCGCTTCAAGATCACCGGCAGCGGCAAGGTCATGAAGCAGCAGGCCGGTATGCGCCACCACCTGGAGGTCAAGTCCAGCGACCGCAAGCGCCGGCTCAACCAGGATCAGGTCGTGCCCGAGGTGGATGCCAAGGTCATCCGCCGGATGCTCGGCAAGTAGAACCCCGACGTAAGAGGAAGTAAAGACAAATGGCAAGAGTAAAGAGGGCGGTCAACGCCCACAAGAAGCGTCGGGTCATCCTTGAGCGTGCAGAGGGCTACCGCGGTCAGCGGTCGCGCCTGTACCGCAAGGCCAAGGAGCAGGTCACTCACTCGCTGGTCTACAGCTACCGTGACCGCCGTGCCCGCAAGGGCGACTTCCGTCGCCTGTGGATCCAGCGCATCAACGCTGCGAGCCGCGCGAACGGCCTCACCTACAACCGTCTGATCCAGGGTCTGGGTCTGGCCGGTGTCGAGGTCGACCGTCGCATCCTCGCCGACCTGGCCGTCAACGAGCCCGCCACGTTCGCGGCCCTCGTCAAGACCGCCAAGAACGCCCTTCCCGCCGACACGTCGGCACCGAAGGCCGGCGCAGCGGCATAGTCGCACCCTTTCACGATCGAGCCCGACGTCGTTCGGCCGGAACCCTTGTGTTTCGCCCGCAACGAGGTCGGGCTCGATTGCTTTTGCGCCCACTAGGCTGGTGCCATGCTTGACAACCCGCGCTCACCGCGCGTTCGGGCCGTGGCCAAACTGGCGAAGCGAGGAGCGCGGTCGGAGACCGGGCTCTTCTTGCTGGAGGGGCCGCAGGCGGTCGCCGAGGCGCTGACGTTCCGACCCGAGCTGGTCGTCGAGCTCTACGCGACGCCGACAGCGCTGGAGCGCTACAGCGACATCGCGCAGACGGCCGTCGAGGCCGGCGTCGATGTCGAGTTCGTGACGGAGCACGTGCTCGAGGCGATGGCCGACACGGTCACGCCGCAGGGTTTCGTCGCGGTCTGCCGGCAGTTCCCCACGTCGATCCGCGACATCTTCTCGGGCGAGCCCCGCCTCGTGGCGGTGCTCGAGGAGGTGCGCGATCCCGGCAACGCGGGAACGATCATCCGGGCCGCCGACTCGGCCGGTGCCGACGCGGTCGTGCTCACGGGCCGCACGGTCGACCTCTACAACCCCAAGGTCGTCCGTTCGACGACGGGATCGCTCTTCCATGTGCCGGTCGCCGTCGGCGCGACACTCGACGACGTGATCGAGCGCGCACACGCCGCCGGTCTGCAGGTGCTCGCGGCGGACGTGAAGGGGGAGGATCTCCTCGCGGCCCGCACCGACGGCCAGCTCGCCCGCCCGACGACGTGGGTCTTCGGCAACGAGGCCCGCGGGCTCCCCGACGAGCTGCTCACGCTGGTCGACCGGGTCGTGACCGTGCCGATCTACGGCCGCGCCGAGTCGATGAACCTCGCGACGGCGGCCAGTGTCTGCCTCTACGAGTCGGCGTTCGCGCAGCGCTCCTCCGAGCTCTTCGACTGACGCGCTGCGTCTCCCCGCGTCTCCCTTCGTCTCTTTTCATTGAGGGGTGGCAAATTCGCCCGGTACCGGCGTGTTTAGACGCATTCGCCACCCCTCAACGAAAAGGCGGCGGCCGGATGCGTCCGTCGCCGGAACGAGCGTCGCCCGACCGGAGGGTCTCTGGGACGCCGCATACGAGGTGTACTCGGAGGCCGACGCGCGCTGAGCGCCACTAAACTTGGGTACCGTGTCTGAACCCACCGAAATCACCGAAGCAGCGGTCGAAGCCGCCGTCGCCGCTGCACTCGCGGCGATCGACGCCGCGGCCGACTCCGCCGCGCTCAAGGTCGTTCGCAGCGAGCACACCGCAGAGGGGTCGCCGCTCGCCCGCCTGAACGCGAGCCTGCGCAACGTCCCGAACGATCAGAAGGCCGCAGCGGGCAAGCTCGTCGGCCAGGCCAGGGGCCGTGTCAACCAGGCGTTCGCCGCCAAGGAGGAACAGATCCAAGCGGCCGAGGACGCCGCCAGGCTCGCCGCCGAGGCCGTGGATGTCACCGCCCTCCCTACGCGCTGGACGCCTGGTGCGCGTCACCCGCTGTCGCTGCTGCAGGAGCGCATCGCCGACGTGTTCGTCGGCATGGGCTGGGAGCTCGCAGAGGGTCCCGAGCTGGAGAGCGAGTGGTACAACTTCGACGCCCTCAACTTCGATGAGGACCACCCGGCTCGCGCCATGCAGGACACGTTCTTCGTCGAGCCGACCAACGCCCACATGGTGATGCGCACCCACACCTCGCCGGTACAGCTGCGCGCTCTGCTCGGTAACGAGCTGCCGGTCTACCGCATCGCGCCCGGGCGGGTTTTCCGCACCGACGAGTTCGACGCCACCCACCTCCCGGTCTTCCACCAGACCGAGGGCATCGCCGTCGACAAGGGCCTCACGATGGCCCACCTGCGCGGAACGCTCGACCACTTCGTCAAGACGCTGTTCGGCGACGACGCCAAGGTGCGACTGCGTCCCAACTACTTCCCCTTCACCGAGCCGAGCGCCGAACTCGACCTGTGGCACCCGACCTTCAAAGGCGGCGCGCGCTGGATCGAGTGGGGCGGCTGCGGCATGGTGAACCCGAACGTGCTGCGCTCGGCGGGCATCGATCCGGATGTCTACTCCGGCTTCGCGTTCGGTATGGGCGTCGAGCGGGCGCTGATGTTCCGCAACGACGTCAAAGACATGCGCGACATGGCCGAAGGCGATGTCCGCTTCTCCCAGCAGTTCGGAATGGTGGTCTGATGCGCGTCCCTCTGAGTTGGCTCGGCGAGTACGTCGACCTCGAGCCCGGCACGACGGCCGAAGACGTCCACGCGGCGCTGGTGTCGGTGGGACTCGAAGAAGAAGACGTCCACACGTTCGAGATCACGGGCCCCGTCGTCGTCGGTGAGGTGCTCGACTTCGTCGAGGAGCCGCAGACGAACGGAAAGACCATCCGGTGGTGCCAGGTGCGGGTCGCCCCGGACGGCGAGACGGCGGCCGACGGCGGCGACGCCGTGCACGGCATCGTCTGCGGTGCGGGCAACTTCTTCCCCGGCGACAAGGTCGTCGTGACCCTTCCGGGCTCGGTGCTGCCCGGACCGTTCCCGATCGCCGCGCGCAAGACGTACGGGCACGTCTCCGACGGCATGATCGCGTCTGCGCGCGAGCTGGGGCTCGGCGACGAGCACGACGGCATCCTGCGCCTGGCGACCCTGGGGCTCGACCCCGAGGTCGGCAGCGACGCCATCTCGCTGCTGGGGCTCGACGACACGGCCGTCGAGGTCAACGTGACCCCGGATCGCGGCTACGCCTTCTCGATCCGCGGCATCGCCCGCGAATACTCGCACGCGACCGGCGCGGCCTTCCGCGACCCCGCGTCCGCGCCGGGGCTCGCCATCAGCGGCGACCATGCGGCCGGCTTCAGCGTGACCATCGACGACCGCTCCGGCATCCGGGGCCGTTCGGGCGCGAGCGTGTTCGTCACGCGCGTGGTGCGCGACGTCGACGGCAGCCGACCGACACCGGCCTGGATGATCGCCCGGCTCAAGCTCGCCGGCATCCGGTCGATCTCGCTGATCGTCGACATCACCAACTACGTGATGCTCGAACTCGGTCAGCCGATCCACGGGTACGACCTCGACAAACTGCACGGCGGCATCGTCGTGCGCCGGGCGCACCCGGGGGAGACCCTGGTCACGCTCGACGGGCAGACGCGCACGCTGAACGAAGAAGACCTGCTCATCACCGACGACTCCGGCCCCATCGGGCTGGCGGGCGTGATGGGCGGTGCCTCCACCGAGATCGGCGCCGGCACCAGCAGCGTGCTCGTCGAGGCGGCGAACTTCGACCCGGTGTCGATCGCCCGCACGGCACGCCGCCACAAGCTCCCCAGCGAGGCGTCCAAGCGTTTCGAGCGCGGGGTCGACCCACGCGTCGCCGTCGCGGCGGCCGCGCGCGTCGTGCAGCTGCTCGAGCAGCTCGCCGGCGGGCATCCGGATGCGCTGGGCTCGCTCTTCGACGCGGCCGACGCCCCGTCCCCCATCCGCCTGCCGAAGGACTACATCGGCTCGCTCGTCGGCGCCGACTTCACTGACGACGAGGTCCGCGGCGCGCTCGCCGAGATCGGCGGAGCCGTCTCCGACCGCGGCGACGTGCTCGAGGTCGTTCCGCCGTCGTGGCGACCGGATCTTCGCGACAAGTCGGATCTCGCCGAAGAGGTGGCCCGCATCGTCGGCTACGACCGCATCCCATCGGTGCTGCCGGTCGCGCCTCCCGGACGCGGGCTCAGCCGCGAGCAGAAGCTGCGCCGCGCCGTCGCCGAGGTGCTCGCTGCCAACGGAGCCACCGAGGTGCTCGCCTTCCCGTTCGTGAGCGAGAAGGCGAACGACACGTTCGGCTCGGCCGAGACGGGCGGCGTACCCGCCGTCAAGATCGCGAACGCGCTCGACGCCACGGCGCCCTACCTGCGCACGGCGCTGCTGCCCGGACTGCTCGACGTCGCCAAGCGCAACCTCGCCCGCGGTCTGGTCGACCTGTCGATCTACGAGATCGGCACGGTCTTCCGCCCGGTCGCCGGCGCCCGCTTCGGCAGCGAGACCCTGCCGGTCGGCGCGGCCCTGCCGAGCGACGAGGTGCTCGCAGGCCTGAACGCGGGCATTCCGCCGCAGCCGCGTCACCTCGCCGGACTCGTGGTAGGGCACACGATCGTCAAGCAGCCCGGTCAGGATGCGATCGCCGCCGGCGTCGCGGACGCGCTCACGATGGCCGCCCAGACCGGTGCCGCGCTCGGACTGACGATCGAGCCGGTGCAGAGCACGCACCAGGCGCTGCACCCCGGACGGACCGCTGAGCTCGTGGTGCGCGACCGCGACGGTTCAACGGTGTCGGTCGGCTACGCGGGCGAACTGCTGCCCGCGCTCGCCGAGGAGCTCGACCTGCCGCGCGTGGTCGCGGTGTTCGAGCTCGACCTGGACGCGCTCGTGAGCGTGGCGCCCGCGGACATCGTGGCCGGCACGATCGCCGGCTTCCCGGCCGCGACGCAGGATCTGTCGCTCGTCGTGGCGGTGAGCACGCCCGCCGCCGAGGTGGAGCGCGCGGTGCGCGAGGGCGCCGGGCCGCTGCTGGAGAGCATCCGCCTGGTCGACGACTACCGCGGAACGGGGCTCCCCGACGACACGAAGTCGCTGACCTTCGCGCTGCGTTTCCGTGCCGACGACCGCACGCTGACGGCCGCCGAGGCGTCGGAGGCGAAGCTCGCTGGTGCGGCGCGCGCGGAGGAGCGCTTCGGCGCGCACATCCGGGACTGACCCCGTTCACAACTCCGGAACTCGCGGCCCATCGGGCTCGGGGGTTCCGGAGTTGTGCCGTTCTGCGCGGGGTGTCGGGTCGGTGTTCCGGAGTTGCGGGGGCGCGCGTCGGCCGGAGACGCGCAGCGACCCGGATTCGCGCCCGGCCGGGGAGGCGCGCTAGGGTGGCGACATGCTTTTCGCTCGGTGCTTCATGGACACGCGCTCGGCTGATGCCGCCCGCGCCCTGCGCCGACGCCTGCGCGACCGCCGAATCTAGGCGGCGCTGGCGCGACCCTTGACGAGGGCCGACGTGGGTGCCGCCGTCTCGAGGCCCCCTGTCGTCCACTCAATAAGGTAGAAGCATGACTTTCTCGGTAGCCGTCGCCGGTGCATCCGGCTACGCGGGCGGAGAACTCCTCAGGATCCTGGCAAGCCACCCCGACTTCGAGGTGCGCACGGTCACGGCGCATCAGAACGCCGGGCAGCCACTGATCGCCCACCAGCCGCACCTGCGTTCGCTCGCCCACCTCACTCTCGTCGAGACCAGCGCGTCGAATCTCGCCGGCCACGACGTCGTCTTCCTCGCCCTGCCGCACGGCAAGTCCGGTGAGATCGCCGCCCAGCTGCCCGATGAGACGCTCGTGGTCGACTGCGGCGCCGACCACCGACTCGAGAGCGAGGAGTCGTGGGCGGCGTTCTACGGCGGCGACTACTTCGGAGCGTGGGCGTACGGAGTCCCCGAGCTGCCCGTCGTCAGCGCGAACAGCACCGCGACCGGCACCGCGAACAGCACCGGCGGAAAGCAGCGCGACGCCCTCGTCGGAGCGACCCGCATCGCCGCCCCCGGCTGCAACGCCAGCGCCGTCTCCCTCGCGCTCGCGCCGGGTATCGCGGCCGGCCTGATCGACGATGAGGACATCGTCGCCGTGCTCGCCGTCGGCCCGTCCGGTGCGGGCAAGAGCCTCAAGACCATGTACCTCGCGAGTGAGATCCTTGGATCCGCCAATCCGTATGCGGTCGGCGGCACGCACCGGCACATCCCGGAGATCCAGCAGAACCTGCGCAAGGCGGGCGCCGCCCATCCGACCGTGTCGTTCACGCCGGTGCTGGTGCCGATGTCGCGGGGGATCCTCGCCACCTCGACCGCACGCCTCAAGCCGGGCGTCACGCCCGAGCAGGTGCAGCAGACGTGGGAGCGGGCGTACGCCGACGAGCCCTTCGTGCACGTGCTCCCGCACGGGAGCGTTCCCCGCACCGCCGACGTGCTCGGCGCGAACACCGCTCTGATCGGGGTGGCCGTCGACGAGGCGGCCGGCCGCGTGATCGCAGTGCTCGCGCTCGACAATCTGTACAAAGGGACGGCGGGCGCCGCCATCCAGTCCGCCAACATCGCCCTCGGCCTCGATGAGACCGCCGGCCTGAACGTGAACGGAGTGGCGCCATGAGCGTGACCGCAGCATCCGGATTCGCCGCGGCGGGGGTCGCTGCCGGCCTCAAGTCGAGCGGTAAGCGCGACCTGGCGATCGTGCAGAACCTCGGTCCGCTCGACGCGGCTGCCGCGGTGTTCACCACGAACCGCTGCAAGGCCAACCCCGTGCTGTGGAGCGAGCAGGTCATCTCCGACGGCGTCGTGAAGGCCATCGTGCTCAACTCCGGCGGCGCCAACTGCTACACCGGCGCGCGCGGCTTCCAGACGACCCACGCCACCGCGGAGGCTGTCGCCGACCGCCTCGAGATCTCGGCCGGCGACGTGCTGGTCTGCTCGACCGGTCTCATCGGCGAGCAGCTCGACCTCGATCAGCTGCAGGCCGGCGTGTGGGATGCGACCCTCGCGTTGGCCGGCGACGACGCGGAATCCGCCGCCGCCGCGCTCGCCGCCGCTGAAGCGATCATGACGACGGACACCAGGCCCAAGGAGGCCGTGCACGTGTCGGCCGAGGGCTGGACCATCGGCGGCATGGCCAAGGGTGCCGGGATGCTCGCGCCGGG
The DNA here is from genome assembly GCF_027921845.1 of Leifsonia poae. GTDB lineage: Bacteria > Actinomycetota > Actinomycetes > Actinomycetales > Microbacteriaceae > Leifsonia > Leifsonia poae. The sequence continues at coordinate 14,679 of NZ_BSEN01000013.1, forward strand.
ACTCGCCACCATGCTCGTCGTCATCACGACGGATGCCGTGCTCGACTCCGGCCAGCTCGACACGGCCCTGCGGCTCGCGACGAAGGTGACGTTCGACCGCCTCGATTCGGACGGCTGCATGTCCACGAACGACACCGTCGCGCTGCTGGCGTCGGGAGCCTGCGGCATCGAGCCCGGCATCGCCGAGTTCGCCGCCGCGCTCACGGAGGTCTGCCAGAGTCTCGCGGAGCAGCTGCAGGCCGACGCCGAGGGTGCCTCGCACGACATCGCCATCGAGGTCGTCAACGCGGCCACGGAGGACGACGCCGTAACGGTCGGCCGCGCCGTGTCGCGCAGCAACCTGTTCAAGGCCGCGATCTTCGGCAACGATCCCAACTGGGGCCGGGTGCTGGCGGCGGTCGGAACCACGGACGCCGCCTTCGACCCGTACGGCATCGATGTCGCGATCAACGGCGTGCAGGTCTGCACCGCCGGTGAGCCCGATCAGCCGCGCGATCTCGTCGACCTCACGCCGCGCTCCGTGCACGTGCACATCGACCTGAACGCGGGCGAGGCGGCCGCGACCATCCTCACCAACGACCTCACCCACGACTACGTCCATGAGAACAGCGCTTACGCGAGCTGAGATGACTTCGACGACAGACACAGAACCCGGCACTGGCACCGACACCGGCACCGGCACGGTCACCGACTCCGATCCCGCCGAGGCGGCCGAGCAGGCGAGCGCGGCCGCCAAGGCCGCCACCCTCATCGAGTCGCTTCCCTGGCTCAAGCGCTTCCACGAGCAGATCATCGTGGTGAAGTTCGGCGGCAACGCCATGGTCAGCGAGGAGCTGCAGCGCGCCTTCGCCGAAGACATGGTGTACCTGCGCTACGCCGGCATCCACCCCGTCGTCGTGCACGGCGGCGGCCCGCAGATCTCGGCCATGCTCGACCGGCTCGGCATCGCGTCGGAGTTCCGCGGCGGCTACCGCGTCACCACGCCCGAGGCGATGGACGTGGTGCGCATGGTGCTCACCGGCCAGATCAACCGCGACCTGGTGAGCAACATCAACCGGCACGGGCCCCTCTCGGCCGGCCTCTCCGGTGAGGACGCCGGACTGTTCCAGGGTCGCAAGCGCGGCGTCGTCATCGACGGCGACGAGGTCGACCTCGGCCTGGTCGGTGATGTGATCGGCGTCGACCCGGCGGCGGTGCACGCGCAGATCGCCGCGGACCGCATCCCGGTCGTCTCCTCGATCGCGCCCGACATCGACGATCCCGGTCAGTCCCTCAACGTCAACGCGGATGCGGCGGCCGCCGCCCTCGCCGTGGCACTCGGCGCCGCCAAGCTCGTCATCCTCACCGACGTCGCCGGCCTCTACAGCGACTGGCCCAACCGCGACTCCCTGGTCTCCGAGATCACCGCCCCCGAGCTGCGCGAGCTGCTCCCGTCGCTCGAGTCCGGGATGATCCCCAAGATGTCCGCCTGTCTGGCGGCGGTCGACGGGGGAGTGGCGAAGGCAGCGATCATCGACGGCCGCGTCCCGCACTCGATCCTGCTCGAAGTGTTCACGCAATCCGGCATCGGAACGGAGGTGGTGCCCTCGTGAGCACCGACAGTACCGACGGCAACACCAGCACCGACGACAACGTCAGCACTGACGGCAACGTCGGCACCGACGGCAACGTCAGCACCGACATCACGGCCGACTGGAATGCGCGCTTCGGCCACACGATGATGCGCACCCTTGCGACGCCGAAGGTCATGCTCGCCCGCGGCGAGGGCTGCCGCGTGTGGGACGTCGACGGCAAGGAGTATCTCGACTTCCTCGGCGGCATCGCGGTGAACTCGCTCGGCCACGCGCATCCGGTGCTGGTGGATGCGGTGAGCCGGCAGATCGCGACGCTGGCGCACGTCTCCAACTACTTCGCCACCCCGCCGCAGCTCGAGCTGGCCGAGCGACTCACCCGCGTCACGGGCGCGGGCGCGGGGGGCCGGGTCTACTTCGGCAATTCCGGCGCCGAGGCCAACGAGGCCGCCTTCAAGCTGGCCCGCCTGAACAAGGGGAACGGCCACCGTACCCGGGTGCTCGCACTGAACAACGCGTTCCACGGTCGCACGATGGGCTCGCTCGCCCTCACCGGCAAGCCGCCGATGCGCGCGCCCTTCGAGCCGCTGCCCGGCGGTGTCGAGCACATCGAATCGACGATCGCCGCGCTCGAAGCCGCCATCGACGACCATGTCGCCGCTCTGTTCATCGAACCGATCAAGGGCGAGGCCGGCGTGCTCGACCTGCCGGAAGGCTTCCTCCGCCGGGCGCGCGAGCTCACCGAGCAGCACGGCGCGCTGCTCATCATCGACGAGATCCAGACCGGCGTCGGGCGCACGGGCCGGTGGTTCGCGTACGAGCACGCGGGCATCACCCCCGACGCCGTCACGATCGCCAAGGGCATCGCCGGTGGCGTGCCGATCGGCGCGCTGGTGACGTTCGGATGGGCATCCGAGCTGTTCTCGCGCGGGCAGCACGGCTCCACGTTCGGCGGCAACCCGCTGGCCACGGCCGCGGGCAACGCCGTGCTGAAGGAGATCGAGGACGCGGGGCTGGTCGAGAACGCCGCCCGGCGCGGCGATGAGCTGCGGGCGATCATCCGGAGCTTCGATTCGCCGCTGATCGGCGAACTGCGGGGCCAGGGCCTCCTGGTGGGCATCGGGCTCACCGACGGCGAGGCGCACCGCCTCTCGGATGCGGCGCTCGCCAACGGCCTCATCATCAACGCCCCCAACGAGTCGAGCATCCGGCTCGCCCCGCCGCTCATCGTGGGAGACGACGAGCTCAGCGGATTCCGCGAACGATTCGGCCGCGCTCTCGCGTCCCTCTAGACCCCTCGAACGAAAGAAAGACATGACCAGGCATTTTCTGCGCGACGACGACATCAGCCCCGCCGAGCAGGCGGAGATCCTCGAGCTGGCCGAGCAGCTCAAGGCCGACCGCTTCGGCAGCAAGCCGCTCGAAGGCCCCCAGACGGTCGCCGTGATCTTCGACAAGTCCTCCACCCGCACCCGCGTCTCGTTCGCGGTCGGGATCGCCGACCTCGGCGGAAGCCCGCTGATCATCTCGACCGCCAACAGCCAGCTGGGCGGCAAGGAGACCCCGTCGGACACGGCACGCGTCCTCGAGCGGATGGTGTCGGCGATCGTCTGGCGCACGTACGCGCAGTCGGGGCTCGAGGAGATGGCAGCCGGTACCACCGTGCCGGTCGTCAACGCGCTCTCGGACGACTTCCACCCGTGCCAGCTCCTGGCCGACCTGCTCACCATCAAGGAGAAGCGCGGCGAACTCGCCGGCCTCACCCTGACCTTCCTGGGTGACGGCGCGAGCAACATGGGCCAGTCCTACGTGCTCGCCGGTGTCACCGCCGGGATGCACGTGCGCATCGCGTCTCCCGCGGACTATGCGCCCTCCGCCGCCGTGATCGCCGACGCCGAACGCATCGCCGCGGAGACCGGGGGATCGGTCGCGCTGTTCACCGATCCGAACGAGGCGGCCGCGGACTCCGACGTGATCGTCACCGACACCTGGGTGTCGATGGGCAAGGAGGACGAGAAAGCGCAGCGCATCGCCGTGTTCGGCGGCTACAAGGTGGACTCGGCCGTGATGGCGCTCGCGAAGCCGGATGCGCTGTTCATGCACTGCCTCCCGGCCGACCGCGGCTACGAGGTGACCGCCGAGGTCATCGACGGACCGCAGAGCGTCATCTGGGACGAGGCGGAGAACCGCCTTCACGCCCAGAAGGCCCTGCTCGTCTGGCTCCTGCGCCAGGCCTGAACCCCCGGGTCCCGCCGGGGCCCGGAACCTACACTCGAAGAGAAACAAGAAGCTGAAGGAGAATCATGGCGGAACGTGTTGTTCTCGCGTACTCGGGCGGACTCGACACCTCGGTCGGGATCGGCTGGCTGAAGGACGCCACCGGTAAAGAGGTCGTGGCGCTGGCCGTCGACGTCGGCCAGGGCGGCGAGGACATGGAGGCGATCCGCCAGCGCGCGCTCGACTGCGGCGCGGTCGAGTCGGTCGTCGTCGACGCGAAGGACGAGTTCGCGAACGACTACATCATGCCGGCGCTCAAGGCCAACGCCCTGTACCAGAAGCGCTACCCGCTGGTCTCGGCGCTCAGCCGTCCGGTGATCGCCAAGCACCTCGCCGCGACCGCCAAGGAGCTCGGCGCCGACAGCGTCGCCCACGGCTGCACCGGCAAGGGCAACGACCAGGTGCGCTTCGAGGCCGCGGTCGCCGCGCTCGCGCCCGACCTCACCTCGCTCGCCCCGGTGCGCGACTTCGCCCTCACCCGCGACAAGGCCATCGTGTACGCGGCCGAGCACAACCTGCCGATCGAGCAGTCGAAGAAGTCGCCGTATTCGATCGACCAGAACGTCTGGGGTCGCGCCGTCGAGACCGGCTTCCTCGAGGACCCGTGGAACGCCCCGATCGAAGACCTCTACACCTACACCGAGGACCCCGCCGTCACCCGCGAGCCGGTCGAGGTCGTCATCGCGTTCAGCGAGGGCGTTCCGGTGGCCATCGACGGAAAGTCGATCACCCCGCTCGAGGCCGTTCAGATCATGAACCGGATCGCCGGCGGCCAGGGTGTCGGCCGCATCGACATCGTCGAGGACCGCCTCGTCGGCATCAAGAGCCGTGAGGTCTACGAGTCGCCTGCCGGCATCGCGCTGATCGCCGCGCACGAAGAGCTCGAGAACATGACGGTCGAGCGCGACGTCGCCCGCTACAAGCGCACCGTCGAGTCCAAGTGGGCGGAGCTCGTCTACGACGGCCTCTGGTTCTCCGGCCTCAAGCGCGCCCTCGACGTGTTCATCGACGAGACCCAGAAGCACGTGACCGGCGAGATCCGCCTCAAGCTGCACGCCGGCAGCGCGGTGGTCACCGGCCGTCGCAGCGCCGAGAGCCTGTACGACTTCAACCTCGCCACCTACGACACCGGCGACACGTTCGACCAGTCGCTGGCCAAGGGCTTCATCGAGCTCTGGTCGCTGCCGAGCAAGATCTCGGCACGCCGCGACCTGGCCGCCGAGTAGCGGGCGCTGCGGTGACAGACAACGATCAGACCGGCAACCGGGCCGGCGAGGCGGGCGCCCTGTGGGGCGGCCGTTTCGCCGGCGGTCCGTCGCCGGAGCTCGCCGCACTCAGCAAGTCGACGCAGTTCGACTGGCAGCTGGCGGCGTACGACATCGCCGGTTCGCGGGCGCACGCGAAGGCGCTCGCCGCCGCGGGCTATCTCGCGCCGGATGAGCTCGACGGGATGCTCGCCGCTCTCGACGCGCTCGACGCGGATGTCGCATCCGGGGCCTTCGAGGCCGCCGAGAGCGACGAGGACGTGCACTCCGCGCTGGAGCGGGGCCTGATCGAGCGCGCCGGCACCGAGCTCGGCGGCAAGCTGCGCGCCGGGCGCAGCCGCAACGACCAGATCGCAACACTGGTGCGCCTGTACCTGCGCGATCACGCCGGTGCGATCGCCGAACGCATCATCGCGCTCATCGACGCGATCGCGGCACAGGCGGATGCGCATCCCGCCGCCATCCTGCCGGGGCGCACGCACCTGCAGCACGCGCAGCCGGTGCTGCTCGCCCACCACCTGCTGGCGCACTGCTGGCCCCTGGTGCGCGACCTCGAGCGCCTGGCCGACTGGGATGCGCGGGCGAACGTCTCGCCGTACGGGTCCGGAGCCCTGGCCGGCTCGACGCTCGGCCTCGACCCGATGCTGGTCGCCCGGGAGCTGGGTTTCGCGCGGAGCTCCGAGAACTCCATCGACGGAACCGCCGCCCGCGATGTCGTGGCTGAGTTCGCGTACGTCGCCGCGCAGGTCGGCGTCGATCTCTCCCGGTTCGCCGAGGAGATCATCCTCTGGAACACGCGCGAGTTCGGGTTCGTCACCCTCGACGACTCGTACTCCACCGGGTCCTCGATCATGCCGCAGAAGAAGAACCCCGACATCGCCGAGCTCACGCGCGGCAAGGCCGGGCGCCTGATCGGCAACCTCACCGGGCTCCTCAGCACGCTCAAGGGCCTGCCGCTGGCGTACAACCGCGACCTGCAGGAGGACAAGGAGCCGGTGTTCGACGCCGTCACCACCCTCGAGGTCGTGCTGCCCGCCTTCACCGGCATGGTCGCCACGATGCGCTTCCACACCGACCGGATGGCGGAGCTCGCCCCGCAGGGCTTCTCGCTCGCGACCGACGTGGCGGAGTGGCTCGTGAAGCAGCGGGTGCCCTTCCGCGACGCGCACGAGATCACGGGGAACCTGGTCAAGTACGCCGAGGAGCGGGGCATCGAGCTGAGCGAGGTGGACGACGCGGGGCTGGCCTCCGTCTCGCCGCACCTGACGCCGGAGGTGCGCTCCGTGCTGACCATCGAGGGCTCCGTCGCGAGCCGCGACAACGTCGGCGGCACGGCGCCTCAGCGCGTCGCGGAGCAGCTCGCCGCACTCACCGAGCGGGTGCGCGCTGTCGCTGCCTCCGTTCCGTCGGTCAGAAGGGACCTGGTCTGATGCCCGGACTGTCGAACCGCAAGCCGCCGCGCCAGAAGTGGATCATCCCGGCGATCGTGGTCGTCGCGGTGGTCGTGGTGGTCGGCGGGCTGATCGCCACGGTGGTCGCCGGCGGCCGGATCTTCTGACGCAGGCGAACGCATCCGGATGCTCGGGGAGTCTCTGACGTGACGACGGACGACGCCGGGCTGTACCGGCCGGAACGGAGCTTCTTCGAGGCGTCGTCGCTGGAGATCGCCCCGCTGCTCCTCGGTGCGGTGCTCCGGCACGACACCCCGGAGGGCGAGGTCGGCCTGCGCATCACGGAGGTCGAGGCGTATGTGGGCGACGGCGTCGACCCGGGGTCGCACGCCTTCCGGGGGCGCACGAAGCGCAACGCCGTGATGTACGGGCCGCCGGGGTTCATGTACGCCTACTTCACGTACGGTATGCACGTCTGCGCCAACGTCGTCTGCTCACCGGAAGGCGAGGCGACGGCCGTGCTGCTGCGGGCGGCCGAGGTCGTCGAAGGGCGCGAACTGGCGCGGGCGCGGCGGTCGCGGGCGTCATCCTCCGGCGGGGCCGAGAACGGTCCGGTGCGCGTGGTCAGCGATCGCGATCTCGCCAGGGGGCCCGCCCGGCTCGTGGTGGCCGCCGGCATCCGGCTGGAGGAGAACGGCGCGGATCTGTACGCGCCGCCGTTCTCGCTCGAGCTGCCGCGGGTGGCACTGCCGTTCGTCTCGGGACCGCGCACCGGGGTCTCCGGCGCCGGCGGAGGCGACGCGTTCCCCTGGCGCTTCTGGCTCGACGGCGATCCGACGGTCTCGCCCTACAAGCGCCACCCCAAGTCCCACACCTGACCCGCACGCACTCGAGTCCGAACTTGTTGCACCCGAGAGCGGCGTGTCGAGCGCAACAAGTTCGGACTCGATTGCGGGTGCTCGCTCAGGCGAAGGTGAGGCGGAAGACGCCGGCGCAGACGCAGGCCCAGATGAGGCTGGTGAGCGTGCCGATGATAAACCGCTCGCGCGCCTCCGGAGCTTCGAGCTCGGTGAAGCGGCCGACGCCCTTGATCGCGATCAGCACAGCCAGCGCTTCGGGGAAACCGGCCATGATCGCGCCCGTCGCAGCGAAGCGCTCGAGATACCCGATCGTCGTCCCGCCGCGCAGCACCTCCTGGGTGGGCTGCACGCCCGCGGCCTGCTGCTGGGGAGTGGCCGTCTCGGCGATCACGATGCCGCCGTGCACCCCGGGGACGGCGCCGCGCGAGGCCAGGGCCAGCACCAGCTGCGATGCCGGGCCGCCGCCGGTCACGCTGAGGGCGAGCACGACCAGGCCGATCAGCACGCGGAACAGCACGGGGGCGTCCGGCGTCGGCAGCGCCACAATGATCAGCGCGAGCCCGAGCAGTCCGGTCGCCACATAGACGAGGGGACGCCGCGGGGAGCGCATCGTGAACAGGATGCAGCAGAGCGAGGCGATCACGAGGATCAGCACCGCGCACCAGGCCAGCACAGGGCCGACCGTGGCGAAGAGTGGTTGGAGATTCGGGATCATGCAGGGTCCGTTCGCAGCTGGGCGTCGTCGAGGCTCGTCAACAGCCTAGTCAGCGGTCCGATCGCCGCCAGCTCGACACGGAGGGCGGCCGCGCGCGCTCGATCGCTCGCCGACTGCGGGGTGATGCCGAGCCGGGCGCCGGCCTCCGCCTGCGTGAGGCCGGTCGTCACGAGGTCGTAGAGCTCCCAGCCGGCCGGGGAGCGGCTTTCCCGCAGGCTGAGCAGGAGGTTGACGATCGCTTCGGCGTCTTCGGCGGCCTGCGGTTCGACGATCGCGTCCGCGGCGAAACGGGTGGGCATCCGCTTGGCTCGCGTCACCGCCGACCGTGCGGCGATGAAGGCGTCGCCCGTCGCCTCGCGGGTCTCGGCCGGCAGCGGTGTGCGGACGTCGCCGCTGCCGAGTCCGACGCTCCAGGCGCCGCGACGCGTCAGGGCGAGGATGAGATCGAGGGCCGTTGCGGCGTCGGCGGTGAGGGCCTGGATCTCGTCTCCGGCGTTGCGGTCGACGGGCAACGCGAGCCGGTCTCCGTAGCTCTCGTTGAGCTGGCCGAGGGTCTCTCCGACGATGTCGGGCTCCGACCTGCTGTCGACCTGGTCGGCGGTGATGACGAACACGATGATCTCCTCTCGTCGATCAGGCTTTCACACCTGATCCGGAGTCTATCAGGTCTCTGATCCTGATGCACCGATAATCAGGCCTGTAAACCTGATCACTGTGAGATCAGGCCTGCAGTCCTCCGCTGATAGCCTGATCCCGTGTCCGACTCAGAGATCCTCCACGCACAGACCAACGACCCGTCTTTCGACGACGTCTGGGATGAGCTGAAGTGGCGCGGGCTCATCCACGTCTCGACGGATGAAGCAGCGCTGAAACAGCTCCTCGCGGGCGAGTCGGTCACCTATTACTGCGGTTTCGACCCGACCGCACCCAGTCTGCACCTCGGCAACCTCGTGCAGCTGCTCACCATGCGCCGACTCCAGCTCGCCGGGCACAAGCCCCTCGGCCTGGTCGGCGGCTCCACCGGTCTCATCGGCGACCCGCGTCCCACCGCCGAGCGCACCCTGAACACGCGCGAGACGGTGGCCGAGTGGGTCGGCTACCTGCAGAACCAGGTGTCGCGGTTCCTCAGCTCCGAGGGCGCCAACGCCGTCCGGCTGGTCAACAACCTCGACTGGACCCACCCGCTGTCGGCCATCGACTTCCTCCGCGACATCGGCAAGCACTTCCGCGTGGGCACCATGCTCAAGAAGGATGCGGTGGCCGCGCGCCTCAACTCCGACGAGGGCATCAGCTACACCGAGTTCAGCTACCAGATCCTGCAGGGGATGGACTTCCTGGAGCTCTACCGCCAGTACGGCTGCGTGCTGCAGACCGGCGGCAGCGACCAGTGGGGCAACCTCACGAGCGGAACCGACCTCATCCGCCGCGTCGAGCACGTCGCCGCGCACGCGATCGGCACCCCGCTGATCACGAACAGCGACGGCACCAAGTTCGGCAAGAGCGAGGGCAACGCCATCTGGCTCGACCCCACGCTCACGAGCCCCTACGCGATCTACCAGTTCTGGCTGAACACCGACGACGCCGACGTGATCGCCCGCCTCAAGGTGTTCACGTTCCTCACGCGCGCCGAGATCGAGCGGTTGGAGCAGGCCGTGGCCGACGAGCCGTACAAGCGCGAGGCGCAGCGACGGCTGGCCTACGAGGTCACGAGCCTGGTGCACGGTGTGGAGGCGACCGATGCCGCGATCGCCGCATCGGAGGCGCTGTTCGGTCAGGGGGAGCTCGAGGCCCTCGACGCCGATACCCTCGAGGCCGCGCTGCGCGAGCTACCCAACACGACGACGGCTCCGACGGCGACCGTCGCCCAATCGCTCGTCGACACGGGACTCACGGCGAGCCTCAGCGAGGCGCGGCGGGCGATTGCCCAGGGCGGGGTCTACCTCAACAACGTGAAGATCGACGACGGCGAGGTCTCGCTGGCCGATTCGCTGCTGGCGGGCCGGATGGCGGTGCTGCGCCGCGGGAAGAAGACGTTGGCCGGCCTGTTCGTCGAGTAGCGGAGCCCGGAAACGCGTACCGTTGAGGGATGAACGGTGACGACAAGCAGGATGTGGACGACGCGCTGGTTCCGCGGCTGAAGCTGATCGAGGATCAGCCGCTCGCCACGCGCGCCGAGGCGTACGCCCAGATGCACGACGAGCTGCGCGACGTGCTCGAGGGCGGCGACGTCCACCGCAATGCCTGACGCGCCGAAGTCTGACGAAACCGTAGCGAGCGGGGAGGTGCGGCTCGATGTCGCGCTCGCCGCACGCGGACTCGCCCGCTCCCGCTCGCACGCCGCCACGTTGATCGCCGAAGGGATCGTCAGCGTCGACGGAGCCGCCGTCGTGCGGGCGTCGGCCAAGGTGCGCGACGAGCAGACCATCGAGGTCGCCGGCGCCGACCACTACGTCAGCCGCGGCGCCCACAAGCTGATCGGCGCGCTGGACGCGTTCGAGGTGCCCGTCGCCGAGCGTGTCGCGCTCGACGTCGGCGCCTCCACCGGCGGGTTCAGCCAGGTGCTGCTCGAGCGGGGTGTGACGGAGGTGATCGCGATCGACGTCGGGCACGGCCAGCTCGCGGCGGCCCTCGCGATCGAGCCGCGCCTCACCTCGTACGAAGGTGTCAACGCCAGGGCGCTCACCGCGGAGTCGTTCGCCGGACTCGTCGGTCGGCCGCTGCGCCCGCAGCTCGTCGTCGGCGACCTGTCGTTCATCTCGCTCGCGCAGGTTCTGCCGGCGCTCGTCGCCACGGCGGCCGACGGCGCCGACTTCGTGCTGCTCGTCAAGCCGCAGTTCGAGGTGGGCCGCACCGGCATCAAAGAGGGGATCGTGCGCGATCCGGTGCTTCGGGCCGAGGCCGTGATGAACGTGCTCTGGGCGGCGTTCGATCTCGGCGTCGGGACGGCCGGGGTCATCCCGTCGCCGATCGCGGGGAGCCAGGGGAACCGGGAGTATCTGGTCTGGCTGAGTGCGGTCGTCGGCACGAACCCGACGGAATGGCTCCAGACGGTGACGCAGATCACCCTCTGAAGCGTCAGGCGACGGCGTCCGTCCGTCGCAAACCCGGCCGCGGAGCCACGTCCACAGGCATGAGTTGTGAACAGGCTCAGCTCCGGTTCACCAACGGGGCCCGATGATCCGACAGAATGGATGAACCGGATCTCATCACCGAAATGGAGCGTGACGCGTATGGATGCACCCGCACGGTACATCCTCGTCGTCGCGCACACCGGTCGCCAAGATTCACTCACTGCGGGAGTCGCCGTCTGCTCCCAACTCATCGACGCGGGCGTCATCCCCGTGCTCAGCGAAGACGAGCGCCGCGATGTCCTCGCCGCTGAGCCGAGCTTCGATCAGGTCGCCGTGCTCGGCGTCGACGTTCAGCCGAGCGAGCTCGAGCTCGTCATCGTGCTGGGCGGCGACGGCACCATCCTGCGTGCGGCCGAGCTGGTACGCGGATGCTCGGCGCCCCTCCTCGGCGTCAACCTCGGTCACGTCGGCTTCCTGGCCGAGAGCGAGCGCGACGACCTCGAACTCGCGGTCGCGCGAGGGCTCGAGAAGGACTACGAGGTCGAAGAGCGCATGACCCTCTCCGCCAGGGTCAAGGTGGGCAAAGAGGTCGTCTACGAGAGCTGGGCGCTCAACGAGGCGACAGTCGAGAAGGCCAGCCGTGAGCGGATGCTCGAGGTGGTCATCGAGGTTGACGGCCGCCCCATGTCGAGCTTCGGCTGCGACGGAGTCGTGATGTCGACCCCGACCGGATCGACGGCATACTCGTTCTCCGCGGGCGGCCCGGTCGTCTGGCCCGGCGTCGCCGCCCTGCTGCTGGTGCCGCTGAGCGCGCACGCCCTGTTCTCGCGACCGCTGGTCGTCAACGCCGACTCCTCACTGGCGGTCGAACTGCTCGAGCGCGCCGAGGGGGAGGGCATCCTCTGGTGCGACGGCCGTCGCGCATACGATCTTCCGCCGGGGGCCAGGGTCGTCGTGCGTCGCTCGCCGATCCCGGTACGGCTCGCGCGGCTGCACCCCGGCCCGTTCACCGACCGGCTGGTGCACAAGTTCAACCTTCCGGTCACGGGGTGGAGGGGGCCGGCCGGGCGTGACTGAGCAGCGAGCAGGCATCGAGGAGATCTCGATCAAAGACTTGGGCGTCATCGCCGACGCGTCACTGCCACTCGGGCCGGGGTTCACGGCGCTGACGGGTGAGACCGGTGCGGGCAAGACGATGGTCGTGTCCGCGCTCGGGCTGCTGCTCGGCGAGCGGGCGGACACGGGCGCGGTGCGGCTCGGCAGCCCGCAGGCGTGGGTCGAAGGCCGCTGGCGGGTGGCCGATGCCGGCGAGGTCGTCGAGCGGGTGCGCGATGCCGGCGGCGACGTCGACCCCGTCGGGTCCGGCTCCGCCGAACTGGTGCTCTCCCGGTCCGTGTCGGCCGAGGGGCGGTCGCGCGCGGTCGTCGGCGGTCGGAGCGCACCGGTCAGCGTGCTCACCGAGCTCGGCGAGCAGCTCGTGGTCGTGCACGGGCAGTCGGACCAGATCCGGCTGCGCTCCGCCGTCGCCCAGCGCGAGGCGCTCGACCGCTACGCAGGAGCTCCGCTCGCCGACGCCATCGAGAACTACGTGCACGTCTTCCACCGGTGGCGCGACAACCGGGCCGAACTCGACGAACTCGTCGCCGATCAGGATCGACGTGCCCGCGAAGCCCAAGATCTTCGCCTGGCCATGGCCGAGATCGAGACCGTCGCGCCGCAGCCCGGCGAAGACGACGAACTCGCCGAACGCGCCGAGCGGCTCTCCAACCTCGAAGAACTGCGCCTCGGCGCCGCCAGCGCCCGCGAGCTGCTGTCGGCCGAAGAGTCCGAGGGAGCGGACGCCCTCTCGCTGCTCGACAACGCGCGGCGCAGCCTGGAGCGCGTCGCCCCGCACGATGCCGCGCTCGGCGACGTGGCGGAGGCGGTCGCGAACGCCAACTACCTGGTGTCCGACATCGCGGCCCAGCTGTCGACCTATCTCGCGGCGCTCGACACCGACGGCGCTCGTGAACTCGAGATCGTGCAGGAGCGTCGTTCGGAGCTCGCCACCCTGGTGCGCAAGTACGGTCCGACCCTCGACGACGTCATCCGGGCGCTCGAGACCGGCAGCTCGCGGCTGTTCGAGCTCGACGGCGACTCCGATCGCATCGACCAGCTGCGTGCCGACGTGGAGTCCGACGAGGTGCTGGTGGCAGAGCTGGCCGACGGACTCAGCGCGCTGCGTCGTGACGCCGCCGAGCGGCTGGGCGCGGCCGTCTCAGACGAGCTCACCGCCCTCGCCATGGCCGACGCGCGCATCGTCGTCGAGGTGACGGAGCGCGAAGAGTTCACGGCGAGCGGGCGCGACCAGGTCGCCATCCTGCTGCAGCCGCACTCGGGAGCAGAGCCCCGCGCCCTCGGCAAGGGGGCGTCGGGCGGTGAGCTGTCACGCGTGATGCTGGCGATCGAGGTCGTCATCGCGGGCACCGATCCGGTCCCGACCTTCATCTTCGACGAGATCGACGCGGGCGTCGGCGGTGCCTCGGCCATCGAGATCGGCCGCCGCCTCGCGCGACTGGCCGAATCGTCGCAGGTGATCGTCGTCACGCACCTCGCGCAGGTCGCCGCGTTCGCGAACAATCACCTCACGGTGGTCAAAGGCAGCGATGGCTCGGTCACCGAGTCGAGCGTCCGCCAGCTCACCGGCGACGAGCGCATCGCCGAGATGGCGCGGCTGCTGTCGGGCCTGCCCGACTCCGAGAGCGGCCTGGCTCACGCCAGGGAGCTCGTCGAGATGGCCACCGCGGGCCGCTGAGTCCTGCCCGAACATCCGCGCCCGGTCCGGCGCATCCACCCCGCTGGCGGTGATAGGATAAAAGCCCGTGGTGGATAAATCAGACGCGGGCATTTCAAACGGCATTACCAAGCACATCTTCGTGACGGGTGGTGTCGTTTCTTCGTTGGGCAAAGGCCTTACAGCGGCCAGCCTCGGCAACCTTCTCACAGCTCGCGGGCTGCGGGTCGTCATGCAGAAACTCGATCCGTACCTCAACGTGGATCCCGGAACGATGAACCCGTTCCAGCACGGCGAGGTGTTCGTGACCGATGACGGCGCGGAGACCGACCTCGACATCGGGCACTACGAGCGCTTCCTCGACATCAACCTCGGCCAGTCGGCCAACGTGACCACCGGGCAGATCTACTCGAACGTGATCGCCAAGGAGCGACGCGGCGAGTACCTCGGCGACACGGTGCAGGTCATCCCGCACATCACCGACGAGATCAAGCGCCGCATGCGCCTGCAGGCGCAGGCCGGCCCCGACGGCGAGCCCGCTCCCGACGTGATCATCACCGAGATCGGCGGAACCGTCGGCGACATCGAGTCGCAGCCGTTCATCGAGTCGGCCCGTCAGGTGCGCCACGAGCTCGGCCGCAAGAACTGCTTCTTCGTGCACGTCTCGTTGGTGCCGTACATGAACGCGTCCGGCGAGCAGAAGACCAAGCCCACCCAGCACTCCGTCGCGGCCCTGCGCTCGATCGGTATCCAGCCGGACGCCCTGGTGCTGCGCAGCGACCGTCCCGTCTCCGAGTCCAACAAGCGCAAGATCGCGCTGATGTGCGACGTCGACGAGGGCGCTGTCGTCAACGCCGTCGACGTGCCGAGCATCTACGACATCCCCACGATGCTGCACGACCAGGGGCTCGACGCCTACATCATCGACCAGCTCGGCCTCGACGCCGGCGACGTCAACTGGGACGGCTGGAGCGACCTGCTCGAGGCGGTCCACGACCCGAAGCACGATGTCACCATCGGCCTCGTCGGCAAGTACATCGACCTGCCCGACGCCTACCTCTCGGTCACCGAGGCCCTGCGCGCCGGCGGATTCGCCCACAACGCCAAGGTGCGCCTCAAGTGGATCGCCTCTGACGAGTGCGGCACGCCGGAAGGCGCGGCCCACATGCTCTCCGACGTCGACGCGATCTGCGTGCCCGGCGGGTTCGGCGTGCGCGGCATCGAGGGGAAGCTCGGCGCCCTCCGCTTTGCGCGTGAGAATGGCATCCCGGCCCTCGGCCTCTGCCTCGGGCTGCAGTGCATGGTCATCGAGTACGCGCGTCACGAGGCCGGCCTCGCGGGAGCCTCGTCGTCGGAGTTCGACCCGGACACCGAGTTCCCCGTGATCGCCACCATGGCCGAGCAGGTCGAGATCATCGCCGGCGGCGACCTCGGCGGCACGATGCGTCTCGGCCTCTACCCGGCGGCGCTCGCCGAGGGGTCGATCGTCTCCGAGCTGTACGGAGCGCCGGAGGCGTCCGAGCGTCACCGCCACCGCTACGAGGTGAACAACAACTACCGCGAGCAGATCGCGGACGCCGGCCTCTGGTTCTCGGGCACCTCGCCCGACGGCCACCTGGTCGAGTACGTCGAGCTGCCGCGCGACGTGCACCCGTTCTACGTGGGAACGCAGGCCCACCCCGAGCTCCGGTCGCGCCCGAACCGCGCGCACCCGCTGTTCCGCGGTCTCGTCGGCGCTGCACTCGACCGCCAGAAGGCGAGCCGTCTGTTCGAAGTCGCCGCGGAAGCCTGATGAGCGACGCTCCCGTCGTGGCCGAGGAGGCCCTGACCGACGACGCGTTCTCGCCGCAGATCACCTCGAGCGAGATCGCGTTCGAGGGCAAGATCTGGAACGTGCGGCGCGACACGTTCCGCTACAACGACGACGAGATCACGCGGGAGTACATCGACCATACGGGCGCCGTCGCCATCCTCGCGATGGACGACGACGGCCGGGTGCTGCTGATCAAGCAATACCGGCACCCGGTCCGGCACCGCGAGTGGGAGATTCCGGCCGGGCTGCTCGATGTGCGCGGCGAGGAGCCGCTCGCGGCCGCCAAGCGCGAGTTGTCGGAAGAGGCCGACCTGCAGGCCGACGAGTGGAACGTGCTCGGCGAGTTCTACACGAGCCCCGGAGGAAGCGACGAGGCGATCCGCATCTACCTCGCCCGCGGCGTCACACCGACCGGAACGGTATTCACCCGTGCCGAGGAAGAGGCCGACATCGAGGTGCGCTGGGTGCCGCTCGACGACGTGGTGGATGCCGTGCTGAACCGCCGGGTGCAGAACCCGTCGCTCATCGTCGGCGCGCTGTCGGCACGGGTCGCCCGAGAGTCCGGATGGGCGCAGCTCGGGGCGGCCGACCTGCCCTGGCCGCGGCATCCCAAACTCGGCGGGGAATGAACATCGAGCGAGCGGTCGACACGTATCTTCGGCACGTCTCGATCGAGCGCGGGCTCTCGGCCAACACTGTTGCGGCGTACCGGCGCGACCTCGTGGTCTACGGGTCGTGGCTCGCCGGGCAGGGCATCGACGATCCCGCCGCGGTGACGACCACCGCCATCTCCGACTTCGCCCTGCACCTCGGATCCCGCGCGGAGTCACCGCTCACCGCGTCGTCACTGGCCCGGATGCTCTCCACGGTGCGCGGATTCCACCGCTTCCTGCTGGAGGAGGGAGTCGTCGACTCCGACGTGGCGCATGAGGTGCGGCCGCCGAAGCTGCCGAGCCGTCTGCCGAAGGCGATCACGGTCGACCAGGTCGGCGCGCTGCTGGCGGCGACGGACGGCGACGACATCCAGTCGCTCCGGGACAAGGCGCTGCTCGAACTGCTGTACGCCACCGGCGCGCGGGTGAGCGAGGCCGTCTCGCTCAATGTCGACGACGTGATCGACGACGACATCGTGCGCCTGACCGGCAAGGGCAACAAGCAGCGGATCGTCCCCCTCGGCAGCTACGCGCGCACGGCGATCGACAACTACCTCGTGCGGGCGCGTCCGGCTCTCTCTCTGCGCGGCCGGGCGACGCCCGCGCTGTTCCTCGGGATGCGCGGGGCCCGGGTGTCGCGCCAGAACGCCTGGCTGATCATCCGGGCCGCGGCAGAGCGGGCGCACCTCGACGTGGAGATCTCGCCCCACACGCTGCGCCATTCGTTCGCGACGCATCTGCTGGCCGGGGGAGCCGACGTGCGTGTGGTGCAGGAGCTGCTCGGCCACTCCTCGGTGGCGACGACGCAGATCTACACCCTGGTCACGGCCGACACGCTCCGCGACGTCTACACCTCGGCGCACCCCCGCGCGCGCTGAGCGAACCGGGCGGCGGTGCGGCCCGCGAACCGGGGGTTGCGCCGTTAGACTTGGCCACTGAAGAGCCACGCGACAGAGGGACGAGGAACACGCAGGTGACGCGCAACGACGAGGTACGGACCGAGCTCCCGGGCATGGATGACACATCCCTCGCCGTCCGGCTCGGACCCACCGGTCGTCCCCTCCGCAGCTTCCCGGTGCCCGCCCCGCTCAAGGGCCACGGGCCGGCGCGCATCATCGCGCTCTGCAACCAGAAGGGCGGCGTCGGCAAGACGACGACCAGCATCAGCCTGGGCGCCTCCCTCGCCGAGTACGGTCGCCGCGTGCTCGCCATCGACTTCGACCCGCAGGGCGCGCTCTCGGCGGGTCTCGGGGCGCAGACGCACGACGTCACGACGATCTACGACCTGCTGCTGTCGCGCACGAAGGAGCCGGCCGAGGCGATCCAGCACACCGGCACTCCCGGGCTCGACATCATCCCGGCCAACATCGACCTCTCGGCCGCCGAGGTGCACCTCGTGAACGAGGTCGCGCGCGAGCAGATCCTCGCGAGCGTGTTGCGCAAGGTGAGCGCGGACTACGACGTCATCCTGATCGACTGCCAGCCGTCGCTCGGCATCCTGACCGTCAATGCTCTGACGGCGGCTCACGGCGTACTGATCCCGCTGGAGTGCGAGTACTTCGCGCTGCGCGGCGTCGCGCTGCTCATCGAGACGATCGATAAGGTGCGCGAGCGCCTGAACCCGGCGATCAAGCTCGACGGCATCCTGGCCACCATGTACGACTCGCGCACGCTGCACTCGCGCGAGGTGCTGGAGCGGGTCGTCGACGCGTTCGGCGACAGCGTGCTCGAGACGGTGATCTCGCGCACGGTCAAGTTCCCCGATGCCTCCGTCGCCGGCACCCCGATCACGCAGTTCGCGCCCGAGCACGCCGCCGCCGAGGCGTACCGCCAGCTGGCGAGGGAACTGATCTCGCGTGGCGCCGTCGCCTAGCCCGGCCGACAGCGACCAGGTCGAACCGGCGCCGTCCGTTCCCGAGCCCACCAGCTTCCGGGTCGCCCTCGGCGACTTCGAGGGCCCGTTCGACCTGCTGCTCTCGCTGATCACCAAGCACGAGCTCGACATCACCGAGATCTCGCTGAGCCGGGTCACCGACGAATTCATCAGCTACTTGCGCGCGCTCGACTCCGACGACAGCCTCGACGAGGCGAGCGAGTTCCTGCTCGTGGCCGCCACCCTGCTCGACCTCAAGGTCGCCGGGCTCCTCCCGCAGGGCGAACTCGTGGACGCGGAAGACGTGGCGCTGCTCGAGGCGCGTGACCTGCTCTTCGCCCGCCTGCTGCAGTACCGCGCCTTCAAGGAGGCGTCGGCGTGGTTCCAGGCAGGGCTTGAGGCCGAGTCCACCCGGCATGCCCGTTCGGTGCGCCTCGAGGACAAGTACCGGCAGCGCACGCCGGAGCTCGTGTGGACCCTCACCGCCGAGGACTTCGCCGCACTCGCCACGCTGGCGCTCACGCCGCGGGAGATCCCGGTGGTCGGCCTCGACCACCTGCACGCGCCGCTGGTGAGCATCCGGGAGCAGGCGGCCCACGTGGTCGGAATGCTGCGCTCCGGCGAGACCCTCACCTTTCGGCAGCTGGTGGCCGGCGCCGACCAGAAGGGCGTCGTGATCGCGCGCTTCCTGGCGGTGCTCGAGCTGTACCGGCACGCCGCCATCGCCTTCGAACAGCTGGAACCGCTCGGCGAGCTGACGCTGCGCTGGACGGCGGAGCACTGGTCGCAAGAGAATCTGTCCAATCTGGGAGCTGACTATGACGGTTGAGAACGCGGAGGCCGTGGAGGCCGGCGTCGCCGACGGCGCGGTGGACGCGCCTGCGGACGCGACAGACGCGACAGACGCGCCTGCGGGCGCGGCGGAGGCGCCCGCGCTGCCGGAGGGCATCGCCCTCGAGCGCGCACTGGAGGCCATCCTGATGGTCGCCGACGAGCCGATGAGCATCGTCACCCTGGCGACAGCGGTCGGCGCGCCGGTCTCGCGCGTGCGCGCCGCGGTGGACGCTCTGGTCGCGGACTTCGACGGCGTGGGGCCCGACGGCTCCGCGGGCACGGGGGTACGACGCGGCTTCGAGCTGCGCGAGGTCGGCGGCGGCTGGCGCATCTACGTGCGCGCGGAGTTCGATGCCGTCGTCGCGGGCTACGTGCTCGCCCAGAACCCCACCAGGCTGTCGCAGGCCGCGCTCGAGACGTTGGCGGTCATCGCCTACAAGCAGCCCATCAGCCGTGGTGCGATCGCCTCCATCCGGGCCGTGAATGTCGACTCGGTGGTGCGCACGCTGCTCGGCCGCGGTCTGATCACGGAGATGTTCACCGACAGCGAGACGGGCGCCATCAACTACGGCACGACCGACCTGCTGCTCACCCAGCTCGGCATCAATTCGATCGACGAGCTCCCGAAGATCTCGCCGCTGCTCGCGGACGGCGTGGACGGGTTCGACGGCGATGTCCGCTAAGCACCAGGGGCGCGAGCCGGAGCGCGGTCGCGAGCCGGAGCGCGGCGGCCGCGATTCCGGTTCCGCCGACGCCCCGCACTGGTCGGACGCTCCGCAGGGGGAGCGGCTGCAGAAAGTGATGGCGGCCGCCGGCGTCGCCTCCCGGCGCGTCTCCGAGGACCTGATCGCGGCGGGACGCGTCACCGTCAACGGCGACGTCGTCACCGAGCTCGGGCGCCGCATCGACCCGGTCAACGACCTCGTCGCCGTCGACGGCTCGGCCGTTCAGCTCGACACCAGCCGGCGCTACGTGATGCTCAACAAGCCCGTCGGCGTCGTCAGCTCCATGCGCGACGAGCAGGGGCGCCCGGATCTGTCGCGCTTCACCGCCGACTACGCCGAACGGCTCTTCAATGTCGGGCGGCTCGACGCCGAGACGTCCGGGCTGCTGATCCTCACGAACGACGGCGAACTCGCCCACGTGCTCGCGCATCCGAGTTTCGGGGTAACGAAGACCTACATCGCCCGGGTGCGCGGCGTCGTCACGCCGCAGACCATCGCCACCCTCACCCGCGGCGTCGAACTCGAGGACGGACCGATCGCCGCCGACCGCGCGCGCCTGATCGAGCGCAGCTCGGCGAGCAGGGACAGTCTGGTCGAGATCACGCTGCACTCGGGACGCAACCGCATCGTGCGCCGGATGATGGCCGAAGTCGGGCATCCGGTGATCGAGCTGGTGCGCCGGCAGTTCGGCCCGCTGCACCTCGGGACGCTGCGAGTGGGCATGATGCGCGACCTGACTAAGGTGGAACTCGGCCAGCTGCTGACGATCTCGCGGCAGAAGGACGACGCGAAGAAGGACGACGCGAAGCCCGCCACGAAACCCACCGAGAGAGACGCCAGGTGAACGACACGACCTCCCGGCTCAGCGGCCCCGTCCGCGTGGTCGGAACCGGGCTGCTCGGCGCCTCCGTCGGCCTTGCGCTGCGCGCCCGCGGAGTCGACGTGCTGCTCGCCGACGCATCGCCTGCCCACCTCAGCCTCGCCGCCGACTACGGCGCCGGCCGGGCCGACGACGGTTCGGCCGAGCCCGCGCTGATCGTCGTCGCGGTGCCGCCCGACCTCGTCGGCACCGTCGTGCGCGCCGAGCTCGCCGCGCATCCGGATGCCGTGGTCACCGATGTCGCGAGCGTCAAGGTCGCGCCGCTGGCGGAGCTCGAGGCGGCCGGCGTCGACCTCTCGCGCTACGTCGGCTCGCACCCGCTGGCCGGACGCGAGCGCGGCGGTCCCAGCGCCGGACGCGCCGACCTGTTCCTCGGCCGCCCATGGGTGGTCTGCGCGCGGCCGGAGAACGACCGCTCGTCCGTCTCGCTCGTCGAGGCGCTGATCCTCGACCTCGGTGCGACGCCCATCGAGATGCAGACCGCGGAGCACGACGCCGCGGTCGCGCTCGTCTCGCACACGCCGCAGATCGTCTCGAGCCTGATGGCCAAGCGCCTCGCCGGTTCGACGGATGCCGCGCTCGCGCTGGCCGGTCAGGGCGTGCGCGACGTCACGCGGATCGCCGGCAGCGAGCCCGAGCTCTGGGTGCAGATCCTCGGTGCGAACGCGCCGGCGGTCGTCGACATCCTGCGTGCCTACCGCGATGACCTCGACCGCATGCTGATCGCCCTCGGAGACATCGACGTCGCCGGATCGCGCCGCACCATCGCGGAAGAGCTCGCCGGCGGCAACCTCGGCGTCTCGCGCCTGCCCGGCAAGCATGGGCAGGACAAGCGTTACGCCTCGATCGTGGTGATGGTCGACGACGAGCCCGGCGAGCTCGCCCGCCTGCTCACGGAGCTGGGCGAGATCGCTGTGAACCTGGAAGACCTGCGGCTCGAGCACTCGCCCGGCGCGCAGGTCGGTCTCGCGGAGATCGCCGTGCTGCCCGAAGTGCTGCAGCGCACGATCGACGACCTGACCGCACGAGGATGGAGGATCGCCGGATGACCGACGCCACGTCAGACGCCACGACTGGGGCCACCGCGCACGCCGACGACCTGAGCGGCACGATCGTCGTCGCCGTCGACGGCCCCGCCGGCAGCGGCAAGTCGAGCGTCAGCAAGGCCTCTGCGCGCAAGCTGGGGTTCGCGTACCTCGACACCGGCGCCGCGTATCGCGCACTCAGCTGGTTCGTCGTGCAGCGCAGGCTCGACCCGACGGACTCCGCCGCCGTCATCGACGCGATCGCCGACTTCGACTACCGCATCGGCACGGATCCGAGCGGCGGCGACCCCGCCGACACCGGCGTCTTCGTCGGCGATCACGACGTGACCGAGGCCATCCGCGAGCCGGATGTGACCGCGGTCGTGAGCGCGATCGCCCGGGTTCCCGAGGTGCGCACGTACCTCACCGGACTGTTCCGCACGATCATCCGGCGCACCGAGCGGCCGGGCATCGTGGTGGAGGGGCGGGACATCACGACGGTCGTCGCGCCGGACGCTCAGGTCCGCATCCTGCTCACTGCCAGCGAAGAGGCTAGAATAGCCAGGCGTTCCGCAGAGCTCGTCGGCCAGTCCGCCGCCCATGTCGGCGAGCAGCTCCACCGGCGCGACCGGGCCGATTCCCGCGTCGTGGACTTCATGAACGCCGCCGACGGTGTGACCACCGTCGATTCAACCGATCTCGACTTCGACCAGACCGTGGATGCGGTCATCGAGGTCGTGCACTCCGTGACAGAACGCGACAGTGCACAGCGAAACCCCGAAAGCACGTGAAGCCATGACTGACAAAGCCGAACTGGCCGAGCCGGAAGGCGACGACGACCTCGTCGAGCGCCTCACCGATCTCGACGAAGAACTGGCCGCGCAGCGCGCCGCCGCGCTCCGCTCCGGCCTCGACGACTACGAGCTCGACGAGAGCGACCTCGACATCCTCGAGACCGTCAGCGACGATCCGGATGCCATCACCTACCTGCCCGCGCTGCCCGTGCTGGCGATCGTCGGCCGGCCCAACGTGGGCAAGTCCGCGCTCGTCAACCGCATCCTGGGCCGCCGCGAGGCCGTCGTCGAAGACACCCCCGGTGTGACGCGCGACCGCGTCTCGTACCAGGCGGAGTGGAACGGCCGGCGCTTCACGCTCGTCGACACCGGCGGCTGGGAGCCCGACGCCAAGGGCATCGACGCGTCTGTCGCCGCCCAGGCCGAGATCGCGATCGACCTCGCCGACGCCGTGCTGTTCGTCGTCGACGCGAACGTGGGCGCCACCTCGACCGACGAGCAGGTCGTCCGGATGCTCCGCAAGGCGAACCGCCCGGTCTTCCTCGCGGCCAACAAGGTGGACGACGTTCGTCAGGAGCCCAACGCGACCGAACTCTGGTCTCTCGGACTCGGCGAGCCCCGCCCCGTCTCGGCTCTACACGGCCGTGGCGTCGCAGACCTGCTCGACGAGATCCTCAAGGTGCTGCCGCAGGTCTCCCGGGTCGCCAAGCAGGAGGTCGGAGGGCCGCGTCGTGTCGCGATCGTCGGTCGGCCGAACGTCGGCAAGTCCTCGCTGCTGAACAAGGCAGCAGGGGAGGAGCGCGTCGTCGTCAACGAGCTCGCGGGCACGACCCGTGACCCGGTGGACGAGCAGGTCGAGATCGCCGGCAAGGTGTGGCGCTTCGTCGACACCGCCGGCATCCGGCGTCGCGTCCACCTGCAGCAGGGCGCCGACTTCTATGCGTCGCTGCGCACCTCCACCGCGCTCGACAAGGCCGAGGTGGCCGTCGTAGTGCTCGACGTGACCGAGCCGATCAGCGAGCAGGATGTGCGCATCATCGACCTCGTGCTCGAATCGGGCCGTGCGCTCGTGCTGGCGTTCAACAAGTGGGACCTGCTCGACGACGACCGCCGCCGGTACCTGGAGCGCGAGATCGAGCAGGACCTCGCGCACGTGTCGTGGGCGCCGCGCGTCAACATCTCCGCGCGCACCGGGCGCCACCTGGAGAAACTGGTGCCGGCTCTCGAGCTCGCGCTCGAGTCGTGGGACACCCGCATCCCCACCGGCAAGTTCAACGCCTTCCTGGCGGAGCTCACGGCCGCGCATCCGCACCCCGTGCGCGGTGGCAAGCAGCCGCGCGTGCTGTTCGGCACCCAGGCGACAAGCCGTCCGCCGACATTCGTGGTGTTCACGACCGGGTTCCTCGACCCCGGGTACCGCCGCTACATCATCCGGCGCCTGCGCGAGATCTACGGATTCGAGGGGACGCCGATCCAGCTCAACATGCGCGTGCGCGAGAAGCGCAAGCGCTAGCGCCCCGGTCGCTCCGGCGCCGGTCGTGCAGTATCGCGAACCGAGAGCCGTCGGTCGTGCGGTATCGCACGATCGGGCGGCGGGCGCCGGGCGCGCGGGCCGCGCTCAGAGCGGCGCGGCCTCGTAGCGGCCGCTGACCACGGCGGCCTGCAGCGTCTCGTAGTCCGCGTGCGACTGGTCGGCGTAGGAGAGCGCCCATGTCGTCACCGCCTCAGGCAGCACGTCGCCATGCCCGATGTACCCGGCGATGAACGCAGCGTTCGCGCTGCGCGAGTGCGCCCGCGCCAGGAGCTGCGCGCAGGCGAAGGCGTAGTCGTCGAACGTCTGCTCCGCCATCCGGTCGATGTCGAACGACACGTTGCGGTCGCGGAACTGGCGCACGTAGAACCCGAAGCCCTCGAACGTCACGTAGCCCAGGAACGGGTCGGACACCGCCTGCAGGATGCGCTGCTTGGCCGTGACGCGGTATCCGTGGTGCTCGCCGAGACGCTCCCTGTCGATGCCGGCGACCTCTTCGCGTTCGACGCCGCCGAACTCCTGCACCACAGAATCGGTCGCCTCCTTGATCTGCAGGATGAGCGCTTCGCCATGGGGCCCGGTGAGCACCACGATGAAGCAGCGCGTGCCCACGCTGCCCACACCGACGACCCGTCGCGCGACATCCGTCACGGTGTGCTGGGAGAGCAGCAGCGCGATGTCGGGGGAGACGGTGCGGCTGTAGCGGGCGAGCACCTCGCCGACGACCGACTCCATCTCCGGCGGCACGTGCGTCAGGCGGGGAGGCGCTTCGATGAGGTGCAATGACCCGTCGGCGGCGCGTTCCGTGATGCGGGAGATCACGCGCTCCGATGTGCGCTTCTCGGACGCCGCCACCAGGTCGCGCACGACGCGCTGCGTCTTCTTGCCGAACTGACGCCCGCCCCGCACAACGGCCGGGAGGAAGAAGCGCTCGGTGACCGGCACGCCCAGTGACTGGTGGAGCGCGTCGCGGTAGGTGCGGGCCGCGTGCAGAGCCGCCTCCCGGGCACGGGCGTCGCTCGCCCCGCGACCCCGCGCCGCGATCACCACGCTGGTGACCATGCGCTTGAGGTCCCACTCCCAGGGGCCGGTGGTGGCCTCGTCGAAGTCGTTGAGGTCGAACACCATCGAGCGCTCGGGGGAGGCGAACAGCCCGAAGTTGGCGATGTGGGCGTCGCCGCAGATGACGATGTCGGCGCCGCTGGTGGGGAGCCCCGCCAGGTCGGCGGCCTGGATGGCGGCGGTGCCGCGGTAGAACGCGAAGGGATCCTGCAGCATCCTGGCGATGCGCAGGGGCACCAGGTCGGGGAGACGGCGCGCGTGCTGCTGGTCGAGCACGCCGAGCGGATCGCGGGCGGCGTCGGGTACGTAGTGCGCCTGCGAGGATCGCGGGATACGCGAGCGGGCGGCCCTGCCCGACTCGTACCGCTCCTCGTGGGTGACGACGTGGTCGTGGTCGAAGCGGAGCCGGCCGGGTGCACGATTCATGTGCTCACGATAGCGGCGTCGATCCGCGCGCCACGCCCGCGGGAGAGGGGCGTAAATTTCCGATGCAAACGCATAGGATACTCTCAGGTAGGAAGAACGGTCGGTATACCCAGCGTGAACGCGCGGTTTCAAGCGCCCCGAATCGCTTCGGAACGAGTCGCCAAAATGCCAGCTGACCACGTTTTTCGTAGCCTAGCGCCGAATTCGTAGCGCAAAACCACGCTGAGGTGGGGTAGACACGCCCGCCCACAAAGGGGGGTTTTGTACCCCGGTATGTCCTCACTAATGTGGACACTACGAGAGCTACCCGACCGCGCCACCCGAAGGCGCGGGCTCTCCTATTTCAAGGACGCATACCCGATCATGAGTTCTACAAGTTCATACAACCCTGCCCGCAAACGGCAGCTCGGCGCTGAGAAGCGAACCGAACCGCTGCCGACCGTGCACCCGAAGCCCTCCGACCGCAAGATCACCTTCAGCCGTGTCGCCATCGTGCTCACCGTGCTGTTCTGGGTGATCTATGTGGTCACCACGATCATCCGTCAGTTCCTGGTGCTCGGCACGCAGGACTTCCGCTTCACGATGGAGGCGATCGGCTACCTCGTGGTCGTCACCTTCCTGACGTTCTCGGCGCTGATGTACCTGGTCGCCCGCCAGGGTGCGCTGGTGCGGTTCAAGAAGCACGTGCGTGTTCCCCGCGCCGAGCTCGACCGTCACTTCGCCGCCAACCAGCCGTCGATCACCGTGCTCGTGCCCTCCTACGCGGAGGAGCCCGAGGTCGTGAAGATGACCCTGCTGTCGGCCGCGCTCCAGGAGTTCCCGTCGATGCGCGTCGTGCTGCTGCTCGACGACAACCCCCACCCGACCGACCCGGCCGTGGCGGACCGCCTGAACGCCACCCGCGCCCTCGCCGACGACATCAGCCGGATGCTCGCCGAGCCCCGCTCGCGGTTCACGGATGCCCTGCTGCGGTTCGAGCTGAACGACACCGACACCTTCGTCGCACCGCACACCGCGGTGGAGCTGGCCGGCGAGTACGCCTGGGCCGCCGAGTGGCTCTACGCCCAGGCGGACGCCCACGCGATCGACGACCACGTCGACCTGTTCTTCGCCGACCAGGTGCTGCGCGGCCTCGCCGACGAGCTCGCCCTCGTCGGGCAGGCTGTCGAGGCCGCCCTCGAGGACGGCGCCGCCCTGACCTCCGAGCGCGTCGCGCAGCTCTACCGCCGCCTCGCCTGGACTTTCGACGCCGACCTCGCCGTGTTCGAGCGCAAGCAGTGGGCATCCCTCTCGCACGAGGCCAACAAGGCGATGAACCTGAACGCCTACATCGGCCTGATGGGCGGCACCTACCGCGTCGAGGAGACGCCGGATGGTCCCATCCTGACCCCGGTGAGCTCGCGTCGTCCCGGTGACATCGAGATCCCCGACAGCGACTTCCTGCTGACCCTCGACGCCGACTCGATCCTGCTGCGCGAGTACTGCCTGCGCCTCACGTACTTCCTGCAGCAGCCGGACAACGCCCGTGTCGCCGTGACCCAGACCCCGTACTCGTCGTTCCGCGGCGCCGGCACCCGCATCGAGCGCCTCGCCGGCGCGACCACCGACATCCAGCACATCCTGCACCAGGGCATGAGCTACTACGGCGCCACCTTCTGGGTGGGCGCGAACGCCGTCATCCGCAAGCGCGCCCTCGAAGACATCGTCGAGACCGAGTTCGTCGGCGGCTTCGAGGTGCGCCGGTATATCCAGGACCGCACGGTCATCGAGGACACCGAGTCGAGCGTCGACCTCGGCACCCACGGCTGGACCCTCGTGAACTACCCGGAGCGCCTGAGCTACTCCGCCACCCCGCCCGACTTCGGCTCGCTGATCGTTCAGCGCCGCCGCTGGGCGAACGGCGGGCTCCTCATCCTCCCGAAGCTGTGGCGCCAGGTGCGCGAGCGCAAGCGTCGCGGCGACCTGGTGTCGCGCACCGAGCTCATGCTGCGGGTGAACTACATGGCGTCGATCGCCTGGGCGAGCTTCGGCCTGATCTTGCTGCTGGCGTACCCGTACGACGGCCGCCTGCTCAGCCCGGTCGTGCTCCTTGCGGCGCTGCCGTACTTCATCGCGATGGCCAGCGACCTGCGCTACGCCGGCTACAAGGCCACCGACGTGCTGCGCATCTACGGCTTCAACCTGATCCTGCTCCCGGTGAACCTGGCCGGCGTGCTCAAGTCGATCCAGCAGTCGCTCACCGGCAAGAAGATCCCGTTCGTGCGCACCCCGAAGGTCAAGAACCGCACCGCATCCCCGCTGCTCTACGTGATCACGCCGTTCCTGATCGTCGCGTTCTCGGTCTTCACGCTGTGGCGTGACGTCAACGCGCAGAACTGGGGCAACGCCGCGTTCGCGCTCTTCAACGCGACCCTCGCTGTGTGGGCGATCATCTCGTACATCGGCATCGGCAACTCGATCGTCGACATCTGGCTCGGCCTCACCCGCCCGCTCTACGTCGAGAAGAACCGCACCCGTGCCGCGGACACCCCGGCTCCGGCGGCCGACGTGCTCGACTGGCGCTCGGTGCTCTACCACGGCCACGCCGGCGGCGACCTGCCGCGTGTCGAGGCCACCCACCGCATCACCGAGTCGGTCGAGACCGATGTCACCTCCGACACTCTCTCCGACACCGAGAGGCAGGCCGCCTGATGGCCCGCGTGAAGAAGCAGCAACAGCAGCAGGCTGCCGAGAACCGCGACGCCCAGGCGCCGACCGGAGGCAACTCCGACGGTGGCCGTCGCCTGTCGCCGCTGCGCGTGATCGGGGCAGCCCTGGTGGCCGCGATCGTCGTCTCGGCCGGAGTGGTCGGGTTCCAGTGGTGGAGCGCCAAGGCGTCCGTCGAAGCCAAGCCGTGGTTCGCCGCGTACGTCGACGTGACCGCGACCCCGCGGTTCGCGTTCGAGAACCTCGGTGCGACGAAGACCAAGGATGCCGTGCTGTCGTTCGTCGTCGCCTCGGCCTCCGACGGCTGCACGCCGACCTGGGGCGCCGCGTACACCCTCGACCAGGCCCGCGCATCGCTCGACCTCGACCGCCGCATCGCCCGTCTGCAGCAGCAGGGCGGCACCGTCGCGGTGTCGTTCGGCGGCCAGCGCAACGACGAGCTCGCGGTGTCGTGCATCGACGAGACGGAGCTGAAGAAGGCGTACTCCACGGTCGTCGACCGCTACGAGGTCGGCACGATCGACCTCGACCTCGAGGGCGCCGGACTCAGCGACGCTGCAGCGAGCACGCGTCGGGCATCCGCCATCGCGGACCTGCAGCAGGAGCGGCGGGCGGCGGGCAAGAGCCTCGCCGTCTGGCTGACCCTCCCGGTCGCTCCGAGCGGGATGACCTCCGACGCCACCGACGCGATCGCGGCCATGCTCGCCGCCAAGGTCGACATCGCCGGCGTCAACCTGATGACGATGGACTATGGGACGTCGAAGGATGCGAAGCAGTCGATGGTCGCCGCCTCCGAGCAGGCCGTCTCGGCCGCCCAGCACCAGCTCGGCGTGCTCTACGACCGCAACAAGACGCACCTCAGCGACCCCAGTCTCTGGGCCAAGATCGGTGCCACGCCGATGATCGGCCAGAACGACATCGAGAAGGAGGTGTTCACCCTCGCCGACGCCAAGACGTTCAACACGTGGGCGACCTCCAAGGGCCTCGGACGTATGTCGATGTGGTCGGCGAACCGCGACAAGACCTGCGGATCGAACTATGTCGACACCACGGTCGTCTCCGACGCCTGCAGCGGCGTGAGCCAGGGCAAGACCACCTTCGCCTCGCTCCTCAGCGCACACTTCGACGGACGCATCTCGCTCGGCGAGTCCGCTGTGACCACCGCGGAGCCCACCTCGACCGCGGCCGTCGCCGACGATCCCGCCCACTCGCCGTACGCGGTCTGGGCGACCGACGATTCGTACCTCAAGGGAACGAAGGTGGTCTGGCACCACAACGTCTACGTGGCCAAGTGGTGGACCAAGGGCGACGTTCCCGACAACCCCGTGCTGAACGCATGGGAGACGCCGTGGACCCTCGTCGGCCCCGTGCTGCCGGGCGAGACGCCCATCCCTCAGCCCACTCTGAAGGCCGGGACCTTCCCCGACTGGAGCGGCACCACCGCCTACGACAAGGGCACCCGCGTGCTCTTCGAGGGCGTGCCGTTCGAAGCCAAGTGGTGGACGCAGGCCGATAGCCCGGAAGCCGCGTCCTCCAACCCCGACTCGTCCCCCTGGACCCCGTTGACCCAGGACGAGATCGACAAGCTGCTGGGCGGTGATAGCACCACCCAGTAAGGGTTCGGCGGCGGGATGCCTGCGACGTGCGCCCCCCAGTGCGTCTCGCATCCCGTCGTCGTTCGACCGGACTCCGCTGCGGGGTGGAGTCCTGGGCGGTCGTCCGCCTCTCGGTGTGCTCTGCGCGTCTCGACGCCCATTGCGCAGCGGCCGGACGGACGAACGCCCGGTGTCGGCGGGGAAGCTCTCTGCGCTTTCGGGTAGCGCATGTTCCGCCCCCGCCGACACGCTGCCTTGACGCGCCGTCCACCGCCACTTCGGCGGGCACTGGCTACTGTTGACCCAGCGCCGTTGTTGTCGTGGCGCCGCCATTCGTGCGCCGATGACCAGGCGCGACATCCCAGCGGGAAGGAGTGCCGAGACGTGAACCGCGTGACGATCGCCGGTCTCGCTGAACAGCTTCAGCTGTCGAAGGCCTCGGTCTCGTACGCCCTCAACGGGCAGCCGGGGGTGAGTGATGAGACCCGTCGACGCGTGCTCGAGCTCGCGCGGGAGCTGGGCTGGCACCCGAGTTCGAGCGCCCGCGCACTGTCGCGTTCGCGCACCGACGCGATCGGCATCGTGCTGCGGCGCGATCCAAGCCTGCTCGGCACCGAACCGTTCTACATGAGCCTGCTGGCCGGCGTGGAGAGCGTTCTCGCCGAGAGCGATCAGGCGCTTCTGCTGCGGATGGTCGGCACGCATCCCGGGCAGGACCTCGAGACCTACCGCCGGTGGAGCGGCGAGGGCCGGGTCGACGGCGTGCTCCTGTTCGACATCGCCCTCGACGACCCGCGTCCGGCACTGCTCGACAGCCTCGGCCTCGCGTTCGTGCTGCACGGCGCCCGCCCCCAGATCGCGCCCGGCCGTGTGCTCGTCTACAACGTGCGCGGTGACGCGGAGCTGATCGTCGATCACCTCGTCGCGCTCGGCCACAGCCGCCTGCTGCATGTGACGGGCCCGCTCGAGTTCGAACACGAGCACGACCGCCGCGACGCGGTCGCCGCCCGGGCCGCCCACCACGGAGCGCGCGCCTCGTTCGTCGGCTCGGACTACAGCTCGGAGGAGGGTGAGCGGATCGTGACCCAGCAGTTGCGCGCGCATCCGGAGATCACGGCGGTGGCCACGTCGAACGATCTGCTGGCGCTGGGAGCGTCGAACGCACTGGAGCGATTGGGGCGGGACGACGTGGCGCTGGTCAGCTGGGACGACTCCCTGCTCTGCCGCCTCGGCGCCCGCCCGATCACGGCGCTGGCGCGATTCCCCGAGGAGCAGGGGCGTCGCAGCACGCAGCTGCTGCTCGACAATCTGCGTGGTCTGCCCCCGGAGCACACGCGCGCCCGGCCGAGCGAATTGGTCGTGCGCACCACGAGCATCCCGGCGAGCGTACGGTTGTAAGGGGCACGACCGGTCTCGCGTAGACACCCGAGTCTCGTCTGGATATCGTTTTCGCGGGCCCTCTTGACAACTGAACCGGTTAAGTTAGCATCGGTCCCGTGGCGTTCCGCGCCACCCACCAAGAGACAAGGGAGTCACTATGAGAAAACGCGTCATTCTCGCGGGCGCGATCGCGGCCGCGATCGGCCTCGTCGCAGCCGGGTGCAGCGGATCGGGCGGGTCGACCGGCAATGCCAGCGGATCCACGATCACGTACTGGGCCAGCAACCAGGGCACCAGCCTCGACAACGACAAGCAGGTCCTCACCCCTGTGCTCGACGACTTCACGAAGAAGACCGGCATCAAGGTCAAGCTCGAGGTCATCGGCTGGAACGACCTGCAGACGCGCATCCAGACGGCGGTCACCAGTGGTCAGGGTCCCGACGTGCTGAACATCGGCAACACCTGGGCGGCTTCGCTGCAGGCGACCGGCGCGTTCCTGCCGTTCGACGACGCGAACATGAAGGCCATCGGCGGCGCGGACAAGTTCGTCAAGACGGCCCTCGACACGGGTGGCGCGCCCGGTAAGACCAAGACGAGCGTTCCGCTCTACGGTCTCGCCTACGGCCTGTACTACAACAAGGCGATGTTCACCGCCGCCGGCGTCACGCCGCCGACGACCTGGGAAGAGCTCGTCACCGACGCCAAGAAGCTGACCACCGGCGGCAAGTACGGCTTCGCGCTCGCGGCAGGCAGCTACACCGAGAACGCGCACTTCGCGTTCATCAACGCGGCTCAGGACAACGCCGAGCTCTTCGACTCGAAGGGCAACCCGACGTTCACCTCCGACGGCGTCGTCTCCGGCATCAAGCGCTACGTCGACCTGATGCAGAGCGACAAGGTCGTCAACACGTCGAACGCGCAGTACGACAACGGTGTGCAGGCGGTCAACGACTTCGCCAAGGGCAAGGTCGCGATGATCCTCAACCAGAACAACGCCGACTCGTCGATCGCTGCCAACGGCATGAAGTCCGACGCCTATGGTGTGGTTCCGTTCCCGGCACCCGAGGGCGGCCAGCCGGTCGCCAGCCACGTCGCCGGCATCAACCTGTCGATCATGAAGAACACCAAGAACAAGGATGCGGCGCTGCAGTTCGTGAAGTTCATGACCAGCGAGTCCACCCAGACCACGCTGGGCAAGCCGTACGCCTCCCTCCCGGTGCTCAACGGGGCGAAGGCCAACTTCACCGACAACGCTGAAGAGGCTGCGACCTTCCAGAAGATCTACAACACGATGTCGAAGCCGCTGCCGCTGGTTCCGGCCGAGGACCAGTTCGAGAACACCGTCGGCAAGGCGATGAACGACATGTTCGCCAAGGTCGCCACCGGTGGAACGGTCAGCGAGGCGGACATCAAGGCCGCTCTGAAGACCGCGCAGGACCAGGTCGAGCAGTCGATCGGATAGCGTAACCGCGCATCCGCCCGCCGTGGGCGGCTCACGACTCAACACCGTCGTGAGCCGCCCCGGCAGCACCAGACAATCCCCGAGGTTTAGGATCCACATGTCGACGACGACATCAGCCGGAGGCTCCCTCAGCGCTCCCATCGCCACCGAACGTGCGGTGGCAACGCCCCCGCCCAAACAGCGCAAGCGCAAGAAGGGGTGGTGGATTCCGCTGGTGCTCCTGGCGCCGGCCATCATCTTCGAGATCTTCATCCACGTGATCCCGATGCTGACGGGCATCTGGATCAGCTTCCTCCAGCTGACGAAGTTCTTCATCGCCAACTGGAGCGAAGCCCCGTTCGTCGGGTTCAAGAACTACGCCGTCGCCCTCGACTTCAACAGCTCCATCGGCGCAGGCCTCCTGCAGTCGTTCACCGTGACCGTCGGCTTCACGATCCTGGTCGTCGGCATCTCGTGGGGGCTCGGGATGGCCGCCGGCGTCGCGCTGCAGCGCAAGTTCGCCGGCCGCGGCTTCTTCCGCACGCTGTTCCTCGTGCCCTACGCGCTGCCGATGTACGCCGGCATCATCGCGTGGAAGTTCATGCTCCAGAAGGACACGGGAGCGGTCAACCACTTCCTCTTCGACAACCTGAACCTTCCCGGTGACAAGCCATTCTGGCTGATCGGCGGCAACGCGTTCTGGTCGATCGTCATCGTCGCCATCTGGCGGCTCTGGCCCTTCGCGTTCCTGATGCTGATGGCCGGACTCCAGAGCATCCCGGAAGAGGTTTAC
This sequence comes from Leifsonia poae, assembly GCF_027921845.1. Taxonomy (GTDB): domain Bacteria; phylum Actinomycetota; class Actinomycetes; order Actinomycetales; family Microbacteriaceae; genus Leifsonia; species Leifsonia poae. The sequence continues at coordinate 48,133 of NZ_BSEN01000013.1, forward strand.
GAGGCCTCGGCGGTCGACGGCGCGAAGCCGTTCCGCACCTGGCGCGCGATCACCCTGCCGATGCTGCGCCCGGTCAACACGGTGCTGCTGCTGGTGATGTTCTTATGGACGTTCAACGACTTCAACACACCATTCGTGTTGTTCGGCAACGCTCAACCAGCGGCCGGCGACCTCATCTCGTTCCACATCTACAACGCCTCCTTCCTCACCTGGAACTTCGGCTCCGGCGCCGCCATGAGCGTGCTGCTGCTGATCTTCCTGCTCATCGTCACCGGCATCTACCTGCTGGTCATCAACCGGAGGTCGCGTCGTGCGTGAAACTGCCTCGTCCAAGACCTTCCGCTGGGTCGTCCTGTTCGTACTGACGATCTTCACGGCCGTTCCGGTCTACGTGATGATCACGTCGTCGGTGAAATCGCTTCCGGATGTTCAGGGAGCCTTCACCTGGTGGCCGGAGCACATCACGTTCCAGCCGTACATCGACATGTGGTCGACCGTTCCGCTCGCGTCGTACTTCGTGAACTCGCTGATCGTCGCCGGATCCGCCACGATCGTGTCGCTGATCATCGCGATCTTCGCGGCCTACGCGATCTCGCGCTACCGGTTCAAGGGGCGCACCGTCTTCAGCACCACGGTGCTCTCGACGCAGATGTTCCCCGGTGTGCTGTTCCTGCTGCCGCTGTTCCTGATCTTCGTGAACATCAACCAGGCTGTCGGCATCCAGCTCGTCGGCACGCGGTTCGGGTTGGTGATCACGTATCTGACCTTCGCGCTGCCGTTCTCGATCTGGATGCTCGCCGGCTACTTCGACGGCATCCCGCGCGATCTCGACGAGGCGGCGATGGTCGACGGGAGTGGCCCGATGGGTGCGCTCTGGCACGTCGTCCTCCCCGCCGCGAAGCCCGGGCTGATCGCCGTCGCCATCTACTCCTTCATGACCAGTTGGGGTGAGGTGCTGTTCGCCTCGGTGATGACGACGGATGAGAACAGGACGTTGGCCGTCGGATTGCAGCTCTATTCGACCCAGACGAACGTCTACTGGAACCAGATCATGGCGGCCTCGCTCGTGGTGAGCATCCCGGTGGTCGTGGCGTTCCTGCTGCTGCAGCGCTCGTTCGTGGCCGGCCTGACGGCGGGCGCCGTGAAGTAGCTCCTGCCGCCGGCCGTCGCCTCCCTGTTTTACCGATCGTTCTCTGGAAAGGCATCATGGAACGCCCTTCACCCCTGCTCTCCGTCGAGGGAGCCCCGGCCATCTGGCTGGGTGCCAACTTCTGGTCGCGCACCGGCGGCCCGCTCATGTGGACCCGCTACGACCCGGCGGTCGTGCGAGAAGAACTGCGGGTCCTCGCCGAGCACGGCCTCAACATGACCCGCTCGTTCTTCTACTGGCCCGACTTCCACCCCACCCCCGACACGCTCGACGAGCAGTGCATCGAGAACTTCCACGACTTCCTCGACGCCCACAGCGAGGTCGGGATGACCACCGTGCCGACCTTCCTCGTGGGTCACATGTCGGGGGAGAACTGGGACCCGGCGTGGCGTGACGGCCGCGACCTGTACAGCGACGTCTGGTTCGTCGGGCGGCAGGCCTGGTACGTGCGCGAGCTGACCGCGCGGTTCGCCGCGCATCCGGCTGTCGCGGGCTGGCTGCTCACCAACGAGGTGCCGATCTACGGGGGTGAGGCGCCGCGCCCGATCGTCAACGCGTGGGCGTCGCTGCTCGTCAACGCCGTGCGCGCGGGCGGCGGAACGCAGCCGGTCGCCGTCGGCGACGGCGCCTGGGGCATCGAGACGACGGGGCATGACAACGGCTTCTCGTCCGTCGACATCGCCGCCTTTACGGACTTCGTCGGGCCGCACGTGTACCGCATGGAGTCGGACCAGACCCGCCAGCACCTCAAGGCCGCGTACATCGCCGAACTGTGCCAGATTGCCGGCCTGCCGGTGATCATGGAGGAGTTCGGGCTGACGAGCGACTTCGTCTCGCCATCCGGCGCTGCGTCGTACTACCGGCAGCTGCTCTACAACACGCTGCTCGCCGGCGCGACCGGCTGGATCGCCTGGAACAACACGGACTACGACGACCTCGTCGGCCAGCGCCCGTACTCGCATCACCCGTTCGAGCTGCACTTCGGGATCACGGACTCCTCCGGTGCGCCGAAGCCGCCGCTGCTCGAGCTCGCCCGGTTCGCCGGTGACCTCGCGGCGATCGACGTCGCCTCGGTCACGCGCTCGTCGGTCGACGCGGCACTGGTCGTGCCGTCGCACCTCGCCGCGGACTACCCGTTCACGCAGGAGGCGGAGCGCGCGCTGATCGTCGCCGCCGGGGAGCAGGCGTACGTCGCCGCCCACGAGGCGCACGTGCCCGTCGCCGTGGTGCGCGAGGAGGAGGACGGGGGAGTGCCGTCCGGGTACGGGCTGTACATCCTGCCGTCGGTCAAGCAACTGTGCGGTCCGACGTGGCTGCAGCTTCGAGAACTCGCTTCGGCCGGGGCGACCGTCTACGCGTCGTACTGCGCCGGTGACATCGGCGTGCAGCGCGGGCCCTGGTGGGCGTACACCGAGGAGCTGTTCGGTGTGCAGCGCGAGTCGGCGTACGGGCTCGTCGAGCCGGTGGCGGACGACGTGGTCACCGTGCGGTTCCTCTCGTCGTTCGGCTCGATCGAGGAAGGGACCTCGCTCTCGTTCGCCGCCGCAGGCAATGAGCATTCGCGGTCGTTCCTCCCGGTGTCGGCGACGACGGGGACCATCATCGCGGTCGACCAGCACGACAATCCGGTGATCGTGTCGCAGTCGCACGGGTCGGGGCGGGCCGTGCTGTCGACGTACCCGTTCGAGTACTTCGCCTCGGCGCTGCCGCGCGTGAACCCGGAGGAGACGTGGCGGCTGTACGACGCGCTGGCCGTCGTCGCCGACCTCGAACGGGATGTCGTGCTGGACGATCCGCTCGTGTTCGTGGACTCGCTGGTGCATGCCGACGGGCGGCGGTTCGTGTTCTTCGTGTCGCAGCATCCGGCGTCGGTGACCGTGTCGCCGGTCGTGTCGGGTGGTGCGCTGCAGACGCTGGCGGGGGATGCGGTGTCGTCGGTGACGCTGGAGGGGTACGGGGTCGAGGTGCGGGAATTGGTTTGGGAGTAGGGGTGGGCAGTGCTGGTCGGGCTGGCGTGGTGCCGGTCGGGCTGGCGCTGGCGTAACTCCGGAAGTCTCATGCGACACGCGGGCGCTGCGCGTCTAACTCCGGAACTTGCGCTTCACCCCGGCTCGAACTTCCGGAGTTATGCGAGGTCCCGCTCCCGCCGCACGCGCTCGGGCCGCTCACGCTCGTGGCACGACCTCCCTCGCGGACACGCTAGTATGGTCAAGTTGCTTTGGGGCTCCACCCTCGAAGCAGCATCGGGCTGTGGCGCAGCTTGGTAGCGCACTTGACTGGGGGTCAAGGGGTCGCAGGTTCAAATCCTGTCAGCCCGACGTAACGACAAAAAGAAGAGGGTGACCGCTCGCATGGCGAGCGGTCACCCTCTTCTTTTTGTCGTCACTTGCTGCTGACTATCGGGGTCCCCGCCGCGAGGGACCCCGGGCGCCGCCCCGAGCGCAGCGAGGCGCGGCAGCTGGGGGAGCGCGCGGGGCGCAGCCCGAGCGCTAGCGCTGACGCAGCTTTCTGACTGTCACCAGAACCCCGATCGTCGTCACGATGGACCCGAGCATCAGAAAGCCGATCGGGAACGCCAGATTCCATGCGCCAGCCGCGGGAAGCGGATACGTCCCACTAGTCAGGAAATAGCTCAAGAGGAGCGCGAGGCCTGCCGCGAGGACCCCCCAACCCACCCAGAGGAGATACGTGATCCGATAGCTCCGCCACAGCCTCTGTAACCCACCGTTGGTCATGAGAGCTAATCTAACGGCCGCTTGGTCGCATGCACGTGGCCGGGTCCGAGTCCTGACGCAGCACGAATTCACCGACCGACTGACCGTGTCGATCGACGCAGCCGGCCCGGAGCATCCGGCGGTGGGGTAGCTTGTGGACTGTGTCGATGCGGAAGCGTGTCAATGGTGTCCTGTCCCGGCTGACCGGGTACGAACTGCGGCGCGCGCGGCCCCGTGCCGACGGCCCGACGCCGGCGAGAACACCGACGGCGCCCACGCCCTCGGCGCGCACACCAGCGGCCGACGCGTCGGTGCCTGAGGCTCCTCCAGTTGTGAAGATTCCCACGGACATCGACGAGGAGGCCGCCGCGATCATCCGGGCGGTGCAGCCGTACACGATGACGAACATCGAGAAGCTGTACGCCGTCATCATGGCCGCGCGCTACGTCACCCGGTACGACATCCCCGGCGCGGTGGTCGAGTGCGGCGTGTGGCGCGGCGGGAGCGTGCATGCGATCGCCCGGGCGCTGGATGCTGTCGGCTCGCACGAGCGTGACGTGTACCTGTTCGACACGTTCGAAGGGATGACCGAGCCGGGGCCGCGGGACAAGCGCGGCGACGGTCGGCCCGCTGCCGAACTGCTGGCGTCGTACGACAAGACGTCCCGGGTGTGGGCGTACGCCTCCCTCGAGGATGTGCAGGAGGGCTTCCATGAGGTCCCCTACCCGGCGGAGAAGCTCCATTTCATCAAGGGGCCGGTCGAGGAGACCGTCCCCAGCCAGGCGCCCGAGCGCATCGCCGTACTGCGACTGGACACGGACTGGTACGAATCGACAGCGCACGAGCTGACGCATCTGTACGAACGGCTGTCGCCGGGCGGCGTTCTGCTGCTCGACGACTATGGGTGGTGGCAGGGATCGCGCGAGGCCGTCGACGAATTCATCGCACGCACCGGCGCCCGCCTCTACCTCGCCCGCACCGGCAGCGGGCGCGTCGCGATCAAACCCGAGTGATACGCGACGACCGGGGCCACACGCCCCGGTCGTCTCGTCGATCGCTCTCGGCCGACGAACCGTCATCGGCCGGTCAGGCTCCCGCTGTCACCCCCGAGGAAGTCGACGAGCAGTTCGTTGACGCGCCCGGCCTCGTCGTGGTGCACCCAGTGCGACGCGTTGGGCAAGCGCTCGACTGAGACCAGGTTGGGTACGTCCTCCGCGTGCGGTTCGGCGAGGTCGGCGCCGAGGTACCGGTCTTCCTGTCCCCAGATGACGAGGGTGGGTGCCGTGATGGTCAGAACCTTCTGCTTCGACCCGAGGCGGACCGCCGCGCGGTAGTAGTCGATCATGCCTGTGGCCGCTCCCTGCTGCGACCAGGCCGAACGGTACTGATCCAGCTCCTGCTGCGTGTACGCCGGATGCGCGTCGCGGAGGAAGCCCGTGAAGAACTTCCAGTTGTCGCGGGCGGCGCGACGCTCCGGTGAACCCGCGAGCTGGAAGTAGAAGAAGTACCAGCTCCTCAGCAGCTGCCGCGGGTTCTTCAGCCCCTCGTTCAGCTTGCGCGGGTGCGCCGCGTTCAGGATGACGAGACGGTCCACGACCTCCGGGTTGTTCATCGCCAGTGTCCAGGCGACCGATCCGCCCCAGTCGTGTCCGACCACCGTCGCCGTCTCGCTCCCGAGCGCCCGGATGAGGCCCCGGATGTCCGCGGCGGGCTTGTCGGCCGTGTAGTCGGTGAACGCCGCGGGCTTCGAAGACAGGTTGTAGCCGCGCAGGTCCGGTGCGACCACGTGGTAGCCCGCGTTCACGAGCGGCGCGATCTGCTCCCGCCAGGTGTACCAGAAGGCCGGGAAACCGTGCAGGAGGATGACGAGGGGTCCCTCGCCGGCTTCGACGTAGTGCAGTGTCACCTCGCCGACGTCCGCGTAGCCCTCGGTGAGTGCGGTACGCACGTCGACCGCTGCGCTGGTGAGTGTGCTTGTGGTGTTCATGATCAATCCCCTTTCAAGAGATCTCGTTGCTGATGTCATCGATCCTGTTCCTGTCGCTTTCCCTTCGCGCCCGGGAGATGCCCGGGTCCGCACCCCGGCGCCCGGCGCCCGGGGGTCGGCGCCGACCGCCTCTTGCCAGGGATCACGGCGATCCCTAATGTCGGAACTGGCGGTGGGTTGCCATGACGAGTCATGAAGAGAGCCGCGCACTGCACGGCAGGCGCGGCGAGTGCGAGCAGCTGGATGCGGTGCTGGCGAACGCGGTATCAGGCCGCAGCCAGGTGCTGGTGCTGCGAGGCGAGGCGGGCGTCGGCAAGACGGCGCTGCTCGATTACGTCGTGCAGCGCGCGGACGGCTTCGTGATCGCCCGGGCGACGGGTGTCGAGTCGGAGGTCGAACTCGCGTACTCGGTTCTCCAGCAGCTGTGCGCTCCGTTCCTCGACCGCGTCACCCACCTCCCCGAGCCTCAGCGCCAGGCGCTGGGTGTCGCGTTCGGCTCGCAGAGCGGCGAGCCGCCGGATCGGTTTCTCGTCGGTCTTGCCGTGCTCGGCCTCTTCGCGGAGGTGGCCGAAACCGCACCGCTGCTCTGCGCTCTCGACGACGCCCAGTGGATCGATACCGCGTCGGCTCTGACGTTGACGTTCGTGGCCCGCCGCCTCGTCGCGGAGCGGGTCGGGATGGTCTTCGCGGTGCGGGATGCGACGGATGCCGGCGAGGGAAGCGATGGGAGCGATGCGTTGGCGGCCCTCCCCACCCTCGTCGTTCGCGGTCTCGCCGACGCCGATGCCGCGGCCCTGCTCGATTCGGTGATCGTGGGGCCGTTGGATGAGCGGGTGCGCAGCCGGATCATCGCCGAGGCGCGCGGCAACCCGCTCGCGCTCCTCGAACTGCCGCGCGACCTGGACGCGGCGGAGCTGGCCTTCGGCAACGGTGCGGCCGACCGGTCGGCGCTCACCGGCCGGATCGAACAGGGCTTCATCCGGCGACTGGAGCAACTTCCCGAGCCGACCCGGCAGCTGATGCTGATCGCGGCCGCCGACCCGTCCGGGGATGTCACCTTGCTGTGGAGGGCCGCCGCCCGGCTCGGCATTCCGGCCGATGCGGCGACACCGGCACAGGAGGCCGGCCTGCTGGATCTCGGCGCTCAGGTCCGGTTCCGGCATCCCCTGATGCGGTCCGCGGTCTACCGCGCCGCCTCCGAACTGGATCGGCGCAGGGCGCACGAGGTGCTCGCGGCGGCCATCATCGGCGACAGTGACTCCGACTACCTCGCCTGGCACCGGGCCGTCGCGGCCGGTGGTCTGGACGAGGGTGTCGCCGCCGAACTCGAGGCCTCGGCCGTCCGTGCGCGGGCGCGCGGTGGATGGGCGGCGGCCGCCGCATTTCTGACCCGCTCCATGGAACTGACTCCTGAGCCCGCAGAACGCGCCCGGCGGGCTCTCGCCGCGGCGAACGCCCGGCTGCAGGCCGGTGCCACCGACGCGGCGCACACCATGCTCGCGATCGCCTCGGCCGGACCCCTCGGCGAGCTCGACGATGCACGGGCGCAACTGCTCGGAGCAGAGATCTCGTTCGCGTCCACGCGCGGGCGCGAGGCCCCATCGCTACTGCTTCGCGCCGCGAAGCGGTTCGAGGCGCTGGACGCCACGGTGGCGCGTGAGACGTATCTCGACGCGTTCACCGCGGCGCTCTTCGCGGGACGCCTCGCGGGTGGCGGTGGTGCGCTCGACGACGTGGCGGACTCGATCATCGACGCGCGCTGGGGCGACTCGGGAAGGAGGCTTCCGACCGCCTGTGAGCTGTTGCTGAACGGCCTCGCCGTGCTCGTCAGGAGCGGTTACGCCGCAGGCGTTCCGATGCTTCGCCGCGCCCTCGATGCGCTGAGGAGAGAGGGGATCGGCGACGCGGACGCCCTGCGCTGGCTCTGGCCGGCTTCACGTGCGGCCCGTGCGATCGGCGATGACGTCGGTTGGCTCGGCCTCACGGAGCAACTCGTCGCCGTCGCGCGGCGGACCGGCGCCCTCGCCATGCTGCCCATCGCCCTCACCGAGCGTTTCACCGTCGAGCTCTTCACGGGGGATCTCGCGGCCGCGCTCGCGCTCGCCGTCGAGGCGGACGCGGTGACCGCGGCCACCGGCAACGCCCTGTCTCCGCACATCGCGTTCCTGCGCGCGGCGTGGAGCGGCAGCGAGACCGAGGCGCGTGCGCTGATCGACGTCAGCCGCAGCGACGTCTCCGCGCGCGGTGAGGGTCTCTGGCTCATGGGAACGGAGCTGACGAGTGCCGTCTTCCTGAACAGTTTCGGACGGTACGACGAGGCGCTGGCGACGGCCGAGCACGCCGCCGAGCATCCGTTCGAGCTGGGGCTCTCGACCTGGGTCTACCCGGAGCTGGTCGAAGCCGCGGTGCGCAGCGACCAGGCGGAGCGCGGGGCGGCCGCGTTCGGCCGGCTGGAGGAGATCGCCCGCGCGAGCGGCACCGACTGGTCGCTCGGCGTTCTGGCACGTTGCCGTGCCCTGCTCGGCGACGACGACATCGCCGAGGCGTCGTATCAGGAATCGGCCGAACGCCTGAGTGGAACGCGCATCCGGATGGCGCTGGCGCGCACGAACCTGCTGTACGGCGAGTGGCTGCGCCGCAGCGGCCGGCGCATGGATGCGCGGGTGCAGCTGCGTCGGGCCCACGAGTTCTTCCGCGAGGCCGGGATGGAAGGCTTCGCGGAACGAACGCGGCGCGAACTGGCGGCGACCGGTGAGACTGTGCGCGCCCGCTCGGTCGACACCGCGAACGAGCTGACTGCACAGGAGGCCCTCATCGCACGCCTCGCGGCGGAGGGCAGGAGCAATCCGGAGATCGGGGCGCAGCTCTTCATCAGCCCGCGAACCGTCGAGTGGCATCTCGGCAAGGTGTTCACCAAGCTCGGTGTCACATCGCGCAGGGGACTACGCGCGACAGCCGTGGCGCCGGCCGGGCCGGGGCTGGGCTCGCCCGCGGCCGCACGCTACCAGGGCAGGATGCCGTAGCCGCCGTCTCCCTCGGCCAGGGCCGCCGGCTTCGCCATCACGCCGGTGGGGAGACCAGAGACTGGTACTCCGGGTGCTTCTCGACGAACGCCTTGACGACGGGGCATTCGATGACGATCGTGCGACCGCCGGACCGGATCTGGTCGAGCACTCTGCGGACCAGCTCGGAGGCGACACCCTGACCTTGGAACTCCGGGTAGACGTAGGTGTGGATCAACGTCACGACGTCGTCCTGCACGCGGTAGGTGATCCCGCCGATGAGGGTGTCGCCGCTGACGGCTTCGAACGTCTTGTCGGCTTCATTGTCCACGATGAAGAAGTCGATTCCGGTGCTCGGGGCAGCGCCGGCCTTCACTTCGTCGACCAATTCGGGCTGGGTTTCGCTCAGGAACCCTGCGCCGTCCGGGTAACCGGCTTCGTCGGGGTACTCGTCTCGATTGTTCTCGGTCATTCGGAGGTTCCTCTTTCTGTTCGGGCGCGGCGGGGCGGATCGGGCGGATCGGGCGGATCGAGTGGTGCGGGTCGTCAGCGGCGGCCGCCTCGGCGTGAGAGCAGCAGTGTGAAGGCGGCGGCCGTGCCCAGTCCGTAGACGAGGTGGGCGGCGAGATCCTTGCCGAGTGTCTTGGCGTCGTACTCGGTGATGGGCTTGTAGAGACGCATCGGAGGCAGGATGACATAGCTGAACGCCCACATCCCGGCCCCGAAGATCAGCCCGTAGCCGGTTCGCGGCTTGCGGAGCGATGCGGCGACCATCGCGTAGACCACGGCGCCCGAGAGGGAGTATCCCCAATGCATGACGTTGTTGGTGAGGCGAGCGCGCGAGTCGGGAAGCGTCCGCTCGAACAGTCCGTCGATGATCCGTCGCCCGACCTGGGCGGGAGCCGGGGCCTTGTCCCAGTCCGTGACGTCGGACGAGAACTCCCACTCGGCGAACGGTTCGTCACCGTGCTCCCGCCGGTACTGGGCGTAGAGCCACAGGTCCATGGCGAGCGTGCCGACCACGCCCGCGGCGGCACCTCGCGCGACGGCGCCCACCGGGGTGACCTGGGGTCGTCGTGACTCCGTCGAGGTATGCGCACACGATTGCATCCCGTTGCGCGCTGCAGCACTCATGATTTCGCTCCTCACCGCTGGGAGACCGCCCTGTCCCGAATGTCCTCCTGGTCGTGATCCCGTGTCAAGAGCGCTCGCCGCAGCCTGCTCGTGCCCCTATCGCAGGACCGGTTAACGATATATCGTTGAGTATCGTTGACGTTCACTGAGGAGGACATCATGAGTGGTTCGTTCCCGGGCGGCGGCTTCGGCGCCGGCAACGCCGAGGGCATGTGGCAGGCGTTCGAGCAGTTGCGCTCGACGTTCGAGAAGCGCGTCGGCACGCGCATGGGCAAGGGCGACGTGCGTGCAGCCGTTCTCGCGCTGCTCGCCGAGAAGCCCATGCACGGGTATCAGATCATCCGCGAGATCGAGGAGCGCAGTGGTGGCAGCTGGAAGCCGAGCGCCGGGTCCGTCTATCCCACGCTGCAGTTGCTCTCCGATGAGGGCCTGATCAGTGCCGAGGAGTCGAACGGTCGCAAGACCTACGCGCTCACCGAGGAAGGCCGGGCGGAGGCCGAGGCGGCCGGCGCGGCGCCGTGGGAGTCCGCGGGCGCCGGTGGTGACGCGGGGTTCGGCGCTCTGCCGAAGGCGGGCTTCGAACTCGCGCAGGCGGCGGCTCAGGTGCGTCGCACCGGCACCCCGGAGCAGATCCAGCAGGCCGCGGTCGTGCTCGACGAGGCGCGCCGCCGGCTCTACTCGATCCTCGCCCAGGACTGACGCGAGTGCCGTCGGGTCGTCGGAGTCGACAGGGATCGACGGATGCGGGCGCCACGCGCGCCCGCTACCGTCGCATCCTGCGTTTCGCCGGCTGGAACCTCGCCGTCACCTGGTGGTACGAGCTGTTCCTGCCGCGCATCGGGCTCGCGAAGGTCGCTGAGCGCACCCGGTCGAAGCGGATGCGGCGCTTCGCCCAGCGCTTCCATGTGCTCGCGGTCGACCTCGGCGGGCTGATGATCAAGGTCGGGCAGTTCATGTCGTCCCGGCTCGACGTTCTACCACCCGAGATCACGGCCGAGCTGGAGGGCCTGCAAGACGAGGTGCCCGCTGTTCCCTTCCCTCAGATCCGCGCGCTGGCGGAGGCGGAACTGGGCGTGCCGCTTGAGCGGGCCTTTGCGTGGGTCGATGAGACCCCGGTCGCCGCGGCCTCCCTCGGGCAGGCCCACCGTGCGCGCCTCACGCGGACGGATGCCGCCGACAGCGGTCTCGACGGCGTCGTGATCAAGGTGCAGCGGCCGGGGATCGACGCGATCGTCGATGTCGATCTCGCGGCCCTGCGCAAGGTCGGCGGATGGCTCAGCCGCGTGCGCCTGGTGTCCGACCGCGTCGACGCGCCCGAACTCGTCGAGGAGTTCGCGCAGACGAGTCTCGAAGAGATCGACTACCTGCATGAGGCGGCGAACGCCGAGCGTTTCGCGGCGGACTTCGCGGACGACGAGCGTGTCGCCGTGCCCGCCATCGCCTGGGAGCGCACGACGCGGCGGGTGCTCACCCTCGAAGACGTCACGGCGATCAAGATCACCGACGCCGAGGCGCTGCGCGCGGCGGGCATCGACCCGGCAGACGTCGCCCCGGTTTTCGCAGCGGTCATGTTCGATCAGCTGTTCACCAACGGCTTCTTCCACGCCGATCCGCACCCGGGCAACATCTTCGTCACGCCGACGCCGGATGTTCCGGGCGAGCGCCCCTGGAAGCTGACGTTCATCGACTTCGGGATGATGGGCGAGGTGCCGACCGGCACCCGCAGCGGCCTGAGGAAGCTGCTGATCGCGGCCGCATCGCGGGACGGCAAGGGCCTGGTGGACGCGATGCAGGATGTCGGCGTGCTGCTGCCCTCGGCCGAGACCACCCAGCTCGAGAGGGCGATGACACAGCTCTTCGCCCGGTTCGGTGGGATGGGCTTCGCTGAGCTGCGCGAGGTCGACCCACGCGAGTTCCGCCAGTTCGCGGTGCAGTTCGGCGATGTGATCCGTTCGCTGCCGTTCCAGCTGCCGGAGAACTTCCTGCTGATCATCCGGGCGATGTCGCTCACCTCCGGAGTGTGCAGTGCGCTCGATCCCGGATTCAATCTGTGGGACTCGGTCGAGCCGTACGCGGCGCAGCTCCTACGCGACGAGGGCGGCAACGTTGTTCAGGACTTTGCGAAGCAGGCCGTGGAGATCGCGGGCATCGCGCTACGGCTGCCCAAGCGGCTGGATGCGCTCATCGACCGCTTCGAGGACGGCACGGTGGAGGTCGCGACGCCCCGGCTCGAGCAGCGGGTGGCCCGGCTCGAGCGCACGGCGCGGCGACTCGTCTCCGCGCTCGTGTTCGGCGCTCTGCTCATCGCCGGTGCCGTGGTGCGCGCAGACGATGCCGTGCTCGGCACGGTGCTCATGGTCGCGTCGGCACTCCCTCTGCTGTACACACTGTTCGCGGGCCGTCGCGGCCGCTGAGCGACCGCGACGACCCGCAGGGTCCGTCGATCAGGCGACGGCGATCAGGCTCGGAGCAACACCTTGCCCACGCGCCCCGGCTGGTCGCTCGCCGTCACGGCGGCGCTGATCTCGTCGAAGTCGTACGTCGCCGCGACCGGGAGGGTCAGCGATCCGTCGAGAACGCGGGTGATCAGTTCGCCGAACAGCTTCCCCTTGAGGTCGGCCGGCATCTCGCGGCTGACGACGCTGCCCCAGAAGCCCTTGATGGTGCCCTGCTTGAAGATGACGTCACCGGAGGAGATCTCGAGCGTCGGCGATGCCATCGCCCCGAAGACCACGAGCGTGCCGTTGACCGCGAGTGTGGACATGACGTCGCCGGCGGAGCGGCCGCCGACCGAGTCGATCCCGACGTGGATGTCGGCTCCGCCGGTGATCTCGGCGAGGCGGTCGCGCCAGTCGTCGGAGTCGGTGGCGATGACGCGATCGATGCCCTGCGCACGGAGTTCGTCGACACCCGCCGCGCGGCGTACGAGCCCCACGACGTTGATGCCGCGCGCGGCGCCCAGCTGGGCGACCATCCGGCCCACTGCGCCGTTGGCGGCGTTCTGGATCAGCCAGTCGCCCTCCTTCAGGTCGAGGGAGTGCAGCAGGCTCAGCGCGCTGAACGGCATCGAGACGAGCTGGGCGGCGGCCTCATCCGGCAGGGCATCCGGAACCGGGATGAGCCCTGCAGCATCGGCCACGAAGTACTCGGCCCACACGCCGAAGGTGCCGCCGGTGGTGACGCGCTGACCGACAGCGAGCTGATCCACATCGGGGCCGAGGGCGTCGACGACGCCGACCGCCTCCGTGCCCGCCTGGGCAGGGAGCTCGGGCTTGAAGCCGTAGGTGCCGCGCACCGTCCACAGGTCGTGGTTGTGGATGGCGGAGAGCAGCGTGCGAACGCGGACCTGGCCCGGACCGGGCTGGGGGAGCGCTCGCTGCTCGACGGCGAGGAGGGCGGCGGGGTCGCCGAACTCGTGGTGGACGAGGGCGCGCATGGTGTCGTCGGTCATGTGATCAGTCCTCCGAGACGGTGATCGTGACGTCGATGTTGCCACGGGTCGCGTTGGAGTAGGGGCACACGAGGTGGGCGGCATCCGCGAGCGCCTGTGCCTGGGCGGGCTCGATGCCGGGAAGCACGACCTCCAGGAGCACCGAGAGCTGGTAGCCGCCCTCGCCGTTCGAGCCGATCTGAACGCGGCTGCCGACCGACGAGTCGGTCAGCTTCACCTTCTGGCCGCGGGCGACCGCCTGAAGGGCGGAGTGGAAGCAGGCCGCGTAACCGGCGGCGAAGAGCTGCTCGGGGTTGGTGCCGGCACCCGAGCCGCCCATCTCCTTGGGGATGGCGAGGTCGAGCTGGAACGAGTCGTCGCTCGTGGCGACGCGACCGTCGCGGCCGGCTCCCGTCGAGAGTGCTTCTGCGGTGTAGAGGGCGTTCATGTGTGCCTTTCGTGGTTCGGTGGTGCGAAGTTCAGTGCTGGGCGGCGGGCTGGGCCGCTGTCTGCTGCGCGCTCGCGGCGTGCATGGTCTCGGTGAGGCGGTGGAGGGTGTCGATGAGTTGCGCGGCGGCCTGTTCGTCGGGCAGGCCCGTGCCTGCGGCGATCCTGGCCGGGATGTGCGCCAGTTGGGGGTGGAGCTCTCGGCCGCGCTCGCCGATCGTCACGGTGACGACACGCTCATCGGGGGAGCGCCGCTCGCGCCGGACGAGGCCGGCCTGCTCCATGCGGCGAAGCAGGGGGGAGAGCGTTCCCGAATCCAGCTGCAGGTGCTCGCCCAGGGAGCTCACGGTCTGATCGCCCTCGATCCACAGGGTCACCAGCACGAGGTACTGGGGGTAGGTGAGCCCCCACGGCTCGAGAAGCGATCGGTACGCCTGAGTCGTCGCGCGGGTGGCGGCGTAGAGGGAGAAGCACACCATCTCATCGGTCACGGACATGAGTCAATGATTGCACGCAATTAGGTTGTGCACAATTCAAGGTTGGCTACCGCGATCGCGACAGGGGCACTCCGGTTGCGTCTTCGAGACGTGCCAGCAGGTCATCCTGGAAGGAGCGGTCATTCACCGCGGGGTGCGCCTGCTGACGACGACGGTGGTACCAATAGCCTCCGCTCGTGAGGGCTTCCGCATCGTCGCTCGCGGCGAGCCATTCCTGGGTCTCGTGACCCAGGCCGAAGTCGTCGGGCGCGCCGGCGCCGCCCATCCTGGTCGGCACCCAGCCAGGATCGACGGCGTTGCTGAGGAGATCCGGGCTGATCCGGGCGACGGCGGCCATCAGCGTGGTGACGAACAGTTTGCTGTCGGAGTAGGTGCGCGTAGCGCGAGCTCCCGCCCAGTCGACCCCGTCCAGCGAAGCATGTCCGCCCCTGTGCATGCCGCTGCTGAGGTAGATGTGGCGGCGCGGTCCGGCCAGCAGAGCCGTGACGAGATAGGGCGCCACCACGTTCACGGGCATCAGAGCAGCGCCGGAGATCACGCCGGCGTTGTGGATCACCGCATCGATCGGCGCGAGACCGTTCAAGTCGGCGATCGCGCCGAGCACCGCTTCTCGGTCGGAGAAGTCGGCGACGATGAGGCCGGCGCCCCGCTCGACCAGCGGCCGGACGGCATCCACCCGCCTCTCATTACGGGCATGCACGACGACGTCGTGCCCCTGAGCGAGCAGCGCCTGCGCGGTGGCGAAGCCGAGTCCATCGGCCGATCCGGTGACCAGTATGCGAGACATGGTGTCTTCATTCTCGCGCGCGCGAAGCACGGGATCGACATCGCTGCTGCTTAAGAGATGGCGACGCGTAGCGATCGTCAGACCTGGCATGCTGGCTGTCGTGGCTGTCGTGGCTGTCGTGGCTGTCGTGGCTGATCCCGACATCGACCGACTTCGACGCGAGGCCTCCGAACGGGCGTCCGGACGGCCCCGGTTGCCGTTCGCCGGCACCGTCGGCGACGACACGATCGGCACGGTCCCGATTCGCCGCTACGTTCCGCAGGCCGATACGCATCCCGACGCCGTAGTCGTGTTCCTCCACGGCGGCTACGGAGTGCTCGGCGACCTCGAACTTCAGGACGCCTACTGCCGCCGCATCGCGGGCATCCTGCGAGTCACGGTGCTCTCGGTCGGCTACCGGCTCGCGCCGGAGGCGAGCCTGGCGGCATCCGGCGATGACGCGCTCGCCGTGGTCGGCGCCCTGCGGGACTCGGGCACAGGAGGCATCGTGCTCTGGGGAGATTCCGCGGGGGGCGCCCTTGCGCTCGCCGTCGCTCGGCGTGCGGGCGCGACAGCGCTCGTGCTGACCAACCCGAACGTCGACCTCACCCTGCGCGGGTTCGACGACACGGCCACCGGAGGGCCGGGCCGGGAGTTGTCCGAATGGGCCTTCGCGCGCTGGGCCGGTGGCGGCCGGCTCCACGACGCCCCTGACCTCGCCGCCGACGTGCGCGGGCTGCCGCCCGTCTTCGTCGCGGTCGGCTCGACCGACTCGTTGCTGCCCGACGCGCGCCGGCTGGTGCAGCGCTGCCGGGATGCGGGTGCGCGCTCCGAACTGCACGTCGTGCCGGGCGCGGTGCACGGCTTCATGGGCGGCTCCGACGTCGCGATCGTCGAGGACACCATCCGGAAGGCGGGCGCGTTCCTGTCGTCCGTCACCGATCCCCGCAGCGCCGCGCCGCTGCCGGGCGACGATCCCACGCCCTAGGGTTGGCGCAGGGGAGGAGCGGCCATGGCGAGTGAGACCATCGTGGGCACGACGGACGCGGTGCGCGGACTGTCCGCGGCCGACGTGGCCGAACGTGTGGCCGACGGACGCACCAACGCGTTCCGGCAGGATGCGAGTCGCAGCGTCGGCAGCATCATCCGCGCCAACGTGCTCACGCTCTTCAACGGCATCATCGCCGCGTGCTTCCTCGTGCTGCTTCTGCTCGGCCGCTGGCAGGACGCGCTGTTCGGGTTGAGCGCGATCGCCAACACCGTCATCGGCTCGGTTCAGGAGTTCCGCGCCAAGGCCGCGCTCGACCGGCTCGCGGTGCTGCACGCGCCGAACGCGCGGGTTCTGCGTGACGGCAGCGAGACGTCGATCGCGGTCGCCGACGTGGTGATGGACGATCTGCTCGTGCTGCGCGCCGGCGACCAGGTCCCCGCCGACGCCCGGGTGCTCGTGGCCGGTCACCTCCAACTCGACGAATCGCTCCTCACCGGTGAGGCGGACGCGATCGACAAGGCTCCTGGCGACGAGGTGCTCTCCGGCTCGGTCGTGGTCGCAGGCGAGGGGACGGCTCAGGTCGACCGCGTGGGCGCCGACTCGTTCGCCAACAAGTTGTCGGCGCAGGCCAAGAAGTTCTCGCTGGTCGCCAGCGAACTGCGCTCGTCGATCGACCGGGTGCTCCGCTGGGTCACCTGGGTGGTCGGCCCGATCGCTGTGCTCGTCTTCAATGCACAGGTGATCGCGTTGGGCGGCTGGGCCGACACGTTCAGTTCTGGGGCCTGGCGCCAGGCCGCGGTCAACACGATCGCGGCGGTCGTCGCGATGATCCCGCTGGGGCTCGTGCTCATGACAAGCATCGCGTTCGCCGTCGGCGCGGTGAAGCTGGCGCGGCAGCAGGTACTGGTGCAGGAGCTGGCCGCCGTCGAGGGACTCGCCCGCGTCGACCTCATCTGTCTCGACAAGACGGGGACGCTGACCGAGGGCGACATCGAGTTCGATGCCGAGCATCTGCTCTCCGACGAGCAGCCGGCGGGATGGCGGTCGGTGCTCGCCTGGTACGGCGCCGAGCCGGATGCGAATGCCACCGCTCGCTGCCTCGTGACCGACTACGCGAATCCGGTCGCGACGGCTCCCACGGGGCGCATCCCGTTCTCGTCGGCGCGCAAGTGGAGTGCCGTCTCGTTCGGAGACGTGGCGACCGGTGCTGAGGCGCCCGGAAGCTGGGTGCTCGGCGGCCCGGAGATGGTGTTCCCCGACGATCGACTCTCGGCGCGCTCGGCCGAGCTCGCCGCGTCGGGTCGGCGCACGCTGGTGCTCGCGCGCAGCGCCGAACCGCTCTCCCACGACGAGGTGCTCCCCGCCGACCTGGAGCCGGTCGCGCTGCTCACGTTCCGCGAGCGCATCCGGTCGGATGCCGCGGAGACGCTGCGCTACTTCGCCGAGCAGGGGGTCGGTGTGCGGGTGATCTCGGGCGACAACCCGCAGACGGTCGCGGCGATCGCGCGGCAGGTCGGGCTGGATGCTCCGGATGGATTCGACGCGCGTTCCCTGCCGGACGATCCGGACGAGCTCGCTCGGGTGCTCGAGCAACACGTCGTGTTCGGGCGCGTGACGCCCGATCAGAAGAAGGCGATCGTGGTGGCGCTGAAGCGGGCCGGGCACACGGTCGCGATGACGGGGGACGGGGTCAACGACGCCCTCGCCATCAAGGAGGCCGACATGGGCATCGCGATGGAGTCCGGGGCCGCCGCGACGAAGGCCGTGGCGCGCATCGTGCTGCTCGATGGCCGCTTCTCGCATCTGCCGAGCGTGGTGGCCGAGGGCCGCCAGGTGATCGCGAACATCGAGCGCGTCTCGATGCTCTTCCTCACGAAGACCGCCTACGCGACCGCGCTGGCGGTGCTGTTCGGGGCGTTCCTGCTGGAGTTCCCGTTCCTGCCGCGCCAGCTGTCGATCATCGACGGACTGACGATCGGGCTGCCCAGCTTCTTCCTCGCCCTGATGCCGAACAAGCGGCGCTACATCCCGGGATTCCTCGCGCGGTCGCTCTCGTTCGCGGCACCTGCAGGCGCCGTGATCGCGCTGATGCTGCTCGCCTACTCGTGGTCTGCCACGCAGGCGGGCATTCCGGAAGCCGAGCTGCGCACCGGGTCGACGCTCATCCTGACCATCGTCGGCCTGTGGGTACTGATCGTGCTCTCTCGGCCGATCGACGGCTGGAAGATCCTCATCATCGGCTCGATGATGGTCGGGCTCATCCTCGTCTACTCCGTGCCGATCGCCCGCACGTTCCTGGTGCTGGTCGACCCGTCGATCGTGACGGCGGCGCTGGTGCTCTTCTACTCGGTAGTGACCATCGGTTTGATCGAGATCATCCGGTTCGTCCATCGTCGCTTCGTGCGAAGGAGCGAGCAACGCGCCCTGTCCACAAGACGATGATCACGGCGGCCGAGATCGCCAGGTCGATGAGGCGGAACGCCGTCACCTCGCCGTCGGCGATCAGCACGAGAACGCCGAGTGCGATCGAGATCGAGATCAGCACCGTCAGCAGCACCCGCGCGTCCCGTCTGGACCGCGTGAGGCCGGAGGCGAGTGCGACGACCAGGAGTCCGATGAGGATGGTGATCGAGCCCGCGATGGTGACGACCGTGCGATCGGTCGCCGTGAGGCCGTCGGCGTAGCGAACGAAGATCAGGGCGATGCCCGCGAGGATCTGCACGATCCCGACGACGTAACTGGCGATCACGCTCAGCAGCAGCTCGACCGGAATGCGAGACCGTGGCATCGCCCCTCCTCTCGATGGATCGGCCGGGTCAGGCGAGCTTAGCGGCAGGTTCGACGAGGCCGTAGGCATCGGCACGGTCGACGCGACCGCGCACGAAGATGATCGGGATGATCGCGAAGATCATCACCGCGTAGTTCGCCAGTCCGGCGATGCCGGCGAGCGGTCCGGGATGCAGTGTCCCGCTGCTCGCATCCACACCGCCGGTCAGCAGGATGAGGCTGGGGTCGGTGGAGGCGTGGAGCAGGATCGGCCAGATCAGGTTGCCCGTCACCCGCAGCGTCACGTACATGACGATGCCGAACGCGAAGGTGTAGACGACCGTGAACGCGACCGCGATCGGGTTCTGGCCGGAGAGAACGTTTCCGGAGTGCATCGCCGCGAAGATGAGCGACGAGAGGAGCATCACGGAACGCTCGCCGTAGCCGCCGCGCCGGAGCAGGTTGACGGCGAAACCGCGGGTGAGGACCTCCTCGGCGAACCCGACGCACAGGCCCGTGAACAGCACGGCGACGACGGCGCCCGCGTCCCAGCCCGCGTAGTCGACACTGGCGAACCGCAGGATGTTGAACACCACGACGATGGCGACGCCGATCCACATCCACCACGATCCGCGGATCGGCTGCCGGGCGAAGAGCTCCTTCAGCCAGCCGATCGAGAGAGCGAAGAGCACGAGCAGGATGCTCCCCACCAGGATCGACGCGGCGATCGCGATGAAGACGCTCAGCCCGTTGGCGAGGACGTCATGCTTGTCGATCGCGTCGCCGAAGGCCAGCCCGATGAGGAAGCCGGCGAGCTGATAGAGGCCGTAGTAGACCGCTGCGACCAGCAGGGCCTTCCACCAGCCGCCGCGGTCCCAGAACTGGCGCCACTTCGACTGCTGCTCCTGCTGAACCGACGATTCCACTGCCTGCACCCCTTGTTTCGTGGTCCCGCTCCGGGACAGTCACGCAACACTATCGGGCACGCGTTAACGAGACCGAGTCCGGCTCCTGGCGACGGCGAGTCTGCACATCTGTGCGCCAGATGCGAGCCCCTCGGATGTCAACCCCTGCACGCCACCCGCGACGACGAGTTCAATGGGCGGTATGGAAAGGCACATGGCGGTGATCCACCCGGCTCTCGGAGTCGAGGTGATCCAGTTGTCGCCGTCCGAATGGCGGGTCAGCGACATGCGCCATGCCGATCAGCAGGACGGTCTCTCGCTTCTCGGCTTCATCGAGCAGCGCGGCCAGGGCTTCGAGATCACCGTCATCGGCGCACCAGGGAAACGCACGCGTTTCCGCGACTTCACCGAGGCGCTGGAATGGCTGGCGACCCGACGTGATCGCTCGCCTCAGGCCGTCGGCCCCGTCCTGCCCCCACGGCTGCGTCCGCGCCGCCGCGCGCCGCGCTGACGCGGGAGAACCGGCGCCGTGACCCGGCACGAGACCTTCGTCTACACCGACCTCGGCGTGGTGGTGGTCGAGCTCTCGCAGACCGAGTGGGGCGTGAGCGGGGTCGGCGACCGTGACGGCGGCGGCCGCGACGCCGGCGGCGCGTCGCTGATCGGCGTGATCCGACAGACGGAGGCGGGCTTCGAGGTGACAGAAGTCGGGGCGCCGGGTCGGCGCACCCGCTTCCGCACCTTCCCGGAGGCGCTCACGATGCTGAGTCGTCGCGGCCGGCCGGACACCGCCTGACCGACGGCGCGCGTAAGCAGCGACCCTTACGCCGACTGCACGGGGAGCTGCAGGTAGGAGGCGTGCTCACCGCCCGTGTGGATGACGTGCCGTCCGCTGTTCGCCGGCGTGTACTCGCGCGTTCCCGGCATCATCGTGCCCAGCAGGTGCCGGCCGCTGATGATGAAGCGGAGCTGTTCGCCCGGGTGGAACGCCAGGCCGATCGGGAGCAGGTCGATCTCGATGTCGACGACCTCGCCGGGGGAGAGCTTCTCGACCCGGTCGAAGGTGTGGGCGGGTACCTCGTCAGTCGACAGCGTCTCGTCGAGGTGACGCAGGGACACGCGCAGGCGGCCATCCGATCCCTTGTAGCGCAGGATCGACGCGCCCCGCTCAGTGATGTCGTGGGCCAACGCGCTCTGGTTCGGCGTAGTGAACGCCTGCAGGGGAGTGCCGTTCGCGTCGAGCTTCTGGACGAGCACGAACAGGTCCATGTCGTCTGAACCCTGCGCTTCGACCCAGAGGTGCGCTTTCGGATAGCCGACCAGCGTGGTCTCCTCAGCGAACCGCGTCAGAAACGATACGGCGTCCGGGTTCCCTCCCACGGCGTAGGCGACGGTCGCCTCGTCCGTCGGGGCAGTGGCATTGAGCGTGCGTGTGCGGGCGTCGAGGTAGTACCTCGTCGAGATCACGTCGGCCGGAGGGAACTGATCGGCCGGTACAGCGACGCGGTCGGCGCCCGCGAGGTCGAGCACGGAGTAGCGGACGCGAGGCGTCTTCTCCCATCCGTTGTCGTCGCCGAGCAAGAAGTGGTCGAAGAAGCGACGCAGATCCTCGCGGTTGCCCTCGTCGTAGTAGTCCGGCCATTCCTGGCTGTTGTGAATACGCAGCCATTTGTCCTCCGACGCCATCCGGCGCCACGCGCGGAAGGTTCCGGCGGTGTGCAGGGTGTTCGAGTAACTGGCCACGACGTAGGCCGGTACCGTGATCCGCTCGAACTGCGGGATCTTGTTCTCCCACAGACCGTCCATGAGAGGGTGGCGCTCCGCCTCCGCGATGATGTCCTCCTTCTGGTTCTCACCGAAGAAGCTCCCCTCCTGGAGCTGCCGAGCGAATCCGGTGTCGGGCATGCCACCGCGCATCACCAGGTCGCGGTACGTGTCGCTGATGCCCTCCCACGGGTTGATCGCCGCCAAGTGCGGCGGCTGCTCGGCTGCGGTGAACCACTGCGAGGCCGCGAGGTACGAGGTACCGCTCATCGCGACCTTGCCGGAGCACCACTCCTGCTCGGCGAGCCACTCGATGAGGTCGTAGCAGTCGCGACCCTCCTGACGGTCCCAGATGACGCTGTCGCCGCCGGAGTCGACGACGCCGCGGATGTCCGGATTGCAGATCGCGTAGCCCTGTGCGCACCAGTACGCCGGGTCGGGTCCCTCGAACTTCTCCAGGCCCGAGACGAGCGAGTTGTCCAGCCCGACCATGCCGAAGATGCCCATCACGCTGGGCGACGTGCCCTGCGCCTTGCCGTACGGGCTCCACGCCACGATCACCGGGACCGGGTCCGTTCCGGTGGGGCGGAACAGGTCGACATGGATAGTGACACCGTCGCGCAGGGTGACCGCGACATCCTTCTCGAGCACGATATCCACCGGCAGCGCGCGGAAGGCGGGGGCGATCCTGGTGCCGGCGGTCAGAGTCCGCGTGCCCGGCTCGAACGGGGTCAGCACACCCGTCCGCCCGGCGGGCAGGGGCTGGGAGGGAACAAACAGCTTCTGGTCATCGCTCATGACGATCTCCTCGGATCTCATAGCCCTGTGAACGGGCTTCCTGAGTGAGCGTACGTCCGCGGATCCTAAAACTCAACAGGCGTTGAGATAGTTCTCAGCACCCGGTAGATTCGGGGGATGAGCGTCGACAAGGGATCAGCGAACACGGCACGTCGGGGTCGACGGCCCGGCCCCGGCAATACGCGACAGACGGTGCTCGACGCGGCCAGGGCGAGGTTCGCCCGTGACGGATTCGCCGCGACGACGATTCGGCTCGTCGCGGCCGACGCCGGAGTCGACGCGTCGCAGGTGATGCAGTTCTTCCGCTCCAAGGACGAGCTCTTCGCCGCCGTGATGGCCGTTCCGCCGTCGGCGCTCGTCCGGTTCGATACGGCGTTCGAGGGGCCGGATGAGCACCTCGGTGAACGGGTGGTGCGCGCCTATCTCCAGGCGTGGGAAGGCACGCCCGAGGAGTCGGAACCGCTGATGGCGATGCTGCGCGGGGCGATCGTCAATGAGCAGGCGAGCGCCCAGCTGCGGGAATTCATCCAGTCGAGGCTGCTGGAGGGCGTCAAAGACCGTGTCGACGACAGTGCCGAAGCGGCCCTTCGAGCCGGACTGGCGTCATCGATGCTGGTCGGGCTGGTGACCGGCCGGCGCATCATCGGCGTACCGATGCTGGTCGCGGCGGACACCGAGCAACTGATCGCGATCGTCGCGCCGGCCATCCAAGAGGTTCTGGCTCCGCGCTGACCGCGGCACCCTCCTACATCCACTTGCTGCGTTTGAAGATCCAGTACAGCAGCGCGGCGAACGCGAGCATCAGTACCAGAGCGAACGGATAGCCGAGCGTCCAGTGCAGCTCGGGCATCCGATCGAAGTTCATGCCGTAGACCGCAGCGATCAGGGTGGGCGCGAACAGGATGGCCGCCCATCCGGAGATCTTCTTCATGTCCTCGTTCTGACGCTGACCGACGAGGGTCGAGTTCACGCTGAGGATCTGCGACAGCGCTTCGCGGTACTCGGTCACCCGCGTGTTGACCCGCGTGAGGTGGTCGGAGACGTCACGAAGATAAGCCTGCAGTGCATCCGGGATGTCGTACTTGCCGAAGCCGGCGCTCAAGGCGTGCAGCACCTCGGCGAGCGGCGCCGTTGCCTGCTGCAGGTCGATCACTTCCTGGCTGAGCCGGTAGATCCGCTCGGCCGCCGCCGCATCGCCGCTGAACACCTGGCGTTCGATCTGCTCCTTGTCGATGGCCACGCCATGGAGCACGGGCGTGTAGCCGTCGACGATCGCATCGAGCAGTCGGTAGACGACCGCCTCCGGACCGAGCCTCAGCAGACTTTCGTCGGCGAGAAGCGTGCGCTCGGGGCGATCGGAGCGCATGATCTCCTCTTCGTCGAAACTGGTGCCGTCGGTGCCGTCGATCCAGCGCTTGTCCTGGCACAGCACGGCCACCGCGTTCGGGCGCACGAGTATGTGGAACTCGGAGAAGTCGACCTCCTCCGATTCGTCGATGTACCGCGCGGAGCGCACGACGAGGAAGAGGACGTCACCGTAGCGGTCGAGCTTCGGCCGCTGATGCGCGTGGAGCAGATCTTCGACGAGCAGGGGATGCAGGTTCCAGGCGTTGGCCAGCTCGCTGATCGAGTCCGCCGTCGGCGCGGGGTAGAGGAACATCGTCATCCTGTCCGGCGCCCCATCGGCGAAGCGGAGCCCATCGGCGACGGTCGCATCGCTCGGGGCCGCTGCGGGCAGCCCTCCTGTGACGTACCTGGTCAGCCGCGGAGTTTCGATTTCGATGGCCGTCGCGACCGCCGGTGCTCGGCGACGCAGGAGTTCCATGCGCCGGGGCGATGTCGACTCTTTTCGTCGTTGGATCACTCCGTGCCTCCTTCGCGGCCGCGCGTCTCACAGGTCAGACTACGACGAACGACATTCTGAGCAGTGGCTGCGTCAGATCTCGACGTCGCTGCCCATCGTGACGGTGCGGAGCGCCGGCAGCCCAAAACGGGCGGCGGGGTCGGCCGCATTGTGGGCGAGAGCGACGAACAACGAACGCCGCCACCGGACCATGCCCTTGTTCTTCGTCGTGCGGATCGCTCCGCGGGAGATGAAGTACGAGGCGTTCTTGAAGTCGCCGGCGTGGAGGGGGAGGGCTCCGGCATGGCAGGCGGCGCGGAGCGCCCGCGGGATGTCCGGCTTGTCCGAGAAGCCGAAACGGATCGCCAGGTGCTCGATGCCGTCGTCGGCGTAGCCGAGATCGTCGTAGGTGAACGCCTCCGACGGCGGCACATGGGGCACCGGTGCCGTGGACACCGAGACGATGATGACGTGCTCGTGCAGGACGTGATTGTGCTTCACATTCGCGCGCAGAGCGAGCGGGGTGCTGTCCTTGTTCGGATGCGGGAAGATGGCGACCCCGGGCACCCGTGGCAGGTTCTGCACGCGCACGTCCTCGATGAACTGGGCGAGCGAGCCCTCCTTCTTCTTCCGATCGTTCTGAACGAGCTGCCGGCCCCGGCGCCACGTGGTCATGATGGTGATGACCGCCGCGGCGATGAGCAGTGGCACCCAGCCGCCGTTCACGATCTTCGAGAGGTTGCCGGCGAGGAATGCCAGCTCGAGGCCGCCGAACACGACGGCGGCGGCCCCGATCTTCCATGGTCCCCAGCTCCAGAGCGGGCGGGCGACCAGCACGAGCAGCAGCGTGTCCACCACGAGGGCGCCGGTGACGGAGATGCCGTAGGCCGTCGACAACCGTTCGGAGGAGCCGAACGCGAGCATCACGGTCATGACGCCGATGAACAGCAGCGCGTTGATGGCGGGCATGTAGATCTGACCGCCCTCGCGCTTCGACGTCTGCCGGATGGTGAGCGGAGGCAGCACGCCGAGCTGCACGGCCTGCCGGGACAGCGAGAAGGCTCCGGAGATGACAGCCTGGCTGGCGATCACCGTGGCGACCGTCGCCAGGATGACCACGGGGAGTCGACCCCACTCCGGGATCAGCAGGAAGAACGGATTGGCCTTGGCGGCGGGATGATGCAGCACCAGCGCAGCCTGGCCGAGGTAGTTGATCGTGAGCGCGGGGAAGACGAGGAAGAACCACGCCCGGCGGATCGGCGAGCGCCCGAAGTGCCCCATGTCGGCGTAGAGAGCTTCCGCTCCCGTGATGACGAGCACCACCGCGCCGAGCGCGATGAACGAGATCGACGGATGCGAGAAGATGAAGACGACCGCGTAGGTGGGGGACAGTCCGAGCAGGACCGACGGATACTGGATCACCATGGCGAGGCCCGCGGCGGCCAGCACCACGAACCACAGCACCATGACCGGGCCGAAGAGACCGCCCACCTTGCCCGTTCCGAAGCGCTGAACGACGAACAGCCCGATCAGGATCACGGCGGAGATCGGGATGATCAGGTGCGCGATAGAGGGCACGGTGACCTGCAGACCTTCGACGGCCGAGAGGACACTGATCGCCGGCGTGATGATCGAGTCGCCGTAGAACAGGGAGACCCCCACGATGCCGATGACGAGGAGGATCCCGGCCTTGCCCGCGCGTTTGGAGTACAGCCGCTGCGCGAGCGCGGCCAATGCCATCACGCCGCCCTCGCCGTCGTTGTCGGCGCGCATCAGGATGCCCAGGTACTTGATCGACACGATGATCGTGATGCTCCAGAACATCAGCGAGATGACGCCGAACACGTCGCTCTCGTTCGCGCGCACAGCGCCGCCGTCGAGGAGGAAGACCGTCTTCAACGCGTACAGCGGACTCGTTCCGATGTCGCCGAAGACCACCCCGAGCGCAGCGATCGCGACCGCCACGAGCGGCCCTCGAGCGTGCCCGGTGACCGGAGGGATACCCGGCTGATTCCTGTGTCCCGAACCGGCGCTATCCGGCCGGGTCGAAACCGACCGGGTCATGTGACCCTGCTGCGCCACGGGCGGCGAAACCAGCTACCTTGCATTTTCGCAACGTTACGCCTGTCTGGCGTGCATTCGGCCCGCATCGCACGAGTACACGGCGAGTTGGCATAAGCCGCGTCGACGAGGGGGCGCCCCCGCGATCTCCGTCAGGTGGCTGGGACCTTGATCGTGAGCCCGAGATGGTCGACCGTGAGCCGCAGCGCCGTGACGGGACCGAAGCTGTCGCCGTCGAGTTCGACCTCCTGCGGAGACTCGAACCGAGCAGTCATCGTCTCCGACTGCGCGTACTGCAGTGCTTCGTGTTTCGGTGCGCCGGCCAGGATGATCCGTCCCGTCTTGGTGCGGTGGAGGAAGCGGTTGAAGGCGAGACGGGAGCCGATGCGCGCCCAGCCGGCGAGGCGCCGCGGTCGCATCACGATCACGTCGAGCAGTCCGTCATCGACCACGGCGTCCGGGAGGAGCAGGACGTTCGCGGTAAGGGTGCCGCAGTTGCCGACGATGACGGTGTGCACCTGGGCGGAGCGGCGCCGGCTGTCGCCGAGGCGGTAGTCCATCGGGAAGCGGGTGTTGGTGAGGACGGAGCGCGCGATGGGGTCGGCGTAGGCGAGCCATCCGACGCGTCGCTTGAGTTCGGGGCTCGTCGCCGTCGCCATCCGGGCGTCCAGGCCGATGCCGGCCATCACGAGGAACGCGGCCTTTGAGACTGCGCCGTCCTCACGCCGGAGTTCGGCGAGAGCGATGTCGATCATCCGGTCGTCGCCGGTGAAGGCCGTGTGAACGGCGTGCGGGAGGTTGTTGAGCGTCAGCCGCAGGTTGCGCGCCAGGAGGTTGCCGGTTCCGGCGGGTGCGAGCGCCAGCGGCACTCCGCTCCCGCGCATGGTCTCGGCGACCGCCCGCACGGTTCCGTCGCCGCCCGCCACGATGACGACGGACGCGCCGGCCTCGAGGGCCTCGCGGGCGACATCCGTGCCGGGGTCCTCGATCGACGTCTTGAACCACAGGGTCGGCGCCCAGCCGGCGGCCGTCTCCTCCTGCGCGACCGCAGCGCGGAGGGCGCGCTCGTTCGTCTTGACAGGATTGAAGATCACCGCGGCGCGCGGGCGCCCTGGATCAGACATATCAAAATCCTAGGGGCGTTGTGTGACCGTTCCGTTTCGGAGAAGGGCGACCCTCTTCTCGTCGAGGGGTGGCCCGCTTTCATTGAGGGGTGGCGAATCCGGGCTCGCCCGGCGTGTTTAGGCGCATTTGCCACCCCTCAACGGAACATTTGCCACCCCTCGACGGAGTTAGGGGGAGCGGAGGAGCGTCTGCGTCGCGGCCGGGTCGGGGAACGCCTCGCGCTCGCGCACGGCGCTCTCGAGCAGGGCGTCGAGGTGTCCGGCGGCGAGGCTGATGCCGCCCATCGCGACAGCCTCGGAGCCGAGCGTCGATGCCGTGACGCTCGGGGGGAGCGGGACGATCTCGCGCAGCGTCCGCTCGAAGCGCGGGAGGAACACGTCGGCCGCGGGCGAGCTGCCGCCACCGATCACGACCAGGTCGGGGTCCAGCGTCAGCACCATGGCCGCCGCCCCGGTGGCGAGGTCGTCGGCGAACTCGTCGACCGCGGCCAGGGCGGCCGGGTCTCCGGCGCGGGCGGACTCGAAGATCTCCTCGCGGGACGGGCGCGGCGAGGTCAGCACCGAGCTGCCGTAGAGCTCATTGAGTTCGGCCCAGCGCAGCTCGGGCATCTCGCCGACGATGCCGGCCGCGCCGTGCACCCCACGGTGCACCTTGCCGTCCACGATCGCGGCCCCACTGGTCCGGATGCCGCAGAGGACGTACACGACGTCGGAGAAGTGCTGCGCGGCGCCGATCGTGAGTTCCGCGTGCGCGCCCAGGGCGACATCGCCTTCGACGAGCACCACGGCGTCGAACTCCCGGCCGAACCGCTCGCGCAGGTCGAGCCCCACCCAGCCGGGCATGCCCGTTCCACCGAAGTGCGAGACGACGCCGTCGCTGCTGATCGCGCCGGGGGAGCCGACGGCGACCGCCCACAGGGAGCCGCGATCGAGGCCGAGCGAGTCGAGCAGCCGGTCGCTCACCTCCAGGGCCGTCGACACGCGCACGGAGGCGTCGGCGTCTTCATCGATCGACGCGGTCAGGTGCCCGCGCACCTCGCTCGTGAGATCGGTGACGACGGCGTAGATGTGGTTGGCGCCGACGTCGATCGAGAGGAAATGCCCCAGCGCAGCCGCGACGCGGTATGACGCGGCCGGACGGCCCAGGCGTCCTTCAGCCGCTCCCTCGAACGCCTCGAGCCAGCCCATCTCGACGAGATCGTTGACCACGGCATCCACGGCGGTGCGGGAGAGGCCCGAGCTGCGGGCGAGGTCGCGCATCGTCGCGGGGCGGGCCATGACCTCACGCAGGATGCCGAGCGAATTCATCCGGCGCAGGAGGGATCGACTCCCGGTGGGCCCGAAGGCCGACTGAACTACAGCCTCTCGTGACATGTTCCCTTTCCTGCTTGCGCTTTATAACGGCAACTTGCATAATTAACGCGATCACCAGAACTTTACCGCGAGCGAAGCCCGCTGTGGAGCTCAAACCCCGGTGTCTTCCAGCATTCAACGAACGTGCGCCAACGACGGTTCCTTCACTCGTGGCGCTGGAGGTCCTATGTCAGCCCTTCTGTCCAGAGCGCCGGCTCGCAGCGTTGCGCCCGGCCTTCCGCGACGCCGTCGGCGCGACGACCGCAAGGTCGCCTGGCTGTTCATCGCGCCGGTGCTCGTCGGCTTCGTCGTCTTCTATCTCTACCCCACGGTGCGCGGGGTGTGGTGGTCGTTCACCGACTACTCGCTGCTCGGCGACCCGAAATTCGTGGGCATCGCGAACTACGCGGCGGTGCTCCAAGACGGCGAGTTCTGGAACTCGATGGGCGTCACGCTCTACTATGTCGTGTTCAACGTCACGACGCAGACCGTGCTCGCCCTGCTGCTCGCAGCGCTCATGCACCGCCTGACCCGCTCGGTGGTGCTGCGGACGACGCTGCTGCTGCCGTGGCTGGTGCCGAACGTGACGGTCGGCCTGATCTGGCTGTGGCTGCTCGACACCAACCTCGGCTTCGTCAATCACGTGATCACGTCGATGGGGCTGCCGGCTGTCGGCTTCTTCACCAACCCGGCGTTGAGCATCCCGACGATCTCGATCGTGAACACGTGGGCGTTCACCGGCTACACGGCCCTGCTGTTCTACGCGGGCATGCTGCAGATCCCGAGCGACCTGTACGAGAGCGCGTCGCTCGACGGCGCAGGGGAGTGGCGGCTCTTCACCCGCATCACCCTGCCGCTGCTGCGGCCCATCCTGGCGCTCGTGCTGGTGGTCTCGCTGATCGGATCGTTCCAGATCTTCGACACGGTCGCGGTGACGACGAAGGGCGGCCCGGTGAACGCGACGAGGGTCATCTACTACTACATCTATCAACAGGCGTTCAACTACTTCCATATGGGCTACGCCGCGACGATGGCCATCGTCCTCGTCCTCGTCCTCGGCATCCTCACCGCGGTGCAGCTGCGCCTGCTCCGTGCCTCCGAATCCCAGCTCGCCTAGGACCCGCTCATGACAACGACAAAGCCCTCCGTTCCCCTCGTCACCGCCCCGGCGGCCGCCGGCGCGATCGCGAAGACCGCGACGACATCCACGTCATCCACGTCATCGAAGAAGACGGCCGGGCGCGTGCGCCGCCCCTTCTCCCTCGGACGCACCCTCGGATGGATCGTGCTGATCGTCTCGCTGGTGCTGACGATCTTCCCCTTCTACTGGATGCTCAAGACCGCTCTGACGCCGGCCGCCGACGTCATCAGGGACTCGGGCTCGCTGTTCCCCGGCAGCCCGACGATCATCAACTTCGCACGCGTGCTCGGCTTCCTCACCCCGGCGCAGGATCAGGCCGCCGGCGGATCCGGTGCATCGATCAACTTCCTGCTCTACCTGTGGAACTCGATCATCTACTGCGCGCTGATCGGCTTCTTCCAGACGCTGTTCTGCGCGATGGGCGGATACGCGTTCGCGCGGCTGCGTTTCCCCGGCCGCAACATCCTGTTCGCCATCCTGATCGCCGCCCTCATGGTGCCCGGCATCTTCACGCTGCTGCCGAACTTCGTGCTGGTACGCGACCTCGGGCTGCTCAACAACGTGTTCGGGATGGTCGCCCCGAGCCTGCTCATGACGCCGTTCGCCCTGTTCTTCCTGCGTCAGTTCTTCCTCAACATCCCGGTCGACGTCGAAGAGGCGGCCCTGCTCGACGGCGCCGGCAAGGCGCGCGTGTTCTGGCGGATCGCGCTCCCGATGAGCAAAGGGCCGCTCATCACGATCGGCCTCATCACGGTGGTCTGGGCGTGGAAGGACTACCTGTGGCCCCTGCTGATCGGCCGCGACGAGAGCGTGCGCACGATGACCGTCGCCCTCGGCGTGTACCTGCAGCAGTCCCCGAACACGCAACCCGACTGGACAGGACTGATGGCGGGCTCGACCCTCTCGGTCATCCCGGTGCTGGTGCTCCTGATCTTCCTCGGCCGCCGCATCGTGGAGTCCCTCAACTTCACCGGCATCAAGTGATCCACCCAACCCCCAACGCACCATCAATCACACAGAGAGAGAAACAGATGAACAAGGTACGTCGCGTCGCCGCCATTGCTGCCGCCGCCGCACTCCTCGCCGGTGTTTCGGCCTGCTCGTCCTCCGGGTCGGGCTCTGACGCCAAAGTCACCCTCCAGTACTGGATGTGGGACGACACCCAGGTGCCGGCCTATCAGCAGTGCGTCGACCAGTTCGAGAAGGAGAACCCGAACATCACCGTCAAGATCAGCCAGTCGGCGTGGGGTCAGTACTGGACCAACCTGACGACGCAGATCGCCGCGGGGAGCGCCCCCGACGTGTGGGTCGACCAGGTGTCGTACTACCCGCAGTTCGTGCAGGACAAGCAGATCGTCGACATCGAGCCGTACGTCAAGAAGGACAACATCGACCTGAGCCAGTACGTCGAGGGGCTGCCCGAGCTGTGGAAGGTGGGCGACGCCCGTTACGGGCTGCCGAAGGACTGGGACACGATGGGCCTGGTCTACAACAAGGCCGACCTCAAGGCGGCGGGCATCGATGAGGCCTCGCTCGCGAACCTCACGTGGAACCCGACCGACGGCGGAACGTTCGAGCAGACGATCGCCAAGCTCACGGTCGACAAGAAGGGCCACAACGGGCTCGACCCCGCCTTCGACAAGAACAACGTCAAGACGTACGGCTTCCTGCCGGAGTGGGCGGACGGATCGCAGGGCCAGAACGGCTGGGGCAACCTCGCCGTCTCGAACGGCTGGACGTACGCGGACAAGAACCCGTTCGGCACGAAGTTCAACTACGACGACAGCAAGCTGACCGACACGGTCGCGTGGCTGGCCGGGCTCTCGGGCAAGGGCTACGCGCCCAAGCTCGACACGCAGTCGACGCTCGCGCGCTCCGAGGTCCTGGAGAATGGCGGCGGAGCGCTCACCACGCTCGGCTCGTTCAACCTCGCGGCGTACAAGGGCAAGACCGACCAGTACGGCTTCGCCCCGCTGCCGATCGGCCCCGAGGGTCGCAAGTCCGCGATCAACGGCCTGTCCGACGCGATCTACGCCGGTTCGAAGCACAAGGAGGAGGCCTGGAAGTGGGTCTCGTACCTCGCCTCCTCCGACTGCCAGAACACCGTGGCCGCCACCGGTGTCGTCTTCCCCGCCATCAAGGAGGCCTCGGAGAAGTCGGCCGCCGTGCGTGAGAAGGAGGGCCTGAACGCCAAGGTCTTCCTCGACGAGCAGCAGGCGAAGGACGGCACGTTCATCCTGCCGATCAGCTACCACGGCACCGAGCTGAGCCAGATCGTTCAGGACGCCATCCAGAGCGTCGCGCTGGGATCGGCGAAGGCGGCGCCTGCGCTGACCAAGGCCAACGACCAGGTCAACGCCCTCTTCAAGTAGTCCGTTCGTTCGATCGCGGGGGCGGTGCTGAGCCGCCCCCGCGACCCGCGTAGAAAGATCGTCCATGCTGCACACCTTCGACTTCGGAACCGTCCGGATCCCCGCGAACGTCTCCGGTCACCCCACGAGCACCCCCTCGGGCTACATCGTCCCCGCCGGTCCGCTCGCCCTCCTGCACCCCTTCGGCGACACCGAGTTCTACCGCCACGGGTGGAACTCGTGGAGCCCCAGCGGGTGGGCGCGCACCGACGGCGCGACCATCGGGATCAAGAACAGTCCGCGGCGACTCCTGACGGCCGATGACGCGGTGAACGAGACGCCGCACGCCCACTCCGGCAGCGCGGTCGGCGCGGT
The DNA here is from genome assembly GCF_027921845.1 of Leifsonia poae. Classification (GTDB taxonomy): domain Bacteria; phylum Actinomycetota; class Actinomycetes; order Actinomycetales; family Microbacteriaceae; genus Leifsonia; species Leifsonia poae. Next base: position 80,732 of record NZ_BSEN01000013.1, read on the forward strand.
CGCCGGTCCGGACGGGAACGTGCTGCTCGTCGGCGCCCTCGGGCTGGGGACCCCGCGGGTCGGCGCGGATGCGAACGTGCTGTGGGCTCGCGGTGAGGAGGATGTCTGCGACTGGTTCGTCGCCTACGGACCCGAGCGCACGGTGTTCGCCGACTACGCCGATGCCGTGTCGGAACGCCTGGGACGGCGCTCACAGCGCGCCGGCACCGTCTGGAGCAGCTGGTACTCGTTCTTCGAGGACATCGACGAAGACCTCGTGGCGCGCACGGTGTCGGACCTCGCCGGCTATCCGTTCGACGTCTTCCAGCTCGACGACGGCTGGGAGCCCATCGTCGGCGACTGGATCGCCGGTGCGAAGTTCCCGTCGGGGATGGCGACGACCGCGTCGCGCATCGCCGACGCCGGCTTCCGCCCCGGGCTCTGGCTTGCGCCGATGATCGCTCTGCCGGACTCCGACATCGCGCGCACCCGCCCGGATCTGCTCGTGCAGGACGACGACGGGCGGCCGCTGGTCAGCGGCTACAACTGGAACTCGCACTACTACTCCCTCGACACCACGCAGAGCGAAGTGAAGGACCACCTGCGCGAAGTGTTCGAGCGCGTCGTCGGCTGGGGGTTCGGTTACCTCAAGCTCGACTTCATGTACGCGGGGGCGATCACCGGCAACCGCCGGGAGAACGTGCACCGGGAGACGGCGTACCGGGACGCCATCCGGCACATTCGGGAGGTCGTCGGCGACTCGATGTACCTGCTGGGGTGCGGGGTGCCGATGCTCCCGTCGGTGGGGGTGTTCGACGGCACCCGGGTCGGCCCGGATGTCGGCGCGTTCTGGGACAACGCCGAGCGGGCCGACGATCCGTCGGGTGTCGGCGCACGCAACTCGCTGGTGGCGTCGATCAACCGTGTGTGGATGAAACGGCTCTACGAGGTGGACCCCGATGCGATCTACTTCCGTTCGGCACGCAGTCTGCTCTCCGAGGGGGAGCGGCAGGTGCTGCGCGACACGGCGGCGATCCTCGAGTTCCGCTCGACGTCCGACCCGGTCGAGTGGCTCACGACGGAGGAGCGCGCGCAGCTGATCGACTACATGGAGGAGACCGCCGTGATCGAGCAGACGGGCCGCTACGCGTTCCGCATCAACGGCCGCGAGGTCGATCTGACGCCGATCATGACGGGCACGTCGGCGACCGAGGCCGCCTCCGTCGTCGTCTGACTCTTCGTCGAGGGTGGCCCGCTCTCGTTGAGGGGTGGCCCGCTCTCGTTGAGGGGTGGCAAGTCCGGGCTCGCCCGGCGTGTTTAGGCGCATTTGCCACCCCTCAACGAAAGGCGGCGGGGATAGGGTCGGAGGATGCGCTACGTGAACCTCGGCGGTACAGGACTGAAGATCTCGGAGGTCGTGCTCGGTTGCATGAGCTTCGGCGAGCCGAACCGGGGCGCGCATCCGTGGTCGATTGGGGCTGAGGAGAGCGAGCCGTTCATCCGGGCGGCCCTCGAAGCCGGAATCACGACGTTCGACACCGCCGACGTGTACTCCGACGGCACGAGCGAAGAGATCGTCGGCGCGGCCCTCGGCGCCCACGCGTCGCGCGACGACGTCGTGATCGCGACCAAGGTGCACGGGCGGATGGGGCCGGGGCCGAACAGCGCGGGACTGTCGCGAGCGCACATCCTGTCGGCGATCGATGCGAGCCTCCGCCGCCTCGGAACCGACTACGTCGACCTCTACCAGATCCACCGGTGGGATCCGGAGACGCCGATCGAGGAGACGATGGAGGCGCTGCACGACGTCGTGCGTGCCGGCAAGGCGCGCTACATCGGAGCGTCGTCGATGTGGGCGTGGCAGTTCTCGAAGGCGCAGCACGTCGCGCGGGCCAACGGATGGACGCCGTTCGTCTCGATGCAGGACCAGTACAACCTGGTGCAGCGCGAGGAGGAGCGGGAGATGCATCCGCTCTGCGAGGACCAGCGCGTCGGTGTGCTGCCGTGGTCGCCGCTCGCGCGCGGACTGCTGACGCGCGACTGGGGAACGACGACCGACCGCTCGGAGACGGACCGGTTCGGGCAGACGCTGTACCGCAGCACGGAGGAGTCCAACCGGCGGATCGTCGAGGCGGTGGCCGCCGTCGCGGCGGCGCGCGGGATCTCGCGGGCGCAGGTGGCGCTGGCGTGGGTGCGGCAGCAGAGCGCGGTCACGGCTCCGATCGTCGGCGCCACGAAGATGCGGCACCTCGAGGATGCGGTGGCATCGGTCGACGTGACGCTGACCGAGGACGAGCTCGCGCAACTCGAAGCGCCGTACACCCCGCGGGACCCGGAAGGCTTCTGAGCCCGGACCGGGCGGGGCATCCGGCTGCGTGAACAGCTAGGCGAGCGTCAGGGCCACTCGGTGCCGGGTTCTTCCCTCTCCTCGTCCGTCTCGTCTTCGGCGTCTTCGTCGTCGCTCGTCACGATGTGGGACGGCTCCACGAAGCCGTCGGCGTCGTACGGCGTTCGACCGCCCGCCACCAGCTCATCCACGTCGAGGGCATCGTCATCGTCATCGAATCGGTCGGTCATCGGTCCTCCATCGGCTGGTTCTCTCTCGGGTCCGTGTGTTCTGGTGCCTGTTCTACGCCCCCGCCGACGCGAGCGCCAGCACGCCGACCGAAGCGTTTCCGTTGAGGGGTGGCAAATCCAGCCCCTGCCGGCGTGTTTACCCCGATTTGCCACCCGTCAACGGGAAGCTTGGAGCGCGCGACATTCGAACGTATGTTCTAATGGTGTCGTGGACCGCCCGAAGCCCATCCGTTACGACCGCGACACCTGGCTGGTGATGCGGAACGACGACGTGCTGCCCAAGGCGGTCGTCAAACGGTTCACCGATCGCAGGGGCGTTGACCAGTACCTGCTCGTCAAGTGGGATCTCGACCCGGCGAAGAGGACCTTGATGGCCGTGTGCGATTCGCTCGAGAAGGCGGACGGGCTCGTGCTCTACAACAACCACAATCCGCTGGGATTCTGGAACGGTCCGCCTAATCGCCACCCGGCCGGCTGACCTCGTTGGCGATCCGGATGATGACCCGCGCGCGCACGGCTGCCCAGTAGACGGCGGCGACGTAGTCCCCGGCCTCCTCCGCGTTCAGCATGCGGTCGGTGACGACGACCAGGGCCTCGCTCGAGTTGCCCGTCGAGTCCATCCGCATCCCTCCCGCTCGGCCCCGAAGATCATTCTCCACATAATGAGTTCTACTCACTATTTACGAGAGTACGCGTATCGCTGACGCTGCGATGACCCCACAACGGGTGTCGCGCGGAGAGCGGGCGGGATGGCGCATCCGGCGTGTCAGGGCAATGGCAACGGCACGGGCACAGGCGCCAGCCAGAGCTGTTCGGCCCGTTTGAAGTGCCGGAGGATCAGCCAGAGGGTGATGATGCCGGCGGCCGAGATGACCGCCAGGCCCACGATGTAGAGGACGGTGGCGAGCGCGGCGATCGAGTTCTCGGTGGCCGTGGTCAGGAAGCCGTTCTGCAACTCCTGCATCGCCTCGCCGTTCAGCAGCAGGGCGATGAACGAGGCGACCTCGGATGACGAGTCCCACAGCGCGTGCAGCAGGGCGCTGACGGCGTAGGTCAGGAGGATCCACGCCGACCACCGGAAGCGCGGCCGCAGGTGCGCGCAGCCGAAGAGGACCGCTCCGAAGATCGCGGTACAGAGAACATGCCCCACGGGCGCCAGCGTCGCACGCACGACCTCCGTCTCGAGCAGTGAGAAGAGGTCGATGCCCTGCGTGGTGATCGCGGCGTTGAAGGCATAGCCCGCCGACTCGAAGGCGGCGAACCCGGCCCCGATCGTCGCGCCGAGCAGCGCGCCCTGCTTCGCCGTCTTCGGCACGACCCGCCAGCCGATGATGATGAGCAGCACGCCCTTCACGAACTCCTCGATCAGCCCGACGAGCCCGTAGACCCAGAACGTCTGCTGCAGGGGGAATTCGAGGAGGGATGCGCCGAGCACACCGAAGATGCCGCCGACGAAGAACGCAAGGATCAGCTGAAGCGTGCTGATCGATCCGGTCACCCGTTCGATGACGAACAGCACGACGCAGAACGGCACGAGGAAGCTGCCGAGCAGAATGAGCGTCGGCACGAGGTTGGTGTTGCCGGTGATCGCGGTGACGACGATGGTCACGATCCACAGCGCGAGGCCGGCGAGCAGTGTCTTCCACCACCAGCCGTGGTGATGGTGCGGATGATGCCGGGTCTGCGTGGGGAGCGGGATGCCGGAGACATCGACGGTTGCGGCAGCGCTGGCGTGAGTGCCCATCGGAATGCTCCTGTCTGCGCGCGCTGGATGGCGACTGAACGATGGGACCATCGTCCTCCTGTCGTGCCCGGCGGGGGAAGGGTCCCGGCGCAGAGGCCGGAGGCGACACGCCCTGTGTGCGCTACGGGCGGCGACCGGGATCCAGCACCCGCCCGTTCGCAGCCGAGCGATCGATCTGTACCGGGTAGCCGTTTCCGAGCACGGCGACGCTGGATGGCGGCGTGATTACGGTCGCATCGCCTCTCCGCGGCCGGTCGGTGTGCCGCTCGTAGCCGGACGTCGTCCACTCGACGAGCTCGTCGGCGAGCACCAACCACGGGGCATCGCCGACGGAGACGAAGGTGCCGGCGGGCAGGTCTGCCCACGGCATCCGGTGCAGTCGGCGGCGGTGCGTGCCGCGCACGGTCCGCTCGGCGTGCAGTTGCCGGTTCATCTCCTTCGCCGGCGGCAGGGCGACGCCGAGGCCCTCCGCCCACGCCGCGCGATACGCGTTGTAGCTCTCGCGGCGGCACTCGGCGCAGGGCCGGTGGCCGGCGGCGAGCGATACGGCCTCGTCGAAGAAATACAGGTACGTGTACCGTCCCGGCTGCCATTGCTCGTGCCACCGGCCCCGGAACTGCAGCTCGCACGTGATCCAGAGATCGCCGGCATGGTTCCGGACGATCTCGTGGCCGCGGTGCAACTGCCCGCGGTTGCCGGTCCACGCGCCCCGCGTCGGCATAGCGATGATGTCGCCGAACGGGGTGACGCGGTTGCGCTCGGGCACGTCAGGCCGCGCCTTCGAATCGAAGCAGGATCTCCTTCGCTTCGGGGCCGCCGGCGTAGTTGCCGAGGGTGCCGTCCGAGCGCACGACGCGATGGCAGGGGAGCACGACGGGGAGGGGATTGGTCGCGCAGGCCGTTCCGACCGCTCGCACGGCGCGCGGGTTGCCGACGAGCGAGGCGACCTGTCCGTAGCTGCGTGTCTGGCCGTACGCGATGTCGGGCAGCTGCTGCTGCACGAGTCGACGGAAGCCGCGCGAGAGGCTGAAGTCCAGCGGAAGGTCGAAGGTGTGGCGGGTGCCGGCGAAGTACTCGTCGAGTTCGCGCGCCGCAGCATCCAATCGATTGCCACTGCGCAGGATGCGCGGACTGATCCGGCTGGCGATCGTCTCCAGCACATGGTCGTGCCCCTCGATCGCGTAGGCGACGCGGACCAGGCCGCGCGGGGTGGCCGCGAGCAGCAGGGGCCCGACGGGAGTGTCGACAGTACGGTAGCTGACGTCGAGCAGGTCGTCGTCGGCTGCGGCATCCTCGAGCCGTCGGTGCAGTCGCTCCAAGACAGCAGGATCGATCGCCGAGCTCAAGGACTCTTCGATCAGGGGCTGCGGAGTGGGGGTGGGGTTCATGAGCGGATGTCCTCCCGCTGGGTCTCGAACTGCGTGCGGAGTGCGGCGATGCCGTCGGAGGCGGCGCGGCGTGCGGCGGCCGCGGTCCCGCCGATCAGGTCGGCGATCTCGGCGTAGGGGAGACCTGCGCCGTAGTGGTAGGCGATGGTCTCGCGTTGCTTGTCGGGGAGGCGGGCCACCGCATCCCAGAGCTCGTCGCCGTCATCCGGCACACCGAGCGTCGATGCGCGTTCCGGTGGGTCGGCCATCGGGATGGCGTGCCGTGCGCCGGCGCGGAGGATGTCGATGCACTTGCGATGGGCGATGGTGACGAGCCAGGCCTCGGTGTTGGCGGTCTCGGGCAGCTCCGGATAAGCGCGGAGGGCGGCCAGAAAGGTGTCGGACCAGGCATCGTCCGCATCGTGCATCCCGACCATGCTGCGGCAGACACGCAAGACCGCCGCGCCGTGGTCGGCGACCAGCTGCTCGAACGGTCTCTTCATCGCTCCCGTGCTCCCGGCGCCTTTCGCCCGGCCACCGTCAGAACAGTCTGCCTGCGGTGACGACCGGCGCATCCTCGAGTTCGAGGAGACGCTGCTTGCGCTCCAGGCCGCCAGCGTAACCCGTGAGCGTGCCGCTGGTGCCGACCACCCGGTGGCACGGGACGATGATCGACAGTGGGTTGGAGCCGACGGCTCTGCCGACCATCCGGGCCAGCGAGCGGTCGCCGAATCGTTCCGCGATCTCGCCGTAGGTGCGGGTCTCACCGAACGGGATCTCGTTCAGGATGGCCCAGACGCGCTGCTGGAACGGGTCGCCCTCGGCCGCGGTCTTCAGGGTGAATTCGGTGCGTTCGCCGGCGAGGTACGCGTCGAGCTGTGCGGCGGCCTCGGAGAGCACCGGATCGGCGGCGGCGTCGACCTCGATACCGCGGGCCGCGCGCTCGATGCCGACCCAGTGGTGCGGATAGTAGATGCCGATCAGTACGTCGTCGGAGGCGACGAGCGTGAGCTCGCCGATGGTCGTGGTGATGGTGGCGTGACGGTCATACATGAGAGGTCGTGTGCTCCTCGGTTCGCGGTTGCCTTCACTTGGTAGACGCGCCAGCGGCGGGGAACGTGAGGTCGTGAGGCTCGTTCGTTCGTTCCACTCTCCATCAGGCGCGTGTCGGTGGCTCGCGGAAATGCGACATGCTCCTGCGCGGACCCCTTTAGGGGATGGCGCGCGAGATCAGAGCTGGTGCGGTCGAGCAATCGGCGACTCAGTGCGCGTTCCTCCGGTGGTTCGTCCACTGCGTTCCATCCCACCAGCGCTGGATGCCGCGGAGTTCGACATCCGGATACCAGCCGGCAGGCGCAATGACGGGCGGAGGCGGGGGAGGAGTGGGTGCGGGCGGCTGCTCGGTGCCAGGTACCGACGCCGGATGCGCGGCCGCGGGCATCGCGATCGGGGCCTCCGCAGCCGGCTGAGCAGGTGTCGCGAACCCGGCGGTCGCGGCGGTCGCCGGTGCCACGCCTTGCGCCCGGATCCGCGCCTCGACCTCTGCGGCCTTCCGCTTCAGGAACTCGTTGTAGTGGCGACGCCCGAAGCGCGTGCCGAGGAGTGCGGCCAGCAAATAGAGAAGATGGCCGATCACCACGCCGAGGTAGAGGTAGCCGACCATGTCGGCGCCGAACACCTGGATGACGAACGAGAGCGAGATGCCGACGATGAGAGTACGCACCGCGAATGTCGCGACCACGATCACGGTCATCCATAGGTAGGGACGCGGACCCAGGTAGTTCGACAGCCAGGCGGCCGCGAAGAACACTCCAACCGTTCCTACCAGGGTCACGAGCAGCGTTCCGGTCGTATCGAGACCGAGCAGCGCGATCAGAATCCCGGCGATCGTGTCGTACACGAGTAGTGCGGCCGTGGCGAGGACCACAATGAGGCCGACGGGGCGGTCCAGGTTGCCCGCCCTGATCTGCGTGACATCCCTCTGGAGATTCCGGCGCTTGCGGTTGGCGACCAGGGCGATGGTCGCCGGAACGGCGCCGGCCACGGCTGTCGCGGTGCTCGCGACGCCCTGATCGATGCGCAGTATGCCGCAGATCGCTGCCGTAAGCAACAGCGCGGCCACCCCGACCAGCACCCCGACCGGTGACTGCTCGGAGAACCGCGGCTTCGCTTCGGCAACGTTGCTCATGGGCGCCTCGTTCGCATGGTTCGCGGTTCCAGCGGGAGTGCACGTTCCCTTAGGACGCGGCTTGCACACCCCTGCGCGCACCTCGCCGTACGACGCTCTCGCTGGAACACTACAAATCTCCTCGGCTTATGAGGAATTGTCAACAAGTCCGCTCCCGCCGGGGAGGAGGACGCGTTGAGGGGCGGCTAACTCAGCCAAAACCGTGGTTTTGGGTGACTTTGCCGCCCCTCAACGAAAAGCGACCCCCGACGGGCCGCCGCCTAGGCCGCCGAGGCGGTCGTGGGCGCCGAGGCGGTCGTGGGCGCCGACGCCGCGAGCAGCTCGCGCACCTGGGGCACGACCTCCTCGCCGTAGAGCCGGATGTTCGTCAGCAGCGCGCCGTCGGAGAGGCCGCCCATCGCGTACTTGAGGTCGAAGCGGTTGGCGTTGACCGTCGTCATGCTGCGTGCGATCTTGGTCGCGACCGTCTCGGGCGATCCGACGTACAGGGAGCCATCCGGGCCGATCTCGTGCAGGAACGACGCCTCGGTCGGAACCGCGAAACCGCGGGTCTTGCTCACGCGCCGGATGACCTCGAGGTAGCGCGGCCAGAACTCTTCACGGGCCTGCTCGTCGGTCGGGGCGACGTGTCCGGGGGAGTGCAGTCCGATCGGCTTCGGGGCGTGACCGAACTGTTCGAGCGCCTGCAGGAACAGCTGCGAGTACGGCGCGAAGCGGCCGACGGGGCCGCCGATCACGGCCAGCATGAGCGAGAACCCGTAGCGTGCGGCACGGACGACCGACTCGGGGCTGCCGCCGACGCCGATCCAGGTCGGCAGGGGTGTCTCGAGGTGCGGGACGACATCCTGGTCTTTCAGGGCGGCGCGGGTGCGGCCCTCCCAGGTGACCGGACCACCCTGCAGCAGCTGCGCGAAGAGGTTGGTCTTCTCCTCGAAGAGCTCCTGGTAATCGGAGAGTTCGAAGCCGAACAGCGGGAACGAGTCGATGCTCGATCCGCGGCCGAGGATCACCTCGGCGCGACCATCCGAGATCGCATTCAGCGTCGAGTAGCGCTGGAACACGCGCACCGGGTCGTCGGAGCTGAGCACGGTGACGGCAGAGCCGAGGTGGATCTTGTCGGTCCGGGCGGCGATCGCGGCCAGCACCGTGTCGGCGGCCGACAACGGCATGTCGTCGGTGTGGTGTTCGCCGATGCCGAAGAAGTCGAGGCCGGCCTGCTCGGCGGCGACGCCGTGTTCGACGAGGTTCCGGATCGTCTGGGCGTGAGAGAGGGGATGCCCGGCAGCGTCGAAGGTGACGTCGCCGAAGGTGTCGAGGCCGAATTGCAGAGGAAAGGCGGGAGTGGGGGTTTCGGTGTTCATTTATGGTTCTTTCTGGTGATGGTGGTGGTGGTGCGCCGCGGCGTCAGGCCGCGGCCCGAACCGATACGGCCTGCTCGAACTCGTCGGCGGTGAGCCGCGCGCCGAATACGGGTCCACCGGGCTCGAACGCGACGCCGTCGCGCAGGTTGTCGAGGGCGATCACGTCGTAGCCGATCGCGTCGACGAGTGTTCCGACGAGCGCGGCCGCCTCGGGGTCGTCCGAGGCGACGCCGAGCGCACGGCGCTCCGCGGAGCCGGCCGGGCGGCGTTCCTCTTCCATCTCGTGGTAGCCGATGTGGTTGAAGGTCTTGACCACGGTCGCGTCGGGCAGCAGGTTCTGCACGACCTCGCTGCTGGTCAGCGGGGTGTCCTCGAACAGGGGCTGCACCCCGTCGGTGGGCGCCCAGTAGTTCATCGTGTCGATGACGATCTTGCCGTCGAGCATCCGGTGGTCGAGTGACGGGAACCGGTGCAGCGGGATGGCGAGCACGACGATGTCGGCCTCCGCGACCGCCTCTGCGGCCCAGGTAGCGTGTGCGCCGGGCATCAGAACGGTTGCGATCAGGGCGATCTTGGCCGGATCGCCGGATGCCGCGACCGAGACCTCGTAGCCGGCGTCGAGCATCACGCGCGCGAGCGCAGAACCGACGTGGCCGACCCCGAGGATGGCGACGCGGGGACGTCCCAGAGTGATCTCGGTCATGATTCGTGTCCTCCCACGGTCTCGAGATGTGTGCGGACCGTGCCGAGGGCGTCGGCGAGGTGCGCGACCTGCTCGGCGCTCAGGGCGTCCGCGAAGTAGTGCTTGACGGCGCGCAGGTGCGGTCCGGATGCGCGCCGCAGCGCGTCGATCCCGTCGTCGGTGAGCACGACGAAGGCGCCGCGGTTGTCGCCGGGGCATTCCTCGCGGCGCAGCAGCCCGCGCCGTTCCATCCGGCCGAGATGGTGCGAGAGGCGACTGCGCTCCCAGTCGATGGCGTCGGCGAGTTCCGAGGAGCGCAGTGTGCGATCGGCGGCCTCGGTGAGCGCGAGCAGCACGGCGTAATCGCCGGGCGAGAGGGCGACCTCCTGCAGTTGCGCGGCGAGGAGCCGGCGCAGGTCCGTCGTCGTGTCCATCAGCGAGCGCCACACCGCGAGCTCGTCGTCTGTCAGACGCTCGGGGTTGACCATGATGACCTCAGTTCATTGACGTGTCAACAAAGTAGTTGACATGTCAGTAAACGGTGGGTCGGCCGGAATTGTTCCCGCGCCTGGCGTGCGGTCTTCTACGCTGTGCGGACCAGCCGATAGCCGGCCGCGCGCAGGGTCTCCACCATGTGCGCGGCATACCATTCGGGCCACTGCTCGTCGTAGACGCCGTTGAGCTCGGTCTCCTCGTGCACGCCGTGCGCGTCCGCCGCCTGCTTCAGGTGGTCGAGGATGACCGGGGTCATCTCTTCATCGCTGAGGGGCTCGTTCGTGTCGCTCATCGTCCCGGGAGCCTTGTCTTGATCTCCTGCAGAAGCCAGCCGTTGCCATCCGGATCATCGAACGAGGCGAACGAGCCGTACGACTTGCCTTCGGGCGCCGGGCCGGTCACGCGGTCCTTCAGACCGGCGTGATGGAAGACGCCCGTGACATCGTGGAAGATCTCCGACACCGCGACGCCCGCCTTCACCAGCGCATCCCGGGCCTCCTCGATGTCGAACACGGTCAGCTGCAGTCCCTGAACCGAGCCGGGAGGGGTGTCGATCAGGCCGGTGCCGAAGATGATCGACGCCTCCGACTCGGGCGGGGTGAGCTGGACGATGCGGTAGCTGTCGTCGACGGCGAAGTCGGCGTCCAAGCGCCAGCCGAGTTTCGTCGCATAGAACTCTTTCGCCCTGTCCACGTCGGAGACGGGGAGGAGGACGACTTCAAGCTTCATGTACATACGGTCACGACTCCTTATCGGTTGGCTTGCGCGTTATCGGTCGGCTTGCGCGGCTTTCCTCATGTTCAGCCGGTACGTCTCCAGCAGCCGCAGCCAGATCTCGCTCACCGTCGGATACGACGGCACGGCGTGCCACAGCCGGTCGATGGGGACCTGCCCGACGATGGCGGTGGTCGCGGCGTGCAGCAGGTCGCCGACATCCGGCCCGACCAGGGTCACGCCCAGCACGACGCGCCGGTCGTCGTCGACGACCATCCGGGCCTGTCCCTTGTAGCCATCGGCCCGCACCACGGCGCCGGCCACCCAGCCGATGTCGTAGTCGGCGACGCTGACCGTGTAGCCGGCCGCGCGCGCTGCCGCCTCGGTCAACCCGACGGATGCGACCTCCGGCTCGGTGAACGTCACCTGCGGCACCGCCTCGTGGTCGGCCGTGGCGACGTGTGCGCCCCACGGTTCGTCGAAGACCTCGTCGCCGTTCGCGCGGGCGACGATCACCTCGCCGACGATGCGTGCCTGGTACTTGCCCTGGTGCGTGAGCAGGGCGCGGTGGGTCACATCTCCGACGGCGTAGAGCCAGTCGAAGCCGGGCAGGCGCATCGTGTCGTCGGTCGGCAGCCAGTCGCCGGGTTTCAGGCCGACGGTCTCGAGGCCGACGGCTTCGGTTCGCGGCTTGCGGCCGGTTGCGACCAGGATCTCGTCGGCGACGATCGGGTCGCCGCCCTCGATGTCGAGGTGCACCCCGTCGGCGGCGCGCTCGACCTTGGTCACGTTCGTGTTCAGCAGCACCGTCGCGCCCTGCTCCCGCAGTGCGTCGGTGACCATTTCGCCGGCGAACGGCTCCATGGCGGTCAGCAGGCCGTGCCGGGCGACGAGTGTGACCTCGCAGCCGAAACCCGCGTAGGCCGTCGCCATCTCGGTCGCGACCACTCCGCCGCCGAGGATGGCCAGGCGCTTCGGGACTTTTTTGACGCTGGTGGCGTCGCGGCTGGTCCACGGGGCGCTGTCGGCGAGGCCGGGTGTGTCGGGGATGACCGGATCGGAGCCGGTCGACACCACTACCGCCGCGCGGGCCGTCAGCAGCGTCGTCGAGCCGTCCGCTGCGGTGACGTTCACCTGCTTCTCGCCCGCGAGCTCGCCGTGCCCGCGGATCAGGTCGATTCCGGTGCTGTCGACCCAGTCGACCTGGCTCTGGTCGTTCCAGTCGTAGACGAGTCGATCGCGGCGCCGCAGCACCGCCTCCACATCGAGCGTGCCCGTCACCGCCTCCGCCGCACCCTCGACCGCCTGCGCCTCGCGGATGCTCTGAGCCGGCCGCAACAACGCCTTCGACGGGATGCACGCCCAGAATGAGCACTCCCCGCCGACGAGCTCGTGCTCGATCAGCGCCGCCGACAATCCGCCCTGCACCGCTCGCTCCGCGACGTTCTCGGCAACCGCGCCCCCGCCGATGATGATGACGTCGTATTCGCTGCGCTGCATACTGTTTCCCCTGTCGTGTGGTGTCGTGTTGTTGTGTCAGGCGTGCACGCGGCGGCGTCGGCCGCGGCCGGAGGGTCTAGTAGTCGAAACTGTCGTCCGCATCTTCCGACCAGAGTCCGGTGCCGGCCCCGTAGTCGTAGGGGAAGAGAGCGGCGGCGAGGGGGGAGGCGACGATCAGCCCGGAGATGGTCGCGAGCAGCACGTTGTCTCCGCTCCCATCCGCACCCTGAGGCCCGAGGATGCGGAGCAGGCTGCCCGGTCGCCGTGTCTCGGCGTCGGTGGCCACCCGGGCGAGCGTGGCCGGTGTGGCGTCGATCGGCCGGTCATCCGGGGTCGCCGCATGGTCGACGAACCGCTGGAAGACGACATCGCGCTGCTCGTCGGAGAGCTTCGCGAACGCCTCGAGGTGCATCTTGGTGATCATGTCGGGCTGGGCCGTCGCGAGCAGATACTCGTACCGCTCGACGGCGACGTCGTCGTCGCGTGAGTGGCCGTCATCATGCTTCGGATGTCTCTTGAACAGTGACATCGGCTGTCCTCTCATGGAGTGACCGGGGACCGTGATGGTGCCCGAGTATAGCCCCGACCTCCGCCACGGCGTCAGGGCCCGGAAGCGTCCGTCGCGCCTGCCGCGACCTGCGTGCGATCGAGTCGGGGATTAATCGCACCTTTCGAGGTCCACGCGTGAATATCCCCCGACTCGATCGCAGGTCGACTCGATCGCAGGTCGACTCGATTACGGGTCGACTCGATCGCAGCTCAGGCGACCACCGGGTAGGGGTCGATGCCGGCGGCGACCGCCACCTCGCGGTACGCGGCAGTGAGGTCGGCCAGCGACGCGTGCGCGTTCAGCCCGCTCGGGTTCGGCACGACCCAGACCTGCGACGAACCCCAGTCGAGCGGCTGACGGCCGACCAGCGCCTTCGGCTCGTCGAAGGCGATGCGATAGGCGCTGATGCCGAGGAACGCGACGACCGAGGGCCGGATGTCCGCGACGCGCTCACGGAGCGCCGCCCCGCCCGCGCGCAACTGCGCCGGGGTCAGCTCGGCGGCGCGCGCCGTCGCTCCCGGAACGATGCAGGTGATGCCGATCCCGCGATCCTCCAGCTGCCGCACGTCGGCCGGGTCGAAGCCGGAGGACGCGTCGATGACGTGGTCCGTGATGCCGGCCCGGAACAGCGCGGGATAGAAGCGGTTGCCGCGCCGGGCGAAGTGGGCCTGCACGGCGACGGTGAGCAGCCCCGGTTTGATCCCGACGATCAGCAGTCGTGTCGGCCGCGGGATGAGGTCGGGCAGAGTCTTGCCGGTGAAGGCCTGCAGTTCGGCCTGGCTGAATCGCATCGTTCCGCTTGCTCCCATCCGTTCCGTCTGCCGTGCTCGCGCCCTTCGACCCGAGAACGTCAGTCACCTCACGATCTTGGCCGATCGAGCGCCTGTTCGGTTCTCGGCGACCGTGCCATCATCGGGTATGGCCACGCCGGACCCGATGCACTTCGACGCGCTCGCCGAGCTCTACGAGCGGGCGCGACCCGCCTATCCGGATGCTCTATGGAGCCGCCTGCGTGAGCTGGGCGCGCTGCGCACCGGTGGTCGAGCCGTCGATCTCGGCGCCGGCACCGGGCAGGCGACGGGTCCGTTGCTGCGTGCGGGACTCGAGGTGACGGCGGTCGAACCGGGCGAGCGGCTGGCCGCACGGCTCCGCGAGCGCTATCCGGCCGCGACGGTGCAGGTGGCGCGTGCCGAAGACGCGGTGCTCGCTCCGGGATCGTTCGAGCTCGCCGTGGCCGCCACGTCCATCCACTGGATGAAACGGGAGGTCGTGCTCCCGAAAGTCCACCACGCTCTGACCGCAGGCGGCCGGTTCGCCGTGTGGCGGAACGCCTACGGTGATACGTCGGTAGCAGTGACACCGTTCCGCGAGCGGATCGAGGCGATCGTTGCCCGGCGTGACGCTCTCGAACGACCGGGCCCCAGCGAGCTGGAGACCGATCGGTGGGCGCGCGAGCTCACGGCCCGCGGCCACTTCGCGATCGAGTTGATCGAGGAGCTCCGCTGGAGCACAGACCTCGACGAGCAGCAGGTCCGCGGGCTCTTCACCACGTTCAGCGATTGGTCCCCGGCAGAGGCCGACGAGGCGGCCATCGCGGTGCGGGAGCTCGGCGGCCTGGTCACCGAGCACTACGTCACGCCCCTGATCGTGCTCGCGAAGCGCTAGCGGGACGATTCTCGAGCCGTGTTTCGCACCTGAGCGATGCGCTCGCTCAGAAACGTCCGCTCGGTCTCGTTGGCGGTCAGTTCGCGCGCCCGCTCGAGCGCGACCACGGCTTCGTCGTCGCGGCCCAGTCGCAGCAGCAGCTCGGCCACGATCGCCGGCAGGTAGGGATAGCCGGCCAGCCGCGCATCCTGTTGGAGTTCCTCCAGCTCGGCCAGCGCCTGCTCGGGGCCGCGCACCATCGACAGCGGCACCGTGCGATTCACGGCGACGACCGGCGATGGCCACGTGACGAGCAACGCGTCGTAGAGCTCGACGAGCTGCGGCCAGTCGGTCCGCTCGTAGGTGGGCGCTTCGGCGTACAGCGAGGCGATCGCGGCCTGCAGTGCGTAGCGCCCGGCGCCGCCGACGCGCAGGCCGTCCACGATCAGGTCGTGCGCTTCGGCCAGCGCGCTCCGATCCCACTGCGAGCGGTCCTGATGTTCGAGCCGAACGAGCCGGCCATCCGGGTCGACCCGCGTCGAGCGGCGGGCGTCCGTCACCAGGATGAGCGCGAGCAGCCCGCGCACCTCCGGCTCGTCGGGCATCAGTTCGCTGAGCATCCGGGCGAGAGCCAGCGCCTGATCGGCGAGTTCGGTGCGCATCAAAGACGCGCCAGACGGAGACGTGTGACCGGTGGTGAACAACAGGTGGATGACGCCCAGCACGGCGCGCAGGCGGTCGGGCAACTCGGCGGCGGCCGGCACGCGATACGGGATGCGGGCCGTCACGATCTTCTTCTTGGCGCGCGTCATCCGGGCGGCCATCGTCGGCTCCGGCACCAGGAACAGCCGCGCGATGTCGGCGGTCGGAACGCCGCACACCAGGCGGAGCGTCAGGGCCAGCTGGGCATCCTGGGCGAGGGCCGGGTGGCAGCAGAGGAAGATCAGGCGCAGCCGCTCATCCGGGATGTCGGCGGTGCGATCGTCGGCGACGGGCGCGAGCTCGGCCACGAACGCGTCCGCCCCGTCCGTGGCCTCCGGCTCGAGCAGCAGCGGCAGTTTCGCCCGCAGCGCGCTCTCTCGCCGGATCGCGTCGACGGCGCGACGGCGGGCGGCCGTGGTGAGCCACCCCTCCGGATTCTCGGGGATTCCGTCGCGCTGCCAGGCCGCCACGGCCGAGACGTACGCCTCCTGCACGGCCTCCTCCGCGAGGTCGAGGTCGCGCGTGACGCGCACCGTCGTCGCCAGGACACGGCCCCAGCTGCGACGGTGCGCATCCGCGATCGCCGCGCGCACGGCGGCGGCGTCGTCCGTCATCCGTCGACGGCGGCTCTGTCGACGATGAAGCCGCCTTCGACGGGCCGCACCTCGACGCCGCCGCCCTGCTGGGTGATCGGGTTGCGTCCGGCGATCTCCAGCGCGGCATCCAGATCGGGTGCCTCGATCACATAGAAGCCGGCTACGACCTCTTTGGCATCGATGAAGGGACCGTCGGTGACCGCATCGCTTCGGATCGAGGTCGCCGTGGTGGCGGCCGGGTGCAGCGCGAAGGCCGCGACCATCGCGCCCGACCCGACGAGTTCGTCGGCGTAGCGGCTGTGCGCGTCGCGATCGTCGGTGGTCAGGTTCTCGTCGGCGGGGTTCTTCGTGTAGATCAGGACCGCGTACTGGGCCATGGGGTTCTCCAATTCCGGTGGGGACTATCTTTCCTTACACCTGTCTGTCGAACAGCAATGCAGAAATCGACAGCACCGCGCCGAATACGATGCAACGCATGGATCGAACGGAATTCATCGGATATGTGCGGGGGCACGGTGACGCAGTCGTGTCCACGATCGGTCCGGATGGCGCACCGCAAGCGGCGTACCTGTCCGTCGCCGCGACGGATCGAGGCGAACTGGTCTTCGATGCCCGGCCGTCGTCGCGCAAGGTGTCGAACATCCGGCGCGATTCGCGCGTGGCCGTGGTGATCGGCGGCGCCGACGGCACGACTCTGCAGTGCGAGGGCGAGGCAGACCTGCCGGAGGGGGAGGAACTCGAGCGTTGTGCAGCGGCGTACGTATCGGCGTTCCCGCAGTTCGCGGATTCCCTCGCGTCGGGCGTGGTGGTCATCCGGGTGCGGTTGATGTGGGCCCGTTACGGCGATTTTCGCGGTCGGGGTGCCGAGATGCGCGACGTGGACCTCGGGCCCTGAGCGACGACTCCGACCGGATCCCCACCTGACCGCTCCCCGAGGTCATGCGCACAGGCTACCGCGGCACGGTGAGTATGGCGAGATGCACAGTACGCGGTCATCGTGCGCTGGCCCGCGCGCGAGCGGCGGGGTTACAGTGGCCGGCATGACGGATGAGACCACTATCGCCTACACCGCGCTCGCCAAGGGCACGCCGATCCTGACAGCCGAAGGCACCGAGCTCGGCACGGTCGAGCACGTGCTGCAGGACCCCTCGATCGACCTCTTCGACGGCATCGCCGTGAAGACGAGCGCCGGCTTGCGCTTCGTCGACGCCGACCTCGTGGGGCGGATCACGACCGCGGCCGTGCACACCACGCTGACCGTCGACGACGCCGCCGCGCTGCCGGAGCCCCAGGGAACCGAGGTGCTCGACGCCGATCCGAACGAGTACGAGGGCAACGGCCTCAGCGCGTGGTTCGGCCGGGTCTTCCTGCGCGAGCACTGGATGCGTCGCAAGAATGAATGACGAATCCTCAATTTAGCTTTACCGCGACTGACCCGGAGGACTAGTATCCAGCCATCAGGCGGCACCCGAGGCCGCCTCGAGGAGGCTCAGATGCCTGAAGATGGTGGGAAGCCGGCCACGCGACCGGATGCCGACGATGACGGCAACGGCGACAACGACTTCACGATCAACCGCTGAACAGCAACGACTCGACGGGCGAGGGTCTCGCCGCCTGCCGTCGTATGTCGTGAGCGGGTGAGCCGTGACCGAGACATCCGTCGGGCGCCGTCGGCGCTGGTGGATCGTGGGCGCGATCGTCGCGGCCGTGGTGCTCGTCGGCGCCGCGGGCGCGGTGTACTTCGCCGTGTCGAGCAACGCTGCCGTGTCGGTGGCTCTCGTGCCGTCGTCCACGCCGGGAGCGAATCCGTTCACCGCGACCGTCGCGAGTGCGACGCCCGACGCCGCCGACACCGTCGTGCAGAAGAGCGCCCAGCTGCGCAAGACGCTCCCCGTCGCCAAAGCCACGCACACGCCGGTGGCGACCGGAACGACGCCAGGACTCTACGGCGGCAGCGGGGACGCCCAGGTCTGCGATCCGCAGAAGCTGGTGTCGTTCCTCACGGCCAACCCGGCGAAGGCTGCGGCCTGGGCCCGCGTACTGGGGGTCCGGGCGAAGAACATCGGCGCGTACGTGGCGTCGCTGACGCCGGTCATCCTGAACAGCGACACCCTCGTGATCAACCACGGCTACCGCAACGGGGCGGCGACAACGCTCGTCTCCGTTCTGCAGGCGGGCACGGCGGTGATGGTGGATGCGACCGGCACGCCACGGGTGAAGTGCAATTGCGGCAACCCGCTGACCGCGCCCCAGCCCCTGTCTCTCACCGCGGCGCATGTGGTCGGCAAGCGGTGGGCCGGTTACGCCCCGAAGAACGTGATCGCGGTGAAGCCCGGGGCCAGCGGTGGCGACCTGCAACTCGTCGATCTCGGCACCGGCACGGTCTATCAGCAGGCGGTCGGACCGGTGACCGCGCTGTGGGCCGCGGCATCCTGGAGCACATCGACCGGCACCAGCATCGTCGACCAGACGGAGGTCTGGACGAGCGCGGACGGAAGATCCTGGGCGCACGTCGCCACCGTTCCGCATGAACTGATCTCCGGGCTCGGCTACGCGAACGGGCACTGGGTCGCGGTCACGCTGCCCCCGGTCTTCGACGTGCCTCAGTCGGACATCCTGACCAGCGCGGATCTGCGCACGTGGAAGAAGGCGGCGAGTGTTCCCGGACAGCTCAACGGGGTCGCCTTCGGCGGCGGCCGATGGGAGGCGGTGGGGGATGCGCCGGCCGGCTCGCTCGGCTATCAATCGCAGGCGGGCGGAGCGGGGATCGTCTACTCCAGCTCGAACGGATCCGACTGGCGACCGGTCGCGACGGTGGCCGATACGAGCAAGTACGGCCTCACCGGGCTGTCGTCGGTCGCCTACGGAGACGGCCGCTGGACTGCTGTCGCGGGGATCGCGCTCGCTCCGCCGGTGAAGGTCTACGGCAGCACCGACGGCGAGCACTGGACGCCGCAGGCGGCGGACGCGCTGGAGAACCAGACGGGAGGAGCCGTGACCTACGGATCGGGGACCTGGCTGATCAATGCGAACACCCACGCGCTCCCGGATCCGCTGACGTTCACCCCATCGCCGACCGACGGCCTCGCCGACACGAGCACGGACGGCGCGTCGTGGCAGACAGCTCCTGCCGCGGGTCTCGAGGGGACCAGGGTCGAAGCCGCCGGCTACGGCTCCGGCCGCTGGCTCGTCGCGACGGAGGAGTCCGACCTGCCGAATCCCATGCACGCGCTCGTCGGTTCGAGGGTCGCGTCGAGCTCCGATGGAAACACGTGGGCGATGATCGGCCAGATCGCCGGTCCGATGGGGGCCATCGGATACGGGGCGGTGCCGTCGCGCGGTGGGGCGACGGCACCGCCGACCACGCCCTCGGCGACACCCTCCGCCGCCCCTTCACCGACACCGTCACCGACGGCGGCGGCCGGATCTCCGCAGTGCAGTGCCGACCTGCTGAAGGCGGCCCGCACGCGCGCCGGGCTCGACGGCACGATCGATCATCCGCAGTGCAGCGGCACGTGGGCCATCGCCGCCGTCATCCTGCAGCAGTCGGAGATCACGGCGGTGTTCGAGTGGGTCGACGGCGCCTGGACGGTTCGGTCGAGGAACAACGTCTGCGCCGAGAACCTGCTGCCCGCCGACCTCGTGCAACTCGGCTGCCACAGCAACTGACGTTCGCGGCAGGGCCGCTGGCGATGCGACCCGGCCGCCCGGGTCGCATTGCACCGAGCGCTACGCCTCGCGTGTTGCCGGCGAGCGCGTCGCCGTGTGGGACGCGTCGCGTTCCACCACGTCGCCGAGCACGTCGTCGATCCGTGAGAGGAATTCCGCCGGGATCGTGACCCCGGACGCCGCGGCGTTCTCGGCGACCTGCTCCGGGCGGGAGGCCCCGATGATCGCTGCAGCCACGTTGTCGTTCTGCAGTACCCACGCGACGGCGAGCTGCGCCGACGTCAGGTCGAGCTCCCGGGCGATCGGTTCGAGCTGCTGCACCCGCGTCAGGATGTCGTCGCCGAGGAAGCGCTTGACGGTGTCCTTGCCGCCGCGCTCGTCGGTCGCCCTGCTGCCCTCGGGCAGCGGAGCGCCCGGCTTGTACTTGCCGGTGAGCACCCCCTGCGCGATCGGCGACCAGACGATCTGCGAGATGCCGAGCTCCTTCGACGTCGGAACGACCTCCTCCTCGATCACGCGCCAGAGGGCCGAATACTCGGGCTGGTTCGAGATCAGCTGGATGTTGAGCTCCTTCGCAAGGGCGGCACCGGCGCGCAACTGCTCGGCCGTCCACTCGCTCACACCGATGTAGAGGGCCTTGCCCTGGCGCACGACGTCCGCGAAGGCCTGCATGGTCTCTTCGAGCGGGGTCTCGAAGTCGAAGCGGTGCGCCTGGTAGAGGTCGACGTAGTCGGTCTGGAGGCGCTCGAGCGAACCGTTGATCGACTCCAGGATGTGCTTGCGCGAGAGCCCGACATCGTTGTGGCCCTTCGGTCCCGTCGGCCCGAACACCTTGGTGAAGATCTCGATCGAGGCGCGGCGCTCGCCCTTCAGGGTCTCGCCGAGCACCGACTCGGCCACCGTATTGGCGTAGACGTCGGCCGTGTCGAAGGTGGTGATCCCGGCATCCAGAGCTGCTCGCACGCATGCGGTGGCTGTGTCGTTCTCGATCTGCGACCCGTGAGTGAGCCAATTGCCGTAGGTGATCTCCGAGATCTTGAAACCCGAGTTGCCGAGGTACCTGAACTGCATGCGATTTCTCCTTCGATGGCGACGCCACGATGGCGACTCCGTGAGCGATGATGTCCTCGAACGACGGGATGCGCAACCGCCTGGACACAGCACCGCCGGCACATCATCCGGTCCGGGTGATGCCCTCGATCACCGTGCGGCGCTACCGTGCGACACCACCGGGACTTCGGCACTGCGGGGCCGGACGAGGAAAGGTGTGGTGGTCGCGTGGAGGTGTGGCTCGGCGGAGGGGGTCTCGCGACCCAGCTTCTGCTGCTCCTGCTCGCGTTCGTGCTGTCGGGCGTGATCGGGTTCGAGCGCGAGCGCCGGTTCAAGAGCGCGGGGCTCGGGACGCACATCCTGGTCGGGGTGGGCGCCGCCCTGTTCACCCTGGTCTCCGCCTACGGCTTCACGAGCCTCGGCCTGCATCCGATCGACCCGACCCGGATCGCCGCCCAGGTGGTCACGGGGATCGGATTCGTGGGCGCGGGCGTGATCTTCGTCAATCGCGGGAACGTGGTTGGCCTGACGACCGCTGCGTCCATCTGGGTGACGGCCGCGGTCGGGATGGCCTGCGCCGCCGGCCTGCCGATCCTCGCGGTGGCGGGCACGGCGCTCCATCTGGTGACGGTGGGGTCGATGCCGATCGCCGGGCGGCTGATCCGGCGCACGACCGGGGCGACCGTCGTCGTGCTCGCGGCGCATGACGGCGACGCCATCCAGGCGGTGATCGACCTGTGCGCGGCCAACGGCGCGAAAACGCGCATCGACGAGATGAGTCAGGCCGAGAACGGCGCGGCGATGGAGTTCAGCATCCACGTGAAGGGTCGCAGGTCCGACGTCGAGGCGCTGATCTCCGCGATCGCGCAACTCGACGGCGTGAAGCGGGTCTCCGCGGACACGACGGGGCTCTCCTGAGGCGAGACGCCGGAATGAGGGGTCGCAACACGCCGCTTCGGGGTCGACCACACGGCGTGTTGCGACCCCTCATTGCACGAGGACCCGTGCCGGGGCCCCCGGCCGGTACCACTCCTCGTCGATCGAGGCGAGACGCGACGGGCTGACCTCGCCGCCCATGCCGAAGAACCGCTGGAATGACATCAGCAGGGGATGCCAGCGCAGC
This sequence comes from Leifsonia poae, assembly GCF_027921845.1. Taxonomy (GTDB): domain Bacteria; phylum Actinomycetota; class Actinomycetes; order Actinomycetales; family Microbacteriaceae; genus Leifsonia; species Leifsonia poae. Next base: position 102,673 of record NZ_BSEN01000013.1, read on the forward strand.
GGGTCCACGCGATTCGGATGTCCGGCCATCCGGAGTTCCTGGTGCACATGCACCCGTGTCACCGCAACCTCGGCGAGCACGATGCCGCCTGCTCGGGCCGGATCATCGCTTTCCAGCTCGTGCAGGCGCATGACCGGCCCCTCCATCGTCACGGGGCACTCGGCGACCCTCGCGGGCGCAACGGTGTCCGACGGCAGGGGAGTGAGGCCGGCATGTGCGAACTTGTCGCGCACGTGTCGGTAGCCCACGCCCGACTTGCGTTCGGAGACCGGATGCCGCCCCGTCGTCAGCGCGAGCCGATCGACGGCGTCGACGAGAGAGGCATCGGGGAGATTGATTACGCATTCGCGCGTGCCCGTCAGGTTGAGGCCGGTCTGCGACCGCGCGGCGACGCCGAGCACGGCACGGTGCCCGAGCCAGAAGATCGACGAGATCGGGGCAAGGTTCTGCACGCCATCCTCGTCCTGTGTGCTGATGAGGGCGACGGGGGTGCCGAAGTACAGAATGGCCGGGTCGATGGCGACGTGGGTGCTGGTCACTGAGGATCCTTCGCTGGTCGGCGGCGCGCTCACATCCGCGCCTCGAGTCCATCCTTCGACGCGTCGCTCCTCAACGCTGGCGGGTTTCGGACGCCGCGTCCCGATCCGTCAATCGACCTGAGGTCAATGGGTGGTGGTCGCCCGTTATCTGAGGACCGTCAACAGGGAGTCGGCCATCCCGCGCCGGCACAAGACCTGGAGGTCTCATGTTCTTTCACGTCCAGAATCTGATCAACGACATCGAGCAGGACGAGCCCGATCCCGGCGCCGCCAACGCGCTCCAGGAAGGGCTCGGCGGCCAGTTCGGCGAGATGCGCACGATGATGCAGTACCTCTTCCAGGCGATGAACTTCCGCGGTCCCGCGGCCAAGCCGTACCGTGACCTCATCCAGGGCATCGGCACCGAGGAGATCAGCCACGTCGAGCTGATCGGAACCACGATCTCCCGCCTGCTCGACGGCTCGCCGCAGTACCAGGGCAAGAAGACCGACCCGCTCGACAAGCCGGGTGCCGGCGGTGCGATCCCGCTCAACATCGCGCTCTCCGAGGGCAACATCCACCACTATCTGGTGGGCGCACAGGGTGCGCTCCCGGTGGACGCGGTGGGCAACCCGTGGTCGGGCAGCTACGTCTACAACTCGGGCAACCTCGTGCTCGACCTGCTGTACAACCTGATGCTCGAATCGACGGGCCGGCTGCAGAAGTGCCGCATCTACGAGATGACCGAGAACAAGACGGCGCGATCCACGATCTCGTACCTGATCGTTCGCGACCAGGCTCACGAGAACGGCTATGCGAAGGCCCTCGAGACTCTCGGAGTCGACTGGAACAAGTTGCTCCCGATCCCGAAGACCAACGCCGAGAAGTTTCCCGAGGTGAAGAAGCTGACCGACCTCGGCCTGCAGAGCAAGCAGTACACGTTCGACCTCGCCGGCCAATCCGAGGCCGGCAAGATCTTCCGGGGGCTGTCGCCGTCGAAGGACGGCACGGAGCTCGATGCGTCCGAGCAGGCACCGGAGGGCGTCCCGTCCGTCATCGCGACGGAGCGCTTCGAAGAGTACGCACCCGGACTCGATCCGGAATTGCTGAAGCTGATCCAGGCGACGGCGGATCTCGAATTGGCCGATGTCGACGCCATGTACGGCCGCATCGGCAAGTAGCCCGGCGGTGACCCCTCGATCGGACGATCGAGGGGTCACCCGGGATTACTCGGCGGGGCCGCCTGACGCGGTGTCACGGTCGGTGTCATCGGAACCTTCCGACGACGATCCGTCGGGGATGTCGTCCGTCCGCTTCTTCTCGGCGTCGCTCGGGTCGGCCGAGCCCGTCGTGTCCGTGCCGGTGGTCTTGTCCGTGTCGCTCATCAGCGGTCTCCGATCGTTTGGGTGCCGCCGAGGTCCTGGCAACTCACCCGAATGAACCACTGCATCGGGTCCGCGTCAATGGTCGCGTCCGAGATACCGGCGACACGCGAAAGCCGCCGCCTCGCAGTCTTCCGCCCCCGCGTGTACCCGCCACCCGTGCACTCCACAATCCCTTGTCGGTGCCGCATCGTGCACGAACACTGAGACCACCAACGGCGGTCCATCCGACATCGACCGCCAGATCGACCCGAAGGAAACCACATCATGACAGACACCTATTCCGGCGCTGCACCGAACGCATTCCCGCGCGACGCCGCCGCCGACCAGTCCACCAAGCAGGTCGTCGCCGATCAGGCGGGCGCGATGAAGGACGAGGTCGTCGACGGCGGCACCCGTGTCCTCGACACCGCGAAAGACCAGGCCGCCGACGTCGTCGGAGAGGCCAAGTCGCAGGCGACCGACCTGCTGCACCAGACGCAGAGCGAGCTCCGCGAGCAGGCGGCCCTGCAGCAGCAGCGCGTCGCAGACGGTCTGCAGTCGGTCAGCGACGAACTCGCCGACATGGCTCGCAACTCGTCCGGAGGACTCGCCTCCGACCTCGTCTCGCGCGCCGCTGCTCGCGCCGGAAGCGCCGCGTCGTACCTCGACTCCCGTGACCCCGGATCGCTGCTCACCGAGCTCAAGTCGTACGCCGCCCGCCGGCCGGGCGCGTTCATCGCGCTCGCCGTCGCCGCCGGTGCGGTGGCCGGGCGCCTGACGCGCTCGCTCGCCTCGGGCGCCTCCGACGCTTCGGATGCTTCCGGTACCTCGGACGCGTCCGGCGCAGGGAGCTCCGGCTCGTCCGCATCCGCTGCTGCGCCGCACGCCGATGCGCAGCCCGAGCCCCAGATGCCGTGGGGCCAGTCGCCGGTCCCCGCTCCCGAGGTCCGCGAGCCGGGCATCCAGAACGCGTCATACGCGACCCCGGATGCGCCCGCCGAGCCCACGACGCCCCTGTACGCCGAACTCCTCACCGATCGCAGCGACGATGTCGCAAGCGACGACGAGGGCCAGGATCCGGACATCACCCGATGACCGACATCCCCACCCCGTCGGAGCAGAAGGCGGCGAACACCTCGCTCGGCGACCTCCTCGGCGAGGTCACCCGCGACGTCTCCACCCTGATGCGTCAGGAACTCGAGCTGGCGAAGGCCGAGGTGAAGGAGTCCGCCACCCGCGCGGGCAAAGGCGCCGGACTGCTCGGCGGGGCCGGCTACGCCGCCGTCATGGGCGTGCTGTTCATCTCGATCGCTGTCTGGTGGGCGCTCGGCTACCTGGTCGGGAACGCCTGGTCCGGTCTGATCGTCGCCGTCATCTGGCTGGTCGTCGCCCTGGTGCTGTACCTGCAGGGACGCAAGGCCCTCAAGTCCGTCGCGGGAGCGCCTCAGACCGTCGACACCATCAAAGAGATTCCCGAAACACTGAAACGAAATGAAGAGAACCGATGAGCAACAATCCGGATGAGATCCGCTCCAACATCGAAGAGACACGTCGCGAACTCGGCACGAACGTCGACGCGCTGGCCGACAAGGTGAGCCCGTCGAAGATCGCCGAACGTCAGGCGGACAAGGTCAAGGGCGCGTTCCGCTCCGCTCGCGAACACGTGATGGGCTCCGCCTCGGACGCCCGCGACTCGGCCTCGAGCACGGTGTCCGACACGGCGGACAAGGCGCAGTCCGCGGTCAAGGGCAACCCGCTCGCCGTCGGCCTCATCGCCGTGGGGATCGGCTGGCTGGCCGCATCCCTCATCCCCGCGAGCGACGCCGAGAAGAAGCTGGCCTCGCAGGTGAAGGATGCCGCGCAACCGCTGATGGACGACCTCGCAAGCACGGCCAAGGGCGTCGCGAGCGACCTGAAGCAACCCGCGCAGGACGCGTTCGACGCTGTGAAGTCTACGGCGACGGATGCGGTCGACACGGTGAAGGCCGAGGCGTCCGACGCGGCCGACGGCGTGCGGGAGCAGGCGCAGTCGAGCAAGGACGCCGTACAGCAGCAGAGCTCGTCGACCGACTAGGAAGTCGCATCCGTCGTTTGCCACTTGCGGTTGTCTCACGGCCGGGATAACCACCACAAGTGGCAAACGACGGAACCGCGCATGGTGCGTCCCGGCCGTCACCTCATCGGGGTCCTGTCCCGGTACGGGCGCCGCGCATAGGCTTCGCTCATGTAGCTGAACCGGCCGGCCGTTCGGGAGAACCGGCCCCTCTTCGTCCTCTACACGATCGCAACCACCCTCGGTACGATCGGCGTCCTCCTATTGCTCATCTGGCTGACGGATACGTCCGACACGGTGACGGTCGCTCTCGCACTGTGGGCGCTGGGCGCAGGGCTGTCCATCGCGCTCCTCGCGGCGCTCGCGCACTCGATCAACTGGCAGCTGGCGAATCCGAACACGGTTGCCCCGGACCGGAACACGGCGCGGACGGAATCGCCCGCTTCGGCCGACTGAGGGTCCGACGCGGTCGGGCGGATGGAATATCCCCGGTCGGAGGTTGTTATTAACCGCATGGCAACCACAGAAATCACTAGCCAGAACCATGACCAGTCGGTCGCCGACGGCATTGTTCTCCTCGACTTCTGGGCCGACTGGTGCGGCCCGTGTCACATGTTCGCTCCCGTGTTCGAGGGCGCGTCGGAGAAGCACTCCGACATCACCTTCGGCAAGGTCGACACTGAAGCCGAGCAGGACCTCGCTGCGTCGTATGGCGTCCAGTCCATTCCGACCCTCGTCGCCTACCGCGACGGCATTCCGCTCTTCTCGCAGGCCGGTGCTCTTCCCGCTGAGGCGGTCGAAGACCTGATCGGTCAGTTGCGCGCTCTCGATATGACCGAGATCCGCGCCGAGTACGAGAAGCAGAAGGCTGCGGCCGAGGGGCGCTGAGCAACAGCCCCACGCACGGCCTGACGAACCGCCCTCCGAGGATCACAATCCTCGGAGGGCGGTTTTTGCGTGGCGGGTGGTGCGATCGCTGACCGAGGGTGACAATCGGTCGATAGTCGAAGGGGACATCCGGTCGATCGTTCACACGGAGAGGACCGAGGTTCCTCATGAAAAGTCTCATCGCCGCACTCGTCGTCGTGATGCTCGGTGCCCTCGCGCCCGTCGGCACCGCACAGGCGCCTGCCAACGGCCCGAGCCGACCGCCGGCGCAGTCATCCGCGATCGCGGCCGCCGACGCCCCGGTCTTCCCCGGTCGCCTTTACGTCGACCCGTACAGCGACGCCCGCATCGTCGCCGACTGGCTGGCGGTGCGCGGCCAGACCACGAGCGCCGCGCTCATCGACACGATCGCCGATCAGCCGACGGCCGTCTGGCTGGGGGACTGGTATGCGTCACCCACCCTGCTGCGCAGCGTGCTGCAACGGCACCTGCGCGCCGCCGAGGCGCAGCACGCGACGCCCGTCTTCGTCACGTACGCCATCCCGAACCGCGACTGCGGTGGGTACTCCGCCGGCGGACTCGCACCGGACCAGTACCTCGCGTGGAATCGCGTCATCGCCTCCGAACTCGCGGGCCGGCACGCCGTGGTGCTCGTCGAGCCGGACTCGCTGGCCATGCTCGCGAGCGCGAAGTGCGCGAGTGTCGCCGCATCCCGTCCGAGCGTGATCCATTCGGCGGTGAAGATCCTCGCCTCGGCGGGAGTCGCCACGTACCTCGACGGCGGCAACGCCCGCTGGCTGTCTCCCGCCGCGCAGGCCGACCGGCTGAAGGCCGCGGGAATCGCCGACGCGCGCGGCTTCTTCACGAACGTCTCGAACTTCGACCGCACGCAGTCCGAGCGCGACTACGCCGGCAAGGTGTCGTCACGCGTCGGCTGGAAGCATTTCATCATCGACGTGTCGCGCAACGGCAACGGCTGGACGGGCACCTGGTGCAATCCGCCGGGCGCTGCTCTCGGGCAGGATCCGCAGATCACCGAGGGTCCCGACTCGAAACTGGATGCTCTGCTGTGGGTCAAGCATCCGGGCGCGAGCGACGGCACCTGCAACGGCGGCCCGGATGCCGGAGCGTGGTTCCAGAGCGCGGCGGAGTCCCTGGTGCGGTCGCGCTGACGAGCGGACGCTGCCGACAACTACTGCAGCGCTGAGGTCAGCCGCGCGACGCCGTCGAGGAAGGTCGCCGAGGCCGGCTCCTTCTCCCACTCTTCGAGGGTGAGCCGGCGGCCGGCATCCCGATAGCCCTGCTCGACCGCACGCATCTGCTCCACGAACGACGCGCCGCGCACGAGCAGGGTGGCCTCGGCGTTGAGGGCGAACGAGCGGATGTCCATGTTGCTCGAGCCGATCACCGCCACGTCGTCGTCGATCGACAGGTGCTTCGCGTGCAGGATGAACGGGCCGGGGTAGAGCCAGATCTGCACGCCGGCCTTCAGCAGGGGAGCGTAGTAGGAGCGCTGGGCGTGCCAGACGGATCCCTGGTCGCCGACCTCCGAGACGAACAACTGCACGTCGAGTCCGCGGTCGCACGCTGAGGTGATCGCGTACATCATCGCCTCGTCGGGCACGAAGTAGGGGCTCGTGATGATCACCTTCTGCTGTGCCGACGTCACCAGCGTGAGGAACTGGCGCAGATTGTTCTCGCCCTCGTACCCGGGCCCGCTCGGCACGACCTGGCAGACGAGGGCGTCCGGGGACGCATCCGGAGCGATGTCGACCGCGCGCACGTTCGCCTCGTCGCCGAGCAGTTCGTCGGTCTCCAGGTACCAGTCGGAGAGGAAGACGGCGTTGATCGCCGCCACGACCGGTCCCGTCGTCCTGGCCATCAGCTCCTGCCACTGGAGCCCGCGCTTGATGTTCTTGGGGGCGTTGTAGCTGCGATCGATGAGGTTCTGCGACCCCATGTAGCCGACGAGGCCATCGACCACCACCAGCTTGCGGTGATTGCGCAGGTCGGGCCGCTGGTATTCGCCTTTGAACGGCCGCACCGGCAGCATGTAGCTCCACTTCACGCCGATCCGGTCGAGCTCGGCGAAGGTCTCGTCGTGGTGCGCTGCCCGCCTGGATGCGACGAAGTCGGCGAGCAGCCGCACGGCCACACCGCGCTGCACGGCACGTTCCATCGCCGAGAAGAACCCCTTCGTGGTCGCGTCGAACGAGACGATGAAGAACTCGATGTTCACGAATCGGGTGGCGGTGTCGATCTCGGCGGCCATCGCGTCGATGGACGCGTTGTAGTCGCCGAGCAGTGTCGCCCTGTTCCCCTCGACGGCCGGCAGGGCACCGAGCTTGCGGTTCTGGCGCACGAGCGCGCTGAACCAGTCGGGCCACGCCGCCCGACCGGACGGCGGCTCCAACGCCTCCGAACGCTCGTGGATCATCCGGTCCAATTCCTTCTGCTTGTCCCGGCGCTTCTTGGGCAGCTTGACGTTGCCGATGATGAGGAACAGCAGGATGCCGACGAACGGGATGAGGAAGATCGCGAGAAGCCAGGCCATGGCGGCCGTGGGCTTGCGGTCTCGCGGCACGATGATGAGCGCGGTGATCCGGATCGCCAGATCGATCAGGATGAGGATGCCGCCGATGAGCGGAAACTGGTCGTTCACACCTCATCGCACCGCATAACCTGCTGCCGCACATCACCTAGTTCGGATGAGACCGACCCGAATGCGGTCGGCGACCTAGCCGTGCGGCCGGTGGCGGCAGTACGGTGGGCGTGTCGTCGCGAACCCGTCGACGACGGTGAGCGGTCCGGGCATCCGGATCCACGTTGCGCCTCTGTTCGGGCGGAGACGAGACGCACGTCACCGAGTGCCGGAGTGCGCATGACGCCCGGCGCCCGTGACACCCGGCCCGGCGAAGGCGCCGCGGCCCGACACCACACCAGCGCTCGCGACTCGACGCGAGCGCATCCGGCGGAGCGTTCCGCCTGCGCCTGCCGGCATCGCGCGTTCCGGGGGATCCGGGATGTGCACCGCTACTCCCGAAGGAGAAAGCACTATGCGCAAGATCATCACCGTCGTGGCTGCGGCCGTCGTCGCCCTCGGCGCGCTGCTCGGAACGGCCGCGCCCGCATCCGCCTCAGGGCACGAGCATCAACCGAAGGTGACGTCTGTGAACGTCATCGGACCGATCTGGAAGACGTCGGCGACGACCGCGCTGCTGTTCGCGGTCTATTCGTGCACCGGCACCGCCGAGCAGACGCACGTGTGGATCTCGGTCAAGCAGAACGCGACCCGCACGGCCGATCCGGCGTTGAAGGACGAGGGATCCGGCGGCGGCCACATCGCGACCGCGTGGAGCCAGACGCACGCGGCGTCGCTCACCTGCGACGGACGCAAGCATCTCGGAGCGTTCACCGTCGACCAGAAGGAGCAGGGCTACGGAACGCTCGGCCGCGGCTGGGCCTACATGCAGTTCTGCCTCTTCGACGCGAACTATCCGCAGGAGCCGCTCAGTGTGATGCAGTTCCGCCGCCTCCTCTAGCCAAGTCACGATCCGTTGAGGGGCGGCGAACGCAGCCAAAACCGCGGTTTTGGCTGCGTTTGCCGCCCCTCGACGAAGTGTGAT
>NZ_BSEN01000013.1:111181-290525 GCF_027921845.1 Leifsonia poae
TAGGGCCGTCAGGAGCGACAGAGGTGGGCGCGGATCCAGTCGCCTGAGGCGGTCGGCGGCAGCTCACCGCTCCGGACGAGGCGCGCGAAGTCGAGCGCCTTGTCGGTGAGGCGCCCGTCGGCCGTGTCCGGGGCATCGCGGCCGACGTGGATCGAGAGCCAGCGGGTGAGCGGCGCGCCGATTCGCGCCGCGACCGCCACGGTTCCGGCGAAGTGCCGTGCCTGGCCATCCGTTCCGTCATCGAGCTCGCGCCGGAAGTTGCGTCCCGAGATGCGGTTGCGGCCGCCGGATGCGGCGTCGAGCATCCACAGCGGTCCTCGGCGCACTCCGCCGGCGTGCACGCCGAGGTCGATCAGAAAGCGGCGCGGTGTGGAAGACGCCGACGCGAGGCGGTTGGCGACGTCGACGAGTTCGGAACAGGCGTCCATGCAGGGGTGGCTCAGCGGTGGCGCGGCTTGCGTGCCGGCCGGTCGTCCCGGTCGTCACGAGCAGGACGGTCGGCGCGGTCGGCGCGGTCGGGACGGTCACCGCGGTCACCGCGGTCGGTGCGCCGGCTCGGGCCGCCGCGATCCGGACGCAGCTCGATGAGCTTGCCGCCGATCCGGGTGCCGCGGAGTTTGTCGAACACCTCGTTCGAGAGGTCGGCGGGCAGCTCGACCAGCGAGAACGCCGGAAGGATCTGGATCGCGCCGAAGTCCTCGCGGCTCAGGCCGCCCTCGTTGGCGAGCGCGCCGACGATCTGGCGCGGCTCCACCTTCTGGCGCTTGCCGACCTCGATGCGGTACTGCGACATCGGTCCGCTCGTGGGGCGGGAGCGGCGTTCCGGCCGCTCGCCCCGCGTGGCGCGCGCGTCGCGGCCACCGCGGTCGGGGCGGCTGTCGCGCTCGTCGCGCGCGCGGGCATCCCGTTCGACGCGGCGCGCCAGTTCGTCCTCGGGGGAGAGCAGCAGCGGCTCGTCGCCCTGCGCGACGACGGCGAGTGCGGCGGCCACGTCGGCCTCCGGCACGTCGTGGTGCTCCACGAAGTGACCGATGATGTCGCGGAAACGCGAGATGCGGTCCTCCTGCGCCAGTGCCGCAGTGATCGCGTCGTCGAAGCGTGCGAGCCGGGTGACGTTGATGTCTTCGACGCTCGGTAGCTGCATCTGGGTGAGGGGCTGCCGGGTCGCCTTCTCGATGGCCGTGAGCAGGCGGCGCTCGCGCGGCGTGACGAAGCTGATCGCGGCACCGCTGCGGCCGGCTCGTCCGGTGCGGCCGATGCGGTGCACGTACGACTCGGTGTCGATCGGGATGTCGAAGTTGACCACGTGGCTGATGCGTTCGACATCGAGACCGCGGGCGGCGACATCCGTGGCCACCAGGATGTCGAGCTTGCCCGACTTGAGCTGCTCGACGGTGCGCTCGCGCTGGGCCTGGGCGACGTCGCCGTTGATGGCGGCAGCGGAGTATCCGCGTGCTCGCAGCTTCTCGGCGAGCGTCTCCGTCTCGTTCTTGGTGCGGACGAAGATGATCATCCCCTCGAAGTTCTCCACCTCGAGGATGCGCGTGAGCGCGTCGACCTTCTGAGGGTACGACACCATCAGGTAGCGCTGCGTCGTGTTCGCCGAGGTCGTGGTCTTGTTCTTGACCGTGATCTCTTCGGGGTCGTGCAGGTACTTCTTCGAGATCCGGCGGATCTGCGCGGGCATCGTCGCGGAGAAGAGGGCGACCTGCTTGTCGTCGGGGGTGTCGGCGAGGATCGTCTCGACGTCTTCTGCGAAGCCCATCTTGAGCATCTCGTCGGCCTCGTCGAGCACCAGGTACTTGAGCTCGGAGAGATCGAGGGTGCCCTTGTCGAGGTGGTCCATGATGCGGCCGGGCGTGCCGACGACGATGTGCACGCCGCGCCGCAGGGCCGAGAGCTGCACGCCGTAGCCCTGGCCGCCGTACACCGGGAGCAGATGCACGCCGCGCATGTGGGCGGCGTAGCTCTCGAACGCTTCGGCGACCTGCAGGGCGAGTTCGCGGGTCGGCGCGAGCACCAGCGCCTGCGGGTTCTTCTGCGAGATGTCGAGCCGCGACAGGATGGGCAGCGCGAACGCCGCCGTCTTGCCCGTACCCGTCTGCGCGAGGCCGACCACGTCGCGGCCCTCGAGCAGCAGGGGGATGGTCGCGGCCTGGATGGCGGACGGGGTCTCGTAGCCGACATCCTTCAGGGCCTTCAGGACTGCGCCGTCGAGTCCGAGGTCGGAGAAGGTCTTCGCGTCGCCGGCAGTCTCTGCCTCGCTCTGCGGCGTATCGGATTCGGTCATCCCTCAACGGTAGTCCTTCGCGGGTCGCGCGCCGGGCCGGGATGGAGGAAGCTGGCCCCGGGAGCGAGTCGTTCTCGATCGGGCAGGAGGGAAACAGCATGGCGAATCCGGGACAACCGACCATCCGGCAGGGTGACACGGGAGACGTGGTCAGGCGCGCTCAGCGGGCGCTGCGCCGAACGCCCGACCTCGACGTGGTCGTCGACGGGGTCTTCGGGCCGCACACGAAGGCGGCTGTCGTCTCCTTCCAGCAGGCGAACGGCCTCACCGCTGACGGCATCGTCGGCCCGCACACCTGGGCCGCGCTGCCGAACGGGGGACCGATGCCCGTGCTGCAGGTCGGATCGCACGGCGCGGTCGTCTCGAGCCTGCAGACGGTGCTGACCAACGGCGCCGCCCAGTGGGGCGGGGTCACGCCGCAGGGCATCGACGGCGTGTTCGGGCCGCACACCAAGGCGTCCGTCGAGGCGTTCCAGCGCTGGGCGCATGTCGCGGTCGACGGGATCGTCGGCGACCAGACGTGGAGCGTACCGCTGCACGCCGCCGGCCAGACGCTCGAATCGGCGGTCGGGCTGAAGTACGTCGTGTAGTCCGCCGGACCGGTTCGGCTGACGCTCAGGCGCGCGTGGTGAGCACCGCTGCCGGGTCGTCTGCGCCCTCGAGTTCGGGGATGACGATCCCGAACTGCCGCAGGAGGAACAGGAACTCGTCGAACATGTCGAAGTCGGGCTCGTGGAGCCAGCGGATCTGCATGCCCTCGCTCGCGGCCAGCAGCATGCGGGCGATCCGCTCCGGTTCCGCGTCCGCCGGCAGGGTGCCGTTGCGCTGCTGCACCAGCAGCTCGCCGACGATCTTGCGGGTGAGCGTGGCGTAGCGCTCCTTGTAGAACGGGCGACCGGGATGATCGGGGTCGGTCGCCTCGATCACGCACGTCATGTAGAGGTGCACGATTCCCGGCACCACGGCGTTGTGCCGTATTGCCGCGAGCCAGTCCGCGAAATGGGTCATGCCCGTTCCGCGCTGGGCGTTCGTGACGTCCCACTGGTGGATGACCTCGAGCAGGAGCTCCTCCCGGCTCGAGAAGTAGTACTGCAGCAGCGCAGGGCTGATGCCGACGTCGTCGGCGATCGCGCGCATCGACGCTCTGCGCGAGCCGAGCTGCGAGAACACGGTCAACGTGCTCTCGAGGATCGCCTCGCGTCGTTCTCTGCCCTTGGAGTACGGGCCTCGTTCCGCCATGGCAGTCAGGCTAACAGCACTCTCGAAAGTTTGATACCTCATAACCTTCGTTTCGGTATGTTGTTACTATTCGCCTGATAGTGCGGAAACAAAAGCTTTGACAGCATTGCCAAAATTGGTTTACGTTAAATTTCTAACGGGCGGGATGACCCGTCAAGCGCGTTCTGAGATCACACAGCGACGAAGGAGTCGACATGAAGAAGGTTTCCCTGTTCGGGGCCGTGGCCGCGTTCGCGGCCGCCGCACTGGCCATGACCGGATGCACGGGCGGCGCGCCGGGCTCGGGTGGCACCGGCGAGAAGAACCACATCACCTACCTGATCGGCCAGCCCGACACCCCCGAGACCCTGACCGCGATCAAGAAGGACATCGCCGACTTCGAGAAGAAGTCGGGCGTCACGGTGAAGCTCAACGTGTCCCCGGGCGACAGCATCCGCACGCTGTTGCAGACCCAGCTGCGCTCCGGCAACGGCCCCGACGTCTTCAGCTACGACACCGGCCCCGGCTTCGCGGGCGTTCTGGCGAAGGCCGGCCTGCTGTACGACATGACCGATCAGTACGCCAAGCAGAACTACCCCGTCTACACCTGGGCGAAGGACACCGTGACCTTCGACGGCAAGGTGTCGGGCATCCCCGACCAGATCGAAGAGGTCGGACTCTTCTACAACAAAGACATCTTCGCCAAATACGGCCTCGACGTGCCGACCAACCTCTCGGACCTCGAGGCGACGGCGGCCACGCTGAAGTCGAAGGGGATCATCCCGTTCACCCTCGGCGACAAAGAGGGCTGGGAGGGCGGACACATGCTGAGCATGTCGCTCGCGAGCCGGGTGGGCGCCGACGAGGAGAAGAAGCTCATCGCCGGTGACAGCAACTGGAACAGCGACGGGGTCGTCTCGGCGGTCAACACGTGGAAGGAATTCAAGGACAAGGGCTGGATCCCGCCGTCGGCCGGCGCGATCACGTACAACAACGCGAACGCCCTCTTCTACTCGGGCAAGGCGGCCATGAACCCCACGGGCACGTGGCTGGTGCAGGATCTCGGTTCGAGCACCAAGTCGGACATCGGCTTCATCCCCTTCCCCGGGCCGGATGACAAGGGCGTCGCGATCGGCGGACTCGGCAACGGCATCTTCATGTCGGCCAAGGCGAAGGACAAGTCCGCTGCCCTCAAGTTCATGGACTACCTGGTGAGCCCCGAGCACGGCCAGTGGGAGGTCAACCAGTACCTCATCCCGGCCTACCCGGTGGACACGAGGAACGTGAAGACGTCGCCGCTGTTCCAGCAGGTGATCAAGGACACGGCCGACTACGCCAAGGGAACCGGCGGCGTCGGGCAGAACATCGACGTCAGCTCGACCGACGTGTTCAACAAGGCCATGTGGGACGGCATGCAGGGCGTACTCGCCGGCAAGCTCACCCCGGAGCAGGTCGCGAAGAACCTCCAGACGGCAGCCACCGCGAAGACCAAGTGATGACGACACGATCCTCAGCAGTACCGCGGGTGACCAGGCGGGCGCAGTCCCGCCTGGGCATCCTGATGGTCGCACCCCTCATGGTGCTCGTCATCGTCTTCTTCCTCTTCCCGCTCGGCTCGGCGATCTACTACTCGTTCGTCGACTTCGACGGCATCAACCCGTCGCCGCCGTTCGTGGGCATCGACAACTACGTGCGGATGTTCACCGATCCGGAGATGTGGCACGCGCTGTCGAACAACCTCATCTGGATTGTGATCGGCACCATCTCGCCGCTCGTCATCGGACTCCTCTACGCACTGCTGCTCTGGAACGTGCGGAGGGGGAGCGCGTTCTACCGGCTCGCATTCTTCTTTCCGTATGTGCTGCCGGGCATCGCGATCGGCATCGTGTGGAGCTGGATCTACGACCCGTTGAACGGCTGGCTGAATGTCGCGCTGCGGGCGATCGGCCTCGAGAGCCTGACGACCGGATGGCTCGGCAACCCGGACACCGCGCTCTACGCGGTGCTGGCGACGGCGATCTGGGCGAGCACCGGGTTCGTGATGATCATCTTCCTGTCGGCTCTGCGCAACGTCGACACCGAACTGGTCGAGGCTGCGCGCCTCGACCGGGCGAACGCGGCGCAGCGGCTGTGGCACATCATCCTGCCGCAGATCATGCCGGTGTTCATCATGGTGACCACGATCACGCTGGTCGGCGGGTTCAGCGTGTTCGACATCATCTTCATCATGACCGGCGGCGGGCCGGCGAACGCCACCAACGTGCTCGGCACGTACGCATACACGAACGCATTCCAGCTCAACGCGATCAGCTACGGCACGACGCTCGCCATGCTGATCACCGTTCTCTCCATTCCGTGCGCTGTGTTCCTCAACCGGCTGCAGCGCCGGCTCTCGATCCAAGGGACAACCGCATGAGCGACATCACCGCCTCGGAAGAGGACCGCCTCGGACTGGCGAGGAGCCTCGACGTCGTGCCTGCACCGCGCGAACTCAACAAGATGTCGCCGCGCAAACGCCTCGGGCTCACCGGAAAGCACACGCTGCTCATCGTGCTGTCGTTGCTCACGCTCGCACCGATCGTGCTGCTGCTCTCGACCACGTTCAAAACCGGGACCGACGTCAAGGTCAACCCGTTCGGGCTGTTCACGTCCTTCTCGTTCGAGAACATCGCCAAGGCGTGGACCGACGGGCACTTCAGCGACTATGTGCTGAACAGCGTGCTGCTGTCGGTGCCGAGCACGCTCCTCGTGATCGTGCTGTCGACGATGGCGGGCTACGCGTTCGCTCGGCTGCCCTTCCGTGGACGGACGCTCGCGTTCTACACGGTCGTGCTCGGCCTGCTCGTGCCTTTCTTCACCTACATGATCCCGCTGTTCTTCCAGTTGCGATCGATCGGGCTGCTCGACACGCTCGCGGGCGTCATCCTCGTGCTGACCTCGACCGGCGTCTCGTTCGGCACCTTCTTCATGCGGGCGTTCTTCACCGATCTGCCCAATGAGCTGGAGCAGGCCGCGCGCATCGACGGGGCATCCGAGTGGCAGATCTTCTACCGGGTGATGCTCCCGCTGGTGGGGTCGGGCATCTCGGCACTCGCCGTGTTCACCTTCCTGCAGACCTGGAACAACTTCCTGGTGCCCCTGCTCTACCTGCCGGGCGGGGACTTCCGGCCGCTCACCACCGGCCTGTACCAGTTCACCAGCGGCCGTGAGCTCGACATCGGGCCGCTCGCCGCAGCGACGCTGATCACGATCCTTCCGGTGCTCGTGCTCTTCGTCGTGATGCAGAAGCAGGTGGCACAGGGCTTCATCTCCGGAGCCGTGAAGGGCTGACCCGTCGACCGACGACCGCTCGTGACCGATCCACTTCCACCGACCACAACACCCACCCAACAAAAGGAAAGTAGAACTATGGGCTCCATGGTGAGTTTCACCTCCTCCCGCGTCGCCGAAGTCGTGCAGGAGGACCGCCAGCCGCTCGGCGCGGACCAGGTACGCATCCACACCCTCTTCTCCGGCATCTCGGCCGGCACGGAGCTGACCGCCTATCGCGGCAGCAACCCGTACCTCAACAAGCGGTGGGACGAGGACCGCCGCCTGTTCGTCGACGGTTCGACGAGCTTCGAGTACCCCGTGAACGGCTGGGGTTACGAGGAGGTCGGCGAAGTGGTGGAGATCGGCTCCGACGTCACGCGCGTGAAGGTCGGTGACCGCATCTGGGGCACCTGGGGCCACCGGTCGGAGACCATCCAGACCGAGGCGCGCGCTGCCGACCGCATCCTGTCGCCCACAGTCGACCCGCGCATCGGCATCTTCTCCCAGATCGGCGCCATCGCGCTGAACGTGATCCTCGACGCCGACATCCACGTCGGCGAGACGGTCGTCGTGTTCGGACTGGGCGTACCCGGGCAGATCGTCGCGCAGCTGGCTCGCCTCAACGGTGCGCACGTCATCGGCGTCGACGGCATCGCCGCGCGTCGCGAGCTGGCGCTCGAGCTCGGCATCCATGAGGTCCTCGACCCGTCCGACGGCGAGGTCGCCGAGCGCGTGCGAGCCAAGACCGGCGGACGAGGCGCGGACGTCTGCCTCGAGGTCACCGGCAATTACCACGCCATGCACGAGGCGATCCGCACCGTCGCGTACAGCTCGCGGGTCTGCGTCGCAGGTTTCATGCAGGGCGAGGGCACCGGTCTGCGTCTGGGCGAGGAGTTCCACCACAACCGCGTCGCCGTGATCGCGTCGCAGATCTCGGGTGTCGCGCCCGCGCTGCAGCACCGCTGGAACGAGTACCGGCTGGCATCGACCGCCATGCGGCTCGCCGAGGAGGGCAAGCTGAAGCTCGCCGACCTCATCTCGCACGAACTGCCGGTCGCCGAGGCCGGATTCGCCTTCACCATGCTCGACACGAAGCCCCAGGAGGCGCTTCAGGTCGTGCTGACCTTCGAGGAGAACTGATGACCTTCAAGATCGCGGCCCAGGAGTCGACCCTCGTCGGCGACACTCTGGAGGAGAAGTTCGCGTTCGCGCAGTCGGTCGGCTTCGACGGTATCGAGCTCTCCGGCCAGGGAGACGGCGTGTTCGGGGCGCGGGTCGACGAACTGCGCCGCGCACGCGCGGCGGGCGTCGTGATGCCGAGCGCGGTGGTGCACATGGACCACTTCATCGGCGACTTCGACAACGAGCGCCGCAACGACGCCGTCGGTCAGCTCAAGGTGCTGCTCTCGACGATCGTGGAGGCCGGGGGCAACGGCATCGTGACGCCACACGCGTTCGGGCTGTTCTCCCGCGCTCTGCCGCCGTTCACGCCACCGCAGTCGGACGAGAAGACGCGCGACGACTTCCTCGCCGCGCTCAGCGAGGTAGCCGACCATGCCGCATCCGTCGGCGCTGTCGCCTACCTGGAGCCGCTCAACCGCTTCGAGGACTTCGTGGTGAACACCCTGGCCGACTCCGCCTGGTACGTGAAGCAGATCGACTCTCCCGGGCTCGCGGTCATCGCGGACACGTTCCACATGTCGATCGAGGAGGCCGATATCGCAGCGTCGCTGCGTGAGCACGGCGACCTCATCAAGCATGTGCAGCTCGGCGACAGCAACCGCCTCGAGCCGGGCGCCGGCCACTACGACTGGGATGAGACCCTCGACACCCTCGAGGAGATCGGCTACGACGGCTGGCTCGCGATGGAGTGCGGCCTGAGCGGCCCCTCTGCCGACGTGCTGCCCGGTGTGGCGCGCCTGCTCAAGCGGCAGGGCTGACCGGATGGGATCGCGTGACGCGGCCCCGCTTCGGGTCACCGTCTGGAACGAAGGCGTGCACGAGGTCGTCGATGCGCACGTCGCCGAGCTCTATCCGGCGGGCATTCACGGTGCGATCGCCGAGGGGCTGCGGGAGCGGTTGCCGGCGGACTCCGTGATCCGCACGGCGATCCTCGCCGATGACGAGCACGGCCTCTCCGAGGCGGTGCTCGCGGAGACCGACGTGCTGCTCTGGTGGGGGCACGTGGCCCATGACGACGTCGACGACGCCGTAGTGGCCCGCGTGCATCGCCGGGTGCTCGAAGGCATGGGGCTGCTCGTGCTGCATTCCGGGCACTTCTCGAAGATCTTCCGTTCGCTGATGGGGACGACCTGCTCGCTGGCCTGGCGCAACGAGGCCGAGCGCGAGCTGGTGTGGACGGTGGCGCCGACGCATCCGATCGCCGAGGGTGTGCAGATGCCGATCGTCATCGACCACCAGGAGATGTACGGGGAGTTCTTCGACATCCCCACCCCGGACGAGCTCGTGTTCGTCAGCTCGTTCGAGGGTGGCGAGGTGTTCCGGTCGGGTGTCACCTTCCGGCGCGGAAACGGCAAGGTCTTCTATTTCAGCCCCGGCGACCAGGACTACCCGGTGTACTTCCACGACCAGGTGCGGCTCGTGCTGGCGAACGCCGTGCGCTGGGCGCGTCCGGCGCACGGGTCCCCGCGGCTGCCCGACGTGACCAATCCCGCCCGCGGCTGGTTCGAGACCGTCAGCTGAACAACGGCGCACCCGGCGAGGGGAGCGGTTCGACGACCGCCCCCTCGCCGGGCACACCGGATGCGCGCACCGCCGGTGCCGCGGACCGCCCGGCCCACTCCCGGTACCGCCGGAACAGCACCGGGATGCCTCGCGCCACCGTCCAGTCGGGGTCGTCCATCACCTGCAGATGCAGGTGCGGCTGGGTGGAGTTGCCCGAGTTGCCACAGTCGGCGAGCCATTGACCCGTCGTGACGGTGGCTCCCACCCTCACGCGGAGCGACCCTTCACGAAGATGGGCGAGCGCGACGAATCCCGTGTCACCGGCGAGCGCGATGGTGAGGCGGTTGCCGGCCACCGCGGCGACGCCCCGGCGCACGCGGTTCGCCTGACCGAGCGCGTAGGGGAGCAGCGCGGCCTGCGATCGGCGCGCGCGGTGATCCGGCTCGCCGTCGTGCGCATCCACGACCACACCGTCCGCCGGAGCCAGGATGGCGCGCCCGAACGACACGAAACGCTCCGGCGGCTCCGTCGCGAGCGCCGTGCGCCAGTCGCTGCCGACGGCCGTACGGCCACGATCGTCCACGCCGACGAAGTCGATCGCATAGGTCTCGCCCCACAGATCGACCCCGTGGCTGGGCACCCGCCGGGCGGGACTGTTCTGCGTCAGCCACCGGCCGGTGAACGGCAGGGCGAGCTCGACGGCCCGGCGAGGTGGAATGGTGCTGGCGACCATCTCACCAGCCTGTCAGAGGCGGTAGACCCGCGCAGCCGTTCCGCCGAACACGGCGCTCTGCTCGGCATCGCTCAGTCCCGAGGCCAGCTCGCGCGCGACGGCCGTCGTCTGCGCGTAGTCGCCCGCGAGGGTGGAGACCGGCCAGTCGCCGCCGAACAGCACCCGGTCCGGGCCGAAGGCGTCGAGCACGTGCTCGGCGAAGGGGCGCAGCTCCGATGCCGTTGCGTGACCGGCGGGCCCGAGGGTCGTGAGGCCCGAGAGCTTCGCGAAGACCTGCGGATGCCCGGCCAGTCGCGACAGGAGAGACGCCCACCGTCCGTGATCGTCCGTGCCGACGGGCGGTGTGCCCACGTGGTCGATCACCAGGCGAAGGGCGGGCTGCGCCTCCGCCAGCGCGAGCGCGTGCTCCAGGTGCCGGGGTAGGACCCCGATCACGTCGAACGTCGCGCCACGCGCCGCGACCAGGCCGAGCGACTCCTGCACCGACGCCCGTGCCAGCCAGTCGGCATCCGGCTCGTCGTGGATGAGGTGCCGCACCCCCACGAACTCCGGATGCGCGGCCCAGCCGTCGAGCTGCCGGGCGGCCGCCGCCGGGTCGAGCAGGTCGACCCAGGCCACCACACCCGCGACGAGCGGGGATGCAGCGGCGACGTCGAACATCGACGCTGAATCCGCGAGCGAGTTCGCGGCCTGCACGAGCACGACCCGGTCGACGCCCTCCGCGTGCAGCTGCGGTTCGATCTCGGTGAACGCGAACGTCCGGAAGATCGGTCCGGCGGCCTCCGTGAGCCAGGGATACTCGACCCGCTCGAGATCCCAGAGGTGCAGGTGGGCGTCGACCGTCATGATCAGGCGGTGAGGTCGAAGCGGATGAGCGTGGGCCCGGCGACCTCCGGCTGAGGGAGTGTCAGCGTGAGCGCACCGCCGTCGCGGGCGACCTCGATCGGCGTGCCGTCGGCGAGGCGCGCCGAGCCGGCATCGACCGAGTCGGAGACCCCGGCCAGGGTGACGACGTCGGTCGCGTCGACGAAGGCGTTCGCGGTGTCATCGGTGCGCGTCCAGCGCAGCCAGGGTTCGTCGGACGGCGCGGCCATCCCGTGGTCGAGCGTCGCGGAGCCGAACACCGCCTCCCCGTTGACGGCGTTCCAGGCGGCGAGGTGCTCGAGGGTGCGTCGCTGCAGATCGGGAACGGTGCCGCGGGCCGTGAGCCCGACATTCAGGAGCAGGTTGCCGCCGCGCGAGACGATGTCGACGAAGGTCTTCACGGCATCCGGGCCGCTCAGCAGGTGGGTCTCGTCTTCGAGCGTGTTGTGCCCGAACGAATAGCCGATGCCGCGGCAGTTCTCCCAGCCGCCGTCGCCTTCGACGCTGAGACCGTTCTGGTATTCGCTGGTGCGGAAGTCCCAGTGCGTCTCGCCCCAGCGGTCGTTGGCGACGCCGTCGGGCCGCGCGGCGTAGAACTTGTCGAACAACCGCTCCATCGAGAACGGGCCCGACGGCTTGCCGGCATCCGGCCATTCGATGTCGCCCCACAGGACGTCGGGGGAGTAGCGCTCGATGAGGTCGTCCACGTGCGTGTACGCGTACTCGGCGTAGGCAGCGTCGACCGGACGGCCGAACTGCTGGTCGTCACCGGTGATCGGCGGGAGGTCGGAGAAGTGCCAGTCGAGGCCGCCGGAGTAGTAGACGCCGAACCTCAGCCCGGCATCCCGCGTCGCCTTCTCGAACGCGCCCACCAGGTCGCGGCGGGGGCCGCGGGCGACGGTGTTGCGCCCATCCGTGCCGGGCGCATCCCACAGGGTCACCCCGTCGTGGTGCTTGGTGGTGGGCACGAAGTACCCGGCGCCCGTGCTCTTCACCAGGGCCAGGAAGTCATCGGGGTCGAAGTCCTCCGGGTTCCACTGGTCGATGAAGTCGTCGTACGGCGCACCGCCGAACGCGTCGCGCTGGTGCTGGGCCGCCGGGCTGTCCTCGATGCGGATCGTGTTGTAATACCACTCGGCGTAGGGGTTGTGCGCGAACCAGTACTCCTTCTCGATGGTGCCGAGCTCGCCGATCGGTTCGGCCCAGGCAGGAACGGAGTACGGACCCCAATGGACGAAGATGCCGAGCTTCGCATCGCTGAACCAGCGGGGGAGCTCGCGCTCGAACCGCTGGTAGTTCTCGGGGCGGACGGGGTCGTCTTTGAACATGGCCACGCTGAGATTCTCCTTCTTCGTCGAACGGATTGTGGGACGCATCCCGAGTCCATATCCTATAGGCAATAGCATCCCACCTCAAAGGAGAGTTCTGACCGTGGATTCGACCATCACCGCCCTTCCCGACGCGTTCGTGCGCCCGACCGACTTCCAATTGCCCGGCGGCGAGTGGTTCGTCGGCGCCGGCTTCGGCCTCTTCGTGCACTGGGATCACGCCAGTCAGCAGGGGATCGAGATCTCGTGGCCGCTGGTCGGCCGATCGATCATCCCGGGCTCCGACGCCGTCGAGGACACGGTGTCGGTGGAGCAGTACCAATCGACAGCGCCCACCTTCGACCCGGTCGAGTGGGACGCGGTCGCCCTCGCGCGGCTCGCGAAGAAGGCCGGCGCGCGGTACGTCGTGTTCACGGCCCGCCACCACGCCGGATACTCGATGTTCCACACCGCCCACTCCGAGTTCGGCATCGAGCAGTCCCCCTTCGGCCGCGACATCACCCGCGAGTTCGTCGAGGCGATCCGCGCCGAGGGCATCCGGGTCGGCATCTACTACAGCCTCCCGGACTGGAACCACCCCGATTATCCGGCCTTCGAGATGAGCGACCGCCCGTATGCGCTGGAGCACTGGCCGGCCGCCGGCGACCCGCAGAACGCCGGGACGCCGGTCGCCGACGACAAGCACCGCCGGTCGTCGCCCGAGGCATGGGCGCGCTACCAGGAGTACCTGCGCGGTCAGCTGACCGAGATCCTCACGAACTACGGCACCATCGACCTGCTGTGGTTCGACGGGGAGTGGGAGCGATCGGAGGCGGAGTGGGACAGCGCCGGCCTGCGAGCGCACATCAAATCGCTGCAGCCGGACGTCGTCATCAACGACCGCTTGCTCGGCCAGGGCGACTACAAGACGCCGGAGCAGGGCTTCCCCGTCACCGCTCCGCACGGCCCGTGGGAGCTCTGTCTCACCATCGGCCAGATGTGGGCGTGGCGGCCAGGCGACACCAAGAGCAAGAGCACGACCTCTCTCGTGACCACGCTGATCGAGGTCGCCTCGCGCGGCGGCAACCTCCTGCTCAACATCGGGCCGAAGGGCGACGGCAGTCTGAACGACTCGCAGGTGCGCACCCTGGAGGAGATCGGCGGCTGGATGGATGCGCACGGCGAGAGCGTGGTCGGCGTGTCACCGACGGTGGGCGTCGACTACTACGGTCCCTCCACAGCGCGCCCGGGCACGGTCTACCTGCATCTGGTGATGCGCCCGATCGAGCAGGTCATCGTGCGCGGCATCCCGGTCGGCCGAGTGAGCGGCGTTCGCCTGCTCGCGACCGGGGAGGCACTCGACTACGAGGTCAACTACGAGGTGCACGAGCAGCCGGCGCCTGGCCAGGACCCGCTGGGGGAGCTGCTGATCGCTGCTCCGACCCCGTCGGGGGCTGTAATCGACGTCATCGCGATCGACTTCGCCTGATCCGCCGACCCGGACGGCAGACCGGATCTCCTACTTGACCCGTCGGGCGCATCCGCTTATGCTCCCCAATAACCTATATCAAAGACCCTATAGGATCGTGATTCCCCACCAGCCGGTGCGACACCGAGGCGGGATCTACGAAACAGCAGGCTCAGTAGGCGATCACATTTGATGAATCCAATGGAGGAGGCACAGCAAGTGACACCACGAAGCAAGCGTGCGGCAGGCCGGATCGGAACTGCCATCGTACTCGCCGGAGCGCTCACGGCGCTCGCAGGATGCGCGGGTGGCGGCGGCAGCGCGGCCGGCGGCCCCATCTCGATGTACACCTGGGTCAGCAGTCAGAGCGACCGCGACCAGTGGCAGGGCTTCATCGACCTGGGCAAGAAAGTGGACCCGAAGCTCGACGTGACCATCGACGGTCCGAGCTTCAACGACTACTGGACGAAGGTCAAGACGCGTCTCAGCGGCTCGAACCCGCCCTGCCTGCTCACCACGCAGGCGGCGCGCGCCCAGGAGCTCGGCGGACTGCTCATGCCGCTCGACGATCTGATCAAGAAGTACAAGCTCGACACCTCGGCGTTCGACGCATCGATGCTCAAGGGCATGACCGTCGACGGCACCATCCGGGCCATCCCGTACGACGCCGAGCCGATCGTGCTCTACTACAACGCCGACAACTTCAAGAAGGCGGGACTGGCCCTGCCGAGCACCACGTACACGCGCGACCAGTTCCTCGCCGACGCCAAGAAGCTGACCACGGGAACCCACAAGGCGCTGGCGATCGAGCCCGGCTTCTTCATCCCGAACGCGTGGGCGATCGCCGACGGCGCCGAGGCCGTGAAGAAGGGCAAGCTCGACCTGACGAACTCCGACCTCGTCGACCAGGTGCAGTCGTACTTCGACCTGGTCCACAAGGAGGGCATCGCGGCCGCGCCCAACGCGGCAGACGGTTCGGATGTCGCCCAGGCGGCGTTCACGGGCGGCAACACCGACATGCTGATCGAGGGTCCCTGGATGTACGGGACGTTCGCCAGTGCCGCCAAGTTCCAGATGGGCGTGACCATCGTTCCGAGCACCTCCGGCGAGGCGCACGGCATGACGGCGGGCTCGGGCTTCGGCATCGCCAAGAACTGCAAAGACCCGGATGGCGCGTTCAAGGCCATCCAGGCGATGACCGACACCAGCGTGCTCAAGGCACAGGCCGTCAAGCGCGGCATCGTCCCGTCCCGCGCCGACGCCCAGTCGGCCTGGGCCGAGGGCAAGACCCCGGAGGCCGCGGCCGCAGTGACGGCGCTCCTGGGCAACGCCACCGCGCAGCTGACCACGCCGACCTGGAACCAGGTGGAGACGCTCTTCACCCAGTACGGCGTCGAAGGGTACCGCGGTGACAAGAGCGCCAAGGACGTGATGAACACCATCCAGAACTCGGTGGGGCAGTAGCCGGATGGCTTCCCCGCTGATCACGGGCGCCGTCGTCTCGAAGGAGACGGCGGCGCCCGCCGCGCCCCCGACCCGCCCGTTCGGCGTGCCGCACCCCACTCCG
The DNA here is from genome assembly GCF_027921845.1 of Leifsonia poae. Taxonomy (GTDB): domain Bacteria; phylum Actinomycetota; class Actinomycetes; order Actinomycetales; family Microbacteriaceae; genus Leifsonia; species Leifsonia poae. The sequence continues at coordinate 126,626 of NZ_BSEN01000013.1, forward strand.
CCGCAGCCCGGCCGCACGGGGAGGAAGCGCAAGGGCGACGGACTCGTCGCACTCGCCTACCTGTCGCCCGGGCTCGCCGGCTTCACCTTCTTCATCCTGGTGCCGCTGATCGGCTCCCTGGTGATCAGCCTCTTCGAGTGGCCGCTGTTCGGCGCCCCGACCTTCATCGGGTTCGCGAACTACCAGAAGCTGTTCTCCGATCCCACCTTCTACACGGTGCTGATCAACACGGTGATCTTCGCCTTCGTCTACACCGCCCTCAACCTGGTGCTCGCGCTGGCCGTCTCGCTGTGGCTGAACACGCGCATCAAGTTCGCCGGCTTCTGGCGGGTCATCTTCTTCCTGCCCGCCATCACGCCGATGGTCGCCAACGCGCTCGTCTGGCGGCTCCTGCTCAGCGACAACGGGCTCGTGAACTCGGCGCTCGCCTCGGTGGGCATCCAGGGTCCGAGCTGGCTCTCCGATGCGTCGTTCGCCCTGTTCTCGGTGATCGCGATGTCGGTGTGGCAGTCGTTCGGCTACAACGTCATCGTGCTCTCCGCCGGCCTCGGCGGCATCCCGAAGGAGATCCTCGAGGCCTCCAGGATGGACGGCACGAGCGCCTGGCAGCGGTTGCGCTCGATCATCCTGCCGATGATCTCGCCGTCGCTGTTCTTCACCATGACCATGACGATGATCGGCGCGTTCCAGGTGTTCGTGCAGCCGCAGATCCTCACCCAGGGCGGCCCCGGTGAGTCGACGAACACGTTCGTGCTCTACCTCTATCGCAACGGGTTCGTGTTCGACCGGCTCGGCTATGCCTCCGCGCTCGCCTGGATCCTGTTCATCGTCGTGATGCTCATCACCGCCCTGCAGTTCGCCGGGCAGAAGAAGTGGGTCAACTATGACAAGTGACACCCTCGTGCGCGAAACCGCTCCGCACCGCAAGCCGCGGCTCCGTCGCGCTCAGAAGGTCAACGCGACCAAGACCTGGTTGAACACCCTCGTGATGGCGATCGTGGCCCTCGTCTTCACCTTCCCCTTCATCTGGATGTTCTTCTCGGCTCTCAAGCCCGAGTCGGAGGTGTTCGCCGCGAAGCCCACCTTCATCGGATCCGAGGTGAAATGGTCGAACTTCGTCGACGCCTGGACGCTGGTGCCCTTCGGCCGGTTCATCTTCAACGGCTTCTTCGTGTCGATCATGGGCGCGCTGCTGTCGGTCATCGTGGCCGTGCTCTCGGCGTACGCGTTCTCGCGGCTGCGCTTCAAGTACCGCGACAAGATCTTCCTGCTCTACGTGTTCACGCTCGTGCTGCCTCAGGAAGTGCTCGTCGTCCCGCTGTTCATCATGATGAATCAGCTCGGCCTCGTCGACAGCTACGTGGCGCTGATCATCCCGTTCGCGTTCACCGCGTTCGGCACGTTCCTGCTGCGGCAGTTCTTCCTCACGATCCCGATCGAGTTCGAGGAGGCGGCGCTGATCGACGGTGCGTCGCGGTTCCGCACCCTCTGGTCGGTGCTGCTGCCGCAGCTGACCGCGCCGTTGTCGGTGCTGGCCGTCTTCTCGTTCGTCGGCTACTACAACTCGTACCTGTGGCCGCTGATCATCATCAACAGCCAGGAGCTGGCGACCGTGCCGCTCGGCCTGTCGATGTTCACCGGCGAGCACGGGACCCAATGGAGCCTGATGATGGCGGCGTCGACGCTCGCGATCATCCCGTCACTCATCATCGTCGCCGTGCTCCAGCGTCAGCTCATCAAGGGTGTCGCGCTCGGTGGCTTCGGCGGCCGGTGATGGACCTCGACACAACGAAAGCAGTTCAGATGACCCTCGCACCGGCCACCGGCACCGACCGCACCGCCCTCGACGGCACGATCGTCAGCGCGGAGGCGTGGCTGAGCGACCTCGAAGTCGAGACCGTGCGCACCGACGCGGTGCAGTCGTTCGTCAAGCAGGAGACCATCTTCGTGCGCATCCGCACCGCGGGCGGCGTGGAGGGGTTGGGCTACAGCTACACCATCGGCACGGGCGGGGGAGCGGTGCTCAGCCTGTTGCGCACGGGACTCCTCGATGTGCTCGTGGGCATGGACGCCCACCGCCCGGAGGCCGTCTGGCGCGCGCTGTTCTCCTCGACCCGCGCGACGACGGTGGGCGCGATCACCTCGCTCGCGCTCGCCGCGATCGATACGGCTGTCTGGGATGCGCGGTGCAAGGCCGCCGGCCTTCCGCTCTGGGTCGCGGCGGGTGGCGCACGGCCGAGCATCCCGTTGTACGACACCGAGGGCGGCTGGCTGCATTTCAGCACCGACGAGCTGGTGGCGCAGGCCGTCGAGTCGAAGGCGCGCGGGATGCACGGGGTCAAGATCAAGGTCGGCAAGCCGCGCGGTCACGAGGACTACGAGCGGCTCGCAGCGGTGCGCGACGCGGTCGGGCCCGGCATGGACATCATGGTCGACGCCAATCAGTCGATGACGGCGGCCGAGGCCATCCGGCGGGCGGCACTGTTCGAGAAGCTCGACATCTTCTGGTTCGAGGAGCCCCTGCCGGCGGAGGACGTGGCCGGTCACCGCCGGCTGGCCGAGGCGACCAGTCTCCCGGTCGCGGTGGGGGAGTCCATCTACTCCGTGGGGCAGTTCCGCGAGTACCTGCAGGCGAAGGCCGCGTCGATCGTGCAGGTGGACGTCGCCCGGGTCGGCGGCATCACGCCGTGGCTCAAGGTCGCGCACCTGGCGGAGGCGTTCAACGTCGCGGTGGCTCCGCACTTCTTGATGGAGCTGCACGTCTCGCTGTGCTGCGCCATCCCGAACGCCCTGTACCTCGAGCACATCCCGCAGCTGCGTGCCGTCACCTGCAGCGAGATGACGATCAGCGAGGGGGCCGGGGTGGCTCCGACGACGCCCGGCCTGGGAATCGAATGGGATCTCGACGCCATCGACGACCTGCGGGTCTCCTGAGGGAGGGCGGAATGGCGACAATGGACTCCGTGCACACGCTCGATGCGGCGAGGCCGTACGGACGCGGCGGCCTCACGGTCGGACCCGTCGGGTACGGCGTCGCCGCCCTCGGCAATCTCTACGCCGCTCGCGACGACAGCGTCTGGCCGCAGTGCGTGCCGGCGGCCTGGGACGCCGGCATCCGGTACTTCGACACGGCTCCGCACTACGGGCTCGGTCTCTCGGAGGAGCGTCTCGGCATCGGTCTGCGGGAGCTGCCCCGAGACGAGTACGTGCTGTCGACCAAGGTCGGGCGCGTGCTCGACCCCAACCCGGACTACCGCGACGGCGACACCGACATCGAGAACCTGTTCGCCGTTCCGTCGACGCGGCGCAGGCGCTTCGACTATTCGCGCGACGGCGTGCTGCGGTCGGTCGAGGACTCGCTGGACCGGCTCGGAGTGGATCGCATCGACGTGCTCTTCGTGCACGACCCCGACGACCACGAGCGCGAGGCCCTCGAGGGAGCCTTCCCTGCGCTCGACGAGCTGCGGTCGCAGGGCGTCATCCGGTCGTACGGCGCCGGCATGAATCAGTCGGCCATGCTCAGCCGATTCATCCGCGAGACCGACCTCGACATCGTGATGTGCGCCGCTCGCTACACGCTGCTCGATCAGGGCGCGGCCCTCGATCTGCTGCCTGCAGCGGCAGAGCGGGGTGTCTCGGTCGCCGTCGCCGCAGTCTTCAACTCGGGGATCCTCGCCACCGACCGCCCACCGGCCGACGCGCGCTTCGACTATGCGGCGGCGCCGGACGGTCTGCGCGCCCGGGTGGAGCGCATCGCCGACATCGCCGCCCCGTATGGCGTCACAGTGCCCCAACTGGCGGTGCAGTTCCCGCTGCGCCATCCGACGGTGGCGACCGTCGTACTCGGCGCGGAATCCGCGACGCAGATCACCAGGAACGCCGCACTGGGAGACGTGGTCGTGCCCCCTGAGCTGTGGCAGGAGCTCGAGGAGGCGGCGCTCATCTCATGAGAATCCTGCATCCTCTATCCTCTCTTTTCATTCACGCAAGATCTACGATGTCTGCATGAGCATCGAACCCGTACCCGGCGCACGCTTCCTCCCCGCGAGGAGAGCGCTCGCCGACGACGTCTACGACGCGGTTCTCGCCCTGCTCATGGACCAGGTGATCGAGCCGGGCAGCCGGGCCAGCATCGACGGCATCGCGCGACAGCTCAACGTGTCACCGACTCCCGTGCGCGAGGCGCTCGCCCGACTCGAGTCGGAGGGGCTGGTGGTCAAGCAGGCGCTCAAGGGCTACACGGCGGCGCCGCTGCTCGACAGCGAGGGGCTGCGTCAGCTGTTCGAGATGCGCCGGCTGATGGAGCCGTACGCCACGAGGAACGCGGTCGGTGAACTCACCCCCGAGACGCTCTCCGAACTCGCCGAGCTCTGCGCGGCGATGCACGCGAGCGGCCAAGCGGCCCAGAGCGGCGACGACCGGTTCGAGGACTACAAGGACTTCGCCGATCAGGATGCGGCCTTCCACCGCATCATCGCCGAGCACTCGGGCAATGCCCTGCTGTCGGATGCGATCGCGCGGCTGCGGTCGCACATGCACCAGTACCGCATCTACTTCAAGCACGGCGTCGTCGAGGAGACGTCCGGCGAGCACGAGGCGGTGCTGGAGGCCCTGCGTGCCGGGCGCCCGGCCGAGGCCGAGAAGGCGATGCTCGACCACATCACGAAGTCGTACAAGCGCATCTCCGCCAGCCTCGAGTCGGCCGAAGAGGTCGGTTAGACGCGCTTCCTGACCCTGAGGCGCCCCGCCACGGCGGGGCGCCTCTTTTTGTCGGTGGCGCAACTCACCTATATCCAATAGGATGTTGGTTACCTGCTCGACGCGACGACGCGCGGGCGGCGAAGGGAAAGAGGGCAGCGCGTGAGCACCATCACGGGATTCGAAACAGTCGACGTCCGATTCGAGACGTCGGCGATGCTCGACGGCTCCGACGCCATGAACCCCGACCCCGACTACTCGGCCGCCTACCTGCGGGTCACCACGGACGCCGCCGACGGTCACGAGGGGCACGCGTTCGTCTTCACCATCGGCCGCGGGAACGACGTGCAGGTGGCGGCGATCGACGCCGTCGCCCACCGCGTGCTCGGGCGCGACGTCGAGGCGATCCTCGACGACCTCGGCGGTTTCTGGCGCGAGTTCGTCTACGACTCGCAGCTGCGCTGGCTCGGCCCGGAGAAGGGCGTGATGCACATGGCGATCGGCGCGGTCGTCAATGCGTTCTGGGACCTCAAGGCGAAACGCGCCGGCCTGCCGCTGTGGCAGCTGCTCGCCCGCATGAGCCCGGAGGAGATCGTCGCCCTCGTCGACTTCCGCTACCTGAGCGACGCCCTCACTGAAGACGACGCGCTGGGCATCCTGCGTGCCGCCCTGCCGGGGCGTGCCGAGCGCGAGGCCGCGCTGTTGGCGCTCGGCTATCCGGCGTACACCACGACTCCGGGATGGCTCGGCTACTCCGACGACAAGCTCCGCCGCCTGGCGCGCGAGGCCGTCGACGAGGGCTTCCAGCAGATCAAGCTCAAGGTGGGGGACCGGCTCGACGACGACGTGCGCCGGCTCCGGATCGCCCGCGAGACGGTCGGTCCCGACATCCGGATCGCGATCGACGCCAACCAGCGCTGGGACCGCGATCAGGCGATCGACTGGATCCGCGCTCTGGAACCGTTCGACCTGGCCTGGGTCGAGGAGCCGACCAGCCCCGACGACATCCTCGCCCATGCCGCCATCGCGCGTGCCGTCGCCCCCGTGCGCATCGCGACGGGCGAGCACGGGATGAGCCGGGTGCTGTTCAAGCAGCTGCTCCAGGCCGAGGCCGCATCGATCGTGCAGATCGACTCGACCCGCGTCGCCGGGGTCAACGAGAACATCGCCATCCTGCTGCTCGCGGCGAAGTTCGGGATCCCCGTCTGCCCGCACGCCGGCGGAGTCGGACTCTGCGAGGCCGTGCAGCACTTCTCGATGTTCGACTTCGTGGCCGTCTCCGGCAGCCAGGACGGCCGGATGATCGAGTACACCAAGCACTTGCACGAGCACTTCGTCGCGCCGGTCGAGCTGGTGGGCGGCCGCTACTGTGCCCCGCTCGCGCCGGGCATCGGCATGGAGATGCTCGCGTCGTCGCTGGCCGAGAACGAGTTCGGGGTGCGCGCGACCGCTTAGAGGCCGAGAGTCTTAGAGGCCGAGCGTCATGAAGTAGCTGTTCGGGTCGGCCGAATACGAGCCGAACGGGTCGCACGGCGCGAACCCTGCGCGCGCGTAGAGGCGGCGAGCAGGCTCGAAGAACTCCATCGAGCCCGTCTCCAGCGACAGTCGGCGCACGCCGCGCGAGCGGGCGTCGGCGATCGCGAATTCGAGCATCGCGGCCGCGATCCCCTCCCCGCGCCGTTCCGGATCGGTTCGCATGCTCTTGAGCTCCTCGTGACCGGGCTCATCGGGAAGCACCAGGGCGGCGAGCGCCACCGTGCCGACGATCGCCGAGCCGTCACGGGCGACCCACAGGCGCACTCGCGGTTGCTGGAGACCCGTGAGATCGAGTGCGTGCCTGCTCTCCGCCGGAGCGGTCGGCTCGAGATCGTCGAGGTGCGCTTGGAGGAAGGCGTGCAGAGCGGGATCGGTGAAGTCGGCGCGTTCGATGATGAGTGTGGAGGGCACCAGAGAAGGCTATCGCCGTCGCGTTTCCGCTGTGTCTCTTCTCATGTGTCTCTCCTCAGCTGTGTCTCTTTTCAGCGGCGTGGGCGCAGGGAGTACATGCCGCCGTCGACCGCGAGGATCACACCGTTGGTCGACGTCGAGGTGGGGGAGGCGAGGTAGGCGACGGCCTCCGCGACCTCCTGCGGCTGCACGAGGCGGCCGCTCGGCTGACGCGATTCGAGGGCGGCGCGTTCCGCATTCGGATCGGCGGCGGTGTCGAGCAGACGCCCCACCCACGGGGTGTCGGCGGTGCCGGGAGCGACCGCGTTCACACGGATGCCGCGGGGGAGGAAGTCGGTGGCCATCGCCAGGGTCATCGCCGACACCGCACCCTTCGACGCCGAGTAGAGCACCCGCTGCGGAAGGCCGGCCCACGCGGCGATCGAGCTGGTGAGCACGACCGCGGCGGCCGGCGACTTCTCGAGGTGGGGCAGCGCGTGACGCACGGTGCGGGCCGAGCCGATGACGTTCACGTTGAGCACGCGCATCCACTCGGCGTCGTCGTTGGCGGAGACGTCGCCCTGTGCCCCGATGCCCGCGTTCGCGACCACCACGTCGAGGCGGCCGGCGCCGGCCACGACCTCGGCGATCGCGGCACGCACGCTGTCGTCGTCGCCGATGTCGCACCGGATGCCCGTGTGCGGGTGCCCGACCGCCGCCGCGTCGAGGTCGAGGCAGTAGACCGTGGCGCCGCGCGCGGCGAGCTCGTCGGCGATGGCCTTGCCGAGTCCGGAGGCGCCGCCGGTGACCGCAGCGACGAGCCCTTCGAAATTCTGGGACACCTGTGTCTCTCCTTCTGTTCCGTTGTGATCAGTCGGCCGCGCGCACGGTCGTGCGCTGCTCGCCGAGTCCGTCGATGCCCAGCTCCACGACGTCCCCGGGAGCGAGGTAGGGGAACCGTCCCGACAGGCCGACGCCCTCCGGGGTTCCGGTGTTGATGAGATCGCCGGGCTCGAGCACCATGAACTGGCTGAGGCGGTAGACGATCTCGGCGACACCGAAGATCAGGTCGGAGGTGGTCGACGACTGCCGGGGCTCGCCGTTCACGCGCGACCAGATGCCGAGCCCCGAGCCGTCGCCGACCTGCGCCGTCGGCACCAGCCAGGGGCCGAGGGGGTTGAAGGTCTCGAAGCTCTTGCCCTTGCTCCACTGGCCGAGCGATCGCTGCAGCTGGTATTCGCGCTCGGAGACGTCGTTGGCGACGGTGAAGCCCGCGATGTGGGCGAGCGCCTCCGCCGGCGAGGCGAGATAGCGGGCGCGACGGCCGATGACGGCCGCGAGCTCCACCTCCCAGTCGGTCGTGACCGATCCGGGCGGCACCAGCACGGTGTCGTTCGGCCCGACGACGGTGTTCGGGTGCTTGTAGAAGACGACGATGTCCGTCGGCGGCTCCGAGCCTGACTCGCGGGCGTGCGCCGCGTAGTTCATTCCGATGCAGATGACGGCCGAGGGGCGGGCGATCGGGGCGCCGATGCGCATCCCGGTGCTGTCGATGACGGGCAGTTCGCCCGCCAGCGCCGCGCGCTCGGCGGCCGCCAGCCCGTCGGCGGCGAGGAATGCCCCATCGATGTCGGCGGTCAGCGGGCGCAGATCCCAGCTGGTCTCGCCGTCACTGACGACGGGGATCTCGAATCCCGGCTCACCGAGCCGCTGGAATCGCATCGGGTGGGTCGGCATCGAGAGTCCTTTCGCTCGTGGGCTCCAGCCTATTACTATTTCCTATAGCATTTCAACGAAAGGAGCACTCGATGCGCGTTGCCCTGCATTCGATCGTCCGCGACGGCCGGGAGGCCGGCTATGAGGAGGCGCATGCCGTCATCCCCGACGATCTGGTGGACTCGTTCGATCGGGTGGGCATCCACGACTGGACGATCTGGCGCAGCGGACGGGACCTCTTCCATCTCGTGGACTGCGACGATTTCGCCGCTGCGATGACCGCCCTCGACACCGACCCCGCGAACGAACGCTGGCAGGCGTTCATCGGACCGTACGTCGACCACTTCGTGACGACGGGCGACGGACCGGAGGGCATGATCGTCGGGCGCGTCTGGAGTCTCGGAGACCAACGCTCGATGCACCCGCATCAGCCGTAGCCACACAGCGCCCGACGGGTCCATGATGGCTGGGTGACGAGTCGGGATGAGCCGATCGGTCGCGGATCATGAATCCGGCGGCTCGCCGCGTGCAGCGCGTCTACCTGACCCTGATGCTCGGCAACACGCTGGCCGCCTCGTTCATCTGGGGCATCAACACCCTGTTCCTGCTCGACGCCGGGCTCACCAATTTCGAGGCGTTCGCCGCGAATGCGTTCTTCACCGCCGGCATGGTGATCTTCGAGATCCCGACCGGCGTCGTCGCCGACACCGTCGGGCGCAAGGCCTCGTACCTGCTGGGCACGGTCACCCTGTCGGTGACCACCGGCCTGTACTGGATGCTCTGGCTCTGGCACGCGCCGTTCGTCTGGTGGGCGATCGTGTCGGCGCTCCTCGGCCTGGGCTTCACGTTCTTCTCCGGTGCGGTCGATGCGTGGCTCGTCGACGCCCTCGCGTTCGCCAAGTACACCGGGAGCCTCGAGGCCGTCTTCGGCCGGGGCCTCGTCGTGACGGGCATCTCGATGTTCGCCGGATCGGTGCTCGGCGGCATCATCGCCCAGGCGACCAACCTCGGGGTGCCGTTCCTGCTGAGAGCCGGGGTGCTGGTGGTCATGCTGGTGTTCGCCGCCATCGTGATGAAAGACATGGGCTTCACGCCCGATCACTCGATGGGGCCGATCGCCGCGACGAGGAACGTGCTGAAACAGTCGATCGACCACGGCCTGCGCAAGCGCTCGGTGCGCTGGGTGATCCTGTCGGCGCCGTTCGCCTCCGGTGTCGGCATCTACGCCTTCTACGCCTTGCAGCCCTACCTGCTCCAGCTCTACGGCGACGAGACCGCGTACTCGATCGCCGGACTGGCCGCGGCCATCCTGTCGTTGGCGCAGGTCGCCGGCGGGATCCTCGCACATCGCATCCGGGGACTCTTCGCGAAGCGCACGACCACGGTGATCGGGGCCTCCCTGGTGAGCATCGTGGTGCTCGTGGTGCTGGGGGTGACGAGCCTCTTCTGGCTCGCGATCGTCTTCCTCGTGATCTGGGGCTTCGTGTTCGCGGTCGCCGGGCCGGTTCGTCAGGCGTACCTGAACGACATGATCCCGTCGAAGCAGCGCGCGACGGTGCTGTCGTTCGATTCGCTGTTCGGCAGCCTCGGCGGCGTGTTCATCCAGCCGGCACTGGGGCGCGCGGCCGACCTCTGGGGCTACGGAACGTCGCTCGTCATCGGGGGCGCCGTCGAGCTGATCGGCATCCCGTTCCTGTTCGCCAGCCGGCGGCAGAAGGACCCCGCCGACACCAAGACCGTGCAGACGGAGGCCGCGCCGGTCGAGCCCGGCGACGCCACGCAGGCCGGCCCGGATGCCCGCTGACCCGCTGTGCGCACCGCCGGAGACGATGCAACGCTGCAGACGCGCGACGACGGGTCGCGCCGCCCGCGTCCGCAGCGTGGGTGCTAGGCGCTGAGCCGCGGGTAGTCCGTGTAACCCTCGGCGCCGGCGGTGTAGAACGTCGACGGGTTGGGCTCGTTCTCCGGGTGCGCGCCCTGCCAGCGCTCGACGAGGTCGGGGTTGGCGATCGCGAGGCGACCGACGGCGACGGCGTCCGCGTGGGAGTTCTCCACCAGCGCGATCGCCTCGTCGCGGGTCGTGACGGTGCCGAAGCCGGTGTTGACGATGAACGCGCCGCCGAACCGCTCGCGCAGGTCCTGCACCAGCGCGCCGGACGGATCGCGGTGCAGCACGCTCACGTAGGCCATCCCGAGCGGCGCCAAGCCGTCGACGACCGACCGGTAGGTGGCGGTGACGTCGTCGAGATCGGTCTCGACGACATCCTGGATGTTGTGCATCGGCGAGAGCCGGATGCCGACCCGGCCGGCACCGATGGCCTCACTGACCGCGGTCGCGACCTCGACGACGAAGCGGGCGCGGGCATCCGGGGACTGGCCGTAGTCGTCGTCCCGCTGGTTGGACACCGGGGAGAGGAACTGGTGGAGCAGGTAGCCGTTGGCTCCGTGCAGTTCGACCCCGTCGAAGCCGGCGGCGATCGCGTTGCCGGCAGCCGCGACGAACTCGGCCTTGACGTCGGTGAGCTCATCGGTGGTGAGCGCGTGAGGCAGGGCGTACCGCACCTTCCCGGTGGCGGTGCGGGTCTCGCCGTCGATCGCGATGGCGCTCGGTGCGACGATCCGGTCGGTCCCGGTCACGGCGGGGTGCGACACGCGTCCGCTGTGCATGAGCTGCATCACGATGCGCCCGCCCGCGGCGTGCACGGCGTCGGCGACGGCGCGCCAGCCCTCGATCTGTTCGGCGGTCACGATGCCCGGCTGGCCCGGGTAGGCGCGCGACTCGTGGCTCGGGTAGGTCCCCTCGGAGATGATCAGTCCGATGCTCGCGCGCTGTGCGTAATGCTCTGCCACGAGCGGGCCGGGAACGCCGGTCTCGCTGGAACGTGTGCGGGTCAGCGGCGCCATGACGACGCGGTTGGGCAGCTGCAGATCGCCGAGCGCGACGGGGGAGAACAGATCCATAGAGGGGATGCCTTTCGATTGCGATGCCGCCTCGCAGTCGGAGCGCGGCCCCTGGGGCCAACTTGCGGCGGTCGTGCGCTATTCCGGCTTTCACCGGATTTGCGGAAGGGACATCACGGTCCCTCAGGTGTGCGGCCCACAGGTGGGCGGGCCTCAGCGGGCGAGGGCCTCCAGGTCGTCTCGCACGCGCTGCGGCTCGGCGTCGATGGGCATGTCGAGGGTGTCCACCACACCGTCGAGTGCGCCGGGGGCATCCGGGAGCAGGGCGGCGAACAGCGGGGTGAGATCGGTCTGCGCCGGTCCCTTCTCGGCGACGAGCTCGAAGGTCTTGCGGTCGGCGGCGTCCGTGGTGAGGCTGCCGACGAGCACCTCCGCGATCTGCCGGCGGGAGATGACGCCGTCGCTGGAGTCGCCCGCGCGGTGCGTGTCTCCCTGCAGCAGCACGAGCCGGAGCTCGTCCGGCTCGTTGTAGTCGAACCATCCCGGGCGCACGATCGCGTACGGCCGCCCGCTCGCGCGCACGAGCCGTTCGCCCCGCCGCTTCCAGTCGGGCGACTCGCTCTCACGGTTGAAGGCGCCACCGCGGTCGGTGACGCCGATCATCGTCATCAGGGCGATGCGTGCTGGACGGTCGCCGAGCGCTGTCAGCACATTGCGCACCGCGCCGTAATCGACGGCCTCGGCGTCGGCCGGATTGTCGCCGTGCGAGCCGTGCGTGAAGATCACGGCGTCGACGCCGTCGACTGCTTCGCCGAGCGTCTCGGCGCGGGTGAGGTCGCCGACGACGAGTTGCGCCTCGGCCGGCAGGGCGTCCGCCTTGGCGGCATCCCGTACGAGCGCGCGGGTCGTGTGGCCCCTGCGGATGGCCTCGGCGACGGCGAGCCGGCCGATGCTGCCGGTTGCGCCGACGACCAGCACAGTCAGGGGAGCGGCGTTCACAGTTCCGGAAGTGGAGAGAGACACGCCGCCACGATACGCGTAACTCCGGAACTCGCGACCTGTTCGGCCGCGAGATTCCGGAGTTACGGAGTTACAGAGTTACGACTGCGGTCAGGAGTTGCTGCGGCCCCGGATCGACCGGATGATCCAGCCGATCACGCCGACGAGCAGCAGGATGATCGCGATGTAGAGCAACCACTTCAGTGCGGTCACGAAGATGCCGAGACCGAAGAAGATGATGGCGAGAACGATGAGGATGATGAAAAGTACGGGCATCCGCACATGCTTTCACAATTCCGCTCAAACGATGGTCTCTCCCGGCGGAGCGTCCGATTGCTCCGGATCGGGGAGGCGCACCATCCGGAACGACAGGATGAAGCCGATGAGGGCCGCCAGGATCGGTGCGATCAGCGCGATCTGCAGGGCGATCGGCCGCGCCTCGGTGTTGATGCGCACGATCTCGTCCTGGATCTTCTGCGGCTGATCGGCCAGCTGTTTCGTCAGCTGGGTGTTGCTCAGCAGCTGGGCGTCCTCATCCAGCGCCTGTGCCACCTGCTGCTTCTCGGCGGCGGGAAGCACCTCGCTGGAGTTCGCGAGATTCGTGAACAACGGTGCCAGAGCCGCGAGCAACACCGCGCCGGCTACCGCGAGCCCGAACGACAGTCCGAACGATCCGGCGGCGGAGTTGACACCGGCCGCCTCGCTCACGCGTTCGTTCGAGATCGGCGACAACGTGTAGTTGTTGAGCTGGGAGACGAGCAGCCCCAGCCCGCCGCCGCAGATGATCAACGGCACCAGCAGCCACCAGCCGGAGTCCGCCCGGGGAATGACGAACACCAGGCTGATCAGTCCGACCGCCAGCAGCAGGAAGCCCCACCGAACGAGTCCCGCCGGTCGTCGCTTCGTCAGGCGCCTCCCCGCGACCAGGGCGACGGCGAACATGGTGAGCGACAGCGGTGCGATCGAGAGCCCTGCCTCGAGCGCGTTGTACTCGAACACCATCTGCAGGTACAGGGGCAGCACGATCATCGTGCCGCCGAGGGCGATCTGCTGCAGCATCTGCTGGCTGATGCCGAACCGGAACCGCGGGAGCGTGAACAGGTCCGGATCGAGCAGGGCCGCCTGGTGCCGGCGTTTGCGGCGCAGGAGCCAGAAGACCAGCCCGAACAGTCCCGCAATGCCGACGGCGATCAGCAGGCCGACGTAGCCGGCGCCCTCCTGCCAGGCCAGGATGCCGAGAACGATGCCGCCCATCCCGACCACCGAGAGGAGCGAGCCGACCACGTCGACTTTGCGGGAGCCCGTGTACGGGACGTCGCGCACCAGCCGGATGCCCGACAGCACGACGGCGATGATCACCGCCTCGAGGAGGAACGCGATGCGCCACGAGAGGAACGTGGTGATCACGCCGCCGAGGAGCGGCCCGACGGCGGCGGCGATGGCGGCCGAGGCGCCGACCAGCGCATACACCCGCGCCTGCGCGGACCCCTCGAAGTTGCCGTGGATCAGCGACTGCATCGAGGGCAGGAGCAGCGACGCGCCCAGCCCGCCGATCACCGCCCAGAAAACGATGATGGCCAGGATGCTCTGGGCCAACGTCATCGCGATCGCCCCGATCGCGTAGGCCACGAGCCCGATCACGTAGGCGCGTTTACGCCCGATGAGGTCGCCGACCTTGCCGCCGATCAGGATGAAGGCGGCCGAGACGAGCGCTTCGAGAGCGATCGCCGACTGCACGCTGCTGACCGTCGAATCGAGGTCGCGTACGACGGCCGAGATCGACACGTTCATGATGGACGTGTCGACCACCAGCACGAACATGGCCATCGCGAGAAGCAGTGCCAGCATCCCGTTGAACTTGGCGGCCTGCGCCGGTGGAGCCGTGTCCTTCGTCATGCCGTGTCCTTCGTCACGAGGATGTCCGTCATGAGGTCGTCGGCCGGCGCGGCGCGCTCCCGCCGTGGGCCGTCACGGCGTAGATCACGAGAACGTCGAGCGCGATGAGGATCGCGGACCACCATGGCTGCGCCGGGATGAGGAAGAGCTGACCGATCGCGCTCAGAATCGCCAGGATCACGACGACGATCCGCGCCCAGAGCGCACCGGCGAACAGGCCGCCCGACGCGAGGACGGCCAGGATCCCGATGATCAGGTTCCACCAGCCCCACCCGGAGATGTCGAAGACGAAGAGGGAGCCGTGCGCGACCACGTAGTACGGGTCGGGCGCGAACAGGGCGACGATGCCCTGGAGCACGCTGAAAAGGCCCGAGATGAGAACGACGAGGGCGGCGAACGCTCTCCAGCCCGACAGGGTCGCACTGTCAGCGGTGGTCATCAGCTTGTCTCCTTCGGCTCGTACCGCCCGCGACACGCGCGAACTTATGGCCCGAAACTAGCCACGCCGCCCGCGCAGCGCATCATCCCCGCGGAATGAGATCGCGAACATCACCCGACGAGGATGATTCCGCGCAGGCTCGGCGCGGGTGACGATGTGGAGAGAGGGTCTCGCGGCATCGGACCGGCGAAGGGAGTGGCACGTGCAAGCACAGCCGTCGGTCGCAGAGATCGTTCGTCACCCGGTGGCGTCAGCGGAGTCCGCGGAGTCTGCAGCCCTGCTCGTCAGCGCGGCCGTCTTCATCGTCGCGGCGGTGATCGGTGTCATCACCTTCTGGGGGATGTTCCTGCCGATCTCGGGCCCTGGATCGCTCGGCCAGTTCGTCGCGATCTGGTCCGGAATCGCGGCCACGGTCGCCTTTGTGACCGCCCGGGCGCTGATCGGCCGGTCGGGTGCCCCTGCTCTGAGCGCGTCGCGGCGTCCGAACGCGATGGCCGCGGACTTCCCCTGGTACGACGTGGTCGCCGTGGCCGTGGCCCACGGAGTGATCGCCCTGCTCGGGTGGATCGGCATCGCCGACCTCCTCGAGAAGAGCTTCATCGGCGCGCAGGTCTACGCCTTGTCCGCGGCCTTGCTCGCGGCGGTCGCCATCGCGGCCTCGACGTACGTCGCCTTCCTGTCCGCGGTGAGCATGACGCCGACGCTGCTTTCGCTTGTGCTCGCAGTGTTCCTGGTCGTCGGTTCGTTCGCGAGCATGCTGAGCGCGTCCGACCCGCTCTGGTGGCAGAAGAACCTGAGCACGCTCGGTCTGCCCGACGACGTGTCGTCGCTGGCCTTCAACCTGACGCTGATCATCGCCGGCGTCATCGTGACCGCCATCGCCCACTACTCGACGGCGGACCTGCCCGCGCGCACGCCGCGTGAACTCCGCGGACGCAGCTGGGTGAGGGGAGCGCTCACCCTGATCGGCATCCTGCTCGCCTGCGTCGGTCTCTTCCCTCTCGACCGCAGTCTCACCATCCACAACATCTCCGCGAGCGGCATGGCCATCGTGTTCGTGACCCTCGCTCTCGGCATCCGGTCGTTCATCCCGACGCTGCCGCGTGTGTTCGCCATTCTGAGCTACACATTCGTCGGCGTGATCGTGGTGCTGGCGGCGTTCTTCATCTCCGGGTACTACACGCTGACCGCCGTCGAGCTGGTGGCGTTTCTGATGATCTTCAGCTGGCTGATCATCTTCATGCGCAACACCAGAGCGCTCGGATCGAACGAGCCGGCCACCGAGCACCACGTCGCAGAGGAGCACGCAGTATGAGCGAATACCCCCCGATCGCCGAGCACGGCCTGATCGGCGACCTGCAGACGTCGGCCCTCGTTGCGACGGATGGAACGATCGACTGGTTCTGCAGTCCCCGCTTCGACTCGCCCAGCCTGTTCGCATCTCTGCTCGACAGCGAGAAGGGCGGGCACTTCACGACACGACCACACGTCGCCACATTCGACACGAAGCAGCTCTATCTGCCGGACACGGCGGTGCTGGTGACCAGGTTCCTGACCGAGGCGGGGGTCGGCGAACTCATCGACTTCATGCCGGCCACTGATGAGGTCGCCCGCGAGCGGCACCGCCTGGTGCGCGTGCTCCGGTGCGTTCGCGGAGCGATGGAGTTCGACATCGAGATCGCCCCGCGTTTCGACTATGGGCGCACGCCGCACCGGCTCACGGTGGGGGAGGACGGCGCGGTCTTCGTCACCGACGCACTCACCCTGGCGCTGAGTGTCATCCGCGACCCCGACGACGCCAGGCTCGCCCACGTCGAGCAGACCGACGACGGCGACCTGCGCGCGACCGTGAGCCTGCGGGAGGGGGAGTTGCGCGGCATCGTGCTCGAGACGGGGCCCGATGTCGAAGCGGCGCCCATCCCCGTCGCCGAGGGGCGTCGCCTGCTCGACGACACCACCAAGTACTGGCAGGACTGGGTGGAGAAGTCGACGTACACCGGGCGCTGGCGAGAGGAAGTGCAGCGATCGGCCATCACTCTCAAGCTGCTCACCTACGCACCGACGGGCGGCCTCGTCGCCGCGCCGACGGCCGGGCTGCCCGAGCAGATCGGCGGCGAGCGCAACTGGGACTATCGGTACACGTGGGTGCGCGACGCGTCGTTCTCGGTGCACACGCTGGTCAGACTGGGCTTCGTCGACGAAGCCATCGCCTTCGGCAGGTGGCTGAGGGATCGGGTCGTCGAACCGCTCGACAGCGACACCGGACCGCTCAACATCATGTACCGGGTCGACGGCGATCCGAAGCTGAGCGAGGAGGTCGTGGAGGAGTGGGAAGGCTACCGCGGGTCGCACCCGGTGCGCATCGGCAACGGGGCCGCCGATCAGCTCCAGCTCGACATCTACGGTGAGGCCCTGGACGCCGTGTATCACCTCGACCGCTCGGGCAACGTCATCGGCCACGACGGCTGGACGGCGATCTGCCGGATGCTCGACTGGCTCGCGGAGAATTGGCAGCAGCCGGAGGAGGGGATCTGGGAGACCCGTGGCGGACGGAAGGACTTCACCTACGGCCGTCTGATGGTGTGGGTGGCCTTCGATCGCGGCATCCGGCTGGCAGCCACGCATGGAAGGCCGGCGCCCGTAGACCGGTGGACAGAGGCCCGCGACGCCGTCTACGACGAGATCATGGAGAAGGGATGGAGCGAGGATCGTCGCGCCTTCGTGCAGCAGTACGGCGACACCGTTCTGGATGCGTCGCTGTTGAAGATGCCGCAGGTCGGGTTCATCTCGCCTCACGACACGCTCTGGATCGACACCCTCCGCGCGATGGAGGAGGAGCTGGTCTCCGACAACCTCGTCTATCGCTACAACCCGAGCGCCTCGCCGGACGGGCTGCAGGGCTCGGAAGGGACGTTCTCGCTCTGCACCTTCCTCTACGTCGATGCGCTCGCGCGGACCGGTCGCGTCGAAGATGCGCGGCTCACGTTCGAGAAGATGCTGACCTACGCCAACCACGTCGGGCTCTTCGCCGAGGAGATCTCGGCGACCGGTGAGCAGCTCGGCAACTTTCCGCAGGCCTTCACCCACCTGGCGCTGATCGACGCCGCGATCACCTTGAACGCTCGATTGGACGGGAGGAACCCGGAATGACACCGGAACAGCAGGAGGAACCACGGCCCGTCGCGGACGAGTTCGTGCGCCGCGTCGCCGAGGGCCTCTCGGGGCCGCATGAGGGCTCGCTGTCGTTCGCAGACCGCCGCGCCCTGGGGCGGGCCGCGCGTGCGACGACGCCGCGCTCGTCGCACGCGGAGTGGGAGACGCCGGCCGGCCGTCGCGACCCCGTCGACATCCTGCTCGCCCAGGCGACGACGCGGGTGCCGGAACTCGTGCCCCTCCGGCACGCCCGCATGATGGCGTCGCCGTTCGCCTTCTACCGCGGGGCGGCCGCGATCATGGCGGCCGATCTCGCGGACACCCCAGTCACGGGCCTCACGGCGCAGATCTGCGGCGATGCCCACCTCTCCAACTTCGGGCTGTTCGGAACGCCCGAGCGCGAGATGGTGTTCGACATCAACGACTTCGATGAGACGCTCCCCGGCCCGTGGGAGTGGGACGTCAAGCGCCTCGCGGCGAGCTTCGAGATCGCGGGCAGGCACCGGGGGTTCAGCGCCCGTCAGCGGCGGGCATCGACCATCGCGGTGGCCCGCGGGTACCGCAACCGGATGCGCGAGTCAGCCGAGGACGACGTGCTGGCCTCCTGGTACAGCCACCTCACTGCCGACCAGCTGATCGACTGGGTACGGGCGCAACGGCACGCGGGCTTCGCCCGGTCGGTCCAGGTGCGTCAGATCGAACGCATCGTGGCGAAGGCGCGCACCCAGAACAGTGCCAAGGTCTTCAAGTCGCTCGTCGACGCGACCGACAGCGGTCCCCGCATCCGCTCGGATCCGCCGCTGATCGTGCCGCTCGAAGAGCTCGTCAGCGAGTCGGAGGCGGCCGTCATCAACGAGTGGATGCTCGCCCTGCTCCGCGACTACCGTCGCAGCCTGCGCGACGTCTACTCGCCCCTCGACGACTTCCGGTTCGAGCACATCGCGCGAAAGGTGGTCGGCGTCGGAAGCGTCGGAACCCGCGCCTGGCTGGTGCTGCTCACCGGCCGCGACGAGAGGGACCCGTTGCTGCTGCAGGCGAAGGAAGCCGAGGCCTCCGTGCTCGAAGCCCACCTGCCGCCGAGCGTGTACCCGACGCACGGTGAGCGCGTCGTGCGCGGTCAGCGTGCGATGCAGGCCGCCAGCGACATCTTCCTCGGCTGGACGCGACTGGTGGGCATCGACGGGCGGGACCACGACTACTACCTTCGGCAGTTCCGGGATTGGAAGGGCTCGATCGACGTCGAGCAGCTGCAGGTGGAGGGTGCGATGCTCTATGCGCAGATCTGCGGCGAGACGCTGGCCCGCGCCCACGCCCGTTCGGGAGATCGGGTCGCCATCGCGGGCTATCTCGGCGCTGGTGACACCTTCGATCGTGCGATCTCGGAGTTCGCGCGTGGCTATGCCGATCAGAACGAGAGCGACTACGAGGCGTTCGCCGCTGCGGCGGCATCCGGAAGGGTGGAGCTGCCGGCGGACTACTGAGCGCGCGGGACGTCCTGGGGCTGCGCCGATGTCGAGGGCGTCCGGGCCGCCTCCTCGAGTGCCTCGGCGACCGCCTGCTCGACCGTGAGCTCGCGTCCCGCCGTGATCGCCGCATCCAGTCGCTCGTGGTCGCTGCCGCCCGCGATCGTGTCGAGGTACGCCTGGTGGAACGTGAACGTCGGGCCGTTGTGGAGGCCGCTGCGCTCGCGGAGCGCTCGCGCCGCCCCGGCGAGGTGACCGGCTCGCTCGACGTCGCCGGCGAGGGCCGCGACGGCGACCATCCCCTCGAGACCGTACGCGAGGCCCTCCGGATGGCCGAGCCCGGCCGAGGTGGTGACGCTGAGGGCGAAGTCCTTACGGGCGTCGTCGACGTCGCCCAGCATCAGCTGAGCCCAGCCCAGGTGGTAGGCGGCGACACGCTCGCCGACCGCGTCGCCTTGGCTCTGTGTGAAGGCGAGGCTCTCCTCGAACCGTGACCGCGCCTGCTCGAGCTTCTGCTCCCGCAGCGACACCCGGCCCAGGATGACGAGCGCCATCGACTCGCCCCAGATGTTCCCGGTCTCGTGGAAGAGCCGCCGGCTCACCTGCATGACCTCCTCGGCGCGCTCCAGGTCCGGCGTCTCGCCGGCGAGCAGGGCCAGGGCGAGCGAGATGCGGGTGAGTGCCTCGCCCTCCGGGTCGTTCGTGCGATGGAACAGCTCGGCGGCCTCGGTGAGATCGGCGGCGACGCTGCCGTCCGGGTCCTTCCAGAACATGATCGTGCGGGTGAAGTAGACGGCGATCGCCCAGGTGTGATCATCGAGGTGCTCGCCGGCGTTGAGCGCCTCGTCCATCCAGGTGCGCACCTCGCCGAGCAGGCCGGAGACCCACCAGTACAGGTAGAGCCGGAAGGCGAGCGTGGCGGCGCGATCCCAGTCCCCGCTGCCGAGCAGGTAGCGTTCGGCCGCACGCAGATTGTCGCGCTCGTCGCTGATGCGCCCCAGCCATTCGCGCTGCCGTTCGCCTTTGAGCTCCTGCTCCACATGCGCGGACCGGTCGAGGTAGAACCGGGCGTGGGCGTCCCGCACGCGATGCAGGTCGCCGGAATCCCAGAGCTGCTCGCGCGCGTACTCGCGCACGATCGCCTGCATCGAGAATCGCGGGCGGTCACCGCGATCGTGCTGGCTGACGAGGCTGCTGTCGACCAGGGCGGCCAGGTCGGTCAGGATGTCGGCGTCGACGGGGTAGCCGTTGTCAGCGTCGGCGTCGGAGTCGGTGTCGGCGCCGCCGTCGCTCGCGACGAACTCCGCCGCCGCCAGCGTGAAGCCGCCCTCGAAGACGCCGAGGCGGGCGAGCAGCCGGCGCTGGTCCTCTTCGAGCAGCTGGGTGCTCCACTCGATCGTGCGGCGCAGGGTCTGCTGCCGCTCCGGCAGGTCGCGCGAGCCGCCGACGAGCACGGTCAGCCGCCGGTCGAGCCGCTCCAGCAGGTCCGCCGGAGACAGCACCCGGATGCGCGCGGCCGCCAGCTCGATCGCCAGCGGCATGCCGTCGAGCGCCGCGCACACCCCGGCTACGGCATCCGTGTTGTCCGGGGTGATCTCGAAGTCGGGCTTCACCGCGTGGGCGCGCTCGACGAACAGGTCGACGGACGACCGTTCCGGCAGCGGGCCGACCTCGTAGCTGCGCTCCGCCGTCACCCGCAGCAGGACCCGGCTCGTGACCATCATCGACAGCCCGGGGGCGGCGGTGAGCAGGGCCGTGAGGTCGGGTCCGGCCGGCAGCACCTGCTCGAAGTTGTCGAGCACCATCAGGAGGTGGCGGTCGTGGAGGGCGGTTACCAGGTTCTCCATGACGGGGGCGTCGCCCGTGTCGCGCACACCCAGCGCCTGCGCGATGGCGTTGGGCACACGGCCGGCGTCGTGGACGGCGGTGAGGTCGACGAACACGGCCCCGTCTGCGAAGGCGGGGGAGGCGGCGTTGGCGGCGGCGATCGCAAGCCGGCTCTTGCCGATGCCGCCCGGGCCGTTCAGGGTGATGAGGCGGCCGCCGGCGTCGAGCATCCGGCCGATCTCGGCGACGTCGTCGTCGCGACCGACCAGCTCGGTCAGGGGGCGGGGGAGCCGTGCAGGTTCGATGACGCGGTCGGCGTCGCTGAGCACGTCGGCGTGCAGCAGGGCCTGGCTCTGCTCGAAACGTTCGGCCAGCAGGGTCGCCAGATCGGCCTCGACCAGTCGTGCGAGCTCTTTGGGCGTCTCGAAGTACTTGTAGGCGGCGCGATCATCGTCGCGGATGCGGTTGAGCAGCCCGGTGAGCTTCGGCTCGCGGTTCTCGGCCGGGCTCTTCACATAGAGGAGGCGCGGGAGGTCATCCGGGCAGAGGTTGTACTCGTCTTCGAGGCCCGAGACCTCCTCGTCGGGCGCGACCCAGCCGTACCGCTCCCAGTACAGGCCGAGGAACACGTCGCTCTGCTCCAGGTAGGCGCGATACAGCTCCCGCGGTGGGTGGGGGCGGGCGCCGAGCTCGAACATGACCGGCGCGAGGTGCAACCGCTCGATGGCGGTCCGGGTCGCTCGACGCTCGGCGGCGAGCTCCTGAAGGGTGGAACTGACGAAGATCCGCAGCCGCTGATCCGGCGTGCGGATAACATGAGCGCTCCTCATGTACTGCATTCTGTTGCGTCGGGACCGGTCTCGTCCACTCTTTTGCATAGATCCGGCGCTCGGCGCCGCGCCGGCCGACGCTCGTTTCGCCCCGGCCGGCGCTCGTTTCGCCCCGGCCGGCGGTCGTTTGCCACTTGATGCGGTGATTCAGGCGCGTAAACCACCGCAACTGGCAAACGACGCTCAGGCGGCGCAGACGCTGCCAGCGAAGGTTACCCGGAGGTTTCCATTTGCCGAGACCCGGCCCTGTCGCGCGATTACGGAGTTAGCCTGGAGAGGTGACCAACACGGTGACCCAGGCTCCACACATCAGCACTGTCGGAGAGCTGCGCGCCTCCGGCCACATCCAGAAGCCCCTCCGGATCGAGATCCGCGAGAACCTTCTGGCCAAGCTCCGCAACGGGGACGACCCGTGGCCCGGCTTGCACGGCTTCGAATCCACTGTCATCCCGCAGCTCGAACGGGCGCTCATCGCCGGCCATGACGTCGTGCTCCTCGGCGAGCGCGGCCAGGGCAAGACGCGTCTGCTCCGCACGCTCGCGGGGCTCCTCGACGAGTGGACGCCGGTCATCGACGGCTCCGAACTCGGCGAGCATCCCTACGAGCCGATCACGCACGAGTCCCGGCGGCGCGCGACCGAGCTGGGTGACCGGCTCCCCGTCGCGTGGCGGCACCGCGACGAGCGGTACGTCGAGAAGCTCGCGACGCCGGACACCTCGGTGGCCGACCTGATCGGAGACGTCGACCCGATGAAGGTCGCGGAGGGCCGCTCGCTCGGCGATCCGGAGACCATCCACTTCGGGCTCATCCCGCGCAGTCACCGGGGGATCGTCGCGATCAACGAACTGCCCGACCTCGCCGAGCGCATCCAGGTGGCGATGCTGAACGTGATGGAGGAGCGCGACATCCAGGTGCGCGGCTACGTGCTGCGCCTGCCGCTCGACGTGCTCGTCGTCGCGAGCGCGAACCCAGAGGACTACACGAACCGCGGCCGCATCATCACGCCGCTGAAGGACCGGTTCGGCGCCGAGATCCGCACCCACTATCCGACGAGGCTCGAGGCCGAGATCGCTGTCATCCGGCAGGAGGCCGACCTCGTGGCCGAGGTTCCGGATCATCTGGTGGAGATCCTGGCCCGCTTCACCCGCAATCTGCGGGAGTCGTCGTCGGTCGACCAGCGCAGCGGTGTGAGCGCGCGCTTCGCCATCGCCGGAGCCGAGACGATCGCGGCCGCGGCGCTGCATCGCGCGACATCGCAGGGCGAGCAGGATGCGGTGGCGCGCGTCGCCGACCTGGAGACGGCGGTCGACGTGCTGGGCGGCAAGATCGAGTTCGAGTCCGGCGAGGAGGGCCGCGAGTCGGAGGTGCTGACCCACCTGCTGCGCACGGCGACCGCCGAGACCGTGCGCCAGCACTTCGGCGGGATCGACTTCGGACCCCTCGTCGCCGCGATCGAGAGCGGCGCGATGGTCACGACCGGCGAGCAGGTGACGGCGCGGCAGTTCCTCGACGGACTGCCGGTGCTGGGCGAGTCGGAGCTCTACGACGAGATCGCGGAACGCCTCGACGCCGTCAGCGCGGGGGAGAGGGCGGCCGCGATCGAGCTTGCGCTCGAGGGCCTCTACCTGGCGCGCAAGGTCGGCAAAGACACCGACGGATCCGAAACCGTCTATGGCTAGAAACCGCACCCGATTCCGCCGCTACGACGGCGGCGACCCGCTCGCTCCACCGGTCGACATCGTCGAGGCTCTCGACGCGATCGGTGAGAGTGTCATGGGCGGGTCGTCGCCGGAGCGCGCGATGAACGAGTTCCTGCGCCGCGGTGGCCGCGACCAGACCGGACTCGATGATCTGGCGCGTAAGGTCGCCGAGCGACGGCGCGACCTGCTGCGCCGCCACAACCTCGACGGCACCCTGAAGCAGGTCAAAGAGCTCCTCGACCACGCGGTGCTCGAGGAGCGCAAGCAGCTGGCCCGCGACCCCCTGATGGACGACGGCGACCGCGCCTTCTCCCAGATGCGACTCGACAGCCTGCCGCCATCCACGTCGGCGGCGGTCAGTGAGCTCGGGGACTATCAGTGGCAGTCGGCCGAGGCGCGTGCCGACTACGAGAAGATCAAGGATCTGCTCGGGCGCGAACTGCTCGATCAGCGCTTCGCCGGCATGAAGCAGGCGATGGAGAACGCGACCGACGACGACCGCGAAGCGATCAACGAGATGCTCACCGACCTCAACGCGCTGCTCGAGAAGCACCGGCTCGGCGAGGACACGCAGCAGGACTTCGACGACTTCATGGACAAGCACGGCGGCTTCTTCCCCGAAGACCCGCAGAACGTGGACGAGCTGATCGACACCCTCGCGAAACGGTCGGCGGCCGCGCAGCGGATGCTCAACTCGATGACCCAGGAACAACGCGACGAGCTGATGCAGCTCTCGGCGCAGGCGTTCGGGACGCCCCAGCTCATGGACTCCCTCGCCCAGCTCGACTCGAACCTGCAGGCGCTGCGCCCCGGAGAGAACTGGGGCGGATCCGAGCGCTTCGACGGCGACGACGCACTCGGGCTCGGCGACGGCACGGGCGTGCTGCAGGATCTCGCCGACCTCGACCAGCTCGGCGAGCAGCTCTCGCAGTCGTACGGGGGCGCCAGGATGGACGACATCGACCTCGATCGGCTCGCCCGTCAGCTCGGCGAGGATGCGGCGGTCGACGCCCGCACGCTGCGCGACCTCGAGAAGACCCTGCGGGAGAGCGGATCGCTGCGCAAGGATTCCTCCGGCCGGCTCAAGCTCACGCCGAAGGCCATGCGGCAGCTGGGGAAGTCGTTGCTCAAGGACATCGCCACCCGGATGTCGGGACGCCAGGGCCAGCGCGACGCGGCCCTTGCCGGCGCGGCGGGCGAGAGCTCGGGGGCCACCCGGGCCTGGGAGTTCGGCGACACCGAACCGTGGGACATCCCGCGCACCATCCTGAACGGCGTGCGCCGGCGGGCGGGCGAACCCGCAGGCGGGTCCGGCGGGCGGATGATCGCGGTCGACGACATCGAGGTGGCCGAAACCGAGGCCCGCACCCAGGCCGCAGTCGCGCTGCTGGTCGACACCTCGTTCTCGATGGCGCTCGACGACCGCTGGGTGCCGATGAAGCGCACGGCGCTCGCCCTGCACACCCTCATCACCTCGCGGTTCCGCGGCGATCAGCTGCAGCTCATCGGCTTCGGGCGGCACGCGGAGGTCATGGACATCGAGGAGCTCACCGCGCTCGACGCGGTGTGGGACAAGGGCACCAACCTGCACCACGCCCTGCTGCTCGCCAACCGGCACTTCCGCAAGCATCCGAGTGCCCAGCCCGTGCTGCTCATCGTCACCGACGGCGAGCCGACCTCGCACCTGGAGGCCGACGGCGTCGTGAGCTTCTCGTACCCGCCGCACCCGCGCACGATCCTGCGGACGCTCGAGGAGCTCGACAACTCGATGCGCCTCGGGGCGCAGACCACGTTCTTCCGTCTCGGCGAGGACCCGGGGCTGGCGCGCTTCGTGGAATCGATGGCCCGGCGTGCGCACGGCCGCGTCGTCGCGCCGGAGCTCGCCGATCTGGGTGCGGCGGTCGTCGGCTCGTACCTGGGCACCCGGGGCACGACGCCGATGGACGACCTCGGCGGTTACAACACGTGGTTCGGCGGCCGCGGCTTCTGGGTAGGGGACTGATGGGCGACGCGATCACTGACCTCGTCGGCGTGGACGCGCCGATCGTGCTGGGACCGTTCGGCGGCCTATCGTCGGTCACCCTGACCGCGGCGGTCAGCGAACTCGGCGGTCTCGGCTCCTACGGCCTTTACGGCTACAGCGGCGAGCGCATCCTGGAGACGGCCGCGGAGATCCGCGACTTCACGTCGAAGCCCTTCGCGCTCAACCTCTGGCTGCCGCTCGACGAGGCGCAGCCCTCCGACATCTCACCCGCCGACTACGCCCGCTACGCGAAGGCTCTCGAGCCTTTCTTCGACGAGGTGGGGATCGAGGTGCCGCCGCAGCCGGCGCAGTACCTTCCGCCGCTGGAGGAGCAGCTGGAGGCGGTGTGGGAGGCGGAGCCCGCCGTGCTCAGCGTCGTGTTCGGCGTTCCGTCGGCGACGACGATGAAGGCGGCGAGGGCGCGCGGCATCCTCGTGGTCGGCACGGCCACGACGGTGGCCGAGGCACGGGCGCTCGAAGCGGCAGGCGTGGACGCCATCGTCGCAACGGGGCTCGAGGCGGCCGGGCACCGGGTGTCGTTCCTGAGGCCGGCCGCGGAGTCGCTCGTCGGCACGTTCGCCCTCATTCCGCAGGTGGTCGACGAGGTGGAGGTCCCGGTGATCGCGGCGGGCGGTGTCGCCGACCGACGCGGCGTGCGCGCGGCCTTCGCCCTGGGGGCATCCGGTGTTCAGGTCGGCACGGCGTTCCTGGCGACCCGCGAGTCGGCGATCAACGACGCGCACCGGCGCGCCATCCGCACCGCCACCGACGACGGGACCGTGCTGACGGATGCGGCGAGCGGGCGGCTGGCCCGCGGCATCCCGAATCGCATGATCCGCGCGATCGAGAGCTCGGGCGTGCGGGCGCCGTTCCCGGTGCAGAACTGGCTCACCGGGCGCTTCCGCGCGTCGGCGACGGCGAAGGAGCTCGGGGAGCTGCAGTCGCTGTGGGCCGGTCAGACGGCGCGGCTGGCCGTGCACGAAACGGCGCGTGAGGTGTTCGAGGAGCTGCGGGCGGGCCTGCCCGGCTGACGCCGGCCCTCCGGGCCGACACCGGCGTCGTGACGGGGGCGCTCAGCGACGGTAGCGCGACAGGTCGAAGTGCTCGATGCCGTACTCGTCCATCAGGCCGCCCGCGAAGCGGATCACGTCATCCTGGGTCGCAGTGTTCTTGTTGGCCGCGATCCATCGCTCCCAGCGTGCGTTCCAGTCCGTGAAATGGCCGCCCTTGCCGTGCAGGATCTTGTGCAGTTCCCTGTCCATCGGTAGCGTCGAGTCGTCGATCGTGATCTTGAGGCGCTTGAAGAACGATTTGAACGTCTTCGGGAAGATGTGATGCTTCTCGATCGCGCCCACCAGCTCGCCGCGGGTCTGCAGCAGCGCCTGCGCCTGTCGGTCGACTCCCGCGTAGGCGCCGCCACCCCCGCTGCCGGCCGCGTTGTTCGCCATCGCGAGAACGACCACTCCGCCTGGTCCGCCCGCCAAGGCCGTGACCGTTGCCCCGACAGGGACGGCGACCCGCGCGTACGCCAACGCTCCGCTCCTCTGCAGGCGGAGCACGTTGACCATGACCGTCGGAATGTCCGCACCCGCGGCCGCGATGCGGGTGGTCGTGCCGCCGGCCGTTCCGAACGTCACGAGCAGCGTGGTCGTGATCTCGGACACTTTCTGCACCTGATCGCCGAGCGGCATCGCCTGGAACTGCTCCCAGAACTCGGGCGAGTACCGGATGAGATCGGCGAGCGCTCGAGGCAGCTTCGCGAGGTCGCTCACTGTCTTGATAGGGTGCGTGATCAGCTGTCGCAGCGAAGAGAGCACGCCGCCGAGCGCAGCCTGAGCTCCGTCGAGGGCCTTGTCGGCAAGATTGTGCTGCAGACCCAGCTCGCCGATCGAGGGGCCGGTGGGCTGGTGCTCGCTGTCGACCGCACGGACGATTCCCGTCGACGAGTGATAGAACCGGCCGACTTCGTACGGACCAGCCATGAGCCGTCCGTCCGCTCCTTCGGCGATCGACGGGGCGCGATCGATCGCCTCGCCGGAGAGGGCTCGCACGAAGTAGCCATCCGGTCGCACGAGCACGAGGGCGCGATACCACTCGGTGCGGGCGATGAGTTCCGCCCGCGAGACGCTCTCGCCGTCGTCGATGATCTCCGCGAGGAGGTCGAGCAGCACACGCTGGGGACCGAACAGGGCGAGGGTCGGCGAACGTGCCGAGACCGCGTCGAAGAGGTCGCCGGCCGTCTTCGGGTCGAGGTCGGGTATCGTCTGCATCGCCACCTCGTCGAGACGAGTGGGTGCGCCGACGCGGGCGGAATCGGCCGCGGTCTGGCGCTGCACGAGAACAGTGGGCAGCCGTCGGCCGACGGCGAGACGGCCGAGGCCCTGACCGAGCGCGCGGGCATGATCGTTCGCCTCGTGTTCCGCTTCGGTGTCGGCCGCACCGACCACGGGATCGGAGGCCGGCGAAGCATCCCGTTGCTGAAGCACGTGCACGAGCTCGTGTTCGATGAGGCGACGGCCGGCCTCGGTGGAGGGCTGGTACGCGCCGGCAGCGAACGTGATGTGCCGGCCGAGGGTGAAAGCGGACGCCGACAGGGCGGAGGCCGCAGCGGCCGCCCGTGCATCGGTATGGACCCGCACACCGCTGAAATCGTGGCCGAGTCGGTGTGCGGCGGACTCGGTCACTGCGTCGTCGATGGGCTGGCCGCCAGACGGCCGATCGGCGCGAACCGGCGGGTCGGCCGCCCGGGGGCGGCGGACCGGATGTTCCCGAGAGGCGCGGACGTGTTCGGCTACCCGGCCACGGTACCGCGCGCACGCTGGCCGGTGTCAAGCACCGGAACGCCGGGGGCCTACGGGGTGCCGAGGCGCGCTGTCAGTGGAACTGCGGCACGAGCAGCCAGATCCCGTAGAGCACGGCGGCCACGCCGATCGCGAAGCAGACGACGGCTCCTGCCGTGGCGAGGGGCGGGCGGGGGCGTGCAACGGAGTCACCGACATCCGTGTGCTCGCCGCGCTCGTCGGAACCGTCGGCCGGCGACCCGATCGCGAGCAGGCGCAGGCCGATCGCGTAGAAGACCACGATGACAACGGTCGCCGTGAGCGCCACCAACGTCACGACCACGAACGAGCCCCAGTCGACGCCGAGGAACTGCCCGTCGCCGGGGGAGGACGCGAGCTGGGCGAGAGAGTGGATGCGCGTGTTCATGATCAGTTCTCCCCGCCCGCGGCGCCGACGGGTTGCGCGGTGCGCTCCTCCGCCTCGCCGACATCATTGACATTGTCGCGCGTGACCGGATGCTTGCGCGCGAGAAAGTAGAAGCCGAGGCCGCACACCAGCGCGACCACCGCGACGGCGATCAGGCCGATCACGCTCGTCGATGCGGCCCACGCGGCGAGGCCTCCGACCAGTGCTGCGGCCGGCAGCGTGACCGCCCAGGCGATCCCGATCCGCCCGACGATGCCCCAATGGACGGAGGCGAGCTTCTTGCCGAGGCCGGAGCCGACCACGGCACCCGACGTCACCTGCGTCGTCGACAGTGCGAACCCGAGGTGCGACGACACCAGGATGGTCGCTGCCGAACTGGTCTCCGCGGCGAAGCCCTGCGGAGCCTTGACGTCGGTGATCCGCTTGCCCACCGTGCGCATGATGCGCCAGCCTCCGAGGTAGGTGCCGAGCGCGATCGCGAGGCCGCATGACGCGATCACCCAGAACTGCGGGGCAGAGCCGCTCGCCTGGTAGCCGGCCGCGATCAGGGTGAGGGTGATCACGCCCATCGTCTTCTGGGCGTCGTTCGTGCCGTGCGCGAGGGAGACCAGCGACGCAGAGACGGTCTGGCCGTGCCGGAAGCCTGCTTCGGCTCCGTGCGAGCGCGCGTTCTGGGTGATGCGGTACGCCGCGAACGTCGCGAGCATCGCGACGCCACCCGCCACCAGCGGCGACAGGATGGCCGGAACGACCACCTTCGTGAGCACGGCTGAGAAGTTGACGGCGTCGAATCCCGAGCCGATGATCGCCGCCCCGATGAGGCCGCCGAGCAGCGCGTGCGTCGAGCTGGACGGGAGCCCGAGGTACCAGGTGGCCAGGTTCCACAGCACGGCGCCCACGAGCCCGGCGAAGATCATCGTCGGCGTGATCTCCACTCCGTTCGGGCCCTCGTTGATGATGCCGTTCGAGATCGTCTGCGCGACCTGGGTCGACAGGAATGCGCCCACGAGGTTGAGCACCGCCGAGATGGCGACGGCGACCTTGGGTTTCAGAGCTCCCGTGGCGACCGATGTCGCCATGGCGTTGGCTGTGTCGTGGAATCCGTTGGTGAAGTCGAAGATCAGCGCGATCACGATCACCATCACCACGGTCAGAAGCATGTCCATACGCTCGTCCCTCCCAGTTGAGCGGGGCGCCGGCGGCGCCCTCGTCGTACTGAGTACGCCGTCTGCGCCGGGCGCAGGTGAACCGCGGGTGAATTCTGCGACGGTGACGGGTGCAAGCGGGGTAGAGGCGGTGCGCGCTGCCGCGTACCCTCGCAGCATGACGGTCGTCGAATGGCTTCTCGACTCGGATCCTGCCGTGCGCTGGCAGGTCATGCGCGACCTCACCGACGCCTCACCGGATGCGGTCGCCGCCGAGCGCGCACGCGTCGCGGTCGAGGGGTGGGGTGCGCGTCTCCTCGCGCTGCAGGGCGATGACGGGCAGTGGGCCGGAGGCACCTACTTTCCCGACCTCGACCACGAACCGGAAGGGCAGCCCTGGACGGCCACCGCCTTTCAGCTCCAGCAGCTGCGCGAGTTCGGAGCCGACCCGACGGATGCGCGCGTGAGGCACGCCATCGCGCTCGTGCGGGAGGGCAGTCGCTGGGAGTACGACGACCTGCCGTTCTTCGACGGTGAGGTTGAACCCTGCATCAACGGAATGGCGACGGCGATCGGCGCGTACTTCGGCGAGGACGTGCGGGTGATCGTGGACCGGCTGCTGACGGATCAACTGGAGGACGGCGGCTGGAACTGCGAGATGGAGCAGGGTTCGACGCGCGGCTCGTTCAACAGCACCATCGCCGTGCTTGAAGGACTGCTCGAGTATGAGAAGGCGAACGGTCCCTCGCCGGAGGTGACCATGGCGAGAGAGCGGGGGCAGGCGTACCTGCTCGACCGCCACCTGATGCGACGGCTCTCGACGGGCGAGATCCCGGTGGAGACCTGGTTGCAGTTCTCGTATCCGACGCGGTGGTACTACGACGTGCTGCGCGGGCTCGACTATCTTCGTTCGGCCGGCGCTCAGCCGGATGAGCGGTGGACGGAGGCGCTCGACTTGGTCGAGAACCGACGCGCGGCCGACGGGCGCTGGATGCTCGAGAACACGCATCCGGGCGACGTCCACTTCGAGCTCGACGACGGCGACGGCCGACCGAGCCGCTGGAACACGCTTCGAGCGATGCGCGTTCTCGACTGGGCGGGCCGCTGAGGCCGGTCGCTGAGGCGGGTCGCCGGGGCCGAGCGCGTGGCGGTGTCAGAGCCCTTCGGCGACCGCGGCAGCGGCGTGCAGCCAGGCCCGACGCGAGGCGGGCGAGAGCGCGTCGTACTCGAGCCTGCCGCCGTGCATCGCCGGGTCGAACGGAACCGACACCGCCCGGCGGGCGATCGTCTCGAAACCGGATGCGACGCGACGGGCGTCCGCGGGGCTGCCCGACTTCTCCGACTGCGATACGACGACCACGGCCTGCGCGGCCAGCTGCGCCGAGCGTTCGTCGCGCTGGGCCAACGCCTCCAGCAGAAGGGCACCGGCCTCCGCGTGCTCGCCCAGCGCGGTGGTGGCGATCACGAGCTGATCGGTGTGGTCGATCATCCGGAGCCAGCGCTCGGCCGACTCGTCGTTGCCGCTGTCGATGAAGATCAGGCGGAAGTACTTGGCAGCGACGGAGTGCAGCCGGTCGAAGTCGTCGGTGGTGATGCGCTGCTGAGTCGCCAGCATCGTGGGGTTCGAGCGCAGCACGTCGTACTTGTCGCCCGTCTGGTGGTGCACGAAGTGCGACAGGTCCGACGACTGTGCGCCCGGCGAGAGCAGGTGGTCCGTGTTGGGAAGCAACGTCTGCACGGTCGCTTCGTGCAGGCCCTGCTCGGTGCGCCAGCCGAGGGTTCCGCGGGTCTCGTTGTTGTCCCAGGCGAGCACACCGGAGCCGCCGTTGCGCGCGAAGACGGCGGCGAGCATGGCCGTGGTCGGCGTTTTGTTCGCACCGCCCTTGCCGTTCACGATCGCGATGGTGCGCGGCCCGGCCCAGTGCTGGCTCACCAGGTGCGTCTCCTGCCGTTCGACCCGCTCCTTCGCGGACGCCTGGATCGGGAGCCCTGCCTTGGCGAGGAGTCCCCGCCAACCCGTGGCGGCCCGGTCGGGCTTGCGCTCGTCGATGAGGAAGGAGGCGCGGCCGGCGGACGGCTCGGGCTCGGGTTCGGTCTCGATGTGCAGAGCGGGGTTCGGGGCGGTCATCGGATGCGGCACCGGCGACGTCGTCGGCGCTGGCGGCAGATGGAGGGCCGATGCGGTCGGGGCCGGCTCGGACTGCGCGACATCCGACTGCGCGACATCGGAGTGTGCTGGGTCGGACTGCGCGACATCCGACTGCGCGGGGTCGGAGTGCGCCACGAGGGCGGCGAGCGCGTCGTCGGGCTGCTCGATCGGCTCGACGCGCGTCACCCCGAGGATCTCGTCGAATGCCGTCACCCGGGCGGGCTCGAACGGAGCCTCTCCCGCGGGGAACTCGTCGAACACGTCGTCCTCGTCGTCGTACGGCCGCACCGAGACCGGCGGCGGCCCGATGAAGCCGGGGCGGTGCTCGGCGTCGGGCGTCGTGCCGGCGATGTCGATCGGATCGACCGCGTCATCGTCGTCGTCGACCGCTTCGTCGGTGAACGGGAGCAGGGATGCGATCCCGCCGGCCTCCCAGGCGGAGACCGGGACGTCATCCTGAGTGCCGGCGTCGATCGTGTCACCGCCGCCGTCAGCGTCGTCGCTGGTCTGGTCGTCGTCGCTGGTCTGGTCGATGTCGTCGATGGCGATCGGCTCGAACGGCTGGTCGGCCGAGTGGTGCGCGTGACCCGGATGCTCGACCGATTCGACGGCCGGATCAGTGCCGATCCGCTCTTCGTCGCCGATCTCGCCGTTGGTCTGCACGACGAGGAGCCACTGGCCCTCGTCGTCTTCGGTCACCATGCGCACAGGGCGCCCGAGCTCGCCGGCGAGGGCGCTCACGCGGGCGAGGATCGACTCGCGCAGCTCTTCCGTGCTGTCGGCCGCGAAGGACTCGCGGACGCCATCGATGCTCAACTCTCCCGAATCACCGCGGAATCGCGCGGTGATCTCGGGAAGGGCGGGGATGTCCAGCGTCACTCGGTCTCATACTCCTCTCGCATCGCGGTGGGCCCGCGACGCGTTTGCGATCACAAACTTGCATTTTACGGTAGGCCCATTTCGGGCGCCGGGATAGTTCACACGATGTGAAGGGTCCCACAGGCTGCGTCCATTGGCGATCCATAGGTTTCTCCGGGCTTCCTCGGAGGCGACGTAAGTTTCCGCAAAAGAATTCCGCGTCATCGTTGTCACAAGACGAACGAGACCCAACGAACAAGAACCGCCGAACGGGAAGCGCAGGACGACCATGGGACGACGAGCATGAGCGCGGTGACAGCACCCCGCCACGCCGGTGATGCCGCGTCCGTCGCCGCCCACCGCCGGCACTCCCGTCTCGTGCGCGTGGTGATTGCGGCCGGCATGGTCGCCGTGCTCGGGGTGTGGTGGACCAGCGTGCCTGTCGGGTACGCCGCGACGCCCGCCGATCTCGCGACGACGCTCGGCGAGCTCGCCGGGCTCGTCGGCGCCTACCTCGTCTGCGCTCAGTTGCTGCTCATCGCCCGGGTTCCCTGGTTCGAGCGTGCTGTCGGGCTCGACAAGCTGGTCGCCTGGCATCGCTCGCTCGGCGCGACCGTCGTCTTCCTCGTTCTCGCGCACATCGCGTTCATGGTGCTCGGCGCCGAGATCCTCGACAAATCGCTGCCGTGGACCGAGTTCATCGTGATGCTGCAGGACTACCCCGACATGCTCACCGCCCTGATCGGGACGATCCTGTTCCTGCTCGTCGGGCTCACCAGCGCGCGCCTGCTGCGCCGGGCGCTCTCCTACGAGGTCTGGTACTGGATCCACCTGACCGCCTACGTCGGGATCTTCCTGACCTTCTTCCACCAGTTGAGCGGCGGCGCGCACTTCGTCTCGAACCCGCTGAACCGCGCGCTGTGGTTGCTGCTCTACCTCGGAACGGCCGCCGCGATCATCACCTGGCGCTTCGTGCTCCCGACGCTCGATGCGTGGCGCTACCGGATGCGCGTCGAGGGTGTCGTGCACGAGACAGCCGACACCGCGAGCGTCTGGTTCCGTGGGAAGAACCTCGAGCGACTCGGCGTGCGTGCAGGCAACTTCCTGAACTTCCGCTTCCTCACCTGGGGTCACCTGCTGACCGCGCATCCGTACTCGGTGTCGTTCGTGCCCCGCGATGGACTGATGCGCATCACGGTCGGCGGCCTCGGTGACCATTCCCGGCTGCTGCGGAACATCCGGCCCGGCACGCGGGTGTTCGCGGAGGGCCCATTCGGTCACTTCACCGCCGATCGGGCCAGCCGCCAGCGCATCCTGCTGGTGGCCGGCGGTGCGGGGGTCGGCCCGATCCGGGCGCTCGCCGAGGAGCTGCAAGCTCGCGGAGCGCAACCGGTCGTGCTGTACCGGGCGCACTCGGACGCGCACCTGGCACTCCTCGGGGAATTGCAGGCGATGCCGGCCGTCGCCGTGGTCCCGGTGGTCGGGCGGCGTTCGGACCTTGGCTACGACCCGCTCTCGGCCGACGTGCTGCGCACGTTCATCCCCGACCTGCACAACTGGGAGGTCTTCGTCTGCGGTCCCGAGGGAATGGCCGACACCGTCGAGGACTCCCTGAGGCAACTGCACGTACCGAAGCGGTTCGTGCACCGAGAAGAATTGAGCATGTCATGAGACGCGCACGCTGGCGGGGAACGATCCTGTTCGTCGTGATTCTGACCGTGCTGGGGGCGACCGCCGGGCTCAAGCTCTACGGGGTCGGGACAGAGACGGTCGCGTCGACGCAGGCGACGACCGCGTCGGCTCCGTCGGCGAGCGCGAGCCCGACCGCTTCCGCGGCGCCGACCCCGTCGGACACGGCGAGTGCGTCGGCGACGCCGACGCCCGCACCGTCTGCCTCCGCCACGACGTCGACGGCGACGAGGGTGATCGACGGTGCGACCGAGGACACGCGGTACGGGCCCGTGCAGGTCGAGGTGACCTTCGCCGGAAAGAAGATCACCGCCGTCAAGACCCTGCAGTCGCCGACCGGCGACGGACGCTCCGTGCAGATCAACGACTACGCGCTGCCGATCCTTGCGCAGGAGGCTCTGGCCTCGCAGTCGGCCTCGATCGACACCGTCTCGGGTGCCACGTACACATCCGACGGGTACACGCAATCGCTCCAGTCGGCGATCGACCAGCTGTGAAGGCGGCGCGGTGGTGACGGCGGTGCGGTGGTGAGGTTCGTTCAGACGGCGATGGGCATCCCGATGTCGATCGACATCAGGGAGGCGGATCCCCTTGTCGCTGCCGAGGCGGCCGCGGCAGCATTCGAGGTGCTCGGGGCGGCAGAGCGGCGGTTCAGCCGGTTCCGCGACGACAGCGAGGTGCAGGCGGTGAACCGGCGCATCTTGTCACCGCAGGACTACAGCCCCGACCTGCGCGAGGTGCTCGCGATCGGCCAGGCCGCGGCTGCGGCATCCGGCGGCGCGTTCACGGTGCGCGCGAGCGACGGGACGCTCGATACGGACGGCGTCGTGAAGGGCTGGGCGGCGGAACGCGCGGGGCGGCAACTCCGTGCCCACGGCATCCGGGACTTCTGCCTCAACGCCGGCGGCGACGTGATCGCGGCGGGGTCGCCCGGTGGCGGGGTCGCCTGGAACGTCGGCGTGCGATCGCCGTCCGACGCGAACAGGATGCTGGCGGTGCTCGCGGTGACGGATGCCGCGGTCGCCACGTCGGGCGCGTACGAGCGCGGCGAGCACGTCATCGACGGGCGAACCGGCGCTCCCGCACGCGGACTCCGGTCGGCGACGGTGGTCGCCGATGATCTGACGACGGCCGACGTGCTCGCGACGGCCGCCTACGCGCTGGGGGAGCCCGGCGTCGCCTGGGCGCTCGGGTACGGCGCATCCGGTGTGCTGGCGCTCGCCGACGACGGCCGGATGCTCGGCGCCGGCACGGTCCCCTTCGCCGCAGCCTGATCTCGTTGCCGGCGAAGTCAGATTTCGTTGAGGGGCGGCAAATCGGCCTAAACACGCCGAGCGCGGCCCGATTTGCCACCCCTCAACGAAAAGTGACGGGCCGGATGCGCAAGGGGTTGCTCGGTGAGGGGGTTCCTGTACGGTGAACGGCACGACTGAAGGAGTCACGTGAAGCGAGCTGCGCTCATCTACAACCCGATCAAACTCGAGGCGGACGAGCTCAAGGAGCTCGTCACGACCGCCGAGCAGGAGCACGGCTGGGGCGAGACCCTGTGGTTCGAGACCACCGAGGACGAGCCGGGCGGCGGTCAGACCCGCGACGCGCTGAAGGAGAAGGTCGACCTCGTGATCGCGGCCGGCGGCGACGGCACCGTGCGAGTGGTGGCCGAGGAGCTGCGCGGCTCGGGCATCCCGCTCGCACTGCTGCCGGCCGGCACGGGCAACCTGCTCGCCCGCAACCTCGACCTCACGCTCGACGATGCAGGGCATGCGCTGCAGACCGCGTTCGGCGGTGGTGATCGGGCGATCGACATGGGCGTGATCGAGATCCGCGACGGCGAGGCGGCGACCAAGCGGCACTCCTACCTCGTGATGGCGGGTCTCGGGCTCGACGCCAAGATGCTCGCCAACACCGACGACGAGCTCAAGGCCAAGGCGGGCTGGCTGGCATATGTGAAGGCGGTCGCCGCCGCCCTCCGCGACAAGAACGTGCTCCACCTCAAGTACCAGCTCGACGGCGGTGGAACCCGCACCGTGCGCGCCCACACGATCATGATCGGCAACTGCGGATCACTGCCGGCCAACATCCTGTTGCTGCCGGAGGCCGCCGTGGACGACGGCGAGTTCGACATCGTCGTGCTGCGCCCGGAAGGCGTGATCGGCTGGGTGCAGATCATGGTCAAGATCTTCTGGGAGAACGGCGTGCTCCGCCGCACCAGCGCCGGCCGCAAGCTGATGGGGCTCACCAAGGAGGTGCGCGCCCTCAACTACCTGAAGGGCAAGGAGCTCGTGCTCAAGCTGAGTCGCCCAGAGGAGATCGAACTCGACGGCGACAGCTTCGGGCAGGCGACGTCGATCCGCACGTGGGTCGACCCGAAGAGCCTCACGGTCCGGATACCGGCGGAGGTCTCTTCGGGTCGTTGACCAGGCCTGCTCAGTCCGTGGCGCCCACGGCGACCGGCTCGCGAGGCTCGGACAGCGGCTGCGCGGCCGGCGCTTCGCGGTTGGTGACCGAGATCCCGTCACCCTTGCGGCGGAAGACCAGCGCCGAGAACACGGCGCCGAAGGCGAAGAATCCGGCGCCCCACCAGTAGGCCACGGTGTAGCCGTGCACGGCCGCTTCGGCGGCGACGCTCGCCGTCGGTGGCAGGTGCGAGGCGGCGTAGCCGGTGGCCGCGGTCGCGGCGAGCGTGTTGAGCAGTGCCGTGCCGATGGATCCGCCGACCTGCTGGCTCGTGTTCACCATCGCGGATGCGACACCCGCGAACTGACGGTCGATACCGAGGGTCGCGGTCTGGATCGAGGCGGGCATGATCGTCCCCATGCCGGCGCCCATGAGCAGCAGCGCGGGCAGGATGTCGGTCGCGTAGTCGCTCGTCACGCCGAGGTGCGTCAGGTAGAGCATGGCGCTCGCCGCGATGGTCATGCCGATCGGCACCATCACCTTCGGCCCGAACCGCGCCAGGAAGATATTGCTCGACAGCTGCGCCGCCGTGACCAGCATGAGGATCATCGGCAGGAACGCGAGCCCGGTCTGAATGGGCGTGAAGTGCAGCGTGGTCTGCATGTAGTACGTGACGAACAGGAAGATCGCGAACATCCCGATGCCGGCGATCAGCACAGAGCTGTACGAGGCGCCGCGGTTGCGGTCGAGCACGATCTTGAGTGGCAGCAGCGGATGCGCCGCGCGTCGCTGCCAGAGCACGAAGGCGACCAGCAGCACACCGGATGCCGTGAGCATCCCCCACGTGAGCGGGGAGTCCCAGCCATCGGTCTCGGCGTTCGAGAACCCGAAGACGAGCGCGAAGAGCGCGCCGGAGACGAGGATCGTGCCGGGGATGTCGAGCTTCGGCCGCGGGCCGGTGCGGGCGACCGTGCGCACGAAGAAGATCGCCCCGATGACGCCGATGATCGCGATGATGACGTTGATGTAGAGGTTCCAGCGCCAGTTGAGCGTCTCGGTCAGGTACCCGCCGAGCAGGAGGCCCACGGCGCCGCCGGCGCCCGCGATCGCACCGAAGATGCCGAACGCGCGCCCACGCTCCTTGGGCACCGTGAAGGTCGTGGTGAGCACGGCCAGGGCGGTCGGGGCGAGAAGTGCGCCGAACGCGCCCTGCAGGGCCCGCGCGCCCACGAGCATCCCGAAGCTGCCGGCCGCGCCGCCCAGGGCGGAGGCCCCGGCGAAGCCGATGAGCCCGATGATGAACGTGCGCTTGCGCCCGATGAGGTCGGAGAGGCGCCCGCCGAGCAGCAGCAGGCTGCCGAAGGCGAGGGAGTAGGCGGTGACGATCCACTGGCGATCACCGTTGGAGAAGCCGAGGTCGGCCTGTGCGGACGGGAGGGCGATGTTGACCACGGTGGAGTCGAGCACGACC
Organism: Leifsonia poae; assembly: GCF_027921845.1. Taxonomy (GTDB): domain Bacteria; phylum Actinomycetota; class Actinomycetes; order Actinomycetales; family Microbacteriaceae; genus Leifsonia; species Leifsonia poae. The sequence continues at coordinate 165,113 of NZ_BSEN01000013.1, forward strand.
ATCAACTGGGCCAGCGCGACGGTGACGAGGGTCCACCAGCGCAGCGAGGATACGCCCGACGCTGCGGGTGCGCCGGTGGGGGGAGAAGTGGGGGAGGCCTGAGACATGAGCGCCAGCATATACGAGACTTATGAGTTTCGGATATACCCAGTTCCAGAATTAACCGTAGAATGGTCGGGATGTCACCCACAGAGACGGAGAACGCCGCAATGACGCAGCTCGAATCCGAACCGGCCGTCGCCGCAGCACCGACGAAGCTCGGCCGACGGCGCGACCTCACGCGCGACCCCGAGATCCTGGCGGCCGCCGTCGACGTGCTCGCCGAGACCGGCTACGACGGCATGACCATCGACATGGTCGCCGCCCGCGCCAAGGCGGGCAAGGCGACGGTCTACCGTCGCTGGTCGTCGAAGGCGGAGCTGGTCATCGACGCCGTGGCCTGCATGAAGGCCGGGGACCTCGACGCGGAGCACCTCCCCGACACGGGCACGCTGCGCGGGGACCTGCTGGCGATGATCAAACCGCACAGCATCGAAGACGGCCAGCGCAAGCTCAAGATCATGGCCGGGCTGATGTCCCTGATCGAGCGCGACCCCGACCTCTCCGACGCCGTGACGGCCGCGATCGTCGAGCCCCGGGCATCCGCGAACCGGTTCTTGATGCGCCGCGCGATCGAAAGGGGCGAGATCTCGAGCGACTGCGACGTGGAGACACTGGCGCTCATCTCGCCGTCGATGGCGGCGTACCGGTCGCTCATCCTGCGCAAGCCTGTCGACCGCGACTTCCTCGTGTCGCTGATCGACGGCGTCGTGCTGCCCGCGGTGGGACTCGGGGCCTCGCGCGACGAGCGCTGAGCGCGCGCGTCGGGTCACCCCGCCGCGTCACCCGCCGCGTCACACTTCCGGGATCGGCTCCTTCGGCAGCTTGCGCACCTTCGCGCGCCGCCGCCGACGCTCGGGGATCATCGAGCGCATCTCCTCGAGCTTGCCGAAGCAGAGCAGCCGGTCGCCCGCCTCGAGCTCCACGCCGCCGCGCGGGTTCGGGATGACCGTCGTTCCGCGGTGCAGGGTCAGCACGGTGATGTCGCGTTCACCGAGCCCGGATTCGCGCATCTTCTTGCCGACCAGATCGGCGTTGGCGTAGACGACCAGCTCGGCCACGCCGTAACCGGTCGAGACGCTGAGCCGCTGACGCACATCGATCTCGGGGAAGGCGACCTGGTTGTCGATGTAGTCGATGATCGCGCCGGCGACGTCGAGACCGGTCGCGGTCTCGATGCCCTCCAGGCCGGGGGAGGAGTTGACCTCCATCACCAGTGGGCCGTCGTTGCCCTCGAGCATGTCGACGCCCGCGACGCGCAGCCCCATGATCTGGGCGGAGCGCACGGCCGCCTGCTCGTACTCGGGCGTCAGCTCGACCGGCTCGACGGTGCCCCCGCGGTGCACGTTCGACCGGAACTCGTCGCCGCTCGCGCGCCGGCGCATCGCCGCGACGACACGGTCGCCCACCACCAGGGCCCGGATGTCGCGACCGCGGCTCTCGGAGATGAAGCTCTGGATGAGCACGTTCTGCTTGGTCGAGTGCAGGGTCTCGATGATCGCCTCGGCGATCTTGACCTCGGGCGCGAGGATCACGCCGATGCCCTGGGTGCCCTCGAGCAGCTTGATGACGACCGGGGCGCCGCCGACGCGCTCGATCGCCAGCCGCACGTCGGCGCGGCTGTGCACGAAGGCCGTGGCCGGCATCCCGATGTTGTGGCGCGACAGGATCTGCGTCGCCCGCAGCTTGTCGCGCGAGTTCGTGATGCCGTTCGCGGTGTTCGGCGTGTAGACATCCATCTGCTCGAACTGGCGCACCACGGCGGTGCCGAAATAGGTGATCGAGCTGCCGACCCTGGGCAGGATGGCGTCGTAGTCCGAGAGCAGCTTTCCGCGGTACTGCAGGTCGGGCTCGGGGCCGGAGAGGTCGATGGCGAAGCGCAGCGTGTCGAGCACCTTCACCCGATGGCCGCGCTGCACCGCCGCCGCTCGCAACCGTTGCGTGGAATACGCCTGCGGGGCGCGCGAAAGAATCGCCAGTTTCATGGGTGTGCCCCTGCAAAGATGGTGGAGTGATAGACGACCTCCATTCAAGCACCATCGCAGGCTGGCGCGAATGGGTGGCGCTCCCCGGGCTCGGGGTTCCGTGGATCAAGGCGAAGCTCGACACCGGGGCGCGCAGTTCGGCGCTCCACGCCTTCGACATCGAGGAGCTCGGCGATGACGGCACGGGCGGCGGCGACCGCGTGCGGTTCCGGGTTCGTCCGTGGCAGAAGGCCGACACCGACGTGGTCGAGGTCGAGTTGCCGATTCATGACCGGCGGCTCGTGCGCAGCTCGTCGGGCCACAGCGAGGAGCGCATCGTGGTGCTGCTGGAGGTCGAGCTGTTCGGTCGCACGATCACGGCCGAGACCAGCCTCAGCAACCGCGATCAGATGGGCTTCCGCATGCTCATCGGCCGCGAGGCGCTGCGGCAGGGCTTCGTGGTCGACCCGGGGCAGTCGTTCCTCGGCGGCCGTGCTCCGCGCGTCATCCGGCGCCGCAACCGCGGCCGCGAGTAGCCGCTCCCACCGCTGCACTGTCCTCTCGGGGTGAGCGGTGTCAGCCGGCGATGGCGTCGCCCGACGGGAGCCGTCGCATCCAGGCGGCGCCGAGCGACGAGAGCCGAACGCCGGCATTGCGCGCGCCGATCCCGAGTCGCGTGCCGGGCACGATGAGGCCGGCGGCCAGGCGCACCATCCGCTGCTTGGACCGCACGAGCGGGCGATGCTCGGCCTCGAACCGCTCGAACGCTTGTTCGGCGTCGCTCGTCTCGGCCAGCGCGTTCGCGAGTCGCGCGGCACCGATCATCGCAAGGCTCGAGCCCTCACCGAACAGCGACACCGATGAGGCCGCGTCGCCGAGCAGCGCGATGCGTCCCCGCGACCACCGGGGGAGCTGCACCTGGCTGACGGCGTCGAAGTACAGGTCGTCCGCGTGCTGGAGTCCCTCGAGCAGTTCGGGCACGATCCAGCCGTCGCCGCGGTACGCCTCCCGGATCATCGCTGCGTGCTGGTCGGCGTCGCGATGGTCGAACCCGGGGTCGGCGGGACTGCGGAAGATGAATGCAGCCAGTGGATGCCCACTGCCCGGATGCACGGAGGCGGAGCGCCCCGGCGTGTTGAGCATCACCACCTCCGTCGGATCGTCGAGCGGTTGCCCGAGGGGATACGTTCCGACGTACAGGCCCTGATGACGCACGAACTGCGCCTCGTCGCCGAAGGCCAGACGCCGGACGCCGGAGTGGAGGCCGTCGGCGCCGATGACGATGTCGAACCGGCGCTCCATGCCGCTGTCGAATGCGACATCGACGCCGTCGGTGTCCGCGTGCAGTGAGGCGATCGCGTCCCCGAAGACGAACTCGGCCGTCGGTCGTGCGGCGTCGAGCAGCACCCGGGCGAGGTCGGCACGCGGCACCTCGACATCGTGGCGGCCCTCCGCGCGGCGGCGGGGACGGATGTCCAGCCGGGCGATCGTGCGCCCGGCCGGCGTGATGAAGCGCAGGCTCTCGACGTGGGTCGATAGCTCCTCGAGGCGATCCATGACGCCCATCCGCTGGGCGACGTCGACGGCCGCGCCCCGCACATCCACCGGGTTGCCGCTCGAGCGGGCCGCGGCGGCGCGCTCGACGACGGTGACCGCGAAGCCGCGCCGCCCCAGTGAATGGGCGAGGGTCGCCCCGGCGATTCCTCCGCCGGAGATGAGAACGGTGCGTGCGCGCATGGTGACCTGCTTTCGTCGGGTGGTCGTGGACCGATCACCCGCTCACCATAACTGCATTGAATGCGAAAATGCAATGAATGCTGAAATGCGTTGGATGCGATATGCTCGGTCCATGACTTCGCCAGGTGTGCCGACCCTCCGAGAGCGCAAGCGCGAGCGCACCCGCGCGGCGATCGTCGCCGCCGGCACCGACCTCTTCGCCAGGGTCGGCTACGACGAAACGACCGTCGCCGATATCGCCGCGGCCGCGGACATCGGCACGCGAACGTTCTTCAGCTACTTCGCGAGCAAGGAGGAGCTGCTGTTCCCGGCGAGCGACGCTCGGGTGAGCGCTGCACTGCGGGCGATCGACGCGCGCCGACCGGTTGACCGTCCCGTCGACGTGCTGCTGCAGTCGTTGCTCGACGTGCGTGCGAGCGACGATGACGATCTCGTGGGCGGGCTCGCCGGGCTGAGGATGAGTCTCATGCGCACGGTGCCCGCCGTTCGCGGTCGCTCGCTGCAAGTGCAGCTCGATGCCCAGCGCACGATCGCCCAGCATCTGGCGCAGGCGTTCCCCGAGCTCGGCGATGTCGATGCGAACGCCATCGTCGGCGCCTTCATCGGAGCGGTCACCGGTGCGCTCGGCGTGCTGCTCGCCGGCCCGGCCGACGCACTCGACGCATCCGGGGCCGCGCTCACCCGCGACGAACTCTTCGCCCGCGTGCACGGTTCCGTGCGGCAGGCCCTCGCCCCGCGCTGACTCACCACCCCCGAACCGGAGTGAGCAAGTCTCAGTTAGGTGTTGACAGAGGCGGCGCCGTCTGGGACGCTGTGCTCGCGTGGCGGCACCAGAGGGGCGACCGCCCGCTCAGCAGAGGGAAGCGTCATGGACAAGCTGCCCATTGTGTACTGCCGCGGATACGCCGGACCGACGAGTCAGATCGACGTCACGGTGGATGATCCGTTCTACGGCTTCAACGACGGTGCGACGCACGTACGCGTCGACGGCGACGGCGATCCGATGTTCTACCAGTTCGAGGGCCCGCTGCTGCGGTTGCTCACCGAGCAGGGCTACCAGTTCCTCGTCCACGGCGACCAGAAGCGGTTCCTCGAGACCACGACGGGAGCGCTCTCGCCGCAGTCGATCTGGGTGCATCGCTTCTACGACCAGTTCGCCACGACGTTCACGCCGCAGCCGAAGCGCAACATCTTCGAGAAGATCGGCGACGCGATCACGCACCACCTCGACGACAACGGCTTCGACATCGAGCGCGCGGCGAGCGAGCTCTACGACCTGGTGCTGCACGTGATCGAGCGCACCGGCGCGCCCGCCGTCAACCTGGTCGCCCACTCGATGGGCGGGCTCGTCGCCCGCTGCATGATGCAGAAGATCTGCGAGACGCCGGATGCCGACGGCAACGCGCGTCGGCCCGCCAAGGAGATCGTCGCCAAGCTCTTCACCTACGGCACGCCGCACCGCGGCATCGTGCTGACCGCCGGCATCGCCAACTGGGCGATGGAGACGTTCGGCACCGCTGGGTCCGACATCTTCTCCCCGCCGAAGATGTACGGCTACCTGACGCCGGGGAAGACCTTCGGCGACACCCCTGATCGCGGCGAGAACTGGGACCCGGGGGTTATCCCGCCCGACGTGTTCGACGTCGACCACGTCTTCTGCCTGATCGGCACCGATCCCGCGGACTACACGCTGGCGCGCGTCGCCGTCGGCCCCAAGAGCGACGGACTGGTGCTGATCGAGAACGCCTACGTCGTCGGCGCGCACCGCGCCTACGTGTTCAAGTCGCACTCCGGCCGCTACGGCGAGGTCAACTCGGAGGAGGGGTACCAGAACCTCGCACGGTTCCTGTTCGGAAAGTGGGCCGTATCGTTGTCGTTCGCCGGCCTCCCCGCCGACACGAGCTCCCTCGGGGAGAACGTCTCGTGGCAGGCCGACATGCGGCTGGCCATCCGGGGACTGCCGATCGTGATGAGCGAGCAGCGGGCCGAGCACTGGTGCCCCATCCAACTGAACGCCGAGATCACGAAGAAGCCGGACTCTCCCGACTCGCCCGTGCCGATCGTCGGAACGTTCCTCTTCCAGAAGGAGCCACCCGACGCGCCCGCCTCCGACAAGGAGGTGCTCTCGCGCTACGCGCTGTCGCTGCGGGTCTACCACATCGTCTTCGACAAGGGCGGCTTCGATTTCAGCGACCACCTTGAGCAGGTCTCCGACTGGTCGGACACCCTCATCATCGACGTGGGCGATCTCGGCCAGGGGTTCGGCGGCTGGTACGCGTGGAACAGCGAGCTGCCCGGCGCCATCGATTCGATCGACCGGATGCCCAACCAATTGCAGCTCGCCCCCGCGGACGGCGGAACGTTCGCTGCCACCGTCGGCCTTCCCGAGGTCGCCAGGAGCCTGCCCGTCTTCGCGCCGAATGGGGCACTTCGGGTCACAACGCGCAACCGCGGCTGACAAGCAGGGCATGTATGCCGTCGCGGTAATGTCCGCGCGGTGCGGGAACCCCGTGCTGCATACGTGAGGGGTAGACAAACCGCTCTTGACACCCTCCCTGCGAGAGGGCCAAACTGACGAATTGTCAGGTGTCGGGGACACCTCGCATGAGCCACGCGACGGAGCCACGCGGGCAGCACACACATCGCAGAAGACTGAGCCTCGATCGAGGACCATCATGCCTGTAACGACGACGTATCCGGGCGTCTATGTCAGCGAGATTCCGAGTGGCGTCCGCACGATCACCGGAGTCGCAACCTCCATCACCGCGTTCATCGGGCGCACCCTGCGCGGCCCGACCGACGAACCGATCTCCATCAGCAGCTACGCCGACTTCGAGCGGCGCTTCGGCGGGCTCTGGGCCGAGAGCTCCCTCGGGTACGCCGTGCGCGACTTCTACCGCAACGGCGGGAGTCAGGCGGTCATCGTGCGGCTCTTCGGGGTCGCGCCGCCGCCGCCTCCCGCCGACCCGAACGCTCCGCCGGCACCGCCGCCCGTCGCACCGCACGCGTCGCTGATCGTATCCGGCATCACCCTCGAGGCCCAGGACCCGGGCTCGTGGGGCAACCAGCTGCGCGCCCGGATCGACTGGAACGTGCGGCCGGCGCCGGGAACGAGCACTCCCGATCCCGATCTGTTCAACCTCGCGGTGCGCGACGGCCAGACCGGCCAGGTCGAGCTGATCCGCAACGTCTCGGCGAAGGAGGGCCATCCGCGTCACGTGACGAAGGTGCTGCTCAACGAGTCGCGGCTGGTGCAGACCAAGGGCGCCGTGCCGACGGGCCGCCCGGGCAAGCAGCCGGAGCTCGTCACCGGTCAGACCGACATCTGGTCGGACACGAAGACCGATGGCACGAAGGTCGATCCGCCGTCGAGCATCGCCGTCGCCGCCGACGGGCCGAACAAGGGCACGGTCGACGACGGCGTCGACCTGGGGTCGGCCGACTTCATCGGTCCGAACATGCAGACGAACAAGAGGGGTCTGTACGCGCTCGAGAAGGCCGACCTGTTCAACATCCTGTGCATCCCGCCCTACCTGGACGACGATGTCGAGGCCGACCTGATCGCGGAGGCGGCCGTCTACTGCGAGCAGCGACGCTCCATGATCCTGATCGACCCGCGGACGACCTGGGTCGACAAAGACACGGCCAAGAACGGGATCCCCGGACTCGGAACGCTGAGTAAGAACGCGGCGGTGTTCTTCCCCCGCCTTCGCCAGCCGGACCCGATGCGCGAGAACCAGGTGGGCGACTTCGTCCCTTGCGGGGCGGTGGCCGGGATCTTCGCGAGGACCGACACCAACCGCGGCGTCTGGAAGGCGCCGGCCGGGCTGGATGCGACCCTCGTGGGCGTGCCCGAGCTGGCGGTGCCGCTCACCGACGGCGAGATCGGAGAGCTGAACCCGCGCGGCATCAACGCGCTGCGCAGCCTTCCGGCCGCCGGGCGTGTGGTGTGGGGTGCGCGCACCCTCCAGGGCAACGACCAGCTCGCCTCGGAGTGGAAGTACATCCCGGTGCGGCGCACGGCGCTCTACATCGAGGAGAGCCTCTACCGCGGCACGCAGTGGGTCGTGTTCGAACCCAACGACGAGCCGCTCTGGTCGCAGATCCGCCTGAACCTCGGCGCCTTCATGCAGAACCTGTTCCGGCAGGGGGCGTTCCAGGGCAAGACCCCGGCGGATGCGTACTTCGTCAAGTGCGACAAGGAGACCACCACCCAGAACGACATCGATCTGGGCATCGTCAACATCGTCGTCGGGTTCGCGCCGCTCAAACCCGCCGAGTTCGTGATCCTGCAGATCCAGCAGATCGCCGGACAGATCCAAGCCTAGGAGCGTCATGACTCAGTTCAGCGTGAATGCCCAGCGCTTCGACCCGTACAAGAACTTCAAGTTCCGTGTGAAGTGGGACGGGCGCTACGTGGCCGGCGTCAGCAAGGTGGGCGCCCTCAAACGCACCACCGAGGTCGTCAAGCACCGGGATGGCGGCGATCCGTCGTCCAGTCGCAAGTCGCCGGGTCGCACCGAGTTCGAGGCGATCTCGATCGAGCGCGGCGTCACCCACGACAAGGAGTTCGAGCAGTGGGCGAACAAGGTCTGGAACTTCGGGTCCGGGCTGGGCGCCGAGACCTCGCTCAAGGACTTCCGCAAGGACATCATCGTCGAGGTCTACAACGAGGCGGGCCAGCTCGCCATCGGCTACAAGATCTTCCGATGCTGGGTGTCCGAGTTCCAGGCGCTGCCCGACCTCGATGCCAACGCGAACGCCGTCGCGATCCAGCACATCAAGCTGGAGAACGAGGGCTGGGAGCGCGACTACGACATCGTCGAACCGACCGAGCCGAGTTTCACCGAACCTGCCGGGTGATGCGCAGTGCCGGGTCGCGACGCCGCTTCCCTCGTCGGCGTGTGGGAACGGGGGATCGACCAGCCGCCGGTCTGGCGCGCACTGCTCCTCCTCGACTCCGCGACCGATCCGGCGACGGCGACACCGGATGACGACCCCGCCGCGCTGGCGATCGGAGTTCGGGACGCCCGGCTGCTTGCATTACGAGCGGACCTGTTCGGTCCGGTGATCGAGGCCGTCGCGCGCTGCCCGGAGTGCGGGCAGGACGTCGAATTCGAGCTGTCCGGCTCCGATCTCGAGGTAGAGCCCTCCCCGGATACCGGGGCGCTGCGGGTCGAAGGCACCACCGTCACGGTGCGGCCGGTGACCAGCGCCGACATCCTGGCCGTGGCGCAGCTGCCGATCGAGGAGGCGAGCAGGGCGCTCGCCGGACGGTGCGTCGTTGACGCGCGGGCCGCCGACGGCTCGGTGGCGCGGCCGGAAACGCTGAGCGAGACGGCCGTCTCGCGAGTGTCGGAGGAGCTGGCGCGGCTGGATCCCGGGGCCAGGATCGATCTCGCGCTCGCCTGCCCGGAGTGCGGCTCCGACTGGGTCGCACCGTTCGACGTCGTCGGCTTCCTCTGGAAGGAGCTCGACTCCTGGGCGCGGCGAACGCTCGCCGACGTGCACACGCTGGCCCGCTCGTACGGGTGGGCGGAGCGGGACATCCTGGCTCTGCATCCGCAGCGGCGCCGGCACTACCTCGAGCTGGTGCGCGCATGAGCGACTTCCTCAGCTCACTGATCCGCCGGGAACAGGGCCTTCCGGCGGCCACCGGCGTCGGGCCGCGCCTTCCCGCCCTCTTCGAGGACGCGCCGCGCGAGCAGGTCATCGAGGTGCAGGAGAGCGCCGTCATCGTGGCTGCGCGGGAACCGGAGGGCGCGGCAGAGCCGGCTTCGCGAACCGCCCCCGCTCCGGTTTCCGCGCGTCCGAGAGTGCCGGACGCCCCGATCGCGCCGGCCACGTCCAGCGGGCGGCCGGCGGTCGGTCTCGAACCACCTGCGGCGCGGATGACCGCTGCACCCGAGCCGTCGCGACCGCGTGCTTCGGAGCCGTCCCCCACCGAAGCCGACGCGTCGCTCCGCCGGGAGACGCGGCATGCGCCGTCGCCCGCCGCGACGAGGTCGGACAGCGACCGTGCAGAGCCCCACCTCGTCGTCGTCGAGCACGTCACGCCGCGACCGCCCACCGCGCCCGCAGCCACGTCTCCGTCGCCGACACCCGTTGACGAGACGCGTCGGGTCGTTCCGGATGCGGTGAGTCCCCGACTCGAGGCCGTGCCCGAACGCGAGCCGGTGGTCGAGCCTGAGCCGGCCCCGGTGATCCGGGTGACGATCGGACGCGTCGAAGTCCGCGCCGTCCCGGCCGCGCCGGTCGCCGCGCCCCGGCGGGCTGCGCAGACGGACCGCGGGAACAGCCCGATGAGCCTCGACGAGTACCTGCAGCAGCGCGATGCGGGGAGGGGCCGATGAGCAACTCCCTCGCGGTGGCCGCGACGACCAACGCCATCCGGAACCTGCTGCTGACGCAGATGCCGGCCCTCGACGCCGGGCTCGCCGGGCTGGCGGTGACGACGGCCGTGCCCGCGGCCGCGCGGGTGAATCAGGTGGGCCCGTCGGTCAACCTCTTCCTCTATCGCACCGCTGCCAACCCGGCCTGGCGCAATCAGGACTACCCTGCGCAGGTGCACGCGGGGGAGAGCGGCCGACCGCCGCTCGCGCTCGACCTGCACTACCTGCTGACCTTCTTCGCCCCCGACGACGCCGACAAAGACGCGATGAGTCACCGCGTCACCGCCGCAGCGCTGAGCGTGCTCCACGATCACGCCGTGCTCGACGGCGCCGAGCTGGATGCCGCCCTCACCGGCAACGACACGTCCGCTCAGCCGGAGCGCGTGCGGCTGACGCCGGAGTCGCTCTCGGTCGCCGAGATGAGCGAGCTCTGGACGACGTTCCAGTCGGGCTATCGCCTGTCGGCCTCGTACCTCGCGACCGTGGTGCTCATCGACAGCCGTTCCCCGGTCTCGTCACCGCTGCCCGTGCTCCGCCGGGGCAGCGAGGACCGCGGTCCTGTCGCCGTCGCCGGGGCCGCTCCGGTGCTCCGCGGCGTGCGCCCGATCGGCGGCCGGCCGGCCGCGCGGCTCGGCGAGGCCGTTGCGCTCGTCGGCGACAACCTCTCACCCGACGACACGGTCATCCGGTTTACCAGCACGATGCGGCCGGCGCAGGGGGAGGACCCGCCGGCCGCGATCGAACTCGCGGCACAGCCGGGCTTCGTGCCCGACGAGCTCAGCGTGACACTGCCCGATCAGGCGACCGTGGCGACGGCGCTCGGCGACTGGGTGCCGGGCTTCTATGCGGTGACCGTCGTGGTGCGCCATCCGGATCAGCCGGCGCTCGTCGACCAGCGCGGCTCGGGCGTCGGGGTGGCGCCGACGATCACCGTGAACCCGGATGCCGCCGCCGGCAGCATCGCCGTCGGTTCCACGCTCACCGTCACGGCGGAGCCGCGCGTGCGCGACAGCCAATCAGCAGTGCTCCTCTTCGGCTCCCGTCAGCTTCCACCGCTCACGCGCGCGAACCCCGCAGCGGGGGATCCGGCGATCGACACGACGCCCACCACATTCACGTTCGAGGTGCCGGCGGTTCCTCCCGGAACCTACGTGGTGCGCCTGCGCATCGACGGCGTCGACAGCGTGCCGTGGCTGGCGGGCGACGCCGACGCCATGCCGTCCTTCGATCCGCAGCAGCAGGTGGTGGTCGCGTGAGCGCGCGCAGCGACTGGCTCGACGCCAACAACGCCTTCCTCACCTCGGCCCTCGCCGAGTTGCGGTCGCGGCTGACGGCGCTCGCCGAGGAGCACCATCGCAACGACCGCGTCGTGCCCGCCATGCCCGCCGCGCCGATGCCGGAACCGCACGCACGCCGCGGGTTCGGCGGCCGGCGTCACTCCGACGATGCGAGCGCGGCTCCCGCCGTGCTCAGACTCGAGCCGGCCGAGCCTCCGCCGACGGCGCAGCCCACGATTTCACCCGCGGCTGCCGATCCGGATGCGCACGGCACCGGCGACGAGTCCGGTGCCCCCGCCGACAGCGCGTCGACACCCGCGGTCGTCCCCGATCAGCCCGCCCTTCTCACCCTCGCCGACCGCCTCGGGCTCACCGACTTCGAGCGCGACGTCGTGCTGCTCTGCGCTGCGGTGGAGTTCGACACCGGCCTGGGCGGCCTGATGGCCGACGCGCTCGAGCCGCAGCACCGCTATCCCACGTTCGCTCTCGCGCTGGCCGCCCTGCCGGATCCCAGCTGGGACGCGCTCTCGCCCGACGGTCCGCTGCGCTACTGGGGTCTCATCCACGTCGATCCCGGCGGCCCGATCATCTCGAGCCGGCTCACCGTCGACGAACGCATCCTCCACTACCTCAAGGGCCTCACCTACCTCGACGATGACCTCGCCGGCCTGCTGTCGCCGCTGCCGGCCGCGTCCGCCGACCTCCTGCCGCCTTCGCAGAGCGCGATCGTGGAGAGCATCCTGGAGGCCTTGCGGCTTCGGCAGGGGACCGCCGTTCCCGTCATCCAGCTGCTCGGCGCCGGGGAGGAGGGCAAGAGGGCCGTCGCGCAGGCGGTGAGCGCACGCTTCGGTGCGCCGCTGCTCGCGCTCGCGGCCGACGGATTCCCCGTCGACGACGCCCGCGCGGAGACCCTGACCCGGCTGATCCGGCGGGAGACAGCGCTGAATCCCTTCGCTCTCTTCATCGACGTGCGGGATGTCGAACGCACCGCCCCTCAGGTCCCACCGCTCGGCCGCTGGCTCGGTCGTACCGATCAGCTCGTCTTCCTTGACGCCGCCGACCCCTGGCCGGCCATCGACGGCGCCGTCGCCGATGTCGGCAAGCCGACGCCCGCAGAGCAGCACGCGGCGTGGTCGGAGCAGCTCCCGCCGGCGGTGGCCAATGCTGCCGACCGCCTCACCGGGCAGTTCGATTTCGAGCTGCCGACCATCCATCGGATCGCGGCGCAGGCGACCGCGCGCGCCGCCGCATCCGGTGACGGCGGAGCCCCCGCGTCGGATGCAGCGGAGCAGCTCTGGCAGGACTGCCTGCTTCAGGCGCGGCCGGTGATGGACCAGCTGGCACAGCGGATCACGCCGCTCGGTCAGTGGAACGACATCCAGCTCCCCGCCGACGAGCTGGAGCTCCTTCACGAGATCGCCGCGCAGGTGGAGCAGCGCAGCACCGTCTACGACGGCTACGGCTTTCGTGACAAGCTCAACCGCGGGCTCGGCATCAGCGTGCTGTTCGCCGGTCAGAGCGGCACCGGCAAGACCCTCGCCGCAGAGGTGCTCGCGAACGGACTCGGACTGCTGCTCTACCGCATCGACCTGTCGGCGGTCGTGAGCAAGTACATCGGTGAGACCGAGAAGAACCTGCGGCGCCTCTTCGATGCGGCCGACGGCGGCGGGGCGATCCTCTTCTTCGACGAGGCCGACGCCCTGTTCGGCAAGCGCAGCGAGGTGAAAGACAGTCACGACCGCTACGCCAACATCGAGGTGAACTACCTGCTGCAGCGGATGGAGACGTACCGCGGGCTGGCGATCCTGGCGACCAACCTCAAGAGCGCGCTCGACACGGCCTTCGTACGGCGACTGCGCTTCATCGTCGACTTCCCGTTCCCAGGCGTCTCCGAACGCAGGAAGATCTGGGAGAACGTCTTCCCCCAGGGGCTCTCCGTCGACCGGCTCGACTTCGACCGGCTCGCCGGCCTGGATCTCACCGGCGGCAGTATCAGCAACGTCGCGCTGAACAGCGCGTTCCGTGCTGCGCACGCGGGCGGCGACGTCGACATGCCGACGGTCCTCGCCTCGGCCAGGGTCGAGTTCCGCAAGCTCGACCGGCCCATCGCCGAGTCGGAGTTCGCCTGGACAGCACCGGAAGGATCGAGCGCATGACCGGAGCAGGAGACGTCGAACTGCACATCGACACCCTGTCGATCGAAGGGATGCCGCTGAGCCGCGGTCAGCGCGCGGAGCTGCAGGAGGCCGTCGAGCTCGAGGTGACCCGACTTCTCGGGTTGGAGCGCGCGGCGATGACCGCAGCGCGGACGCCGTCGGGTCCGCAGGGTACGCTCACGCGACGCATCGAGGCCGCCCCGACCACGGCGTCCGCCGATCCGCGCGCTTTCGGGGCAGGCATCGCCGCCTCCGTCGTCGAGGCGGTGACACGATGAGCACCCTGGAACGCGCGCCCCTCGAGCGGGCGCCGCTCGATCACCGCCCCACGTCCCTGACCGCGAGGCAGGAGCAGCTCGTCGCCCGCCGCGCCCCCCAGCGCCTCGAGTCGGCCGGGAGACCGCTCGACGCCGGGATGCTCCACGAGATCGGCCGCACCACCGGCTCGTCCGCGGCGGGCCACGACTTCAGCGCCATCCGTCTCCACTCCGATCGCGCCGCGAACGAGACCGCCGCCATGCTCGGCGCCAACGCAGCGACCATCGGGTCCGACGTGCTGTTCGCCCAGGAACGGCTGCAGCCGGGCACGCCGTCCGGCCGCGCGCTGATCGCGCACGAGGCGCGGCACGTGCTGGAGGCTCCGCGGGGCGCAGCTCAGCGCATCCAACTCGACGTGATCTCCGACGTTCGCGACAAGCTCTCCTACGGTCTGCTCGACTGGGCCGTCACCGACTCGGACGCGCTGGAGGCGCTGGCTCTGCTGAGCTCCCTGACCGACGCGCAGCTGACGGCGGGGGCGGCCAAGCTGGAGCAGAAGTACATCGACCGGCTGATCGACAACCTTCCGGATGCGGCCAAGGCCGGAGCGGGCTACCAGAGGGTGATCACCGCGTTCGGGGCCGCCAAGGCCGCTCCGCAGGCGAAGGACCTGCTCAGCTACGGCCTGTTCGACTGGGCGGTCACGGACAACGACGTGACGAAGGTGTACCAGACCTTCGTCGCCCTCTCCGGCGTCGAGCAGGAGAAGTTCCTCACCGAGCTGAACACGTCCGGCCACCTCGCGCGGCTCGTCTCCAACTCCACCGCGGCACATCACACGCTCTACCTGCGCCCGTGGGTGGCCCAGCTCCCCTCGGGAAAACTCACCCCCGAGCAGCGACGGATCCTGCGTGTCGTGGTGCAGGAGACCGGCAGCGACGCGATCGCGACGATGATCCTCGCGGCGCAGCAGCGGTTCGGCCTCACGGTCGGCCAGAGCACCGCCGCCGGCCTCACTCCTACGAACTGGACGGCCGGAAAACTGCGGGAGACCTACCTGGCGCTCGATCTGCTGCCGGAGGCGCACGTCGCCGGCAACGTCAACTTCACCGCCTTGAACGCGTTCACCCAGGCGACGAAGCCCGACGGGACGACGCTGCTCGGCCAGTACAACCCGGGCTCCAAGCAGCTCTCGATCAACGTAGCGGTCGGCGACGACGTGACCGAGACGGCGCTGCACGAGACCGGGCACTCCGTCGACAGGACGATCGGCTGGACGACGGGTCCGGAGCCGGCACTCCCCAAGCGCGGCGGCTGGACGCAGTACAAGGCGAACTTCTCGACGGCGGCCGACGACATGATCGCCGACTCGGCGGGCGCGGTCGCCGGGCTCGCCGCACCGCAGATCACGGCGGTGCGCACCGAGATCGTGACGGCCATGACCAATCGTTCCGCCGTGGGGATGGTCGGTCGCGTGCAGGCCCTGCCCTGGTTCGCGCCCCTTCCCCAGGCGACCAAGGACGCCGTCGTCGCCGACAAGGTCTTCCCTGCGGTGACCGTCGGGCTCAAGGACCCGTGGTTCATGGCCGACGGCGGCGGACAGAAGCTCGGGACGGCTCCCGTGCACATCTACGAGGAGTCCTACCCGTCGAGCTGGAACCGCTACGAGTTCCAGGCACGCGACCGCATCCTGACGCCGTACCAGTTCCGCGATCCCGCCGAATGGTTCGCGGAGGCGTACGCCCTCTACTACCTGCCGGATGTGCGCGGAAAGGGCCGCAAGCTGCAGGACAAGGATCCCGACACCAAGACGTACTTCGACGCCTCGGTCGATCCGACGGTGGCGACGCGATGATGGCCAGGGCGGAGCGGTCCGCCGCCGAGAACCGCATCCGGGCGGCCGTCGCCGATCGGTCGGCGGAACTGGGCGTGCCGGTGCGTTCGACCGACGTCGTCGTCGACCTGGCGGAGGACGACGTCGCCCCCGGACTTCGCCTGTTCCGGGCGAGCTGGAGCGGTGGTCGTTCCGAACGGAGCCTGGCGGGGGTGCTGGACGACGATGACCGGCCCGACACCCATCCCGGGCATGCCCTCGGCACGGTTCTCCGGCGCTGGGTTGAGACCGCCGGGCACCTCCCCGCGGCATCCGACGTCGCCGCCGCCGCCGCGTTCCTGCTCGATTCCGATGGGCGGCACCGTGTGCTGCTGACGGACGAGGACACGGCGGACGTGCCCGGAGGGGTGCTCCCCGAACTGGTCGAACTGCCGCACCGCCTCGGCGTCTCGTTCTGGTGGACCGACGGTTACAGCGCTTCGCGGCTGACCGCTGAGCTCGACGAGGCCGACCGGCTCTCGGTGAATGAGTCGACGCCGGGGACGGACGGGAGGCCGACGCCATGACCGCGCCGAACACTCCGAACCTGGTGCACGGCGGCCTGGTGCTCATCGACCCCGCGACGTCGGCCGTGCAGCGGGTCATCGCGTTGCAGTACAACCCGAACACCCTGACGCGGTCGCTCCAGGTGCACGGAGCGGGCAAAGACACCGCCGACCGTTCCGAGGTGCTGCGCCTGACCGGGCCGCCGACCGAGACGATCAAGCTCGAGGCGGAGCTCGACGCGGTCGACCAGCTCGAGTTCGCGCCGAACGGGGCGAGCCGGGTCGGCATCTTCCCCCAGCTCGCCGCCCTCGAGACGCTCATCTATCCGACGAGCGCGCAGCTCAGCGCTAATCACGCGCGCGAGCAGGCCGGAACCCTCGAGATCCTCCCGATGGAGACGCCGCTGGCGCTCTTCGTCTGGAGCGCGCAGCGCATCGTCCCGGTGCGGGTGACGGAGTTCTCTGTGACCGAGGAGGCGTTCGACGCCTCGCTCAACCCGATTCAGGCGAAGGTCAGCCTCGGCCTCCGCGTGCTCACGATCGACGATGCGGGATACACGCACCGCGCCGGGAGCCTCTTCATGACCTATCTGCAGCAGAAGGAACGGCTCGCCGCGACCAACCCGCCGGCCGGACTCGACGCCCTCGGAATCACGGGGATCCCCTGATGAGCAATCCGTTCCCACCTACCAGCCGCTATGCCCTCACGGAGACCGCGGTGCACACCGGACCGAACGGCGAGGAGATCCGCTACCTGCGCCGCCGCTTCCTGCCGCAGCCCGAGTCGCTCGCCGAGCTCGGGTCGCACAGCACCGTCGAAGGCGACCGCCTCGACCTCATCGCGGCCGCGACGATCGGCGACGCCGAGCAGGCCTGGCAGCTCGCCGACGCGAACCGGGCGATGATGCCGCCCGATCTGGTGCTGCCGGTCGGCCGGCGGCTGCGGATCACCCTGCCGGCCGGCATCCCGGGGGTGCCAGGTGCTTGACGGGGTGCGTCTGTCGCTGATGGTCGGGCCGGCGGTGCCGGTGCCGGTGCCGCAGTCGGTCATCGACGCCCTGACCAGCGTCGAGATCACGTCGAACGACACCAAGGCGTCCGGCTTCTCCCTCACCTTCACGATGAGCAGCAGGTCCGTGCTGCCCACGCTGTTCCTGATCGCCGGCGGCAGCCCCATCCCGATCGTGCGCGTTGTGCTCGCGGCCACCCTCAACGGCACGCCGACCGTGCTGATGGACGGCATGGTCACCAAGACCCAGGTGCAGCCCGGTTCGGACGCCGGCCACTCCGTGCTCGTCGTGACGGGGGAGGACCTGACGGTCGTGATGGACAAGATCGACTTCACCGGCCTGCCGTATCCGGCCATGCCCGCCGAGGCCGCCGTCGCGCTGATCCTGGCCAAGTACCTCGTGCTCGGCGTCATCCCGATGATCATCCCGAGCATCCTGCTCGACGTGCCGATCCCCATCCGCAAGATCCCCGTGCAGAAGGGGACGGACCTGGCGTACCTCACGGCGCTCGCCGACCGGGTCGGCTACGTGTTCTACGTCGACCCCGGCCCCGCGCCGGGCACCAGCATCGCCTACTGGGGTCCGAAGGTGAAGGTGGGCGTGCCGCAGCCGGCGCTCAACCTCGACATGGACGCGTACTCGAACGCCGGACCGATCACGTTCGCCTTCAACAGCAACGAGCGTTCCCTTCCGCAGGTGATGATCCAGAACGAGGAGACCAAGGTGCCGATCCCGATCATCCTGCCCGACATCGGGCCGCTCAACCCACCGCTCGGGCTGCTGCAGCCGATCCCGTCCCGGCTCACGAAGGCCAAGGACACGGCCAAGTTCACGCCGACGCAGGCGATCCTGATCGGGCTGGCCGAGGCCAGCAAGTCCGCCGACACGGTCACCGGCACCGGCGGCCTCGACGTCGCACGCTACGGCCGCATTCTGCGCAGCCGTGCTCTGGTGGGGGTGCGCGGCGCCGGGCTGGCGTTCGACGGCCTGTACTACGTCGCCGAGGTGAAGCACCAGATCAAGCGCGGGGAGTACAAGCAGAGCTTCACCCTCACACGCAACGGCCTGATCTCCACGGTTCCGGTGGTGCCGTCATGACGGGCGAGACGTACTACGGCAAGTACCGGGGGACGGTCGCGCAGAACGTGGACCCGATGCAGCTCGGCCGCATCCAGGTCATCGTGCCGGATGTCGGCGGCCTCGTGCCTGGCACCTGGGCGATGCCCTGCGTGCCGTTCGCCGGCAAGGCGAGCGGTGTGTACGTGGTGCCGCAGCTCGGCGCGGGTGTGTGGGTCGAGTTCGAGCAGGGCGACCCCGACTACCCGATCTGGGTGGGCGGCTTCTGGGGCACGGCGGCCGAGGTGCCGACGCTCGCGATGGCGGGCAACCCCGTCAGCCCGAGCATCATCCTGCAGTCGGGCCTGCAGAACGGCATCACCATCAGCGACGTGCCGGGACCGACGGGCGGCATCCTCATCAAGAGCACCACGAACGCGATGATCCTCGTCAACGACGTCGGGATCACCATCAGCAACGGCAAGGGCGCCACCATCGTGATGACCGGTCCGACGGTCACCATCAACAACGGCGCGCTCGTCATCAACTGACCGAAGCAACGAACGGAGAAACGGATGCCCGGCTTCCTGGTGCACGTGTCGGCGACCGTGCTGTGCGCCCACGCCGGGCAGGCGACCCCGGCCGTGCCGAACCCGCGCGTGACGGTGAGCGGTCAGCCGACGGTGCTGCTGACCTCGCCGTGGATGATCGCCGGATGCGTGCTGCCGCCGCCGACCGCCGGCAACGGCCCGTGCGTCACCGCGCAGGTCCTCAGCGGCTCGACGCGCGTGCTGTCGAACGGTTCGCCCCTGGTCGTCACGAGCAGCCAGGCGGTGTGCGCCCCCACCGGCACACCGCTCATGGTGGTCGCGACGCAGACGAGAGCGACGGCGGTGTGATCGTGCAGCTCGACTACCCGTTCCACTTCGACGCGACCGGCCGCACCGCAGTCACGGACGCCGGCGACCACATCCGCGATCTGGTCGAGCAGTTCCTCTTCACCGCGCCGGGCGAGCGCGTGAACCTGCCCGATTTCGGCAGCGGGCTCATGCACCTGGTGTTCGCCCCCAACAGCCCCGAGCTCGCTGCCACCCTGCAGTTCACCGTGCAGGCCGGGTTGCAGCGCTGGCTCGGCGACGTGATCGAGGTGTCCGACCTGCAGGTGACGAGCGACGACGCCACCCTGCGGGTCGACCTGTCGTACGTCGTGCGGCTCACCGGTGAGACGCGATCGGACGTGTTCGTGCGGGGGGTGGCCGCATGAGCGACTGCTGGGACTGCGGCGACGGCGGCACCGGCCGCTGGAACGGTGTCGACGACGTCGAGGTCTACGACGGGGGCACGCGGCTCTGCGTGCATTTCATCGGCGAGGTCCCTGCGCTCGCCGACGCCGAGCAGCCGGATGGTCTGACGCCGCAGGAGGTGCAGATCAGTGGGGGCGTGCGCATCCGGGACATCCGGGTGCTGCGGCTCGAGACGCCGACGCCGGAGGAAGGCGAGGAGCCGTGTCTGGAGGTGTTCGTCGACCGCTGCGGCGACTTCTCCGAGTACGAACTGTGCCTGCGCAAGCGGCGGCCGGTCGCGGAGCGGGACGACGGCGCGACGGAGTGGGGGCCGTATCCCGGGTTCGATCCGCGTTACGGCTGCGGTCGCTTCGGCTTCCGGCTCGACTGCGAGCCCGATGTCGACTGCGCGACGTGCGGGTGCGGCTCCGGATGCCCGTGCCAGAGGGCCGGCGGATGCGACGGCTCGTGCGGCTGCTCAGCGGCCGTCGTCGAGGTGGGGGCGCCTCCCGTCGACTACCTCGCCAAGGACTACGAGTCGTTCCGGCGGCTGATGTTCGACCGTCTGGCGCAGACGCTGCCGGAGTGGACGGAACGGCACGAAGCCGACCTCGGCGTCGTGATGGTCGAGCTGATGGCGTACGCCGCGGACGACCTCAGCTACTACGAAGACGCGGTCGCGACCGAGGCGTACCTCGGCACGGCCCGGCGCAGGGTGTCGGTCAAACGGCACGCGCGACTGGTCGGCTACGACCTGCACGAGGGCGTGAATGCGCGAACCTGGGTCTCGGTGGAGACCGCGGACGATGTCGGTCCGCTCGATGCTGCCGAGTTGGCGTTCGTCACAGCCGTTCCCGGACTGCGGCTGCAGCCCGGAGCCGTGCTCGGCGCGGACGACCTGCGCGCGCAGCCGACGGCTTCGTACGAGCAGTTCGAGATCGTGGCCGGTGCGCTCGCCTCCGGCCCCACGGTGCGGTTCCGCGGCGCGAACAGTTCCATCGAGATCTTCACGTGGGAGGGCAAGGAGTGCTCGTTGCCCGTCGGCGCGACCCGCGCGACACTCGTCGACAGCACCCCGCCCGATGGCATCGGGCTCGCGCCGGGTGACGTGGTGATCTTCGAGGAGATCGTCAGCCCGCTGACCGGAGCCCCGGCCGACGCCGACCCTCGCCACCGGCATGCGGTGCGCCTGACACGCGTGAGGCGTCCGTACGACGACCAGGCCCTCGTCGAAGTGGAGTGGGCGCGCGAAGACGCCCTTCCGTTCGTGCTCTGCCTCACTGCCGAGCTGCCCGCTCCCGACTGCCGCCGCATCACGGGCCTGTCGGTCGTGCGCGGGAACGTGCTGCCGGTCGACCACGGACGCACGACGGACGACCCGCCGTGGGATCCCATCGGCATCACGGAGACGGTCGCCGACTGCGGGTGCGTCGGCAGCATCCCGGAGGTGATCGACGTCGCCGAGGCCATCAGCCCGGCGCTCGCCGGGAGCCCGCTCACGTTCAGCTCGGGCGCCGGGGTCGGGCCGGCGTCCGGGTTCGCCGCCCAGGATCCGCGCGGGGCGCTCCCCGCCGTCGCCGTCACCCTCCGGCCGCCCGACGGCTCACCGGATGCGCCGACACTGTGGACGCCGCGCCGTCACCTGCTCGACAGCGATGACAGCGATCGGGGCTTCGTCGTGGAGATCGACGACGACGGCGTCGCCCGGCTGCGCTTCGGTGACGGGATCCTCGGCGCGAAGCCGGCGGCCGGATGGCGCGGGTCGGCTCGCTACCGGCTCGGGAACGGGCCGGGCGGGAACGTCGGGGCGGAGAGCATCCGGCACCTGGTGATGCTGTCGGGATCGCTCACCGGCACGGCGCTGACCGTGCGCAACCCGCTGCCCGGCACGGGCGGGGTCGCGCCCGAGCCGGTCGAGGAGGCGCGACTGCTCGCCCCGTACGCGTTCCGCGCCGAGCGACGGCGGGCCGTGACGGCAGCCGACTACGCCGAACTGGCCGGCCGCCATCCCGGCGTGCAGCGCGCGGCCGCAGAGCTGAGCTGGACCGGCAGCTGGTACGAGGCCAGGGTCGGCATCGATCCGGCGGGCACCGAGACGGCCGACCCGTCGCTGCTCAGCGAGATCGCCGCGTACCTCGAGCGTTACCGCCGGATGGGTCACGACCTCGCCGTCGTTCCGGCGCGCTCGGTGCCGCTCGACATCGAGCTCAGCGTCTGCGTCGAACCGCACCACCTCCGGGGCGATGTGCGCGAACGGCTGATCGAGGTCTTCGGACCGCACGGCTCCTTCGACCCGGATCGCCTGACCTTCGGGATGCCGGTGCGCGTCTCGCGTCTCCTCTCCGATGCGCAGGCCATCCCCGGTGTCGAGAGCGTGGTGGTCACCCGGCTGCAGCGTCTCTTCGAACCGCCGGCCGGCGAGATCGATGCCGGGCTGCTGCCGATCGGCCCCATGGAGATCGCCCGGCTCGACGCCGACCCGAGCCTGCCGGAAAACGGCAGGATCGCCTTCACGATCGGAGGCGGACGATGACCGCCAACCGCCCCGGCCTCAGCAGCATCGACTACCGCGCCGGCACCCGCGACACCGTCTTCTCGGCGATGAGGGCCCGGCTCTCGACCGCCGACCACGCAGCCACGGCGGCCCTGACCACCCGGCAACCGGATGACGCGACCATCGCGCTGCTCGACGCGTGGGCGACCACCGAAGACGTGCTCACCTTCTACCAGGAGCGGATCGCGAACGAGTGCTACCTGCGCACGGCCACAGAGCGGCGCTCGGTCGTCGAGCTGGCGCGCCTCGTCGGCTACCGGGTGCGCCCCGGCGTCGCGGCGAGCGTCCACCTCGCGTACCAGCTCGACGCCGGCTCGCCGCCCGTCGTCATCCCGGCCGGCGCCCGTTCGAACAGCGTTCCCGAGCCCGGCGAGACGCAGCAGGCCTTCGAGACCTCGGACGAACTGGAGGCGCGGCCCGAGTGGAACGATCTCGCCGCGCGCGTCACCCGTTCCCAGACGCCGCAGTCGGTGCTGTCGGACGGCCTCTATCTCGCGGGCACGGCGACGCGCCTCGCCCCCAGCGACGCGCTCCTGCTCGACCTCGGGGACGGCCTCCCGCTGCGTCACGCGCGGGTCGCCGCCGTAGAGGTGCAGGCGGAGCACGACCGCACCCTCGTCACGCTCGCCGACTGGAACGGCGGCACGTTCTCCGATCCGGCTGTTCCCCCCGAGGTGCAGGCCGTGCCCGCATCGCTTCGGCGGAGAGGTGCGGCCGGCGGCCAGAAGGGCGACGGCTTCCTCGACCTGCTCGACGACCTGCGGCAGCCGCCGTCGATCCCGCCGGCCAGCAGCCGCGCGCTCGGGCGGAGCGTCGACGCGGTGTTCGGGCGGGGCCAGGACATCTATCCTGCGCTTCTCACTTCCCTGCAGCCGCGGTTCGGTGCCGTGCTCTACGCGGCGTTGCGGCAGCGTCGCGTGTCGCGGCCGACGCCGCTGGCCGTGTACGCGCTCCGTTCGAAGGTCTCGCTGTTCGGGCACAACGCCCCGCGCGAGGTCCGGTTCTCCGGCGGTGCGGTGCTGCCGTCCGTCGAGTGGGTCCTGGCCGCCGACGAGCAGGACGACCGCCTCTTTCTTGACACGACCGACGACGCCATGCTGCGCGACCGCACCATCGTCATCGAGCGTCCGCTCGACGGCGACCTGGCGAAGATGGAGGCGCTGGTCGCCGACGTCGCGCGGGAATCCGGGCTCTCCCGCAGCGCCTACGGGCTGACGGGTGCGCAGACGATGGTGGAGGTGCGCGAGCCGTGGTGGCATCCGGAGACCGGAGGGGAGCGCGTCTCCGACGTGCCGCCTGCCGCGGGCAAGTACTTCATGGAGTCGCTGCGTGCCACGACGGTGTATTGCCGGCAGGAGGAGCTCCCTCTCGCCGAGGCGCCGATCGCGGCCGACGTGCGCGATTCCGAACTCGAGCTCGGCGCGCTCTACGACGGGCTGGTCTCCGGCCGGTGGGTCATCGTCGAGGGCGAGCGCACCGACGTCTCCGGCACCGCGGGCGTGCACGCGGCCGAGCTGGCGATGATCGCCGGTGTGCGGCAGGGGACCGCGACGATGAGACTGCTCCAGCAGGACGGGACGACCGTGCAGGTGGATCGCCCGGGCGAGGCCACGCACACCTTCCTCACCCTGGCGAAACCGCTGGCCTACCGCTACCGGCGCGACTCCGTCACCATCCACGGCAACGTCGTGCCGGCGACGAACGGAGAGAGCCGGCAGGAGGTGCTGGGATCGGGCGTCGCCGGACGCACGCTGCAGACGTTCGCGCTGCGGCAGCCGCCGCTCACGCATGTCTCGGCGCCGACACCAGCGGGGGAGCAGAGCACCCTCGTGGTGCGCGTCGACGAGGTGCAGTGGCACGAGGCGGACTCGCTCGCGGCCCTCGGAGCCGGTGAGCGCGGATACCTGACGGCCACGGACGACACCGGGGTGACCCGCGTGACCTTCGGCACCGGCGACCGCGGTGCGCGCCTGCCGAGCGGGCAGGAGAACGTGCGCGCGGTGTACCGGTCGGGAATCGGGAGGGCGGGAAATGTGCTCTCCGGGCAGATCAGCCAGCTCGCCACGCGGCCGCTCGGCGTGAAGGGGGTGGTGAACCCCATCCGGTCGTCGGGAGGCGCCGACCCCGAAGGCCTCGAGTCTGCCCGTGAGAACGTGCCGATCGCCTTGATGGCGTTCGATCGGCTGGTCTCCGTCGAGGACTACGCCGACTTCTCGCGGCTGTTCGCCGGGATCGGCGCTGCATCGGCCGCGCGCCTCAGCAACGGGCGCCAGCGCATCCTGCAGGTCACGATCGCCGGCGCCGACGACGCCCCGATCGAGCCCACCTCCGACCTGTTCCGCAACCTGTCGGCGGCTCTGCACGACTTCGGCGATCCGCACCTCGCCGTGCGGGTGGCCGTGCGCGAGCTGCTCGCGATGGTGATCTCGGCCAACGTGAAGGTGCTTGCCGACTACGACTGGGAGCTCGTCGAACCCCACGTGCGCGCTGCGCTGCTCGAGGCCTTCAGCTTCGAGCGGTCGCGCCTCGGCGAGAGCGTCGCGTCGAGCAGGGTGGTGCAGGTGATCGCCGGTGTGCCCGGTGTCGACTGGGTCGACCTGGACACCCTCTCCAGCTGGAGCGAGCAGCAGATCGCCGACGCCCTGGCGGCGCCACCGCCGCCGGGCCCGGCTGCTGCGCCGACGGCATCACCGTCGCCGCCCGCGCGCCCTCCCCGCCGCCTCACCGTGCTGGGGGACCGTGCCGACGGCGGCCTGCTCCTCCCGGCCCAGCTCGCGATGCTGCTGCCGACCGTCGCCGACACGCTCATCCTCACGGAGGTGACATCATGACCCGCGACGCCGACGACCTCTACGACCACCTGCCGGTGATCTACCGGATGCGCGACGAAGAGCTCGGCGGCCCCCTGAAGGCCGTGCTCGAGATCATCGGCGAGCAGGCCGTGCTGCTCGAACGCGACCTCGACCAGCTCTACGACGACCTCTTCATCGAGACCGCAGCCGACTGGGTCGTGCCGTACCTCGGTGATCTGGTCGGCTACGTGCCGGTGAGCGAGGCCGGTGCACCCGGCGACCCGAACACGCCCGCCGGGCGCGACCTGAACCGCGTGCTGGTGCCCAGGAGGGACGTCGCCGCCACGCTCGACCATCGCAGCCGCAAGGGGACCGCCGCGCTGCTCGAGATCTTGAGCGACGAGATCGCCGACTGGCCGGCACGCATCGTCGAGTTCTTCACCCTGCTCGGCTGGACGCAGCAGCTCGACCACCAGCATCCGACCCGGGGCGGCACGCTGGACCTGCGGAACGGCGACGCCCTCGATCTCCTCGACGGTCCCTTCGACTCGGCCGCGCACACCGTAGAGGTGCGCCGGCCACTGTCGCATCACTCACGCGGACGGTACGACATCCCGTCGCTCGGGCTGTTCGTCGCCCGGCTGAAGGACTACTCCGTGACAGCGGCGCCCGCCTGCTGCATCGAGCGCGAGGGCAACCAGTGCTACACCTTCAGCGTGCTCGGCAACGACGCACCGCTGTTCACCCGAGCCGAGCGGTCGGCCGACGACGCCGCGGTCGCCGGCCCGCTGAATCTGCCACTGCCCATCCGGCTGCGCGCCTTCTCGGAGCAGGTGACGCGGCGGCCGCACCGGGTGCGGGCATCCGGCCTCTACTACGGCGACGGCCGGTCGCTGACTATCTCGGTGCAGCGCGGACGCGCGCGTGCTCTCGTGCCCATCGCGGCCGAGAACGTCATCCCCGCCGACCTCCGCGACTGGCACGCGTACGAGGCGCCGCGCGGGAGCGTGCTCGTCGATCCGGTGCGCGGCCGGATGGTCTTCCCGCTCGGGCAGACGCCCCGTGCCGTCGACGTCACCTACCACTACGGCTTCAGCGCCAGCATGGGCGGAGGCGAGTACCACCGCCCGCTGCTCGGCCCCCGCGACGCCCGGATGTTCCGGGTGCGGCAGGTCGCGCCGAAGGACGGCGAGTTCGCGAACATCGGTGACGCCTACCGCGCCTGGACGACCCTGCGCGATGCACCCGTCGCCGAGGGGGAGGTCGCGCCGCTCGCCGCGGCGATCGAGGTGATGGACAGCCGCGCGTACGAGGAGCGGCTCGCCTTCGACCTGATCGCGGGCGAGAGCCTGCAGCTGCGTGCGGCGGATCGGTGCCGTCCGACGCTCCGCCTGCTCGACTACCGGGTCAACCAACCGGACCCGTTCCGCGTGAGCGGGGAGGCCGGCAGCCGGTTCGTGCTCGACGGCATGCTCGTGGCCGGGCGCGGCATCGCCATCGCGGCGCCCGATCCGGGGGAGGGCGACGCGGAAGGCGATGCGGCCGCAGACGCTGCCGCTGCCTCCGCAGACTCCGCTGCCGCGGTCGCCATCGAGACGCCCCGGCGTGCCGCCGATCTGTGCGACGTGCGCATCCGGCACTGCACGCTCGTGCCCGGCTGGGACATCGGCTCGGAGTGCGAGCCCGAGCGACCGGATGAGCCCAGCATCACCCTCGGTGGCAGCGGTGCCTCGCTGGTCGTCGAGCACAGCATCGTCGGGTCGATCTGGGTCGACGACGGCGAGCGCCGGGGACGCCCGAACCGCATCTGCCTCTCCGACAGCATCCTCGACTCCTGCGACGACCGCGGGCTGGCGCTCTGCGACCCCGAGGAGCGGATGGCGAACGCGGAACTGACCGTGCTGCGGACCACCGTGATCGGCCGCACCCTGGTGCACGCGGTCGGCCTCGCGGAGAACAGCGTCTTCACCGGAGCTCTGGTGGTGGCACGACGGCAACGCGGATGCGTGCGCTTCTGCCACCTGCCACCCGGCTCGCGCACGCCGCGACGCTTCCACTGCGTTCCCGATCGCACCGCGCTCGAAGCACTGCCGGCCTCGGAACGGCCGGGCGAGATCCTCCGGCTGGCTCCGGAGTTCTCGAGCGTGCGCTACGGGACGCCCGCGTACCTGCAGCTCGGCGACGGCTGCGCCGACGAGATCGTGCGCGGCGCCGACGACGAGTCTGAACTGGGCGCGTTCCACGATCTGTACCAGCCGCAACGGCGCGCGAACCTCCGGTTCCGCCTCGACGAATACACCGCCGCCGGTTACGAGACCGGCATCATCGACACGAAGCAGGGGTAGGGCCATGAAGGGCGATTTCACGCGCGACACGTTCGTCGCCACGAAGCACTACACCGGTGTGCTGCTGCAGCAGGGTCGCGTGCAGCTCGACGCGGACTTGAACGAGCAGTCGTCCATCGCGCGATACCGGATGCGGCAGCTCGCCGCCGACGTGATCGGCCGGCACGGAGGCCCGGCCGGGGCGCTCGGCTTCGGTCTCACCGATGACGAGTCGGTCATCGACACGCTCGCCGACCGGTACGGGCGCCCACTCGAGGCGGCGCGGGCCGACGCGCTCCGGGAGAGACTGCGCAACTCCGACTTCCTCATCGGCACCGGTCGCTACTACGTGGATGGTCTGATGTGCGAGAACGACGAAGCGCTCAGCTACGGCCAGCAGGCCGGGTACCCGTTCGACGCCGACACCGATCTGTTCTCGCTGCGCCGGGTCTCGAAGTTCCTCGTCTACCTCGATGTCTGGGAGCAGCACGTGACGATGCTCGACGACGACGGCATCCGTGAGGTGGCGCTCGACGGGCCGGACACGGCCACGCGGTCGCAGCTGGTGTGGCAGGTGAAGGTGCTGCGGCCCCGTGACGGGCAGAAGCAGGTCGACGACTCCGACCTGGATGCGTTCGCCGCGCGCGCCTGGTCGGGGCTGCGCGCACGTGCGAAGGTGCCGCCGGACACGACGGAGGACTGCACGACCGATCCGGAGGCGGCCTACCGTGGCGCGGAGAACCAGCTGTACCGGGTCGAGATCCACCGCGGCGGCCCCGGCCGGGCCGACGACCCGGCGGCGGCCGACGGGGCGACGTTCGTGTGGTCGCGCGAGAACGGCTCGGTGACCTTCGACGTCGTCACGCTCGAGGAGAGCCCGGCCGACAAGACCATCAGCGTCGCGCTGGCATCGCTCGGCCGTGACGATTCGCTGGGCCTGGCGGTGGGCGACTGGGTGGAGATCGTCGACGAGCCGACGGTGCTGCGGCAGCTCGGCGGTGAGCTGCGGCGCGTCAACGCCATCCTGCCCGACGAGCTGACCGTCGTGCTCGACGGGGTGCTCGACGTCGACCTCGACCTCTCGGGCCCGGTGATCCTGCGCCGATGGGATCACGGGGGCGACGTCGCCGCCGACAACGCGCTGCCGGTGATCGAGTCCGATCTCACGGCGCCGCGCTGGCTGCGGCTCGAAGACGGGGTGGAGGTGCTCTTCGAAGCGGAGAGCATCCCCGGGCTGGCGAACGAGTACCGGGTGGGCGACTACTGGCTGATCCCCGCCCGGGTGGCCACCGGCGACGTCGAATGGCCGCAGGAGGAACCGGCCGGCGCGCAGCCGGTGCCGGCGGCACTGCCTCCGCGCGGCGTGCAGCACGTCTACGCGCCCCTGGCCCAAGCCAGCATGACCGCGGCCGGCGCCCTCACGATCGGCACGGACTTCCGCAAGGCCTTCGCCGGCATTGCCGTCTGACCGCCGGCCGCCCCACCCCTGGGTGTGGGCGTGAGTCGCATCAACTCGGCCTTCCGCGACGTCGGGAAGGCCGAGTCGATGCGACTCACGGAACCAGCGGGGGTGTCAGCCGCAGTCGATGGCGGCGTACGGCGCCGTGTAGGTGCTGTACGCGCCGATGCCGTCGGTGTAGGTGTACCCGGCGATGGTCGCGGTGCCCGCCGCGACCGTCGCCGCGCCGGAGCCGAACAGGTTGTACGCGGCCTTCGACGTGGCGACCGCGGTGAACTTCTTGTCGCCGAACGGCGTCGTCAGCCGGATGTCGGCCGCCTTCGCCGCGTTGTTCAGCGCGTACACGGCGACGGTCGCGTCTCCGTTGATGCACTGCGCCTTGGCGTTCACCGCGAGGGCGACCGTGGTGCGCGCCGTCACCGGTGACCCGGCGACGAACTTCGCGAGCGTCACCGTGTCGATGTTCGGCGCGAACGAGGTGGCGTTGCCGAGCGTCAGCGAGCCCGTCGAGGTCGTCAGCGCCAGCGGGATCGTCTTGTCCCAGTAGCTGCTCCACGAGTAGTTGTGACGCACGGCCGCCCGCACGGTCGAGCCGCCGGCCTCCGTCACATCGACGAAGCGACTGATCACCTGCGGGTTGTAGTTGATCGCCGCCGCCTTGTCGGCATTGGTCGCGCCGAGCACCAGCTGGTAGGCGCCGGCCGTGAAGCCGGCCGGACGCGGCACGGTCAGTGTGTTGCCCGCGCCGTTGCCGAGGTACCCGACGTCGCGCACCACGCCGGATGCATCCGCCGACCCGTTGGAGCCGGCCGCAGCGGTCTGCACCACGGCCGTGCCCGCGCGGGGAAGGGCCTCGGCCTCGGAGCGGAACACGTTCGCCGGATCGGCGTCGGACGCCTTCTGGGTCGCGCCACGCAGCGTGGTCACGTCTGCGACGAGCGCGCCGGCGGGCGCCGTCACCTTCAGCTCGTTGACGCCCTGCGGGAGGAACACCCGCGCGGTCGATGCCCAGGAGCCGGATGCGGTGGCCGCGGCGAGCGGCACACTACGTCCATTCACCGACAGTGCGGGCGTCGAGGCTCCGGTCGTCGCGAAGTGCGTCGTCACGTCGTAGTAGCCCGTTTCAGCGGTGGTGGCGAAGAACGTCGCCGATCCGCTGCCCGAGAGCGACACCGATCCGGCCGTCGCCTGCTGCGCGTAGGTCAGTGCGGCCCCGCCGGACAGGCGCGCGTCCAGAGCCGGATACACCGCCTTCTCCCCGTCGGTCACGTCGTACAGATCGAAGCGATCGAGCGTGACGTCGGCGCCGGGGAGGATCGTCTGACCGTTCGCGCTCGCTCGGATCGAGAGCGCGTGCGTTCCCGCCGTCAACGCAACAGTGACGTCCGTCGTGCCGCGGTAGGTCCACGACAGATCGGCCGAGTACTTGATGAGCTGCTTGTAGGCGCCGTCGACGAACAGGGCGTGCTGGCCGGGCGCGAGGTTCGCACCGGCCAGGATGCTGAGCCGGTACGTTCCCGTGCGCGGCACGGTCACGTTCCAGGTCGCCGACGATCCGGCCTTGTTGAACGAGCCGACATCGCGCCCGTTCGACGCCATGAACGACCACTCGCGCGACGGGTCCTGAGCGTACGCCGTCGCGTTGGCGAGAGTGGAGTTCTCCGCCTCGACACTGCTGACCCGATCGGTGGCGACCGGCTGACGGGCGGCGAGCGCCGGGGTGATCTCCACCTGGTAGGCGGTGTACCGGTCGGCATTCGGAACGGTGAGCGCGACGGTTCCGTTGCTCACGGTCGCTCGGGTCGAGAGGATCACCGGCGGCTGCAGGGACGCGCCCTCCGCGCCGTTGAGCCGGTCGGCGCGCACCTGCACGTCCACACTCGTTCCGAAGGTGCTGCCGGCAACGCCCGAGACGGTCAGCGCGACGTCTTTCGAGCCGCCGCCGAACAGCACCGTGGCCTTCTTCTTCGCCGGATCGATCGCGCCGATTCCCTGCAGCGTGTCGGGCGCGTTGAGTTGCGGGGGAGTGACCTTGACGGTCGTGGAGCCGGCGAGATCTCCGTACCACTTGAACATCCACCAGCCGCCGTTCGCGCCGTTGTTGCGCGACGAGTTGTCGGACAGATTGCCGGCGTAGTTCCAATAGGCGGTCTGCGCGTCGACCTTCTCGTCTTCGAACATCGACATCCACTGCACCAGCTGACCGGGCACGCCCATGTCGCGGAGCATCCCGTATTCGGTGATGTTCACCGGGATGGGCGCGATGCCGAGGGACGACAGGATCTGCCGGTACTGCGTCACATTGCCGCGGAAGGTGGCGAGGTTGTTGGTTCCGAGCTCGTGCCAGATGAAGACGTCGGGCAGCTGGCTGTTCGCCTTGGCGTAGGTGAGGTAGTCGGCGCTGCGGTCGGCGTGCCACGACGAGTCGCCGGGGCCGCCGATCTTCGCGTGCCCGAGACCGTGCGCGGCGTAGACCGCCTGGATGGTGCTGTACGCGGCGGACCAGTCGGCGAGGAACTGGTTCTTCTGTGTCGACCAGTTCGGGTACCAGTTGCCGGCATCCGGCTCGTTGAACGGGATGAAGATGTAGTCCTCGGGATGCTGCGACCGGGTCGCCACCTTCTCGACCGCCGCGCGGAGAACGGGAAGGTAGTCCCACTCGCCGTCGCCGTTGGCGTCACCCGGACGTTTGCCGCCGTTGTAGGCCCAGTCCGGATACTCGTCTTGGATGTACACGTAGAGGTCTTTGCCGCCACCCGCGAAGAAGTTCTTCTCGACGTCGAGAGCGTCGCCGTTGGGATGCTGGGCGCCCTGCGGCGGCTTCTGCGAGGTGTTGGTCACCCGGGCGCCGTCGAGGACGGCCTGACTCGGTACGCCGTCGTCGCCCAAGCCGTAGAGGGTTCCCGTCGAACCGCCGCGGAAGTCACCCGTGGTCTGGGAGAGGTCGACGCGCAATGCGTCGGGGGAGGCGGCGACGGCGGGAGCCGCCGTCAACCCGCCGAGAGTGACGCAGAGTGCCGTCACCGCCGCCGTCGAGAGGCCGGCCAGCGACATCCGCTGCCTGGGCCGTTGTTGGTCGTCACGCAATCCAGTACTCCTTCGTACGAGTGTCGGTCGGTTCGCCCCACCCATTCGGGGGGATCTTGAAACCGCTATCATGATAGCGGTTTCGTGTTTCGATGCAAGAGCCTCCCGATGCCTGATGTCGCGTGGTTGATAGCGGTTTCAGAATTAATTTGCATCTTGCTCTGAAACCGTTATCATGATTCGAGTCGACCTGACACAGATCAACCATCCACGATGAAGAGGACCGATGAGCGAACGTCTGCACTGGGGCAACGGAACGTTGGCGATCGAGTTCGAATGGTCGTCGGAATCCGCTCCCCGCATCGCGGCCGTCGCGTCGTCGTCCGGGCGGCTCGAGATGCCGGCAGGCCTGCCGCTCATCGACGTCCTCACGGTGTGCCACGGGCACGCTCTGGCGAACGACCGTCTCGTGCACACCGCGATCGGCCACGACGCCAGGTACATCGCGCACAGCGAAGAGGTGGAAGGCGGCGCCCGCACGCTCCGCCTCTCCGTCGGGCACGCTGCGACCGGCATCACGGCGACCATCGCGCTCACGCTCTTCGATGGGCTCGCGGCGCTGCGGTCGAGCATCACGGTGACCAACGGCGGCTCCGACGAGATCGTGCTGCGTTCCATCCCTTCGCTCTCGTTGTACCTCGGGGGCGGCGCCGACAGTGACATCCGCGACTGGACGGTGCACCACGCCCTCAGCGACTGGCTGGGGGAGGGCCGCTGGATGAGCGAGCCGCTCGGCGGCATCCGGTTCCCCCGGCTGGAGCAGCACCTCACCAACCACAATCCGCGCGGGGAGTTCTCGGTGACCTCCAGCGGCACGTGGTCGACGGGGAAGCACCTGCCGATCGCGGCCGTCACCTCCGAGCGCCTCGGCGCGGCCTGGGCCTGGCAGATCGAGCACAACGGCCCCTGGCGCTGGGAGATCGGGGAGGACACCGCGAGCGGCTACCTCGCTCTCTCGGGCCCGACGGACACGGATCACCAGTGGGTGGTCGTGCTCCACCCCGGCGAGCAGTTCACCACGGTGCCCGTGACGATCGCCATCGCCTCCGACTTCACCGGCGCGATCGCCGAGCTCACTGCCTACCGCAGGGCCGTCCGCCGGCCGCACCCGGACAACACGGCGATGCCCGTCGTCTTCAACGACTACATGAACACCCTCAACGGCGACCCGACGACCGAGAAGCTGCTGCCGCTGATCGACGCAGCGGCCGGCGCCGGCGCAGAGATCTTCTGCATCGACGCCGGTTGGTACGACGACAGCGGCGACTGGTGGGACAGCGTCGGCGAGTGGCGCCCCTCGACGACGCGCTTCCCCGGCGGACTCGGCGAGGTCATCGACCACATCACGCGAGCCGGGATGACCCCTGGCCTCTGGCTCGAACCCGAGGTGATCGGCGTGAACAGCCCGGCGGCGCTCACACTGCCGGACGACGCGTTCCTGCAGCGCAACGGCAAGCGGGTCGTCGAGCATCACCGCTACCATCTCGACCTTCGACACCCGGCGGCGGTGGCGCACCTCGACGAGGTCGTCGACCGGCTGGTGAACGACTTCGGCGTCGGGTTCTTCAAACTCGACTACAACATCAACCCCGGGCCCGGCACCGACCGTGATGCCGACAGCGTGGGAGCGGGACTCCTCGAACACAACAGGGCCCACCTCGCGTGGCTCGACGGGGTGCTCGAGCGCCACCCCGACCTGGTGCTGGAGAATTGCGGCTCCGGCGCGATGCGGTCGGACTTCGCGATGCTGTCGCGACTGCAGATGCAGTCGACCTCCGACCAGCAGGACTTCCTCAAATACCCGCCGATCGCGGCGGCCGCCCCTGCGGCGATGCTGCCGGAGCAGGCCGCGAGCTGGGCATATCCCCAGCCCGAGATGTCGGCGGAGGAGGTGGCGTTCTGTCTCGCGACCGGGCTGCTCGGACGGTTCTACGTGTCGGGCTACCTCAACCGGATGAACGAGGGACAGCTCGGGCTCGTGCAGGAGGCCGTGGCCACCGCCAAGCGCCTTGCCCCCGAGCTCGTCGCCTCGACCCCGTTCTGGCCGGCGGGCATCCCGACCTGGGAGGGCCCGTGGACCGCACTCGGCCTCGCCACGCCCGGCTCGCGCCTCATCACCGTCTGGAATCGAGACGCGGCCGACTCGGTCACCACCCTCCACCTCCCCGGCCTCGCCTCTTCGCAGGTGACGGTCGGCACCATCTTCCCGAGCTCCCTACCTGAGTGGACAACCCACTGGGACTCGGAAGCCGGAACACTCCGCGTGACCAACCCGACCGGACAGGTCGGTGCGCGTGTGTTCCGCGTCGATGCCGCCGAATGATGACGGCCGTGACAGCCCCTGCAACAAGAACCCAGTAGCGTCTGAGAGCGCTACGTCACACAAGGAGAGCAGTTCAATGAAGATCGCTTGGAAAGGCGCCGCGGTCGTCGCGGCCGCGGCAGCGCTCATCCTCAGCGGATGCAGCGACCCCGGCGCCGGCGGAGACGCGAGCGGTACCGCGTCGTGGCCGGCTCAGGACACGAAGCTCGATGGCGTCAGCCTCACCATCTGGGCCGCCCAGAACTCGAACAAGACGGCGGACAGCGTCATCTCCGGCTTCGAGAAGCTGACCGGCGCCAGCGTCAAGGTCGTCACCATCCCCGACCCGTACGAACAGGGTGTGCAGACCAAGGTCGCCACCGGTGACAAGCCCGACCTCGCGTTCTGGCAGCCCACCGCGTCGGAGCTCACGGCGCTCAACGCCACCCAGAACCTGCAGTCGCTCGAAGGGGCGCCCTGGGTCGGCGACTACACCGGCAACCTCGGCGACATGACGGGCATCCTCGACAAGACGCGCTACGCCGCGCTGGTCACCACCCCCGCCGTCATCGGCGTGTACTACAACAAGGACGTCTTCGCGGCGAACGGCATCACCGCCACCCCGAAGAACTGGGACGAGTTCATCGGCCTCGCGAAGCAGCTCAAAGCCAAGGGCGTCGACCCGTTCTACGAGATGGGCGGCGACAAGTGGGCGACGCAGTGGTGGGTGCAGGCCCAGCTCGCCGACGCCGCCAAGGACGGACTCTGGACGAAGGTGAACGAGAACAAGGAGAAGTTCACCGATCCGACCATCCAGGGCGCGATCGACAACTACAGCGCCCTCATCAAGGACGGCCTCTTCAACGCCGACATCAAGACCGCCACATTCGTCGACCAGGGCAAGGCGCTGCTCGACGGCAAGGCCGCCATGGCGATGCAGGTGAACTCGTTCTTCGGCGAGCTCCAGGCGACGTCGAACACGGCCGAGCTCGACAAGAAGATCGGCTTCTTCCCGATCTCGCCGAAGGGCAACGTCGGCACGTTCATCCCGGACCAGTCGAACGCGCTGGTGGCCTTCAAGAGCGGTGACAGCAAGAAGGAGGCGGCGGCGCGTCAGTTCCTCTCCTACTGGCTCGGCGACGGCTACAAGGACTTCGTGAAGGCGCAGTCGACCGTCTCGCTCATCAAGGGCGTCGACACGCCGTCCGATGTGCCCCAGGCGCTGAAGGATGTCGCGGCCTCCCTCGACGGCTCCGTCGGCTCGATGCAGGCCCTCGCCGTCGCGAACCCCGACCTGTACCTGAACCTGGCCGACATGATCCAGGGCACCAAGACCACCGTCCAGGTCGCCCAGACCACCCAGGCGCAGTTCGCACAGCTCGCCAAAGCACAGGGAGTGACGGGCTTCTGATCCCGTCGCGATGGGCGGCGGACCTGCTCCGCCGCCCATCGCAGCACAGAAAGGCAAACCCGATGACAGCACAGCTCACGCGTCCCGTCGCTCCGCCGGCGCGGCCGAGGGTGAAGGCAGAGCGGCCGTTCCGGCCGAGGCGCAGGCAGGACCATCCCGCGTGGTTCCTGATCCCCGCGCTGGTGATCCTCGTCGTCTTCTTCTTCGTGCCGACGATCTTCAACTTCGTCTACGCGTTCACCAACTGGTCGAGCTTCCACAGCTCCATCGGCTTCGTCGGGTTCGACAACTTCTTCTCGCTCTTCACCAACGGCAGCCTGCTGGCCGACCTGCGGATCACCCTGATCTACGCGGTGCTGGTCGCGATCTTCCAGAATCTCTTCGGACTCGCGCTCGCCCTGATCCTCGAGCGCGACACCGCTGTCAACAGGTTCGCGCGTGTGGCGTTCTTCGTGCCCGTGGTGATGAGCGCTCTCGCGGTCGGCTACATCTTCCAGGCGCTGCTCAAGCCTGAGGGCGGCCTCAACCAGATCCTCAGCTTCTTCACCGGCCAGCACGTCTCGGTCGCCTGGCTCGGCAGCACGACCTGGACGATCGTCGTGGTCGCGCTCATCCACGCCTGGAAGTGGATGGGGCTGTCGATGCTCATCTATCTCGCCGGGCTCAAGACCATCAACGAGGACATCCTCGAGGCCGCCCGACTCGACGGCTCCGGATGGTGGACCACGTTCCGCAGCATACGGTTCCCGCTGCTCGCCCCTGCGGTCACCTTCAATGTGGCGACCGCGCTGCTCGGCTCTATGAACGGCTTCGACATCGTGCAGGCCACCACCGGCGGCGGCCCGGGCGGCACCACCGAGCTGCTGAACATCTTCATCTTCCGCACCTTCGGCCAGGGCCTCTTCGCCCAGGCCACCACGATGAGCCTCGCCCTGTTCCTGATGGTGACGATCCTCGCCTTCCCCGTCATCCGCGTCCTCCGCAAGAGAGAAGAAGTCCTGTGACCGCCGTCAGCACTCCGCGCAGCACCGCGCCCGCGCCGACCCGGCCCTCGCGCCGGCGCGGTTCCCGCAAGCCCACCCGGTTCATCCAGCCGATCGTCGCGATCCTGCTCGTCGTGCTCCTGCTCGGTGTGCCGTTCTGGCTCGTGGTCGTCACGGCGGGCAAGGACCAGGCCGAGGCGCTCAACCCGAGTCTCGCCCTCCCGACGGACTGGCAGCTCTTCCAGAACTTCGCAACCGTGCTCGACCAGGGCCGGATGATCCCCGCCTTCTTCGGAAGCCTGCTGATCATGGTGCCATCGGTCGCCGGTGTGCTCATCCTGGGCGCGATGGCGTCGTGGATCCTCGGCCGGCGTCGCAGCAAGCCGATCTCGTTCCTCTACGCCCTGGCGATCAGCGGCATCGTGCTGCCGCCGGCGGTGGTCACGATCGTGCTGCTGCTGCGTCAGCTCGGACTCGCGGGCACGGCCGTCGGCATGATCGGCGTCTACATGGGGATGTACCTGTCGACGGTGATCTTCTTCGTCACCGGCTTCGTGCGCACCATCCCGGTCGAGCTCGAGGAGGCGGCGCGGGTCGACGGGGCGGGGCCCGTCAAAGTGTTCTTCCGCATCATCCTGCCGTTGCTCGGTCCCACGCTGTCGACCGCGACCATCCTGATCTGCCTCTACATCTGGAACGACGTCTTCTACGCGCTGTTCGTGATCGGCGGACGCCTCGACACGCTGCCCCTGAACCTCTACCAGGTGGCGAGTTCCGGGCTCTACCTGCAGAACTGGCACCTGATCTTCGCCTACATCATCCTGATGAGCCTCCCGCTGCTCATCACCTTCGCCGTGATGCAGCGCAAGATCATCTCCGGCATCACGAGCGGCGCGGTGAAGTGACGGGAGCGCGCGGCGCGACGCGTTCGATGGGCGCGTCGATATGCTGAGGGCGATGTCCACCACTGCGCCCAAACCCCCGGTCATCGGGGATGTCGCACGCGAGGCCGGCGTGTCCGTTCCGACCGTCTCGCGTGTGCTCACGGGTGCTGCGCGGGTCTCGGAGGAGAAGCGCGAACGCGTGCTGCAGGCGATCGAGAAGCTCGACTTCCGGCCGTCGGTGATGGCGCGCGCGCTCGTCGCCCGCCAGCCGAAGCTGATCGCGGTGCTCGCGGGCAACACCTCGCAGTACGGCTATGCGGAGACGATCCGCGGTGTCGAGGAGAGCGCGCGGGCGGCGGGGTTCACGGTGACGATCACCGTGGTCGAGTCCGCCGAGGAGGAGACGGTCGACCGGGCCGTCTCGCTGGTGGTCAACCAGCCGATCGCCGGCATCGTCGTGCTCAAGTTCGACCCGCCCGGCGTCGCTGTGCTGCACCGCCTCCCCAAATCGATACCGGCGGTGTCGATCTCGGGCATCCGCGAGACGGGCGTGCCGCAGGCGGTGCTCAACGAAGCGGATGCCGCCCAGGAACTCGTGGAGTATCTGCTCGGCCTCGGGCATTCGACCGTGCACCACGTGCGCGTGCCGCCCTCGCGCAAAGAGGACGGACGCACCACCGGCTGGCGCCGCGCTCTCGCCGAGGCGGGCGCTCCGGTGCCGGAGCCGATCGACGCCACCTGGGAGCCGGAGTCCGGCCGCGCGATCGGTGTCGAACTCGCCGCCCGCTCCGACGTGACGGCGGTCTTCTGCGGCAACGACGAGATCGCGATGGGCGTGATCCGCGGCCTGCGCGAGGGAGGCCGTTCGGTGCCGGAGGACGTCAGCGTGGTCGGCTTCGACGACCATCCACTGGCCCGGATGTGGACGCCACCGCTCACCACGGTCGACCAGGACTTCGCGGGGCTCGGTTCCCGCGCCTATGGGCTGCTCGAGGGGCTGATGGCGGGGCGCAGGGTGCGCAAGTTCTCGTCGGAGCGGCCGCCGATCGTCATCCGCGAGAGCGCGGCGCCGCCCCGCCGCTGACGGCTGCACGCGCGAACGCCGCCGCCGCCGAACGCGACGGATGCGCGGCGGGCGCGACCGGGCGTACGGTGATGCGATGACGACCGAGCGTGTCGACATCGCCGTGATCGGCGCCGGCTTCGCGGGGATCGGTGCCGCGTGGCAGCTGATCGCCCACGGCTACGACGACTTCGCCGTGCTCGAACGCGGAGACGAGGTCGGGGGCACGTGGCGCGACAACACCTACCCGGGCGCGGCGTGCGACATCCGGAGCGATCTCTACTCGTTCTCGTTCGCCCCGAATCCCGGGTGGAGCACCGCCTACGGGCAGCAGCCCGAGATCCTCGCCTACCTGGTGCGCGTCTCGCGGCAGCACGGCATCCGGGACCACATCCGGTTCGGCACCGAGCTGCAGAGCGCGACGTGGGACGGGGATGCCGGGCGCTGGCTCCTCGAGACCTCGCGAGGCGCGATGTCGGCGCGCGTGCTGATCTCGGGCCACGGGCTGCTCGTCGACCCGCATCGTCCCGCGATCGACGGGCTGGACTCGTTCGGCGGGCCCGTCTTCCACTCGTCGCAGTGGGACCACTCGGTCGACCTGGCGGGCAAGCGGGTCGCCGTCATCGGGACCGGCGCATCCGCGATCCAGATCGTCCCGGCGATCCAGCCGGAGGTCGGGCGCCTCCTGGTCTTCCAGCGCACCCCGCCGTGGATCGTCTCCCGTCGCGACCACCGCACCAGCAGCCTCCGGCGCCGGCTGTTCGCCGGCGTCCCCGCGGTGCAGCGCGCCGTGCGCTCGCTCATCTTCGCCGAGTACGACGCGCGCTGGCTGGGCTTCGTGCATCCGCGGGTCGGTGCGGTGGTCGAGCGGCTGTCCACGCGGCACCGCGACGCGCAGGTGCGCGACCCCGGTCTGCGCGCACGGCTGACCCCCGACTACCGGATCGGCTGCAAACGGGTGCTCGTCTCCGACGACTACTACCCGGCCATCCAGCGCGAGAACGTGGACTACATCGACGACCCGATCGAGCGGATCGAGCCGCACGCCGTCGTCACCGCGGACGGGCGACGCCATCCGGTCGATGTGCTCGTTCTGGCCACCGGGTTCGACGCGACCCGGCCGCGGATCGCCGACCGCATCGTCGGAGCGCACGGCGAGACCCTGGCCCACGCCTGGCGAGACGGCATGTTCGCCCTCCACGCGGCCACGGTGCCCGCCTTCCCGAACCTGTTCTTCCTGCACGGACCCAACGCGGCCCTCTCCCACAACAGCGTCGTGGTGATGATCGAGGCCCAGGTCCGTTACGCGATCGACGCCCTCGACCGGATGGGCGGAGCCGGCGTCGACGCGGTCGCCGAGCCGACGCAAGACGCGATGGCACGGTACGAGAGCGGGCTGCAGCGGGCACTCGCGAAGGGCGTCTGGACGCGCGGCGGCTGCACGAGCTTCTACCTCGATGCGAACGGCCGCAACACCGTGATCTGGCCGCGCAGCGCCATCGCCTTCCGGAGGTCCGTGCGCCGGTTCGACCCGGGGGAGTACACGATCACGCGAGCAGCAGGCCCGGCGCGCGTACCATGACGCGCATGGCTGACCCCGTCGTGCATTTCGAGATCATCGGACCCGACCCCGCCGCGCTCCGGAGCTTCTACTCCGGGCTCT
The DNA here is from genome assembly GCF_027921845.1 of Leifsonia poae. Lineage (GTDB taxonomy): Bacteria > Actinomycetota > Actinomycetes > Actinomycetales > Microbacteriaceae > Leifsonia > Leifsonia poae. The sequence continues at coordinate 205,246 of NZ_BSEN01000013.1, forward strand.
TCGGGTGGGACGCGCCGCCCGGAGCATCCGTCGCGCCCGAGATCTCGGACACCGACCAGTATTCGTTCATCGACGCGATCCCCACCGGCGACAGCTCGGGCATCCCGGGCGGCATCGGGGGAGGAGCGCAGTCAGCGGCACGGGCGACGTTCTACGTCGGCGTGCCCGACGTGGAACGGGCGCTGGCCGAGGCCGAGCGACTGGGCGGAACGCGCATCCTGGGGCCTGTGCGCAACGAGGGCGGCGGTGTCACCGTCGGGCATTTCCGCGATCCGGCGGGAAACCTGATCGGCGTCGCCGGCCCGCGCTAGGCGACCACGCGCGCGCCGGCCGCCGCCGTCCGCGCGCTACCCGCAGAGCCCGACGCCCGCCGAGGTCAGGATCACCGAGCGGTTCTGCTCGGCCAGAGCATCCGAGTACTTTCCGGAGGCGTCGGTCTCGCTCTTCCAGCCGCACCACTCGTACCCGACGCCCGCCGTCGTCAGCAGCGACTCCGGCACCCCGAGCCCGACCAGCGCCGCCTTCACAGCGTCGGCCCGCCGCAGCGAGAGCGCGGTGTCTGCCGTGTTGTTCGTCGCCTGGTCCTTCGAGGCGGTGCCGGTGATCGTCACCGTCGCCCCGTTCTGCTCGATCGACGGCACGAGGCCCGACAGCACCTGCGAGGCCTTCGTCGCGTCCGAGAATGTCGCGGTGTCCTTCGTGAAGAGGAGGTCGCTGTTGCGGATCACGATCGGCTTCGTCCAGTCGGTCTTGGTCTGCACGGCCTCGACCGGCACGGCGGCCACGGCGGGCAGCCCGGATGCGGCGCCACCGGATGCGGGCTCCGGCAGCAACGAGAGGGTACCGCCCGCAGCCTTGACGATGGCGGTCCAGATCGCCTCGAGGTTGCTCCGTGCGGGGATCGTCAACGTCTGCTGCGACCCGGCGACGTCGCCCATGCCCGCCCAGTAGACGGTGACGCCCTTCAGGTCCTTCGGCAGCAGACCGCGCGAGGTCAGGTCGCTCACCACCTGGGCAGGGTCGGCGTAGAGCACGCCGCTGGCCGCGAAGTTCAGCGGGTCGGTCGTCTGCAGTCCGCTGCCCATCACCAGCACGCCCATCGGGTTCGAGCCGAGGTTGCGGGCGGCCTGGTCGATCGACCCGAGGAAGTCGACCTCGGGCGATGCCGCCTTGAGGCCGTTGATGTACGACGTGACCTGGGTGAGCTTGTTGCGCTGGTCGTTCTGGCAGACCACGGCATCCTGGGCCGTCGACCCGATGGTGGTCGTTCCCATCACCTGCGGGGTGCCCGAGGGGATGACCACGGTGACGCTGCCGTTGCTCTTGCTGACGGCCGTCAGCTGGGCGACGGCCGAGTCGGGCAGCGACGCGGCCGGTGCGTTGGCCGTGCTCCCGGCGACGACGCCGAGGTTGCGCTTCTGCGACTGGTCGCAGGCGGCGCCGGCGGCGGTCGCGGAGGCGCAGGCGGTGAGACCCGCGCCGAGCGCGATGACGGTGGCGATCGCGATGCCGGCTCTGGCGAGAAGTCGGGAGGTCACAGGTGGTCCTTTCGGCCGGCGGGCGGGGCGGATGCCCCATCCGGCGGTGTCAGTCGGTGAGTTGGGAAGGCGTGGACGCCGGCGGGATGGACGGCACGATCTCCGGCGGGTCGGCGAGGCGTCGAGCCCGCAGCTCCCGGATGATCTGGCTCGTGCTCTCGGGGTCGCGCTCCTTCTTCGCCAGCCGGGTCGCGAGCTGCGCGCGCAGCAGGTCGACGCGGGCGTTGAACGTGACGCGGGCGCCGGTGTAGCGCACGGCATCCTCGTGGTCGAGCCGCAGCGCCTGCTGCGTGGCCTCGCGTGCGGCGACGGCCTCGCCCAGCAGGCGGTCGCGGTGCACGCGCAGGTCGTCGAGGTGGCGGTGCGCCTTCTCGGCGGCGCTGAGCAGCGGGCGCGTCGTCAGCCAGGCGACGATGAAGCTGATCGCCCCGGAGGTCGCGAGCACACCGAGCATCAGGAACGCCATGATCGTGTCCGGAGCGGTCCACGAGAAGCCAGCGGTCGTCGGAGCCGTGGTGGCGCCGGTGAGACCGGTCAGGCCGCCCGCGTTCTGGGCGTCGATGCCGGCCTTGATCCGGGCGATGGTGATCGCCGCGAGCAGCGCGCCCCAGATGAGGGCGAGGGCGACGGCGACGATCGACCAGCGGCGGGCCATCACGCCGGCCTGGATGCGGCGCATCAGCACGGCGACGACGTGCGGCAGTGTCACCACGGCCAGCGAGATGCCGAGGGTGATCACGTACATCTGCAGGCCGATCGAGCCGTACTGGCTGTCGTTGCGCAGCAGCAGGGTCAGGGCCTGCGAGAGCAGGATGTAGTCGACGGTGATCATGCCGAGCAGCAGCACATACACGAGCACGTGCGCGAACGGCGAGATGTGCCCGACGCGCGGCCGGATGCGCGGGGGCTTCATCACGATGTCTCTTGCCATGTCAGTCCTCCCGCGACTCACGCGTAATTGTGGAGCTCGGGATCGTGCCCGAGCAGCTTGGCGTCAAGGCGCTCGGCGGCGACTCCGGCGCGGTCGATCTGGGCTTCCGTGCGAACGATCGCGCCCCGGATGAGCTCCTCGCGCTTCTGCGCGTCGGATACGCGGGCCGCGGCGGCGGCGACGTTGCGGGTGCGCTGGCGGTCGATCTCGGCGACGCCGGCGCGTTCGAACGCGGACAGCTCGTGCTCGAACACCTCCAGGGTCTCCACGTCGACCGCTGAGCGCATCCGGCGGAGCTGCCAGAGCAGGCGGCGTCGCAGCCGCATGGTCCTCGGTACCTTGTAGTCGGCGGGCAGCCGATCACGCTTGGACATCTGTTCTCCCCTGCCAGAGTTCGAGAAGTTTCGTGTTCTCTTTGGTGTTCAGCCATTCCAGGCGCCGCAGCCCCGGCGCGCGATCGCCGAGGCGCTCGGTGCTCGCCGACCGGCGGAAAGCTCCCCAATAGACGGCGATCTTCTCGTCGGAGTAGTCGTAGTAGCGGCCGGCACGCAGCTTGGCGGTCGTGAAGCGCGAGTGGATGAGGGCGGTGAGCTCGTCCGCGCGGCGATGGCCGCGCTTGATCCGCCGCTCCAGCCGCCGGAGCTCCTCGAAGGCCGGTCCCTGGCCCTCGGCGATCGCGTCGCGCTCGGCCGCGGACAGGTTGTCGGTCTTCTCCTCGTAGGACGCGAGGTCGGCATCCAGGGCCTTGGTGAGGATGCGGTGCTCGGCCAGCTCGCGGTGGATGTCGGAGAAGAAGCGCTGCTCCTCGCGCCGGGCGTAGGCGTTCGCGTGAGCCTGGATGGCCTGCACCGTCGGCGTCGACGGCTCGGCCGATTCGTCACCGGATCGTGACCCGGATGCGGCGACCTCGGCATCCTGCCTGGCCTGGCGTTCGAGCCGCCCGCGAACGATCATCCCGACGCGAAAAGGGCGCCGGCCTGCGCGAGGCGCGCGATGCGACCGTGTCGCCATAGGGGTTCCCCTCCGTCAGTGAAGCTGTCATGCCCGCATATCGGCGGACATCGAAGCGTACGGAGAACTCCTGGCAACTGACTAGGGGAATCTCGAATGATTCCCGATAGTCCGGACACGGCTAGATCACGATTCGTTGACCCGGTCGTCCCGTCGTGCGAGCAGCAGGCCGTCGATCATGGCCGCCAGCATACGCGCCACCCGCGGCTCGACGTCGACGACCGCATGGGCCAGGCGAGGGTCGCTGCGGTAGAGCGCCTCGATCTCGGGGCCGGGCGTCGCGATCTCGAAGAACGCTCCCGAGAGCGAGGTCGCGGCGGCGATGACATCGACGGCGTCGCTCTCGGTCAGCGCGGGGAGCAGTGACCGGATGGCCCCGATGATCCCCTCCAGTTCGTGATGCGTGACGAGTTTGTAGGCGCGCACGGCCTCGACGGACACGCTGCGTTCCAGGTTCAGCGGGGCCTGGGCGAGGAGGTCGCAGAATACCGGGCGTGACGCGAGGGAGGAGGCGATGGTGCGCGCAATGGCGGCGGAGGAGACGGTGCCGCCGGAGACGGTGCCGCCGGTCTCGAGCCCGGCCAGCGCCGTTCGCACCGCGGGGCCCCAGTCCTGCCAGTCCTCGGCGCTCAGGCGCAGGAAGATCTGCTCGCGGTTCTCGAAGTAGCGCAGCAGGGCGGACTTGTGCATGCCGACGGCTGCGGCGATGTCGGTGAGCGTGATCTGCCGGATGCCGCGGTCGGTGGCCAGCGCGCGGGCGGCGGTGAGGATTGCATCTTCGCGCTGCTGCTTCGCCTCGGTGCTGCGGGCACGCTGGAATCCGGTCGTCGTCATGCAGCCCATCCTAACGCAACTCAGTTGCGTAATTAAGAGAACAGTGTTTTACTAATTGCATGACACAGGAACGACAGGTTTGGTTCATCACAGGTTCTTCGCGCGGTTTCGGCCGCGCCCTCGTACGCGCCGCCCTCGAAGCGGGCGGTCTCGTGGCCGCCACCGCCCGACGGCCCGAGCAGCTCGATGAGCTGGTCGCCGAGTTCGGCGAGCGCGTGCATCCCATCGCCCTCGATGTGACGGATGCGGCAGCGGCCCGGTCGGCGGTCGCGGAAGCGCGGGAGCGGTTCGGACGCATCGACGTCGTCGTGAACAACGCGGGGTACGCGAATGTCTCGCCGATCGAGTCCACCGACGACGAGGACTTCCGCACGCAGTTCGAGACCAACTTCTGGGGCGTCTACAACGTCACGAAGGCGGCGCTCCCCGTGCTGCGCGAGCAAGGGAGCGGACTCGTCATGCAGTTCTCCTCTGTGGGAGGTCGCGTCGGCGGGTCGCCCGGCATCGCTTCGTATCAGGCGGCGAAGTTCGCGATCGACGGGTTCAGCCGCGTGCTCCAGGTGGAGGCGGCACCGTTCGGTGTGAAGGTCGTCGTGGTGGAGCCGAGCGGATTCCGCACCGATTGGGCGGGTTCGTCGATGATCGTGCGCGAGGTGCCCGAGGCGTACGAGGCGACGGTCGGGGCGATGAACACCCGGATGCGGCAGAACGCAGACGGCCCGGCGGGCGACCCGCAGCGCGCAGCCGAGATCCTGGTGCGGATCGCACAGCGTCAGGACATCCCGTACCATCTGCCGCTCGGCGTCAACGCGGCCGAGATGACGATCGCGCAGGATCGGCGCCTGCTGGCCGACGACGAGAAGTGGCGCGCGGTGAGCCGGTCCGCCGACTTCGACGAGCCGTACCCCGTCGCGTTCCCGCCCGACGCCGCCTAGCGCCCCCGGCCCTCAAACGAGATCGAGTCCGAACTTGTTGCCCTCGCGCACGGCGTGTCGGGGGCAACAACTTCGGACTCGATTGCGTCGATGGGGTCAGGTCGAGGCGTTCGCGATGTCGCGCATCGACATCACGGCGGAGAACAGCCAGTCGCCGAACTCGTCGATGCGCGGGTCGAGCGGTTCGTCGAGGGCGCACATCAGCGCCGCGATCACGAGGGCGACCGCGAAGCGTGCGTGCGCCGGTGTTGTGCGCAGCTCGGCGAGCTCGACCAGCTGACTCCGCATCTCCGTGACGATCACGAGAAGCTCCGGCACCACCTCCGGCCGGCGGGCGATCAGCTCGCGCACCTTCTGCCGGTCGCGTCCCCGGCGGGTGACCGAATCGGTGATGCCGGCCAGGAGTGTGCACAGGTCGCGCACGAGGTCGTCGTCGCCGGTGCCGGCGAGGAACGCCTCGCGCTGGGCGTCCGTCACCGAGGCCTCGTCGTGGCCGATGATCGCCGCCATCTTCGACGGGAAGTAATTGAAGAACGTGCGGCTGGAGACCACGGCCTCCGAGCAGATCGCATCGACCGACGTCGCCGCGACCCCGTTCTCGGCGACCAACCGCACTGCGGCCTCGTGGATCGCTGTGCGCGTCTCCTGCTTCTTGCGCTCGCGCAGCCCCGGAACGCAGATCGTCTCCGGGGACTGCACCTCGCTGGACGCTGTCACGCGTCGCGCCCGATGAACTTGTCGAGCAGGCCGGCGAACGCCACCACCTCGTCCTCGTCCCAGGCGTCGAACGCCTGGCCGAAGCGGGCCCGGTTCGCGGCACGGATGGCCTCGAACCGGGCACCGGCCTCGGGTGTCGGGGAATAGAGGTCTGCTCGCCGGTCATGCGGGTCGGGCTGGCTGTCGATGTAGCCGGCCTCCTTGAGGAGGCGCAGCTGGCGGCTCACCGAGCTCTTGTCCATGCCGGTGAGGGCGATGATCGTGGCGGGGGCGATCGGATGCGTCTTGCCGATCACGCTCATGATCCAGTACGCCGACGGCGGCAGGTCGGGCGAGAAGGCGTGCGCGCCCTCGTTGAGCGAGGCCCGCACCGATCTCATGAAGCGCCCGAGGGCGTCTTCGATCGACCCGACCGCTTCGCGGCGTGCGTCGGAGTCGGTGCGTGCCTCGGAATCCACGCCTACCAGCGTAAGCCCGGCCATCCTCAGCTCCTGGTCGTGTCGCTCACCCGGTCGCCCGCGTCCGCCCCGGCGTCGCCGCGCCGTCCGGCCTCCTCGTCGAGGAGGGCCTCGCCGATCGGGTCGCCCGCGATCTCGGCGGCGCTCGCCGCGATGAGGGTCTCACCCGGCGTCTCCTGCTCGGCGATCTGCTCGACCGAGGTCTTCGTGCCGAGCTTGAGGTTCGGCAGGAAGGCGATCGCGATGATCGAGATGACCGCGAGCGGCACCGCGAGCAGGAACACATCGGCCACGGCCTCGCCGTACGCCGACTCCACGATCGTGCGGACGGGGGCCGGGAGCGTGGCGAGGTTCGGGATGGCACCGCCGCCGCCCGTCGCAGACGGGTCGATGCCGAGCTTGGCCATTCCCTCGGTGACGAGCGTGGTGATCCGCGAGCCGAGCACCGCACCCATGACGGAGACGCCGATGGTGCCTCCGAGGCTGCGGAAGAACGCCACGGACGCGCTCGCCGTTCCGATCTGCAGCGGGTTCACCGCGTTCTGCACGATCAGCACGAGGTTCTGCATGACCATGCCGACGCCGGCGCCCATGATGAACATGTAGAGGAACACCAGCCAGAAGCTCGTGTCGTACCGGATGGTGCCCATCAGGGCCAGACCGATGGTGAGCAGGATCGACCCGACCACCATGTAGCGCTTCCACTTGCCGGTGCGGCTGATGATCTGGCCGATGACGACGGACGACAGCAGCACTCCGGCGATCATCGGGATGGTCAGCAGACCGGACTCGGTCGGCGTCTTGCCCCGGGCGAGCTGCATGTACTGGCTGAGGAACACGGACGTGCCGAACATGGCGACGCCGACCGAGATGCTGGCGATGATCGCGAGCCAGAACGTGCGGTTCTTGAACAGTGACATCGGGATGATCGGCTCCTTGGCGCGGAACTCGACCAGCACCGCGAGGCCCAGCAGCACCACAGCGCCGACGACCATCACGATGCTCACGACCGAGCCCCAGTCGAACTGGTTGCCGGCCAGCGACACCCAGATGAGCAGGAGGGAGACACCGGCGGCGATCAGGATGGCGCCCAGGTAGTCGATGGTGACCTTGCGCTTGTGCGTCGGGATGTGGAGCGTGCGCTGCAGCACGATGATCGCGGCGACGGCGAACGGCACGGAGATGTAGAAGTTCCAGCGCCAGCCGACCGAGTCGGTGATCACGCCGCCGAGCAGCGGACCGCCGACGGTCGCGACGGCCATCACCGCGCCGAGCAGGCCCATGTAGCGACCGCGGTCGCGCGGCGGGATGATGTCGGCCATCGCGACCTGCACGAGCGCGGTGAGACCACCGGCGCCGAGGCCCTGGAGCACGCGGAAGAAGATCAGCATCTCGGTGCTCTGCGATAGGCCGGCGAGACCGGAGCCGACCACGAAGATCACGAGCGACAGCTGGATGAGCAGCTTGCGGTTGGTGAGGTCGGCGAGCTTGCCCCAGATCGGGGTGCTGACGGTCGTGGCGAGCAGGGTCGCCGTGACGACCCAGGTGTAGCCGGACTGGCTGCCGCCGAGGTCGGAGATGATCTTGGGGAGCGAGCTCGAGACGACGGTGCTCGCGAGCATCGCGACGAACATTCCGAGCAGGAGCCCGGAGAGCGGCAGAAGGACCTGCCGTCGTGCCGACGGTGTCGCCGTCAGCGGTGCGCTGGTGTCAGTAGTCACAGTTCTCCTGATAGTTGATGTCGGTCAACTATATGTAACTGATTGACGATGGTCAACTATTCCCGCCGGCCGGGTCGGGTCAGCCGACGGCGACCTCGAGCCCGAGCCAGCCGGCGAGGTCGGCGATCTCCGCGTCGACGTCGGCCCGCATCGTCGCCGTGAAGGGCACGTCCTCGTGGATCGCGTTCACCCGCAGCACACCCGCCTTGCGGTCGGCGGCCGCGTCGAGCTTCCCGACCATCCGGTCGTCGTGCAGGATCGGCAGCGCGAAGTACCCCCACCGCCGCTTCTCGGCCGGCTTGTACATCTCGAGCAGATACTCGAACTCGAACAGGTCCTGCGACCGCACCCGGTCGTGGATGAGCCGGTCGAAGGGGGAGAGCAGCGCGGTGCGGCCCGAGAACGGCCGGCCCACGGCATCCGGATCGACCCGCCAGCGGAGCTTGCTGCCCTCGACCGTCGCCGGCACGCCGGCATCGCCGACCATCTGCGCGCGTGCGATGCCGAGGGCGCGCAGCCGACGAGCATCCCGGATGCGCGCCGCTTCCTCCTCCGGCACGAATTCGAACGGCGGGTACACGCGCTCCGCCAGGTCCCAGGTGCGCTGGCGGCCGATGCGGCCGGCCGTGGCGACCTCACCGCGGGCGACGAGCAGTTCGAGCATCCTGGTCACGTTCTGGTTGTGGGTCCAGCCGGTCGAGACCCACGGCACCGTGCTGGTGTCCGCGATGTCGCGCGACAGCAGGGGGCCGGCGGAGGCGAGCCGGTTCAGCACGTCCTGGTGGAACGATTCGTTGGCCGCGATCCAGGCGTGCTCGCGGGGGAAACCGGCGGTGGGCGAGAGGTGCAGCCCGAGATCGGATGTCGGGCGGATCATCGCGAACGGCGGCTGCGTCGGGTCGTCCTGCGACTTGCGCTCGAACATCGTGCGGTCGTGCTCGATCGCCTGCTGCAGCTGTTCCGGCCGGTACGACGAGCCCATCCGCGACCACACGATGAGGTCGGCGCTGGGGGCGATCGCGGCCGTGGGGTCGAGCTGGAGGAAGGTCAGCTGCTCGACGAGCGGCAGCAGTTCGACGGGACGCTCGGCGCTGAGCAGTTGGGCGCGGACGGCGATGCGGCGGGCTTCCGCCCGCTCCAGGTGGAGGTCGGCCATGCCTCAGAGGAGCATGCCGAAGATGCGGGTGGCCTTGTCCCAGTGAGTGGGCTGGGGGGTCTTCAGCGACTCGTCGAGCACGCGGAACGACCGCGCCAATGCGACGCCGATCCCCCCGGCGATCTGCGGCAGCTCAGCGGTCGCCTCGTCGCTGAGCGGCAGCGCCGGTGTGGAACGCCTGCCCAGCTGTTCGAGGATCGCGTCGAGCGACACGGTCTCTCCGACCCGGCCGAACGCATGGATGGACTCCCGCAGGCCGGCCGTGATCGGGAGGTCCTGCGGCTCGACGACGTCCCGTCCGCTCGCCTGGGCGTTTCCGACCGCCGTCTCCACCAGGTCGGCGACCTTGTCGCTGATGAAGTCGTCGAACCGGCGCAGATCGTTCTTGTCGATCTCGAGGCCGGCGGCAGAGAAGAACCGCTCGAAGGCGGCGATGCCGATGAGATGCATGGTGTGCTCCCGGTGATGGGGATCTCCGCGGGGACCCGCGGAGAGGATGCAGCGCCTGACGAATCTACTCCGGCGCGGTGACCGAGGGGTAGAGCAGTCGTCGCACGCAGCGCTGCGTCATCCGTTCGATCTGAACGACCGCAGTCCGTAGGCTTGGTGGATGGAGTTGGGTTTCTATGCCGTCATCGGCATAGCCGTGATCGTGGCCGTCGCCGCCTTCTCGAGGCGGCTGGGCGTCGCCGCGCCCATCATCCTGGTCGTCGTCGGGGTCACGCTCTCCTATCTCCCGGGCGTCCCGTCCATCGAGATCCCGCACGAGATCGTGCTCGACGCGGTGCTGCCGCCGATCCTGTACGCCGCCGCCATCCGGCTTCCGCTCGCCGACTTCCGGCGAGACCTCGCGCCGATCGCCGGGCTGTCGGTCGCTCTCGTCATCCTGACCGCCTTCGTCTCCGGCTGGCTGCTGTACACACTGCTGCCCCAGCTGAGCCTCCCGGGAGCGATCGCGCTCGGCGCCATCATCAGCCCACCGGATGCCGTGGCGGCCACGTCCATCGGCCGTCGCCTCGGTCTCCCGCCCCGGCTGCTGACGCTGCTCGAGGGCGAGGGGCTCGTCAACGACGCCACCGCCCTGGTGCTGCTGCGCACCGCGACCGCCGCCGCGGCCGGTCTGCTGGCGACGCCGTTCGCCGGCGTGCTCGACTTCTTCTACGCGACCATCGCGGGCATCGCCGTCGGCCTGGCCGCGGGCTTCCTGTCGGTCTACGTGCGGTCGAAGCTCTCCGACCCGCTGCTCGACACCGCCCTCTCGATCGCGGTGCCGTTCGCCGCCTTCATGCCGGCGGAGGCGATCGGTGGCTCGGGTGTGCTCGCGGTCGTGGTCGCCGGGCTCTACACGGGCTACGCGAGTCCGAAGGCGTTCACCGCCCAGGCGAGGATCACCGACCGCATCAACTGGGGGACGATCCAGTTCCTGCTCGAGAACGCGGTGTTCCTCGTCATCGGGCTCGAGATCCGCACGCTCGTCGAAGACGTGCAGGCCGACGATGAACTGCTCGGCGTCTGGGAGTCGGTCGGCATCGGCCTGCTCGCGCTCGCCGTGCTCATCATCATCCGGTTCGCCTGGGCGATCCCGCTGGTCTGGGGCTTGCGAAGACGCACGGAGCGCGCGGAGAAGCGAACCCTCCACGAGCTCCTGCTGGTCAGCTACTACCGCAACCATCCGGTCGAGACCGTGCACCAACGTCGGCGCAAAGACCTCGCCGAGCGCCGGTACGGGCGGATGCGTGCCGACCTGGAGGCGATGCGAGAGCAGCGGATCGACTGGCGCGGGGGAGTGATCCTCGGTTGGTCCGGTATGCGCGGCGTGGTCACGCTCGCCGCGGCGCAATCGCTGCCCGGCGCCGAAGACGGCTTCCCGTACCGCCCGCAGCTCATCCTGATCGCGTTCACCGTGGCCGTCGTCAGTCTCATCGTGCAAGGCGGAACCCTGCCGGCACTCATCCGGTTGCTGAAGGTGGAGGGCGCCGATCCCGATCAGGATCGCCGTCAGCTCGCAGCGCTGCTCGACGACCTCAGCAACGCCGGCCTCGAGGTGCTCGACGACCCGTCGCTCGCCGCCGGCACCGACGAGATCATCGACCCCGAGGTCGTGGAGCGGGTGCGGCAGTCGTCGTTCCTGCGCACCGAGGCGGCCTGGGAGCGGGCCAGGCTCTCTGCGGCCCCCGTGAACGAACGGCCGCACCTGCTCTACCGCACCCTCCGGCTCGCGGTCGTCGACGCCGAGCGCAACAAGCTGATGGAAGAGCGGCGGCAGGGACGCTATCCGTCGCGCATCTTCGAAGAGGCGGAGGCGATGCTCGACGTCGAGGAGACGCGTCTGCGCCCGACGCGCCGCGGACACTGATCGGGAGTTCCGCTCAGGTTTCTGAGAGAGTGCCAAGGGTTCGCCGCGTCGCGTCAGGGCATTCAAAGCGCATCGTGACAGCGTAGAGACGTGACTTCCCACCCGTTCTCTGCCGATCCCGCACGCCGAGCGGAGTTCTGGCGGCGGTTCGAGCCACTCCGCAGCTATGAACTCGAGCCGGCCACGAGCCGCATCGGGCTTTTCGCCCAGTTCGCCATCGCCAGCCTCGTCGCCGCTGTTCTCGTCGCGGCCGCCGTGCTCCCCGGCTTGCTGGGAATGACCGGTGTGGTCTCCGCCGCCGCGTCCGGCTTCGAGCAGCTGCCGGCGACGCTGTCCATCGCCCCGTTCGCGCAGAACTCCACTCTCTACGCGAAGCAGGGCGGCAAGGACGTCCCCATCGCCAGCTTCTACGCGCAGAACCGCCAGAACGTCTCGTGGACTCAGGTCTCGCAGACGATGAAGGACGCGACGATCGCGGCCGAAGACCCGCGCTACTACTCGGACGGTCCGATCGACGTGCTCGGCACCGTGCGAGGCGCTCTCTCCACCGTGGTGGGCAACAACGTGCAGGGCGGGTCGTCCATCACCCAGCAGTACGTGAAGAACGTCGAGGTGCAGCGCTGTGACGCCCTCACCGACGCCAAGAAACTGCAGGCCTGCTATCAGGATGCGGCCGGTGTCACCCTCCAGCGCAAGGTGCAGGAGATGCGCTACGCCGTCGGCATCGAGAAGAAGTACACCAAGCAGGAGATCCTGCTCGGCTACCTCAACGTCGTCGGGTTCGGCGGGCAGATCTACGGCGTCGCCAGCGCCGCCCACTACTACTTCAACACCACTGCGGACAAGCTGACCCTCCCGCAGGCGGCGACGCTCGTCGCGATGCTGAACAATCCGGCCAACCTGCGCATCGACGAGCCCAAGAACACCGCCAATGGCGCGGCCAACGGCTACAAGGCCACCAAAGACCGCCGCGACTACGTGCTCGACCGCATGTACGTGAATCACAAGATCACGAAGGCGCAGCGGGATGCGGCCAAGGCCACCCCGGTGTCGCCGACGATCATGCCGTCGACCTCCGGATGCGCCACCGCAGCACGCTACAACGCCGCGTTCTTCTGCGACTACGTGCGCGACGTGGTGCTCAACGATCCCGCCTTCGGCAAGACGTCCGACGACCGGTGGGCCACGCTCACCCGCGGTGGCCTGAAGATCTACACCACGCTCAACCTCGACCTGCAGGCGACCGCGCAGCAGTCCCTGAGCTCGTACATCCCCGCGACGGAGGAGGGCATCGACCTGGGCGCGTCGAACGTGTCGATGGAGACCGGCACCGGGCGCATCGTGACGATGGTGGAGAACCGCGCCTTCAACAACACCGATCAGCCGTCGCCGGGCACCACGGCAGTGAACTACAACACCGATCAGGCCTACGGAGGATCGCAGGGCTTCCAGACCGGGTCGACATTCAAGGCGTTCGACCTGGCCGCGTGGCTGGAGTCCGGCCACAGCCTGTACGACAGTATCGACGCGACCCAGCACGACTTCCCGACGTCGGACTTCACCAACACGTGCGCCGACATCAACGGACCCGACTGGCCGGTCACGAACGACGAGGGCTCCGCGAGCTACCTGTCCGTGCTGTCCGCGACCGCCGAGTCCGTCAACACCGCCTTCGCCAAGATGGGAACGCAGGTCGACCTCTGCTCGATCCTGAACGCGGCCAAGAGCCTCGGTGTGCATCCGGCGTCGTCGGCGAACCCGCTCACCTCGGTGCCATCGATGATCCTGGGTGTGAACTACCTGTCGCCCCTGACGATGGCGACCGCCTACGCCGGCATCGCCAACGGCGGTGTCGTCTGCACCCCGGTCGCGATCGACAAGATCATCAACCCGGACGGCACGTCGCGCAAGGTCACCCCGTCGAGCTGCACGCAGGGCCTCCGCCCCGACATCGCCGCGGGCGTCACCTACGCGCTGCAGGGCGTCATGAGCAACGGAACCGCCACCAGCGCCAACCCGGATGACGGTGTGCCGATCATGGGCAAGACCGGAACGACCGACGACTCCCTGCAGAACTGGCTCGTGACCTCCACCTCGAAGGTGGCCACGGCGACCTGGGTCGGGAACGTCTCGGGGCAGACTCCGCTGCGCAGCCTCTACTTCAACGGTGTGGGCGGCGGCGACGTGAAGTTCGAGATCGCGCGCCCCATCCTGCAGGCGATCAATGGGATCTACGGCGGCAGCGACTTCACGCCGCCCTCGGATGCGATGCTCTACGGTTCCCAGATCACGGTGCCGGATGTCACAGGCAAGACCACCGACGAGGCCACCAAGACGTTGCAGGGACTCGGGCTCACCGTTTCCGTCGACCCGACGCCCGTCGACGGAACGCAGCCGGCAGGAACCATCGCCGCCACCTCCCCGACGTCGGACACCACGGTCGCCGCGGGGACCCAGATCACGCTGCAGACCAGCAACGGGCTGCTGGCCGCGGTGCCGTCGGGGCTGATCGGTTCGGCGGTGACGGACGCGCAAGCGGCACTGACAGCCGCCGGCTTCACGAACGTCGTGGTGCAAGGCCCGGGAGGCGCGACGCCGACCCCGGGTGCGAGCGTGGCCGACGTGTCGCCCGGCGAGGGCTCGCAGGCGCGCAAAGACGCGCAGATCGTGCTGACGACGGGCTAGCTGCGCGATCCGGCGACTACGGCACCACCACGCCCTTCAGCACCACCGGGCTGTGCACGCCGTAGTTGAGCTCGTCGGCCTGGGTCGTACCCGAGGGGACGATCGTGTCCATCACCTTGGGCACGGTGTTCGGGTCGGCGGAGCACAGCGGGCTCGATCCTCCGGGGACGCAGACGCCGAAGGAGTAGGCGCCGGGCGTCGCGGTGAAGGAGCGGGTCTGGTCGACGCCATGGGTGCCGTCCTGGCCGGTGAGGGCGATCGCGAACGACCATCCGGATGCCGGCGTGCCGCCGAGCGCCGTCTTGGTCACGCTGAACGTCGTGTAGCGGGACACCGCGTTGGCGCTCACGGTGACCACACCTGTCGAGGCGCCGGACGCATCCAGGATCTTGCTGCCGGTGAAGCCCTGGGCCTCGATCAGGCGGCTCCACGCGGGGGCGACCTGGTAGTTCATGCTCGGGTACGAGGCCGCAGAAGACGTTGTAGCGGCGCCGGGCTGCCCGACGTAGACATCGACGAGCTGGGCGCCGTTCGTCGAGCCGAACGTCGGCGTGAGGTCGGCGGTCTGCATCCGGAACGTAATCGTGGAGCCCGTGTCGTAGACCTGGAACTTCGTGAGGTCGAAGGCTCCCGCGTGGAAGTCGCCCGACGTCGGATACGCGTAGTTCCCCGGCCCGTTGTCGTCGCCGTTCGGGTCGTCGGCCGTGAACAGCAGCGTGCCCTCCACCACATCATTGACCACCGAGCGCACGACCTGCGCCGTTCCACCTCCCGGCGCCGTCGACGTGACGACCAGTACGTTGGTGCCGGCTGCTGCCGTGATCGGCACGCTGAACGCGCCGCCGGCGCCGGCGGTCACATGCGTCACGGTCGTCGCCGAGTCTCCGTCGGTGGCGACATCCGCGATGTCGACGGAGGCGCCCGGCACGGCCGTGCCGGTGACGGTGATCGTCGCGCTGGCGGCGGTTCCGTCGACGGGCGAGGTGACCGTCAGCGGCGTGCTCGCCTGGGTGTGCGTCACATAGCGGTCACGCACCTGGGCCGGCTGCTCGAGGCTGCGCCCCGCTGCGAGGTCGGCGGTCAGCCGCACCTGCGACGCGGAACCCCAGGTGAGCGGCGACGCCGATCCGTCCGCTTGGCCGTTCACGAAGCCGATGGATGCCGTGGCCGGGTCTGTCCCGTAGGGCGAACGCGGCAGATTCGGAGCATCCCAGACCTGCTCGGGCACGAGGCCGGGCCCGGAGTTCATCCGGTTGATCGTCGCCAGGATGCCCGAGGCCGTGCTCTTCTGGCCCAGGGCGATGTACTGCTGAGCCCGCTCCGCTCCGAGCACCGGCCACGGATGCCCGGTGCCGGTGTTCGCCCCGGAGTTCGTCCACGGCGCTCCGTCGATCGTGCAGCTCGTTCCGGCGCCGACCACGCAGTCTCCGTAACCGTCGCCGTTGTAGCGCAGCCAGCCGGTACCGCTCGCCGTCGGGCGCTTGATCGTCGCGTCGACGACCTTCAGCGAGTTCGCGATCACGGGATCGGTTGCGGGCAGGATGCCCAGGCGCACGTACTCGAGGAAGCCGGCATCGGCGATCGCGCGCTGGTCGAGCGTCGGGCCGCCGTTGCCGGTGTTGTAGCTGATCGCCGCGTTCGGGTCGCCGGTCTTCGACAGCCGGATGAAGTACGGCGACGATGAGAGCGGACCGTTCGTGGTCACGCCCCAGGCCGTGATGTTCCGCTGATACTGGTCGGCGGTCGCGCGCCAGACGCGGGCGCTCGCCGCGTCTCCGTGAACGTCGGCGATGGCGGCGCCGGCCACGAGGGCGGCGATCTCGGCGGCGATGGTCGAGGGGGAGTAGCCCGTCTGCTCCTCCCAGCGCTCGACGCCGAAGCTCGGGCCGTGGCTGATGAGGAAGTTCGCGGCCGACTTCACGTGCGGCCAGAGGGTGTTGTCGGAGGCGAGTCCCGACTGCAGCGCCATCAGGATCGGGTACGCCGTCTCATCCAGCTGGTCGTTGAAGGCGTCGGCGGCCTTCGTGCCGTCGAGCAGTGAGTTGCGGGGTTGCGATCCGTTGGCCTGCTGGCTCTTCAGCAGCAGGTACCGCACGGTGTCCCGCGCCGTCGCGAGGTCACCGTCGGTGTAGAGGGCGGTCCACGCCTCGTAGAGATCGCGGGAGAACACCTCGCGGTAGCCGTTGCTGAAGAGGTTGTTCGGGTCGTTCGCGACGATCGACTGGCCCCAGGGAGCATCCAACCCCGCGACGATCGCGCCGGGGTACTTCTTGTCCTCCGACGCCTTCACGACGTTCGCCGACTGGTAGTAGTTCTTGATCGCGGCGAGGCGCTGGGATCCGGAGAGGCCGGGAGCGGTGAGGAACGGGACGCGCAGCCCCGCATCGTATTTCAGCCAGCCGCCGAGGTACGACGCGGTGAGCTTCAGGGCGGAGCTGCCGATCGTGGCGCCGGCCGTCTTCACGGCGGACGACTGCGTGCTTCCGAAGCCGAGCGCGAGGGTCGCGTTGCCCGAACGGTCGCGGGCGACACCGACGGTCTGCTCCACGTTGCCACCGGTGGCGGTCGCCGTGGCGGGGCTGAGCGTGTGCGTGGCGTCGAGCTGCGTGATGGAATCGCTGGCCGTTCCCACGAACCCGCTGCTCAGCGATGAGAACGGCCGGTCGCCGCGCAGGGCGAGATACGACGGCACGGCGTAGGCGGTGCGATTCGCCTGGCTGATCGTGTTCGTGTCGTAGGTGACCGGAACGGCCGTGCCGGAGGAGGTGTCGACGACGGCGGTGTCGGCGCCGCCGTTCGCGGTGCCGCCCCCTCCGTTGCCTCCCGCGTTCGCGTCCAGTCGAACGTAGAGCTTGTAGGCGCCGGCTCCCGCCTTCAGCGCCTGGAACCGCGTGCGGATGACAACGCTGTCGCGCGACGGATCCGTCAGGTAGGTCGTGACGATGCGATACGCGCCGCTCTTCGCGGTCGAGGTGACCGTGCACATCATGCCTGTGGCATCAGCGGCCGCCGTGTACGTCATGTCCCGCGCCTGCAGATCGGTGAACGAGGAGCCGTCGGTCACCAGGAACTGCATCGTCTCGACGTTGGTGGCGTCGACCGTCGGCGCGTAGACGTCGCTCAGGATGCCGTTGGCGACGGTGAACCAGATCTTCGACCCCGTGTTGCGCGCGGTGCCGACGCAGTCCTTGCGTGACTGCGCCTGGTGGCTGACCGCGCCGGGCGAGCCCGCAGCTTCGCCGCTCGCGGCAGTGCCGCCGCTGGGAGCGGCGGCAGCGGGAACGACGGCAGCGGCGCCCGTGGTGCTCAGGCCGAGGGCGGCGAGAGCGATGACGGTGGCGGCTGCCGGAAGGACGAAACGACGACGGATCACGATCGCACCCCATTCGAACGCGCTGCGGTGCGCGCTCTCCACGCAGGACCGTACCCCCGTTCGGGGGGCGGAGGCAATGGTTCACCGCCGGTTGGTGGACGGTCGCCGATCGACGCCCGCCTGCTCGTCCGCCACAATGGGTGCACTCGCTCGTCGCCGACGGCCGGAGGACTTTCGTGGCGGAACTCACCGAACGCAGTCATCGCCTGCACCGGATGACGGGGCGCGACCCCGGTGAGGTGCATCGCGCCGCCACTCCGCTCGAGCTCTTGTTCGACCTGGCGTTCGTCGTCGCGTTCGGCCAGGCGGGCGAACAGCTCGCCCACCTGCTCGCCGAGGGCCACGTGCTGCCCGGGATCGGCGCCTTCTCCTTCGCCATGTTCGCCATCTGCTGGGCGTGGATCAACTTCTCGTGGTTCTCGTCGGCCTACGACACCGACGATTGGTTCTACCGCGTCGCCACGATGGTGCAGATGATCGGCGTCATCGTGCTCGCACTGGGACTGCCGGAGATGTTCGCGTCGGTCGACCACGGCGCGTCGTTCGACAACGGGGTGATGGTCGCCGGTTACGTGGTCATGCGGATCGCCCTGGTCGCCCAGTGGCTCCGAGCGGCCGTGCAGGATCCGCCACGGCGCAGGGTCGCACTCACGTACGCGGGGTTCGTGGCCGCCGCTCAGGTCGGCTGGGTCGCGCTGGCCGTGGCCCACGTGCCGTTCGAGACGGTCGTCGGTGTCGCCGCCGTGCTGTTCGTGGTCGAGATGGGCGGCCCGATCGTCGCGGAGACCAGGCTGGGCGGGACCCCCTGGAACGCGAGCCATATCGCCGAACGCTACGGGCTGCTCACGATCATCGCGCTCGGCGAGGTGCTGTTCGGAACCGTGACCTCGGTAGCCGCCATCGTCGCGAAGCAGGGCTGGAGCCTGGAAGCCGTGCTCATCGTGGTGGCCGGGGTCGGGCTCACCTTCGGTCTCTGGTGGTCGTACTTCATCGTCCCCTCCGGCGAGGTGCTCGCGCGGTACCGCCACCGCGCGGTGGTGTGGGGCTATGGTCACATCCTTCTCTTCGCGTCCATCGCCGCGACGGGGGCGGGGCTGCACGTCGCGGCCTACGTCATCCAGGGAGAAGCAACGATCGGTACGACGGGCGCCGTGCTGAGCATCGCCGTGCCGGTGCTGGTGTTCTCGATCGTTCTCTTCCTGCTCTACACGTATCTGATGCACGAAGGGGACTCGTTCCACATCGGTCTTTTCCTGGGCACGGTGGCGATGCTCGCCGCAGCCGTCTGGCTGGCGGCGGCGGGCGCTCCGCTGGGAGTGAGCCTCGTGCTCGTGACCTTGTCGCCGGCCGTGGTCGTGGTCGGCTACGAGCTGCTCGGGCACCGCCACCAGAGCGCGGCGCTGGCGCGCATCCTCTCCGACTGAGGAAAAACTGTTGCCCGGGTAGACGGCCAGTCCTACATTGAGGTGTCAGCCTCAGCGGACGCTCCCCATTCCGCGGCTGCGAACCCGAAGAGGTACGCGAGTGTCTTCCGTTCTCTATGCGTTGGGCCGATGGGCCTATCGAGCGCGCCGACTGATGCTGACGCTGTGGCTCGCGGCCCTCGTCCTGATCGTCGCCGGCGCCGCGCTTCTGGGCACGGGGACCGACAACACCTACACGATCCCCGGCACCGAATCGCAGCAGGCGCTCGACGCCCTTGCGCGCACCTTCCCGCAGGTGAGCGGCACGTCGGCGCAGATGATCGTGGTCGCCGCGAAGGGCGGGGACATCCGCGACCCGGCGTACCAGAGCGCGATCGAGAGCTCGGTCACGGCCATCTCCGCCATCCCCCAGGTCTCCTCGGCCACGTCGCCGTACGGGACGACCACGACCGGGAACATCAACGAGAGCTCGACGTCTGCGCTGGTGCCGATTCAGCTTGCGGTCGCGCAGACCGCGGTGACGCCCACGACGATGGATGCCCTGCAAGCCGCCGGCGTCACGCTCGAGCACGCTCTGCCGAGCGGCTCGCAGGTCGCGGTGGGCGGTCAGGTCTTCTCGCAGACCGCCACCGGCATCAGCATCACCGAGCTGCTCGGCATCGCGATCGCCTTCATCGTGCTGGTGTTCACGTTCGCCTCGTTCGTCGCCGCCGGTCTTCCGCTCATCACCGCGCTCCTGGGAGTCGGCACCTCGCTGGCCATCATCACCATCGCGACCCGGTTCGTCACCATCACCTCGACGACGCCGCTGCTCTCCCTCATGCTCGGGCTGGCGGTCGGCATCGACTACGCGCTGTTCATCGTCTCTCGGCACCAGGACCAGGTGAAACAGGGACTCGACCCGGAGGAGTCCGCCGCCCGCGCGGTGGCCACCGCCGGCTCTGCGGTGGTGTTCGCCGCCATCACGGTGATCATCGCGTTGCTGGGGCTCAGCGTCGCGAACATCCCGTTCTTGACGACCATGGGCGTGGCGGCCGCCCTCGCGGTGGCGATCGCGGTCGTGATCTCGATGACGCTCACGCCCGCACTGCTCGGCTTCGCGGGCATCCGGATCGTGGCGAAACGCTACCGTCCGCAGCCGGCGGTCGACGAGCCGGATGCCGCTCCCGACGACGTCCCGGATACGGAGGAGGACGCGGAAGGGGCAGAAGACGAGGCGGACGCCCCCGCCGCCGAGGCTGCGGTCGTCCCCTCCGCCGACGCGGAAGCGGCCGAGACGCCGCCGGCTCCGCCGCGCGGGTTCTTCCTCGGCTGGGTGCGCGCGGTCACGAAGTGGCCCATCGTCACCGTGGTCGCGATCGTCGCGGTGCTCGGCCTCGCGACCGTGCCCGCCGCCCACCTGCGGCTGGCGTTGCCCGACGCCGGGTCGCTCGACGAGCACGCCCCGGCGCGCATCACCTACGACCTCATCGCGCAGGAGTTCGGGCCCGGCTACAACGGTCCGCTCATCGTCACCGGCTCGATCATCCAGAGCACCGATCCCGTCGGGCTCATGAACGAGCTCGGCGCGGAGATCGCGACGCTGCCCGGAGTCGCTGCGGTGCCGCTCTCGACGCCGAACGAGACCGGCGACACCGGGATCGTGCAGGTCATCCCGGAGGGCGGTCCCGACTCGGAGCAGACGAAGGCGCTCGTGGCCGGGCTGCGGTCCATGCACGACGATTTCGAGAAGACCTACGGAGTCGACCTGTCTGTCACGGGTTACACGGCGGCCGGCATCGACATCTCGGCCCGGCTCGGCCAGGCACTGCTGCCGTTCGCGCTGCTCGTCGTCGGTCTCTCGCTGGTGCTGCTGGCGATGGTCTTCCGCTCGATCGTCGTGCCGGTGACGGCGGCGCTCGGCTACCTGCTCTCCGTCGGGGCTGCCTTCGGCATCACCACCCTGGTCTTCGTCGACGGGTTCCTGGCCGGCCCGCTCAATGTCGCGACGCTCGGCTCGGTGATCAGCTTCATGCCGATCATCCTGATGGGCGTGCTGTTCGGCCTGGCGATGGACTACGAGGTGTTCCTCGTGAGCCGGATGCGCGAGGACTATGTGCGTTTCGGCGACGCACGGCACGCCATCCCGTCGGGGTTCGTCGGCTCGGCGCGCGTCGTCACGGCCGCCGCCATCATCATGTTCGCGGTGTTCGCCGCGTTCATCCCGTCGGGGGATGCCTCGATCCAGCCGATCGCGCTCGGTCTCGCCGTGGGCGTCGCGATCGACGCCTTCGTGGTGCGCATGTCCCTCATCCCGGCGGTACTGATGCTGTTCGGAGACAAGGCGTGGTGGATCCCGCGCTGGCTGGACCGCGCCCTGCCGAAGTTCGACGTGGAGGGGGAGGGCCTGCACAGGGAGCTCGAGCTCGCCGACTGGCCGGAGCCGGGGGATGCGCACGCGATCGTCGCCGAGGACGTGACGGTGGTGAGCGGAGGAGCGACGATCGTCGACGGTTTCGGCGTCACCGTCGCGGCCGGTGACGCGCTGGTGCTCGCCGGCGATCCCGAGAGCGGGAGGAGCGTGCTGCTGCATGCGCTCGCCGGCCGGCTGCCCGTGACCGGAGGTCGGCTCAAGGTGGCAGGCGTCGCGCTGCCCATGCGTGCGGCCACGGTGCGCTCCCGGGTGGGGATCGCCCGGCTGGCATCGTCGCCCGACCCGGTCGACGCCGTGCGGGTGGCCGTGTCGAACCGGGCGGTGATCGTGATGCTCGACGATCTCGACGCGGTGCGACACCCCGAACTGCGTGACGACATCGCCGACGTGCTGCTCCATGCCGCGCGTGCGGCCGCCAAACGCGACGTGTCGCTCACGATCGTCGCGACGTGCGCCGACCCCGCCGACCTCGACGGACTGCTACCGCGCTCGATGGCCGTGCAGGTCGTACACCTGGCGCCCGCACGGCGCCCCTCCCTCACGGCGGTGAGCTGACATGGCCGGCCGGCCGTTCTCGGCACGCGCGGGTCTGGAGAGGATCGGGGGCTGGACGGTCGCCGGGCTGGTGCTGCTCCCGGTCGTGGTCGGGGGTCTGCTCACCTGGGCGCTGGCGACACCGACGGCCGATCTGCAGCGCGTGACCGCGGCCATCGTGAACGACGATGTCCCGGTCACCATCAACGGGACGAGCGTGCCATTGGGGCGGCAGTTCGCGGCCGGTCTCATCGCCGGCGATGCGCCCTCCACGACCTCGGGTGCGCCCACCCCGACTCCCGGTGTCTCGGGATCGAGTGCGGCCACCGCGACCCCCACTCCCACCCCGACCATCACGCCGACCCCGTCGCCGACGTCCCCTGCGGTGAACGGCTCGACGCCCGCCGTCGGGAACTTCACCTGGATCCTCACCAACGACGCGGAGGCGAAAGCGGGACTCCTCTCCGGCCGTTACGCGGCGCTGGTCACCATCCCGTCCGAATTCTCGGCGAACGCGACCTCGATCTCCGGGCCGGCCGCCGACGCGGAACACGCTCACCTGACGATCGAGACGAGCCCGGCATCCGCCTTCATCGACCCGGCGCTGACCGACTCGATCACCACGGCGGCGACCGCGTCGCTCAACCGGCAGCTCATCGAGCAGTACCTCACCAATGTGTACACGGGGTTCGACACCATCAACCAGCAGATCGCTCAGGCCGCATCCGGGGCCGCGAGCGTGTCGTCGGGGGCATCGTCCGTCGCATCAGGAGCGTCGTCGCTGGCCTCTGGTGCGTCGTCGCTGGCGTCGGGGCTGAGCTCGCTCGACGCTGGGGCGTCCTCCCTCGCAGGCGGGCTGAACAGCCTCGACGCGGCCTCGCAGGGGCTGCCGGGGCAGACCAGCCAGCTCGCGCAGGGCGCGGAGCAGGTGGCGGCGGGGACGGATGCTGCGGCGGCGGGACTGGGCGGCGCCGTCGCCTCGTTCTCCGCCACGGTGACACAGCTCTGTCAGACGCCGGGCCGGGTGTGCGATCGCGCGAAGGCGGCGCTGGCCCAGCTCACGGCGGCGAGCGACCAGGTCGCCGCACTCGCCGGCGGCGCCGACCAGGTCGCAGCGGGCAACCAGGCGCTGGCGGCCGCGATGCCGCAGCTGGTCGCGGGGATCGGCGAATCCGCCGCCGGGGCGTCCCAGGTCGCGTCCGGAGCCGCACAGGCGGACAGCGGTGGAGCGTCGCTGAACAGCGGCGCGGCGAGTCTCGCATCCGGCTCGGCGCAGGTCGCCGGGGGAGCCGCGCAGGTGTCGGACGGCCTGGACATGGCGGTGCAGAAGATCCCGACCTACAGTGACGACGACATCGCCGTGCTCTCCGAGGTGGTCTCACAGCCCGTTCTGACCGAACAGGCGCCGCCGTCGGCCGGGGTGCTCTCGGTGCCGTTGTTCTGCGTGGTCGCGCTCTGGATCGGCGGCATGGTCATCGCGCTCGCGCGCCGGCCGGTGCCGACCAGGGAGCTGATGTCTTCGGTGTCGTCACTCTCGATCGCCACACGCTCGGTCGCTGCGAGCGCCGTGCTCGGACTGGCGCAGGGTCTCGCCACCGGTGCCGTGCTGCTGATCGGGTTCGATGTCGGCACGGCGGCCTGGCTGAGCTTCGTGGGGCTCGCGATGATCACCGGTGCCGTGTTCGCGGTCGTGAACCAGGGACTGGCAGCTGCTTTCGGAGCGTTCGGGCGGCTGATCGCCGTCATCGTCGCGGTGGTGGCGCTCGGAGTCGGCCTCTCCTCGACGGTGCCCCCGGTGTTCGCGTCGCTCGCCTCCGTGCTCCCGACATCACCGGCGCTCGGGATGCTTCGAGCGGCCGCCGCGGGCGATGCGGCCGGTGCCTGGCTCGGCGTGGGCGGATGCGTGGTGTTCGCGGTGATCGGTGCGGCCCTCGTCTACGCAGGCGTCGTCGCCCGGCGCCGGGTCAGCGCCGCCGAGCTCCGCGTGCGGGCCGTGGCCGACTGACGCCGGTCACCGGCTGCGATTCAGCGGTCGCAGGCGTACAGGTCGTCGAGCATCGCGTTCATCGAGCCGGTTCCACCGAGGATGACGACGTTCGCCGCGTGCAGCTTTGCGATCGAGCTGATCACTGCCTGCGGAACGCACGTTCCGTTCGTGAGGAACAGCGGCCCGTGGGCTCGTCCCGCCAGCGCGCCACCGCTCAGACCGTCGGGGAAGTTCAGACCGGTCGCGAGGTACACCGTGTTCGCCGTCGTGAACGTCAGCCCGTTCACGGCGGACGAGACGGCGTACCGGTCGGCTCCCGCCGCTCGCGCGACGGTGATGCCGCTGCCGAGCGAGCCGGCGATGCCGCTGCTGACCGATGCGGTCCCACCCGCGATCGTGATGGCTCCGACGTGCAGCGAGCGCAGGAGCCCGAGCGTCGCCGCGTCCGTGCGCGACGCAGTGCCCTTGACCATGACGACGGGGGCGCCAACCGACGCCGCTGCGCCGCTCGCGGAAAGGGCGTCCGGATAGTTCAGGCCGGTCACGACGAAGGCCGCCGCGGCGCCGGCAGGAAAGGCGTAGCGGTCGACAGCGCGGGACACCGCATAACGATCGGCCCCCGACAACCGCACCGTCGGTGCCATCGACGCGAGCTTCGCGGCGACCGCGTTGCTCACGGAGGCGGGGCCTCCGACGACCACGATCTTCGAAGGGTGCAAGCGCCTGATCTCGGCGGTGACCGAACCGGGCACGGACTGCGCATTGGTCAGGAGGAGCGAGCCACCCTGATGGGCAGCAGCCGGACCAGCCGAGAGCGCATCCGGGAAGGCCGTGCCCGACGCCACGTACACCACGGGCGCGCCGTGCGTCGAGTCGGGGAAGGCGCGCTGGGAGACCGCGACCGACTCCGTGAACCGGTCAGGAGCCTGCACGCGAGTTGTCGCTACGCCAGGGATCCTCACGATCCCCGCCGGAGGCATCCAGGTGTCGCCTCCGAGCGTCCCCCGAGCTTTCACGACGGCTTCGACGCCGATCTGGTGACCGACGTCGCCGGGACCCAGAGGGTACGTGGAGTGCATCACCGACCTCGGAACGGGCGAACCGAACGTGGACACGGTCGTCGTGGTACGGCGCCAGATGTAGGCAACGCCCGAGGGTGCTGGGCTCCAGGTCCCGGGATCGGCGGCCAGTGTGGCGCCCAGTATCGGCGTACCGCTCAGAGACGAGGCGATCGTGCGCGTCATGCCCGCGAACGTCGCCGTCGTGCAGCCGAGGTCGACGGGGGCCGGGGGAGGATCAGCGCTCGAGATCACCGACGCGCAGACCCGATAGGTCCCTGCGCGTGTGATCAAGCTCAGCATGGTGAAGCCCTTGACGCCGACGAGTCCCGGATGGGATGCCACGATGTCGGGCCGAGCGAGGTCCGCATCGCCGCCGCCGATCACGGCGAGCTTGCGGTAGGAGCCGTCGTCCTGGCGCTGGCTCAGTGCGCCGACGACCTGGTCGTCGGAACGGTGCAGGTTGTCGCTGATCCAGCCGGTCGCGACCATCCCGTATCCCGTCGGATCGGTGGGCGTCGTCAGGGACTCGACCCTCCCGCCGAGCTTGGCGTGCGGCAGCGTGTACGACAGGCAGCCGAGGCTGATGTAACCGGCCGCGTCCGTGTTGCCGAGCGTCTTCGTCCCCTGCGCGGTCACGGCGACGCAGATGCGATAGGTGCCGGCGATCGTCGGGCCGAAATCGTTGCTGAAGCCGTGGTTCGGGCCGGCGGCCGGGTACGCTTTGCCCACGTCGGGGCGTGGAAGGGACGATGGCGTCTGGTAGACGACGTGCTCAGGCTGCTCCGGCGCTTCCTTGGTGATCCTCAGCATGCTGTCGGTCGAGTGCGGATTGTTCAGATCGATGACCCAGCCCGTAGCCACGACTCCCGCGAACTCGGAGACATACGTCAGAGAGTCCAGGTGGCCGACGAGGTGCGCCGGCGCCTTCGTGCCGGCGACGGCCGGCGACACGGCCCCGACGGCCAGCGCGAGCGCACCGACGATGGACATGACGATGGCTGCGCTGCGGCGCACGGCTGGCCTCCCCCTCGGCGGTGACCGCCGCGACATCCCGATCGGCCGCGCGGTGACCCCCGGCCCGCGACTCAGCGTAGGGGAGAGTGCGATGCTACGGCCGTTCGACGGAGGGCCGGATCGTCCTGTCTGAGAACTTTCGAAGAATCCGGTGACCGGCCGGCCGCCGGCTCACATCTCCTCGTGGCGGTTGGGGTCGGCGTCGAACAGCCGGCCGTCGGGCCTGCCGAGCGCCGTGATCGCGTCGAGCTCGGCGGTGTCCAGCTCGAAGCCGAAGATGTCGAGGTTGGAGCGCTGACGGTCAGGGCTCTCCGACTTGGGGATGGGCACGGCGCCGAGCTGGGTGTGCCAGCGCAGGATCACCTGAGCCGGCGTGACGCCGTGACGCTCGGCCGCCTCGGTGATCGCGGGCTCGGAGATGATCGCCTTCGCGCGTCCGAGGGGACTCCACGCCTCGGTCACGATGCCGTGCTCGGCGTGGAAGGCCCGCAGGGCCTCCTGCGGGAAGTAGGGGTGCATCTCGATCTGATTGACCGCGGGCAGCACGCCGGTCTCGTCGGCCAGCCGGGTGAGGAACTCTTCGGTGAAATTCGAGACGCCGATGGAGCGCACGACCCCGTTCTTCTGCAGCGCGATCATCGCCCGCCACGAGTCGACGTACTTGTCGACGCTCGGATTCGGCCAGTGGATGAGGTAGAGGTCGATCACGTCGGTGTCGAGCGCCTCGCGGGACTCGTCGAACGAGGCCAGGGTCTCGTCGTACCCGTGATGCCGGCCGGGGAGCTTGGTGGTGACGGTGATCTCGTCGCGAGGGACGCTGCTGGCCTTGACCGCGCGGCCGACGGCCGCCTCGTTGCCGTAGTTGACCGCCGTGTCGATGAGCCGATAGCCCAGCTCGAGGGCGCTCGTCACGGCTGCCACCCCTTCGTCGGACTTCAGCGGGTACGTTCCGAAGCCGATCGCGTCGATGCTGCGGCCGTCGTTCAACTGGTGGGTGGGAATCGCGTTCATGCCCGGACGATATACCTTCGCGATCAGCGAGGCGAGGCCGCAGGCGCAATCGCCCGGCGGCTCAGCACGGCAGCGGCGAAGAAGCACGCGGCGCCGAGGAACGTTCCGGCGTTCGCCCAGAACAGACTGACGAGATCGTCGGTCGACGGCAGCACGAACGCCCCGATCGCGGAGAGGCCGAAGAGCACCGAACCGAGCATGTTCAGCCACGTGCACCGCCACGTGCGTGCCCGGGGATCCCACAGCCTGTCCCGCTCCGTGGTCGCGGCGACGGCGAAGGCGCTCGAGACGAGGAAGCAGATGGACCCGAAGGCATCCGGACGCCAGCCGCTGCTCAGCTGTGTCTGGCTGTTGATGGCGGTGATCAGGGCATCCGTCGTGCTGATGTTGAAGAACAGGGTCCCCACGAACTGCACGGCCGCCGACCACCAGTCGAAGCGGTCTGGACGGTTGCCGCCGCGCCGCGGCGGGCGGCGTCCGCTCAGCGCGAGCTGGATGAACCCCGCCGCCGTGAAGAAGAGCGCGCCGACGAAGAAGGTCAGGTCGGCCACGACGGTGCCGACGGCCTCCTGGTAGAACGGGACGGCGCCGACCATGAAGAACAGCGAACCCACCGCGAAACCCCAGGCTTCACGCCTGAGACGGATGGCTCGCTCTGCCGGCATGGTCAGAGCCTAGGGCTCAGCGCATCAGGCCGTCAGTACCCTGCCGTCGACGAGTTCCGGGAAGGCGAGCAGCACCATGTCGACCAGCCGGTCGAGCGGGCGGGTCAGCGGGTCGGTGGCGGGAAGACCGAGCTCGAGCTCGTGCTCGTCGATGGACCGGCCGATCTCGGTGTCGGTCATCCCCTCGTGGTTGATCGTGACGCCGATCACCGTCGTCTCCGCGAATGCTTCGATCAGGGTGATCTCGCTCGCCGCCGTCGGGGTCGGCATCATCGGGAAGTCCCCGAGCATGGTGCGCGCCGGCGCATGCTGCACGATGACGCCCTGCGGCCGACTCCCGCGGAGGATGGCGCCGGAGCTGAGGTAGGCGGGGTGGCTCAGGGCGCCCTGGCCCTCGACGATGATCACGTCCGGGTCCTCGTTCTCCCACGCGGAGACGACCTGCGCCTCCACCTCGCCCGAGCAGAACTGGGGGATGGTCGCGTCGAGCGCGACCGCATAACGCGCGCCCTGGATCAGCGCCGTCTGGCCGGTGCCGATCATCACGGCGCGGATGCCCTGAGCGTTCAGAGCCTGCGTGAGCAGGGTGGCCGTCGTGCGCTTGCCCACCGAACCGTCGGTGCCGAGCACCGCGATGCGCGGGCAGGTGACATCGAAGATGCGACCGGTGAACAGCTTCAGGTCCTTCATCTCCTTCGGGCGACGGACGTCGGTGATCATCACGCCGGCGAGCAGAGCAGCCGCGACGAACTCTGCGTCGTCGTTGAGGAACTCGTGCAGGCCGTTCACCAGGTTCATGCCGCGGTCGATCCCGTCGAGCAGCACCGCCCGCTGGCTCTCGGTGAGCAGGCCGTCAGCCGGCGCCATCCCGAAGATCAGCGTGTCGGGCACGCCGCCGGCGTGCGCGATCGACTCGGCGAGGCTGGCGAGCACCGGGATGCCGTTGCGCACCCCGTCCAGGATGAGTCCCGCATCCTCGCCGGCGTGCGTGCTGTCCACGACGCTCAGGATCTCGTACTTCTCGGAATGACGGACGAGACCGTTGGCGGTCTTTCCGTCCTGCTCTCCGAAGAGCCCCTCGCAGTAGACGACGGCTTTCACGGACGCGGACATGGCGCTCCTCTGATAGGCACAGAGGAGGCGACGGGATCGTGGCCGGATCGGATGATCCATTCGGTCAACGAGGCATCTTCCCTGAAGTCGGCGCACTGCCGACTCCCGAACCGTAGCAGGGGTTCCTGTGGACGGCCCCGCCGGAGTGCGGCGTCAGTGTTGCGGGAGGTCGCCGGGGACGAGCACCGTGATGCCGGTCGGCGGCGCGACCTCCATCCGTTCCAGCAGGGGTCCGCCCTGTTCGAGCGCGACGACGTCGCCCAGCAGGTCCTGCGGGCGGAGCGCTCCGTCGGCGACGAGGGCGAGCATCCCCGGATAGTCGGCCGCCGCCATGCCGTGACTGCCGAGGAGGTCGAGCTCCCAGGCGATCACCCGATCGAGGGGCAGCACGGGCAGCTGATCGTGGGCGAGCAGCCCGATCTGCACGTGCCGCCCGCGACGCCGGAGCGAGAGCACGGCATCCGTGCTGGTCGTCGCCGACCCGACGGCGTCGACGCTGACGTGCGCGCCACCGCCGGTGAGATCGTGCACCTCGGCGACGGTCGACGTGCCTGCGACCACGGTGTGCTCAGCCCCCACCTGACGGGCGAGTTCGAGCGCCGCGGGATTGCGGTCCACCGCGACGACGCGTGCTCCGAGTGCCTCCGCGATCATGACCGCACTCAGGCCGACGCCGCCGGCGCCGTACACGACGACCCACTCGCCGCGCTGCACGGCCGCTCGCACCCGCACCGCCCGGTAGGCCGTGGCGAACCGGCAACCGAGGCTCGCGGCGGCCTCATCCGTCAGGGCGTCGGGAACCGCGACCAGGTTGAGATCGGCGGCCCGGATGCTCACCAGCTCGGCGTGCGATCCCCAGTGCGTGAACCCGGGCTGCGTCTGATCCGGGCACACCTGCGCCTCGCCGCGGGCGCACCATTCGCAGCGGCCGCATCCGTTGACGAAGGGGGCCGTCACGCGGTCGCCGACGCGCCAGTCGCGAACACCGGATCCGACGGCCGCAACGGTTCCCACGAACTCGTGACCGGGCACGTGGGGGAGGTGCACGCTGTCGTCGTGCCCGGCCCAGGCGTGCCAGTCGCTGCGGCAGAGCCCGGAGGCGGCCACGCGGATGACGGCGCCGCCATCGGGCGCGACGGGGTCGGGTACCTCGCGCAGGGTGATCGGGCCGCCGAACCGGTCGTAGACGAGTGCCCTCATGCCTGTGCTCCGACCATGTCGTTCATGCTAGCCGGGGCCGGCCGGGCTCAGCCCCGGGCGAGGAGGCGCTGCACCGCGGGCAGGTCGGGCGACGCCCAGTCCAGCGCCGCCAGCTCCGGGATGCGCACCCACTCCATGCGATCGTGGTCCGTGCTCGCCTCGGGCCGGGCATCCACGAGCTCGGCGTCGTAGCAGCTCAACGCGATCAGCCGCGTGCCGACGGCGGTGACGCTGCGGTCGAGCAGTGCGCCGACCCGGATGCCGACCCCCAGCTCTTCGCGGATCTCGCGCACCAGCGCATCCTGCGGGCTCTCGCCGGTCTCGACCTTGCCGCCGGGGAACTCCCACGTGCCTGCCGCATCCTTGCCCGGAGCGCGGCGACAGGCGAGCACACGGCCGGACGACGCGATCACGGCGCCGACGACCTCGAGCGGGCGTTCGGACGGAGCCGCAGACTGCGGGGCGGCACGATCCGATCGGGGGCTCACGCGCCCATCTTGCCCTGTCAGGGCCGTTCCGGCCGTTCGCCGGCTCGGTAGGTTCGCAATCGCCCGCCCGCAGACCGGCGCACCACGCCTGAGAAGGCGGGCGCCTCACCGTAGGCTCGCGATGCCGTTCGGGGGGAGGGCAGCGGTGAAGCTCAAGATCACGCTCGCGTCGCGCGCGACCGCGGACCGCGATGTTCTGGTGACGGCCGACGTGACCGCGACGATCGGCGATCTCGCCCGGCACCTGGCGGCGCCCGCCGAGGGTGCGATGACGCTCCGGGTCGAGTCGCCGGCAGCACGCCGGCCCCGGGTGCTGAACCCCGCCGCCCACCTGCACGAATCCAGCCTGCGCTCGGGATGCCGCGTGGAGGTCGTTCCCGTCGGCGAGCTCCGGGCCGGCGACGAACGGGATGACGCGCCGGTGGCGCTGGTCCGGGTGCTCACCGGGCCGGAGGCCGGCCGCTCGTTCCCGCTCGCCTCGGGCGCCAACCTCGTCGGACGGGATGCGGCCGCGGACGTCCACCTCGCTGCCGACCCCGAGGTGTCCCGTCGTCACGCGACGATCGTCGCCGGCGACTCGATCACGGTCACCGATCTCAACTCCGCCAACGGGGTGCTCGTCGACGGTGCCCTGGTGCAGCGTGCGATCGTGACGCCGTCGACACGGCTGCAGATCGGCGCCGGTGTGCTGACGGTGCTGCCGTTGAGCATGCCGGAGCCGTCGTCACACGTCGAGCCACCGTTCTTCCGGTCTCCGCGCGTCGAACCCGCCTACCGCGGCGCCTCGTTCACGCTCCCGGAGATCCCCGTTCCTCCCGACCCGCCTCGGCTGCCGTTGCTCGTGCTGCTCAGTCCTCTGCTTCTCGGGGCCGTCCTCTTCGCCCTGACACAGCAGGTCACCACCCTCGTCTTCGTCGCACTCTCACCGCTGATCATGCTCGGCACCTGGCTCGACAACCGGCGCCAGGGCCGACGGAGACGACGGGCGGGTCGCAGCGCCTTCGAGGCGGGGATGGCGGATGCGCGTGCGCGGTCGGAGGCCGAGCGCGAGGAGGAGGTGCGTGCACGGTGTGCAGAGTCGCCGGGCACGGCCGAGGTGGCTGCCGCGATCGGCCGGCGCGACGCGCTGCTCTGGACGCGCCGGCCGGAGCACGCGACCTTCCTCGAGGTGCGGTTCGGAGTGGGGCGGCAGGCGTCGCGGTCGAGCATCCGGCTGCCGTCGACGAACGCGGGGGACGCCGCCGATTGGGCCGCAGCGCTCGCGCTGGTCGAGGATTTTGCGGAGGTGCGTCGGGGCCCCGTCGTCGAGACCTTCGAGCGAGCCGGCGCGATCGGTGTCGCCGGCGTCGGCGCGATCGCCCGCGAAGCCGCACGTGCCCTGGTGGTGCAGCTCGCCGGCCTGCACTCGCCGGCCGACCTGGTGATCGCGGCGTTCGCCGGCGGGGATGCCGTGAATGCGTGGTCGTGGTTGAAATGGCTTCCACATGTCGACTCACCGCACAGCCCGCTGCACGCGAACGGCCTGGTGAGCGACTACGCGGCCGGCGCGGCGCTGCTCTCGGAGCTCGAGGGACTCGTCGCCGCCCGTCGCGCTGCGGGCTCTGGTCGAGCCGCGGGGGTGCGCTCCCGCCTCGATGAGGCGGCTCCGCTCGATAACGCACACGGCACCGGGGTCGACCAGCTGCCCGCCGTGCCGGCGATCGTCGTGGTCGTGAATCAGGAGGCGCCTGCCGACCGCGCGCGACTGGTGGCACTGGCGGACGAGGGGCCGGACTCCGGCGTGTTCGTGCTCTGGCTGGCGCCGGCGATCGAGGCGCTCCCCGCCGTCTGCCGCACGACCCTGGTGATCGATCCGGCGACGGCGCGGGCCGAGGTGCGTTTCGTGAGGGCGGGGCGCAC
The DNA here is from genome assembly GCF_027921845.1 of Leifsonia poae. Lineage (GTDB taxonomy): Bacteria > Actinomycetota > Actinomycetes > Actinomycetales > Microbacteriaceae > Leifsonia > Leifsonia poae. The sequence goes on from NZ_BSEN01000013.1 coordinate 237,770, forward strand.
CGTCGCACTGCAGAGCATCGAGTCGATCGACGACGTCGCCGCCGAGACCGCGGCCCGCAGTCTGGCGCCGGTCGCAGACACGGGCGCCCGCGTGCTCGACGAGTCGGATCTTCCGCGGAGCGTGTCGTTCGCCGAACTCTACGAGGGCGACGTGACGGGCGATCCGGCGGCGATCATCCAGCGCTGGGTGAAGAACGACAGCCTCACCCGCGGGTGGATCACGGGTGTCTCGCGCGAGGCCGGACCGCTGCGTGCCGTGGTCGGCCAGGGCGCCGCCGAGGCCTTCGCTCCCGATCTGCGCGCGCACGGGCCGCACGCCCTGGTCGGGGGAACGACGGGATCGGGCAAGAGCGAATTCCTGCAGAGCTGGATCATGGGGCTCGCGACCGAGTACTCGCCGGATCGCCTCACGTTCCTGCTCGTCGACTACAAGGGCGGCGCCGCATTCGCCGAATGCGTCGGTCTGCCGCACACGGTCGGCCTGGTCACCGACCTCACTCCGCACCTCGTGCGGCGGGCGCTCACGTCGCTCCGCGCCGAGCTGCGGCACCGCGAGCTGCTGCTGAACCGTGCCGGGGCCAAAGACCTGCTGACGCTGGAGAAGCGCAGCGATCCGGATGCCCCTCCCGTGCTCGTCATCGTCATCGACGAGTTCGCGGCTCTCGCCACCGACGTTCCGGAGTTCGTCGACGGCGTGATCGACGTGGCGCAGCGGGGGCGCTCGCTCGGTCTTCACCTGGTGATGGCCACGCAGCGGCCATCCGGCGTCATCAAGGACAGCCTGCGCGCCAATACCAACCTCAGGGTCGCCCTCCGGGTCGCCGACGAGGCGGACAGCGTGGATGTGCTGGGCGTCGCCGACGCCGCGGCGTTCGATTCCGCGGCGCCGGGGCGTGGCGCGGCCAAGCTGGGACCGGGCCGGATCGTGGACTTCCAGACCGCGTACCTCGGCGGTCGCCGCGCCTCGGCGGCCCCGGCGGCGGAGGTGCACGTTCAGGAGCTGCCGTTCGGCCCGGGTCGTCCCTGGGTCTCACCGGATGATCTCGTCCCAGCCGTCGCCGGGGACCGCGACATCGAATGCCTCGCCGATTCGATCGCCCGCGCGGCGGATGCTCGGCGGATCGAGGTGCCGCGGCGTCCGTGGCTCGATCAACTGCCGGCGACCGTGGACCTCCGCACGATTCGCTCCGCCGAGGACGGCCGGATCGCGGTGGGGATCGTGGATGAGCCGGAGACGCAGAGTCAGAGCCCCTTCGTGCTCGACCTCGATGTCGTCGGGACGGTGGCCGTGATCGGAGCAGGCGGCTCCGGCAAGAGCGCACTGCTGCGAACCGTGGCCGTCGCGGCTTCGACCGCCGCCGCCGCGCATCCGGTGGAGCTGTACGCCATCGACGCCGCGGGCGGCGCCCTCGGGATGCTCGAGGCCCTTCCGACCGTCGGCTCCGTCATCGACGGCGCAGACGTCGAGCGGATCACGCGGCTGCTCGCACGCCTCGACGCTCTGGTCACGGAGCGCTCGGCGGCCCTGGCAGCGGCGCGGGCGGCCTCGCTCGCCGACTACCGGCAGACGACGGGACAGCCCGTCCCGCGCGTCATCCTGCTGCTCGACGGATTCGACGCCTTTCGTGGCGACTTCGAGTTCCGCGACGGCGGCCGGATCTTCGACCGCCTGCTCGCGCTGGCGTCGTCCGGTCGTCGGTGCGGTGTCCATCTGGTCGTGACCGCTGACCGTGCCGGTGCGTTCCCGACCGCGCTCGCCGCGACCATCGGGGAACGGCTGGTGCTCCGGCTGGCCGGCGAGACCGAGTACAGCGTGGCCGGGGTGCCCGGTGATGTGCTGACCGACGCGCCCGCCGGGCGTCTCATCGCCGGCACGCACGAGGTGCAGATCGCCGTTCCGGGCGGGAGTGGCGACCTGGCCGCTCAGTCGGTCGCGGTCGAGGCGATCGCGGAGCGGCTGCGGGCGACTGGGGTCACCGAGGCGCCGCCGATCGAGCGTCTGGGAACGCACATCCCGGCCGGCAGCCTGCCGACGACCGTCGACGGTCGGCCGACGTTCGGGGTCGCGGACGAGAGGCTGGAGCCGATCGGGCTTCCCCTGGGTGGCCTCTTCGTCGTCACCGGCCCATTCGGCTCCGGACGCACCACAGCCGTGAAGGCTGCGGTGGGAGCGATCCGCGAGGCGCGGCCGGGCATCCCGGCCTATCTGATCACCGCCAGGCGAAGCGCCCTCGTGGATGCGGCCGACTGGACCGAGTGGTCGGGCGACGGCGACCGCGGCGGCGCTGGCGATAGCGGCGCTGGCGACCGCGACGGGGCGGAGCGACTTGCCGCCCGACTGACGGAGGAGCTCGAGCGGGCCGCAGGGGAGACGGGCCCCTGGCCGCTGATCGTGATCGAGAACGTCGGGGACTTCGACGGCCACGCCGCCGAGGGACAGGTCGCCCGGCTGATCGCAGCAGCCCGCCGCGCGGGCGTGACGGTACTGGCCGAGGCCGACACCGTCACCGCTGCCGGGGCCTGGCAGATCTACTCCGAGCTGAAGACCGCTCGCGCCGGGATCGTGCTGCAGCCGGAGGAGTCCGACGGCGTCGCGTTGTTCCGTGTTCCCTTTCCTCGGGTCTCCCGCAGCGAGTTCCCCGTGGGGCGCGGGATCCTCGTGGACGGCGGGCGACTGACCCGGGTGCAGGTGGCGTTTCCCGACATCCGCGCGGAAATGCATGCGAAGGCCGGTCATCGGCTGCGGCGCCGGAGAGCGCAACAATAGGCTGGGAGTCGCGCCGGGGGGCGCGTCATTCTCGCTCGGGGAGGGAATGCGGATGTCAGATCTGAATGTCGATGCGGCACGCCTGTCAGAGGTGTCAGCGGTCATCACGAGCCGGGCGGCGCGGGTGCGGCCCGACCCATCGATGACCGAGCGAGCCGACGGAGTCCTCGGTTCGCGCGAGGTGGCAGCCGCCCTGCGCGACGGGTCTGCGCAACAGGCCACGCGCGCCCGCGTGACGGCCGACAGCCTGGTCCGGGCCGGCGCGGCGCCGGCATCGGCGGCCCGCACGTTCCTCGCCGCTGACGCGGGTCTGGCGCGCGCCTTCTGACGAGCACCAATGCCAGGATGAGGGGGTGACCGACTCTCAGGCCCCCTCCGCTCTGCTCGTCATCGATCTGCAGCGGGGAGTGCTCGTCGACTGCTTCGACGCCGACGGCGTCGTGCGCCGCACGGCTGCTCTCGTCGACCGTGCACGGGCATCCGGGGTGCCGGTGGTGTGGGTGCAGGACGGCGTGGACTTCCCGCCCGGCACCGACGGCTGGCAGCTGGCCGCAGGGCTCGAACGGGTCGACGACGAGCCCCTGATCCACAAGAACTATCGCGACGCCTTCGTGGAGACGGAACTCGACGAGGTGCTCGAGGCGGCCGACATCGCCCGGCTCGTGATCGCGGGTGCTCAGTCGGACTACTGCGTGCGCACGACGGCCCAGAGCGCGGCCGTGCGGGGCTACGACGTGACCCTGGTGAGCGACGCGCACACCACGGCCGATGCCGAGTGGGACGGCGTGACGATCAGTGCAGAGCAGATCGTCGCCCACACCAATCGGTACTTCTCCGGCCTGCAGTATCCGGGCCAGCTCTTCGGTGTCACTGCCCACGACGTCGTGCCGCTCTGAGCTGCCGCACGAGCCCGGGGGCTAGAGCAGCGGCTAGAGCAGGGTCTCGATCCCGATCCGCACGACATCGCCGAGGCCGACGCCCTCCGCACGGCGCACCGACCCCTTGATGGCCACGGTGTAGGCACCGTCGGCCGACTCGGGGAAGATCGACGTCGACCATCGCGAGCTCCCGAGCGTCACCATCGCCTTGACGGAGCCGAATCCCGCCGGAGGATGCGGCTGGTCACGGATCTCCTGAGAGATGTCGAGTGGGAGACGCGCGAAGACCCAGAGGTCTCTGCGCGCCTCCCAACGCCACAGGTCTGCCTCGAACTCGTACCGGATGCCCGCCATACGCCCACTCTGCCGCAGACCTCCGACCTCGTACAGGCCGCGTCAGCGCGTGTAGACACCCTTCGGCGTGACGAACAGCGAGACCGTCGCCGTGCTGTTCGCGTCGCCGACCCGTGTCGTATCGATCACGAGGTACTCGCCGTCGTCCTGCTGCCCGTTCGGGAGCACCTTCGCGTGGAGCTGCCACGGTGCGGCGGCATTGGAGACACCGTCGATGCCGAAGTCGTTGTCGTTGCTGACGACGAGCGTCTTGCCGCCGTCCGTCGTCGCCACGCCCTCGACCTTGTCGTGACCGAAGAATCCACCGGTCGGATCGAGCTTGGTGACCAGGGCTCCCAGGTCGACGCCGGTCTTCTTGGCGACCGGGGTGATGCCGACCGATGCGAGGGCAGCCGTCGCACCCGCGGTGTCCGCATCTCCGACGAAGGCGTCGATGCTCCGGCTCGACGCTCCGACGAGCAGACCGCCCTTCGCCGCGTCGTAGTGGGCGCCGCTGACCGTGGAGGCCGGGCCGACATCCGTCGCCTTCGCGATGTCGATCGCGTACAGCTGCTTGAAGGCGTTCGGCTCGAACGTGCCGTCGCGCTCGTCGACGATGAAGCGCGTGTTCGAGAGCGCCGTGATCTCGCTCACCGCGCCGGCGTTCTTCTTCGGGTCGGTGAGCAGGTACAGGTATTCGTGGGTCCGGTGGTCCTTCAGACCGTACGTGACGATCCGCAGTGTCGTGACGGTGGCGGGCTTGGCCGTCAGATCGGGTGTCTGCAGGGCGGACTGCATCATCCCGACCAGCGTCGAGCCGTCCGGAGTGATCGTCAGGCCCTCCATGCCCTTGTTCGGCACGCGCATGGCCAGCTCCGCGGGCAGACCCTGGCCGAACGGCGACAGCCGCTCGAGCTGCCGGCCGTTGCGGTCGAAGTGCGTGATGAACGGTCCGTACTCGTCCGACACCCAGAACGTGCCGTCCTTGAGTGCGACAAGGCCTTCCGAGTCGTAGCCGTTGGGGCTCGCCGCAAGCGGTGCGCCGTCGAGCCCGACGATCGATTCGCCGGTGTTCGCCTGCGTGTTGACCCGGCCGTTGTACGGCGAGCCGTCGCCGGCGCGCAGCGGGATGGTGCGCTCCAGCCGGGCCTGGCCGTCGACGAGGCGGAACCGACCGATGGCGGGGTCGAAGGCCGGGAGCGGCTCGATCTTGGTGACACCGTCGGGAGCGGTCACGTTCGGACCGCGGTCGGTCAGGCCGTAGAACTCGTCCGCCGAGCCGGGCACGGGAGCCAGCGACGACCCGTACGCGCCACCGGTGATGGCGACGCCGCCGATCGTGGCGAGGGAGGGGAGATGCGTCGTGTAGAGCTTCACCGCGTCATTGACGGTATAGCTGAACGAGTCGACACCGGTGAACCCGGCCTGCGGAACGTAGCGGAAGGTGCCGTCCGCATTGAGAGCGAGGGAACCGTGGGCCGGGGTGGTGTGCGACACGATCGCGGCGGACGAGCCGTGGTCGTTGCGCAGGATGCTCGTGCGAGCATCGAACGTGCGTCCGGCGGTCAGCAGGTACGCGTCGTCGACGGCGGAAGCCGGGGACGATCCGTGGCCCGCTGACGCGCCGACGGCGGGGGACGCCGGGGCCGCGAAGGCGGCGCCGCCCGCGAACAGCGACAGGGCGACACCGCCCGCCACAACGGCGCCGACGGTGGAGGTGACGGAACGGTTCATCCGAGGTTCCTTTCGACTCACTGGTCCCAGCGGTCGCCGAGCCAGCGGGAGTCTGCTCGCCGGCGGTGGCCGGCGGACGTACACACGGTGTCCGTTACGCGCTTGTCCCCTGAACGCGGGGTGAAGTGATGGCGCGCGGCACCCAGCGCCGTGCGCACCCACGCCGCGCGGCGGACGGAACGGCCGCATCTCGGACAGAATGGTCTCAGGGCGGCGCAGTCCTCGCCGCCGCGAGAAGGAGACGGATGCGCTGGCCGAACTGGTTCCGCAAGCGGGCAGCGACGCCCCGCGTGCGCCCGTTCGACGAGGATGCGCTCACGGAGACCGCTCCACCGACCCTCGAGCAATCCGTCGAGGAGGGCATGCTCCTCGCGGACTACGCGACGAGGATGGCCGTCAAGAATCACATCGTCGTCGACACCATCCAGCAGGGCAACCCGTTCGAGCCGTCCCGGCACACGAAGCAGGCTGCTGAAATGCTCGAGGAGCTCGCCGACGAGCAGGACCAGGCCGCCGAGCGTGCGGCCGAGGCGCGACGCGCGGTCACCGGCCTGCTCGGCGACGCCATGCATCCTCACGACTATCGAGACGTCGATGTCGCCAATCTGCGGCTGCGCGAAGAGGCCGCCCATGCTCTCGCCGACGCGTTGCGCGCGCGAGCCTCCTCGGAGTCCGAATTGCTATCCATCGTGGAGCGCGCGCGTGCTGACGCGTGGCACGAGGTCGGCCAGGCGATCGAGGCATCGCTCGACGCCTTCTCCGGGGCAGAAGCGCTCAAGGCGAACTACGAGGAGGAGCGACCGGGGCGCCTCCGGCTGCTCATCGCGCGCGACCTGGCCAAGCTCGAGGAGGAGCGCGGCGGATACTGACCTGCCCGCTCAGCCGTTCAGCGCGACCGGCGCGACCAGCAGCCCCACCTCGGAGCGCACCCACCGATCCCCGGTCGCGCGTTTCTCGGCACGGGTGGTGAAGCGGTAGAGGAACATGCGGGCCCGCACGGCCCGCGGCGGCTCCCTGCCGAAGGGGGATGCGCGCAGCAGGCGCAGCGTGCGGGCATCCGCCTCGAGCAGCCGGAGCAGGAAGACCTCGAACCAGCGCGTGTCCCGTGAGCCGAGCGCGAGGAACCACATCAGCCAATCCAGTCGCAGATGGTAGGGCGCGAACTGGCGCGGGATGCGCCGCGGGTCGCCCGGTTTGCCCTTGAACGCGTACTCGCGCCATTCGGCCGTCGTGTCGTCGGGATCGTCGAGCGTGCCCTCGACGATCACCTCGTACCGCTCCTTCGTGACGCTGCCGAACGCGCCGTAGGCGTTGACCAGGTGCCAGCGGTTGAAGCTGGCGTTCATCAGCTGACGGCGCGAGAACAGGTTGCGCAGGGGCTGCCAGCTCAGCACGACCAGGAAGACCGTGACCGCTGCGGCCACGATCGCATACCAGAGCGGCACGGTCGCCGACCCGATGCCGGCAGCGTGCGCTCCGCCCGCGACGAACCCGAAGACCGGATCGCTGACCGCGCTGAAGGCCAGCACGATCGTGATGACGTTGAGCCACGCGAAGTTGCCGGTAGCCACGAGCCACAGCTGCGTGAGGATGACCACCCCCGCCGCGATGCTCGCGACAGGCTGCGGTGCGAACAGCAGCCAGGGGACGACGAGCTGTGCGAAGTGGTTGCCCAGCACCTCCACGCGGTGCCACCAGCGCGGCAGCAGGTGCGCGGTGCGGCTCAGCGGATTCGGCATCGGCTGGGTCTCGTGGTGGTAGTACAGGGCCGTGAGGTCGCGCCACGACCGGTCGCCGCGCATCTTGATCATTCCCGCGCCGAACTCGAGGCGGAAGACGAGCCAGCGCACCAGGAACACGATGGTGATCGGGGGAGCCGTGTCGTGCGCCCCGAGGAAGCCAACGGTGAAGCCTGCTTCGAGCAGCAGGCTCTCCCAGCCGAAACCGTAGAAGGTCTGGCCGACGTTGGCGATCGACAGATAGAGCAGCCACACGACGAGGAAGATCGGGACGAACACGTAGGACGGGGCTTGCTGCGGGATGCCGAGCAGGATCAGCAGGGAGAGCGCGGCGCCGGTCCAGGCGACCGCGAGCAGCAGGCGGTCGGAGTACCTCCAGCGGAACAGCGTCGGCTGCTTCGCGGCGTAGAGGCTCTGCAGGAAACGCGGAACGGGCAGGAGGCCGTGTTCACCGAGGAGGGCGGGGAACTGATTCGCGGCGGAGACGAAGGCGATGAGGTAGATCGCGGCGACCCCGCGCTGGAGGATCTCGCGCGCGATCGTGTAGTCAGCCGCCGAAAACCACCCGAGAACGTCCATCGCGCACCGCCCCGCCTACGAACGCGTCCACCATACGCCCGGGTGGAGAAGGAGTCAGGCGGCGAGCTTGGTGTCCAGGCTGATCGCGCGGTGATCGGATGCGCCGGCGGGCAGAACGTCGACGCGATCGATCTCCATACCGGTCGAGGTGACGAAGTCGAAGTAGCCCGTGAAGAACTTGTAGCGCAGATAGGTCGGCTCGGTGGTGCGCATCAGTGCGTACCCGGTGGTGATCAGGCGGCGCTCGAGTCCGCGGATGAACCACGGGTAGTTGAAGTCGCCCACCATCACGGCGGGCACGTCTTCGGCGAGCGAGCGCATTCCCGCATGCGCGGCGGCGATCTGCTTGCGGCGGAGAGAGTTGGATGCCGTCAACGGCGCCGCGTGGAACGAGCCGATGAGCACGTCCTGACCGGTCTCCCTGTCGCGGAGGTGAGCCGCGAGCAGGCGCTCGTGCGCCGGGGCGAGAACGCGGTCGTGCACCGACTTCTGCACGGCGAAGACGCGGGTCTCGACCACGTCGTAGCGGTCTTCACGCACATAGATCGCGAGGCCGAGACGGTTCGTCTTGGTGGCGTCGGCGAGCTTCAGGTGGTGCAGGCGCTCGGGAAGGGCTTCGCTGTCGCATTCCTGCAGGCACAGTGCGTCGACGTCGTGCGCCGCTGCGATATCGGCCAGTTCGTGGCCGGCGGCGTGCTTCCGCAGGTTGTAGCTGACGATTCTCAGTGGGATCCCTCTTCTCATAACGCTCGCCGTCGGTGGACGACGCGACAACATTCTGGCCCACATCGTGCCGGATGGAAGTGGGCACCACGGTTCGCACACGGAATTCACACGAGAGTCATCGCGGCGTCATGGGCGAGTACGGTGGTCGCATGGCGAGCGAAGCGGTTGTCATCACTGTCCCTGGTCCGAACGGCGACCGCGAGGTGCGCATCTCCAGCCCGAGCCGGGTGCTCTGGCCGGAGCCCGGCATCACCAAGCTCGATCTGGCGAACTACATGATCGCTGTCGGCGAGGCGTTCGTGCGAGCGAACGGCGACCGTCCGCTCTCGCTGCAGCGGTTCCCCGACGGCATCGACGGCGAGCAGTTCTTCTCGAAGAACCCGCCGAAGGGCGCACCCGACTACGTGCGGTCGGTGATGGTGGTCTACCCGAGCGCCCGGACGCATCCGCAGCTCGTGATCGACGAGCCCGCCGCCGCCGTCTGGGCCGTTCAGATGAACACCGTCGTCTTCCACCCGTGGCCGTCGCGAGCGGAGAACTCCGACAACCCCGATCAGCTGCGCATCGACCTCGACCCGCAGCCGGGCACCGACTTCGACGACGCCATCCCTGCCGCGATCGAGCTCCGGTCGGTGCTCGCGGAGGCGGGTCTCGACGCCTTCATCAAGACCTCGGGGAACCGCGGCCTGCACGTCTTCGCCCCGATCGAACCGACCCACGAGTTCCAGGATGTGCGGCACGCCGTCATCGCCGCCGCACGCGAACTCGAACGGCGGATGCCCGACGCCGTCACGACCGCGTGGTGGAAGGAGGAGCGCGGCGAGCGGATCTTCGTCGACTTCAACCAGGCCAACCGCGACCGCACGATGGCGGGGGCGTACAGCCCGCGCGCACTCGCGCACGCGCCGGTGGCCACGCCGATCACCTGGGACGAGCTCGAGTCGGTCGACCCCAAGAAGTTCACGATCGAGACGGTGCCCGCCCGGCTCGTCGAGGTCGGGGATCCATGGGAGACCTTCGGGGACGCACCCGGTCGCATCGACCAGTTGCTGGCGTGGTGGCAGCGCGACCTCGACAACGGCCTCGGCGAGCTTCCATTCCCGCCCGACTACCCCAAGATGCCGGGGGAGCCGCCGCGCGTGCAGCCCAGCCGCGCGAAGAAGGCCTGAGCGCGCTGACGGCGGGGTTTCGGGGCCGCTACAGCGAGGCGGCTTCGCGCGCGGTCACCAGGTCGCGCACGAGGGCGTCGAAGGACTCGTCCCAGCCGGCGTCGCCGCGCGTGCGGAGCAGGGCCGACGGGTGAACCGTGATCACGGCCGACGGGATGTCCGGGCCGGGCTGGGCGATCACGTGACCGCGCTCGGTCGTCACCCGCACCGGGCGGCCGAGGACGGCGCGACCGGCCGTCGCCCCGAGGCAGACCACCACGCGTGGTCGCACGGCGGCGAGCTCGGCCTCCAGCCAGGGATGACACGCGACGATGTGGGCAACGGACGGATTGTCGTGGATGCGTCGTTTGCCGCGTTCCTCCGTGTGGTGCCGGAAGTGCTTCACGGCATTGGTGAGGTACACGTCGGCACGCCGGATGCCGGCTGCGTCCAGCGCCCCGTCGAGCAGGCGCCCGGCGGGACCGACGAAGGGCTCGCCCGTGCGGTCCTCCCGGTCGCCCGGCTGCTCGCCGACGAGCATCAGCCTGGCGCGCGCCGTGCCTGCCGAGAAAACGACTTGCGTGGAGTCGCGCCAGAGCTCGCAGCCCTCGCAGTCGTGCGCCGCATCGCGCAGCCGAGTGAGGCTGAGCGTGCGGGGCACCCACTCCGCCGCCCCCGGCTGCTCGGCGTCGGTCATGGGAGCAACGCAAGCACGGAGTCGGAGTGGCCGCAAGCCCGCGTCAGCGCAGGACGTCGGCCAGGTCGTAGGCGATGGGGCGGTCGAGCTGCTCGAACGTGCACGAGCGGGCTTCGCGGTCGGGGCGCCACCGCTCGAACTGCGCGGTGTGACGAAAGCGCATGCCCTCCATCTGGTCGTAGCGGACCTCGAGCACGCGCTCAGGGCGCAGCCGGATGAACGTCACGTCTTTTCCGGAGGAGAAGCGGCTGCGTTCGGTCGCGCCCTTCACCGCGTCTCCGGAATCGTCGAGTTCGACCAGAGGCGCGAGCTCGTCGACCAGCTCGAGCCGGCGCGCGTCGCTGAAGGCGGAGACACCGCCGACGTTCCTGAGTTCGCCGTCGTCGTCGTAGAGGCCGACCAGCAGCGAGCCGACGCCCCGGCCGCTCGTGTGCACTCGGTAGCCGAGCGCGACGACGTCCGCTGTGCGGTGGTGTTTGATCTTGAGCATCGTGCGCTTGTTGGGGGCGTACGGCGATGCGAGCGGTTTGGCCACGACGCCGTCGAGTCCTGCCCCTTCGAACTCCACCAGCCATTTCCGGGCGAGTTCGACGTCGGTGGTGGTGCGGGTCAGCTCGATGGGTGCGGGCAGGGCGCCGGCGAATTCCTCGAGCCGCGCCCGGCGTTCACCGAAGGAGTGCTCGAGCAGGGATTCGCCCCCGACGGCGAGCAGATCGAAGGCCACGAACGTCGCGGGGGTCTGCTCCGCGAGCAGTTTCACACGACTGGCGGCCGGGTGGATGCGCTGCGACAGCGCCTCCCAGTCCAGTCGCTGCTTGCCCGCGGGCCCGGTCGGCACCACGATCTCGCCGTCGAGCACGCACGGTCCTGGCAGGAGCCGCTGGAACGCGTCGACGAGTTCGGGGAAGTAGCGGGTGAGCATCTTCGACCCGCGGCTTCCGATCTCCACCGTGTCGACGGTCGTGCCGTCGCCGTCCGCATAGATCAGTGCACGGAACCCGTCCCACTTGGGTTCGTAACTGAGCCCGCCCTCCACGGACTCGGGAGCCGGAACCTGCGGTACCGCCTTGGCGAGCATCGGAGCGACGGGGTTCTCTGCCGTTGGGAGCATGACACGATCATGCCCCAGGGTGCCGGGTGAGGGAAGGCTGACGTCTCGCTGGGCATCCCCTCGGAGGATCGGGGGTTAGGTAAGGCTCGCCTATACTCGAAAGCGAGATGTACCGACCCGATCACGCGAAGCACACCGCGACCACCGCCCACCACGACGACCGTGTGCAGTTCCTCGTCGTCGGCGATGAGTCGTCCCTTCCCCAGCTCGAGGCGGAGCTGGCGCTCCTGCCGCTCTGCGCTCGCGGGCGCGTCTTCGTCGAGGTCGAGAGTCCCGACGACGTCTCCGTGCTCACAACGCCGCTGCGGATGACGGTCACTTGGCTTCCCCGAGCGCGCCGCAGTGGTCGCCCGGGAACGTCGGAGCCCTGCGCGAAGGGTGTCGCCGCCACGCGGGCCGTGCGCGCGTGGACGGCGGAGATGCTGTGCGACGGAGCCGGCGAGACCCGCGCGATCGTCACGGGCGGTTTCGAGCTCGTCTCCGAGGTTCAGGAGCACCTGCGCGACGAGGTCGGCATGTCCGCCGACGCGGTCATCGCCCCCATCCACTTCTGACGCATCCGCTTCTGACGCATCCGCCTCTGTCGGGCCCCGTCCAGCGGGTCCACCCCGGGCGAGCGGTCAGACCACGCTGCCGACGCCCACCAGTCGTTCGCTGAGCGTCCAGAGGTCGCGGCCGAGCTGAGCGTCGTCGGCCTGTCGCCGCACCTTCCCGTTCGCCTTCAGCCGATCGAAGTACGTGCCGCTCGGGGCGCCGACGGGCGCGTCGGCCGTCAGCATGACCAACGGTGCCGCCCCCTCCTCGACCGGGATTCCGTAGCCGCCGCGCGTGACGGCGCCGCCGAACCGGATGAGCGGCGATGACTGGCCGAAGTTGGTGGCGATCGTGCCCGGGTGGAACGTATAGGCGTCGATCCCGGTGCCGGTCAGGCGCTCGGCCAGCTCGCGGATGAACAGGATCGTCACGAGCTTGGCCGTACCGTAGGCGCGCCAGCCACCGAGCCACGGCCGCTGCTCGAATTCCAGATCGTCGAGCCGCACGTGACCGAAGAGGTTGGCGAGGCTCGCCGTCGAGACCACACGCACGGGGTGACCCTGGGCAGCGGTCTCCCGCAGCCGGGGGAGCAGCAGGTTCGTCAACAGGAACGGCGCCAGATGGTTGGTCTGGATCGTGCGCTCGTGCCCGTCGACCGTGACTTCTCTGGCCGCGTTGAGCCCGCCCGCGTTGTTGGCGAGCACGTCGATCCGCTCGTACCGCGCCGTCACGGCCTCCGCCAGCGCGTGCACGTCGTCCAGCCTCTCGAAGTCGGCCAGGAACGGGGTCGCTCCGATGCGCTCCGCGACCGCGCGGGTGCGCTCGGGGTTGCGCCCGACGACGGCCACCTGGTTGCCCTGCTCCACGAGCCGTCCCGCGGCGACCACCCCGATCCCCGAACTCGCCCCGGTGAGGATGATCGTGCGTTGTCCACCATCGTGTGGCGTGGTCTCGCTCACAGGTAGCCGCCTTTCTCGAGACCGGCTTCGACCTCGAATCGGTTGCGGAGGGGATCGCGCCCCGCCAGCAGGTAGAAGAACGGGAAGAGCATCCCGTAGTGCTGCCACTGCCGTTTGTGGACGGCCTCGTGCTCCAGCACCTCGTCGGTGACGTTCTGGGCCGTGAGGTAGCACCCGCCGACGCACGAGCCACCGCGCCCGAACGTGCGCAGCGGCATGCCACGGAAGACGAAGAGCCCGTTGCGCCGCTCGACGCGGCCCGTGCTCCAGACGAATCCCCAGACGAGGCCGACCGCCGTGGCGTAGAGGTAGCCGAGCCAGCTGATCGGCGAATCGAACAGCAGCCGCTGCACTGCTCGCACCATCACTCCTCCGGGCGTCCGTAGGTCTCGAGGAGGCGGAGCCAGACCTCGCTGAGCGTCGGGTACGACGGCACCGCGTGCCAGAGCCGGTCGAGCGGCACCTCCGCGACCACGGCGATCGTCGCCGAGTGCAGCAGTTCACCCACGTCCTGTCCGACGAAGGTCACGCCCAGGATCACCTGGCGGTCCTCGTCGACGACCATCCGTGCCTGCCCGGTGTAGTCGTCGGACGCGATGGTCGCGCCGGCGACGCTGCTGATGGGGTAGTCGACGACCCGAATGCGGTAGCCGGCCTCCCGTGCTGCCGCCGCGGTGAGCCCGACGGACGCGACCTCCGGATCGGTGAACGTCACCTGCGGAACGGCCGTGTGGTCGGCCGTCGCCACGTACGTGCCCCACGGCTCCAGGCGGACCGGCGAGCCGTTGCCGCGTGCTGCGATCGCATCACCGGCAGCGCGCGCCTGGTACTTGCCCTGATGCGTGAGCAGAGCGCGGTGGTTCACATCGCCCACCCCGTAGAGCCAGCCGCCGTCCACCGGCTCACCGTCGGCTCCGAGCACGCGCATGGTGTCGTCGACGTCGAGCCAGGCTCCCGCTTCGAGTCCGAACGCCTCGAGCCCGAGATCGATCGTGTTCGGAACGCGTCCGACCGCCACGAGCAGCTCGTCGGCCTCGATCGTGCCACCGCCGCTCAGCTGGATGCGGAACCCGTCGTCATCTGTGCGCTCCACGGAGCTCGGCTCGCTGTCGAGATGCACCGTGACGCCCAGTGCGCGCAGCGCGTCGCCGACCAGCTCGCCGGCGAACGGCTCGTTCGCCCGCAGCAGACTGCTGCGCGCGATCAGTTGCACACGCGTGCCGAATCCGGCATACGCCGTGGCCATCTCGACTGCCACCACACCACCGCCGAGGATGGCGAGCGACGCCGGCACCGTCTGGGCGCTGGTCGCGTCTTTGCTCGTCCACGGCTCGCTCTCGCGCAGGCCGGGGATGTCGGGGAGCAGCGCCGCCGATCCGGTGCTGACGGCGACGGCATGGCGGGCCGCGAGCACGGTCACCGTGCCGTCGGCCGCCGTGACCGTCACTTCGCGTGGGGCGGTGATCACCGCGTGGCCGCGAACCAGGTCGATGCCGGCGCCCTCGAGCCACTTCACCTGCCCGTCGTCCTTCCAATGGCTGGTGACGCGGTCGCGTCGATCGAGGACGGCCCGCACGTCGAGCTGCCCGGTGATCGCCTCCGCGACGCCTCCGACGCGCTGTGCGGCGCGCAGCAGCGCACCGCTGCGCAGCAGTGCCTTCGACGGCATGCACGCCCAGTACGAGCACTCCCCGCCGACGAGCTCGGACTCGACGATGACCGTGCTCATCCCGCCCTGGACGGCGCGGTCGGCGACGTTCTCGCCGACTGCTCCCGCGCCGATCACGATGACGTCGTACTGGGTGGTTGCCATGGAGCTCCTCGTTGTTGATCGTGTGATGTTCGAAGCGCGGGGAGGGATCGGATTCCATCCTCCGCGAATAGTTGGGCAGCCCGGAGAGGACGCCTAGCGTCCGACGAATTGGGCCTCGCTGCGCGTCAGGAAGGCCTGCATGCCGATCGCTGCATCTTCGCTCTGGAGAAGGCGCACCAGCGCAGGCTGGAGCTCGCCCTCCGCCGCGGCGTCGCCGTCGCGCACGGCACGCTTGGCATTGGCGAGCGCAGCCTGCACGGCCAGGGGCGCCTGGGCGGCGATGCGTTCGGCGATGGCCAGCGCGCGATCGAACTGCTCACCGTCGTCGACGACCTCCTGCACGAGGCCGATGCGGTGGGCTTCGGCGGCGTCGAACAGGTCTCCCGTGAGGATCCAGCGCATGGCGTTGCCCCACCCGACCGCCCGGGGGAAGCGCAGGGTCGCTCCGCCGAACGGCAGAATGCCCCTGGCGACTTCGAGCTGCCCGAACCTCGTGGAACGGGCGGCGACCGCTACGTCGCTCGCCAGCACGAGCTCGATGCCGAGCGTGAGGCAGGTGCCCTGCACAGCGATGACAACGGGCTTCGTGAGCTGCTCGCCCGACACCTGCCACGGGTTGATGCCGCCCTCGCTCGTGAACGACAGACCGTCGGCCCCGATACGCGGGCCGAGATCGGCGAGGTCGAGGCCCGCGGTGAAGTGGTCGCCGACCGCGTGGACGAGACCGACCCGCAGTTCGGGATCGTGCTCCAACTCGCCGTAGGCGGCGGCGAGCGCGTTGAGCATCTCGAAGTCGGCCGCGTTGCGCTTGTCGGGGCGGTTGAAGCCGATGAGCAGGATGTGCCCGCGGCGCTCGGTGATGATCTTGGGTTCGGTCATGGCTCCCAAGCTACCCCGGGCGTCAGGGGGCGTCACCGACGGCCTGCTGATCGGTGGAGAGGTGTCGGCCGGCTCCGGGTGGGGAGGACGGTCCGCTCGCTGGAAGGCGCCCGGTCAGGGCGCCCAGGATGCGGAGGATCACCGGAAGATCGTGCGACGCGGGCTCGGGCGACTCCGGTGCGAATTCGGTGATCGCGGCCCCGGCGAGCTCGAAGCGCGCACGCAGAGCTCGGATCGCCTCGGTCAGCTGTTCCGGCGTCACGCCGAACGGCTCGGGATAGCCGATCCCGTCGATCGAGGCCGGGTCGAGCACATCGAGGTCGATGTGCAGGTAGACGGCCGTAGCGCCCGTCGACTCCACGGCAGCGACCAGATCACGCGGCTCGGCGAGCGAGTCCGGTGCGAGCATCCGGATGCCGTGCTCGGCGATGTAGGCGCTCTCGCCGTCGTCGAGCGCGCGGGTTCCGGCGAGCACCAGAGCCTCGGGGGAGAGGAGCGACGCGCCCTCGGAGGCGAGACCGTCGGGAGCGTCACCGAGCAGGGCACGCACGACCATGCCGTGGAATGCGCCCGACGGCGATGAGCCCACGTCGTTCAGGTCGCCGTGGGCGTCGAACCAGACCAGGGCGACGCTCCCCGGCTCGCGCGACGCGACCACGTGCTGCACGCTGGCGAGGTCGGCTGCGCAGTCACCGCCGATGGTCACCACCGGCGACTCCAGGAGCATCAGCTCGGCGGCTGCGGCATCCCGGATCGTCGCGAGCGCCGAGAAGCGGTGCACGCCGGTGTCGAGGGACTCTCCGGCGGCGGCGGGAACGCTCACGACCGTCGTCGCCGCGACGGGGAGATCGCCCCGGATGGCCTCGGCTCCGTCGATCAGCCGCATCGCGCGGGAGGATCCGGACCCCTGCCACTGCGGCACGACGAGGAAGGACGCCGCGCTCATGCGCGAGCCTTCATCGCATGTCCCGGTAGCGCTTGGCGTCCGCGGCGGCTCGGCGCAGCTCCGGGGCGGTGAGCCGCGGGCCGTATGCCGGGGTTTCGCGCTGCACGCGCCAGCCCTCGGAGAGCGGACCGAGATCGACGGCGTCGAAGCCGAAGTCGTCGAGCAGCGCGGTCACGGCGGCCTTGGCTTCTGCATCGTCGCCCGCGATGGCCAGAGCGCGACGCTCGGGATCGCCGGACGGGAGGGCGTCGGTGACGATCGCGGACGAGTAGATGTGGTTGAACGCCTTGACGACGTGCGCATCCGGAAGGTGCCGCTGCAGCAGCTCGGACACGGTGGTCGACTCGTCGTCGAGCTCCGCCACGTGGCCGTCGCGCTGCGGGTAGTAGTTGTTCGTGTCGACCACGACCTTTCCGGCGAAGGCGTCGGCCGGGAGGGACTCGATGCTCCTGAACGGGATGGTGACGACCACGATGTCACCGGCGCGTGCTGCCTCCTCGACGGTGGCCGCTCGTGCCGACGGCCCCAGCTCGGCGACCAGCTCTCCGAGCGTCTCCGGTCCGCGCGAGTTGCTCACCACGACGTCGTACCCTCTGGCGACGCCCAGGCGCGCGATCTGACTTCCGATGTGTCCCGCTCCGACGAGCGCCAATGTTGTCATACGTTCTCCAACTCCTGCATGGTCCTTCGTGTTCCGCACGACACGGCGTGTTCGTGAGAAGGCGGCGGGATGCGCGGCTCGCGCGCATCCCGCGCGCATCCCGCGCCATCGTCACTGCCCTGGCGTGTACGGAGCGGACGGCGTCGCCTCGGCGGTGACCGCAGGCTGCGCCGGTGCGCCGCCGGTCTTGAGCGCGGCGAGGCGCGCCTCGACCTCCGTCATCTCCCCGAGGTCGTCGAGCTGGTTGAACTGGGCGTCGAGACTCGACGCGGCGAGCTCGGAGGCGCCGCGCACCTTGGCCTCTTCGCGCTTGATCTTGTCTTCGAAGCGACCGACCTCGCTGGTCGGGTCGAGGATGTCGACGCTCTTCACCGCATCCATCACCTGCTGCTGAGCCTGTGCGCTCTTCGCGCGGGCGATCAGCTCGCTCCGCTTGCTCTTGAGCTGCTCGAGCTTGCCCTTCATGCCGTTCAGGCCCGACTTGAGCTTGTCGACGACCTCGGTCTGCGAGGCGATCTGCGGCTCCGCCGCCTTGGCCTCGTTCTCCGACGCGATCTGTCTCTGCAGCGCGACCTTGGCGAGGTTGTCGAACTTGTCCGCGTTGGCCGAGTCTCCGCCCGACCGGTAGCTGTCGGCCTGCTTGCTGGCGGCGAGCGCCTTCTGGCCCCACTCGGCCGCCGCCTCGACGTCCTCTTTGTGATCGTCTTCGAGCATCCGGAGGTTGCCGATCGTCTCCGCGATCGCGCTCTCGGCGTCGGCGATGTTGTTCGTGAAATCGCGGACCATCTGGTCCAGCATCTTCTCCGGGTCCTCCGCCTGGTCGATGAGGGCGTTGACGTTCGCCTTCATCAGCTGCGAGATGCGCCCGAAAATGGACTGCTTTGCCATGGTGTTGCTTTCCTTTCGCTTGAGCCGTCGATCCCGGACGGGACCTAGAACCTGCCACCTCCGCGACGGGAGCGTGTGCCGCCTCCGCCGAAGCTTCCCGGGCTGAACCCGCCTCCGCCGCCACGGCTACCGCCACGCCCGCCGCCGCCACGGCCACCACCGCCGCCCCCGCTCAGCACCGAATTGATCAGGATGCCGCCGAGGATCGCCCCCATCGCGCCGTTGCCCCCGCCTCCGGAGCCGCCGCCGAACATCCCGCCGAGGCCGCCGGTGCCCGGCTGGAAGCCGCCGACGTCCTGCTGCGCGAGTTGGGTCGCCGCGTCGGCCAGCTGGGCGGCGCGCTGCGCCTGACCGAGCGCCGTGACCGGATCGGTGATCGCGGTCGCCTCGGCCTGCACGAGCAGCCGGCCGGCCTCCGCGAGGCGGGTGCGCGCCTCCGCGCCGACCGCGCCGCGCCGTGCCGCGATGAAGTCCTCGCACGCCGAGACCCGGCTCTTGGCGTCGAGCAGCGTCTGCTGCAGCGACGCCTGCGCGCGCTGCGCCTGCTGCCGGGCATCCCGCACGCCGCCGAGCACGGCGTCGATGTTCTGATTCGCCGCTTCGAGGCGGTTGGCGATCTCCAGGGGATTGATCCTGCCGGCCGCGAGCTTGCTCTTCACGTCGGCGACGGTCTGCTCGGTTCCGGCGACCGCGGCCGAGATCGTCCCGTCGGCGTCTCCCGCCGCGGCGAGGCTGCGGGCCTCGGCGAGATCGCTCTCCAGCTCGGCGATCGTGCCGTCGATGGTCTGCTGCGCCGCGGCGAGGTCGGCTCCGAGCCGGTCGACCGCGTCGAGAAGGAGCTTGGCCTGGTCGACCGACTCTTCCGCCGCGCGCACGCCGATGGCGGCGGCGCTGGTGTCGCCGGCCGCGCTCTTCTGCGCCGCAGCCGCCAGTGCGGTGGTCACGAAGGCCAGCCGATCGGTCGCCTGCGCGATGTTGTCGTGGATAGTGGTGATCGACGCCTCGGTGTAGCGCTCCGAGAGCGCCGCGTAGCCGGCGTTCGACTGGGCGATGCGGCTCTGCACCGCAGTCGCGGCGGCCTGCACCTCGGCGGTCGCCTGCGGGATGCGCTTCTCGAGCGCTCGCAGTTCGTCGAACGCGTCGGCCTGCTTGTCGAGCGCGTCGTTGGCCGCCGCGCAGAGCTGCACGATCTGGATGTTCCAATCGCGCGTCTGCTGTTCAGTGTCCTGCTCGGCATCGTCGAGCTTCTGCTTGAGCGTGAACGCGTCGCGCAACTGCGCCTTGGCGGCGTCGAGCGCCGCCTGGAACGGCACCACCGCGTCCGCTCCATACTGCGCCGTGGCGAAACCGAGTTCCTCTTCGCTCGTGCGCACCGCGTCGTCGGTCTGCACCAGCGCCGACCCGGCCCGTCGCACGAGGTCGGCGATGGGCATGGTCTGAAGCTCGTTCTGGGGCACTGCCGGGCCGCCCGGCGCCGAACGCGCCTTCTTCGCGGCGGACCGCCTGCGCAGCACGAAGAAGACGATCAGTCCGATGACCAAGACGGCGATCACGATGAACCAGACGACACCGCTCCCGCCGGCGCTCCCGCCGACCGCGTCGCCCAGCCCGTCGGCCGCCGCGACCGCCGCCCCTGACCAGTCACCCGCCTTGAGCTTCGGCTCGATATCGTTGCGCTCGATCTGGTCCAGCTGGTCGTCGGTGACCGGACCGGCCGAATCCCCCGAGAGGTAATAGGCGCGGCCGTCCGTCGCGACGGCGAGCAGATAGTCGGACGGGCCGAGATTGTTGTTCGCTGCCGTCTGGTTCGCCCAGTCCGCGGCATCCGTCGGGTTGGTGAAGCGGTCGACGTAGACGACGTAGAGGTCGACGCGGTGGTCGGAGTAGAGCTTCTTGGCCGCGTTCTCCACGGTGCTCGTCTGGCCGGCGTCGAGCACACCCGCCTGGTCGACGACGTGTCCGCTGCCGAGGTCGACCGGGTCTTGTGCGCTCGCCATCGTCGCTGTTCCCACGACCAGCCCCAGCGCGAGCAGGACTCCGCCCAGTACCCCTCGTAAACGCATCTACTCACTCTCTCGAGTCGGGTGCCCCTGCTGCGAGTCTATTCGGGGCCCGATCGGGCGCGCCAGAGCGCCCGGGTGGCCGGGTGATCGCTGTGGCGGCGGCGCACGGCTCCGTCGACTGTTTCACCCTGTTACGCCCGGGATGCGCGGTTCGGGGCCGCCCTTCAGAATTGTGGGACGCCGAATCATCGCCAGCCGATACATCGCCATGAGAGGAGCACCGCATGAGCATCCGACGCCCGGTGCGCTCCCTCGCCGTGGTCGAGGCCACCCGCTTCCGCGGGCACGACCCCGAGTACCACGCGTACGTGCAGATCCTCGTGGAGTCGGCCATCGTCGAAGCCGAGCGTCAGGGCTGGACCGTCACGCGCGTCGCCGCCGATCAAGGCGAGGATGCGCTGCTCGCGCGCACGGAGACGGCGGAGGCCATCCTGATCATGGGCGGTGAGGACATCACTCCCGGGCTGTACGGCGCCGCCGGCGGCTACGAAGGCGAGAGCCGTCACCTCCCCGAAGCCGATCGCGCCCAGATCGCGGTCGTGCATCGCGCGATCGAGCGCGGTACGCCACTCCTCGGCATCTGCCGCGGATTGCAGATCATCAACGTCGCTCTCGGCGGCACGCTGGTTCAGCACCTCGACGACACCGGCGAGCACAAGAACAGCGGCGTGCCCATCCGGGACATCATGGCGACGCACGCCGTGCGCCTGGCCACCGGCAGCCTGGTCGCCGGTCTGCTGGAGAGCCACACCGTCGCAGTGCAGAGCGCTCACCACCAGGCGGTCGACGTCGTCGGGTCGGGGCTGGTCGTCACCGGCCGCGCCACCGACGGGCATGTCGAGGCGATCGAGCACGAGTCGGCGCCGGTGCTCGGAGTCCAGTGGCACCCGGAGGACCCGGGCGCGCCGGAGGGACAACTGGGCGCGCTGCTCTCGTCGCTCGACCGTGCCGCTCTCGGTGAGGCATCGCCGGCTCGTGCGTCATCCCGCGAGGCCGTCGCCGCCTAGGGCCCGGTCACCGAGGGGCTTCGTCGCCGAAGCGTCTCGCGCTTACTTCCCCGGCCAGGCCTGCTCGCCCACCAGCGGCACGAACGAGACCCCGCCCAGATCGACCTCGGTCAGCGTACCGTCGGCGGCGCGCTCGAACGACGACAGGTGCTGGGCGCCACCGGCCCGGCCGACCGGCATCACGACGCGGGCCCCCTCGGCCAGCTGCGCCAGCCACGCGTCCGGAACGCCGGGCCCGGTCGCCGCGGCGATGATCACGTCGTACGGGGCGTCCTCCGGCCAGCCGAGCGAACCGTCGCCCGTGACCACCTTCACGTCGTAACCCAGTGCGTCGAGCGTGCGCTCCGCAGACGCTGCGAGCGACGGATGCCGTTCGACGCTCACCACGCGCGCGGCGAGCTCTGCGGTCACGGCCGCCGCGTAGCCGGATCCGGTCCCGATGTCGAGCACGACGTCGTCAGGACCGATCCGCGCCGCCTCCAGCATCAGCGCGACGATGTACGGCTGGGAGATCGTCTGCCCGTCGCCGATCGGCAGGGGCTGGTCCTCGTAGGCGTAGCGGGCGAACGCCGGGTCCACGAACAGGTGTCGCGGCACGCGGCCCATCGCCTCGAGAACGCGGGCGTCCTCGATCCCGCGGTAGGCGAGCTGCTGCTCGACCATCCGCCTGCGCTCCGCGTCGTGATCGGTCTTCGTGATGGCCTCCCGCATCCAGTGAACACCCTGGGGGAGGCTCCCGTCTGCAGGTCAGCCGACCGGGAGAGCCGCCTGGCGTGCGCCCAGTTCGCCGCGCGCCCGTTCGAGCGCGTCGGCGTCGGCGCCGGCCGCTTCGAGCGCGAGCAGCCCTGCCCCCAGGATCGGCGCCGCCGTCACCAGTTCGATGTGCGCCAGCGGGGCCCGGTCGGCCAGGCCCTCTTCGATCGCCTGCATGAGCCGGGCATCCCGTGCGCCGATCACACCGCCGCCCAGCACCACCGGGGTGGGGCGATCCAGCAGCCCGAGGCGCCGCAGCGTCGTGACGGCGAACACCACGATCTCCTCGGCCTGCCGATCGACGAGACCGATGGCGACGCCGTCGCCGGCGCGGGCCGCGTCGAAGACCGCCGGGCTGATCAACGCGAGATCGGAGTTGGGGATGCGCTCGAAGTGCAGCGCCTCGATCACGTCCTGCACGCTCTCCAGGCCGTAGACGGCCGGGATGGCTTGGACGAGTGCGGTCGACGGACCGCGGCCGTCCACGGCGCGTGCCGCGTGCCACAGAGCCTGCTCGCCGAGGTGCCAGCCGCCGCCCCAGTCGCCCGACGACATCCCCAGCGACGGATAGCGCACCACGGCGCCGTCGGACCGCACCCCGACGCAGTTGATGCCCGTACCGCACACCACCGCCACCGCATCCGGTTCGCTGGTGCCGGCCCGCAGTAGCGCGAACAGGTCATTGTCGACGACGGCGCCCGCCCAGGGCAGCCCGGCGATGTGCTCGCCGAACGCCGCCAGCTCGGCCGGCAGGTCGAGACCGGAGAGGTAGATGTTCGTCTGCACGATCGGCCGGTCGCCGGTCTGCTGCACGAGGCTCGCGATGAGCTCGTCCACCAGGTCGGCGGCGGCGCCCATCCCGATGATGTGCGGGCTCGAGGTCGTGCCGCGGGCGCTCGCCAGCACCGTGCCGTCGAGATCGAGCGCGACGGCGTCGGTCTTCGAACCGCCGCCGTCGACCGCGATCACGATGCCCGGTGCCGAGCCGCTCACTGCGCCCATGCCAGGTGATCCCGGTTGCCCGCGATCAGCAGGTCGGTCAGCTTCTCCGCCCGGTCGTACTGGCCGACGAGCGGGTGGGCCATCATCGCGCGCACCACGCGCTCCCGGCCGCCATGCACAGCCGCATCCAGCGCGAGCCGCTCGTAGCCGGCGACGTGCGAGATCAGGCCACGGATGTCGTCGGGAAGCGGATCGATCGGAAGCGCCTCGACACCGGAGGCGCCGACGATCGCGGGCACCTCGATCACATGGTCGTCGGGCAGGAAGGGGAGCGAGCCGTTGTTGCGGAGGTTCACCACCTGGGTATCGCGCCGGTCGCTGCGCAGGGAGGCGATCAGATCGACCGCCGCCTCGGAGTAGAACGCGCCGCCGCGCTTGGCGAGGGCATCGGGCTTGGTGTCGACGCTCGGATCGGCGTAGAGCTCGAGCAGTGCGCGCTCGACCTCCTGCACCGCTTCGGCCCTGGTGGGGGAGCCGAGCTGCTCGCGCAGCACCTCGTCGTGCGCGTAGTAGTACCGCAGGTAGTAGGACGGCACGTTGCCGAGCATCGTGATGAGCGAGGCGGGAAGCTCGATCTCCTCGGCGAGCTCGCCCAGGTGCGTGTCGATGAGTGCGGGCAGCGCGTCGTGCGTGCCGTTCGCATCCGTCACGAACGCCGCGCGTTCCCAGGTGAGGTGGTTGAGACCGACATGGCCGAGGGTGATCGCCGTGTGGTCGACACCGAGCAGGTTGGCGAACCGGCGCTGGAAGCCGATGGCGACGTTGCAGAGGCCGACCGCGCGGTGGCCCTCCTGCAGGAGGGCGCGCGTGACGATGCCGACCGGGTTCGTGAAGTCGACGATCCAGGCATCCGGCTTGGCGTGCGCTCGCACGGTCTCGGCGACGCGGAGGACGACCGGCACGGTGCGCAGGGCCTTGGCGAAGCCGCCGGGGCCGGTGGTCTCCTGGCCGATGCAGCCGCACTCGTGCGGGAAGGTCTCGTCCCCGTGACGGGCGGCCTGGCCGCCGACGCGCAACTGGATGAGCACGGCGTCGGCGTCCGACACCCCGGCGACGAGGTCGCTGGTCGGCACGATGCGGCCGGTGTGGCCGGCGGCCCGGAACATCCGCTCGCTCATGCCCCCGACCAGCCGCAGCCGGTCGGGGTCGGTGTCGACGAGCCACAGCTCCTCGATGGGCAGGATGTCGCGCATGCGCGCGAATCCGTCGATGAGTTCGGGGGTGTAGGTGGACCCACCCCCGACGACAGCGAGTTTCACGTACTATCCCTTCACGCCGGTCAGAGTGATGCCCTCGACGAACACGCGTTGGGCGAAGAAGAAGATCAGGACCACGGGCACGGTGACGAGGATCGTCATCGTCATCGTGAGCCCCCAGTCGGTGCCGTGCACACCGCGGAACGACGCGAGACCGTAGGCCACCGGCCAGTTGTCCGGGTTCTCCGAGGTGTACAGCAGCGGGCCGTAGTAGTCGTTCCACGAGTTGAAGAACATGAAGATCGCGGTCGCCGCGATGCCGGGCTTGGCCATCGGGAGCACGACGCGCCACAGCACGCCGAACTCGCCGTTGCCGTCGATGCGCGCCGCGTCGGCGTACTCGCTCGGGATGGTCAGGAAGAACTGGCGCAGCAAGAAGATCGAGAACGCGTCGCCGAGCAGGTTTGGCAGGATCAGCGGCCACAGGGTGCCGGTCAGATTCAGCTGCGACCACATCACGTAGATCGGGATGGCCGTCACCTGCGGCGGCAGCAGCATCGCGATGATGATCACGGTGAACAGCACGTTCGAGCCGCGGAACTTGATCTTCGCCAGCGCGTAGGCGGCCGGCACGCTCGAGATCAGCATGAACAGCGTGGCGAGCACGGCGTAGATGGCCGAGTTCCCGAACCACTGAAGCAACGGCACGGTGGTGAAGACCGTCGCGTAGTTGCTCCACTCGAACGGCTGGGGCCAGAGCGAGGCCGTCAGGGTCTGGTCGCTCGACATCAGCGACGTGAGGAACACGAAGACGATCGGAGCGATGAACAGCACGGCCAGCACGACGAGGACCGCGTGCTCGGCGATCCAGGCCAGCGCGCGCCGCACACGGAGCGACTTCGGGGTGGGCATCCGGCGCTGTCGTTGCGACGACGGCGTCGCCTTCGGCGGGGTCAGGGTTGCGGAGGTCATAGGGCGCCTTCCGGGGTGAACGCCTTGAAGCGGCGCAGCAAGAGGATGAGGATCACGGCGGCGACCACGAAGAGCAGCACGGCCAGCGCGGAGGCGTAGCCGAGCTGGTACGTGCCGAAGCCGCGCACGTAGAGCCATTGCGTGTAGGTGAGCAGCGAGCCGTCGGGGTAGCCGAGGTTGTTGCTGATGCCCTCGCCGATCACCGCCTTGCCGCTGGCGACGCCGGAGGCGACGGCCGCCTCGGTGAAGTACTGGATGGCCGCGATCACGCCGGTCACGACGGAGAACAGCAGCACGGGGGCGATGCTCGGCAGCGTGACGTAGCGCACCTTCTGCAGCCCGTTGGCGCCGTCGAGCGACGCGGCTTCGTACTGCTCCTTCGAGACGTCGAGGAGCGCGGCCAGGAAGATGATCATGATGTCGCCCATCACCCACACGCCGAGGAGCACGAGCGACGGCTTCGACCAGGCCGGGTCGTTGAACCACAGCGGGCCCTGGATGCCGAAGACCTTGAGGATCTGGTTGACCGGTCCGGTGCCCGGGTTGAACAGGAAGACGAAGGCGACGACGCTCGCGACCGGTGGCACCAGGGCGGGCAGGTAGAACACCGTGCGCCAGAATCCGGATGCGCGCCGCGCGCGGGCCAGCAGGCCGGCGATCAGCAGGGCGAACGCCACCTTCACCGGCACCCAGATCACCACGAACCACAGCGTGTTGAGGGTCGCCTCCCACACGTTCGGGTCCTGCGTGAACAGGTACTGGTAGTTGCGCAGCCCGATCCATTGGGGAGCGGAGACGAGATCGAACCGGGTGAACGAGTAGTACACGGATGCCACGAGCGGGTACACGAAGAAGATCACGAGTCCCAGCAGGGCCGGCGCGAGCAGCGCCAGCGTCACGAGGTTCCGCTTGGTGCGGGCCCGCGAGGGACGGACGGCGGTGGCCGCCCGCCCCTCGCGCAGTGCAGTCGACGTCATCGTCACGGACCGGTGGTCAGTGCGAGCGCGTCGTCGATCTGCTTGTCGACACTCTTCAGGCCGGCCTGCAGGTCGCCGCCCTGGCTCTGGTACTTGTTCCAGTAGTCCTGGAACGACTGCTGGTAGCCGGCGCCGAGCGGGCTGGCCGGCGTGGTGGCGACGTTCTTGTCCGCCGCGACGTCGAGGAACGTCTTGTACTGGTCGGAGACCTCGAGCTTCGGCGAGTTGAGCGCGTCGGACGTGGTCGGCACGTTCTTCAGGCCGTTGGCGAGCTTGACCACGGCATCCGTGTCGGTCGTGAGGTACTTCAGGAGTGCCCACGCGAGCTCCGGGTTCTTCGAGCCCTTCGAGATGCCGATGATGTTGCCGGTCATGTAGCCGCCGCCGTACAGCTCGGTGTGGTCGTCGGCCGTCGGGAACGGAGCGGTGCCGTAGTTCAGGTCCTTCGCCTGGTCGGCGATGAACGCGGTGCGGTACTCGCCGTCCATGTTCATGGCGACCTTGCCCTTCTGGAAGGCGTTGTCGGCCGAGAACTCCTGGCCGAGGCCCGAGGTGAACTTGTTCAGCTTGTCCCAGCCGATCTTGTCCACGAACGCCTTCTGCCAGGTCATCAGCTCGGTCCAGCCGGGGCTGGAGCTGATCGCGCTGGTGCCGTCGGCCTTCAGCCAGTCGGCACCGGCTGCGGGGCCGTAGTGCGCGGCCGCGTTCTCGTACCAGCCCATGGTCGGGTTGAAGCCGAGGGTCTTGATCGAGCCGTCCGCGTTGTACGTGGTCAGCTTGGTCGCCATCGCCTCGAGCTCGGAGAGGGTCTTGGGCGCGGCGCTGTAGCCGGCGGCGCTGAGCAGGTCCTTGTTGTAGTACAGCCCGTAGACGTCGGCGAGCATCGGCATCGCGCACCGCACACCCTTGAACTCGGTGTACGACTTCACGGTGGGCGAGAACTGGCTCATGTCGACGCCGTCGCGCTTGATGACGGTGTTGAGGTTGCGGAAGGCGCCGTTCGAGCAGAAGTTGCCGACGATGTCGGTCGAGTACGAGAGGCCGACGTCGACCTTGCTGCCGGTGGCGATCGCCTTCTGCAGCTTCTCGTCGTCCTGGCCGGCGTGCACGGTGACCTTCACCTTGGGGTTCTTCTTCTCGAAGTCGTCGACGACCGACTGGATGACCTTGGCCTCGCGATCGGAGAAGAAGTGCCAGAACGACACGCTTCCCGAGAGCTCCTTGGGGGTGGTCGAGTCGAAGCCGCTGCTGCTGCCTCCGCCGGAGCATCCGGCGAGGGTCAGGGCCGCGGCCGCGGTGATCGCGACGGCGGCGATGATGTGACGTGGACGATGTTTCACGGTTGGT
Source organism: Leifsonia poae (assembly GCF_027921845.1). GTDB lineage: Bacteria > Actinomycetota > Actinomycetes > Actinomycetales > Microbacteriaceae > Leifsonia > Leifsonia poae. The sequence continues at coordinate 265,479 of NZ_BSEN01000013.1, forward strand.
TCCTCACTGATTCCGTTTCGTGATTGCTGTGGGTGATCGGGTTCTGTTGTGGTCGTTCTGACTGGTCGTTCTGTTGGGACGGGTCGTGCGATGGAGCCGGTGGAACGGCCTCAGGCCCGCTAGGCGGAGATCCTGGACACTTCGGCGAAGAGCGCGGTGCGCACCTCCGTGAGCAGATGTTCGCGTGCGCCGCGGAGCACCGGATGCTCGGCGACGCCGGTTGCGACGACGGTGGCCGAGCCCCAGGCCCGGCGCACGTGCTTGCCGACGAGCTCGGCGAGGCGGGCGCCTCCGGCTCGTCCGGTGGGCCCTCCGAGCACGACCAGCTCCGGGTCGAGCAGGGCGAGCACCGGGATGACGCCCACCGCGATCCGCGGGGCGAGTACGGCGAGGAGCTCGTCACGGTGGGGCGAGGTGGTGACGGCGTCGATGACGGCCGAGAAGGTGCGGCCGCGCACACCGAGCCCCCTGGCGAGCTTGGCGACGGTCGGGCCGCCGATCAGGTCTTGCAGATCGTTTGCGTCGGGGTCGAGCTCGGAGGCATTGCGGGGGATGGGGAGGTACCCGATCTCGCCGGCGCCACCGGACGCCCCTCGGTGCACCGAGCCGCCCTGATCCACGGACAGGCCGAGGCCGTCGCCCATCCAGAGCAGCGCGAAGCCGGCGGTGTCGCGCCCGGCGCCGTCGGTGCGTTCGGCGATCGCCGCGAGATTCACGTCGTTGTCGAGGTGCACGGAGATGCCGAGCACGTCTTCGAGGTGCTTGCGGATGCCCTTTTTCGGCCAGCCGGGGAGGGTCTCGATGAAGCTCAGTTCGTCGGTGCGCGGGTCGAGAGCTCCCTGCACGCCGATGCTGACGGCGGAGACCGTCGCACTGGCGATGCCCGCGACCTCGCAGGCGGCGTCGATCGCGGCGCGCATGTCGGTCTCGGGGGAGCGGTCGCGGGCGGCGCGGGCCAGTGGCGTCGTGGCGATGGGATGCTCGTGCCCGCTCGCGTCGACGACGGTGGAGCGCATCTCGTGGTAGTCGATGTCGACGGCGACGCCGAGCATCCGGTCGGTGCGGACCGCGTAGCTGGCCGCATTGGGTCCGCGGCCGCCGGAGACCTCGCCGACGGCGTGGATGAGACCGGCGGTCTCGAGCCGGGAGACCATCTGGGCGGCGGTCGGCTTGGAGAGGCCGCTGAGCTCGCCGATGCGGCTGCGCGTCAGGACGCCGTGCTCCAGCAGCAGTGAGAGGGCCGTGCGGTCGTTGGTCTCACGCAGCCAGGAGGGTGTTCCTGGTACCGGCTGAGGCGCCATCTGGCCATCCCTTCGTTGGAACGATCGTTGCGCCTGAATGTATCAGGAAAGTTTCTTAATAGTAAAGCCTTTGTTTCGCCCAGCCCCGTCCCGACCCCGCCGGCAGACGTTGAAGGGCGGCTGACGCATCCGACACGCCGGTCGATGGATGCGTCAGCCGCCCTTCAACGGAGACGGACGATGGCGCCTCAGGCGCCGAATGAGCGGGCGCGGTCGGCCAGGTGGTCGAACGCGGCGTCCAGGTCGCGGTCGACGTGCTGCCGCGACGGGTCCGCGAGGTACCAGTCCACGATCTCGCCCGCTCCGTGGGCGAACGGGATGCGCGCCTGGAACTGCGGGACCAGCGTCTTCACCTTGGCGTTGTCGAACACCATCGAGTTCGCCTTGTCCCCGATCAGGCCGGGGCCGAGCTCGGGCACGACGGCCGCGATCGACTCGGAGGAGACATGCACGAGGTCGGCTTCGACCCCGAGCCCCTCGGCGAGGTAACGGTAGATCTGGTCCCAGGTCGGCGCCTCGTCGGAGGTGATGTGGAACGACTCGCCCACAGCCTCCGGACGCCCGAGCAGGCCGAGGAAGGCGACCGCGAAGTCGGTGTTGTGCGTGATGGTCCACAGGCTGGAGCCGTCGCCGTGGACGATGACGGGCGCTCCGCGGCGCATCCGGTCGAGATCGGTCCACCCGCCGCTCGTGGGGATCATCGTGCGGTCGTAGGTGTGCGACGGACGGACGATGGTCACCGGGAAGCCGCGCTCGCGGTAGGCCTCGATCAGCAGGTCCTCGCAGGCGATCTTGTCGCGGGAGTACTGCCAGAACGGGTTCCGGAGGGGAGTCGACTCCGTGACGGGAAGCCGGGTGGGCGGCGTCTGATACGCCGAGGCCGAGCTGATGAAGACGAACTGTCCGACGCGGCCCTCGAAGAGATCGAAGTCGGTGCGGATGTGGTCGGGAGTGAACGCGAGGAACTCGGCGGCCACATCGAAGCTGCGCTCTCCGAGCACGGCATGGACACTCTGCGGATCGCGGATGTCGGCGTGCAGCACCTCGACGCCCTCCGGAAGCGGTCGGGTCGACGACGAGCCCCGGTTCACCACCGTGACGTCGTGACCGGCCTCCAGTGCCTGCACGACGCACGCGGAGCTGATGACCCCCGTACCTCCGATGAAGAGTGTCCGTGTCGCTGCCATGCTCGCTCCTTCGCTCGTCCGCCGCGTCTCAGCGTACCGACCGCGGAGGGTCGCCGCACAGCGCGTACACTCCTCGGGACAGACCCGAAGGAGCCCCCACACCGTGTTCGACCTCCGTTCCTGGCCGGGCTTGGCGATCGCGTGCGTGATCGCGATCCTGGCCGCCGTCGTCATCACCGCCGTCGCGAGCGTGATCCTGCGCGCGACCGCCCGCCGTCGGGCGTGGGCGCAACTGCTGATCAAGCGCGCCCGCATCCCGTTCCGCTGCCTCCTGCTGGTCGTCGTGCTGTGGATCGCCGTGACGATCAGCCTTCCTCGAGACGTTTCCGCCGGCTGGCGCGATGCGATCCAGCACACGTTCCTCATCTTCGCGATCGCCTTCGGCGTCTGGTTCGCCGCCGCGCTCGCCGTGTTCGTCGAAGACCTCGGACTCTCGAGGTACCGGCTCGACGTGCCCGACAACAGGTACGCGCGCCGGGTGCGCACGCAGGTGCTGATCGTGCGGCGGCTCACCGTCGTCGCCGCCGTCGTGATCGGGCTGGGGGCGATCCTCCTGACCTTCCCGGCGTTGCAGGCGGCGGGTGCGAGCATCCTGGCGTCGGCGGGGGTGATCGGGATCATCGCCGGTGTCGCGGCGCAGTCGAGCCTGTCGAACCTGTTCGCGGGACTGCAGCTCGCCTTCAGCGACGCCATCCGCATCGATGACGTCGTGGTCGTCGAGCAGCAGTGGGGGACCATCGAGGAGATCACCCTCACCTACGTGGTGGTCCACATCTGGGACGACCGCCGGCTGGTGCTCCCGTCGAACTACTTCACGACCAAACCCTTCGAGAACTGGACCCGCCAGCACAGTGAGCTGCTCGGCTCCGTCGAATTCGACCTGGACTGGCGCGTCTCGCCGGGAGGCATGCGCAGCGAGTTGAACCGGGTGCTCGCGAGCACGGACCTGTGGGACGGCCGCACGGGTGTGCTGCAGGTGACGGATGCCGTTGCCGGGTTCGTGCGGGTGCGCATCCTGGTCACCGCTCGCGATGCGCCGACGCTGTTCGACCTGCGCTGCCTCGTGCGGGAGCGGCTCATCGACTGGATGCAGCGCTACAGCGCGACCTCGCTGCCCCGCACGCGCGTCGAGATGGTCGAGACCCCGGCCCCCGTCTCGCCGCCGGCGCGCGCTCGCAACCAGGACGACGCCAGGCTGTTCAGCGGCACACCCGACGGCGAGCAGCGCGCGGCGCAGTTCACCGAGTCCATCCCGATCGTGCGCGACGACGACGCCGACGAACCGGCGGATGCGGGCGACCTGCCGTAACGGCGGGGCCGCCCGCATCCTGGGAGGGCGGTCAGCCCAGGGAGGCGACTGCGGCGAGGATCGCGTCGACCGCGGCCTGCGGGTGCGACACCATCGACACGTGTGACGCGTCGACCTCGGTAATGGTCGCGCCGGCGCGTTCCGCCATGCTCCGCTGCGTCGCCGGCGGGATCGTCTTGTCGTCCGTCCCGATCACGGCCCAGCTCGGGATGCTCTTCCAGGCGCCCGGACCGGCCGGCGTCGTGTTCGCCGAGAGGGTGATCGGTCGCTGGCTGGCGATGATCAGCTCGCGGTCCGCCTCGGGGAGGTCCTGCGCGAAGGCCGTGTGCACGGTGTTCGGCTTGAGGAACGCCTCCGCGTCGCCCTCGGGGGCGCCGGGGTAGCCGGCGATGTCGAGCACCGTGGTCGGATCGGGGACGTCGAGCGCCGAACCGGATCCGCCGAGGATCGAGAAGACGGTCTCGCCCTCGTCGGGGATGAAGGCGTCGACATAGACCAGTGCCCGCACGTCGCCGCTGGTGCCGGCGCCGCTGATCACGGCCCCGCCGTAGGAGTGGCCGACGAGCACGACGGGTCCCGTCGTGCGCTGGGCGAGATACGAGGCGATGTACGCTGCGTCCCCCGTCAGGCCGCGCAACAGGTTCGGCGGGGTCTGAACGGTGAAGCCCTGCGCCTGCAGCTCGGTGGACACGGCGTTCCAGCTCGAGCCGTCGGCCCATGCTCCGTGGACGAGCACGATGGTGGGTTTGTCTGACATGCGGTTCCTTTCATTCGTCGAGCGAAGGCCGGACAGCCGTCGAACGAAAGCTACTCCGTCGCGCGCGAACCGCGCCAGCGCCGGGTGATGAACAGTTCCTGTGGATGCCGGGCGCGGCATCCGGGTGGCTTGCTGTGGGTTCGCTGAGTGTGGGGAACGAGCGAGGAACTTAAGGGTGGAGCCGGGCGTTTCATACGGTGAATGCGTCGCAGCCAGCGGCGCGCCCATCCCCCGAGGAGGAGAAGTGACGCAGGACTATCGCAAGGACCAGGAGGCCGTTTCGCGGTTGACCTCCGAGCAGTACGCGGTCACCCAGGAGGCGGCTACGGAGCCGGCTTTCCGCAACGAGTTCTGGAACAACAAGGATGCGGGCATCTACGTGGACATCGTGTCCGGCGAGCCCCTGTTCGCGTCCGTTAACAAGTACGACAGCCGGTCGGGCTGGCCGAGCTTCACCGTGCCGATCGACCCGGCGAACATCGTCGAGAAGAAGGACCGCAGCTGGGGGATGACGCGCGTCGAGGTGCGCTCCGCCCACGGCGACAGCCATCTCGGCCACCTGTTCGACGACGGACCCGCCGAGGCCGGTGGCCTGCGCTACTGCATCAACTCGGCCGCGCTCCGTTTCATCCCGCTCGCCGATCTGGAGAAGGACGGGTACGGCGAGTATCGTCAGCTTTTCGAGGCCGAGGAGGCAACCCGATGACCACCACTGAGAAGGCCGTTCTGGCCGGAGGCTGTTTCTGGGGAGTCGAGGACCTGATCCGCAAGCGCCCTGGGGTGCTCGACACCCGCGTCGGCTACACCGGCGGCGACGTGGCGAACGCCACCTACCGCCACCACGGAACCCACGCCGAGGCGATCGAGATCACCTTCGACCCGGAGAAGATCTCATACCGCGACCTGCTGGAGTTCTTCTTCCAGATCCACGACCCCTCGACGAAGAACCGTCAGGGCAATGACGTGGGCACCAGCTACCGCTCGGCGATCTTCTACGAGAACGACGAGCAGAAGCGCGTCGCCGAGGACACCATCGCCGATGTCGACGCGTCCGGTCTCTGGCCGGGCAAGGTCGTCACCGAGGTGTCGCCGGCCGGCCCGTTCTGGGAGGCAGAGCCTGAGCACCAGGACTACCTGGAGCGCATCCCGTGGGGTTACACGTGCCACTACGTGCGCCCGGGCTGGAAGCTGCCCAAGCGCGAAGAGGTCGCCGGCTAACCGCCGACAGCACGCACCCGGATGGCCGGGCCGGAGGAATCCGGCCCGGCCATCTCGCGTCAGCGCTGGTGGCGGGTGCGTCGCGTTCGACGGAGGAGCACGAGTGCCCCGCCGAGCACCATCGCTCCGGCGGCCGCGGCGGCGACTCCGAGTGCGGTCGCGGTGTCACTGCCCGAGTCGGCGAGGGTGCCGGCCGCCCCGGGAGCCGCGGGAGACGTGCCGCCGTTCGGGTCGAACGAGGGTGTCGGAACGGGGGTGATGGTGGGCGTGACTGTGGGCGTGGGGGTCGGGGTCGGGGTCGGTGTGACGTTGCCCTTCGTGCACGAGACCTCGGCCGAGAAGGGGAAGTTGTGCACCTCGCGCGGCGGCCCGCCCCTCACACCGGGAATGCCATGCGTGAAGCTCGCGGCGATCACGTTGCCCTCGATGTTCTGCGTGACCTGCCAGTTGACGAACGCGCGCGGTGCGTAGATGGTGCCCTCGATGCTGTCCCCGCCGGTGACGGTCACCGTGGTCGCCTGCGGGAAGTTCCAGAGCATGAACGGCGCCTGACCGGAGCCGATGCCCGCCTGATTCGGAATGGAACCTGAGAACGACGTGCCGACCACGTTGACCACCAGGGGTGTCGTCGGGTCGGGCAACGGCGCGACGAAGGTGATCTCGCTGATGGCCGCGAGGTCGGCGGCCGAGATGCTCAGCACGCTCGTCTGGCCGGGCGTCATCGTCAGCCGGCCGCTGGTGCCCGGGGCGATCGGCGACTGGAGGGGATCGCCCTGCGTGTCGGTGAGCTGGACGGTGCGCGCGCAGCCGCCGAGATCGGTCGACAGCTGCCGGTACGCGGGGAACGCGGCGTCGATGTCCACCAGGTTCGTGCCGACCGGGGCAGCGATGGATGCCGGGGTCTGCGTGACCGTGCCCTCGATGCGCGGCGCGGTGTTGTAGGGCGCCCCCGTCGGCACGATCTGGTAGTTGACCAGGGCGTTGTTGTTGTCGTGGTCGTAGGCCGTGTACGTGGAGGTGTCCGCGATCTTGCTCAGGCCGCCGCCGAGCACCTTGAGCACCGGCGTCGTCGGACTGCTCGAGAAGCCGACACCGCCGCGCACATAGAGAAAGGTCGGAGCCGTGTCGCCCGGCGCGACGAAGGTGGCGGGCGGCGTTGCGCCTGCGCCGATGTTGTAGCCGGATTCGAACGTGAGATCGCCGCCGACGGCGACCGTCCCCTCCGCCTCGTCGGCGTTCAGGGCGACGTTCCCTTCGGAGAAGATCGTGAAGCCGCTGTTGGCCTGGTGTCCGTTGATCGGGAAGGTGACGGGGTTGACCGGTCCGACGTCACCGGGCGCCGCCACCGCCGCCCCCGACGCCATGCCGATGCCGATCAGCGAGGCGACACCGATGCCGATCGCGATCACGGGTGCTGCTCGAACGGCTGACGATGTTCCCATGGGACATGATTACTGCCGGATACCGTGCCGGTCCAGGGGATAGTTTCGCCCCGATGACCATGATCGCGCTCTCACCCCGGCGGGGAGGCGGAACTGGTGACGAGAAGAAAAATGTGCCCGGTCAGCCGCGGCGTCGGCGCCGGAGCACCTGCTCGCTCAGCACGGCCGCCGCACCGGACGCGATCAGGAGAGCCGCCAGCACAGGCGGCAGCCAGGCGACGGAGGAACCTGTGTCGGCGAGGTCATCGCCCGACCCCGCGTCGGCAGCACCGGGCGGGATCGCGGCCGGCGACGAGCCGCCTCCCGGTGTGGGCGGCGGGGTGACGGGCGGAGTCGTCGGGGGAGCGGTCGCGACCGCGGCGACGGCGTAGTCCTCGGCGCTGAAAGCCTCCCCGGCGTCGGTGATCGTCACGTCTTTCGTCAGGGGCTCGGTCGTCGTATAGCCCTCCGGCACGTCGAGGGTGATCGTGTAGTCGCCGGGTGGCAGGTCGGCAAGGCCGTACGCGCCGCTGCTGTCGGTGCTGACCGTCGTGCTCCCGCCCGGCCCGTCGATGATGACGTCCGCTCCGGCGACGCCGCCGCCGTCTCCGTCGAGGACGGCGCCTCCGATGCTCCCCGTCTTGGCGAGCGCGAAGTCGATGCCTGCGATGTCGCCTGTGGACACGGTGACCGGCCTGCTCGCCGCGCCGTCGACGATCAGACCGGGTGGCGGGGTCACCGTGACGGTGTACGGGCCTGCCGGCACGCGCGGAAAGCTGTAGCTGCCGTCGGCTGCGGTCACGGTGCTGACAGGACCGCCGGGTCCGTCAGCGGTCACCGTCACCCCTCCGACCCCGGTTCCGGATGCCGTCACCGTGCCGCTGATCGTCGGGTTGGCCGTGATAACGAAGTCCTGGTCGGTGATCGGGGTCTGCGAACCGAGAGGGATCGTGAACGACGGCGGTGCGGTCGTCTGCGTGTAACCCGCGGGAACGGTGAGCACGGCCTGATGCGTGCCCACCGGCACAGTGTCGAACAGATACCGGCCGTCGGGGACGGTCACCGCGATCGCTCCGTCGATGGTCACGGTCGCGCCGGCGATCGGATTGCTGTCGGCGTCGAGCACGCGCCCGCTCACCGCGACCGGCACGATGTCGCGCACGGCGAAGTCGACGACGGCATCCGTGGTGGTCAGATCCGCCGGAGCGCTGGCCGCGGTCACTGCGATCGTGCCGATCGGGGGCTCGATGCTCACCGTGTAGCCGTTCGTCGCCAGGAAGCCGGGGAACGAATAGCCACCGGTCGCCGTCGTCGTCGCAGACGCCACGACCGCTCCGGTGCGGTCGGTGAGCGTGACCGGAACGCCGGCGAGCACACCCGTGTTCTGGTCGGTCACGGTTCCGCTGATGTCGCGGGCGAGCGATGCGAACCAGGTCTGGAAGACGGGGAGGCCGGTGACGCGCGTGTAGCTGAACGTGAGCGATGCGATCGGAGCGTTCGGCTCGAACCACGCGGCCGCGCCGTTCGTGTCCAGAGACTTCGGGTTGACCACCGTGTCACCGGTCAAGGTCCTGGTCGCCGCGTTCCAGGTGGGGACGTCGGCGGGCGTCTGGCTCGGCGTGCACACCCCTGGTACGCAGTAATTGAAGGTGCTGCGCAACCCGAGCTGGGCGGCGGTGAGGGCCACGCCATCCGGGCCGATCGCGCTGATCTGCACCTTGTCGGCATCGATGTCGCCCAGCACGAACGTCCATCCGGAGCTGGGAGTCGGCGTGCGGAAGTTGTAGGTGGTCGTCGACGGCGACGTGGCGTTGTCGGCCCGCGCCCGGAGGTTGAGGTACGGCTTGCCCTGGCTCGACCCGTACTTCGCACCCACCGGAGTCGCGGCGGCGAGCCAGGTGGAGGCGCCGGAGATGACGCCGACGGACCCGGAGCGCGAGTCACTCGTCATGTCCGCGATGAGCGGCGGGTTGTTGGCCACGGTCACCGTCGTCGTGTAGTCGTTGCCCACGCCGGTGAGGGGTGCCCAGCCCGCCCAGAGCGAGGTGGTGGCCGCCGACGCGGGGGAGGCGATGGTGAGCGCCGTGACGACGGAGGCGATCAGAGCGGTGGCGAGGATCGGGACACGGCGCATGCGGGGTACGTTACGCCCCGCAAACGGGGGACGGGAAGAGGGCCTGTGCGCGACGGTGCAAGTGACGCACGTGAAGGCCCTGACGCCTGTGACCGAGAAGTGTGCCCCCAGTAGGATTTGAACCTACGGCCTTCTGCTCCGGAGGCAGACGCTCTATCCCCTGAGCTATGGGGGCCAGGAGTGCCCAACCAGGCTAGCATCCCGCGGCGGGTGTTTCGTTCCCGTCAGCTCTTCGGCACGTTGGCCAGCACGCTCTGCATGAGCGGAGCCGGATCGCCCGGCTCGAAGAACGCCGTCGACGTCGCAACGATCCAGTACGGTCCGCGGAAGATCTGCACCTCACCGGCCGTTCCCGGCTTGAAGTACCCCTCGACCTCGGGCGGGACCCCGTAGGTGGGAACCGGCTGGCTGGAGGTCACGGCGGCGTTCTTGAGGTTCTCCAGCTCGCTCGCCGGCGGCTTGGCCACGGCGATCTCGATCACCTCGTTGCTCGTCTGGTTGAGCCAGCCGCAGGCGACGCCCTGCCAGTCGGCGATCTTCTTCTCGAGCGATCCCGCCTTCGGCGCGTAGCCGGGGTCGACGCCGTAGTTCTGGTTGAACGCGTACAGCTGGTCGGCGGTGAGCACCTGGTCGCAGGTGAGACCGACGGGGGTCGGAGTCGGCGTCGGGGTGGGCGTCGGAGTCGGGGTGATCGCGCCGGCCCCGGCCGCTCCCGAGCTGGTCGCCGACGGCGTGTGCGTCGGCGTCGCCGGATTCCCTGCACATGCGCTGAGGCTCAGCACGCCGGCCAGCACCACGACGGCGGCCGCGGCGGAGCGGCGGCGGCGGCGGGGGAAGAAGGAGCGGGAGCGTGTGGAGTGAACCATGCTGGGCGTATTCCTCTGGAGGGATGCGGTCGGATGCGCGGTGCGCGGTGCGCTGCGGCGCGCGTCGCGACGACCTTATCAACGGGTGCCAGGCGAATCCTGCACGTTCGCCCTGATCGTTGCGCAATCGATGCTCCGTGGTCCCCGGTAGAATCGATGATCGTGACTCCCGCTGACCTCTCCGCCGCCCTGCTCGACATCGTGACCGCGGTCGTCGACCGGCGACGAGCCGGCGGCGCTGAGATCGGCGACGTCACCATCACCATCGACGACGTGCCGCTCGAGCGTCCCAAGAACCGTGAGCACGGCGACTGGGCGTCGAACGTGGCCATGCGTCTCGCCAAGCGCGTCGGCGCGAACCCGCGCGAGCTGGCCGCCGAGATCGCCGAGGCCGCCGCCTCCATCGAGGGCGTCGCCTCCGCCGAGGTCGCCGGGCCCGGATTCATCAACTTCCGGCTCGACGCCGCAGCCGCAGGCAGCCTGGCCAAGACCATCGTCGAGGCCGGCGAGCAGTACGGTCGCGGTCACCTCTACGACGGTCTCACCGTGAACCTGGAGTTCGTCTCGGCGAACCCCACCGGCCCGATCCACATGGGCGGCGTGCGCTGGGCCGCCGTCGGCGACAGCCTGGCCCGTATCCTGCAGGCCGAGGGCGCCGAGGTGACCCGCGAGTACTACTTCAACGACCACGGATCGCAGATCGACCGGTTCGCCCGCAGCCTGCTCGCCGCCTACCTGGGCGAGCCGACGCCGGAGGACGGCTACGGCGGCGCCTATATCGGCGAGATCGCCGATCAGGTCGTCGCCCGCTACGACGGCGACCTCGCCGACCTGCCGCGCGCGGAGCAGGAAGAGGTGTTCCGCTCCATCGGCACCGAGCTGATGTTCGCCGAGATCAAGGAGAAGCTGCACGGCTTCGGGGTCGATTTCGACGTCTACTTCCACGAGGACTCGCTGCACGAGTCCGGTGCTGTCGAGCGTGCGATCGAACGGCTCCGTGAGCAGGGGCACATCTTCGAGGAGGACGGCGCGGTCTGGCTGCGCACGACGACCTTCGGCGACGACCGCGACCGGGTGATCATCCGGAGCAACGGCGAGCCGGCCTACATCTCGGGCGATCTCGGCTACTACCTCAACAAGCGCGAGCGCGGCTTCGAGCAGAACCTGATCATGCTCGGCGCCGACCACCACGGCTACGTCGGCAGGCTGATGGCGGCGGTCGAGGCGTTCGGCGACGTCCCGAACGTCAACCTGCAGATCCTCATCGGCCAGATGGTCAACCTCGTGCGCGACGGCGAGCCCGTCAAGATGTCGAAGCGCGCCGGCACCATCGTCACGCTCGACGACCTGGTCGACGCCGTCGGCGTCGATGCGGGCCGCTACGCCCTCGTGCGGTCGTCGAGCGACTCGCAGCTCGACATCGACCTCGACCTGCTGAGCAAGCGCAGCAACGAGAATCCCGTCTACTACGTGCAGTACGCGCACGCCCGCACCCGTTCGGTCGAGGCGCGCGCCGCGGCCAGCGGCGTCGACCGCAGCGGCTTCGCGCCCGAACTGCTGACCGACGAGAGCGAATCGGCCCTCCTCGGCGCACTGCAGGAGTTCCCGCGCATCGTCGCCCTCGCCGCCGAACTCCGCGAGCCGCACCGCGTCGCCCGCTACCTCGAGGAGCTCGCCGGGCTCTACCACACCTGGTACGCGGCGACCCGCGTGAACCCGCTCGGCGATGAAGCCGTGACCGACCTGCACCGCACCCGCCTGTGGCTGAACGACGCCACCGGCCAGGTCATCCGCACCGGCCTCGGCTTGCTCGGGGTCTCTGCGCCCGATCGCATGTAGAGGAGTCCGCCATGAGCGACGCCCAGCCCACCCAGATCCTGACGACCCAGCCCGCACCCGCGGCCAAGCGCCCCCGGCGGCGCTGGCTGCGCATCCTGCTCTGGATCCTCATCCCGATCGTCGTGATCGTGGCAGTCTTCTTCATCGCCGACGCCGTCCTGCGCTCCTATGCCGAGAATCGGGTGGCGGCGGAGATCGAGAAGAACCTGCCCGACAACGTGCAGGGCGATGTCGCCGTGCACATCGGGGGAGTGTCCGTCATCCAGCAGTACCTCAGCGGCACCTTCGACCGCGTCGAACTCGACGCACCGTCGCTGACCGTGCAGGATGCCCCGCTCAGCGCGAAGATCGTCGCGACCGGCGTCCCCTCCGACTTCACGCAGCCGGTGGCAGCGGTGAACGGCAGCCTCACGATCTCGCAGACGTCGCTCAACAAGCTCGTCTCGATCCCGGGGGTGACCGGCGACCTGGCGCTCGGCACGGGCACCCTCGCGTACGACGGCAAGGCCGAGCTCCTCGGGCTCCCCATCGGCTACAAACTGACGGTCAAGCCGGAGGCCGCGGGCAAGACCGTGCTCCTTCACCCCGTCGACGCCAAGGTCACCACGGGGGCGGGAGCACTCGACCTGTCGACGCTGCTCTCCGCGATCACCTCCCGCGGGCCCATCCCGGTCTGCGTCGCCCAGTATCTGCCCAAGGGCGTCGAAGTGAACCAGATCGACATCGTGCCTGGCACGGCGACCGTTCACCTCGACGCGCAGAACATGGTGCTCGACGAGGCGACCCTGCGCAGCAAGGGCAGCTGCTAGCGTCCGTCGCGCTCCGACGTAACACGGTCGATGGCGTGCATCCGGCCTCGGTAGACTGCCGGTACATCAGTGGCTTCAGGGACCAAGCCGGGTCCGCTCGCCCGAGAGACCCCCACTCGTCACCACCCGTGAGGTTATCCCCGTGGCTTCGTATCCGTTCGCAGCAGCGAACCCTCTCGCTCCGGAATGGCTCGCCGTTCCGAGCGATCCCGACTCCCTCGCGCCCGGACTCTGGGCGCGCACCGTCACCCGTGACGACGGCGAGCTGACCGTCGGCGGGGTGCGCGCGACCGAACTCGCCGCCCGCTACGGAACCCCGATCTACGTCGTCGACGAGACGGATGCCCGCGAGCGCGCCTCGGAGGTGCGAGCCGCCTTCACCGATGCCTTCGAGCGGGTCGGGACGACGGCCAAGGTCTACTACGCCGGCAAGGCGTTCCTCAGCGTGGAGGTCGCGCGCTGGATGGGCGACGCCGGCCTCAACATCGACGTGTGCAGCGGCGGGGAACTCGCGGTGGCGCTCGCCGCCGGCGTCGATCCCGCACGACTGGGCTTCCACGGGAACAACAAGTCGCTCGCCGAGATCGACCGGGCCGTGTCCGTGGGCGTCGGGGCCATCATCCTCGACAGCGTGCAGGAGATCGACAGGGTGGCCGACGCCGCTGCCAGGCACGGCCGCACCCAGCGGGTGCGTCTGCGGGTGAACAGCGGTGTGCACGCGCACACCCACGCCTTCCTCGCCACCTCCCACGAGGATCAGAAGTTCGGCATCGGTCTCGCCGACGCCCCGGATGCCGTGGCGCGCATCCGGTCGCACACCGGCCTCGAGTTCCTCGGCCTGCACTGCCACATCGGCTCCCAGATCTTCGGCGCCGACGGGTTCGCCGAGTCGGCGGCGCGGCTGCTCGCCGTGCATCGGCTGCTCCTCGACGGAGGCGACGTGCCCGAGCTGAACCTCGGCGGCGGCTTCGGCATCGCATACACCTCGGTCGACGACCCCTCGCCGATCGGCGAGCTCGCCGACCGCATCGCGCAGACCGTGGCGGCGGGCTGCGCCGAGCTCGGCATCCCGGTGCCGGTCGTCGCGTTCGAGCCCGGCCGGTCGATCATCGGCACCGCCGGACTCACGCTCTACACGGCCGGCACCATCAAAGACGTGCAGGTGTCGTATCAGGACGACGGCGAGACGGCCGTGCGCCGGTACGTCAGCGTCGACGGCGGGATGAGCGATAACGCGCGCCCCGCCCTCTACGACGCCGACTACTCGGTGCGCATCGCCAACCGGGTGAGCGTCGCGCCACCCGCGCTCGTGCGCATCGCGGGCAAGCACTGCGAGAGCGGCGACATCGTCGTCGACGCCGACTATCTGCCGGCGGACGTCGCCGTGGGCGACCTGCTCGCCGTTCCGGCCACCGGCGCCTACTGCTGGTCGCTCGCCAGCAACTACAACTACCTCGGACGTCCGGCCGTGATCGCGGTGCGCGACGGCGTCTCCCGCGTGATCGTGCGCGGCGAGACCGAGGCCGACCTACTCGCGCGGGACGCCGGCTACGACGCCGATGCCGCCGGCGCTCACAAGGGAGTCAGTGAATGATCGAATACCGCAGTCTCCGTGTCGCGCTCCTCGGCGCCGGCTCCGTCGGCTCCCAGGTCGCCCGCCTGCTCCTCGAGCAGGGTGACGAGCTCGCCTCCCGCGTGGGAGCCGGCCTCGAGCTCGTCGGCATCGCCGTGCGCGACGTCGACGCCCAGCGCGACGTCGACCTGCCGCGCGAGCTCTTCACCACCGACGCCTCGTCGCTCATCCTCGGCGCCGACATCGTCATCGAGCTCATGGGCGGGATCGAGCCCGCTCGCGGCTATGTGCTCCAGGCGCTCAACTCGGGCGCGGATGTGATCACCGGCAACAAGGCGCTCCTCGCCACCCACGGTCCTGAGCTGTTCGAGGCCGCGGAGCAGGTCGGTGCGCAGCTCTACTACGAGGCGGCCGTCGGCGGCGCCATCCCGATCATCCGGCCGCTGCGCGACAGCCTCGCCGGCGACCGGGTCAACCGCATCCTGGCGATCGTCAACGGAACCACCAACTTCGTGCTCGACCGGATGGACGTGCACGGGGAGACGTTGGCCGACGCCCTGGCGATCGCGACCGAGCGCGGCTACGCCGAGGCCGACCCGACCGCCGATATCGGCGGCTACGACGCCGCCCAGAAGGCCGCGATCCTCGCCAGCCTGGCCTTCCACACCACCGTGCCGCTCGAGTCCGTGTACCGCGAGGGCATCACCGGAGTCAGCAAGGTGCAGGTCGACGCCGCGCGCGAGAACGGCTCGGTCATCAAGCTCCTCGCGATCTGCGAGCGCCTGACCGACCCGGAGACCGGCGAAGAAGGGGTTTCCGCGCGCGTCTATCCGGCCCTGATCTCGCGCGAGCATCCGCTCGCCGCCGTGCACGGCGCCCACAACGCGGTGTTCGTGCAGGCGGCCGCCGCCGGCGACCTCATGTTCTACGGCGCGGGGGCGGGCGGGGTCGAGACGGCCTCCGCGGTCCTCGGCGACGTCGTCTCGGCCGCACGCCGTCACGTGGTCGGCGGCCCCGGCGTCGCGGAGTCGACGCACGCCAAGCTGCCGGTGCTCGACATCGGCCGCGTCGTCACCCGCTACCAGATCACCCTCGAGGTCGCCGACCAGCCGGGAGTGCTCGCCACGGTCGCGCGCATCCTCAGCGACGGCGACGTCAGCGTCGAGACCGTCCAGCAGTCGATCCCGACGACCACCGGCGTCCTCACCGTGCCGTCGGCCGCCGTCATCTCCGGTAATGCGCCGGTTCACGGCCACGCCGCCCCCACCGCTACCCTGGTAATCGGCACGCACGAGGCCGAGGAGGCCGCACTCGCGGCCACCGTCGAGGCGCTGGCGGCGAGCGACGTCGTCACAGCAATCTCATCCGTACTCCGAGTCGAAGGATCGTAATGCCGGAAAAAGCGAACAGTCGTCAGTGGCGCGGTGTGCTGCGTGAATACGCAGACCGCCTGAACATCAGCGACGCCACTCCGATCGTGACGCTCGGCGAGGGCGGCACGCCGCTCCTGCCGGCTCCGGCGCTCTCCGCGCGCACCGGCGCCAACGTCTTCGTCAAGTTCGAGGGGATGAACCCCACCGGTTCGTTCAAGGACCGCGGCATGACCATGGCGATCTCCAAGGCCGTCGAGCACGGCGCCAAGGCCGTCATCTGCGCGTCCACCGGCAACACCTCCGCTTCGGCCGCCGCCTACGCGACGCACGCGGGCATCCAGGCCGTCGTGCTCGTCCCGGAGGGCAAGATCGCCCTCGGCAAGCTCAGCCAGGCCATCGCGCACAACGCCCAGCTGCTGCAGGTGCAGGGCAACTTCGACGACTGCCTCGAGATCGCACGCGAGCTCGCCACCCACTACCCGGTGCACCTCGTCAACTCGGTGAACCCCGACCGCATCGAAGGCCAGAAGACCGCCGCGTTCGAGGTCGTCGAGGTCCTCGGCGACGCCCCGGACTTCCACATCGTCCCCGTGGGCAACGCCGGCAACTACACCGCGTATCACCGCGGCTACACCGAGGAGCTCCAGCGCGGCGAGGCCACCCGGCTGCCGCGGATGTTCGGCTTCCAGGCAGCAGGCAGCGCCCCGATCGTGCTCGGTCACCCGGTCAAAGACCCCGAGACCGTCGCGTCGGCCATCCGCATCGGCAACCCCGCCTCGTGGGAGCTCGCCCTGAACGCCCGCGACGACAGCGACGGCTACTTCGGCGCCATCGACGATGCGGCCATCCTGGCGGCACAGCGCATCCTGTCGGCCGAGGTCGGCATCTTCGTGGAGCCCGCGTCGGCGATCAGCGTCGCCGGTCTACTGGAGCGTTCGGAAGCCGGCATCATCCCCGCCGGAGCCACCGTCGTGCTGACCGTCACCGGACACGGCCTCAAGGACCCGCAGTGGGCGCTGCGCACCGCGGACGGCTCCGATGTGCAGCCGACCGTCGTGCCGGTGGACACCCGGTCGATCGCCGACGTGCTCGGACTGGTTCCGAACCCCGAGACCGTCGAGGCCGGCGCGTGACCTTCTCGACCGACGACCTGCGCGGACGCGTGGTCACGGTCAAGGTCCCCGCCACGAGCGCCAACCTCGGGCCCGGTTTCGACACGCTCGGACTCGCCCTCGCGCTGTACGACGAGCTGCAGGTCTCGGTTCGCGACGAGCCCGGTGCGACCGTCGAGGTGATCGGCGTCGGCGCCGGGGAAGTGCCGACCGACGAGTCCAACCTCGTCGTGCGGGCGATCGCCCACACCTTCGAGGCCGTCGGGCATCCGCTGCCGGGGCTCGAGCTGGTCGCCCGCAACAACATCCCTCACGGGCGCGGCATGGGATCGTCGGGCGCCGCGATCGTGTCGGGCATCATGGCGGCCAAGGGCCTGCTCGACGGCATCGTGGAATTCGACGCGCAGCGACTCCTGGCCCTCGCCAACGACATGGAGGGGCACCCCGACAACGTCGCGCCCGCTCTGTTCGGCGGCCTGACCATCGCCTGGGTCACTCCGGAAGGCCCCCGCTTCAAGAAGCTCATCGTGCACCGCGGCGTCTCACCGCTGGTGCTCGTGCCCGAGCACGTCATGTCGACCGCGCTCGCCAGAAGCCTGCAGCCGCAGTCCGTTCCGCACGAAGACGCCGTCTTCAACGTGTCGCGGTCGGCCCTGCTCGTCGCCGCTCTCATCCAGAGCCCCGAGCTGCTGCACGCCGCCACCGAGGACAAGCTCCACCAGAGCTACCGTGCCTCGGCGATGCCCGAGACGGATCGGCTGATCACCCTGCTGCGCGAGAACGGCTTCGCGGCCGTCGTCTCCGGGGCGGGGCCGTCGATCCTGGTGCTCTGCAGTGACCCGAGCCAGCGGCTCGCGGCCGCGGAGCTCGTCGCACAGAAGTCCGAGACGCGATGGCAGCCCCTGATGCTCGCCGTCGACTTCAAGGGCGCGACGGTGACGGCGACAGCCGAACGGCAGTCGGACACGCCCGCCGCTTAGCGTCAAGTGCGTGCCATCAAAGGTGGTAAACTGTGCCTGCACCCGTAAGAACCGCGTCACGAGCGAATCTGATCTTCGGGTGATTTCAGCAAACATGCCGTCACTCCTACCTGTGTACCCGAGTTCCTATCGGGGAGCGACATCGAGCGGATCAGAACGCATCGCGTCGACTCCATCGATCATCGCAGGTGGTTCATGTGACGAGCGCTCCATAAACGACTGCGAAAGTCGCACGTCGGGGGAAAGGAATCCTCTTCAGTGACTGATGTCAATCTCCACGCCGGGGGCGTGGACACCCGTGATCTGGCGTCCCTCAAAGTGGCCGAGCTTCAGGCTCTCGCCGCCGAGCTGGGTCTTCAGGGCGCCAACAAACTTCGAAAGGGCGAACTCGTGCAGGCCATCTCGGCTGCACGTGCGGCCGACGGCGGCGATGTCGCCGCTGCCGGTGCCGGTGACTCCGTCGCCGAGCCGGTGACGGAGCATGCGACCGCCGCGTCGCAGATCCTCATCGAGCCGCTCATCGCCGAGCCCGCTTCGGCCGAGCCGCACGTCGGCGACGCCGTGCTGCCCGACGCTGCGCCGGCTCAGGATGCTGCGCCGGCTCAGGACGCCGCTCCGGCTCAGGACGCCGCGCCGGCTCAGGCCGACAGCGCCGCGCCCCGTCGCCGCGGCGGGCGTCGTGCCACCAGCGCCGACGCCGTCGGCGTGCCCGCGGCCACCCACGTCAACACCGGCAGCACCGGTGTCGACAGCCTCATCCCGGATGTGGATGCGCTGCTCGACTCCGCGCTCGCCTCCCGCGAGTCGGCCCAGTCGGGTCAGTCGGCACCGTCGCAGACCACCGAGTCCGCCGACGAGAAGCCGGCAGAGCAGGGCCAGCGCGGCGGTCGCCGTCGCGGCGGCCGCGGCCAGAACGCGCAGAACGCATCCGAGCAGGGCGGTCAGCAGGACGACGCGGGCGACAGCTCCGACGGTGCCGACGACTCCGGCGACGCACAGGGCGAGCAGAACGGCGAGGGCGGCGACCAGAACCAGCAGCCGCGCCAGGGCCGCAACCGCAACCGCAACCGCAACAAGAACGCCGGCCAGAACGGTGAGCAGGGCCAGCCCCAGCAGAACCAGCAGAACCAGCAGGGCCAGCAGAACCAGAACCAGGGCCAGCAGAACCAGAACGACCGCGATCGTGACCGCGACCGCGACCGCGACCGTGACGATTCGGGTCGTGGCCAGAACGGTCAGAACCGCAACGGCCAGCAGAACCGCAACAACGGTCCGCAGGCGGACGCCCAGGTCGACGGCTCCGGCCGTAGCCGTTATCGCGACCGCAAGCGTCGCGGCGGCGTCGGAAATGACGACCTCGACCCCGAGATCTCCGATGACGACGTGCTGATCCCCGTCGCGGGCATCCTCGACGTGCTCGACAACTACGCCTTCGTGCGCACCTCGGGCTACCTGCCGGGTGCGAGCGACGTGTACGTCTCGCTCGGCCAGGTCAAGAAGTACAACCTGCGCAAGGGCGACGCCGTCGTCGGCGCCATCCGCCAGCCGCGTGAGGGCGAGAACAACAGCCGGCAGAAGTACAACGCCATCGTCAAGGTCGACTCGGTCAACGGGCAGACCATCGAGGAGGCCGCCGGTCGTGTCGAGTTCGGCAAGCTCACCCCGCTCTACCCGCAGGAGCGCCTGCGGCTCGAGACCGAGTCCACCAAGATCACGCAGCGGATCATCGACCTCGTCGCCCCGATCGGCAAGGGACAGCGCGGTCTGATCGTCGCGCCGCCCAAGGCCGGCAAGACGATCGTCATGCAGCAGATCGCCAACGCCATCACCACGAACAACCCCGAGGTGCACCTCATGGTCGTTCTGGTCGACGAGCGTCCCGAAGAGGTCACCGACATGCAGCGCACGGTGAAGGGTGAGGTCATCGCCTCCACCTTCGATCGTCCGGCAGAAGACCACACCACGGTCGCCGAGCTCGCCATCGAGCGTGCCAAGCGTCTCGTGGAGCTCGGTCACGACGTCGTCGTGCTGCTCGACTCGATCACCCGCCTGGGCCGTGCGTACAACCTGGCTGCTCCGGCATCCGGTCGCATCCTCTCCGGTGGTGTCGACGCCTCGGCGCTCTACCCGCCCAAGCGCTTCTTCGGCGCCGCCCGCAACATCGAGCACGGCGGGTCGCTCACGATCCTCGCCTCGGCTCTCGTCGAGACCGGTTCCAAGATGGACGAGGTCATCTTCGAGGAGTTCAAGGGCACCGGCAACATGGAGCTCCGCCTGTCGCGCCAGCTGGCCGACAAGCGCATCTTCCCCGCGGTGGACGTCAACGCGTCCGGAACGCGTCGCGAAGAGATGCTCATGGGCGCCGACGAGGTCAAGATCACCTGGAAGCTGCGCCGCGCCCTCGCCGGGCTCGACCAGCAGCAGGCGCTCGAGATCGTGCTCGGCCGTCTCAAGGAGACCACGAGCAACGTCGAGTTCCTCATGCAGGTGCAGAAGTCGATGCCCGCGCCGACCAACGGCCACGGCACCGCCCACTCGCACAGCAACGAGCACGACCACCGCTAGCGCGGACAGTGCCCGTCCACCCCGGTTCAGCCGGGGCGGGCGGGCACTTTTCCTTGCCCGGACGACGCAGAAGCCCGGATCACGTAGAAGCAGAGAGAAGACGCCATGTTCGAATCGGTGAACGGCCTGATCGCCGAGCACGAGGACCTGCAGAACCAGCTCGCCGACCCGGAGCTGCACAGCGACCCCGTGCGGTCGAAGCGCGTCAACCGTCGCTATGCCGAGCTGAGCCGGATCGTCGCCTCGTACAACCAGTGGAAGCAGATCGACGACGATCTCGCCGCCGCGCGTGAGCTCGCTGCAGAGGACGAGGCCTTCGCCGAAGAGATCCCCGGTCTCGAGGCCAGCCTCGAGGAGTCCGGTGAGAAGCTGCGGCGTCTGCTCATCCCGCGCGACCCCAACGACAGCCGCGACGTGATCATGGAGATCAAGATGGGGGAGGGGGGCGCCGAGTCCGCACTATTCGCCGCCGACCTGCTGCGCATGTACCTGCACTACGCCGAGTCGAAGCGCTGGAAGACCGAGATCCTCGAGCAGACCTCCAGCGACCTCGGCGGCATCAAAGACGTGCAGCTCGCAATCAAGGGCAACTCCTCGGATCCCGCGGAGGGCGTCTGGGCGCACCTCAAGTACGAGGGCGGCGTGCACCGCGTGCAGCGCGTTCCCGCCACCGAGTCGCAGGGTCGCATCCACACTTCCGCCGCCGGCGTGCTCGTCTTCCCCGAGGTCGACGAGCCCGAAGAGGTCGAGATCAACCAGAACGACCTCAAGATCGACGTCTACCGGTCGAGCGGTCCCGGCGGTCAGTCCGTGAACACCACCGACTCCGCCGTGCGCATCACGCACCTTCCGACCGGCATCGTCGTCGCCATGCAGAACGAGAAGAGCCAGTTGCAGAACCGCGAGGCCGGCATGCGCGTTCTGCGTGCCCGGGTGCTCGCGCGCCAGCAGGAGGAACTGGACGCCGAGGCCGCCGCCGTGCGCAAGAGCCAGATCCGCACCATGGACCGCTCCGAGCGAATCCGCACGTACAACTTCCCCGAGAACCGGATCGCCGACCACCGCACCGGGTACAAGGCCTACAACCTCGACGCCGTCATGAACGGGGCGCTCGAGCCCGTCATCGAGTCGTGCATCCTGGCCGACGAAGAGGCGCGCCTCGCCGACCTCGGCACCGAGTAGCTAGAAGCGGGTAGCTAGATGTAGATCGCGGGGTCGATCCACTCGTCGCCCGCGATCGCCTCATGCCCTGAGCGCGGACGCGCCCGTGCGGGCACGCCGGTCAGCACCGAGTCCGCCGGTGCGTCGTGCACTACCACCGCGTTCGCACCGATCACCGTGCGCGTCCCGATCGTGATCGCTCCGAGCACCTTCGCGCCCGCGCCGATCGTCACCCCGCTCTCGATCGTCGGATGCCGCTTGCCGTGCCCGCTGCCACGTCCGCCGAGCGTCACCCCGTGATAGAGCAGCACATCGTCGCCGACCCAGGCCGTCTCTCCGATCACCACGCCCATCCCGTGATCGATGAAGAACCGGCGTCCGATCGTCGCGCCGGGGTGGATCTCGATGCCCGTCAGGAACCGGGTGAACTGGGAGAGGAAGCGGGCCGGCGTCTTGAGGCCGGCCCGCCACATCCGGTGTGCCACGCGGTACGACCACACGGCGTGCAGTCCCGAGTACGCCACAGAGACCTCGAAGGCGCTGCGCGCTGCCGGGTCGTGCTTGCGCGCATTCGCGATGTCTTCGCGCGTACGGGAGAAGAACGCCATGTGGATCGTCGGTGCGAGCGTCAGTCGAGCAGGTCGGCCCAGAGGGGCGTCGAGATGTAACGCTCGCCCGTGTCGCAGATCACTGCGACGATCGTCTTGCCCGCATTCTCCGGACGCTTCGCCAACTCGAGCGCTGCCCAGACGATCGCGCCCGACGAGATGCCCGCGAGAATGCCCTCCTGGCTCGCGAGCTTCTTCGCCACCGCGATCGCGTCGTCGAACGACACGTCCACGACCTCGTCGTAGACCGTGGTGTCGAGGATATCCGGAACGAAGTTGGCTCCGATGCCCTGGATCTTGTGCGGCCCCGGCTTTCCGCCGTTCAGGATGGGGGAGTCCAGCGGCTCGACCGCGACCACCTGGACGCCCGGCTTGCGCTCCTTGAGCACCTGACCGACACCCGTGATCGTTCCACCCGTTCCGACACCGGAGACGAAGATATCGACACCGCCGTCGGTGTCGGTCCAGATCTCCTCGGCCGTCGTCGCGCGGTGGATGGCCGGGTTGGCCTCATTGGCGAACTGCTGCGCCCAGATCGCGTTGTCGGTGCTCGCGACGATTTCCTTCGCCTTCTCGACCGCGCCGCGCATGCCCTCCGGGCCCGGCGTCAGCACGATCTCGGCGCCGAACGCGCGCAGGAGCACGCGGCGCTCCTTGCTCATCGTCTCCGGCATCGTGAGGATCACCTTGTATCCGCGGGCCGCGCCGACCATCGCCAGCGCGATGCCCGTGTTTCCGCTCGTGCCCTCGACGATCGTTCCGCCCGGACGCAGCGCGCCGGACTTCTCCGCAGCGTCGATGATCGCCACGCCGATCCGGTCTTTCACGCTGCCGGCGGGATTGTAGAACTCCAGCTTGCCGAGCACCGTCGCATCGACGCCCTCGGTGATGCGGTTCAGCTTGACGAGCGGCGTCTTTCCGACGGCTTCGGCGATGTTGTCGTACACGTGACCTGTCATGGCCTCTTCCTCGTGGATTCCAGGTGGTGCGGATAAAGGTGGCGGTGCAAGAAGACAGTGGGAACGCTTCCAACTCTATTCTCCGGATGCCCGTGCCCGTGCTGTGTGACGTCGGCTGACGCCGGTCCGGCTTGCCGCTAGGCTCGACGGGCGATGACCCCACCCGATGACTCCTCCCCTCTTGTCAGTGCCCTCCGTGAAGAGGTGTCCGCCGTGCTCGCGCGCGCCGGCGTTCCCGATCCCGAGGTCGATGCCGAACTGCTGATCGGCCACGTTCTCGGCGAGGGCCGCGGGCGGGTGCAGGCGCTCGCGCACATGGGATCGCAGCTGAGTGCCGACGACGCCGCAACCGTGCGCGAGCTGGCCGAGCGGCGTGCCTCGCGCGAGCCTCTGCAGCACATCACCGGCAAGGCGCCCTTCCGGTCGTTGGAACTCTCCGTCGGACCCGGCGTCTTCGTCCCCCGTCCCGAGACCGAGCAGGTCGCACAGTTCGCCATCGACGCGCTTCGCGCCGTACCGAGCCCCGAACCCATCGGCGTCGACCTCGGCACCGGCAGCGGCGCGATCGCCCTCGCCATGGCCACCGAGGTCCCGCACGCGCGCATCCTCGCCGTCGAGAACTCGCCTGAGGCGTTCATCTGGGCGCGGCGCAACGTCGAGGAGACCGGCGCGACGAACGCGCGCGTCGTCTTCGTCGATCTCGCCGACGCCCTGCCCGAGCTCGACGGCACCGTCGACGTCGTCATCTCGAACCCCCCGTACATTCCTGCCGAAGCCATTCCGCGCGATCCCGAAGTGCGGCTCTACGATCCGCCCGCCGCCCTGTACGGCGGAGCCGATGGGCTGGATGTCGTGCGCATCATCTCCCGCGTCGCTCAGCGTCTGCTGCACCCCGGCGGGACCCTCGTGCTCGAGCACGGCGAGCTGCAGGGGCAGGAGATCCGCGACCTGCTCACCGCCGACGGCTGGCGTGCCACCGCGACCCACCGCGACCTCACCACCCGGGATCGGACCACCACGGCCGTGCGCTAACAGCGTGGGCCCGGTACGTGCGCCGGCAGCGTGGGCTCGATGCGTGCGCCGGCAGCGTGGGCCAGCAGCGCCTGCGCCGGCCGTCCCGTCAGACCGCATCCGGTCGACGAGCGTCCGCAGTGATCTGCTGCAGCGCCCACGAATTGCCGTCAGGATCGTTGAAGTATGCGTAGAGCACTCCGCCCATGTCGGCCACGCTCGAGACATCGACTCCGTTCGCGACGAGTTCGCCTCGCACCGCCTCGACATCGTCGACCACCAGGTGAAGGTTCGCGACACGGGGTGCGCCCGGATCGCCGAACCCAGTCCCAAAGGCGATCGAGCACGCTGAGCCCGGCGGCGTCAGCTGCACCACCCGCATGCCATTACCCGGCTCCACATCGTGATCGAGCCGGAATCCCACCCGGTCGACGTAGAACTCCTTCGTGCGCTCGACATCCGTCGTCGGCAGCGGGACCAGTTCCAGTCGCATGTCCATGGGTACGGTTTCTCCTTCTTGTGTGTGGTGCTTGGTTCTCTGGGGTGGTGGTTTGTTCTCTGAGGTGATGCTGGGCTGGCGGCGGTTCGGGCGGGAGGACGTCGGCTTTGCGCAGTGCCTGCTGTCGCCGAGGGTACAGCGCGTGAAGCTTCGCGGCACCACTCGAAGCATTCAGCACGAGCGAGAGCGCGTTGAGATGTCGAGCATCGTGTGCGCGTGCGCCAACGTCGACCCGCCCGCGTGATCGAGGCGTGCGTCATGCGGCGTGTTCGGTGGGGTCGGTGAGTGTGGTGGGGTTGGTGGCGTAGGAGAGTGTGGGGCGTCCGCCGGGGCGGGGTCGGCGGTGGGGGTCGATGTGTGGTGGC
>NZ_BSEN01000014.1 GCF_027921845.1 Leifsonia poae
AATCACCCAGATCAACGCCGAATACACCGCAAACAGATAAAACTCCGGATGACCTTCGATCATGTGCCTGATCTGAAGAATGAAAATAAACACGAATGAGACCTTTCGTGGTCGAGGGCGTGAAATCCACAACGTCGGGGACCTGGTCGGATTCGGGATGTCCTGTTTCTAGCCGCCTTCTCAGACCCGGCGCAAGTCGAAAATCGGGTCCTCCGCCCGCGTTCGGAGACCCACCCACCGCGCGGTTTCGAGGGCGTCGACGGCACCCGGGTCCGCCGACACGCGGACATCGGAAACGCGTCGGCGAAATGACGGACACACCCCCGAGTGGGGGTCGCAGAATGGCCGGTCACGCGGCATTCCGTTTTCGTCGTGCATTGAACCCGCATCAATCTCCGGCAGCGCCCGTGTACCCCGCCTTGTACCCCGGTTGGTGACCCCCGAAAGAGGGTCTGAAAGCGCTTCCAAAACTCGTGAAAATTTACACAGCGGACACAAGCCGTTCACAGCGCTGAGCACTCCCACGTCCTCCGCAATGCGGACTCGACAGCGAGGCGAGAACGCGTTCCACGATCAGCGTCCACCCGTGACAGCGTCGGCGGCATCCCGTAGCCTCGACGCATGACGGAGCCGTCGGCAGTCGCGTCAGAGAGATCCACCCCGCCTGCGGGCGGCATGCGCACGTTCGCTCAGGTGCTCATCAACACGATGATCGCGAACATCACGACGAGTTTCCTCTGGTTCGCGCTGACGTTCTGGGTGTACCTGGAGACGCGATCCGTGCTCGCCACGGGCATCGTCGGCGGCACCTACATGCTGCTGGTCGCCGTGTTCTCGATCGTGTTCGGCACCGTCGTCGACCGTCATCGCAAGTATCACGTGATGCTGTTCGCGAGCGTGATAACGCTCGTCTCCTTCAGCATCGCCGGCGTCTTCTACCTGCTGTACCCCGAGTCGGCGATCATCGATCTCGGTGGCCCGATCTTCTGGATCTTCGCCGGCGTCATACTGTTCGGCTCGGTGATCGAGAACATGCGGAACATCGCGCTGTCGACCACGGTCACCCTCCTCGTGCCGGTGGAGCGGCACGCGAACGCGAACGGCATGGTCGGCACAGTGCAGGGCCTCGCGTTCATCGTGACGAGCGTCTTCAGCGGCCTGGCGATCGGCCTACTCGGCATGGGCTGGACGCTCGTGATCGCCATCCTGCTCACGGCGATCGCGCTACTGCACCTGCTGTTCCTGCGGATCCCGGAGGAGGCGCCGCACGTCGAAGGAGGCAAGCGGCCCGCCGTCGATCTGCGCGGCAGCATCGCGGCCATCCGGAGCGCTCCCGGGCTGTTCGCGCTGATCATCTTCTCGACGTTCAACAACCTCATCGGCGGCGTCTACCTGGCCCTGATGGACCCGTACGGTCTCGAGTTGTTCCCCGTCGCCCTCTGGGGCGTGGTGTTCGGCGTCGCGTCGACGGGCTTCATCGTCGGCGGCCTGGTCGTCGCGAAGTTCGGCCTCGGCGCGAACCCGATCCGCACGATGCTCGTGCTCGTCGTCGTGATGGGCGTGCTCGGCTCACTGTTCACCATCCGGGACTGGTGGTGGCTGTACGCGGCGGGCATCTGGCTCTACATGACGCTGATCCCGGCCGTCGAGGCCTCGGAGCAGACGGTCATCCAGAAGGTCGTGACCTTCCGCCGGCAGGGCAGGGTGTTCGGCTTCGCCCAGGCCTTCGAGTCGGCCGCCGCTCCGATCACGGCCTTCCTCATCGCGCCGATCGCGGAGTTCATCATCATCCCGTTCCTCGAAACGGAGGAGGGACAGGCGAGCTGGGGATGGCTGGTCGGTGACGGCGAGGCCCGCGGCATCGCGCTCGTGTTCTTCTTCGCCGGCATCGCGCTGGTGCTGCTCGCGCTCGGCGCGTTCCTCACGAAGTCGTACCGGATGCTCTCGAAGGAGTACCAGGACGGCGAGGCGCCGATCGCCGCGTGATCGGCATCCGCGCTACGGCGGCGCCGCCGCTGACGAGGAACGTCATGCGGAGCGCCGGACTCTGGGAATACCTCACAGATTGATGCGTTTACATGGATGAACAGAAATAGATAGGCAGGCAATGGAGCCGCGTCTTCACCCACCCTCGACTCCAGGAGTTCCATGTCACTCGCCGACCTGTCGACCCGCACCGCCGACACCACCGCACAGCTGCTTCCGGCCCTCGCCGAGCGCTGGAGCCCGCGGTCGTACGACGCCGCAGCCGTTATCGACGAAGAGAAGCTGAACGCCGCCCTCGAAGCGGCGCGCTGGTCGCCTTCCGCCGCCAACACGCAGCCGTGGCGCTTCATCGTCGCCCGTCGCGGAACGCCCGCCTTCGACGCGATCGTCGCGAACCTCCTCGGCTTCAACGCCACCTGGGCCGGTTCGGCCGGTGCCCTGATCGTCGCCCTCGCCGAGGTCATCGACCCCGAGGGCAACGAGCGCCGCTGGGCGAACTACGACCTCGGACAGGCCGTCGCCCACCTGACCATCCAGGCCCACCACGACGGACTGCACGCCCACCAGATGGGCGGCTTCGACGCACAGGGCCTGCGCGAGGCGTTCGACATCGACGAGCGCTTCGTTCCCGTCTCGGTGACGACCCTCGGCACCGTCGGCGACCCGGATGCCCTTCCCGACCGCCTGCGCGAGCGCGAGCTCGCCCCCCGCACGCGCGTCGCGCTCGACGACATCCTCGTCGTCAACGCCTAGCAGCGCGCAACGCGCCGTGCCGCGCCCGCACGCGGCACGGCACTGAGTGGCGCCGACTCGACCTTCACCCGACTCCGGAAGGTCGATCGGCGCCATTCGTGTTTCTCCACAGCCTGGGCGGGCGCCGGGGCGTGAACGGTCACGAACTGTCGCTGCCGGCGCCTGAGGGCCCTTGCGCGCGACAGTTAGCGACCACTCACGCCGGGGTGTCGCGCGGCAGCCCGGCAGCCCGGCAGCGGTAGCGCTCTACGGGCGTAGCAGCACCTTGATCGCGCGGCGCTCGTCCATCGCCGCGTACGCCTCGGCGGCCTCTTCGAGCGGCAGCTCGAGGTCGAACACGCGGCCGGGGTCGATCGCGCCCGACCACAC
This sequence comes from Leifsonia poae, assembly GCF_027921845.1. Taxonomy (GTDB): domain Bacteria; phylum Actinomycetota; class Actinomycetes; order Actinomycetales; family Microbacteriaceae; genus Leifsonia; species Leifsonia poae. Next base: position 3,109 of record NZ_BSEN01000014.1, read on the forward strand.
GTCCTGCAGCAGCTCCTCGACGTAGTTGCGCACCGGGGCGACACCGCCGTTGACGCCGATGTTGTCGTTGAAGAGCGGGCGAACCGGAAGCTCGGGGCCGCCGTTGGGGACACCGACGTAGCCGACCATCCCACCCGGGCGGGCCGAGCGGATCGCCTGGTCCATCGACTCCTTGGTGCCGACCGCTTCGAGCACGCAGTCGGCGCCGATCCCGTCGAGCAGTTCCTTCACGGCCGCGACGCCCTCGTCGCCGCGCGTCGCGACGATGTCCGTCGCTCCGAAGGCGCGAGCCAGCTCCTGGCGCGACTCGTGCCGCGACATCGCGATGATCCGCGAAGCGCCGAGCCGCGAAGCCGCGAGCACGGCGCAGAGGCCGACGGCCCCGTCGCCGACCACCACGACCGTGCTTCCCTCGGTGACACCGGCCGAGACCGCAGCGTGGTGCCCGGTGCCCATCACGTCGGAGAGCGTCAGCAGGCTCGGGATGAGCTCCTCGCTCGGGTACTCGGGCGTCGCCACGAGGGCGCCGTCGGCGTGCGGAACGCGCACCTTCTGGCCCTGGCCGCCGTCGGCGAACCCGCCCAGCTTGTCGTCCGAGCCCCACCAGCCGCCGTTCAGGCACGACGTGCTGACGCCGTTCTTGCAGTTGACGCAGGTCATGTCGCAGTCGTAAAAGGGCGCGATCACGAAGTCTCCCGGGGCGATGGTCGTGACCTCCGGACCGACCTCCTCGACCACGCCGACGAACTCGTGTCCGATGCGGTGCGCGTGATGCGTGGGGGTGACACCCCGGTAGGGCCACAGGTCGGAACCGCAGACGCAGGCGGCGACGACGCGCACGATGGCGTCGCCTCCGGTGGAAAGAACGGGATCGGGGACCTCTTCGACGCGGATGTCCCGTTCGCCGTGGATGACGGTAGCAAGCATGGCTGAAAGCCTACGCCGCCACGGCTGGGCGCCGGGGCCGGAGTCCCCCGTTCGAGGTACGGCGCGTGGCGGTCGGGTGAACAGAACGTGAAGCCGGGCTCCGGTCGCTCGGCGCCGCCCTAGCATCGCACTGTCCGCTGGCGTCGCACCTCTCTGCTCGCCCCGCGGACGACCCCCACCCATCACCTCGAGGAGGCATCGCGCGATGTCCAAGCGCTCCCGGATCGCCGCGTTCTTCGCGGCACTCGGAGTGCTGGTGGCGGTCGCGGTGGTGCTGACGATCGCGGCCAGACCGGGCGTGGTGTCGGCCGCCGCGCATCCGGGCAGTGCCGCGTCGTCGACCACCTATTCGGTTTCGGCGGATCTCGACACGTGCGGCGCCGGCTGGGGTTCCGGCGCGAAGGCCCACGTGAACGGCGGCGACCAGACCTTCACCGTGACCAACCGCACCGTCGCGGGCATCGAGGTCTACCTGCAGGCCGCCGACAGCAAGAAGGTGTACCTCGACCTCGAGAGCATCGGGGCCGCGGCGCGAGCGACCGCCCGGGTGACGCTCGGGTCCGGACGCTACCGCTTCGTCTGCCTGCCCGCCGACGCCGATCCGGTCCGCGGCCCCACCGTGATGGTCGGCGCCGCACCACCGGGAGCTCAGCTGACGCCGGGCATAGTGCCGGTGACGCGCAACGACCTCATACCCGTCGCCCAGACCTACGGACGCTGGGTCGCCTCGCGCATCCCCGTGCTCCGCCAGCAGGTCGCGCTCCTCGGCGACGACGCATCGGAGGGCCACTTAGCGGCCTCACGCCATGATTGGCTGACCGCTCACCAGACCTACCAGACGCTCGGCGCCGCATACGATGCCTTCGGCGACCTCGGCGATGCGATCGACGGGATGCCCGCGCCGGGCCGCACGGCCGCCGACGACCCCGGCCTCACCGGCTTCCACAAGATCGAGGCACTCCTCTGGCCGGGCTCGGGAGCCGTGCCCGACACGACGTCCGGCGCGATCCCCGCCGCGATCGCGCGGCTCGCCTCCGACACCGCACAGCTCGCCACGGACTTCGCCGACGCGGAGATCGATCCGAACGACATCGGACTCCGCGCGCACGAGATCGTCGAGAACGCGATCCAGTTCGACCTCACGGATGCGACGGACGCGGGCTCCGGGTCCACCCTCGCCAGCATCGACGCCGAACTCACGGGGGCGGAGCAGGCCCTGGCCCCGCTGCACGACATCCTGAGCTCGCGTTACGAGGCGCTCGCGGCGACGATGGCCTCGCTCGTCTCGTCGCACCGCCTGGTCGAGACCTACCGTCACGCCGACGGCACCTGGACACCGCTCGCCTCGCTGCCGCGGGCCGACCGCCAGCGCCTCGACGCAGCACTCGACGAGGCGGCCGAATTGCTGGCCCCGGTGGCGGCCATCTGCGACATCCGGAGGGAATCATGACGGGGATCGATCGACGGGGGTTCCTGGGCGCGGCGCTCGGGGCCGGGGTGGCGGCGCCACTCGCGGCGGCCGCCGGCGCAACGCTGACGGCCGGGTCGCCCGCTGCCGCAGCGTCGTCGCCGGGCGGAACCGCGGCGAGCACCGTGGAGGGATCCGGCGCGTTCCCGTTCCACGGCGTGCACCAGCAGGGCATCCTGACCCCGGCCCAGCGCGCCTCCGCGTTCGTGGCCCTCGACGTCACCGCGGCCAATCGCGCCGAACTCGCCGACCTGTTCCGCACCATCACCGCTCGCGCGCGATTCGCCACGACCGGCGGCACCCCGCCCGACCCCGGACTCACCGCACCGCCGCGCGACTCGGGCATCCTCGGCGGCACGGTGCAACCGGATGGCCTCACTGTGACGCTCTCGGTCGGGGCGTCGCTGTTCGACCACCGGTTCGGGCTCGCGGCGGCCAAGCCTGCCCGGCTGCGCACCATGGAGGACTTCCCGAACGACGCCCTCCGACGCGAGGTCTGCGACGGCGATCTACTGCTGCAGGTCTGCGCGAACGACCAGGACGCCGTGACCTACGCCGTGCGTGAGATCGCCCGCGCGACGCGTGGCGCGATGCAGGTGCGCTGGCGGCAGGACGGGTTCGTGTCGCCTCCGCGGCCGTCGGGCACGCCGCGCAACCTGATGGGGTTCAAGGACGGCACCGGCAACCCCGCGGTGACGGATGCCGCGCTGATGGCATCCCTCGTCTGGGCGAAGGCCGGCGGAGCGGAACCGGCCTGGGTCTCCGGCGGCAGCTACCACGTGGTGCGCCTCATCCGGATGCTCGTCGAGTTCTGGGATCGGGTGAATCTGCACGAGCAGGAGAACATGATCGGCCGTCGGCGTGACAGCGGCGCACCCCTCACGGCCTCCCACGAGTTCGACGACCCGCACTACGAGAACGACGCGACGGGCGACGTCATCCAGTTCGACGCGCACATGCGACTCGCGAATCCGCGAACCGCGGAGACTGCGGATCAGCGCATGCTCCGCCGGGCATACAACTACGACGCGGGTCTCGACACCAACGGCAACCTCGACATGGGCCTCATCTTCACGGCGTTCAACCAAGACATCGAGCGCCAGTTCGTCACCGTGCAGAAGCGGCTCGCCGACGAGCCGCTCGTCGACTACATCTCGCCGTTCGGGGGCGGCTACTACTTCGCGCTGCCCGGTGCGCGCGACAGCTCCGACTGGCTCGGGCGCAGCATGCTCGCCTGACCGGCCGCACAGACTCGGCGCACCCGCGCCGACACCAGAGAAGAGAAAGAGGAACCAGTGTTCAGCACGTTCCGTCTGCGTCATGCGGCTCTCGCGCTCGTCGGCGCGACAGCCCTGGTCGGCGCGGGGATACTCGCGGGATCACCGGCGGTCGCCGGCACCGATCATTCGCCTTCACACTCGTCGTCGTTCACGATGACGCCGATCAAACACGTCGTCGTGATCTTCGACGAGAACGTCTCGTTCGACCACTACTTCGGCACCTATCCCACCGCCGCCAACACCGACGGCACGACCTTCACCGCAGCGAAGGGTACCCCGAAGGCGAACACCCTCGTCACCTCGGGCGCCCTCACGAAGAACCCCAACCTCTACCCGCCCAAGCGCCTGGCGCCGTCGCAGGCAGCGACCTGCGACCAGAACCACGGCTACAGCGCCGAGCAGCAGGCGGTGGACGGCGGCAAGATGGACCTCTTCGTGCAGAAGACGTCCACCGACACCTGCACGGGACTCTTCGGGGCTCCGGGACTCGCCATGGACTACTACGACGGCAACACCGTCACGGGTCTGTGGAACTACGCCCAGAACTACTCCATGAGCGACAACAACTGGGACACCCTGTTCGGACCGTCGACGCCCGGCGCGCTCAACCTGATCTCGGGCCAGACGCACGGCGGCACGGCGTACGACCCGAAGTCCGGCGCGGTGCTGCCCGCCTCGACGGCGGTCTCGTCGCCGAATGCGGCCGGCGTCGGAAGCGTGATCGGCGACCCCGACCCCGCGTACGACGACTGCTCCGACAACGACCACACGTCGACCAGCGCGGTCGTCGGGATGTCGGGCAAGAACGTCGGCGACCTGCTGAACAAGCGCAACGTGACCTGGGGCTGGTTCCAGGGCGGGTTCACGCCGACCACGCCGTGGAGCGGCGCCGCCGGAAGCTACGCGAAGTGCGACGCGACCACGGCGAACATCACCGGCGCGGCCGTGAAGGACTACTCGCCGCACCACTCGCCGTTCCAGTACTACAAGTCGACGTCGAATCCGCACCACCTCGCGCCGTCGTCGGAGAAGGCGATCGGTCACACCGACCAGGCCAACCACCAGTACGACCTGACCTCGTTCGACGCCGCCCTGCAGAACAACAACCTCCCGTCGGTGTCGTTCCTCAAGGCTCCGGAGGCTCAGGATGGGCACGCCGGCTACTCCGACCCGTTGGATGAGCAGAAGTTCCTGGTCAACGAGATCAACGCCATCCAGAAGTCGAGCTCGTGGTCGAGCACTGCTGTCGTCGTCACCTACGACGACTCCGACGGCTGGTACGACCACGTGGCACCGAAGGTCGCGAACGGGTCGAACGACCCGGCAGCGGACTCGACCGTCTGCACGAGCGTGAAGCATGTGGCCGGCGGCTACGCCGACCGCTGCGGACCGAGCCAGCGCATGCCGCTGCTCGTGATCTCGCCGTACGCGGCCAAGAACAAGGTCGACCACACGGCGATCGAGCAGACGTCGGTGCTGCGGTTCATCGAGAACAACTGGCTGACCGGACGCATCGGCGACTCGTCGTTCGACAGCCGCGCCGGATCGCTCGGCGGCCTGTTCGACTGGTTCCACCCGCAGCAGCGCGAGGTGCTGCTGTCGCCCTCGACCGGCGCAGTGTCGTCGATCGTCTCCACGAAGCCGCATTGGCCGACTCCGCCGCGCCACGGCTGGCTCGCCCAGCCGTAGCAGCTCCACCGAAATCGAGTCCGAACTTGTTGCCGCAACACGCCGCATTTCGGCGCAACAAGTTCGGACTCGATCGTGTGTGCGGGGGTGCTGAGTGCGCTGCAGGCGGAGGGGTTACTCCTCGTCGCGCACGGGGACGACGGTGAGAGCGTCGCCGCCGGGTGCGATGTCGACGCGCACGAGGTCCCCGTCGCGCACGACCCCGCTGAGCAGCGCCGTCGCGAGCCGGTCCTCGATCTCGTGCTGGATCAGCCGGCGCAGCGGACGCGCACCGTAGATCGGGTCGTAGCCGCGCTCGGAGAGCCAGGCACGCGCATCCGGCGTGACGGCCAGCTCGAGCCGGCGGTCCTGCAGGCGCCGCATCAGGCGGTCGATGTTCAGCTCGACGATCTCGCCGAGCTCCTCCTTGTCGAGCGTCGAGAACACCACGATGTCGTCGAGGCGGTTCACGAACTCGGGCTTGAACGCCTGGCGCACCATCTGCAGCACGGCCTCCTCCTTCTCGACCTCGTTCAACGTCGGGTCCACCAGATACTGGCTGCCCAGGTTGGAGGTGAGGATCAGGATGGCGTTGCGGAAGTCGACCGTACGGCCCTGACCGTCGGTCAGCCTGCCGTCGTCGAGCACCTGCAGCAGCACGTCGAAGACCTCTGGGTGCGCCTTCTCGACCTCGTCGAGCAGGATGACGGAGTACGGACGACGCCGCACCGCCTCGGTCAGCTGGCCGCCCTGCTCGTAACCGACATAGCCGGGAGGGGCGCCGACGAGCCGCGAGACGGAGAACTTCTCCCCGTACTCGCTCATGTCGATGCGCACCATCGCCTTCTCGTCGTCGAACAGGAACGCGGCGAGCGCCTTGGCCAGCTCGGTCTTTCCGACACCGGTCGGACCCAGGAACAGGAACGACCCGGTCGGCCGGTCGGGGTCGGAGATCCCCGCGCGGGTTCGGCGCACCGCATCCGCCACGGCCGTCACCGCACGCTTCTGCCCGATCAGCCGGCGGCCGAGCTCCGCCTCGAGGTGGAGCAGCTTCTCCGTCTCGCCCTGGGTCAGGCGATCGACCGGGATGCCGGTCCACGCCGCCACGACCGCCGCGATGTCCTCGCTGGTCACCTGCTCGTTCACCATCCGCGGGCGATCCGGGTGCTGCTCGGCCTGCTCGGCCTCCGCGAGCTCGCGCTCGATCGACGGGATGGTCTCGTACTCGATCTTGGACGCCTCCTGGTAGCGGCCGTCGCGCAGGGCGAGGTCGCGCTTGGTCTTGGCCTCCTCGAGCTGCGAGCGCAGCGCGCCCACGCGGTTGAGTGACGCCTTCTCGAGCCGCCAGCGCTCCTGCAGCTCTTCGAGCTCGCTCTCGCTCTCACGCAGCCGCTCCTGCAGCTGGGCGAGGCGGTCCTTGCTCGCGTCGTCCTTCTCCTTCTTGAGCGCGAACTCCTCGAGCTTCATGCGCTCGACGACGCGCTGCAGCGTGTCGATCTCGACCGGGGCCGAGTCGATCTCCATCTTGAGCCGGCTGGCCGCCTCGTCGATGAGGTCGATCGCCTTGTCGGGGAGCTGCCGGGCGGTGATGTAGCGGTTCGAGAGCGACGCCGCGGCGACGAGAGCGGAGTCTTCGATGGTGACACCGTGGTGCGCCTCGTAGCGACCCTTGAGCCCGCGCAGGATGGCGACCGTGTCTTCCACGCTCGGCTCGCCCACGTACACCTGCTGGAAGCGGCGCTCGAGGGCGGCGTCCTTCTCGATGAACTCGCGGTACTCGTTGAGCGTGGTGGCGCCGATGAGCCGCAGCTCACCGCGCGCGAGCATCGGCTTGAGCATGTTCGAGGCCGCGACGGATCCTTCGCCACCGCCGGCGCCCATCAGGATGTGCAGCTCGTCGACGAACGTGATGATGCCGCCTTCGGCGTCGTTGATCTCCTTGAGCACGGCCTTGAGGCGTTCCTCGAACTGGCCGCGGTACATCGCGCCGGCGACCAGCGCGGAGAGGTCGAGCATCACGAGCTGCTTGCCCTTGAGAGAGTCGGCCACGTCGCCCGCGACGATGCGCTGGGCGAGGCCCTCCACCACGGCGGTCTTTCCCACGCCTGGCTCGCCGATGAGCACGGGGTTGTTCTTGGTGCGACGGGTCAGCACCTGGCTCACCCGGCGGATCTCGGCGTCCCGCCCGATGACCGGGTCGAGCTTGCCGCTCTTGGCGATCTCCGTGAGGTTCACACCGTACTGTTCGAGCGCGCTCTTCTGCTCCTCCTGCGTGGAGGGTGCACCCTGCATGTTGGCCATGGGTCTCCTTTCAGACGGGTCGGACAAAGTTGAGTCTACTAAGCTCAACTTTCATCCGCATCCCCGTATTCCGGCCATGAGCGGATGCGGGCCGCCCCGCATGAATCCGGATGATCGGGGCCGTCGGCGCGCGTTCTCCGGAGTTGTGCCGGTCGACGCGGCGTGTCCGCTCGAGGTTCCGGAAATGCGTCGGCGGCAGGTGGCCGGCCACGCCGGCCAACCGGGCAGGCCGCCGGCCGGCTAGGGCACGTCGGTCGGCTCGTCGTTCGCGGAGGCCTCGATCCAGTCGACGGCCGTGTCGGGCATGGAGTGGTGCTTCGGCACCTCATCGCCCCACCACGAGTCGTGCAGGCCGGGGCCGCCGGCGGCCTCGATCTCTTCGACGATCTCCGACGGAACCTCATCGCCGTTGTTCGCAACGAGCCACTCTCGAGCGGATTGCGCGAGCCGCGGCCACCACTGTTCGATGTCCATGCCCGAAAGTCTGCCACCGGCCGCTCACGAGCGCGCCCCCGATCTTCTAGCCCTCCATCCTCTAGCCCTCGACGCGGAACCAGCGGTACCCGTATCCGTCGAGCGGCACCTCCGCGGCACCGCGCTCGACCGGCACCGTCACGCCGGTGAAGTGGTCGACGAGCCGGATGCCGTGCTCGCCGACCGGCTCGGCAGCCAGTGCCGCGTCGGGCAGGCCCACCGGCAGGCGCACCGTGCGGGCATCCGGCGAGAAGTTGTGGACGGCGACGGTGCGGTGACGCCCGGCGGTCAGCGTGTGCGCGAACACCGCGGAGTCGGGCTGCTCGATCACCTCGAACGCTCCCCAGCCGAGCTCGCGGGCGTTGCGGTAGTGCCGGATCAGGCCGGTCATGAACTGCAGCAGCGAGTCCGGGTCGTGCCGTTGGTCCGCGACGTTGACATGCTCGGGACCGAACGCGCCCTCGGTCATCGGCGTGCGGAGCCGCGACGGCCGGGCGGTGGAGAAGCCGCCGTTGCGTCCGGCGGTCCACTGCATCGGCGTCCGCACCGACATCCGGCCGCCGGCATCGAGGTTCTCGCCCATCCCGATCTCCTCCCCGTAGAACAGCACGGGGGTGCCCGGCAGCGAGAAGAGGAGGCTGTAGACCATCCGGATGCGGCGGGGGTCGCCGTCGAGCATGGGCGGCAGCCTCCGGATGAGACCGCGCCCGTACACCTGCATCCGCTCCTCAGGGCCGAACGCGGCGAACACCTCTTGGCGCTCGTCGTCCGTCAGCTTGTCGAGGGTGAGTTCATCGTGGTTGCGCACGAAGTTCGCCCACTGGATGTCGGGAGAGCCCTCCGGCCGCGAGAGCAACGCCTCGGCGAGCGGCCGCGCGTCGCCGCGGGCGAGGGACAGGTACAGGTTCTGCATCGCGATGAAGTCGAACTGCATCGTCAGCTCGTCGCCCTCCGCACCGTCGAAGAACTCGTTCTGCCTCTCGCGCGACAGGTTCACCTCGCCGAGGAAGATGCCGTCGCCCGTGCGCCGCCCGAGGAACGCCCGTAGCGAGCGCAGGTAGGCGTGCGGGTCGGGCAGCTTGCGGGCGCCGTCGATGACGCCGTCGGTCTGCAGCAGGAACGGAACCGCGTCGATCCGGAACCCGGAGACGCCGAGCTCCAGCCAGAAGCCGATGACCTTCACGATCTCGTCGCGCACGCGCTCGTCGGTGATGTTGAGATCGGGTTGCTGGCGATAGAAGACGTGCTGGTAGTACTGGCCGGCCTTCTCGTCCCACTGCCAGTCGCTCGTCTCCTGATCAGGGAACACCGGGGCCGGCTGGTGGGCGGGCGGCTCGTCGCGCCAGACGTAGAAGTCGCGGTAGGGGGAGTCGCGGCTCGATCGCGCCGCCTTGAACCACGGATGCTTGTCGGAGGTGTGGTTCACGACGAGGTCGACGATCACCCGGATGCCGCGGTCGCGCGCGATCCGGATCACCTCGACGACGTCGCCGAGGTGCCCCAGCCGGTGATCGACGCCGTAGAAGTCGGTGATGTCGTAGCCGTCGTCCCGGTCGGGCGACGGGTAGAAGGGCATCAGCCACAGGCAGGTGACACCGAGCTCAGCGAGGTAATCGATGCGGGTCGCCAGACCCCCGAGATCCCCGATCCCGTTGCCGTCGCCGTCCATGAAGCTCTCGACGTCGAGGCAGTAGATCACCGCGCTCTTCCACCACAGGTCACTCGTGTCACTGACTTTCATCGCGCCTCCTGGCCACACCGTACTCCGGGCCGCGATTCATCCGGTCGTCTGCTGAATGGCATCGCAAACTCGTGTTGGAATCGATCAATGGAGTGGGATTAGCATCGAGCGTGGGGAAGTTGGCGCCGTCGCCGTGAGCGGCGGTTGCCGGCACGACGACACTCCTTCGTCCTCGGAGAGATCACCGGCCCGCGCGTGCGGGCCCCGAGACACGAGGTGCCCGAGATTCGCGACCTGAAGATCGAGATCGTAGCCCGAGACGACATCGGGTCGATCGTCGCCCTGATCACGACCGACGGCGTCGTGGACGTCTGCACGGCATCCGCGGAGATCGCCACCGGGCGCGCCCGCTACTTCGCCGGACCCGACGCCTACGTGCGCGCTCCCGTCAGAGCGTTCTCGGACGCGGGCGGCACCTATCTCTACGCGAACTGGGACGGATCGCGGCGCAACCAGCTGCACGATCTCGCGGCGGCCGGGCGTCGCTCCCTGCGTGCAGCGGCGCACCGCACGTCGCCGCCCGCGTCGCCGGTGACGGTGACCAGCGCGCGTCCGTCACGCTGGTCCGCACTGTTCCGCGCGCTCGGCCTGGGCTGACGACCGGGCCGCCCACAACCGCAGACCTCCCGACAGCTCGGGCAGGAACAGCCCCCACGCCCGCCGCCGCGCTCGATGCGGATCGTTCTCGATCCGGTCGTTCTGGTCGATGATCAGCGTGGCGCGGCGCTCGACGTCGTACGGCGGCCAGGTGTCGGCCACGCGGCCCTCCTCGGCGAAGTCGAGCCAGTACGCACGCATCCGCTCGCCCGCCGCCGCATAGGGTTCGCGGCCGCCCAGCGAGGTCATCGCCCGGGCGAGCGGCAGATCGAGACTGTCGAAGAGCGCGAACATCTCGACCCCGTGCGTCGCGTCGAGCCCGAGCACTTTGAGCAGGCGGGGTGCGAGGTCGAACCGGTACGAGTGCACGGGCGCGTACGCCGAGTGGAAGTCGGCCGTCAGCACACTCGGGTACCAGAACCCGTAGTCGCCGCTGAAGTCGGCGGCGGCCCCGCGCGCGTCGGGGAGCCCCGGATACGCCGACCTCATCCGGTCGCGGGACCACACGGGCGCGCGACCGAACACGGCGGCGATCCGGCGGGGCGAGCGCGGCAGGATGTCGACACGACCGCGGAACACCGTGCCCTCGCGATCGTTGGTGCCGATGATGAGCGGCACCCGATGCGCCCGGCCCATCCGGATCGCGGTCATCGGATGCTCGGGCAGCAGGTCGCCGTCGATCACGGGCGCGAGGCAGAACCGGCCGGGGTACACCTCGGGGGTCCGGGTCTGCAGCACCAGCGAAGCGGCGAGCAGGTCGGCCACCTCGGCGCCGGCGATCAGGTCCCCCGCCTCCTGCTCGTCCCCTGGCGAGGCCCCGGTCGAGGCGGCCAGGATGTCGACGAAGTCCGCCGCCCACGCCGACGTCAGTTCCGGCCCGTACATCGCGGACGGCGGCGCGCTCTGGGCGATCGCGCGGGTGAAGAGGCCCTCGGCCGTCGGCATCGCCAGCAGCGCGATCACCGCGTTGCCGCCGGCGGACTCCCCGAAGATCGTCACGTTGCCCGGGTCCCCGCCGAACTCCCGGATGTTGTCCCGAACCCATCGCAGCAGAGCCAGCTGATCGCGCAGTCCGAGGTTGTTGTCGAACGTGTGCGACGGCGTCGAGTAGAGGGAGAAGTCGAGGTAGCCGAACGGCCCGAGCCGATAGTTGAAGCTGACGTAGACGGCCCGGCCGGACGCGACGAAACTCTCCCCGCGGCCCGAGAATTCACGAGACGATCCGGAGCTGTAGCCTCCACCGTGGATGAAGACCATCACCGGCAGCGGTTCGCCGCCGTCGTCGTCCACTGGAGCCTGCACGTTGACGGTCAGGCAGTCCTCGTCCGTCGCGACGAGCGCCGGCGCTCCGCGCAGCCGGCGCCGCAGCGTCTGCGGAGCGATGGCGCCGAACGCGGAGGCGTCTCGGGTGCCGGTCCACGGGATGACCGGTGCCGGGGCGCGGAAGCGCCGTTCACCCGTCGGCGGCGCTGCGTAGGGGATGCCGCGCCAGGCGCAGATCGCCCCCTCGCGCACACCCAGTACCTCGCCGCCGGTGACGTGCACGCGCAGCCGGCGCTCCGCGTCTCGGCGAGGGCTCATCGGGCACCTCCGTCCCGCTGGCCATAGAACACGCATCCAGCCGCAATGTAAGCGGGGCGGGCGGACTCAGCTCTCGTTCACGGGGACGCGCTGGCTGCGTCGCGAGCGCTGCGCCTTCGCTGTGCCCTGAGGAAGCTCTTCCCTGATCTCCGCGCGCAGGTCGTCGTCGAGCCGGAGACCGGGATTGGAATTCGCCTTCTCCGTGAGGATCTCGAGCCATTCGCGCTGGATCTCCGGAAGCGCGGTGCCGGCGAAGGCGAACTGCACGCTGATGGACGGATCGAGCCAGATCGAGCGCAGGTGTCCCTCGGGAGACGCGGTGCGATCGGTCCAGATCAGCAGGAAACCCTCGCGTCTCCGCAACTTGCTGCTGACGACGATCTGCAGGTGCGCGAGCACCCGGTCGTCGAATGTGAACTCGGCGCTGCCGTCATAGATCAGGCTCCCCACCGCGATCTCCTCTCAGGTCTCTGGGAGTACCTTCGCCTGGCGCGGGCGCTGAGTCAAGATGCGATCAGGCGGCGACTCCGCGATGTCGAGCGGAACGGGGCGCGGCCACGGTGCGCTGGAACACGTAGGTGACGAATCGCGGCGCGTCCGAGACGTCGTAGAGCGCGAACAGGTCGACGGAGGCGTCGCTCTCCGACTCGAGAGCGATCCTGCTCGGCAGTTCGTCGGGGTCGGCGGTCAACGTGGCCAGCACGTCTCCGCCCTCCCGCTTCGGGTAGACGAGAAACGCGGCCACCGTGACCAGGTGATGCCGGAGGGCCATTGCCCGCCGGAGCCGGATCAGCGTAGGACGGCCGCCGCAGGGCAGTCGAACGGGTCGCGGGCCGAGAGGCCGACGCGGTTCAGGTACGCGATGACGATGGCGTACGACCGCATCAAGGTGGTCTGCGTGTAGGGGATGTTCTCGGCCTCGCAGTGCTCGCGCACGATCGCCGCGGCCTTGCGCAGGTGCGGCCGCGCCATCGACGGGAACAGGTGGTGCTCGACCTGGTAGTTGAGGCCACCCATGAACGCGGTCGTTCCCGCGCCCTCGACGTTGCGCGAGGTGAGCACCTGGCGGCTGAGGAAGTCGACCTTGACGCCGGGCTCGATGATGGGCATGCCCTTGTGGTTGGGCGCGAAGCTCGCTCCCATGTACACGCCGAACACGGCGAGCTGGACGCCGAGGAACGCGACGGCCATGCCGAACGGCAGCAGCCAGAAGACGAGGCCGAGGTAGACCGTGAAGCGGACGGCGAGGAACGTGAGCTCCTTGCCGCGGCCGTCGATCTTCCCCTTGCCGAACAGCGTGGCGATCGAACGGCCGTGCAGGTTGATGCCTTCGAACATCAGCAGCGGGAAGAAGAGATAGCCCTGGCGCTCGGTGATCTTCGCCATGATGCCGGTGCGCTTGGCAGCGTCCTCCTCGAGGAACGAGATCGTGTCGACCTCGATGTCGGGGTCTTTGCCGATGGTGTTCGGGTTCGCGTGGTGACGGGTGTGCTTCGTCATCCACCACGAGTAGCTGATGCCGACGACGAGTGTGGAGAGCAGCCGGCCGATCCGATCGTTCACGGGGCCGGATGACGCGATCTGACGGTGCGACGCCTCGTGCCCGAGGAACGCGAACTGGGTGAAGATGATGCCGAGTGCTGCGGCGACGAGCAACTGGAACCAGCTGTCGCCGAGGAGGACCATACCGGCGATGCCGGCGCCCAGCGCGATCACGAGGCCGGCGAACAGCAGCGCGTAGAACACGGGCGAGCGGCGCAGGAGGCCCGCGTCGCGCACCGTGTTGAGGAGCCGCGAGTAGCTGGCCGTGCCGGTCGGCTGCGTAGTGATACGCGGGCCGGTTCTACGGATCGGACCGAGAATGGGTGCGAGGGTAGGAGCGGGTGCGGACATTGCGCGCCGTTCTGTCGATTTCGACTTCCCAGCCGCTGGGTCGGGTATTCACCCTCAGATGTCGCAAAGCTACCGCGCTACCCTGACCAGCGCCCGTGAATCGGCTGGCGCCGCGCCGGGCATCCTCAGCCGATCGGGCCGTCGTCCACGTGGGCGGGCGCCGTGGCGTCGAGCTCCTCCGGCAGTTCGAGCGGCCGCCGCGTGTAGTAGCCGCGCGCCTTGCGGAAGAAGATCAGCATCGGGATGATCCCGAGCACGATGAGCCCGATTCCGAGGATGTTGACGATCGCGTCATTGCTCGGGATGGACGCGATGAAGATCCACGCCATGAAGACGGCGCCGACCGCCGGCCAGAGCCCGATGAGCAGGAAGTTCTTCACCGAGCGGAAGAGCACCCGCCGATAGGCCACGACCACCGCGACACCGGCGAGCGTGTAGTAGAACGCGATCTGCAGACCGATCGACAGGATCGCGTTGTTCATGATGTCGCCGACGCTTCCGAGGAAGTTCGAGCCGATGAACAGCACCATCGAGACGCCGACCACGATCAGGGTGGCGAAGGCCGGCGTGCGCCACTTCGGGTGGATGCGCCCGAAGGCCGCCGGGATCGTGTGATCACGGCCCATCGAGAACAGGGTGCGAGTGACCTGGATCAGCGTGGTCTCGAGCGTGGCGATGGTCGACAGCGCGACCGCCACGACGAGGATCTTGCCGCCGATGCCCGGCCACACCACGTCGCCGAGGACCGACAGGATGTTGCCGCTGTTCTCCTCGATCGTCTTCGCGGGCAGCATGATCAATGTGCCTATGGTGAAGATCTCGAAGAGCAGGAAGACGATGACGACGCCGATGATCCCGGCGGCGCCTGCACTCTTGTGGCCGTCCTTGGTCTCCTCGTTGAGGTTGGCGCTGACGTCCCAGCCCCAGTAGTAGAACGCGGCGATGAGCGCGGCCGAGACGAAGACGCCGGCGCCCGACAGATGCGAGAAGCCCAGCCAGTCCCACGAGAACGACGGCCCTGCGTGACTCGTGGTCGCGGCCCGCACGATCATGAGCACGGCGAAGAGCACGAGGATGCCGACCTCGATGACCGACATGATCCACTGGGCCCTCGCGGTGACGTGCACGCCGAACAGCACGCAGGCGGCCATCACCAGGAACCAGAGGGCGCCGACGGCCGTGATGAGCGCCACGTTGCCGGCGTCCTTCGGGCTGAACAGGGTGACCGTCATCGCACCGGCCGGCAGCGCTCCGGCGACCATGAAGATCGTCGCCGAGATCACCAGCGCCCAACCGGAGAGGAAGCCCAGCACCGGATGCAGCGCCCGCGCGACCCAGGAGTACGAGGCTCCCGCGTTCACGTCGGCCCGACCGAGATAGAGGAAGGCCCACGCGATCCCCATCATCGGGATGGCCGACCAGAGCAGCGCACCCGGAGCACCGAGCACGGCGGTGCTGACGAGCGTCGCCGTGGTGGCGGCGATCGAGTAGGCGGGTGCGCTTCCGGCGACGGCCATCACGATCGAGCCGGCGGCGCTCACACCGTCGGACTGAAGCTTGTGCGGGTGGCCGGAACGGTCGGCCGGTCCCGTCGCTGGTGCGGTCGCCTGGTCGCCGGCAGGATCGGTGCGCGTCATTGCTCTCCCTGGGGGTCCGTCATGGAGGTCCTACGTTGGATGTCCAGGCAGAACCTAGCAGCGGTCGGTGACGGAGACAAGTCGCGTTACGCGGATTTCGTCGCCGAATCGCGCATCGGCATCGCAAACGGCCTGGCATTCGGCGCGTTCACCACCGAAACCGAAGCCAGAGCCCCGCGGCTCGCGGCGGCGTCGGCGAGCACGAGATCTTGACTTCGCGTCGGAGCCGGCCCAGTGTGGCGGCATGGCTCTCACCGTCGATCATGTGCTCGCCGTCGTCGCTGTGTCCGAAGTCGAGACCAGCGCCGCCTGGTACGAACGGCTCTTCGGTGTCGAGCCTACGAACATCCCCATGCCCGGCATCCTGGTGGAGTGGCGGGTGACCGGCAACGGCTGGGTGCAGGTCACGGAGGACCGGGAGCGCTTCGGATCGTCGCAGCTGAATCTGGCCGTCGACGACCTCGACGAGAAGCTGCGCGAGATCGAGGCGCGCGGGATCATCGTGGGCGACATCATCGAGGCGAACAAGGGCGTGCGGCTCTGCTCGCTCTACGACCCGGACGGCAATGTCGTCACGCTCATCGGCGGCTTCCGCGAACGGTACTGATGGCCGTGCGGATCGGCGACACCCTCCCTGAGGGCGCGCAGCTCGTCGACGGCACCGCGGACGATGTCGGAGCCTGCGTGGCCGTGTGGTTGTCGGCCGTCGAGGCACGGGACGGGCACCCGGCCGTGGCGGGGACGACTGAACGCTGCCTGGCGAAGTTCGAGCGACCGCGCGTCGCTTTCGTCGTCGCGCGGACGGCCGGCTCGGAACTCGCCGGATTCGGCCTCGTGACCGCTCCGGGCGGTGGCGCGGCGACCGATCCGCCCGGCGCTGCGTATCTCGCGCTGCTCGCGGTCGCACCGGCCGCTGCCAGACACGGCATCGGCGGCGCCATCCTGGACGCGCTCGTGGCCGGATCCGCTGCTGCCGGCCACGACGAGCTCGTCCTCCATGTGCTGACGGACAACACGGCCGCGGTGGGCCTGTACACGTCGAGGGGCTGGCGGGCCTACGGCGACGGGCACGCGCATCCGCTCACCGGCGCGGCGTCGCAGACCTACGTGCTGAGCCAGCGGTAGAGCTGGGCGTCTCGCAGCTCGACGGCTTCGGGAGCCGCCAGCGGCTCGCCCGCCTGCGAGCGAGCGGTGAGCATCGCGAGAACGTTCGTGCATCCACGAGTCGTCGTGCCGTCGGGGCCGGTCCAGTGCAGATAGGGGTGCAAGCCGCCACCCCCGGGCCGTCGCGCGCTGAGTCGCATCGACTCAGGCCGGTGGGCGGCGCGACGCCGTGACGGTGAACTTCGCGTTGCGGGCGATCTGCCGGGTGGGACCGACCGTGCGCTCGAGCGCCGAGCGGTAGCCGAGGTGCGAGTTCCACACCGTCCAGAGCTCGCCGCCCGGCCGCAGCACGCGGGCGGCGTCGGCGAACATCCGGAGCGCGATGCCGGTGTGCACAGCGCTGCCGATGTGGAACGGCGGGTTCAGCACGATGAGGTCGGCGCTCGCATCCGGCTGCGAACCGAGAGCGTCATCGCGCACGACCTCCACCCGATCGGCGACCCCGTTCGCCTCCGCCGTCGCCCGCGCCGATGCGACCGCCGCCGCGGACTGATCGGTCGCCAGCACCCGGATGCCCGGCCGCCGCCTCGCCAGTGTGGTCGCGATCACCCCGGTGCCGCAGCCGAGGTCGATGGCGGCCTGCGCGTCCGGGAGGGCGTCGTCGATCACCGTCAGGAGGAACCGGGTGCCGATGTCGACGGAGGTCCCCGCGAAGGCAGCGCCGTGCGCGCAGACCCCGACCCCGAGTTCGTCGTCGAACGCGCGGCGCGGCCACGGCTCGAGCGACTCCGCCGCATCCGGGCGGGCGCCCGTCACTGTGAGGACACGCGCCTTCTGCCGCGCGAGCGAGGCGGCGACACTGCCGAACGACTCGGCGAGCACCCCGTTCATAGCCGTCGTCAGGTGCTTCACCATCCCGCCCGCGAAGACCACGACATCCGGATGCGCGTGCCGGGCGACGAGCGCGGCGATCTCGGCGAGGGCGTCGAGACTGCGCGGTAGTCGCAGCAGCACGACGCGGGCGCCGGCGACCAGCGCGGCGTCGAGGTCGTGGTCGGCATAAGCGGTCTCGAGGCCGAGGGTCGTGGCGTTGGCGGCGAGCGCGCGGGTGCCGGTCAGCGCATCCTGATGCACGCGGATGTCACGTGCGCCGAGGTCGGCAGCGGCCAGGGTGAGGGCGCCGTAGGCGTCGCCGATGACGACGAGCTCGCCGTCGCCGAGCGCATCGAACGCGCCGGCTTCGGCCGCGGTGTCAAGGATGAGCCGGTCGGCGGCGTCGGCGGCGAAGAGGTTGGGCGCTTCGACGTCCGGCCAGCGACGCAGTCTCTCGAAGGCGAATCCAGGCACGCCCTCTTTCCTACCCGACATTCGACGCGAGCGGTGCCGAATGTCGGGCATTCGGGCGAAATGAGCGACATCCGGCACCTCTCGCGTCATAGGAAAAGCAGAATGTCGAACGGGGCGTGAGCCGTTCGACGTTCAGGTGTCACCACCACCGACAGGAGAGCACGATGCGATTCGAGATTCTGATCTACAACAACGCCGAGTTCGACGCCGCCATCGAGGGGCCGGATGCCGACCCGGCGGTCACGGCTGAGTGGAAGGAGGTCCACGAGCAGTTGCAGACGGAGCTCCGGGCATCCGACGAGCTGCTGGACTCCAACGAATACAGCCAACAGACCGCGGTCGTCGTGCGCCAGGACCGGGACGCCCCACATCGGGTGCGCTCGACCGACGGGCCGTTCAGCGAGTCCAAGGAGTGGGTCGGGGGCTTCTACACGGTCGACTGCGAGAGCGTCGAGCGGGCGGTCGAGATCGCCGGGCGCTTCGTCGAGGCGCGCTACTCCCCCGTCGAGGTGCGGCAGCTGGTGCATCCGGTCGCGTGAGCATCGACGACCGGGCCGTGTTCACTTGCATTTTCTACAGAGCGTAGAATTGTAAACACGGCTCGGGCGACGATGGCCGGCATCGACGACCGGCGTGGAACCTCGCGTCGACGCGAAAGGCTCCACCATGACCGCTCCACCCTCCGGCGAATCGACGCGCAAAATCGTCACGGCCGCACGATGGAACGAACTCAAGCGCGAGCACACCGCTCGTACCGCGCGCGCCGCCCGCCGTGCCGCCTGGCGGGAGGACGACCCTGCCGCCGCGGGCGACGCTTCCCCGATCGACGACGAACAGGGGTAGCGGCTTACAGCCAGCCCTTGCGCTTGAACGCGAAGTACAGGCCGAACCCCATCGCCACCATCAGGGCCACCGCGAACGGATACCCGAACGCCCAGTGCAGCTCTGGCATATGGGTGAAGTTCATCCCGTAGATCGTTCCCACCAGGGTCGGCGTGAACAGGATGGCCGCCCACGACGAGATCTTCTTCACCTCGTCGTTCTGCCGCTGACCCACCAGGGTCGTGTGCACGGTGAGCGCGTTCTGCAGAACCTGCCGGAACCCGTCGGCGCGCTCGGTGATCCGGATGACGTGGTCGTGCACGTCGCGGAATCCCTCGCGCAGTGCCGCGTCGGCGTGAACCGCCTCGAGGTGGTCCCGCAGCGTCTGCAGCACGGCACCGAGCGGCGCGACGGCGCGCTGGAACAGCATCACCTCGTTGGAGAGCTCGTAGATGCGCCGCGAAACCGCCTGGTCGCCGTTGAAGAGCTGGTCTTCGATCTCGTCGATGTCGTTCTCGAGGCCGGCGATGACGGGCGCGTACTCGTCGACGACCTCGTCGATGATGCCGTAGAGCGCACCGATCGGGCCGTGCTCCAGCATCACCGGGTCCGCCTCCATCCGCTGCCGCACGGCGGCGAGGTCGGGCTTCTCGGCGTGACGGACGGTGATCACGAACTGCTCACCGAGGAAGACGTGCACCTCGCCGAACTCGACCTTCTCGGTCTCGTCGATGTAGCGCGCGGGGCGCAGCACCACGAAGGTCGTGCCCGAGTACTTCTCGATCTTGGCGCGCTGGTGACCGGTCAGGGCGTCTTCGACGGCCAGGTGCGGCAGGTCGAACTCGGTCGCGACGGCGCCGAGCTCCGACTCCGACGGCCGGTAGAGGCCGATCCAGGCGAAGCCGTGGCGGTCGCGCACCGTTTCGAACGTCTCCTCGAGCGAGGTGGGATCGGCGGTGCGTCGTCCTTCCACATAGACGGCGTTGTCGACCAGCATGGCGGCGGCCCCTTCTCTCGGCTGCCGCCACGCTATCCCGTTCAGACTGTGAACTCGACGGGTGCCGACAGTGTCGCGACAGAGGTTCCGACGCGCACGGCGTAGGTTCCCTCTTCGGTGCGCCACGCGTGATCGTCGACCGACCAGTACTGCAGCGAGCGCGGCTCGACCTCCACAGAGGCCACCGTCGCCGCTCCCGGCTCCGAGCGCACGACGGCGTACCCCGCCAGCCAGAGCACCGGACGCTCGATCGCGGAGTCGGACACCCGCTGCAGGTACACCTGCACGACCTGCTTGCCGGCGCGGTCGCCGACGTTGGTCACCGGCACACTCACCGTGAGGCCGTGCGTCGCGACGTCCCCCTCGTGAGCACCCGCCGCCGCACCGGCGCCGAGCGTCGGCTCGCCGAGCTCCCACTCGGTGTAGCCCAGGCCGTGACCGAACGGGATGGCCGGCGCAGGTCCGCCGACGGCCGCGCGACGCGCCCACTCGCGGTAGCCGATGTTGAGGCCCTCGCTGTAGAAGAGCTTGCCGTCCACCGGCTCGACCTGCCACACAGGAACGTCGTCCTCGGCCGCCGCCCAGGTGGTCGGGATGCGGCCGCCCGGCTCACGGGCGCCGCTGAGCACGTCCGCGATCGCCGCGCCCATCTCCTGCCCGGGGAACCAGGTGAGGAGCGTGGCCGGGGCGTCGTCGAGCCAGGGCATGATGACCGGACCACCCGAGTTGACCACCACGACGGTGCGCGGGTTGGCCGCGATGACACGGCGCACGAGCTCGTCCTGACCTTCGGGAAGTCTCAGGTTCGCGCGATCGAAGCCCTCGGACTCGAGCTGGTCGGTGGTGCCGACGACGACGACGGCGACATCCGAGTCGGCGGCGAGCGCCACGGCTCGTTCGAGTTCGGCGTCGGCGTCGGAGAACGGCTCCTCGTAGCCGAGGGTGAACATCACGGCCGAGAGGCCCGCCTGCTGCTGCGGGCGGTGCTCGAGCCGAAGCTCGACGGTCTGACCGGCCGCGAGGCGGATCGGGAACGACTGCTTCGGCGGGTTGAGGAACGCCATGAACGGGTCCGTGCCCTCGGGGAAGAACAGGCCGTCGCTCTTCAGCTCGCCGTCCACCTCGAAGCGGAAGAGGCCCAGCCCGGCGAAGCCGACCGCGTACTCGCCGTCGGCGGGCGCGGTGAACGTCGTCTTCGCCTCGACGACGGCCGTGTCGCCGAGGATCGGGTCGCCCAGCCACATCAGCCGGCCGCTGCCGCGGTGCTCGTCGAGCACGACCCGGCCGTCGTCGGAGAGGAACCGCACGTGCACGCCCGATTCGCCCGTGACCGGATCGGACGCCACCGACGCGTCGACGGGCAGCAACGACTCGGACGACCGCACGCCCGGGGCGAACCGGACGGCGTCGCCGAATGCCTCGGTCAGACCGGCGAGCGGGGTGACGACGTGGTCGGGGAACACGGTCGCCGATCCGCCGCCCTGGCTGCGCGCGATGCGGGCGTGCTGGCCGATGACGGCGATCGACTGGCCGGAGCCGGCGTCGAGCGGCAGCACGCCGTCGTTCTTCACGAGCACGATGCCGTCGGCGGCCGCCTCGCGCAGCAGGGCGTCGATGCGCTCCTGCGGCCACGGCTCGGCGAGCGGCGCAGCCGCCTCGACGCCGGCGAGTGCCCCGATGCGCCCGGCGAGCCGCAGGATGCGGAGCACTTTCTCGTCGATGTCGGTCTCGGAGACCTGGCCGGCGCGCACGGCCTCGACCAGCGCATCCCCCCAGACGCCGTCGGGACCGGGCATCGCGAGGTCCTGCGCAGCCGCACCGGCGGCGACCGTGTCGCGCACGCCCATCCAGTCGGAGACCACGACGCCGTCGAAGCCCCACTCGTCTTTGAGCGGCGAGCGCAGCAGCTCGTTCTCGGTCATCGTGATGCCGTTGACCGAGTTGTACGACGACATCACCAGCCACGCGCCCCCTTCGGTGACCATCCGCTCGAACGGGGCGAGGTAGACCTCGCGCAGGGTGCGCTCGTCGACCACCACGTCGACGGTCATCCGGTCGGTCTCGCTGTCGTTCGCCACGTAGTGCTTGGGCGTGGCTCCGACGCCGCGCGACTGCACGCCCTTGACGAAGGCCGTGCCGACGACACCCGACAGCCACGGGTCCTCGCTGTACGCCTCGAAGTGGCGGCCGCCACGGGGCGAGCGCTGGATGTTCACGGTCGGGCCGAGCGCGACGCCGACGCCCTTGCGCCGCGCCTCGGCGGCGATCAGCTGTCCGAGCTCGAACACGCGCTCGACATCCCACGATGCGGCGAGCGCGGTCGGCGACGGCAGGTTCGCCGAGCTGTCGCGCTCATCCCAGAGCTGCCCGCGCACGCCGGCAGGACCGTCGGAGACGACGATCGTCTCGAGGCCGATCTGCGGTTCGTCGTGGAGGGTCCAGAAGGAGGCGCCGGTGAGCAGGCGCACCTTCTGCTCGAGGCTGAGGTCGGAGACGAGCCCGGCGATGAACTCGTCGGTGTCCTCCGGAGTGGTGGCGGCGGTGTCGGTGCTGGTGTCGGTCATGACGGATGGTTCACTTTCGGTTGAAGAGGCGGCGGCCGTAGTCCCTCTGCAACAGAGGGTAGAACGCCCACCAGACGAGGATCGAGGCGAGGATGCCCGCGAGCACGCCGAACAGGGTGTCGGAGAGCCAGTGAGCGTTGATGAGGGTGCGCTGCCAGACGATCCCGGCGACCAGCACGGCGGAGATGATCCACCAGCCGAGCCGGCGGCCGGCGGGGATGAGGGCCGCGACGCCGATGACGAGCGCGCCGACCGTCACGGCGTGGCCGGAGGGGAACGAGCCGTGGTCGACGGTGAAGAGGGGGCCGAACAGTCCGTTCGGTTCGTCGGCGGCCGGTCGCGGGCGATTCACGAGGTTCTTCGCGATCTGCGCGATGGCGATGGATGCGATGGCATCGTTGGCGAGGAAGAAGAGCGCCGACCGCCAGCGGCCGACGATGAAGAGCGCCACCGGAATGACGACGATCATCAGCACGGCCCCGGCCAGTTCGCCCAGGTTCTGGAAGAACAGCGACGGAACACTGTTCTCGAGTCCACCCGGACCCGAGCCGACCAGGCGGCGCCAGGCGTCGTCGAGCGGCTGGGTGAACGGGTGCTCCGGGTCGATCGCGACGTGCACGGCGAACGCGACGAACACGGCCAGCAGGGCGAGGGCGGTCCAGAGCATCCAGTTCGGCCGTGCCGACCGCCGCTCAGCGGGCGGCGCGGCGAACGTCGTCGTGCCGGCGGCGGCCGTCATCAGCGGACCGACTTGATGGGCAGCACCGCGAAGGCGCCGACGAGGGCGATGACGATGCCGATCGGGAACAGCGCCGCGTAACCGCTGAAGACGACCACAATCAGTCCGGCGATACCGGGTGCGAGCGTCTGCGGGAGGGTCGCGGCGATGTTCAGCACGCCGAGGTCTTTGGCGAAGTCGTCCTTCGACGGCAGCACCTCGCTCATCAGGGCCGTATCGACCGACTGGTACGCGCCGAAGCCGAGGCCGGAGACGAACGAGAAGATCAGCATGCCGGTGACGGTGGGCATGACCAGCGGGAAGACCAGCGAGATCGCGAGGATGACGCCCGCCACGATCACGACGATCTTGCGGCGTCCGAGCCTGTCGGAGAGCGGTCCGCCGATGAGGGTCGCGATGATGATGCCCGCGAGGCTGACCACGCCGAGCAGTGGCACGATGGCGACAGCCTGATCCTTGAGGCCGATGAAGTCCTGCAGGATGTACAGCTGGTACCCGGTGACCATGAAGTAACCGGCGTAGAGGAGCAGGCGTCCGGTGAAGCCCCAGAAGAAGTCGGGGTGCTTGCGGGGGCTGACCCAGAAGGTCTTCGCGAACGCGACGAGGTTGAACGGCGGCTTCGGCTCGCCCTTGTTCGAACGGTCCGGGTTGAAGATGATGAACAGCACCACGATGATCATCGCCAGGCCGGCGAAGGTGAGGTAGCCGGCAGGAACGTTCTGCGCGAACTGCACGCCGACGATCTGGCCGCCCAGGGCGCCTACCATGACACCGAGCCCGGCCAGGGCCGAGAACGTTCCGCGCACGGCACTGGGAACCCGGTCGGGCAGGATGGCGCTCAGCGGACCCTGCGCGAAGTTGTACGCGATCTGCACGATCACCCAGGCGATCGCGACCTGCACGACCCCGTTGGCTGCAGCCATCCCGACCAGGGCGAGTCCGCCGACGAGAGCGCCGGCGACCATCCACGGCGCGCGACGGCCGAAGCGGCTGCGCGTACGGTCGGACACCATGCCGGCGATCGGCTGAGCGAGCATCGCGGCGAAGGCGCCGATCGTGGCGACCACGGCCAGCGTTCCCGCCTTGGCGCTGTCACCGACGATGCCCTGGATCTGCAGGGGAAGCAGGATGCCGGGAACCGCTCCCCAGATCATGAAGATGCCGACGTTCGCGAACATCATCGAGATCATCAGCTTGAGCAGTTTGCCGCGCACCTTGACCTTGGGGGCGACGGCCGAGGTGGCCGAGGTGGGCGCCGCGCTGAAGGCGGAGCCGGAGGTGGTGAGTGTGGAGGCGAGTGACGAGCTCTCGACCGTGCCGGTGAGATTCGGCGGAATGGTCGGCTGAACGGGGCGGGGCTGGTTCGGATCTGACGGCGATGTCACGAGGGGTGTCCTTTCACAGCAGGCGACTTTGCGTGCTAACACGCGTAACCATAACCGACGACCGCCGCCGAATACAAGCCGTTGCTCGGTTTTCGGTTACCCGCGTAAGCAGATTGTCACCCGACGCCTAGACTGAAGCCAGCATGTTCACACCTCAGGTCGTCAAAGCACCGACCAGCACCGACGTTGCGCTCGCGGCCGGAGTGTCGCGCGCCACCGTGTCGTTCGTGCTCAACGACAAGCCGAACTCGCGCGTCTCCGAAGACACGCGTCATCGCGTGCTCGAGGCCGCCCGGCTGCTCGGCTACACACCGAACAACGCAGCACGATCGCTCGCCAGCGGCGAGGCCGTCGCCGGGTTCCTCCTCTCCGCGTCGCGCCAGGACTACGGTTCGACTCTCGGCCGCACCTTCGACGCGCTCCTCGCCCGCACCACCGACGACGGCACGGATGCCCTGCGCCACACCGACACGGAACAGGCGGGTGCCGAGGCGGCCCAGCTCTGGGCGAAACTGCGACCGGAGGCGGTACTCGCCGAGTCGTCCCGCTGCGACGCGGAAGCGACGGAACTCCTGCGCCTTGCCGGCGTGCGAGCGCTGATCGTTCATGGTGCGGTCGCCGTCGACTATGCGCCGTCGCTCGTCGTGCCGCAGCAGCCGTTCGGGCGCATCGCGGTCGAGCACCTGGCGGCACTGGGGCACACGCGGGTCGCGTTCCTCACGCCGACCGACCCCGCCGCGGCGGACACCGCGCGCGAGCGGCTCGCCGGCGCGCGCACCGCGGCGGACGCGGCCGGCATCACCCTCACCGTGTCGCCTGCGGCCGCATCCAGTGCGTCACTGCGCGATTGGGCCCACGCCTGGCGGTACGACCCGCACGCCCCGACGGCTGCGGTGGCGTACGACGACCGGATCGCGATGGCGGCGGTGCGGGCACTGGCCGATGCGGGCATCCGGGTGCCGCGCGATGTCTCCGTCATCGGAGCCGACGATCATCCGGCCGGTGCCGACTTCATCCCGCGCCTGACCACGGTGACCTTCGCGGCGGACCTGCTCGCGGACCACCTGCTCGACGCCTACACGCAGATGCGCGCCGGCACCCGCGTCGAGCGCGTCGACGCCCCCGCGATCACCCTCGTCGCGCGCGAGTCGACCGCAGCGCCGGCCCGCCCATAATCGAGTCCGAACTTGTTGCTCCCTCCGCTCGGCGTGTCGGGGCAACAAGTTCGGACTCGATTGCAGGGATGAGGCGAATCGCTCAGGCGGCGGCGACGGCGTCGCGGGCGGCGACGAAGGCGTCGACGCAGCGACGGATCTCGTCGTCGGTGTGCGCTGCGGAGAGCTGCACCCGGATCCGCGCCTTGCCGCGCGGGACCACCGGGAACGAGAACGCCGTCACGTACACCCCGCGCTTCTGCATCTCGTCGGCCATGCGCGCGGTGAGCGCCGCATCCCCGAACATCACGGGAACGATCGGATGCTCACCCTCGAGCAGCTCGAAGCCGGCATCCGTCATCAGCGACCGGAACAGGTAGGCGTTCGCGATGAGCTGCGACCGCAGGCCGTCCGACTGCTCGAGCAGGTCGAGCGCGGCCAGCGTACCGGCGACGATCGACGGCGCGAGCGTGTTCGAGAAGAGATACGGACGCGCGCGCTGGCGCAGCAGATCAACGATCTCCTGGCGCGACGACACATAGCCGCCGGATGCTCCACCCAGCGCCTTGCCGAAGGTTCCGGTGTAGATGTCGACCCGGTCGGCCACACCGCAGAACTCCGGTGTGCCCCGCCCGTGCTCGCCCACGAAACCGACCGCGTGCGAGTCATCGACGAAGACCAGCGCACCGAACTCGTCGGCGAGGTCGCAGATCTCGCTCAGGGGTGCGATGTAGCCGTCCATCGAGAAGACCCCGTCGGTCACGATGACCGTGTGCCGGGCATCCGCCGCCTGAGCCGCGACGAGCTGCGCGCGCAGGTCGGCCATGTCGCGGTTCTTGTAGCGGTAGCGCTTGGCCTTCGACAGCCGGATGCCGTCGATGATCGACGCGTGGTTGAGCTCGTCGGAGATGATCGCGTCCTCGGCGGAGAACAGCGTCTCGAAGACGCCGCCGTTCGCATCGAAGCACGACGAGAACAGGATGGTCGCCTCGGTTCCGAGGAACTGCGAGACGCGGCGCTCCAGTTCGAGGTGCTGCTCCTGGGTTCCGCAGATGAAGCGCACGCTCGCGAGTCCGTATCCCCACTCGTCGAGCGCGCGTTTCGCCGCGGTGACGAGTGCGGGGTGGTCCGCGAGTCCCAGGTAATTGTTGGCGCAGAAGTTGAGCACCTGGGCGCCGTCGGCCGTGATCAGCGCCGCCTGCGGACCCAGGATGCTGCGCTCGTGCTTGGTGAGCCCGGCCTCCTCGATCTCCGCCAGCTGGGCCGCGACGTGTTCGCGAAACGTTCCGTACATCAGAGCTCCGTCCAGTCGAGGATGACCTTGCCTCCGCCGCCGGCAGCCGCCGCGGCGAATCCGTCCTGCCAGTCGCGCGCCGCGAACCGGTCGGAGACGATCGACGCGATCGCCGTGCGCAGCACCTCGCTGGTCTGCAGCATGGCACCCATCGCGTTCCAGGTCTCGAACATCTCGCGCCCATAGATCCCCTTGAGCGTGAGCATGTGGGTGACGACGATGCCCCAGTCGACCGCGATCTGCGACGACGGCAGGCCGAGCATCGCGACGCGACCGCCGTGGTTCATGTTCTCGATCATCTGCGGGAGGGCCGTCGGTGCGCCGCTCATCTCGAAGCCGACGTCGAAGCCTTCGCGCATCCCGAGCGCCTCCTGCGCCGACCGGATGGGGGCCTGCGAGACGTCGACCGTGAAGTCCGCTCCCATCCCCATCGCGAGCGCGAGACGGGATGCGCTGACGTCCGTTCCGACGATGAACCGGGCGCCCACGTGCCGCGCGACTGCGATCGCCATGAGACCGATCGGGCCGCATCCGGTCACCAGCACGTCTTCGCCGACGACCGGGAACGCGAGTGCGGTGTGGACGGCGTTGCCGAGGGGGTCGAACAGCGCGCCCACCTCGGGCTCGATCGCGCTGTGATGCACCCAGACGTTGGTGGCCGGCAGCGTGAGGAACTCGGCGAACGCCCCGTTGCGCTGAACGCCCAGCCCCTGAGTCCGGATGCACATCTGGCGGCGTCCGGCGCGGCAATTGCGGCAGGTGCCGCAGACGATGTGCCCCTCGCCGGAGACCAGGTCGCCGAGGGCGACGTCGTGCACGAGGGGGCCGACCTCGACGACCTCGCCGAAGAATTCGTGGCCGGGGATGAGGGGGGCCTTCACAGCGGAGGCCGCCCAGTCGTCCCAGCGCTGGATGTGCAGATCGGTTCCGCAGATGCCGGTGCGGAGCACGCGGATCTTGACGTCCTCCGGACCGATCTCGGGTTCTGGTACGTCGACCAGTTCGAGGCCTGGTGCGGCCTCGCTTTTGAACAGCGCCTTCATCGCCACCTTCCTTGTAGGAATTCTGTGTTCATGGTGCGCGCGGCCCTCGTGAGGCTGCGGATTCACCGCAGTAAGCCTACGCGGCGCGCGCCGAGTCGTCTCTTCCCGTTGAAGGGCGGCTAACGCAGCCAAAACGGCGGTTTTGGATGCGTTAGCCGCCCCTCGACGAAAGGCATTCGGCCTTCGGCCGCGCGCTCAGCGGGAGGCGGCACTCCGCGCGGGCTGGCCCTGGTCGAAGTAGTCGATCAGCTCGGGGACGAGGGTCGGGACGGGGAGCGTGCGGCCGTCGCCGCGCAGCGATTCCGTGGCGACGACACCGGCCGCCACCGCGTTGCGTGCCGCGACCGGCGACGTCTCCGTCGCGCCGCCGTCGCGCACGAAGCGAACGAACTCGGTGATGAGCAGGCCGTCGGCGCCACCGTGGCCGCCCACCGCCTCCGGCACCACGAACGTCTCGTCCGCCGGCGCCGCCCCCTGGTGCCGCCGGTTCCACAGCTTGACCTCGGCCCCGGACTCGTCGCCGAAGTTCTCGATGCGCCCCTCCGTACCGATCACCGTGTAGTTGCGCCAGTAGTCCGGTGTGAAGTGGCACTGCTGGTACGAGGCCAGGGCTCCGTTGTCGAGCACCATGTTCACCTGCGAGATGTCCTCGACGTCGATCACCGGGTTGAGGCCCTCGGCGGCCGTGGGCGGCCAGTTGTCGAGGCTGAACCAGTCGCGCATCCGCTCACCCGATCGGTCGCGGCGGTCGTCGATGTCGCCGTAGACGCTCAGCGACCCGATCGCCTGCACCCGGCTCGAGTAGCCCCCGGCCAGCCAGTGGATCACGTCGATGTCGTGAGCGCCCTTCTGCAGCAGCAGCCCGACCGACTTGGAGCGGTCGGCGTGCCAGTCCTTGAAGTAGAAGTCGCCGCCGTTGCCGACGAAGTGCCGGCACCAGATGGCCTTGACCTCGCCGATGCGGCCCTCCTGGATGAGGCTGCGCATCAGCGCGATCACCGGCATGTGACGCATGTTGTGCCCGACGTAGAGGCGCGAGCCGGTGCGGTGAGCCGCTTCGAGGATGCGGTCACAGTCCTCGATCGAGATCGCCAGCGGCTTCTCGCAGAACACGGCGAACCCCGCCTCCAGGGCCGGGATGGCGACCGCCGCGTGCTGGTCGTCCGGCGTGAGTACCATGACCGCGTCGAGATCGAGCGCGAGGAACTCCTCGAGGCTCGCGGTGACGGCGGCATCCGGGAACGCCGCCAGCGCCTCTTCGCGCGATCGTTCGCTCAGGTCGCACACGGCGACGACGGCGGACCCGGCCCCCGGCCGATGCGCCTCGAGGGCCAGGTGCCCTCGCAGCCCGAATCCGACGACCCCGATTTTGACGTCCACGAAAAACTCCTTCGGTTGTGGTGCTGATGGTGATGGGTGGTGCGGTGGTGATGGATGGTGCGATGGTGCGGTGGTGCGATGGTGCAGTCGAGCGCTCGGTGCGCCGATTCGCACGGGAGGCGGCATCCACGATGCCGCCGGAGCGCCGGAGCGCCGGGGTGCCGGAGCGCCGCCGACGGCCCGGGGCGACCTGCCTAGGCCCCGGTCGACTCGCGCACGATGAGCGACCACTCGAAGACGTGCAGCTCACCGGGCTCCGGTTCGCCGCGGCCCTCCAGGGCTCGGTCGACGATGATCTCCGCCTGCCGCCGGTAGAAGTCGGTAGGGCCGACGGTCGAGAGCGCGGGCTGGATCAGGCTGCCATCCGGTGTATTGCCGACGCCGATGACCGCGACGTCGTCCGGCACGCGCATCCCGAGCCGGTGGGCGGCGTTGATGGCCGCGATCGCCGCGAAGTCCGTCGTCGCGTACAGCGCAGTCGGCCGGTCGTCGCGCGAGAGCACCTCGAGCGCCGCCGTGAACGCGCTCGCCTGGGTGTCTTCGAAGAAGCCGACCCACTCGGGTCGCACCGCGATGCCGCGCTCGGCCAGCGCATCCCGATACGCCGAGTAGCGGGTCTCGCCCCGCGACTCGAACGAGCCGCGCGTCGTGAGACAGGCCACGTCCGTGTGCCTCTCGAGCAGGTGCTCGACCGCGAGCCTCGCTCCGGGAAGCGCATCCGACCGGATGACGTCGAAGCCGTTGGGCTCCAGGGTCTCGTCGAACACGACCAGCTTCTGGCCCCGCTCGACCAGGGCCGCCAGCTTGCGTTCGCCCTCGACCCGGTCGGCGCCGATGCCGTCGACGTAGGCGACATCCGCGTGCTGACGTTCCAGCGCGCCGAACCAGTCGCCGTCGGCGAGGATCATCGTCGTCAGGTCGTGCTCGTTGGCCGCGGCGTTGACGGCCGCCGCCACCGCGAGAGACCAGGGGTCGCTGAGCATGTGGAGCGACAACTGCACCACGCCGGTGCGCCCGGTGCGCACGGCCTGAGCCGAACGGTTGGGGTGATAGTTGAGCCGTCGAGCCACCTCGTGCACCCGGCGGGCCGTGTCCTCGCTCACGCCTGGGCCGCCCTTGGAACGGCCCGAGAGCACGTACGACACCGTCGCGGTCGAGACCCCGGCCTCCGACGCCACTGTCTTCAGGGTGGGGCGGGTCGACTCGCGCTGCGCTGCTTCCGTCACCGGCTCATCCCTTCGATCCCGAGAAGGCTATGCCCTGGATGAACTGCTTCTGGAGTATGACGAACGTGATCAGCATAGGAAGGGACGCGAGCAACGCGCCAGCCATCAGAACCGGATAGTCGGTTCCATGCAGACCGACCAGCTGCGAGAGCCCGACGGACAGCGGCATCTTCGATGGATCCGTCGTGATGACGAGCGGCCAGAGCAGGTCGTTCCACGACCAGAGCACCGTGAAAACGGTCAGGGCCACGATGCCCGGCTTGGCCAGCGGCAGCATGATCCGCCAGAACGTCTGCCACACGCTCGCTCCGTCGATGCGCGCCGCCTCTTCGAGCTCGGCAGGCATCGACATGAAGAACTGACGCATCAGGAAGGTGCCGAACGCGCTGAAGATGCCCGGGATGATCAGACCTTGCAGCGAGTTGAGCCAGCCGAGCGACTGCACGATCTCGTACTGCGGCAGCAGGTAGAGCTGCGACGGCACCATCAGCACCGAGAGGAACACGACGAACAGCGCGTTGCGACCACGGAACGGGATGCGCGCGAACGCGTAGCCCGCCATGGTGCACAGCACGACCTGTCCGACGGTGCGCCCGATCGTCAGCACCACGGAGTTGACGAACATCATCGCGAACGGCATGGAGTCGAACACCTTGGCGAAGTTGCCGAACTCCCACGGGCTCGGGATGAGCTGCGGGGGCACCTGCACGGAGCCGTTGAACGTCTTGAACGCGGTGAGCACCTGCCAGACGAACGGGAAGACCATCACGATCGCCCCGAGGATGAGCAGCCCGTGCACCAGCCAGGGCTGACGCCGGCGCGGCTCGGAACCCCTGGTCGAGAGGGTCGAAACGCTACTCATAGTGCACCCACTTCTTCTGCAGCCGGAACTGCACGACGGTCAGCCCCAGGATGATGATCAGCAGGAGGAACGCGATGGCCGCCGCATACCCCCGGTCGTTGTCGAGGAAGCCCGCCTGATAGAAGAGGTAGACGATCGTGCGCGTGTCCGGCATGGCCGGGTTGGTGCGCCCGATCATCAGGTAGACCAGGTCGAACACCTGCAGCGAGCCGATCACGCTGATCACGCTCACGAAGAAGATGCTCGGGCTGAGCAGCGGCACCGTGATCGAGAAGAACTTGCGCACGGGGCCGGCGCCGTCGAGATCCGCCGCCTCCATCACGGTGTCGGGGATGGACTGCAGGCCGGCCAGGAAGATCACGATGTTCGTGCCGAGCCCCGCCCAGATGCCCACCAGCGCCACGGCGTACAGCGCGGTCGCCGGGTTCGTCAGCCAGCTCGTCCCCTGGATGCCGACGACCCGCAGCGCCTCGTTCAGGATGCCGTAGTCACCGTTGTAGAGCATCCGCCACACCAGCGCGATCGCGGCCGGCATGGTCACGACCGGCAGGAAGTACAGCACGCGGTACAGGCCGCGTCCGGCCAGCCCCTTGGTGTTCAGCAGACTCGCGATCACCACGGCGATCGGGATGCCCACCAGTGCGATGACCGTATAGATCGCCGTGTTCGCGAGGGCACCGAGCAGGTCCGGATCGCTCACCAGTCGGGAGTAGTTGTCGAGCCCCACGAACGTCGAACCGCCGAAAGCGCCCGACTGGGTGAACGACAGGATGAACGTGCGGATCGTCGGCCAGAGGTAGAAGACGACCAGGCCGAGGGCGGTGGGCCCGATGAAGAGCAGCGCCCACCACGGCGAGGCCGAGGGGCTCTTGCGCCGCCGGGTCGCGGATCCACCCGCGGCCGGGGCCGCCCCGCCCGGCGCCGGGGACACCCCCGGCGCCGAGACGGTGCGCCCTCGCGATTCGGTTGCGACGGACATGGGCTACTTGTTCTCTTTGTCCAGCGCGGCCTGCATCTTCGTGGCCAGCGTCTTCAGCCCGTCCTCCGGCGAGACGCTCAGCGCCCACACCTGCGACAGGGTCTGGTCTTGGATGGTCGTCCAGGCGGCCGTGTTCTTCGAGGCGGGATACGGCACGGCCGTCTTCAGCCCGTCGGTGAAGATCTTCAGATCGAACTTCGGCATCGAGTCCACCCAGGTCTGCTGGGTGCCGTTGTACGCGGGGATCACCGCGCCGGCCTCTGCCTGGATGTCGGCGGCTTCTTTGCCGCTGGCGAACTCGGCGAACTTCTTCGCGGCGTCGAGGTGGGCCGACTTGGCGTTGGCGACATTCGCGAGTCCGTGCACGACCGACTGGTTTCCTTCGGGCCCGGCGGGCAGGGCCGCGACGTTCACGAGGTCTTTGGTCGCAGCATCCTGACCGAACTTGTTGGCGCTCCAGGACCCGCTCCAGTACATCGCGATCTTGCCGGAGACGAACGCGTCCTCCGGCGACGTGTCGGTCATCTGCTGCTGGGTCGGCGAGACGCCGTCTTTGATCTGGTTCGTCCAGAACTCGATGCCCTTGAGCGAGGCCGGGTCGTCGTAGCCGGAGGTCTTGCCGTCTTTGCTGATGACGTAGCCACCGGCCTGCGGGATGGTGTTGTAGTAGTTCTGCTGGTCGTTGAGGGCGGCGGCACTGCCCCAGACGCCGGCGCTCTTGTTCGTCAGGGCCTTGGCGTCGGCGAGGTAGTCGTCCCACGTCCAGCCGGCTTTGGGGTACGCGACGCCGGCGGCGTCGAAAAGCTTCTTGTTGTACCAGACACCGATGGTGTCGAAGTCTTTGGGGGCGCCGTAGAGCTTGCCGTCGTAGGTGTAGATGTCGACGAGCCCCTTGGAGTAGTTCGCGGCGTCGACGTCGTCGAGCGGTGCGAGCATCCCGTTGGAGGCGTAGAGCTTGATGTTCGGGCCGTTCATCCAGAAGACGTCGGGCGCGCTGCCGCCGGTCGCTGCGGTCTGCAGCTTCGTCCAGTACTGGGCGAACGGGGTGACCTGGATCTTGACGTCGATGTCCGGGTTCTTCTTCTCGAACGCGGCGATGATCTTCTCCATCGCCGGCTGCTGCACCGGGTCCCAGATTCCGTACTGCAGCGTGACGTTGCCGCCATCGCCGCCCGAGCCGCTCGCGCAGGCGCTCAGGCCGACGGCGGCCAGCGCAGTCGCGGCGACGGCGGCCGCGATCCGGAATCTGTGGGTGGTGCGTCGCATCTCGATCTCCTTTGATGTGGGGCGGTGCCAGGTCGTTAATCGATTAACGTGTTAATCGATTAACGGCGACTCTAGGCAAGGACCACCGGATGCGTCAAGCAACGATCACCGCAGGTGCGCGGTTCGATTGCATTGAAGAGCGACGACGAATTCAGCGCTCGAGCGGGCGCCAGACGACGATCTGGTTGCTGCGGCGCACGCGGGTGCCCGCGCGCATCGAGATGACCTCGCCCTCCGAGCCCGCCGCGAAGACGCGGCGGCCCGGGCGGTTGAGCAGCTCGTCGGCGAGCGCGCTCTCCAGCTCATGGACGCGCGAGGTCAGTGCGCCCACCTGGTCTTCCAGCTCGAGGATGCGGCGGATGCCCTCGAGGCTCACGCCCTCTCCACCGAGCCGGGCGATCTCCTGCAGCTTGGCCACATCGCGCATCGAGTACCGTCGCGACTTCCCCGACGTGCGGGTGGGGCTGACGAGTCCGAGCCGGTCGTACTGCCGGAGCGTCTGCGGGTGCATCCCCGCGAGCTCGGCCGCGATCGAGATCACGAAGACCTGGCTGTTCTCGTCCATCATCATCCGCGTGCTCTCGCCAGGAGGTCGTCGCGCGGGTTCTCGTCGGGGAGCTTCTCGGCGAACGACTTGAGCGCCTCCTCCGCCTCGGCGGAGAGGTGCGACGGCACGGCCACCTGCACGACGGCGAGCAGGTCGCCCGTGCCCTTGGCCGTCTGCACTCCGCGACCCTTGACGCGCAGCACGCGGCCGCTCGGCGTGCCGGGCGCGACGCGGAGCTTGACTGGATCTCCACCAAGCGTCGGAACCTCGATGGTCGCTCCGAGAGCGGCCTCGGTGAAGGTGACCGGCACGTTCACCCGCAGGTTCAGGCCGTCGCGCTCGAACACCGGATGCTTGCGGACGCTGACCGTCAGCACGATGTCGCCGGCCTCGCCGCCATCCGGGCTCGGCTGGCCCTTGCCGCGCAGCTTGATCTTCTGACCGTCGGCGACACCGGCGGGGATCTTCACCTTGATCGGCTTGCCGTCCGACGCCTGCAGCGTGATCGTCTCGCCCCTGGTCGCGGTGAGGAAGTCGATGGTGGTGTGCGCGGTCACGTCGCGTCCACGGGTCGGTCCGCCGTAACCGCGGTAGCCGCCGCTCGACGAGCCGAAGCCGCCGTTGCCGAACAGGCCGCTGAAGACGTCGTCGAAGTTGCCGCCCTGCTGGGTCGTGTAACCGCGAGCGCCGCCACCCTGACCGAACATCCCGCCGAACACGTCGTCGAAGCCGCCCTGGCCGGCCGAACCGGGGGCGGTGAAGCGGGCGCCGGAGCCCATCGCGCGGATCTGGTCGTACTCCTTGCGCTGCTCCGGGTCACCGAGCACCGAGTGGGCCTCGCTGATCTCCTTGAACTTGGCCTCCGCCGCCGCGTCACCCGGATTCGAGTCGGGGTGGTACTTGCGTGCGAGCTTGCGGTAGACCTTCTTGAGTTCCGCCGGGGTGACGTCTTTGGAGACACCAAGGACCTTGTAGAAGTCCTTGTCGAACCAATCCTGGCTTGCCACGGCGCCTCCTCTCTACGTCTGCTGCTGCTGTGTCTGATGTTGCCTGAATGAAGTGTGCATTGTGAAGCCGGGGAGCGGTGGGATGTTCATCCCTTCGCTCCCCGGCCGCATGTTCCGTCTAAGCGGGGACCGCCACGACGACCTTGGCCACGCGCACGATCGTCGACCCGAGCTGATAGCCCGTCTCGACCACATCGGCGACGGTGTCGGCCGTCACATCGGCACTCGGCTGCTGGAAGATCGCCTCGTGGATCTGCGGATCGAACGGGTCGCCTGCGGCGCCGTACGAGGTGAGCCCGAGACGCTCGACCGTGGTGCGCAGCTTGGCCGCGATGGTCGCGAACGCGCTGCCCTCCTCGAGGTCGCCGTGCTTCTCAGCCCGGTCCAGATCGTCGAGCACCGGAAGGAGTCCCTTCACTGTGTCGCCGATCGCGCGCTCGCGCTCGACCTCGCGGTTCGCCTCGGTGCGCTTGCGGTAGTTCGCGTACTCGGCGGTGACCCGCTGCAGATCCGCGAGCCGCTCGGCGGCCAGCTGGTCGGCGGTCGCCTGACCGCTGAGCAGGTCGAGGTCGTCGTCGCTCAGGAGTGACGCGAAGCCGTCGCCGCCCTCGGTCGGCCCGACGTCCACGAGCTCCTCGTGGGCGAGGTCGGGGTCGGAGGCCGCGTCCGAAGACGCGTCCTCCGCCCCGTCAGCCGGCTGCCGAACCTTTCCGGTCTCGGGGTCGATGCGCCGCTTGTCGCGGATGATCGGCTCCTCGTGCTCAGGCTCGTTCGAGTCCTGTCCGTTGGGGTTCTGGTCGGACATGCTTACTTCTTCTCCTCGTCCTCGACGACCTCGGCGTCGATGACGTCCTCGTCGTCGGACGAGGTCTCGCCCTCGGCCTGCTCGCCGGCCGGAGCCTGCTCACCGGCGGCAGCGTCGGCCTGGCTCGACGAGTAGATCGCCTCGCCCAGCTTCTGCTGGCTCGCGTTGAGCTTGTCGTACGCGGTCTTCACCGCGTCCTCGTCGTCGCCGGCGAGTGCGCTCTTCAGCGCGTCGACGTCGCCCTGGACCTCGTTCTTGACGTCCTCGGGGAGCTTGTCTTCGTTGTCCTTGATCAGCTTCTCGATCGAGTAGGCGAGCTGCTCGGCCGTGTTGCGGGTCTCGGCGGTCTCACGGCGCTTCTTGTCCTCGGCTGCGTGCTCCTCGGCCTCGCGCACCATGCGCTCGATGTCGTCCTTCGGCAGCGACGAGCCACCGGTGATCGTCATCGACTGCTCCTTGCCGGTGCCCTTGTCCTTGGCGGACACGTGCACGATGCCGTTGGCGTCGATGTCGAACGTGACCTCGACCTGCGGGATGCCGCGGGGAGCCGGGGCGATACCGGTCAGCTCGAAGG
Source organism: Leifsonia poae (assembly GCF_027921845.1). Taxonomy (GTDB): domain Bacteria; phylum Actinomycetota; class Actinomycetes; order Actinomycetales; family Microbacteriaceae; genus Leifsonia; species Leifsonia poae. Next base: position 39,771 of record NZ_BSEN01000014.1, read on the forward strand.
TGCCGAGCGGCTTGTTGTCCCGGGTGAACTCGCGCTCGCCCTGGAAGACCTGGATGGCGACGGACGGCTGGTTGTCGTCTGCCGTGGTGAAGGTCTCGCTGCGCTTGGTCGGGATGGCCGTGTTGCGGTCGATGAGCTTGGTCATGATGCCGCCCTTGGTCTCGATACCGAGGCTCAGGGGGGTGACGTCGATGAGCAGCACATCCTTGCGCTCGCCCTTGAGGACACCGGCCTGCAGGGCGGCGCCGACGGCGACGACCTCATCCGGGTTCACGCCCTTGTTGGGGTCCTTGCCACCGGTCTCCTGCTTCACGAGCTCGCTCACGGCGGGCATACGCGTGGAGCCACCGACGAGCACGACGTGCGCGATGTCGGACACCTTGATGCCGGCCTCACGGATGACGTCCTGGAACGGCTTCTTGGTGCGGTCGAGGAGGTCGCTGGTCATCTGCTCGAACTGGGCGCGGGTGAGCGTCTCGTCGAGGTTGGCCGGACCGTTCTCGGTGAGCGACAGGTACGGCAGCTGGATGCTGGTCGACATGCTCGACGACAGCTCCTTCTTGGCCTGCTCCGCGGCCTCCTTCAGACGCTGGAGGGCGATCTTGTCCTTCGAGACGTCGACGCCGGTGCTGTCCTTGAAGCGCTTGATGAGCCACTCGACGACGCGCTGGTCCCAGTCGTCACCACCGAGGCGGTTGTCACCGGCGGTGGCGCGCACCTGGATGGTCGAGAAGTCGTCGTCCTTGCCCACCTCGAGGAGGGAGACGTCGAACGTTCCACCACCGAGGTCGAAGACCAAGATGAGCTCGTCTTCCTTGCCCTTGTCGAGGCCGTAGGCGAGCGCAGCGGCGGTCGGCTCGTTGATGATGCGGAGCACGTTGAGGCCCGCGATCTCGCCGGCCTCCTTGGTGGCCTGGCGCTCGGCGTCGTTGAAGTACGCGGGAACGGTGATGACGGCATCCGTCACGGTGTCACCCAGGTACTGCTCGGCGTCGCGCTTCAGCTTGGCCAGGATGCGCGCGGAGATCTCCTGCGGCGTGTACTTCTTGCCGTCGATCTCGACCGTCCAGTCGGTGCCCATGTGGCGCTTGACGGAGGCGATCGTGCGGTCGACGTTGGTGACGGCCTGGCGCTTGGCGGTCTCGCCGACCAGCACCTCGCCGTCCTTGGTGAAGGCGACGACCGACGGGGTCGTGCGGAAGCCTTCGGCGTTGGCGATGACGGTGGGCTCGCCACCCTCGAGGACCGAGACGACGGAGTTCGTGGTTCCGAGGTCGATTCCTACTGCACGTGACATATGTGCTTCTCTCCTTGTTGTTGCGGGTGTTGCTCTGAAAGTCAGGGTCAAGACTTGAGTCTTGATGGCTCAAGTGTTTCATCGGGCATCCGGGTTGTCAAGACGACCGGTCGAAACTTGAGCGTACTTAACTCAACTTTGTGCACCGTCTTTTCATTCCTCGGGCGCGCGCTTTTCTCTCGCCCCGGCCGCGCTGCTTCCGCACCGTTTCGGCGCCCATGGCCGCAACGCGTCGTTTGCCAGTAGTGGTGGCTGAGCCGTCGTCCTAGCCACCGTTACTGGCAAACGACCGGATGGCCTCCCCGACTAATACCCGACGAATGCCCAGGCACAGGATGGCCACCGGCGCGCATCCTGTGCCTGCGCCGGGGTGCCGCGTGCGCCCGCCGCTACGCCTCTTTGCCGAGCTGGATCAGCAACTCGGGCGCGCGGGCCTCGAGCAGGCGGCCGCCGACGCGCACGCCGACGGCGAGCAGCACGGCGCCGAGCACGGCGCCCACCACGAGTCCGACCCACCCCCAGATCGCCTCCTGCGTGACCAGCGAGACGATCAGCAGCACCGCCTCCGGCAGGCAGAGCACCGCCAGAACGGCCCACGACACGAACGTGGCCCCGACGTTGGCAACGTTCGAGCCGGGACGCGAACGGAACGGGTTGTCACCGGGCGCCGGCACTGGGAAGACGAAGAGCGCCGAGGTGACCGACGACACCGCCAAGCCGCTCAGCAGCAGCCCGAAGGCCAGCCCGAGGAGGCCGGGGAGCGCCAGCCAGCCGTCTTGAAGGGCGGCGGGGAGGATGGTCAGCAGCAGCACGATCGGGATCGCGAACACCAGCACGGCCGACGCGCGGCCGAGACGGTCTGCGCTGCCCGGGACCGCCTTGGACATGTGGAGCGCGAACGCCGTCGAGTCGAGCGAGACGTCCGCGAGCAGCGAGATCCCGAGCAGGAAGGCCACGATCGGGCCCGACGCGATGAGGAAGCCGGAGCTGTTGTTGAGGCTGGCGTAGAACCAGAGCAGCAGCGGCAGCAGCGGGATGACGATCAGCTGCCGCAGATACCGCGGGTCACGGAACCAGTAGGTCAGGGATCGAGCCGCGATGGCGCCTGTCTGCGTGCCCGGGAACAGCCCGAACAGGCCGAGGCTGCTGCTCGCCCGGGTGCGCGACGCCGAGTGCGCCGGGGTGACGAGCGAGCGGGTCAGCCCCCAGCGCCAGAGCGCGAGCAGCACCCCGAGCGTCGCGAGCGCGATGAGCAGCCGCAGCAGCGCCCCGACCGGATCGCCGAGCGCGACCGACGAGGGGACGGCCCAGACCGCGCCGAGCGGCGTCCACGACAGCGCATCGGCGACGCCGGGCAGGCCGTCTGCCGTGCTGCGCAGGCCCTGTGTGATGCCGATGATGATCGGACCGGCCAGGATGAGCGGGATCATGATGAGCAGGCCGCTGGCCTCCCGGAATCGTCGCCCGGACGAGAGCCCGCTCGAGACCGAGGTGACCGCCCGCGCGGCGACGACGCAGGTGACCGCCCCCAGCGCACCGGTGACGAGCGCGATCAGCGCGACCCCCGGCATCCGGAGCCACGAGCCGAACGTCGCGAGCGCGGCGATGGTGGTCACCGCGCCGGGCACCCCGACGATGCCGCTCAGCAGCATCCCGGTCAGCAGCTGATTCAGCGGGATCGGGTACACCGCCAGATGCGACGGATCGAGCGTCTGCTCCCCGCCCAGGAACAGCGGGAAGATCACCCAGCCGAGCACAGCGGCCGAGCCGGCGAGCACGACGACCGTGCGCACGACGTCGACCGGCGCGAGATTGAGGAAGAACAGGCCGAGGATCGCCGCGAAGAGCATCCCGAGGCCGTAGACCGCGCCGATGATCACGGCGACGAGCTGGCTCGTGCTGCGCCGGAACGAGTTGCGGAGGACGAGAAGCCGCAGCCTTACGAGTGTTGCAACCACTCCGGCCCCTCCCCGACGCGACGGCCGCCGACCAGCTCGACGAACCGGTCTTCCAGCGTGGACGCGCCGCGCACGTCGTCAACGGTTCCGGATGCGACGACGCGGCCTGCGGTGATCACGGCGACGTGGTCGCACATCCGCTGCACGAGATCCATCACGTGAGACGACACGATCACCGTGCCGCCGCCGCGGACGAAACCGGCCAGGATGTCGCGGATGTTCGCCGCGGACACCGGATCGACCGACTCGAACGGCTCATCGAGCACGAGCAGCCGGGGTGCGTGCACCATGGCGCAGGCGAGCGCGATCTTCTTCGTCATGCCGGCGGAGTAGTCGACGACGAGCGTGCCGCCGTCCTTCTCGAGATCGAGGAGCTTCAACAGGTCGGCCGTGCGCTGCGTGGCCGTCGGGCGATCCATGCCGCTGAGCAGCCCGGCGTACTCCACGAGCTGCGTTCCGGTGAGGCGGTCGAACAGCCGCACGCCGTCGGAGAGCACGCCGACCATCGACTTGGCCGCGATCGGGTCGCGCCACACATCGACGCCGTGGATCGACACCTGGCCGCCATCCGGGCGCAGCAGCCCCGTCGCCATGCTGAGCGTCGTGGTCTTCCCCGCGCCGTTCGGGCCGACCAGCCCGTAGAAGCTCCCGCTCGGCACATCCAGGTCGATGCCGTCGACGGCCGCCTTCGAGCCGAAGCTCTTGTGCAGGTTCCGGATGCTCAACGCAGTGCCCGGGTCATGCGGTGGTAGCTCGCTCGCGGCGTTGACTCTGCTCATTCGGCTTCCCGTTCGTCGGTGACAACTCCGCCAACAGTACAAGCGGTCCACCCCCGGGCAAAGAGGCCGAGCGGTGGTCGCTTTACTTTCACACCGAGGCTTTCACACCGGGCCCACAAGCGGCTTCGCTAGCGTCGAATGCGTGACTTCGGAACCTCTCGCAGCTGAACCCGGCGAACCCCTCCTGTCGGAGCGCGCGATCCTGGCGCTCCAGCAGATCGACCCGATGACGCTGTTCGAGATGCGCGCATTCCGGGAGAGCTTCGCGCGCTTCATCATGCCGTACAAGTTCGGTATCGACGAGATCTCGACCAAGGTGAGCATCCTGCGCGAGGAGTTCGCCCAGCTGCACGACTACAACCCGATCGAGCACATCTCGAGCCGTCTGAAGTCGGCGGAGAGCATCGAGGCGAAGATCGTCCGCAAGCAGTGCGAGCCGTCGTTCGACGAGATCCGCAAGTCGATCACCGACATCGCCGGCGTCCGCATCGTCTGCAGCTTCGTCTCCGACGTCTACCGGGTGTACGAGCTGCTCGCGGCGCAAGAAGACGTGCACATCGTCAAGGTGAAGGACTACATCGCCAACCCCAAGCCGAACGGCTACAAGAGCCTGCACGTGATCCTCGAGATCCCGGTGTTCCTCAGCGAGGGCAGCGTGCTGGTGCCCGTCGAGGTTCAGCTGCGCACGGTCGCCATGGACTTCTGGGCGAGCCTCGAGCACAAGATCTACTACAAGTACGACGGGGACGTGCCCGCCGGGCTGCTGAGCGACCTCACGGACGCGGCGGCGACGGCCAACGAGCTCGACGTGACGATGGAGAAGTTGCACCGTCAGGTGCGCGGCGGCGCGGTCCAGTCGCGGGCGATCGCGATCTGAGGTCTTGATCCAGGGTCTTGATCCAGGGTCTTGATAACGGGCGGCGGCAGACGCTAGCCTGATCAGGTTCTGCCGGGAGGTCGTCTCCTGAGCCCGGAGCGGAGAGGATGCGTGACACCATGACTGCGATTGCCGTGCCCGCATCCGGCCCCCTCTTCTTCGAGGCCACCGCGAACATCTGACGTTCGGTGGCCTCCGTTCTCTGGAGCTCACCACCGTGACATTCGACGAAACGTCGTTCGCTGTACCCGCTTTCTCCGTACCCACTTTCGCCACCCACGAACCCATCGACGGGCAGCGCTGGTCCACCTGGCCCGCCACGATGCCGAGCGAGCGCGGCCCCCAGCCGTGGCCCGCCTGGCTCGTCACCTCGGCCGGCGCCTTCGATACCGAACTCGGCATCGTGAAGACCGGCAAAGAGGCCGACGTGCACCTGATCGAGCGCGCCGTGCCGGATGACCCGTCCCGAACCGTGCTGCTCGCCGCCAAACGCTACCGCGACGCCGCGACCAGCGACTTCCACCGCTCCGCCCGCTACCAAGAGGGCCGACGGATGCGCAACACCCGCGACAGCCGGGCGGTTGCGCGCGGCTCCGCGTACGGACGCCAGGTCGCCGCCGGGCGCTGGGCGTACGCGGAGTTCGAGACGCTCTGCCGGCTGCAGACGCTCGGACTCCCCGTGCCGTACCCGGTGCAGGTTCACGGCACCGAACTGCTCATGGAGTTCATCGGCGACGGGATGACTGCGGCGCCCCGTCTGGCGCAGCAGCGCCTCGACGGCGCCGAACTCGCCGGATGCTTCGACCAGGTCGTCACCATCATGCGGGCCCTCGCTGCTGCCGGGCTCGCCCACGGCGACCTGTCCGCCTACAACCTGCTCGTGCACCACGGCCGGGTGGTCGTGATCGATCTGCCGCAGGTCGTCGAGGTGGTGAGCAACCCGAGCGGCATGGACTTCTTGCAACGGGACTGCGTGAACATCTGCGACTGGTTCACGCGCCGAGGTTTCGAGTGCGACGCGGACGAGCTGTTCGGCGAGCTGGTGGCGGAGGCGTTCGGGTAGCGCGCAGCTGCGCTCGCGCCGCACGCGTACGGCGTAGGCGCGCATCCCCCATCGTTCACCGGTGCTCGCTACTGTGTGCTCATGACCAACGACCCGACCGGGCCCGGCGACGACGCGGGCCGTGGAGCAGCGAGCACGGATGCGCTCCTCACCGCCGCGAGTCCCCTCTTCATCGACAGCAGCACCAAGCGGGACATCCCGACGGGGCGCGTCGTGGCATGGGCTCTCTGGGACTGGGGCGGTGCCGCGTTCAATGCGGTGATCACGACCTTCGTCTTCACCGTGTACCTCACCGGCAGCCTGTTCGTCGATCCGGCCCTGGTGTCGGCGCGGGACGCGGAGACGGACGTGCACGGACCGGCCCACGCTGCCGTGACGGCGGCCGAGGCGCCACTGTCGAGCGGGCTGGGCTGGGGCCTGGCGATCGCCGGGATCATCGTGGCACTGCTCGCTCCCGTGCTCGGCCAGCGCACCGACGGATCCGGGCGCCGCAAGCTCTGGCTCGGGATCAACACGGGCGTCGTCGTGCTGGTGACGGCTCTGATGTTCTTCGTCGTCGGCGAGCCGTCGTACTTCCTCCTCGGGGTCGCACTGGTGGCGATCGGAACCGTGTTCTACGAGATCGCGACGGTCAACTACAACGCCATGCTGGTGCAGGTGTCGACGCCGAAGACGGTGGGGCGCGTCAGCGGCTTCGGCTGGGGCGCCGGCTACCTCGGTGGGATCATCCTGCTGCTCATCGTGTACTTCGGCCTGGTGGTCGAGAACCCGGACGGCACCGCGGGCTTCCTGCACGCCACGCAGGACGGCGGGCTGAACATCCGGATCATCGCGCTGATCGCGGCCGCCTGGACTCTCGTGTTCTCGCTGCCGGTGCTGATCGCGGTTCCGGAGATGCCGAAGCACGCGCGGTCGGTTCGCGTCGGGTTCTTCCGCTCGTACGCGGTGCTCGTACGCGACGTGGGCCGCCTGTGGAAGGAGAGCCGCAACACCGTGCTGTTCCTGATCGCGTCGGCGCTGTTCCGCGACGGACTGGTCGGCGTGTTCACCTTCGGCGGCATCCTGGCGCAGGGGACCTTCGGGTTCTCGAGCGGGCAGGTGATCATCTTCGCGATCGCGGCGAACGTGGTGGCCGGCGTGAGCACCCTCGTGTCGGGACGATTCGACGACCGGTTCGGGCCGAAGCCCGTGATCGTGACCTCGCTCGTCGGCCTCATCGTGGCCGGGCTGGCGGTGTTCCTCGCGCACGACCTGGGTGCGACGGCATTCTGGATCGGCGGGCTCGTGCTCTGCCTGTTCGTCGGGCCGGCGCAGTCGGCGAGTCGCACGTTCCTGGCACGGATCACCCCGACGGGGCGCGAGGGCGAGGTGTTCGGGCTCTATGCGACGACCGGACGCGCGGTGTCGTTCCTGGCGCCGCTGCTGTTCGCGACGTTCGTGGCGGTCGGCGGCGCGCAGTACTGGGGCATCCTGGGCATCGTGATCGTGCTGGCGATCGGGCTGGCGCTGCTGATCCCGGTGCGGGCTCAGTCGCAGCTGGGGGCGCCGGGGGCCGGGTCGGCGGGGGCCGGGGCCGGGCCGGGGGCCGGGACGGCGTCGCGCTGAGGCCGGTGCGGCGGCTGTTCGCTGCGTAACTCCGGAAGTTGCGTTCGACACGCCGCCGGGGCGGGCATAACTCCGGAAGGATGCGGCGCTTCGGGCTCGAGGTTCCGGAGTTGTGAGCGGGCGTCGGGGTCGGGGTCGGGCCGGGCGAGAGTCAGTCGCGGGGCCAGGCGCGCACGAAGCGGTCGAAGAGCTGCGCGAAGGTGCGGACCTCTTCTTCGGTGAAGCCGGCGAGCGCCTCCTCCACGGATGAGCGGCGGTGCGATCTGACCTCGGAGATCAGCGAACGGCCGGCAGTCGTGAGCTGGATGAGCGTGCGGCGGGCGTCCGACGGATCGGTGACCCGGCGGACCAGACCGCGCTCGACGCCCTCCTGCACGAGGCGGCTGGCGCGCGGCTGATCCACACCGACCGCCTCGGCGAGCGAACTGATCGACAGCTCGGAGCCGGCCTTCTCTGCGGACTCGAGCGCGTCGAGCATCCGGAAGCGCGCCGCTCGGCCGAGGGAACCGTCGGGGCGCCCGCGTCGTCCGCCGCGGGCGCGAGGGCCGGGGCCGCCGCCGGGAGCGCCGCTGCCTTCGGAGCCGTCGCCGTGATCGTGGCCGCCATGGTCGTGGTCGTGGTCGTCGTGGCCGTGACCATGGGAGTCGGGGCTGAGGCCGTGGCCGTAGTGGCCGCCGCCGGGGCCGAACTGGCGGCCGCCCCAGGGTCCGCCGGGGAACGGGGCCGACCCGAACGGACCAGCGAAACCGCCCGCGCCGGGGCCGCCCGGGCCGCCGAAACCTCCGCGGTGCTGCATCCGCCACCGCGACTGATCGTGACGGACGGCGACCAGCGCCTGCTCGATCAGTGCAACGACGTCCGCAGGCTGGGAGTTCTCTTCACGAGCTTGACCGTCCATTTCCATGTATGCAATCATACATTTGGTTGTAATAGTACATACAACAAGAAAGGGGTTCTCTGATGAACACCACCACAGACACACATGGCACGCCGCCCGGCTACTGGTTCGGCGTGATCGAACACAACCTGCGCGCTTCGATGCGCGACGAGCTCGCCGAGTTCGGCCTGCGCCGCGGGAGCTGGCGCATCCTGCACACCCTCGCGGACGGCCACGCCTCCGTCGAGGACATCGAGGCCTCCCTGCCTCCCCGGCGCCACCAGGGACACGGCCGCTCGCGCGGCGGACGTCGCGGCCACGGATACGGCCGCTGGGCCGGCTTCGGCGGCGAGCTCAGCTTTAGCGGCGAGCGCGGTTTCGGCGGCGAGCGCGGTTTCGGCGGCGAGCGCGGTTTCGGCGGCGAGCGCAGCTTTAGTGGCGAGCGCGGCTTCGGCCCGGGCGCCGACGACGCTGGCGGCCCCGTCGGCGGAAGGGGACGCGGACGCTTCGGCTTCGCCTCCGACGAAGAGCGCCAGGCGTTCTTCGATAAGAAGCGCGAACAGCTCGGACATCCGCCGTTCTCGTCGGACGAGGAGCGCGAGGCGTTCTTCGCCGAGCGCCGACGTTCGCACGGGGTTCCGGCATTCCACGAGGGCGACGAGCGTGGTCCCGCACCGTTCGCCTCCGACGAGGAGCGCCACGCGTTCTTCGCCGGGATGCGCGCAGCGGGCTTCGCTCGCGGCGGCCGCGCCTGGCACCATCACCGCGGAGCCGACGGCTTCCGCGGGTACGGCGGCGACGCACATCCCGACCACCACGGTCACGACGGTCGCAACGAGCACCATCACCACGGCGCCGAGGACCACCACGGCCACGACCACGACCACGAGGGTCATGACGGTCACGACGAACACCTCCACCACGACCCCGAGGCCGACCATGGCCGCGGCCACGGGCACGACCACCACCGCCGCTTCGGCGGCCGCGGTCGGGACCGCACCGGCCGCGTGGCCTCAACTCTCGACGCCTTCGTCGAGAAGGGTTGGGTGACCGTCACCGACGGCGTCGCCGAGCTCACCCCCGAGGGACGCGCCGCCCACGATGCCGCCTTCGAGCGCATCCGGGCACTCCGCACATCCGTCGCCGAGGGCATCACCGACGAGGACTACGCCACCACCATGGCGACCCTCGAAGCGATGGCCCGCAACCTCGGCTGGGATGGCGCCCGTAGCGAGTCGCCCGACGAGCCGACGACGGGGGCCCCCACCCCCGAGTCCTGACCCGGCCGGCTCCATCGAGGGGTCCCGCCGCTCCGTCCACAGCCCCTGTGCGACGGCGTGGCGGGACCCCTCTTTTCGCGCGACGCTCGCCGCCCGGGCGTGTCGCTTTCTGTGAGGGCTCGCAGAGTTCCCAGGGGCGGGTCCGGCCGGCGAACCGACCCGAGCATCCCATCGGCGAGAATGGAGCCATGACCGCACCCCGCGAACAGGTCGTGCTCCTGTCCGACGACGGCACCCCCGTCGGCGTGGCCGACAAGGCAACCGTCCACACCGACGACACTCCGCTCCACCTGGCCTTCTCCTGCCACCTGTTCGACGGCGAGGGGCGCATCCTCGTCACCCGTCGCGCGCTCGGCAAACTGACGTGGCCCGGCGTGTGGACGAACTCGTTCTGCGGGCATCCCGCGCCAGGCGAGGCCATGGAAGACGCGGTGGAGCGCCGTGCTCAGGACGAACTGGGTGCCGCGATCGACAACCTCACGATCGCGCTCCCCGATTTCCGCTACCGGGCGATCGACGCATCCGGGGTCGTGGAGAACGAGATCTGCCCCGTGTACACGGCGACCGTTGCGGGCGAGCTCGCGCCGGCGCCGTCCGAGGTCGTCGAGTGGGAGTGGGTCGACGTGCGCACCCTGCTCGCCGCGGTCGAGGCGACACCCTGGGCGTTCAGTCCGTGGTTGACCCTGCAGCTGCCCGCGCTCTACGCCGATCGCTCCCTCGAAGCTTCGGATCAGCTGTGAGCGGAACTCATGATTTCCACCTGTGGAATTGATTGTGGATAACTACCTATCCGGCATGCCCCGACGCGTATGACCGTGTCACCCGAACGTGGGACGCCCTCGGCACGCGTCGCCGGATGGCGACGAGTTCGCCGCTGAGGGCGGGCCGGTCGGACGGCAGGCGCGGCAGTAGACAAACGGGTCGTCGCGACCGCGCTAGCTGCTCACCCGGGTCGCGTCCATGTGCTGCTCCAGCCACCAGGTGCGGCCCTCGTCGTCGGAGACCCAGCCGTCCCATTGGAACGAATCCGCCGTGATCTCGCTGAAGTTCCATCGGATCGGGCGGCCGTCGGTCTGCGTGCCGTCCTGCCGGATGCCGTCGCGGTGCCCCGTCGCGACCAGCGTGCAGAAGTCGTTGCCGACGGCGCCGAACCAGTTCACGCGCCAGGCTCCGAGCACCGGATCGTAGACGCGCACCGTCGTGCCCTTGGTCTCGAGGACCGCCGGATCGGATGCGCTCGGGGCGACCAGCACATCCTGAACGGCGCGGCCGCCGATCGTGTACGCGAACGTCCAGTCGTAAGTGAACTCGGACCAGGCGCCGGACTCCTCATCGAGGAACCGGCACTCGGCTTTCCAGCTGCCGACGAGTTGCCCGAAGAGGTGCATCCGCTGCGGGCGCACCGGCGTGGGGCCCGAGGCGACCAGCGCCCTGGCGAAGGTCTCGTTGCTGTTCTCGCTCATTGCGCTGGCCTCCGGGTGCGGTCGACAGGTGCGGTGGTCGGATGCGGTGGTCGGGTGCGGTGGTCGGTGGATGCGCGCAGTCGCGGGCTCGCATCCGGACGGCGCACGTCAGGTGGTGGGGCGACCCGCCTCGGTGGTCGTCACGTCGGTGCGGTGGAAATTGAGGTACGAACGCGAGGCGGTCGGGCCGCGCTGCCCCTGGTACCGCGAGCTGTAATCGGACGAGCCGTACGGCTTCTCGGCGGCCGACGACAGGCGGAAGAAGCACATCTGCCCGATCTTCATGCCCGGCCAGAGCTTGATCGGCAGGGTCGCCACGTTGCTGAGTTCGAGCGTGACGTGCCCCGAGAATCCGGGGTCGATGAATCCGGCAGTGGAGTGCGTGAGAAGACCGAGGCGGCCGAGCGAGCTCTTGCCCTCGAGGCGCGCAGCGACGTCATCCGGAAGCGAGACGAGCTCGAACGTGGAGCCGAGCACGAACTCACCCGGGTGCAGGATGAACGGCTGGTCGGGGTCGACCTCGACGAGGTGCGTCAGCTCGGGCTGGTCCTCGGCCGGATCGATGAACGGGTACTTGTGGTTGTCGAACAGGCGGAAGTACCGGTCGAGGCGCACGTCGATGCTCGACGGCTGGATCATCGCCGGCTCGTACGGCTCGAGAGCGATGCGGCCGGCGTCCAGTTCGGACTTGATGTCGCGGTCAGAGAGAAGCACGTTCGTAGCCTACTGGGGCCGGGTCGCTGTGAGGATGCCCACGAAACCGTGCGTAGCGGGCGAACGGACGCACAATAAAAGGGAGCGACGTCGAGATCCTCCCGACGCCATGGAGTTGAGACTCATGGTTGCCTTCTATATCGTCCTCACGATCGTGATCATCGTTGCGGTCATCCTGTTCTTCATGTCGGTGCGCGTGGTCAAGCAGTACGAGCGCGGCGTGGTGCTGCGCTGGGGCAAGCTGATCGGCGTGCGCGATCCGGGGCTGCGCTTCATCATCCCGATCGTCGACGTGATGCACCGCGTCTCACTGCGGATCGTGACGCTGCCCATCCAGTCTCAGGGCATCATCACGCGTGACAATGTGAGCGTCGGCGTCTCGGCTGTCGCCTACTACCGGGTGATCGATCCGGTGAAGTCGGTGATCGCGATCCAGGATGTGAACGAGGCCATCGATCAGATCGCCCAGACCACCCTGCGCAAGGTCGTCGGCCAGCACTCCCTCGACGAGACGCTCGCCGAGACGGACACGCTCAACGGCAGCATCCGGCAGATCCTGGACCTGCTCACGCTCGACTGGGGCGTCGAGGTCACGCTCGTCGAACTGAAGGACATCCTGCTGCCCGACGAGATGAAGCGTGCGATGGCGAAGCAGGCGGAGGCCGAGCGCGAGAAGCGGGCGAAGATCATCGCGGCCGAGGGCGAGTCCCTGGCGGCGGCGGCGCTCGGCGAGGCGTCGGACACGATGATGGCGCACCCGCTCGCACTGCAGCTGCGCAACCTGCAGACGCTCGTCGACATCGGGGTCGACAAGAACACCATCGTCGTCTTCCCGGCCCCGCTGATGAGCACGATCGGCGAGCTCGGAACCTTCCTCGCGCACGAGACCGCCGCGAGCGCCGAGCACGGGGGTGGCGCCAACGGCGTCGCCGCCCCCGGCCTCTCCGGGGTTCCGGGCATGGTTGCCGCCTCCGCGGCGAGTATCGCGCCGGCTCCGACGCCGGCTCCCCTCGCGCCGCGGCCCGATCCATCGATTCCGGATGCGGCGTGAGGGTATAGCGCACCGGCCTTCGAGGGGCGAATACTGGGGCGCAGACATCGAGGAGGGCGCCCGATGGAGATCCTTCAGGTTGCGCAGCACGCCGACGACCTCGACCGCGCCGCGGCCTTCTACGAGTTGCTGCTCGGTAGCCCGCCTGCCGCCCGGTACGACCCGCCGGGCCTGGTGTTCTTCAACGTCGGGATCGCGCGCCTGCTGCTCGAGGAGGCCGCACCCTCCGCGCTGGTCTACTTCCAGGTCGAAAGCGTCGCCACGCGCGTTACGGAGCTTCGCGCCGCGGGCATCCGGATCGTCGGAGAGCCCCACGTGATCTTTAGCCACACCGACGACACCCTCGGGCCGGCCGGGACCGACGAGTGGATGGCGTTCATCGAGGACAGCGAGGGCAACACGGTCGGCCTCGTCTCGCACGAGCCGCGCCACGACCCGTGAGCACTGCGGCGCCGCCGCGTTCAACGGTTCCAGGATGAATCGCGTCTGGCGTCGGCTGCGCGCGTTTCTTCCCGGAACCGATGCCGCCCTAGAAGGTGCAGGGCACGAGGTCGGCGACCTTCGCTGTGAGGGTCGCAGTTCCGCCGACGAGGGTCACCGTTCCGGTGCCGAGACGGCCGAGGCCGGAGAGAACGCCGCGGGGAACGCAGTTGCTGGGTGCGAGGTAGAGGGGCGAGGCCGTCGTGCCCGCCCAGCTGGTCGCGGACAGCGCGTCGGAGAAGCCGGTGCCGGACGCGATGATGGCCGTGGACGCATGCTTGTAAGCCTTGCCGTTGACCGCCACTGCGGTGCTGTAGCGGTCTGGACCGGCGAGTCGCGTCACGGCGTAGCCTGCACGCGTCAATGACGTCGCGACCCCCGGCGATAGCGAGCCCGTGCCACCGACGAGCACGACGCTCTTCGCCTTGAGCGTCGACAGCACCTTCGCCGTGGCCGAATCGACAGAGCCCGCTGCGCCGTTGACCAGCAAGACCGGAACGCCATTGGCTCCCGCGACACCGCCGGCCGACAGGGCGTCGGGGAAGTTCGCCCCCGACGCCACGTAGACCGTGCTCGCCGTCGCGAACGCGCGCGACACGACGGCCCGCGAAGTCGAGTACCGGTCAGCGCCAGCGACCCGCGCGACGGTGGCAGAGGGCACAGTCGCACGCAGCTTCGTGAGAACAGCATCCGACACGGAAGCGGGGCCTCCGGCGACGACGATGGTCGCCGGCTTCAGACGTGCGACCTCGGCGGCGACGCTCGGCGGCAGCGCGCCGGGGGCCGTCAGCAGGAGGGGCCCGTCGCCATGCGCGGCAGCGGGACCTGCCGAGAGGGCATCCGGATAGATCATGCCGGACGCGATGTAGACGACGTGCGCAGTGCCAGGGAACTGCCGCTTCGAAACGGCCACCGCGATCGCGTACCGGTCGCTGCCGGCCACGCGGTCGACGCCGAGCGTCCGAACTGCCGACACGGTCGTGTTCCCGGACTTCGCGCCCGAGACATAGGCCGTACCCGTCGCCGTGTTCACCGCGACGTCCGCCGGGGTCGAGAGCGGCGTGGTCGTGACGATCGACCGCGACGCGGTGCTGATAGTGAGGAGCTCGTTGACCGCGCCGCCTTCGAACGGCTGCGCGACGGCGGCGTAGAGGCGTCCAGCGGTCGGATCGACGTCGAGCGACTGGGCCTGGGCCGGAATTGTGATGTTCGCTGCGACCGAGGCGGCACCCCGGGGCACGACGGCGACGCTCGTCTTGTTGGAGATCGTGCGCTGTCCGACGTAGACCGTGCCGGTGCTCGGGTCAACGGCGGAAGTGGCGGGCATCCCGGCGAGCGGGATGGTGCGTGTCACGCTGTTCGTCGCGGCACTGACGACGAAGAGTGAGGGTGACGAAAGGTCGTTGCTTGCTGCATACACGACGCCCGCCGTTGAATCGACGGCGACGGAGACCTGATCGCCGAACGGCAACGAGACCGTGGTCGGGGTGACCGCCGCTCCGCCGATCGCGGTGGTGATCTGCGCCGCACTGAGCACCTTCAACCTGGGGCCGGAAGTGTTTCCGCTGGTGGCGATGCCGGCCAGGTAGATCGAGCCCGTCACACTGTCGACGCCGATGCCTGAGGCACCGCTGCCTGCGGTCGGAAGGAATGCACCGAGCGGGATGGTCGCGACGAGTGCCTTCGTGGCCGTGCTGAACACCAGCACGCTTCCGGTTTGGGCATTGACGTCCGTACGGGTCACGTACACCAGGCCCCGCCCGGCATCGAGTGCCACGTCGTCAACCGCCTTCGCCAACGGGATCGTCTTCGCTACCGTGTTCGACGCCAGGTCGACAACCGACAGGCTGCTGTGGTCACCGCTCACCAGGGCGTACAGCGCGTTGTGCCCCGCGTCCACCGCCACGGCCGGCACGCTGGCGTACGCGTAGCCGCCGGCGGGCAATGTCACCGTGCCGACGACCGCAGAACGCGGCGTCGCGGCGTTCGCCGGAAGCGCACCGAGAGCGGCTCCCGCGACAACGGCAGAAATCGCCAGTCCGACAGTGAACCGCTTGATGTACCGGCCTGTATCCGGCATCGATGCCCCCCATATTCGATTGAATCCAGGGCGATTATGCCAGCATCCGCGCGTGGGCCCGGCACGACACGTTCGTGTCTTCTGCGGCGCACGACGCCGGAGAGCGGTGCGAGCCGGGTCACCGATACCTCCTGCGTCAGTTCGTTGCCGACGCTTCAGGTTCCGAGACCGCACCGAAGCCCCGCGGCCGCCTGACCCGCGCCATGTGAACTGCTATTCTCGGAGGACGCGAGTGTAGTTCAATGGCAGAACTTCAGCTTCCCAAGCTGATAGCGCGGGTTCGATTCCCGTCACTCGCTCTCCTAGTCACCTTTTGAGCTATGCGGGCTGCTGACCTATCCGGACAGCCGAAGCCGCCGACCTCGTGCCTCGTAAGCACCCACGACCCGCCCGCGGCGCCAGCTCCAGCGCGGTGACCCCACATAGGGCGGCACCAGTTCTAGGTATTTTGTGGTTTCATCCGACGCTGGATACTGATGTGACCCAACGCAGTCACATGAGATGACGCCAATCGCGCCGCACCCGAGCCGCCGAAAGCCGAACCGAAATGCCGACCACAGACACCATCACCGCCCGCCCCGACAGCATGGTCGCCCTGGACCTCTGCGACTTCTTCGCCTCACCTCACCCGCACCGGTGGGAGTACACGAACGGGCATCTGGTGTGTGCGTACTGCGACTGCAAGCAGTCGCTCTCGTCGTAAGGTCGTCGATAACCTCGACCGGCACCAGGGTTCGAGCTTGGCGCCCGCCGCCGAATAGCCAACCCCCTACGCACCGCGGCTCGCGCTGCGACGACGGTTCAGCAGCACCCCGACGCCGCAGAAGATGGTCAGGATGGCGAGGCCGGCGGGCAGAGCGATGTCACTGCCGGTGGCGGCGAGGCCACCGTCACCGCTCGCACCTCCCGAGGTAGTGGGTGGCGCAGGGCTGATCGGTGGGGTCGGGCCGGCAGGGGTGGTGATGGTGAGAGCGACCACGGCCACAGTCGTGTCTGTGCCGACCGTCTGGGTGACGGTGAATTCGTGTGGCCCGGCCGTGAGGGCGACGACCGGGACGACCGTCCAGGTGCCGTCGGATGCGACAGTGGCGCTGCCGACGACGGCACCGGCCTCGTCGGTGATGGTGATCGTCGCGCCCGGCTCGCCGGTTCCGGCGAAGGTGGGTGTGCGGTCCGTGGTCGACGCCCCATCGGCCGGGGCGGTGATGGTGACAGGGGCGATGCCCAGAGGACCGTTGACCGTGATGTCGACGACGGCAGTACTGCCGTCCGAATCTGTTGCGGTTATGGCGTGCGGGCCGCTCGAAAGCGCGGTTGAGATGAGGGACCAGGTGCCGTCCGCGAGGACCGTCGTCGTCCCGAGGACGGCGCCGGTTTCGTCGGTCACCGTGACGGTCGAACTGGGCGTCGCCGTTCCGGTGATGGTCGGGGTGTCGGTGGCGATGGTCGAACCGTCTGCGGGTGAGGTGATCTGTATCGGTGCGGGGATGGCGACGGTGATTGCGGTGGACTCGGATGTCGCAGTCGTCCCGGTCCCCTGGGTGGCCGTGATCGTGTGCGGCCCGTTCGAGAGGCCGGTGGCCGGGGTCAGCGTCCATGAACCGTCCACCCCGACGGTGGGCGTGCCGAGGGTTGCGCCGGTCTCGTCGGTCACGGTGACGATCTGACCGGGTTCACCCGTTCCCGTGATGACGGGGGTCGCTGTCGTGACCGTGCTCCCGTTCGTCGGGCTGCTGATCGTGACCGGGGTGAGAGTGATCCGCAGCGTGGAATCCTCTATCTCTCCCGAATCCGACATGCCGGCCGGCACCGTCGACTGCGCACTGTCGTAACCGATCCGGAGTCGTGCGTTGGCGACCTGGGACACCACTCCCGCCGGCACCGTCCACGTCAGGTCTGCGGTTGCCGCACCTGCGGGAACCACTGCTGTCGCCTGCTCGTCTGCGCCGAACACGCCGTCCCCGTTGAAGTCGATCCAGCCGGCGAGGGTCGACGCCGTCTTGGTCGGGCCGCCTGCTGCGTTCGACACCGGAACAGTCGCCGTGTAGGCCTGCCCGGCCAGCGCTGTGGAGAGCGCCGGCCATGCGGGGGTTCCGTCGTTCGTGCTCGACGGTGCTGCGACAGCGGTCGTGTTCAGGATTTCGGCGTTGTCGTTGGATGTCGACGGTCCGATCGCCACGTCGGAGCGGAGCGCGGAGGCTGCACCGTAGGTGTCGCCGAGGTTCGAGCCGTCCTCATCGGCGGAGACGGTCGTGTAGTAGAACGCTGACGCCGTGCTCGGCGTAGCTCCGCCTTCAGCGTGCCGTGCGAGCGATACCCCGAACGTCACCTGCGTCACCGTCCCGCTGACCTGCACCGAGCCACAGCCCTGCGGGGACGTATTCGGGCCCAGTGGAGATGTGCAGGCCGGAGCCCCACCTCCCGCTGTTGCGGCAGGATTGTCGGCGACGATCGACGTCGAACCAACCCTCCAGCCCGTCCAGCCCGCGGTCGGAGTCATCGTCAGGCCGCCCTGCAGATCCAGGCGCAGCGTGCTGGAGGCGAACATCGTCGGAGTCGAACCGGCAGCCGGGCTCCCATTCAGATTTGTGAAGTGGATCGACGGGTTGGTGACCGGGCGGCTGAACGTGTAGGTGACAATTCCGACCGGGCGGTACACGTCATCCGTGGCACCGGAGGGAACGAACGCGGTTCGCGTCTGGTCCGCGTTCAGGATTCCGGTGGGCGCGTAGGTACCGCCTCGCGGAGCCAGGCTTCCTCCACCGGCGAACGGCCCCATGCTGCCGAGCGCGCTCAGGGTCACGGTGACGCCGCCCGGAAACGTGGCGACTCCATTCGTCCACTGTGCGCCCGCAGCGCCGGCAGGCGCCTGAGCTGCCTGTGCCGACAACGGCACACTCACTCCCAGGGCGACCACAGCCATCACAAGCGCAGCGACGCCGACCCTCTTCGCGACCCCCATCGGACAACCCTTTCCCGGGAAGTCGACGTGGCCGTCTCCCCCTGTTTGCGTGTCACGAGTGTTTCGAGACAGAGAGTACGCCCAGCGGACCACTCATTGCTACGGCCTGATCTAGGGCGCGATGTGAGGCGCTCTCTGCGCTCGCAGGTGGATCAGTAGGGCGACCCCTGAAACTCGACCCCTCGATTCGACGAACCGCGCACTCTCGGTTGACATCCGCCATGTCAGGATGGGACGCGTGCTGCCGGGAGGGCCGGCAGCCGTGGCTAACCGTCCGGTGGGACGGAGGACGGCGGGACACGTGGGAGTCCGCGCTCGAGACCGGCGCTCGCGCCGTTGGGGCAGGATGCTGGTCGCGCATGCGGTCGCCGTAGCGTTGTGTTCGCTCGTCGTAACGGGGACCCTCCTGACCGCAACCGCAACCGCCGCGCCTGCGCAGGCCCACCTCGCCGGCGGCGCGCCGGCCGCAGCCCTGGCCCCCACCGGGGTCGACGACTTCACGTTCGCGAGCTTCGACGGCGACTACCGGCTCGGCCGCGATGCCGAGGGTCACTCGACGCTCACCACCGTCGAAACACTGGTGGCGCGATTCCCCGGGACCGACCAGAACCACGGCATCCGGCGCGAGCTTGTCAAGGACTACGACGGTCACCCGACCAATCTGAAAGTCGTTTCGGTGGCCGACCAGAACGGCAAGCCGCGACCGTACAGCAGCGAATCCGACGACGGGATCCTCTCGCTGACGATCGCGGCGAAGGGCTACGTCCACGGCGACCAGACCTACGTCATCACCTACACGCAGACGAACGTCACGCGCTACTTCTCAGATACCAGTAATGACGAGTTCTACTGGGACGCCAACGGCACGGAGTGGGCGCAGCCCTTCGATCGCGTCACGGCGACCGTGAACCTCGGTTCCGGCCTGACCGAGGCCCTGCAGGGCACCGCATCCGCCTATCGCGGTGCCCAGGGCTCCACCCAGGCTGCGGGCGTCGAGCGCACCGACGACGGGTTCCGCTTCAGTGCCGACCAGCTCGGTCCGCGTGAGAACCTCACGTTCGCCATCGGCTTCGCCCCAGGCACGTTCACCGCGCGCGCCGACGGGCTGTTCGACACCGGCTGGGGCTACGCGGCTGTCGCCGGCCTACTGCTCTGCATCCTGACGCTGGTCGGCGCGATCGTCGTGCGTGTGCGCCTGCTGCGCGACGCTCCCGGGCGCGGCACGATCATTCCCGAGTACGTTCCACCGAAGGAGGGGCTTCTCCTCGCTGCTGACGTGACCGGACGCAGCAAGAAGGCGGTCGCCGCGCAGACGCTCGACCTCGCGGTATCGGGCCGAGTGCGCGTGCTGCAGACCACGGGATTCTTGGGCCGCCCTTCCTACACGCTGGAGCTCGTCTCGACGGAGGCGACCGGTCTCCAAGCGCTGCGCGACCCGCACCCGACCGCCGACGAGCTGCAGTTTTTGCAAGCCCTCTTCGGGGACGCGGTCGTCCCGGGCAGAACGCTCGAGCTCGGCTCCACCAACTCTCGTGTCGCCCGCGCCATCTCCGCGCTGCAGAAGCGCGTGCACAAAGACGCCACCGGCTTCGGCTACCGCACCACCGGACCGCGCGGTCCGGTCCGCGCGGTATTCTTCACCGCGTTGGGCGCGACCGTTCTCGCCGTCGTCGCTTCGGTGCTGTGCATCGTCGGCGTCTACGGAGGAGCGGTGCCGATCGCAACCCTCATCGGCTCGGTCCTGCTCTTCGTCGCCGTCGCCGTGCTCCTGTCGCGCTCGCCTCTGACCAGAACAGGCACGACTCTGCGCGAATATGTGGACGGCCTGCGGATGTACGTCGACCTCGCCGAGGCCGACCGCATCCGGTACCTGCAATCGCCGCAGGGAGCGGAGCGCGTGCCCGTCGCCGTGGACGACCCGCGCGAGATGCTGAAGCTCACCGAGCGTCTCCTGCCCTGGGCCGTGCTGTTCGGCGACGAGAAGAAGTGGCTGGCGGAGCTCGGGAGATTCTACGAACAGACCGGACAGACGCCGACCTGGTACTCCGGCCAGACCGCCTTCAACGCCGCTGTGCTCTCCCAGATGGTCAGCGGGATCTCCTCCAGCACGACCATCGCGAGCAGCTCGTCATCCGGGGGCACCGGAGGCGGCGGGTTCTCCGGCGGCGGAGGCGGAGGAGGCGGTGGTGGCGGCGTCTAGGTTGGTCTCACCATCGCTTGAGCCCTCCTAACCGGCCGGCTCCTGAATGACGCGCAGCCACCCGAGCTCGATGCCGTCGGTCGAGATGAACGCCAGCTGCACCGGTCCGCTGAAGTCCGACACACCGCTGGTCTGATCGCGCACGGCCTGACCGCATGCGAGTTCGCCCTCCGTAAGGGTGCGTGGCGCACTGCTGACCTCGGCTGTCGTCAGCCGGAATCGACCACCACTCGGGCCCACACAGCCACCCTCGATGACGAACGATCGGCCACGAACGAGGAGCCCGGGACCGACAGTGCTTCCGTTCGTGGGCATCGACGACACGCTGTCGACCTGCGCGAACGCGACTTGGCCGGGGACGCTGCCCTGCGGCATGTCGAAATCAGACGAGGACGAGGGCGAGCCGCTGCCCGCCGACGGTGTCGCGGGCGAGGGGATGACCGGGGTCGAGCACCCCGAGAGGGTTATCGCCCCCGCTAAGGCGAACGCCAGTGCCGTCCCCCGCACGAAGCTCGATCTCACGAGAGGGATCGTATCGGCCGCGAACACGATCCGTCGATCAATTCCCGGGGTGCGCGACCCGGTACCTCATCCGCGAGCAGCCGGTATTCCGTTCAGCGGCCGCGTACCAGTAGGTTTTGCCCATGAGGACTGCCAGGGTCGTTCGCCCCACTCTCGCCATCGCCGCCGCCGTCGTGCTCGCCGCTCTCACCGGATGCTCGTCTTCGGGCTCCTCCTTCACAGGGACCTGGGGTCAGGACTCCCCTGGCCAGCCAACCCTCACGATCAAGGAGGACGGCAGCTTCTCGGGCAACGACGGCTGCAACGACATGAGCGGCAAGGGCACCATCTCCGGCGACACGTTCACCTTCGGGCCGTTCGCCACCACTCAAAAGGCGTGCGAGGGCGTTCACCCCTGGCTCAACATCGCGAGCACGGCCAAGGTCGATGGCGACACCCTCGTCGTCTACAAGAACAGCGGCGACAAGATCGGCACGCTCGAGAAGCGCTGACGGCGGCGGGCGCGGCCGGGTCACGCCCCGGGCTGCGGTGAAGACCGCTCGAACTCCTCGTCGCTGACGTGCTCCTTCCAGGTCGTGGTCGCGGCGGGGTCGTCGGCGCTTTCGAGCATCGCGATGTGCTCCATGAAACAGCCGGGCGCCGCAGCGTGCCAATGATCCTGGCCCGGAGGCGTGTAGAGGGTCTGGCCGGGGCGCACCTCGATGACGTTCCCCTCGCGGTCGCCGAACCAGGCGACACCCTGCGTGACCCGCAGGTACTGGCCGCGTGCATGGGAATGCCAGGCGGTGCGCGCGCCTGGGGCGAAGCGCACCAGCGCGACGGTCATCCGCTGATCGGCGTCGTGAGGGCCGGCGATCGGGTCGACCCAGACGTCGCCGATGAACTGCTTCGGCGGGTTCTTGGTGGTCGGCGGAGTGGGTTCGATGTTCATGCTCGATGCTCTCTTTCTCGATCGGTCCGGATGCTCACCCAGCCGCTCACGGCCGGCGACGTGCCGCGGGCGTCAGCTCTGCGGCGCCGTAGCTGTTGTCCTCGGGGTTCACTGTGACGCCCGGCGCGACGAGCTGGTCGATCCGGTCCAGCACGTCCGCGGTGAGGACCACCTCGGTCGCCGGCAGGTACGACTCGAGCTGCTCCATCGTGCGCGGGCCGACGATCGCGGCCGTCACGGCCGGATGCGTGATGACGAAAGCGATCGCGAGCTCGATGAGGGCGAGCCCTGCCTGTTCGGCGAGCAGCGCGAGCTCCTCGACGATGTCGAGCTTGCGCTGGTTGGCCGGATTGCTCATGTCGAAGCGGGCGCTCGGGCGCGCGGACGACGTCGGCGTGGATGCCGCGTCCTTCCTCCACCGGCCGGAGAGCCAGCCGCCGCCGAGCGGGCTATAGGTGAGGGAGCCCATCCCGTGCCGCTGGATCGTCGGCAGCACGTCCTCCTCGATACCGCGCACGAGGATCGAGTACGGCGGCTGCTCGGTGACGAAGCGCTCCAGGTTGCGCTCCCGTGACGCCCACTGCGCCTCGACGATCTGGGATGCCGAGTACGACGAGGAGCCGATGTACCGGATCTTGCCCTGCCGCACCAGATCCGTGAGTGCGCCGAGGGTCTCCTCGACGTCGGTGTCCGGGCTCGGGCGGTGCACCTGGTACAGATCGATGTAATCGGTGTCGAGGCGGCGCAACGAGTTCTCGACCTCGCGGATGATCCACCGACGCGAACCGCCGCGCTGGTTCGCGTCGTCGCTCATCGGCATGAAGAACTTGGTGGCGAGCACGACGTCGTCGCGTCGACCCTGCAGGGCCTCTCCGACGATCTCTTCCGAGACGCCGTTCGAGTAGACGTCGGCGGTGTCGACGAAGTTGATGCCCGCGTCGAGAGCGCGGTGGATGATCCGGATGCTGTCGGCGCGATCGTCGTTGCCCCAGGGGCCGAACATCATCGCGCCGAGACAGAGCGGGCTCACCTGCACACCGGTTCGGCCGAGAGGACGGTAGTCCATGATTCTCCTACTTACTCTGACTGTTCAGACTTCGGGGATGACCATCGCGAACCGCTCGACGCGGGGCTCGTCGGGGTCGGGACCGCTGCGCACGCCGGTGTCGAGAGCGTCGATGCGGTCGAGCTCGTCCGGCGTCAGCTCGAAGTCGAAGACGGCGAAGTTCTCGGCGATGCGCGTGGGGTTGACCGACTTCGGGATGGCGGAGCGCCCCTGCTGAAGGTGCCAACGCAGCATCACCTGGGCCGGGGTCTTGCCGTGGGCGGCGGCGATCGAAGCGATCGTGGCGTCGTCCATCACGCTCTTCCGCTGCTCGCCCCAGCCGGGGTAGAAGGTGATGCCGCCGATCGGCGACCACGCCTGCGTGATGATGCCGTTCGCGGCGTCGGCGGCTTGAACAGCCGGCTGCGTGAAGTACGGGTGCAGCTCGATCTGGTTCACTGCCGGCACCACGTCTGTTTCGGCGAGAAGACGCTCGAGGTGGTGCGGCATGAAGTTGCTGACACCGATCGCGCGCACCCGGCCGTCGGCCGCGAGGGCCTCCAGCGCCCGGTAGGCGGCGATGGTCTTCTCGAACCGGTCGGGTGCCGGCTGGTGCAGGATGAGCAGATCGAGCTGACCGACGCCGAGCTTGCCGGTCGCCTTCTCCCAGGCGTGCAGGGTTTCGTCGTAGCCGTAGTCGGACACCCACACCTTGGTCTCGATGAACACGTCGGAACGATCGAGGCCCGAGCGCCGGATGCCTTCGCCGACCTCGCGCTCGTTGCCGTAGGCGGCTGCCGTGTCGATATGCCGGTAGCCGGTGTCGAGGGCGGCCTGCACGGCGCCGGTCGTCTCTTCGGGTGATGACTGGAAGACGCCGAGCCCGAGCGCGGGCATCCGGACGCCGTTGTTGAGGGTGAGTTCTGTGACCATGCCATTCACGATAGGAGCGGTTCGCGGAGACAGGGAGGGCACGTCAGTGCCTCCCTCGGTCGCGGGCCCCGGCGTAGGGTCGGGCTATGGCGCAGACCGATGACGTGCGGGAGTTCCTCACCTCCCGCCGCGCGAAGATCACCCCCGAGCAGGCCGGCCTGCCCGCGTACGGCGGCAACCGCCGGGTGAAGGGACTCCGCCGCGAAGAGGTCGCGATGCTCGCCGGGATGAGCGTCGACTATTACACGCGTCTCGAACGCGGAAACCTCTCGGGCGCATCCGACAGCGTGCTCGAAGCCCTCTCGCGTGCCCTGCAACTGGATGACGCCGAGACCGCGCACCTCTACGACCTGGCGCGCGCGGCCGGCCTCGCGCCGCGTGTTCGACGCAAGCGCAGCCCGACGACGGTGCGTCCCAGCGTGCAGCGGATCATCGACGCCATCGTGGGCGCGCCCGCCTGGATCCGGAACGATCGCGGCGACGTGCTCGCCGCTAATCAGCTCGGCCGTGCCCTCTACCTCGACCTGATGGCCGAGACCGTGCAGCCGCCCAACAACTCGCGGTTCACGTTCCTCAACCCGCGAGCGCGTGAGTTCTACTGGAACTGGGAGCAGGCCGCCGACGACATCGTCGCCATCCTGCGATCCGCGGCCGGGCGCAACCCGTATGACAAAGACCTCACCGACCTCATCGGCGAGCTCAGCACGCGGAGCGAAGAGTTCCGGATCCGGTGGGCGCGACACGACGTGCGCCATCACCGCACCGGGCGCAAGCGCATCCATCACCCGATCGTCGGCGACCTCGACCTCGCCTTCGAAGCGTTCGAGCTGCCCGCCGATCCCGGACTGCGGATGAACGTCTACACGGCCGACCCCGGCACCCCCTCCGAGGATGCGCTCAAGGTCCTTGCCAGCTGGGCCGCGACGCGGGAGCGGGAGACCGCCGAGGCGACGGCCGCGGAGACGGCCGACATCGAGCAGAGCGGCCGCAGCACTCCGTAGCGGGATATCACCGACCGGCTAGAGCGCGTCTATGCAGTGAACGGTCAGGCCGCCCATAGGGTACAAGCACTCGACCCGTCGTGCAGAGGGGCTCGTGCACGACCGAACCCGACCTCGGGCCGGTCCATCCGTCACAAGACCGCGGCGGCGCCGCGGCGGAAGGAACCCATGTTCGACTTCCTGACCGGTCCAGTTGCAGGGATCATCCTGCTCGTCATCGTGGTCGGCATCATCGCACTGATCTACGCACGCACGGTGTACAGGAACGCCGGCCCCGACGAGGCGCTCATCATCACCGGCAAGCGCCCGAAGAAGGAGCGCGGCGCGGACGGAACCACCACGGAACGCTCCGGGACCCGGATCGTCCACGCGCAGGGCGTGTTCATCACGCCGTTCTTTCAGAAGGCGCACAAGATCAGCCTCCGTTCCCGCGCCATCGACATCAGCGCCGCTGCGCAGGACCAGAACGGCATCACCCTCACCGTCGACGCGGTTGCCATCGTGAAGGTCGGCGACGCGGAGAGCTCGATCCGGGCGGCCGCCCAGCGGTTCCTCGGCCAGGACAAGAACATCGACAGCTTCGCGCAGGAGGTCCTCTCCGGTTCGCTGCGCGCATCCATCGGTTCGACGAACGTGATGACGATCATCCAGAAGCGCGACGAACTCGGAACCACCGTGCTGAACACGGCCCGCGAGTCGCTCGCCAGCCAGGGGCTCGACGTGGACTCGTTCGAGATCAAGGGCATCACGGATGAGAACGACTACATCAACGACATCGGGCGCGCTGAGCAGGCCAAGGTGCGCAAGCAGGCGGAGATCGCCGAGCACGTCGCGAACCGCGAGTCCCGCGAGGCGGCCGTCACGGCCGAGCAGGCGATCGCGGAGGCGGAGAACGCCCTTGCTCTGAAGAAGGCCGCTCTGCAGTTGGATACAGACCGTGCCGCGGCGGAAGCTGCGGCCGCGAAACCGATCGCGGAGGCGAAGGCGCAGCAGTCGATCATCAGCGAACAGGAGCAGGCCGCGAAACGCCGCGCCGAACTCCGCAAGGCCGAGCTCGAGTCCGAGGTCAACGCGAAAGCCGATGCCGACGCCTACGCGATCCGGGTGAATGCCGAAGCTCAGGCGATCGCCGCCCGTACCGCCGCCGAAGCCGACCGCGACGCCCGCAAGGCTTCTGCGGAGGCGGTCACTGCCGAGGGTGTCGCTCAAGCCGACGCGATCCTTGCACGGGGTAAGGCCGAGGCCGAGTCCACCAAGCTCTCCGCGCAGGCGACGGCCGAGAACTCGGAGCAGCTCCTCGCGCTGCGTCTGATCGAGCTTCTGCCGGCGCTTGCGAAGGAGATCGCCGCACCGATGGGTAACATCGACACCCTCACCGTGGTGTCGACCGACGGCGCATCCGAGTTGTCGAAGAACGTCGTCGGCGGCGTCACGCAGCTGGATGCGATGCTCGAGTCGTCTCTCGGCGTCAGCATCAGGGGCCTGCTCGGCAACGTGGCCGGCGGCTTCGCCGCCGGCAGGGGCGTCGCGTCGAGTGGCGGTTCGTCCACTGCGACCGCTGACCTGGCTGCGGCGGCAGCAGCCGTCGCGAATACCGTCGACCCTGCTGTCGGCACCGCACTGGTCGTCACGGACGGCCAGACCGCGGATTCCAAGGACCTTCTCCCCGTCGACTAGACCGACCCGGATGACCGCCGACGGCGGCGCGACCACCACGGTTGCGCCGCCGTTCGCCGTTCAACGAGTTCGAGCCGATCGCCTGAACCCGGCCCGCAGTCCATCCACCGTGTTTTAGTCACCGGAGGAAACCAGATACTCCGCGGCGGGGCCGGCCGAGGTACCGGTGCGCACGGCGAAGATCTTGCCCGCATCCGGATCGGCGGCCAGAGCCCGCTCGTCGTAGCCCTCTTGCGACGTCGTGATGAACAGTGTCGACCCGTCGGAGTCGCCGAAGCAGCAGCTCGAGACCTGGGCGGCGCCGACGTGCACACGCTCGAGAAGGCGGCCGTCGGCGCTGTACCGCTGCACGGCACCGCCGCCCCACAGCGCGACCCAGAGGCAGCCGTCGGCGTCGATGCACATGCCGTCGGGAGCTCCCTGTTCCGGCGGGATGCTCACCACCACCTCGCCGTCCGACAGCCCGGCGGGCGAGACCCGGAACCGCCGGACGGTCCGGGTCGGTGTGTCGATGTAGAACATGGTGCCGCCATCCGGCGTCCAGGCGAGACCGTTCGAGATCGTCACGCCGTCGAGCACGAGCTGCGGGATGTCGGCCTCCAGCCGATACAGGGCACCCGCACCGCGCTGCTTCGAGTACGCCATCGATCCCGCCCAGAACCGTCCCTGCGGGTCGCACTTGCCGTCGTTCATCCGGCGCCGCACCCCGTCGTCGGGCAGTACGTCGGCGATCGGTGACAGGCGCCCGTCCCGCGCCAGGCGATGGAAGCCGTCACCGGCCGCGACGAGCCAACCGTCCGCCGCGGGCACGACCGCGCCGACGGCCATCCCGAGGTCGAAGCGTTCGCACTCCACGAGAGCCCCGGATGCCGCACGCCGCGCTCGGCGGATGCCTCCCCGGTACTGGTCGACCCACAGCAGCGTGTCGTCACGGCCGTCCCAGATCGGGCCCTCCGCGTGCTCGACTGCGTCGTCGATGACGATCTCCGCGATCCGGTCGACGACATCGCCGTCCGACACAGCATCACTCTCCGTCACAGCGCCGCCCGGTCGTAGCCGAGGCTCGGCATCTGCGTCGCGAACTTGCCGCCGCTGACGTCGACCAGCGCGCCCGTGATGTAGCCCGCATAGTCGCTGGCGAGAAAGCAGACCAGGTCGGCGACGTCCTCGGGCCGTTCCCAGCGCCGCAGCGAGAGCGTGTCGAGCAGGCGCTCCTGGCGGTCGACGGCCATGTCGGCGAAGCCGTTCATCGCGGTCGGGATCATTCCGGGAGCGTACGCGTTCACCGTTATGTTCCACGGGCCGAGCTCGGACGCCAGTACGCGCGTGAACTGCACGACGGCCGCCTTGGAGGCGCCGTATGCCGCGGCGCCGACGCTCGGGATGATCGCCGCGAACGAGGCGGCGTTGATGATGCGCCCGCGTCCGGCTCGTTTCATCGCGGGGATGACGGCCCGCGAGAGGGCGAAGACGCCGAACACGTTCACGTCGAAGCAGGCGCGCCAGCGTTCCGGGTCGAGCGACTCGACCGCCCCCTCGACGTTGATGCCCGCGTTGTTCACGAGCACGTCGATGCGGCCGAACTCCTGCTCGACGGCCGCGATCGCGTCGTTCACGGAGCCGGTGTCGGTGACATCGCAGCGGATCGTGCGCACGCCGTCGATCGGCTCGGCGAAGTCGAGATCGAGGGCCACCACGGTCGCGTTCTCTGCGTGGAACCGTTCGACGAGCCCCCGCCCGATGCCACGGCCGCCCCCGCTCACGATGACGACCTGCCCGGCGAAGTCGATCAGCATTCTTCCTCCAATAGTCATACTATTGGGACTCATCGTAGTGACGATCGAGGAGAACAGCGATGAGCAATCCGGAAACGGTCGGGTCGGAAGCGACCGAGACCCGCAAGGTCGTCTGGATCACCGGCGCGGGTTCCGGGATGGGACGCGCGGCTGCGATCGAGGCAGCGAAAGCAGGATGGCGGGTGGCCCTGACCGGCCGCCGGTCCGCCGCCTTGGAGGAAACGGCGGCCGCGGTGCGTACCCTGCCCGGGCATCCGGAGGCGCTCATCGTCACCGCCGACGTGACGGACGATTCCGACATCGAGAGCGCGCGCGACCGCATCCTGGAGCGGTGGGGGCGGATCGACGGCCTGGTGCTGGCTGCCGGGCTCAACTCGCCGCGCCGTCGCTGGAGCGACCAGGACCTGCCCGCCTTCGACGACATCGTGAGCGTGAACCTGGTCGCACCCGCGCACGTCGTGGCCGCGGCGCTGCCCGCGCTGCGCGAGGCGCGTGGCGTCGTCGTGTTCGTGTCCTCGTACGCCGCCTGGGCGTTCAACCCGATCGCCGGCGTCGCATACAGCGCGAGCAAATCCGGTCTCTCCGCGCTCAGCCGCACCCTGAACGCCCAGGAGGCGGAGTCGGGCGTGCGCGCATGCCATCTCTGCCCGGGTGACGTGAACACCGACTTCCTCGAACTCCGGCCCCAGGTCCCCGACGACGCCGCACGCGCCGCGATGCTCCAGCCCGATGAGGTCGCGCGGGCCATCCAGTTCGTGCTCGATGCGCCGGGCCACGTGCGCTACGACGAGCTCGTGATCTCGCCGACCTCGCAGCGATGAGCTCGGGCGGGGTGCGCAGGAGCGCCTACCAGCGGGTGCTCGACCGGGTGGGCGCTGCGATCGTCTCCGGCGAGCTCGAGGCAGGCAGCGTCATCAGCGTGGACGCCCTGGTCGACCTGACCGGAGCATCCCGCAGCATCGTCCGCGAGGCGACGCGCGTGCTCGCATCCGTCGGGCTGCTCACCGCGCGCCCGAAGGTCGGGCTCCGGATCGCCGATCGACGCGACTGGGATGCCCTCGACAGCGACATCGTGCGCTGGCGCCTCGATTCGCCTCAGCGCTCGGAGCAGATCGCGGAGCTGCTCGAGTTGCGCCTGGCGATCGAGCCCGCCGCCGCGCAGAGCGCTGCCCGGCGACGCACCGACGACCAGGCCGCCGAGCTGGTCGCCGCTGGAGAGCAGCTCCGAGCCGCCGCGAGCCTGCGTGACGGCGCGGCCTTCTTCGACGCCGACGCCCGGTTCCACGGCCTGGTCACGACCGCGAGCGAGAACCGGATGTTCGCCCGACTGCAATCCGTGCTGAGAGAGGCCCTCCGCGAGCGGACGCCGCGCGAGCCGTTCACCTGGGACGACGCCCCGGCCGACGTCGACCTCCACGTCGCCCTGGCGGACGCGATCGATCAGCGCGACCCCGACGGCGCCCGCGACCTCATGAGTCTCATCGTGCGCGGTGATCGCGCGCACGCGCAGCGCTGACGCGCCCGGTCACCCTTCGAGCAGGCGCTCCAGCGGGTTCTCGCGGAGCTTGCGCTCCACCCCGCCGTCGACCAGGCGTCGCGCGGCGGTCTCCGGCTTGCGGATGGCCTGGTCTTTGACGCACGCCGTGAATTCCGCAGCCAGTTCGCCGCGCGGGTAGCGTTCAAGCACCTCGCGACGGAAGTCGAGCGAGAGCTCGTCGGCGTTCGCGCCCGAGATGTCGAGCGCGGTCGAGGTCGAGAGCAGATGCCCCTCGACGTCGAATTCCGGATCGACCTCCGGCCAGTTGTGCCGCACGATCACCTCGTGAGCGCGCACGCGCCGCGCATCCGGCCAACCGCTGCCCGCGGTGAGGGCGATCGCGACGTGCCCGGCGGCGTCTTCGTAGGCGAGCGTGTGATTGTCGAACGCGGGCACGATCCCGAGGTCGTGCAGAAGCGCGGAGACATAGAGCAGTTCGTGGTCGGGCTCCAGCCCCCGCGCTTCAGCGAAGCCGAGCGCCCAGAGCCAGGACCGCTGCACGTGGTTGAGGAGGGAGGGCGAGTGGTAGGCGGTGGCGATCTCGAGCGCGGCGCGCGCAGCCGAGGTGTCGGGGGCAGTGATCTCACTCAGTCTCATGGACCCATCTTCCCGGATGCTGCGCGCACTCGACCCTCGCGCGCTGCGTTCGGACGCTGGATGATGGTTGGGCGGCGGGAGAAGATCCGTCCACGGACGAGACCGGGGAGAACCATGCGAGCCATCACTGTGTCGGATCAGACGGCGGGAGTCGGCGGGCTCAGCCTGAGCGAACTCGAGTACCCGCACGCCGCGGAGAACGACGTGATCGTGGAAGTCCACGCGGCCGGCTTCACCCCGGGTGAACTCGGCTGGCCGGCAACCTGGACGGACCGGGCGGGACGCGATCGCACACCGAGTGTCCCGGGCCACGAGGTGGCCGGCATCGTCGCCGAGCTCGGCTACGGCACCACGGGGCTCACCGTGGGCCAGCGCGTGTTCGGGCTCACCGATTGGACGCGAAACGGATCACTGGCCGAGTATGTCTCGGTAGAAGCACGCAACCTCGCGCCGCTCCCCGCGAGCATCGACTTCACCACCGCGGCCGCTCTGCCGATCTCCGGCCTCACCGCGTGGCAGGGGCTCTTCGAGCACGGGCGCCTCCAGGCGGGCCAGACGGTGCTCATCCATGGGGTGGCCGGCGGCGTCGGTTCCATCGCCGCCCAGCTCGCCCGCGACGCCGGCGCCCGGATCATCGCCACCGGACGCGCCGCGGATCGCGAGACGGCGCGCGGCTTGGGCGCCGACCGGTTCATCGACCTCCAGAGCGATCGGCTGGAGGATGCCGGCCAGGTCGATCTCGTCTTCGACGTGATCGGTGGAGACGTCTACGATCGCTCACTCCCGCTCGTCCGCGCGGGCGGCCGCATCGTCACCATCGCCGCCCCGCCGCCCGCGCAGCCCGTCGACGGCCAGGCCCTGTTCTTCGTCGTCGAGCCGGACCGCGCCACCCTGGCCGAGCTGGCTCTGCGCGTCGCCACCGGGCGGCTGACACCGATCGTCGGCGCCGTGCGCTCACTCGAGGAGGCACCCGCCGCCTTCTCCCCGGCGACGCGCGTGCCGGGCAAGACCATCATCGCCGTGGATCACTCCGCCTGATCGGGCGTGCCCGGGGCGAGCAGCCCGCGTGCCTGCTCGGCGGCCCGGGCGATGCTCTCTCCGACGAAGTCCATGAAGCGCGCCATGTTCTCGAGACGGCTACCCGCCGGGGTGTCGCTGCCGAGGAGGCGGACGCCTTCGCGAGCCGTCTCGGCGATCTGGGCGTTGGACCGCGCCGCGGCGATCATCGACTGGTACCAGACGTCGCCGTCGGCGATGTACCGTTCCCGACGGCCCTCGCTGCGGTCCCGGATGACCAGGCCCTGACTCTCGAGGAGCGCGATCGCCTTGGAGACGGACGCCGGGCTCACCTCGAGCCTCCGAACGAGCTCGGCCGCCGTGAGGCTGCCCGCGTCGGTGGTGTAGAGGCTGGTGAGGATGCCGGCGGCGACGCGCGGCAGGCCCGACTGCATGAACAGCGTGGTGAAGGTCTCCTCGTAGTCCCGCACGGCCTGGGAGTCCCGTCCGTCCCCGTCGGGTGCGCCTGACGCGCGAGGAACGGTGCCGCGACGCGTGTGCGCGCGGTGCTCAGTGGCACGCTGAGCCACGTCGGCGCGGTATGCGGCGGGGCCGCCGTTGCGCAGCACTTCGCGCGTGATGGTCGACGTCGGTCGTTCGAGGCGCCGCGCGATCTCGGCGTACGCGAGGTCGTCGGCCAGCCCGAGGGCGATCTGCTGACGTTCCTGCCTGGTGAGTCTGCCTGCCGGCATCCGGGATCCCTTCCGCATCGTCGAATGAGTCGATCGTAGCGTTCACCTTTGCTCTAGTGCAACGAAATTTGTCTCGAGAATTGCGTTCTCTTCTGGTCGAGTGCAACGATATAGGCAACTTGATCGGCAACTTTGTCTTTCTAATGCAACATTTGTCTTGCGCACTTACTGAACGCAACGTAGCGTTTCTCATATCGGAAACATAACCAGCACCACCGATCACTGGAGTTGAGAACAATGCAGACCTACAACACCCCGACCGCCATCACCGCCGTACTGGACGTTCCGGCCGGCCACCTCCGCTTCATCGCGGCCGAGCGCACCGACACGCTCGTCGAGGTCCGGCCCGTCGATGCGTCGAAGGCGCGCGACGTCAAGGCGGCGGAGCGCACGACCATCGAGTTCGCCGACGGCGTCCTTCGCGTCGAGACTCCCGAGAAGAACGCGGCCTTCGGCCCCACCGGCACCGTCGAGGTGACCGTGCAGCTGCCCGCCGGATCACGCATCCAGGCGACGGGCAGCGCGGAGCTGCGAGGCGCCGGGCGCCTCGGCGAGGTGAGCGTCCAGAACGCCTACGGCCCGATCAAGCTCGACGAAGCGACGACCGCGCAGCTCGGGGCACTCGACGGCGACATCACCATCGGTCGTCTGACCGGCCCTGCCGAAGTCTCCACCGCACGCGGCGACGTCCGCGTCGGCGAGGCGCTGCAGGGCACGCTCGCGCTCAGCACCCAGCTCGGCAACGTGAGCGTCGGCGTCCCCGCCGGCGTCACGGCCAGCCTGAACGCCGGGACCCCCTACGGCCGCATCAGCAACGCACTCGCCAACACGGGCGGCGCTCCCGTTGTCGAGATCCACGCCACCACCGCATCCGGCGACATCGACGCTCACACCGTCTGAGCGCATCCCGTTTCGACGCGAACCATCCCGCTTCGACAAACCGTCCAGGAGGAGATCATGACCAGCAACAGCACATCCGCAGCCCTGTCACCGTGGACCGGCATGGTCCCCGTCGACGACACCGCCCTCGCCGTCACCGACACCGGCGGCACCGGCACCCCCGTCATCTACCTCAACGGTCAGTTCGCGACCCAGGGGTACTGGCGGCGGGTGACCGCAGACCTGGGGCCGTCGTGGCGGCACATCACCTACGACGAGCGCGCCCGCGGACGCAAGTCCCTGACCTCGGCGGACTACTCGTTCGAGGCCGCTGTGCGCGACGTCGACGCCGTGCTCGCCGCTCGCGGCGTCGAGCGTGCGCTCCTCGTCGGCTGGTCGTACGGCGCGTATGTCGCGGCCCACTGGGCGAGCCGCAACCCGGCACGCACGATCGGCGCCGTGCTGGTCGACGGCGCGCAGCCGTACGACTGGCTGGATGACGCGATGGAGGAGCGCATCCGCACACTGTTCCGCCGCATGGGCTGGTTCACGCCGCTGCTGCGCCCGACCGGCCTGACCCCGCGGATGTCCGCCGCGCAGCAGGCCGAGAGCAACATCGAGCTCGGCAAGCTCGGCAGCACCAGCGAGCTCGGTCCTGTGCTCGACAGCATCGTCGTTCCGACCCGCCACGTGGTCGCATCGGGCACCTCGCTCGGAAGCCGCGGCGACGAGCAGGAGGTCATCCGCGCCGGCCTCGCCGAGGTCGTCGCCCGCAACCCGAACATCGCGATCAGCGCGAAGGTGCCGAGCAACCACGGTGCGATCCTCAAGAAGGACCACGCAGCGGTCGCGGCGGCGGTTCGCGAAGTCGCGGAGCTCGGCCACCACGAGCACTGACCGCGACGCGGGGCCGGCCTCACGGTCGGCCCCGCCTGTGCGCGTCGTCCGGTGAAGCCGCCTAGGGGCGCGGAGAGCCTGCGCAGGCGAGGGTCTACCATGGCGGGCATCGCACCTCACGGCACCCACCGCAGCCCACGGAAGGAACCCCCATGCCCGCACTGACCGACACCTTCACACTCTCGAACGGCGTCACCATTCCGAAGATCGGTTTCGGCACCTGGCAGATCCCCGACGGGCCGGAGACCTACGACTCGGTGCGAACCGCGCTGGATGCCGGCTACCGCCACATCGACACGGCGCGCGCATACGGCAACGAGGCGAGCGTCGGGCGAGCCGTGCGCGACAGCGGCATCCCGCGCGACGAGATCTTCATCACGACGAAGTGCCCCGCCGAGGTCAAGGACGCCGCGGGCGCGCGTAACGCGTTCGAGCGGTCGACCGCGGCCCTCGACCTCGGCCCGGTCGACCTCTACCTGATCCACGCGCCGTGGCCCTGGAACGCGATCGGAAGCGATCACCGCGCCGGCAACATCGAGGTGTGGAAGGTGTTCGAGGAGCTCTACGAGGCCGGGAGCACCCGCTCCATCGGCGTGAGCAACTTCGAGGTCGATGACCTCGAGTCGCTGACCGCGGCGACGACCGTGCTCCCACACGCCAACCAGATCCGCTGGTTCGTCGGCAACACCCAGCCGGAGACGACCGCCTACTGCCACGAACGCGACATCCTCGTCGAGGGGTACTCACCGCTCGCGACCGGGCGCCTGCTCGGCAACCAGGACATCGCGGCCATCGCGGAGAAGTACGGCAAGTCGGTGGCTCAGGTGAGCATCCGGTACCTGCTGCAGAAGAACGTGCTGCCGTTGCCGAAATCCACGACGCCGTCGCGCATCGTCGAGAACGCGGACGTCGACTTCGAACTGGCGCCGGAGGACGTGGCCGCGCTGGATGCGCTCGAGGGCGGGGACCGCTGAGACAGCCGCATCGCGCGGTCCCGTAGGGTCGGATCATGGCTTCAACCGACCAGGATCAGACTCCGGATGACAGCGGCCGCCCGATCGCGCTCGTCACCGGAGCGTCGCGCGGCATCGGCAGGGCGATCGCCCTCGAACTGGGCAGCACCCACCATGTGCTCGTCGGCGGGCGGGACGAGGCCGCCGTCGACGCTGTCGTCTCGGAGCTCCCGTCGGCAGAGCCGTTCGTCGGAGATCTCACGCACGGGAGCATCCCGCCGCTGCCCGCTCGGCTCGACGTCCTGGTCCACTCGGCCGGTGTCGAGGACGGCGGGCGCATCGAGGACACGTCACTCGACCTGTGGCGCCGCGTCTTCGAGGTGAACGTCTACGCCGTCGGCGAGCTCACGCGCCTGGCGCTCCCTTCGCTGCGGGCGGCGGGCGGTCTCGTCGTCGTGATCAACAGCGGGTCCGGCCTGACGAGCGGGGCGGGGAGCGGCGTCTACGCCGGGTCCAAGTTCGCGCTCCGGGCGCTGACCGACGCCCTGCGCGAGGAGGAGCGCGGGAACGGGGTGAGGGTCAGCAGCATCCACCCCGGACGCGTCGACACCGAGATGCAGCGGGCACTGGTCGCCCGCGAAGGCGACGACTACGACACGACCTACACGATCTCGCCGGAGATGGTGGCGGCGACCGTGCGCACGGCCGTTGATCTGCCGCCGACGGGCACCATCGAGTCGCTCAGCGTGCGCCCCGTCCACCGTCGTTGACGGGCCGGGTTCGTCATCCCCGCTCACCCGTGGTGAGGGGCTGCACAGAACGCCTGCCCGGGTGGATCATGGTGAGACCGGGATGTCCGGCCGAGCCGTGAGGTAAGAGCGGAAGCACGGGGTTTCAGGCGGCCTCCGCCGAGGCAGCGCCAAGCAGAGCACGACTGGTCCCATCCGCCGCCGGGCATCTTCGACTTCTCGGTGTCGCGCGTCAGACCGTGATGACGATCTTTCCGCGCACCTCTCCCGACTCGAAGTAGCGCATCGCGTCGGCTGCGTGCTCGAGCGGGAAGGTCTTGTCGACGCGCGACGAGAGGGTCCCGTCTGCGAGCAGGGATGCGAGCTCGTCGAGGTCGGCCGTGGACTGCGAACCCATCAGCATCACCAGCCGCTGCCGGATGAACGGGGAGATGATCAGCGCTCGCAGTTGGCGGCCCATCCCGAGCCACTCGCCCGCGCCCTCGCCGCCGACGATGATCGCCGCGCCATTCGGAGTGAGAGCACCGCGGAGCTGGGCGAGCGACGGGTTCCCCGCGACATCCAGGATCACGTCGTAGGGTCCGCCTTCACTCGGGAAGCCACCCGCCGTGTAATCGCTGACGTGGTCGGCCCCGAGTTGCCGCACGAATGGGATCTTCGACGTGCTGCACACACCCGTGACCTCGGCGCCGGCCGCCTTCGCCAGTTGGACGAGATAGCTGCCCACCCCGCCCGCGGCCCCGGAGACGAGCACCCGCTGGCCCGACTCGATGCCGGCCGCGCGCACGGCCTGCATGGCCGTGATCGCCGGGACGGGCGCCGCAGCGGCGTCGACGAAGCTGACGTTCGCCGGCTTGCGCGTGAGTTTGGCCGGCGACGCCGCAGCGTACTCGGCGAACGTGCCGCGCCCGACACCGAAGACTTCGTCGCCGATCGCGAACCGCTCGACGTCGGCGCCGATCCCGACGACCGTGCCCGCCACATCCTGACCGATCACCGACTGTTTCGGCCCGCGGAGCCCGAAGGCCGCGCGCATCGCATACGGCGTGCCGGTCATCAGGTGCCAGGTGGCTCGGCTGAGTCCGGCGGCGCTCACCCGCACGAGCACCTCATCGGCGGCGATCGTCGGGCGCGGCACGGAGCGGAGCTCGAGGGCGTCGGCGCTTCCGTAGTGGTCTTGGACGATCGCTCGCATCGCGGGCGCCGCCGTGACCGACGGCGACACCTCGGTCGCGGCGGTCGCCTTGTCGAGTGAAGTCATCGTGTTCCCTTCCGCGCCGACGGGGAGTCGACTCGTACTAAGTACGAACATTAGCGTACTTAGTACGAGAATGCGATAGGTTGGTCCCATGAGCTCGGAACCAGCAGGCGAACATCCGGCCATCGTCGATGGACAGCACACCCCCCGCCCGCGCCTGAGTCGCGAGCGCGTGCTTCGGGGCGCCATCGCCGTCGCGGGCGAATCGGGCATCGGATCGCTGACCATCCGCTCGCTCGCCGAACACCTCGGCACAAAGCCGATGTCCGTCTACCATCACGTCGCCAACAAGAGCGAGATCCTCGACGGCATCGTCGATCTCGTGTTCGCCGAGATCGAGCTGCCATCGCTCGAGGGGGACTGGCGGGAGGAGTTGCGCACCTGGGCGGACAACGCGCGCCGCGTTCTGGCACGCAACTCGTGGGCAATCACCCTGCTGGAGTCGCGCGCCACGCCAGGCCCCGCGACTCTGCGACACCACGACCGGATCATCGCCGTCTTGCGGGGCGCCGGCTTCTCGGTCGAGCTGACCGCCCACGCTTACGCCCTGCTCGACAGCTACGTGTACGGCTTTGCGCTGCAGGAGGCGGCGCTCCCGTTCGACGCGGAGAATGCGTCGGAAGTCGCGGACGCCATCATGGAGCCGTTCGCACCGGGCGAGTATCCGCACCTCGTCGAGCTCGCCCTCCACGTGGTGGCGCAGCCCGACTACGACTTCGGCAACGAGTTCGGATTCGGGATCGACCTCATCCTCGACGGACTCGCGAAGGCGCTGGCGCGGGAGGCCGGCTGACGGCTGGCGGAGGGGTGCCCCCAGCGCCGCAGTCCTATTGTTGACGCATGGAGGGATGGGGCGATTTCGCCGTCATCACGGGAGGTGCCGCCGCGGCTCTCCTCGGGCTGCTGTTCGTCGCCGCGTCCATTCGGGCCGACGTGATCGGCAGATCGCACGTGCTGCGATCGCGCATCTCGCAGGTACTCGGGGTGTTTCTCTCCTTGTTGATCGCCAGCATCGCGATCGCGCTTCCCCAACCAGCGGCCTGGGCACTCGGCGTCGAACTGCTCGTGGTCGCCGTGCTCCTCGGGGTCGCCTTGCTGATCCTCGACCACCGGGCGAAGGCCTCCCGCGAGGGAGGGACGCTGGCGCGCATCCTGGATCGGGTCAACCCGAACATTTCGACCTCGGTTCTGCTCGCCCTGGCCGGCATCGTCGTCGCGATCGGGTTCGACGCCGGGCTGTACCTCGTCGCCCTGGCCGCGCTCGTCGGGTTCGTCGGCGGAGTGACCAGCGCTTGGCTCGTCCTAGTGAGCGATTCGGAAGTGTAGCGCGCCGGAACCCCCTCGTCTTCAGGCAGGGAGGACGACGACCTTTCCGGCGATGCGCCCCGCGCTGGCCTCGGCGTGGAGGGCGGGCAGCTCAGTGAGCGAGATGCGGCGGGTCACCTCCACCGCGAGTTCCCCGTCGTCGACGAGGGACGGGTGAGGTGTCACCTCGGTGACGCGTACCGGTTCGAGGCCAACCTCTACCGCGCGCTCCCTGACGCTGGGTGCGTCAGCGCGAAAGGTGCCGAATGTCGCTCATTCAGTCGAGATGAACGACATTCGGCACCTCTCGCCGACAGCCCACCGCGAACGTTCCAGCCGCACACACGATCACCACGCACGAAGCACCCACCGACGTGATCGGCCCGCCGAGACGGCCAGGTTAGGCGTCTCCCCGAGCGACGCGGGCCTTCCGCTTTTCCCGCTCGAGTTTTGTCACGTTGATGATCGCGAAAACAAGAAGCGCGACGACCGCGACCGACGCGACATTGGCGATGGGCACCATGATCAGCTCGTGCGGTAGAAGAAGTGTGTCCGGCATGCCGACGGGGTCTGCCCGATCGACATTGATGGCATCGATGATGTCGAGCCACACGGTCACCGCAACGACGAGCAGTGTCGCCACCAGCCCCAGGGCTGCCACCCACCAGGCGATCGCGCGCCCGGGCATCGGGGGCGCGATGGTCGCCTCGCTCGTCGCAGCGTTCATGTTGCCCACGGTAGGCGGCTAGTACCGGCTGGCGCGTCACGCGCAAGGATGACGATGCTGTGGCGTCTGAGCCCTATGGAGCGCACTCCTCACCCTGACGCCGGTCGCCGGAGACCCTTGGACTCGGCCACCCCACGCTTCGTTCCGTCCACCCGGCCTAAGCGCGAGAGCTCTGCCGCCTACTCGCTGGGATGTCACCGGCTACCGTTGGCGGCGAAAGCACCCGAGAGTGCGCACCCAGGGTTGTTACTGACTCGATCAGGCAAGACCTAGACCACACGGTTTCCTTCGCATCAGGCGATGGCAGCTCCGCGAGGTCTAGGTCTTTTTTGTTGGTGTTTCTTTGGTTCCGTGATGGGCGAGTGAGGAGAGAAGACATGGCCGGCATCGACTACGCCGACTTGGCACGAGACGTTCTGTCGGGCGTCGGCGGAGAAGAGAACGTGAAGACCGTCTCGCATTGTGCGACGCGTCTGCGCTTCGTGCTGAAGGACCCGGCACGGGCCGACAAGGCCCGGGTCTCCACGATCCCAGGCGTGATCAGCGCGGTGGAGAGTGGCGGCCAGTTTCAGGTCATCATCGGCAACAACGTTCCGGTCGCCTTCGCTGCGCTCGAGAAGCAGAGCTCGATTCTGAGTGAGAGCCGTCCGGCCTCGAGCAACGGCCCCTCGGGACAGCCGGCGAAGAGGGGCAACATCATCGTGCGTGGGTTGAACGGCGCCATCGCTGTCGTCTCGGCCATCTTCGCGCCGATCATCGGCACTCTGTGCGCGGCGGGGATACTCAAGGGGCTTCTGATGATCGTCTCGACGGTCGGCTGGTTGCCGACGACGTCGACGACCTACGTCATCCTGTGGACCGCCGCGGATGCGTTCTTCTTCTTCCTTCCGATGATCCTGGCGGTGCCCGCGGCGCGGAAGTTCGGCGCCAACATCTACACGTCGATGGCGCTCGCCGGCGCGCTCCTCTACACCCAGGTCGCGAGTGTCAGCTTGCTCCTGGATGGGGAAGCCGTTTCGCAGCCACTGCGAGCGTTCCAGGATGCCGGCGGCCCGGTCGACTTCTTCGGCATCCCGGTGGTCCTTCAGGGGTATTCCGCCACGGTCGTGCCGATCATCCTCGCGGTGTACCTGCAGTCGGTCATCGAGAAGCTGATCGCGCCCCGCATCCACGACTCGATGCGCAACTTCATCGTGCCTCTGGTCGCGCTTGTCGTCACGTTCCCCGTGGCTCTCTTGGCGCTCGGCCCCGTCGGCAATTGGCTCGGTCAGGGGATTGCAGACATCTTCCTCGCCATCCAAGGCTTCTCGCCGATCCTCACCGGCTTCCTCTTCGCGGCGCTCTGGCAGATCCTCGTCGTGTTCGGCCTTCATTGGGCTCTGGTGCCGATCTTCATCAACAACATCGCCACCATCGGATACGACACGTTCAAGCCGCTGGTGTGGCCCGCGGTCTTCGGCCAGGCCGGCGCTGCCCTCGGCATCTTCCTGCGCTTGCGGGAACCCCGCACGCGCGGCATCGCCGGCTCAGCGGTGGTCGCTGCGATGTTCGGCGTCACGGAGCCCGCGATCTACGGTGTGAACCTGCCGCGCAAACGGGCGTTCGGCATCGCGATCGTGTCCGCCGGTATCGGTGGTGCGATCGTCGGCGCCGCCGGGGCGCGAGTCTACGGCTACGGACTCTCGGGCATCCTCACCCTTCCGCTGGGCTACGGCGACCCCCTCGGCTTGGGCGACACATTCCTGTGGCTGCTCCTCGGCACGGCGGTGTCGTTCGTCCTCGCCGCGGTGCTCACCTTCTTCTTCGGCGTCAGCAAGAAGGACATCGCCCACGACCGGGATGCTGCCACCGCAGAACTCGCCGGGTCGACCGAGGCGAACGACGGCACGTCCACAACCGAATCGCACGCGATCGTCGCCGCGATGCCGATGACCGGCACCCTCATTCCTCTCAGCGAGGTGGACGACGAGGTCTTCTCCTCTGGCGTGATGGGTCCGGGGTTCGCTGTTCGACCGACCGATGGCCGCGTGTACGCGCCCGTGACCGGCGTCGTCGTCGCGACGATGCCGCACGCCGTCGGTATCCACTCCGACGACGGTGTCGATTTCCTGATCCATGTCGGGATCGACACCGTCGCGCTGAAGGGAAAGACGTTCACGCCTCACATCGCGGAGGGCGACCGTATCGATCGAGGAGATCTCCTGTTGGATGCCGACCTCGGCGCGATCACTGCCGAGGGGTATGACACGACGACGATCATCGTCGTCACCAACGATCACGAGTACGACGCATCACTGATCGCACCCGCCGGCCCTACGGCGTCCGGAACGACCGTTCTGGCCATCCACCCCGTAACCGAGAATGCCGCAGGCTGATGGCCGCCGCCCGGCCCACACCCCGGCCACGACGACAAGGAGATAGTTCAATGTTCCCCGAAGGATTTCTCTGGGGCGGCGCGCTGGCCGCAAACCAGACCGAAGGCGCTTGGAACGTCGACGGGCGCGGTCCATCCGTCGCCGACGTGACGGCATACAAGCCGAAGGTCGATGTCACGGACTACGAGGCGCTGCACCAGATCACAACATCTGATATCGAGGCGGCGCTGTCGGATCAGGGTGTGGACACATTCCCCAAGCGGCGTGGGATCGATTTCTACCATCGGTACACGGACGACCTGGCACTTTTCGCCGAGCTCGGCTTCACGACGCTCCGTGTTTCCATCTCGTGGACGCGCCTGTTCCCGACCGGCGAAGAGGACGTTCCACTCGAGGCCGGCATCGCGTTCTATGAGTCGCTGTTCACCGAGATGCGGCGACACCATATCGAGCCGATCGTCACACTTCATCACTACGAAATGCCGGTCGCGCTCTCTCTGAAGTACAACGGCTGGGCTGATCGGCGGGTGGTCGATCACTTCGTCCGGTACGCGCGGGTCTGCTTCGAACGGTTCGGGCATCTGGTGAAGCTGTGGCTGACCTTCAACGAGATCGATGGCATCATCCGGCACCCGTTCTCCTCCGGAGGAGTGATCCCGGATCGGGGCGATGTGGTTCAGAACAGCTACAGCGCGTTGCATCACCAGTTCGTCGCATCCGCCATCGCGACCCGACTCTGTCACGAGCTCGTGGAAGAGGGACGAATGGGCTGCATGCTCACGAAGCTCACGACCTACCCCCTCACCTGCCGGCCCGAAGATGTCGCAGCAACACAGCAGAAGACTCTGCTGAACCTGTTCCCGGCCGACGTGCAGGTCTTCGGTGAATACCCGCCGCTGATTCTGCGCAGACTCGAGCGGGACGACATCACGGTGCCGTTCGAACCGGGAGATGCGGCGATCCTGAAGGAGCACACGGTCGACTTCGTTTCGTTCAGCTACTACATGACCACGACCGAGTCGGTCGATCCGGACGCCGAGCGCGCGCCCGGCAACACGATCGTGGGCGTCAAGAACCCATACCTGCCGTCGAGCGAGTGGGGGTGGCAGGTCGATCCCGTCGGGCTGCGCATCTCCTTGATCGACCTGTACGACCGGTACCGCAAGCCGCTGTTCTGCGTCGAGAACGGCATCGGTTCGATCGACGTGGTCGGTGACGACGGCATCGTCCACGACGACTACCGCATCGACTACTTCCGCGCGCATTTCGAGGAGATGAGTAAAGCCATCGACGCCGGCGTCGACCTCATGGGATACACGAGCTGGGCGCCGATCGACATCGTGAGCCTGTCGACGTCCCAGATGTCCAAGCGTTATGGGTTCATCTACGTCGACCAGGACGACCATGGAAACGGGACCCTGGAACGCCGGCCGAAGGATTCTTTCGCCTGGTACAAGAAAGTCATCGCGTCCAACGGATCCGATCTCACCTGATTTCCCGGGAGACCAGGTGAAAGTCGTCAAGATCTTCAACAACTCCGTCGTGCTGGGGGCCGACGGGAACGGCCAGGAGGCGGTGCTGCTCGGTGCCGGCCTGGGCTTCGCGCTCAAGGTCGGAATGAACATCGACCCAGCACGGATCGAGCGAACCTTCCTCCCCGAGAACGCGGCCTCGATCGAGCGACTCGTTCAATACGCGCAAGAGATTCCACTCAGCGACATCGAGCTGACCGAGGAGATCCTCCTCGAAGCAAGCCAAGCGCTTCATATCCGGACGCCGGACCAGCTCCTCCTGCCTCTCGCGGACCACATCACGTTCGCGCTCAGCAGGGCCCGCACG
The DNA here is from genome assembly GCF_027921845.1 of Leifsonia poae. Classification (GTDB taxonomy): domain Bacteria; phylum Actinomycetota; class Actinomycetes; order Actinomycetales; family Microbacteriaceae; genus Leifsonia; species Leifsonia poae. The sequence goes on from NZ_BSEN01000014.1 coordinate 83,226, forward strand.
GGGGTCGGAGAGATCGACTACCCCCTGCGATGGGAGGTGCAGCAGCTCTATCCCGACGAACTCGCGGTCGCTCGCACGGCTATCGCGATCATCGCCTCGCGCACGGGGGTCTTCCTGCCGAGCGTCGAGGCTGTGCCGATCGCGTTGCATTTCGTCAACGCTCATGTCGGAGCAACGGACGTCACGACCACGATGCGGATGACGACTGTCCTCAGCGAAGCCCTGGACACGGTTCGTCGGCATCTCGACATGGACATCGACGAGGATTCCCTCGCGGTTTCGCGCCTGGTCACCCACCTCCGGTATCTCTTCCTCCGGCAACAGCGAGGCACGATGTCGCAAAGCGGGCAGGTCGCACTCGATGCCGAGATCAGGGGCGCCCTCCCCCGCGAATACGAGTGCGCCCGCGCGGTCTCGCAACTCCTCGCCGACCGCTGGGGCACACCGGTGACCTCCGAGGAGACCCTCTACCTGACGCTCCACATCGGCCGGCTCAGCGCGACCCTCCGACACCGCGACGACGACGAGCCACCCAGAATCGAACCGAATCCGACGACGACAGCAGAATCGATCCTTCGACACGTCGGCGGACCGTCCAACGTGACACACCTGACGCACTGCATGAGCAGGCTGCGGATGACCGTGGACGATGGACTCGCCGTGGACGAACGAGGGATCGAAGCCCTCGATGACGTCGCTCTCGTCCTCTGGCAATCCGGGCAGCTCCACATCGCGATGCGACGCAAGCTCGACGTCGCCTACAAGGATCTCGCGTGCGCAGTCGGGATGCACACAGTGATGTCCCCGCGGCCCGACCCCAGCGGCGACACGGCGTAGACCAGTCGACTCCGGTTCAGACGTTCTCGGCACCTTCCGGCGCCGTGCCTGACGAGGTGATGGGTGCCCGGACGACCTCCGGGCACCCATCCCGGCATTGCTACTTCTTGGAGCTGACCGACCACTCCCAGAAGTTCCAGAAGGGTCCGGTCTGGTTGCCCATGTACTTCGCGCCGTCGACGCGAGCGCTGACGCCGAAGATGCCGGGGAGCTGGAACAGCGGCAGGCCGTAGCCGTCGGAGAACGTGGCCTTGTCGATCTGCTGCTCGAGCTTGACGAGCTCGCTCTTGTCGACCGTGGTCTGCGTCTGGACGGCGACGTCGTTCATGGCGTTGTAACGGTTGTTGTTGCCGCCACCACCGGTCGTGAACAGCTGCGGGATCATGGTGTTGCCGGCGCCGGGGCTGATCCAGCCGAAGAGCGATGCGTCGTAGTTGCCACCGGGGAGCAGGGTGCTCCAGTCGGGCGATCCGGCGTCCACGATCGTGAAGCCGGCCTTCGACGCCGAGGCCTGGATGGCCTGGAACTCGTCGACAC
>NZ_BSEN01000015.1:0-196626 GCF_027921845.1 Leifsonia poae
GTCGAGCTGTCCGGTGCCGTGCCCGTTTCGGAGTTGTTCCAGACCGATCCGCACGACGACCGTGACCGGTGCGGTGCCGGTGACCGCGTCGGAGTTCGTGCGCGGGCAGCTGATGCGGTGCCGGAAGACCTCGGTGGCTGCATCCGACCGCAGTTGCGCCATGCTCCGAGACTCCAGCAACGCGTCCGAACCGTCTGAGTTGTGCGAAACGTCGGCGCGGTGGGAACCATCCGGGTCGGCGGTGGCAGCGTCGGGGTCGCGAAAGCGGACCGCGCGCAGGTCGCGCCCGACGGCTGCGTCGATGGCGGTGACCACATACCCGGCGGACTCCGGATCGAGATACCAGTCGACGTGGGTCATGCCGTCGGCGGTGGTCGAGATCGTCAACGACCGGCGCTGGCGGCGACGCTTCTCCCTCGACAGGATGCCGTCATCGTCGAGACGGTCCCGCACCTGAACCGCCAACCCCCGCAACTGCGCCACCGTCAGATCGGGAGCATTGTCGACCAACACCCGCTCACCCAGCGCCAGCGCATCCGGCGAACACGCGGGCGCCGCCAAAGACAGCTCCCGCACGATCACCGCCGCCTGCTCAACGCCGATCGTGGGCGTGGGCGTGGGCGTGGGCGTGGGCATGGGTGCGGACAATGAACCCTGCGATGAATCGAGAGCCTCATCGAGGGGCGCGCAGAGCGCGGAAGCGAGCGCCGGAAACGCGGCCGGAACGTCTTCGCCCGCCGGGCCGGTGCTCGCCGAGACGGCGTCGCCCACCAGGCAGAGCCGACGGGCGGCCGGCATCGCAATTCGCCACCGTTCCGCCAGGAGGGCGGCCGGGGACGCGTGGCCGGCACGCATCGTGGGGTTGGAGTCACCCGGGGCTGCCGATCGGTGAACCAGCTCGGCGGCGATGCGCAGCTTCACTGCGTCGAGCACGGCTTGCGCGTCGCCGACGGTCGCGACGGCGGCGAGGAGGTCGTCGCGCCCGAGCGCCTCCGGAGCGGTCGCCGGAAGCAGCGCCTCGCGAAGCGCCGCGGCCGGTGTCGGGGTGGTCATGGACCCAGTCCATCACGGACCACTGACATTCGAAGCCCGCAAAAGCGGCTTTGATCAGCTATTTATCCTGTGGATAACGCGCAAGCTCTGCGTTCTGTGGAGGCCGGTCTCTGCGGGACCGCACCCCTCACCCCTTCGCAGCCTCCTTGGCCGCCTTCTCGGCCTCTTTCGCGGCCTTCTCCGCCGCCTTCGCGTCGCGCTCCTTCGCCTTCTCCGCCGCGTTCCGCTCGCGCTCACGAACCCGGGCGATCGCCTCGCGCTCCCGTTTGCGCGCCTCGCGCAGCCGCCCCTCCGCCTCCCGCCGTGCCTTCGCGGCCTCACGCACCGCCTTGTCGTGCGGGATCGGCTCCGGCCGGGGCTCGTAGGCCACCACGGGCGCACCGGTGGCCTTGGCGTCGACGTAATGCTGGATCCCGTCGAGGATGCGCTCGAGGCCGTAGGCGAAGTCGTCCTGTTCGTCCTCGCCCTCCGCGTCCGAGTACACCCCGGAGCGCACCAACGGAGCCAGGTACGGGAAGCGCTCGTCGGTCACGAGCTCCGACAGTGCCTCGGTGAAGGCCTCTCCTCGCTGAGCCGGCGTGTCCTCTCGGGCGCGGGCCTGCGTCACGTCTCGTTCGACGACGCCGACGGCGCGCGCGTACGAACTCAGCAGCAGCGCCGTCGACATCTTCTCCGGCTCGCTCAGCGGGAGGTCCTTCATCACGCGCAGCCCCCAGTCGAGGATGGCGAGGTTGTTCGGCATCAGCGGCATGCCTGAGATCGGGATGTCCGCGAACCACGGATGCGCCTGCAGCACGTGGATCGAGGCGGCGGCCCACCCGCGCAGTCCGGCCCGCCAGTCGATCACCTCGTCGTCGGGCGGGATCGGGATGTCGCAGACCGCGTCCTGCATGAGCAGCAGCACGTCGTCTTTGCTGGTGACGTAGCGGTAGAGCGACATGGTCGTGAATCCCAGTGCGGTGGCGATCCGGCTCATCGACACGGCGCCGAGGCCCTCGGTGTCGGCGATCTCGATCGCCGTCTCGATGATGCGCTCGATGCTGAGCTCGCGTTTGGGTCCGCGCTGCGGTCGCTCGGCCACGCCCCAGCTCAGGGCGACGGCGCGGGGGAGCGCTTCTTCGACGGCGTCGGCCATTCGGGCCGCCTTTCTGATCGGTCGTTGACACTCATCCTAGAACTGTGTATTACTTAAACAAAACCGTATGCGACGTAAACAGTTTGCGACATACGCAGAAGCACCACCCAGATCAGAACCACCCAGAATCACCCAGAACCGACACAATCCAGACCAGAAGGGAACGATCATGGCAGCCAGCACCATCGCCATCGAGGTCACCGACCTCCGCAAGTCGTTCGGCGATCAGCGCGTGCTCGACGGGATCGGACTGCGTGTGCAGGCCGGAACCGTCTTCGCGCTCCTCGGGCCGAACGGGGCAGGCAAGACGACGCTCATCAACATCCTGTCCACCCTCGTGCACCCCGACGCGGGAACGGCCAGCGTCGCCGGCCACGACGTCGTCCGCGATCCGGAGGGGGTAAAGGGCGCGATCAGCCTCACCGGGCAGTCTGCGGCCGTCGACGAAGTGCTCACCGGCGAGGAGAACCTGCGCATGATGGCGCGGCTCTCCGGCTACAACGCACCGGATGCGCGTGCGCGCGCCGCCGAGCTCATCGAGCGCTTCGACCTGGCCGACGCCGCACGCAAGCGCGTGAAGACGTACTCGGGGGGCATGCGCCGACGACTCGACCTGGCGATCAGCCTGGTCGCGACGCCGCCCGTTATCTTCCTCGACGAGCCGACGACGGGGCTCGACACCCGCAGCCGGCAGACCCTGTGGAACATGATCCTGGGACTCGCAGCGCAGGGGATCACCATCTTCCTCACCACGCAGTACCTCGAGGAGGCCGACCAGCTGGCCGACCGAATCGCGGTGATCGACGGCGGCGTCGTCGTCGCCGAAGGGACCGCGGCCGAACTGAAGGCGCGGATCGGCGGCGAGGTCGTCGAGCTGCGCGACGCGGCCGACGAGATCGTCCGCGAGCTCCCCACCGACGGGACCGTCCACGGCCTGCGCGAAGCCATCGACCGGCTCGACGCGGCCGGCGTGCCCGGCTCGAGCGTGAGCATCCGCAAGCCGAGCCTGGATGACGTGTTCCTCGCCCTCACCGACCGGACATCCCTCAGCGACCACGCATCCCGCACCGATTCCGAACTGGAGGTCATCCGATGAGCGTCGCACTGGACACCCGCACCGACACCCGCACCGCGATCGCCGCACCGGCCGACCGCGCCGTCTCCACCCTCACCAGCACGGCGGTGTTCGTCGGCAGGAGCATCCGGCACACGCTCCGCAACGTCGAAGCGCTCACGATGGCGATCGTTCTGCCGATCATGCTCATGCTGCTCTTCACCTACGTGTTCGGTGGCGCGATCGACAGCGGCGGCGACTACGTGAACTACGTGGTGCCCGGCATCATCCTGCTCTGCGCCGGCTTCGGCTCCTCCAGCACGGCGGTGGATGTCGCGGACGACATGAGCAACGGGATCGTGGACCGCTTCCGCACGATGCCGTTGCGCGCGAACGGGGTGATCACGGGGCACGTCGTCGCCAGCCTCGCCCGCAACCTGCTCGCGACCGGAGTCGTGATCGGCGTCGCCCTGCTCGTCGGGTTCCGGCCGACGGCCGGGCCGGCGCAGTGGCTGGGGGCCATCGGGATGATCGCCCTGTTCATCCTCGCGATCACCTGGCTGTACGCGGCCATCGGACTGGCCGCCCGGACCGCAGCGGCGGCGAGCGGCTACGGATTCGCGCTCCTCTTCGTGCCCTATCTGTCGAGCGCCTTCGTCCCGACGGACACGATGCCCGGATGGCTGCAGTGGTTCGCCGACAACCAGCCGATCACGCCGGTGATCGAGACCATCCGCGGCCTGCTGTTCGGCACCGAGATCGGCGACCGCGCGTGGTGGGCGGTCGGCTGGTGCCTGGCCATCACCATCGGCGCCTACATCTGGGCGGCCTGGCTGTTCCGCCGCAAGGCAGGACGCCGCTGACCGGCTGAACCCGGGTCACCCGGGCCAAGCGCCCCAACCGGGACGGCCCGGCAACGGGTCGGACGCCGTCGCTCCCCGCCTCCAGCGGAGAGGGCGGCGTCCCGCCGCGCTCAGGCCGCGACGGACACGGCGAAGTCGTCGACCGCCGCCAGCAGCCCTTCCGGATTCCGGAACAGGTGGGCCGAGATCCCGACGGACCGCGCGCCGGCCACGTTCTCGGGCAGATCGTCGGCGAAGAACGTTTCCGAGGCATCCGCCCCATAGCGTTCGAGCACCCGCTCGAAGACCACCGGGTCCGGCTTGCGGGCGCCGTAGTGCGACGATGAGAAGAGGTGGTCGCGTCCGAACAGGGGGACGAGTTCGGGGGCCAGCGTGGCGAGATGCGCTTCGACGAGGGGACCGTTGTTGGTCAGCAGTGTGACCGTCCCGAGCTCGGCGGCCCGTTCGACGGCGGCGAGCGATCCCGGCCAGGGCGTCATGGCCCCGCCCCGGGCGCGCAGGAAGTCGCTCACCGACAGGTCCACCTCGAGGGCGGCGGAGAGAGCGTCGAGGTACGCCTCCGGCGTCGGGAACGCGCCCGCCTCGGCGGCGCCTTCGCCCTCGGCGTTCCACCAGCGGTCGCGCAGCTCGGTCAGCTCCAGGCCGGTGAGCTCGGTCATCGCCGACATCCGGTGCCGCCAGTCGTAGTCGTACAGCACGTTGTCCATGTCGAAGACGAACAGCATCAGCGGTCGCGCTCCGCGAACGCGTGGATGGCCTCCACCAGGCCCTCGGTGTCGAAGGTCCCGTCGTCGCGTTTCGTGAAGTGGAACGCGTGCATGCCCGCCTCGCGCGCGCCCTCGACATTCGCGAGCGAGTCGTCGAACAGGATGGCGTCCCCCGGCACCACGCCGAAACGGCCGAGTGCGCGCGTGTAGATGCGGCGCTCGGGCTTGCGGGCGCCGAGCACGGCGGAGACGAGGTCGTTGCCCTGCAACACGTCGATGATCTCCGGCGCGAGCACCGGGAGCGAGTCCTTGAACGGGATGGGGTTGTTCGAGAGCAGGGAGACGGTGCCGAGCGTCGCTGCCTCATGCAGGGCGGCGATCGAGCCCGTGATCGGCGTCATCGCGGCCTTGCGGGCCTGCTGCCACTGCTCGAGCGTCAGCTTCGCCCCCGTCACCTCGGCGAAGGCTTCGAGGTACTCCTCGGTGGTGGCGTACTCGCCGATCTCGGCCGCGCGCTCATGCCCGCCCGCCCACCAGGTCGACGCCAGTCGGTACTGGCTGACGCCGCCGAGCTGGGCGAGCTTCGGCAGGCGCTCGTGGAAGTCGTAGTCGTAGAGGGTCTTGTCGCAGTCGAAGAAGTAGACATCCATCGCCTCCAGTATCGACCCACCGACAGGGAACCCCCTGATCGCTCAACTATCATTGTGCCGACATGGCAACCATCTACGACTGCTCGGTCGACTCCGAACTCCTCACCGGCATGCGGCTCGCGCGCGCCGCCATCGGCCGCGGCGAGCTCGTCGTCATCCCCACGGACACCGTGTACGGAGTGGCCGCCGACGCGTTCGACCCCGCCGCCGTGCAGCGCCTGCTCGACGCGAAGGGGCGCGGACGGCAGTCGCCGCCCCCGGTGCTGATCCCCGGTATCCCGACCCTGGCGGCGCTCGCCGAGGAGGTTCCTCAGGCGGTCACCGACCTCGTCCAGGAATTCTGGCCGGGCGGCCTCACCGTCGTCCTCCCGGCCCAGCCGTCGCTCGTCTGGGATCTGGGGGAGACCCGTGGGACCGTCGCCCTGCGCATGCCGAGCGACACGATCGCGCTCGAACTGCTCTCTGAGACGGGCCCGCTCGCGGTCTCGTCCGCGAACCTCACCGGCCGGTCGGCGGCGCGCACGGCGGCGGAAGCCGAAGCGATGCTCGGCGACTCGGTCCAGGTCTATCTCGACGGGGGAGAGGCCGGCGCGGCGTACGACCGCGTCGAGGGCAAGGACTCCTCGTCCACGATCATCGACGCCACGGCGCTCGCGGCGGGAACGGGCCCGCTGCGCATCCTGCGCCACGGGGTCGTCTCAGAGGAGCAGATCCGCGCGATCGTCGGCGACCAGCTGGCGCCGAGCGACGCAGCGGAGCCGGCATCCACTGAGACCCCGTCGGATGCGTGAGTCGTGACCCTCCTCCTCGCCCTCGCCCTGATCTCGGCCGTCATCACCTTCGGGATGTCGCTCGTCGTCTACAAGCTGAGCCTCAAGTACCGCCTGTACCCCAAGATCCGGGAGCGCGACGTGCATACGCGCCCCACCCCGCGGCTCGGCGGCATCGCCATGTTCCTCGGCATCCTGGTGGCGTTCGGCGTCGCCTACCTGCTCTCCAGCCAGTTCGGCGTGCTCGGGCTGATCTTCTCCGACTCCGGCCCGATCCTCGCCATCCTGGGCGCGTCGCTGCTCATCGTCGTCATCGGCGTCGCCGACGACATCTGGGACCTGGACTGGATGACGAAGCTGGCCGGCCAATTCGTCGCGGCCGGGCTGGTCGCCTGGCTGGGCGTGCAGATCTATTCGCTGCCGATCGGCGGTCTCACCGTCGGCTCGCCCGTGATGAGCATCATCATCACGCTCTTCGCGATCGTCCTCGTGATGAACGCCATCAACTTCATCGACGGGCTCGACGGCCTGGTCGCCGGTGTCGCCCTGATCGCCAACGGCACCTTCCTCGTCTACACCTACCTGTTGCAGCGCGAGATCAGCCCGCAGAACTACTTCAGCCTGGCCGGCGTGATCGCGGCCATCCTGGTCGGGGCGTGCGCCGGGTTCCTTCCCCTCAACTGGCATCCGGCCAAGATGTTCATGGGGGATGCCGGCGCCCTGCTGATCGGACTGCTGATGGCCACCTCGGCGATCTCCGTCACCGGCACGATCAATCCCGAGGTGCTCCCGACGCTCGGCCGCTCGTCGCTGGTGCCGGCCTTCATCCCGATCATCCTGCCGTTCGCCGTGCTGATCGTTCCGCTGCTCGACTTCGGTCTCGCCGTCATCCGGCGCCTGCGGGCGGGGAAGTCGCCGTTCAGCGCCGACCGCAAGCACCTGCACCACCGCCTGCTCGACATGGGGCACAGCCACCTGCATGCCGTGCTCATCTTCTACGCGTGGACCGCTGTGCTGTCGATCGGCTGCCTGCTGTTCTTCTTCGACCCCTACTGGATGGCCATCGTCTTCGTCGCCGTCGGTCTCGTTATCTGCACGGCGTTCACCCTCGCGCCGTTGAGCCGGCGCAAGGCGAACGAAGCGGCCGCCGAGCTCGCACCGGCCGGCACCCACGAAGCGGATGCGACGGCGCACTACGACCAGCTCGACGCCGCCAGCGAGAAGCCAGAACTCGAGACCACCCCGCCCAGCACCAAGGAGATCCCATGACCGACCACGAGAGCGGAACGCCTTCGGCCGGCCAGCCAAAGCCGGCGCGCCCGGCTACGCCTGCACAGCCCACCTCGACGGCCGTCTTCAAAGACGTGCTGAAGTACGGCGCGATCCTCGCGATCGTGATCGCGGTGGTGGGCGCGGTGCTCGGGGGAGTGTTCGCCGGCTGGATCGGCGTCACGAGCGCGCTCATCGGCACGCTGATGGCGGTCGTCTTCCTGAGCATCACCGCGCTCAGCATCCTCATCGCCAATCGATTCATCGGGAGCGACCTCTTCGTCGGTCTGTTCTTCGGCATCGTGCTCGGCGGCTGGCTGCTCAAGTTCGCGCTGTTCATCGTGCTCGCCGTCCTGCTGCGTAATCAGCCCTGGATCAACCCGATCGTGCTCTTCCTGAGCCTGATCGTGGGCGTCATCGGATCGCTCGTCGTCGACATGGTGGTCGTGTTCCGATCGCGCATCCCGTATGTCAGCGATGCGCAACTGCCTGGGGAAAAGCCGTAAGCCGTATCCGATTCGTTACCCTGCAAAATCTCTTGTAGAGTTATCGAAGTTCCCCCACCCCACACCTGCCCGAGCGAATTCTGCCGGTGCGATTGTGAAGGTGTTCACATGTTCGTCGTCGCGAGAGCTTTAGCTCGACGCCCCGAAACAGGAGATAGCGCTGTTAGCTAACGCTGTGAACCTGCTGGTCCAGACCGCAAGCTCCGATGACGGTAGCTTCCACGGTCCGTCGATCGATGAGTTCTTCCCGCCCGCAATTTTTTCCATCGGTGGCTTCGAGGTCAACCGGATCATGGTCATCCGGTTCATCGCGGTGCTCGCCATCATCCTGGTCTTCTGGCTCGGCACCCGCCGCATGAAGATCGTTCCCGGCCGCTTCCAGTCGGTCGTGGAGATGGGTCTCGACTTCACGCGAGTGAACATCGCAGAAGACCTGCTCGGCAAGAAGGACGGCAAGCGCTTCCTTCCGCTGATCACCACCATCTTCTTCATGGTGCTGTTCATGAACCTCACGGGAATCATCCCGTTCCTGAACATCGCGGGAACCTCGGTCATCGGCGTTCCGCTGGTGCTCGCGGTCGTCGCCTACGTGGTGTTCATCTACGCCGGCATCAAGAAGAGCCCGTCGAACTTCTTCCGCAACGCGCTCTTCCCGCCCGGCGTGCCGAAGGCCCTCTACATCATCGTGACGCCGATCGAGTTCGTCTCGACCTTCATCCTGCGCCCGATCACGCTGACGCTCCGACTTCTCATGAACATGGTCGTCGGCCACCTCCTCCTCGTGCTGTTCTTCAGCGCGACAGCGTTCTTCTTCTTCACGGCCGGGAGCTGGTGGACGCTCTTCGGATTCGGCACGCTCGCGTTCGGATTCGTCTTCACGCTCTTCGAAATCCTGGTCGCAGTACTGCAGGCCTACGTCTTCGCACTGCTCACGGCTGTCTACATTCAGCTCGCAGTCGCCGAGGAACACTAACAACGGTCAGCGCGCCCGCGCTGACCGCCATCACGGAAGGAAACACATAACGTGGACATCGCTGCTATCAACGGCAACATTGCCACTGTCGGATACGGCCTCGCCGCCATCGGCCCCGCCATCGGTGTGGGTATCGTCGTCGGCAAGACGATCGAGGGTGTCGCTCGTCAGCCCGAGCTCGCCGGTCGTCTCCAGGTTCTGATGTACATCGGTATCGCCTTCACCGAGGCGCTGGCGTTCATCGGTATCGCGACCTACTTCATCTTCGTCTAAGTCCTCTTTTCTCAGTCAGTAAGGAGGAAGCATGATCCACTCCGTGGTGAAAGCTGCTACAGAATCGCCTAATCCGCTCATCCCTGAGTGGTACGACATCGTCGGTTCGCTGATCTGTTTCATCATCATCTTCGTCTTCTTCTGGAAGCTCGTGCTTCCGCGCATGAAGAAGCTGCTCGATGAGCGTGCAGAGGCGATCGAAGGCAACATCGCGAAGGCCGACGAGGCGCAGCACAAGGCGGAGGCACTCCTCGAGGAGTACACCGCCCAGCTCGCCGACGCGCGCACCGAAGCTGCCAAGATCCGCGAGCAGGCCCGCACCGATGGCGCGAAGATCGTCGCCGAGGCCAAGGACAACGCCGTGGCCGAGGCCGCGCGCGTGACCGCTCAGGCTCAGACGCAGATCGAGGCCGAGCGCCAGGCGGCCGTCGTGTCGCTGCGCGGTGAGGTCGGATCGCTCGCGATCGACCTGGCCTCCGGCGTCGTCGGAGAAGCCCTCAATGACGACAAGCGTTCGCAGGCGATCGTCGACAGGTTCCTGGCCGACCTCGAAGCCAGCGAGAAGGCAGGATCGAGCAAGTAATGGGAAGCGCCACCAGAGAAGCATTGGCCCGGTCCGTGTCGGCTCTCGACGCGGAGACCAAGGCCGATCTGGCGACGGCTGAAGACCTGTTCGCCGCAGGACGAGTCGTCGCCGACTCCGCCCAGCTCCGCTCGGTCATCAGCGACCCTTCGGCCGACCCGGCAGGTAAGGCGGCGCTCGTGACGAGCGTCTTCGGCCCGAAGGTGTCGAAGCCGGCGCTCGGCCTGCTGGTCGCGGTCGCGCGTGAGCGGTGGTCGAATGCGACCGACGTGCTCGCCGCGATCGAGGAGCTCGGGATCCGCGCCATCGCGAAGTCCGCACCCGCCGACATCGACATCGCGTCGGAGCTCTTCACGTTCGGAGGCGCCGTGACCTCCAACGCAGGGCTCGAACTCGCGCTGCGCAGCAAGCTGGCCGATCCGGCAGCCAAGGCCGCGCTCGTCGACCGGCTGCTGGAGGGCAAGGCCTCCCCGCAGACCGCGGCGATCGTGCGCCAGCTCGTGCTGCAGCCGCGTGGACGCAGCATCCGTGAAGCGCTCCGCGCAGCCGCCAACACCGTTGCGGCCCAGTCCGAGCTCACGGTCGCGACCGTCTACACCGCCGCGTCGCTTCCCGCCGCGCAGGAGAAGCGTCTCGAGTCCGTCCTCTCCCAGCGGTACGGCACTCGGCTGAAGATCAACCAGATCGTCGACGCCACCCTGCTGGGTGGCCTGCGCGTGCAGATCGGCGACGATGTGATCGACGGCAGCATCGCTTCGCGCATTCACGATTTACGACTTCAGTTGGTGGGCTGACCGCACGGTCTCCTGCCGAACACAGGCATTGAGGGACGTCCAAGTCCCGCACAGATAGGGAACAACGATGGCAGAACTAACGATCAGCCCCGATGAGATTCGGGATGCGCTGAAGGACTTCGTCTCCAACTACGAGCCGTCCAAGGCGGACACCACCGAGATCGGGCACGTCATCGACGCGTCCGACGGCATCGCGCACGTCGAGGGTCTCCCCGGCGTGATGGCGAACGAGCTCATCCGCTTCTCCAACGGTGTCGCGGGCCTGGCCCAGAACCTGGACGAGAACGAGATCGGTGTCGTCATCCTCGGTGAGTTCGACGGGATCGTCGAAGGCATGGAGGTGACCCGCACGGGCGAGGTCCTCTCGGTGCCCGTCGGTGACGGCTACCTCGGCCGCGTCGTCGACCCGCTCGGCAACCCGATCGACGGTCTCGGCGAGATCGCGACCGAAGGCCGCCGCGAGCTCGAGCTGCAGGCGCCCGGCGTCATGCAGCGCAAGAGTGTGCACGAGCCCCTGCAGACCGGCATCAAGGCGATCGACGCCATGATCCCCGTCGGCCGTGGCCAGCGCCAGCTGATCATCGGTGACCGCCAGACCGGCAAGACGGCGATCGCGATCGACACGATCATCAACCAGAAGGCCAACTGGGAGTCGGGCGACGAGAACAAGCAGGTCCGCTGCATCTACGTCGCGATCGGTCAGAAGGGCTCCACCATCGCCTCGGTGAAGGGTGCCCTCGAAGACGCCGGCGCGATGGAGTACACCACCATCGTCGCGGCTCCGGCCTCCGACCCCGCCGGCTTCAAGTACCTCGCGCCGTACACCGGCTCGGCCATCGGCCAGCACTGGATGTACAGCGGCAAGCACGTCCTGATCATCTTCGACGACCTGTCGAAGCAGGCGGAGGCCTACCGCGCCGTTTCGCTGCTGCTGCGTCGTCCGCCGGGACGCGAGGCGTACCCCGGTGACGTGTTCTACCTGCACTCCCGTCTGCTGGAGCGTTGCGCCAAGCTGTCCGACGAGCTGGGCGCCGGATCGATGACCGGTCTGCCGATCATCGAGACGAAGGCGAACGACGTCTCGGCGTACATCCCGACCAACGTGATCTCGATCACCGACGGCCAGATCTTCCTGCAGTCCGACCTCTTCAACGCCAACCAGCGTCCGGCGGTCGACGTGGGAATCTCGGTCTCGCGTGTCGGTGGCGACGCTCAGGTCAAGTCGATCAAGAAGGTCTCGGGAACGCTCAAGCTCGAGCTGGCCCAGTACCGCTCGCTCGAGGCGTTCGCGATGTTCGCCTCCGACCTCGACCAGGCCAGCCGCCGTCAGCTCGCTCGTGGCGCCCGCCTGACCGAGCTGCTCAAGCAGCCGCAGTACTCGCCGTTCCCCGTCGAGGAGCAGGTCGTCTCGATCTGGGCCGGAACCAACGGCAAGCTCGACGAGGTCCCTGTCGAAGACATCCTGCGCTTCGAGTCCGAACTGCTCGACCACCTGCGCCGCAACTCGAACGTCCTCGACGTTCTGCGCGAGACCAACGTCCTCTCCGACGAGACGGTCGACACGCTGGGTTCGGAGATCGACAAGTTCAAGCTCGAGTTCCAGACCGGTGAGGGCAAGCCCCTCGCCTCGGTCGGGCGCGAAGAGTTCGAGGCCATCGCTCAGGAAGATGTCAACCAGGAGCAGATCGTCAAGGCGAAGCGCTGAGCCACGGCATTCCGTCGGCACAGCAGATAGGTATGTAGGAGATACATGGGAGCGCAACTTCGGGTCTACCGGCAGAAGATCAAGTCTGCCCAGACGACCAAGAAGATCACTCGGGCCATGGAGCTGATCTCCGCCTCACGCATCCAGAAGGCGCAGGCGAGGGTCGCTGCATCCACGCCGTACGCCCGCGCCATCACGCGCGCGGTCTCGGCCGTGGCGACGTACTCGAACGTCGAGCACGTCCTCACCACCGAGCCGGAGAAGATCGAGCGCGCTGCGATCGTCATCTTCTCTTCGGACCGCGGACTCGCCGGGGCGTTCAACTCGAACGTGCTGAAGGAGTCGGAGCGGCTCGCTGAGCTGCTGCGCAGCCAGGGCAAGGATGTCGTCTACTTCCTGATCGGACGCAAGGCGAGCGGATACTTCAGCTTCCGTCGTCGCGCGTTCGAGCGGGTGTGGACCGGCGGCACGGATGCCCCGGAATTCGAGCAGGCGAAGGAGATCGCGGACGCGATCCTCGAGTCGTTCCTGCGCGATGCATCCGACGGCGGAGTCGATGAGATCCACGTGATCTACAACCGCTTCATCAGCATGCTGACGCAGGAGCCCGAGGTCGTGCGACTCCTCCCTCTGGAGGTCGTCGAAGGCGTCGAGGAGCCCGACAACAAGCAGGTGCTGCCGCTGTACGAGTTCGAGCCGGATGTCGGCACCGTTCTCGACTCGCTGCTCCCGGTGTACATCGAGAGCCGCATCTTCAACGCGATGCTGCAGTCGGCTGCGTCGAAGCACGCCGCGACGCAGAAGGCGATGAAGGCCGCGAGCGACAACGCAGACAAGCTCATCACCGACTACACCCGTCTGGCGAACAACGCTCGCCAGTCCGAGATCACCCAGCAGATTTCCGAGATCGTCGGCGGCGCGGACGCACTGTCCTCCGCCAAGTGACCGGGTCCCACGTTTAGTAGAACGAGAAGAGAAGACACATGACTACCGCAACCGCCGAAGCCCAGGCTTCGACCGAGCAGCCCGCCGGCGTGGGGCGCATCGCCCGCGTCACCGGCCCGGTCGTCGACATCGAGTTCCCGCACGACTCGATCCCGGGTATCTACAACGCCCTCAAGACCACGATCACCATCGGTGAGCAGTCCACCGAGATCACCCTCGAGGTCGCTCAGCACCTCGGTGACGACCTCGTGCGCGCCATCGCACTGAAGCCGACCGACGGACTCGTCCGCGGCGGCGAGGTGCGCGACACCGGCGGCCCGATCACGGTGCCGGTCGGCGATGTGACCAAGGGCAAGGTGTTCAACGTCACCGGTGACATCCTGAACCTCGAGCCCGGCGAGACCGTCGAGATCACCGAGCGCTGGGGCATCCACCGCGAGCCCCCGAAGTTCGACCAGCTCGAGTCGAAGACCCAGCTCTTCGAGACCGGCATCAAGGTCATCGACCTGCTGACCCCGTACGTGCAGGGTGGCAAGATCGGCCTGTTCGGCGGTGCCGGTGTCGGCAAGACCGTGCTCATCCAGGAGATGATCCAGCGCGTCGCCCAGGACCACGGCGGTGTCTCCGTCTTCGCCGGTGTCGGCGAGCGCACCCGTGAGGGCAACGACCTGATCCACGAGATGGAGGAGGCGGGCGTCTTCGACAAGACCGCCCTCGTCTTCGGCCAGATGGACGAGCCGCCGGGAACGCGTCTGCGCGTCGCCCTGTCGGCCCTGACCATGGCGGAGTACTTCCGCGATGTGCAGAAGCAGGATGTGCTGCTCTTCATCGACAACATCTTCCGCTTCACGCAGGCCGGCTCCGAGGTCTCGACGCTGCTCGGCCGCATGCCGTCCGCGGTGGGCTACCAGCCGAACCTCGCCGACGAGATGGGCGTTCTGCAGGAGCGCATCACCTCGACGCGTGGTCACTCGATCACCTCGCTGCAGGCGATCTACGTGCCCGCCGACGACTACACCGACCCGGCGCCGGCGACTACGTTCGCCCACCTCGACGCCACCACCGAGCTGTCGCGTGAGATCGCGTCGAAGGGCCTGTACCCGGCCGTCGACCCGCTGACCTCGACCAGCCGCATCCTCGACCCCCGCTACTTGGGCGAGGACCACTACCGCGTGGCGACCACCGTCAAGCAGATCCTCCAGAAGAACAAGGAACTGCAGGAGATCATCGCCATCCTCGGTGTCGACGAGCTCTCGGAAGAGGACAAGATCACGGTGTCGCGTGCGCGCCGCATCCAGCAGTTCCTCTCGCAGAACACCTACATGGCCAAGAAGTTCACGGGCGTCGAGGGTTCGACCGTTCCGCTGAAGGACACCATCGAGTCGTTCGACGCGATCGCCAAGGGCGAGTACGACCACGTGGCCGAGCAGGCGTTCTTCAACGTCGGTTCGATCTCGGACGTCGAAGAGAAGTGGGCTCAGATCCAGAAGGAGAACGGCTGATAATGGCTGTCCTCAACGTCAGCGTCGTCGCCGCCGACCACGAAGTGTGGTCGGGCGAGGCGAACATGGTCGTCGCGAAGACGGTCGAGGGTGAGATCGGTATCCTCCCCGGCCACGAACCGCTGCTGGCCATCCTCGCCTCCGGCGAGGTGCGCGTGACCCTGAACGGAGGGGAGTCGATCAAGGCGCAAGCCGACGACGGCTTCCTCTCCGTCGAGAACAACACCGTCACCGTGGTGGCGCGTCAGGCAGAGCTGGTCTGAGTTGGCGGACGCGGCAGGGCCGATCGATCGACAGTTCGGGGACGTGCGCGTCCCCGTTCTGATCGCCATGGCCGGGCTCCCCGGCTCGGGCAAGTCGACGCTCGCCGAGATCCTCGGTGCCCGCATGGGCGCCACCACCGTATCGGTGGATCCGATCGAGGCGTCCATCCTCAAGGCCGGGATCGACTCGGACCAGCCCACCGGGCTCGCGGCCTATCTGGTTGCGGAGACCATGGCCGAGCAGGTGCTGCTCGCCGGTCACTCGGTGATCGTCGACGCGGTGAACGCCGTGGAGCCGGCCCGTCTGCAGTGGCGCGACCTGGCTGCGCGGTCGGACGTGAAGCTGCGCGTGATCGAGGTCGTCTGCTCTGACGAGGAACTCCACAACGAGCGACTCTCCAAGCGCCGGGTCGTGCCGAGCGTCTACGCCGTCGAGCAGAGCATCGACGAGTACGCCGAGTGGAAGGGCGCGTGCGCGTCGCTTCCCCGCGTCACCATCGATACGGCGGCGCCGCTCGGCGAGAACGTCGAGATCGCGCTGGCCTTCCTGGAGGGCTAGCGTGCTCATCCTTCTACCGCCCTCCGAGACCAAGCGCGACGGGGGAGCGGGAGAGCCGCTCGCCCTCGACGGCCTCGGCTTCGGCGAGCTTTCGCGCGTGCGACGCGAGGTGCTCGCGGCCGTGGCGAAGCTGTCCCGCAACCGCGAGGCGAGCATCCGGGCCCTCAAGCTGGGCCCGAAGCAGGCCGGCGAGGTCGACCGCAATCGCGCGATCCGCAGCTCCGCGACGATGCCCGCGCTGGAGCGTTACACCGGGGTGCTGTACGACGCCCTCGACGCCCCCTCGCTGTCCGAGGAGTCCCGCGCATTCGCGCACTCGTCTCTCGCGGTGCATTCGGCGCTGTTGGGGCTGGTGCGTGCCGACGATCTGATCCCGGCCTATCGTCTCTCGTTCGATTCGCGGCTGTCGCTCGAGCGTGGCGCTCCCACGCTGAAGAAGCGGTGGGCGCCCGTCGTCGGTGGCCTGCTCGCCGCTCGCCCCGGCCTGATCCTGGATCTGCGCTCGGAGGGGTATGCCGCCCTCGGGCCGACCCCGGTGCGCGAGCACGTGCACTATGTGCGGGTGCTCGCGAGGGACGAGTCCGGCAACACGAGGGCGCTCAATCACTTCAACAAGCAGGCGAAGGGGCTGTTCGCCCGTGCGCTCGTCCAGTGCGGGATCGACTTCGCGGGCACAGCGGAGTTGCTCGACTGGGCGCGCTCGGAGGGTTACGATCTGAGCCTCTCGACGGGTGGCCCGGCCTCCGCCGGCGGGGTCGGCGACCTGGAGCTCGTCGTGCCCGAGGTCACGGGGGAGCGCGGCTCCCTGATGGCGGCTCTGCGCTGATCCCGGCCGGTCGCGGCGACGGTCTCGGGGACCCCCCGAATTGGGCTGCCGCCCAAGACTGCAGGCGCGCAAGTCTTTGCGTGAATCGGTAGTGCACCCGGCAAAAGTGAGATAAGCTCACACCAGGTGAAGCTCTCACAGCTTCGTATCGGGCAATGCGAGCCAGAGGAGGAGCATCCAGCCGAGGTGGGTTTGGCGCTCTCGACGTTGAGATGCGCTCACCCCCGCCGATCTGTCGGGCCGACGTCACGGTAACCCGGCGTGAATCCCCTCACGCCGATTGTGAACGTTCGGATGCGTGAGGTCTCTGTTCCGCCTGCGGTCGGGCACGTGCGGAGGGGGCCTTGCGAGCGAGAATCCAGCGTTCCGAATGAGTGCCGTCGTCGGCCCGACCCTCTTTGCGTCGGCCCGCCTTTTCTGGCGGGTCGGCGCAGTAGGGGCCGGCCGGAGTCCACTGCACACTGCGCCGCGGCTCGGCGCGAGATCACTCGGCCCGGAAGCATCCCTCGAAGTGGTCGTCGACCATGCCGGTGGACTGCATCAGCGCGTACATGGTCGTCGGCCCCACGAAGCGGAAGCCGTTGCGGCGCAACTCCTTGCTGAGCGCGGTCGATTCCACGGTGACGGCGGGGACGTCGCCCCAGCCTCGCGGGCGCGGCGTCGTTGCGGCCGGCGGAGCGAAGCTCCACATCAGTTCTTCGAGCGGTCGATCGAGGGCGAGCGTGGCGCGCGCGTTGGCGATCGTCGCCTCGATCTTGCCGCGATGGCGGATGATGCGGGCATCCTGCAGCAGGCGTTCGACGTCGGCTTCGGTCATCGCGGCGACCCGCTCCACGTCGAAACCGTAGAAGTCTTCGCGGAACGCCGGGCGGCGCCGCAGAATCGTGATCCAGGAGAGGCCCGCCTGGAAGCCCTCGAGGCACAGCTTCTCGTAGAGCGCGCGCGGATCGTGTTGTTCGCGACCCCATTCCTCATCGTGGTACCGGCGGTACTCGGGATCGGTCGCGGCCCAGGAGCAGCGCGCGAGCCCGTCGTCGCCGACGATCACGGAGGCGCGTGGTGTGGCGGCGGCATCCGGTGCATCGGTCGAATCGGGGGAGGTGGCGGTGGTGGTGGTGGCCGGGCCCTCGAGTGAGCCGGTCGTCGTTTCGGGGGAGGCGGGCGAGCTGTCGTCGATGGGTGCGCTCATGCCGCCAGCATGATCCCTTCGTGCGTGAGGAGCCACAGTTTCGTGGGGATGCCCTCGCCTCCGCTGTAGCCCGTGATCTTGCCGGTGGACGACAGCACTCGATGACAGCCGATGATGATCGGGATCGGGTTGGCGCCCACCGCGCCGCCGATCGCGCGACCGGCCGTCGGGCGGCCGAGTTCGAGCCCGAGCTCGCCGTACGACGTGAGCTGCCCGTACTCGAGGGAACCGAGTCTCTCCCAGACGGAGCGCTGGAATGCGGAACCGCCGAAGCTGACCGGGAGCTCGAAGTTCTTGCGATCGCCGGCGAAGTACTCACCGAGCTGCTTCACGGCGCGCTCGAGCACGTCGTTGCTGCGTTCCTGGTGCTCCTCGAGGGGAAGGTGGCCGTCGCGCTCGATCGAGAGCGACGTGATGGCCTGGCCATCGCTGGTGAGTTCGAGGCGGCCGATGGGGCTGCTCATGCGCGTGAGATAGGCGAAGGAAGTGCTCATGGTTCGACTGTAGGGGGCCCATCCGACATCCACTCGCGGAAATCGGACATTGGGGACAACCTCTACGCTCGTCGTGCTGTGGAGGACGGTCACCGTCCGCGGGTGCGCCGAAATAGACTCGGAACATGGCAGAAATCGACTACCGCACGCTCGGAGACTCGGGACTCGTCGTCTCGACCATCGGCCTCGGCTGCAACAACTTCGGACGCGTCGGCACCGCATCCGAATCGCAGGCAGGAACGGACGCGGTGATCGACGCCGCGATCGACGCGGGCGTCACGTTCTTCGACACGGCGGACATCTACGGTGCAGAACGCGGGCTCTCGGAGACGCTGATGGGCAAGGCCCTCGAGGGCAAGCGCGACCGGATCGTGCTGGCCAGCAAGTTCGGCATGGACATGGCAGGGGTGAACGGGCCCGACTGGGGCGTCCGCGGGTCGCGCCGGTACATCCGGCTCGCGGTCGAGTCGTCGCTGCGACGGCTGCGCACGGACTGGATCGACCTCTACCAGCTGCACCAGCCCGACCCCGCGACGCCGATCGAGGAGACGCTCGCGACGCTCGACGACCTGATCACCGAGGGCAAGATCCGGTACATCGGCCACTCCAACCTCGCCGGCTGGCAGATCGCCGAGGCGGAGTTCACAGCCGAGCTCCACGGCCACCCCAAGTTCATCTCGTCCCAGAACGAGTACAGCCTGCTGGTGCGCGACGCGGAGAAGGAGGTGCTTCCGGCGGTGAACGCGTACGGGATGGGCTTCCTTCCGTACTTCCCCCTCTACAACGGCCTGTTCACCGGCAAGTTCTCCCGCGAGGGTGGCCCGTCGGACAGCCGGATCATGATGATCCGCAAGCACCTGGTCGACAACGCGCCGTGGGACGTCATCGAGGAATACCAGGCGTTCTGCGACGAGCGCGGCGTGACGATGCTCGAGGCGACGTTCGCGTGGCTGCTGGCGCAGCCCGGCCTCACGAGCGTCATCGCCGGCGCCACGAAGCCGGAGCAGATCGTGCAGAACGCCGAGGCGGCGACGTCGTGGCGCGCCACGCCCGAGGAGATCGCCGCCATCACTGCGATCTTCTCCTGACTCGCGCTGCTCTGACCTGACCTGATCTGGACCGCCGGATCAATCGAGTCGGGGATTAATCGCACCTCTCGGCGCAGGGGCGTGATTAATCCCCGACTCGATTGCGTGGATGTCCGCGAAGCGGCAGCGGGAGCGGTCCCGAGTTCGCCCTGAGCGAACGGAAACGTCCTTGTGAGTGAGCACTCACTCCGACTAGAGTGCTCGCGTGGAGAACGAAGAGAAGGAGCGGCCGCGGCGCGCCCAACCGCTTTCCGTGGAAGACCGGCAGGCGATGATCATCGATGCCGTCATCCCGCTGTTGCTCGTGCACGGCCGCGGCGTGACCTCGAAGCAGATCGCCGAGGCGGCCGGGATCGCCGAGGGCACGATCTTCCGTGCCTTCGGCGACAAGGAGACGCTCGTGCAGGCCGCCATCGAGAAGTACCTCGACCCCGAGCCGCTTCGCGAGGCGTTGCGCTCCATCGACCCGGTGCTCCCGCTGCAGCACAAGGTGCGGGCGATCATCTACCTGCTGCGCGAGCGGTTCGAGAGTGTTATGCGCATCATGGCCGTGATCGGCCCTGAGCGACCTCCGGTCAAGCAGGAACGGCACGAGTTCGCGGCGATCATCGCGCGTATTCTCGCCCCGGATGCCGACCAGCTGAACTGGCCGCCGGATCGCATCGCCTACATCCTGCGTATGATCAGCTTCGCCTCGGCCTTCCCTGCGCTGAACGAGGGCATCGAGTTCGGGGTCGACGAGCTCGCGGACATCACCCTCATCGGTGTCGCGGGCAAGCCGTTCGCCGTCGTCACCCCGAGAGCGGAGCCCGCCGACGCCGTCATCGATTCCGTCATCGGCGAGGCAGACCTCACAGCCCTCACACACCTCACAGACGCCACGGCAGACGTCAGCGCCACGGCCGACGTCAGCGCCACCCCATCCGCCGGCACCACCGCATCCGTCAGCATCACCGAAACCACCGCACACTAAGGGACCACATGCTTCTCAAACTCCTCGGCCGGTTCCTCCGGCCGCACTGGCCACTGCTCATCGGCGTGGTGGTGTTCCAGCTCGCGCAGTCGCTGCTGTCGCTCTGGCTACCCACCCTGAACGCCGACATCACCGACAACGGCATCGCCAAGGGTGACACGAACTACATCCTGTGGGTCGGGCTCGGGATGCTCGGCGTGACGCTCGTGCAGGTCGGATGCTCGATCACGGCCGTTTACTTCGGCGCCAAGGTCGCGATGCGGGTCGGCCGTGACCTGCGCGGCTCGATCTTCCACAAGGTCGGCGAGTACTCCGAGCGCGAAGTGACGAAGTTCGGCGCCCCGTCGCTCATCACCCGCAACACGAACGATGTGCAGCAGGTGCAGATGCTCGTGCTGATGACCTGCACGCTGCTCATCTCTGCGCCGATCCTGGCGATCGGCGGCATCATCCTCGCCATGCAGCAGGACATCCAGCTCTCCTGGCTCATCGCGGTGAGCGTCCCGATCCTGCTGGTCGCCGTCGGCCTGATCATCACGCGTATGGTCCCGTTATTCCGCAAGATGCAGGAGCGGATCGACCGGGTGAACCGCGTGCTGCGCGAGCAGCTCACCGGCATCCGGGTGGTGCGGGCGTTCGTGCGCGAGGACATCGAGACGAGCCGGTTCCGCACGGCGAACGACGAGGTCACCGACACCGCGCTGCGCGCCGGTCGTCTGTTCGCTTTGATGTTCCCGATCGTCATGCTCGTGCTCAACGTCTCGAGCGTCGCCGTGATCTGGTTCGGCAGCTTCCGCATCGAGGACGGTTCCATGCAGATCGGTACCCTCACGGCGTTCCTCCAGTACCTGATGCAGATCCTGATGGCCGTGATGATGGCGACCTTCATGGCGGTCCTCGTGCCGCGCGCGGCGGTCTGCGCCGAACGCATCAGCGAGGTGCTGAACACGGAGTCGTCGGTGCACGCCTCGGACAACCCGATCATGCAGCTGGAATCCCATGGCACCGTCGAGTTCGTCGATGTGAGCTTCTCGTATCCCGGTGCCGAGCAGCCCGTGCTCAGCGACATCACCTTCCTCGCGGAGACCGGCAAGACCACCGCGATCATCGGCAGCACCGGCGCAGGCAAGACGACGCTGATCAACCTGGTGCCGCGCCTGTTCGACGCGACGAGCGGCATCGTGCTGGTCGACGGCGTCGACGTGGCAGAACTCGACCCGGACCTGCTCTGGTCGCGCATCGGCCTCGTGCCCCAGAAGCCCTACCTCTTCTCGGGCACGGTCGCCAGCAACCTCCGGTACGGCAAGCCCGACGCCACCGACGAGCAGCTGTGGCACGCCCTCGAGGTGGCCCAGGCGAAGGACTTCGTCGAGCGGATGGACCAGGGACTCGACGCCCCGATCGCTCAGGGAGGCACCAACGTCTCGGGCGGCCAGCGCCAACGTCTCGCCATCGCCAGAGCCCTGGTCAAGCGCCCGGAGATCTACGTCTTCGACGACTCGTTCTCCGCACTGGACACCGCGACGGACGCCAGGCTCCGGGCGGCTCTCGCCCGCGACGTCGCCGACGCCACGATGATCATCGTCGCCCAGCGCGTCTCGACGATCATCGATGCCGACCAGATCATCGTGGTCGACGACGGCCGTGTCGTCGGACGCGGCACCCACGAAGAACTCCTGCAGAACAACGAGACGTACGCAGAGATCGTCTCGTCGCAGCTCACCGCGGAGGAAGCAGCATGAGCGACGACACCGAAACCCAGGAAGCCGCACCCGTCCGGCCGGCACCGCCTCGCCGCGGTCCCGGTGGTGGGGGCCCGTTCGGCGGGATGGGCGGACCGGTCGAGAAGTCGATGAACTTCGGTCCTTCCGCCAAGCGTCTCGCCGGCCGCCTGCGCCCCGAGGCGATCGGGCTCACCTTCGTGACCCTGCTCGCCGTGATCAGCGTGGTCTTCGCCGTGCTCGGGCCGAAGCTGCTCGGCAACGCCATCAACCTGGTCTTCGCCGGCGCGATCTCGCTCCAGTTCCCGAGTGGGATGACCCAGGCGCAGGTGATCGCCGGTGCGCGGGCCTCCGGGCAGACCCAGATCGCGGACCTGCTGAGCGGAACCACGTTCACTCCGGGTGCCGGCATCGACTTCACCGCTGTCGGCATGGTGCTCATGTGGGTGCTCGCGCTCTACATCGCGTCGTCGCTGTTCAGCTACCTGCAGGCCTATGTGCTCAACGGCATCACGCAGCGCACGGTCTACCGCCTGCGCCAGGACGTCGAGGCCAAGCTCCACCGTCTGCCGCTGAAGTACTTCGACGGGATGCAGCGCGGTGAGCTCCTCAGCCGTGTGACGAACGACATCGACAACATCTCGCAGACCCTCCAGCAGACGATGAGCCAGCTGCTCACCTCGCTGCTCACGGTGATCGGCGTCATCGTGATGATGTTCATCATCTCCCCGTTGCTGGCCGTGATCGCGCTCATCACGATCCCGCTCACGCTCATCATCACGACCGTGATCGCGAAGCGCTCGCAGAAGCTGTTCGTGGCGCAGTGGAAGCACACCGGAGAGCTCAACGGCCAGATCGAGGAGGCCTTCACCGGCCACGCCCTCGTGAAGGTCTTCGGCCGTCACCGCGAGGTCGAGGAGCAGTTCCGGCTCAAGAACGAGGAGATGTACGAGGCGAGCTTCGGCGCGCAGTTCATCTCTGGCATCATCATGCCGGCCATGATGTTCGTCGGGAACCTGATGTACGTCGTGATCGCTGTCGTCGGCGGCCTTCAGGTGGCCAGCGGCGTGATGCAGCTCGGTGACGTGACCGCGTTCATCCAGTACTCGCGGCAGTTCACCCAGCCCCTCACCCAGCTCGGGTCGATGGCCAACCTGCTGCAGTCCGGTGTGGCGAGCTCGGAGCGCGTGTTCGAGCTGCTCGATGCCGACGAGCAGTCGGCGGACCCGGCCGAGCCCGAGAGCCCGCAGGGCACCAAGGGACTGCTGGCGTTCGAGGACGTGTCGTTCCGGTACGTCGAGGACAAGCCGTTGATCGAGGACCTCTCGCTCGTCGCCCAGCCGGGTCAGACGGTCGCGATCGTCGGCCCGACGGGAGCGGGCAAGACGACACTGGTCAACCTCATGATGCGGTTCTACGAGCTGGACTCGGGGCGGATCACGCTCGACGGCGTCGACATCGCGTCGATGACCCGGCGCGACCTGCGCAGCCGGATGGGCATGGTGCTCCAGGACACCTGGCTGTTCAACGGGACGATCCGCGAGAACATCGCGTACGGGCGTCCGGATGCGACGGAGGAGGAGATCCTCGACGCGGCCAAGGCGACGTACGTCGACCGCTTCGTCCACTCGCTCCCCGACGGCTACGACACGGTGCTCGACGATGAGGGCGGCAACGTCTCGGCGGGGGAGAAGCAGCTGCTGACCATCGCCAGGGGCTTCCTGGCGCGGCCCAGCGTGCTCATCCTCGACGAGGCGACGAGTTCGGTGGACACCCGCACCGAGGTCTTGGTGCAGAAGGCGATGGCGGCGCTGCGCAGCGACCGCACCAGCTTCGTGATCGCGCACCGGCTGTCGACCATCCGCGACGCCGACCTGATCCTGGTGATGGAGGCCGGACGGATCGTGGAGCAGGGCACGCATGCCGAACTGCTCGCAGCAGGCGGCGCGTACTACACGCTGTACAACGCGCAGTTCGCCGCGCCCGTCTCCGACGAAGCCTGAGGCCACGAGGACACGAGACCACGACGCCTGACGCGACGACGCACGGAACCCTCGGCTCACCGGGCCGGGGGTTCCGCGCGTTCGGTCAGTGCCCGGTGAGCGGCGCCAGCAGGCGGGCGACGATCGAGGGGTTGCCCGTCAGCCGCTCCTCGAGGTCGGCTGCCTCCGCACCGAGCAGCCCGGTGTTGGCGCCTACGTAGCGCAGCGGCTCCGGCTCCCAGCGCGGCGACCGGTGCCCGACCCAGGGGAGCCGGGTGAGCTCGCTGGTGGTCCCGGTGAGCAGGTCGGCGAGGGTGCGCCCGGCGAGGTTGGTCGTGCTGAGGCCGTCGCCGACGTAACCGCCGGCCCAGGCCTCCCGTCGCGTCCGGTCCAGGCCGACACTCGCGTGCCAGTCGCGGGGGACGCCGAGGGGGCCGCCCCAGTGGTGCGTGATCCGTGCGCCCGCCGCATCCGGGAACAGCGCGGCGAGCGCGTGGCGCAGGTGCTCGCGCACGCGGGCCACCTGTTCGTAGGCGGGACTGATCGTGCTGCCCAGGTGGTAGACCGCGCCCCGCCCTCCGAAGGCGAAGCGGTTGTCGGCGGTGCGCTGACCGTAGATGATCAGGTGGCGGAAGTCGGCGAAGGTCTGACCGTGCTCGATGCCGATCCGGTCCCACGTCTCGTCGCTGAGCGGCTCGGTCGCGATCATCAGCGAGTACAGCGGCAGGATGCGCCGGCCGACCTGCTTGATCGCCGCGCCGTAGCCCTCGGTGGCGTTGACGACCGTGCCCGCCCTCACGGTGCGGGCGGTGCCGCCCGCGATCGCCGACACGACACCGTCGGACCAGGAGAGCACCTCGGTGCCCTCGTAGATCGTCGCGCCGGCGCGCTCGACCACGCGGGCGAGTCCCCGCACCAGCTTGGCCGGATGCACGCGGGCGCACGCCGGCGTGAAGGTCGCGGCCACGGCATCCGGCACGCCGTAGCGGGAGCGCACCGACTCTGTGCCGAGAAGCGACACCTGGTCGACGCCGTAGCGCTCCGACTCGGCGTACTCAGCCCGAGCGGCGGCGAGCTGCGCGCGCGAGCGTGCGAAGGTCACCGTCCCTCCGCGCACGTAGTCGCAGTCGATGCCCTCGGCCTCGGCGACGCGACCGACCTCGTCCACGGTGTCGACCATCGCCCGGCGCTGTGCAACGGCGCCGTCGAGACCGTACCTGGCCTCCAACGCCGAGGCGGACTTCGGAAAGAGCGCCGAGCACCAGCCGCCGTTGCGACCGGAGGCGCCGAAGCCGGCGACCTCCTTCTCCAGCACCGCGATCCGCAGTGAGGGGTCGTGCTGCTGCAGGAAGTACGCGGTCCAGAGACCGGTCAGCCCCGCGCCCACGATCGCGACGTCGACCTCCACGTCGCTCGTGAGCCCCGGCCGCGGCCGGAACCCGTGCTCGGCCTCGCTGATCGAATCGAACCAGTAGCTCTGCTGCACCGAACTCATCCGTCACTCCTCACCCGTGCGCGCACGAGTGTGCGCTCATGCCCGTCGTCACTGCGGAGAAAACAACGAGCCCGAAGCTCCTGCGTCGAATCGGGCGATTTCGACGCAGGAGCTTCGGACTCGATGGTGCGGGCGATCAGAGGTGGTTGGACGCCTCGGTGAGGACCGACTCGAGGATCTGGCGGATCTCGGTGAACTCCTCCGGCCCGATGGTGAGCGGCGGAGCGAGCTGCACGACGGGGTCGCCTCGATCGTCTGCCCGGCAGTACAGGCCGGCATCGAACAGCGCCTTCGACAGGAAGCCGCGCAGCAGGCGCTCCGACTCGTCGTCGTCGAACGTCTCCTTCGTCGCCTTGTCCTTGACCAGTTCGATCCCGAAGAAGTACCCGTCGCCGCGGACATCGCCGACGATCGGGAGCGCCAGCAGCTTCTCGAGCTCGGCGCGGAACAGCGGCGAGTTCTCGCGGACCCCCTCGTTGAGCTTCTCCTCCTCGAAGATGTCGAGGTTCTCCATCGCCACGGCGGCCGAGACCGGATGTCCCCCGAAGGTGTAGCCATGGTAGAACGACGTGTTGCCGTGCTTGAACGGCTCGTACAGCTTGTCGCTGATGATGGTGGCGCCGATCGGCGAGTAGCCGCTCGTCATCGCCTTGGCGCAGGTGATCATGTCGGGCACGTAGCCGTACTCGTCGCAGGCGAACATGTGACCGATGCGGCCGAAGGCGCAGATCACCTCGTCGCTGACCATGAGAACGTCGTACTTGTCGCAGATCTCACGGACGCGCTGGAAGTAGCCGGGGGGAGGCGGGAAGCAGCCACCCGAGTTCTGGACCGGCTCGAGGAAGATCGCCGCGACCGTCTCCGGACCTTCGAACTGGATCATCTCCTCGATGCGGTTCGCCGCCCAGACGCCGAACGCCTCGATGTCGTCGGTCGGTGCGCCCATCTCGCCCGCGCGGTAGAAGTTGGTGTTCGGCACGCGGAAGCCGCCCGGCGTCAGCGGCTCGAACATCTCTTTCATGGCCGGGATGCCGGTGATGGCGAGTGCGCCCTGCGGGGTGCCGTGGTAGGCGACAGCACGGGAGAGCACCTTGTGCTTGGTGGGCCGGCCCTGCAGCTTCCAGTAGTACTTGGCGAGCTTGAAGGCCGTCTCGACGGCTTCGCCGCCGCCGGTGGAGAAGAACACCCGGTTGAGGTCACCGGGCGCGTAGTGCGCGAGCCGGTCGGCCAGCTCGATGGCGTTCGGATGCGCGTACGACCAGATCGGGAAGAAGGCCAGCTCCTCGGCCTGCTTGGCCGCGGCCTGCGCGAGACGCTTGCGACCGTGGCCGGCGTTGACCACGAAGAGCCCCGAGAGGCCGTCGATGTAGCGCTTGCCGTGGGAGTCCCAGATGTGGTGGCCCTCGCCCTTGGTGATGATCGGCACGCCGTGGCCGTCTTCCATCACCGACTGCCGGGCGAAGTGCATCCAGAGGTGGTCGCGGGCCTTGGCCTGCAGGTCCGCCTCGTTGGATGTGATGGGTTCGCCGAACGTTTCTACGGTTGTCATCGTTATCGTGTTCCCCAGTTGTAGAACTGCTTGTGGAGTTTGAGATAGACGAACGTCTCGGTTGACAGCACGCCGTCGAGGGTCCGGATCTCGGAGTTGAGCATCGTGATCAGATCGAGGTCGTTCTCGCAGACCACCTCCGCGAGGATGTCGAACGTCCCCGCCGTGAGGACCACGTAGTCGACGGCCGGCATGGCTGCCAGCTTGTCGGCCACCAGCCGCGTGTCGCCGGTCACCCGCACGCCGATCATGGCCTGGCGGTAGAAGCCGAGCTGCATCGGGTCGGTGACGGCGACGATCTGCATGACCCCCGACTCGGTCAGCTTCTGCACGCGCTGGCGCACAGCAGCCTCGCTGAGACCGACGGCTTTGCCGATCTCGGCGTACGATCGCCGTCCATCGACCTGCAGCTGCTCGATGATCGCTTTCGAGACGTCGTCGATCTGCATGGGTTTGGCGGAGTTCGCTGCCCGAGGGGTGGTCATGGAGCGATTCTGTCAGTGCAAAGGCCACTGAGCAAGGGAATCCGCACGAATCTGTCCTTTTCGCTATCGAAATCAGTAGACTCCCGGCATGACCTCTGGGATGCCCACGCGTGAACTCCGCAACTTCGTCAACGGCGCTTTCGTCGACTCCCGCGCGAGCGAGCGCATCCCGCTGATCGATCCCGCGACAGAAGAGGTGTACGCCACCTCTCCGGTGTCGACGGCCGACGACGTCGCCGATGCCTACGGTGCCGCCCAGGATGCATTCGCGGAGTGGGGCGAGACGACTCCGGGGGAGCGCCAGCTGGCCCTGTTCCGGATCGCCGACGCGATGGAGCAGCGCGCCGAGGAGTTCGCCGACGCCGAGTCGCAGGACACGGGCAAGCCGCGCGCGACCCTCGTCGACGACGAGATCCTGCTGTCGGTCGACCAGATCCGGTTCTTCGCCGGTGCGGCGCGCAACCTCGAGGGCCGCTCGGCCGGCGAGTACATGCGGGATCACACCTCGTTCATCCGCCGCGAGCCGATCGGCGTCGTCGGCCAGGTCACCCCCTGGAACTATCCGCTCAACATGGCGGTCTGGAAGTTCGCGCCCGCGCTCGCCGCCGGCAACACCACCGTTCTCAAGCCGTCGGACACCACGCCCCTGTCGACCCTGCTGCTGGCCGAGGTCGCCGCCGAGTTCCTGCCGGCCGGTGTGCTGAACGTGGTCACCGGTGACCGAACGACGGGTGCCGCGATGACCGACAACCCGATCCCGCAGATGATCTCGATCACGGGTTCCGTGCGTGCGGGCATGGAGGTGGCGCGAGCGGCGTCGTTCGACCTCAAGCGCGTGCACCTCGAGCTCGGCGGCAAGGCGCCCGTGATCGTCTTCGACGACGCGGACATCCAGCAGGCCGTCGAGGGCATCGTGGCGGCCGGATACTTCAACGCCGGCCAGGACTGCACCGCCGCGACCCGGCTGCTCGTGCAGGAGGGCATCCACGACGAGTTCGTCGCCGCGCTCGCCGCGTACGCCCGGGTGAACGCGAAGACGGGCGCGCCGGATGAGGACGGCATCCTGTTCGGCCCGGTCAACAACGCCGCCCAGCTCGCGCAGGTCAGCGGCTTCATCGATCGGCTGCCCGATCACGCGAACGTCGCGCTCGGCGGCCACCGCCAGGGCGACCGCGGCTACTTCTACGAGGCGACGATCGTCTCGGGGCTCCGTCAGGACGACGAGGCCGTGCAGAACGAGATCTTCGGTCCGGTGCAGACCGTGCAGAAGTTCAGCGACGAGGCGGAAGCGCTGCGCTGGGCGAACGGTGTGCAGTACGGGCTGGCGTCGTCCGTCTGGACGACCGACCACGGCCGCGCGATGCGGTTCGCCAAGAACCTCGACTTCGGCTGCGTCTGGATCAACACGCACATCCCGATCGTCGCGGAGATGCCGCACGGCGGATTCAAGCACTCGGGTTACGGCAAGGACCTGTCGATGTACGGGTTCGAGGACTACACCCGCATTAAGCACGTCATGAGCTACATCGGGTAGCTTGTGCGCGAACGCAACGGAACACGCAGAAAGGGACGGCCATGAGCATCCGGGAACTGAAGAATTTCGTGGGCGGCGACTACGTCGAATCGACCGCGACGGAGCGGCTCGACATCATCGACCCCGCGACAGAGGAGGTCATCGCCACCACCCCGGTCTCCACGGAGAAAGACGTGGCCGACGCCTTCCGCGCCGCGTCCGGGGCGTTCGCGACCTGGGGGGACACCACGCCGTCGGAGCGCCAGCTGGCCCTGTTCCGGTTCGCGGATGCGCTGGAGCGGAACGCCGAGGAGCTGGCGGACGTCGAGGTGAGCAACACGGGAAAGCCGCGCGGCGGCATCGTGGCCGACGAGGTCGAGCCGATGGTCGACCAGGTGCGCTTCTTCGCCGGCGCCGCCCGCAACCTCGAGGGCAAGTCGGCGGGTGAGTACATGAAGGACCACACCTCGTTCGTGCGCCGCGAACCGGTGGGCGTGATCGGTCAGGTCACTCCCTGGAACTATCCGATGATGATGGCGATCTGGAAGATCGCGCCGGCGATCGCCGCCGGCAACACGGTCGTGCTGAAGCCGAGCGATTCGACGCCGGCCTCGACCCTGCTGATGGCGGAGATCGCATCCGAGTTCTTCCCACCGGGCGTCTTCAACGTCGTCACCGGCAACCGCGACACCGGCCGGGCGCTGGTATCGGACCCGACCCCGCAGATGGTCTCGATCACCGGATCGGTGCGCGCCGGCATGGAGGTCGCCGCGACGGCGGCCCTCGACCTCAAGCGCACGCACCTCGAGCTGGGCGGCAAGGCGCCGGTGATCGTCTTCAACGACGCCGACATCGCCGCGGCGGCCGAGGGGATCGCGACGGCCGGCTTCTACAACGCCGGCCAGGACTGCACGGCGGCCACCCGCGTTCTCGTGCAGGAGGGTGTGCACGACGAGTTCGTCGCCGCGCTCGCCGAGTACGCACGTGACAATGCCAAGACCGGCGCCCCGAACGACGAGGACATCCTCTTCGGCGCCCTGTCGAGCGCCGACCAGCTGGTGCGGGTGCAGGGGTTCATCGACCGCCTCCCCGACCATGCGAACGTCGCCCTCGGCGGTCACCGGCAGGGTGACCGCGGCTACTTCCACGAGGCCACGATCATCGACAGCCTGGTGCAGGACGACGAGGCGGTGCAGAACGAGATCTTCGGCCCCGTGATCACGGCGCAGAAGTTCACGGACGAGGCGCAGGCGCTGCGGTTCGCCAACGGCGTGCAGTACGGGCTGGCCTCGTCGGTGTGGACGCAGAACCACTCCGTCGCGATGCGGATGGCCAAGTCGCTCGACTTCGGCTGCGTCTGGATCAACACGCACATCCCGCTGGTCGCCGAGATGCCGCACGGCGGGTTCAAGCACTCGGGCTATGGCAAGGACCTCTCCGCCTACGGGTTCGAAGATTACACTCGGATCAAGCATGTGATGAGCTACATCGGCTCGTAACCCATCGTCTGAGTTCGGGAGGATACCGAAACGTGGCTCCCGGCTTCACCAGGTACGCGCCGGCCGGCGCGCCGTCCCGGTGGCTGTTCGTCGCGGGACTGCGCTTCGTCGCGGTCTTCGACAGCACGGTCTCCGATGAGATCCTCGACGCCGTCTGGTGGCTCGCCGGTTCGGAGCTGGCGACCATCGAGTCGGTCGTCGGGGCGTTCCCGCTGACCGGTCCGGATGCGGTGCGGTCGTTCGCGGTCGCCGAGCTCGCGGAGCCGAACGCGAAGAACGAGGTTCTGGTGACGGCCGTCGTGCGCGGCGCCGCCGTGATCGACGTCTTCTCCATCGGCGGATCGCGCCGATTCGGGGCGGCGGGCGTTCAGCCGTGGGTGCTCGCGGAGTTCCGGTCGGTGACCGGCCTGGTCCTCGGCGGCGACGATCTCCCGACCGCGCCGGTCGCGCGGGCGAGCGCCGGATCGCTGCCGCTCGGCAGCGGCGTCGTCGACGGGGAGCTGCTGGCGTGGTCGCTCAGCCCGATCGCCTCCGCACCGGCGACACCGGGTTCCGCCCGAGCCGCCGTCACGGAGGCCGTGCCGAGCGACGACACGGTGATCCGCCCGCGCGGGGCGAGCCTCTTCGACCACGCCGGCGCGCTCCCTGCCGCCGATGGCGAGGTGCCTCCGGTGGAGGCGATCGAGCCCGCCGCGCACGAGCTCCCCGGCGCTTTCGACATCGAAGCGCCATCCGACACGCCGAACGGGGAAGCGCAGTCCGGGGTCGTCGACGACACCGTCGCCGACCATCCGGATGTCGAGGTGCGGGCGCCGGGCCGCTTCGCCGTCCGCGTCGGATCGGGGGACATCCTGACCCTCGACCGGCCCGTGCTCGTCGGCCGGCGACCGGCCATGCTCCGTGTCTCGAGCGGGGAGGAACCGCGGCTCGTCGCGGTCGTCTCGCCCGCGCACGAGGTGTCGTCGACCCACGTGCAGATCGAGCAGGTGGGGGACGCCGTGGTCGTCACCGACCTGCGCTCCACGAACGGCACGACCGTGACTCCGGCCGGCGGAGAGGCCTCACGGGTGCGTCCGGGCGAGTCCGTGGTCGTGCTGCCCGGCACGCAGGTCGAGATCGGCGACGGTAATATCATCGAGATCACTGCCGCCAGGGACGAACCGTGATCGACGATTCGCCTGACTCGACAAGAAGAGGACGCGAGTGACCCAGATCGGTCGCAGCAACAGACGCCACACCGTGGTCGTGCCTGGTGACCCCGACGCGCGCATCAGCCTGGCGTGGGCGGCGCTGAGCGACAAGGGCTACCGGCGGTCCGTCAACGAAGACAGCCTCGTCGCCCGGTCGCCGATCTTCGCCGTCGCCGACGGGATGGGCGGCCACAAGGCGGGCGACTTCGCCAGCGCCGCGGTCGTGACCAGGCTCGCGGAGCGGGTGCGGGTGGACTTCGTCGACGAGGAGGCGCTGACCTCGGCACTGCGGGCGGCCGTCGACGACATGGGCCGGGGCGTCGGGCACACCGACCTCGGCACCGGCACGACGGTCACCGGCATCGCGCTCACCCTGGTCGACGGCAACCCGTACTGGCTCGTGTTCAACATCGGGGACTCCCGGGTGTACAGCTACCGCGACGGCACCCTCGAGCAGCTCACGCTCGACCACTCGATCGTGCAGGAGCTGCTCGACGCCGGGGCCATCACGCCCGCCGAGGCGGAGGTCCATCCGCACAGCAACGTGATCACCCGCGCCGTCGGCTTCAACGAAGACCCCGTCCCCGATTACTTCCTGCTCCCGATCGTCGCCGGCTCCCGCCTCCTGGTCTGCTCCGACGGACTCACCAAGGAGCTGACCGAGCACGGCATCCGGCACTTCCTCGGCGAGGGGTCGTCGCCGCTCGACGCCGCCCAGCAGCTCATGGACGCCGCTCTCGGCAACGGCGGCCGCGACAATGTGACCGTGGTCGTCGTCGATGTGCTCGCCACCCCGGAGAGCGGTTCGCACCGTCTCGGCGTCGCGCGTCGAGCAGCGCGCCGGCACTGAGACGACCCTTCATGGCCCCCGAGTTGGGGGTCTCCGTGGTGCCCCCAGTCCGGGCCCAGAGCCCCGGATGCCCAGGGAGCGCTGCCTAGAATAGGGGAACGATTGCCGAGGGGCCCGTGCGGCGGCGCGAGGCGGACCTGAGACCACGAAACCAGCATCTGCGGGTGCACGAGTCGAACCGGGAGGCGATATGGCGCGGCGCCTGCCCTCACAACCGCCGAATCTCCCCGGCTTCTCCTACGTGCGCGTTCTCGGCTCCGGCGGATTCGCCGACGTCTTCCTCTACGAGCAGAACATGCCGCGTCGCCAGGTCGCCGTCAAGGTCATGTTGGCCGAAGTGGTCACCAGCCATGTGAAGCAGATGTTCCAGGCCGAGGCCAACCTGATGGCCCAGCTCAGCACCCACCCGTCGATCCTCACCGTCTATCAGGCGAGCGTCTCGGCCGACGGGCGGCCGTACCTGGTGATGGAGCTGTGCTCCGCCGCCATCGGCCAGCGCTACCGCACCGAGCCGCTCTCCGTTCCCGAGGCGCTCAGCGTCGGCGTGCGCATCGCGAGCGCGGTCGAGACGGCGCACCGGGCGGGCGTGCTGCACCGCGACATCAAGCCGTCCAACATCCTGACGACGGCGTACGGGCATCCCGTGCTCAGCGACTTCGGCATCGCCGCGACGCTCGGCGAGGCCGACGTCACCGAGGCGATCGGCCTTTCCATCCCGTGGTCGGCTCCCGAGGTGCTGCTCGATGAGACGAGCGGGACCATCGCGAGCGAGGTCTGGGCCCTCGGCGCCACGATCTATTCCCTGCTGGCCGGTCGCTCGCCGTTCGAGCTCGCCGGGCGCGAGAACACCTCGTCGGAGCTCATCCAGCGCATCACCAAGGGTCGGCCGCAGCCGATCGGTCGACCGGATGTGCCCCCGCGCCTCGAGCAGGTGCTGATGCGCGCCATGTCGAAGAAGCCCTCCGCCCGGCAGCGCACCGTGCTGGAGTTCATCCGCGAACTGCAGGGCGTCGAGACCGAGCTGGGCCTGCCGCAGACGCCGATCGAGGTGGCGATGGACGACTGGGCGCTCGCCACCGCCGACGACCCGGAGGATCGCACCCGCATCAAGGGCGTCGTCTCCGTCGACCCGGCCGGCGGCCGTCGCCGGCGCCGGCAGTCCTCCTCGCAGACGGTCACGCGGGCGCCCACCCGCACGGTCGTGCGCGAGAGCCTCGGCAGCTCTCCCGGCGTGGTCGCCGCCGCGCCTCCCGCGCGCTGGTCGAGGGCGCTGGTGCTCTCGGTCGTCGTCTGCTCGGTGCTCGTGGTCGCCCTCGCGATCACGGCGGTGCTGGTGCTCGTGAAGGTGTCGGCGAACTCCGAGATCCCCACGGTGCGCGACCTCTCCGGGCGTGTGTCGAGCGAGACGATCGTGTTCACCTGGTCCGATCCCGGTCTCCAGGCCGACGACACGTACCAGGTGGCGGTCGGTGACCAGCCGCCGAGCGTGCAGCACGCGACGGAGTTCCGTGTGGACGCGAAGCCCGGCGAGACCGTCTGCGTGACGGTGACGGTCAACCGCGACGGCAAGACGGGGCAGCCGAGCGGCCAGAAATGCGTGGAGAGGGCGGCCGGGCAGTGATGTCCTGGCTCGCCGCCCACAAATCGCTCGTCGCCACAGCGACGAGCGGCACGGCCGTCGTCGCCCTCCTCACCACGCTGGCGGTCGTCTCCGGTGGCTACAGCGCGCAGCGGATGGACCTCAACGACGCGGCGGTGTGGGTGGCGAGCGACGCCAAGAAGTCCCTCGGCCGCGCGAACACCGAGATCGACAAGCTCAATTCGGTCGTCTCGGGAACGGGGGAGGCTCTCGATGTCGCGCAGGACGGCGCGAACGTGCTTCTCATCGACAAGGAGACGAACACCGTCGCCGTCGTCGATCCGGCCACCAGCGAGGCGGGCAAGAGCGTCGCCCTTCCGCCACGCGATCCCCAGGTGCACCTCGCCGGCGACCATGTGGCCCTCGTCTCGGAGACCACCGGCCAGCTCTGGCTCACCACCGTGAAGCAGCTCGGCGACTTCAACGCGGGCTCAGCGGCAACGATCGACCTGGGCGGCGAGGCGGTCACGACGATGGATCGCAACGGTGTGCTCTACGCGTTCCTCCCCGGCACGAACAAGCTCACCCGCATCGACACGAGCGGAGACGAGCCGGCGACGACGTCGGTGGCCGTCCCCGCGCGCGGTGACGGCGCCAACGATGCCATCACAGTGGCCGGGACCACCTGGGCGGTGTTCGATCCCGACCAGCGGATGCTCTACCTGCCCGGTCGCTCCGTCGACCTCTCGTCGCTGATCGCCACGGGGGAGACCGCCGTGCTGCAGCAGTCCGGCGTCTCCGACGGCGCGGTCTGGCTGGCCACGACCTCCGGCGCCGTCCGCGTGCCGCTCGACGGGAGCAAGCCGTCCAAACCATTCACGGCGGCCACCGGTGCGCCCGCCGCCCCGGTGACGGTCGGGAACTGCACGTACACGGCGTGGACGGGCGGGGAGACCTGGCGCACCTGCACCGGGGGCGGATCGGACGAGCCGGGAACGCTCAGCCAGGTGCCGAGCGCCGCAGCACTGACCTTCCGGGCGAACGGCGACCGCGTCGTGGTGAACGACACGAAGTCGGGCGTCGCCTGGGCGGTGCAGAGCGGGAACGCCCGCATCGACAACTGGGACGAACTCGTCACCAAGAACACCACGAAGGAGCTCGTCGACCAGCGCAAGCAGGACACGGCGCCGCAGTATCAGAAGCAGCAGCAGCCGCCCGTCGCGGTCGCCGATGCGTTCGGAGCACGGCCGGGACGCGTCACTCCGCTCCCCGTGCTCCTCAACGACTACGACCCCAACGGTGACGTGCTGGTCATCGACTCCTTCACCGCGATCCCGGCCGAGCAGGGCACGATCGAGCTGACGAACAGCAACCAGCAGCTGCAGATCACGCTGCCGGACACCGCACACGGATCGATCGCCTTCGACTACACCATCTCCGACGGCCGAGGCGGAACGGCCTCGGCCCACGTGGTCGTCTCGGTGCGCACGCCGACCGAGAACTCGCCCCCGGTCTGCGCGAGGACGGCGAAGGCCGTCGTGCAGTCGGGAGGACGGGTGAGCAGCCAGGTGCTCGGCGACTGCTACGACCCGGATGGCGACTCGTTCTTCCTCGCCGGCGCGACCGTCGCCGCGCCAGACACGGTGACCTTCACCCCTCAGGGTCAGGTGGCCTTCTCCGACCACGCGCAGGGCGGCAGCCTCAAGGACGTCTCGTTGATCGTCTCGGACGCCCGTGCCCAGGGCACGGGCAGCCTCGCGGTCACCGTGCGGCCGCCCGGCCAGGTGCCGATCATCGCCGATCCGTTCGCCGTGCTGGCGTACCAGGATCAGGAGGTGACCGTGCAGCCGCTCGCGCACGTGCGCGGCGGCACCGGCACCGTGCGACTGAGCAATGTCCCGACGAAGGCCGACGCGACGCTCACGCCCGACTACCAGGGCGGGAGCTTCCGGTTCGACAGCGCCCAGGTCGGATCGCACAACATCGAGTACACGGTGACGGACGGCGTGATCACGACGACGGGCACCGTGCGCATCGACGTCAAGGCGCCTCCGGGGGCGAAGACGGCGCCGATCGCCGTGCCGCACACCGCCTTCATCCGCGAGCAGACGACCCAGGACGTCGATGTGCTCTCCACGGACATCGACCCTTCCGGCGGCGTCCTCCTGGTCACGGGCGTCACGCCGCCGCCGGTGGCGGCCGGTGTGCGCGTCGAGATCCTCGGTCAGCGCACCCTCCGCGTGACGCTGAACCGTCCGCTCGACGGACCGATCGACTTCCACTACCGGCTCAGCAACGGTCTCGCCGAGGCCGTCGGAACGGTCACGGTCGTACAGCTGCCTCCCCTGACCGTGCACCAGCCGCCGATCGCCGCGCCCGACGCGGTCTCGGTGCGGGTGGGCGACGTCGTGGACATCCCGGTGCTCGCCAACGACGTGCAGCCGGACGGCGACAAGCTGACCCTCGACCCGAAGCTGGCCACGCCGCTGCCGGCGGGCGCCGGTCTGCTGTTCGCGAGCGGTGACTCGCTCCGCTACCTGGCGCCGTCGAAACCGGGCAACTTCACGGCCGCCTACCGGGTGGTGGGCGAGGACGGCCAGTGGGCGACGGCCGACGTCACGCTCTCGGTGCGCGAGCGCGACGAGGCGACGAACAATCCGCCCGTTCCCAAGACGGTGACCTCCCGCGTCCTCGCGGGCGACGTGGTGCGGGTGACCGTCCCGCTCTCCGGGATCGACCCGGATGGCGACTCGGTGCAGTTCATCGGGCAGGAGACCAACCCGCAGAAGGGCGCCGTCATCGCATCCGGACCCGACTGGATGGACTACCAGGCGGGCGACTACGCCGCGGGGACCGACACCTTCACCTACGCCGTGGTCGACGCGCTCGGCGCCAGGGCGACCGGCACGGTGCGCGTCGGCATCGCGTCGCGGGTCGACGGCGCGCGCAACCCGGTCGCGGTCGAGGACGACGTGAAGGTGCGACCGGGCAAGACGCTCTCCATCCAGGTTCTCGCGAACGACAGCGACCCCGACGGCAGCCCGCTCGGCGTGACCCAGGTGCGGTCGCTCGACGGCAAGGCCAAGGCGACGATCAAGGGCGACCTCGTGGTGGTCACGGCGCCCAAGGCCGAGGCCACGTACAGCTTCCTCTACACGATCCAGAACGAGCGGGGCGGATCGAGCGAGAACTTCATCAGGGTCACGGTGAGCGCGGATGCCCCGCTCGCGCGCCCTGTCGCCGACGACACGGTGCTCGGGCTCTCCGACATCCTCGGCAAAGACCACGTGAACGTCAACGTGCTCGCGAACGTGTTCTTCGCCGACGGTCCGGTGTCGACGCTCGACCTCCAGGTCGTGCCCGGCTACGGTCACAATGCCGAGGTGACGGCCGGCAAGCGCATCCGGGTCGCGGTCACGGCGAAGAGCCAGATCATCCCGTTCAAGGTCTCCAATCCGGACGACGCGTCGATCTCCGGCTACGCGTTCGTGCGGGTGCCCGGCTACGACGACGCCCTGCCGCAGGTGAAACGCGGCACGACCCGGCTCCAGGTGGCCAGTGAGAAGACGCTCACCATCCATCTGAACGACTACATCGTCGCCGTCGGCAACCGCTCGGTACGACTGACGGACGCCGCGACCGTGCGCGCGACGCACGCCAACGGCGACGACCTGGTCGTGAACGACGACACGCTGCAGTTCACGAGCAGCTCACGGTACTTCGGGCCGGCGTCCATCTCGTTCCAGGTGACCGACGGGTCGTCGGCGACCGATCCGAAGGGCAACGTCGCGACGATCGTGCTGCCGATCACGGTGACGGCGCGGCAGAACCAGCCACCGGTGTTCACAGGGGCGCTGATCGACTTCGAGCCGGGCCAGTCGAAGACGGTCGACCTCGCCAAGCTGACCAGCTACCCGTACGAGAAGGATCGCGGCGAGCTCGAGTTCACCATTCAGGACCCGAAGCCGGTCGGCGCCAGCGCGACGCTCACTGGGCAGAAGCTCACGATCTCGGTCGACGAGGGAACGGCGAAGGGCGCGCATCCCTCGATCGCGATCGGGGTGAAGGACGCGGTCAACACCGGACAGGCCGGGCGCATCGACCTCAACGTCGTGCCGTCGACGCGACCGATCGCGAGCCCGGCGGCCGACAAGGTCATCGCGCCGCGCGGCAAGACCACCGTCGTCGATGTGCTCGCGAACGACGAGGCGACGAACCCGTTCCCCGGAAAGCCGCTGCGCGTGATCGGAGTGCGCGGCCTGGGCAGCGGTAACGTGCCGGCCGGTGTCGTCATCACGCCGAGCGCGGACAAGTCCACCCTGAGCGTCACGGTCGCCGCCGACGCCGAGCCGGCGGACACGACTCTGCAGTACGAGGTCGCCGACGCGACGGGCGATCCCGACCGATACGCCTGGGGGACGGTCGCGATCTCGGTGCAGGACCGGCCGGCGCCGGTGTCGAACGTGCAGGTGCTGAACTTCGCCGACCGCTCGCTCACGTTCTCCTGGATCCCCGGCGCCTTCAACAACTCGCCGATCACCGGCTTCGACGTCACAGTCACCCGCAGCGCCACCGGTCAGCTGGTCTCGACGACCACGTGCACCACCACCACCTGCGCCATCCCGACGCCGGGCAACGGTCCTGACAACGCCGTGACCGTCGCCGTCTCCGCGCGCAACGCGCTCGGGCTGTCGGATCCGACGCCGTACGCCGAGAGCGTGTGGTCCGACGTCATCCCGGCCGCGCCGAGCGGTGTCTCCGCCCAGCCGCTCGACCACGGGCTGCGCTTCACCTGGACCAAGCCGGCGACCGTCCCGGGTTCGAGCCCGATCACCTCGTACCTGGTCTCGGTCGGCGGCGTGACCTCGTCGCTCTCGGTCGCACGCGGGGACGCGGTCGGCACCGCCTACTCGCTGAACGTCACGGATGCGGGCATCGCCAACGGTGCGTCCATCGGCTACGCGATCTCGTCGCGCAACGACTTCTACGCTGGCCGCACGACATGGAACCAGACGCAGGGGAGCGGCGTGCCTGCCGGGCCGCCCCAGCAGACGGGCACCGCGCCGGTGGCGACGCCGAGCATGACGGACGGAACCACGGCCACCCTCAGCTGGCCCGGCGTCTTCTCGGACAACGGCGCGTCGATCTCGCGCTACTTCGCCGGCTACTACGAGGGCGGAACTGCACCCTCGTGTACCGTCACGGGTGTCGAGAGCGGAAACCCTCAGCTTCAGGTCGGCTCGGGGCTGACCGGCACCGACGGCAGTTCGATGTCGTTCTCGA
Source organism: Leifsonia poae (assembly GCF_027921845.1). Classification (GTDB taxonomy): domain Bacteria; phylum Actinomycetota; class Actinomycetes; order Actinomycetales; family Microbacteriaceae; genus Leifsonia; species Leifsonia poae. Next base: position 39,321 of record NZ_BSEN01000015.1, read on the forward strand.
ATCTGAGCGCGAACCACAACTACTCGTTCATCGTCTACGCCTACAACGGACAGGGCTGCACGCCGAGCGCCGTCGTCAGCGCGACCCCGCGCCGAGCGCCCGCGATGGCCACCGGCGCCACCGTCTCCGGGCAGCTGGTGGCCAACGGCACCGGCATCTGGGACTTCAACCTCGAGAACCTGGCCTACGCCGCGGGGAGCGGAAGCGGCACGACCCAGGTGTTCTACCACCTGCTCGGCGCCGACGGCAGCAGCGAGGCCGGCTCCCTGAACGCCACGAACGGTGTGCTGAGCGGCACGAACAGCCACTACGGAGTGGATCTCACCCTGCGGATCGACCGGATCTGCGAGGTCTACGAGGGCGGGTCACGGCTCTGCAGCCCGCAGGGCGATACGTACAGCCAGCATCTGGGAGTTGCGGCCAGCGCCAACATCGACGGCTTCAACTTCGCCCCCGACCCCGTCACGAACCTCGGAACGTTCACCTGGACCGGGTGGCCGACGGGTTCGTACGACTCGGTCACCTACACCTGCGGCGACGGCGTGCAGTATCCGATGCCGGCGGCCGGCAGCACGGCGAGCTGCGTCGTCCCGGACGGCGTGCAGCCGGTGCTCCGGATCTCCGTCGGTGCGAACGGGCAGACCTACACCCGCGACTACGGACCAACAGGGTGACGGGCCGCCGACCCGGCATACTGATGGACAGCAACCTTGACGAGTGAGGTGAGTGTGGAGACGTTCACGCAGACGACGGAGAGAAACCAGAGCATGACCATGACCCCTGAGCAGGCCACCTGGTTCTCCGGTGTGTTCGACCGTCTCGTGTCGAACATCGATGTCGTGCTGCTCGGCAAGAGCCACATCATCCGGCTGGCGCTCACGGCGCTGTTCAGCGAGGGCCACCTGCTGCTCGAGGACTTCCCCGGGACCGGCAAGACCTCCCTCGCCCGCGCCATCGCGGAGAGCGTGCGCGGCACGAGCAACCGCGTGCAGTTCACGCCCGATCTGCTGCCCGGCGACATCACCGGCGTCAACATCTTCGACCAGCGCAGCGGGGCGTTCGAGTTCCACCGCGGACCGGTGTTCGCGAACATCGTGCTGGCCGACGAGATCAACCGGGCGAGCCCGAAGACGCAGTCCGCCCTGCTCGAGGTCATGGAAGAGGGGCAGGTCACCGTCGACGGCGTGCGCCACATGGTGGGCGCCCCCTTCATGGTGATCGCGACCCAGAACCCGATCGAGCAGGCGGGCACCTACCGGCTGCCGGAGGCGCAGCTCGACCGCTTCCTCATGAAGGCCTCGATCGGCTACCCCGACCACGAGGCCACCCTGCGCATCCTCGAAGGCTCCGACCGCAAGGCGCACGAAGTGATCGTGCCGGAGGTCATCGGGGCGACGACGGTCGTGGAGATGGGCACGATGGCGCGCACCGTGCACGTCGATGCCAGCATCAACGACTACGTCTCCCGGCTGGTCGACGCCACCCGCACGGCCGACGAGGTGCGCCTCGGCGTGAGCGTGCGCGGCGCGCTCGCGCTCCTGCGCGCGTCGAAGACGATGGCCGCGTCGCTGGGCCGCTACTACGTGACGCCCGACGACGTGAAGGCCCTCGCGGAGCCGGTGCTCGCGCACCGCCTCGTGCTCGACCCCGAGGCGGAGTTCGAGGGTGTCACCACCTCGAGCGTCGTGGCCCAGATCCTCATCGAGACACCGCCGCCGACTGATCGGCCCGCCGTGTGACGAACACCGTCAGTCGAACCCAGGTCGAGCTCACCAACGCACGCGCACGTATCGTCGGCACCCGCGACGGGAGGCTGGCGGACGCCATCGTGTGGCTGGTGCGTTCGACGCGCGTGCTGTGGTCGGCGGTCGCCACCGGTTGGCGCTGGCTGAGCGGCCTGATCACCGCCCTCGGCTGGTCGATGATCGCCGTCGCCGTGCTCGCCCTTCTCTCCGGCTACCTGTTCGGCTGGACCGAGGCCGTGGTGATCGGCTGGACGGCCGTCGCGATGATCGTCGTCGCCACGGTCTACCTGGCCGGTCGCAACGCCTATCAGGTGCATCTGGCTCTGCCCGCGAACAGAGTCGTTGTCGGCGACAAGGCGCCGGGCGAGGTGACCGTCAGGAACCCCACCAGGCGGCGGCTCCCCGGTGTGCGCGTCGAGGTGCCCGTCGGTCACGGCCTCGCGGAGTTCGCCTCGCCGTCGCTGGGACGCGGCGACGAGCACACCGATGTCTTCCTGGTGCCGACCACGCGTCGCGGCATCGTGCCGATCGGACCGGTGCGGACCGTTCGCGCCGACCCCGTCGGACTGCTGCGGCGCGAGGTGGTCTGGGCCGAGTCGCTCGATCTCTTCGTTCATCCGCGCACGATCGCCATCCCGAGCATGAGCACGGGCTTCGTACGCGACCTCGAGGGCGCACCGACGCGCGACCTCACCGCGAGCGACGTCGCCTTCCACGCACTGCGCGAGTACGTCCCCGGCGACGAGCGTCGCAACATCCACTGGAAGAGCACGGCCAAGACCGGCAGCTACATGGTGCGGCAGTTCGAGGAGACCCGGCGCAGCCACCTGCTGGTCGCGCTCAGCCTGTCGGCGTCGGACTACGCGGATGAGGAGGAGTTCGAGCTCGCCGTGAGTGCCACCGGCTCCCTCGGCGTCCGCGCTCTCACGGACTCGCGCACCCTCTCGGTGGTGGCGAGCGCTCTCACGCCCGACTTCGCGAAGCGGGCGGTGCACAGCGTGCGGCGGGTGAGCACCGTCAACCGCGGGCGGCTCCTCGACGACCTCGCCGGCGTCGAGCTGGCGCAGACCGCGCTGCGCATCACCGAGCTCGCCCGTGTCGCCTCCGAGGGCGCCGCCGGAATCTCGATCGCCTTCCTGATCTGCGGTTCGAGCGTCACCGCCGCCCAGCTGCGCGCGGCCTCCCTGCACTTCCCGCTCGGCGTGGATGTCGTCGCCGTCGTCTGCTCGGCCGGAGCGGTTCCCTCTCTCCGCCGCGTCACGGAGCTGAGCGTGCTCACCATCGGGTTCCTCGAAGACCTGCAGAAGAGCCTCGCCAAGCGGATGGCGGCCTGAGATGAACCGGATGCGCGTGCGACCCGCGGTCGTGACGATGCTGTTCTCCCTCGCGGCCACCGCGCTCGCCGCCTGGTCGTTCTGGGGCGTCTACCAGTCGGCCGCGTTCGTCGTGATGCTGGGCGGGACCCTGCTGCTTGGCGGTGCGATCGCCGTGCTCGGGGCCGTCTTCCGGTGGCCGAGCATCGTGATCGCCCTCCTCGTGGTCGTCGTGTTCCTCGGCGCCGGCGTGCAGCTCGCGGTGCCAGGGCAGGCCTCGACCGGCGGCCTGCTTCCGACCTGGCCGGGCTTCGTCGATCTGGTGCAGGCGACCTGGCTCAGCTGGAAGCAGCTCGTCACGATCTCTTTGCCCGTCGGGTCGTACCAGGCGCTCCTGGTGCCGGCGTTCATCCTGACACTGCTCTCGATCGTCGTCTCGGCGTCCATCGGCCTGCGCGCTCGGCACGGAGAGCTCGGCGCCATCCCGCCCATGGTGCTGCTGCTCGCCGGGGTGCTGCTCGGCTCGGCGACCGCGCCCGTGCCGCTCTGGCTCAGCCTCACTCTGCTGGCCGTGCTGCTGGCCTGGACGATGTGGCTGCGCTGGCAACGGCGGTCGGAGGCGATCAGGAGTCTCGCCGAACAGAGCGGGATGGCGGTCGAGTCGCCGCGCGAGCGTCGCTTCGTCGGCGCGCGCACGGTCGCTGGGGCCGCGGTCATCCTGGTGGTCGCGGGTGTCGCGGGCACCGCTGCGAGCGTGCTGCTGCCCGCGCACAACGACCGGCAGGTGGTGCGCACCGCTGTCGAGCAGCCGTTCGACCCGCGCGCCTATCCGAGCCCGCTGAGCGGATTCCGTGCCTATCTCGAGCCGGCGAAGGCCGAGGAGCCCATGCTGACCGTTCGGGGCATCCCCGCCGACCGGCGCATCCGGATCGCGACTCTCGACACCTACGACGGCGTGACGTACTCGGTGGGCACCGACGACGTCACCAGCGCGTCCGGATCGTTCACCAGGATGCCGTACCGGCTCGATCAGCCCAGGGCCGGCGGCACCGCCTACCGCCTCGACGTCACGGTGCGCGGCTACACCGGCCCCTGGGTGCCCGGCAGCGGCCAGCTGGAGCAGGTGACGTTCGCCGGGTCCGACGCGAGCGACCTCACCGACTCGTTCTTCTACAACGACGTGACCGGGACCGCCGCGGTGACCCGCGGGCTCCGCGCCGGCGACAGCTACACGCTGGACACCGTCGTGAAGCCGCAGTTCACCGGCGATCAGCTGGCGAAGACCACCCCCGGCAGCGCGGAGGTGCCGAAGCCGACGGTCGTCCCCGACGAGTTGCAGCAGACCCTGCAGAAGTACACCGCAGGAGTGACCGGCACCGGCGCCCGTCTCGCTGCCGCGCTGAAGGGCCTCGCCGAGAACGGCTACATCAGCCACGGGATCGCTCCGGACGAGCCGCCGAGCCGCTCGGGCCACGGCGCCGACCGCATCACGGAGCTGCTGACCGACATCCCGATGCTCGGCGACCAGGAGCAGTACGCGGTGACCGCGGCGCTGATGGCGAGGCAGCTCGGCTTCCCGGCGCGCGTCGTCATCGGCTTCGTCGCCCCGGAGGTCACCGCCGCCGGACAGTCGGCGACCCTCACCGGGTCGGACGTCTCAGCATGGATCGAGGTGCAGACCAGGCAGAGCGGCTGGGTCACTGTCGATCCCACGCCGCCGGTGCGGCCCGTGCCTCCGAAGAAGCCGGATCAGCCCACCCAGATCTCGCGCCCCCAGACCAACGTGCAGCCCCCGGTCGACGACACGCCCACCCAGCGCGAGGAGCCGCCGCAGGCGCAGGTCGACACGTCGGATCAGCAACCCCCCAATCCCGTTCTCGACACCATCCTCGGCGTGCTCGTCATCGTCGGCTGGGTGCTGCTGGTGCTCGCGGTGCTCGCCGCGCCGTTCCTCGCGGTGATCGGAGCCAAATGGCGGCGTCGCACGCTGCGGCGGTCGGCCCCGACGGCGCTGGAGCGGATCTCCGGCGGCTGGCGCGAGTTCGCGGACGCCGCGCTCGACCACGGCTACGATCCTCCGCCGGCGGCGACCCGCCGTGAGATGGCGACGACGATCGGCGGCTCCCGGGCCGCGGCCCTCGCCGGCGTCGCCGACCGCGCGGTGTTCAGCCCGACGGCTCCGTCACCGGCCGAGGCCGACTCCGTCTGGCGTGCCGTCGACGATCTGCGACATGCGCTGGCCAAGCGGGAGACCCGCTGGAAACGGTTCGTCGCTGCGATCTCCCTGCGATCCCTCGGCTACCGTGGGTGGGGTACCAACAGAAAGAAAGGCAGACCGTGACCTGTCGGGTGTGTGGCAGCGAATTGGCCGAGGGCACGCTGTTCTGCCCATCGTGTGGAAGCTCCGTGACGGCGACGCGCGTGCGCCCGCCGTCGATCGCGGACTCGCGGCCGTCGGACACGACCATCGTCGAGCCGTTGCCGAAGCCGGCCGTCGCCGGTCGTTTCCTCGACGACGACGGTCTGCCGGAGACCCAGGCGATGACGATCGTGCCGATCGAGTCGGCGCCGCCCGTCGAAGCCCCGCCGGCGCGTTACACGCTCAGCTTCTCGACGGGCGACAGCATCGAGGTCGGCGGGTCCGGCCTGATCGGCCGACGCCCGATCACCCAGCCGGGCGAGCAGGTCGACCAGCTCGTCGCAGTGAACGACCCGACGCGATCGGTCTCGAAGACGCATCTCGAGTTCGGGATCGAGGCGGGGGAGCTCTGGATCTGCGACCGATACTCCGGCAACGGCACGGTCGCCCGGCCGCTCGGTGCAGAGGCGCGCCAATGCGATGCCGGACGCCGGTACCGGGTGACGCGCGGGACGCGGGTCGAGATCGGCGATCAGTGGTTCGATGTCAGCTGACGAACGGGCGACGGACGCCCGGGCATCCCGGCTGAGCCGCTCAGGAGAGCGCTGACTCCAGGGTCGCCGCCGTGAGGGTGTGCGCGTCGGCCACCGCGGCATTGGTGACCCGGCCCGCGTGGGTGTTGAGCCCGAGTGCGAGTGACGGGTCCGCCGCGAGCGCGTCACGCCAGCCGCGGTTCGCGATCGCGCGCGCATACGGGAGCGTGGCGTTCGTGAGCGCGTAGGTCGAGGTGTGCGGGACCGCGCCGGGCATATTCGCGACGCAGTAGAACAGCGACTGGTGCACGGTGAACGTGGGGTCCGCGTGCGTCGTGGGGTGCGAGTCGGCGAAGCAGCCGCCCTGGTCGACCGCGATGTCGACGAGCACGCTCCCTGGCTTCATGCGCGACACCAGCTCGTTGCTGACCAGCTTGGGCGCCTTCGCGCCGGGCACCAGCACCGAACCGATCACGAGGTCGGAGGCGACGACCGCCTTGTCGATCTCGAAGCTGTTCGAGGCGATGGTCTTGATGCGGCCCGCGTACAGAGCGTCGAGCTCACGCAGCCGCGCGATGTTGGTGTCGAGCACGGTGACCTCGGCGCCGAGGCCGACGGCGACGCCGATGGCGTTCGTGCCCGCGACACCGCCGCCGAGCACGGTGACGACGGCGGGGTGGGTTCCCGGGACGCCGGGCACCAGCAGCCCGGGGCCGCCGTTCGGCTTCAGCATCGTGTTGGCGCCGACGATCGGCGCGAGCCGGCCGGCCACCTCGCTCATCGGAGCGAGCAGGGGGAGGGCGCGGTTCGGAAGCTGCACCGTCTCGTAGGCGATCGCGGTGACCTGAGCGTCGATGAGGGCGCGGGTGAGCGACTCCTCCGCGGCGAGATGCAGATAGGTGAACAGCACGAGACCGGGACGGAAGTAGCCGTATTCGCTCTCGATCGGCTCCTTGACCTTCAGAACGAGATCCGCGATCTGCCAGGTGCTCGCGGCATCCGGCAGGATCGTCGCGCCGGCGGAGACATAGAGCTCGTCGGGGATGGACGAGCCGACCCCGGCCTCCGTCTCGACGAACACCTCGTGACCGTTCGCCACCAGATCGTGGACCCCGGCCGGTGTGATCGCCACCCGGAACTCGTTGTTCTTGATTTCGCGGGGGATCGCGACCTTCATGAGGCTCCTAACACGTCGACGTGGGTGGTTCGCACCTCACCCTAGCCGCAACCGACCGACGATTTCGACCGGATTTCGTGCAATCGGCTGCTGATTTCGTAAATTCCGTGTGACGAAATCGTCGATTTCGCCAGCGCACTCGGCAGTGGAGGTCGGTACTGCCGCCCAGTGGACTGCCCGTTCTGCGGTTTCCCGCGCGGAATGGGCGGAACGGAACGGATTTCGTAAAGATTGTGTTTCCAAATGGCCGATTTGCTCCCTAACTGCTGCGCATCGCTTCGTCGTATGCCAGGATCATCCCACCGCGACGGCGCGGGCCCTCGTCAGAGCGAATGTTGTGTGATCGTGTTCGACCCCGAAGGAGCACCACAGTGAAACCCAGGCAGCTTCCGCAAGACCCGATGATCCAGAAGCTCGTACAGGTTGCGCAGTCGCAGGTGACGCGACGCAGCATTCTGGCCGGCGCCGGAGCGAGCGCGGCGGCCCTCGCCCTCGCTGCCTGCTCGACCGGTGGCGCGTCCAGCAAGCCCACCGCGGCCAAAGACCAGTCGTCGTCGAACAAGTCCATGACCTGGGCCAACTGGCAGGCCTACCTCGACCAGGACGACGCGGGCAAGTACCCGACGCTCGAGGCCTTCGAGAAGAAGACGGGCATCTCGGTGAAGTACGACGTCGCCGTCGACGACAACAACACCTACTACGCGAAGGTCAAAGACCAGCTCGCACTGGGCAAGGACATCGGCGCCGACACGGTCTGCCTCACCGACTGGATGATCGCGCGTCTCATCCGGTTCGGCTATGTGCAGTCGTTCGACGAGGCGAAGATCCCCAACAAGAAGAACCTGACGCCGGCGCTGCAGGACGCGGACTTCGACCCCGGTCGCAAGAAGTCGCTGCCCTGGCAGAGCGGGTTCGCGGGCATCTGCTGGAACAAGAGCAAGGTCCCCGGCGGCCTGAAGTCGGTCGACGATCTCTGGAAGCCGGAGCTCAAGGGCAAGGTGGGCGTGCTCAGCGAGATGCGCGACACCATGGGCCTGCTCATGCTGCAGCAGGGCGTCGACATCTCGAAGAAGTTCAGCGACGACGACTACAACAAGGCCATCGACAAGATCACCAAAGAGGTCAGCGACGGCCAGATCCGCAACATCAAGGGCAACTCGTACCTCAACGACCTCAAGAGCGGCGACACGCTCGCCGCGATCTGCTGGTCGGGCGACATCACCCAGCTCAACGCCGAGGCCGGCGACAACTGGGAGTTCATCCTGCCGGAGGCGGGCGGAACCCTCTGGAGCGACAACTTCGTCATCCCGATCGGCTCGACCCGCAAGTCGAACGCCGAAGAGCTGATCAACTACTACTACGAGCCCGAGGTGGCCGCCGAGGTCGCCGCCTGGGTGAACTACATCACGCCGGTGGTGGGCGCGAAGGAGGCGGCGGTCAAGATCGACCCCGACCTCGCGGACAACCAACTCATCTTCCCCGATGACTCCACGCTGGCGAACGCGCACATCTTCCGCACCCTCACCCCGGCCGAGGAGCAGAAGTATCAGACGGCGTTCCAGAAAGTCATCCTGGGCGCCTGATGGCCAGGGGAGTGTTCGCCGAGTCCGGCGCCGACCTGCAGCTGGTCGGGATCAAGAAGCGTTTTCCGGGGTTCACGGCGATCGAGAACCTCGACCTCACCATTCCGGCCGGGTCGTTCTTCGCCCTGCTCGGGCCGTCCGGATGCGGCAAGACGACAACGCTGCGACTGGTGGCAGGACTCGAGGAGCCGACGGAGGGCTCCATCCTGATCGGCGGCAAGGACGTGACGAACACGAAGCCGTTCCAGCGGCCGGTCAACACCGTGTTCCAGAGCTATGCGCTCTTCCCGCACATGACGATCCTCGAGAACGTCGCCTTCGGGCTGCGGCGGCGCAGGATCAGCGATCCGGTCGCCAAGGCGCACGAGGCCCTGCGCCTGGTCGAGCTCGACCATCTCGCCGCGCGCCGCCCCGCGTCGCTCTCCGGCGGTCAGCAGCAGCGCGTCGCGCTCGCGAGGGCCGTGGTCAACCGCCCGGCCCTGCTGCTGCTCGATGAGCCGCTCGGCGCGCTCGACCTGAAGCTTCGCCGCCAGATGCAGCTCGAACTCAAGTCGATCCAGACCGAGGTCGGCCTGACGTTCGTGCACGTGACCCACGACCAGGAGGAGGCCATGACCATGGCCGACACCGTCGCGGTGATGAACAAGGGCTCGATCGAGCAGATGGGCGCGCCCGAGGTGCTGTACGAGCTGCCGGCCACGGTGTTCGTCGCCAACTTCCTCGGACAGTCCAACCTCTTCGTCGGACCGGTGCTCGACGGCGGCGGCGACACGATCGGAGTCGAGGTGGCCGGCCAGCGCATCTCCGTTCCGAAGGCCCGCGCGCAGCGCACGACGGGCTCGGTGACGGTGGGCGTCCGCCCCGAGAAGCTGACCCTGCACGAAACCGCGGAGGCCGTCCCGGCCGGCCGCAACCAGCTCGGCCCCGGCCGCGTGATCGACGTCTCGTTCAGCGGAGTGAGCACGCAGTACATCGTCGCGATCCCCGGTCTCGGCAGCGTCGTCGTCTTCGCCCAGAACATGGCGTCGGGCCCGGTCGTCGCGCTCGGAACCGAGGTGTGGGTCGCCTGGGATGCGCAGCACACCTTCGTGCTCGCCGACGAGCCGCCGGCCGACGGGCGCTTCTCCGACGACACCGACACGGACATGATCGCCACGCAGGCCAAGGAACGCCTTCTCTCGGAGCTCGAGGAGGCCTGAGGATGGCCCTCGCCGCCTTCACGACCGCCGCCCCGCCCGGAACGGAGCAGGAGCCGGCGCAGCGTCGCCGGAGCGGGATCGCACTCGTGCTCCTGCTGCCCGGCGTGCTCTACCTGGTGCTGTTCTTCCTCACGCCGCTCGTCTCGCTGATCATCACCTCGTTCCAGGCCCCCGTGGTCGACGGCGACATCGGTCAGTATCAGGCGGCGTTCCGGTGGGAGAACTACACCGAGTCGATCGCCGAGTACTGGCCGCAGATCATCCGGTCGTTCGTGTATGCGACCATCGCCACCGCGGCCGCCCTGCTGATCAGCTATCCGCTGGCGTACTTCATCGGTGTCAAGGTGCGGCGCTTCCCGTTGGTGCAGAACCTGCTGATGACCCTGGTCATCGCCCCCTTCTTCATCAGCTTCCTGCTGCGCACCCTGGCCTGGAAGCAGCTGCTCTCCGACGACTCGTTCTTCACCAGCACGCTGAAGGCGCTCTCGATCCTGCCACCGGATGCACACGTCACCGGAACCGCGTTCTCGGTCATCTTCGGTCTGACCTACAACTTCATCCCGTTCATGACCCTGCCGCTGTATACGACGCTCGAGCGCCTGGACACCCGGTACCTCGAGGCCGGATCCGACCTGTACGCGAGCTCGTGGACCACCTTCCGCAAGATCACGCTGCCTCTGTCGCTGCCCGGCATCGTCTCGGGCACCCTGCTGACCTTCATCCCGGCGGCCGGCGACTACATCAACGCGTCGCAGGACTTCCTCGGCGGTGCGGACACGTCGATGATCGGTAACGTCATCGAGAGCAACTTCCTGGTGCTGCAGAACTACCCGACCGCGGCCGCGATGTCCGTGGTGCTGATGGCGGTCATCCTGGTGATCGTGGGCTTCTATGTGAAGCGCAGCGGAACGGAGGACCTGCTGTGAAAGGCTTCCGGTTCAAGGGTCTCGGTCTCGGCATCTACGCCTTCCTGGCGTTGACGTTCCTGATGATCCCGATCATCTACACGTTCATCTTCTCGTTCAACGCGTCTCTCAAGAACAACATCGCGTGGCGCGGGTTCACCTGGCACAACTGGACGAACGTGTGCGACGCGGCCGGGATCTGCGACGCGTTCGCGGCCAGCATCATCATCGGCATCATCGCCACGGTGATCGCGACCGTTCTCGGGACCATGATCGCGATCGCGCTCATGCGGTACCGGTTCCGGTTCCGCTCGCAGACGAGCCTGCTGCTGTTCCTGCCGATGGCGAGCCCCGAGGTCGTGCTCGGCGCCGGTCTGGCCGCCCAGTTCCTCAGCCTCGGCGTGAACAAGGGCTTCGGCACGATCGTCATCGCCCACGTGATGTTCTGCATCAGCTTCGTCGTCGTAACGGTGAAGGCCCGCGTCGCCAGCCTCGACCCGGCACTCGAGGAGGCGGGACGCGATCTCTACGGTTCGCCGATCGCGGTGTTCTGGCGCATCACCTTCCCGCTGCTGCTGCCGGGCATCCTGGCGGCGGCGCTGCTGTCGTTCTCGCTGAGTTTCGACGACTTCATCATCACGAACTTCAACGCGGGGGCGGTGACGACCTTCCCGATGTACATCTACATCGCGGCGTCGCGCGGCATCCCGGCGCAGGCGAACGTGATCGCGTCGGCTGTCTTCATCATCACGATCCTGGTCGTGCTGATCACGCAGCTCACTTCGGCGGCCCGCGCGAAACGGCTCGCGCGCATCCGGTAGACCCCCGAAACCGCACGGCCCGGCACGTTCAGTGCCGGGCCGTTGCGGTCGGGTCCGTCAGGCGGCGTAGGTCGCGCGGATCTCTCCGACCGGCTCGCCGCCGCCGAGCACGGCGAGGTCGAGCTGCGGTGCGACCGCGTCGACGGCGCTGCGGTCGACGGCGCCGGCGTCGGCCAGCAGCGAAAGGGCGACGATGGTCGCCGCACGCAGGCTGCCGTCGAGGACCTTGAGTGCGACGGTGGTGCCGTCGGGCGCGGCCATGACCATGACGCCCTCGGCCCCGAGCTTGGCGAAGACGCCGAGCTCGTCGATCACCACGGTGTTCGCGCGTCCAGGGCCGTCGATCGCCCAGCCGTTGGCCAGCACGGCGTTCTTCAGCAGCGCGGCGTTGCGGTACAGGGCGAAGGGCGAACCGTCGGAGGCGGTGGCGATGCGCTGGATGCCACGGGCGAGCGTCGAGAGCGCCATCGCGTGGACGGGAGCACCGCATCCGTCGACGCCGGTCGCCACGACCTTGTCTCCGGTGAGGCGCTCGACGACGTCGCGCACCTGCTGCTGCATCGGATGCTGCGGGTCGAGGTAGCTCTCGGTGGGCCAGCCGTTCACGACGCAGGCCAGCAGCATCGCCGCATGCTTGCCGGAGCAGTTCATGTAGATCGGCTGCCGGTGCTCGCCCGCCCGGATGACGTCGTCGCGCGACGCCGAGTCGAGCGGCCAGTCGTTCGGGCACTTGAGCGCGCTCTCCGGCAGCTGGGCCTGGGCGAGCAGTCCGCGGACGACCGAGAGGTGGGCAGGCGTGCCGGCGTGGCTCGCGGTGGCCAGCACCGCGGCGGCGCCGTCGAGTGAGACCCCGGAACCCATGATCGCGATGGCCTGGAACGGCTTCATGCTGGAGCGCGGGAAGACCGGCGCCGACGGCGCCCCGAGCGAGCGGGCGACGGAGCCGTCGGGTCCGAGCACGATCGCCGAGCCGACGTGACGCGACTCGACGAAACCGCTGCGCTCGACGACCGCGAGCTCGACGGCGTCGGCGGCGCTGAAGACGGCGGCGCTCACAGGGCGGCGAAGGCGTCGTCGAGCACCGAGACGGCGTCGGCGATCAGTTCGTCGGAGACCGCGAGGCTGGGCAGGAACCGGAGCACGTTGCCCCAGGTTCCGGCGGTGAGCACCAGCAGCCCCTGCTCGGCCGCGTACGCGGCGATGGCCGAGACGGCGGCCGCGTTCGGCTCCTTGGTCGTGGAGGCGGTGCCGGGCTGCACGAGCTCGATGGCGAGCATCGCTCCGATCCCGCGCACGTCGCCGATGATGTCGTACTTCTTCTGAAGTTCGAAGAGGGCCGGCTTCAGCGCCCTCTCGATGCGTGCGCCCTCGCCGAGCAGCGAGCTCTTCTCGATCTCCTCGAACACGGCGATGGCGGCCGCCGCGGCGACCGGGTTGCCGCCGAACGTGCCACCGAGACCGCCGGGCTGGGCGGAGTCCATGATCTCGGCGCGTCCCGTGACGGCGGCGAGCGGCAGGCCACCGGCGATGCCCTTCGCGCTCAGCACGAGGTCGGGGACGAGACCGAAGTGCTCGCTGGCGTAGTAGGCGCCGGTGCGGGCCATCCCGCTCTGGATCTCGTCGGCGATGAACACGACGCCGTTGGCGGTGCACCACTCCTGGAGGGCCGGGAGGTAGCCGTCGGCCGGGACCATGAAGCCGCCCTCGCCCTGGATGGGCTCCACGACGAGGCACGCGAGGTCGGATGCGCCGATGACCTTCTCGAGGTAGCCGATCGTGCGTGCGGCCGCCTCCGCGCCGCTCAGCCCATCGCGGTACGGGTAGGAGCTCGGTGCGTGGTACACATCGCCGGCGAACGGACCGAAGCCGGTGGCATACGGCATGGCCTTGAAATTCATGGCCATCGTGAGGTTCGTACGACCGTGGTACGCGTGGTCCAGCACGGCGACGGCGCGACGACCGGTGTGCTTGCGGGCTATCTTGACGCCGTTCTCGACCGCCTCGGCGCCCGAGTTGACGAGCACGGTCTTCTTGGCGTGATCGCCGGGGGTGTGCTCGGCGAGCAGCTCGGCGACCCGCACGTACTCCTCGTACGGAGTGATGGTGAAGAGCGTGTGGATGACGTCCTGCAGCTGGCTCGCGGCGGCCTCGACGACGGCGGTCTCGGTGTGGCCGACCGTCGTGACCCCGATGCCGGCGCCGAAGTCGACGAACTGGTTGCCGTCGACGTCGACGAGCACGGCGCCGTTCGCCTTGGCGATGTACACCGGCAGGGTCGAGGACACCCCGCCGGGCACGACGGCCAGGCGTCGCGCGTGCAGTTCCTGCGACTTCGGGCCGGGGATGGCGGTGACGATTCGACGTTCCTGCGCGACGGAGAAAACGGGCGCAGCGGTGCTCACAGTGTCAGTCATGATGACTCGAGTTTAGCCGGGGTGCGAGAATCGAAGAATGAACCTCGACCACCGCTATGCGATCGACCTTCAGTGGACAGGGAACCGCGGCAGCGGCACGAGCGGCTACAAGGACTACGGGCGCGACCACGTGGTCTCGGTGGAGGGCAAGCATCCGATCGAGGGGTCGGCCGACCGCGTCTTCTTCGGCGACCGTGACCGCTGGAACCCCGAGGAGCTGCTGCTCGCCGCCCTCAGCCAGTGCCACATGCTGAGCTACCTCGCCGAGGCGGCGCGGGCCGGCGTCGTGGTCGTCGGATACACGGATGCGGCGACCGGGGTCATGGAGCAGACCTCGAACGGCGGCGGCCATTTCACCAGCGTGCTGCTGAGCCCGAGAGTCACGGTCGCTGACCCCGCTCAGGCGGAGCTCGCCGCAGCGCTGCACGCACCCGCGGCCGAGAAGTGCTTCATCGCCGCGTCGATGAACTTCACCGTCGAGCACGCCCCCGAGATCCTCGTCCTCGCCTGACCGGCGGCCGACGCAATCGAGTCCGGGAGAAATCGCGGTCCGCCTCGCGGCGCCGGCGATTTCTCCCGGACTCGATTGTTGTGGGCGTGGGTCAGGCGCAGCCTAGACGCGCCGTGGGCACCGTGGAGATCGGGGCGGCGGAGATCGGCGCCAGCGGAGCTTGCGCCGTGGCGGCGGGAGCCGCGGCCTCCGCCACGCCCGAGCGTTCTGCCCAGCGGTGCATGGCGGCTGCCCAGCGGCCGTCGCGGGCCAGGGGAGTGAGTTCGTCGCCGCGCGACTCGCGCTGACGGCGCTCCATCGCACGGTCGCGCTCGCGCTCGCCCAGTTCGGCGATGCTCGTCAGCCACAGTGTGAGCGGATGCATGATAACCACCTAACTTGTTTTGATGGTTAGAGCTTACCGTAACCCGCTATTGAGTTACAATGGTTACATGCGTACGAATGCTCCCGAGCTGGGCGCCGACCTGCTCGTCGATTTCCTCAACACGCTCGACGTGGAAGACGGCATCGACGCGATCGACGACGCCCCGGGATTCGCCGCCTGGGCCGAGCAGCACGGGGTCGACGCGGGCGACCGCACCGAGGCGAAGCGCGTGCGGGATGCTCTGCGAGCCGTCGTCGACGGTGAAGAGGCCGACCTCCCGTCCGTCGGGCTGGAGACGACCTGCGGAGAGCGCAGCGTCGGACTCGCGGCCCACACGGCAGCGGAGGCCGCGGTCGCCTCGTCCCTGATCCTCAGCATCCAGGGCCGGTTCGGGCGCGTGAAGCTGTGCGGGGCGGAGGACTGCCGCTGGGCGTTCTACGACGTGTCCCGCAACGGCTCGCGCACCTGGTGCAGCATGGGCGTCTGCGGCAACAGGCAGAAGGCGCGCACCTACCGCGCCAAGCAGGACGACGCCGAACCGGTGGACCAGCAGCGAGACGCAGCGGCCCGCTAAGCCCGCTAGACCCGCTAGAGCCGCTCGGGACGCAGGGCGCGCTTCACGCGCTCGACCGCGCCGGCCGGGGGAGCCTCGTTGTACTTCTCCGCGAGCTCCTGGCCCGTGAG
Organism: Leifsonia poae; assembly: GCF_027921845.1. Lineage (GTDB taxonomy): Bacteria > Actinomycetota > Actinomycetes > Actinomycetales > Microbacteriaceae > Leifsonia > Leifsonia poae. The sequence goes on from NZ_BSEN01000015.1 coordinate 54,929, forward strand.
GCCGTGGATGGCGGCCATGATCTCGTCGGTGGCCTGACGCCGAGCGCGACCGGACTCGGCCGGCCCGTAGCGGCTGACGTCGATGGGCTCGCCGAATGCCACGGTGAACTTCCTGACCCGCGGGATCTTGGTTCCCACGGGCTGCAGCTGGTCGGTGCCGATGAGGCCGACGGGCACGACCTTGGCGCCCGTCGTGAGCGCGAGCCAGCCGACACCGGTCCGCCCCTTGTAGAGGCGGCCGTCGAGCGAGCGCGTTCCTTCGGGATACAGGGCGAACGCAGCGCCGGTATCGAGGATGCGCTTCGACTGGTCGAGGGCGTCCTGAGCAGCCTGACCGGCTCCGCGCTCAACGCCGACGGCGCCGATCGCGGTGAAGAATGAGCGCGAGAGCCACCCCTTGAAGCCGGTGCCCTCGAAGTAGTGCGACTTCGCCAGGAACTGCACCCGGCGCGGCGCCATCAGCGGGATGACGATGCTGTCGATGAACGACAGATGGTTGCTCGCGAGGATGATCGCCCCCTCCCGCGGCACGTTCTTGCGACCGATGACGGTGGGCCGGTAGACGAGCCTGGCGATGGGGCCGATGACCGTTCGACCGAACAGATACGTGAAGCCCGGACGCTTCACTGCGTTCGGCCCCTCGTCGGGTTCGGTCTTCGTCACGCGTACGAGACTAGTCGCGTGCGTATTCCCTGGTGGGTATGTGCGCGCTCACATCCGGCCGAAGGGGGCGATCGGAGGGCAACCGAACCCACCGACGTACGTGAGGCACGAGGGCAGCCAGCCGGCGAAGCGCACGGCGAGCGGCGAGCCGAACCACTGGTTGTAGAGCCGCGAGAAGTTCAGGTTGCCGTAGGTCGCGCAGGCGCCGCCCTTGCCGGCCGGACGCGCCAGCGTCTGAGCGTTCGGCTGATACGGCGTGTAGTTGTAGAGGTTCGCTGTCGCCTGGTTGACCACAGTGACGCGGCTCGTGCCGCACGTCGCGTCGGGATGGAACTGGATGCGGTTCTCGCCGACCTGATACCGCCAGTCGGTGGGATGCACGGTGTACTCCCTGAACTGCCAGGCCGCCCGGTACACCTGGTTGAAGAATCCGAAGTACTTGCGGTCGCAGGCCGCGGTGTCCGGGCAGGCGTAGCCGGTGGCCTTCTGATAACCGGATGCGCTGGGCGCGGTCAGCAGCGACTGCTCCTTCTGCAGCAGCACCAGCAGCACCCGGGGGCTGATCGTGCAGGCCGCCGCGACGCGGGCGATGATGCTGCTCGCACGCTCATCCCGTTCGCCGCGGATCGCCGTGCAGCGGTCCTTCGACGCCGGGGTGTCCGGCGTGTCCATCCGGTAGCGGGCGAGGCAGGGCACCCCGTCCTTCGGAGTGCAGGTCCGGTCGTCGAGGAACTGCTGGATATCGGCCTCTGTCATCGCGTTCGGATTGAAGAAGCTGTCGTCGCTGATGATGTCGCCCGGGTCGAACGACGCCTTCTCGCCGGCGCTCACACCGATCGCGGGGAGCACGGACAGGGCCGTGGCGACCGCCACGACCCCGACGAGCAGCCGCCAGCGCCTGATCCGCATTCTTTCGACGCCGCGCTCAGCTGACGCGCGCGAGCGCCTCTTCGAGAACGGTCGCCGCGTCGTCGATCAGCTCGTCGCTGATGATGACGGACGGCAGCAGACGGAGCACGCTGTCCCAGCTGCCCGCGTCGAGCGGGATGACACCGTTGGCCGTCGCGTGGGCGAGCACGGCCTTGAGGGCATCCGGGTTGGGGGTCTTGGTGCCCGGCTTCACGAGCTCGATGCCGAACATCGCGCCCTTGCCGCGCACCTCGCCGACCACCGGGAACTTCTCGGCCCAGTCGCCGATCCGGGCCCACAGGGCCTTCTCGACGCGCTTGGCCTCCTCGAGCAGGTTCTCCTGCTCGAACACGTCGAACACGGCGAGTGCGGCCGCCGTCGAGACGGGGTTGCCGCCGAACGTGCCGCCGATGCCGCCCGGCTGAACGGCGTCCATGATCTCGGCGCGGCCGGTCACGGCGGCCAGCGGGAAGCCGCCGGCGATGCCCTTGGCGCTCGTGACCAGGTCGGGGACGACGCCGTGGTGCTCGATGGAGTACCAGGTGCCGGTGCGTCCGATGCCCGCCTGGATCTCGTCGGCGACGAACACGATGCCGTTCTCGGTGCAGAACTCGGAGAGCCGCTTGAAGTAGCCGGGAGCCGGGATGATGATGCCGCCGTCGCCCTGGATCGGCTCGACGAACAGGGCGGCGAGCTCGGTGGCGCCGATGTGGGTGTTGATGTAGTCGATGGTGCGCTCGGCGGCCTCTTCGCCGGTCATCCCCTCCGGGTCGCGGAAGGGGTAGCTGATCGGCACGCTGTAGATCTCTCCGGGGAACGGACCCATGCCCGCGCGCTCCGGCCACGGGCGGTAGGTCATCGCCATGGTGAGGTTGGTGCGGCCGTGGAACGCGTGGTCGAGCGTGGCGATCGCCCGCCGGCCCGTGAACTTGCGAGCGATCTTGACGGCGTTCTCGACCGCCTCTGCTCCCGAGTTGACCAGGATGCTGTGCTTGTCGAAGTCGCCGGGGGTGATCTCGGCGAGCTTCTCGGCCACCCGCACGTAGTTCTCGTACGGGGTGACGGTGAAGAGGGTGTGGGTGAGCTTCGACGCCTGCTCGGCCGCGGCAGCTGCGACTGCGGGATGCGCGTGACCGATGGTGGTCACGCCGATGCCGCAGCCCAGGTCGATCAGCCGGTTGCCGTCGACGTCGACCAGAATGGCGCCGGAGCCGGACTCCATGTAGATGTTCGCGAGCGTTCCCGCGCCGCGGCTCACGCTGGCGACGCGGCGCTCCTGCAGTTCGACGGAGCGGGGACCGGGGAGGGCGGTGACGAGCTTACGGGTCTGCGGAACGGAGAAGTCGCGAGTCATTGTTCCATCGTAGGTCGCCTCGCTGTCAGCTTCAGCAAAGCCGCATGCGGCAGACTGTTACGGCATCCCCCCGATCACGAAGGTGTCAACCGTGCGTAAAACCCTCTCCATCCTGGCCGCCGGCCTCGTCGTCGCCGGCCTGGCGGCGTGCAGCTCCGGGAGCCCGACGGCGTCGTCGTCGCCATCGGCATCCGCGGCGTCCACCGCGTGCATCAACGTGAAGGAGGGAGACGCGTCGAAGGCGGTCACCGTCTCCGGCGCATTCGGAGCAACTCCGAAGGTGACGATCAAGACGCCGCTCAAGGCATCGTCGCTGGAGCGCAGCGTCGCGATCACGGGCGACGGCTCCGAGGTCAAGGGCGGCGACTCCGTCGACATCGCGATCGCGGCCTACAACGGCACGACCGGCAAGGAGCTCATCCCTGCGACCGGGTTCGGCGGCACGGGCGCCCAGGCGATCCCCGTCGACGCCACCAAGTACGCCCCCGGGCTCGTGCGCGCCGTCGAATGCCTCCCGCTCAAGTCGCGTGTCGTGATCGCAGGCAGCGCCAAGGAGATGTTCGGCGCGGCCGACATCAGCCAGCTCTCGATCAAGGCGACGGACCCGGTCGTCTTCGTCGTCGACAGCATCGACAAGGCTCCGACGCGCGCCGACGGCACGCCCGTCGCGCCGAAGGCCGGATTCCCGACGGTCACGCTCTCCAAGACCGGCGAGCCCACGATCACCATCCCGAAGGCCGACCCCCCCACGACCACCCAGATCGCCGTGCTCAAGCAGGGCGACGGCGAGGTCGTGCAGTCGGGCGACACCGTCACCGTGCAGTACAAGGGCGTCCTGTGGCGCAACGGGCAGATGTTCGACTCCAGCTGGAGCCGCGGCGCCCCCACCCCTCTGCAGACCACCGGTGTCGTCAAGGGCTTCCAGAAGGCGCTCGAAGGGCAGAAGGTCGGAACCCAGGTCATCGCGGTCATCCCGCCGGCCGACGGCTACGGTAAGACCGGCCAGGGCGACATCAAGGCCACTGACACGATGGTCTTCGTGATCGACATCCTCAAGACCACGCGCTGATCCCCGCCGGCCGCCGCTGATCCCCGCCGGCCGCCGCCTGCGTACGATGAAGGCGTGCGCAGAGTAGTCATCCTCGGTTCCACCGGCTCGATCGGTACGCAGGCCCTCGACGTGATCGCGGCGAACCGCGACCGCTTCACCGTGGTCGGGCTCACCGCGGGCACCGCTGCGGAGCAGCTCGCCGAACAGGCAGAGCGGTTCGGCGTGACCGAGACGGCGCTCGGCGCCGACGATGCCGAACGGCTGGTGCGTTCCGTCGAGGCCGACGTGGTGCTCAACGGCATCACGGGTTCGGTCGGCCTCGGCCCGACCCTGGCCGCCCTCGAGACGGGCGCGACGCTCGCGCTGGCCAACAAGGAGTCGCTCATCGTCGGCGGCGAGCTCGTGAAGCGGGCCGCGGCGCCCGGGCAGATCGTGCCGGTCGACTCGGAGCACTCTGCGATCGCACAGGCGCTGCGCTCCGGCACGCCCCAGGAGGTGCGTCGCCTCGTCCTCACGGCGTCCGGCGGGCCGTTCCGCGGGCGCAGTCGCGCCTCGCTCACTGACGTGACGCCGCGCGAGGCGCTCGCGCATCCGACCTGGGACATGGGGCTCGTCGTCACAACGAACTCGTCGACCCTCGTGAACAAGGGGCTCGAGATCATCGAGGCGCACCTGCTGTTCGACGTGCCGTACGACGACATCGAGGTCACCGTGCATCCGCAGTCCGTCATCCATTCGATGGTGGAGTTCGTCGACGGGTCGACCATCGCGCAGGCCTCGCCGCCCGACATGCGCCTGCCGATCTCTCTCGGCCTCGACTGGCCGAACCGTGTGGCCGGCGTCGGCGTGCCATTGGATTGGACGACGGCGCACACCTGGACGTTCGAGCCGCTGGACGACGAGGCGTTCCCCGCAGTCGCGCTCGCCAAGCGCGTCGGACGCGCCGGTGGCACGTATCCCGCGGTGTTCAACGCGGCGAACGAGCAGGCCGTGACAGCGTTCCACGCCGGCGCGATCGGCTACCTCGACATCGTCGACACGGTCGAACGGGTGGTCGACGAGCACGAACCGGACGACGAGCTGAGCCGTGAGACGCTGCACGCCGCGGAGCGCTGGGCCCGCGGCGAGGCCGATCGCCTGATCGCGCGCTGAACCGGCTCCCACGGACGCCGGGCGGACATCCGGCTGATAGCTCACACCGAGCCTTTGTGCGGCTCGTTCCAAGCTGACCCCGGCTAGCCTTGACCCGTGGATTCCGTGCTGCTGTTCATCCTGGGCGTGCTCATCATTCTGGTGGGCCTCGCGCTGTCGATCGGCCTGCACGAGGTCGGCCACCTCGTCCCCGCCAAGCTGTTCGGCGTCAAGGTCACGCAGTACATGATCGGGTTCGGCAAGACGCTGTTCTCGTTCAAGCGCGGGGAGACCGAGTACGGCTTCAAGGCCATTCCGCTCGGCGGGTACATCTCGATGATCGGGATGTTCCCTCCCGGCAAAGACGGCACGGCCGGTCGCAACGCCACCACCGGCTTCATGCAGTCGATGGCGCAGGATGCTCGCGTCGCCAGCATGGAGACCGTCGCGGTCGGCGAGGAGGAGCGCACCTTCTACAAGCTCCCGGTGTGGAAGCGCATCATCATCATGTTCGGCGGCCCGTTCATGAACCTGCTCATCGGCGTCCTGCTCTTCGGGGTGCTGCTGATGGGCTTCGGAACGCCGCAGGCGTCCACAACGGTCGGAACGGTCAGCCAGTGCGTGCTGCCGTCGACCAGCGCCCGCCAGACGTGCCAGTCCGGGGATCCGGAGGGCCCGGCGGCGGCAGCGGGGCTCCAGCCCGGCGACACGATCATGAGCATCGACGGCACGCCGATCACCGCCTGGGCGCAGTCGACGGGCATCATCCGGCAGTCGGTCGATCGTCCGCTCACCGTCGTCGTCAAGCGCGACGGGGCGGAGCGGACGCTCACGATCACCCCCCGCGCGAACACGGTCGCCAAGACTGACGCGAGCGGTGCGGTGCTCAAGGATTCGTCGGGCACGGTGCTCACGCAGAGCGTCGGCTTCGTCGGGATCGGAACCGTGCAGGAGCTGGTCCCGCAGCCGGTCACCTCGGTGCTCCCGGCCGTCGGCGCGCAGACGGGCGCCGTCGTCGGCGTGATCATCCACCTGCCGCAGCGCATGGTCGACGTGTGGAACGCCGCCTTCGGCTCGGGCGAGCGCGACCCCAACGGCCCCATCAGCGTCGTCGGCATCGGCCGCGCTGCCGGCGAGCTCACCGCGCTCAACGGGGTGCCGGTGGTCGACAAGGTCTACACGATGATCGGGATGCTCGCCTCGCTGAACATCGCCCTCTTCGTCTTCAACCTCATCCCGCTGCTCCCACTCGACGGCGGACACATCGCGGGGGCGCTCTGGGAGGGCATCCGGCGCACGTGGGCCAAGCTGTTCAAGAAGCGCGATCCCGGTCCCGTGGACATGGCCAAGCTGATGCCGCTCACCTTCGCGGTCGTGATCGTGCTCGGCGGAATGAGCGTGCTGCTCGTGTACGCCGACATCGTCAAGCCGGTCAACCTCTTCGGCTAGCCGCGCGGCCGGGCTTCGGCGGGGCGTCGACGGGGCGCTCGGGCATCCGGTCGGTCCGCGCACACCGGGGACCCAGCCACCTCTCACCCGGCCGCGTAGGATTGCATCCGTGGCAGCAATCAATTTGGGAATGCCCAAGGTTCCAGAGACCCTCGCACCGCGACGCAAGTCCCGTCAGATCAAGGTCGGCAAAGTCCTGGTCGGCGGCGACGCTCCGATCAGCGTCCAGTCCATGACGACGACGCCGACGACGAACATCAACGCGACCCTGCAGCAGATCGCCGAGCTGACGGCATCCGGATGCGACATCGTGCGTGTCGCGGTGCCGAGCCGTGACGACGCAGAGGCGCTGCCGATCATCGCCAAGAAGAGCCAGATCCCGGTGATCGCAGACATCCACTTCCAGCCGAACTACGTGTACGCGGCCATCGACGCCGGATGCGCGGCGGTGCGCGTGAACCCCGGCAACATCCGCAAGTTCGACGACCAGGTCGGCAAGATCGCGGCGGCGGCCAAGGCCGCGGGCGTCTCGCTCCGCATCGGCGTCAACGCGGGCTCCCTCGAGCCGAGCCTCCTCCAGAAGTACGGCAAGGCGACCCCGGAGGCGCTCGTGGAAAGCGCGGTCTGGGAGGCCAGCCTGTTCGAGGAGCACGACTTCCACGACTTCAAGATCTCGGTCAAGCACAACGACCCCATCGTCATGGTGAAGGCCTACCGGCTGCTCGCCGAGCGCGGCGACTGGCCCCTGCACCTCGGTGTCACCGAGGCCGGGCCCGAGTTCCAGGGCACCATCAAGTCGGCGACCGCCTTCGGCATCCTGCTCTCCGAGGGCATCGGCGACACGATCCGCGTCTCCCTGTCGGCCCCGCCGGCGCAGGAGGTCAAGGTGGGACTGCAGATCCTGCAGTCGCTCAACCTCCGTGAGCGCAAGCTCGAGATCGTCTCGTGCCCGAGCTGTGGCCGTGCCCAGGTCGACGTCTACAAGCTGGCCAACGACGTGACGAGCGGACTCGAGGGCATGAGCGTTCCGCTGCGCGTCGCCGTGATGGGCTGTGTCGTCAACGGACCGGGGGAGGCCCGCGAGGCCGACCTCGGTGTGGCGTCCGGCAACGGCAAGGGCCAGATCTTCGTGAAGGGCGAGGTCATCAAGACCGTTCCCGAGGCGGAGATCGTGCAGACGCTGATCGCCGAGGCGAACCGGCTCGCCGCGGAGATGCCGCCGGTCGAGTCGGGCGAGCCGGTCGTCACCGTCGGCGCGCACTGAGCCGACGCGGACTGCCGGCTCGGGCTGCCGGCTCGGACTGCCGACTCCGACTCCGGGTGCGTCAGGCGGCGGCGAAGGTCACGCGACCGGTCGGGATGTCCGCGGCCGTGAGACGCACGCGCACGACGGTGCCCGGCTGCACGTCATCCGGACGCGGGGCCGAGGCGACGACCGCCGGATCGGCGAGCTGCACCGTCATGGTGTCGCCGCGGACCGCCAGGACCGTGACATCGAAGGCGTCGCCGACGCGATCGACGAGCAGCGCGGCCTCGACGCGGTCGATGGACGCCGCGTTCAGCTGCGACCCGAGCCGCGACGACGCGCCCATGATCGACGGCAGCTCGCCGAGGGACGCGCGCGCCCAGGGCGGGATCTCCGTTCCGGCGCAGATCGCCTCGCAGATCACGAGCACCCAGCGGTCGACGAGCCTGCGCAACGGGGCCGTGGTGTGCGCGTACGGGGCGGCGACGGCGGACTGCAGCGGGTCGCGGGGAGCCTCGCCGTCCATCACCACGTAGCCGGCGCCGCGGAACAACCCCGTCGCCGCCTGCATGACCGCGAGCGCGCGGGGGTCGTGGTGATCCAGCCGCCGCAGGTACTCGCCGTACGGCTCGTCGTCGGGCCAGGGGAGTCCGAGCGCCGCGGTCTGCGCCCGGAAGGCCGTGATCGCGTCGTCGGTCGGCGGCGGCATCGTGCGCAGGATGCCCACGCGCGCTCCGAGCATCAGCTCGGCGGCCGCCATCCCGGTCAGAAGGGAGATCTGCGCGTTCCAGTCCTCGATCGGCAGCGGTGCGCGCCGCTCGAGGGTGTACGCCCCGTCACGGAGCACGATCTCCTCATCCGGGGCGTTGAGGCTGGCGCCGCCCCGCTCGCGCTCGCGCTCGATCCGGGCCAGACCGACCGATTCGAGGAGGGCGAGCGTCTCCGGCGCGGTCCCGTCGTCGATCGCGGCCTGCGCCTCCGGGTAGGTCCATTGCCGCCGCGACCGGATGCGCGCTCTCGTCACGGAGACCGACTGCTCGCGGCCCTCGGCGTCCAGCAGGATGTCCCAGACGAACGCGCCGCGGTCGACGCCGGCCAGGAGCGAGCCCGCGCGCTCGCCGATGGCGTCCGGGTGAAGCGGTACGCGCCCGTCGGCGGCGTAGATGGTCTGCCCCCGGCGGCGGGTCTCCGCGTCGACGGCGCCGTCCGGTCGCACGAGCGCGGGCACGTCGGCGATCGCGTACCGCACGCGGAAGCCGCCGCCATCCCGTACGATGTGCACGGCCTGGTCGAGATCGGTGGAGCCGGCGGGGTCGACCGTGAGGAACTCGATCGCGGTCAGGTCGACGGGCGGAAGCGTCAGCTCTGCGGCGGCGCGCTCGGCTTCGCGCACGGCGTCGTGCGGATAGTCCCCGGGGAGGCCGAGTTCGGAACGGAGCGCTGCGAGCGATTCGGCGAGCTCGCTCTGGGCGACGGATGCGGTGACATGCGTGCGGCGGTCCGGCATGCCGAAAGCCTAATCGGCCGCTGTCGCCTCGTCGGGGGAGAGGCGGCTCTCACGCAGGGCGTGACCGAAGAGCGCCAGCGCGAGGGCGATGGCGCCGGCGACCGTGAGGCCGAGCGCGACGCTCCCGCGCAGGAGGAGGGCGCCCACCGCCGCGCCGGCAAGGATGAGCACGACGGCCAGCACCCGTCGCGGCCACCGTGTTCCGCTGCCGCCGGCGAGCCGGGAGTCGGCGGCGAGCCCCGTGATGGTGGATGTCACGACGACGGTGGTGACGTCGGCGACCGCGAGCCGCCGGGCGGTCGCGGCCTGGAGCCCCATCGTCGTCGCCAGGATCGTGGTGAGGGTTAAGCCCCACGCCGTCCCGTGCGTCGGGGGCACGACGATGGAGATCACGCCGAGAGCCAGGGTGACGGAGGCGGAGACGACCAGCGCGGCGGTCGTCGCGCGTCCCCATCCGGTGCGGGAGGTCGAGAGAGCGCGCCCGCCGATGGCGGCGCCGAGCAGAAAGCCGCCGAGCGCCAGCGCGGGCCCGACGATCGGGAGCCCGTCGGCGCCGGCGAGACCCATGCCGAGGATGACGACGTTGCCGGTCATGTTGGCCGTGAAGACCTTGTCGAGACCGAGATAGCCGACGGCGTCGATGATGCCGGTCGTGAACGTGAGTCCGAGCATGATGAACAGGTGGAGGCGAGCGGGGTCTCTGCGGGGCATGAACCCAGTGTGCCGTGCCCTCTAACATGGAACGGTGCCTACACGCCTGACGAACTATTTCCTGCGGACCCTTCGAGAAGACCCCTCCGACGCCGAGGTCATCAGCCACCGGCTGCTGGTCCGCGCCGGATACATCCGGCGGCAGGCGCCGGGGATCTTCGCCTGGCTGCCGCTGGGGCTGCGTGTGAAAGGCAAGATCGAGGCGATCATCCGCGACGAGATGACCGCGGCCGGCGCCCACGAGGTGCACTTCCCCGCGCTGCTGCCGCGCGAGCCGTACGAGGTCACGGGCCGCTGGGAGGAGTACGGCGACGGCCTGTTCCGTCTGAAGGACCGCAAGGGCGCCGACATGCTGCTCGCGCCGACGCACGAGGAGGCCTTCACGCTGCTTGTGAAGGACCTGTACTCGAGCTACAAGGACCTGCCCCTGGCGATCTACCAGATCCAGGACAAGTACCGCGACGAGGCCCGCCCGCGTGCCGGCCTGCTGCGCGGGCGCGAGTTCACGATGAAGGACGCCTACACGTTCGACTACACGGACGCTGGGCTGGATGCGAGCTACCAGTCGCAGCGCGACGCCTACGAGCGCATCTTCACCCGTCTCGGGCTCGAGTACGTGATCGTGCAGGCGGATGCGGGCGCGATGGGCGGCTCCCGCAGCGAGGAGTTCCTGCACCCGACTCCCGTCGGCGAGGACACGTTCGTGCGCTCGGCCGGTGGCTACGCGGCCAACGTCGAGGCGTTCACGACCCTCGCGCCGCCCACCCGCTCGTACGAGCACCTCACCCCGCTCGAGGTGCTGGACACGCCGGACACGCCGACGATCCAGACGCTCGTCGAGGTGGCCAACACGAAGCACCCGCGACCCGACGGCCGCGCCTGGACGGCGGCGGACACCCTCAAGAACGTGGTGCTCGCGCTGACGCACCTCGACGGATCCCGTGAGATCGTCGTCGTCGGCCTGCCCGGCGACCGCGAGGTCGACCTCAAGCGCGCCGAGGTGGCGTTCGCCCCGGCCGAGATCGAGCCTGCGACGGAGGCGGACTTTGCGCGCCACCCCGGGCTCGTCAGGGGCTACATCGGTCCCTGGTCTGCCGAGGGACAGGTTCTCGGCGAAGACGGAGCGACGGGCATCCGGTACGTCGTCGACCCGCGCGTCGTCGACGGTTCCGGCTGGATCACCGGCGCGAACATCCACGGCAAGCACGTGTTCGGCCTGGTCGCCGGGCGCGACTTCGGCTGGGACGGCACGGTCGAGGTCGCCGAGGTTCTGCCGGGGGACCCCGCGCCCGACGGCTCCGGCCCCGTTGAGCTGGCCCGCGGCATGGAGATCGGGCATGTCTTCCAGCTCGGCCGCAAGTACGCGGACGCGCTCGGCCTCAAGGTGCTCGACGAGAACGGCAAGCTCGTCACGGTCACGATGGGCTCGTACGGCATCGGCGTGACGCGCATCCTGGCGATCATCGCCGAGAACAACAACGACGACAAAGGCCTGATCTGGCCGGCGTCGGTCTCGCCGTTCGATGTTCACGTGCTCGCGGCCGGTCGCGAGCCGGTGGTGTTCGAGGTCGCGGAGGAGCTGACGGCCGCGCTCGAGGGCGCAGGGCTCGACGTGCTGCTCGACGACCGCCCCAAGGTGTCGCCGGGTGTGAAGTTCGGGGACGCGGAGCTGATCGGCGTGCCGAAGATCGTCATCGTCGGCCGCGGCGCCGCCGACGGCGTGGTCGAGCTGTGGGACCGCCGCACCGGCGAGCGCACGCAGCTCCCGGTCGCCGACGCCGTCGCCGCGCTGCGCTGACGCGCGCGCCCGCTCCGTTTCGCGCGAGAGGTGCCGAATGTCGCTCATTCACACCGAATGACAGACATTCGGCACCTCTCGCGCGATTGGTTTTCCACAGATTCGCGCGGAGGGTCGTTCTGAGGGGAGGCGCGCGGCGAGGATGGCGGGATGCGCCGCACCGTTCCACTCCCCGCAACCCTTCCGAGGGCTTTCGCGACGAGCGTCGCCTCTGAGCACGGCGTCGCACCCCGGCGGCTTCGTGCCCGGGATGTGCAGCACCCGTTCCACGGGGTGAACGCCATCGGCGACGTCAGCGCGGTCGAGGCGTATCGGCACCGGATGCTGCCAGGGCAGTTCTTCAGCCATCACACGGCCGCGATCGTTCACGGGATTCCCCTTCCTCGGACGGGGCGCGCAGTCCACGTCGCGGTCGTGGCGCCGCGAACCCCGCCCCGCGCATCGGGCGTCGTCGGCCACCGGGTTTCGGCCGACGTCGAGGTGGTGACGTTGCCCGACGGAACCCCCGTGTGCTCAGCGGCGGACACCTGGTGTCAGCTGGCTGTTGCGCTCAGCACATCGGACCTGGTTGCGGCGGCCGACCATCTTCTCGGCGCCAGAGGCCGACCGGCGATCGCGTCGGTCGATGAACTCGACCTCGCTGCACGCCGGCACGCCCGCGGTCGCGGCGCCCGTGCGCGTCGCGACGCGATGGCTCGGGCGCGGTGGGGGAGCGACTCACGGCCGGAGTCGTTGCTGCGCCTGCTCGTGGAAGACCTCGAGGTCGGCGATGTCCTGATCAACCATCCTCTGACGGTCGGCGGCCGCACGCTGCATCCCGATCTGCTGGTTCCGTCGAGGTCGCTGATCCTCGAGTACGAGGGCGACCATCATCGCGTGGAGCGCGACCAATGGAATCACGATCTGGCGAGATACGACGCTTTCGCTGCGGCGGGCTGGCGCGTGATGAGAGTGACCTCGCGCCAACTCTTCGACGACCCCGAAGGCCTGGCGCGACGGGTGCGAAATGTGCGTCAAACGACCTGAATGACCGCCATTCGGCACCTCTCGGCGGAGAGGCGGAGAGGCGGAGAGGCGGAGAGACCGGTGGGCGTCAGAGGCGGATGGCGACGGCGCGCACGCACCAGAAGACGCCGTACGCGATGAGGCCGAGGCCGATCGCGAGCAGCAGGAAGACGCCGTACGGGAGTTGCGTGAGCGACTTGAGGGCGCCGTCGAGTCCGGATGCCTTGCCCGGGTCGTACGTGACGGCGCCCGCCACGATCAGGCCGCCGACGATGCCCAGCGCGATGCCCTTGGCGATGTAGCCGACGCGACCGAGCGTGACGGTCGCCGGCGCGAGCGCGTTCGGGGGGAGCCGCATCCCGCGCTCGAAGGTCTTGCGGATGCCGCTGACCAGGAAGCCGATCCCGACCGCGACGACGATCAGACCGATCAGCGCGAGCACGAACACGCCGCCGGGCGTGCCGAGCAGCTTCGCGCTCGCCGACTTCTCCGATGCGGACGAGTTCGATCCGCCGCCGAACGCGACCGTGATCGCGGTGATCGCCAGTACGAGGTAGACGACGCCCTTCGCGATCTCCGAGACGCGTTTCCATGCCTTGCGCGCGACCACGGTTTGCAGGATCTGCCAGAGCGTCAGCGCGATCAGGCCGACGATCACGGCCCAGACGACGAAGAGACCGCCAGGCACCTTCACGAGCGCCTGCAGGGCGCCGGACTGGTCGGCGTTGCCGCCGCCGGTGCGCAGGGCGATCGCGATCGCGATCACGCCGATCAGGATGTGCAGCAGGCCGATCGCGGCGTTCCCCACGCGCGCGAGGGTGCGGACGATCGGATTGTTCTCGGCTCGGCGCGCGAGGACTTCGGAGTCGGGCATGGCGCTCACGGTACCCCGTTCCCGGGCAGGTCAGGATCGGGTACCGTAGGTAGCTGAGTCCGTCGCGCAGTTCGCGGCGGCAAGATCTGAATAGAGGAGGCCGGCATGGACATCGACCTCAGCGTCTTACGTCTCATGGAGCGCGAACGGGAGATCCCGTTCGACGAACTGGTGCAGATTATCGAGCAGGCGATTCTGACCGCCTACCTGAAGCACACCAATCAGGCGGATCACCGCCACGGCCACACCGACGAGCCGCCGGCCGCCCGCGTGCACCTCGACCGCAAGACCGGTCATGTCACGGTGTACGTCCCGGAGAAGGACGACGAAGGCAACATCATCGGCGAGGCCGAGGACAGCCCGAGCGACTTCGGCCGCATTGCCGCATTCGCGGCCAAGCAGGTCATCAACCAGCGGCTCCGCGACATCGCGGACGACGCGGTGCTCGGCGAGTTCCGGGGGCGCGAGGGCGACATCGTCGCCGGCATCATCCAGCAGGGTCCCAATCCCCGGATGATCCACATCGACCTCGGCAGCGTCGAAGCTATCCTCCCGCCGGAGGAGCAGGTTCCTGGCGAGGAGTACACGCACGGGTCGCGCATCCGGGTGTACGTGACGAGCGTGTCGAAGGGGCTGAAGGGCCCGTCGATCACGGTCTCGCGCACGCACCCCGCGCTGGTGCGCAAGCTGTTCGCGCTCGAGGTCCCCGAGATCGCGAGCGGCGTCGTCGAGATCGTGTCGCTGGCCCGCGAGGCCGGACACCGCACGAAGATCGCCGTTCGCGCGACCGAGCCCGGCGTCAACGCCAAGGGCGCATGCATCGGAGAGCTGGGACAGCGGGTCCGTGCGGTCACGGCCGAGCTGAACAACGAGAAGATCGACATCGTCGACTACTCGCCCGATCTGGCGACGTTCGTCTCGAGCGCGCTGTCGCCGGCGAAGGTGACGAGTGCTTTCGTGATCGACGAGTCACTCAAGGCGGTGCGCGCACTGGTGCCCGACTATCAGCTGTCGCTCGCGATCGGCAAGGAGGGCCAGAACGCCCGCCTCGCCGCGAAGCTGACGGGCGCGAAGATCGACATCCAGCCCGACTCCATTCTCGACAGAGAGTAGGCCTCGGGGCTGGATGGCGATCTTCGCGCCGGGCCGGCGCCGCGCAGCGGTGACGACCCGGTGGCGCAGCCCGTCAGCGCAGCATCCAGCCCGACTCGATTCTCGACAGAGAGTAGGCCCAAGCGCTGGATGCAGCTCGTCACCCGCTCAGCGGATGTACGCCTGCAGCGCCGCCTGGACCGCGTTGTCCACCGATCCCGTGCCGCCCACGATCACGATCGATGACGGCCGCAGTCGAGTCAACGCCTGCGCGACCGCCGACGGGATGCCGTGCGGAGTCACCAACAGCGTCGGACCTTTCGCCGTGCCGGCGGCGGGGTCGGCCGAGAGAGCATCCGCGAAGACCGTGCCCGTCGCCACGTAGACCCTGGCTGCCGGCGTGACCACCGATCCTGAGATCTGCGCGCTGGCCGCGTATCTGTCAGCACCGCCGAGCCGCGTCACCGCCCCGGTCGTGTAGGCCTTCAGCGCAGTCGCGACGGACGCACTCACGGAGCCGGTCCCCCCGAACACGACGATCCGTGCGGGGTGCACGCGGCCGAGCTCAGCGCGGATGACCGACGGGATGCTCGTCGGGTGAACGAGGAGGAGCGGACCCTTCGCCGAGCCGGCGGCGATCGCCCCGCCGCTCACGGCATCCGGGTAGTTCTCGCCGGACGCGACGTAGAGCACGGGGTTGGCCACCGGAGTCGTCAGCCGCGAGACGCCGGCGCTCACCGCGTACCGGTCGGAGCCGCCGATTCGTGAGACCGCGGCGGCGCCACCGGAGACGAACGCCCCCAGCGACGTCTTCACCCCGTCGCTGACACTCCCCGCCCCGCCGAGCACGACGATCTTCGCCGGATGCAGCCGCCTGAGCTCTGTGGCGATCGTCGACGGGATGGCTTTCGGCTGCACCAGCAGCAGCGGGCCGCCGGCGCGACCGGCGGCCGGGCCGCCCGAGAGCGCGTCGGGGAACAGGGCGCCCGACGATACGTAGACCGTGCCGACGCCGGGGGAGAAGGTGGCCGCCGAGAGTGCGGCGCTCACGGCGTAGCGGTCGGCGCCGCCCACGCGCGCCACCGGATGGGCGGCGCCCGGCAGCCCGAAGGCCCGGAGTCTCGCGGACCCGTCGGCGTAGTACAGGTGCCCGTTCACTACGATCGGGCTCTGCCAGTGCAGCCCGACCGTGCCGGAGGTGTCGCTCCAGAGCAGCCGCCCGGTCGTGGGTTCGAACGCACGCACCCCTCCGTTGGTCAGGTAGTAGCCGATGCCGTTCGCGACGATCGGGGACGTGCCCGCCACGGCTGTCTTCCACACAGGGCTGAGCTGAGGTCGTCCGCCGGCGCCGGTCACGACCTTCAGCCCGGAGATCCCGCTGTTGTTCGCGACGAGGACCCACGGCGTCGCACTCGCCGGGTCCACCCACGCGGCCGGCTGCGTCAGCACCTGGCCGCCCTGCGGCACCGCGATGAGCTGCAGTTCGCCACCGAGGTGGCCGGGGCCGCCCTGCGAGCTGAGGTCGCTCAGATCGAGCAGGCGAAGCTTGGCGTCCTTACCGCCCTGCACGCCCAGGTTCTTGACGGCCGAACCGGATGGCGCCGCGACGATCTCGGGCGAGGAACTGCCCAGATCCTGGTCGGAGGAGTTGAGCGCCGCCTGATTCGAGGGCGTGTAGCTGTCGACGGGACCGCCGCCGACGCCGGAGCCGTCGGGCTTCAGCGCCAGCACCGTGTCGCCCCAGTTGTGCGTGCCGTCGAAGACCGAGTTGCCCGTGGCGAAGTAGATCAGGTTCGTCGCCGGGTCGTAGTTCACGCTGGGGCGCGCCCACACCGCCGACTGCACCTGCGGGCAGTCGTTCGCGGGCGTGAAGTGGACCGTCTTGTCGCTGCAGAGCGTGTTGAACACCTTCTGGGTCCCGGTGGCGAGGTCGATCGTCGTGACGTGGCCCTGATAGTCGCCGCGATCGCCCGGATAGCCGCCGTTTGCGGCATACAGGTATGTGTGGCCGCCCGCGCTCGCCGTCGTGAGCGCGGGGGAGCTCTTCTCGTCGTACGGCTTGGCCGTCGCGAGCTCGGGCCAGCCGCCCCCGGTGGTCTCCGCTCCCGTGCCGACGGCGTATTTGTGCACGCGCCCGTCGAGCCCGTAGGAGTACACGGACGTCCCGTTCGGGTCCACCGCGGGCGAGGAGGTCGTGTAGCACGGCTGGGCGCCGTTGTTGATTCGGCAGCTGCCTGGACCGTATTGATGCTTCCACAGCGTCGAGCCGGTGGCCGCGTCGACCGCGACGGTCCAGCCGTCCTTCGTGGTGAGGAACAGCAGGTCTTTGATGCCGCCCGGGGTGGATGCCGCGGCCAGGTAGACCGGCGGGCTGTCGGCGATCCCGGGCAACGTCGCCGTGTACTGCTTCTGCAGGCCGCCGATGGTCGAGGGGGTGAGCACCGTCTCAGCGGCGTTCGCACCGGAGTGCGTCGGGCCATTGCCGTACTGGAGCCAGGACGTCGATGCCGCCACCGCCGCCGACGGGATGCCGGCCGCGACCAGCGCGAGCGCCGTGATGACGGCCCAGGCCGCCGTGCGCGAGGCCGTTCCCCTCCACCTCCGCTCAGCGAGTCCCTCGGTCGGTGTCGTGCCGGTCCGTGTCTCGTCCATGAGTCCTCCCCAGGCGCAGTTTCCACCCACCCGAAGCGGTGCGCAATCCTCGTCGGCGCTGAGCGCGGGATAGCCTGGAGGATGGACTCGCGCCGCCTGGTTCGGCGGTGGCACCTCAGGAGGGGTAAGATGGAACCTGTTAGAACGTGCGTCGGTTGCCGTTCTCGCGCTCCCCGATCCTCACTTCTGAGGGTCGTCGCCCAAGATTCAGAACTCGTGGTGGACTCGTCCGCCACTCTGCCCGGGCGGGGCGCGTGGCTTCATCCGACTGGCGAGTGTCTCGACAAAGCCCTGCAGAGGCGCGCCTTCGGGCGGGCATTGCGGGTCGACGGGATGCTCGGAACCCAGGCCATCCAGGACGCACTACGAGAGAACAGGCTGAACGGCACAGTGAACTCAAATGAGTGACAACTAATGAGCGGCTCGAAATGAGACCCGTCCGTAACTAACGGTCTGCCCTGCTAGGGGTAGGCCCCCTAGACAGGAGAATTGTGGCTGCAAAACCACGCGTACACGAGGTCGCTAGCGAACTCGGAGTCGACAGCAAGGTAGCCCTTGCGAAATTGAAGGAAATGGGCGAGTTCGTCAAGGGACCGTCCTCCAGCATCGAACCGCCCGTCGCGCGCAAGCTCCGTGCTGCGCTCGAGGCGGAAGGCTTCACGGCCGACAAGGCCGCAGCGTCGGCCGGTGCGAGCGAGCAGAAGGCGTCGGCTCCGGCCCCCGCCGCCGCGCGTCCGTCCACCCCCGCTGCAGCGCCCGCTGCTCCGCGCCCCGCCGGCGCACCGGTGCCCAGCGCGCCGATGTCGGTGGCAGAGCGTCAGGCTCTCGCCGAGCAGAAGGCCGCCGCTGAGGCCGCCGAGAAGAAGGCCGAGGCCGAGAAGGCCGCGTCAGAGAAGCCCGCCGAGGCCGCTCCGTCGCGCCCGGCTGCCGGTGACGCCGCTGCCAAGCCCGCGACCCCGCGTGCGGCGAGCGGTGACAACGCGGCCAGCAGCATCCCGCGCCCCGGTGCGCCGCGTCCGGGCAACAACCCGTTCGCCTCCAACCAGGGCATGGGCCAGCGCCCGACCACCCCGCGTCCGGGCAACAACCCGTTCGCCAGCTCGCAGGGCATGGGCCAGCGCCCGTCGCCCGGCAACATCCCGCGCCCGACGCCTCCGCGTCCGGGTTCGCCCCGTCCCGGCGCCCCCGGTGCCGGCGGCGGCAACCGTCCTGGTCGTCCCGGCCAGGGTGGCGGCGCGCGTCCCGGCTTCCAGCAGCGTCCCGGTAGCGGCGGCGGTGCTGGTGCAGGCGCCGGCGCAGGCGGCGGCTTCCAGCGTCCCGGTGGCGGCTTCGGCGGCCCCCGTCCCGCAGGTGGCGGCGGTCGTGGCCGTGGTCCCGGTGGTGGTACCGCCGGTGCGTTCGGTCGCGGTGGCGGCAAGAGCAAGGCCCGCAAGTCGAAGCGCGCCAAGAGGCAGGAATTCGAGCTCAGAGAAGCTCCGTCGCTGGGCGGCGTGAGCGTACCCCGCGGCGACGGCAACACGATCGTCCGCCTGCGTCGTGGAGCCTCGATCTCCGACTTCGCCGACAAGATCGACGCCAGCCCCGGAAACCTCGTCACCGTGCTGTTCCACCTCGGTGAGATGGCGACGGCGACCGAGTCCCTCGACGAGGCGACGTTCGGCATCCTGGGCGACGAGCTCGGCTACAAGGTGCAGATCGTCTCGCCGGAGGACGAGGACAAGGAGCTGCTCGAAGGCTTCGACATCGACCTGGAGCAGGAGCTCGAGGACGAGACCGACGAAGACCTCGAGATCCGTCCCCCGGTCGTCACCGTCATGGGTCACGTCGACCACGGTAAGACGCGTCTTCTCGACGCGATCCGCAACGCGAACGTCGTTGCGGGCGAGGCCGGCGGCATCACCCAGCACATCGGTGCCTACCAGGTGTGGACCGAGCACGAGAACATCGAGCGCGCCATCACCTTCATCGACACCCCTGGTCACGAGGCGTTCACCGCCATGCGTGCCCGCGGTGCCCAGGTCACCGACATCGCGATCCTGGTGGTCGCGGCGGACGACGGCATCATGCCGCAGACCATCGAGGCGCTGAACCACGCCCAGGCGGCCAACGTGCCGATCGTGGTCGCGGTCAACAAGATCGACAAGCCGGATGCGAACCCCGCCAAGGTGCGTCAGCAGCTCACCGAGTTCGGCCTCGTGGCCGAGGAATACGGTGGCGACGTGATGTTCGTCGACGTGTCGGCGCGCAACGACATCGGCATCCAGGACCTCCTGGATGCGGTGCTGCTCACCGCCGACGCCGGTCTCGACCTGCGCTCCAACCCCAACAAGGATGCTCGCGGTATCGCGATCGAGGCCAAGCTCGACAAGGGCCGTGGTGCTGTCGCGACCGTGCTCATCCAGTCGGGAACGCTGCGCGTCGGAGACCCGATCGTGGCCGGCACGGCTTACGGCCGTGTCCGTGCGATGGTCGACGAGAACGGCGACACCGTGCACGAGGCCTACCCCTCGCGTCCGGTGCAGGTCCAGGGTCTGTCGAGTGTTCCGCGAGCCGGCGACACCTTCCTCGTCACCGAGGAGGACCGCACGGCACGTCAGATCGCTGAGAAGCGTGAAGCCGCCGAGCGCAACGCACAGCTGGCCAAGGCCCGCAAGCGCATCTCGCTCGAGGACTTCACCCGTGCTCTGGAAGAGGGCAAGGTCGAGGCGCTCAACCTCATCATCAAGGGCGACGTGTCCGGTGCCGTGGAGGCGCTGGAGGAGTCGCTCATGAAGATCGAGGTCGACGACTCGGTCCAGCTGCGCATCCTGCACCGCGGTGTCGGCGCGATCACCGAGTCGGACATCGACCTGGCGACCATCGACAACGCGATTGTGATCGGCTTCAACGTCCGTCCGGACGTCAAGGCCCGTGAGCGTGCGGCCCGCGAGGGTGTGGATGTGCGGTTCTACTCGGTCATCTACAACGCGATCGACGACATCGAGAGCTCGCTCAAGGGCATGCTCAAGCCGGAGTTCGAAGAGATCCAGTCGGGTGTCGCCGAGATCCGCGAGGTGTTCCGTTCCTCCAAGTTCGGAAACATCGCCGGTGTCATCGTGCGGTCGGGAACGATCACGCGAAACGCCAAGGCTCGCGTCATCCGCGACGGCGTGGTCATCGCCGATGGCCTGGCCATCGAGTCGCTGCGTCGCTTCAAGGACGACGTCACCGAGGTCCGTACCGACTTCGAAGCCGGTATCGGCCTCGGAAAGTACAACGACATCCAGATCGGCGACGAGATCGAGACGACCGAGATGCGGGAGAAGCCCCGCGTCTAGGCGTGAACAGGAGGTCCGGAAGCTCAGCCTTCCGGGCCTCCTCCCATCACGGCAGGTGAAGGAGAGACAACATGGCTGATCCGGCACGCGCGAGAAAGCTCGCCGACAGAATCAAGGTGATCATCGCCAAGCGCCTGGAGCGCGGAATGCGTGATCCCCGCCTCGGCTTCGTCACGATCACCGATGTCCAGGTGACCGGGGACCTGCAGCACGCATCGGTCTTCTACACGGTGTACGGCACCGACGAGGAGCGCACCGACACGGCCGCGGCCCTCACGGCGGCGACCGGGATGCTGCGGACCGAGGTGGGCAAGAACATCACCGCCCGCCTGACCCCGACGCTGGAGTTCATCCCCGACGCGATCCCCGAGAACGCCGCGCACATCGAAGACCTGCTCCGCGAGGCGCGGGAACGCGACACGGAGGTGGCCGGCCTCGCCGCGAGTGCACAGTACGCGGGCGACGAGGACCCCTACGTCAAGCCGCGCGAGTTCGAGGACGACGAAGACTAGCCCGCTGCCCTCAACGAAGGGCCAGAATGAGGGGCATGTACGCCGTCTCGTTCTATGACGCCGACCCGGATGCCGGGCCGGAGCACTTCCAGAAGCTGGTCGACACCTACCCCCGGCACCGCGCCTACCTCGACGAGTTCGCCGCCGGTGGTGAGGTGCTCATGATCGGCACCTTCGGCGAGCCCGCGACGCAGGGCTCGATGGCGATCTTCCGGTCCAGGGAGGCCGCCGAGCGCTTCCGCGAGGGCGATCCGTTCTGGACGGAGGGGCTGGTGCACAGATCGCGCATCCTCGACTGGGACCCGCTGGTGTTCGCCGAGCAGTAATCGCCGGGCGCCGAGCAGCAGCCGCCGTGCGTGGGCCGTGCGGCCCCGTCAGGGGAGCACGTAGCCGCCGTCGACCGCGATCGCCAGCCCGTCGGCGAGCAGCCCCGCCAGCGCGCGATCGCGCTGCGGCGCATCCGGCCAGAGGGCGTCGATCTCGGCCTGCGTCACCGGGATGTGCGACGCGCGCAGTTCCGCGAGGATCAGTCCGCGCACCTGCCGGTCGGATCCCTCGTACTTCTTCTGCACCGCCTTGCGCGGGCCCTCGTACACCGGATAGCCGGCCAGCCGCCACGCGCAGGCGTCGCGGACCGGGCACTCCTCGCAGCGCGGGGTCCTGGCGACGCACACCAGAGCGCCGAGTTCCATCATCCCGGCGTTGAACGCGGCAGCGGCGGAGCGCTCGTGCGGCAGGAGGGCCTCCATCGCCGTGAGGTCGCGCTTGGCGCTCGGCGGACCCGGCTCGCCCTGGCCGTCGACGGCGCGCGCGATCACCCGCCGGATGTTCGTGTCGACCACCGGGTGGCGCTCACCGTACGCGAACACGGCGACGGCTCGCGCCGTGTAGTCCCCGATCCCGGGGAGGGCGAGCAGCGCATCCACGTCATCCGGGACGACGCCCCCGTGCCGTTCGGTGATCGCCACCGCACAGGCGTGCAGCCAGAGGGCGCGGCGGGGGTACCCGAGCGACTGCCAGGCGCGCACGGCCTCGCCGGGAGGGACGGCCGCGAGGTCGGCCGGGGTCGGCCACCGCGTGAGCCACTCCTCGAGCCGCGGGATGACGCGCGAGACCGGCGTCTGCTGCAGCATGAACTCGCTGACCAGGGTGCCCCAGGCCGTGAAGCCGTCGCGCCGCCAGGGGAGGTCGCGACGGTTGGCGTGGTACCAGTCGACGACGGCGGTGGCGACCGTCACGCGTGCGCCGCGGAGTCGCGGAAGACCGGGCCGTCGAGCATCATCCCAGCGTAATCGCTGCGAACGCACGTGAGCGCTCGACGAGCGCGTGACGGCGACCGCGCCGCGGCCTAGGCTCGTGGCATGAAGCTGCCTCCCACACCGCGCGTGCTGTTCCTGCGAGAACTGGCGGGCGAGATCGCCCACAACTACGGTCATGGGCGCACCATCGTGGCCGTCGACGGCCCGTCGTACACGGCCGTTTTCGCCGACGACCTCGCCGCCGTGTTCCGGGAGGCCGGACACGACGCGTTCCGCGCGTCGATCGTCGACTTCCACCGGTCGCGCGCCGAACGCACCCGGCTCGGCGAGGAGACGGCGCAGCGCTACTACGAGGGCGCCTACGACTATGGAACACTGCGCCGCGTGCTCATCGACCCGTTCCGGATGGCCGGCAGCACCGGCTTCCAGACCGCTGCGTTCGACGAACGACGAGACGCCCCCATCGAGAGCAGGTGGGAGACGGCGCAGGCCGACGCGATCCTGATCATCGACGGCGAGTTCCTGCTGCGCCCGGAGCTCCGCGGCAGCTGGAACTTCTCGATCGAACTGGTCGACCGCGAGGAGAACCCGATCTACGAGGCCGACGCGAGTCCCCGGCTGTGGGCGAGCGCCCTCGTGTCCGACGCCGATCCCGAGCGTCCCCGTCGGGTCTTCGCCGACAGCTGCTGAGGCCGACAGCTGCTGAGGCCGACAGCTGCTGAGGGCGGGCCACCGGGCTGCTACCTGACGGCGCGCATCCGCTCGACCACGGCATCCGTCGGCAGGAAGGCGCGGGTGCGCTCGACCTCGTGCACGAGGTCGACGATGGCGGCGTTGATCGGCGCCTCGCGGCCGAGTTCGTGCGCCTCGCCGACCACGGCTCCGTTGAGATAGTCGATCTCTGTAGCCTGGCCGCGCCGGATGCTCTGCAGGGTCGATCCCGGATTCGGCGTCGCGCCCATCCGGCGTTTCATCATGAGGGGCACGAGCTGCCCGGCCCACAGGGGAGCGATGGACACGAATCGCAGGATTCCGTTCGTCAGGCCCTGGAGGGACCCGTAGCGCACGCCGGCATCGAACCCGACCCGCACGGCCTCCCGCATGCTGGCCGTGACGATGCGGCGCAGCCGGCGGTCGCCGAGGGTGTCCTGCGCGCTCAGACCCGTGATGGCCGGCATCGCGTTGATCTGGTTCACGATGAGCTTGGTCCACTGGCTGCCGGTGAAGTTCGCGACCGCGAAGGCGGGCATGGCGGCGTCGAGGACCTTCGTGGCCGCGACAGCTGCCGCCGGCGGCTCGCCGTCGCCGGCGCCGAGGTAGGTGTTGGCCGCGGTCGTGACGCTGACCCGGCCGGGGGAGAGGAAGCTCGCTGCGTAGAGCGCGAGAGCCCCGACGCACTCGGAGTCGGGGAGGAGGAGCGCCGCCTGGCGGAGACCGTTGAGGCCGTTCTGCACCACGACCACGGTGAGACCGGCCAGCAGGTGCTGGTTCTCGCGGATCGCCGCCGCCGCATCCTGCGCCTTGGTGCAGAGGAAGACGAGCTCCGGCGCGGCCTGGAGCGTCTCGGCGGCTTCGACCTGGGCGACGTGCTCGCCCCAGGCGCCGCTCAGCCGCAGACCGTCGCGACGGATGGTCTCGAGGTGCTCGCCGCGCGCCGTGACCTCGACGAGGTGCCCGACGCGGTCGAGGAGCGCTGCGATCGTGCCGCCGACGGCTCCCGCCCCGATCACCCCGATACGCATTGTCTCAGCGTACGGGGGCGACCGGGTCAGGCCAATTCGCGGCCGGGGGCTAGCGGATCCGCTCGCCCTCCGCTAGAGCGACCGCTTCCGCCGATCCCTCGCCGGCTTCGGCCTGTGCGATCAGTTCGGCGGCGTCGGGGCCGGCTGCCGCGCGACGCGTCCGCCGGATGCCCGACGGGAGCGCCACCGAGATGACGGCCGCGAGGGCGAGGACGCCCGCTCCGACCCAGACGGCGGGGATGGCCGCGTCCACGTAGCCGGTGGGGGTGAGCGTTCCGCCCGCTCCCGTGAACACCGCGGTGAGCACCGCGACGCCGAGTGCGACGCCGATCTCGCGCAGCGTCGAGTTGGTGCCCGACGCCTTGGCGTGGTCCTCCGGCTTCATGTTCACGAGCACGGCGGTCGAGCTCGGAGCGAACACCAACCCCATGCCGATGCCCGCCAGCAGGAACGGGGGCCACATCGCCGAGTAGGGGAGCGTGGCCGACAGCGTGGCGGCGATCCATCCCATGGCGACGGCGAGCATGCTGAGCCCGACGAGGATCGGGAGCCGGGTGCCGGTGCGCGGGGAGACGAGTCCCGTGAGCGGGGCGATGACCATCGGCGCCAAGGTCCACGGCATCGTCATCACGCCCGCTTCGAGCGGAGTGTGGCCCTGCACGACCTGCAGGAACTGGATCAGGATGAAGATCGCCCCGAAGATCCCGAAGCTGAAGGTCATGCCGACGAGGTTGGCGACGGTGAAGCTGCGGTCGCGGAACAGCCGGAGCGGAAGCAGCGGTGTCGGTGTGCGCTGCTCCCAGACGATGAAGGCCCCGAGCAGCACGGCGCCGGCGACCAGCGAGCCGACCACCTCGAAGCTGTCCCATCCGGCGGGATTGCCGCGCACGATCCCGAAGACGACGCCGAGCACGCCGAGACCGACCAGCACCAGGCCGACGACGTCGGCACGGACCCGCTTGCCGAAGCTGTTCGGGAGGGCCGCGAGCACCAGCGGGACGGCGATGACGCCGAGCGGCACGTTGAGCCAGAAGATGGCCTGCCAGTTCCAGCCCTCGACGACCGCGCCGCCGATCAGCGGGCCGGTCGCGACGCCGAGGCCGGAGATGCCGCCCCAGATGCCGATGGCGGCCGGGCGCAGGCGTTCGCTGACGCTGCCGGCGAGCAGTGTGAGGGAGAGCGGCATCAACGCGGCGGCGCCGACGCCCTGCACGGCGCGGGCCAGGATGAGAATCCAGGGTTCGGTCGCAAGGGCGCTCGCCGCGGAGGCGAGGGTGAAGATGACGATGCCGGCGAGGAAGACCGAGCGCCGGCCGAAGCGGTCGCCGAGGGCGACGGCCATGAGCATGAACGTGGCGAAGCTCAGCGTGTAGGCGTTGACCACCCACTGCAGTTCTTCGATGGAGGCGCCGAGGTCGCGGGAGATCACCGGGAGGGCGCTGGTGACGACGAGGTTGTCGAGGGTCGCCATGAACATCGGGAGGGATGCGGCGATGATCGCGAGCCAGACGGGCACGCGCCGGGTGCTGGAGGACATGAAAGCCGTTTCTGTCGTGGATTCGGAGAGGATCGGGTCACTTGTTGGTAATTGAATGATTACTACGAGGGCGACATTAGTAATCAACTGATAACCTGTCAAGCGTGACCGAGAAAATCAGCGACCGCATCCCGTCGGGAGAGCGGCGCGAACAGATCCTCGCGGCAGCGAGCCTGGTGTTCGGGGAGCGCGGCTACTTCGGCGCCACGACCGACCAGATCGCGAAGGCGGCGGGGATCAGCCAGCCCTACGTCGTGCGCATGTTCGGGAGCAAGGAGAACCTCTTCGTCGAGGTCCTCGCACGCGCCCTCGACAAGCTGCTGGTCACCTTCAACGCCACGATCGACGGCTGGAAGGCCGACGGCTCCCCGGCGGACCAGATCGGCCGGCTGCTCGGAACCGCCTACGTCAACCTGATCGAGGACCGCGGCATCCTGCTGTCGCTGATGCAGGCGTTCAGCATGGGGCACGATCCGGTCATCGGGGCGCAGGCCCGGAAGGGCTTCATCGCCATCTACACGCTGCTGCGCGACGATGCAGGCTTCGAACCGGAGCGCGTGCGCACCTTCCTGGCCGAGGGCATGCTGCTGAACACGCTGCTGGGGCTGCGGCTGCCGGAGGAGTACGGCCTCGACGAGGCGGCGACCGAACTGCTCGAGTGCACCTTCCAGACCAAGCTCCAGATGGTGCTCGACGTCGTCGGCGAGAAGAGCGCATGACCGGCAGCGGCATCCTCCTGGTCGACAAGCAGGGCGGCTGGACGAGCCACGACGTTGTCGCGCGCACGCGCCGCCTCGCGGGCACCCGCAAGGTCGGGCACGCCGGCACGCTCGACCCGATGGCGACAGGGCTGCTCATCCTCGGCCTCAACTCGTCGACCCGGCTGCTGACCTACATCGTCGGCACTGACAAGGAGTACCGGGCGACCATCCGGCTCGGGGCGACCACGACGACCGATGATGCCGAGGGCGACATCCTGGTGCAGGCACCGGCGGCTGCGGTCGGCGCGATCACTGACGACGCGGTGGCCGACGGCATCGCAGCGCTCACGGGCGAGATCGAGCAGATCCCGAGCGCCGTCAGCGCCATCAAGGTCGACGGCAAGCGCGCATACGCTCGGGTCCGCGCCGGCGAGGAGGTCGTGCTCGCCGCGCGGCCGGTGACGATCTCGGAGTTCGAGCTGCTCGGCACGACGCGGCTCGACGGCGCCGTCGACCTCGACGTGCGGGTCGTGTGCTCGTCGGGGACGTACATCCGGTCGCTCGCGCGCGACCTGGGGGCCGGGCTCGGCGTCGGGGGACACCTCACCGCTCTGCGCCGCACGCGCGTCGGGCCGTTCTCGGTCGAGGACGCCCGCCCGATCGACGACATCGACCCCGCGGACCGGCTGATCCCGGCGGCGGAGGCGGCGAGCATCCTGTTCGAGCGGTTCGAACTGAGCGACCAGCAGGCGATCGACCTCATGCACGGCAAGCGCATCCACGTGCCCGATAGGGAGAATGGAGGCGGCGTGCCCGTGGCGGCCGTCTCGCCGACCGGGCATCTGGTCGGCCTCATCGAATTCCGTGGAAAGGAAGCCAGGAGTCTCGTGAACTTCCCGACAGACGAGATCGCGACCGCATGATCGAGTGGTACACGACGGTCCAGGTGACCGTCGCCTGCCTCGCGGGCGTGCTCTGCATCGTGCTCGGACTCGCCAAGCGGGTGCCCGGCGACGTCAGCATGGGCGCGGTCGCACTGGTCGAACTGCTCCTGGTGGTGCAGCTCGTGATCGCGATCATCGCGCCGCTGGTGGGGAACGGCCCCTCCGGCAGCCTCGCCGAGTTCTACATCTACCTGATCTCCGCCCTGATCCTGCCGCTCGCCGGCGGCTTCTGGGCCCTGATCGAGCGCAACCGCTGGAGCACGGTCATCCTGGGCGCCGTCTGCCTCGCCATCGCCGTGATGGTCTACCGGATGGGGCAGATCTGGTTCGTGCAGGGCGTCTGAGCGCGCGCGAATAGAATCGAAGGTGATGTCACACCACACCATGTCCGCGCGCGAGCGAGGCACCACCGACAGCCGGAGACGCGTCACCGGGATCGGGCGGCTGCTGGTCTTCGTCTACGGCGTCCTGGCGCTCGCAGCGACCGGACGCAGCGTCTTCCAGATCATCGACCGGTTCGACGAGGCGCCCATCGCCTTCACCCTCTCGGCGGTCGCCGCCGTCGTCTACATCGTGGCGACCATCGCCCTCGTGGCGCCGGGGCGCGCCTGGTACCGCGTGGCGTGGATCACGATCTCGTTCGAGCTCGTCGGCGTGCTGGTGATCGGCTCCCTGAGCCTCTTCGCTCCCGCCGTGCTCGGACTGCACGACGTCGACCCGTTCGGCCGTGACGCGACCGTGTGGTCGGTCTACGGCATGGGCTACCTGTTCATTCCGCTCGCCCTCCCGATCCTCGGGCTCCTCTACCTGCGGGCGCACCGGCCGCGGAGCGCCGCCGAGGCCGTGGCGGATGGAGATCGAGCGTGAGGGTCTTCCGCGGGCTCGCCGAGGTCCCCGACGGGTTCGGGCCGAGCGCTGTCACGATCGGCAAGTTCGACGGCGTGCACTCCGGGCACCGTGCCGTGATCCAGCGGCTCTGCGAGGTGGCGGCCGAGGGCGGGCTGGTCTCCACAGTGATCACGTTCGACCGCAATCCGCTCGAGGTGCTCGCGCCCGAGAAATGCCCGCCGTCGCTGGTGAGCATCGAGCAGAAGCTCGATCTGCTGGCCGGGACCGGTGTCGACGCCACGCTGATGATCGCGTTCGATCGCGAGCTCGCCGACCTCGCGCCGCGTGACTTCGTGCGCCAGATCCTGGTCGATCGGCTGCATGCGTCCGCTGTGCTGGTCGGCAGCGACTTCCGGTTCGGGCACCGTGGCGCCGGTGATGTGGCGATGCTGCGCGAGCTGGGTGGCGAGTACGGCTTCGTCGTGCACCTGATCGACGACGTGCGGCCGGAGCACGGCCGCCGCGTGTCGTCCACCTGGATCAGGGAGCTGCTGGCGCAGGGGGACGTCGCGCACGCCGCGACCCTGCTCGGCCACGTTCCGACCCTCCGCGGGGTCGTCGTGCACGGCGCCAAGCGCGGCCGCGAGCTCGGTTTCCCGACCGCGAATCTGTCGCCGGACTCCGAGGGGCTCATCCCGTCAGACGGCGTGTACGCCGGCTGGCTCACCGACGGGGGCGAACGCTATCCGGCCGCCATCTCGGTGGGCAACAACCCGACGTTCGAGGGTGTGCCGCAGAAGCAGGTGGAGGCGTACGTGCTCGACCGCGACCTCGACCTCTACGACCATCACGTCGAGATCGCGTTCGTCGAACGGATCAGGGGCATGGTGGCGTACGCCGGCATCGACCCGCTGATCGCGCAGATCGGCGACGACGTGGCGCAGGCCCGCCGCATCCTCGCTGTCGAGCCCGCCTGATGACCGACGCCCCCAGCCGCCCGCTCTGGCGCGGCCGCACGATCGCGCTGCTCGGGATCCTGCTGGTCGCCTCCAACCTCCGCACCGCGGTGGCCGCGCTGTCGCCGATCTTCGCCGAGATCCGTCTCGAGTTCGATGTGTCCAGCGTCGGGGTCGGACTGCTCGGGATGCTCCCGCCGGTCTGCTTCGCGCTGTTCGGACTGATCGCTCCCGCCTTCACCCGCAAGGCGAGCCTCGAGTCGGTGCTGGTGATCGCGCTCGGCGTGATGCTCGCCGGTCATCTGGTGCGTGCGACGGCCGGATCGTTCGCGGCGCTCGCGATCGGCTCGGCGATCACCTTCGCCGCCATGGGCGTCGGGAACGTCCTGCTGCCGCCGCTGGTCAAGAGGTACTTCCCCGACCGCATCGGCCTGGTCACGTCGCTCTACGCCACGGTCATGTCGGTCAGCACGCTGCTGCCCCCGCTGCTCGCGGTGCCGGTCGCCGACGCGACGAGCTGGCACGTCTCGGTCGGGATGTGGGCCGCCGTCACTGTGCTGGCGATCCTGCCGTGGCTGGCCATCCTCATCCGGCACAAGCCGGCGCACCCCGATCACGACGTCGAGGTCGACGAGGCGCGGCCGCAAGCGCTGCGGCGGGTCTGGCACGCGCCGATCGCCTGGGCGCTGGCCGTGGTCTTCGCGGCGTCATCCCTGAACGCGTACGCCATGTTCGCCTGGCTGCCCGAGATCCTGACCGACATCGCCGGATCGACGCCGGTGCAGGCCGGCGCACTGCTGTCGCTGTACGCCGGCATGGGCATCCCGGCCGGGTTGCTGGTGCCGCTGCTCGCAGCGCGCATGAAGAACGTCGCCCTGCTCATCTACGCGGGCGTCGCAAGCTTCGTGATCGGCTACCTCGGGCTCATCCTCGTGCCGGGCACGGCCACCTGGCTGTGGGTCGCCTTCGCCGGTCTCGGCCCGCTGCTGTTCCCGCTCTGCCTGGTGCTGATCAATGTCCGCACCCGCACGCACGAGGGCTCGGTCGCCCTGAGCGGGTTCACGCAGGGCGTCGGTTACACGCTCGGGGCCCTCGGGCCGCTCGTCGTCGGCCTGCTGCACCAGGCGACCGGCGGCTGGACGATCGCCCTGATCGTGCTCACCGCGACCGCCCTGGCGGCTGCGGCTGCCGGCACGATCGTCGCACGCCCGCGCTTCCTCGAGGACACCACCCACCCCTGACCGCCCGCACACGATCGAGTCCGAAGTTGCTGCGACGACACGCCGCGATTCAGCGCAACAAGTTCGGACTCGATTGCGTGGGTGCGGGTGCGGGGGCGGGGCGCGGAGCGCTAGGGGAGCAGGTGCGCGCGGTGCACGAGGGCGGCCGCTCCGATGAGCGGGCCCTCGGACGAGAGGGCGCTCGGCACGATGCGCACCTTGCGCACGTACGGGAAGTAGTGCGCCGCGATGACCGCGCGCATGTGGTCGAAGAGGTCGGGCGTTGCGTGCGAGAAGCCGCCGCCGATCGCCACCAGCTCGAGGTCGAGCAGCGCGGTCGCCGACGCGATCGCCCGGCCGACGGCCTCTCCGGTGCGGCCGATCGCCGCGCGCGCGACCGGGTCGCCGGCAGCGTAGGCCGCCGCGAGGTCCTCGCCGGTCGTGCCCGTGAAGCCCTGGCGACGCGCCCACGACACGGTGTGCGGTCCGGATGCCATCGCCTCGAGCGCGCTGGGGTTGCCGAACGTGTCGTCCCCGATGATGTCGCCCACCTCGACGTGGCCGATGTGGCCGGCGTTGCCCGTCGGCCCGGTGATGACCCGGCCGCCGACGATGAGGCCGCCGCCGATCCCGGTCGAGATGACCATGCCCATCACGTTGTCGACGCCCTGCGCGGCTCCCACCCAGTGCTCCGCCATGGTGATGGCCACGCCGTCCATCTCGAGCGTCACGGGGATGTCGAGTCCGGCATCCGCGATCACGCCCGCGATGAAGTCGCGCAGCGGGTAGTCGCGCCAGTGGGGCACGTTCAGGGGTGACACCAGGCCGAGGATGCGGTCGATCGGTCCCGCGCAGCCGATGCCGACACCGACCAGCTCCGCGCCGGCGGGAAGTGCCGCGATGGTGTCGCGCACGACTCCGCCCACCGAGGCCTCGAGATCGGGGATCTTCGCAGTGCGTCCGGTCGGACGCCGGTGGCGCGAGCCTTCGATCAGGCGTCCGTCGGTATCGACGAGCGCGGCTTCGACCTTGGTTCCGCCGAAATCGACGGCGACTACGAGGGGAGTTGGCACGCTCAATACCCTAAAGGAAAGCCGGCCTGCTCATATGAGCAACAGGTGCGCACGCGTTGCTCAGGCGCGCGAGCCTTCCTAAGCTGGAAGCGTGGCCCTGAATGACAACGACGAGATCCTCGCCGTCAAAGCCGCGGAGCTCTATTACGAGGCCGGCAAGACGCAAGACGAGATCGGTCTCGCACTCAGCGTGAGCAGGTGGAAGGTCGGGCGGCTCCTCGTCGCCGCACGTGAGCACGGCTTCGTGCGCATCGAGATCGTGCACCCGAGCGCCCGCCGGTTCTCGCTCGAGCGCGAGCTGTGCGGCTTCTACGACCTCACCGACGCGGTGGTGGTCCCGTCGATCGACTCCGATTCCGATGTGCAGGCCCGGGTCGCTCAGGCGGCCGCCGACTACCTCACCACGCTCCGTCCCGTACCGCGCACGCTCGGCGTCAGCTGGGGCCGCACCCTGCACGCCGTCGCCGCGCGCCTGCGCCCCGGGTGGGCGGTCGGCGTCAACCCCGTGCAGATCAACGGCAGCGTCTCGAGCACCCGTCAGGCCACCGCCGCCGCCGACACCGCCGTGGTGATCGCGCGCAAGGCGCAGGGCACCGCGACCCTGCTGCCCAGCCCGGCGATCTTCGAGCAGGCCGCCACCCGGCGCGCCATCGAGGCCGACCGCTCGGTGCAGAGCGTGCTCGAACTCGCCCGCAACGCGTCCGCGTACCTCTTCAGCGCCGGCGTCGTCGACACGAGCTCCGTGCACGTCGACAGCGGCTACCTCACCCCGGATGACGTGCGCTCCCTCGCCGAGAAGGGCGCGGTCGGCGACGTGGTCGGCCGCTTCATCACCGAAGACGGCCAGGTCGCCGACGAGGAGCTGAACAACCGCACGCTCGGCATCTCCCTCGACGAGCTCCGCGCGGCGCGCACGAGCATCGCCGTCATCGCCGGCCAGACCAAGCACCGGGTCGCGCACGCCGTGGTGTCGAGCGGCCTGTGCACCGCTCTCATCACCGACGAGGCGACCGCCAACCATCTTCTCGGGCGCACCGAGCAGCAGACCACGGAGCTGCCGGACCTCGAGCAGCTCAGCCGACAGAACGAAGGAGTGTCGTGACCATCGAAACGACGACCCCGCCCGTGCGAACCCTCGCACCGGCGGCCAGAGCAGTGGATGTGCTGGGGGGCGACCTCACGGAAGCCAGCCTGCGCCGCTACCTCAACGGCATCCCCGGAGTCGACGCCGTCGGCCTGGAGCAGCGCGCGGCCGGGCTCGGCACGCGCTCGATCAAGACGACCAGCAAGGCCTGGGCGCTCGACACGATCATCAGCCTGATCGACCTGACCACCCTCGAGGGTGCGGACACCCCCGGCAAGGTGCGTTCGCTCGTGGCCAAGGCCCTCACCCCGGATGCCGGCGACCCGTCGACCCCGCGGCCGGCGGCGGTGTGCGTCTACGGCGACATGGTGCCGTACGCGGTCGAGGCCCTCGGCGCCGCCCACGCGGCGAAGACCCCGGGCGGCATCGCCGTCGCGGCCGTCGCGACCGCGTTCCCGAGCGGGCGGGCCTCCCTCGCCGTCAAGCTGGCCGACACGGCGGACGCGGTCGCGGCCGGTGCCGACGAGATCGACATGGTGATCGACCGCGGCGCGTTCCTCTCCGGCCGGTACGGACTCGTCTTCGACGAGATCGTCGCGGTCAAGGAGGCGTGCCGCCGTGCCGACGGCTCCTACGCTCACCTCAAGGTGATCCTCGAGACCGGGGAGCTGAACACGTACGACAACGTGCGCCGGGCATCCTGGCTCTCGATCCTCGCGGGCGGCGACTTCATCAAGACGTCGACCGGCAAGGTCTCGCCGGCTGCGACGCTCCCGGTGACGCTGAGCATGCTCGAGGTCGTGCGCGACTGGCACGCCCTCACCGGCGAGTACATCGGCGTCAAGCCGGCCGGCGGCATCCGCTCGTCGAAAGACGCCATCAAGTACCTCGTGACCGTTGCCGAGGTGGCGGGCGAGCACTGGCTGCAGCCGCACCTCTTCCGGTTCGGCGCCTCGAGCCTGCTGAACGATGTGCTGCTGCAGCGCCAGAAGCTGGCGACCGGGCACTACTCCGGCGCAGATTACGTCACGATCGACTGAACGAAGGCAGAATCATGAGTTTCCTCGAATACGCACCAGCGCCCGAGTCCCGGTCGATCCTGAACCTGCGCGACCAGTACGGCCTCTTCATCGACGGCGAGTTCGTCGACGGCAACGGCACCCCGTTCCAGACCATCTCGCCGGCCAGCGAGGAGCGCATCGCCACGATCGCCACCGCGAGCGCCGCCGACATCGACACCGCCGTCGCGGCCGCCCGCCGGTCGTACGACCGCGTCTGGTCGCGGATGAGCGGAAGCGACCGCGGCAAGTACCTGTTCCGCATCGCCCGTCTCGTCCAGGAGCGCGCGCGGGAGCTCGCGGTGGCCGAGAGCCTCGACAACGGCAAGCCGATCAAGGAGAGCCGCGACGTCGACGTCCCCCTGGTCGCCGCCTGGTTCTTCTACTACGCCGGATGGGCCGACAAGCTCGACCACGCCGGTATGGGTCCGGCGCCTCGCGCGCTCGGCGTCGCCGCCCAGGTCATCCCGTGGAACTTCCCGCTGCTGATGCTCGCCTGGAAGATCGCCCCCGCGCTCGCGGCCGGCAACACGGTCGTGCTGAAGCCGGCCGAGACCACCCCGCTGACGGCGCTGCTCTTCGCGGAGATCGTGCAGCAGGCCGACCTCCCCGCCGGCGTCGTGAACATCGTCACCGGCGCAGGTGAGACGGGTCGCGACCTGGTGAACCACCCGGATGTCAACAAGGTCGCCTTCACGGGATCGACGGCGGTCGGCCGCGAGATCGCGCGCTCGGTCGCCGGCACCGACAAGAAGCTCACTCTCGAGCTCGGCGGCAAGGCGGCGAACATCGTGTTCGACGACGCGCCGATCGATCAGGCGATCGAGGGCATCGTCAACGGCATCTTCTTCAACCAGGGTCACGTGTGCTGCGCCGGCAGCCGGCTGCTCGTGCAGGAGTCGATCCACGAAGAGGTCGTCGACCGCCTCAAGACGCGGCTCTCGACGCTGCGTCTCGGCGACCCGCTCGACAAGAACACCGACATCGGCGCGATCAACAGCGCCGAGCAGCTGCAGCGCATCCGCGAGCTCTCCGACATCGGCGAGGCCGAGGGCGCCGACCGCTGGAGCCCCGAGTGCGAGATCCCGGAGCGCGGCTTCTGGTTCGCGCCGACCATCTTCGACAACGTGTCGACCAGTGACCGCATCGCCCGCGAGGAGATCTTCGGCCCCGTGCTGTCGGTCCTGACCTTCCGCACCCCGGCCGAGGCCATCGCGAAGGCGAACAACACGCCCTACGGCCTTTCGGCCGGCATCTGGAGCGACAAGGGCAGCCGCATCCTCGCCGTGGCCGACAAGCTGCGGGCCGGCGTCGTGTGGGCCAACACCTTCAACCGCTTCGACCCGGCCAGCCCGTTCGGCGGGTACAAGGAGTCGGGCTACGGCCGCGAAGGCGGCGTGCACGGGCTGGCGGCGTACCTGAAGCCCGGACGCACAGCTCAGGCCTCGCTGGCCGGCGTACCCACCACCACGACCCGCAAGGGAGCAAAGAAATGAGCCGCCTGACCGTGCCGAAGACCTACAAGCTGTACATCGGCGGCAAGTTCCCGCGCAGCGAGTCGGGTCGTACCTACGAGGTCGTGTCGGCGAAGGGCGCCTTCCTCGCCAACGCGGCGAAGGCCTCCCGCAAGGACGCCCGCGACGCGGTCGTCGCCGCACGGTCGGCGCTCAGCGGGTGGGCCGGAGCGACGGCGTACAACCGCGGGCAGGTGCTCTACCGCATCGCGGAGCTGCTCGAGGGCCGCCGTGCGCAGTTCGTCGACGAGATCGTGCAGGCAGAAGGCGTCTCCGTCGCGGCGGCCGGTGCGCAGGTCGACGAGGCGATCGACCGCTGGGTCTGGTACGCCGGCTGGGCCGACAAGTTCGCCCAGGTCGCGGGCAACGCGAACCCGGTGGCCGGACCATACTTCAACATCTCGGTGCCCGAGCCGACGGGTGTGGTGGCCGTCATCGCTCCCCAGCGCGACAGCCTCCTCGGATTCGTCAGCGCGGTGGCGCCCGCCCTGGTCGCCGGCAACACGGTCGTCGTGGTCGCCAGCGAACGGTTCCCGCTGTCGGCGGTCAGCCTGAGCGAGGTGCTCGCCACCAGCGATGTCCCCGGCGGTGTCGTCAACATCCTCACCGGCTCACCGGCGGAGATCGCGCCGTGGCTCGCCTCGCACGCCGACGTCAATGCGCTCGACCTCGTCGGCGCGGGCGACCTCGAGTGGGTCGATCTGCAGATCGCCGCCGCGGACACGCTCAAGCGCGTGCTTCAGCCCGAGAACGGCCCGGATGCGGCGGCGCCGTCGCTCGACCGGATCGCGTTCTTCACCGAGACCAAGACGGTCTGGCACACCAAGTCGCTGATCTAGCGGGTCGCCGCGTCCATCGCGGCCAGGAACGCGCGGTAGGTGCCGTCGACATCGCCGTCCGCGGCGTCGATGCGCACCGTGCCGGGCCGCTGGTCCACCACCCCGAGCATCCGCTCGTAGTACTCGCGGATGCTCGGGGTGCCGGGCGTGCTCTGCAGCGCGCTCGCATCGCGGTGCCGGTCGTCGGTGGGCGCGGCCGAGCGGCGTTCGAACCGGCGCTCGGCCTCGTCGGGGCCGGTCAGCAGCACGACCTCGACGAACGGGCAGCCCACCTCGAGGCTGAGCGCCTCCAGTCGTTCGATGAAGTCGATTCGGGCGAGAAGCTGGGGGACCACCACGTCGTGCCCGGCGAGCAGGTGCGTGCGCGCCATCCCGATCGCGAGATCGCGGGCGTGCAGCCCGGCCTCGGTGGGGGAGCCGCGCCAGTGCCCGAGCAGTCCGCGCACCACGTCGATGTCGAGCACCAGCGCGAGCGGATGCTCCTCGGCGTACCGTTCGGCGATGGTCGACTTGCCTGCCGACGGAGCGCCGTTGATCAGAGCGAGTGTTGCCATTCCCGCAGTCTAGAAGTGCACGGCAGCTGGGAACGACTGGCGCGTCCCCTTCTCGCGGGGGAGGATGGGGGGACAGACGAATGGAGGTGCGATGTCGGATCATGGACCGACGGCCCTCGTCGGGGACAGTCTCATTCAAGGCGGGGACTGGCAGGCGTGGCTACCGGATGAGATCATCTACAACTTCGGAGTCGGGGGCGACACCACCGATGACGTGATCGCGCGGCTGTGGGATGTGATCAACGCGCGTCCGACGCTCGTGGCGCTGTTGATCGGAACGAACGACCTCGCCTGGCGGCGGTCGGTCGAGCACGTCGTGCGCAACATCGAGACCATCCTGGTGACGCTGCGCCGGGAGCTGCCGGAGGCGCACATCCTGGTGCAGTCGGTGCTGCCGCGCGGGCACGAGTTCGCCGACCAGATCCGCGACATCAACCGCCACCTCTGGCAGTTCGCGCCGACCGTGCACGCGCAGTGGCTCGACCTCTGGCCGGCGCTCGCGCTCGACGACGGCGAACTCAACCCGCGCTTCAGCGACGATCGCCTGCACCTCAACGTCGACGGCTACAAGGCGTGGCTCGATGAGCTGATCCCCGGACTGGAACGCGCCAGGGAGCTGCCGCCGAGCAGCCGTGCGATCCAGCTCCCCGACCTCGGGGGCACCTACTAGTCGGAGCGCGACTGCGGAGAGCCCGCGCCTATCGCTGACGCAGCAGGGCGGCGTAGAAGCCGATCCCGCGCAGCCAGGTGCGCACGTGCATCCGCTCGTTGCGGGCGTGCAGCGTTCCCCGCTCGTCCCCGCTCATCTCGAACGGAGTGAAGCGGTAGACCGCGTCGCAGATCGCGGTGAAGTGCCGGCTGTCGCTGGCGCCGAGCATCACGTACGGCGTGACAACGGCATCCGGATGCGCGGAGCCGATGCCCGCGGCCACCGCCGACCACTCCGGTCCGGTCGTGGGTGACACGGGCGACGGTTCGCTCGGGTCGATCGCCTCGATCGACACCAGGGGATCGCGTACGGCGCGGCGGATGTGCCGGATCGTCTCGGCCACGGAGGAGCCGACCGCGATGCGCACGTTGACGATCGCCTCCGCGCGCTCGGGGAGCGCGTTCGCCGCGAGGCTGCCGCTGAGCTGGGTCACGGCGGTGGTCGTGCGCACGATCGCGCGCGTCTCGTCGCTGACCCGGCCCAGCACCGCGACGAGTGCCGGCTTCAGCCGGCGGGCGCGGGTGAACACCGCGCGCAGGGGGCCGGTCGCGTGCGCGCCGAGCGTTTCGACCATCTGCAGGTTGGTCTCGCTGAGACGGGCGGGGAACGGCCGGGCGTTGAGCCGGGTGATCGCGCGGGCCAGCCGCACGGTGGCTGTGAGCTTCGGCGGCGTCGAGGCGTGGCCGCCGTTCTGCTCGACGCTCATCCGGATGCTCGTGATGCCCTTCTCGCTGACACCGACGACGGCGATCGGCTTCGCAACACCGGGGAAGATGCCCTCGACCACCGCGCCGCCCTCGTCGACGACCAGGGCGGGTCGCACGCCGCGCTCGCGCAGCGCGGCGACGATGGCCTGCGCGCCGGAGCCGACCGTCTCCTCGTCGTGGCCGAAGCTCAGGTACACGTCGTGCTCCGGAGTGAATCCCTCGGCGACCAGGCCGTCGACCGCCTCCAGCACGGCCGCGAGGGCTCCCTTGTCGTCGAGCGTGCCGCGTCCCCAGAGAACCCGGCCGTCGACGCCGTCGTGGAGGTCACCGGTGAGGTCGGCCGCGAACGGGGGATGCTCCCAGCCGTCATCGGTCGCGGGGACGACGTCGTAGTGCGCCATGAGCACCGTCGGTGCGCCCGGGGTGCGGCCGGCCCAACGGTAGAGCATCGAACGGCCATGCAACTCGCGTTCGAGCGTGGCGTGCAACGCGGGGTAGAGCACGGGCAGGAGCGCGATGAAGCGGTCGAAGCTCTCCCAGTCGGTGGAGTCGACATCGTTGCGCGACATGGTCGGCACGCGCAGCAGCGCGCGGAAGCGTTCGAGGGCCGCGTCGTCGTCGATCGCGGCGGAGGAGGGAGGGATCGGCACCCGGCTATTCTCCGGCAGCCGAACGGAACGCCGCGTACGCCTCGTCGGAGAACAGGACGAATCGCACGGTCTCGACGGGACCGATCGATGCCGCGAGCACGGCGCGCACGGTGCTGACCGCCACGCGAGCGGCGTCGTCCATCGGCCACCCGTAGACGCCGGCGGAGATCGCGGGGAACGCCACGGTCGTGACGCCGAGCTCGCGGGCGACCCGCAGCGACGAGCGGTAGGCGTTCTGGAGAAGCTCGGTGCGGTCCTCGGTCGACGACCAGACGGGGCCGACGGTGTGGATGACCCATTCGGCCGGCAGGTCGCCCGCGGTGGTCGCGACGGCCTGTCCCGTCGGCAGACCGTCGGGCAGGGTCGTCGCTCTCAGTTCGCGGCACGCGTCGAGGATGGCAGGTCCGCCGCGGCGGTGGATGGCGCCGTCGACGCCGCCACCGCCCAGCAGGGAGCTGTTGGCCGCGTTGACGATCGCGTCGACGTGCTGCTCGGTGATGTCGCCGCGGACGATCTCGATGGGGTCGCTCATCATCAGCCCCGGTTGTTCGAGAGCTCGTACACCTTGAGCAGTTCGAGGATCGCGTCGTCGCGCTGGCTGCCGCCCTCCTCGAACATCTCCGACACGTGCGTCTTGAGATGGTTCTCGACGAGCAGCTTGTTGAGCGAGCCGAGGGACTTCTGGATGGCGAGGGACTGCGTGATGATGTCGACGCAGTAGTCCTCGTTCTCGATCATCTTCTCGAGGCCTCTCAGCTGGCCTTCGAGGATGCGCGTGCGGTGCATGGCGCGTTTCTTGATGTCTGCGATCACCCCTCCAGGATAACCCGCCGATCCCATATACCCCTATGGGGTACGTGATACGGTGGACGATATGGAAACCAGCTACGACATCCAGGGCATGACCTGCGCTCACTGCGCACGTTCCGTCAGCGAGGAGCTCTCCGCGATCGACGGCGTCACCTCGGTGGCGGTCGACGTCGCTGCCGGCACCGCGACCGTGGCCAGCGCGTCCATCCTCGACGAGAACGCCGTGCGTGCGGCGATCGAGGAGGCGGGCTACGTGCTCGCCCGTCCCGGACTGCTCCCTCTCCTGTGACCGTCGCGGAGCTCGACCTCGCGATCGAGGGGATGACGTGCGCGAGCTGCGTCGCCAGGGTCGAGAAGAAGCTGGGCCGCCTCGACGGCGTCACCGCGAGCGTCAACCTCGCGACGGAGCGGGCACGGGTCTCGTATCCGGCCGACCTTGACCCTGCTGCCCTGATCGCCGCGGTCGAGACGGCGGGCTACGGCGCCACGCTGATCGAGCCGGACGCGCCGGCGCCGGCCGTCTCACGCGGCGGCGGGTTGCGCATCCGGCTGCTGGTGAGCGCCGCCCTGACCGTGCCCATCGTGCTGCTTGCGATGGTGCCCGCCTGGCAGTTCTGGGGCTGGCAGTGGGTGTCGCTCGTGCTGGCGACCCCCGTCGTGCTCTGGGGCGGCTGGCCGTTCCACCGCTCGACGCTGGTGAATCTGCGGCACGGCGCCGCGACGATGGACACCCTCGTCACCCTGGGCACCGCGGCCGCCTCCCTCTGGTCCGTCGGCGCGCTGGTGTTCGGGACGGCCGGCGAGCTCGGGATGCGGCACGCGTTCACGCTGGTCGCCGAGCCGGGCGCGGCATCCGGCGCCGTCTATTTCGAGGTGGCTGCCGGAGTGACGACGTTCCTCCTGCTGGGACGGTTCATCGAGGAGCGGTCGAAGCGCCGGGCGGGCGCCGCCCTGCGCGATCTCCTCGAGGCGGCGGCGAAGCACGTGACGAGGCTCGAACCCGATGGGGCCGAGACCCTGGTGCCGATCGAGGCGCTGGCGGTCGGGGACCTGTTCGTGGTGCGACCGGGGGAGAAGATCGCGACGGACGGAACCGTCGTCGACGGGACGGCGGCCGTCGACGCGAGCGCGATGACGGGAGAGTCGGTGCCGGTCGAGGTGGCGCAGGGTGACGCGGTGGCCGGCGGGACGATCGCGCTCGGCGGCTCCCTCGTCGTGCGCGCAACCCGGGTCGGCCGCGACACGCAGCTGGCCAGGATGGGCGCCATCGTCGAGCAGGCCCAGCTCGGCAAGGCCGGCATCCAACGGCTCGCCGACCGCATCTCGAGCATCTTCGTGCCGATCGTCATCGGACTCGCGGTTGCGACGTTCGCGATCTGGATGCTCGCGGGCGGCGGCACCTCGGCGGCGCTGAGCGCGTCGATCGCGGTGCTCATCGTCGCCTGCCCGTGCGCGCTGGGGCTGGCGACCCCGACGGCGCTGCTCGTCGGCACAGGTCGCGCGTCGCAGCTCGGCATCCTGATCACGGGCCCCGAGGTGCTGGAGCGGGTCGGACGCATCGATACGGTCGTCTTCGACAAGACGGGCACGCTCACGACGGGCCGGATGAGCGTGGACTCGGTGGCGACCGCGGCCGGTGCCGACGCGGTCGAGATCGTGCGGCTCGCGGCGGCGGTCGAGCGCGGCTCCGAGCATCCGATCGGCCGGGCGGTCGCCCGTGCCGCGTCGGACAACGCGTCAGATGGACTCGGAAGCGCCCCGGCCGTGACGGGCTTCCGCGCCATCGCCGGGTTCGGCGTCACCGGCACGGTCGAAGGGCGCGCGGTCGTCGTCGGCCGCCCCGACGACGTGCTCCGGATGCTCGGCACGGCGCTCGACGCGGACCTCGCGACCGCCATTGAAGGGATCCGCGCCTCCGGTGCGACCGTGGTGCTGGTCGGTGTCGACGGCCGCGTGCTCGCTGCGCTCAGCGTCTCCGACCCGCTGCGGCCGGATGCGGTGCTCGCCGTCTCGCGCATCCGGTCACTGGGCCTCGAGCCGATGGTGCTCAGTGGCGACCATGCTGCCACGGTGCGAGCGGTGCTCGCCCCGCTGGGGATCCGGAACGCGATCGGCGGGGCGACACCGGCCGGCAAGGCGGAGGAGGTCGTGCGGCTTCAGGGAGAGGGTCGGATCGTCGCGATGGTGGGAGACGGAGTGAACGACGCCGCGGCTCTCGCGCAGGCCGATCTCGGGATCGCGATCGGCTCCGGCTCGGACATCGCGATCGAGGCGGGCGATCTCACCCTGCTGCGCTCCGACCCGGTTCTCGTCGCCGATGCGATCCGCCTCTCGCGCGCGACCGTGCGGGTGATCCGCGGCAACCTGTTCTGGGCGTTCGCATACAACGTGGCCGCCCTCCCGATCGCTGCTCTGGGGCTGCTCAACCCGATGATCGCGGGGGCGGCGATGGCGTTCTCCAGCGTCTTCGTCGTGCTCAACAGCCTGCGTCTGCGTCGCGCGGTCTGATCGGGCTCCGATCGGGCTCCGGCCGCCGCCCGAAGTGGGCTCCGATCGGGCGGCTGCCGGGGCTGGGTGGCCGTCACGGGACGACATATACGCGCGCGGGGATACAGCGCATAGCAGTCCGGGATGCCAGTGGACGCGCGGATTCCCGGCGCGCCGCGCGGATTACCCCACAACGGGGGGTGGGGGAGGACATACCGGTGGGTCTATCCTCCACATAGGGGTTGAGAAATATTCGTTTTACAGGAAAGGCCCGACTTTGCTGAAGAACCTCAGCCCGCTGCTTTCTGGTGCGCTTTTAAGTGCGCTGGATGCCATGCACGATGGCGACATGCTTACCCTTGTCGGCAGCGGCTATCCAGAAGAAGAAATTGTTTCACCCGTCATACATCTCGGAGAGGTGACCACAGAGGCCGCGGCGGACGCGATCCTCAGTGTGCTGCCCCTCGACAACGAGATCCCGGCACCGATCATGTTCCTCGATTGCACCGGGTCCCTCGACGATGTACCGGACGTGGCGTTCGCGGTGAATGGCATTGCATCTGATGCCGAACTTCGTCGCGTCGCGATGACACGTCTCGAGTTCGACGACTTCGTCGCGCTTGCCCGCCATTCCGTTGTGACCGTGCGTGTGGGGTCGGACGCCCCGCCGTGCGCGTTCCTGCTGCGGAAGGGCTTCTGCTGACCATTCCCGAATGCCGCCCCGCCCGACGATCTCTCGTCCGGGCGGGGCGGTACAGCAGAACTGCGCCGGCCTCCCGG
Source organism: Leifsonia poae (assembly GCF_027921845.1). Classification (GTDB taxonomy): domain Bacteria; phylum Actinomycetota; class Actinomycetes; order Actinomycetales; family Microbacteriaceae; genus Leifsonia; species Leifsonia poae. Next base: position 97,652 of record NZ_BSEN01000015.1, read on the forward strand.
CTGCGCTGCGCCCGAACGCAGGAGCAGCCAGGAGCCTGACGTAGACTTCGGTGTCGTGTCACGTCCCGCCGCACAGCCGGCCTTCAATCGCACAGCGCTCGCGCCCGGAATCCTTGGCGCCATCGTGCTCGTCGCCGGTCTCGCTCTGATCGGCAGCGACTGGTACCTCTACGTGCGCTACGTCGTCAGCATCCTCGCGCTGATCCTCTGCGTGTTCGCCGGACAGGCCAAGGCGTGGTGGTGGTTCGCCGGCCTCATCCCGGTCGCCGTCGTCTGGAATCCGGTGTGGCCGATCGCGATGCCCGACGACCTGCTGCGAGTGCTCCACCTCGCGGGCGCCGTGCTGTTCGTGGCCGTCGCCGTCAACGTCAAGGTGCCGACCGACCAGCGTCGCTAGCGGCGCCCTGTGTTGATCGTGGCCCGCGCGCTCATCCTCGCGTAAACTGGTGGTGCGTCACCTCAGAAGTGGCGCGCACGTCGGCGTTCCGCATCCGGATTCTGTGTCCGGTCGCCGCGTCCGATTTCTCACGCCACACGGCGTCCCGCCCGTCGAGGCGCGCGACGCACCCACTGGAGGACCATGTCTCGTTCCGGTCAGCGCACCGCCTCGTCGCGCCCGCAGCAGCAGCGTCGCGCCCGGCACGCGAACAACGACGGGCTCATCCCCGTGCTCGCGCGCAAGGTGCGCGAGGTGGAGGCTAAGGCCGTCGACGGCAAGAAGCTCGGACCCACCAACCGCACCAAGTTCCAGGTGATCGCCTTCCTGATGCGCGAGGAGCGCGCCCGGGCGAAGACCGACACCGAACTGAGCGATGCGGCGCGCGCTGAGCAGCTCAAACGGCTCGACGGGATCGCGACGATCCTGGCGAAGACGGCCGCCAGGGACACGTCGCTGATCTCCCTGCTCGAGAGCGAGGCGCCGCCCACCGCCACCGCGCAGAAGATGCGTCGCGACTGGCTGCTGGAGTCGGGCACGGAGCTGAGCCCCGACGACCTCATCATCACCACCGAGCGCATCGCGCCGAAGCAGGAGAGCGTCATCCCGCCCGAGCTGGCGGAGAAGCAGGTCATCCCGCAGTCGGTGCGGGCGCGCCAGCTCTCCAACCCGTTCCTCGCGCCGGACTTCTCGCGCGGCGCGGCGACGGCACCGACGCCACGCCGCCGGCTCGACTCCTGGGAACTGCTCGGCCCGCTGTTCAAGTCGTTCGAGTACGGCTCGGGCGGCCAGGCGGCGAGCATGGACCTTCCGCCGGCGCCCGCCATCGACCGCTACTCGCCTCCCGGACTCGAGCTGATGCACCACCAGGCGCGGTTCGTCGAGAGCGTGCGCCTCGGCCACCGGTCGTTCCTGCTCGCCGACGAGCCCGGCCTCGGCAAGACGGCGCAGTCCGTGCTCGCCGCCTCCGTCGCCGGCGCCTACCCGCTGCTGGCCGTCGTGCCGAACGTCGTCAAGATGAACTGGGCGCGTGAGGTGGAGCGCTGGACGCCGCACCGCCGCGCGACCGTCATCCACGGCGACGGCGAGGGCCTGGACGCCTTCGCCGACGTGGTCATCGTCAACTACGAGGTACTCGACCGCCACCTCGCCTGGCTGAGCACGCTCGGCTTCAAGGGGATGGTCGTCGACGAGGCGCACTTCATCAAGAACCTGCACTCGCAGCGCTCCAAGTACGTTCTCGGACTCGCGGAGGCGATCCGCGCCACCGGCGACCCGCTGATGATGGCGCTCACCGGTACGCCGCTGATCAACGACATCGACGACTTCAAGGCGATCTGGCAGCTGCTCGGCTGGATCGACGGCAACAAACCGACGCCGGCGTTGATGGAGAGGCTCGAGGAGACCGAGCTCACCCCGGCGGACTTCGGCTTCTACGCCGCCGCTCGCGAAGCGGTCATCGACATGGGCATCGTGCGCCGCCGCAAGATCGACGTCGCGGCCGACCTGCCGAGCCGGCGGGTCGTCGACCTGCCCGTCGAGCTCGACGACGACCTCGGCCGCTCCATCCGCCAGGCGGAGAAGGAACTCGCCGCGCGGCTGGTGGCCAAGTACGAGCGTGCGTCCGCCGCCGGCCGCCCGGATTCGTTCGACGGCGACGACGAAGCGCACCGCAGGCACCTCATCCGGCTGGTCGCCCAGTCGGAGCTCGAGGAGTCGAAGTCGGCGAAGTCGGGCGAGAACGTGTTCACCATGGTGCGCAAGATCGGTCAGGCCAAGGCCAACCTCGCCTCGGACTACGCCGCCCAGCTCGCCCGGTCCGTCGGCAAGGTCGTGTTCTTCGCCAAGCACATCGACGTGATGGATGCGGCCGAAGAGGCCTTCGCCGCCCGCGACCTGCGCACGATCTCGATCCGCGGCGACCAGTCGGCGCTGGCGCGTCAGAAAGAGATCGACGCGTTCAACAACGATCCGGATGTCGCAGTGGCCGTGTGCTCGCTCACCGCTGCCGGCGTCGGCCTCAACCTGCAGGCGGCGTCGAACGTCGTGCTCGCCGAGCTGTCGTGGACGGCCGCCGAGCAGACCCAGGCGATCGACCGCGTGCACCGCATCGGCCAGGAGGAGCCCGTCACGGCGTGGCGGATCATCGCGGCGCAGACCATCGACGCCAAGATCGCCGAACTGATCGACTCCAAGGCGGGCCTGGCCTCCCGCGCGCTCGACGGTTCGGATGTCGAGCTCGGGTCGGAGGACTCGGTGCAGCTCGCAGCACTGATCCACGTGCTCGAAGAGGCGCTGGGCTAGCGGGGCGCGTCAGGCGATCTCGGCGTCGTCGGGATCCAGGGGGACCCGGCGCTCGTCGTCCGGCACGACCTCGTCGTCCGATTCGTCGTCGACGATCGGAAGGTCGTCTTCGTCGAAGATGCGCGGCGCCGGTTCGTAGTCGCCGTCCTGCGACTCGATGAATTCGTCAGGCTCGTCGCTGTCACCGTCGCGGCGAGGGTCGCTCTCGCTCATGCAGCCCAGGGTACGCCTGACGGCAGCCACGGTCGAGAGACGGTGGCGAGCCGCTCGGGCATCGGCTGGGCGTCACCCGATGGTGAAGACGAAGTACGGCCCGTTCTCATCGTGCAGGATGCTGGCGGTGCCGGCGAACGCGGCGAAGTCGCCGGTCCCCGTCCCCGGCACGATGTAGCCGAACGCCGAATCGTCGCCGGGGTGCTGGAGCGCGCCGTGATGCACGGTGAACGACCCCCGCCGTCCGTCCGGCAGCTCGCCGGTGATGCGCTCCGCCGCCAGGTAGCCGCGGCTCACCTCGGTGCCCGACGACACGAAGTGCGCCACGGACTCGCCGACCAGTGCATCGGTGTAGGTCTTGCGCATGGTCACCGCACCGGCCCAGTCCCCGTCGATGCCGGGGAGTGCGGCAGGGTCCCATCCGGTCACGTCGAAGCGGGCGTTGATGATCTCGTGCTCGGTCATCTGCCCACCCTAGGAGCGCCGGGAGCGCCCGTCTTGTAATTTCGCGACAGCGGCGATCTGGGCTAGACAAGGAGGATGCCGAACCACTCCCAGATCGAAATCGAGCGGAAGTACGACGTCGACGACTCGGCCGTGCCTCCGCGTCTGGTGGGCGCAGGCGCCGTCGCCATCGAGAGCGACCCGGCGACGGCGGAGCTCGTCGCGGTCTACATCGACACCGCCGACCTCGCTCTCGCGCGCGATCGCATCGCCGTGCGGGTGCGTCATGGAGGCGGCGACGAGGGCTGGCACGTCAAGCTCCCCGGCGACGAGGGCCGCACCGAACTGCACTGGCCGCTCGGCGCCGGTGACAGCGACGATCCGCCGGCGGAACTGCTGGCCACGCTCCGCGACAGGATCGGGGATGCACGCCTTCAGCCGATCGCCCGCGTCACCAATCTGCGCACCACCGTGATTCTGCAGGATGCCGCCGGCTTCGCCGTCGCAGAACTCTGCGACGACCACGTAGCCAGCGAGAATCTAAGTACGGGCGGGGTGCGGCAGTGGAGAGAGTGGGAGGTCGAGCTGCTCGGAGGGGCGCCGGACACCCGCGAGGGCAGGACGGTTCTTCTCGACGAGATCGAGCAGCGTCTCCTCGACGCCGGCGCGGTCGTCTCGGCCAGCTCGTCGAAGCTCGCCCGGGCGCTCGGGCTCTGACGCCATCCGGCGCTTTTGTGCTGGGGGCGAGGCGTCGGGCATGATTCACACGTAGGAATAACACCCCAGGGAGCAGCATGAAGATCGGCATCCTCACCAGCGGCGGCGATTGCCCCGGACTGAACGCGGTCATCCGCGGAGCGGTCCTCAAGGGCGACCGCGTGTTCGACTCGGAGTTCGCCGGTTTCCGTTACGGCTGGCGCGGTGTCGTCGACGGCGACATCATGACGCTCGACCGTCACAGCGTGCGCGGGCTCTCGCGGCAGGGCGGGACCATCCTCGGGTCGAGTCGCACGAACCCCTTCGAGGGCGAGAACGGCGGGCCGGAGAACATCCAGCGCATGATGGACCAGCACGGTATCGACGCCATCATCGCCATCGGCGGCGAGGGGACCCTCACCGCCGCGCGTCGGCTGACCGACGCCGGTCTCAAGATCGTCGGCGTGCCGAAGACCATCGACAACGACCTGGCGGCCACCGACTACTCGTTCGGCTTCGACACGGCGGTCGAGATCGCGACCGAGGCGATCGACCGGCTGCGCACCACCGCGGAATCGCACCAGCGCTGCATGGTGGTCGAGGTCATGGGACGCCACGTCGGCTGGATCGCGCTGCACTCCGGCATGGCCGGCGGCGCCCACGCCATCCTGATCCCGGAGCAGCCGCAGTCGATCGAGCAGATCGTCGAGTGGGTCGAATCGGTGCGCGACCGCGGGCGTGCTCCGGTGATCGTCGTCTCCGAGGGCTTCCACCTCGACACGATGGAGGAGGCGCACTCGCACAAGGGCCTCGACGCCTTCAACCGGCCGCGCCTGGGCGGCATCGGCGAGATGCTCGCTCCGATGATCGAGGAGCGCACCGGCATCGAGTCGCGGGCGACCGTGCTCGGTCACATGCAGCGCGGCGGAGTGCCGAGCGCCTACGACCGGGTGCTCGCGACGCGTCTCGGCATGGCCGCGATCGACGCCGTGTACGAGGGCCGCTGGGGTTCGATGGTGTCGTTGCGTGGCACGGACGTGGTCAACGTCTCGATCGCCGACGCGACCGGCGGCCTGAAGACCGTTCCGCAGGCGCGGTACGACGAGGCTGCACTGCTCTTCGGCTGATCGCAGGGGACTAGGCTCACCGTCACAGACGAGAGGAGCTCCTGTGCCCAGAGTCGTTCAGTTCGACGAGTTCGGTTCGCGCGATGCCCTGAAGGTGGTCGACCGGCCGCGACAGTGGCCGGGGCCCGGCCAGATCCTGGTGAGGGTCATGGCGGCGGGTCTCAATCCGATGGACACGAAGGCGTATCGGGATGAACGCGCGGCCGGGCGCATGGGTGTCACGGTGCCGAGCGGCATGGGTCAGGACTTCGCCGGCTTCGTCGAGGAGCTCGGCGACGGTGTGTCCCGCTTCACGGTGGGGCAGTCCGTGTTCGGCACGGCGCCGTTCGCCTCGATGGCCGACTTCGCGATCGTGCAGGAGGACGGTCAGGTCGTGGTGAAGCCCGATCCGGTCACGTTCGAGGTCGGCGGCTCGCTCGGCGTCGTCGCGCGTACGGCGATGGCGAGTGCGCGCTCGCTCGGACTGGGCGAGAATGACACCGTGCTGGTCAGTGCGGCGGCAGGCGGGGTCGGCATCCTGGCCGCGCAGCTGGCCGTGCGCGCCGGAGCGACCGTGATCGGAACCGCGAGCGTCGAGAACCACGAGTTCCTCGAGGGGCTCGGCATCATCCCCGTCGAGTACGGCGACGGCCTCGCCGACCGGGTGCGCGAGGTGCTCGACGACGGCGACCGGGTCACGGCGGTGCTCGACAACCACGGCCCCGACACGATCGACACGGCGATCGAGCTCGGCGTTCCCGTCGACCGCATCAACACGATCGCCGCGTTCGGGCCCGCCGCACGCGGTGCGCACACCGTCGGGGGGTCCTCCGCCACGAACGACGACATGAGCGAGATCGCCGAGCTCCTCGCCGAGAACGAACTGGTGCTCCCGATCGACTCGATCTTCCCGATCGAGCGCGTCATCGAGGCCTACAGCCGACTCGAGGCGGGCCACGTGCGCGGCAAGATCGTCGTCGTCACCGAGTAGCGCGTCGGAGCGCGGCGTTAGACTCCGAGCAGTCTCGAAGAGGGAGCACGAATGGTACCTGCCATCAACTACTGGGCGGTCCTGATCGCCACGGCCTCCAGCATGGTGGTCGGCTCGATCTGGTACGCACGCGGCGTGTTCGGCGCCTATTGGATGCGGCTGGTCGGCCACGACGAGGAGTCGATGCGGCGCGGGGCGGCGTTCCCGCTCATCATCACCGTGGTCGTGAGCTTCATCACGGCGTGGGTGCTCGCCGGTGCGACCGACATCTCCTTCCACTTCTACGGCGGCTCGTTCTTCTGGAATGCGGTACTCACCGCCGGCGTGCTGTGGGCCGGCTTCACCGCGGCCAGGATGGTCACCCATGACGCGTTCGACCGGAGGCCGAGCAGCCTGACCGTTCTCAACCTGGCACACGAGTTGGTGACCGTCGTCGTGATGGCGATCATCATCGGCGTGTGGCCGCCCGCGGGCGCATGATCGCCGACGAGCTGGCCCGCGAGCTGCGGGCCGCCGGGCTCAGCTGGCACCCGGTCTCCGGCGACACCTTCGCGATCGATCGCTCCGAGCTGGCGGGCGACCGCTTCACCGTCAGCGAGATGACCATCGAGCCCCACGAATTCGACACCGGCACGATCCTCGGTTTCAACGGCACGACCGAGTGGGCGCTCGACTCGCTCGCGCTGGAGGACGCACTCTGGATCCCGCGCGAGGACCAGCTGCGGGAGCTGCTGGGCGGATCGTTCCGTCATCTCGCCCGCACGTCCGACGGCTATCGGGTGACCATCCTGCTGGCCGGAGAGGATCGGTACTTCGACGAGGAGGACGCCGCGACAGCCTACGGCCGCGCGCTGCTCTCGCTGATCGGGGCCACCGTCTCCTGACGGGAGACGGGATGCCGGGGCGGGGCGAGGACCGCCGGCGAGAGCTCTGCGACGGCACGGCCGCCCGCGAGCCCGAGCGTGATGTCGAGCTCGGCGATCAGGTTGCGCAGCAGTTCGCGCACGCCGGCCTCGCCTGCCACCGCGAGCGCGTAGACGTAGGGGCGGCCGATCGCGACCGCCGTGGCCCCGAGCGCGAGCGCGATGAGCACGTCGGCACCGCCGCGCACCCCGCTGTCGAACAGCACGGGGAGCCGCCCTGCGACCCGCTCGACGATCGCGGGGAGGGCGTCGAGCGAGGCCACCTCGCCGTCGATCTGCCGTCCGCCGTGCGTCGACACCTGCACTGCATCCATCCCGGCGTCGATCGCGCGCTCCGCGTCATCCGGGTGCAGGATGCCCTTCAGCATGATCGGCAGGCGGGTGCGTTCGCGCAGGAACGCCAGGTCGCCCCAGGTGAGCGCGGGGTTCGCGAAGACATCGAGGAAGGTCTCGACGGCGGCCAACGGTTCGGGCGAGCGCAGGTTCTGCCTGATGGTTCCGGGATGGCGGCGCAGGATGCTCGCGAACGAGCCGATCGTCGCCGGTGTGACCGCGGTGCGCGCGCGGGTGTAGCCGGCGTCGACGCGCGCCTTCACGAGCTGCCGGAACACCGGATCGCTGGTGTACTGCGCGATGCCGCGGCCGCGGCTGAAGGGCAGGTAGCCGAGATCGAGATCGCGGGGTCGCCAGCCGAGCACGTGCGTGTCCAGGGTGACGACGATGGCCTCGCAGCCGGAGCGCTCCGCGCGTTCGACGAGGCTGGCGACCAGATCGCTCGACGAGCTCCAGTAGAGCTGGAACCAGCGGGCGGAGCCGGGGGAGACCTCGTCCATCGCGGAGGCGACCGTCTCCATGGGCGTCGAGGCCTGGTTCGACAGCACCACCGGCACGCCCAGTGAGGCGGCAGCGCGGGCGGCGGCGGCATCCGCACCGGGATGCGCCAGGTCGAGCACGCCGATCGGCGCGAGCAGCAGCGGGGTCGCGCGGCGACGGCCGAACAGGTCGATGCTCAGGTCGCGGTCGGCCACGTCGCGGAGCACGCGGGGCACGATCCGGTGGCGCCCGAACGCGGCGGTATCGGCGCCGTCTGTGCGTTCGAGCCCGGCCGAGCCCGCCACGTAGGCGAACGCGGCGCGGGACATCCGGCGCCGTGCGAGGCGCTCGAGTTCGCGGAACCCGGTCGGGATGCGCGGGGTGCGGCCGGCGACGCCGGCGCGATAGATCTCCGATTGGGCATCGCGTCCGGCACTGGCGGTCATGGCACCATTGTGCACCGCCGCGCATGTGTCACCATGAACCCATGACCGCTCAACCGTTCTTCCAGGCGATCGCCATCGGCTTCGAGATCGTCGGCGTCAGTGCGATGGTCATCGGGTTCGTCGTCGCCGTGGCCATCGCGCTGCGCGCGTGGATCCGCACCAAGGACGGGGCGATCGGCTTCCGCACCCTGCGGGAGAGCTTCGGAGGGGTCATCCTGCTCGGGCTCGAGATCCTGGTGGCCGCCGATCTCGTGCGCACCGTCACGTCGACGCCCTCGCTGACCGATGCCTTCGTGCTCGCGTTGATCGTGCTGATCAGGACCGTGCTCAGTTTCTCGCTTCAGATCGAGATCGACGGGGTGGCGCCATGGCGGCGCGCGCTCGTCACCGGCCCCGAGGTCATGGCCAGGGCTGCGAAGCGGTCGGGCGACGCGACGGCCTGAACCGATCGGCCGGCGCCGATGCCGGCCGGCGCCGGGCTCAGCCCGCGCCCAGGTCAGCCGGCGCCGATATCAGCTCTCGGTGCGAGCCGCGCGTTCGGCGTTGCGGGCCTTCACGCGGGCGTTCTCCGCGCGTACCGCCGCCTGCGTCGCGCGCTCCTGCACGAGCCAGGCCGGGGGAGCGGCGAGGAGGTCTTTGATCTCCGCCGTGGTCAGCGCCTGGTCGACGCCGGAGCGTGCCAGACCGCTGATCGAGATGCCCAGCTTCTGAGCGACCACCTCGCGCGGGTGCGGGCCGTCGGCGCGCAAGGTCGCGAGCCACGCGGGAGGGGCAGCCGTCAGTTCGGCGAGCTCGCTGCGGCTCACCTCGCGGTCGCGGAACTCCTCGGGGGCCGCAGGGAGGTAGATCCCGAGCTTCTTGGCCGCCGTGGCCGCCTTCATCGTCTGGGACTTCTTCTCCGCGCTCATGACTCCAAGGGTATCGTCCGGCGGGGCCGGTACCCTTACGAGCATGGTGTCCACGTTCACGATCGCTTTCCCGCTCGGCGTGACGGTCGGCAAATGGACCAGGGTGTTCGAGCAGCGGCACCCCTCCGTCGAACTCAGGGTCGTGCGCATGGAGCTCGCCGATCAGCACCGGATGCTCGTCAGCGGCGACGCCGACATGGCGTTCGTGCGCGAACCGCTCGACACCGACGGACTGCACCTCATCCCGCTGTATGCGGAGGACATCGTCGTGGCGATGAGCCATGAGCACCTCCTCACGCTCGAGAAGAAGCTGCATCGTGCCGACCTCGCCGACCAGACGGTGCTCGACGACGACCCCTCGGAGGGGCTGTTCCGCACGATCGCGGGAGGCACCGGGGTCGCCGTGCTCCCGCAGTCCGTCGCGAAGGTGTTCCGGCGTAGAGATGTCGTCGCGATGACGCTCGAGGACGCCGAGCCGAGCAGCGTCGGGCTGGCGTGGCCGCGCGAGGGTCAGCATCCGCTCGTCGACGAGTTCATCGGGATCGTCCGCGGCCGCACGGCGCACAGCTCCCGCAATCCGGAGGTGGCGGCGACGGAGGCAGCGCAGGGCAAGAAGGGCGCGAAGAAAGCCGCGAAGGCGGCCGCGCAGCCGAAGGGCGGCAGCAAGAGCGGCGGCACGAAAGGCGCAGCAGCGCGCGGCGGAAAGAAGCCGGGCTCGCCGCGCGGTCAGGTCACGAGACGTGCACGGCGGGGCGGCGCTTGACGTCCTTCTCCGCCTCGCGCAGCACTTCGCGGGTCACGGGCGCCACATCGCCGACACCCGTGATGAGGAAGCGGAACATGTTGGAGATCGGGTTCCCCTTCGCCCACTCGAAGTAGATGGTCGGTACGACCCCGGTGACGTCGCGGATCTCCATCAGCACCGCCGCGATCGTGTTCGGCACATTGCCACTCTTCACCTGGAGCACGCGGTAGCCGTGCTTCACCACGCCGTGCACCTCCAGGTCTTCTTCGAAGTCGGACGAGTCGGAGGGGTAGACCTCGAGGAAGATCGTGCGCGCCCGCTGCGGGATGTGGCTGAACTTGCGCTCGTCCTTGTTCTTCTGCGCGTACTCCTTGTCGGTGTCGACGTCGGGTTCGTGGGCGATGATGCGGATCTCGCCCTCCTCGGCGTCTTCGAGGATGAAGTCGAGGGCCGTCACGTCGAAGGTGACACTGGTGGCGCGCAGCTGGAAGGAGCGACCGATGCGCGAGACGATCGAGATCACCAGGATGCCGATGATGAAGAGCGTCGCGATGCGCAGGCCGTCGGGCCGCTCGAAGATGTTGACGATGGTCGTGTAGACGAAGATCGCGGTGATGATCGCGTAGACGACCGTGCGCCTCGGCTGCTTCTTGCGATAGGCCGACAGGGCGACCGCGAGCGACGCCGACGTGATGAGCACCAGCACGCCGGTCGCGTATGCCCCGCCCTGGGCGTCCACGCTGGCCTGGAACACCAGGGTGATGATGAACGCGATGGCGGTGAACACCAGCACGAGCGGTCGCACGGCCCGCGCCCACTGGGGTGCCATCCCGTAGCGGGGCAGGTAGCGCGGCACCAGGTTGAGCAGGCCGGCCATCGCCGAGGCGCCGGCGAACCACAGGATCAGGATGGTGCTCAGGTCGTAGACCGAGCCGAAGATGTTGCCCAGGTACTCGTGGGCGAGGTACGCGAGCGCTCGGCCGTTCGCCGGGCCGCCGGGCTGGAAGTCCTTCTGCCGGATGAGCAGCGTCGTCGTGAAGCTCGACGTGATCAGGAAGACGCTCATGATCAGCGCCGAGGTGGTGAGCAGGCGGTGGGCGCCCTGGATGCGGCCGGCCGGGCGCGCAGGATCGTCGTCGGCCTTGCCCTTGATCTGAGGCATGACGGCGACGCCGGTCTCGAAGCCGGACAGGCCGAGGGCCAGTTTGGGGAAGACGAGCAGAGCGATGGCCACGATCATGATCGGGTCGCCGTGCTGTGTGAAGAGCGCCGACCACCAGTCGGTGACGGCGGTGGGGTGCTGGAACACCTGCACGATCGAGGTGGTCACGACGACGACGTTCAGTGCGAGGTAGACCGCGACGAGCACGACGGCGATGCCGATCGCCTCACGGAAGCCCTTGAGGAACACGGCGGCCAGCAGGGCGAGCAGGAACAGAGTGATGCCCACCTGATTGCCGTGGAACCATTCGGGCGTGTACGGGTTCTCGATGGCGTGCGCGGAGGCGTCCGCCGCCGACAGCGTGATCGTGATCATGAAGTCGGTCGCGGCGAACCCGAGCAGCACGAGCACGAACAGCTTGCCGGCCCACCAGGGCAGCAGGCGCTCGAGCATCGCGATCGATCCGGAGCCCTTGAAGCTCTCGCGGGCGACGCGGCGGTACACCGGGAGGGCGCCGAGCAGCGTCAGCGCCACCAGCACCACCGTTGCGAAGGGCGAGATCAGTCCGGCTGCGAGAGCCGCGATGGCCGGCTGGTAGCCCAGCGTCGAGAAGTAGTCGACGCCGGTGAGGCACATGACCTGCCACCACGAGTGCGTGCGCTCAGGACGCCGGGCGTGCGGGCCCTGGTGCTCGCCGCGTTCGTCGATGAGGCCGGAGAGGAGCCAGTGCCGGAACACGCCGACCTTGGCCGGCCGGGCCACATTGTGCGCCTGGCCGGGAACGGGGACCTCGGGCCGCTGGCCCGTGGAAGTGCTGGACATGAGATCCTTCGTCGACCGGCCTACAACTGAGCCTCAGCGTACCCGTTCACCAGGGGGAGATGCGGTAGTCCTTGAGGAAGACGCCGTAGAGGTCGTCCCCGGCCTCGCCGCGCACGACCGGGTCGTACACCCGGGCGGCGCCGTCGACCAGGTCGAGGGGCGCGTGGAACCCCTCCTCGGCCAGCCGGACCTTCGTGTAGTGCGGGCGCTCGTCGGTGATCCAGCCGGTGTCGACGCTCGTCATCAGGATGCCGTCGGTCTCGAACATCTCGCCGGCGCTCGTGCGCGTGAGCATGTTGAGGGCGGCCTTCGCCATGTTGGTGTGCGGGTGTCCCGGGCCCTTGTAACGGCGGCTGAACACGCCCTCCATCGCCGAGACGTTCACGATGTACGCGCGCCCGGCCTCGGTCGCGGCCATCGATGCTCGCAGGCGGCTGATCAGCAGGAAGGGCGCTGTGGTGTTGCAGAGCTGCACCTCGAGCATCTCGAGCGGGTCGACATCCTGAACGGCCTGCGTCCAGCTGTTGACGCGGTTGACGTCGGGCACGAGACCGCCGGCGTCGATCGCGCTGCCGTCGGCGTGACGGGCGAGGGACGACGAGCCGGGAGCCATCGCAAGGGCGGCGAGGTCGTCGGCGGTGAGTGCGGACGGCGCCGCCTGTTCCGCGATGGTGCCCGCGAGGCTCGCCACGGACAGCAGCGGATGCGACGCCACGCTGGCCTCGAGCGCCTGCGGGTGCGGGTCGTTGGTGTGACCGAAGGTCTCCATCTCGGGCAGCGGGCCGTCGGGCAGGGGCTTCGACTCCGCCTCGGCGAGCAACGAGTACGAGCCGGGGGAACGCCGCACCGTCTGGGCGGCGTTGTTGATCAGGATGTCGAGGGGGCCCTGCGTGGCGACCGAGTCGGCGAGGGCGATCACCTGGGCGGGGTCGCGCAGGTCGATGCCGACCACGCGCAGGCGGTGCAGCCAGTCGCCCGCGTCGGGGAGCGAGGAGAACCGGCGAACGGCATCCCGCGGGAACCGGGTGGTGATGGTCAGGTGGGCACCATCGCGCAGCAGGCGCAGGGCGATGTGCATCCCGATCTTGGCGCGGCCGCCCGTGAGCAGCGCGCGCTTGCCCGTGAGGTCGGTGCGAGCGGTGCGCTTCGCGTGGCTGAGCGCTGCGCAGTCGGGGCAGAGCTGGTGATAGAACGCGTCGACGAGCGTGTAGTGCTGCTTGCAGATGTAGCAGGCGCGGGACTTGAGCAGGGTGCCCGCCGACGATCCGCTGGCGCTCGTGGTGAGGTCGGCGCCGCGCGTCTCGTCGTCGATGCGGTCGGGAGCGCCGGTGGCGGTCGCCGCCACGACGGCCTTGTCGTTCTCGGCGACGGCCGCGCGGATCTGACGACGGCGCTCCTGCTTGACGGATTTGAACATCCGGGCGGTGGCGTGGCGCACGCTCACGAAGTCGGGGTGCTCCTCGTCGAGCAGGTGGAGGTCGGCCAGCACGCGGAGGGTCGTCGCGAGGTCATCGGGGTCGATGGACGCGGAGTTCGCCGCAGCGGTCAGCGCGTCGACGGTCAGATCGGAGGCGTCGGCGTTCGAGGAGGGGGAGTCGGGGAGCACCGGAGAATTCTAGGCGATCGCGGGTGGGAGCAGTCCGTGAGCGGCGATCAGGCGGCGTGGTGCCGGCTCACTCCACCGCGAGCTCCAGCCATTCGAGGCCGCGCAGGTCGATGCACACCCGGCCGGGCTCTTCGACGGCCTTCGCCAGGACGTCGCCGCAGATCGAGCAGCGCAGCACGAGGCCGTGGTCGTTCGGGTACACGCGCGCCCGCGCCACCACCGCGATGTCGCCGCAGTGCGCGCACCGGCCGCGCGCGCTCGTGACGTCGACGGCGAACAGTTCCGACAGCAGCCCCGCCGCCGCGTTGCCGTCCAGATAGCCCATGTCGGTCAGGTCGCTCATGGCGCGCCTCCGATTCCGCCGTAGCGTTCGGTCTTGATGCGGGCGGGGTCGTGCCCGGCGGCCACGAGCCAGTCGGACACCGTCTCGACGAACACGGTGGCCCCGCAGATGAAGAAGGTCGGCATCGTCGATGCCGGCAGGATGCTGTCGGACAGCGTCTGCTCGGTCAGGCGCCCGGCGGCGACCGGCCAGCCGGACGGCGCCTCGCGGGTGTACACGTACGAGACCCGCAACGGTGCGGACTCGTCGTGCTCGAGCATCCCGAGCTCGTCGCGGTAGTACACCGACTCCGGGGTGCGCACGGAGTACAGCAGGCGGAAGTCTGCGGAACTGGCCGCCGCCGCATGTGCGCGCGCCATCGACATCAGCGGCACGACGCCGGAGCCGCCGGCGATGAGCTGAACGGGGGTCTCGTCGCCCGGGCGCCAGACGAACCAGCCGCCGACAGGCCCGCGCACCTCGAGCTGATCGCCGACGGCCACCCCGCGCACGAGGTAGGGCGACACCTCGCCGTCGGCGAGCTCCTCGACCGTGAGCTCGAGCTCGTCGCCGCCCAGCGCCGAGGCGATCGAGTACGACCGCACCGCCTGGTAGCCGTCGGGCGCGGTGAGGCGCACATCGACGTGCTGACCCGCGAGGTGGCCGTGCAGGCCGGGGATGCGCAGCCGCAGGGTGCGGGCGGTGGGCGTCTCGAAGTGGGCGCCCACGACATCGGCGACGTGCCAGACCGTGCTCACCAGTAGCGCTCTTCGCGCCAGGGGTCGCCGTACATGTTGTAGCCGTTGCTCTCCCAGAAGCCGGGAGCGTCCTTCGGGAGCATTTCGAGGCCACTAACCCACTTGGCGCTCTTCCAGAAGTACAGGTGCGGCACCAGCAGCCGGGCCGGTCCTCCGTGCTCGGGAGCGAGCGCAGAGCCGTCGAAGGTGTGCGCCACCCAGGCCTTGCCGTCGAGCAGGTCGGCCAGCGGCACATTCGTCGTGTACCCGCCGTACGAGTGCGCCATCGTGTACTCGTAGTCGGTGTCGACGCCCTCGAAGAGCGTGTCGAGCTTCACGCCGCGCCACGACGTTCCGAGCTTCGACCAGCTCGTGACGCAGTGGATGTCGGTGCTCACGTCGTCCTGGGGGAGGGCGAGGAACTCGTCCCAGCTCCAGCGGTGCACGGTCCCCTTCTCGGTGGTGATCGTGAAGGCCCACTCGTCGTGGGAGACCCGTGGTGTCGGACCGGCGGAGAGCACGGGGAACCCGTCGGTCTTGTACTGACCCGGAGGAAGTCGCGGGTCATCGGTGCGTCGGCGGCCGGAGAAGCCGGAAGAGATGATTCCCATGGCCGCAGCATATTCCTCGGCCGGCGCACCGGTCTATGGTGAACAGATGACCGCCGTGAATCTCGGACTGCCGCTTCGGTCCGGCGCGGCCGGCGCGGCCGGTGTGGCCGGCCCGGACAGCCCGTACGGACCGCCGGACACGGCGGGCCGACCGGAGACCGCCGAACTCGTCGACCGATTCGGCCGCGTGGCGCGCGACCTGCGGGTGTCGGTGACCGAGAAGTGCTCGCTGCGCTGCACGTACTGCATGCCGGCGGAGGGACTGCCTGCCATCCCGCGCGAGAACCTGCTGAGCGCGGCGGAGATCGCCCGCCTCGTCGGCATCGGTGCGCGCGACCTCGGGGTGCGCGAAGTGCGATTCACGGGGGGAGAGCCCCTGATGCGGGCGGACCTCGCCGAGATCATCGGCCGCTCCGCCGACGCGGCGCCCGGGGTCGACCTCTCGATCACCACCAACGGGATCGGGCTCGACCACCGCATCGGCGAGCTGGTGCAGGCGGGGCTCACGCGGGTCAACGTCTCGCTCGACACGATCGACCGCGAGCACTTCGCCGCCCTCACCCGCCGGGATCGCCTCCCGGCCGTTCTCGCCGGCATCCGTGCCGCGCACGAGGCCGGGCTCAGTCCACTCAAGATCAACGCCGTGCTGATGCGCGACACCCTGGCCGGCGCCGCCGACCTGCTCGGCTGGGCGATCGACAACGACTGCCGGCTGCGCTTCATCGAGCAGATGCCGCTCGACGCCGACCATGCTTGGGCCCGCGACAATATGGTGCCTGCCGCAGAGCTGCTGAGCGTGCTCGGCACCCGCTTCGAACTGACGGACCCGGGGCGCGACGACCCGTCGGCGCCGGCGGAGGAGTGGCTGGTGAACGGCGGCCCGGCCACGGTCGGCATCATCGCCTCGGTGACGCGCAGCTTCTGCTCTGCGTGCGATCGCACCCGGATCACGGCCGAGGGCACGGTGCGCTCGTGCCTCTTCGGCGACGACGAGACCGACCTGCGCCACCTGCTGCGCACCGGAGCCGACGACGCCGAGATCGCCCGCTGGTGGCGTGCGGCGATGTGGGGCAAGCAGGCCGGTCACGGGATCGACGCGGCCGGTTTCGTTCCACCGGTGCGCAGCATGGGGGCGATCGGTGGCTGAGACCGTGCTGGTGCGGTACTTCGCCGCCGCCGAGGACGCGGCCGGGCGACCCGAGGAGCGTATCGAGCTGGCCGAGTCGACCCTCGGGGCGCTCCGCACCGAACTGGAGTCGCGGTACGGCGCGGACATGGCACGCGTCCTGCGGTCCGGTTCGTTCCTGGTCGACCGCGTGGTGTCACGCGATCCGGCCCGCCGCATCGGAGCGACCGTCGACGTGCTCCCACCGTTCGCCGGCGGCTGAGGTCGCTGCGCCGACCACCGCGCGCCCGCCTCAGGCGTTGTACATCGTGACCGCCGCGGCCGGGAAGACGAGCGCGATCCCGACGCCGGGCCCGAGTCCGAGCTCGGCGACCGCGGCCGGAGGGACCAACGCCGGCAGGCTGTCCGTGCGCACACGCACGAGGTCGCCGCGCGGCTCCAGGTCGAGCACCGTCGCCGGCACGCGGTTCACATCCGCCAGGGCGACGCCGGGGGCGTGGATGCTCTCCACCCGCACCTCGGCCGGCCGCACGACCGCCGCCACCCGCGCATCCTGCCGGACGGTCTCGACCGCGCGGGCCGCGACCGCGAGGCCGTCGTCCGTCACGAGACCGCCTGGCGTGCGCCGCCCGGTCAGCAGGGCGACGCCGGTCAGCTCTGCGGTGAACGGATGCCGTGGCCGCTCCAGCACGGAACGCGTGGCTCCCTGCTCGGCGATCGTCCCCTCGTGCAGCACGACGACCCGGTCGGCGAGCAGGTAGGCGTCGAGCGCATCGTGGCTCACGATCACGGCCGTGCGGTCGTCGAGCACACGCGCGAGCATCTGCCGCACGGACGAGGTCACGGCGACGTCGAGCGCGGAGAGCGGCTCGTCGAGCAGCAGCAGCCGCGGTTCCGCTGCGAGCGCCCTGGCGATGGCGACGCGTTGCGCCTGGCCGCCCGAGAGCTCGGCCGGATGGCGATCGGCGAATTCGCCCGCCCCCACCTCGCCGAGCCAGTGCTCGGCACGTGCGCGCGCCTCCGGCCTGGACGCCCGCGCTGTGCGCGGCCCGAACTCGACATTGCGCCGCACCGACAGGTGCGGGAAGAGAAGCGGCTCCTGCGCGAGCAGTGCGATGCCGCGGCGATGCGGCGGCGTCCAGACTCCACCCGGTGACGCGAAGAGCGTGTCGCCGCCGAGCACGGCGCGGCCCGTGTCTGCGCGCACGAGCCCGGCGAGCACTCCGAGCACGGTCGACTTGCCGGCGCCGTTGGGCCCGAGAATGGCGACCGTCTCTCCCTCGGCGAGCTCGAGCGCGACCTCCACGCCCCGTTCGGCGACCGTGGCCTCCAGCGTCAGGCTCACGCGAGCGCCCTCCGCCGGCGTCGCGCCGGCTCGCCGGCGCCGTGCGCGACCGCGACGACCACCACGGCCACGGCGATCAGCACCAGCGACAGCGCGACCGCCGCAGCAGGATCCGTCTCCCGCTGTAGGTAGATCTCGAGCGGGAGCGTGCGCGTGACGCCCTGCAGGCTGCCGGCGAACGTCAGCGTGGCGCCGAACTCGCCGAGAGCGCGCGCGAACGACAGGATGGCGCCCGAGACCAGGGCGGGCAGCACGAGCGGCAGCGTCACGCGGAACAGCACCGTGCTCGGACCCGCTCCGAGTGTGGCGGCGACCGCTTCGTACCTCGTTCCCGCGGTGCGGAGGGCACCCTCGAGGCTCAGCACCAGGAACGGCAGGGCGACGAAGGTCTGGGCCAGGATCACCGCGCTGGTCGAGAAGGCGACGTCGAACACGCCGCCCAGCATCCCGCGTCGTCCGAACAGGTAGAGGAGCGCGAGGCCGCCGACGACCGGCGGCAGCACCAGCGGCAGCAGCACGAGCGCCCGGATCACACGCTGTCCGGGAAAGGACCCGCGGGCCAGCACCGTCGCCATCGGCACGCCGAGCACGATGCAGAGCAGAGTGGCGGCCACCGAGGTGCGCAGGCTCAGCAGGAGGGCGTCGACCGAGGAGGGGGAGGTGATCAGCGGGACGAAGTGCGCCCAGTCCACCCGCGCGATGAGCGCGACGAGCGGGAGCACCACGAACAGGCCGCCGACGACGGCGACGGCGATGATCCAGCGCGGCAGGCCGAGACGGGATGGGCGGGGCATCGGCTACGGCGCTCCGAAGCCGGCGTCGGCCAGCACCTTCTGGCCGTCCGGCCCGGTCACGTAGTCGACGAAGGCGCTCGCGAGCTTCGGGTTCTTCGAGCCCGTCAACGCGACGATCGGATAGGTGTTCACCGCGGACGAGGCCTCGGGGAACGGCACCGAGTCCACCGCGTCACCGGCGCCCTTGACATCGGTCACGTAGACGATCCCGGCGTCGGCCTCTCCGGAGCTGACCTTGCCGAGCACATCGGTCACCGCCGACTCCTGGCTCACGGGCTTGAGCGTGACACCGGTGGAGGCCTCGACCTTCGCCGTCGCAGCGCCGCACGGCACCTGCGGAGCGCAGATCACCGTCTTGACCCCGGGCTTCGCCAGGTCGGAGAACGAGGTGATGTGAGCGGGATTGCCCGGGGGGACGGCGATCGCGAGCACGTTGGTCGCGAAGTCGACCGGTTGGCCGGCGGTGAGCGCGGCATCCGTCGCCTTCGCCATGTTCTTCTCGTCGGCGGAGGCGAACACGTCGGCCGGCGCGCCCTCGGTGATCTGGGACACCAGGTCCGAGGAGCCGGCGAAGCTGAACGTGATCGTCGTGCCGGGGTGCTTCGCTTCGAAGTCCGTGCCGAGCGCGGTGAAGGTCTTGGTCAGGGAGGCGGCGGCGAACACCGTCGCGGAACCCGAGAGCGCATCGGCGGAGGCCGACGGGGTGCCGCCCGGCGATGAACCGGCGGACGAGCATCCGGTCGCTGTCAGCGCGATCGCGGCGAGGAATGCGGCGGTGACGGTGGCGGTGATGCGGCGGCGCACGGTCAGTCCTTCCCAGTAGGGGTCTCGACGATCACGGTGGTGGCCTTGACGACCGCGATGGCGACCGAACCGAGTTCCAGGCCCAGTTCGCGCACCGCCTCGCTGCTCATCAGCGAGACGACACGGTGTGGGCCGCACTGCAGCTCCACCTGCGCCATGACGCGATCGGCGACGATGTCGGTCACGATGCCGACGAAGCGGTTGCGTGCCGACCGGCCGATGTCCGACGGGTCGGCGGGGAGCACCGCGTTCTGCTTGGCGAGCTGAGCGAGCTCGAAGCCGTCGATGACCGTGCGGCCGGCGTCGTCTCTTCCGCTCTCGATGACGCCGGACTCGATCCAGCGCCGAACCGTGTCGTCGCTCACCCCGAGGTACAACGCGGCCTGTTTTATCCGAATCTGCGGCATGAATCACATGCTAGAGCCGAATTCGCGGAAATGAACCGTCTTCTACAGGCCGACCCATTCGGAGACGCCGTCGGAGAAGTGCTGCCGCTTCCAGATCGGCACGCGCGCCTTGATCAGCTCGATCAGTTCCGCGCACGCCGCGAAGGCTTCTGCACGATGCGGGGCCGCCACCGCCGCCACGAGCGCCAGGTCGCCGATCGTCAGGGAGCCGACGCGGTGCTCGGCCGCCACGCGCAGGCCCGTGCGACCGGCGATCTCGTCGCAGCATTCCTGCAGGAACCGCTGGGCCTCCGGATGCGCGCGGTAGTCGAGCGACACGACCCCGCGTCCCCCGTCGTGGTCGCGCACGATCCCCTGGAACGCCACCACCGCGCCGGATTCCGCGCGCCAGACGAACTCGTCGACCGCCGACGTGTCGAGCGGGTCCTCGCTGATCCGGGCGAACACGTCGCTCATGCGCCGTGCTCTGCCGCTCCGCGGACCTGGTCGACCAGGTGCGTCAGCAGGTCGCCGAGCACCTCGAGTCCATCGGCCACGCCGCCGCGGGAACCGGGCAGGTTCACGATCACGGTGTCGCCCGCGACCCCGGCCAGGCCGCGGCTGAGCGCCGCGAGCGGGGTGTGCGCGAGCCCGCGCACACGCATGGCCTCCGCGACGCCGGGCAGCTCTCGGTCGAGCACCGCCGCCGTGGCCTCGGGAGTGCGGTCGGTCGGCGAGATGCCGGTGCCGCCCGTGGTGATGATGACGGCCGGACGCGCGGCGACGGCGGCGCGCAGCGCGTGGTCGATGTCGGCGTCGGCCACCACCCGCAGCTCGGTGCTCGGGTGCCCATGCTCGGCGAGCCAGGCCGCGATCACCGGCCCGGTCGCGTCGGGCCGCTCGCCGGAGGCGGCGCGGGTGGACGCGACGACCACGATCGCCGTCGGGCGCGGTGCGGAGGCGTGGGCGGCTTCCGGCGCATCCGGTTCGGCCGCGGGCTGATCCGCGCCCGTTCCGGCGCCGGCGGGCACCGCATCCGGCTCGCCCGCTCGGCGCCATTCGCCGCGCTTGCCGCCGCTCTTGTACGCCAGGCGCAGGTCGGTGAGCATCGCGCCCGGATCGATGGCCTTCACCATGTCGTGCAGCGTCAGGCCGGCGACGGACAATCCCGTCAGGGCCTCCATCTCGACGCCGGTCTTGCCTGTCGTCGTGGCGGTCACCTCGATGCCGATCGTGCCGGCCTCCGCGTCGAGCGAGAACTCGACGTGCACGGCGTCGAGCGGCAGGGGGTGGCAGAGGGGGATCAGCTCCGAGGTGCGCTTCGCCCCGGCGATGCCGGCGATGCGGGCGGTGGCGAGCACATCGGCCTTGGGGAGCCCGTCTGCCCGCACCAGTCGCACGACCTCCGAGGTCGTCACCAGCCGGCCGCGGGCGATCGCGATCCGGTGCGTTGCGGCCTTGTGGCCGACGTCGACCATCCGTGCCCGTCCGTCGTTGTCGACATGCGTCAGCTCGCTCATAGTGTCCACACTGTCACGTCGGCGCCCGCCGCGACCTGCTCGGCGTCGGCGGGGAGATCGATCAGCACGTCGGAGCGTGCCATACCGGCGACGAGGTGCGAGCTCGGGCCGGAGGCCTGTTCGACCCGGCCGTCCGGCAACTGCCGTCCGCGCAGGAACTGCCGCTTGCCCGCCACCGACGTCAGGGCGTCGGCAAGAGGAACCTGCCTCACCGGGATGTCGGGCAGCGCCGCCGCCCGGCGCAGGATCCCGCGGAGGAAGACGGTGAACGACACCTGCGTGCTGACGGGATTGCCCGGGAAGCAGATGATCGGCACGCCGTCCACGATGGCCGTCGCCTGCGGCCCGCCCGGCTGCATCGCCACGGTGCAGACCTCCGCGCCGCGCGGTTCGAGCACCTCGCGCACGACCTCGAAGGCGCCCTTGGAGATGCCGCCGGACGTCAGGATCAGGTCGCTCGCAGCGATGGCGTCGGCGAGAACGCCCTCGAACGACGCGGGGTCGTCGTCGCTCGTGCCGCGATAGCCGACGACGGCACCGGCGTCCTCGGAGAGTGCGGCCAGGGCGATGCCGTTGGCGTCGAAGACCTGCCCGAACTGCGCGGGGCGATCGCCGCGCACCAGTTCGGAGCCGGTGGTGATGATGCCGACGCGCAGGGGCGCGAGCACCCTCACCTCGCCGACGCCGGCAGCGGCGAGGGCGGCGAGATGCCGTGGCGCGAGCCGCGTGCCCAGCGGAACGATCACGTCGCCGCGGTGCAGGTCGCTGCCGCGCTCGCGCACGTACTCGCCCGCGCGCCGCGAGCGGCGGACCTCGACGATGGACCCGGCCAGGTCGTCGTCGCGGCCGAGCACCAGCTCGGCGTCTTCCACCGGGACGATCGCGTCGGCCCCGGCCGGCACCGGCGCTCCGGTCATGATCCGGATGGCCGTACCCGGCGTCAACACGACGGGAACCGTGTGACCGGCGGGAACGTCGCCCGACACCTCCAGGGCGATCGGAACGGTCTCGATGTCGCTCGCGCGCACGGCGTAGCCGTCCATCTGCGAGTTGCGGAACAGGGGGAGGTCGACGGCGGAACGCACGTCGTCGGCGGTCGTGCGGCCGAGCGCGTCGGTGAGGGGGACGACCTCGGACGCACGGGCCATGAGCAGCGGAGCGAGCATCCGGCCGATGCGAGCGGCGTGCTCGTCGACCGATACGGAGGAGGTCATGACCTCAGTATCGCGCCAGGGACCCGTCGATGTCTCTGGCCCAGGCGTCGATCCCTCCGGCGAGCACGAGCCCGGGTGCGCCGGCGGTGTCCAGCGCCCGCCGCGCCACCTCGGCGCGCGGGCCGTGATGGCACACGATGACCAAGGGGTCGTCGCCGAGCCGGGCGGCCACGCCGGCAGGGTCGCGCTGCACCACCGCGAGAGGCACCAGCAGCGAACCGGGGATCGAGGCGAGGTCGGCCTCCCAGGGTTCGCGCACGTCGATGAGGGTGAACGGCTCGCCCGCCTCGAGACGGGCGCTGAGCTCTCCCGGCGTCATCGTCGCACTCACTCCGCAGAACAGGTCGTAATCGATCAGCCGGGTGACCGGCTCGGCCTCGGCGTCGCGCTCGTAGGCGAGCTCGCGGAAGCCGCCGCTGAGGGCGTCGTGCACGACGACACGGCCGACGAGCGGCTCGCCGGTGCCCGTCACGAGCTTGACGGCCTCGCTCACCATCAGGCCGCCGATGACCGCGCAGACCGACGGCAGAACGCCTGCCTCGGCGCAGTTCGGAACGCTGCCCGGCTCCGGCGGAACGGGGAAGAGGTCACGGTACTGCGGACCCTCCGCAGCCCAGCTCACGCCGACCTGGCCGCCGAACCGGTGCACGGCGCCCCAGACGACCGGCACGCCCGCGAGCACGCCCGCATCGTTGACCAGGTAGCGGGTCGGGAAGTTGTCGCTGCCGTCGAGCACCAGGTCGTAGCCGGCGATGATCTCCCGGGCGTTGGCGGACGTCAGCATGGTGTCGTGCACCACGACGGCGGTCTC
This sequence comes from Leifsonia poae, assembly GCF_027921845.1. Classification (GTDB taxonomy): domain Bacteria; phylum Actinomycetota; class Actinomycetes; order Actinomycetales; family Microbacteriaceae; genus Leifsonia; species Leifsonia poae. The sequence continues at coordinate 120,937 of NZ_BSEN01000015.1, forward strand.
GTCGTCGAGCAGCGCGACGGCCTCGGCGGCGGAGTCGGCCTTCGATCGCCCCACGTCCGCCGGGCCGTGCACCGTCTGCCGCGGCAGGTTGCTCCATTCCACGCGGTCGCCGTCGACGATCCCGATCGTGCCGAAGCCCACCGCGGCGAGGCCGGGGAGCACCGCGCTGCCCAGGCCGCCTGCGCCGACCACGAGCACACGCGCGTTGCGCACCCGGCGCTGGGCGTCCATCCCGAAACCGGGGAGCCGGGCGGTGCGGGCGTAGCGCGCCTCGCGCTCCGGCGGGAGTTCCGGGCCGATGCCGACGAGGGGCGCGAACGTCATGGTGACCAGGCTAGACCGGCTCGGGGGAGCGCTACGAGACCGTGACCGAGATCTGGTGCAGCCCCGTCGCCCCGTTGGGCACGACGTCGGCGACGGCGGAGGTCTGCACCCTGCCCTTCGCGTCGGTGGCGCGCACCCGGATGGTGTGCCGGCCCTTCTCTGCGTTCCAGGCGTACTTCCACTGCCGCCAGGTGTCGACGGAGATGGCGTCGGCGATGTCCGCCTGCTCCCACGGGCCGTCGTCGATCTGCACGTGCACCGCACTCACCCCGACGTGCTGCGACCAGGCGACCCCGGCGATCGCCACGGTCCCCGCCGTCACCTGGCGCCCGGCGGCGGGCACGTCGATCCGCGACTCGAGTTTCACCGGGCCGCGCTGCGACCAGCCTCTGTCGGTCCAATACGAGGTGGCCCGATCGAATCGGGTGACCTCCAGGTCGACCACCCACTTGGTCGCGGAGACATAGCCGTAGAGACCGGGGACGACCATCCGCACCGGGTAGCCGTGCTCGAGGGGGAGCGGCTGCCCGTTCATCCCGACGGCGAGGATGGCGTTGCGCTCGTCGGTGAGCGCCTCGATCGGCGTGCTCGCCGTCCAGCCGTCCTGGCTCTTCGAGAGCACCATGTCGGCGTTCGATTTCGGCTTCGCGCGCGCCAGCAGGTGCCGGATGGGGTAGCCCAGCCAGGTCGCGTTGCTGATCAGGTTGCCGCCGACCTCGTTCGACACGCAGGTGAGCGTCGTGATGCTCTCCTCCAGCGGCAGCTTCAGCAGCTCCGCGAAGCTCAGTTCGATCTCGTCCTCGACGAGACCGTGGATGCGCAGCCGCCAGGTCGAGGGATCGATCCCGGGGATCTGCAGTGCGGTGTCGATGCGGTAGAAGTCCGCGTTCGGGGTGATGATCGGCGACAGCCCGGCGATGTCGAACGAGGCGCCGGCCGGGATCGGCGGGGCGGCCACCGCCGCCTTCGGCAGGTGGAAGGCGGCACGGGCCGCGGCCGCCGCCCGGTATCCGCTCGAGACCACCTGGCCGATCGCCACGGCGATCGCTCCGCCCGCCGCCGTCGCGCCGGTCGCGACGAGGAACCGCCGACGGCTGACGGCGCCGGAGGGCGCGACCCGCGTGGGAGCGGTGCCGCGCAGCATCCGGGCCAGGGCGCCGAGCACCAGGATGGCGACGATCGCGGCGACCGCGGACGGGACCGCGTCGAGCACGCTCGCGCCCGACCTCGTGAGTGCGGCGAGAACGCCGAGAGCGCCGCCGAGGGCGATCAGGATGCGGCCCACCGGCGGCCGCAGGCTCTCCAGCCAGCCGGCCAGAGCTCCCGCGATCAGCAGCACCAGAGCGAGGCTCACGATGAGGACGGTCTTGTCCTGCGTGCCGAAGACGGAGATCACGGCCTCTTTGAGCCAGCCGGGCACCAGGTCGATCACGGCCGCGCCCACCACGAGCACCGGACTGCCGTTCTGCGCGAAGAGGGAGCTGACCAGTTCGCCGGCCCCGACTCCGGCCAGAATGCTTGCGACCCCGGTCGCCGCCGGGCGCCAGAACGACACCATGACGCGAGGTTAGGTCGCAAAGCTGTGACCCAGGCGAGTGCGGCCGTGGGAGGCTTGACCCACCATGCCAGCACCCGATGAGTCGACTCCCGCCCGCCGCCTGCGTGTCGAGGACATCCCCGGCTACGACGGCCCGGGGACCGCCGGAGACGACGAGGTCTACGACACGTTCGTCGACTGGGTCGCCGGTCGCGGCATCACGCTCTACCCGGCGCAGGACGAAGCCGCCATCGAGATCGTCGCGGGGGCGAACCTGATCCTGAGCACACCCACAGGAACCGGTAAGTCGCTCGTCGCCGTCGGTGCCCACTTCGCCGCCCTCGCCCGCGGCGAGCGCACGTTCTACACCGCGCCGATCAAGGCCCTGGTCTCCGAGAAGTTCTTCGCGCTCGTCGAGATCTTCGGCGCCGAGAACGTCGGGATGATGACCGGCGACTCCGCGGTCAACGCCGACGCCCCGATCATCTGCTGCACCGCTGAGATCCTCGCCAACCTCGCCCTCCGGCACGGCGCGGATACGCCGGTCGGCCAGGTCGTGATGGATGAGTTCCACTTCTACGCCGACCCCGACCGCGGCTGGGCGTGGCAGGTGCCGCTCCTCACGCTGCCGCGCGTGCAGTTCATCCTGATGTCGGCGACGCTCGGCGATGTGACCGAGCTGGCCGCCGACCTCACCAGGCGCACCGGCCGCGAGACGGCGGTCGTGACCGGGGTCGAGCGTCCCGTGCCCCTGCACTACTTCTACGAGCTCACCCCGGTGCACGAGACCGTGGAGGACCTGCTGAACACCGCGCAGGCGCCGGTCTACATCGTGCACTTCTCGCAGCTGGCCGCGCTCGAGCGGGCCCAGGCGCTGTCGAGCGCCCGCATCGCCAGCCGGGAGCAACGGGATGCGATCGCCGAGCTGATCGGCGGCTTCCGGTTCACGACGTCGTTCGGCAAGACCCTGTCGCGACTGCTGCGACAAGGCATCGGCGTCCACCACGCCGGAATGCTCCCGAAGTACCGGCGTCTCGTGGAGCAGCTCGCGCAACGCGGCGTGCTCCGCGTCATCTGCGGCACCGACACGCTCGGCGTCGGCATCAACGTGCCGATCCGCACGGTGCTCTTCACGGCGCTCACGAAGTTCGACGGCACCCGGATGCGTCAGCTCAACACCCGCGAGTTCCACCAGATCGCGGGGCGCGCCGGTCGTGCCGGCTTCGACACGGCCGGAACGGTGGCCGCCCAGGCGCCCGAGCACGAGACCGAGAACCTCAAGGCGATCGAGAAGGCGGGTGACGACCCCAAGAAGCGCCGCAAGATCGTGCGCAAGAAGGCTCCGGACGGCTTCGTGTCGTGGGGCGAGCCGTCGTTCCGCAAGCTCATCGAGGCGGAGCCGGAGACCCTGACCTCGTCGATGCAGATCACGAGCGCGATGCTGATCAACGTCGTCGCGCGCGGGGGAGACGTGTTCGAGCACGTGCGCTCGCTGGTGTTCGACAACCACGAGCCGTGGAAGCGGCAGCTCGCGCTGGCGCGCCGCGCCCTCGGCCTCTACCGCACGCTGGTGACGGCCGGCGTCGTCGAGAACGTCGACGGGCGGATCCGCCTCACGGTCGACCTCCAGCCGAACTTCGCGCTGAACCAGCCGCTGTCGCCGTTCGCGCTCGCCGCCTTCGAGCTGTTCGACATCGAATCGCCCGAGTACGCGCTCGACATCGTCTCGGTGGTCGAGGCGACGCTCGACGATCCCCGGCCGGTGCTCTCCGCGCAGCAGTACGCCGCGCGGGGCGAGGCCGTCGCTGCCATGAAGGCGGACGGAGTGGAGTACGACGAGCGCATGGAGGCGCTCGAGACGATCGAGCATCCGAAACCGCATGCAGAGCTGCTGCAGGAGGCGTTCGTGACCTACGCGGCCAGCCAGCCGTGGGTGACCGACTTCGAGCTCAGCCCCAAGTCAGTCGTGCGCGATCTGTACGAGCGTGCGATGACGTTCGACGAGTACATCGCGTTCTACAAGCTGGCCCGCTCCGAGGGAGTGGTGTTGCGCTACCTCTCCGACGCCTACCGCGCGCTCGGTCAGACGGTGCCGTCCGACCTGCGCACCGACGACCTGAACGACCTCATCGAGTGGCTGGGGGAGCTGGTGCGCCAGGTCGACTCCAGCCTGCTCGACGAGTGGGAGGAGCTCATCCATCCGGATGCCGCGCGGCACGCCGCCGAGTCGGAGGAGATCGCGCCTCCCGCACCGCGCAATGTCACCACGAACCGCCGCGCGTTCTTCGTGCTGGTGCGCAACGAGTTGTTCCGCCGCGTGCAGCTCGCTGCGCTCGACCAGGTGGAGCAGCTCGGCGCCCTCGAGAACGAGGCGGCGGCGCTCGCCGGAGAGGCGACGCCGGCATTCACCGCCCTCGACTGGGACGAGTCGCTCGAGGCGTACTACGACGAGCACGACGCGATCGGCACGGATGCGGCGGCGCGGTCCGCGGCGATGATCGTCGTCGACGAGTCCCCGGCGGCGGCGGAGGGTGTGTGGCGGGTGCGTCAGATCCTCGCCGACCCGGCGGGCGACCACGACTGGGGGATCAGCGCCGATGTCCTGCTCGGCGCGTCGGCGGAGCAGGGCGTCGCGGTGCTGCGTGTCACGTCTGTCAACCGCCTCTGACGCCGAGTTGACCTCCACGATGAGCCGTGTGAGTATCGTCGTGGTCGCGAAACTGCGCCAGGTCATTTGCATGAAATCCTGAAGAAATCTTGGTTCGGGATGCACTGTGTTCCGACACGAGACTGAGCCCCTCCAGGAGAAAGGCACCGGTGGATCTCACCGTCATCGTCGTGCTGGTCATCGCACTGGCCCTGTTCTTCGACTTCACCAACGGTTTCCATGACACCGCGAACGCGATGGCGACCCCCATCGCCACCGGCGCCATGCGGCCGAAAGTGGCCGTCGCCCTCGCCGCGATCCTCAACCTGGTCGGCGCTTTCCTCTCGACGGAGGTCGCCAAGACCATCTCGGGCGGCATCATCAAAGAAGGCGACGGCGGTGTCCAGATCACCCCGGAGCTGATCTTCGCCGGTCTCGTCGGCGCCGTGCTCTGGAACATGATCACCTGGCTGTTCGGGCTGCCGTCGAGCTCCAGTCACGCGCTGTTCGGCGGCCTCATCGGCGCGGCGATCGTCGGCGTCGGGTTCGGGGCCGTCGACTTCGTGGTGCTGCTCGACAAGGTCATCCTGCCTGCGGTGATCGCGCCCGTCACAGCCGGCGTCGTCGCGTACTCCGCCACGAAACTCGCGTACTGGATCACCAGACGCTACGACGGGCGGCCGGATGGTCGCGGAGGTTTCCGTTACGGACAGATCTTCTCGTCGTCGCTCGTCGCCCTCGCCCACGGAACCAATGACGCCCAGAAGACGATGGGCATCATCACGCTCACGCTGATCTCGGCCGGGCTGCAGCAGGCCGGATCCGGTCCGGAGACCTGGGTCATCATCTCCTGCGCCCTCGCGATCGCGATCGGGACGTACTCGGGCGGCTGGCGCATCATCCGCACGCTGGGCCGCGGCCTGACCGAGGTCAAGCCGGCTCAGGGCTTCGCCGCCGAGACCAGCACCGCCGCGACCATCCTGGCGTCGAGCCACCTGGGCTTCGCCCTCTCGACCACGCAGGTCGCCTCCGGTTCCGTGATCGGCTCCGGTCTCGGCCGGCGCGGCGCGTCCGTGCGCTGGGGGACGGCGGGACGCATCGCGCTCGGCTGGCTGCTGACCCTGCCGGCGGCGGCGATCGTCGGCGGCGTCTCCGCGTGGCTGGTGGACCTCGGACCGGTGGGTGTCGCGATCGACGCTCTGGCGGCCGTGATCGTGATCGTGATCATCTTCTGGCTGTCGAACCGCAACCGTGTCGACAGCGAGAACGCCGTCGCGCCGGTGCCCGTGCAGGGTGTCAGCGAGGTGGCGGCATCCGGTCGCGCGGTGAAGATCAAGAAGGTCAAGCCGCTGAAGAAGCCGCGCGGCAAAGCGAAGGAGTCAGCATGATCGACTGGATCGCCTTCCTCATCGTCTTCGCCGCCTCCCTGATCGGCGCCTGCGTCGTCGTCGCCCTCTATGCGCTCGGCACGCGTCTGCTCGCCGTGGCCGGCAGGGCCCTCTTCGTCGAGCCGGCCGAGTTCACGGATGCCATCACGGTGATCTCGCCGGAGGAGGCCGCCCGCGCCCTCAAGAAGGCGAACAAGGCGCAGCGCAAGAGCCCGCTCACCGACGGGCAGAAGCGCACCGCGCTCGCGGGCGCCTACCCCTGCTTCGTGCTGTGCGGCTGCGCGGTCCTCTACGGGCTGTACCTGATCATCCCGTACTTCCACAACTAGGCTCTGCGCGAGCAGCGCCTCCCGAGACGACGAAGCCGCCGGACAATGGCGTCCGGCGGCTTCGCCGTCATCAGGGGTTCGTCCCTGGGCGGTGCGGTGTCAGTCGGTGCCGCGCAGTCGTGCGACGGCGCTCATCAGGTGGTACACGACGATCGCGGCGATCGTGCCGAGGGCGATGCCGTTGAACGTGAGCTGGCCGAGGTTCAGGGTGAAGTCGGCGATGCCGACGATCAGCGCCGTCGCCGCGGTGAACTGGTTCACCGGCTTGGAGAAGTCGACCTTGTTGTCGAGCCAGATCTTCACACCGATGATGCCGATGAGGCCGTACAGCGCGGTGGTCACACCGCCGAGCACGCCCGCCGGGATCGTGTTGATCACGGCGCCGACCTTGGGGGAGAGCCCGAGCAGCACCGCGAAGATGCCGGCCACCCAGTACGCGGCCGTGGAGTAGACGCGGGTCGCGGCCATCACGCCGATGTTCTCACCGTAGGTGGTCGTGCCGGAACCGCCGAAGAACCCGGCGATGGTCGTGGCGAGACCGTCGGCGAACAACGCGCGGCCGGTGCGCTTGTTGACCGACGCATCCGTCATCTGGGCCACGCCGCGAATGTGCCCGACGTTCTCGGCCACCAGCACCAGCACGACGGGGAGGAACGCCGGCAGGATGCCGAACGTCGCACCGGGGTCCGCGAACGGATTGGTCGGCAGGGCGAAGGTCGGAAGGCCGATCCAGTCCGCTTTCGCCACCGTCGAGAAGTCGACCTGGCCGGCGATCACCGCGAAGACGTAGCCGACGATGACGCCGATGAAGATCGACAGCCGGCCGAGCAGGCCCTTGAACAGCACGGTGCACAAGATGACCGCCAGCAGGGTCACGAGCGCGGTCCACGGCGCCTGGACGAAGTTGTTCTTGGCCGCGGGCGCGAGGTTGAACCCGATCAGGGCGACGATCGCGCCGGCGACGACGGGCGGCATCAGTGCATCGATCCATCCGGTGCCGGTGAGGATCACGATGCCGCCGACGATCGCGAGCAGGATGCCGACCGCGACGATCCCGAACAGGGCGCTGCCCATCCCGTTGCTGGCCGTCGCCGCCGTGATCGGAGCGATGAAGGCGAACGACGACCCCAGGTAACTGGGCAGCCGGTTGCCCGTGATCAGCAGGAAGAGGATGGTGCCGATACCGGAGAAGAGCAGCGTGGTGCTCGGCGGGAAGTGCGTGAGCACGGGGACGAGGAACGTCGCGCCGAACATGGCGACGACGTGCTGGAGACCGAGGCCGATCGTGCGCGGCCAGGTGAGCCGCTCCCCGGGGAGCACGATCTCCCTCGCTCCGACGTTCTTTCCGTCACCGTGCAGTTTCCAGGGCAGGGCCATAGGGCATCCTTCGCGTCGAGAGGGCTTTAGGCTTATCCGGTCGCGATTCGCGGCGAGAGCCCACCGAGATACTACGGGAGACGATCATTTCCGCACCGACCACGCCCGCACCTACCACGCGGGGGCGCCTGGACAACTTCTTCGAGATCACCAAACGCGGCACCACCTGGGCGACGGAGGTGCGCGGTGGCGTGCTGACGTTCGTGACGATGGCCTACATCGTCATCCTCAACCCGCTCATCCTGGGCGGCACGCCCGATGTCGCCGGGAACTCGCTGCAGGGCGCGCAGGTCGCCGCTGTGACGGCACTGAGCGCCGGTGTGATGACCGTGCTGTTCGGTCTGATCGCGCGCCTGCCGTTCGCGTTCGCCGCCGGCCTCGGCATCAACTCCTTCCTCGCCGTGAACGTGGTCAAGATCGTCACGTGGCCGGAGGCGATGGGACTCGTGGTCATCAACGGTCTGATCATCGTGCTGCTGGCGGCGACCGGTCTGCGCCGGCTGATCTTCAACGCCGTCCCGGCCCAGCTGAAGACTGCGATCACGGTCGGCATCGGCCTGTTCATCGCGTTCATCGGGTTCGTGGACAGCGGCTTCGTGCGCACCACCACGATGTCGTCGCCGCCGGTGCAGCTCGGCGAGGCCGGATCGATCGCGACCATCCCGACGCTGACCTTCCTGGTCGCGCTGGTCATCATGGGCGTGCTGATGGCCCGCAAGGTCAAGGGCGCCCTGCTGATCGGCATCGTCGCGGCCACGGTCGTCGCGATCATCGCCGAGGCGATCTGGCACGTCGGCCCCTCGATGGGCAAGAACCCGGCCGGCTGGAACCTGACCGTTCCGCAGCTGCCGTCTTCCCTGGTCTCGCTGCCCGACCTGAGCCTCGTCGGACAGGTCGACGTGTTCGGCGCCTTCGGCCGCATCGGTGCGCTCGCCGCCGTCATGCTCATCTTCACCCTCGTCTTCACGAACTTCTTCGACGCGATGGGCTCGATGACCGGCCTGGCCCGCAGCGCCGGCGTCGCGAACGAGGACGGCACGTTCCCGCGGCTGCAGTCCGCGCTGATCGTCGAGGGCGTCGGCGCGGTGGTCGGCGGCGCGACCTCTGCCTCGTCCAACACGGTGTTCGTCGAGTCCGCGTCGGGCATCGGCGAGGGAGCCAAGACCGGCTTCGCCAGCGTCGTCACCGGCGTGCTGTTCCTGCTCGCGATGTTCTTCACACCGCTGACCCAGGTCGTGCCGCTCGAGGTCGCCGCCGCCGCGCTGGTGATCGTCGGCGCCCTCATGGTGGTGCAGATCCGGTACATCGACTTCAGCGAGTTCTCCAGCGTGCTCCCGGTGTTCCTCACGATCATCGTGATGCCGCTCACCTACTCGATCGCCAACGGCATCGGCGTCGGCTTCGTGAGCTGGGTGCTCATCCGGTCGCTCGCGGGCAAGGCGCGCGAGATCAGCCCGCTGCTCTGGATCGTGGCCGCGGGCTTCCTCGTCTACTTCGCGCGTGGTCCGATCGAGATGCTGCTGTCCTAGCTGCTGCTCTCCTGGAAGATCGGGGGATCCCCTGACGAAGAACCGGGGGATAACCGGATGGTGGCCGCGGCGGCTCCACGGTTGACTGGAGTCACCATCAACCGAGGAGAGAACATCATGACCGACGCCGCAGGCCACCAGGCACCGCAGGCCGCACCGTACGCGTACGGATACGCGGCACCGACGGCTGCGCCCACCAGGACCTTGAGCATCACGAGCCTCGCGCTCGGGCTCGCATCGATCGTCTTCAGCTGGACGTTCTTCGCCCCCATCGCCGGTCTCGTGACGGGCGTCATGGCGCTGCGCCGCGAACCGGAGAGCAAGACGATGGCCGTCTGGGGCATCGTGCTCAACGCCGTGATGCTGGCAGGCGCCGTGATCGTCGCCCTGCTCGCGCTGATCGGCGTCGGGATCGGCTTCGCCTTCCTGCCGTTCGCCTTCCTGTAGGCCGACCGGCGACCGCACTTCGACGCCCTCCCGACGGCTTCCGGGAGGGCGTCGAGTCGTGTGCGGCCCAGCGGGCGTCCGGACCCGGCCGCGATCTCGGGGACAATGGACGGGTGGAAGACCCGACACCCCCGATCCTCCGTCCGCGCAGCTTCGTCACCCGCGGCCGCAAGACCGAAGCGCAGGCGCGCGCCATCGATGAGCTCCTGCCCGTCTACGGCGTGGAGTTCACCGGCGACCGCCTCGACCTCGACGCGGTCTTCGGCCGCAGCGCGCCCCGCGTCGTCGAGATCGGCTTCGGCGACGGGGAGAACCTGCTCACCCTCGCGGAGCGGCATCCCGACCGCGACTTCCTCGGAATCGAGGTGCACGGTGCCGGCATCGGGCGCGTGCTGGGCGAGAGCAGTCTCCGCGGCCTCGAGAACGTGCGCCTCGTACGGGGCGACGCCGTCGAGGTGCTCCGCACAGGGTTCGCGCCCGGTTCGCTCGACGAGGTGCTGATCTACTTCCCCGATCCCTGGCCCAAGAACAAGCACCACCGGCGCCGCATCGTGCAGTCCGACGTCGCCGAGTACGTGGCGCGCGCGCTCGGCCCGCAGGGCGTGCTCCGCCTCGCGACCGACTGGGAGCCGTACGCCGAGCAGATGCTCGTCGTGCTCGACGCGGAACCGGGACTCGTGAACGCCGCCGGAGCCGAGCGCTTCGTGCCGCGCCCCGACGACCGGCCGGTCACCAAGTTCGAGCGCCGCGGCGAAGGGCTCGGACACGCGATCTTCGACCTGGAGTACCGGCCCGCCTCGCATCCGTAGGATGAGCCCTATGACCCTGGCCCAGACCGTCGCCGACCTCCGTCACTCCTTCGATTCCGGCATCACGAAGCCGCGCGGCTGGCGGGTCGCGCAGCTGACCGCACTGCGCCGGATGCTCACCGAACGCTCCGCGGAGTTCGAGGACGCCCTGCTGGCCGATCTGGCCAAGAACCCGACCGAGTCGCAGGTGGCCGAGATCGGCTTCGTCGTCGGCGAGATCGATCACATGCTGAGGCACCTGCGCCGCTGGCTGCGGCCGCGCCGCGTCACCGTTCCCGGCGCCCTGATGCCGGCGCGCGCGTCGATCGTGCGGGAGCCCGTCGGCGTCGTGCTGGTCATCGCACCGTGGAACTATCCGGTGCAGCTGCTGCTGGCGCCCGTGGTGGGCGCGCTGGCCGCCGGCAACGCCGTCGTGCTCAAGCCGAGCGAGCTGGCGCCCGCCACCTCGGCGGTCATGGCGCGGCTCGTGCCCGAATACCTCGACCCGCGCGGCGTCGCGGTCGTGGAGGGCGGGGTCGACGAGACCACCGAGCTGCTCGAGCAGCGCTGGGATCACATCTTCTACACCGGCAACGGCCGGGTGGGCCGGATCGTCGCCGCGGCCGCGGTCGAGAACCTCACGCCGGTGACCCTGGAGCTCGGCGGCAAGTCGCCCGTGTACGTCGACGACACCGTCGATCCGGCGGCTGCCGCCCTCCGCATCGCGTGGGGCAAGTTCATGAACGCCGGGCAGACCTGCGTCGCGCCCGACTACCTGCTGGCGACTCCGGCCGTCGCCGCCCGTCTGACCGAGGCGTTCCGTGCTGCGGTCACCGAGCTCTACGGCGACGATCCCGCGACGAGCCCCGACTACGGGCGCATCGTGAACGGGCGGCAGTTCGAGCGCCTGGCGGCGCTGCTCGGCGCCGGCAGCACGGTCGTCGGCGGTCAGACCGACGCGGCGACCCGCTACGTCGCGCCGACCGTGCTCGCCGACGTGCCGCGCGACGCCCCGGTGATGCGCGAGGAGATCTTCGGGCCCATCCTGCCGATCGTGACGGTGAGCGGGCCGGATGAGGCGATCAGGATCATCAACGAGGGCGACAAGCCCCTGGCGCTGTACGTCTTCAGCGAGAACCCGAGGATCCGCAAGCGCTTCACCACCGAGACGAGCTCCGGCGCGATCGGTTTCGGGGTTCCGGCGGCCCATCTCGCGGTCGGCGGCCTGCCGTTCGGCGGGGTGGGCGACAGCGGCTCCGGGGCCTACCACGGCGAGAACTCGCTGCGCACGTTCAGTCACGAGAAAGCGGTGCTGAGCAAGTCGCTCAAGCCGGACACGCTGAAGCTGATCTACCCGCCGTACACGGCGTCGAAGGACCGCTTCGTGCGCACCCTGCTGCGCAAGCTGGGGTGACCGGCACGCCCCTCCTCGCGGTCAGGGAACAGAGGTAGGCTCGGTGCGTCGGCGGCCACGAACGGCCGACATCCTTCACCGCCAACGCACAACGAGAGGCAACGGAGCCACCGTGAACACCGCACACACAGCCACCATGGACGAGCCTGTGACGAGACCCATTCCGGTCGTGGACGCCCGACAGAACGTCTCCGACGTTCCCACCCCGACGGCCGACGGGGGCCCGGTCAGAACCGAGAGCGACTCGCTCGGCGTCAGGGACATCCCGGCCGACGCCTACTGGGGCGTGCACACCTCGCGCGCTCTCGAGAACTTCCAGATCGCCAAGCGTCCGATCTCCGTCTATCCCGACCTCGTGGTCGCGCTCGCCAGCGTGAAGCAGGCGGCTGCGCGCGCCAACCTCGAGATCGGCGTGCTGGATGCCCACAAGGCCGATCTCATCGATCGCGCCTGCCAGCTCATCATCGACGGCGAGTACCACGACCAGTTCGTCGTCGGCGTGATGCAGGGCGGCGCGGGCACGTCGACCAACATGAACGCCAACGAGGTCATCGCCAACGTGGCACTCGAGCTCGACGGCCACGGCAAGGGCGAGTACCAGTTCATCAGCCCGATCGACGACGTCAACCGCAGCCAGAGCACGAACGACACGTATCCGACCGCCATCAAGATCGCGCTGACCTTCGCCCTGGCTCACCTGCTCGACGAGCTCGCCCTCCTCCGCGACTCGTTCGCACGCAAGGGCGAGGAGTTCCGTCACGTGCTCAAGGTCGGACGCACCCAGCTGCAGGACGCCGTGCCGATGACGCTCGGCCAGGAGTTCCACGGGTTCGCCACCACCCTCACCGAGGACCACGCGCGTCTCACCGAGACGAAATGGCTGCTCGCGGAGATCAACCTCGGCGCGACCGCCATCGGAACCGGGATCACCGCCGATCCCGGCTACGCGGCCGCCGCGGTCAAGCACCTCAACGCGATCACCGGCCTCAACCTCGAGACCGCGCCCGACCTGATCGAGTCGACCAGCGACGCCGGCGCGTTCATGTCGTTCTCCGGCTCGCTCAAGCGCAGCGCCATCAAGCTGTCCAAGATCTGCAACGACCTCCGCCTCCTCTCGAGCGGACCGCAGGCGGGCCTCGGCGAGATCAACCTGCCGCCGCGCCAGGCCGGTTCGAGCATCATGCCCGGCAAGGTCAACCCGGTCATCCCGGAGGTCGTCAACCAGGTCGCCTTCTCCGTGGCCGGCGCCGATGTCACGGTCACCATGGCGGCAGAGGGCGGTCAGCTGCAGCTGAACGCGTTCGAGCCGGTGATCGCGCACTCGCTGCTGCAGAGCATCACCTGGATGACCCAGGCCTTCCACACGCTGCGGGTGAACTGCGTCGACGGCATCACGGCCAACGAGGAGCGGCTCGGAGCGATGGTCGGCTCGTCCGTCGGAGTGATCACGGCACTCATGCCGCACATCGGCTACGCGGCCGCTGCCGCCCTGGCGAAGACGGCCCTGCTCACGGGCGGCAACGTCGCCGACATGGTCGTCGATGCCAAGCTGATGAGCCGCGAAGACGTCACCAAGTTGCTCTCGCCCGCCCGGCTGAGTGGCCTCGAGGCCATCACGACGGCCGTGCCGATCGTCAAGGCGAGCAACCTGAGCTGATTCGCACCGGCTCGCCCGCGACAGGCGCCTGACGGGGTGCCCGTCGCGTCAGCGCGATTGCTCCGCCCGTTCTGCGCGGTGGAAGAGCGCGATCATGTCGCGGGCGAGCTGGTGGGGCGCGGTCTCGCACGGGCTGTGGCCCGTGGTGTACACCGCGAGGGTCGCTCCCAGCACCTGGGCGTTGGCGGCGTGCAGATGGGTGGGCCAGAGGTCATGGGTGCCCGTCGCGACCAGCACCGGCACGCGGCTGCGGTTGATCTGGCCACGGACATCCGGCACCCGCTTCATCAAGCCGACGATGTCGTCGACGCTCGAACGGCGGGTGAGGTCGAACCGCGAACGCACGAACGCGAGCCGGCTCGGCGGGACCTTGTTCTTGTTGGTGACGATGCCCCAGATCATCAGCCCGGCGCCCTGGCGGCCGTTCAGGAACCAGCTGAGCCAGCCGATCACCCGCACGCCGCGGAAGGCCTGGCCGGGCTCCGGGGGAGTGGTGAGCAGGGTGAGGCTTCTGAACAGCCCGGGCTGCTCGACGAGGGCGAGCTGGGCGAGCACACCCGCGAAGGAGTAGCCGAGCACGTGCGCGGGCTCACCCGACCTCAGAAACGCCAGTACGTCGCTGACCAGGAGGCCGTAGGTGTACCGGCCGCCCGGCACCGGGCCGGCCTGCGCCGATTCGTACTGGCCGGCGAGATCGAAGCTCTGCACGAAGTAACCGCCGGCGACGAGGATGGGCGCGAGCAGGTAGAAGTCTTCTTTGGAGCCGGTGACTCCGGGGATGAGGACGACGCGCGGGTCGGACGGATCGCCGAGCGACACCACGGCCAGCTCTCCGCTGGGCGCGGCGAACCGCGAGAACGTCGCCCCGACGGGCGCGATCGACCAGTCGACGTCGGGCAGCCCCGCGTCGAGTCGTGCGGCGTCGTCGTCGCCTCCGGCGACACCCGGACGCCTCTCACCGATGGACACGCTCCAACGCTAGCCGACGCCGGCGACGTTCGCCGGTAGCGCGGCGCTTTCGTCGGCGGTGAGGGCCGGACGGTAGGTTGGACGGGTGAGATTCTCGCACCTCAGCTCCGCCACAGACCCACAGCCGCGTCTGGCAGCCGTCATCGGAGACGGCGTCCTGTTCCTCGACGAGGTGATGGACCCGGCGCCGCGCGATCTCCAAGATCTCATCGAGCAGGGGCCCGACGGTCTGGCCCACGTGCGGGCCGTCGTCGACAACGCCATCGCCCAGCACACGTCGCTCACACCGGTGCGCGGGCTGCGCCACGCCTCGGCGGTCCTGCGTCCTCCGCACGTCATCGCCATCGGCGCCAACTACGCGGCCCACGCCTCGGAGCTGAAGCTGCGCACCGAGAAGGCGGCCACCGTCTTCAATCTGTGGCCCAACTCCCTTTCCGGTCACGAGGGCACGACGAGCTGGCCCGAAGACCTGACCACGCAGGTGGACTACGAGGCGGAGCTCGGAGTGATCATGGGCAAGCCCGCCCGCAACGTGGCCGTGCGCGATGCCCTCGACTACGTCTGGGGCTACACGGTCGTCAACGACATTACGGCGCGCGACCTGCAGTTCTCGGAGGCGCAGTGGTCGCGCTGCAAGTCGTTCGACGGCTTCACACCGACCGGACCGGTGGTGGTGACCGCCGACGAGATCTCCGATCCGCAAGACCTCTGGCTCACCACCAACGTCGACGGCGCGATCCTGCAGGACTCGTCGACGGCCGACATGGTGCGGTCCGTCGCCGAGATCATCGCGTTCCTGTCGACGTCGGCGACCATCCCGCCCGGGACGCTCATCTCGACGGGCAGCCCGGGCGGCGCCGGATACTCGCGCACGCCCCCGGTGTTCCTGCGCGACCACTCGACGGTCACCGTGTCGATCGGCGGCATCGGCTACCTGACGACCTACTGCCGGGTCACCTGACGACCCGCCGCCGCGTCACCTGACGACCCGCGGCCGCGGCCCCGGTCCGCTCAGGCGACGGCTCCCGGCAGATCGTCGGCGTGCTCTTCCTCCCAGCGGCGGCGCGCGGCACGGCGGCGCCACGGCGCCTCCTCCGGCAGGTGCATCCTGAGGGTGTTGTACGCCCAGCCCAGCCGGCGACCGAAGCCGCGCCAGGTGGAGAAGGGGCGCGCCGAGATGCCGACGGTGAGGCGCTCGTCGTACCGCACGATCTGGTCGGGATCGAGGTGGATGGCCAGGTCGAGGTCGTCGTGGATCTCGCGCATGGAGCGGTGCACGCGCCCGCGCACGCGCATCCAGACCTCGCGGCGCATGGCGAAGTTGGAGCCGAAGATCGGCGGATGCCCGAGCCAGACCTCCATCGACCAGAAATAGCCGCCGATGTAGAGCAGCTGGCCGAGCCCCGCGACGACAGTGTTCCCGTCGTAGAAGATGCCGGGGCCGGTGAGCACGCCGATCTCGGGGGAGTCGACGAACTCGGCCTCGATGTGCAGCAGCCAGTCGATGGGCGGTCGCGAGTCGGCGTCGAGGCGCGCGATGATGTCGCCCGTCGCCGCGTCGTACCCGGCCGAGGCGGCCGGCCAGATGCCGCGGACCGGCTCTTCGATGACCCGGGCTCCTGCGGCGCGCGCCACGGCCGCGGTCTCGTCGGTGCTGCCGTTGTCGACCACGACGATCTCATCGGCCGTACGCAGCTGCCTGGCCAGGTCTGCCAGAGAACGCGAGAGCATCTCGGCGTCGTCGAGAGCCGGGATCACCACGGTGATCGAGGGCAACGTCGGCTCCCTCCTCACCGGATCGCGCAGTTACGTCTGGAATCCTACGCCGAAGCCGCGCGCCACAGGTGCATTCCTGCATAGCTGCGCCACGGCGCCCAGCTCGCGCCGTGCGCGGCGAGGGCGCGTGCCTCGGACGGCAGCCCGAGCTTGGCCGCCCCCTGCCGGATGGCCAGGTCGCTCGTCAGCAGGATGTCCGGGCTTCCCAGCACGCGCATCGCGACGTAGCCGGCCGTCCACGGTCCGATGCCCGGCCGCGCGACCAGACGGGCCTCGAGCTCCTCGCGCGACTCGCCGACGTCGATGACCAGGTCGCCCGTCGCGAGCGCCTCCGCCGTCGCGACGATGGCGTCGACGCGCTTCGCCGGCCCCCTGAGCACCTCACGACCGTGCTCGGCGATGGCGGCCGCGGTCGGGAACAGACGGGTGAAGCCACCGAGGGCGATCGGCTCGCCCAGTGCCTCGGTGAGCCGAGTGAGTGCCGTGCGGGCGGCCGGCACCGACACCTGCTGGCCGATCAGGGCACGGAACAGGATCTCGTCGGCGTCCACCGCACCCGGCACGCGACGGCCGGGAGCAGCCGCGACGCTCGCCGCGAGAGCGGGATCGGCGGCCAGGGCGTCGTCGATGGCCTGCGCGTCGGCGTCGAGATCGAGCAGGCGCCGGATGCGGGCGACGAGCGGTGCGAGGTCGGCGACATCCGACAGTGTCGTGTCGCACAGCACATGCGGCGCGGACGCGGTGCCGCCGAGCGTGAGGCGGACGGTCGCGGGACCGTGCGGCAGCGCGATCGCCCGCGCGTAGGTGCCGTCTCCGCCGAGCTCGGCGCCGGCGATCGACCGTGCCGTGAGGAAGCCGAGGAGAGCGGCTCCGTCGAACGGCGCACGCGCGGGCAGGCGCAGCGACAGGGTCGCGTCGCCCGTCGCGTCGCCCGTCGCGTCGTGGTGGCCGCCCGGCGCACGCTTCGTGCCCGACCGGCGCGCGGCGGCGGATCGGATGTCGCCGGGCGTCGTTCTGTAGATGTCGGCCATCGTCTCGTTGAACTGGCGAACGCTCGTGAACCCCGCGGCGAACGCGACGTCGGTGATCGACAGGTCGGTGCCGGCCAGCAGCAGGCGGGCGGTCTGTGCGCGGTGCGCACGGGCGAGGGCGAGGGGACCGGCGCCGAGCTCGGCGACGAGCACCCGGCCGAGATGCCGCGGTGTGTAGCCGAGGCGGTGGGCGAGGCCGGGGACGCCTTCGCGCTCGACGGTGCCGTCGGCGATCAGCCGCATGGCGCGGGCGGCCAGGTCGTCGCGCATGTTCCACTCGGGCGACCCCGGCACGGCATCCGGCAGGCATCGTTTGCACGCACGCAGCCCGGCTTCGTGGGCGGCCGCTGCGGTCAGGTAGAAGGTGACGTTCGACGGCTTCGGCGAGACCGCCGGACAGCTGGGGCGGCAGTAGATGCCGGTGGAGTGCACGCCGGTGATGAACTGGCCGTCGAAGCGCGCATCCCGGGCGCTCATGGCGCGGTAGCGCTCGGCGAACACCGGATCGTCGAACTCCTCCGGCCGCTCCAGGGCTGCGTGTGCACTGCTCATGCGCCCAGCCTGCCACCGCCCGCCGACATCCGATAGCGGATTTCGGACATCACCCGCGCGCCCCCGCCCGCCCGCCCCGCCCCGCCCCCCGAGCCCACTTCAATCGAGTCCGAACTTGTTGCGACGACACGCCGAGGCTGCGGTGCAACAACTTCGGACTCGATTGCCGGCGGTGGGGGTGGAGTGCGCGCGGAAGCGCGGCGAGCGGCTTCTAGAGTGAGTGGCATGGATGTTCTCGACTGGCTCAGGGCGGCACTCGGCGACGAGGCGGTCGCCTCGGGAGTGCTCAGCACGGATGACGCCGAGCTGGAGGCAGCTCGCACCGACCGCTCCGGATGGATCGCCGACGGCCGGCCGCTGGCCGTCGTGCACGCCACCACCGTCGAGCACGTACAGGCGACCCTCCGGGCGGCGAGCGAGTTCCGCGTGCCCGTCGTGCCCCGCGGCGCCGGCACCGGCCTCGCCGGCGGCGCGAACGGCACCGACGGCTCGATCGTGCTCAGCGTCACCGGGATGAACCGCATCGTCGAGATCTCGGCCGACGACGAACTCGCCGTGGTGGAGCCCGGCGTGATCAACGCCGACCTCAACGCCGCCTTGGAGCCCTTCGGACTCTGGTTCGCGCCCGACCCGGCGAGCAAGGCGATCTCGACCGTCGGCGGAAACATCGCGACCAACGCGGGCGGTCTGCTCTGCGCCAAGTACGGCGTGACGCGCGAAGCCGTGCTCGCCCTCGATATCGTGCTGCCGGATGGACGGCTCATCAGCACCGGCCACCGCACCGTCAAAGGCGTCACCGGCTTCGACATCACCGCCCTGTTCGTCGGCTCGGAGGGGACCCTCGGCGTGATCGTCGGGGCCACGGTGCGGGTGCTCCCGATCCCGCCCGGTGTCCCGACCACGATCGGCGCCCTGTTCCCGGATGTGCGCACCGCCGCCGGCGCCGCGGCGCGGGTCACCGCGTCACGGCTGCGCCCTGCGGTCATGGAGATCCTCGACGGCCCCTCGCTCGAACGCATCTCGGCCTACCTGGGCGAGCAGGTCATCGCCGAGGCGTTCGGCGTCACCCACGGCGGCAGTTACCTGCTCACCCAGTTCGACGGGCTCTCGGCGGCCGACGACGCCGAAGCGGCCGCACAGGTCATCCGGGAGGCCGGGGGCACCGTCGAGGTCTCCGTCGACGCCGAGGCCGGCGAACGGCTGCTGGCGATCCGCCGCGCCTTCCATCCGGCGCTCGCCGCCACGGGCGAGGTGCTGATCGAGGACGTCTCGGTCCCGCGCTCCCGGATGGCCGAGATGTTCGCGGCGATCGAGAGCATCTCCGCGCGGCACGGCATCGCGATCCCGACCGTGGCGCACGCCGGCGACGGCAACCTGCACCCCAACTTCGTCTACAGCGGTGACGTCGTGCCGGAGGCGGTCTGGGACGCCGCGAACGACCTCTTCCGCACGGCCATCGAGCTCGGTGGCACGCTGACGGGCGAGCACGGGGTCGGCGTGCTCAAGCGCCGCTGGCTGGCCGACGAGCTCGGGCCGGACTCCTACGATCTGCAGGTCAAGCTCAAGTCGGTGTTCGACCCGCTGGGCATCCTGAACCCGGGCAAGGTGTTCGGCTGAACGGCGCTGGATGACGAGACCCCGCGCGGCCGGTGAAAGGTCCGGCCGCGCGGGGTGGTCGACGGGAGTGGACTACGCGTTCGCCGCGACGCCGACGCCCGTGGCGGCCGGCATCAGGAGCTCGACGTCGGCGTATGCTCGCGCCTCGGTGCGCGACGGTACATCGAACACGCGGCCCGGCTCATCCGTCGTGTCGAACGGCGTCCAGCCGGGGTCGCCCGTCGTGATGAACGCCACGGCCGCGCCGTGCACGTCGTCCGCGAGCGCCTGGGGCGGGTTCGGGCCGGCGATGTAGTCGACACGTTCGCTGCCGAGGCAGTCGAAGAAGAACGGCATGTCGAGGCAGTGGCATGCTCCTCCGATCGTGGGCGATGCCCAGGCGAACCGGTAGAGCCAGGTCGGCGCTCCCGTCGCGGCGCGTTCCCTGGCCAGCGCGAGGGCGGTGGTGCGGAACATCCGGTCGGTCAGGTACTGGCCGATGACGCCGGCCGTCCCCGACGCAGCGTGCTCCTCGGCGTACGCGGCGACCGTGTCGTCGGCGAGACCGAATCGGGACAGGATCGCCGCGGCCGGCACGGCGGCGAGCGCCTCCGCCTGCGGCGCGAGCGCCATGTTGAACTCGTTGTCCGTCGCGCCGAGCACCAGCGCCTTGTCGGCGCCGACGCCGCGGGCGAGCGCTGCAGCGATCGGCTCGGGCAGCAGCTCGCCGTCGACGACGGGCCCCCAGCTCAGTCCGCCGGATGCGAGCGCCACCAGAGGAGCCAGCGGGTCGGCATCGCCCGTCGCATCCGGCTCGGGCACGGGAGAGGCGATCCTCGCCTGCAGCTCGAGGACGACGCTCTCATCGAGGGTTCCGAGGCCGGCGCGGGTCGGCTCGACGCCTCCCTCCGCGGCGAGTCGTCTGCCCAGCGTCTCCGCCTCGGCGAGCGGAAGATCGCTCGTCGCCCCCGAGATGCTGATCACGCCGTGGAAGAGCGACGCCGCCGATGGCACGGCGAGCAGGCTGAGCACCGCGCCGCCGCCGGCGGACTGCCCGGCGATCGTCACGCGCGACGGGTCGCCGCCGAACGACCGGATGTTGTCCCGTACCCACTCGAGGGCGAGGATCCAGTCGAGGATGCCGCGGTTCTGCGGCGCGTCCTCGATCCAGCCGAAGCCGTCGAAGCCCAGACGGTACGAGACCGACACGGTCACGACGCCGTCGCGGTTGAAGGCGGCCCCGTCGTACCAGGGGCTGGCGGGCGACCCGGCGACGAAACCACCGCCGTGGATGTAGACGAGGACGGGCAGCGCGGCTCCGGTGTCGGCCGGGGCGGGGGTGAACACGTTGACGTTCAGCGTCGAGTCCCCGGCGATCGACGGCTCCGGGATGAGGG
This sequence comes from Leifsonia poae, assembly GCF_027921845.1. Lineage (GTDB taxonomy): Bacteria > Actinomycetota > Actinomycetes > Actinomycetales > Microbacteriaceae > Leifsonia > Leifsonia poae. Next base: position 141,695 of record NZ_BSEN01000015.1, read on the forward strand.
TGACCTCGCTGAGTGCCGCGCGCTGCGGTGTGGCGCCGTACTCGACGGCGTCGCGCACGCCGGGCCAGGATCGGTGCGGCACCGGGGCGGCGAAACGGAGGTCTCCGACCGGCGGCTCGGCGAACGGGATGCCGAGGAAGGCGGCCGACCCGTCGCGCCAGGTGCCGCGGACGCGTCCGGCGGTGGTGTCGACCTCGGGCGGGGTGGTGGGGGTGCTCATACTGTCATTCTCCTAACGAACGCTCTTGATGGGGATGAGGACGAAAGCCGCGAGCGCGACGGCGATCATCCCGAAGACGAACAGGGCCGGGAATCCGCCGACCACGCCGATCAGCACCGCCGCGACCGTCGGGCTGAGGGCCTGCGGGATGTTCGTGGCGACATTGAGAATGCCGAGATCCTTGGCCGCCGCCGTGCCGCCGCCCGGCAGCACCTCGGTCATCAGGGCGGTGTCGCACGCCATGTAGAGGCCGAAGCCGAATCCGTTGATCGCGCTCATCACCAGCATCCCGGTGAGGGTGGGGGAGATCAGCGGGATGGCGAGACCGACGATCATCAGTGCGCTCGCCGCGTAGATGAACACCTTGCGGCGGCCGAGCTTGTCGCTCAGCCATCCGGCGAGGGACACCGACACCACGGTGGTCACGAGCGAAGCGATGCTGAGCAGACCGATCGCGCCGGTCGCCTGCTCGGTGGTCATCCGGATGTAGTCGGTGAGGATGAACAGCTGGTACCCGAAGGTGACGAAGTACCCCAGGATGAACAGGAAGCGGGCGGCGAAGGCCCACGCGAAGTCGGGGTTCCTCCGCGGGTTGATCCAGAAGCCGGCGGCGAAGGTCTTCCAGCTGAACGGAGGGTGCACGGCGTTGCGGCTCGAGTAGTCCCGATTGATCAACACGAAGGCGAGCGTGACGACGAGCACTGCGACGCCGAAGATCGTGTACCCGACCCCGATGTTCGCGGCCAGCTGCCCGGCGACCAGCACTCCGATCGTGCCGCCCGCCATCGTTCCGATGCCGACCATGGCCGACGCGACTCCGCGCTTGCTGCGCGGGAACCGGTCGGGGGTGATCGCGGTGAGGGGACCCTGCAACGCGTTCAGCGACACCTGGATGACGACCCAGAAGATCGTGATCCAGAGGATCGAGCTGAGGCTGCCGAGGCCGGCCAGGAACACGGCACCGACCGCGGCTCCGATGATCATCCACGGGGCGCGGCGGCCCATCCGGCTGCGGGTCCGGTCGCTGAAGGCTCCGACGATCGGCTGCGCGAAGAGCGTGAAGACGAAGGAGGTCGTCGTCACGATGGCCAGGTTGTTGATCTTGTGCACCGGATCGATGGCCGTGACCTGAAGGGGGAGGAGCACCGCGATCAGGCCCGAATACGTGGCGAACAGCACCAGCGAGGTGATCGCGAGGGAGGGGAGGAGGGGGCGCCGGTTCGAGGGCGAATGCGGTGTGGGACCGGCTTCGGTGGTCGCGCGGTCGACGACGACGGCATCGCCGAGGTCGGTGGGGGCGGGGGATGCTGCAGCCGCTGTGGCGGCGAAGGGTTCGACGGCGTCGAACTCGGGTGGATGCGTAGACACAACACTCCTCTTCGTTGAGTGGGTTGCGGCCCTTCGGGAGCCGTGCGACGCGGGAGAAACCGTGCGTCGCTCGGTTATGAGTATGAGGTCTCGGTGTAAATACTTCAACCCTCGAATCAATTAGGCCGGAATCAGCCATCGGCCGACGTCGCTCGGACGGTCAGGCGGAGAGGGCCAGCGGGTCGGCGAGCAGGTCGGCGCGGAGCCGCCAGAGCGCGCCGAGGATGGCGGCGTCGGCGCCCAGGGTGCCCGCGACGACCGGAGGGGGAGCGAGCTCGCTGCCGTACGCGGCCAAGCGCATCCGCTGCGCGGCGGGAGCGCCGATGAGATCGCTGAGTTCGGCCCAGTACCCTCCGAGCAGGATGATCTGCGGGTCGAGCGTCATGCGCACGATGGCGATCGCCCGGGCGACCCAGTCGGCAGCGGCGACGAACGCGGCGGTGGCCTCCTCGTCGCCGGTGTGCACGCGTTCGACGAGGAGCTCGAGCGCGCGCGTCAGGCCGTCGTGCTGCAGAACGTCGGCGAGTCCTGCGCGCTCGAGCACGACATCCGGGCCGGCGACGGTGACCAGGCACCCGCGTTGGCCGCAGTCGCAGAGCGCGCCGTCGTAGTCCACCGCGATGTGGCCGAGGGCACCGGCGAGGTGGTGGCGCCCCTCGACCAGGACGCCTCCCGAGATGATCGCGCCCCCGATACCGCTGTTGCTCTTGAGGTAGAGCAGATCGGTCACGTCGTCGATCAGGCTGGCCTCGGCGAGGGCCGCGGCGATCACGTCGCTGGTGAGCGTGGCCGAGCGCGGAAGCCGGGGCTCGAGCGCACGCAGGCCGGCGAGAACATCGACGCGCCCCCATCCGAGGTCGGTGTCGGCGACGACGACCCGCGGCTCCTCGCCGACCGGCGCGAACACCACGACAGTCAGGCCGGCGACGCGTCGTCCGCCGGCCTCGAGGTCGTCGAGGGCGGATCCCAGCACCCGCGCGGCGACATCGATCACGGCCTCCGGGTCTCCCATCGGCCGGCCATGATGTTCGGCGACGCGCAGCAGCTCCGTGCCGTCTAAGTCGTGCGCGACGGCGATCGCCTGGTCGGCGTCGAGCTGCAGGGCGAGCAGCGCGACGGAGTCCGCCGCGATGCTGAGCAGCGTCCTGGGGCGGCCCGCGCCCTCTCCGGGCACCACCTCTGTCTCGCGCACCAGGCCGGCCTCGATGAGCACGCCGACGAGCGCGGTCACCGAGCCGCGGGCGAGACCCGTGGCCGAGGCGAGGTCGCTGCGTGCGCTCGGGCCGGCATCCACGAGCCGTCGCATGAGCAGCGACAGATTGTGGGTGCGGACGTCGCCGCTGACGAGGCTGGCCGACCCGGAATCGCTCATTCCGTCAGGATGCCACAGCCCGGATGCGACACGGGCGTTAACAGACTCATCGTCCGGTGGTGCGGCGATGCCTGCGACTCTCCCGGACGACGAGTTGATCTATGAGATCTGTCTTTAGACTGCTCCGCATCGGCGACGAGCGCAAGAGCGGATTTCGGACATGTGCGCTGAGCGAACGCCTTTGACGCGGATGCTCGTGAGCGGGTTGGATGGACGCATGGCAGAAAACACCAACCAGAAGCCCGAGGTCGACGCCCCCGAGGGCCCGGCTCCCGAGACGCTCGAGATCGTCGACATCGTGGAGGGCACCGGCCCCGAAGCGACCCCCGGCTCGAAGGTCGACGTGCACTACCTCGGCGTCGAGTACGAGACGGGCGAGGAGTTCGACTCGTCGTGGAGCCGCGGGCAGTCCATCAACTTCCCCCTCAACAACCTCATCAAGGGCTGGCAGGACGGCATCCCCGGAATGAAGGTCGGCGGCCGTCGCAAGCTCACCGTTCCGCCGGCGCAGGCCTACGGACCGGCCGGTGGCGGTCACCCGCTGTCGGGCAAGACCCTGATCTTCGTGATCGACCTGCTCGGCGTCAGCTGATCCCGTCGCGAACAGTGTGAAGGCCCCCGTCCGGTTTCGGATGGGGGCCTTCTCGCGCTCCGTGCGTCAGAGCGCCGGGGGCGCCATCAGGGTCGGGATGGCGATGCGGTTCCAGATGTTGATGGTGCCGATGGCGAGGATGAGGTCGCTGAGGCCCTCGTCGCCGAACTCGGCACGTGCCCGGGCGAACAGTTCGTCGGAGACGCCGCCCTGGATGAGCGTGATCTCCTCGGTGAGTTCGAGGGCGATGCGCTCCCGCTCGCTGAACCATTCGGACTCGCGCCAGGTGATGACCGAGAAGATCTTGCGCAGCGGCACCCCGGCGGTCTGCAGGTCGACCGAGTGCATGTCGACGCAGAAGGTGCAGCCGTTGAGCTGGGAGGCGCGCAGGCGCACGAGGTCGCCGAGCGGCTGCTCCACGCGCTGGCCGACGTAGCCGTCGAGGTTGATCACTTTGCGGTACCCCTCGGGGACCAGGGACGAGATGTCGATTCGTTCTGTCATGCCTCGAGAGTAGAAGCGCCATTGGCCCGCAGTAAGATCCAATTCATACGGTTCCGATCAGGCCAATCGGGAGGCTCGGATGGACGTGCATGTTCAGATCGAGAGCAGGGGCGACCGCGCCGACCGCATCTACCGGCAGCTGCGCGACGCCATCCGCGACGGGCGGCTGCGGCGGGGCGAGCGGCTTCCGGCCTCGCGCGATCTGGCGTCGCAGCTCGCCGTCTCGCGCACGACGGTGACGGTCGCCTACGAACGCCTCACCGCCGAGGGCTACCTGGCATCGAAGGTGGGCTCGGGAACCTACGTCGCCGCCACCGGCGCGCCGTCGACCGTCGCGTCCCGCCGCGCGGCCGGGCGAGGCGACTCCCCGCACGCGGGCCGGCACGCCGGCGCCCTTCCTCGTCGGCACTGGCGGCACATCGACGACCCGCTGTGGACGGAGCCGCTGCCGATCGCGTACGACTTCAGCGTCGGCACTCCCGACCCGGCGCTCTTCCCGATCGAGCAGTGGCGGCGGCTCGTCGCCGGAGAGTTGCGGGGCGGCATCCTGCGCTCCGCCCACTACGCCGACCCCGCCGGTCTGAAACGGTTGCGCGAGGCTCTCGCCCGGCATCTCGGTGTCGCACGATCGGTGGATGCCGCCGCCGACGACGTGCTCATCACGAGCGGCGCCCAGCAGGCCTTCGACCTGATCGCCCGCATCCTGGTCGATCCCGGTGATCTGGTGGCCGTCGAAGACCCCGGATACCCGCCCGTGCGACAGCTGTTCGAGACCCTGGGCGCCCGGGTCGTGCCGGTGCCGGTCGACGAGCACGGCATCCGGGTGGACTCGCTGCCGCCCCGCGCACGCCTCGTGTACACCACCCCGTCGCATCAGTTCCCGACCGGCGCCGTGCTGTCGCTGGAGCGCCGCACGGCACTGCTGTCCTGGGCCTCGGCGAACGACGCAGTGATCATCGAAGACGACTACGACAGCGAGTACCGTTTCGGCGATCGGCCCCTCGACCCGCTGCAGAGTCTCGACGGCGAAGGAAGAGTGGTCTACGTCGGCACCTTCTCGAAGACGATGCTGCCGGCGCTCCGGCTCGGTTTCCTGATCGCCCCGGCATCGCTGATGCCCGCGCTGCGCAGCGCCAAGCGCTTGACCGACTGGCACAACGACTACCTGACCCAGGCGGCGATGGCGCGTTTCATCGACTCGGGCGGCTTCGCGCGGCACGTGCGCCAGGCGACCAAGGCGTACGGAGCCCGCCAGCGGAGCATCGCCGCCCACGTCGAGAGTCTTCTCGGCGAGAGCATGCGCGTGGTCCCTTCGGTCGCCGGCCTGCACCTGTGCGTCGTGCCCGCCGATGCGTCGATCCCCTTCGACGCCGCCCGGGTCGTCGCCGACGCCGCCGCCTCCGGCGTCGCGGTGCAGGCGCTCTCCCGGTTCACCCTCGGCCACGGTGCTCCCGACGGCCTGCTGCTCGGGTTCGGCTCGATCGCCGAGGCGGATGTGCCAGACGGCCTGCGGCTGCTGTCGCGCGCGATCGCCCGCTCCGCGCATCCGCAGCCCGCGGGCTAGCCGTTCGGCAGGATGACGGCGCGCCCGCGGATCTTGCCCTCGTGCAGCCGCTCGTACGCCTTCGGGGCCTCGTCGAGGCTGTAGGTCTCGATCTCCACTTCGACGGAGCCCGCGCGCGCCAGGTCGAAGGTCTCGATCAGCTCCGCCCGCGAGCCCCAGTACGGCGTGCGCACGGCCACGTCGTAGGCGATGCGGCCGAAGCCGACGGGGAGGGCGCCGCCGCCGATGCCGACGATGGTCACGTCCCCTTCCGTTCCCGCCATCGCCGAGGCCAGTTCGACCGTCGGCTGCACGCCCACGAAGTCGAACACCGCGTTCGCCCCGCGGCCGCCGGTGAGGTCGCGCACGGCGCCCACCGCATCCGGATTCGACAGGAAGGTGTGCTGCGCGCCTACCTGGGTGGCCAGATCGAGCTTCTCGTCGCTGACGTCGAGGGCGACGACCGTCGCCCCGCTGATCGCCCGCAGGATCTGGATGCCCACGTGTCCGAGTCCGCCGGCGCCGATCACGACGGCGGTGGTCCCGGCGCCGAGCTTGGGCAGTGAGGTCTTGATCGCGTGGTAAGGCGTGAGCCCGGCATCCGTCAGCGAGACGTTCTTCACCGGGTCGAGATCGCCGAGCGGAACGAGATGGCGCTCGTTGTCGACGATCATGTACTCGGCCATCGAGCCGGGCGCCCCGAGTCCGGGCGGCCGGATGCCCTCCGCCTCTGCGTTGAGGCAGTAGTTCTCCTTGCCCTGGGCGCACATGTGGCAGCGGCCGCAGCCCCACGGTCCGTAGACCGCGACGGAGTCGCCGGGCTTCACGCCGCTCACCCCTTCGCCGACCGCCTCGACGATGCCCGCCCCCTCGTGACCGAGGGTGAGGGGAAGACCGTAGACGTACGCCTCGGCCGGCAGGCTCATGATGAACTCGTCGGAATGGCAGACCCCGGCAGCGGTGACTTTCAGGAGCACCTGGCCGGGACCGACCTGCGGGTCCGGGATGCTGACGACTTCTGGGCGGGAACCGATCTCGCGATATTGGAGTGCCTTCATGGTCCGCACCGTACTCCGCCTTCGTCCGTGCGCGGCCGACGCCCTCGCGCGGCGCCGGACCACCGGCGTATGGTGTGGGCCATGCCGATCATCGACTCCTTCCCGCAGGGCACGCCGATCTGGGTCGATCTGCAGAGCACCGACCAGGCCGGCGCCGCCGCCTTCTACCGTCAGCTGTTCGAGTGGGAGCTGCCGGCCGCGTCCGCCGAGACCGGCGGCTATTCCGTGGCGACGATGCGCGGAGTGCCCGTGACGGCGATCGGCCCGCTGCCGCCGACGATGCCGGCGGGCAGCCGTTCGGTGTGGACGACGTACTTCACAGTGGACGACATCGACGCGTCCGCGGCCGCGGCGACGGCGGCCGGAGGAGCGGTCCTGCTGCCGCCCGGCGAGCTCGCCCCTGGCGTTCAGCTCTCCATCGTCGCCGACCCCGCCGGTGCGGTGTTCGGGCTGTGGCAGAAGGAGAAGGACTCGCCCTGGCTGCGTGAGGAACCGGGCGCCGTCGACTGGGTCGAGCTGGTCGAGGGCGGCTGCGAGTCGTCGTTCGACTTCTACGAGAACGTGCTCGGCGTCGGCACGAGTCAGATGGCGATGGGCGACGGCGTCTATTCGCTGTTCGACGTGGGGGAGACCTCGGTCGCCGGAGCGATCGAGCCTGCCGCCGACATCCCGCCCCATTGGCTCGTGTACTTCAACGTCGCCGATCTCGACGCCGCGGTCGTCCGGCTCACCGAGTTGGGCGGAACGCTGCTCAACGAACGCGGTTCCGCCCCCGGCGTCGGGCGCTGGGTCACGGTCGTCGACCCGTTCGGCGGAGCGTTCGCACTGCTCGAACCCGAGCCGGAGGCCGCCTGAGTCCGGCGACCGCCACAGGATCCCTCTGGTAGACTTTCCAGGTTGCCGTCTGACGGCCGCGGATAAAGAGAGCCCAGGCATTCTGCCCCGGGCACCGCGCAACGAAGAGAAAGGGGATCCCTCTATGGCACTTGATGCAGATGTCAAGAAGGCGATCATCGAAGAGTACGCGACCCACCCCGGTGACACCGGATCCCCCGAGGTCCAGGTTGCAATCCTGACCAAGCGGATCAAGGACCTCACCGAGCACCTCAAGGAGCACAAGCACGACCACCACTCGCGTCGTGGCCTGCTCCTCCTGGTCGGTCAGCGTCGCCGCCTGCTCGGCTACCTGTCGGACATCGACATCAACCGGTACCGCGCTCTCATCGAGCGCCTCGGTCTGCGCCGCTAAGGCGCTGTCGAACCCTTCGGAGTCACAGCGGCAGCTCTTCGCTGCTGACGCGAACTTCTTGCGAACGGGCCATCACCTCCGGGTGGTGGCCCGTTCGTCATTCCGGGGGAGAGCGAACCGCTACGCTCGTGGCGTGGCGCTCCCGTTCCTGCCGTACATCGTCGTCGGCATCCTCCATCTGGTCTCCCAGCTGTTCGGAATCGATGCACTGACGGCCATCACCAAACCCCTGCTCATGCCGGCGCTGCTGGTCGCCCTGCTCTGGGCGCTGCCCCGGCGCCGAGGCGAGGTCGCGTTGCTGGCTTCGCTGGCCATCCTGTTCGGCTGGCTCGGCGACGTCTCCCTGATGGACGCAGGCCCCGGCTTCCTGATCGGTCTCGGCTTCTTCCTGCTCGGTCACGTCGCCTACCTCACCCTGTTCTGGCGCCGGATGCGCGTGCGAGCGCGGCCCCGCTGGTGGGCCGGCGTCTACCTGGTGTGGTGGGTGGCGCTCGTGGGCATCCTGGCGCCGCACGCCGGGGCGATGCTTGCACCTCTCGCCCTCTACGGGCTGGTGCTCGGGGCGCTCGCCGCCGTGGGGTCGGCCTGCAACCGCTGGATCGCGATCGGTTCGGCGGCGTTCCTGGTGTCGGACTCGCTGCTGGGCTTCCGGTTGTTCCTGCCCGGCTTCCATCCGTGGCAGATCGACTTCCTGATCATGCTGACCTACCTGGCCGGCCAGGGGCTCATGGTCGCCGGGATCGTTCGCACGGTCACCGGTCGACGCGCAGCCGGCGAACCCGTCGAGGTCAGCGCCGCGCCGCGAGCGCCTGGTCGAGCAGGGTGAGGGCGACGAGGGCTGCGGCGACGACCGCGATACCGATCACGACGCCGACCAGGCCGATCACCCCCGAGGCCAACGGCAGGATCAGCACCGCGATCACGGCCCCGCTCGTCTTCAGCGGGCGGATGACCACCTCCGGCACCAGCGGGGCGTGCAGCGCCCAGAGCATCAGCAGATAGACGGCCACGGGAACGGCGATCGCGTACGAGACGACCAGGTCGGGGAGTTCTCCGTGTGCGGCGCCGTCGTGTGCGGCGCCGGCCTGCACCGCGACCTCGAGCCCGGCGCCGAGGGCGGCGAGCGACGCGAAGACGAAGTAGTGGCCGTACCCCCAGTAGAACGAGCGTCCGCGGCGGCTCGCGAGCCCCTCGGCAGCCGGTTCGAGGAAGTAGAGCCACCAGAGGCCGAACAGCAGCACCAGTCCGGCGGCCGCGATCGTGACGAGGGCCGCGGTCACGCCGCTGTCCGCCAGGCCCTTCTGCACGCCGATCGCCGAAGCCGAGACCGACTCGCCGAGCACGATGATCGTGAACAGGCCGTAGCGCTCCGCGATGTGGTGAGGATGCCACGCCGTCTTCCCGGTGCGCTCGGCCCAGAGCGGCACCGACAGGTCGAGCGCCGCGAGGATCACGAAGGTCCACCAGCCCCACTCGGCGGGAAGCGCCAGCCGGGAGAGCCAGCCGACCTGCACCAGCGTGATGCCCGCCGCGTAGCGCAGCGCCGTCACCCGGCCATCCGGATGCTCGATCGCGGCCCGCACCCACTGGCTCACGAGGCCGATCCGCATGATCAGGTAGCCGATCGTGATCGCCGTGAAATCGCCGTGGTCGAACGCCGTCGGCACGCCGGCGGCCAGCACGAGCACACCGGCCATCTGCACGAGCGTCGTCACCCGGTAGAGCACGTCGTCCGTGTCGTACGCCGAGGCGAACCACGTGAAGTTCATCCAGGCCCACCAGATGGCGAAGAACACCATGCAGTACGGCCCGAGCCTGGCCATGATCTCGCCCTCTTCGGAGGCAGCGGCGAGTTGCGCGGCGACCTGGGCGATCGCCACCACGAAGGTCAGGTCGAAGAGGAGCTCCAGCGGGCTCGAGACCCGATGGGACTCGGTGGTGTCGCGGGCCGTCATGCGCGTGCGGAGCATCGGGATCCGGGCGGGACTCTCGTTGGTCATAGCTCATTCTGACGGGCGCGGCGGCGCGGTAGGCCACGATAGCGCGGTAGGCCACGATAGGAGGGTGATCCGCCGTCATCCCGTGCTCGCCGCCGTGACTCTCGTGTATCTCGTCGCCGTCGGCCTCATCACGCTGCTGCCGCAGTCGCCCGACTCGACCGGCAGCGCCGTTGCCCGCGCGATCGTCGCGGCGCTGCGGGGGTTCCCGCCGACCGCCTGGGTGACGTACGACGGCGCGGAGTTCACGGCGAACATCGTGATGTTCGTTCCGATGGGGGTGCTGTTCACGCTGCTGCTCGGGGTGCACCGCTGGTGGCTCGCGCTCGTGATCGGCGTGGCGGCGACCTGCCTCATCGAGGGAGCTCAGCTGGTGATCCCCGGCCGGTTCAGCGACGTGCGCGACCTGGTCGCGAACTCGCTCGGCACCCTGATCGGCATCGGGATCGTGGCCGCCGCGACGGCTGCGCGACGCCCGCTCGCGGTGCGGGAATAGCAGGGGCCCCCGTGCCGTTGTGACGATTACATGCAAACGCATTGAAATGGAGCAGCGAAAATGCAGTTCGGTATCTTCAGCGTCGGCGACATCACGACCGACCCCACCACCGGTCAGACCCCGACCGACGCGTCGCGGTTGCAGGACGTCCTGACGATCGCACAGCACGCCGAGGAGGTCGGGCTGGACGTGTTCGCGATGGGCGAGCACCACAACCCGCCGTTCTTCCCGTCGAGCCCGGTCGCCATCAACAGCTACCTCGCGGCCAAGACCAACCGGATCATCCTGTCGACGGCCACCACGCTCATCACGACCAACGACCCCGTGCGCATCGCCGAGGAGTACTCGATGCTGCAGCACCTCTCCGGCGGCCGCATGGACCTCACGCTCGGCCGCGGCAACACCGGCCCCGTGTATCCGTGGTTCGGCGAGGACATCCGCCAGGGCATCCCGCTCGCCATCGAGAAGTACGCGCTGCTGCACCGGCTGTGGCGCGAGGACTTCGTCGACTGGGAGGGCAAGTTCCGCACTCCGCTGCAGGGTTTCCAGTCGACGCCCCGCCCCCTCGACGACGTGCCGCCGTTCGTGTGGCACGGCAGCATCCGCAGCCCCGAGATCGCCGAGCAGGCCGCCTACTACGGCGACGGCTTCTTCGCGAACCACATCTTCTGGCCGGCGTCGCACACCCAGCAGATGATCGCGCTCTACCGTCAGCGGTTCGAGCACTACGGTCACGGCACCGCCGACCAGGCGATCGTCGGACTCGGCGGTCAGGTGTTCATGCGCAAGAACTCGCAGGACGCCGTGAACGAGTTCCGGCCGTACTTCGACAACGCCCCCGTCTACGGACACGGTCCGTCGCTGGAGGAGTTCACCTCGCAGACCCCGCTCACCGTGGGCAGCCCGCAGGAGGTCATCGACCGCACGCTCGGCTTCCGCGACTACGTCGGCGACTACCAGCGCCAGCTGTGGCTGATGGATCACGCCGGCCTGCCCCTGAAGACCGTGCTCGAGCAGCTCGACATCCTGGGCTCGGAGGTCGTGCCGGTGCTCCGCAAGGAGTTCGACACCCTGCGTCCCGCTCACGTGCCCGACGGCCCGACGCACGCCGCGATGGTCGCCGAGCGCGACGCCGCTGAGCTGGTCGCGTCCGCCGACGCCGACGCCGCCGCCGACGCCGAGCTCTCCTCGGAGGTGAAGTGATGACCGCCAGGAAGATCGCCGTCGTCTCCGGCGGCCTCAGCCAGCCGTCGTCCACCCGGCTGCTCGCCGACCGGCTCGCGGAGGCGACCGTACGTCGCCTCACCGAGCAGGGCGTCGAGGTCGAGGTGCAGACGATCGAACTGCGCGACACCGCGAAGGACGTCACGAACAATCTGCTCGCCGGATTCCCGAGCCCGGCGCTCGCCGACGTGATCGAGACCGTGACCGGCGCCGACGGCCTCATCGCCGTCAGCCCGATCTTCACGACGAGTTACAGCGGGATGTTCAAGTCGTTCTTCGACGTGATCGACCCCACGGCGCTCGACGGGATGCCGGTGCTGATCGGCGCCACCGGCGGAACGGAGCGGCACTCGCTCGCGCTCGACTACGCGATGCGCCCGATGTTCACCTACCTGCACGGTGTCGTCGTGCCGACCTCCGTGTACGCGGCCTCGGCCGACTGGGGGAGCGGCGCTGACACGGTCAAGGCGCTGCCCGACCGCATCGAGCGGGCGGCGGGGGAGTTCGCCGCGCTGGTGAGCGCGTCGGACCGCAGCTCGATGGTGAAGGACCCGTTCGCGCTCGAAGGCGACTTCGGCGCGATGATCGGCGGCTTCTCCATCGAGTAGCCCGCGCGCCCATACCCCCCGGAATCGAGTCCGGGAGAAATCGGCCGGATCATGCGATCAGGCGCGACTTCTCCCGGACTCGTTCGCAGTAGATTCGGGGGATGGGTGAGACCGTGGTGAAGGAGCGGGCGGATGCTCCGACGAGGTTCTTCGAGGCGGAGGCGGCCGGGCTCGAGTGGCTCGCCGAAGCGATCGACCGGGGCGGAGCCCGCGTGGTCGAGGTGATCGACGTAGCGCCCGGCCGGATCGAGCTGGAACGCATCGAGGAGACCCGGCCGACGCCGGAGGCGGCCCGCGCGTTCGGCGCCGCGCTCGCGATCACGCACGCGTCGGGCGCGGCAGCCTTCGGTGCCCCGCCCGACGGCTGGGACGGCCCGCTGTTCATCGGCAGGCGTCCGCTGCCCGCCGCCCACGAGACGTCGTGGGGCCGCTTGTATGCCCGCGACCGCATCCTGCCGTACCTCGACATCGCCGTGGATGCCGGCGGAGTGACGTCGGAACAGCTTCCGGTCATCCGGGAGGCCGTCGACCGGATCGCGTCGGGAGCCCTCGACGACGACGAGCCGCCGGCACGCATCCACGGCGATCTCTGGAACGGCAACCTGCTCTGGGACGCCAGGGGCGGCATCCTGATCGACCCGGCGGCGCACGGCGGCCACCGCGAGACCGACCTGGCGATGCTCCAGCTCTTCGGTGCGCCGTACCTCGACGCGATCGTTTCCGGTTACGACGGGGAGGTGCCACTGAGATCCGGCTGGCGCGACCGCATCCCGTTGCACCAGCTGCACCCGCTCGTCGTGCACGCTGCCTCGTACGGGCCGTCGTACGGCCGGGCGCTCGCCGATGCGGCGCGCGCGACGCTCGCTCTGCCGGATTGACAGGCTCACCTGCTAGGATTCTCGGGGTTGGCTGTGTGCCGACCAGTGAAGTGCAACTGAACAACGAGCACCAAACGGAGCAGGCTGGCAGGAGCTGGTCCTCGGTGGTGGTATCCGGATGCCCTGTGCGATCGACACAGTGACGCAACCGTGTATTTCTACTGATGGCCAGACGGGCACCAACCTCGGCGTCGACATCGACGCCTGGATGCCGCACGTACGCGCGACCGAGCGCGTCGATCTGCCTGTTCCCCTGCTCCGATGTATGAGTCGCCGCCCACACGGGGTGGCGACGTAAAACAAAGGAGAAAGACCTCTTGGAAGGTCCCGAAATCAAATTCGCCGAAGCCGTTCTCGACAACGGACGCTTCGGCACCCGCACGGTCCGGTTCGAAGCCGGACGCCTCGCACAGCAGGCACAGGGCGCAGTCGCCGCCTACCTCGACGAGGAGACCATGCTGCTGAGCGCGACGAGCGCCAGCAAGCACCCGAAGGACAACTTCGACTTCTTCCCGCTGACCGTCGACGTCGAAGAGCGTTCGTACGCCGCCGGCAAGATCCCCGGCTCGTTCTTCCGTCGTGAGGGCCGCCCCTCGACCGAGGCGATCCTCGTCTGCCGTCTCATCGACCGCCCCCTGCGCCCGTCGTTCGTCGACGGCCTCCGCAACGAGGTGCAGATCGTGATCACCGTCCTGAGCATCGCTCCGGACGAGTTCTACGACGCGCTCGCGATCAACGCGGCGTCCATGTCGACCCAGATCTCCGGCCTGCCGTTCAGCGGCCCGATCGGTGCGGTGCGCCTCGCGCTCATCCCCGGCAACGGTGCTGCTGAAGACCAGTGGATCGCATTCCCGAAGGCGTCGCAGCTGGAGGAGGCCGTCTTCGACATCGTCGTCGCCGGTCGAGTGATCACCGACGCCAACGGCAACGAAGACGTCGCGATCATGATGGTCGAGGCGGAAGCGACCGAGGGCAGCTGGAACCTGATCCAGGGCGGCGCCACCAAGCCGAACGAAGAGGTCGTGGCCCAGGGCCTCGAGGCCTCGAAGCCGTTCCTCAAGCAGCTCGTCGCCGCTCAGAACGTGCTCGCGCAGCAGGCCGCCAAGGACATCGCCGAGTACCCGGTGTTCCTGCCCTACTCGCAGGAGACCTACGACAACGTCGCCGGCCTCGCCTACGACGAGCTCGTGAACGTCTACCAGATCGCCGACAAGATCGAGCGCCAGAACGCCGACGACGCCCTCAAGGAGCGCGTCAAGACGGCTCTCACCGAGAAGGTGGAGGCCGGAGTGCTCGACGCCGAGGTGCTCACGCAGTTCTCTGCGGCGTACAAGTCGGTCTCGAAGGTCGTCATGCGCGGCCGCGTGCTGCGTGAGGGCATCCGTATCGACGGTCGTGGCCTCACCGACATCCGTCCGCTCGACGCCGAGGTGCAGGTCATCCCGCGCGTTCACGGCTCGGCGATCTTCCAGCGCGGCGAGACCCAGATCCTGGGTGTCACCACGCTGAACATGCTCAAGATGGAGCAGCAGATCGACTCGCTGTCGCCCGTCACCAAGAAGCGCTACCTGCACCACTACAACTTCCCGCCGTACTCGACCGGTGAGACCGGCCGCGTCGGTTCGCCGAAGCGTCGCGAGATCGGGCACGGCTTCCTCGCCGAGCGCGCGCTCGTTCCGGTTCTGCCGAGCCGCGAGGAGTTCCCGTACGCGATCCGCCAGGTGTCCGAGGCTCTCGGCTCCAACGGTTCGACGTCGATGGGTTCGGTCTGCGCCTCGACGCTGTCCCTGCTGAACGCCGGTGTGCCGCTGCGCGCCCCGGTCGCCGGCATCGCCATGGGCCTCATCTCCGACACCGTCGACGGTGAGACCCGCTACGCGGCGCTCACCGACATCCTCGGTGCAGAAGACGCGCTGGGCGACATGGACTTCAAGGTCGCCGGTACCAGCGAGTTCGTCACGGCCATCCAGCTCGACACGAAGCTCGACGGCATCCCCTCGGCTGTGCTCGCGGGTGCGCTCAAGCAGGCGAAGGATGCTCGTACGACCATCCTGAGCGTGCTCAACGCCGCCATCGACCAGCCCGACGAGATGGCTCCGACCGCGCCCCGCGTGATCTCGGTGCAGATCCCCGTCGACAAGATCGGTGAGCTGATCGGCCCGAAGGGCAAGACGATCAACGCGATCCAGGACGAGACCGGCGCCGACATCTCGATCGAGGAAGACGGCACCGTGTACATCGGCGCCGTCGACGGTCCGTCGGCCGAGGCTGCCCGTGCCCAGGTGAACGCGATCGCGAACCCCACCAACCCGGAGGTCGGCGAGCAGTTCCTCGGAACCGTCGTCAAGATCGCCGCGTTCGGTGCGTTCGTCTCGCTGCTGCCCGGCAAGGACGGCCTGCTGCACATCTCCGAGGTGCGCAAGCTCGCCGGTGGCAAGCGCGTCGAGAACGTCGAAGACGTGCTCAACGTCGGCCAGAAGATCCTGGTCGAGATCACCAAGATCGACGACCGTGGAAAGCTGTCGCTCGCTCCGGTGCTCGCAGAGGCCGACGACGCCGACACCCACGGGCGCGACGCCGCCAGCGAGGGCCCGGAGGCTCCCGCAGAAGGCTAGTCCTCACCCGCACCACCCGGATGCCCGTGCAGCCTCGCTGCGCGGGCATCCGTGCGTCTGCGCCCGCCCCATCCACTGCGATCGAGTCCGAAGTTGTTGCTCGCGACACGCCGTACTGGGGTGCAACAAGTTCGGACTCGATCGCAGTGCCGGGGCTCAGCGGGCGGCGTCGCGGGCGAGCAGCGGGTGCAGGCGGAACGGGATGAGCTCGCCCATGTCGAGCGCCGTCTCGGCGCGCTCCACGCCGTCGCAGGCCTGGATGGCGCCCGTGATGCGGAACAGGTCCTCGGCGTCGACGCAGACCACGCGCACGAGCAGATCCGAGGGGCCGCTCAGGCCGTGGGCCTGCACGATCTCCGGGATGGTCGCCAACTGCTCGACGATGGCGGCGAGCTTCTGCTGCTGCACGTGCACCGTCACGAACGCGGCCAGCGGGTAGCCGGCGGCGTGCGCGCTGATCCGGCGGTCGAACGACAGGAAGACGCCGGAGCGCTCGAGAGCGGCGACGCGCGCCTGCACGGTGTTGCGGCTGAGACCGAGACGGTCGGCGATGGTCACATTGGTCGCGCGCGGGTCGTCCGTGAGCGCCACGAGGATGCGCCGATCGGTGCTGTCGATGGTGGGCATAGTGCGAAACCTAGCATCGGGCGACACGCCAAGATAGTGCATCGTGCCCACCCGACACGCCGTTGATTGTGCTGGCTGACCTCTCGGCGTAGCCTTCCAAGTAATTCCGGCGATGGGGCCGGAAGCCGATCCTGCGAGCCACAAGCACGCGGATCGGGCGTGAGAGTGAAGGTTGCGTGAACCGTGACGATCGACAATCAGCCAGCCCTGAGGGACTCCGACGGCGAAAGCCGGATGGACGAGGTGCACCTCGGTGAACTCCACCTCGGCGAACTCGACACCGTGCAGCTCCTGACCCCGGCGGGGGATCGGTTGAGCGACGTGCGCTACGACGCCTGGATCTCCGACATCGGCGACGAGCAGCTTCTTTCGTTGTACGAGGACATGGTGGTCATCCGCCGCATCGACACCGAGGCGACCGCTCTGCAGCGCCAGGGCGAGCTCGGCCTCTGGCCCCCGCTGCTCGGGCAGGAGGGGGCGCAGATCGGCTCCGGCCGGGCCCTCCGCCGCGACGACTTCGTCTTCTCCAGCTACCGCGAGAACGGCGTCGCCTACTGCCGCGGCGCTGCCTTGGGCGACCTGGTGAAGGTGTGGCGCGGTGTCGCCCAGAGCGGCTGGAACCCGTACGACATCAACATGGCCACCCCGCAGGTCATCATCGGCGCCCAGACGCTCCACGCCACGGGATATGCGCTCGGCATCCAGGCCGATGGCACGGATGCCGTGGCGGTCGCGTACTTCGGCGACGGCGCCACCAGCGAGGGCGACGTGAACGAGGCGATGATCTTCGCCGCCACCTATGCCGCCCCGGTCATCTTCTTCTGCCAGAACAACCAGTGGGCGATCTCGGAGCCCGTCGCCCTGCAGGCGCAGCGCCCGATCGCCGAGCGCGCTCCCGGCTTCGGCATCCCGAGCGTGCGGGTCGACGGCAACGATGTGCTCGCGGTGATGGCGGTGACTCGCGCCGCTCTCGACCGCGCGCGCAGCGGAGGCGGCCCCACCTTCATCGAGGCCGTGACCTACCGGATGGGCCCGCACACCACCGCGGACGATCCCACCCGCTACCGCGACCCCGCCGAGCTCGACGCGTGGAAGGCGAAGGACCCGATCGCCCGCGTGGAGTCCCTGCTCAGCGCCCACGGCGCCCTCACGCCCGAGCGGGCGGAGGCCGTGGCCGCGGTCGCCGACCGTGTCGCCGCCGAGCTGCGTGCCGCCTGCGTCGCCCTGCCCGATCCCGACCCGATGAGCGTGTTCGACAACGTGTACGCCGAAGCGCACACCGGGCTGACCCGCCAGCGCGACCACTACAGCCGGTACTTGCGCACGTTCGTGGGAGGCGACGGACGATGACGACACTCACGCTGGCCAAGGCCATCAACGCGGGGCTGCGCACCGCCCTGGCCGGCGACGACCGCGTCGTGCTGATGGGCGAGGACATCGGCACGCTCGGCGGCGTCTACCGGGTCACCGACGGACTTCAGACCGAGTTCGGACCGCGCCGGGTGATGGACTCGCCGCTGGCGGAGTCCGGCATCCTGGGCACCGCTGTCGGGATGGCGTACCGCGGGTACCGCCCGGTCGTGGAGATCCAGTTCGACGGCTTCATCTATCCGGCCTTCGACCAGATCGTCAGCCAGGTGGCCCGGATGCACTACCGCACGGGCGGAGCGGTGCGGATGCCGATCACGATCCGCGTGCCGTTCGCCGGCGGAATCGGTGCGGCCGAGCACCACTCCGACTCCCCGGAGGCCTACTTCGCGCACGCGGCTGGGCTGCGGGTGGTGAGCCCGTCCGATCCCCAGGATGCCTACACGCTCATCCAGCAGGCGATCGCGTCCGACGACCCGGTGCTCTACTTCGAGCCCAAGCGGCGGTACCACGTGAAGGGCGAGGTCGACGAGACCGCCCCGCTCGCCGATGCCCGCCCGATGGGCACGGCACGCGTGCTCGTGCCCGGCACGGACGTCACGGTGGTCACCTATGGCGGCGTCGTGCAGGTCGCCCGGGATGCGGCGATCGCCGCCGCCGACGAGGGCGTCTCGGTCGAGGTCATCGACCTGCGCTCGCTCTCTCCGCTCGACATGGACACGATCATCGCCTCGGTGCGCAAGACCGGACGCCTGGTCGTGTCGCACGAGGCGCCGCTCTCCGGTGGGATCGGGGCCGAGGTCGCCGCGTCGATCACCGAACGCTGCTTCTACTACCTCGAGCACGCGCCGGTGCGGATCACCGGCCACGACATCCCGTACCCGGCCGCGAAGCTGGAGGGCTCCCACCTGCCCGACCTCGACCGGATGCTCGACGGCATCGACCGCGCGATGGACCGCCCCAACTCGCTCACCGGGGTGGAGGACTGATGGGCGCGATCAAGGAGTTCGCTCTGCCCGATCTCGGGGAGGGGCTCACGGAGTCGGAACTCGTGTCGTGGCACGTCGCGGTCGGCGACACCGTCGAGCTGAACCAGATCATCGCCGAGGTGGAGACCGCCAAGGCACTGGTCGAGCTTCCCGCGCCATACTCGGGCATCGTGTCGCGCCTGTTCGTGGAACCCGGAGTGACGGTCTCGGTCGGCGACCCGATCGTCGCGTTCGAGATCCCGGATGCGTCGGCTCCCGCCGACGGCGCGTCTCCCTCCGCCGAGAGCGCGGCGCCCGAGCCGAATCTCGTGGGCTACGGCGCGAAGGCGGACTCGACGAGTCACCCCCGCCGCCGGGAGCGGCCGGGCCTCGCGACGTCCGCGGTGCCGGTCTCGTCGGTCTCGTCGTTCTCGTCGGGCTCGGCAGGCCCGTCGGCACCCGCGTCGACCGGCGCCACCGCGACCACCGTGCTCGAACGCCCGCGGGCGACCCCGCCGGTGCGCAAGCTCGCCAGAGAGCGCGGCATCGACCTCGCCGCCATCGCCGGCACCGGGGACCGCGGCCTCATCACGCGCCACGACGTCGAGAACTTCGCGGAGGCCTCGCCGGTCGCGCCGCCGGTCGAGCAGGCGCGGGACTCGGTCGTCGAGACACGAACGAGCGAGTCAGGCGAACGCCGGCCGCGCGAGACGCGGATCCCGATCAAGGGGGTGCGCAAGTGGACCGCTGACGCGATGGTGCGCAGCGCGTTCACCGCACCGCACGCCACGGTGTTCCTCACCGTCGACGTCACGCCCACCATGGAACTGCTCGAGCGCCTGCGCGCGCAGCGCGAATTCGCCGAGAGCCGCCCCGGGCTGCTCGCGGTGACGGCGAAGGCCCTGTGCCTCGCGGTGCGGCGCACCCCGTCGGTCAACGCCCGCTGGGAGGACGACACCCAGGAGATCGTCGAGTTCGGCTACGTGGACCTCGGGATCGCGGCCGCGACGCCGCGCGGGCTCGTGGTGCCGACGATCCCGGATGCCGACACGCTCGATCTCGCGGGCCTGGCGACGGGCATCCGGGAGCTGGCGGAGACGGCCAGGGCGGGCCGCACGTCACCGGAGCGGCTGAGCGGCGGCACGATCTCGATCACCAACGTCGGCGTCTTCGGGGTCGATGCCGGGACGCCGATCCTGACGCCGGGGGAGTCCGCGATCCTGGCCCTCGGGGCGGTGCGACGACAGCCGTGGGAGTACCGCGGAGAGATCGCCCTGCGTCAGGTCGTGACGCTCGCCGTGTCGTTCGACCACCGGGTCGTCGACGGCGAGCAGGGAGCACGCTTCATCGCCGATATCGGCCGGGTGCTCGCGGACCCGGCGAGCGTGCTCGCGATGGTCTGACTCCGACGCGGCGCTGCGTTACGCGTGCAGCGCCGCGTTGAGCTCGATGCCGCCGCCCGAGCGCTGCAGCACCTCGACGGCGCCGCTCACGGAGTTGCGACGGAAGAGCAGCCCGGGGGCGCCGGAGAGCTCGACGGCCTTGACGGTCTGCGGGCGTCCGTCGGCCGTGGGCGCTCCGCCCACCACGACGACCTTGGTGCCGGCCGTGACGTAGAGGCCCGCCTCGACGACGCTGTCGTCTCCGATCGAGATGCCGATGCCCGAGTTGGCGCCGAGCAGCGCCCGCTCGCCGATCGCGACGCGCTGCGTGCCGCCGCCCGAGAGCGTGCCCATGATGGAGGCGCCGCCGCCGATGTCGGAGCCGTCGCCGACGACGACACCCTGCGAAATCCGTCCCTCGACCATCGAGGTGCCGAGCGTTCCGGCATTGAAGTTGACGAAGCCCTCGTGCATGACCGTGGTGCCCGGCGCCAGGTGCGCGCCGAGGCGCACCCGCGACGCGTCGGCGATGCGCACGCGAGCGGGGGTGACGTAGTCGAGCAGGCGGGGGAACTTGTCGATGCCGGTCACGTGGATGCCGGCCCGCTGCAGCCGCGGACGCAGACGATCGAGGTCGGCCGGGTTGACCGGCCCGGCGTTGGTCCAGGCCACGATCGGCAGGTGGCCGAAGATCCCGTCGAGGTTCACGGTGTTCGGGCGCGCGAGCAGGTGCGAGAGCACGTGCAGGCGCAGGTAGGCGTCGGGGGTCGACGCGGGTGCCGCATCCAGGTCGATCTCGACCGTGACGATGTCGACGCGCACATTGCGGCGGGGGTCGTCGCCGGCGAGCTCCTCGAGCTCGGCCGGAGCGATCCAGCGGTCGCGCCCGGCGGGAAGGCCGCCGAGCTTCGGCTCGGGGAACCAGGTGTCGAGAACAGTGCCGTCGCCGGCGATCGTTGCGAGGCCGTATCCCCAGGCGTGGCGGGGCGCGGAGGATTCGGAGGAAACGTCGGTGGGCATGCCTCTAGATTAGTAGGGTGCCTCTCGACCTCAGCGCTTCGTCCATCGACCTCACCCGCCAGATCTGCGACATCGAGTCGGTGTCGGGAAACGAGAAGAGGCTGGCCGACGAGATCGAGGAGGCGCTCGGCGCTTTCGGCCATCTCGAGATCATCCGCGACGGCGACACCATCGTCGCGCGCACGAACCTCGGGCGCGAACGCCGGGCCGTCATCGCCGGCCACATCGACACTGTGCCCCTCAACAACAACCTTCCGACGCGCTTCGAGAAGATCGACGGCATCGAGTACCTCTGGGGCCGCGGCACCGTCGACATGAAGTCGGGTACGGCCGTGCAGCTCAAGCTGGCCGCCGAGCTCACCGACCCCGCGATCGATGTGACGTGGATGTGGTACGACCACGAAGAGGTCTCCGCCGAGCTCAACGGCCTCGGCCGGCTCGCGCGCAACCGGCCCGACCTGTTCACCGGCGACTTCGCCATCCTCGGTGAGCCCAGCAACGGCGTGGTCGAGGGCGGCTGCAACGGCAACCTCCGCGTCGAGGTGCGTGCCTTCGGACTCCGCGCGCATTCCGCCCGCGGCTGGATCGGCGAGAACGCCATCCACAAGGTTGCGCCCATCCTCGACACCCTCGCTGCGTACGAGCCGCGCGAGGTCGAGGTCGACGGCCTGGTGTATCGCGAGGGACTCAACGCCGTCGGCATCACCGGCGGCGTCGCCGGCAACATCATCCCCGACGAGTGCATGGTGCACATCAACTACCGGTTCGCTCCGAGCCGCAGCTCGCACGAGGCGATCGAGCACATGCACGAGCTCTTCGGCGACTACGAGATCACCGTGGTCGACCGCGCCGACGGCGCACGGCCCGGTCTGGATGCCCCGCTCGCCCAGGAGTTCCTGGCGGCGGTCGGCGGCGTGGCCAAGCCCAAGTACGGCTGGACCGATGTCGCCCGGTTCAGCGCGCTCGGCATCCCGGCGGTGAACTACGGCCCGGGCGACCCGCTCAAGGCGCACGCCGACGACGAGCGCGTCGCCGTGCAGCAGATCACCGCCGTCGAAACGGGTCTCCGTGCCTGGCTCACCGGTGCCGGCCGCGCCTGAGGAGGCCGCGCCCCAGCACCGGCTGCTCGAGCGTCCGGCGCAGCGGGAGGCCGCGCCGTGGTGGACGCGCTGGTGGGTGCGTGTGCTCGCGGTCTACCTGGCGGCCCGCGCGGTCACGACCGCGTTCCTGCTGATCCTGGCGAACGCGCAGGGCATGAACCAGTGGACGGCCGCGCATCCCGGCTACTTCGACTTCGCCGCGATCTGGGACGGCCGCTGGTACAACATCGTGTCGATCAGCGGATATCCCGCTGCGCTGCCGACGGTGGACGGCGTGCACGTCACAGAGAACGCCTGGGCCTTCATGCCGGTGTACCCGGGCGTCGTGAACGTGGTCGAGTTCCTGACCAGGATGCCGTGGCCGGTCGCCGCCGTCACGGTCTCGTTCCTCTGCGGCGCGGGCGCGGCGCTCGTCTTCCACCGCCTGCTGCGCACGCTCGGCTTCTCGCCGTCGACCGCTCTGTTCGCCGTCGTGCTGTTCTGCGTCTCGCCCGTCTCTCCGCTGTTCCAGCTGGCCTACGCGGAGTCGCTGTACATCCTGTTGCTGGTGGTGGCGCTCGACCTGCTCGTCGAGCGCCGGTACGTGGCACTGTTCCCCGTGGTGCTGGTGATGGCCTTCACCCGCCCGAGTGGACTTGCCTTCGCGCTCGCCCTCGCGATGCACGTGGTCTACCGCTGGGTCAAGCGCGACAGCGATCCGTTCCCGCCGCGAGAGCGGGTGCTCGGGGTCTCGCTCACGGTGTTCAGCGGGCTGGCCGGCCTCGCTTGGCCCGCCATCGCCGGCATCGCGACGGGATCCTGGACCGCGTACACCGACACCGAGCTCGCCTGGCGTGCGCCGTACATCGGCTACACGCATCTGGTGCCGTTCTCGTCGTGGTTCCAAGGAGCGGACTGGTGGTTCGGCTACATGCTCGGGCTGCCCGGCTGGCTCGGCGTCGTGACCCTGCTGATCGTGCTGGTGCTGTTCGGAATCGCGCTCTTCACGCCGCCGGTGAGACGACTCGGACCCGATCTGCGGTTCTGGATCATCGCTTACTCCGTGTACCTGCTGGCAGTGTTCTTCCCGCAATCCAGCACCTTCCGGCTCCTGATGCCGCTGTTCCCGCTGCTCGGCGCCCTGGCGATTCCGAAGAGCAGGGTCTACCGCACGGCTCTCGTCGTGCTCTTCCTCGCGCTCCAGGTGGGGTGGCTGCTGGTCTGCTGGGGGGTCGACGGAGCGGACTGGTCGCCGCCGTGATCGGCGCGACGCGCCGACGCGGGTAGACACACGATTTCCTCAGGCAACCGCCGATGACAGATAATGAGAAGACATCCACGAAAGGGGAGCTGCATGGCGGCCATGAAGCCGAGGACCGGGGACGGGCCAATGGAGGCTGTGAAGGAGGGTCGGCTCATCATCGTGCGAGTGCCGCTCGAAGGTGGCGGGCGACTCGTCGTCTCTGTCAACGACGCGGAGGCGAAAGAGCTTCACGACGCACTGGCGAGCGTCGTCGCCCCATCCTGATCACGACGAAGAACGGGCCCCCGCGGGGGCCCGTTCTTTCGTCTGTCGTGCGATGCCTGCGCGGCGCAGCCGCTACGGAACCAGCTTGGTGATCTGGAGCAGGCCGTCGCCGGCGAGCGAGAGCGCGCTGACGACAGCACCGGATGCCGCCGTCTCGGTGACGAGCGTGCGGAAGCCCGTGGCCACGTCGTCGCGCTGAGCCGGGTCGGAGACGCGACCCTTCCAGAGGGCGTGCGCGACCAGCACGGTGCCGCCCGGGCGGGCGAGACGCAGGCCGTGCTCCACGTACTCGATCACCGACTGCGGGTCGGCGTCGATGAAGACGATGTCGTACGAGTTCTCGTTCATGCGGGGGAGCACGTCGAGTGCGCGCCCGGTGATGAGCCGCACGCGGTTCGAGGCGATCCCGGCGTCGGTGAAGAAGCCGCGGGCGTGCTGCTGGTGGTCGAGCTCCGAGTCGATCGAGGTCAGGGACGCCCGCGTCCCCCCGGTCAGCAGCCAGAGTCCGGAGACACCGACGCCCGTGCCGATCTCCACGATGTTCTCGGCAGCGGTCGCCGCGACGACGACGGCCGCCTGCGCACCCACGCTCGGTGCGATCGGGTCGATCCCGAGTTCGAGCGACTGCTGACGTGCCCGCGCGACGACCTCGCTCTCGACGATGACCTCGTCGGCGAACTTCCAATTCGATTCTTTGTCTGACACAGCGCTCCCGGTGATCTCGGGCACCAGGATACGGCCCGCCATCGCAGCTTTCGTGCAGGCGTTCCGCGTTACGCTTATCCGGTGTTCGGATTGACCTTCGAGAAGCTGCTGATCATCGGTGTGATCGCGGCGTTCCTGCTCGGCCCGGAGCGGCTGCCGCTCTACGCGGCCAAGCTCGGTCAGTTCACCCGGTCCCTCCGCGATTTCGCCAACGGGGCCAAAGACCGGATGCGCGACGAGATGGGCCCGGAGTTCGACGAGGTCGACTGGAAGAAGCTCGATCCGCGCCAGTACGACCCGCGCCGCATCATCCGCGAGGCCCTGCTCGACGACGACACGGCGACCGCGACGGCCACGGCGACGGCGATCAAACCGGTCACCGAGTCCGCCTACGCCCAGCGCCAGCGCAAACTGCAGGCCGGCGCGCTGCCTCCGTTCGACAGCGAGTCCACCTGACCCGTTTTATCCAATAGCATGCGGGAATGATCGCAACGGAGCAGCTGCTCTCCCGCAGGACGATCGCCCGTTATGCCATCGGATCCCTCGGGACCGGCGGCTTCGCAACGTTGCCGGGCCTCGTGCTGGTCTACTACCTCACAGACACGCTCGGTGTAGCCGCCATCGTCGCCGGCGTCGTCGTCACCGTGGCCAAGATCTGGGACGTTGTGATCGACCCCGTGATCGGCGCGCGCTCCGACCGGATGCTGGCGCGCACGGGCACCCGCCGGGGCATGATGATGCTCGGCGCGATCGCTCTGCCGGTGTTCTTCATCGTCACGTTCGCCGTCCCGCCGGGAACCATCCAGCCGATCGCCGCGATCTGGGTGCTCATCGCCTTCCTTCTCACCGCCACCGCCTTCAGCCTCTTCCAGGTGCCGTACATCGCGCTGCCGGCCGAACTCGCCTCTGGCTACGACCAGCGCACGCGGCTGCTGACCTGGCGGGTGGTCGTGCTGACCTTCGCCATCCTGCTCTTCGGGGCGGGCGGTCCGGCGCTGCGCGCGCTCGGCGGCGACGACAAGTTCGCCGGCTACCTCCTGATGGCCGTCGTGGCGGGGGTGGTGATCGGGGTCGGGATGCTCATCTCGAGCTTCGTCGCTCCGCGCATCCCGGTGATCGACGCTCCGGCGCCGCCGCGGGAGAGCGTCACGACGACGCTGCGCACGAACTACGCCGCCGGCATCCGGGCCTTGCGTGACAGCCAGCCCTTCCGGGCGCTGCTGCTGACCTTCCTGCTCCAGGGCCTCGCGACCGGCGTGATGCTCGCCGGCGCCAACTACGTCGCGACGTGGGTGCTCCACTCGGAGGACGCCGTCACGTTCCTCTTCGTCGCGCTGATCGGGCCGGCGCTCGTCGTCACGCCGCTGTGGCAGGTCGTGTCGCGCCGCATCGGCAAGGAGCGCGGGTTCGCCGCGGCGAGCATCCTGTTCGGGCTCGCGGCGCTGTCGATGGTGGCGCTGCTCTGGGCGCCGGGCGCCTGGGTGTATCTGCCGGTCGCGCTGGTGGGCGCCGGATACGCCGGGATGCAGTCGCTGCCGATGGCGATGCTGCCCGACGTGATCTCGCACGACGCCGCGCGGAACGGCTCCGGCCGCGCCGGAACGTTCGGCGGCATGTGGACGGCGGGGGAGACGACGGGGATGGCCCTCGGCGCGACGGTGCTCACCGTCGTGCTCGCCGTCACCGGCTACGTCGCCCGCACGGCAACACCGGCCGTCGTGGCGGCCGGCGAGACCCAGCCCGCCAGTGCCGTCGCCGGTATCGTGCTCAGCTTCAGCGTCGTGCCTGCTGCGATCGTCGCCGCGAGCCTCATCCCGTTGTTCCGGTACCGCCTGCGCAAGGAGGACATCGATGGTCGGCTTTGATTCCACGGCGATTCTCGCCCGGCTCACGGCGCTGAGGGCGGCGGATGCCCCGACGCACGGCGGTCACGTGCTGAGCTATGTCTACGACTCGGGCGTCGCCGCGATCGACCAGCTCGCGGCGGACGCGATCCGGCTGGTGCAGCCGGTCAACGGCCTCGATCCGACCACGTTCACCTCGGTCGCCGTGATGGAGCGCGAGGTGCTCGGCTTCGCACGCGAGCTGTTGAACGGCGGTGACGACGTCGTCGGAACGGTGACGACCGGAGGCACCGAGTCGTGCCTGCTCGCGGTCAAGACCGCGCGCGACGTCTGGCGCTCCGCAGGGGGCGAGGGCCGTGCGCGGCTGGTGGCCCCGGTCTCGGTGCATGCGGCCTTCCAGAAGGCCGCGCACTACTTCGACCTCGCGCTCGACCTCGTGCCCATCGACCAGGAGACGGGCGCGGTCGACCCGGCCGCGATCATCGACCGCCTCGGCCCGGATGTCGCACTGGTCGTCGTCTCGGCGCCGTCGTATCCGTACGCGACGCTCGATCCGGTGACCGCGGTGGCCGCCGCCTGCGACGAGGCGGGGATCGCCTGCCACGTCGACGCCTGCATCGGCGGCTGGATCCTGCCGTTCTGGCGGCGGCCGGACGGCTCACCGCTGCCGCTCTGGGACTTCCGCGTCGCGGGCGTGACGAGCATCTCGGCCGACCTGCACAAGTTCGGCTATGCGCCGAAGGGGGCGAGCGTGCTGCTTCAGCGCGGCCGCGACCGTCAGCGCGCCCAGTATTTCGCGACGACGGGATGGCCGGGCTACCCGGTGGTGAACCCCACCATGCTCGGCTCCAAGTCGGCGGGAGCCCTTGCCGCCTCGTGGGCGATCGTTCAGGCCCTCGGTGCCCGTGGGTTCGCTGAGCTCGCGGAATCGTGCGGGCGGGCCACCAGAGCCCTGGCAGACATCATCGGCGACATCGACGGGCTGCGCGTGGTCGGCGACCCGGTCGGTCCGCTGCTCGCGGTCGCGGTGGACGAGAGCGTCCCCGAGCACCGGCGCGTCGACCCGCACCACTGGGCCGACCGGGCGCGCCGTCGCGGCTGGCTCCTTCAGCTGCAGCCCGGGCTCGCCCAGGCCGACGGGACGCACCTGCCGCACACGACGCACCTGACGATCACGCCGGTGACCGAGGAGCTGCTCGACGAACTCGAGGCGGCGCTGCGTGCATCGGCCGACGATGTGCGCGGTGAGCCGGCGGCGGATCCGTCCGCCGTGCTCGGCGCGCTGCCCGCCGGACTGGTGGACGGCCCCCTCGACTCGGACACCGCCGCGGGCATCCTGCAGGCGATCGGACTGGCCGGCGACAGCGACGACCCGTCGGGGGCGCGGCTCCCCGACGACATGGCCCCGTTCCTCGCGTTGATCGAGGCGCTGCCGCACGAAGTCACGGAGCGACTGCTGGTCGAACTGCTCGCGCGCATCGTGGAGCCGCCGTCGCGCTGACGAACGCCTCTACGAGACGCTGAGACCGAGCTTGCGACCGGACAGGCCGCGGCCACGGGTGGCCAGATGATCGGCGATCGACCGGATGGCGGCCGCGGCCGGGTCCGCGGGATCCGTCACCACGATCGGGGCGCCGGCATCCCCGCCCGCCCGCAGCGCGATGCTGAGCGGGACGGAGGCGAGCAGCGGCACGGGCGAATCCTGTCCGGCCGACAGCCGGCGGGCGACCTCGGCTCCGCCGCCCGACCCGAAGAGCTCGAGCATGCTGCCATCCGGCTGGGGGAGCCCGGCCATGTTCTCGATGACGCCGGCGACGCGCTGGCCGGTCTGCCGAGCGACGACCCCGCTCCGCTCGGCCACGTCGGCGGCCGCCGGCTGGGGCGTCGTGACGACGAGCACCTCGGCGTTGGGCAGCAACTGCCCCACGGAGATCGCGACATCGCCGGTGCCCGGCGGCAGATCGAGGAGCAGGATGTCGAGGTCGCCGAAGAACACGTCGCCGAGGAACTGCTGGATGGTGCGGTGCAGCATCGGGCCGCGCCACGCGACGGCCGCCGAGGGCGAGTCGACGAACATCCCGATCGAGACGACCTTCACGCCGTAGGCGACGGGAGGCAGGATCATGTCGTCGACCCTGGTCGGTCGCGGGGCGTTGCCGTTCTCGTCGACCAGCCCCAGGATGCCCGGGATCGAGAAGCCGTGCACGTCGGCGTCGACGATCCCGACCCGCAGGCCGCGCTCGGCCAGTGCGACGGCGAGGTTGGCCGTGAGCGTCGACTTGCCGACGCCGCCCTTGCCGCTCGTCACCGCGTACACCGTGGTGAGCGAGTCCGGCCCGAACTGCTGCGCCCGAGCCGCACGGCCGCCGCGCAGCTTCTCGGTGAGCGCTCTGCGCTCGTCCCGCGACATCACCGATACCTCGACCTCGACGCCGGTGACTCCAGGGACCGCGGCCGTGGCGGCCCGCACATCCCGTTCGATCGTGTCGGCGGCCGGGCATCCGACGATCGTCAACTTGACGCCGACGGTCGCGTTCCCCGCCGCGTCCACGACCACGTCGCCGACCATGTCGAGCTCGGTGATGGGCTTGCGGATCTCCGGATCGAGAACGCCGCCGAGGGCGCGCCCGATCGCGGCGGCGAGGTCAGGCACGCGCCGTCTCGCCGTCCTCGTCGTCGCGGCTCTCGAGGTCTTCGAGCAGCGAACGCAGCTCCGCGCGGATGAAGTCCTTCGTCGCCATGTCCTTGACCGCCAGCCGCAACGCGACCACCTCGCGAGCGAGGTACTCGGTGTCGGCGAGGTTGCGCTCGGCGCGCTGCCGGTCCTGCTCGATCTGCACGCGGTCGCGGTCGTCCTGCCGGTTCTGAGCGAGCAGGATGAGCGGCGCGGCATACGACGCCTGCAGCGACAGCACGAGGGTCAGCGCGATGAAGCCGAGCGCGATCGAGTCGAACCGCCAGGCGACGGGCGCCAAGGTGTTCCACGCCATCCAGAAGATCACGAAGATGGTCAGGCCGAGGATGAACCACGGGGTGCCCATGGCGCGCGCGATCCACTCGGTGAAGCGGCCGAACCGGTCGCTCTGCTCCACGCCGTTGCCGCGCCGGGGGAGCACGGTCGTGCGCAGCCCCTTGGGGGCGTCGAGCCTGGTGTCCTGCTTACCTCGGGCCATTGCCGCTCCTCCTTCCGCTCGCGACTCGGATACTGCCGGTTTGATCGGAGACGGGCGCGCGTTTCACGGGCTCGTCGTCTTCGTCGTCGCGACTTCGCCAGTCGTCGGGGAGCAGGTAGTCGAGGATGTCGTCAATGGTCACCACCCCGACCAGGCGGTGGTTGTCGTCCACGACGGGCAGGGAGACGAGGTTGTAGCTCGCCAGGATGCGCGACACCTCGGCCGCGCTCGTGTCGGCGGTCACCGGCTCGAGACTGGGGTCGAGCAGCGTGCCGAGCCGCACGTGCGGCGGATAGCGCAGCATCCGCTGGAAGTGCACGAGGCCGAGGAAGCGGCCGGTCGGAGCCTCGTAGGGCGGCAGGGTGACGCAGACCGCCGCGCCGAGCGCGGGCGCGAGCTCGTGACGCCGGATGAGCGCGAGCCCCTCGGCGACGGTGGCGTCGGCCGACACGATGATCGGCTCGGTGGTCATGAGTCCGCCGGCGGTGTCGGGCGCGTACGTGAGCAGCATGCGCACGTCCTCCGCCTCCTCCGGCTGCATCAGCTCGAGGAGGTGTTCTCCGCGCTCGTCGGAGAGCTGGGCGATGAGGTCGGCCGCGTCGTCGGGCTGCATCTGGTCGAGCACGTCGGCCGCGCGGTCGTCGTCGAGCTGGGCGAGGATCTGCACCTGCTCGCTCTCGGGCATCTCCTCGAGCACGTCGGCGAGCCGGTCGTCGGGGAGCTCCTCGGCGACCTCGAGCATCCGTTGCGCCGGGAGGTCGAGGAGGGTGTTGGCGAGGTCGGCCGGCTTCAGCTCCGAGTACGTCGCGATCAGCTGCTCCGCCGACTGCGCCTCGCCCCGTGCCTGCTTCTCCCGCACCTCGCTCCAGGAGACGAAGGTGGTCGGTCCTTTGCCGAACGGCGACGGTCCGGTCTTCGGCCGGCGCACGAACAGCTGGCTGATGGCCCACTCGCCGGTGCTCGACTCCTCGATCGCCACGTCTTCGATGGTCGCCTCGCCCGTGCCGTCGGTCAGTTCGACCTTGCGACCGAGCATCTCGGCGATGACACGGACCTCGCCGCCGCGCTGTTCGAAGCGGCGGACGTTGATGAGGCCGGTCGTGATGATCTGGCCGCTGCCGATGCTGGTGACCCGGCCGATCGAGACGAAGACGCGGCGCTTGCCGGGGATCTCGACGATCAGGCCGACGACGCGGGGCGGATCGTTCTTGCGATAGACCACGAGGACGTCCCGCACCTTGCCGACGCGGTCGCCGAGGGGGTCGAAGACGGTGCACCCGGCCAAGCGGGCGACGAACACTCTCGTGGCACTCACATGTAATAACTTAAGCCCTGCAAGCCGCCGTACCGCGCCGGGTGGAAGAATAGGGCGATGAGCACACCGAGTCCGCTTGGCGGACGCAACCGCGCCCTGTTCCCCACGCTGCCACGCGGCGAGGTCGTCGAGACCTTCGAGAGCTATCCGGAGGCCCAGCAGGCGGTTGACGTGCTGGCCCGGGCCGACTTCCCGGTCGACAAGGTGTCGATCATCGGCAGCGATCTCAAGAGCGTCGAGCGCGTCACGGGCAAGCTGACCTGGGGGCGGGTCGCTCTGGCGGGTGCGGCCTCCGGCGCCTGGCTCGGTATCTTCTTCGGGCTGCTGCTGGTGATCTTCTCGCCGGCGACCAATCTGGGCTTCGTGGTCGCCGCCGTGCTCATCGGCGCCGGCTTCGGCATGCTCTTCGGAATCGTCTCGTACGCGATCAACCGCCGCCGCCGCGACTACACCTCGGTCATGCAGGTGATCGCGACGAGCTACTCGGTGCTGGTGGATCCCGACCTGGCGAACCGCGCACGCAACCTGATGCACGTAGGCAACGGCGGGCAGGGTGCCGCGTACGCGCACCCGTCCGACCCGCCGGTCGCAGCGCATCCGTCGGATCCGCCGCCCGCCCCGCCGGTGCAGGAGGCGCCGCCGGCCCCGCCCGTGCAGGACGTGCCGCCGGTGCAGCCGGCGCCGCCCGTCGTCGGCGAGCCGCCGGCCGACGGCCAGCGCTGAGCGGCCCCTACTTAAGTCGCTGCACCCAGGCCTCGACGTCGTCGGCCGTGCGCGGGATGGCGATCGACAGGTTCTCCGCGCCGTCGGCCGTGACCAGGATGTTGTCCTCGATCCGCACGCCGATGCCGCGGAACTCCTCCGGCACCGTCAGGTCGTCCGGCTGGAAGTACAGCCCGGGCTCGATCGTGAACGTCATGCCCGGCTGCAGCACACCGTCGAGGTAGAGCTCGCGACGCGCCTGGGCGCAGTCGTGCACGTCCAGTCCCAGGTGGTGGCTCGTGCCGTGCACCATGTAGCGACGGTGATGCTGATTCTCGGCCTGGAGGGCCTCCTCTGCGCTGACGGGCAGCAGCCCCCACTCGGCGGTGCGGCGGGCGATGACCTCCATGGCCGTCGCGTGGATCTCGCGGAACCGGATGCCGGGGCGCACGATCGCGAACGCCGCATCGGCCGCCTCCCGCACCGTCTCGTAGACCAGGCGCTGAGTCGGGGAGAAGGTCCCGTCGATCGGGAACGTGCGCGTGATGTCGGCCGTGTAGTAGCTGTCGACCTCGACGCCGGCGTCGAGCAGGATGAGGTCGCCCGGCACGACGGGACCATCGTTGCGCGTCCAGTGCAGGATGCACGCGTGCGGCCCGCTGGCGGCGATCGTGTCGTAACCGACCGCGTTTCCGTCGGCGCGGGCACGTCCGTTGAAGACGCCCTCGACCAGCCGCTCGCCCCGCGGGTGCGCCGTGATGCGCTCGAGGTCGCCGATCACGTCGTCGAACCCGCTGCCGGTCGCAGCGACGGCGGCCCGCAGTTCGCCGATCTCGTACTCGTCTTTCACGAGCCGCAGCTCGGACAGATCGCGGGCGAGCTGGTCGTCCTCGGAGTGGTCCTCCGCCGTCGCATCGTCGCCGGCGGCCACGAGACGGCCCGTGTCGATCTGGTCGGTCAGCTCGCTGTCGGCCTCGCGGACGATGACGGTGGAGCCGTCTGCGGTGTCGATCACCGCGGCAAGGTCGGCGATGCCGCGGGTCGCGAGGGCGAGGTCGCCCGCGACCTGCGCGAGTGACGGACGGGGACCGATCCAGAACTCGCCGATCTCGGGATTGGCGTAGAACTCGTCGGAGTCGCGCCCGGCGCGCTCACGGAAGTAGAGGGTCGCCTCGTGTCCCGAGGCGGTCGGCTCGAGCACGAGCACGCTGCCCGGTTCCGAGTCCGAACCCCAGCCAGTGAGGTGCGCGAAGGCCGAGTGCGCGCGGAAGGCGTAGTCGGTGTCGTTCGAGCGCTGCTTCAGGCGGCCGGCGGGGATGACCAGGCGCTTGCCCGGGTACAGCTCGGAGATGCGGGAGCGCCGTGCCGCGGCGAAGGAAGCCTGTCGACGCGCCTCCGGAATCGGCTCGGCGCGGTCGGCCCAGCCGCTGCCGATGTACTCCTTGAACCCGTCGGAGCCCGGCGTCGTCGAGCGATTGGAGGTCGCGCGGGGTTCCGGGGCTGAGGTGGTCTGCTCACTGGTCGACTGCGAAGACATGGCTCCCATTCTTCCACTCCTAGGATGGAGTGCATGGCTGATGCGCGACGCTTCCGGGGTCCCGTCGACCTGCACACCCATTCGAGCGTGTCCGACGGCACCGAGACGCCCGCCGAACTGGTGCGTGCCGCTGCGGTCGCAGGACTCGGGACCGTGGCACTCACCGACCACGACTCGACGGCCGGCTGGGCGGACGCCGCCGTCGCTGCGGCCGAGGTCGGCGTCACGCTCATCCCGGGGATGGAGCTGAGCACCCGCGTCGAGTTCGCCAGCGTGCACATGCTCGGCTACCTCTTCGATCCGGCGAATGAAGCGCTCGTCGCCGAGACCGAGCGCATCCGCAGCGGCCGGCTCCGCCGCGCGGCCGACATGGTGCGGCGCATCGGCGAAGACTACGACATCACCTGGGACGACGTGATGGCCCAGGCGACCGCCGGAGCCACCGTCGGCCGTCCTCACATCGCGGACGCGCTCGTGGCCCGCGGATTCGCTCCCGACCGCAGCGCCGCCTTCGCGGGCATCCTGCACTGGCGCGGCGGCTACTACCAGCCGCACTACGCTCCCGAGCCGCTCACCGGCGTCCGGCTGATCCGCGAGGCCGGGGGCGTTCCCGTGCTCGCGCACCCGGGAACGGGCGGCCGCGGCCGCGTCATCCCCGAGCAGAGGCTCGCCCGCCTGGTCGACGCCGGGCTTTTCGGTCTCGAGATCGATCACCGCGAGAACACGCAGGACGGAAAGCTCCGGCTGCACGAACTTGCAGCGAAATACGGACTCGCGATCACGGGATCAAGCGACTACCACGGCTCGGGAAAGCCCAACCGCCTGGGCGAGAACACCACCTCGCCGGAGGTCCTCGACCGGATCATCGAAGAAGCGACAGGCGCGGCGCCCTTCTACGCGTCCTGACGATCCGCGCTTAGCCTGGACCGGGGAAAGCAACGGGAGGTGACTGCGTGAGGCGATCGAACTGGTCCGCCGCCGCTGCGTCCGTGGTGCTCGTCACCGCACTGATCGCCGCGGGAGGTGCCGCACCGGCGACCGCTGCCACGTCGTACCCCTCCTGGGACGATGTGCAGGCAGCGAAGTCCAGCGCCTCCGCCAGTCAAGCCCAGGTCGATCGGATCAACACCCTGCTCGCCGGTCTGCAGACGGCCGCGAACGCGGCGGGCGACCTCGCCGTGAAGCGTGCGGGGGAGTACGGCCAGGCCCAGGCGGCGCTGAGCGCGGCCACGCAGAAGTCCGACGACCTGACCGCGCGAGCGAAGGCGGCCACCACGAAGGCGGAGTCGCTGCGGACGCAGAGCGGGACGCTCGCCTCGCAGCTGACTCGTTCGGGAGCGACCGAGCTCTCTCTGCGGCTCTTCCTCACCGGTAACAATGCGAGCGGATCCTCGGCGCTGCTGTACCAGCTCGGCACGATGTCGAAGCTGACCGACCAGTCGAGCGCCCTGTTCGCCGAGGCGAGCGCGCAGAAGAACCTCTCGCAGTCTCTCAGCACTCAGGCCGCCGCTGCGAAGAAGATCCGGGACCAGCTGGCGGTGGCGGCGCAGAAGGCGCTGGAGGCGGCCAAGGCGGCGAAGGAGGCGGCCGACGCGGAACTCGCGACGCAGAAGCAGCACGCGACGACGCTGTACGCACAACTCGCAGCGCTGCAGCACAAAGCGGCGTCGGTCGAGAAGGCCTACCAGGAGGGCCAGGCGGCGGCCGCGGCCGCGGCGGCGGCTGCTGCTGCCGCGGCTGCCGCAGCCGCAGCCAACAGCGGAGGCAGCGCCGACGGCTGGGCGCCGCCGGGAGGTGTGTCGTCCGACCCCGCCGCCGCGCAGTCGTACGCGGCGAGTCGTCTCGGCGCCTACGGCTGGGGGAGCGACCAGATGAGCTGCCTCATCTGGCTGTGGAACCAGGAGTCCGGATGGCGTGCCGACGCCTACAACACGTCGAGCGGCGCGTACGGCATCCCGCAGTCGCTGCCGGCGAGCAAGATGGCGACGGCCGGTTCCGACTGGATGACCAACGCGAACACCCAGATCAACTGGGGTCTCGACTACATCAGCCGCGCCTACGGCTCCCCGTGCGGCGCCTGGGCGCACGAAGTCTCCCACAACTGGTACTGACCCGCGCCGCAGTACTGCCGTACCCGCATGGGCGTAGCGGTCCCAAACGCAGCGAGCCCCGTCCTGGTGAGGACGGAGCTCGCTGCGTCGCTGGTGCGTCAGCTGGCGGGAGTGGTGGGGGCGCCACCGCGCGAGCGACGCCGGCGGCGGCGCGGGGCGCTGTTGCCGTCGTGGTGCTCGGTGCCTCCGCCGTCGTGGGTGCCCGCGGCCTGCGAGACGTCGCCGGACGGCGCGGTCTCGCCGGCGGGGGAGCCGGCCGGCCGGCCGCCGCGGGTGCGGCTGCGGTTGCGGTTGCGGTCGCCCTCGGACGACCCGGAGCGCGAGCCGCTGCCCTCGGAACGCGTGCCGCGCGGAGCGGACTCGGTCTTGACGGCGGGCGTCGGCTTCAGACGGCCCTTGGAGCCGGTCGGGATGTCGAGATCGCTGAACAGGTGCGGCGACGACGAGTAGGTCTCGGTCGGCTCCGGCTGCCCGAACTCGAGCGCCCGGTTGATGAGCGCCCACTTGTGCAGGTCTTCCCAGTCGACGAACGTCACGGCGATGCCGGTCTTGCCGGCACGGCCGGTGCGTCCGGCGCGGTGCAGGTAGGTCTTCTCGTCGTCGGGGATCGTGTGGTTGATCACGTGGGTGACGTCCTCGACGTCGATGCCGCGCGCCGCCACATCCGTCGCGATCAGGATGTCTTTCTTGCCGGCCTTGAACGCGGCCATGGCGCGCTCGCGCTGCTCCTGGTTGAGGTCGCCGTGCACGGCGGCCGCGTTGAAGCCGCGGTCGTTCAGCTCCTCGACCAGCTTGGCCGCAGCGCGCTTGGTGCGCGTGAAGACCACGGTCTTGCCGCGACCCTCGGCCTGCAGGATGCGTGCGACGACCTCGTCTTTGTCGAGCGAGTGCGCCCGGTAGATGAGGTGCTTGATGTTCGCCTGGATCTGACCCTCGTCGGGGTCGGTGGCGCGGATGTGGATCGGGCGCGTCATGAAGCGGCGGGCGAGCGCGACGATCGGGCCGGGCATCGTGGCCGAGAAGAGCATGGTGTGGCGCGTCGCCGGAGTCTGGGCGAAGAGCTTCTCGATGTCGGCGAGGAAGCCGAGGTCGAGCATCTTGTCGGCCTCGTCGAGCACCATCTCGCGCACATTGCCGAGGTTGAGGAGCCGCTGGCCGGCGAGGTCGAGCAGACGACCCGGCGTGCCGACGACGATCTGAGCGCCGGACTTGAGCTGGGCGATCTGGCCCTCGTACGCCTTGCCGCCGTAGATGGCGACGACGTCGGTGTCGCGGTTCGCGGCCGCCTGCGAGAGGTCTTCGAAGACCTGCACGCAGAGTTCGCGGGTGGGGACGACGACGAGAGCCTGGACGCCGGGCTCCGGGTGGAGGCCGAGGCGCTGGATGATGGGAAGGCCGAAGCCGAAGGTCTTGCCCGTTCCGGTCTTCGCCTGGCCGATGATGTCCTGGCCGTCGAGGGCGAGCGGAATGGTCTGCGCCTGGATGGGGAACGGTTCGATGATGCCCTTGGCGGCCAGAGCGTCGACCATGTCCTGATCGATATTGAGTTCGGAGAAAGTCACGAAGTTATGCCTGTTCGAATAGAGGTGAAAGGTCTACGCCCTGTCTCTCATCGCAGGCGTAGGGCCGTCGATCCAACGCCGACGGCAGGTCAAGCTTACTGGACCTCCCCGTTACACTGCTGTACGTGGCATCCTGGTTATCCCGACGCCGGCCCCCGGTCGAGCTTCCCCGACTCAAACCGCGGGACACCCCATCGCATGCGACCAGGGTCGACCTGCACGAAGTGATGCCCGACCTGCTGCCGTATCTCGGCCAGGCCGCGTACCTGCAGCTCGAGTCGTTCCAGGCGCTGTCCCGCGTCGTCGGCCAGGTCGACGACCTCTCCGCTAAGGAGAAGGTCGCGCTGGCGGCCGGCGCGTCGCTGTCGAAGCACCAGGGCATCATCGCGGAGATCCGGCGACGGGGGGACGACCCGGCCGACGTGATGAAGCCGTTCGCCGACGCGATCGACGGGTTCAGTGTTCTCACGACCGGCTCGGACTGGCGCGAGACCCTGCTCGCCGTCGAGGTGACGAGCGGGCTGCTCGACGACTTCTTCATCCGGCTCGCGGCGGGGCTGCCCGGCGACGTCGGCCCGAGGATCGCGGCCCTTCTCGGGTCGGACGGCGGTCAGGACGGCGTGATGGACGTACTGCGCACGGAGATCGGCGCGGATCCGCAACTGGCGTCGCGCCTCGCGATGTGGGGGCGGCGGCTCGTCGGCGACACCCTGCTGGTGGCCCGGTCCGCTCTGCACCTGTCCGGCAACACCAGGACGGATGAGGAGCGCATCGAGCCGATCTTCACCGAACTGATCGCGGCGCACACCCGTCGGATGGACGCGTTGGGTCTGACCGCCTGACGCGGCGCGCCACCGCTCTACCGGGCGACCGCGCCCTTGGTGAGCTGGGCGAGCAGGCGGTCGTCGCTGCTCGTGCGCACGCGCCCGATCACCAGGTCGGCGACGGTCACGATGACGGCCGTGCCGACGAGCGTGATCCACCAGATCCATCCGCCGTTCCATTTCAGGCCGGCCCAGGTGAGGGCGACCCAGAGGACGCTGGCGGCGATGACGCCGATGGCGGGGACCAGCACGGCGCCGTGGGTGTGGCGGTGCGGCAGCAGGTAACGGGCGCCGAGTCCGAGGATGGCGCCGCCGAGGGCGATGAAGAGGAGTTCCACCGCGGTGTCGCTAGCCGACGAAGCCGATGCGGCGGGCCTCGTCGCTGCCGATCTCGACGTAGGCGATACCGGCCGTCGGGATCAGGTAGACCTTGCCCTTGTCGTCGGTCAGCCGCAGGAAGCCCGTGCCGCCGGAGAGCGAGGACTGAACCTGCTCGGCGATCTCGTCGACCGACTGCGTCGACTCGAAGCTGAGCTCGCGAGGAGCGTTGACGATTCCGATGCGGATCTCCACGTGTGGTGCCTTTCGAATCTGACCGGCGGATGTGAGTTCAGACTACGACACGCAGCCATCGGCGCTGCGCCGCGTTCTCTGTCGGCGGACGCCGGTACCGTGTGAATCATGACGATCCGAGGTTTCCGGCCCCGCCGACAGGCGGTCAGCGACCGGATCGACCTCTCGCTCGACGACTCGCAGCTCGCCGTCCTCGCGCTCGAAGAGGGAGCGTCCGCTGCCGTCTTCGGCGCGCCCGGCACGGGCAAGACGACCACGCTCGTCGAGGCGATCGCCGAGCGCGTGCTGGTGCGCGGGTACGCGCCCGACGAGGTGTTGGCGCTGAGCGCGTCCCGGTCGGCCGCGACGCGGTTGCGCGACCGCATCGCGCTCCGCATCGGGGTCCCGAGCAACGGCCCGCTGGCCCGCACCGCCACCTCCCTGGCGTTCCAGCTCGTCGGTCAGCGCGCCCGGTCGGAGGCGCGGGACGCCCCCCGGCTGCTCACGGGCGGCGAGCAGGACCAGATCATCGCCGAGCTCCTCGCCGGCCACCTCGAAGACGGCACGGGCCCCGCGTGGCCCGATCCGCTGAGCTCCGAGGTCAGGATGCTCCGCGGCTTCCGCACCGAGCTGCGCGAGCTGATGGCGCGGTGCGTCGAGCACGGTGTGACCCCGAGCCGGCTCTCCGAGCTGGGCGCGATCACGGGGCACGACGAGTGGCGCGCCGCCGCGCGGTTCATCGCGGAGTATCACGAGGTCGTCGACAGCTATCGCGGCGCCTTCGTCGATTCGGCGGAGCTCGTGGCCGAGGCGGTCGCCGTCGTGCGCAATGGGGGTGGTCTCAGCGGTCTGCGACTGGTGCTGGTCGACGACATCCAGGAGGCGACGGTCGCGACGGTCGGCCTGCTGCGGGCGCTCGCCGGTCGCGGCGTCGCGATCGTGGCGTTCGGCGATCCGGATGTCGCATCGACGACGTTCCGCGGAGCCGAGGCGGCAGCGCTCGGGCAGTTGCAGGCGCGCCTCGGGGTGCCGGTCAGCCGGTTCGTGCTCGCAACGGCGCATCGCCAGAGCGCTCCGTTGCGGCGGCTGACGTCGCTCGTGACGGAGCGCATCGGCACAGCCGCCGCCGGCATGCAGCGCCTGGCCGCCGCGTCCGAGAGCACGATCGCTCCCACCGCACAGCCCATCGTGCGGATCGAGGCGTCCTCGGCCCCGGCCGAGGCGGCCAGGCTCGCCCGCCGGCTGCGCGAGCGGCATCTGCTCGACGGCGTCCCGTGGAACGAGATGGCGGTCGTCGTGCGCTCCGGAGCGCACGTGCCGGCGCTCGCAAGGGCACTCGCGGTCGCCGAGGTGCCCACCAAGACGTCGGTCGCCGGGCGTGCCCTGCGCGACGACTACGCCGCCCGGCAGCTCATCACGGTGATCGGAGTCGAGCTCGACGCGGTCGAACTCACCGCTTCGGTCGCCACCGAACTCCTGCTCGGCCCGTTCGGCGGCCTCGACGGCGTGAGTCTGCGTCGGCTCCGCCTGGCGCTGCGGCAGGAGGAACTGGCCGGCGACGGCAACCGGTCGGGCGACGAACTGCTGGTCGAGGCACTCGGTGCGCCCGGGCGACTGGCCACGATCGACTCGGCGCCCGCTCGCCGTGCGGCCCGGCTCGCCGAGACGCTGCATGCCGGCCGGGAGAAGGCCGCAGCGGGCGCGACGGTGGAGGAGCTGCTCTGGCACGCCTGGGAACGCAGCGGGCTGGCGAAACGTTGGCTCGAGCAGTCCGAGCGCAGCGGGATCGTCGCCGACGAGGCGAACCGCCACCTCGACGGCGTGGTCGCGCTCTTCACCTCGGCCAGGCGGTTCGTCGAGCGCTCGCCCGAACGTCCGGCCTCCGACTACGTGGACGAGGTGCTCAAAGCCGAGGTCCCCGAAGACACGCTCGCGGCTCAGACCGGCGCGGAGGCGGTGCTGGTCTGCACCCCGAGCGCGACGATCGGCATGGAGTTCGAGGTGGTCGCCGTGGCCGGCCTCCAGGAGAGCGTCTGGCCGAACCTCCGGCTGCGCGGCTCGTTGCTGCATCCGCAGAAGCTGGGCGATGCCGTAGGCGGCACGGCATCCGGCACCGTCGACGAGCAGGCCCAGGTGATGGGCGACGAACTCCGGATGTTCGCGCTCGCCGTCTCCCGGGCGCGCGGCCAGGTGATCCTCACCGCGACGGCGAACGACGACGAGCAGCCGTCGCCGTTCCTGCGGCTCGCGGCGGAGCTGGCCTTCGACGACACCGACGACTCCGCGCATCCGCTCTCGCTGCGCGGCATGGTGGGGCGCCTTCGCCGCCGTCTCGTCACGACGGGATCGCCCGACGCGGCCGAAGCGCTCGCTCGCCTCGCTGTCGCCGAGGTGCAGGGCGCAGACCCGGTCGAGTGGTACGGCCTGATCGAGCCGTCGACCGACGAGCCGCTCGTCGACCTCGATGATCCGGATGCCCGGGTTCGCGTCTCGCCCTCCCGTCTCGAGACCTTCGAGAAGTCCCCGCTGGCCTGGTTCGTCGATGCGATGGCCTCGTCGCCGAGCGGGCTGGCCGCCGGGATCGGAACGGTCGTGCACGCCGTGATGGAGCAGGTGAGCACCGAGCCCGACGCCGATCTGAGCGTCGAGCACCTGTGGAGTGGCGTCGAGGAGCGCTGGGGGGAACTGCGCTTCGAGTCGCCGTGGCTCGAAGAGAAGGAGCGGCGCCGCACTCGGCGGCTCACCGAGGGGGTGTCGGAGTACCTGCGCGACTTCGAGCGCTCGGGCGGCGTGCTGCTCGGCTCCGAGGGCGCCTTCA
Source organism: Leifsonia poae (assembly GCF_027921845.1). GTDB lineage: Bacteria > Actinomycetota > Actinomycetes > Actinomycetales > Microbacteriaceae > Leifsonia > Leifsonia poae. Next base: position 182,534 of record NZ_BSEN01000015.1, read on the forward strand.
CGCTGGAGCTCGGGCAGGCGACCGTCAGCGGCACCATCGACCGGGTCGAGCGCACACCGGAGGGGACCATCGTCATCGTCGACCTGAAGACGGGCAAGACTGTGCCGACCGCGGCGAAGGTCGCGCAGCACGCGCAGCTCGGGGCGTACCAACTGGCCCTCGCACACGACGCGGTCGAGCAGGCCAGGGAGTCCGGGCTGGAATCGGGTGGTGCCAAGCTGCTCTTCGTCAGCAGCGGGACCGGCGGCAGGCGTTACCGCGAGGCGGCCCAGGAACGGCTCGACGCCGAGGGCCTCGACCGGCTCCGCGAGCGCGTCGCGACCGCAGCCGGAGGCATGGCCGCGAACAGTTTCGTCGCCGTGCTCGACCTCGACGAACGCGACCCGCATGCGAAGTATGAGTACCGCATCCATCTGGTCCCGGCGGTGAGCGCATGACCGAGGAGAACAGGGACGGCCTGCTCGAGTGGGAGGTCGACGACGCGACCCTGGACCTGGTCGAACTCGCCCTGGCAGAAGAGGCGGCGCGCCCGGCGCGCCGGGTGAGCGCCGTCGAGATCGCCGAGGCCCTCGGGCTGCCGACACCGACGCTCCAGCAGCAGGCCGTGATCGAGGCTCCCCTCGATCCGGCGATCGTCGTGGCCGGCGCCGGAAGCGGCAAGACGGAGACCATGGCCAACCGCGTCGTGTGGCTCCTCGCCAACGGTCACGTCGGGGTCTCCGAGATTCTGGGCCTCACCTTCACCCGCAAGGCGGCCGGGGAACTCGCGGTGCGCATCCGCAAGCGCATCGAGCAGCTCGTCGCCTCCGGCCTCACCGACGTCGCCTTCGACCCGTTCGACGCACCGACCGTCGCGACCTACAACTCGTTTGCGAACGCGATCTTCCGCGAGAACGCGCTGCTGATCGGCCGGGAGCCCGAATCGGCGGTGCTGAGCGAAGCCTCCGCCTGGCAGCTCGCGCGCCGGCTGGTCGTGACCAGCACGGACGACCGCCTGGTCGAGCTCGAGAAGAGCGTCGACCAGGTGACGAGCGCGGTCATCTCGTTGAGCCGCGCGCTGAGCGAGAACGTCGTCGAGGCGTCCGATGTCGAGCGGATGACCGAGCGGTTCGCCGCGCTCACCGAGCTGCCGACCGGCAGCGGCCGGGTGAAAGACGTGTACGCATCGGTGCGCATGGCGGTCGCCGCCGTCGGCTCGCTTCCCCCGCTCCTCGCGCTCGCCGAGCAGTTCGCCGCCGAGAAGGTGCGCCGTGGCTTCGTCGAATACTCCGACCAGGTCGCGCTCGCGCTACGCGTGAGCGAGCGGCTCCCCGCCGTCGTCGACGACTACCGGCAGCGCTACCGCGTGATCCTCCTCGACGAGTACCAGGACACCTCGGTCGTTCAGACCCGGCTCCTCGCCCGGCTCTTCTCCGGCCAGGCCGTGATGGCCGTCGGCGATCCCCACCAGTCGATCTACGGCTGGCGCGGCGCGAGCGCCGCCAACCTCGGGCGCTTCTCTCTGGACTTCACGGGCACGCGCGGTGGTGCGCGGCAGTACGCCCTCTCCACCTCGTGGCGCAATCCCACACACGTGCTCGACGCCGCCAACACCCTGGTCGAGCCCCTGTCGGCCTCGTCGCCCGTGCAGGTCGAGCGTCTCGGCGCCCGGCCGGGGGCGACACCGGGCGAATTGGATGTGCGCTTCGAGCAGACCGTCGCCGATGAGGCGGAGGAGATCGCCGGCTGGCTCGCTCAGCGGCTGTCCCGGCGCGACGACGACGGCCTGCCACCGAGTGCGGCCATGCTGTGCCGCTCCATCAAGAAGATCGACGCGTTCACCGGCGCGCTCGCCCGGCACGGCGTCCCGTACCACGTGCTCGGTCTGGGCGGCCTGCTGGAGCAGCCGGTGATCGCCGACCTGGTGAGCGCGATGCGCGTGATGCACGACCCCACCGCCGGATCGGAGCTCATCCGGGTGCTCGCGGGCGCACGCTGGCGCGTCGGCCCTAAGGACATCGCGACCCTGCGCGGCGTGGCGTCCTGGCTGGCCGCGCGCGACCACCGCTTCCGCGAGCTCGACCCGGCCGTGCGGGAACGGCTGCGGCAGTCGGTCGCCGGCGATGAGTCGGCATCGCTCGTCGACGCGCTCGACTTCGTGGTCGAGGCACCGGAGGGGCACACCCAGCTCACGGGCTTCAGTGCCGAGGGCCTCCAGCGGATGCGCGCCGCCGGGCGTCAGCTCGACTACCTGCGTTCGCGGGTCGGCCTCGACCTGCTCGACCTCGTCACCCTCGTTCAGCAGGAGCTGCTGCTCGACATCGAGGTCGCCGCCAACGAGACCGCACAGCTCGGCCAGGCCAGCCTCGACGCCTTCGCCGAGCAGGTGTCGTCGTACCTCGCGAGCGACGACCAGGCGACGCTCGGCTCCTTCCTCTCGTGGCTCGCCGAGGCGGAGCAGCGCGACAACCTCGCGCCGCGCAGCGAGGAGCCCGAGCCGGGAACGGTGCAGATCCTCACGATCCACGGGTCGAAGGGGCTCGAATGGGACATCGTGGCCGTGCCCCGCATGGTGGACGGCGAGCTGCCGGGCGGTCCGCTCAGCAAACGCGGCTGGCTCGAGTTCGGCGCGCTCCCGTTCGAGTTCCGAGGTGACGCATCGGAGCTGCCGATGCTCGCCTGGCGCACCGCGGAGACGCAGAAGGACGTCGACGAGGCGGTGAAGACCTTCCAGGACGAGATCGTCGAGCGGCACGCGGCCGAGCAGCGACGGCTCGTCTACGTGGCGGTGACGCGTGCGCGGGAGAGCCTGCTGCTCTCCGGCTCGTACTGGTCGACGCAGACGAAGCCACGGGGCCCCGGCCTCTTCCTCCTCGAACTGCAGGCCGCCGGTCTCATCGCGTCCGACGCGTTCCCCGACTGCGACGAGCCGGAGGAGAATCCGCTGACCCTGTCGTCCGAAACCGTGGTGTGGCCGCTGGATCCGCTGGGATCGCGTCGCTCGCGCGTGCAGGCGGCCGCCGCGGCTGTACTGGCGGCCGCCGAGCGCGGCACCGGCTCCGGGGGTGTGTACGCCCACGACATCGATCTGCTGCTCGCCGAGCGAGCGACCGCGGCGGCGGACGCCGGCCTCGTCGAGCTTCCGGCGCGCATCCCCGCATCGCGATTCAAGGACTACGTCACCGACCCCGCCTCCGTCGCGGCGGCCCTGCGCCGACCGATGCCGGAACGCCCCTACCGGCAGACGCGGCTCGGCACGCTGTTCCACGGCTGGGTCGAGCAGCGCTACGGCACGATCGCCGGCGGCTCCGACGTGATCGACGCGACGGCCACCGAACTCGACGACCCCGCGGGGGAGCTTCTCGAGGCCGACGCTCTCGAGGCGCTGCAGCGCACCTTCGCGGCCAGCGAATGGGCGGCACGACGTCCTCAGGAGGTGGAGCTGGAGATCCATGTCACGCTCGCCGGCCATGTCGTCGTCTGCAAGCTCGACGCGGTGTACCCGGCCGACGACGGCGAGCACGCGGTGCAGATCGTCGACTGGAAGACCGGCAAGGCGCCGCGCGATGCCGACGACCTGGAGCGCAAGCAGCTTCAGCTCGCGCTCTACCGGCTCGCCTACGCCCGGTACGCCGGCATGGAGCCCGAACGGATCGACGCCGTGTTCTACTTCGTCGCCGACGACCTCGTCATCCGGCCCGAACGTCTCTACTCGGAGGAGGAGCTGCGCTCGCTCTGGTCCTCGACCACGGGCTTCATCCCGCCGGCGTGACCGTACTCGTCGGAGCGACGGTCGCCCGGGGTGCGGTCGAGCATCGCTTCGACGTCGTCGATCGCGAGGATCGGCCCCGTGGCGGTGGAGAGCTGGGTCGCGGAGTTGGTGTGCACGCGGTCCACAAGACCGTCGAGCATCTCGACGGCGTCATCGACGATGGACTGATTGCGCACCTCACGGCCGTGCAGCAGCCAGCGAGCGACCTCCAGCTCCGCATAGAGCATCGCGCGCTGCGTGAACTGCCGGTCGGTGGCGACCTGACGGGTCGAGGCGTACGCGCCGAGGGCGCCGCTGGTGGCATCCGGGCTCATCGCCAGCAGCCAGTGCAGGTCGCGCGCCGGGTCGCCGACGCGCAACGCCGACCAGCCGAGCACGGCCGTGACGCTCTCGTCTTCGACGAGGAAGGAGTCGACGGTGAGCGCGCCGTTGATGACGGTCGGCTGGAACTGCCACAGCGAATGGTCTGCCGCGGCGTCGCGCCACCGGTCGCGCAGCGCGCTCGGCAGCAGCCCCGTCGACGCCGAGGACTCGATCAGTGAGGTGGTCGAGGTGTGGCACTCCGTGGCGCTGAGCACGGGCAGGCCGGCCTCGCCCACGAAGTTGGTCGGCAGCGTGTGGATGGCGGCGATCGCGTGACCGATGGATCCGGCGAGGCCGTCGCCCGGCGGGATGTCGTCGATGTCGATGTGGTGGCCGGCGAGGAAGTCGTAGACCACAGCGCGGGTGCCCCCGATCGGCGTCTGGCCCAGGTAGCTGGGGACATCGAAGGGGAGGCGGCTCCTGATGCCGGTGGTGAGGGCGCGCAGGGCGACCAGGTCGGCGCTCTGCTCGGTCTCGGCGGCCTGCGACGTGGGCACGCGGATGATGCAGGTCTGCCCGTCCCGGCCGCTGAGCAATGCGGAGTCGAACTCCGCCGCCCCGCCCAGACTGTAGCTGCGGGTACCGGAGACCTCCAGGCCGGCGACAGCCGAGGTGGCCAGCGCGGCTAGAGTGAGATGGGATCTGGCCATGTTTCCTAGGTTAAATGGACTTCCCCGCGTGGGCTTGTTCGCCACGCCTTGAAAGGACCCCGATGTCGCCCTTCCCCCTCAGCGCTCTGCCATTGTCGCGGCACGCGATCGACCGCGATCACGTGTCGCGCTCGCGTCCGGCGCTGTTCGACGAACTCTGGGACGATCCCACCACACGCGTGCTCGCGCTGTGGAAGGGACGCGCTCTGCTCACGGCCGAGAGCGTCGAGGCCGCGACGCCGGCCGCTGATGGCTGGGGCTCCGCCACCGGCATCGCTGCGCTCGAGTTGCTGCCGGTGGAGCGCGTGACGTCCGCCCTCGTGCGCGTCTACCTCGGTCGTACGCTCGTCGCCACCGCGACGGAGCCGGCCGGCAGCGCCGTGGTGCTCGAGGTGCTCACCGACGCCGCAGCCGCCGAGCTCGAGCCCGACGAGGCGAGGTGGGGCAACCTCCGCACCGTCGCCACCGCCTTGAGCGACCGGGATGCCGGGCTCTTCACCGAGGCGCTCGCCATCGCGAATTGGCACGCCTCGCACACCCACTGCCCGCGCTGCGGGACCCCGACCGTCGTCGAACAGGCCGGCTGGGTGCGTCGCTGCTTCGAAGACGGCTCCGAGGTGTTCCCGCGCACCGACCCGGCCGTGATCGTGACGGTGCTCGATCGCGACGACCGGCTGCTGCTCGGCTCGAACGCGATGTGGGAGCAGTCCCGATACTCGCTGCTGGCGGGGTTCGTCGAGCCGGGGGAGTCGTTCGAGTCGGCCGTCGAGCGCGAGATCTACGAAGAGGCGGGCATCCGGGTCGTCGACGCCGAGTACAAGGGCTCCCAGCCGTGGCCCTTCCCGGCCTCCGTCATGGTCGGTTTCACCGCGCGCCTCGCGGAGGACCAGGACCCTGCGGCGCTCGATCCGGACGGCGAGGAGATCCTCGACCTGCGCTGGTTCGCCCGCGACGAGTTGTGGGAAGCGCGCGAGCAGGTCATCCTGCCCGGCCGGTCGTCGATCGCGCGCGCGCTCATCGAGGACTGGTACGGCGGATCGCTCGACGAGCCTCCGGTCGCACCGTGACCCCGGAGAACCTCCTCGACGGCCTCGACGCCCAGCAGCGCGTGGCCGCCGAGGCCTTGCTGGGCCCGGTGTGCATCCTGGCCGGCGCCGGCACGGGAAAGACCAGGGCGATCACGCACCGGATCGCCTACGGCGTGGCGAGCGGCGCGTACGCCCCCAACCGCGTGATGGCGCTGACCTTCACGAACCGTGCAGCGGCCGAACTGCGGGGGCGCCTGCGCCAGCTCGGCGCCGGCGGCGTCGCGGCGCGCACCTTCCACGCCGCCGCTCTCTCGCAGCTCAACTTCTTCTGGCCCCAGGTCGTCGGCGGCCAGCTCCCGAGCGTGCTCGACGCCAAGGGGCGCATCCTCGGCCACGCCGCCGAACGGCTCGGGTTCAAGGTGGACACGGCGACGCTGCGCGACGTTGCGGCCGAGATCGAGTGGCGCAAAGTGTCCGGCCTGAGCATCGAGCAGTACGGGGGAGCGCTGGCGTCTCGCACACTGCCCGGCAACCTGTCGGCCGAGCAGATCGTGCTGATGCAGCAGACCTACGAAGACCTGAAGGACGAGCGCAAGCAGTTCGACTTCGAAGACGTGCTGCTCGCCTGCGCGGGGATGATCGAGATCGAGCCGGCCGTCGCGATGCAGGTGCGCGAGCAGTACCGGTTCTTCGTCGTCGACGAGTACCAGGACGTGTCGCCGCTGCAGCAGCAGTTGCTCGACCTCTGGCTCGGTGGCCGGCGCGACGTCTGCGTCGTCGGCGATGCGAGCCAGACGATCTATTCGTTCGCCGGGGCCAGCAGCTCCTACCTGCTGGAGTTCGGGCGGCACTACGCGGGCGCCACGGTCGTGCGACTCGAGCAGAACTACCGGTCGACACCGGAGGTGGTCGACGCGGCCAACCGACTGATGCGCGGCAGGACCGGGGCGCTGACCCTGCGGTCGTCCACCGAGCGCGATCAGCCGGATGCCGCGGCCGAGGCGGATGTGCCGCCGCCGACCGGCTTCGCGGACGACCGGGCGGAGGCGCGCGCCGTCGCCCAGCGGATCGCCGCGGAGATCGCCGATGGAGCGAAGCCGGAGGACATCGCCGTGCTGTACCGCGTGAACGTGCAGGCCGCGGTGCTGGAGCAGGCGCTCGGCGACCTGGGGATCAGTTACCACATCCGTGGAGCGAAGCGCTTCTTCGACCTGCCCGAGGTGCGGCAGGCGATCATGTCGCTGCGAGCGGCGAGCGTCTCCATCGGCGACGAACCGCTGTTCAAGTCGGTCAGCGATGTACTGCGCTCGCTCGGCTGGAGCCAGGACCCGCCCGAGGCGCGAGGCGCGGTGCGTGATCGCTGGGAATCGCTCAACGCGATCATGGGTCTCGTCGACCAGGTGCCGACCGGCACCACATTCCGCCGCTTCACCGATGAGCTGCTCGCCCGTCAGGCCGGCCAGCACGAACCGACCCGCTCGGCGGTCACCCTGGCCACCCTGCACTCGGCCAAGGGACTCGAGTGGGAGTCGGTGCACCTCGTGGGGCTGAGCGAGGGCCTCGTGCCGATCAGCTACGCGAAGACGTTCGAGCAGATCGACGAGGAGCGCCGGCTGCTCTACGTCGGCATCACCCGTGCGCGACGCCGGCTGAAGCTCACCTGGTCGGCGACGGGAAATCCGGGCGGCCGGGCCACAGCACGTCAGCCGTCCCGTTTCCTGGCAGAGCTCGGCACCCGCAGTCCGCGTGCGGTGAGTGCCCCCGCGCCGTCGTGATGCCCGTCGCGTAGTCGAGTGAGAGGCTGACCTCCGCCGCACGGCGCGAATCGCTGTGCAGGCGCTCGAGCACGAGGCGCCCGACGATCGCGGCGACGGCCGTGCTCACCAGGCTGCTCTCACGTCCGGAGTCCCGCGTATACAGCTGGCTCGCCATCGCCGGCCACTCCGGCTCGGCGTCGGCGCGATGCCGCTCGATGCAGCCGAGACAGGCTCCCTCACCCGGTTCGACGAACGGGCCGATCGCCACCGCGTCGTCACCGAATACGACGGGGAGATGCGGGATGTCGCGACGGAGCCAGCGCCCGTGCCGCTCCGGCTCGACGGCGAACGACGCGACGATCACGGCCGCCCGCGCCGCACGCACCGCCGGATCGGACCAGCGCAGCCCGGCGCGCACATCCAGGTCGCTCTCTCGCAGCACCTGGCCGATGCGCGTGGCGGCGGGTCCTGCGCCGTCGAGCACCACCGTCGACGGCGGCGCGGCCGGCGTGGGTGCTTTCGCGAGCAGCGGTGACACCCGGGTGAGAAAGCGGTCGACGTCGGCGGCGTCGCCACCCGCCTTGCGCGCGACGAGCTGAAGCCCGGAGAGTGTGACGCCCGCGTCGAGGGCCACGATCATCCGTTCTTCAGCGTTGCTGAGACCCGTGAGGGTGAGCAGGGGCCGGTCGACCCCGAACTGCAGGATGTGCGGTGTGCGCCAGACGCGGTGGATGTGCGGATCGAGTGCGAAAGTCATGCAGGAATCATGCCGTGAACTGCATGCGTCCCGCAGAAGTTATCCACAGGCGTCGGCGCGACGGGTCGGCGACCCGCTCCCTAGTCCTCTTTCGGACGCTCCGTATCGCCGCGGAGCAGGTCTTCGAGTGCCTGATCCACCGCGTCGTACTCCGGCTCCTCGCCGTTCGCCGCGGCGACGAGACGCGCGACCAGACCGGACGGGTCGTCGAGGTCGGCGGACTGGGGGAGCAGGTCGGGGTGCGACCAGAGGTTGTCGCGAGCGTCGGGTCCGACGGCGTCGGTGACGGCCTGCCACATCGCGGCCGCCTCGCGCAGCCGGCGCGGGCGCAACTCCAGCCCCACCAGCGTGGCGAAGGCCGACTCAGCCGGTCCGCCGGACGCGCGGCGGCGCCGCACCGTCTCGGCGATGGCGCCGGTGCGCGGAAGCAGTGTGGTGGCGTTGGCGGTGACCACGTCGACCCAGCCCTCGACGAGGGCGAGCATCGTCTCGAGGCGCGCGAGCGCCTCGAGCTGGGTGTCCGACTTCGGGGGGATCAACGCGCCGCTGACCATGGCCTCGCGGAGCTCCTCCGGGTTCGACGGATCGAAGCTCTCGGCCAGCTCTTCGAGTCGGTCGGTGTCGATGGTGATGCCCTTGGCGAAGGCCGTGATCTGGGTGAGCAGCTGCAGCCGAAGCCACTTGGCGTGACGGAACAGACGGGCGTGCGCGAGCTCGCGCACTGCGAGGTACAGCTGCACCTGGTCGACCGGGATGTCGAGGCCGTCGCCGAATTCCTCGACGTTCTGCGGGATGAGCGCCGCGGTGCCGTCCTCCATCAGCGGGATGCCGATGTCGCCGCCGGAGACGACCTCCTTGGCGAGCTGACCGACCACCTGGCCGAGCTGCATGGCGAAAAGGGCACCTCCGATGGACCGCATCACCTGGCCGGCGTTGGCGATCATGCCCTGCATCTCCTCCGGCGCCTGCTCCGTGAGGACGCGGGTGAGGGCATCCGAGATGCTCAGTGCGACCGGTTCGGCGAGCTGCGACCAGAGCGGCATGGTCTGCCGCGCCCATTCGGCGCGCCCGATCAGCTGGGGCGGACTCGTGAGCTCGGAGACCGTGGTGACGTCGTCCAGCCAGAGCGCGGCGACGTTGAAAGCCTGGTCGAGGGTCGCGCGCTCCGCCGGGGTGACGGCGTGCGCGCCATCCGAGGCCAGCGTGCGCGCCTGCTGCAGCGCGAGGTCCCAGTTGATGCCGCCATCGGTGCTGCGGATGGCGTTCTGGAGCTGACCGAGCAGCTGCTGGATGCTCGCCGGATCGTTCGGCAGGCCGGCCGCTCCCGCGAGCTGGCTCGGGTCGATGGAGGAGTTGCCCGAGAGGAATTCGCGCAGCATGTCGCGGAACTCGTCGTCCGGTTCCTTGTTGGGGTCGTCGGCCATCGTCTGCCTCTTTCGTGTGGTGCGGCTTTCAGGCTTGGAATCTACGCTAGCCCGTGTTCAGCGGCGCAAGGTGGGAATTGGCCTAGGCTCTAGCCCCGGGACGTGCGCCCGTGGCGAACAAACGAAAGGGATCGAGTGAGCCTCTTCACCGACGACGACCTCCAGCCGCAGTCCGCGGAGGAACGGCAGCGCGTTGCGCCGCCGCGCCGCGTGGTCATCGGATGGTCGCTGGTCGGCCTCGCCTTCGTGCTGACCCTCGTGCTCGCCCTGGTTCCGGCGCCGTACGTCATCGAGCAGCCCGGGCCCGTGTTCAACACGCTCGGGAAGGACCAGCCGGTCGGCGCGGCGGACAACCCGGACGCGAAGCCGCTGATCAGCATCCCGAGCCAGAAGACGTATCCGACGGCCGGCTCGCTCGACCTCCTCACGGTGTCGCTCGTCGGCGATCCCGATCACCGCCCGAGCTGGTTCGAGATCGTCAGCGCGTGGTTCCAGCCGAGCAAGGCCGTACTGCCCGTCGACGTCGTGTTCCCTCCGGGCACCACCACCGAGCAGTCGAACGCGGAGAACGCCGCCCTGATGGTGAACTCGCAGCAGGATGCCGTGGCCGCCGCCCTCAATGAGCTCGGCTACACCTTTCCCGAGGCCGTCGCGGTCAAGCAGGTGATCAAGGGCACGCCCGCCGAGAAGGTGTTCAAGGTCGGCGATGAGATCACGAGCGTCAACGGAAAGCCGGTGCCGGGCGTGCAGTCGCTGCGCACCCTGGTCTCGGCCAACGGCACGACCAAGCCGGCCGAGGTGGGCATCACGCGCAACGGCGCCGCCTCCACCGTCTCGATCACCCCGGTGAAATCCGGCGGTCAGACCGTGCTCGGCATCGGAGCGGGGATGGACTACACCTTCCCGTTCGACGTGAAGATCCAGCTCGATAACGTCGGTGGGCCGAGCGCCGGTCAGATGTTCGCGCTCGGCATCATGGACAAGCTCACGCCCGGCAAGCTCAACGGCGGAAAGCGCATCGCGGGCACCGGCACCATCGACAACGAAGGCAACGTCGGCCCGATCGGCGGCATCCGGCAGAAGATGTACGGGGCCAGGGCGGCCGGCGCGACCTACTTCCTCGCGCCGAAGTCGAATTGCGACGAGGTCACGGGGCACATCCCGAGCGGGTTGAAGGTATTCGCCGTGAAGACGCTCGACGACTCGCTCGCCGCGCTCAAGGCGGTCAGCTCGGGCGGAAGCACCGCGAAGCTCGCGACCTGCCCGGCCTCCTGACGCCCGCCTGCGCCGCACGTCTGTTCATAGCGCTTACATAGGCTCGCTCACAGCGAACCCGAGCGCAGCAATCTCGCAGCGTGCCGCGCCTAGGATGGTTCCTGACCTTTCCACGCGAGAGCAATGAGGGCCCATTCGTGAGTTCAACAGCAGCCGTTAGACCACCAGGACGCCGCCGTGCGGCCATCTGGATCACTTTGGGCGTGATCGTCGCTCTGGTCATCCTCTTCTTCGTGTTCGCGGGACTGTACGCCGACATCCTCTGGTACCAGCAGTTGGGCTTCCTCAACGTGCTCACCACGCAGTGGCTGGCCGCCGGAGTGATGTTCTTCATCGGGTTCCTCGGCATGGCCGTGCCGCTCTGGCTCGCGATCCAGCTGGCCTACCGGCTCCGCCCGGTCTACGCCAAGCTCAACACGCAGCTCGACCGGTATCAGCAGGTCATCGAGCCGCTCCGGCGTCTCGCGATGTACGGCATCCCGATCGTCTTCGGCATCTTCGCCGGCGTCTCGGCCGGTTCGCGCTGGCAGACCGTGCTGCTGTGGCTCAACGGCACGCCGTACGGCAAGACCGACGCGCAGTTCCATCTCGACATCGGGTTCTACCTGTTCGCGCTGCCGTTCTATCGCAGCCTCGTCGGGTTCGCCTCGGCGGTCGTCATCATCTCGCTCATCGCCACCCTCGCAACGTGTTATCTGTACGGTTCGATCCGGGTGAGCGGCCGCGAGGTGCGTATCTCGAAGTCGGCCCGCATCCAGATCGCCGTGACGGCAGCGCTCTACCTGCTGCTGCAGGCGGTGAGCATCTGGCTCGACCGGTTCGCGACGGTCACCGACGCCAACGTCAACGACATGATCAACGGCGCGGCGTACACGGACGTCAACGCCACCATCCCCGGACGGGCGGTGCTCGCCGGCATCGCCGTGTTCGTGGCCGTGCTGTTCATCGTGACGGCCTTCGTCGGCCGCTGGCGCTTCCCGATCGTCGGAACCGCGCTGCTCATCGTCGCCGCCCTCGTGGTCGGCGCGATCTACCCCTGGATCGTCCAGCGCTTCCAGGTCGAGCCGAGCCAGAAGACACTCGAAACGCCGTATGTGCAACGCGGCATCGATGCGACACGCGACGCCTACGGGCTCAGCAGCATCGACGTGATCCCATACAACGCCAAGACCACGGCCGAGCAGGGCGCGCTGCGCAAGGACGCCCAGACCACGGCGCAGATCCGCATCATCGACCCTGCCGTCGTCAGCCCGTCGTTCCGCCAGCTGGAGCAGTTCCGCCAGTACTACGCGTTCCCGAACAACCTGGCGGTCGACCGCTACAACATCGACGGCAACGATCAGGATGCCGTGGTCGCAGTGCGCGAGCTGCAGCAGTCCGGTCTGACCAGCGCCCGCAACTGGTACAACGACACCGTCGTGTACACGCATGGCTACGGGCTGGTGGCCGCCTACGGCAACCAGCGCTCCACTGACGGGCAGCCGGTCTTCCTCGAGTCGGGCATCCCGAGCAAGGGCTCGCTCGGTACGTACGAGCCGCGCATCTACTTCGGCCAGCAGTCGCCGACGTACTCCATCGTGGGCGGGCCGAAGGACGGCAAGGCCGTCGAGCTCGACTATCCGGGCGGGGAGGGCGACGCGCAGCAGACGTACACGACCTTCGACGGCAACGGCGGACCGAAGCTCGACAACATCTTCAAGCGCCTCGTCTACGCCCTCAAGTTCCAGGACGAACAGATCGTGCTGTCGGATGCGGTGAACAGCGACTCGCAGATCCTCTACGACCGCGACCCCATCAAGCGTGTGCAGAAGGTCGCTCCGTACCTGACGCTCGACTCGCAGGCGTACCCCACGGTCGTCGACGGCCGCGTGAAGTGGGTCATCGACGGCTACACGACGAGCGATCAGTTCCCGTACTCGCACGTCGGCAGCCTGAGCGACGCGATCGCGGACACCGAGACGCCGAAGCCCGCGTACGCGTTCGACGACATCAACTACATCCGAAACTCGGTGAAGGCGACGGTCGACGCGTACGACGGTTCGGTCACGCTGTACGCGTGGGACGACAAGGACCCGGTGCTGAAGACGTGGGAGAAGATCTTCCCGACGACGGTGAAGCCGATCAGCGACATGAGCGCCCAGCTCATGAGTCACGTGCGCTACCCGGCCGATCTGTTCAAGGTGCAGCGCTCGGTCCTCGGCCAGTACCACGTGACCGACGCCGGTTCGTTCTACTCGCGGGAAGACGCCTGGACCACCCCGAACGACCCGGTCTCCGCGCAGAGCAGCCCGACATTGCAGCCGCCGTACTACCTGACGATGCAGATGCCGGGTCAGACGGCGCCGGAGTTCTCGTTGTACACCACCTTCATCCCGCAGGCCTCGAGTGAGGCCAGTCGTTCGGTGCTGAAGGGCTACCTCTCCGTCGACTCGAACGCGGGGTCGACGAAGGGGGTGAGGGCGGACAGCTACGGCAAGCTGAGACTCCTGACCCTGCCATCGAGCGATACGGTGCCAGGGCCCGGCCAGGTGCAGAACAGCTTCAACTCCGATCCGAGCGTCTCTCAGCAGCTCAACCTGCTGAGACAGGGCAAGACCGATGTGATCAACGGCAACCTGCTCACGCTGCCGGTCGGAGGCGGACTGCTCTACGTGCAGCCGGTCTACGTCAAGTCGACGGGCGAGACGAGTTACCCGCTGCTGCAGAAGGTGCTGGTCGCGTTCGGTGACAAGATCGCGTTCGAGGACACCCTCGATCAGGCGCTCGATGTGCTCTTCGGGGGCGACTCCGGTGCGACCGCCGGCGATACGAACGTGCCGACGACCGGGGGGACGACTCCGCCGTCCACCGGTTCCGGCGGCGGGTCCGGATCGACCGAGACGAACAACGCTGCGCTGCAGCAGGCCCTCCTGGATGCGCGCGCTGCGCTGACCGACCGCGCGGCCGCCCTCAAGGCGGGCGACTGGACGGCGTACGGCCTGGCCGACGCGCGCCTCACCAAGGCCCTGCAGCAGGCGCTGCAGGCGGAGGGTTCCACTTCGACCAAGTAGCAGGACGATCAGCACCGACGGCCCGCACGGACAACCGT
>NZ_BSEN01000015.1:196635-991906 GCF_027921845.1 Leifsonia poae
CGGACAACCGTGCGGGCCGTCGGTGCGTCGGCGTATGTTCGCTCCCTATACAAAGTTCAGCCCCTCGCCGACGCGCGGTGGCCGCTGGTTCCCGCCACCGCGGAATTCGAGCGCGGAAATGCTTGCGTAAACTTTGATTGTCGACTTTACTAACAAACATGCTGGTGGACGAAGGACGGCGCTCGGCGCTCGGTGAGATCGCACCCCATCCGGGCGATCGGGGCATGGTTCCCGGGCGGGCTCTGCGCCCCAGCGCGAAGGTGCTCCCCGAGCACGCTCGCAACCACAACCGCTCACTCGTGCTCCAGACGCTGTACCGCGCCGGGCAGGTGAGCCGAGCCGATCTGGCGCGCGAGACGGGCCTCACCCGCGTCACGATCTCCGACCTCGTCGCGGGTCTCATCGCCGAGGGCCTCGTGGTCGAACTCGGCCAGCGCGACGACTCACGGCCGGGCAAGCCCGCCGTGCTGCTCGACATGAACCGCGCCACCACGCAGATCATCGGCATCGACCTCAGCGAGCACTCGGTCTTCCGCGGCGCCGTGCTCGACATCGACGGCGAGATCCTCGCGAGCGCCGAGGTCGCGCTCGCCGGCAGCCGCGGGAGCGACGCGACGGCCAAGGTGCTCGACCTGGTCGACCGACTGGTGGATGCGACCAGCGCGCACATCCTCGGCATCGGCATCGGGTCGCCGGGCATCGTCGAGCCGAGCGGCACCGTCGTGGCGGCGCCCAACCTGGGCTGGACAGACGTCCCCCTGCAGCGCATCGTGGCCGAGCACACGGCCCTCCCGGTCTTCGTCGCCAATGACGCGAACGTCGCCGTTCTCGCCGAACACGGGTTCGGGGGAGCGCACGGGGACATGATGCTCGTCAAGGTCGGGCACGGCGTCGGCTCCGGCCTGCTGGTCGCGGGAGCCCTCGTGTTCGGCAGCCGTTTCGCCGCGGGCGAGATCGGTCAGGTGATCGTCGGCACCGACGACGGACCGGAAGCCCCGTACGACCGTGAGAAGTGCCTGGAGGCCTGGCTCGCCGTGCCCCGGCTCGAGTCCCGCGTCGCCGCGGCGGCCATCGCCGGTGAACCCGTCGCGCCGGTGCTGAGGGAGGCCGGGCAACGGCTGGGTGTCGCCCTCGCACCGATCGTCGGCGCCCTCAACCTCTCCGAAGTCGTCGTCAGCGGGCCGGAGGAACTCGTCGACGGACCGCTCCTCGAGGCGGTCGGGGAGACGCTCCGCAACCGCACCATGGCAGGTTTCCATTCGGATGCGACGATCCGGATGACCAGTCAGGGGCGCGACATCGTGCTCCGCGGCTGTGTCGTCATGGTGCTCTCCGCGCAGCTCGGGGTCTCCTGATGACTCTGGTGCTGGAGCGCGAGGACACCGACACCGCTGTCGTGGAGTCCTTCGCGATCGCACCGCGCGCCAAGGAGTCCCTTCCCCTGTTCCGCGGGCGGTGCACCGTCGTCCGGCTGGCGAGCATCGACAACGACGTGCTCGGCGTCCCGCGCTGGTCAACGTTCGCCGAGATCTGGGGCGAGCCCGGCTCCGCCAGGACGCTGCGCTGGGTGGACAATCCGGTGGTGACCGTCGGGCCGCACGACGACCCCGATCTGGTACTCGCAACCCGCACGCCCGTCGTGGTGGTCGGGATCGACAACGAGCGCACTGCGTATGCGAGAGTCGTGATCGACGCGATCCGCGCATCCTGCAACTCGGTGCTCGTCGTGGACATGGGCCACCGTCTCACGGGGCACAGCTACGCGGACGTCGCGACGTTCGGCTTCGACCGCGATCGCGGCGCCGCTCTCATCCGGCTGCTCACGGCCCGCTGAGGCCGGTCGGTCACCGGTCGGTCACCCGAGCACGCCCGGAGCCTCCGGAACGCCTCAGAGGGCCCAGGAGACCCCGAGGGTCGACTGCAGCGCGTGCTGGGCAGCGCCGCGGAACGGCTGCTCCAGGGCGACCTTGGCATAGCGGAAGCTGAGCGGCATCGCCGCGCGCACGGTGTGACGCGCGGCCTCCGCCCGCAGGTGCCCGATGAACTCGTCACCGAGCTCGGGGGCGGTGCCGCCGAGCACGACGTTCGGCACGTCGAGGGCGGCACCGACGAGCAGCAGCGCGCGCGCCAGCACGCGGGCGCCGAAGGCGATCCGCTCACGCGACTCCTGGGTCGAGGCGAGCGCGACGACATCCACTGACTCCAGGTCGGTGCCGTGGGGGAGTCCGACGAGCGAGGTCACCGAGACCACCTCTTCGAGGCAGCCGCGGTTGCCGCAGGCGCAGAGCGGCGCATCCGGCCCGAAGAGCACGGGGACGTGGCCGATCTCACCGGCCCGGTGGGCGGCGCCGGCGAGCAGCGAGCCGTCGACGATGAACGCGGCGCCGACGCCGGTGCTGAGCGAGACGAACATCTGATTCGCGCCGAACTGATCGGAGGTCGCGTAGTCGGCCAACGCTTCTGCGTCCGCGTCGTTCACGAGGTGCACGGGGGCGTCGACGATGTCGCGCAGGGCGTCGGACAGGTTGACGTCGCTCCAGCCGAGCTGCACGCTCTCGCGGATCAGCGGACCGTCGGCGATGCCGGGGACCTGGACGCCGACGGCGACGACGCGAGCGGTGGTCGCGGCCACCAGGCGGCGTACGACCAGCTGCACGTCCTCGATCGCTCCCGGCGTGACCGGCTTCTGCGACAGGGAAGTGACCTCGGATCCGAGCAGATTCACCACGGCGCCGCGCACCAGGCCGGGCTGCACGATGACCGAGAGCAGCACGTGTCGAGAGGGGTCGATCTGGAGCGTGGTCGCGCGCTTGCCTCCCGTGCTCTCCGCACGCTGACCCTCGAGCACCAGGCCGTCGGCCAACAGGCCGCTGAGCAGGGACGACACGGTCGCGGACGTGAGGCCGGTGCGGCGGGCGATGCTCGCGCGCGTGGCGGTTCCGCTGCCGGACAGCACGAGCTGCAGTGCGCTCGTGAGATTGCGCTCACGAACGGCGGCCTGTGTTGCCTTGCTGTGATCGTCTGCCACTTGCCGCTCCTCGACGCGCGTGCTCCCCGCAGTCGACCCTAGCGAACGGCCGCTGCGCACGACGGAAGCGACGGGTGGCGATTCCGGCTGGACGGGCGCAAGATGGCGGGATGGGGAACGCACTGATCCTGGTGGACGCGCAGCGCGACATGCTGGAGGGCGAGACCGCCGTCGAGCAGGCGGAGACGTTCCGCGCGGCGCTGTTCGAGCTGCTGGAGCGTGCCCGCGCGGCCGGCGTGCCCATCGTGCACGTGCAGAACGATGGAGCGGTCGGCGAGCCCGACCAGCCCTGGACTCCCGGCTGGGAGCTCAGCTTCCGGGCGCTCCCCGGCGAGCCGGTGGTCCGCAAGGCGGTCAGCAACACGTTCGAGGCGAACCCGGCGCTGGCAGATGTGCTGCGGGCGATGGGCGTCGACGCGGTCGTGGTCGCCGGGCTGCAGAGCGAACTGTGCATCCAGGCGACGAGCAGGGGGGCTCTCGCACACGGGTTCGACGTGACGGTGCCAAGCGACGGCCACACCACCTACGACGACGGCGAACCGGCCGCGGCGATCGCGGAGCGGGTGACGCGTGAACTCGAGGCCGACGGCGTTCGCATCCTCGACCTGGAGCACGTCGTCTTCGCCCGCTGAGGGGCGCCGATCCAAAGGATAAGGCCCGGATTCCCAAGGGAATCCGGGCCTTTCTTGTTGCGGGGGCAGGATTTGAACCTACGACCTCTGGGTTATGAGCCCAGCGAGCTACCGAGCTGCTCCACCCCGCGGCACAAGAATTGACTCTAGCACGAAGGTCGGCCAACAGAAAAATCGGCGCCGCATCCCAGGGCCAGGACACGCCCGGTGCGCGCGCGAACCCCTCGCACACGGGGTTTCAATACAAAGACATGATCGCGTTCCGCCGATAGAGTCGGACCGAGAGGGGGAATGCCGATGGTCAGTGGGATGCAGAAGTACCGGGTCTGCGTGATCGAGGACGATCCCGATGTCGCCCTCTACATGAAGACGGTGCTCGAGAAGCGGGCCGACGCCGTCGTGCTCGCGATCACCGCCCCGGCCATCGCCCTGCAGAGCATCGCCGAATTCGAGCCGGATGTCGTGATCACCGACATCGAGATGCCCGGCATCTCCGGGCTCGACCTCCTCAAGTCGCTGCGCGCCAGCCATCCGGGGATGCCCGTCGTCGTCATGACCGCGCACGTCTCGGTCGACTACGCCGTCTCGGCTCTGCGCGCCCAGGCTGACGAGTTCCTCACCAAGCCGATCGCCTCGGCCGATCTCGTCTCCATCGTCAACCGCCTCGCGGAGCAGGGCCGCACCAGGAAGGCCGCGCAGGCGCCGCAGGTCGTGCTCGCGATCGGCGCGCATCCGGATGACGTGGAGATCGGCGTCGGAGGCATCCTGTCGGCGCACCGCGACGCCGGCAACGACGTCGTCATCCTGACTCTTTCGCGCGGGGCGCGCGGCGGCGACGCGAACGACCGCCAGCACGAGTCGCTCGCTGCCGCGGAACTCCTCGGCGCGCGGCTCTTCCTCGAAGACCTCGAGGACACGCGGATCTCCGCCGCCGACCCCACGGTGAGCATCATCGAGCGCGTCGTCGCCGAGGTCCGGCCCGACATCGTCTACACGCATTCGGCGCACGACCGTCATCAGGACCACCGGGCCGTGCACTCGGCGACGCTGGTGGCGACGCGGTCGGTGCGGACCGTCTGCTGCTACCAGAGCCCGTCGGCCACGATCGACTACCGGCCCACCCGGTTCGTGCCGATCGACGGCTTCACCGAATCGAAGCTCGCGCTCATCGACTGCTTCCGCTCGCAGACCGAGCTGCGCGCCTACCTCGAGCCCGATTTCGTGCTGGCGACCGCGCGCTACTGGTCGCGGTTCGGCGGCGGGACGAACTGCGAGCCGCTCGAAGTCATCAAGGACACAGCAGACATCTCCGTGCCGGCCTCGTCGATGACGGCGGGCACCCGATTCAAAGGGAACAATCAGTGACACGAGTGCTCGTGACCGGAGCTGGCGGACCCGCCGGCGTCGCGGTCATCCGATCCTTGCTCGCCCGCGACGATGTCGAGGTGCTCGCCGCCGACATGGACGGCTGGGCCAGCGGGCTCTACCTCGTCGAGGCGGAGAACCGGCGGATCGTGCCGGCCGGCCGGTCGGAGACGTTCGTCGACGAGCTGATCGCGATGTGCTCCTCCGACAGCATCGACGTGCTGTTCTCGACCGTCGACGTCGAGCTGCCAGGACTGGCGGCTCGCCGGGACGAACTGCAGGCCGTCGGCACCGCGCTCGCGGCGCCGAGCCTCGAGACCCTCACCGTGTGCCTCGACAAGTTCCAGCTCGCGGAGCGCTGCACACCGTCCGTCCGCGTGCCGGAGACGCATTTGCTCGATGGTGAGGGCGTCGGCGCCGACTGGACCTTCCCGGTCATCATCAAGCCGCGCAGCGGCGCAGGGTCGCGCGGCGTCAAGCTCATCGCCGACCGCGTGGAGCTCGAGGCGCTCGGCACCGACCACCGCATCCTGATCCAGGAGAACCTGCCGGGCGAGGAATTCTCGGTCGACGTGATCGCGGGGCTCGACGGGCACGTGATCGCCGCTGTCCCGCGCTCGCGCGAGCGCGTCGACTCCGGCGTCTCGATCGCCGGGCGCACGGTCCGCCGGGCCGAGCTCTCCGAGACGGCCGCCGCCGTCGCACGGGCGATCGGACTCACCGGCGTCGCCAACGTGCAGCTGCGATACAGCAGCACGGGGGAGCCGGCGCTGCTCGAGGTCAATCCGCGTTTCCCCGGCGCCATGCCGCTGACGATCGCCGCAGGCGTCGACATGCCGTCGCTGCTCCTCGACCTCGTGCTCGGGCGTCCGGTGCCCGATGAGGTGGAGTTCGCCGAGATCGCCAACGTGCGCTACCTCGAAGACGTGTTCCTCGACCCCGCCGACGTGCTCGTGTCCGAGAACGCCGCGCACAGCGAGGGGCCCGGCGAAGAATGACGGTGACGCGGAGCGGACTGCTGCGCGGAGACTTCCACGTGCACTCCACGTTCTCCGACGACGCCGTCAGTACCCTGGCCGAGAATCTGGCCGCCGCAGCTGCCGTCGGCCTCGAGCGCATCCGGCTCATCGACCATGTGCGGATGTCGACCACCTGGGTTCCCGAGTTCGTCGCCGCCGTCGCCGCGGAGGCGGTTCCGGCGGGCCTGACCGTGTTCACCGGGGTCGAGGCGAAACTGCTCGATTCCTCCGGCGCCGTCGACACCCCGGCCGACCTGCTGGTCGGCGCGGCAGGTGGCGTGGACGCGGTCGTGATCGGCGACCACCAGTTCCCCGGCACAGACGGCCCGTGGTCGCCGTCGGCGACCCGCGAGCGGCTTGCGAACGGTCTCGCGGCCGACGATGCGCTGGATCTGCTGGTCACGGCCAGCATCCGGGCGATGGAGCGCACGCCGAACGCGCAGCTCGCCCACTGGTTCTCGATCCTGCCCAAGGTGGGCCTCGCCGAAGAGCAGCTCGGTGCCGAGCGCCTGACCGCCTGGGCGAAGGCGGCGGCGGCCACGGGCACCATCGTCGAGGTGAACGAGAAGTGGGCGTGCCCGGGGCCGGACGCGGTGTCCGCCCTGATCGCCGCGGATGCGCGTATCGTCGCCTCCACAGACAGTCACGATGCCGCGGATGTCGGTCGCTACGACCGCGTCGCACGCATCCTCGAGAGCGCCGGGGTACCGGCATGACGGCGTGTACGTGCGCGAGCGGAACAGCCAGAAGGACGAACCCATGAGCCCCGCAGAGGTCAACAGCGAACTGCGCGCCGAGCTGCAGCAGGAGATCGACGACAACCGGCGCTCGGAGTACCGCCTGCTTCCGTATGCGAGTATCGCCGTCGTCGTGCTCGCAGCGATCATCGTGGTCAGGGTGGTGTTCTTCTCGTGACGGACTCCGTCAAGCGCGTCGTCGTCGCGGACGATGACGCCGACATCCGCACTCTGATGGTGATCGCGGCGGAGCGCGCCGGAGTCGAGGTCGTCGCGGCGGTCGACAACGGCAGGCTGGCGCTCGACGCCGTGCGCGCCGGCGGTATCGACCTGGCGGTGCTCGACATCTCGATGCCGGGCCTCAACGGCGTGCAGGTCGCCGAGAGCATCCGCGCCGACTCGGAGATGAAGAAGACGTTGATCCTGATGGTCTCGGCGTCGGTGCAGTTGCTCACGGATCACGGCGTGGTGGCGGACCGCTCCGACGGCTTCATGATCAAACCGTTCAGTCCGAAGGCACTCTCCGGGCGCATCCGGGAGATGCTCGGCATCGGAGCGATCGCATGACCATCGATCGCTGGCTGAAGCGGATCTCGATCGAGTCGCCCTCGCCGATGCTCAAGCAGGTCCCGACGATCGCGGGATTCGCGCTCGCGCTGATCATCATGCTGCTGCCGTTCCAGCCGACGGTCGCCGACATCCCCTCGTTCGTCACAGGCATCGTGCTCATCGCGGTCGCCTCGGTGCTCGCGGCGGCGCTCCCGTGGCAGCGAATCGGCACCGAGTGGACCCTGATCGTCCCTGTGCTCTCCCTGGTGGCGGTCGGCTTCTTCCGCCTCGGCACGGGTGGATCGGCCTCGCCGTTCGGAGTGCTGATCCTGCTGCCCTTCGTGTGGATCGCCTCGGAGGAGGGCCGCCTCAACGTGCTGATCGCCGCGCTCGGCGTCTTCCTCGTGCTTCTCGCGCCGCTCCTGCTCAGCGACCAGCCGACCAGCGTTGCCGAGTGGGTGCGCGCGTTCTTCTCGCCGCTCATCTACCTCATCGTCGCCGGCGTGATCAACGAGATCGCGCACCGGGTGAGGCAGCAGCTCGCCGCGGCGCAAGGGGCGGCGGAACAGCGCAAAGCCCTGCTCGACGACGCGGTGCGCGCCTCCGACGAGCTGGCGCTCAACGAGGCCCGGCTGAAGACGGCGAACCGCCTGATCCAGAGCATCTGGAACGCGGTCACCGAGCAGTCGGTGATCGGCACCGACCTCGACGGTCTCATCGACGTGTGGAACCCGGGCGCAGAGAAGATGCTCGGGCTCACCTCGGAGCAGGTGCTCGACGGCACCCATCACATGGTCGACTTCCACCTCATCTCGGAGCTCGAGGAGCGGCTCCGCGACATGGATGCGCGGCTGACCACCGTCTCGAGCGCGGAGGACTTCTCCGCTCTGGTCGATGCGGTCCGCTCCGGGTACGCCGACGTGCGCGACTGGACCTACGTGCGTCCCGACGGCAAGCACGTGCCCGTGCAGGTCGCCGCCACGCCCCGCCTCGACGAGAACGGGCACCGCGTCGGCTTCATCTTCGTCGCGACGGACATGACCAAGGCCCGCGAGTTCGCGCGCCTGAAGGACGAGTTCGTGGGCCTCATCTCGCACGAGCTCCGCACACCGCTGAGTTCGATCCTGGGCTACCTGGAACTGATGCGCGACGACGAGGACGACCCGCTGTCGGCCGAGCAGCTGCAGTATCTGGGGGTCGCCGAACGCAACGCGCACCGTCTCCTGAAGCTCGTCGGCGACCTGCTCTTCACCGCGCAGGTCGAGTCCGGCCGCTTCCCGCTTGCCATCAAGCAGGTCGAGCTCGACACGGTCATCGCCGCTTCGGTCGACACGTCACGGCCGATCGCGGCCAATGCCGGCGTGAGCCTGGTGGCGGAGGTGCCGGAGAGACCGACGGTGATCCCCGGTGATCCGGTGCGCATCGGGCAATCGATCGACAACCTCGTCTCCAACGCGGTGAAGTTCACCCCAGCGGGCGGAACGGTGACCGTCTCGCTGCGCACCGAACCCGAGGAAGCGGTGATCACGGTCACCGACACCGGCATCGGGATCCCCGCGGTCGAGCTCGGTCAGCTCTCCACCCGGTTCTTCCGCGCGTCCACCGCGACCCGCAACGCGGTGCCCGGTGTCGGGCTCGGACTAACGATCACCAAGGCGATCGTGACCGCGCACGGCGGCCGGCTCGACATCGCGAGCGAAGAGGGCGTCGGGACCTCCATCAGCCTGCACCTGCCCCTGCAAGCGGCGGCGCTCGAGATGGAGTCCGCGTCGATCGAGATGCGGGACTAGCGCGATGTCGGAAGCCGCCCCCGGCATCCTGGTCGCCGTCGCCCAGTTCGCGCCGACCGACGACCGCGTGCACAACCGCGACCTGATCGCCGCGTTCACGGCGATCGCTGCAGCGCGTGGAGCGCGTCTCGTCGTCTTCCCCGAGTACTCCTCGTTCTTCGTGGATCCGCTCGGCGAGGCGTTCGTGCGCAACGCGGAGCCCCTGGACGGCGAGTTCGTCGGCTCGCTCGTCTCGGCGGCGGGCGAGCACGGCATCCACATCGTCGCGGGGCTGGTCGAGACGACCGACGATCCCAAGCGTTTCTCGAACACGCTCGTCGCCGTCTCACCGGTGGGAGACGTCGTCGCCACCTATCGCAAGCAGCACCTCTACGACGCCTTCGGCGCCTCGGAGTCGGAATGGGTCGTCGCGGGCGCCCTGGACGCCCCGCAGACGTTCGAGGTCGACGGGATCCGCGTCGGGATGCAGACCTGCTACGACATCCGGTTCCCTGAGGTCACCCGCCGCGTCGTCGACGCCGGGGCTGAGCTGGTTCTCGTGCCCGCCGAATGGGTGCGCGGTCCGCTCAAGGAGGAGCACTGGCGCACGCTGCTCACCGCGCGGGCGATCGAGAACACGGTGTACATCGCGGCGGCGGATCACACGCCGCCGATCGGTGTCGGCGGGAGCCTGATCGTCGATCCGATGGGCGTGGCCCTTGCCGGACTCGGCGAGACGACGGGCGTTGCCGTCGCCGAGGTGTCCGCCGCGCGTCTCCGCGACGTGCGCGAAGCGAATCCGAGCCTGGCGCTGCGCCGCTACGAGGTGCGGCCGAGGACGGCCAGCTGAGCGGCAGCCCGCTCGAGCACCTCGACGCGCTTGCAGTAGGCGAAGCGCACGAGGGATGCCGTGCTCGCCGCGTAGGCGCCGGTGCAGAACGCCGACAGCGGCACGGCGACGACGCCGGCGAGCAGCGGGAGTTCGCGGCAGAACGTGACGGCGTCGTCGTACCCGAGCGGTGCGGCGTCGGCGACCACGAAGTACGTGCCGTCGGACGCGAAGACGTCGAAGCCGGCTGAGGCGAGCCCGGAGGAGAGCAGGTCCTTCTTGCGGCCCAGCTCGGCGGCGATGCCGGCGAAGTACTCGTCGCCGAGGCGGAGACCGGTCGCGATCGCCGGCTGGAAGGGTGCTCCGTTGACGTAGGTGAGGAACTGCTTCACCGTGAGGATCGCGGTGATCAGGTCGGTGGGCGCCGTGACCCAGCCGATCTTCCATCCGGTCGTGTTGAACGTCTTGCCTCCGGAGGAGATCGTGATCGTGCGTTCCCTGGCGTCCTCGAGCGTCGCGATCGGAACGTGGCGCGGACCGAAGGTCAGGTGCTCGTACACCTCATCGGTCACGATGTACGCATCGTGCCGCTCGGCGAGCTCGACCACGGCCTGCAGCACGTCTGTGGAGAGCACGGTGCCGGTCGGGTTGTGCGGGGTGTTCACGAGGATCACGCGGGTGCGGTCGGTGACCGCCGAGCGCAGTTCGTCGAGATCCGGCTGGAAGCCGGGGAGCCGGAGCGGGACGGTGCGGTGCACCCCGCCCGCGAGCGCGATGAGCGCTCCGTACGCGTCGTAGAAGGGCTCGAACGTCACGACCTCGTCACCCGGTTCCAGCAGCGCGAGCAGCGTGGCGGCGAGAGCCTCCGTCGCGCCGGCCGTGATCAGCACCTCCCTGTCCGGATCGACCGCCAGACCGTAGAACCGTTGCTGGTGCTCGGCGACGGCGAGCCGCAGGTCCGGGATGCCGATGCCGGGCGGGTACTGATTCCCGCCTCCGCGGATGGCGGCCACGGCGGCGTCGAGAACGGCGGCTGGCCCGTCTTCGTCGGGGAAGCCCTGACCGAGGTTGATGGCTCCCGTTTGCACCGCGAGCGCGCTCATCTCGGCGAAGATCGTGGGGGCGATCGAGCCGTCATCGCCGAGGAGACCGGCGCCGCGCGCCGCTCGCTGCCACGAACCGTCGACCGTCATGGGAATCCTCTCGTCGCCTCCTCCCAACCTACGGCGTGACGGACCGCGCTGCATTCGATACGTTATGCAGAGTCATTGGCAGGCGGTAGGTGGCCCACAGCACCCGCAAATAGAACGTTCAGGTTCGGGTTCCAAGCTGTCAGTGCTTGGAAGGAGCACCACATCATGACCGACACCCCGATCACTCCGGAGCCCGCGAAGCCCCAGCACGACGCCGACACCGAGTCGGTCGTGGATGCTGAGAACGTGAGCACTCCCGACACCCCCGCGACGAACGCCGAGACCCCGGCCGACACGCAGGCCACCGTGCCGCAGCCGGAGGCTCCGGCAGCGCCGGCCCCCGCAGCCGCAGCCCCCGAGGCTCCCGTCGCTCCTGCTGCGCCGGCCGCGCCGGCAGCGCCCGTTGCGCCCGCCGCACAGGGCACCCAGCCGACCCAGCCCGTTCCGCCGCAGCCCTACGGTGCGCCGACCGGGGCTCAGCCCACCGCGCCCCAGCCGAACTACGGCCAGGGATCGTTCGGCCAGCCTGCCGGTCACGCCTACCCCGGCACCCCGCAGCAGCCGTACGCGCCGAACGCCCACCACCAGCAGTACGCCGCGGCTCCCGGTGTGGTCACCGCCGACAAGCCGGCCAAGAAGCGCAACACCGGCGCCATCATCGCGACCCTCGCCATCGGCGCCCTCATCGGCGGCGTCGCCGGTGCAGGAGCCGGTGTCGGCATCTACGCGGCGTCCGGTGCAGGAAGCTCCATCGTGAAGACGGCGACCGGCCCGCAGAACATCACCGTCAACAACGCGAACGACGCGACCACGGTCACCGCCGTCGCGGCGGCGGCTTCCCCGAGCGTCGTCACCATCTCGGTCTCGGGCAGCAGCTCGGGTGGCACCGGCTCCGGCATCGTCCTGTCCTCGGACGGGTACGTGCTGACCAACACGCACGTGGTCACCCTCGACGGCCAGGCCTCGAACGTGAGCATCACCGTGCAGGACAACGACGGCAAGATCTACACGGCCAAGATCGTCGGCACCGACCCGACCACCGATCTCGCGGTGATCAAGCTCGACAACGCCAAGGGTCTCACCCCGATGAAGTTCGCCGACTCGAGCAAGCTCAACGTGGGTGACACCGCGGTCGCCATCGGCGCCCCGCTCGGTCTCTCCGGAACCGTCACCGACGGCATCGTCAGCGCGCTCAACCGCAGCATCAGCATCGCATCATCGGCCGCCCCGAAGTCGTCCGACGGCTCGACCGACGGTGGCAGCGGAAGCGGCGGCGACAGCAACGGCAACCCGTGGAACTTCGACTTCCCCGGCCAGGGCGGCTCCGGCTCCGGCGGCGACACCCAGACCCAGTCGACGGCCACGATCTCGCTCCCGGTCGTGCAGACCGACGCCGCGATCAACCCGGGCAACTCGGGCGGCGCGCTGCTCAACTCCAAGGGCGAGCTGATCGGCGTGAACGTCGCGATCGCGAGCGCATCCGGCACCTCCAGCTCGTCGCAGTCCGGCAGCATCGGCGTCGGATTCTCGATCCCGTCGAACCTCGCCAAGCGCGTCTCCGACGAGCTGATCAAGGACGGCAAGGCGACCCACGGTCTGCTCGGTGCTTCGGTCGCCGACGCCAGCTCCGACAGCAAGGCCACCACGGTCGGCGCGCTGATCAAGGACGTCACCAGCGGGGGAGCGGCCGCAGGCGCCGGTCTCAAGGCCGGCGACGTCGTGGTCGGCTTCAACGACCTGCCCATCACCAGCGCCACCGACCTGACTGCTCAGGTGCGAGCGCTGGCCGCAGGATCGAAGGCCGACGTGACCTACATCCGCAACGGTCAGACGAAGACCGCCACGGTCACGCTGGGATCGCTCCCCGCGAGCTGATCCATCCGAACCGAAACAGAGGCCGTCCCGCGCACAGCGGGGCGGCCTCTCGGCCGTTCTGCGCACCCTCCCAGGCGCGTGGAGTGGCGGCTGATAAGCTCGATCGTCCCGAACGACGAATGGATCAGATGGCGCACGACGCAGCACAGAACACCCTTCCCGGTGTCTCGTACGTGATGCCCGTCCTGAACGAGGTCACGCACGTGCGCGCCGCCGTCGACAGCCTGCTGCAGCAGGACTACGAAGGCCCGTTCGAAGTCACCCTCGCGCTCGGCCCGAGCATGGACGGGACGACCGAGCTGGTCGAGGAACTGGCGGCGGTCGACCCGCGCATCCGCGTCGTGGAAAACGTGGTCGGCTCCACTCCGGCCGGACTGAACCTCGCGATCCGGGAATCGCGCTACCCCATCGTCATCCGTGTCGACGCCCATTCTGTGCTGCCGGCGGACTACGCGCGCATCGCCGTCGAGACGATCATCTCCACCGGCGCCGACAACGTCGGCGGGCTGATGGACGCGCAGGGCACCACCCCCTTCGAGAAGGCCGTCGCGCGGGCCTACGGCAGCAGGATCGGTCTCGGCGGAACGAAGCTGCACGTCGGAGGCGAGGCGGGCCCGGCAGAGACGGTGTACCTCGGCGTCTTCGTGCGGCAGCGGCTGCTCGACGTCGGGCTCTTCGCGGAGGACATCAAGCGGGGGCAGGACTGGGAGCTGAACCGGAGGCTTCGGGCGTCCGGCGGGACCGTGTGGTTCACGCCCGAGCTGAAGGTGACCTACCGGCCGCGCCCCAACCTGTACCGACTCGCCCGGCAGTTCGTCTCGACCGGGGTCTGGCGAGGCGAACTCGCACGTCGCTTCCCGTCCGCGAACGGCGTCCGGTATTTCGTGCCTCCGGCGATGGTGGTCGCGGTCGTGCTCGGCTTCCTCGTCGGCATCGCCGGCATCGTGCAGGCGGTGGTCGGAGCTCAGCCGTGGCTGCTCCTCGGATTCGCCGTCCCCGTCTTCTACGCGCTCGTCGTGGTGGCCTCCGCCGTGGTGTGGGGCCGACGCGACGGTTTTCGCTCGTTCCTGTGGTTTCTCGTAGTCTTGCCGTGCATTCATTTCTGCTGGGGGATCGGATTCCTGCTCGGGTTCCTGTCGCTCAGCCGCAACATCACCGCCCACACGGGAAGGTAGCAATGTCAGCCCCAGTCCCCGGAGCACACAACGTGCGCCCGACGTCGATCGCCGAGCTGCGTGCCGTCGCCCAGCCGCCGGAGGTGCGCGGCCGCCGCAACGCTGAGCACTGGACGGCGTCGCTCTACCTGCGCAATCTGTCGCCCTACCTGACCTGGTGGCTGCTCAAGACATCGATCAGCGCCAACGGCGTGACCGGACTGATGATCCTGACCGGATGGGCGGCCGCCGCGAGCCTGCTGATCCCCGGCATCGGAGGAGCCGCTCTGGCGCTCGTGCTCGGTCAGCTGCAGATGCTCGTCGATTGCTGCGACGGCGAGGTCGCCCGCTGGCGCGGCACCTCGTCGCCGGCCGGCATCTTCCTCGACAACGTCGGCCACTACTCGACCGAGACGCTGATCGCCATCGCCCTCGGCATCCGGGCAGCCGGATACCCGTTCCAGACGCCGGACGACTACCTGTGGACGAACCTCGGAACCCTGCTCGCCCTCATCATCGTGCTGAACAAGGCGCTCAACGACATGGTGCGCGTCGCGCGCGCGAATGCCGGACTGCCGAAACTGGCCGACACCCAGAGCGAGTACGCCCCGACCCACGGTGCGGTCGCACGGCTTCGACGGGTTGCGCGCTACGTGCCGTTCCATCGGCTCTACCACTCGGTGGAGCTCACCATGCTGATCTTCGCGTTCTCGGTGGTGGGGCTGTTCATCGGCGACCAGCTGGCGAACCGCATCCTGCTCGTCGCTCTGGTGCCGCTGGCGCTTCTCGCGCTCGTCGGTCACTTCGTGACGATCATGGCGTCGAAGCGCGTCCGTGTCTGAGCCCCACGTCGGCGTCATCGTCCTCACGCAGGGGACGCGCCCCGACGACCTCCGGCGCGGGATCGATTCGGTGCTCGCTCAGACCGGGGTCGTCACCGACATCGTCGTCGTCGGCAACGGCTGGGACCCATCGACCTCCGAGCCGCCGCTGCCCGCTGGCGTGCGTTCGCTGCACCTCCCCGAGAATCTCGGGATCCCCGCCGGCCGCAATCGGGGAGTCCCGGTGGTCGACGGCGAGATCCTGCTCTTCCTCGACGACGATGCGAGCATCCCGTCCGCGTCCTTCCTGACCGACGCCATCGGCCTGCTCGACCGCGATCCCAGCCTCGGCATGATCCAGCCGCGGATCGTCGACCCGTCGGGCACGATGTCGCCGCGGCGCTGGATCCCGCGCATCCGCAAGGGCGACCCCGCGCATCCGAGCGCCGTGTTCTCGGTGCTGGAAGCGGTGATCGTGATGCCCCGGCGCGTCTTCGACGCGGCCGGCGGCTGGGCAGCGCCGTTCTTCTACGCGCACGAGGGCATCGACCTGGCGTGGAAGGTCTGGGACGAAGGCCTGCGCGCGTGGTACGCGGGCGACCTGGAGGTCAACCACCCGGCGGTCTCGCCCACCAGGCATGCGGACTACTACCGCCTCAACGCCCGCAACCGGGTATGGCTGGCGCGGCGCAACCTGCCGGCCGTCCTGGTCCCGATCTACGTGGGCTCGTGGACGGGCATCCAGCTGCTGCGCTGGTTCCGCAAGCCGGCCGTGCTGCGCGCCTGGTTCGGCGGCTGGGCCGAAGGGTGGCGGAGCGATCCGGGGGAGCGGCGCCCGATCTCGTGGCGCACGGTGTGGCGGATGACCCTGGCGGGTCGGCCGCCGATCGTCTAGTCGTCCGCTCGCTCGTCGTCGTCATCCGGCGTGGTGGGGGCCGGCGTGCCAGCGGAGTCGGCGCTCGCCGAGCGTTCGATGGCGCGACGGCGGGGCATCACGCCGCGGACGGCGCGTCCGGCGCGGCCGGTCGACTCGGCTGCGACACTGCCGAGACGGCGCGCTCCGCCGACGGCCGCATTGAGAGAGCGTGCCGCGATGCTTCCATCGGGGCGCACCCGCACCGTGACGATGGCCGGTGCGAGAGCCGGGGGGAAACTCGTCGGCGCCGCGCCGAAGGCCAGACGCGAATTCTGCACGACGCGTCGCCCGACGATGTTGTTTCCGGTGCCGCCGATGACGGCGCCGATGCCGAAGGGGATCGCCCGGCCGATCAGGTTGGCGCCACCGCGGACGGCGAACTGACGCACGAAGGCGTTCTTCAGCCGGTCGACGAGAGGTCCGACGAGCATGCTGGGCAGGCTCGTGGTGACGAGTTCGCCCCAGTACGTGGACCGCGTACCCCCGGCGCCCGTGGCCTGCGAGGCGAGCTGACGGACCAGATCGGAGCCCTCCCGGCCGAGCATCATGGTGAGCACGAGTGCCCTGGCACGCTCGGGGTCGTCGACGGCGATGCCGTGCAGCTCGCTGAGCGACTGCGCGTAGAGGGAGGTTGCCTCGAGGAACCCGGCGGTCTCGAGCCCGGACAGCGCGAGAGTCACCCCGGTGCCGATCGCAGGGATGACGGCCGTCACGCCGACAGCAGCGCCGCCCGTCGTCACCGCCGCCAGGTAGCGACGCTCGAGGATGCCGGCCAAGGCGGCGGGATCTGCCTCCGGATGACGGCGCCGGATGCTCCGCAGATGTGCGAGCACAACAGGGCGCTGGATGGCGAGGAAGCGGTCGAGCGTGTTGTTCAGCGCGCGCGGGGTGTCTCCGCCCTTGGCCGGGCCGCCGGTGACCGACACGATCGGCTTCTGCTGTTTCGCCATCCATCCGAGTCTAGGTCGTGCGTCGGCGAACGACGGTCGTATGCGGAGGACACCCAGAAAATACAAGCCATGTCTGTCTCCGGTGTCCGAGGTCGAGGAACGGGAGGCTCACCGACTCTGGCATTCACCGCACGTGCGCCCGTAGTTATGTTGTATGGCTGTCCCACACTCGCACGCTGCACGGATCTTCGGGGAGCGGGTGCGCAGCGCGCGCATCGAGCTCGGGCTGAGTCAGGAGAGTGTGGCCGATCTCGCCCAGATGCACGTGACCAACCTGGGCAAGATCGAGCGCGGCTGCGCCAACCCGAGCCTGCACACCATCGTGCGCATCGCGGGCGTTCTGGGTGTCGACGTCGGACACCTGACCGATGGAATCACGGCCGCGCACCTGCCGGAGGAACTGCAGGTGTTCTCGGCTGCCGAGTTCCTGCGAGCACGGAGCATGCGTCGCTGAGCTCGTGCACCGGGCTCCAGCCGCGGGCCGGGACCGATCGTCGGACCCGGCCCGTGAGCCTCAGAAGCTGACGTGCCAGAGGTACTCCTTGCCGTCGGGCGGGAACCAGCGGATGACCAGCACGGTGTCCCGTGCGAGGTCGTCGCCGGTGACGATGGCCGAGACGGCGGCACCCGGGGCGATCGAGGCCGGCGCGCTCACCCGGAGCTGCGAGCGGCCGGAGACGCTCACGGTGACCCCGCGGAGCACGTGCGGCCCGGTGTTCACCAGCCGGTAGACGGGCGGTGCACCGCGGTCGACTTGCCACGGGACCTGATAGGCGGGGCCGCGTGAGCGGCGGACGGACAACGGACGACGGGGACCTCGACAACGAACCATGCGGCAAAAGTAACCACCGCGTCCGACGCTCCACCGGCATCCGCCGGAGGAGGGCCGATCTCGGTGGAGAACCTCGAAGATCCGTCGTCTGTGGAGGACGCGAAGCCGATCCGGGCTCAGGATCCGTAGTCGCGGTTGTACAGCTCGAGAACGTCGTCGATGGGGCCGTCGAGCACGAGGCCGCCCTTGTCCAGGTACAGCCCCCTGGTGCAGAACCGGCGCAGGTCACGCTCGTTGTGCGAAACGAAGAACAGCGTGCGGCCGCCCTCCAGGAGTTCCTCGATGCGGCGGTAGCACTTCTCCCGGAACCCGCGGTCACCGACAGCGAGTACCTCGTCGACGAGGATGATGGGCTCTTCGAGCTGGGAGATGACGGAGAACGCGATGCGCACCTTCATGCCGGAGGAGAGGTGCTTGTACGGGGTGTCGACGAAGTCGCCGATCTCGGCGAAGTCGATGATGCTGCCGAACCGTTCGTCGATCTGCGACCGCGACATCCCGTGCAGGCCCGCCGTGAGATAGACGTTGTCGCGCACGGTCAGGTCGTCGACGAAGCCGCCGGTGATCTCGATCAGCGGAGCGACGCCGTCGGCGACGCGTACGCTTCCCTCGTCGGGGAGCATCACACCGGCGACGAGTTTGAGCAGGGTCGACTTGCCCTGACCGTTGCGGCCGACGACGCCGATGGACTCGCCGGGCTGCACGTCGAAGGTGACCTGGCGCAGGGCCCAGAAGTCATCGGGTCGCATGCGCCGCTGGCGATTCGAGAAGAGGTCTTTGAACGAGCGACGGCCCCCACGATTGCGCCGGAAGCGCACTCCGAGTCCGGTCACGGCGATGACGGGCGCCACCTAGATCTCCTTCAGGATGTCGCGCTCGAAGCGCTTGAACACCAGACAGCCGATCAGAAGGAGGACGACCGACATGGTCGCGCTCACGGCCACCAGGTACCAGTTGAGCTCCTGCGGGAAGAAGGCCGACCGATAGAGGCTGAAGATGCCGGTCAGGGGGTTGAACGCCGCCCATCCGTGCATCGCGGCCGGGAGGTCGCGCGCGCTGTAGATGATCGGCGACGCGTAGAAGAGGAAGCGCAGGAAGAGCTTGATGGCGCGCTCGAGGTCGCGGAAGAAGACCACGAGCGGCGCGACGATGAGGCCGACGCCGACGGTCAGCACCGTCTGGATGACGATCGCCAGCGGAAAGAGCAGGATGTCGATGTTGACACGAGCGCCGCTGAAGATCGCGAAGACGGCGAGCACGGGAAGCGCGAGCAGGAACTCGATGCCCTTGGACGCGACGATCCGGTTGACCCAGATCGAACGGGGGATCATCGTCGACCGGATCAGCTTCGACTCGCGCAGGAACGCGCGGGTGCTGTCGGAGACGGCGCCGTTGAACCACATCCAGGGCAGCAGGGCGGCGAGCAGGAAGACGATGTACGGGTTCTCGCCCACGTCCCGCTTGAAGACCTGCGTGAACACGAACCAGTAGATCCCGCTCATCACCAGGGGATCGAGGATCGACCAGAGGTAACCCAGCGCACTCGTGGAGTACCGCACGCGCAGATCGCGCGCCGTCAGCAACCAGAGGGAGTGGCGATAGCGCGCGAAACGGGTCCGCTGCGCAGGGCGCACCGCGCTGAATGTACTGGTCACAGAACCCATCGTATTGATCGTGGCTGCATGCTCGTCACGCAGCCTGTACGACTATACGAAAAGATTGGCCCGCTCGAGGTCCTCCGCGAAGTCGACCTCGACCGCGTACAGGTCGGAGATATCGATCGGCTCGACGAGCATCTTGTCCTGCTCGATGGCAAGCTCGATGCCGCGCTCGAAGTAGTCCTGATCGGCCACACGCTGGAGCTGCCGCAGGAGTGCCGCCTTGTGCGTGCTGGAGACGTAGTTGATGCCGACCGCCTCGCCGAGGCCGCCCTTGACGGTCTTCGACAGCTCGTGGATGAAGCCCTCGGGACCGGTCGTGTACTTGACCTCTTCGTCGGCCACCGACGACGTGTTGACGGTGACGAAGGTCTGGTCGCGGTTGACCGCGGCGGCCGCGCGCACGAGAACGGCAGGGTCGAAGACGACGTCGCCGTTCATCCAGAGGACGCCGCCGTTGCCGGACGCCTGCAGGGCGCGCATCAGGCTCTTCGAGGTGTTGGTCTGGTCGTACTGCTCGTTGTAGACGAAGGAGGCGTCGGGGAAGGCTTCGATGATGTGCTCCAGCTTGTAGCCGACGACGATGGTCACCTTGGCGTCTTTGCCGAAGGCGGCGTGGATGTTGTCGAACTGCTGCTGCATGATCGTGCGGCCGTCGCTGAGCTCGGTCAGCGGCTTGGGAAGGCTGCGTCCGAGGCGGCTGCCCATGCCGGCGGCCAGAATCACTACCTGGGTCGTCACAATTGTCTCCTTGAGTTCCGTGCGGACGTGACTCGATGGAGTCATCACCATCGATTCACCGGATCTGGAAGTGGTTCACCCAGGGTTCACCCGCACTTACGCGTATCGACACCCCTTCATGCCTCCACCAGAGTACCGGCGCACCCTTTCGAGGGGCAGGGGTTGACGCAGGTCGTTGCGGGGTCGTTATTTTCCTCACAGGACTTTCCTAGGCTCCGGTTTCCACAGATTGCCTGCCGGGTGTGCCAAGCCGAGGAGGGCTTGGTACGTTAGCGGGGTGAGTTCCGAGCGCGTGCCTTCCGACAGCCCCGAGCCCGACCAGGTGGCGGGCGCGGAGGCGAGCGAAGGCGCCGCGGCGGCGCAGACGGCGGCCGTCAAGCCGGCGTCGAAGGCCCGCGCGACGCGCTCGAAGAACGCACCGGTGGGGGATCGATCGGGGGACGGAATGGCGCCAGAGACGGGCGACGACGAAGGGGTGCGCCCGGCCGCGCCGGCACGCACGTCGACACGACGACCGGCCTCGGGCCCGGCGAAGACGGCGGCCGCGGCTGCCGGATCGACGACGCGCACGACGCCGGCACGCAGCCCGCGCACGAAGTCTGCTGGATCATCCGGTGCCCGTGGGGCCGGCGCGCGCACATCGAGCCCGAAGGCGAAGACGGCGGCCGAGGTCGTGGCGCCGGAGGTCGACACGATCGCGCCCGCCGCTGACACGGCGATCGCGGTCGAGACCGTCGAGACGATCGAAAAGGTAGACACGGTGGTCATGCCGCCGACAGTCGTTCCCGAGGTCGCCGTCGAGGTGACCGAGCAGCCGGACGTCCCCGAGCCCGCCCCGGCGCGGGCAGCGGAACCGATCGCGCCGAGCGTGCTGTCGATCACCGGCCTGCACAAGCGCTTCGGTGACACCATCGCCGTCGACGGCGTCTCGCTCGAGGTTCGCGAGGGCTCGTTCTACGGCATCGTCGGCCCGAACGGCGCCGGCAAGACCACGACGTTGTCGATGGTCACAGGCCTCCTGCGCCCTGACGCCGGCCGCGTCGTCGTCCACGGGGTCGACGCGTGGGCGGATCCGGTGAAGGCGAAACGCACCATCGGCGTGCTCCCTGACAAACTGCGGCTGTTCGACCGGCTCACCGGCGCACAGCTGCTCCACTACGCGGGCACGCTGCGCGGCCTGAACGCGAACACCGTCCGGTCCCGCTCCGCCGATCTGGCCAAGGCCTTCGGCATCGAAGACGCCCTCAACCGCCTGGTCGCCGACTACTCGGCCGGCATGACCAAGAAGATCGCCCTCGCGGCCGCCATGATCCATTCGCCCCGTCTGCTGGTCCTCGACGAGCCGTTCGAATCGGTCGACCCGGTCTCGGCAGCGAATGTCATCGACATCCTCCAGCGCTATGTCGCGGCCGGAGGCACGGTGCTGCTCTCCAGTCACGGAATGGACCTCATCCAGCGCGTCTGCGACAGCGTCGCGATCATCGTGCGCGGTCAGGTGCTCGCGTCGGGCACGATCGACGAGGTGCGCGGCGAGCAGACGCTGGAAGAACGCTTCGTCGAGCTCGCGGGTGGGCGCAAGGCTGCGGAAGGCATGGAGTGGTTGCACAGTTTCTCGGACTGAAGCTGAGGCTGATGGGCAACGCCTTCCGGCGGAGCCCGTGGCAGGTGTTCGGTCTGGTGTTCGGGCTGCTCTACGGCCTCCTGATCACGGTGATCGTGGTCGGTGTGCTGATCGGGGCGCGTCTCGTTCCCGACGTCGCCTCCGTGCAGGCGGTGCTCGTCGTCATCGGCTCGATCGTCGTGCTCGGCTTCGCCGTGCTCCCCTTGATCTTCGGAGTCGACGACACCCTCGATCCACGCCGGTTCTCCCTGTTCGGCATGCCGAACAGGCAGCTGTCGACCGGCCTGCTGCTCTCCGCGCTCATCGGCGTGCCGTCGCTGGTGCTCACGATCTGCGCGCTCGGCACCGTCATCACCTGGTCACGGGACCCGGCGACCACGATCATGGCGCTGATCTCGGCGGTGCTCATCATCCTGACCTGCGTGCTCGCGTCACGCGTCTCCACATCTCTCGCCTCCTTCGCGCTGGCGACGCGTCGCTCGCGGGAGTTCGGCGGCGTGATCGGCATCCTGATCATCGTGCTGGTGTCGCCCGTGGTGTTCCTCCTGCTCACGGTCGACTGGGGCCGTGACGGTCTCGGTGTCGTCTCCGGTTTGTCGGCGTGGCTCGGCTGGACGCCGCTCGGCGCCGCCTGGTCGATCCCCGGCGATGCAGCAGCAGGGGCGTGGGGAGCAGCACTGCTCAAGCTCGTGATCGCCGCCGCCACCGTCGGGCTCCTCTGGCTCGCCTGGACCGCGCTGGTGGCGAAGATGCTGGTGACGCCCGCCCGCGAAGCGCACGTGAAGGCCTATCTGGGGCTCGGCTGGTTCGGGCGGCTCCGCGGCGGCCCGACCGCGGCGATCGCCGCGCGGTCGATGACCTACTGGGGGCGCGATCCCCGGTACTGGATCGCGATCGTCATGATCCCCGCCGTGCCGATCCTCATCATCGTGGCACTCACGCTCGGCGGCATCCCGGCCCATTACGCGTCGCTCGTGCCGCTGCCGATGATCTGCCTGTTCCTGGGCTGGACGATCCACAACGACATCGCCTATGACAACACGGCGATCTGGCTGCACATCGTGTCGGGCACGCGCGGGATCGCCGACAGGGTCGGCCGCATCTTCCCGCCGATCCTGGTCGGCATCCCGGTGGTCGTGATCGGCTCGCTCATCACCACTGCCGTCTTCGGCGACTGGGCGGTGCTACCGGCGGTCGGCGCGCTGAGCGGGGCCATCCTGCTCATCGGGCTCGGACTCTCCAGCGTCGGATCCGTGGTGTTCCCGTATCCGGCGACCAAGCCGGGGGACAGCCCGTTCACCCAGCCGCAGACCTCGGGCGCGTCCGCCGCACTGGTGCAGTCGATCAGCTTCTTCGCCATCATCATCCTGGCGTCGCCGATCATCGTCTTCCTGGTGCTCGGGCTCACCGTCTCGCCGATCTGGCTCGGCATCGCTCCCGTCGCCGCCATCGTGCTGGGATTCGGCTGTCTCTTCGGCGGTCTCTATCTGGGGGCCAGGGCGTTCGACCGCCGCGGACCGGAACTGATGGCGTTCGCCAACCGCAACGACTGACGCAGCGAGCGGTCCGACCGGCCGAGCGGTCGAAGGCGCCGACTGTCAGACCGCGCCGAGCGATTTAGACTGGACGGCATGTACGACGCAAGCATCTCCGAACCCGGTGGCATCCCCGACGGCGGCGGAACGGCAACGCTCGACCGCGAGCTCGAGGAGCTGCTCCAGAACCAGAACGTCGACCCGGGCGACCACGAGCGCTTCTCGCACTACGTGAAGAAGGAGCAGATCCTCGAGTCGGCGATGACCGGCAAGCCGGTCAAGGCGCTCTGCGGAAAGATGTGGACGCCGGGCCGCGACCCGGAGAAGTTCCCGGTCTGCCCGACGTGCAAGGAGATCTACGCGAAGCTGCGCGACGAGTAACGCGCACGCGCAGTAGATCGTCGACCGCTAGACGTAGATCGTCGGAAGCACGGGATCCCCGCGTCCCAGCCGGAAGGCCTGATCGGGCAGCTCCCGCATCGCAGCTTCGCGGTGCGAACGGGCAGCGATGGTTCCGGCCGCGCCCAAGAACTCCGGATGCGCCTCGCCGTCCGTCATCAACGGCACCAGGAGCGAGCGTCCGTTGTCGTCGGGAGCCGCTCCGTTTTCGACGATGTGGATCGCCTCGGCGATCGCCGTCCCCGACGGGTTCAGCCGCCGTACCGGATGCTTGCGACCAGCGATGCTCGCCTTGCCCTCGGACTTCTTCGCCACGGGGATCCACTCGCCGTCGCCGTTGTGGCTGCGGTGGGCGACCAGCTTGTAGACCATGCCGGACGCCGGGAACCCGGACCCGGTCACGACGGACGTGCCGACCCCGTAGGAGTCGACCGGCGACGCCTGCAGTGCCGCGATGGTGAACTCGTCGAGATCGTTGGTGACGGTGATCCTCGTGTTCGTCGCGCCGAGCCCGTCGAGCTGCGCGCGCACGGTGCGAACCAGGTTCGGCAGGTCGCCGGAGTCCAGCCGCACTGCGCCGAGCTGCGGGCCCGCCACCTTCACGGCGAGGTCGATGGCGTGCTCCACGTCGAAGGTGTCGACGAGCAGCGTCGTCCCCGGGCCGAGTGCGTCGACCTGGGCTCGGAACGCGTCCTCCTCCGAGTCGTGCAGCAGCGTGAACGCGTGCGCCGCGGTTCCCATCGTCGGCACGCCCCAGGTGCGTCCGGCCTCGAGGTTGGAGGTCGCGCTGAAGCCGGCGATGAAGGCGGCGCGGGCTGCGGCGACGGCGGCGCCCTCGTTGGCGCGGCGCGAGCCCATCTCGGCCAGGGGACGGCCGACGGCGGCGGTGACCATGCGGGCGGCCGCGCTGGCGACCGCGGAGTCGTAGTTGAAGACGCTGAGGATCAGCGTCTCCAGGATGACCCCTTCGGCGAAGGGGGCGTCGACGACGAGGAAGGGCGAGCCGGGGAAGAAGACCTCGCCCTCGCGATAGCCGCTGATGGTGCCGCTGAAGCGGTAGTCCGCGAGCCAGTCGAGCGTCGCATCCCGCACGACGTGGTTGCTGCGCAGCCACTCGAGTTCCGGTTCTTCGAAGCGGAACCGCTGCACGAGATCGAGCAGGCGCCCCGTCCCGGCCAGGATGCCGTAGCGGCGGCCGGTGGGCAGGCGTCGCGTGAATGCCTCGAAGACGCACTCTCTATCGTGCGTGCCGGCCAGGAGCGCGGCATCGAGCATCGTGAGTTCGTAACGGTCGGTCAAGAGCGCTGATGAGCCGGTCACCCGCTCAGCCTAGCCCGGCGGACGGGGCTCAGCGCGGCGTTGTATGGTGTCTTCTTGTGACCGATGCACCGATTGGAATCTTCGACTCGGGTGTCGGCGGACTCACCGTCGCACGCGCCATCCGCGACCAGCTCCCCAACGAGTCCATCCTCTATGTCGGCGACACGGCGCACTCTCCCTACGGTCCTAAGCCGATCGCGGACGTGCGCCGCTACTCCCTCGAGGCGCTCGACTTCCTGGTCGATCAGGGCGTCAAGATGCTCGTCATCGCCTGCAACACCGCGTCGTCGGCGATGCTCCGCGACGCGCGCGAGCGCTACTCGGTGCCGGTGATCGAGGTCATCCAGCCCGCGGTGCGTCGCGCGGTGGCCGCAACGCGCACCAACCGGGTGGGCGTCATCGGCACGCTCGGAACCATCAACTCCCGCGCGTACGAAGACGCGTTCGCCGCCGCGCCGTCGCTCGAACTGTTCACGCAGCCCTGCCCGCGCTTCGTCGAGTTCGTCGAGGCCGGGGTGACCAGCGGAGACGAGGTGCTGCGGGTGACCGCCGAGTACCTGAGGCCGCTTCGCGACGCCGACGTCGACACCCTCGTGCTCGGATGCACGCACTATCCGTTCCTGAAGGGCGCCATCTCGTACGTGATGGGGGAGGGCGTCACGCTCGTCTCCAGCGACACCGAGACAGCTAAGGATGTGTACCGCACACTTGTCGGGCAGGGGCTTGAGCGCACGGTCGCAGCGCCCCCGAGCATCCGGTACGAGGCGACCGGCATCGACGCCGACGATTTCCTCCGGCTCGCTCACCGCTTCATCGGTCCGGAGGTGTCGCGTGTCGACCTCGTCCAGACCGGTGTCATCGAGCTTCCGCGACTCTGACCCCTCGCTCGCCGCACCATCCGGATAGCCGAGCAGACCCGACCACAGCCAGCAGACACCACGACAGCCCACCGCAGACCCCCACCAAGGAGATCCCGTGACCGACATCACCCGCGCCGATGGGCGCACCCCCGACCAGCTCCGCCCGGTCACCATCGAGCGCGGCTGGAGCAAGCAGGCAGAAGGATCGGCCCTCGTCTCCTTCGGCAACACCCGGGTGCTCTGCACCGCCTCCTTCACCAACGGCGTTCCGCGCTGGATGGCGGGCAAGGGCAAGGGCTGGGTCACCGCCGAGTACGCCATGCTCCCGCGTTCCACCAACGACCGCATGGACCGCGAATCGGTCAAGGGGAAGATCGGCGGCCGCACGCACGAGATCAGCCGGCTCATCGGCAGGAGCCTCCGGGCCGTCGTCGACATGAAGGCGCTCGGCGAGAACACCCTCGTGCTCGACTGCGACGTTCTGCAGGCGGACGGCGGCACGCGCACCGCGGCGATCACGGGCGCGTACGTCGCCCTGGCCGACGCGCTCGAGTGGGGTCGCGAGCACCGCTTCATCGGTCAGCGCGCGACGCCGCTGATCGACTCCGTGTCGGCCGTCTCGGTCGGCATCATCGACGGCACGCCCATGCTCGACCTCGCGTACGTGGAGGACGTGCGGGCGGAGACCGACATGAACGTGGTCGTCACCGGCCGTGGCCTGTTCGTCGAGGTGCAGGGGACCGCCGAGGGCGCACCGTTCGACCGTCGCGAGCTCGACTCGCTGCTCGACCTCGCGCTCGGCGGCGCCGAGACGCTCGCGGGCATCCAGACCTCGGTGCTCGCGGAGGGGTGCTGACCGTGCAGGTCGTCCTGG
Organism: Leifsonia poae; assembly: GCF_027921845.1. Taxonomy (GTDB): domain Bacteria; phylum Actinomycetota; class Actinomycetes; order Actinomycetales; family Microbacteriaceae; genus Leifsonia; species Leifsonia poae. The sequence goes on from NZ_BSEN01000015.1 coordinate 223,313, forward strand.
CCACGCACAACCAGCACAAGGCGGCCGAGTTCCAGCAGATCCTCGGAGATGCCGTGCCGGGACTGGAGATCGTCGCGTACGACGGCCCGGAGCCGGTCGAAGACGGAGTGACGTTCGCCGCGAACGCGCTCATCAAGGCTCGAACCGCGGCCGCCCACACGTCGCTGCCGGCACTTGCCGACGACTCGGGCATCTGCGTGGATGCGATGGGCGGCGCACCGGGGATCTTCTCGGCGCGCTGGGCGGGCAGGCACGGCGACGCCGAGGCCAATCTTCGTCTGCTGCTCGACCAGCTCGCCGATCTGCCGGAGGAGTCGCGGGCCGCGCACTTCACGGCGACGCTGGCGCTGGTCACCCCCGCGGGAGATGAGACGATCGTCGAGGGTCTCTGGCCCGGGCGGATCGCGCCCGAGGCCCGTGGCGAGCACGGTCACGGCTACGATCCGATCTTCATCCCCGACGGCTACGACGCGACCGCAGCCGAGCTCGGCCCCGCCGTGAAGAACGCCGAGAGCCACCGCGCCCGGGCATTCGCAGCCGTCGTCCCCGCCCTGCGCGCGCTGGTCACGGAAGGCTGATGAGAACGGCACTCATTCCTATCTAGGCGCGCGCTCTGGCGCGCCGCACCGGCACTGCTTACCGTTGAAGTGATGAGTCACGACCACAGCCACGCGCACCACGCGAACCGCCGCCGACTCCTGATCGCGATCGGGATCGTCGGGGCGGTCTTCGTCGTGCAGGTGGCCGGGTCGCTGCTCAGCGGTTCGCTGGCCCTGCTCGCAGACGCCGGTCACATGCTGAGCGATGTCACGGGCCTCATCGTGGCCCTGATGGCGACGATCGTCGCCGCCCGGCCGCCCAGCGATCGTCAGACCTTCGGCTATCAGCGCGCCGAGGTTTTCGGCGCGCTGATCAACGGCGTTATCCTCGTCGTGGTGGCCGTCAGCGTCACCGTCGGCGCGATCGGCAGGCTCGTCGGCGGAGGCGATGTGCACGTCCAGAGCACGCCGATGCTGATCGTCGCGATCATCGGGCTCGTCGCGAACGCGGTGGCACTGCTCGTGCTGCGTCCTGCGGCATCCGGATCGATCAACATGCGGGGCGCCTACCTGGAGGTCCTCGGCGACTTGGTGGGGTCGGTCGCGGTCATCGTGGCGGCGGTCGTGATCATGCTCACCGGTTTCATGGCGGCGGATGCGATCGCATCGCTGCTGATCGCGGCGCTCATCGTGCCGCGCGCCTTCTCGCTCCTGCGCGATGTGGTGCGGGTGCTCAGCGAGTCCGCTCCCGCCGACACCGACGTCGCCGAGATCCGTGACCACATCTGCGGCACGAAGGGCGTCGTCGCGGTGCACGACGTGCATGTCTGGGCCATCACGTCCGGCGCTCCGGTGTTCACGGCGCACGTGGTCGTGGAGCCGCAGGTGTTCCGCTCCGGGAAGACCGGCGAGCTGCTCGACGAGCTGTCGGGATGCCTGTCGGCCCACTTCGACGTCGAGCACTCGACCTTCCAGCTCGAGCCGGCGGAGCACGCCGCGCACGAGGACGAACTGCACCGCTGACCGCGCGGCGCCGACCCGTCTCAGCTCTCGGACTGCTTCTTCTGGAAGATGCCCGGGTCGAGCGAGACCTCGTCGTCGGTGGGGATGTGGTCGGCCTCGGCGCGGGCGGCGGCGTTCTTCTTCGCCTTCCGGCTGGTCTGGATGTAGTGGTACAGCGTCGGCACGAGCGTTATCACGACGGCACCGAGCAGGATGACGTCGATGTACTTCTGCACGAAGTCGGCCACCGGCGGGATGTACCCGATGAGGAACCCGAAGTAGGTCAGGCCAGCGCCCCACAGGAGCGCACCGGCCGCGTTGTACAGCGAGTACTTCTTGTAGTTCATGTGCCCGACCCCGGCGGCGACCGGCGCGAAGGTGCGCACGATCGGCACGAAGCGGGCGAGGATGACGGCGAGGGCGCCGAAGCGATCGAAGAACTTGTTGGTGCGCCGCACGTTCTCCATGCTGAACAGACCGGTCTCTTTGCGTTCGAATACGCGCGGGCCGAGCTTGTGGCCGATGAGATAGCCGGCCTCGCCGCCGAGGAACGCCGCGAACGCGATCGCGAGGGCGACCCACCAGATGTCGAGTCCGAACACGAGCACCGTGTTGGTCAGCAGACCGGAGATCACGAGCAGCGTGTCGCCGGGGAGCAGGAAGCCGACGAGCAGGCCGGTCTCGGCGAAGACGATCGCGCAGACTACGACGAGGGCCCAGGGTCCGGCACCGGTGATGATGGTGTGCGGATCGAGCCACGGGATGAGTGCAGCGTGATGGATCAAGATTCTCCAGAGCGGATGGGTCGACGGATGCTCAGAGTTTAGCCGCGCCGACCTGCGGAATCGGTGCGAATCCTGTGCGCCGCCCGAAAGATCATCCCGTGGTCTGACGGGCCTCCGAACGTCGCCGAAGGGCCGCGAAGTGAAGTGCGGGAGAAGGGACTTGAACCCTCACGCTCGAAAGCACAGGAACCTAAATCCTGCGTGTCTGCCAATTTCACCACTCCCGCGGTCGCGCTATGCGCGGCTACGACAATAGCTCATGCACCCGCGGCGCCACCTCGGTGCCGTAGAGCTCGATCGCCCGCATGAGGTGGTCGTGGCCGAGCGTCCCGTTGCTGATCTTGAGGTCGAACCGTTCGAGACCCAGCCCCTTCGCGGCGTACGCGATCTTCTGAGCGACCGTCTCCGGGGATCCGACGACCAGTGCGCCGTCCTCGCCGGCCTCGTGCTCGAACCGCGCGCGGGTCGCCGGCGGCCAGCCGCGCTCGCGGCCGATCCGGTTCGTCATCGCCTCGTAGTGCGGCCACAGGATCTCCTTAGCCTCCTCGTCGGTCGCCGCGATGAATCCGGGGGAGTGGACCCCGATGGGGAGGTCGGTCGGCTGCTCGAACTGCTCGAGCGCGCGACGGTAGAGCTCCGCGAGGGGCTGGAACCGCATCGGTCCGCCACCGATGATCGCGAGCATGAGCGGAAGGCCGTAGTGCGCGGCACGGACGACCGATTCGGGGCTGCCTCCCACGCCGATCCAGGTCTTCAGCGGACCGTTGTCGAGCTTGGGGTACACGGACTGGTTCTCCAGCGAGGCACGGAGCGCGCCGCTCCAGGTGACCGGCTCCTCCTTGCGGAGCTCGGCGAAGAGGTTGAGCTTCTCCTCGAAGAGCTCCTCGTATTGGGCCAGGTCGAGACCGAACAGTGGGAAGGACTCGATGAACGAGCCGCGCCCGAGGATCACCTCGGCGCGACCGCCGGAGACGCCGTCGAGGGTCGCGAACCGCTCGAACACGCGCACGGGGTCGTCCGAACTCAGCACGGTCACGGCGGTGCCGAGGTGGATGTTCTCGGTGCGGCCGGCGATGGCGCCCAGGACGACCTCGGGGGCCGACACGGCGAAGTCGGCGCGGTGGTGCTCGCCGATGCCGATGAAGTCGAGCCCGACCTGATCGGCGAGCACACCCTCCTCGACGACGTTGCGCAGCACCTGGCCGTACGTCAGCGGCTGCCCGTCCGGTCCGTTGGTGACGTCACCGAAGGTGTCGATGCCGAGTTCGAGTTTCGCCATGATCGCAATCCCGTCTAGTTGTATGCGTTTGCATGCACCTCGACCGGGCCGCGCCGCCGCATATTCCAGCCCCAGGGTAACGAGGGGCCGGACGCACGCGCCAGGGTCAGGCGGGACGCGGCCGGCGGGGGACGAAGCGGGGGATGTAACGGGCGAGCAGTCCTGCGCCGACCAGCCCGAGGACGCCGATGACCCCGCTGGCGACCGCGATCGAGGCCACGGCGGTGAGCAGCGAGACGAGCAGAGGGGCGGCAGCCTGCCCCGCGTCGCCGGCGAACCGCCAGGCGCCGAGGAACGGCGCCGGTGCGTCCTTCGGCGCGAGGTCGGCTCCCAGCGTCATGATGATGCCCGAGCCGATGCCGTTCGCGATCGACAGGAAGAGCGAGACGCCGATGTACCAGGCGACCCGTGCATCCAGGTCGTGGGTGAAGGCGAGGGTGAGGAAGCCGGCCGAGAGCCCGAGCATCGACGGGATGGCGCTCCACATGCGGCCCCAGCGGTCCATGATCTGGCCGCTGGCGTAGAACAGGGCGAAGTCGACGGCGCCGGCGATGCCGATGATGAGGGCGGTGTTCGATTCGCTCAGCCCGATGCTCACGGCCCACAGCGGCATCAGAACGGTGCGTGCGGAGCGGATGGCTCCGATCAGCGCGACCCCGGTACCCATCCTGGCGAGCACGGCCCGGAACGACCAGATGGTGCGGAACAGTCCGCGCGTGCGCTCGTCCGCCTCCTCTTCGCCCTCCGTGAACTGCTCGCCGTGCTCGACGACCGTGGGCGACGGCCCGAACATCTTCTCGGGGTCGGGCAGGGCGATCAGAACGATGACAGACCCGAGGCAGCTGATGATGAAGATCCAGAACACCGACTGCGTCGACCCCGTGAGCGCGATGACGAGGGAGGAGATCAGCGGCCCGATGAACCATCCGGCGCGGAAGATACCGCCGAGGGTCGAGAGCGCCCGCGCCCGGTAGCGCGCGGGAACGTACGACGTCATGAAGGCGTGCCGGGCCAGGGCGAAGACGGCGGTAGCGAGACCCACGACGAAGATGCCGCCCATCAACACCCAGTAGTTCGGTGCGATGAGGCAGACGACGACGCCGAGGATCGCGAGCGCAGCCGCGTAGATCATCGACGTGCGCTCGCCGATGCGCGAGACGACCCACCCGCTCGGGATGTCGCCGACCAGTTCGCCCAGCATCACCATCGACGAGATCAGTCCGGCGATGGCGAGACTCGCTCCCAGGTTGCCGGCCGCGATCGGGATGATCGGGATGATGGCGCCCTCGCCGATCGAGAAGAGCAGGGTGGGGAGGAACGCCGCGAGTGCGACCGACCGGAAACTGAAGGGGCGCTGGTCGAAAGTCATCTCGTTAACACACTACAACTGCCCGTCTCCCGGTCGGTTCCCGCTGGGTGCACGCGCAGCCCGCACCGGTAGGCTGGACGGCGACATGATGGAACTGGACCTTTCGCAGCAGATCGCCGACTTGCGCTCAACCTTCTCGGACATCCGATCGGTGGTCGACGTCGACGCGCTGACCGCCGAGATCGCCGACCTCAGTGAGCAGGCGGGCGTGCCCGACCTCTGGGACGACACCGAGCGTGCCCAGAAGGTGACGAGCGCGCTCAGCCACCGGCAGTCCGAGCTCGCCCGCATCAACTCGATCCAGCAGCGCCTCGACGACCTCGAGGTGCTCATCGAGATGGCGAACGACGGCGAGGGCGACGAGGAGACCGCCGCCGAGGCGCGCACCGAGCTGGAGGCTCTGCAGAAGACCCTCGGCGAGCTCGAGGTCCAGACCCTCCTCAGCGGGGAGTACGACCCGCGGCCCGCCGTGGTGACCATCCGCGCCGGTGCGGGCGGCGTCGATGCGTCCGACTTCGCCGACATGCTCCTGCGCATGTATCTGCGCTGGGCCGAGCACCACAAGTACCCCGTGCAGGTCATGGACACGAGCTACGCGGAAGAGGCCGGCATCAAGTCAGCGACCTTCGAGGTCGACACGCCGTACGCGTACGGCACGCTGAGCGTCGAGGCCGGCACGCACCGGCTCGTCCGCATGAGCCCGTTCAACTCGGCCGGTAAGCGTCAGACATCGTTCGCCGCCGTCGAGGTCATCCCGCTCATCGAGGAGACCGAGTCGATCGAGATCCCCGAGAACGACATCCGCGTGGATGTGTTCCGCTCGTCCGGCCCCGGTGGGCAGTCGGTCAATACCACCGACTCCGCTGTTCGCATCACCCACCTGCCGACCGGCACGGTGGTCTCGATGCAGAACGAGAAGAGCCAGATCCAGAACCGTGCCGCCGCGATGCGCGTGCTGCAGAGCCGTCTGCTCCTGCTGCAGCGCGAGCAGGAGGCAGCGGCCAAGAAGGAGCTGGCCGGCAACATCACCGCCAGCTGGGGCGACCAGATGCGCAGCTATGTTCTCGCTCCGTACCAGATGGTCAAGGACCTCCGCACCGATTACGAGGTCAACAACCCCAGCAACGTGTTCGATGGAGACCTCGACGGCTTCATCGCCGCCGGCATCCGGTGGCGCGCGGGCGCGAAGGCCGACGCGTAGTCGGACGGGCGGGTCGCGCAGAGTTCGTCCGGCATGGATAGCGACCATCCGGCGTTCACTCGGAGGCCTATCAGGCTTGGGCCGCCCTGGCATGTCGCTGCTGCGGATCGCGCCGGTGTTGCTTAGTCTCTAGAAGTCATGATCCGGTTCGAACACGTATCCAAGCAGTACGCGGGCACACAGCGCCCCGCACTCAACGCCATCAATCTCGAAGTGCTGCGCGGAGAGTTCGTCTTCCTCGTCGGCGCCTCCGGCTCGGGCAAATCGAGCTGCCTGCGGCTGATCCTCAAAGAGGAGAAACCGACCAAGGGCAAGATCCACGTGCTCGGCCAAGACCTGGGCACGATCTCGAGCCGCAAGGTCCCCTACTTCCGCCGCAACATCGGCGTGGTCTTCCAGGACTTCCGCCTGCTCCCGAACAAGACGGTGTTCCAGAACGTCGCTTTCACGCTGCAGGTGATCGGCAAGTCCCGTGGCTTCATCCAGGAGGCCGTTCCGGATGTGCTGAAGATGGTCGGCCTCGACGGGAAGGCGCAGCGGCTCCCGCACGAGCTCTCCGGTGGAGAGCAGCAGCGTGTCGCCATCGCCCGCGCCGTCGTCAACAAGCCCCAGGTTCTCCTCGCCGACGAGCCGACAGGAAACCTCGACCCCGCGACGAGTGCCGGCATCATGGCCGTGCTCGAGCGCATCAACGCCGGCGGCACCACGGTGCTGATGGCCACCCACGAGGCCGCGATCGTCGACCAGATGAAGCGCCGCGTGATCGAGCTCGTCAACGGCCAGATCGTGCGCGACGAGCGCCACGGCGGATACGGCTTCACGGCCGCCATCCCGACCGCGTCCGCGATCGTGCCCGATGAGCCGGATGCCGTGGGCGCGCCGGTCGGTCAGCTCGCGTACGCGCCGCAGCAGGCCGCACCGATGGGGCGTCCTCAGGTTCCGACCTCCAATCCGCAGGCGCCGGTGACTGCGCCGGCTCCGGTGTACACGGCTCCCGTAACCGCGCCGGGGTGGAACGATCAGGACGTTCCCGCCGCAGCGCAGCAGCCGATCTACCAGCAGCCCGCGGCGCCGCAGACAGCAGCGCCCCAACCCGTGCCTGAGCAGCCGGCGACCGTGCCGCCCGCACCCGCGAACGGCGAGCAGCTGCCCGATCACCTGAACTTCACCGCCAATCTCGACCTCCGCGGCCTCCGCGATGACAGCGAACGCGGCGAGCAGAATGTGGGGCCGACCAAATGAGATTCGGCCTGATCTGGTCGGAGGCCGCGAACGGCCTGCGGCGCAACGTCTCGATGGTGATCTCAGTCATCCTCGTCACCTTCATCTCGCTGACCTTCGTCGGCACGGCGGTGCTGCTGCAGATGCAGATCGGCCAGATGAAGACGTACTGGTACGACCGCGCCCAGGTCGCGGTCTACATGTGCCTCGACACCGACGGCTGCCCTGGGGGAGCCGCGACCGATCAGTCGATCGCCGCGGTGAAGAAGCAGCTGAAGTCGCCGGAGCTCGCCCCGTACATCCAGAAGTTCTACTTCCAGGACCAGAAGCAGGGCTACGAACAGTTCAAGCAGCAGTTCAAGGGAAACCAGATCGCGGAGTTCGTGACGCCGCAGATGATCCCGCAGGCGTTCTGGATCAACCTCAAGGATCCGAGCCAATCGGCGGTGCTGACCGAGACGCTCTCCGGAGCCGCCGGCGTTCAGAGCGTCGTCGACCAGCGCAGTTACCTCGATCAGATCTTCTCGATACTGAATGCCGCGAGTTTCACTGCTATCGGCATCGCCGCGTTGATGCTGGTGGCCGCGGCGCTGTTGATCGCCACGACCATCCGATTGTCGGCGTTCTCGCGAAGACGGGAGCTGGGCATCATGCGGCTGGTCGGCGCGTCGAACAGGTTCATCCAGACGCCGTTCATCCTGGAGGGCGTGTTCGCGGCACTGATCGGGTCGATACTCGCGGCCGTGGCGGTGTGGACGATCGTGCACGTCTTCGTCCGCGGCTACCTCGCCGATCAGATCAAGTCGATCAACTTCGTCGGCGACTCCGATGCGTTGTTCGTCGTGGCCCCGATCCTGCTGCTCGTCGGCATCGTGCTCGCCGCGATTTCGGCCAACTTCGCCATCTCCCGGTATTTGAAGGTCTAGTTCGGGTTAGACTGGACGGCTGCCCGGCGCGTGCCGGGCGGCATCCGATCGAACGCGTCAGGAGTGAGCTGTGCCCAGGGAACGTGGCCAGAAGGTGGTGGCCACCAATCGTAGAGCCCGCCACGACTACACCATCGAAGACACCTACGAGGCCGGTCTGGTCTTGACGGGGACCGAGGTGAAGTCGCTGCGGGCCGGTCGCGCGTCCCTCGTCGACGGCTACGCGTTCGTCGATGGCGGGGAGGCCTGGCTCGACGCGGTGCACATCCCCGAATACGCCGACGGGACCTGGAACAACCACGCTCCGCGGCGCAAGCGCAAGCTCCTGCTGCACAAGGCTCAGATCCTCAAGATCCACAACAAGGTGAAAGAGGGCGGGTACACGATCGTCCCGCTGCAGATCTACTTCAGCGACGGCCGGGCCAAGGTCGAGATCGCCGTCGCGAAGGGTAAGCGCGAGTACGACAAGCGCCAGGCACTGCGCGAGCGTCAGGACAAGCGCGAGGCGGATCGCGCGATGTCGAGTCGCAGCCACCTCGGCGAGTGAACCAGACTGAGAGCATGAGCCCAGCCGCCGCCCGCATCCCCGTCCCCGGTACGTTCAACTTCCGCGATGTCGGTGGTTATCCCGTCGACGGCGGTATTACGCGCTCGGGCAAGCTGTTCCGCTCGGACGGACTGCACAGCCTCGGCGACGCCGGAAAGGCCGAACTGCGCGAGCTGGGCGTCAAGGTCGTCATCGACCTGCGCGACGACTTCGAGACCGAGGCGATGCCCGACGACCTCGATGGACTCGACGTCGAGGTGCTGCGTCTGCCCGTGTTCGAAGGATCCGGCGCGTCGCAGTCGACGATCGGAGCGACCCTCGACGACCTCTACGACAAGATCGTCTTCCAGCACACGGACGTGGTGGTCTCGGCGCTGCGGGAGATCGCGGACACCGCGGACGAGGGCGTCGTCGTGCACTGCACGGCGGGCAAGGACCGCACCGGCATCGTGGTCGCCCTCGCTCTGCTCGCCGTCGGCGTCGACCGCGAGACCGTGGTGGACGACTACGCGCAGACCCAGGGCTACCTGGCCGGCGACTGGCTCGAACGGATGCTGACACTGGTCGCCAGCCACGGCGTCGAGGTCACGCCCGACCTCCGGGTCATCATGGGCGGCAGTCCTCCCGAGGCGATGGAAGCCGTGATCGACCGCATCGTGCGCCGGCACGGGGGAGTGCGCGAGTACCTGCTCGCTGCCGGCCTCGACGAACTGGAGCTGGCGAAGCTGCGTGCGGTTCTCGTCGACCCCGCGTAGCGGCTCGCTCCCAGACACACATAAGACATTCCCAGCCCGTTGCGTGGTGGGCGGTGGTTCCATTGAGGCATGGATGAGCACCGTCCGCCACAGCCTCCACCTCCGCCACCGCCGGCAGCACGACCAGCGGGGCCTGCGACGCCCGCCGCGCCCGAGCCCTTCTATCGACGCTACGGACTCGCCTTCGCCATCGCGACCGCTGTGCTCGCGTTCATCGTGCTCGTGGGAACAATGGCGGTCGGTGTATTCGCTGTGACCTCCGTCGTCGCCCGCGTCGCTCACTCCCACTCGATCTCGCGACTGCTCCCTCAGGGCGAGGGACCATGGGGCGAGGGATCACAGGGCAACGGCTCGCAGGGCGATGGCTCGCAGGGTGGTGCGCCCGGGAAGTCCGACCCGGACAACCCCGTTCCGCAGACCGGGCGCCGGGTGGTCGTCCAGGGCTCGATCCAGAAGATCTCGGGCTCCACCTGGACCGTGGAGACCCAGCGCGAGGGCACGGTCATGGTCGGCATCACCTCGTCGACGCAGTTCGGCGTCTCCGGCTCGTCGACGCGGTCGGACTTCGCCGTGGGCGACGCGGTCACGATCGTGGGTCACCCGAGCGGGGACACCATCACCGCGACGCGGGTGCTGGCGGGAGACGAATCGGCCATGCGACCACCGCTTCGGCCGGGCACCAAGCCCTGACGACGTTCAGGATGCCGCGAAGCGCGCGTGCACCTGCACGGCGATGGTGATGTCTTCCGGCTTCAGCGCGAGCGTGCCGCCGTGGAAGTCCGCCGAGCCGACGCGCGCGAACATCGGCTCGATGGGGTGCGCGGGCGATGACGTGTCGCCGAGCATCCCGGGATCACTCAGTGCGAGCGGTTTGAGGGTGCCGAGTCCGAGGCTGGTGGCGTAGACGGTCGCCTTGGCGACGGCATTCTCGACGGCTCGGCGCCTGGCTTCCTGCACGAGGGTCTGCCGTCGCGCCTCCGTGAGGTCCCAGTTCACGCCGGAGACGCTGACCCCGTCGAGAAGGGAGACGACCCCGACCCAGTCCGACAACGCGGCCAGATCGCTGAACTTCACCTCGATGCCGACCTCGGCGTGGTAGACGATCGGCAGCTGCAGGCCGTCCTGGTTCCAGGGGCGGTCTCCCCAGACCCGCAGCTGGTCCGACGCCCACCACGTGACCGGTCCGGACTGAGAATGATGAAGGTCCCGCAGCTCGCCGGTGAGCGAGACGTGACGCTGCGTCGTGAGCGCGAGGACCTCATCCCGCGCGTCGCCCTGGTAGGAGATCGAGAGCCCCACGGTTCCACGCTCCGCGGGATGGTGGAGCTCGTATTCGCCCTGCACGGTGATGATCGTCTCGGCCATTGTTCGATCGTGGCATAGAACAGCGGTGCCGGTTGTTATAGACTGAGTAGCTCGCCCATCGAGGCGAGTATGTATCTGAAACAACTCAACAGCGCGTGACAGCGACCAGGCCTCACCGGCCACGCATGGGGATGATCGGTTTCGACATTGTCTGCGAGAGTGTGAGAAGCGGGTCGAGGATGCAGGCTTATCTCGTAAACGATGTCTGCAAACTATAAGTGCCAATTCAAACAGCACTGTCTCTGCCAAGGCTGACTTCGCCCTCGCGGCGTAAGTTCCTTCGCAACTTATAGAGACCGTCAGACCGGGAATGCTCTCTACCCGGATCCTGGCGTAATTTAGAGAGATTGCTTCTGCGTTTCGTCTGAGGGCGCAGAGGGACTTCAACTGAGACTGGGCTCGTCGGTTTAGGTGCCAGTGGCGAATTCCGGAGCCGAGTAGAACGCTTGTACTGGCTACACCCGTAGAAGGCATATGACCACAGCTGTGGACGGGGGTTCAATTCCCCCCATCTCCACCATCAGGTCGCTGTCACGCGTTGCTTGAGATCCGTTTGCGAGCACGCCGGTCTTCCGGCGCCGGCGCCGGCGCCGGCGGCGTACTCTTCAGCCATGCTGAACCGGGTCGCCGATGGTGTGTTCGTCCACGAGAGCGCGTTCTGTCAGAGCAACGCCGTCGTCGTTCAGGGGGCAGCCGGGGTGCTGCTCATCGATGCCGGTGTGCACGAAGCCGAGATCGCCTGTCTTGCGAATGACCTGGCCGATTCGGGCCAGACCGTGGTGGCAGGGTTCTCGACGCATCCGCACTGGGATCACCTGCTGTGGCATCCCGTTCTGGGCGACGTACCGCGGTGGGCCACCGCACTGTGCGCGGACACCGCCCGCGAGCGGCTGTCCAACGGCATCGATCCTCGTCGGTTCGGCATCCCGGATGACGTGCCGCTCGACCTGCTCGGCCACATCGCGGGGCTGCCCGCCGGTTCGTCGCACTTCCCCTGGGACGGTCCTGCGGTGCGGATCCTCGAGCATCGTGCGCACGCCCCCGGCCATGCTGCCCTGCTGATTGAAGGTCATGGGGTCCTGGTCGCGGGAGACATGCTGTCGGATGTCCTGATCCCCATGCTCGATCTGAACGCCCCGGATGATCCGATCGACGACTACCTCGCCGCGCTGCGGCTGCTCGAGGGCGTGGCAGGCGAGGTCACCGTCGTCATCCCCGGCCACGGATCCGTCGGGGGCGCGGACGAGGTGCCGGCGCGGATCGACCAGGATCGGGCGTACCTGCAGGCTCTGCGTGACGGCGGTGATCTCAGCGACCCACGTATCGGCCCGTCGGCCAAGGCGGGCTGGGACTGGGTGCGTGACGTGCACACGGGCCAGGCCGCACGCGTCGCCGAACGTAGCGCGCGCGACGAGCCGGCCCGTGCCGAGGACGAGTAGCGGCCTCTCGTCTCACCCCGTGGAGGCGCTGGCGAACCATCGCTGCAGGTGGATCGCGAGGTCGTGCTGGTCGTCGCCGACCCAGGCCACATGACCGTCCGGACGCAGGAGCAGGGCGGGCACGTCGAGCTCGTCGAGTTCGTCGAGCTCTTCGCCGGTGTCGATGACGTGATCGACCCGGTCGGACCATCCGGTCACCGAGAGCCCACCCGTGCGGTCGAGGAGGAGCCCCCGCCCTCCGTGCATCCGGTCGTAGAGGCGACCCCGTGACAGCCGGCTGTCGCGCAGCCGCCTGCCGATCAGGTCACGGTCGTCGCCGAAGTCGTAGCGGACCCCGATGCCGGTGACCCGCTCGATCAGGTAGCGGCTCACGTCGTCGAAGGCCATCAGCTCCGTCACCAGGCGACGGACCGCCTGCGGTCCCGGTTCGGGAGAGATCAGTTCCGACTGCGCGCGTGTGATGGTCAGCACATCGGCGCCGACCGGGTGGCGTTCGATGTGGTAGCTGTCCAGCAGCTCGCTCGGCGCCCAGCCCTTCACCTCGGCGGCGAGCTTCCAGCCGAGGTTGAACGCGTCCTGGATGCCGAGGTTGAGCCCCTGACCTCCGAGCGGCGGATGCACATGCGCCGCGTCTCCGGCGAGGAACACGCGGCCCGAGCGGTATCGCTCGGCCAGCCGGGTGGCGTCGGTGAAACGGGACAGCCAGCGCGGCGAGTGGACGCCGAAGTCCGTGCCCGCGTAGGCGAGCAGCTGCGTCCGGAACTCCTCCAGGGTGGGCGGGGTCGTGCGATCCTCCGCGACGGTCGCGGCCGGCACGACGGCGCGGTGCAGTCCGTTCCCGGCGGGGCCGATCCCGAAGCCTTTGTGCGTCTTGCGGATCTCATCCGACACCGCGGTCAGTTCTTCGGGCGGCATCGTCACCTCGAGCTCCGCGAGAAGCCATTCCGTCCGGGCCGCATCTCCCGGGAACCCGATGCCCAGCAGCCTGCGCACCGTGCTGCGGCCACCGTCGCAGCCGACCAGCCAGCGCGAGCGCAGCCGCGTGCCGTCCGCGAGTTCGACCGTCACATGGTCGCCGTCCTGCTCGAGACCCACCAGTTCGTGGCCACGCCGGAGGCCGGCGCCGAGCTCGACGGCACGCTCCGTCAGCAGGCGGTCGGTGACCGGCTGCGGGATGCCGAGAATGTAGCCGTGCGCCGTGTCGAGGGGTGACGACGACGGCGCTTCGATCCCGGCGAAGCGTCGCGCGCCACCGGGATACTGCTGGCCGTGCTCGAGAAACCGGTCCAGCAGCCCACGCTGATCCATGATCTCGATGCTGCGCGGCTGCAGCCCGAGCGAGCGGACCAGCGGACTCGGCTCCGCATCCTTCTCCAGAACGAGCACCTCGACGCCATGGAGCCGGAGCTCGCTCGCCAGCATCATGCCGGTCGGACCGCCACCGCTGATGATCACGTCGAACAGGGGACCCTCGGAAACCGTCACGGCTCACCATCCTGCTGCTGGCTCGGGTCGTGCGGCAAGCCCCCACGGCCGATCTGCGAAAAGGGAGTCGCGAGGAGGCACGCCTTCGTACACTGGGAGACATGGTCGAGAAAGCGCCGGCGCGGAACGCTGTGGCTCCGCCGGTCATCCGGTTCGACGCCGAGGTGCAGTGGATCGGTGACCGACCCATCGTGCGGCTGCCGGCGGAGGCGAGCGCCGAGCTCCCGTCCCGCGGTCAGGTCGCGGTCACCGCAGTGATCAACGGGCGGGTGTTTCAGACGGTGCTGGAGCCGGACGGCCTGCGTGGCCATTGGCTCGCCGTCGATGAGCGAATGCGGGAAGCGCTGACCGTCGCCGACGGTGAGGTCGACGTCGAGCTCGCACCTGTCACGGAGTGGCCGGAACCCGAGATCCCGGCTGATCTCCAAGGCGCCTTGGACGACGCTCCCGACCTCTCCGGCACGTGGACCGACATCAGTCCGATGGCGCGCTGGGAGTGGGTGCGCTGGATCAACGCGACCAAGAACCCCGAGACCCGCGACCGACGGGTCGAGGTGAGCATCTCGAAACTCCGGAACGGTAAACGGCGCCCCTGCTGCTTCGACCTCTCGTCGTGCACCGATCCCGAGCTGTCCAAGAACGGCAGGCTCGTCGGCGGCGCCGAGGGCGATTGAGGTCGGCCGGTCGCCGCGGGCGCTGATGGGAGAGTCTCGTTAGGGTGTGTGCGTGGTGCGCACGCGGGCGCGGTACGCGGCGGACTTGGCGCGGTCGCCGCAGCCGGCCATGCCGCACCAGCGGCGGTTGTGTGCGCGCGACGTGTCGATGTAGGGCCGGGTGCAGTCTTCGCCGTCGCAGAACCGCACGCGGGGGTCGCTGAGGGCGGCCAGGGCGGCCCGGGCGAGCGCCGAGAGCACGGCGCCCAGATCGCCGCGTCGCCGAAGGCCGTCGGCGTCGATGGACGGCACCGGCTCGGGATGCGCGGCGAACCGGTTGAGGACCGCTCGCTCGGAAGCTGACGGCGTTCCGCCTTCGGCGTGTGCGCGCACGGCGGTGTACGCCGCTTCGCGCAGTTCCAGCGCATCGGTGAGACCCCTGGCCGTGACGGTGGGGGCCTCGTCGACGATGCCGGCCATCGCGATCCAGTCGTGCAGGTCGGCGGGGGCGCGCAGTTTCTCCTCGGCGACACTGTCGCGCGAGGCGACGGTCGCGACGAAGTCGAGGGCGAGATTGCCGGCGAGGAAGGAGAAATCCACGTCACTACCTTGACAGGTGACGTGGCTCGGGTCAATGTTGGCGTCACTGGTTCAACCCGTGACGGAGGTGTCGGCGTGAGACGGCTGATCGCGTACTTCTCCGCCGCGACGCTCGCCCGCAGCGCCGATGCGGGCGCGATCGTGGCGGTGGTCCTGCTCGCAGCGGCACGTCCAGCGACGTCCGGGCTCGTGGGTCTCTTCGGCGCCGCGCTGACGGCACCGCATCTCGCCGGTCCGTTTCTGGCTCCGGTGCTCGACCGGACGCGCCGCCCCCGGATCCTGCTCGCCGGCGCATTCCTGCTCTACGGCGTCAGCCTGGCGACGGCGGCCGTCCTGATCGTGGGTGGTTTCGTGGTGCCGAGCGTCGTGGCCCTGGTGATCGCCGGGGCGTGCGGACCGATCCTGACCGGAGGGCTCAGCAGCCAACTGGGGCAGCTCGTTGCGCCGACGGCCCGCGCCCAGCGTCGCGCACAGGGGGCGGATGCGCTGACGTACGGCGTGGCTGCGACCATCGGGCCCGTCGTCGTCGCGCTCGTCGCGCGTTCGTCCTCCGCCGTCTGGGCGACCATCTCCCTGGCAGGCTCCGCTGCGGTCGCGGCGATCGTCGTGCTCCTGATCGCCCGACGGAGCGCCGCCCCCGACGACCGAGGCGAGCCCGCCCCGGAGGCCGTCCCATTCTGGCGTGCTCTCGCGACGGTCTTCACCGTCGGTCCGCTGCGGCGGGTCACCCTCGTCGTGTGTCTCACGGCCGCCGCGGTGGGCGCCGTGCCGCTGCTCGGGCTGGCGTCGGGCATCCGGGCCGGCGCCGGAGCGAGCGAGGTCGCTCTGCTTGTCGCCCTGTTCGGGGCCGGGAACCTGATCGGCGCCGTCGCCGTGACCATCCGTCCACTCCGGACCGCGCCCGAGCCGACCGTCGGCTGGACGGCACTCGTGAGCGCCTGCTGCCTCGTGCTGATCGCTCTGCCGCTTCCCCCTGTCGTGAACGCCCTCGCCTTCGGACTGGTGGGGGCGGTCAGCGCGGTCCAATTCGCATCGAGCCTCACGGCGCGGTCCGACTTCGCGCCGGAAGGCACACGCGCTCAGGTCTTCGTCACTGTAGGAGGGCTCAAGGTCGCCTTCTCCTCGCTGGGTGTGGCGGTGGCGGGCGTCGCCGCGGTGCGGGCACCGGATGCTCTGCTCCTGATGGCCCCGTTGCTCCCGGCCGTCGCCTTCGCGACGATGCTCGCCGACCGTGCGGCGGGGACGTTCGCGCAGCGACGACGGGGTCGCGCCTCCCAGCGGGCGCGTCGCCCAGGCGCGGCGGGCTCAGCGGAATAGTCGCGTTCCCATTGCGCCTCCAGGTGTTCGGCGTATCGTTCGTCCTAATCGGGAAAGACAGGCGCTCGGACCGTATCGGGACGGACGACGACGCCGTCGCCCGATGGGGGCGACGGCCCGGAAAGACGTGACGCGGGCCGTCGCCAGAAGCCGAAGCCGTTGAGGCTCCGTATGCTGGGGGAGTGCCAGACCCGACACCTGCCCCCGCCGCACCGAGACGATTCGAACTCGAGCTCCGGCGCCCGCGCCTCGGCTGGTATCCGAAGCCGACCGTCGTGTTCGACGGGCACGGGCATCCGGCTCAGTGGGGGACAGGCACGTGGCAGGCGTCTGCAGACGGCGAGGCGACCGTCAGCGTCTACCTGTACAACCGGGTGTGGCGGTTCGGTGTGGCGTCAGCGGTCGTCGGCCCCGACGGCCCTGCGAGGCTGGTCTACCGCGCGCCGCTGCTGCCGTTCCTGCGCGGATCGTTGCGCGCGGGGTCCTAGCCCTGGTCGCACTCAGGTCCGGACCTTCACCCGCGGGTCGATGATGCCGTACACGAGGTCGACGATCAGGTTCGCGATCACGATCAGGAACGCCGAGAACAGCGTGAAGCCGACGACGAGCTGCAGATCGAGTCCGTGCACCGCGTCGATGAGCATCGCTCCGAGCCCCTGCATCGAGAACACCTTCTCGGCGATCACGGCGCCGCCCAGGAGCGCACCGAGGTCGAGCCCGAAGATCGTGACGACGGGGATCAGCGCGTTGCGCAGTCCGTGGCGCACGACGACCTTCGATTCGGTGAGTCCCTTGGCCCTGGCGGTGCGGATGTAGTCCTCGCCCATCACCTCGAGCATCTGACCGCGGGTGAGGCGGGCGTAGATCGCGCCGCTGATGAACGCCAGAGTGAACCAGGGGAGCAGCAGGTGCAGGAACCACTGCGCCGGATCGTCGGTGAACGGCACATATCCGCCGGTGGGCAGGATCTGCAGGGTGAATCCGAACAACAGGATGGCGAGGAGACCCACGAGATAGCTCGGCGTCGAGACGCCGGCGATGGCCACCGTCATGATGGTGCGGTCGACGGCCGTGCCGCGGCGCAGGGCCGAGACGACACCTCCGGCGACGCCGAAGACCAGCCAGACGATGGCGGCCCCGATCGCGATCGAGGCGGTGACCGGGAAGCGCGAGAGGATCAGGTCGGTGACGGTGGCGTTCTGCTGGAAGGAGTAGCCGAAGCACGGCGCCGGGCAGACCACCTCGGCCTGGCCGCTGCCGAAGGTGCGGCCGACGACGATGCCCTTGAGGAAGTTCCACAGCTGCTCGAACCAGGGGAGGTCGACCCCCATGAACGATTTGGCGCGCTCCAGGTTCTCGGGAGTGCACGGCCGGCCGCAGCTGAGCTGGGCGGGGTTGGTCGGGAGCAGATAGAAGATCGCGTACGTGATCGTGGCGATCACGGCGAGCACGACGATCACACCGAGCAGGCGGTAGGCGATGAAGGCGGCGAGTCTCATCGGGACCTCCCTCCCTGGCGTGGATCGAGGGCGTCGCGCAGACCGTCGCCGAACACATTGAACGCAAGCGTGATCAGGAAGAGCGCCGCACCGGGGAAGACGAGGTACATCGGGTCGACCTGCACCCAGTTGATGGCGTCGCCGATGGTACGGCCCCACGACGGCGTCGGTGGCGGGACACCGACACCGAGGAACGACAGAGCCGCCTCGGTGCCGATCATGCCCGGGATGAGGATCGTGGAGTAGACGATGATCGTCGCCGCCACGTTCGGCAGCACCTGCGTGAGGATGATGTGCAGCGGACGGGCGCCCATCGCGGCCGAGGCGACCACGAAGTTGCGCTCGCGCAGCGACAGGGTCTGGCCGCGCACGACGCGCGCCACGGGCGGCCAGCCGAAGAATCCGATGACCAGGATGATCAGGGCCGGTCTCGGGAACGACGTCGGCACGATCGCGGTCAGGGAGATCATGAAGATCAGGCTCGGGAAGCCGAAGATGACGTCGATGACGCGGCTCATGCCACGGTCGTACCAGCCTCCGGCGTAGCCGGTCGTGATGCCGACGAGCACGCCGATGGTGACAGAGACGATCGTCGCGCTGATGCCGACGAGGAGCGACGTGCGTGCGCCGTAGACGACGATGGAGAACAGGTCGCGGCCTGTGAGGGGCTCGACCCCGAACCAGTGCGTGGCGCTGATGCCGCCGCCGAAGCCGATCGGCGCGCCCGAGTCGTCGAGCGTGTCCAGGTGGTACGTGTACGGGTTCTGGCCCGGGATGGCCGTCAGCAGCGGCGCGAAGATCGCCGCGAGGAGGAAGACGGCGATCGTGATGGCGCCCGCGCTCGCCCAGGGGTCGGAGCGGAGATGCGCCACGACGTGGCGGAAGCCGGTCTTGCGGGCCGGGACGGCCTCGCGATCGAGCGATGCGGCTGTGGTCACGCGACCTCCCTCCCGTCGGTGGCACCGGCAGCGCCGGTGGACGTGGTGGCCGCTGCGGCCTCCGCGTCGAGCATGCGCCAGGTCTCGCGCCGTGCGGCCTGGGCGACGGGGTCGGCGACAGGCGCCGCGGCCAGCAGGCGCTTCGTGTACGCCTCCTGGGGTGCGAGCAGTACGCGTGCTGCGGGACCTGCCTCGACGATGCGGCCGTTGTGGAGCACCGCGACGTCGTCGGCGAGCTGTTCGACGACGGCCAGGTCGTGGCTGATGAACAAGCACGCGAAACCGAACTCCTCCTGGAGTTCGCGGAGGAGTTCGAGCACCCGGGCCTGAACCGAGACGTCGAGGGCGCTCGTCGGCTCGTCGGCGATCAGCAGGGATGGCCGCAGCGCGAGGGCGCGCGCGATGGCGACCCGCTGGCGCTGACCGCCGGAGAGCTCGTGGGGAAAGCGGTCGGCCATCGCCGGGTCGAGCTGAACGGCCGCCAGCAGATCGGCGACCCGCGCTGTCCGCTCCGCGCGGGTGAGGCGGGTGTGCAGTCGTAGAGGCTCTTCGATGCACTGGGCGATCGTGAACCGCGGGTTCAGCGACGATGCCGGGTCCTGGAAGACGTAGCCGATCCGCGTGCGCGCACGACGCAGCTCGGCGCCGGAGGCGGTGGCGAGGTCCACGTCGTCGACCGTGACCGCTCCGTGCGACACGGGCACCAGCCCGGCGAGGGCTCGCCCGATCGTCGATTTTCCGGAGCCGGACTCGCCGACCAGTCCGAAGAACGTGCCGCGCCGGACGCGCAGGCTCACGTCGGCGACCGCGGGAGCACTGCGCCGGCCCCAGCTGCGGTTGCCGTAGACGATGCTGACGTCGCGCAGCTCGGCGGCGGCGCTCACGGGCGCGTCGGCGGCGCTCGACGGGGCTTCGGCATCGGCGATCAGGGCATCCGGTCGCTGGTCGCCGAGACGCGGGACCGAGGCGAGCAGGGTTCTGGTGTACTCCTCGCGCGGGTTGGCGAAGAGCTCGGTGGCGTCGGCGCGCTCGACGACGACACCTTCGCGCATGACGACGACGTCGTCCGCGAGGTCGGCGACGACGCCCATGTCGTGCGTAATGAGCAGGATCGCCATGCCGTTGCGCTCCTTCAGATCGCGCAGCAGGTCCAGGATGCCCGCCTGTACGGTGACGTCGAGCGCGGTCGTCGGCTCGTCGGCGATGAGAGCGACAGGGTCGCACGAGATCGCCATGGCGATCATGGCCCGCTGGAGCTGGCCGCCCGAGAGCTCGTGCGGGTAGGCGCGCACGATCCGCTCCGGGTCGCGCAGCCCGACGCTGCGCAAGAGTTCGAGGACACGCTCGTTCGTCGAGGAGCGGTCGGAGGTAATCCGGTGGGTGCGGAGCGCTTCGGCGATCTGGTGCCCGATCGCGATCACCGGGTTGAAGGCGTTCATCGGCTCCTGGAAGATGGTGCCGATCCGGCCGCCGCGCACGCGCCGGAGCTGTTCGTCGCTCGCACGGACGAGGTCTTCGCCCTCGAGCTCGATCGAGCCGTCGACGACGGCGTTGCCGGGGAGGAGCCGGAGAACCGACATCGCGGTCACGCTCTTGCCGGAGCCGGATTCCCCGACCAGGGCGAGTACGCGACCGCGGTGCAGCTCGAACCCGACGTCGTGGACGACGGTGCGGGTCGAGCGCGGTGAAGAGCCGTCGCCGGCGGTGAACGAGACCGAGATCCCGTTCACCGCCAGCACGGCGTCCGTGTGCATGGAGCTCACTTGCCCAGCGACACCTTGAGGTAGTTCGGGTACGCGGGGAACGAAGCGATGAAGAAGTTCTGCACGTTCGAGCCGCGGAGGAACGACTGCTTGGTGTAGGTCAGCGGCACGACGGGCGAGTCCTGCATGATCCGCTTGTCGGCCTCGGCCCAGAGCGTCTGCGCCTTCTCCTGGTCCACCTCGCCGGTCGCCTTCGCGATCAGCGCGTCGACCTCGGGGCTGGAGTAGCGTGCGACGTTGTAACCGCCGCCACCGATCTGGCTCGAGTCGAACAGCGGCTGGATGTTGCTGTTCGCGCTCGGGAAGTCGGCCTGCCAGTAGCTCAGGTTCAGGTCGTAGTTCGCCGTGTCGGCGGTCGAGTCGGCGTAATAGGTGTTCGAGTCCTCGGGCTTGAGGGTCACCTTGATGCCGGCACGCTCGATGCCCTGCTGGAGGGCCTGAGCCTGCGCGAGCGACGCGGAGTCGTTCTGCGTGAGCAGCGTCAGGTTGAGGTCGGTGGAGTGACCGGCCTCCTTGAGCAGCGACTTCGCCTTGGCGACATCACCGTCGGCGCCGGCCGGGTACAGGTCGTAGTCGACGCGCCCGGGGATTCCGGGGGTGATCAGCGTCGTCGCGGCCGTCGCGGTCTTCGCGCCGCCGGTGGCGATGATGAACGCCTTCTTGTCGACCGCGTACTGGATGGCCTGACGAACCTTGAGGTCCTTGAGCGCACCCTTCTGCGTGTTCATCGCGAGGTAGCCGAGCGGGCCCGCCTTGGAGGTCGCGACACGCGACTTCACCGACGGGTTCTTGTCGACCTGGGCGAGCTGTGCGGCACCGAGGTACTGGGCGCCGAACGAGTTCTTCGCGTCACCGATGTCGGCGATCAGCGTCTGCGCGGCGGTGCCGGCGTCCTGGCTCATCTTGAACACGACACTGTCGGGTCCTGCCGTGCGCACCGAGTCGGTCGAGGCCGACCAGTTCGGGTTGCGCACCAGAGTGAGCGCGGTGCCCTGCTGGTTGGTCTTGACCTTGTACGGTCCGCTCGCCACCGGGTTCTGGCCGTAGGTGCTGGGGTTGTCCTTCGCCTTGGGAACGGGCGCGAACGCCGGCATGGAGGCGATCCACGGCCAGTCTCCGTAGGAGCTGGTCAGGTGGAAGACGATGGTCTTGTCGTTCGGGGTCTCGATCGAGGCGAGGTCGCCTCCGCTGTACGGTCCCTTGTACGCGGCGCCCCCGACCAGGAGCGACTTGTGGTAGCTGAGGCCGCCGGAGAGCTCAGGGGCGAAGGACCGCTCGACACCGTACTTGATGTCGGCCGAGGTGATCGGCGAGCCGTCGGAGAGCTTGAGGCCGTCCTTCAGGGTGTAGGTCCAGGTCTTGCCGTCGTCACTCGGCGTACCGGTGGTCGTGGCGAGGTCGGGGACGACCTTGGCGGGAGCATCCGGGCTGATCTGCCAGGTGGTGAGGCGGCGCTCGATGAGGCCGAGGGTGGTGATCGCCAGGTTCTGGCTCTTCGCCGGGTCGAGGTCGATCTGGGTCTGCTGGGTCAGGATCGTGAGCGTGCCGCCCTTGGTGGTGGCGCTGGTGGATCCGCCGGAGCTCGAGGACGCCGCGGTGCAGCCGGTGAGTACCAGGGCTGCCGCGACGGCGAGCGCGCCGACACTTCTGAGATGTTTCATAACTGTGAGGCCTCTTTCGTGGTTCGAATCACCCAACGCATGCGGACGCCGGCATGTTCCCGATGGTCGGCGGGAGCGTGGCGCACAAGCAACGATCCTCTCCCCGAAGGGCCCACAAATCCAATTCGTGACGTTGTGTGGCGCGGGGGATCGTCGTTGCGGGTCAGCTTCCGGGGGATTCTGTAGACGTCGCCACAGGTTGTCTTTCCGCCACGGAGTGTGCTTGTTTCGACGTTCGGGACGATCGAGCCGGCGGGTTCTGTCGAACAATCTCCTGAGAACCGCGGCGCAGCAACAGACGAGAAGTGCTCGCGGCAATTCCGCCGGCCGTCTGAGCGATCACGCGTCCCGGCGAGGGAGCCTGTTCTGCGGCCGAGTCGTAGCGAGCGTGTAGCGTTTGGGGCCCCTTCACCCGGCCCATTTGCGGAACAGGTATACGGGAATCCCGTGCTCAACTTGCTGTTGACAACATGGCCCTCACTTTGCGGTTCGGGCGCGTTTCGGCGAGCGACCGGCTTACGGGTACTCGAAAAGGGCGCGGCGTGAGAAGCTTTCGTTCGTGTCATTTGCACTGTTCACGCCCGTCGAGGCGTTCGAGGCTGGGCACGCGTTTACGTGGTTCTCAGCGGCTGAGGATACTGCTTCGCTCGCGGCGGAGGCGCGATCCGATGGCTCTCTGCGTCTCTGGCAAGCCGCACTTGCCTACGTGACGAATTGGCCCCCGTCGTTTGTTGACCCCTCTAAAAGCGGCGCGACTCCTGCAGAGAACCCGCGCGAGTTGACGGTGTCGGAGGGACTAAAGGTTTTCATCGCGTTCCTCGATGCGTACAACCGATTGTCGGTAACCGAAACGGTGCTGTTCACCAGCTACGTCGACGGCGACCCTGCTGCGTGGCCGGAATGGCTCCTCGCTCTCGAAAATTCCTACTAGACGCAGGTTGCGCGCGGATGTCTATTCGGATGGCGCCGGTTGGGGTGCCGGCCCTTCTGCAGAAAACAGAACTTGACGCGCGCGAAGGAGATCTCGCCCGTCAAACTCGCGCGGGTGTAGCCAGACGTCGTCGACCACGATACCGCCGCCCATTCCGCCTGGAATGCCGCTCCCCACCGGCAGATGCTCAATGTTCACTCCGAGCGAGGTCGGGTCGTCCCACACTGTGGCGTCCAGCTCTGCCGCGAGCCGCGCAAGAGCCTCGCCGTTGCAGCGAACCAGACGGAGCGGCACGCTCAGGTAGATCGTGCCTCCGTCGTCTCCCGAAATCACGACTGCGGCATCCGGGTCACTGCGCGCTTCCGTCCACGATTGATAGATCGCGCTTCCGTCCACGATTGATAGATACGGACTTGGCGCCCTTGGCTCTCCGCGATCAACATGCGAAGAGACGATGTCGGGAGGTCCTCTTCGGTCATAACAAGACGCTATCGCTGGACGAAGGAGTCTCGGTAGACCATCGGGTATGACGCGCAAACGTCGGACTGTTCATGGGGCCCATGCAGCGCTGCTCGCCATGGCCCGACCGCAAACCGATCGCTCTACGGGGCCGGGCAGAGAGTCGGCCCCTGACCCCAAGAATGGGACTGAACTCTATCATGGCTGCTTGTAAGGATTGATCCTGTGAATCTGAGCGATCAGCTGGATCGTCTTGACGGACTTCTTGCATTGCGGCAATGGGGACCCGGCGTTTTCTCTCCTCCCGCGACCTCCCAGCAGTTAGCTGATTTGCGTGATGCGGTCGCGCCGATGGAGGTTCCGCACGATGTTGTCACGCTGTATATGTGGCACAACGGCTGCAAGCTTCCGTTCCTCGATGGTTACGGACTCCGACCCATTGAAGGCGTGATCGCTGACCGCCCCTTCGAGATCGGCGAACTTGAAGCGCCTCCCGCCCTCCTCTATCTGAGCGAACAGCCCGGAGGCGCGGGAACTCGAGTAGGGGTGACACTGGACGTTCCTGGTGAGAGGTCACTGCGCGGTGTGTGGGCGGTCGAGACCCACGATGCACACGCGAGGCGGCAGAACGATGACCTCGCGAGCGCGATCGCGTCGCTTGCCGACCTTATCGAGGATCTCGACGTTGAACTCGACCCTGTTAGGTTGTGGCACGAACCGGGGCCTTGGCCGCTGCCCTTCAAGGACGTCGAGTATCGTCTCCGGTACAGTCCGGATGCGTTCACGTGGCCCAACCCTCCGGTCGGCACCTATATTTCACGTTTTCCCGACAGCTCATGGCCACGCCAATGGACCCGATCGCTCGAATACCGGTAAAGATCCCTCAGCGTACCGGGTGAGTAACGGGGCTTGAACCCGCTACCTCCCATGCGAACGCCTCCGCAAGCGGATCCGCTATCGGGACGGCTTGCACGTCGGCGCGCGAGCCGCGTACGGACAGCATAAATCTGCAGGCGAAAACCACTTGAGGGGCAGCTAATTGGGACGATCTGCTGGGGCGCCGACAGAGTCCGGACCGAGAGCGGATCCCGTGTCCTCGCCTGCGGCCTCGCCCTTCAGCTCGACGATGATCGTGCGGGTGGGGGAGTCGCCCGTGTTCTCTCCCGCGTGGCGCTGGGCTCCGAGCCAGACGGCGCGTCCGGCGGGCAGCTCGACGTCGACCGCGCGGCCGCCGGAGAACAGTCGGCGTCGGAAGCCCGTCAGGGTCACCATGACGCTGTTCGGATGGTGGTGCGGCGTCGTGGCCTCGCCGGGCTCGTCGTGGTATTCCAGCACGCGCACGAGGTCGTTCTCCCACAGCACGGAGTAGTGGTCGGGATTCGTCACCGTCGGGTCGTCGTCGCCCATGGCCCGACCATACGCCGATGGGCCACCGGGCGAGCGGGTAGTTGCCCTTTGTAAACAGCATGTGAAGTTCGGTGTCCTCCGCCCGACAGCGCGGCGTCGCGCTCCTAGGCTGCGTGCATGACGAACGCTCCCACGATGGAAACCGAGCCGGCCCGCACGCCGCGCACCAGCGCCGCCAGTATCGAGTCGGGCGGCATCGAGGCGATCCCCGCCGAGCGCAGGCACGGCTCTCCGTGGCAGCTGATGGCGACCTGGACGGCGCCGAACCTCGAGTTCGCGACCATCTTCGTCGGCGTCATCGCCGTTGCCTTCTTCGGGCTCGGCTTCTGGCAGGCGATGCTCGCGCTCGTGATCGGTACAGCTTTCGGGGCCGCATCGCAGGGCATCCTGTCGACGTGGGGGCCGCGAGAGGGTCTCGCCCAGATGGTGATCGGCCGCACGGCCTTCGGCAACCGCGGCAACATCCTCCCCGCCGCGCTCAACACGGTGATGGCCGGGCTCGGCTGGTTCGCGGTCAACTCCGTCAGCGGGGCGTTCGCGCTCGCGACGCTCACCGGGATGCCGACGGTGCTGGCGCTGCTCATCATCGTGGTGATCGAGGTGGTGGTCGCCTTCATCGGCCACGATCTCGTTCAGCTCTTCGAGCGCTACGCGACGTACGTCCTGGGCGCCATCTTCCTGGTGGCCACCGTCACGATCTTCCTGCACGCGAACCTCGCCGGGCCGGTGAAGGGCGGCGGCTTCAGCTTCGCCGGCTTCACCCTCACGGCGGCGGCCGCGTTCGGCTATGCGGCGGGCTGGAACCCGTACGCCTCCGACTACAGCCGCTACCTGCCGGCGAACACCAGCACGAAAGCGATCGCCTGGGCCGCCGGGCTCGGCAATTTCGTCGGCTGCATCGTGCTCATGGCGGCCGGGGCCGCTGCTGCCACGATCGCCGGCTTCAACCCGGACGATCCCACCGCGTCGTTCACGGCGAGCATGCCTGTCGTCGTCCGCGATCTCACCCTGCTCGCCATCGCCGTCGGCGCGATCGCGGCGAATGCGCTCAACATCTATTCGGGCGCGATGTCGTTCCTGGCCGCCGGGATCAAGATCCCGTTCGCGCTGCGGCGCGCCATCGTCGCCCTCGGATTCGGCGTCATCGGGTTCTTCATCGCCTGGAGCGCCCTCGCCGACGCCGGGACCAAATACGAGAACTTCCTGCTCGTCATCGCCTACTGGATCGCACCGTGGCTGGGGATCGTGCTCACCGACCGCGTGCTGCGACGGGGCACGGAGATCGCCAGCCTGGTGCCCGCGCACGCCAGGTACCGCAACCCGGCCGGGGTGATCGCGCTCGTGGTGGCGGGATTCCTGTCGATCTGGCTGTTCTCGAACCAGACGTTCTACACCGGGCTGCTGGCGAAGGCGGCGCCGATCGGCGATCTCACCCCGCTGGTCGGGTTCGTGCTGGCGGCCCTGCTCTACTGGGGGCTGTTCCGGCTATTCAAGCCGGCCCTCGGCGCTCCGCTCTCGCAGCGTCCGGCCGACGTGATCGGGGTCGACGCGGCGGACGACGTCGCATGACGACCGACGCGGAGCTGCTGGCCGTTGCTGCCGAGGAGGCGAGGATCGGCGCAGAGGAGGGCGGCATCCCGATCGGCGCGGCGCTGTTCACCCGCGACGGACGTCTGCTCGGGCGCGGCCACAACCGCCGCGTTCAGGATGGCGACGCATCCATGCACGCGGAGACGAACGCCTTTCGCGCGGCCGGTCGCCAGCGGAGCTACAGGGACACCGTGATGGTCACCACGCTCTCACCGTGCTGGTACTGCTCCGGGCTCGTGAAGCAGTTCGGCATCGGCCGGGTGATCGTCGGCGATGACCAGAGCTTCCTCGGCGGTCAGCACTGGCTGGCCGAGCACGGCGTGGAGGTGACCGTGGTGAACGACCCCGCGCTCATCGCGACCATGGGAGCGTTCATCCACGACCACCCCGATCTCTGGAACGAGGACATCGGCGAGGAGTGAGCGGTCAGCCCTCCCAGGCGTCGACCTCGGCCAGCAGCTCGCGCTTGCGCTCGTCCGGAGCGAACGACGTCTCGAACGACGTGCGGGCGAAGCGCCGTGCCTCGTCCGAGGTCACGCCCAGCGCATCGCGCACCGCGACGAAATTGTCGCCGACGTAGCCGCCGAAGTACGCCGGGTCGTCGGAGTTCACCGTGACGCGCACGCCGGCGGCATCGAGCCGGCGCAACGGATGCTCGCCCAGGGTGTCGATCGTGCGCAGCCGCACGTTCGAGAGCGGGCACATGGTCAGCGCGATGCCCTCCGACGCCAGCCGGGCCACCAGCTCCGGGTCCTCGATGGCCCGGATGCCGTGGTCGATGCGCTCGGCGCCGAGCAGGTCGAGAGCCTGCCGGATGTATTCGGGCGGCCCCTCCTCACCCGCGTGCGCCACGACGTGGAGACCTTCGGCCCGGGCACGGGCGTAGACACCTTCGAAGAGCGACGGCGGATAGCCGACCTCGGCCGAGTCGAGGCCGACGCCGATGATGCGATCGGTGCGCCCGAGCGCCGCGCTGAGCGTGCGGTCGGCGTCGTCGACGGGCTGGTCACGGAGGAAGCTGAGGATGAGACCGCTGGAGATGCCGAGGTCGCGCTCCGCGTCGTCGAGGGCGGCGCCGATCCCGTCGATCACCGTCTCGATCGGGACGCCGCGGGCGGTGTGCGCCTGCGGATCGAAGAACAGCTCGACGTGCCGGAGGCCCTGCGACGACGCCTTCGCGAGATACCGCCGGGTCAGCTCGGCGAAGTCGGCCTCGGTGCGCAGCACATCCATCGTGGCGTAGTAGAGGTCGAGGAACGACTGGAGGTCGCTGAAGTCGTAGTGGCGTTCGAGCTCGTCGACCGAGGCGTACGGGAGGGGGATCTCGTTGCGGGCGGCCAGCTCGAACGCGAGATCCGGCTCGAGGGTGCCCTCGATGTGCAGGTGCAGCTCGGCCTTCGGGAGGGCGAACAGGGCGTCGTCGGAGGGCGCGGGGAGCGAATCGGTCATGCGTCGATCCTCCCACCGCCCGGCGTCGGTGAATCCATCGGCAGGCGGATGCGTGCGCGCTCGCGCCTGCGTAGCGTCGATGGCATGTCCCGACGATCCGCGCGCCGCATCCGCCTCGCTGTCGCCGCGGCGGTCATCCTGCTCGGCGGCCTGGCCGTGCACGTGTTCGCGATCGGAGCTGTCGGCGCTTTCGTGGCGGACGCCCTCTACGCGAGCTTCGTGGCGGTGCTGATCGCGATCGTGCTGCCCGCTGTGCGCATCGGGATCGCTCCGGCGATCGCCCTCGTCGTCTGCGCGGCGATCGAACTGTGGCAGCTCACACCGGTGCCCGCCGAACTCTCGCGCACCGTTCCCGGTGCTGCACTCGTCGTCGGGTCGACCTTCTCCTGGATCGATCTGGTCGCCTATGCGGTCGGTGCTGCGGCCGCCGTTCCGATCGAGGTGTGGTCGCGCAGGGCTAGCGCAGCTGCAGCAGGATCTTCCCGAGGTGGCGCGACGACTCCATCCGCAGATGCGCCTGCGTCGCGTCCTCGAGAGGGAAGACCGAGTCGATGACAGGTCGGATGCGTCCCGCCGCAAGGTGCGGCCAGACGTTCTCCCGCACGGAGGTGATGATGGCAACACGCTCGGCGAGCGGCCGCGCACGCAGCGTCGTGCCCCAGATCTTCGCCCGCTTGTGCATCAGGCGGTTCACGTCGATCGTGCTCGGCTGGGCGCTGCGATTGGCGATCGACATCACCCGGCCACCCGTCGCCAGCGCCTCCAGGTCTCTGGCGATGTAATCGCCGCCGACGATGTCGAGCACCACGTCCACGCCGGTGCCATCGGTCTCCTGGCGCACGACTTCCACGAAGTCCTGCTCGCGGTAGTCGATGGCCACCTCAGCGCCGAGCTCGCGGCAGAACGCCACCTTCTCCGGGGTTCCTGCGGTCGCGAAGACCCGTGCGCCGAAGGTGACGCCGAGCTGGATCGCCATCGAGCCGATGCCGCTGGAGCCACCGTGCGCGAGCAGGCCGTCGCCGCGGAGCAGCCCGGCGCTCAGGAAGACGTTCGACCAGACGGTGGCCACGACCTCGGGGAGCCCGGCCGCCTCGACCAGGTCGACGCCCGGCGGCACCGGCAGCACCAGTCCCGCGTCGACGGTGACGAACTCGGCGTAGCCGCCACCCGGCAGCAGCGCGCAGACGAGGTCGCCGGCCGACCATTCGGTGACGGACGATCCGGTGCCGACGATCTCTCCCGAGACCTCGAGGCCGGGCCACTCCGGCGCGCCAGGAGGCGACGGGTAGTACCCGCGGCGCTGCGAGATGTCGGCGCCGTTGAGGCCGGCCGCGGCGACCCGGATGAGCACGTCGCGGTCTCCCGGCACCGGTTCGGCGACCTCCGTCATGGTCAGAACGTGCGCGTCGCCGGGCGTCGGCACCGTGATCGCGCGCATCAGCGGCCAGCCTGCGGTTCCACGGTCGCGCGGCGCGACAGCACGTCTCGGATCTTCACCTTGTTCGTGTACTCGATCGATCCGTAGCGGAACAGCCGGACGGCGATACGCAGCACGATCGCCGACAGGATGAACAGCTCGAGGATGATGATGATCGCCTGCCAGAGAGGCAGCGTGCCGAAGGCGTTCAGGATCAGCGCCGTGACCGGTGCCGTGTACGGGAAGTAGGCGAGCACCTGCACGATCGGCGAGTCGGGCGAGCTCACCGCGAATCCGGATGCGTACAGCGGGATGACGATCGAGAAGATCACGACCGAGAAGACGGGAGCGGCGTCTTTGGCCGTCGGCATCACAGCGCCGACCGCCACCAGCGTGCCGGTGAACAGGGCGAAACCGCCGATCAGGATGAGTACGCCGACGATCATCTTCTCGGGCTCGAACACGAGCCCGGAGAGCGCGAGCTCGGGGATCGACAGCTGCGAGCGGAAGAACACGTATCCGATCAGCACGGGCAGGGAGAAGACGATCATCTGGATGATGCCGATCATGAAGAGCGAGATCACCTTGCCCACGAGCAGGCTCGTCGGATTGATCGTGGTCAAAATCATCTCGGTGACCCGGTTCTCCTTCTCCTCGAGGGTCGAGTTCAGCATCTGGTTGCCGAGGAACACGATGACGATGAAGAAGACGAGCACGAAGAAGAGCGCAGGGATGATCGCCTCGAAGCCGGGCGCGACCGCGCCGTCTTTGAACGTGACGGTCGTCGTCTGCACCTGATCGCGCAGCACGGCGACGTACACCTTCGAATCGACCCGCTCCTGCACGCTCGCCGACAGCACGGCCTGGGCGACCGACGAGTACTTGCCGTTGGCGAAGAGCCCGGCGTCGGCGCCGTAGACCTTCACCGTCTGCGTCGCAGGATCGGCCGGGTACGCGAAGAACGCCTCCGAGTCGCCGTTCTTCACCGCAGCCACACCGGCGGCCTCATCCGTGATCTGCTTGCCGCCCGCCTTGGTGGCGAGGGCGGGATCGACGAGGCCCGAGGCATCCGTGTAGACGAAGGTCACGCGTGCGTTCTTCTGGGCGTCGGCCGTGTTGGCGGTCGAGACGTTCGAGGCCACGATCAGAGTGATCAGCCCGATCATGACGATCGGGATGAAGAGCGTGATCGCCCAGAAGCGGCGCTTGCTGACCGTGCGGAGGAACTCGAACGAGATCACGGTTCCGAGGTTGTGCTGTGCCATGGTCAGTCCAGATCCCTGTTCTCGGCTCCGTAGACCTCGACGAAGATGTCGTCGAGGGATTTGCGGGTGGGGGCGAAGCGGGTGATGTCCAGGCCCGCGTCGACGAGCGTGCGCAGGATGGCCGCTGTGTCGGCGTCATTGGCGACCTCGAGCTGTGCGTGCCCGCCGGAATCCGAAAGGATCGCGTACTGGGGTGACGGCGGGATGGCACCGTCGTGATCGACGTGCACGATCGTGCCGCCGAACTGCTCCTGCACCTCGGCGACGGTGCCGTAGGCGCGGGCGCCGCCGTCTTTGAGCAGGATGACGCGATCGCAGAGGCGCTCGACCTCCTCCATCTGGTGGGTCACCATCATCACGGTCGAGCCGGCCTTCTTCTGCTCGTCGATGATGTCCATGAGCAGACGGCGGTTCACCGGGTCGAAGCCCTTGGTGGGCTCGTCGAGGATGAGCAGTTCCGGCTCGTTCATGATCGTGACACCGAGCTGCACTTTCTGCTGCTGACCGCCCGAGAGCTTGTCGAGGCGCACCTTCTCCTTGTCCCCGATCCCGACGCGCTCGAGATAGCCACGGGACCAGCGCCTCGCCTGCTCGGCGCCGAGGCCCTTGAGCTTGCCGAAATAGACCATGACGTCGATCACGGCCTCCTTCTTGTAGAGACCGCGCTCCTCGGGCAGGTAGCCGAGGCGTCCGCCGGCCTCCGGGGTGAACGGGCGCCCGTCGATGTGGAGGGTGCCAGCCGTCGGCTGGTAGATGCCGAGGAGGGCCCGGATGGTCGTCGTCTTTCCGGAACCGTTGCTGCCCAGGAACCCGAAGGTCTCACCGGCGTCGATGTCGAAGGAGAGGTCGCGGATGACCGTGGTGCGCCCGAAGTCCATGCGGAAGTTGGCGATGTGCACGAGGGGCGACGCGGAATTGGTGCTCACCGTCCCCAACCTATCGATCGGAGGGTTGCGGATGGAACTGTTGACACGCGTCTCGGCTCGGATTAGTGTATTCAACGTAACAGTTGATAAAGGAATTGATTGAATATGAATGACGGCGTGGAGACGGAGGCACGGCTCGACCGCGCGTTCCAGGCGCTGGCCGATCCGGTGCGCAGGGCGATGGTCGCCCGGCTGAGCCGGGGGCCGGCGACGGTGAACGAGCTGGCCGAACCGTTCGCGATCACCACGCAGGCGGTCTCGCGGCACATCCACGTGCTGGAGGAGGCGCAGCTCGTCACCCGCACCAAGGAGGCGCAGCGACGTCCGGTTCATCTGAACGCCGGCGCGCTCGAAGAGCTCACCGCCTGGATCGACCATTACCGCCTCATCCATGAACAGCAATTCCGTTCGCTGGACACCGTCCTCGCCGAGCTCGACGCGGAGCAGGGGGCGCCCGGCAATCGATCGCACAAGGAGAACAGATCATGAGCAATGCACTCACTGTCACTGCCCCCGAGGGGCTGCCGTTCGTCGACTTCGTGCGCGAATTCGACGCTCCCGTCGAGAAGGTGTTCCGCGCCCACAAGGACCCGGAGCTCTTCGCGCGCTGGCTCGGGCCGCGCGGCTACGACATGGACCTGGAGGAGTACGACTTCAGCACGGGAGGCGGCTACCGCTACATCCACCGCGACCCGTCCGGCGAGGAGTACGCCTTCCGCGGTGTCTTCCACGTCGTGCGCGACAACGAGTTCGCCATCCAGACCTTCGAGTTCGAGGGGTACCCGGATGTGGTGAGCATCGAGTCCATCACGTTCGAGCCGCTCGAGGGCGGCCGCAGCCGCCTCGTCGGACACGCGGTGTATCCGACGCTCGAGGCGCGGGACGGCATGGTCTCGTCCGGCATGGAGAAGGGAATGACCGACGGCTACCAGCAGCTCGACGAGGTGCTGGCCGCCTGACGCCGCCCGCCGACCGTCGGCTTCTGCTGCGCGCTCTCAGCTTCTGCTGCGCACCCTCAGGCGAGGGAGCGCAGCAGAGCCTCGTGCAGGAGGCCGTTGCTGGCCAGCGAGGATCCGTTGCCGGGGCCGGCATCGCCGTTCACCGAGGTGAAGCGTCCGCCCGCCTCCTCGACGATCGGGATGAGTGCGGCGAGGTCGTAGGTCTTCACGTCGAACTCGCCGACAGCATCGATCAGGCCCTCGGCGAGCATCATGTACGACCACATGTCTCCGTACGCCCGGTCGCGCCAGACCGCCCGGGTGAGGGCGATCAGCCGGTCGAGGTAGCCGGCGTCGTCCCACTGCGCGATGGACTGGAAACTGATCGACGCGTGCTCGAGGTCCGCGACCGCGGAGACGCGCATGCGGCGGGGGTCGCCGTCGTTCTCGGCCACCCACGCGCCGGACCCCGTCGCCGCCCACCATCGCTTGCCGAGCGCGGGGGAGCTGACGACACCCACGACAGGCACACCGTCGACAGCGAGAGCGATCAGCGTCCCCCAGACCGGGACGCCGCGCAGGTAGTTGGCGGTGCCGTCGATGGGGTCGATGATCCACTGGCGGGTCGCGTCACCCTCGACGCCGTACTCCTCGCCGAGGATCCCGTCATCCGGTCGATCGGTGGCGAGGACGCCCCGGATGGCGCGCTCCACGGCGAGATCGGCCTCCGTCACGTACGTGCGATCGGGCTTGGTGTCGATGTGCAGATCGAGCGCGCGGAACGTGTCGGCGGAGATCGCGTCCGCGGTGTCGGCCAGGCGCAGCGCGAGCGCGAGGTCGTCGGCGAACGGGGCGCCGGTGGCGATGGTGGCGGAGTCGGAAGTCACGGCTCCGAGCCTACCCAGCCGTCGTGAACGGGGGGTGCCCTCCGGGTGCAGAGCGTGTGTCCCGACGCGTCGCGACGGGCCCGGATGCTGAAGGATGCTCGATTGGCGAAGCGCGCGAATCTGATGCTAATGTTGAGCCTCGGTTCGGGTCACCGAAACGAAACGCACCTCTAGCTCAATCGGCAGAGCAACTGACTCTTAATCAGTGGGTTCTGGGTTCAAGTCCCAGGGGGTGCACCACCGAAGCCCGGCCGGATCATCGATCCGGCCGGGCTTTTCGTTGCGCTGCCGGCGGCAGTTTCCGTCTAAATGTACGGTGTGGTCCCGTTCAACCCTGCTTATTGCACAAATCGAAGACGTCCTGCGGTGCGCCCTTACGTCGCGACCGGCACGGACGAGAGTTGAATGGAGCCTGGAGGTGCGATGGTGGTGAGCGCGATGTGGTCGCGGGCGATCCTGTCGCACCGCAGCAGGCTCATGCACGACGTCCCGCGCCCGCCGTCGGACGGCGTCGTGCATGCCGGGGGGCCCGGCGGTGAACGGGTGCTGCTGATCGGCGGCGGGCCGGCCGTCGGATGGGGTGTTCTGACGCACGAGGTCGCCCTCGCGGGCCATCTGGCCCGGCGCGTTGCGCGGGACCTCGACTCCGGGGTCGACGTCGTCGTGCACGCCGACCCCCGGATGCTGGCGCGGGACCTTCCCGACGCGCTCGAGCACCTCGACGACCTGTCCTCCTTCAGTGCGGCAGTGATCACGGTCGGCGTCAACGATGCGCTGACGGCGACAGCCACCTCGGCGTGGACGACGAGCCTCCGCCGCGCGCTGGGTGTCTTGGAGGCCTCCGGAATCGATCCGGCTCGCGTCGTGCTGCTGGGAATCCAGACGGTATCGACGATACCGACGTACGCAGGTCGGGTGGGGGCGAGAGCGGACCGCCACCGGAACCGCCTCAACGCCGCGTCGTCGCGGTTGCTCTCGAGAGCGGGCTGCGCCCGGCTGGCCATGCTGAGCGATCCACAGCCGGGTACGGATCGCTATCGCGATTCGACCGTATACGCGCAGTGGGCGGGCGACCTCGCTCCGGCCGTGGTCGCAGCGCTGCGCGACCATCGGCAGGCCATCGCGCCATCGGGCGACGACGGTCGCGCCCGGATCCAAGACCTGCTGACGCACGCCCAGGTGTCGGGGGATACCTCCATCGAGGCGGTGCTCGTCGACGTCCAGGCGCATTTCCGCGCGTCCTGGGCGGGACTGGTCGTGGTGGACGAGCGCGGAGAGCGCACCGTCGTCTCGTCGGGCGCCAGGCCCCTCCCGGATCCCGGCGTGCTCGCGCGCAACGCGTCGCAGATGGCCGGCCCCATCGTCGTGTACGACGCCCGGCGCGACGAGCGCACCCGCGCCGATCCGATCGTGTACAACGGCGGCCCGCAGTTCTTCGCGGCGATGCCGGTCGAAGCGCTGGAGCACGAGCGGATCGGCGCCCTCTGCGTGGCCGACCCCGACGTCAGGACCGTGATCGATGTCGACGTCACGGTGCTGCGTGACGCGGCGCGCCGCATCCAGGCGTACCTGCGCTCGGCGGCCTCACGCGACCGTTGACAGCCCTCGCTACCGCTTCCGCCACCGCCACCGGTTCCGCCACCGCCGGAATCGTCAGTCGTCGGCGATGACCGAGAAGTCCTCCTCGCCGTGTCCGGATGCGATCGCGCGGTCGAGGGCGTCGGCGACCAGGGCGACCGCCGGAAGCGGCTTGACGCTGGTCGCGAGCATCAGGCGGGTGTCCTTCGCCAGCAGCGCCGCCGAGAACTGCGTGTCGTCGAAGGACCGCCCCACGACGGTCGGACCCTTCATCGCGGCGACGGGGGCGAGCGCGGTGATCCCCAGCGTCTCCAGCACCTCGTTCGGGCTCAGGCCGCCGGCTTCGCCGAGGCGGAGCGCCTCGATCAGCCCTTCGATCGAGACCGCCAGGGCGAGGTTCGCCACGAGCTTGCCGGCGGCGGCCTTGGCGGGGGAGTCGAGCATCCGGAGCTTGTTGGGGTCGGCCCAGAGCGAGACGATCGTGCGAGCGTCACGTGCGGCGTCGTGCTCCCCGCCCACCAGCACGCCGAGGGCGGCGGCACGGGCCGGCGCGAGCGAGCCGATCACGGGTGAGTGCACGTAGCGGATGCCCTGCTCACCGGCCCAGGCGGCGAACTCCTCTGCGTCGGCGGGGGCGACCGTCGTCACGTCGATCCAGAGCGCTCCGTCGGCGAACGGCAGGCCTGCACCGGTGATGACTTCCCTCACGGTGTCCGGTCCGAAGAGCGCGGAGACGACGGTCTGCGCCCCATCGACCGCCTCGGCGGCCGTCGAGGCGACCGTCGCGCCGCGACGGCCGATCACCGCGGCGGGTTCGGGCGAGCGATTCCACACGGTCACCGAGTGGCCGGCGTCGATGAGGTGGGGGACGAGCTCGCGACCCATACGGCCGAGTCCGAGAAAGGCGATGTTCATGTCTCCACTCTGCGCCGATCGGCGCCGGGAGGGAAGACGTCAGCGCTCGGCCGGTGTCAGCGAGGCGCGTGCCCGGGCGAGCATCCGGCGCTCGGCGGCGTTGTCGGTGCGTGCGATGGCCTCGTCGTACTCGGCGGCGGCCTCGGTCCTGCGACCAAGGCGGCGCAGCAGATCGGCACGGATGCCGTGCAGCAGATAGAACGTCTCGAGGCTTCCGGTCGTCCCGGTCAGGGCATCGACGACCGCCAGGCCGGCCGCCGCGCCCTGCGCCTCGCCGACGGCGACCGCACGGTTGAGTGCGACCACCGGGGTGGGCTGCACGGCGTGCAGCTGGTCGTACAGCGCCACGATCTGCGCCCAGTCGGTCTCCGATGCCCGGGGCGCCGAGCTGTGCACCGCCTGGATCGCCGCCTGCAGCTGGTACGGCCCGGGACGATCCCGTCGCAGGCACCACCGCACCAACGCCAGTCCCTCGTCGATCAGAGCCCGATCCCACAGGGCCCGATTCTGATCGGGCAGCAGCACAGGGTCGCCGTCGGCACCCACCCGTGCGCCACGTCGGGCGTCGATCAGCAGGAGCAGCGCGAGAAGGCCGGCCGCCTCCTCTTCGTCGGGCATCAGCTCGAGCAGCAGGCGCGCGAGCCGGAGGGCCTCTGCGCAGAGCTCGTCGCGCACGAGGCGCTCGCCGCCGGTCGCCGTGTAGCCCTCGCTGAAGATGAGGTAGACCACCGCGAGCACCGAGCGCAGGCGGTCGGGGAGGTCGGCCTCACGGGGGACGCGGTACGGGATGCGCGCATCCCGGATCTTGGCCTTGGCACGCGACAGGCGCTGCCCCATCGTCGCCTCTGGCACCAGGAACGCGTGCGCGATCTCCGTCGTGGTCAGGCCGCCGAGCATCCGGAG
The DNA here is from genome assembly GCF_027921845.1 of Leifsonia poae. GTDB lineage: Bacteria > Actinomycetota > Actinomycetes > Actinomycetales > Microbacteriaceae > Leifsonia > Leifsonia poae. Next base: position 260,322 of record NZ_BSEN01000015.1, read on the forward strand.
GGTGAGCGCGACACGCGATGCGGGCGCCAGTGCAGGGTGGCAGCAGGTGAAGATCAGGCGCAGCCGGTCGTCGTCCACGGGTGACTCCGGGTCTGCGGATGCCGCAGCGGGCTCCGACTGCGCGTGCAGGAGCGCTGCCTCGGCGATGCGGTCGCGTCCCGTCGCCTCGCGCCGCAGGCGGTCGATCGCACGGCGGCGCGCCGTGGTGATGATCCAGCCGGCCGGGCTCGGCGGCAGGCCGTCGACCGGCCAGCGCTGCGCGGCGGCAGTGAAGGCGTCCTGCACCGCATCCTCGGCGATGTCGAGGTCGCCGAAAATGCGGCACAGCACGGCGACCGACCGGCCGTACTCGGAGCGGAAGACACCAGCGATCTCCGCCGGACCGACGCGCCCGCTCACCCGGCGAAGGGCCGCACCTCGATGGGGAGAGTGCTCGCGATCGCGACGCGACGGCCCCACTCGAGCGCAGCATCCAGGTCGGGCGCCTCGACGATCGTGAAGCCGCCGAGATGCTCCTTGCCCTCGGCGAACGGGCCGTCCGTCATCAGCACGTCGTCACCGTCGGGCCGCAGGACCGTGGCCGACGACGGCGGCAGCAGCCCGTTCGAGAAGACCCACGCGCCGGCGGCACGCATCGCATTGTTGACGTCCTCCAGGTCGCGGCCGATCGCCGCCAGCACGTCGGGCTCGGGAACCGGGCCGTCAGGCTGATACACGCTGAGCAGGTACTGCGTCATGATGTTCTCCGTTTCTCTCGTCTTCTACACGAACGGGAGCCGGTCTTTTCGACATCATGGCCCAGATCACTCGTTCGCGTGCAGCCGGGCGACCCCGATCTTCGAGTCGGCCATACCGTAGAAGACGAACAGCCGGCCGTCGACCTCCTCGATCGCGGTGGGGAAGACGACGTTCGGAACGATCCCGCTGCGCTCGTCTTCGGTCTCTGCGGCCAGCAGCGGTGCGCTGGTGCGGTCGAGCACCCGCCACGGCTCGTCGCCGTCGAGGATCATCGCTCCCGCGCCGTAGTTGACGTTCTGCTGCTGGGCCATCGAGTTCGTGATCACGCCGGTGACGCCGTGGTGCAGCAGCAGCCAGCCCTCCTCGACACGGATGGGAGCAGGACCCGCCCCGATCTTGAGCTCCTCGAACGGATACTCCGGACCGGCGAGGAAGCGGTTCTGGCGCCAGCGCGCGAGCTCCCGATCGTCGGAGAGCACGGCATCGAGCGGCACGAAGGCGATCCAGATGCTCGGGCGCGACTCGGCCACGGTGGCGGGGGGACGGTTGCCCTCGCCCGGCCGCACCTCGCCGAGCTCCCACACCGGCCGGTGCAGCACGGCGAGGCTGAGCGTGCCGTCGGGTGCGGTCACCGGCTCGGGAAAGAACACCGTGTCTTTGTTGTGATAGAGCCCGAGGTCGACGCCGAGCTCGTCGTCGTACTCGAAGGTGACCGGCCCCAGGCGACGCCATTCGCGCAGGTCCCGCGACGTGGCGACGGCGGTCCGGGGGCCGAGGGGGCCGAAGGCGACGTACGTCATCACGTGGAGTCCGATAGCCGGGATGAACGTGACGCGCGGGTCTTCGACTCCCGAATTCGACGCGCCGATCTCCCACTCCCGCTCGGGTTCGAGCACGATCGCCTCGCGCTCGACCGATACCGGCACTCCGTCGTCGACGACGACGCGCGCCAGCCCGACCCGCGACACATTGCCATCGGCCACGAGACGCGGCAGTAGGTACAGCTCACCGTCGGGACCGCGGCCGCTGGCCGGGTTGAGCACCCCTTCCACCTCGAGCGGGTTGCCGGGCTCGGGGACCATCACGACTCCGGCCCTGGTCAGTGCGTAGGGGAAGTTCTCTGGAGTGCTCATGCCGTCGGTGCTTTCGGTGTCGGTTCTGTCGATCGGTAGAAGTACATCTCGCGCACGCCGCGCGGTGCATCCCAGCCCTGGGCGAAGGCCCAATCGCCGTCGATGCGCTGCAACCCGCCCCAGGAGAGCGAGCCGCCCCGGTGCACGGCGAGCTGCCGGTACGGGTCGGAGGTGGAGTAGAGGGCCTGGGCCGCGGCGAATTCGCCGTCGGCGTCGCCGTAGAAGAAGTCGAGCACGAGGTCGTCGCCGACGACTGCAGCGCAGGCGACTTCGTGCAGCGAGCCGCCGAGATCGAGGAGATCCAGGTAGGGCTGCTCCTCGAAGCGCCACGAGAGCAGGTCGTCCGAGTGCCCGACCATGGGCCGTCCCCCGCAGCCCTCCGACAGGAACATCAGGTACTCGCCGCCGATGCGCACGGCATTGCCGGCCCCGTCTCGCGGGATCACCGCGCCTTTCGCCCAGTACTGCGACACCTCGTACGGCACGACGAGACCGCTCTTCTCCCAGTGCTCGAGATCGTCGGAGACGGCGGCCATGATGTCGCAGGCGACCTCGCCGGTCTCGGGCAGGCGCCAGATGGCGTTGTAGAAGAGCACGTACCGCCCGTCGATCCGGTAGACCTTGGGGTCTTCGCAGCCGAGGACTTCGTTGGCTTCCGTGGGGTAGATCACCGGGTTGGCGGGGGAGTCCCGCCAGACGCCCTCGCGCCGCACGGCATGCCCTATGCGGCTGGAGGTCGACTCCTTGCGCGGCGAGGCGCGGTAGAACAGGTGAAGCTCCCCGTCGCGCTCGATCACCGTCGGGTTGAAGATCGAGTCGCTGGTCCAGCCGATGCCGGTCGGGTCGTCCCACTGCCCGTCAAGACGGAAGGTGAGCGACTCGTCCCTGGCGAATGGGCCGATCGCCCAATCCGGCCGATCGGGGTAGTGGGCAGAGAACTGGTCGGTCGAGATCCGGTCGGTGAGCGCGTTGGTGTGCTGCAGCGCTTCGCGGTAACTCGCGCGCAGATCGTCCGTGCTGACGGCTGACATTGTCCTCATCCCTTGACGCCCGACCCGATGTCGGTCGATGTGAAGTACCGCTGGAAGGCGATGAACAGCACCACCACGGGCGCTGCCAGTACGACTGCGCCGGCGAGGATCGCGCCGTACGGGTTCGTCGACGACGCCGCGACCGTGCTGATGTAGTTCGCCAGGGAGACGGCGAGCGGCTGCATGCTCGCCTCCTTCGTGATCAGGAACGGCCAGAGGAACTCGTTCCACGGACCGATGAAGGTCAGCAGCAGCACCGTGACCAGGGCGGGTCGCACGAGCGGGAGCGCGATGCGCCGGAGCACCGCGAACTCACCGGCGCCATCGATGCGCGCGGCATCGAAGAGCTCCTTCGGGATCTGCAGGAAGTACTGCCGGAAGATGAGCACCGCCGTCGAATTGATCGCGAACGGCAGGATCATCCCGAGATAGTTGTCGGCGAGTCCGTAGTTGCGCGCGATCAAAACGTAGAGCGGCACCATCAGCAGCTGGAACGGCACGACCTGCACCAGGAGCGCCAGCGCGAAGGTCGTACCGCGCCCGCGCCACTGCAGGATCGACAACGCGTAACCCGCGAGCATGCCGAACACCACGGTGCACAGGATCACGCCTCCCGTGAAGATGCCCGAGCTGATCAGGCCGGTGCCGAGGTTGATGCGCTCGTTGATGTTGATGTAGTTGTTCACCGTGATGTTCGCCGGATTCGGGAACGCGCCGGCGACGGTCGTGTCGGGCGCCGCCTGCAGCGAGCCGACCACCATGTAATAGAACGGGAAGAGGAACGCGATCGCACCGATGGTGAGCACGATCCCCTGAAGCACGGCCTGCCCCCGGCTGAGCTGCCGTGGGGAGGACATGTCGACCTTGCGGCGCTTACGCGCGGGACGCCCGGACGAGGCCGGCGCAACGCGTGGGGTGGTGGCGGTCATGAGTTCCTCTCTCCCGCGAACCGATTCTGAAGGAAGGCGATGATCAGCACGAAGATCACGAGCACGATGCCGATGGCGGCCGCGTAGCCCGGATGTCCCTGCTGGATGCCCTGCTGATAGATGAGCAGCACGGGGCTGGTCGAGGCGCCGTTCGGTCCGCCACCGCCGGTCAGCAGGTACGGCTCGGTGAAGAGGTTCGCGCCGACGATCGTGGACAGCAGCAGCACGAGCACCGTCGCCGGGCGGACGCCGGGCACCGTGACGGAGAAGAACTGCCGTACGCGCCCGGCACCGTCGGTCGCGGCGGATTCGTAGAGTTCGGTCGGCACGTTCTGCAGCGCCGCCAGGTACAGCAGGATGTAGAAGCCGAGCTGCTTCCAGGTCACGTAGATCGCGATCATGGGCATCGCCCAGTACGGATTCACGAACCAGCTGGGGTTGGGGGCGAGCGGCCCGAGGATGTTGCTGACGAGGCCGTTCTCGTTGAACAGGAACAGCCAGACGCCGATGATCGCCACGCTGGCGGTCACGTAGGGCACGTAGTAGCTGACCCTCAGGAAGGTGCGGAAGCGCTTGATGCTGTTCAGTCCGCTGGCGAGCAGCAACGACAGGATCACCGTGAGCGGCACGTTGATGATCAAGAAGATGCCGACGTTGCCGAACGACTGCCAGACGGCGGGATCGGTGAAGGCGTTGACGTAGTTGTCGAAGCCGACGAACGGGCGGTCGACGTTCGCCCCGGGAGCCGCGAAGAAGTAGTCGAAGAACGACATGTAGATCGCGAACAGCAGGGGGTAGGCGAAGATCACGATCACGAAGATCAGATACGGGGCACTGAACAACCAGCCGAGCGGGTTCTTTCCGAAGATCCGGATGCGCAGCGGCTGATCAGTGCGTCGCTTCTTCGCGTCGCGTCCCTTGATGGGCCCGCCGGCGGCGGAGGAGTCGTGGCCCCCCGCCGCCGGCGTGGTGTTGACGGCGGTCATGGCTACTTCTGCGCCGCCAGCTTGTCGATCTTGTCGGCTGCGGCCTTGAACGCGTCTTCGACGCTGCCGCTCCCGGAGATCACGGACTTCGTGTAGGCGTCCCGCAGGGCCTGCATCTGGGCGATGGTGTTCGGGCCTGAAGGGTCATCGACGGTGCGGGCGGCCTGCGATCCGAACTCCTTGTAGTCCGGGTGCGCGGTGAAGTAGTCGGCGTAGACCGTGGACAGCTGATCGCGGATCGGCATCTGGCCGGTCACGTTGAGGAGCTTGCTGTCCTCATCCTTGCTCGTCGCGAACTTCAGCACATCCCAGGCCGTGCCCTGGTTCTTGCACGAGGTGTACATGCCGATGTTCTTGGCGTCGGGGAAGGTGTAGGTCTTCTCCGGGGTGGTTCCGTCCTTGGTCGGGACGGGGACCGAACCCCACTTGACCTTGTCGCCGTAGTAGGCGATGGCCCACGGGCCGACGATCGCCATCGCGGACTTGCCGTCGGCGAACGCGTCGCCCTGGTACTGCTCATTGCCGGCGAGACCGTCGCTGTAGATGGTCTTCCAGAAGTTGGCGACGTCCATCGCCTCCGGGCTGGTGATGGTCGCCTTGCCGTCCTCGATCATCGACTTTCCGTTGCTCTCCGCGGCGTACAGCGGCAGGAAGTCGAAGTTCACCTGGAAGAACTCGCTCGTCGGCGCCGGGTAGATCGCGTAGGGCGCGGCTCCGCTCGACTTGATCTGCTTCGCGGCCGCGAGGAACTTGTCGTAGGTCGAGAGGTCGGGGTTGTTCGGATCGAGCCCGGCCTTCTCGAAGAGGGTCTTGTTATAGAAGATCATCACGGGGTTCGACTTCCACGGCATCTGGTAGTAGTCGCCGTCTGCCGACTTGTACTGCTTGGCCGAATCGCCGCTGCGCGTCTCGATGTACGAGTCGCCGTCGGAGAACTTCGAGAGGTCGACGAGGCCGCCGGCCTTCTGGAACTGCCCGGTCGCCGCCGGCAGGTTGTTGAACACCAGGCACGGTGTCGTGCCGGCGGTGATGGCCGCCCCGATCACCTCTTCTGTGCTCTTGCCGGCCGGCACCTCCTGCGCCTTGATCTGCTCCTTCGGGTGCGCGGAGTTCCACGACGCCACCATCGCCTTGCCCCACTGGAGCTCCTGGGCGTTGTTCGAGTACCAGAGGGTGATCGGGCCGTGGGCCTTCATCGCATCGCTCGAGCTGCCACCGCTCGACCCGCACGCGGCGAGCGATCCGGCGAGAGCAGCAGCGGTCACGATGCTGATCAGTATTCTGCGTCTTTGCATGGTTCTTCGGTTCCTTGTCTTGTTTCAGTGCTGGCCGGTGGAGGGCGCCGCTGTGGAGGCACGCACCACCAGTCCGGCCGGGGGGAGGGTGACGTTCGACGTCTCGCCGTCTTCGACGAGGCGCAGCAGGGCGGTGGCCGCAGCGATGCCCCATTCGGTCGGGTCGTTGTCGAGCGTCGTCAGGGAGGGATAGATGTAGGTGCCGATCTGAGAGCCATCCAGACCGGTGATCGAGAGGTCGCGCGGCAGGCGCAGGCCTCGTTCGTGGGCGACGCCCATGCCGGCGACGGCCATCGGGTCGTTGCCGTAGACGATCGCGGTCGGCCGCCGGGGACCGTCGAGGAGAGCCTTGGTCGCCCCGGCTCCCTGCTCCGGCGAGAAGTCCGTGGCGATGACGTTCGGGACCAGTCCGGCCTCTCGCATCGCATGCTCGTAGCGTTCCCGGCGGCGGCGGCCGTGCAGCATCTGTTCGTCGCCCGATACGTGCGCGATCTCACGATGCCCGAGGGAGATGAGGTGCTCCATAAGTGCGTCGATGCCCTCGTCGTAGTCGCGTGAGATCACCGGGAACACGCTGTCGGCGGTCGGCGAGCCGAGCGATACGGCGTGCATCCCGAGGCTCTCGACCAGCCGGATGCGCATGTCGTCGGCCAGGAGGTCGGTGAGCAGGAAACCGTCGACCCGCTTGTCCGTCGAGAGCCGCTCGTAGGCGGCGGCCTCGGCGTCGTGGTCCGCCGCCACACTGAGCACCAGCACCTGGCCCCGCGCCGAGAGCACCGTCTCGACTCCCGCGATGAAGGCCGGGAAGAACGGGTCGACCTCGATCGTCCGCGGGTCGCGGCGCAGGATCAGCCCGAGCGCGTACGCGCGGCGCGTGGTGAGGCCGCGGGCGCCGGGGTTGGGGCTCCAGCCGAGGTCGCGGGCGGCGCCGAGGATGCGGTCCCTGGTCTCCGGCGCCACCCCGCGGCGTTCGTTGAGCGCGAGGGAGACGAGTCCTTTGCTCACGCCCGCCGCCTTGGCGACATCGTTGATCGTGATGCGGGCACTGGTCATCGGGTGCTCACCGTCGTGAATCCACCGGGCTCGACGGAGATCGTCGCGCCCGAACCGGCATGCGTGGTCGCCGCGGCCTGGCGCCCGAAGCGGTCGTATCGCGTGACCGTGGCGGAGCCACCGGCCGGCAGGGTCTGCGTCGCCCGGCGATCGGTCGCGTTGACGTAGACGTCGAGACCACCGGATGCGCCCGCCAGCCCGAGGTGCGAGACGACGGGCTGCACGAGCACGGCGTCGAGGTGCACGGCTCCCTTCACGGTCGCGGTCAGGCCGGTGGTGCCGGCGGGAGCCGAACCGCGCAGGGTCTGAGGCAGCAGGAACACGGGCGACGGAGCGATCCCCTGCGGGGCGCGGGCCGCGTTCGCGCTCGAGCCGAGCGCTGTCGGCCGTCCCGCTCCGGTCGCGGTCCAGGTCGTGCTGCCGGAGAGTCCGGCGCCGAGGTCGGCGATCGGCAGGATGCGGTGAGCTCCCTGACCCGCCGGGAGGGCGACCGTGATGGTGTCGCCGGCGGCGGCGTTCACGTACGCTCCACCCGACCAGTTGGCGGATCCCGTCCAGGCGCTCGGCGGGGTGACGACGGTCGCGGAGCCGGTGAGGGCACCGCTCTCCGCCTCGACGACGGTGATCCCGTCGGTCGCGGTGGTGCGGGTCAGCGACGTCGCAGCCGCGGCGACGGACGGATGCGCATCCAGGGCCAGCATCGAGAGCTCGGTGTGGATCGTCGACTCGGCGCCGCAGTTGCGGTTCACCGTGCCGTCGGAGGCGATGCCGTCGACGCAGACTCCCGTCGCCGGGTCGTACACGGGGACGCCGGCCGGGTTGGCGCCGAAGTACCAGGCCGCCTGAGCGCCGGCGAGCTGATCGAGTCCGCCTGCCCGGGTCGCGTCGGCCACGGCGAGCAGGCCCTGGATGCGGGAGTCCACGCCGTAAGCGATCTGCGTACGATCGGCCGGCGTCGGGGTCCAGCCGTTGTCGGGGCCACCGGAGGCCAGCAGTTGCGCGGTGAACTGCGCGGTGTCGACCGCGGCGGTCTTCTGGAGGTCGCCGCGGTGGAGGACGACGGCTGCACGCGAGAGCGCTGCCGGCTCCATGCCGCCCCAGGCGTGCCAGAACGTCGGGGAGTTCGCCTCGGGGAGCACAGCGCCGAACGGCCACTGGCCGATGCCGCCGCTGGAGAGCCGGCCGACCCCCGCTGCGTACCGCTGCAGTGCCTGTGATGCCGCGCGGTCGCGCGGATCGGCTGCGACGTACGCGGAGAGTCCGAGCAGCGCCTCCGACGTGGCGCTCGCGCTGCCGACGATGAGCCAGGCGGGGACGCGCACGCCGTTCGCGATCGAGGTCTCGCCGTAGTGCGAGAGGGACTGGCGGTCGAGGGCGGCGACGGCCAGCTGCAGGCGCTGCTGCAGGAACGACGCGAAGGCCCGGTCGGAGTGCGCGAACGCTGCATACCCCTCGCCGAGCGCCCACACCGTGCGCGCGAGCCAGAACGACTCGGCCGAGTCACTGGGGTCGGGCTGTTCGACCGGGATGGCGCTCGGGTTCAGCGCTCCATCGGATTGCTGCCAGAGCACCACGTTTCCTGCGTTCGGGCCCGAGCTCGTCTGCAGGTAGGTCAGCGAGCGGAGCAGCTGGAACGCGGATTCGCGGCTCGACGCGGTGCCGTTCTGCTTCCAGTCCCGCAGGTAGACGACGGCCGCGCGCGAGATGTCGTCGGCGTCGAAGGCGCCCTGGGCGTACCAGCCCTTCGCCGCGTCCGTGATGGGGCCGCCACCGACGTGGCGGAACGTCCCGTCGGCGTTCCGGTCGGCGTACACCCACGGAGCACGGGCGGTCGGCTGGGCATCCTGCCGGTAGGTGGTGTGACCGGCGACCCCGGCCTTCAGTGGCACATCGGCCAGCAGCCAGTCGAGGTGCGCGAGGTTGGTCAGCTTGGCCGGCGCGGGTTTCGTCGCTGAGATCGCCGCGGCGCTCGTTGCGGCGCTCGCTGTCATCGGCAGTGCTGTGGCGATCAGGGCGGCGCCGGCCATGGCGGCGATGGCCGCGGTGACTCTGCGCACGTAGTGGGGGGTCGAGTGGTTTCGCATCGTTGCGTTCCTTACGTCTAAACCGGTTTAACGGACCGTAGGCGCATGATCGGGACTTGTCAACCGCTGCGCCCCCGACGAGACTGGCGGAACCGGACATCGACGACCGAGGGAGCTGGAATGGAATACAAGGACATCCCGACCAAGGCCGACATCGAGAGGATCGCAGCCTTCCGGGAACCGGGATGCGTCAGCATCTACCTGCCGACCGGCACCGTTCCCGCCGAGGCGGACCGGGCAAGGATCGAACTCAAGAACCACCTCGCGCAGGCGGTCAAACACCTCGAGGACGACGGCATCCCGAAGACGCGCATCGCGGCCATCGCCCACGAGGGCGAGAGCATCCTCGAAGACCGCGACTTCTGGCGGTACCAGTCCCGCTCGCTCGCCGTCTTCCTCAACGGAGAGGTCAGTGAGACCTTCCGGCTCCCCAATCGGCTGGGCTCATCGTGCGATGTCTCCGACCGCTTCTACGTCAAACCGCTGCTGCGGGCCGTCACGTTCCCGCAGACGGCCCTGGTGCTCGCGCTCGCCGGCAACTCCGTCCGGCTGATCCGTGTCTCCCCGGAGGCGCCCGCCACCACGGTCGACGTGCCAGGGATGCCGCGCGACGTAGCGAGTGCGGTCGGACTGTCGTCGGTCAGCGGACGAACGGCCGATGGCCGCATCCAGGGATCCGAGGGCCAGAAGGTGCGGCTGCTCGAATACGTGCAGGCCATCGACCGTGCACTGCGGCCGATGCTCGCCAACTCGACCGAACCGCTCATCCTCGCCGCGGCCGAGCCGTTGATCGGGATCTTCCGCGGGGCGAACAGCTATCAGCACCTCGTCGACCAGGTGATCGCCGGCAACCCCGAGGAGAAGACCGACGAGGAGCTCGCCCAGGCCGCCCGGCTCGTGCTCGACGCCGTGTACGCGAAGAAGATCGCCGCGCTCAAGGAGGACTTCGAAGCGCGCATTGCGGCCGGCACAGCCCTCGTCGACCTGAGCGACATCGCCAGAGCGGCGACCTACGGCGCTGTCGAGGCCTTGATCGTGGACATCGAGCAGCGCGTGCCGGGAACACTGGACGACGAGACGGGCGCCATCACGCTGGACGCGGAGGACTCGCCGGGAAACTACGGTGTCGTCGACGAGATCCTGCGGCGGTCGCTGGCCTCGAAGGCGAAGATCTACGCGTTGCGGGCCGAAGACGTTCCCGGCGGGGGAGTCGCGGCGGCCGCGGTGCGCTTCCCGGTGTGAGCCGCCTCAGCGCGGCGTGAGGGCGTTCACCAGGGATTCCTGCACCCAGGCGAGCCAGTCGTAGGCGGCACGCATGAGCGCCGATTCGGTGTCGTGCACGTCGCCTTCGTCCCCGTCCTGCACGATGCCGAGTCGTGCGCCGATCACGAGCCGGATGTCCGTGATCGCCCGCAGCCACGAGGTCGACGCGGCGGTGTCGAGCCGCACCTCGATCCGGCCGGCACCGGCGCTCGCCAGGGTCTCGACGACGACGCGCGCGTTCGTCGCCTTGCGCTCGGCCAGTCCGTCGGCGGTGAAGCGCCGGAACTCCGCCGAGGCGGCGGGGTCGCCGGGGTAGGCGTCGGGGAGCAGGCGGATGAGCGCGGGATCCGCCTGAAGTCCGGCCCCCGCTCGCGCCGCGTCGGCCAGCGCGGCACTCTCGGTGGCGAGCTGCACCAGGAGCTCGACCTCCTCGGGTTCGAGCACCGCCGAAACACTGCCGTCCCGCTCGCGCCGGAAGGCTTTCATCCGTCCGCCTTCGTCAGCGTCGCCCACAGGCCGTACTCGTGCATCGCCTCGACGTGCCGCTCCATCTCCTCGCGGGTGCCGGTCGCCACGACGGCGCGGCCCTCCAGATGCACGAGCATCATCAGGCGATCGGCCTCCTTGCGCGGAAAACCGAAGTACGTCTGGAACACGTAGGTCACGTACGACATCAGGTTCACCGGATCGTTCCAGACGATGGTCACCCAGGGGGAGCCGAGGGCGAGCTTCTCATCGAGAACGGTGTCCTCACGAGTGCGTGCGTCGGTCATCCCGCCCCCAGGAAATCGCTCACGTCGGCCGTGATCGCCTTCCTCACCGCGGGCGAGTCGATCGTCGCCGTCCCGTCGCCCGGCTGTTTTCCGTAGTCGCCGAAGCTGGCGTGGTTCGCGCCCTCGATCGTGCTGAACGTCGCGTCGGCGGGGAGGAGCGAGCGGGTGTCCGCGATCTTCTGCGGCGTGCTCAGCCCGTCTTCGCTGCCGGAGATGCTGAGCGCGGAGATGCCGGACCTCGAGAGATCGTTCGCGCAGTAGCTGCCGAACAGCACCAGGCCGGTGACCTCGCCCTCGGCGGCGTACTGGCAGGCGCGCACGCCGCCGAGCGAATGTCCTCCGACGTACCAGTGCGAGACATCCGGGGCGGCGTCGGTGAACGTCGAGAGCGGCCGCTGGTCGAAGAACGCCAGGTTGAGGATGGGCTTGGTCACCACGACGGTCAGCCCGGTCTCGGCGACGGCGCCGGACAGCTTGTAGAGGTAGGCGTACGGATCGACGCGGGCGCCGGGGATGAAGACCAGGCCATCCCCGGAAGGCGTGCCGGTCGGCGCCAGCACCACCGAGTCGCCGTGGTCGGTGATCGACACCGCCGAGTCGTTCCACACGGTGTCGAGGGGCCCGCGTTCCGCGGGCATGGAGGTGTTCGCCCAGACCAGGAAGCCGATCACGACGAGCACGACGACGGCGACCACCCAGGCGACGGTCGTCCTCGTGATCCTGAGCCAGCGCGGAGCAGGTTTCCGGTGCCAGCTGGGCTCGGCGACACCGCTCATGCGGCCGGGCTCCCCGCGACGTCGGCGATCGCGTCGGCGGCGCGCACCAGGGTGAGATGGGTGAGCGCCTGCGGGGTGTTGCCCGCCTGCGAGCGTCCGCTGACGTCGTACTCCTCCGACAGCAGGCCGACGTCGTTCGCCAGCGCGAGCAGCCGGTCCATCAGCGCGCGGGCGTCGTCGACGCGACCGGAGCGCGCGTATTGCTCGACCAGCCAGAACGAGCACGCCAGGAACGGATGCTCGCCGGGAGGAAGACCGTCGACGCCCTTCTCGGTGCGGTACCGCAGCAGCAGCCCGTCGCGCAGCAGGTCGTGCTCGATCGCGCGCACGGTGCCGAGCATCCGGGGGTCGTCCCAGTCGCAGTAGCCGACCTGGGCGAGCTGCAGGAGCGACGCGTCGACCTCCGTGCTGCCGTAGGACTGCACGTAGGTGCCGCGTTCGGGGTCGTAACCGTTCGCCTCGACGTCGGCCCGCACCTCATCGCGGAGCTTGCGCCAGCGGGCGACGGGGCCCTCCTGGCCGTGCTCCTCGACCGCGCGGACCGCGCAGTCGAACGCGGCCCAGACGAGCACCTGCGAGTGGGTGAAGTACTGCGGGTCTCCGCGGATCTCCCAGATGCCGTGGTCGGGCTCGCGCCAGTGCTGCTCCAGGTACCCCATGAGCGCGCGCTGGAGCGCCCAGGAGAACCGGGTCTCGGTGACGCCGCTCCTGCGGCCGTGGTCGAGCGCGAGCATCACCTCGCCGATGACGTCGGCCTGGAACTGCCGCGAGGCGTCGTTGCCGATGCGAACGGGCGAAGCGCCCTGATACCCGGGGAGGCTCGTCAGGATGTGCTCGCCCAGGTCGCGCTCGCCTGAGAGTCCGTACATGATCTGAACGTCCGCCGGATCGCCCGCCACCGCGCGCAGCAGCCAGTCGCGCCAGTGGTCGACGGAGTCGTCGTAGCCGTGGGCGAGGAGAACGGAGATGGTGAGCGATGCATCCCGGAGCCACACGTAGCGGTAGTCCCAGTTGCGTTCGCCGCCGAAGTTCTCGGGGAGCGAGGTCGTGGCAGCGGCGACGATCCCACCGGTCTGCAGATGCGTCAGCGCACGCAGCAGCAGGAGGGACCGCACGACCTCCTGCCGGTACGGGCCTTCGTGCTCGCAGCCCTCCGCCCATTTCGTCCACCAGGTGCGGGTGCGCTCGAGTGCCGCCCCCACATCGAGCCGGGCCGGCGGCTGCCGGTGCGAGCGATACCAGGTGAGACTGAGGTCGACGGTCTTGCCCGCCTCGACCGCGAACTGCCCGGCGTGCGCGTGGTCTGTGGCCTTGAGGTTGGCTCCGCGCACGACGATCGCATCCGGGCCGGCGACCGCGATGAGCGCCGGCGGATGCTCGGAGTCGTCCTTGCGCACCCAGGGGATCGCCGTCGCGTATCCGAACCGGATGCGCACCTCCTGCTTCATCCGCACGGTGCCCCTGATGCCCCGCACCCGGCGCACGATGTCGGCGCGCCCGTCGCCCATCGGCATCGCGTCGATCACTTCGACCTCGCCCTCGGACGATGTCCAGCGCGTCACGAGGATCATGGTGTCGCCCTCGTACGAGCGGGTGGAGGTCGCCTCGGCGTCGACGGGCGCGAGGAGCCAGCGCCCGTGGTCCTCGGTGCCGAGCAGCGCGCCGAACATGGACTGCGAGTCGTAGCGCGGCAGGCACAGCCAGTCGATGCTGCCGTCCCGTCCGACGAGGGCCCCCGTGAAGCAGTCACTGATCAGGGCGTAATCCTCGATGGGGAGCGACATGCTCTCCAGTATGGCCGGTACTGTGAGAGCCATGACGCAGACGGTCGGCACTCTCGTGATTCTCGGAGGCAGCAGCGATCTCGCCTCGCGGTTGCTGCTCCCAGCCCTCGGACAACTGCTCACCAACCACCCGGAACGGCGTCTCCAGCTCGTCGGTTCCGGCAGCGAGGAATGGACGGATGCGCACTGGCGCTCGGTCGTGCGCTCGTCGTTCAAGACCGTCTCGGCGAGCGGACCTGCGATCGAGGCGCTGCTCGAAGACACGCGCTACCTGACCGCCGATGTGACGAAGCCGGATGACCTCGAGCGCATCCTCGACGCCTGCGATGCGACTCCCGCGCTGTACTTCGCCCTGCCGCCGGCGGTCACCGCCCTCGCCTGTACGGCGCTGGCGAAGATCGAGCTCCCCGAGGGCATCACGCTCGCCCTCGAGAAGCCGTTCGGCACGGACCGTCGCACGGCGATCGCGCTCAACAAGCAGCTGGCGAAGCTGGTGCCGGAAGACCAGGTGCATCGCGTCGACCACTTCCTCGGCCGTTCGACGGTCTACAACATGCTCGGCCTCCGCTTCGCCAACCGCATCTTCGAGCCGGTCTGGAGCGCCGAGCACATCGAGCGGGTCGACGTCATCTACGACGAGACGCTCGGGCTCGAGGGACGCGCCCGTTACTACGACAAGGCCGGCGCGCTGGTCGACATGATTCAGAGCCACCTACTGCAGGTGCTCGCTGTGCTGGCGATGGAGCCGCCGTCGACACTGGATGCCCAGGACCTCCGCGACGGCAAGGGCGCTGTGCTGCGCGCGACCCGCTTGTGGCAGGACAGCCCGACGGAGTCGAGCAGGCGCGCCCGGTACACCGGCGGCACTGTCGAGGGCGAGAAGGTCCCCGCCTACGCCAAGGAGCCCGGCGTCGATCCGGATCGCGAGACCGAGACACTCGCCGAGGTCACGTTCCAGATCGACACCTGGCGCTGGGCGGGCGTTCCGTTCACGCTGCGCTCGGGGAAGGCGCTGGGGGAGCGGCGCCGCGAGGTCGTTGTGACCTTCAAACCCGCTCAGCACGTGCCGACGGGACTGACGGGGACGAAAGAGCCGACCAAGCTGCGCATGATGCTCGCGCCCGACGAGATGCAACTCGAACTCAACGTCAACGGCCCGGGCGATCCGCTGCAGATCGAGCGGGCGTCGATGTCGGTGGAGTTCGGCCCCGGTCAGCTCCTGGCGTACGGCGAGGTCCTCGAGGGCATCCTCGACGGGGATCCGTCGCTGTCCGTGCGGGGCGACACGGCCGTCGAGTGCTGGCGCATCGTCGCTCCGGTGATCAGCGCCTGGACGAAGGACGAGGTCGCACTCGACACCTATCGCGCCGGCTCGCGCGGACCGTCGGAGTGGCGACCGCTCGGTTGAGCACGCTTCCGCCGGAGGACGGAAAGCCTGAACGCGAGAGCGTCAGGCTGCGGCGCGCTCGATGATGGCGGGGATCTCGCCGGTGACCGGCTTGCGGAGGTCGGTCCACACGGTGATCGGGGCCGGCTCCCAGCTGAACGCTGCCGGTTCGGACGCATCCGCCGTCTCGACGGTGACGTCGACCATGGTCACCTCGGCGGCGACGTGCTGCGCCTCGGTGCGGGCGACGACCTCGGCGGTCTCGACCTCGGGTTCGGTGACGGCGGCTGCGGTCTCGACGAGTTCGCCGGCCTCCAGGCGACGGCGTGCATCGACGAGGGTCGCGGTGATGGACAGCGAGACGGATTGCGCCAGCACCGAGTGGAAGATGGCGTCGGTGTCGTCGTCGGAGCGTCGGGAGACGGTCCATTCGCCCTTCGCGCCGATCAGCTCGGCGATCTTGACGTGAACCAGCTCGAGGATCTGCACCTCGCTCAACTGCGGAACGGGGACTGGAGCCGCCGGAACCGCGGCGGCGTGCCGCCTACGACCAAACATCGCGCAACCCCTTCCAGGTTGATATCACTGCTGTGATACCAGTGTCCTGGACATTTCCTGCGAATCAGGGCGGACACGCCGCGTGATCAGCGCGATTTCTCGCTGATTTCCGCCTCTTTCGACTCCTGCACGACCGTTCCGACCGCGATGGCCAGAGCGATGCCGGCGTTGATCCACATCAGCACGATGCGCCAGTCGCGCGGACCGCTCCTGCTCGACTGGATGGTGGACCACAGGCCGACCGCCGCGCTGATCACGGCGCCGTTGAAGAAGAACTTGCGCATCCGCTCCCTTTCGCTCAAGGCACCCACGCTAGCGGGTGCGTTGTGCAGCGTACGCCGTCGACTACAGTCGGACCAGCCGCCTGGGCAGTTCGGGAAAGGGAGTGGATGCGCACAGCGATCGTCGGCGCCGTGCTCCTCGTGCCCGGCGGGATCGCGGTCGCGACCGGCGTCCTCCCGCTCGCCGAGGCCGCAGAGCTCTGGGAGCGCGTGTGGCCCATCCTGCTGTTCGTCGCCGCCGTGACCGTCGTCACCGAGCTCGCGGCGGAGGCGGGTCTGTTCACGGCGATCGCGCAATTGACCGCGCGCTGGGGCCTGGGTCGCGCCTGGTTGCTGTGGATCCTGGTCGTGCTCTTCGCGACCCTCTCGACCATCTTCCTGTCGCTCGACACGACGGCGGTGCTGCTGACCCCGGTCGTGATCGTGCTCGCCCGGCACGCCGGCCTCAACCCGCTTCCGTTCGCCCTGACGACGGTCTGGCTGGCGAACACCGGCTCGCTGCTGCTGCCGGTGTCGAACCTCACCAACCTCCTCGCCCAGCACGCGATGGGCGATCCCTCTCCTGGAGAGTTCGCCGCGCTCACCGCGGCGCCGGCCGTGGTGGCCGTCGTGGTGCCCGCCGTCGCGGTGTTCCTCATCGCACGCCGGTCGCTGCTGGTGCGCTACGAGCCGGGGGAGGCCGAGCCGATCGGGGACCGGGTGCTCTTCTGGTGGAGCGCGGCGGTCGTGGCCGCACTCGTCCCCGCGCTGGTGTCGGGCATCGCGGTGTGGATCCCCGCGGTGGCGGCTGCCGTGGTGCTGATCACGGTGTTCGCCGTGCGCCGGCGCAGCGTGCTGCGGTTCTCGCTGCTGCCCTGGCAGCTGATCCTGCTCGCGAGCGGGCTGTTCCTGTTCATCGAGGCTCTGCACGCGGTCGGCCTCGGCGCGCTGCTCTCCGCAGTCTCGGGCACCGGTGAGTCGCCGCTCGACCTGCTGCGCCTGTCGCTCACCGGCATGGTCGGCGCGAACGCGATCGACAATCTTCCGGCCTATCTCGCCCTGGAGCCGGTCGCGAACACGCCCGTGCGCCTGGTCGCGCTCCTGATCGGCGTGAACGCCGGGCCGCTCATCACGCCGTGGGCGTCGCTTGCGACCCTCCTCTGGCACCAGCGGCTGAGTTCGCTCGACGTGGAGATCCGCTGGAGCCGCTACGTGCTGCTCGGCCTGATCGTCGCACCGATCACGGTGGTGCTCGCCACCCTCGCCCTCGCGGTGACGTCCGGCTGAGCGCCGGCCAAGCACCGCCCGCGACGGCAGGCCTACTCGGCGGGCAGTAGCTGCGTGACCCGCACGATACGGCGGCGGGCGACCGCGATCAGCGTGAGCGCGAAGCCGAAGGCCGCCCAGAGCAGCAGGCCGCCGAAACCGCGCCAGACCCCGTCGGTCGACTCGACCACCCCGCGGAACGCGGTGATCGCGGCCGAGGTCGGCAGCCATTGCATCGCTGTCGAGAAGAACCCGGGCACCGTCGAGATGATGCCCGACGCCAGCGTGATGACCACGACCAGCATCGAGACGAACCTGCCGACCCCGCCCAGCAGCGCGACGAGCCCCTGGTTGACGGCCGCGAAGGCGATACCGGCGACCGCGGCGATCGCGGCGAACCCGAACCACTGGCCGACGTCGAGCGACAGGGCGAACTGCATGATCCCGGCGATGAGCACCCCCTGCACGGCGCCGATGACGGCCCCGGGAACGAACCCGTCGAGGGCGATCCGACCGGATGCGCGGGTCGTGAGCAGCGCGCGCTTGGACACGGCCTGCAGCACGAGGAAGGTCGCAAGGGCCCCGAGCCAGAGTGCCACCGCCCCGAACAACGGGATGCTGGACTCACCGAACGCGGCGACGTCACCGGTCTTCTGCGTCACCGGCTCCGACGCCACGGACGCCAGGTTCGTCCGGTCGGACTTCGAGTAGCTCGGCAGTTGCGCGGTCGCCTGCTTCAACCCGCTCGAGAGCGACGCCGCCCCGGACGCCGACGCGTCGGCTCCGGCCGCGAGGCCGGTGAGCCCGTCGTGCAACTGCGTGGTGCCCGAGGCGAGCTGCGAGGCGCCGTCGGCCGACTGGGCGGCGCCATCGGCGAGCTGCGCCGCGCCGGAGGCGGTCTTGGCGGCACCGGAGGCCAGGCCGGACGCCCCGCCCGCGCTCTGCGTCAGGCCGGAGGCGACGGCGGAGGCGCCCGTCGCGCTCTGCGCGATCCCGCCGGTCAGTGCCGGCATCCCGTCGGCGAGCTGGGCGGCTCCCGCAGCGATGCCGGCTGTGCCTGGAACCCCGTTGACGGTCGCAGCCGCCTTCGCGATGCCGCCGCACAATTCGGCGCTTCCGCCCTCGGTGATGCATCGGGTCTGCAGCGCGCGCAGGTCACCGCCGAGGCCCGAGATCGCACCGGACAGCTGCTTCGTCTGCGCCGGGAGGGCCTGCGTCTTGCTCTGGAGAGTGCTCAGGCCGCCGGACAGGGCGGAAGCTCCGCCCGACAGCTTGGTCAGCCCGGTGGCCAGTGACGAAGCCCCTGTCGAGAGCTGCGAAGCCCCGGACGACAACGCCGAGGCGCCATCGGAGAGCTGCGAGACGCCCGACGACAGACCGGAGGCGCCGGTGCCCAACTGGCCGGCGGCATCCGCGAGCTGATGGGTGCCGGTGGCGAGCGTGCCGATGCCGCCGGAGAGCTGCGCCGCCCCGCTCGACGCCTTAGCGATCTGGTCGTGCAACGTGTTGAAGCCCACGTAGACGTTGTCCAGATAGGTCGACGTCAGCTGTTTGTTCAGCACGGAGGTCGCCGTGCTCGTCACTGCCTGGCTGATCGCCGGATCGACGAGCTTGGACTCGGCCGACGTCTGCACGTCGATCGTCGCCTGCGTGGCGTCTGCCGCCGCTCCTGCCGGGGAGGTCGCCGCCTCCGAGAAGTCCTTCGGGATCGTGACGACGGACACGTAGGTTCCGTCGGCGAGGCCGCTGGCCGCATCCTTCTCGTCGGTGAGCACCCAGCTGAAGTTGTCGCTGGTCCCGTCGAGCAGGCCGGCCGAGAGCTGTCGCCCGAGGGGCACGGTCTGCCCGCCGACCTTCACCGGCTGGTCGAGGTTGACCACGGCGGCCTTCACGTCGCCGAGGCGCTCGGTCGGGTTCCAGAGCGCCCAGACCAGCAGCCCGCCGATCACGAGCGGCACGAGCAGGATGCCCGCGATGGTCAGCCAGGTGACGCGCTTGTCGGACCGCATCCGTTCGAGCGAGAAGATCGAGCGCGGGCGGCGGAGCGGGGCGGAGGACGTTGGCATCAGACGATCGCCTTTTCGGGGGAGCGGTGGGTGTGGAGGGTGTCTGCCGGCGCGCCGTGGCCGAGCAGCACGGTGCTCGGCTCGACGGTCTCGGGGAGCAGGTCGTCGAGGGCGTCCGGTTCCACGCAGCTCACGACGAGCGCGAACGCGCGTTCCTCGAGGCGGGCGCGGCTGAACGCGTCGGCGAGCTCGTAGCGGATGCGCCGGCGCTCGACCGGGTCGGTCACCGTGTCGACGGCATCGAGCGCCAGCACGTTCGGGTGCCCGGTGAGGGCCCTGCGGAGGTCGTCGACGGGGGTCTCCGTTGCGCCGAACCGCACGACGGCGGTGCGCGACCGCACGGCGGCGGCGCGGGTCGGCAGCACGAACCCGGCGACCTTGATCGTGCCGGCATCCGGCTTCGTGCGGCCCGTGACGGCCATCAGCAGGGCGGAGGCGGCGGTGCGGTCCCCGCCGTGCACCACGAGCGCGTCGCCGTCGCCGAGGCGGAACGACACATCGGAGAACAGCCGTTTCTTCTTGGCGCTGATCGCGAGGCCGTCCGCGGCGGCGATGTACGGATGCCCGGGCTCGGGCCAGTCCGCGAGCTCGAGCTGCTTCTGCAGTCCGTCGCCCTCCACGTCGAACGAGGGGAGAACGCGGTCGAGCCAGCGCGGCATCCACCAGGCCTTGTCGCCGAGCACCTTGAGCACGGCGGGCACGAACGTCATGCGCACAATGAAGGCGTCGACGAAGACGCCGACGGCGAGGCCGAGGGCGATCGGCTTGATCGATGTGTCCCCCTCGGGCACGAAGGCGGCGAAGACCGAGATCATGATGATCGCGGCCGCCGTCACGACCTTGGCCGAACCCACGAACCCGCTCTCGACCGCGCGCCGGGCGTCGCCGCCGTGCACGTAGTCCTCGCGGATGCGGCTGACCAGGAACACCTCGTAGTCCATCGCCAACCCGAACAGCACGCCCATCAGGATGATCGGCATGAAGCTGATCACCGGGCCCTCCTTCGCGAGGTTCAGGGCGTCGCCGAACCAGCCCCACTCGAAGACGGCCGCGACCGCGCCGAACGCGGCGCCGACTGAGAGCAGGTAGCCGAGGGCCGCCTTGATGGGAACGGCGATCGACCGGAAGACCATGGTCAGCAGCACGAGGGACAGCCCGACGACGAGGATGCCGAACGGCAGCAGTGCGCCGCCGAGGCGGTCGGAGACGTCGATCTGGGCCGCCGTGTTGCCGGTGACCTTGAGGTCGACGCCGTACTCGTCGAGGAAGTGCTGATGCTTCGCCCGCAGATCCGAGACGAGCTGGGCCGTCTTGGGGTCATCGGGGCCCGTGGTCGGGATGACCTGCACGATGCCGGTGTCCGCGGTCTGGTTCGGGGTGGCGAGCGGCACGGACGAGACGCCGGGCATCGCTGCGATCTCGTCGCCGATCTTCGTCATGAGGCCGACGGGATCGGTGCTCGAGATGATCGATCCCGTCACGATGAGCGGCCCGTTGTAGCCCGGTCCGAAGTGCTCGGAGATGAGATCGTAGGTGACCCGCGCCGGATCGCCAGGGGCGTGCGAGCCGGCATCCGGGAGCGCGAGGCGCAGCTGCGTCGCCGGGATCGCCGCGATCCCGAGCACCGCCACGACGGCCACGATCGTGGCGATCGGGAAGCGGGTGACCGTGCGCACCCAGCCGCGGAAGAAGCCGGGAGGGATCTCGGCCTTGGCCGCGTGCGCGAGGGTCGGCGCGGCGGCGGTGCCGACCGGGGCAGGCGTCGGTTCGCCCGCGGCCGCTGCTGTGGCGGCGGCCTTCTTCGCGGCTCGCTTCGCCGCTCGCCGCCCGGGAGTGATGCGCGCGCCGGCGAAGCCGAGCAGCGCCGGCGTGAGGGTGAGGGAGATGAGCACGGCGACGGCGACGGCGACGGCAGCAGCGATGCCCATCGTCGTGAGGAACGGGATGCCGGCCACCGACAGTCCGACGAGAGCGATGATCACGGTGATGCCGGCGAAGAGCACGGCCGACCCGGCGGTCGCCACCGATCGGGCCGTTGATTCCTCCGGTGGGACGCCGGCCTTCAGCTGGCTCTGATGCCGGGAGATGATGAACAGCGAGTAGTCGATGCCGACCGCGAGACCGAGCATGAGCGCGAGCAGGGGGGTCGTCGACGAGATCGGTCCGAAGAGCGTCGCGATGAAGATCAGCGCCATCGAGAGCCCGACCCCGAGCAGGGCGGTGAGCAGGGGCATCCCGGCGGCGAGGAACGATCCGAAGGTGAGGATCAGCACCACGAGCGCGATGCCGACACCGAGGAGCTCGGTCACGCTGAGGGTCGGCAGGCTCTGGGAGAAGAGCGCACCGCCGACGGCGACCTGCGAGCCGTCCGGCAGGGCCTTCTGCAGGTCGGCGCCCGCCGTCTTCAGGTCGGTCTTCGTCTCGGCCGGCACTGTGGTCATCTGACCCTTCAGCTGCACGGTGACGATCGCGGCCGATCCGTCGTCGGAGATCGTGTTCTTGACGGTCTCGCTGTACGGGGAGGTGACGCCGGAGACCCCGTCGAGCTTCTCGAGCGACGCGACGGCGTCTTTCACGGGCTGCTCGATGTCGGCGTCGCGGACGGTGTCGCCCTTCGGGGCGACGATCACCAGCTGGGCCGACGTGCCGCTGACCTGCGGGAACGTGCGACTGAGCGTGTCGAGCGCCTCTTGGGACTCGGTACCCGGGATGCTGAAGGAGTTGTCGGTGCCCTGATTGAACAGCACGGCGCCACCGCCGAGGGCGACGAGGAGGACGATCCAGAGCGACAGCACCAGTTTGCGGGCGCGGAACGCCCAGCGGCCGATCGAATACAGAATCGAGGACACGCGTTCTCCTACGTATCGGTGACACAACAGCATCAGGGAAGGGTTTCGATACACCGTCGTATCCGATACTCGAATGTATCGGATACACTGATGTATCTGGACCTCGACTCAGGAAGGTTTCAGCTTGGACACGACAGCTCTCAGAGAAGATGCCCCGGTCGATTCGGCGCGCCGCCAGAAGACCCGCGCACGCCTGCTCGACGCGGCGTTCGAGATCTTCGCCGAGCACGGAGTGCACGCCGCGAGCGTCGAGATGATCACCGAGGCGGCCGGCTTCACGCGCGGCGCGTTCTACTCGAACTTCTCCAGCAAGAACGAGCTGTTCTTCGCCCTGATGGAGCGCGAGAAGTCGCTGCGCATCGAACAGCTCAACGAGGGCGTCGCGCAGTTCCTCGCTCCGGCGGTCGGCGGAGGTGCCGCGCTGGGTGACGATGCGGTCGTCGAGATCATCACCAAGGTGCTCGAGCTGCAGTCGGACGACCGGCGTTGGTGGCTCGTGCAGTCGGAGTTCCAGCTGCTGGCGATGCGCGATCCCGAGATCTCGGCCGGCTTCCTCGAGTATCAGGACGGCTTCGTCCGCGAGCTCACCACCATCGTGGTCGAGGCGCTCACGTCGGCATCGCTCCGTTTCACGATCGACGCAGAAGAGGCCGTTCGGGTGATCGCCGAGCTCTGCGCGAACGCCGAGGCGCGTGCCCTGCTCGCCGGCGACGAGCGCAAGCTCTCCGAGCGGCTGTCGGCCAGCGTGCCGGCGATCATGCTCGCGCTGACCGAGCGTCTCTGACCGGGTGTCTCTGACCGGGCGTCTCTGACCGGGCGCAGCGGGTTCGCGGCCCGTATCGAGCGATCGTCAAGCCTGCGCCGGTAGCGTAGACCGGATGCGACGCAGAACCCTCCTGATCCCGATCATCGCCATCGTCGCTGTCGGCGCGCTCGCCGGAGCGGGCGCCATCGCGTGGGCGGCGAGCCGCGGCGGAGCCGAATCGCCGTCCGCAGCCGTGCCGGAGGTCCCCACCCCGACGCCGACCCCGACGCTCGACCCGTTCCCGAAAGAACCGCTCACCACCGAGACGCGTTACGTCGCGCTCGGCGACTCCTTCGCAGCCGGGATGGGCGCCGGCGACGAGCAGGGCCGCTGCCTGACCAGCGACAAGGCCTATCCCGACCTGTTCGCCGAGGCCTCCAAGGTCGACCTCATCGCCAACGCCGCGTGCAGCGGCGCCACCACCGGCGACCTCCTCAAGCGCCAACTCATCGCACTCGACGACCGCACCGACCTGGTCACGATCAGCGTGGGCGGCAACGATCTGGGCGTCGCGGCGATCGCGGCCGACTGCTCGGCGGGCAAAGCGGTCGCCTGCCGCACCGAGGTGTCATCCGGTCTCTCGCTGCTCAACGTGCTGCCCGAGCGTCTCGACACCGTCTACTCGGCCGTGGCGCAAGCCGCACCCAACGCCCGCATCGTCGTCACCGGGTACGCCACGCTCTACGACGCGTCCGACCCGAGCGCGTCCGACTTCGGCATCGCCGCCACGATCAACGCCGCCACCGTCGGACTCAACCAGGTGATCAGCGACGCCGTCGACGCCCAGCGCGCCAAGGGGATCCCGATCACCTTCGTGGGAGTCGACTTCGACGGTCATGGCATCGGCAACAAGGATCCGTGGGTCAACGCGACGGGCTACACCGCCTTCCACCCCACGGCGGCCGGCTACGAGGAGTACTCGCGCGAGCTCGTGCGGCTCCTCGGCACTGCCGGCTAGGAGCGGCGCACCGGCAGCATCGACGCCAGAGCCCGGCGGCTGCGCGAGAACCGCGGATGCGCGGCGACGGCCGCATGCGTGCGGGCGAAGTCGAGGGTCTCGCGGAGCAGCGCGAGACGTTCGTCCTCGGTGCGCGCCTTGCGGGTGTTGACCTCGGCCACGATGCTCCCGTCCCACCGACGGGCGGCGAGCATCCGGAGCACCTCGGCGACCGGCTGGCCGCCGTGGCCGGGAAGCAGGTGCTCGTCGAAGACCCGGGAGTCGTCGAGCGCGCCCGAGCCGTCGCACAGGTGCACGTGCCGCAGCCGGTCGCCGAGCTCGGCGGCGAAGTCGAGGGAGTCGAGCCCGCTGAGGGCGGCGTGCGAGAAGTCGAGGGTTACTGCGTCGCAGTCCATCGCGCTGGGATCCCAGCCGGGGGAGTATGCCGCGAGCGAGCGGCTGCCCACCTTCCACGGGAACATGTTCTCGACCGCGATCTCGACACCGCTGTCGGTCGCCGTGCTGCGCACGATGTCGAGGAACCCGGCCGCGTAGTCGGACTGCCACCGGAACGGCGGATGCACGACGACGGTCTCGGCGCCGACCGCCTTCGCGAGTTCCGCGGACCGCTCGAGCTTGACCTGCGGGTCGCGGCCCCAGACGAAGTGGGTGAGCAGCAGCACCGGGGCGTGGATGGACAGGATGGGCATCCCGTACCTGGCGGACAGGGTGAGGAGCGATTTGGCGGACTGCGTGACCTCGTCGCGGGTGACCATCACCTCCACTCCGTCGTAGCCGGCGAGCCGGGCGTAACGGAAGGCGTGCTCCGTCGAAAGCGGATACACGCACGAGGTGCTCATGCCGATGCGCATCACAGTCGTCACTCTAATCACGCCCGCTGAACTCCCGATGGCCGTTCGGCGAACGCGCGGCAGACTCCCGGTTCCACGACGCTGGTACCCTGACTGATAGTGCGCACGACCGGCGACAACGACGGATTGGACCCACCATTTCAGCTCAGACCGACAGCACCACGGGCAGCGACGCGGCCGCGGACAACACAAGCTACGACCTGGTGATCGTTTCCAATCGCCTTCCGGTCGACCGCGTCATCGACGACGACGGCACCGCGACGTGGCGTCCGTCGCCCGGTGGTCTCGTCGCTGCGCTCGAACCCGTGATGCGGGCGGAAGACGGCATCTGGATCGGCTGGGCCGGTGTAGCCGACGAAGACGTCGAGCCGTTCGAGGCCGACGGCATCAGCATCCACCCCGTGCGGCTCAGCGAGCAGGAGCTGCAGGAGTACTACGAGGGATTCTCGAACGACACCCTCTGGCCGCTCTATCACGATGTGATCGCGCCGCCGAGCTTCCACCGCGAGTGGTGGGAGAGCTACGTCAAGGTCAATCAGCGGTTCGCGGATGCTGCCGCCGCCGTCTCGGCCAAGGGCGCCGTGGTCTGGGTGCACGACTACCAGCTGCAGCTCGTCCCGGCGATGCTGCGGGCGGTGCGGCCCGACCTCGTGATCGGCTTCTTCAACCACATCCCGTTCCCGCCCTACGGCATCTACTCCCAGCTCCCGTGGCGGCGCCAGATCATCGACGGACTGCTCGGCGCCGACGTCATCGGCTTCCAGCGGGTGGCGGACGCCGGCAACTTCTCCCGCGCTGTCCGACGGCTCAAGGGCTACGAGACCCGCGGCCCGATCATCGAGGTGCCGATCGACTCCGACGATCCGGAAGCCGGGTCGCACCGACACGTCACGATGAATCGCCACGGCGGCCTGGTGCGCACCGTGCTCGCACGGCAGTTCCCGATCTCCATCGACGCCGAGCAGTACCAGACGATGGCGCGCCGGCCCGAGATCCAGGAGCGTGCCCGCCAGATCCGCGAGGAGCTCGGCAACCCGCAGACGATCATGCTCGGCGTCGACCGGCTCGACTACACGAAGGGCATCGGCCACCGACTCAAGGCCTTCGGCGAACTGCTCGCCGAGGGCACGCTCTCCGCGGAGGACGTCACGCTCGTCCAGGTCGCGAGCCCGAGCCGTGAGCGCGTCGAGACCTACAAGCAGCTCCGCGACGAGATCGAGCTGACGGTCGGCCGGATCAACGGCGACTACTCCACCCTGGGGCACACCGCGATCGCCTACCTGCATCACGGCTACCCCCGCGAGGAGATGGTCGCGCTCTACCTGGCCGCCGACGTCATGCTGGTCACCGCCCTGCGCGACGGCATGAATCTGGTCGCCAAAGAGTACGTGGCCACCCGTGTCGACGACGACGGCGTGCTGGTGCTCAGCGAGTTCGCCGGAGCGAGCGACGAGCTGCGCCAGGCGCTGCTCATCAATCCGCACGACATCGAGGGGCTCAAGGAGACGATCCTGCAGGCCATCGCGATGCCCAGGCGCGAACGGGTGCGACGGATGCGCGCGTTGCGCAAGCGCGTGCTCACCAACGATGTGGCGAAGTGGTCGGCGTCGTTCCTCGACGCCCTGACGCGCAGTGCGCACGGCGACCACCCGCTGCAGAACCCGCCGGTCAACCGGCGCTGAACCAGAAAGAAGCATGACCGAGACACCTCTTCCCACTCCCACCGAGTCCGCCATCGCGCTGGCCGCCGCCCTCAAGCAGTTCGCGGCCGCCGATCGCGTGCTCCTCGCGCTCGATTTCGACGGCACACTGGCGCCGTTCGTCGACAAGCCCAAGTCGGCGAGAGCGCTTCCGGAGTCGAAGGCGGCTCTCGAGAAGCTCGAGCGCACGCCGGACACCTGGGTCGCCTACGTCTCCGGGCGTCCGCTGTCGAGTCTCGAGATCGTGACGGAGGCCGACGAGGACGCCCTGCTGATCGGCTCGCACGGCGTGGAGGTGCGGTTCGGGCGCGATGGCGTCTCGCTCGACCTCAGTGACGAGGAGCGGTCGACGCTGACCCGTCTGGGCGAGGTGCTGCAGCAGCTGGTCGACAGCGTTCCCGGCACCCGGCTCGAGGTGAAGCCGGTCGGCTTCGGCGTGCACTACCGGCTCCTCGAGGAGACGGACGGCGCCGACGTGGTGCGCCGGGCCTACGAGGCCGCTGCGACGGTGAGCGACTCGCTCACCATCCGCGACGGCAAGGACATCATCGAGTTCTCGGTGCGCGGCGCCGACAAGGGCGACGGCATCGAGCGCCTCCGCGAGTACACGGCGGCGAACGCTGTGCTCTTCGCGGGCGACGATGTGACCGACGAAGACGGCTTCCGCGTGCTGCGCGTCGAGTCCGGCGACATCGGCATCAAAGTGGGCGACGGCGAGACTCTGGCGCAGTTCCGGCTCGCCGACGAGAAGGCCGTCGCGGCCATGCTGACACTGCTCGCGGAGGCCCGCGCGTCGCGCGCGTGACACATGGTCCGAGTGGCATGCGCGACGTCCTAGAGTTGATCCATGCCTGACATCGATTGGAAACCGCGCTCACGCGTCGTCACCGACGGCATCGAAGCAACCACCAGCCGGGGGATGCTTCGAGCGGTCGGTATGGGCGACGCCGACTGGGAGAAGCCGCAGATCGGCATCGCGAGCTCGTGGAACGAGATCACCCCCTGCAACCTGTCGCTCGACCGCCTCGCACAGGGCGCGAAAGAGGGAGTGCACTCCGGCGGCGGCTATCCGCTCCAGTTCGGCACCATCTCCGTTTCCGACGGCATCTCGATGGGCCACGAGGGGATGCACTTCTCGCTCGTCTCCCGTGAGGTCATCGCCGACTCGGTCGAGACCGTCATGATGGCGGAGCGCCTCGACGGCACCGTCCTGCTCGCGGGCTGCGACAAGTCGCTCCCCGGCATGCTGATGGCCGCCGCGCGCCTCGACCTCTCCGCGGTGTTCCTCTACGCCGGCTCGATCGCCCCCGGCTGGGTCAAGCTCTCCGACGGCACCGAGAAGGACGTCACGATCATCGACTCCTTCGAGGCCGTCGGCGCCTGCAAGGCGGGCAAGATGAGCGAAGAGGACCTCAAGCGCATCGAGTGCGCCATCGCACCGGGCGAAGGCGCCTGCGGCGGCATGTACACCGCGAACACCATGGCGTCGGTCGCAGAGGCGCTCGGCATGAGCCTCCCCGGCTCGGCAGCGCCGCCCTCGGCCGACCGCCGCCGCGACTACTTCGCCCACCGCTCCGGCGAGGCCGTGGTCAACCTGCTCAAGCTGGGCATCACCGCGCGCGACATCATGACCAAGGAGGCGTTCGAGAACGCCATCGCCGTCGCGATGGCGTTCGGAGGCTCCACCAACGTCGTGCTTCACCTGCTGGCGATCGCCAGGGAGGCCGAGGTCGACCTCACCATCGACGACTTCAACCGCATCGGCGACAAGGTGCCGCACATCGGCGACCTCAAGCCCTTCGGCAAGTACGTCATGAACGACGTCGACCGCCACGGCGGTGTCCCCGTCGTCATGAAGGCGCTCCTCGACGCCGGCCTGCTGCACGGCGACTGCCTCACCGTCACCGGCAAGACCGTCGCCGAGAACCTCGCCGAGATCAACCCGCCCGCTCCGGACGGCGAGGTCATGCGCTCGCTCGACAACCCCATCCACGCGACCGGTGGCATCACGATCCTCAAGGGCTCGCTCGCCCCCGAGGGCGCCGTGGTCAAGACCGCCGGCTTCGACGCCGAGGTGTTCGAGGGCCCCGCCCGTGTGTTCGAGCGCGAGCGTGCTGCCATGGACGCACTCACCGAGGGCAGGATCAACGCCGGCGACGTCGTGATCATCCGCTACGAGGGTCCGAAGGGCGGCCCGGGCATGCGCGAGATGCTCGCCATCACCGCCGCCATCAAGGGCGCAGGCCTCGGCAAGGATGTACTACTATTGACCGACGGACGATTCTCAGGCGGCACAACCGGCCTGTGCATCGGCCACATAGCACCCGAAGCGGTGGACGCAGGTCCCATCGCCTTCGTGCGCGATGGTGATCTGATACGGGTCGATATCGCGGCTCGCTCCCTCGACCTACTTGTCGACGAGTCTGAGCTGACCGCCCGCCGTGAAGGCTGGGCGCCGCTTCCTCCGCGCTATACCCGTGGCGTTCTCGCTAAGTACTCCAAGCTCGTGCACTCCGCTGCGGAGGGCGCGGTCACGGGGTAGTCCGCGCCCCACTATCAACCGTTACGTACGTTAGGGACTCGCTTACACATGTCCTCGGAAACCAGTACCCCCAGTACCGTGTTGCCCACCGCGATGCCTGGTAAGGCCTCGCCCGAACTCCTGACGGGCTCGCAGTCCGTCGTCCGCACCCTCGAACTGCTCGGCGTCGACAACGTCTTCGGGCTGCCGGGCGGTGCGATCCTTCCGATCTACGACGCGATCATGGACTCCACCGCGATCCGACACGTGCTGGTGCGCCACGAACAGGGCGCCGGGCACGCGGCCGAGGGCTACGCCTCGGCCAGCGGCAAGGTCGGCGTCGCCATGGCCACCTCTGGCCCCGGCGCCACCAATCTGGTCACCGCGATCATGGACGCGCACATGGACTCCGTTCCGGTGGTCTTCATCACCGGCCAGGTCTTCTCCACCCTGATGGGCACGGACGCGTTCCAGGAGGCCGACATCGTAGGCATCACGATGCCGATCACGAAGCACTCCTTCCTCGTGAAGGATGCGGCGGACATCCCTTCGACGATCGCCGCGGCGTACCACATCGCCGGCACGGGCCGTCCCGGTCCGGTGCTCGTCGACATCACCAAGGACGCGCAGCAGAACACGGTGCCGTTCGTGTGGCCGCCGAAGATCGACCTGCCGGGTTACCGGCCGATCACGAAGGCGCACGGCAAGCAGATCCTGGCCGCGGCGCAGATGCTGGCCGAGGCCAAGAAGCCGATCCTCTACGTGGGCGGCGGCGTCATCCGGTCGCGGGCGTCGAAGGAACTGCTCGAGCTCGCCGAGGTGACGGGCGTCCCCGTGACGACCACGCTGATGGCCCGCGGGGCCTTTCCCGACTCGCACAAGCAGCACCTCGGCATGCCCGGCATGCACGGCACGGTGCCCGCGGTGCTCGCCCTCCAGGAGTCGGATCTGATCATCTCGCTCGGCGCACGCTTCGACGACCGCGTGACGGGGAACACCTCGCTGTTCGCTCCGAACGCCAAGATCGTGCACGTCGACGTCGACCCGGCCGAGATCTCCAAGATCCGTGTCGCCGACGTCCCCATCGTCGGCGATGCCAAGGACGTCATCGTCGATCTGACCGCCGCGTACACCGACGCGATCAAGGAGACGACGCCCGACATCATCGAGTGGTGGACGTACCTGAACGGACTCCGCGAGGAGTTCCCGCTCGGGTTCTCGCCGACCACCGACGGTCTGCTGGCTCCCCAGCACGTCATCAAGCGCATCGGCGAGCTCACCGGGCCGGAGGGCATCTACGCCGCCGGCGTCGGACAGCACCAGATGTGGGCCGCGCAGTTCATCGCCTACGAGCGCCCGAACTCATGGCTCAACTCCGGTGGTGCGGGAACGATGGGCTACTCGGTGCCCGCCGCCATGGGTGCCAAGGTCGCCGAGCCCGACCGCGTCGTCTGGTCGATCGACGGCGACGGATGCTTCCAGATGACCAATCAGGAGCTCGCCACCTGCACGATCAACAACATCCCGATCAAGGTGGCGATCATCAACAACTCGTCGCTCGGGATGGTGCGCCAGTGGCAGACGCTGTTCTACGACGGCCGCTACTCGAACACCGACCTCAACACCGGTCACGACACGATCCGCGTCCCCGACTTCGTGAAGCTGGCCGAGGCGTACGGCGCCCTCGGCATCCGGGTCACGAAAGAAGAAGAGGTCGACGCGGCCATCAAGCTCGCGCTCGAGACGAACGACCGCCCGGTCGTCATCGACTTCGTGGTGAGCGCCGACGCCATGGTCTGGCCGATGGTCCCCCAGGGCGTCAGCAACAGCTATGTGCAGTACGCCCGCGAGCACAGCCCCGCCTTCGGAGAGGAGTAACCCATGAGCACGCACGTTCTGAGCCTCCTCGTCGAGGACAAGCCGGGTCTGCTGACCCGCGTCGCCGGGCTGTTCGCCCGTCGCGGCTTCAACATCGAGTCGCTCGCCGTCGGCCGCAGCGAGCTCGACGGCCTCTCGCGCATCACCGTGGTGGTGGATGTGGAGGAGCTGCCGCTCGAACAGGTGACGAAGCAGCTGAACAAGCTGATCAACGTGATCAAGATCGTCGAGCTCGATCCCGTGCAGTCGGTTCAGCGCGAGCACCTGCTGATCAAGGTGCGCGTCGACAACACGACCCGCTCGCAGGTCCTCGAGGCCGTCAACCTGTTCCGTGCGCGCGTCGTCGACGTGGCGACCGATGCCCTCGTGATCGAGGTCACCGGCGACAGCGGAAAGACCCAGGCCCTGCTCAAGGTGCTGGAGCCCTACGGGATCAAGGAGATGGCGCAGTCCGGTCTGCTCGCGATCGGCCGTGGTGCGAAGTCCATCACCGAGCGCGTCTACAAGAACTAGGTCCGCCCCCGGGCGGCTCGAAATACTCAATCAGAACCACATCATTAAGGAGAAACCACTCGTGGCTGAGATCTACTACGACAACGACGCAGATCTGTCGATCATCCAGGGCAAGAAGGTCGCCGTCATCGGCTACGGCTCGCAGGGCCACGCCCACGCGCAGAACCTCCGCGACTCGGGTGTCGAGGTCGTCGTCGGCCTCAAGGAGGGCTCGAAGTCGAAGCCCAAGGCCGAGGAGGCGGGCTTCACGGTGCTGAGCGCCGCCGACGCCGCCAAGTGGGCCGACGTCATCGTCATCCTCGCTCCGGACCAGGTGCAGCGTCACCTCTACGCCGACGACGTGCAGCCGAACCTCGAGGCGGGCAACGCCCTGGTCTTCGGTCACGGCTTCAACATCCGCTTCGGCTACATCGAGGCGCCGGAGGGCGTCGACGTGATCATGGTCGCCCCCAAGGGACCGGGCCACACCGTGCGGCGCGAGTACGAGGCCGGCCGCGGCGTGCCCGTGATCGTCGCCGTCGAGGAAGACGCCACCGGCAACGCCTGGCCGCTCGTGCTGAGCTACGCCAAGGGCATCGGCGGCCTCCGCGCCGGCGGCATCAAGACCACCTTCACCGAAGAGACCGAGACCGACCTGTTCGGTGAGCAGGCCGTGCTGTGCGGCGGTGTCTCGCAGCTCGTCCAGTACGGCTTCGAGACGCTGACCGAGGCGGGCTACCAGCCGCAGGTCGCCTACTTCGAGGTGCTGCACGAGCTCAAGCTGATCGTCGACCTCATGTGGGAGGGCGGGATCGCCAAGCAGCGCTGGAGCGTCTCCGACACGGCCGAGTACGGCGACTACGTGTCCGGCCCGCGCGTGATCGACCCGCACGTCAAGGAGAACATGAAGGCCGTTCTCTCCGACATCCAGGACGGCACGTTCGCCAAGCGCTTCATCGCCGACCAGGATGCCGGAGCGCCCGAGTTCCTGGAGCTCCGCAAGAAGGGCGAGCAGCACCCCATCGAGGCCACCGGCCGCGAGCTGCGCAAGCTCTTCGCGTGGAACGCGTCGAACGACGACGACTACGTGGACGGCGAGGTTGCACGCTGAGCGCGTGCCCGCTGAACTAGCCTGAGAGGTGCCGCCGCCCTCCGCCTCTGCGGAGTGGCGCGGCACTTTTCTGCTTCGCCGGGGACGCGCGGAGCCCGCTTCGTGAGGAGAACCGGTGAACCGTCGACTCGCCGTCGAGATCGCAGTGCAGGACCGAGCAGGGGTCCGCGTCGCGCTCGACGCCGACGCCGATCGCATCGAGCTGTGCTCCGCGCTCGGCATGGGCGGCCTCACCCCGTCAGCCGGGCTGATCGCGGCGGCCGTCGCCGAAGCGGCTGAGCACGGCCACGACGGGTTCGTGCACGTGCTGGTGCGCCCGCGCGGCGGCGGCTTCGTCTACACGCCCGACGAGGTCGAGCTCACGATGGCCGACATCCGCCATGCGCGCGAGGCGGGAGCATCCGGTGTCGTGGTCGGAGCCTTGGACGAGATCGGCGCCGTCGACGTCGCGACGGTCGGCCGGTTCGTCGAGGCGGCCGGTGGGCTCGATGTGACGTTCCATCGCGCGATCGACATCGTGCCCGACCCCATCGGGGCGCTCGAGCAGCTCGTCGGGCTCGGCGTGCGCCGCATCCTGACCTCCGGGGGCGAGGCCCGCAGCATCGACGGCGTCGGGATGCTCGCAGCGCTGAGCGCAGAGGCATCCGGTCGCATCCAGGTGATGGCGGGCGGGGGAGTCACCGTGCCCGACATCCTCGCTCTCGCGGCGACCGGCGTGGATGCGGTGCATCTGTCGGCGCGGACCGTCGCACTGGGCGCTCCGAGCGGGCCGGGCGGGGGCGACTCCTCCTACGACCTGACGGACGCCTCCGTCGTGCGCGCGGCGATCGCCGCCGCGGCCTGATCCGCTCGTCTCAGAGCGCGACGAACCGTCTCAGAGCGCGCAGAACACGCACAGCGCGATCAGCAGGAGCTGCAGCAGGAGACGCGTCACCAGCGGCGTCGCCAGCTTTCCGAAGCGCTCGGGATGGCGCGCGGCATAGGCGTTGGCGGGGAACACGGCGACCAGGAAGACAGCGAGCAGGATCGCGGCCGCCACCCGCGTCGGAGGCAGCAGCAGCCCGACGCCGCCGGCGATCTCGCACACCCCGGTGACCGCCACGAGCACCTCGGGTCGCAGCATTCCCGACCAGCGCATCCGGGGCGGGATCATCTTCGCCATCGTGCGCCGGGCGCCGGGCCGGAAGTGCAGGACACCCATGAAAACGAACACGGCGGCGAGGGCGATCCGCACGACGAGCTGCACGGTTTCGAAGACGGTCATCGGTCCAGTCTGCATGCTGCGCGGGGCGTAACGCGGCGAAAGGCACCCCACGCCAGCCGGTAGAGTGTGTGCTGATCGCGCCCCAATGATCGTGGCGCTCGCCTCCCAAGCCTGCTCCCACCCAAAGGAACTGCCACGTGACAAAGCCGGTCGTGCTGATCGCCGAAGAACTTTCGCCCGCTACCGTCGACGCCCTCGGGCCGGACTTCGAGATCCGCTCGGTCGACGGAACCGACCGCCCGGCGCTCCTGTCCGCGGTCACGGACGCGGACGCGATCCTGGTGCGCTCCGCCACGAAGGTCGACGAGGAGGTCATCGCCGCCGCGCCGAAGCTGCGCGTCGTCGCGCGTGCCGGCGTCGGGCTCGACAACGTCGACATCAAGGCGGCCACCACCGCCGGCGTCATGGTGGTCAACGCGCCCACCTCCAACATCATCTCGGCCGCCGAGCTCACCGTCGGTCACATCCTGAGCCTCGCCCGTCACATCCCGGCGGCCCACAGCGCGCTCGCGCAGGGACAGTGGAAGCGCTCGAAGTACACCGGCGTCGAACTCTACGAGAAGACCGTCGGGATCATCGGCCTCGGCCGCATCGGCGCCCTCATCACCGCGCGTCTGCAGGCGTTCGGCACCAAGGTCGTCGCGTACGACCCCTACGTCACCTCGGCCCGCGCCCAGCAGCTCGGTGTGCAGCTGGTGACGCTCGACGAACTGCTCGCCGAGGCCGACTTCATCACCATCCACATGCCGAAGACCCCCGAGACCACGGGCATGATCAGCGACGACCAGCTCGCGCTGATGAAGCCGACCGCGTTCATCGTGAACGTCGCCCGCGGCGGACTGATCGACGAGGACGCCCTCTACCGCGCGCTCTCGACCCACTCGATCGCCGGCGCCGGTCTCGACGTCTTCGTCAGCGAGCCCCCGACGGACTCCCCGCTGCTCGCGCTCGAGAACGTCGTCGTCACCCCGCACCTCGGTGCGTCGACCGACGAGGCCCAGGAGAAGGCGGGTGTCTCGGTCGCCAAGTCGGTGCGCCTCGCGCTGTCGGGCGAACTGGTGCCCGACGCGGTCAACGTCGCCGGCGGCGTCATCGACCCGTACGTGCGTCCCGGCATCCCGCTCGTCGAGAAGCTCGGCCAGGTCTTCTCCGGCCTCGCGCACAGCCCGCTGACCAGCGTCGACGTCGAGGTGCGCGGCGAGCTCGTCGACTACGACGTGAGCGTGCTGAAGCTGGCCGCGCTCAAGGGCATCTTCACCAAGGTGGTCAGCGAGACCGTCTCGTACGTCAACGCGCCCCTGCTCGCCGAACAGCGCGGCATCGAGGTGCGACTCATCACCGACTCGGTCAGCGAGGAGTACCGCAACCTCATCACCCTGCGCGGCGCGCTCAGCGACGGCTCGCAGGTGTCGGTCTCCGGCACGCTGACCGGTACGAAGCAGATCGAGAAGATCGTCGAGATCAACGGCTACGACGTCGAGGTCCCGATCGCCGAGCACCTGATCGTCATGGTGTACGACGACCGCCCGGGCATCGTCGCGGTCTACGGCCAGGAGTTCGGCGAGGCGGAGATCAACATCGCCGGCATGCAGATCGCCCGCACCTCGGCCGGAGGCAAGGCGCTGAGCGTGCTCACCGTCGACTCGCGCATCCCCGAGGGCCTGCTCGAGAAGGTGCGCGTCGCGATCGACGCCGATCTCATGCAGGAGATCGACATCACCGAGTCGTAGCGGATCTTTTTTCGACTGCGCTGTCGATTTCTGCGGCAGGCTTGCGTCGTACTGGTGTTCACATCAGAAGCGCGCAAGCGCACGACGTAGGGAGACATCATGTCCGACGAATACGTGATCCTCATCCGCGAGCCCAACTGGAACCCCGACGAGATCTCGGCGGAGGACTGGCAGGCAGCGATGGCAGGGCATGCGGCGTTCCAGGAGGCGGTCGCGCTGGCCGGCGAGAAGATCACCGCCAGCGCCGCTCTGCAGCCCATCTCGGCCGCGACGAAGATCACCCCGCAGGCGGGTGGGAAGCCGGTGCTCACCGACGGTCCGTTCGGCGAGACCCGCGAGGTCGTCACCGGGTTCTACAGCTTCACCGCCTCCAGCCCGGATCAGGCGCGCGAGCTCGCGTCCATGATCCCGACGGAGGGTTGGCTCGAGCTGTTCCCGGTGCTCGTGCTCGACTCGGTGCGCTGATCGTCGACCCGGTGGTCACGGCGTCCGTGCCCTGACCGGCGCCGCGGGCGATTGTGCCCGCGCCGCCCGTCACGGTTGAATGAGCTGTGGCCACCGGGATCGAGCAGGCGTTCCGCGACGACGCCCCGCGCATCCTGGGTGCCGTCGCCCGGTACACCGGCGACCTGCTCACGGCGGAGGACGCCGTGCAGGAGGCTTTCGCGCGCGCCATCGAGCTGGAGACCGCCGGCCGCGCGCCCGACAACCCGGCCGCCTGGATCACCACGGTGGCCAGACGGATCGCGGTCGACACGGTCCGCAAGGAACGCACGACGACGCGCGCCCTGCCGGCTCTCGCCGCCGAGGCGCGCCGAACGGCGGATATGCCCATGCCCGAGAACACCGAGACCACCTTCACCGGTGACGAGCGGCTCGAGCTGATCCTGCTCCTCTGCCACCCCGAGGTGAGCGAGGAGGCGAGGGTCGCGCTCGCGCTCCGCTTCGTCTGCGGGGTGCCGACGCGTGACGTCGCCGCGGTCTTCCTCGTGCAGGAGGCGACGATGGCCGCGCGCCTGACGCGGGCCAAGAAGCGCATCCACGATTCGAGCATCCGGTTCGCGATCGACGACGAGGCGGATGTCACGGCGCGCTTTCCGGATGCGCTCACGACCATCTACTTGCTCTTCACCGTCGGCCATGCGGCACCCGACGACCGGGTGCGCGCCGATGCCATCGTGCTCGCGAGGGATGCGCACCGCATCCGGTCGGGCGATGCCGAGGCGGCCGGGCTGCTCGCGCTGCTGCTGCTCACCGAAGCGCGCCAGTCGACGAGGCTCACGCCGGGCGGCGAGTTCGTCACCCTGTCCGAGGCCGACCGCGGCGGATGGAACGTCGCGATGATGATCGAGGGGGAGCGGCTCGCGACGAGCGCGCTGGCCGGCCGCGGGCGTTTCGCGCTGCAGGCGGGCATCGCCGGGCTCCACGCGATCGCGCCCACCTGGGCCGACACCGACTGGCCCTCGATCGCCCGGCTCTACGACCGGCTGGTCGAGGAGTGGCCGTCGCCGTCGGCGCGCCTCGGGCGCATCGTCGCGCGCGGCTACAGCCCGGATGTCGGACCGGAGGCCGCGCTCGCGGAGCTGGATGCCGAACCTCTGTTCTTCGACAGTGTCCTCGCTCCGCAGGGGTACGCGGCGCGCGGAGACCTCGCGCGATTGGCCGGCGATCACGCGACGGCGAGGAGGGCGTACCGCCGTGCGATCGAGCTGGAGCCGAACGCGCGCGCCCGGCGGTTCCTGGAGACGCGTGTGGCCGGGCTCGGCCGTTAGCGGGCCCGGCGCCAGCGGGCTGAGCGCGCTAGCGGGATGAGCCGCCGGCGAGCTCCTGCACCAGTGCGATGAGCCGGTCCATGTCCGCCTCGTCCTTCACCACGGCCGTGGTCGAGGGCAGGAGCGCCGAGTTGTAGTAGATGCCGTCGCCGATGAGCATGATCGCCTTGGCAGCGATCGGATCGGCGACCGCTGACTCCAGGATGCCCAGCCAGCCCTGCTGCATCTGCTGGAGCGTCTCGCGGGCGTTGGCGTCGGCGCCCTGCGCGAGTCGGGCCGCGGCGATCACCGTGCGGTCGAGCGCGCTCTGCCACGACACCGAGCTGCGCACGAAGTAGTCGACGGGACCGGCGGGCGCCGTGCGCATCCGTTCGAGGTCGTCGGCGACGAGCGACCGGAGACGCTCGAGCACGCCCTCGACGAGAGCGTCTTTCGACGCGAAGTGATAGAGCAGACCGCCCTTCGAGACGCCCGCCCTGGCGGCGACGGCGTCGAGGGTGGCGGCGCGCTCGCTCTGCTCGGTGAGCAGCTCTTCGAAGGCGTCGAGGATGCGGTCGCGGGCGGGGGACGACGGGGGCATGACCACATGCTAGCCGTTACGGCGTTGCAACTGTACCGTCCAGCCGGTACAGTAGTGGTCATGTCCACGCTGCCCACCACTGCACCCTCCGTCGTCACGCCCGCGCGCGCCGGCGCCCGTGGGTGGCTGGCGCTCGTGGTCCTGATGCTCCCCGTACTGCTCGTCTCGATCGACAACACGGTCCTCAGCTTCGCCCTGCCGTCGATCTCGCAGGCGCTGGAGCCGAGCGGCACCGGCATGCTCTGGATCATCGACGCATATCCGCTCGTTCTGGCCGGGCTGCTCGTCTCGATGGGCAGCCTCGGCGACCGCATCGGCCGCCGGCGCCTGCTGATGATCGGTGCGACGGGATTCGCCGCGGTGTCCATCGCCGCGGCGTTCGCGCCCACCACCGAGCTGCTGATCGCCGCCCGAGCCAGCCTGGGCTTCTTCGGTGCGATGCTCATGCCGTCGACCCTCTCGCTGCTGCGGAGCGTCTTCACCGACCGCGACCAGCGACGGCTCGCGATCGCGATCTGGGCATCCGGATTCGCGGCGGGCTCGGCGCTCGGCCCGATCGTCGGCGGCCTGCTCATCGAGCACTTCTGGTGGGGCTCCGTGTTCCTGCTGGCCGTGCCGGTGCTCATCCCGCTGCTCGTGCTCACCCCGCTGCTCATCCCGGAGTCGCGCGACCCGAATCCCGGTCCCATCGACCCGGTCAGCATCCTGCTCTCCCTCGCCGCGATGGCGCCGGTCGTCTACGGCATCAAATCGCTGGCGAGCGAAGGCTTCTCGGTGGTCGGCGTGCTCGCGATCGCGATCGGCGTCACCGCTGCGGTGCTGTTCGTGCGACGGCAGCTCGCGCGGCCCATCCCGATGCTCGACATGCGGCTGTTCCGCCGCGCGTCGTTCAGCGGTGCGGTGCTCATCAACCTGCTGAGCGTCGTGTCACTCGTCGGGTTCCTGTTCTTCGTCTCGCAGCACCTGCAGCTGGTGATCGGCCTCAGCCCGATCGAGTCGGGGCTGGTGCTGCTGCCGGGGCTGGCGACCATGATCGTCTCCGGTCTGGTGGTCGTGCCGATCGCGCGGCGTGTGCGGCCGAGCATCGTCATCCCGATCGGCCTGCTGATCTCGGCGTGCGGCTACGGACTGATCGCGCTCGTCGGCGGCGATGCCCCCGCGTCGACGTTGCTGATCTCGTTCGTGCTGCTCGGTGCGGGGATCGGCGCGGCCGAGACCGTCTCGAACGAGATGATCATCTCGAGCGCGCCGGCCGACAAGGCCGGAGCCGCGTCCGCGGTGTCGGAGACGGCGTACGAGCTGGGGGCCGTGCTCGGAACCGCGACGCTCGGCACCATCCTGACCGCGTCGTACCGCTCGGCGGTCGTCCTACCCGACGGTCTCTCCGGCGCGCAGGCGCACGCTGCTCGCGAGACGCTCGGCGGTGCGACCACGGTCGCGGCGCAGCTCCCGTCCGACCTGGCGAGAGGCTGCTCGAGTCCGCCAGGCACGCGTTCGATTCCGGCGTCGCGCTCACGGCCGGCATCGGTGCGGTGCTGATGGTGGCGGCCGCTATTCTCGCGATGGTGTCGCTGCGCAAGGTGCGTGGCTGACGGCGGCGGCCTGGATGCGCTCGCCGGTAGGGTTGCTGTAGAACCCTCACGAGACCGCAGGAGTGCCATGCCGCAGACGATCAGACTCGCCGTCATCCCCGGAGACGGAATCGGGCCGGAGGTGGTCGCCGAGGCGGTCAAGGTGCTCGACGCGGTGACGGCCGGCAGCGACCTCGCCTTCGAGAAGACGCCGTTCTCACTCGGAGCCGCCCGCTACCTCGAGACCGGGGACGTGCTCACGGATGCGGACCTCGCGTCGATCGCCGAGCACGACGCCATCCTGCTCGGTGCGGTCGGGGGAGTGCCGGGCGACCCGCGCCTCGCGAACGCGAACATCGAGCGCGGTCTGCTACTGAAGCTGCGGTTCTCGCTCGACCACTACGTCAATCTGCGTCCGACGACGCTGTTCCCCGGCATCGCGAGCCCGCTCGCGAACCCCGGCGATGTCGACTTCGTCGTCGTCCGCGAGGGCACGGAGGGTCCGTACGTCGGCAACGGCGGTGCCATCCGGCAGGGCACCCCGCATGAGATCGCCAACGAGGTCTCGGTGAACACGGCGTACGGGGTCGAGCGTGTCGTGCGCTACGCCTTCGAGCAGGCCGAGTCACGGCGCAAGAAGCTGACGCTGGTGCACAAGACCAACGTGCTCACGTTCGCCGGGGGTCTCTGGAAGCGGATCGTGGACGCCGTCGCGGCCGAGCATCCGGATGTCGCGGTCGACTACCTGCACGTGGACGCCGCCACGATCTTCCTCGTCACGAATCCTGCTAGATTCGATGTGATCGTCACAGACAACCTCTTCGGCGACATCCTCACCGATCTCGCGGCCGCGATCAGCGGCGGCATCGGACTGGCGGCCTCGGGCAACATCAACCCCGCAGGCGATTTCCCCAGCATGTTCGAGCCGGTTCACGGATCGGCCCCCGACATCGCAGGCCAGCAGAAGGCCGACCCCACCGCCGCGATCCTCTCCGTGGCCCTCCTGCTCCGTCATCTCGGAGCACCGGAGCTCGCGGAGCGCGTCGAAGCCGCGGTGACCGCCGACCTCGCCACCCGAGCAGCAGACAGCGCAGCCGCCGCCCGTCGCACCGCCGAGATCGGCGACGCGATCGCGGCCGGTGTGGCGCAGAATTAGATCAACTCTGCTTTTGACGAACGCAGTGCAAAGGACTCTCATGAACGCTTCCACCAGCATCACCCTCACCGACGGTCCCACCGAGACCAGCGGCCTCCAGTTCGCCGTGACGCGCAACGACGCGGCGCGCAGTGACGCCGAACGCGAGGAGATCCTCGCCGATCCCGGCTTCGGCAACTACTTCACCGACCACATGGTCGACCTGTGCTGGTCGGCCAAGGGTGGCTGGCACCGGCCGCGCGTCTCGCCGTACGGGCCCATCCAGCTCGAGCCGTCGGCCGCGGTGCTGCACTACGCCCAGGAGATCTTCGAAGGCCTGAAGGCCTACCGCCACGAAGACGGCTCCATCTGGACCTTCCGTCCCGAGGCGAATGCGGCGCGCATGCAGCGCTCGGCCTACCGCCTGGCGCTCCCCGAACTGCCGGTGGAGTACTTCCTCGACTCGCTCAAGCAGCTCATCAAGTACGACGGCGCCTGGGTGCCGTCTGCGCCGGAGACCAGCCTCTACCTGCGTCCGTTCATGTTCGCCAAGGAGGCCTTCCTGGGTGTGCGACCGGCCAATAAGGTCGCGTACTACCTGATCGCCAGCCCGGCGGGCGCCTACTTCCACGGCGGCATCGCCCCGGTCTCGATCTGGCTCTCCGACCGCTACTCGCGTGCAGGCAAGGGCGGGACGGGTGCGGCCAAGACGGGTGGCAACTACGCGTCGAGCCTGCTGCCGCAGTCGGAGGCGGCCGAGCACGGCTGCGCCCAGGTGCTGTTCCTCGACTCGGTCGAGGGCAAGTACCTCGAGGAGCTCGGCGGGATGAACGTGGTGCTGGTCTACAAAGACGGCACGATCGTCACGCCGGAGTCGGACAGCATCCTTGAGGGCATCACGCTCGAATCGGTGCTGCAGCTCGCCCGTGACCGCGGCCACAAGGTGGAGCAGCGCAAGGTGACCATCGACGAGTGGCGGGTCGGCGTGGAGTCGGGCGACATCGTCGAGGTGTTCGCCTGCGGCACGGCGGCCGTGATCACGCCGATCGGCGAGCTCAAGTCGGACACCTTCACGGTGGGCGACATCACGGCTCCCGCCGGAGAGCTGACCATGTCGCTGCGCCAGGAGCTCACCGACATCCAGTACGGCCGCGTGCCCGACCGTCACAACTGGCTCACCCGCCTCGACGCCTAGCCCGTCGACCCAGCCCAGCTCCGTTGAGGGGCGGCTAACGCATCCAAGACTTCCGTTTTGGGTGCGTTAGCCGCCCCTCAACGCTGGGGGTCTGGGTTCTGGGGCCGTCAGGGACGCAGAGCGGCCGCGACGCGGTCGACGTCGGCTGAGGTGTTCCAGAGGTGGAAGGCCACGCGGGCACGGCCCGCACGACCGGATGCCCGGATGCCCGCCGCCGTGAGGGCGGCCAGGTCGCAGCCCTCGGGGTCCGGCCAGGTCACGATCGGCTGGCCGAGCGCCGGGATGCCGAGCCGGTGGCTCAACTCGTCGCCGAGGCCGGTGACGTACCGGTGCACCTCGGTGATGTCCAGTTCTGCGAAGAACTCGAGCGCGGCCGCCGTGCCCGGCCACACGGGCCAGGCGGGGGAGACGTCGAAGCGCCGGGCGTCGTGGGCGAGTTCGCTCACCGGTCCGTAGCAGGAGCTCCACGGGTCGTCGCCCGCGAACCAGCCGGCCTGCACGGGGCGCAGTTCGGAGAGCATCCGGTCGTTCACCGTGAGGAACGCCGACCCGCGCGGCGCGCACAGCCATTTGTACGCGTGGCAGACGGTGAGGTCGAAGCGGCCGGCGTCGACGGGGAGCCAACCGGCGGCCTGGGTGAGGTCGGCGAACGTGCGGGCGCCGTGCCGGGCGGCCGAGGCGAGCACCGCATCCGCGTCGGCGATGGCACCGGTGGCCGACTGCACCAGTGAGAAGGCGACCAGCCAGGTGCGGGGGCCGATGGCCTCGGCGAGCCGCGCGAGCGGAGCGTGTACGACGGTGACCCCGCGATCGGCCTGCGCGGCGAACGGTGCGATCATCGAGCTGAAGTCGCCGTCGACGCAGACGACCTCGGCGCCGTCGGGCACGGAGCAGGCCACGAGACTGGCGAGAACCGACACCTGCGATCCGATGGCGACGTGCCGGGCGTCGACGCCGACGAGGCGCGCGTAGGCGTCCCGCGCGACATCGACGGCCGCACCGTAGTGGGCCGGAGTCGCTCCGCCGGACTCCCAGAGGTCGAGTTCCGCGCGGGAGGCGGCGAGCGTCTCGCGCAGGGGCAGTCCCTGCGTGCACGCGGCCAGGTAGCCGTCGGTGACCAGGAAGTGGCCGCGTGCCTCGGCGAGGCTCGGCGTGGTCATCGTCGTGGTCATTCCTTCATCGTGACGGATGCTCACACATTCGACCACAGCCAGTATTGAATCACTTTCATAAGTCACGGTTATGCTTGCGTATGACCATCGATACGGCATCCGGACTCTCGCGCCTCGATCTCGACTCGAACGCTCTGCGCGTGGTGCGCGCCGTGGCCGACCACGGGTCGATCACGCGCGCGGCCGTGGCCCTCGGCTACAGCCAGCCCGCCATCAGCCAGCACCTCAAACGCCTCGAGGCTCGCCTCGGCATGCCCGTCGTCACGCGTGTCGGCCGCGGCGTGCGGCTCACCGAGGCCGGTCGCGTTCTCGCCCGGCACGCGAGCACCGTGACGACCGCGCTCGATGCGGCCGCCGGCGAGCTCGCCGACCTGCAGGGGCTGCGGTCGGGGCGCGTGCGGCTCGCCGCCTTCCCGTCCGCGTCGTCGACGCTCGTGCCGCGGCTCCTGGGCACGATGGGCGCGGCGCATCCGGGTGTGCGCATCACCTACGCGGAAGCCGAGCCGCCGGAGGCGGTGGCGGCCGTCCGCGGGCAGACGGCCGACCTCGCGATCACCTTCAGCTATCCGGGCGACCGGGTCGATCCGCACCGCGAGAGCGCACGCGGGCTCGCGGTCATCCCGGTCTGGCGCGACGAGATGCTGCTGGTGCTCCCCGCCGGCCATCGACTGGCGGATGCCCCCGAAATCGATCTCGCGGACCTCGAGGCCGAGCCCTGGATCGCCGGCTGCCCGCGCTGCCGGGGCCATCTGCTCGAGCTCACCGATGCGCGCGACTTCGTGCCGCGGATCGCCTACGAGACCGACAACTTCGTGGCCGTCGTGAGCATGGTCGCCGAGGGGGTGGGTGTGGCGCTCATCCCGTCGCTCGCCCTCGGAGCGGCCGCACGCAACGACGGCGTCGTGATCAGGCCGACGGTCAACCACGATCACCGCACCATCAACCTGGTCGGCGCCGCCGGGTCGGACCAGGTGCCCGCGATCGCCACCGTCGCCTCGGCGCTGCTGGCGCTCGACGGCGCCGAGTGGTCGCTGGCCGACGTCTGAACCTAGGCTGTGAGCATGAGTGATCCGCGTCCCGTCATCGCCGTCGTCGGCCCCGGAGCCGTCGGCGGCCTGCTCGCCTGGCTGCTGCATCGAGCGGGGGAGCAGGTGGTCGCCGTCGGCCGCGATCGCACCGTCGCCGCCATCCGGGCGAACGGGATCGAGGTGCGGAGCGAGGCGTTCGGGAACGGGGTCGAACAGGTCCCCGCGAGCACCGGGATCCCGCACGGCGCCGCGGTGATCGTCGCGACCAAGACCTACGGCCTGGCCGACGTGCTGCCCTCGCTCGCCGCAGCGCAGCCCTCCGAGGTGCTGTCGCTGCTCAACGGCGTCGAGCACATGGCGACGCTGCGCGAGGCGCTGC
The DNA here is from genome assembly GCF_027921845.1 of Leifsonia poae. Classification (GTDB taxonomy): domain Bacteria; phylum Actinomycetota; class Actinomycetes; order Actinomycetales; family Microbacteriaceae; genus Leifsonia; species Leifsonia poae. Next base: position 304,695 of record NZ_BSEN01000015.1, read on the forward strand.
CCGGCGTCCCCGTCGTCGGCGCATCCATCGCCGTCTCGGCGCTGCGCGCGTCGGCCACGGTGATCGACCACCGCAGCCCGTTCACGCGCATCGAGGTGCCAGAGTCGGGCGACGGGTTCGCGACGGTGCGTGCCCTGGCGGATGCGGGCGCGAGCGTTCGCATCGGCGGCACGGAGGCGGAGGTGCTGTGGGCGAAGTTCCGCCTGCTGGCCTCGATGGCGCTCCTGACCTCGTATTGGCGCGAGCCGGTCGGCGTCGCGCTGTCCACCGATCCGGAGCTGACGGAAGCCGTTCTGGCCGAGGTCGCAGCCTGCTCGACCGCGGCGGGGGTCCCGGCGACCGCCGGCGAGGTCGCGGTCGTCGTGCGATCGGTGCCGGCCGGGATGCGCACGTCGCTGCAGGAGGACCTCGCAGCAGGCAACCCGAACGAACTCGACGCGATCGGCGGCGCCCTGATCCGGATCGGTGAGACGAACGGCGTGCCCACGCCCGCGATCGAGACGATCGTCTCCGCGGTGGGCGGAACGCTCCCGCGGTAGGGCTGCCGCACTAGGCTCGGAAGCGTGAAAATCGCACGCTTCAGCCATGATGGCGCCATCAGTTACGGAATCGTCGACGAGGATGCCCTCGTCGTTCTCGCAGGCGACCCGATGTTCGCCGGCTTCGACACCACGGGCGAGCGCGTTCCGCTCGGCAAGGTGGCCGCGCTCCTCGCCCCGGTCATCCCGCGTTCGAAGGTCGTGGCGGTCGGCAAGAACTACCGCGATCATGCCGCCGAGATGGGCGGGGAGGCGCCGGCGGAGCCCCTGCTGTTCCTCAAGCCGAACACAGCGGTGATCGGGCTCGGCGACGCGATCGTGCTGCCGCCGCAGTCGTCGCAGGTCGACTTCGAGGGCGAACTCGCCGTGGTGATCGGCACGATCGCGAAGAACGTGAAGGCGGAGGATGCCGCCGACTACATCTTCGGCTACACCGTCGCCAACGACGTGACCGCCCGCGACCTGCAGAAGACCGACGGCCAGTGGACCCGCGCCAAAGGGTTCGACACCTTCTGCCCGCTCGGGCCTGTGATCGAGACCGAGCTCGACCCGGAGGCGGCGATCCGCACGCGGGTCAACGGCGAGCTGAAGCAGGAGGCGAAGCTCAGCGACATGGTGCACGACATCCCGTCGATCGTCGCGTATGCGTCGAGCGTCTTCACCCTGCTGCCGGGCGACGTGATCCTCACGGGCACGCCGGCCGGCGTCGGCCCGATCGTCGCCGGCGACACGGTCGAGGTCGAGGTCGAGGGCGTCGGCTCGCTGGTGAACCCGGTGCGCGCGGCCGTACCGGCGCGGTAGCCGAAGCGCCGCCGATAGAATCGTACGGACATGTCTGACTCCACTGCGCACCCCTTCTCCACTGCCACCGGATCGGACGTCCGCGTCCGGTTCTGCCCGTCGCCGACCGGAACGCCGCACGTCGGTCTGATCCGCACGGCCCTCTTCAACTGGGCGTACGCCCGGCACACCGGCGGCAAGCTCATCTTCCGCATCGAGGACACCGACGCGGCTCGCGACAGCGAGGAGAGCTACGACCAGATCATCGACGCGCTGACCTGGCTGCGTCTCGACTGGGACGAGGGCGTCAACGCCGGCGGCCCGAACGGCCCCTACCGGCAGTCGCAGCGCTACGACATCTACCGCGAGGTCGTCGAGAAGCTCAAGGCGTCCGGGCACATCTACGAGAGCTTCGCCACCGGCGAGGAGATCGAGGCCCGCAACGTATCGCTCGGTCGCGACCCGAAGCTCGGCTACGACAACTTCGAGCGCGACCTCACCGACGAGCAGAAGGCCGCCTACCGCGCCGAGGGCCGCGAGCCCGCGCTGCGCCTGCGCGTGCCCGACGCCGACCTCAGCTTCGACGACCTGGTGCGCGGCGAGATCACCTTCCCGGCCGGGTCGTTCAGCGACTTCGTCGTGGTGCGCCCGAACGGGCATCCGCTGTACCCGTTCGTGAACCCGGTCGACGACGCGCTGATGGGCGTCACCCATGTGCTGCGCGGCGAGGACCTGCTGTCGTCGACCCCGCGTCAGATCGCGCTGTACCACGCGCTCATCGACGCGGGCATCACGACCTTCGTGCCGCGCTTCGGTCACCTTCCGTACGTGATGGGCGAGGGCAACAAGAAGCTGTCCAAGCGCGACCCCGAGTCGAACCTGTTCCACCACCGCGAGCGCGGCTTCATCCCCGAGGGCCTGGTCAACTACCTGGCACTGCTCGGCTGGTCGCTCACGCACGACCGCGACGTGTTCAGCATCGACGAGATGGTCGCGGCGTTCGACGTGGTCGACGTGAACCCGAACCCGGCCCGCTTCGACCACAAGAAGGCCGAGTCGATCAACGGCGACCACATCCGGATGCTCGACGTCGCGGACTTCGCCGAGCGCACCATCCCGTACCTGGTCGCTGCGGGCGTGCTGAGCGAGCCGCTCACGGACGCCCAGCGCGCGGTGCTCGCCGAGGCCGCGCCGCTGGTGCAGGAGCGCGTGCAGCTGCTCTCCGAGACGCCGGGGATGCTCGGCTTCCTGTTCACCGACTCGGCGTCCCTCGTGGTCGAGGACGACGCCCGCGCATCCCTTCCGGCCAACGCGGGGGAGATCCTCGCGGCTTCGCTCGGCGCGCTGCAGGAGATCCCCGAGGCCGAGTGGACCCACGACGCCATCGAAGCTGCGCTGCGCACGATGCTGATCGAGACGATGGGGCTCAAGCCGCGGGTCGCCTTCGGTCCGCTGCGCGTCGCGATCTCGGGACGGCGCGTGTCGCCTCCGCTCTTCGAGTCCATGGAGATCCTCGGCAAGGCGGAGTCGGTGGCCCGACTCGACGCGCTCTCGGCCTCGCTCGGATAGGCACGGGCATGAGCAGCGAGTCGTACGAGGTCGTCGTCATCGGCGGTGGTCCTGCTGGGCTCTCCGCCGCCCTCAACCTGGTACGGGCGCGCCGGCGGGTTCTCGTCGTCGACAGCAACCGGCCCCGGCATGCGGCAACGCTGCTCGCCAAGGGCTTCCTCACCCGCGACGGTGTTCCGCCGCTCGAGCTGCGCAGGCTCGGACGCGAAGACGTCGAGAGCTACGACAACGGCGAGGTCGTCTTCGCCGAGGTGCGCTCTGTCGAGCTGTCGGGCTCCGGATTCCGCGTGGTCGCGTCCGGCGTGCGGGGTGCGGCAGACATCGACGTGGTCGCTCAGGCCGTCGTGGTCGCGACCGGCGTCACCGAGACCATGCCGGCGCTTCCGAGCATCCGGGCCTACTACGGCACCCAGCTGCACAGCTGCATCGAGTGCGACGCGTTCGAGAAGGCGGATGCTCCGCTCGCGTTGATCGGGGAGACCGACGATCTCGCCGAGCGTGCCCTGCTGCTCACGCAATGGTCCGACGATCTGATCGTCTTCACAAACGGAGTCGGCGTGATCGCCGACGACGACGAACGCACGCTCGCACGTCTCGGTGTGCGGGTGGAGCGGCGCCCGATCGACGACCTGACGGGGGAGCGCGGCGTGCTGACCGGCGTGCGGCTCACCGACGGCACCGTCATCGAACGCGAAGGCGGCTTCGTACGACCGGTGTGGACGCCCGCACTGCGTTTCGTGGAGGGCCTCGACCTCGACAGCGACGACGACGGCTATCTGCTGACGGACGCGCAGGGCCGCACGTCGGTGCCCGGCGTGTACGCCGTGGGAGAGACGACGCCGCCCGGTCCGCAGCAGCTGATCGTGGCCGCGGGAGCCGGCGCCGTCGTGGCGGCGGCCGTCAACCGCGACCTGATCGGCCTGAGCGTCGGGCTCGACGCGCCCGTTTTGTAGTTGAGGGTCTGCGTAGGCTAAAGTTGACTCTCGGTGCCGCTCTCCGGATCGGCGCAGTGGGGTATGGTGTAATTGGCAACACGGCTGATTCTGGTTCAGTTGTTCTTGGTTCGAGTCCAGGTACCCCAGCAGTAGCATCCAGTAGCGAAAAGCCCGGTCATCCGGGCTTTTTTGTTGCCCGGATACGCATCAACGCCGACCCGTGGGTCCGTGCCGCGATGTAAGAGACGATCGACGGTGCGGCCCAGTCGGGGAGACGCGATAATCTGCCGGTGCCGTCATGTCTCTCAGTGCTGAGTGACATGCGGATTCGGAAGGCGGTCTTCATGGTGGAAGACGACGCCGTTCTGGTCGCCGACAGTGGTGATGGTTGCCGGGTCCAAGTTCACGGTGTCGCCGACGTACACGAGCATGGGTGAATCTCGCCGAACCGCGTTGATCGAGGTCAGGTACGCCGTTCCGACGTCGAAGCGCTTGGCGATGAACTCCCAGATGTCTCCTGGCGCCACGACGTAGGCGGCCGGCTCACCCTTGCTGTTGAGCTTCACCGCGCCGGTCGCGTACGTGATGGGTCCGCAGTCGACGGGCTGCTGAGCCGCGCTGTAGTCGTCCTTCGCCCAGAAACCCCACCCGTGACAGGTGGTGGCGGTCGGCGCAGACGAGGGAGTGCTTGTCGGCGACGAGGATGCCGCGGGGATCGGCGTCGGGGCATGCTTTGCCGGCTGGGCTAACAGTGGGATGTGAGCAGTCGCGGTGCAGCCTGTCGCCGTCAACAGAAGCGCACCGGCCAGCGCCGTTGCAACAAGCCGCCGTGACATGACCCCCCCCAATCGTTGACGACGCCAGTGTAGGGCGGGCTACGCCAGCGCGCCCGCGAATCGCATCAGCATCGAGTCGCGCCGCTCGAAGCCCACCGACTCGTAGAGCCGGATGGCGGACTCGCGACTCGGTCGCGAAGTGAGGTCGAGCGTACGCAGCCCTCTCTCACGGGCGAGTTCGATCACTGCCTCGAGTAGAAGTCGAGCGATGCCGTGGCCGCGGAGTTCCTGGTCCACGACGACGTCGTCGAGATGACCGCGAACCCCGGTCGGCAGAGGGAACGACGCGAGCGTCGCCATGCCGACAACTCGGTCACCCTCGCGGGCGATGATGAGATCAGTGCCGTCGTGGTCGATCATCGACTCGATGCGAGCCCGGTCGAAGGTCGCCGTCGATGAGAGCTGCGGAAGTAGCCGCTCGATGGCTGCGAGGTCCTCGCCTGAGAGGGAGTCGGCGACATAGACGGTGATCGGGCCGGACATGGTTGTCATCGTATCCAGCCTGATGCGCAGGGCGTACTGCCGGCGCGTTTCAGCCAGGCTGACGCCCAGCCCGAGAATGGATGAGGTCGGGGGACCCTCGAACACGGAACGTAACCGCGCCCATGGGGCCGCTATGTCTTCATCGCTGCCGCCGTCCTCCTGGTCGTACCCGCGGCATCTGCTTACGGGGAGTGGCAGCATGTGCTCCGTTACGGCTGGCCGGGGCCGTACCCGGACAGCATCTCCGAGCTGAACGCTGGCGAGACCATCTGGAAGGTGCGGTTCTGGGCAGTCGTGTCCTTCATCGTCCTGGGCGGCGCTGCGATCGGCGCCGGGTTCGCTGCTCGAGCGGCGAAGCAGCGGGTATGGCTCGTGCTTCTCGTCGGACTGGCCATCACGACGGCCGTGGTGCTTGTCGTCGCCGTTCTGCTGACACCGCCCCTGGCCTCGTCCGCAGGGTGAGGCTTCATCCAGAATGATCCAGGAGCGCCGATGCAGGTTCGAGAGCGTCGGCTCCGCAGCTGGCTGCTGCACCTGCGCTGACGAGCCCTCGATAGGGTGTTGAGCTATGGACTGGCTCGTGATGGCAGCAATTGTTCTGGTGGTACTGGCCGGCATCAGCATGTTGGCGTATCTGAGACGCATCGCGGCGGCAGTCGAGCGAATGGCCGATGCGCTCGAAGCACGCTCCGGCAGCAGCGTTCGCGAGAACGGGAACCCGTAGATCGGCGGGCAGACGCCGAGCCGGTCAGCCCTCCTGGATGTACACGAGCCCGTTTCCGAACGGGTCGTCGAAGAAGAACATCGGCGTGCCCCCGCCCAGCGAGATCGGCGCGTCGTTGTGCAGGGTGCTTCCTGCTTCCTTCACGCGGTCGAACGCGGCCTGCGCATCATCCGTTCCCAGGCGCAGCGCGACCGGGATCTCGCTGTCGGCCGGAAGGAGGACGATTCCGACCGACGATCCCGGCGGCACGACCTCGACCATGCGGGCGCCCGGCCACGGCTCGCCGTCGTAGCGCACCTCGCAGCCCAGCACGTCGCGGTAGAACTCCAGAGCCCGGTCCTGATCGGGCACCGGAACGGTCACACTCAACACCCTCGTTGTCGTCGTCACGTCCACACGATGCCACAACGGCCGCGCGATGACACCGATTGTTCACCGGATGCACGTTGAGAATCCACCGGCCGGACGACAGTATGGATCTTCCGGGGGCATGCATTGTCAGAGCCCTCGATGAGTCGCCGTGCTGGTTTGGGACCGGACGGCGACGAGTGACCGGCTACGGGGGTGGCTGGTCACTCCTCTGCCCGGAGACTGTTCTCCGGCCCGAGTGCGCTGTCGAGCGCGGCTTCGAAGCTGGGCAGGGCCGCCGCGTTTCCCCAGCCCGAGACATGATCGGTGTCGACGAACAGCGCGTGTCCGTCGGCGTCGTGCTGGCTGCAGGTGCTGTTCGACGGCGGGCAGAGCGCGTCGAAGACGTTCCACACGGTCACGGCGGGGTTGGCGGCCACAACGGCGTCGATGCTGTCCCTGGCGAGGCCGGCGCGCCGCACTTCAGCCGAGCGCTCCATCGTGCTCGGGAACGCGCATCCTGAGTTCGCCGCGAACCACCAGTCCTCGCACAGATACGGGGCCCGGCCGAACAGCGGCTCCGGACTGTTCACTACGACCTTCACACCTCGAGCGGTCAACGCCCGGGCGATGGGCTGGAACTGGGCGATGGCCGCGCCACGCGATGCCACGTTCACGGGGCTGTCGGCAACATATTCGGGCTCCAGCTCGCCGGCGTCGGCGATGCGCGGGACGCGGAGTCCGATGAACACGGCCACGTCACCGGATCGGGCCGAGTCGATCGCCTCCCACGCCGTCGCGCAGCTGCCGTCCGTCGGGACGGGTGCGAGGAGCGTGAAGCCGCATCCCGAATGGCTTGCGATGGTGAGGGAGAGGCCGCGATTCTTCGCCGCCGCCGTCACCATCGCCGTGTAGGCGCCCGCGTGCGAATCCCCGATGTTGAGCAGTCGCGGCGCGCCGGCGATGTCGTTCGCCGTCTGCTCGGGCTGGTTCGGCATCCGGTCGTTCGCCCAGCCGGATTGCGTCGTCACCGAGAGCGAGATCGGCGATGCTCGCGAGAATCTGTCGTGCTGCCATCCGATGACCACGACGATGGAGAGGGTCAGGGCGATGGCGGTCCCCCCGAGGAGCCAGTGGGAGCGCCTCAACGGGGCGTGCGCCACGCGACTGCGGAGGATGGGGCGTTCGACGCCGTAGTACGACAGCGCTGCGAGACCGACCGCCGCCACGATCGCGACCAGGATGCCGATCGGGCCACGCGATCCGAACACCCACAGCCCGATGACGATCACCGGCCAGTGCCAGAGGTAGAGCGAATACGAGACGCGTCCGAGCCAGGTGACCGGCGTCGCGCGCAGCCAGCGCCCGGGGGCGCCCCATCCCGCACGCTCGACGGGTGCGAACCAGATCACGAGCACGGTCGCCGCTACGGGGAGCAGGGCCGCCGGGAACGGACTGTCCGCGCCGCCCACTCCCACCATCGACGCCACGATGGCCGCCAGCGCGACCCAGCTGACGACGAGGCGGAGCGCGTTGCCGCGCATGCGGGTGTCCACCCAGCGCGCGGCCTGGAACGCGAGCGCGCCGGCCGCGAGCTCCCAGAACCGCGTGGGCAGCAGGTAGAACGACGCACTCGGATTCGTCCGCCAGAACCACACGGCGAGACCGAGCGACAGGAGGGCGAGCACGATGACGGGCAGGCGGGCGCGTCGGCGTGCGACGACCGTGCCGGCGCTGAGCAGCAGCCACAGCAGCAGCGGGAAGATCAGGTAGAACTGCTCCTCCACACCGAGCGACCAGGTGTGCAGGAACGGATTGAACGCCGTGGTCGCTCCGAAGTAGTCGCCCTGCTCGCTTCCGAGCAGCACCAGGTTCGCCACCCCGACCGAAGCGCCGATGGATGTCCAGAGAATCGGTGCGGACGCATAGCCTCGCGGCTCGAACAACGCGAACAGGACGCCGACGATCCCGATCATGACGAGAAGCGCCGGCGCGATCCGCCACACCCGCCTGCCGTAGAACTCGAAGAGCCAGCTCCTCAGGCGGCCCTGGCTCTTCGCGTGCGCCGTCGTCAGCGATCGGCTGATGACGTAGCCGCTGATCACGAAGAACACGTCAACACCGAGGAAGCCGTTCTGGATGCCGGGGATGCCGTAGTGGTACAGGACCACGGCCGCGACCGCGATGGCACGCAGGCCGTCGATGTGGGCGAGGCGCTGCGGCGTCGGCGCACCCGGTGGTGGCGTGTGCGCAGGCTCCGTGGGAATGGGAAGCGCTGTCGCCGTCGGCGCGGCCGACGCCGCGTCCCCCCGATTCACTGAGCGTTCCTCACGTTCAGACGATAGCGGTAGCCCGTCCCGATCGGTCTACCCCCCAATACAGGGGCCCAAGGCGCGCGCGACGCTTAAGCCCGCAGGCGGAGCCGAGCCCCGGATCAGCCGAGCGCGGTGACCTTCAGCGGCACCGTGCGGCGGGCGCCCGCCGCGTTGACGACCCGCACGAACATGCCGATGGGGGAGTGGTCGCCCGTGAACAGGTCGTCGACGGTCAGTTCGACGTCACCCCAGCCCCGGTTCGAGATGTAGCCGAGTACGGCGCTGATGTCCGGGATGCCGTGAGCCTGAGCCGAGCCGTGACGGAACAGATCGATGCGGGTGCCCGCCTCCAAGGTCAGCTGGAGTTCGGGTGCGGTGGTGGTCACGGGCGGCTCTCCTCTTCTCGCACTCAGGCTATGGTCGCGGCAAGGCGCCGGCGTAGCCCCCGTAGTGGTGGATCGGTCGCCGCCGCGTGGGTCCGGGTGGCGCCCGAACGGGGGATAGGGTGTGACGGTCGGCGTTGCGAAAGGGGAGACGATGACGACACGCACTCCGGGAGACGGCGCCCACGATCCGGCCGATGAACTCGAGAACAGCCGGGAGCACGTCGGCGATCTGAGCCAGGCGGTCCAGGACTTCTCGAGTGAGCAGGAGGGCTACCACAAGTCCCTCAAGCCCAGACAGGTGCAGATGATCGCCATCGGCGGCGCCATCGGCACAGGGCTCTTCCTCGGTGCGGGAGGCCGCCTGGAACAGGGCGGACCGATGCTCGTCTTCGTCTACGCGCTCTGCGGCTTCTTCGCCTTCCTGGTGCTGCGCGCTCTCGGCGAGCTGGTGCTGCACCGTCCGTCGTCCGGTTCGTTCGTGTCGTATGCGCGCGAGTTCTACGGCGAGAAGATGGCCTACGTCGCGGGCTGGATGTACTTCCTCAACTGGGCGATGACCGCCATCGTCGATTCGACCGCCATCGCCCTCTACGTCAAGTACTGGAGCGCGTTCTCCTCGGTGCCCCAGTGGCTGCTGGCCCTCATCGCGCTCGTCGTCGTCGTGAGCCTCAACCTCATCTCGGTGAAGGTGTTCGGCGAGATGGAGTTCTGGTTCGCGCTCATCAAGGTGAGCGCGCTCGTCGCCTTCCTCCTCGTCGGAATCGTGGTGCTCTCGTTCGGCTGGCCGACGGACCAGGGCGTCACCGGGTTCGCGATGCTCGCCCAGAACGGCTGGCTGCTCCCGCACGGCGTCGCGACCATCGGCATGGCGATCGTGCTCGTGCAGGGCGTCGTGTTCGCGTATGCCGGGGTCGAGCTCGTCGGCACGGCGGCCGGCGAGACGGAGAACCCCGAGAAGATCATGCCGAAGGCGATCAACAGCGTGGTGTTCCGCATCGCGGTGTTCTACTGCGGGTCGGTGCTGCTGCTCGCGCTCCTGCTCCCGTCCGACGTGTACAGCGCGAGCGAGAGCCCGTTCGTCACGTTCTTCAGCCATCTCGGATCGCCGGAGCTCGGCGCGATCGTCGGCTCGATCATGAACTTCGTCGTGCTGACCGCCGCGCTGTCCAGCCTCAACGCCGGCATGTACTCGACCGGACGCATCCTGCACTCGATGGCGCAGACGGGGGCCGCGCCCGGCTTCACGGGCCGGATGAACACCCGAGGTGTGCCGTACGGCGGCATCCTGCTCACCGGCGCCATCGGCGTGCTCGGCGTGTTCCTCAATCTGATCGTGCCGGAGGACGCCTTCAACATCGTCGTCAACATCGCATCGCTCGGCATCGTGACGAGTTGGGGGATGATCATCCTCTGTCAGATGCAGCTGAGGCGCTGGGCCATGCAGGGGAAAATCGAGCGACCGTCGTTCCGCCTGTTCGGCGCGCCGTTCACGTCGTACCTGACCCTCGCGTTCCTGGTCGCGGTGGTGGTGCTGATGGCGTTCGACTACCCGACGGGGACTTACACCGTCGCCTCTCTCGTGGTCATCATCCCCGCGCTCATCGTCGGCTGGTACGCCAGCCGCAACAAGATCCTCGCGATCGCGCGCGAGCGGCAGGGCTACACCGGGAGTTTCCCGACGGTCGCCGGACGTTCCGGCCGGGGACCGGGCGGACCCCGGAACCCTCGGGACCAGGACCCGAGCGCGTAACGCGGCGCGAACTGGCCCAATCCGCGAGAGAAATCTAGGCTGGATGTCATGACGGGCAAGAAGGAGCCGAAGGACTCCCGCCTTGCGGCCGCTCGCTACCAGGTGGACCGGCTGACGCAGGAGTCGGGGGACGACGACGAGGGCTCGACGGCCGGGCAGCCGACGATGGAGCAGCGCGCAGCGATCATCGAGATGACGATCGCGCAGGCGATCCGTCGCGGCGATTTCGACAACCTGCCCGGATCGGGCAAGCCGCTGAAGAACCTCACGGGCACGCACGATCCCAACTGGTGGATCCGGCAGAAGATCGAGAACGAGCGCCTCACCGGGCTCGGCCCGCCCGCGCTGACGTTGCGCACCGAAGACGCGCAGCTCGACGCGAAGGTCGACGCCGCGCCGTCGGAACAGGCCGCCCGCGAGCTGCTCGAGGACTTCAATCGCCGCGTGATCGAGGCCCGGCGGCAGTTGCAAGGAGGCCCTCCGGTCGTCACGCCGACGCGCGACATCGGCGACGAATTGGCCAGACGACGCGATCGACGGGATGCGCGACGACGGGAGCTGGCGGAGGCACGCGAACGCGAGGATGCCGAGCTCGCCGCCATGAGCAGACGCGAGCGTCGACGGGCGCTGCGTGAGCGTCGCCGCCGTTAGCGGAGGAGCGCTGGAGGAGTTCGACCCCCAGGGGATGCACGCCGAGAACGCGTCGGGGTGAGACGTATCCGTTTTTTCCGGTCGTTTCCACGTCGAGACCATGCATCCCCGGGTCGTTGACCACGCTAGTCAGCCCGGCTCCGTGTGCCCAAATCGAGGGACGAAAACCGTCAACAATTGACGGGTGCCGATCGGGCGCGCGACACCGGATGCCGACCCGCGACGCGATCGATGGACAGGGCGCACCGCGGAGCGATAAGGTCCGAGCATCCAGCGAAAGGATCGACGATGTCCACTTCTCAACCGTCTGCATTCGCCTCGTTCTCGCTCAATGGCAAGGACATGACGTCCTCGATGATCAACAGCGTGCGGGTCGCGCTCGGCATCAGCGGAGCGGTCTCCCTGATCATCGGCATCATCATCACGTTCTGGCCCAAGACCGCCGCCGTGGGTCTCGCCGTGCTGATCGGCATCTACCTGATCGTCGCCGGGCTCGCCTACCTCGGTATCGGCATCTTCGCGAAGGGTCTCAGCGGAGGTGCCAGGGCGCTCGACATCATCTTCGGCGTTCTGATGATCATCGCGGCCGTGCTGGCCTTCTCGAACCTCGCGGGCACGACCGCGTTCCTGGCCGTGTTCTTCGGCATCCTGATCGGCATCGCCTGGATCGTGGAGGGCGCGGTGACGCTCGCACAGCTCGGAGACGCGCCGTCGCGCGGATGGGCGATCTTCTTCGGCGCCCTGAGCCTCGTCGCCGGTATCGTGCTGCTGTTCTCGCCGGCCTGGGGCTTCGTCGTGCTCTTCATCATCGCCGGCATCAGCCTGATCGTGCTCGGCATCATCCAGATCATCCGCGCGATCACCTTCGGCCGCGGAGTCGCCACGCCGGCTGCCTGAGCCGCGCCGACCGCTTGAGCACGGTCGCGAGCTGCGCCCCTGCGTGAGTTCTATGCGTCGGGGCGCAGCTCGCGACCGTGCGCGGTCAGAGCGTAGATGATCAGGATGTCGATGCCGATGGTGATCGACGCCCACCACGGCTGAGCGGGGATCAGCAGCATCTGGCCGATCGCCCCGATGATGACCAGGACGATCGTGATCACCCGTGCCCAGGTCGCCCCCGTGAAGAGGGCGGCGCCCGTCAGGATCATGAGGATGCCGATGATGAGGGTCCACCAGCCCCAGCCGGAGACGTCGAAGAGGAACAGGTGACCTCGGGCGAGGACGTAGTAGGGGTCGGGCGCGAAGAGCGCCACGATTCCCTGGAGGACTCCGAAGATCCCGTTGACGAGGACGATGACGGCGGCGAAGCGGCCCCAGCCGACCCACCCCGTTCGTTGCACTGTGCTCATTTCTCTTCCTCTCTGACTGCGTGACTGCCGGTTCTGACTGGACGGCTGCCGGTTCTAGAACCGTCGGCGCCGGGGAGTGATGGCCGCGCCGACCACGGCCGCCTTGGCGACCGGCGCCGGCCCCGGCGTCACCGCTCGCGTCACCACGGCTGCTTTCGCGATCGGCGCCCTCACCACGCCGACGCGTCCCACTCGTCCTGCTCGCAACATCTCAGACTCCTTCTTCCTCAAGCGCCTCTTCCGCCGCGAGGGCGTCGGCGATGTCCTGACTGTGGATGCGTCCGTCGGCGATCAGTTGACCGCCGGCACGCCTGACCGCCGCAGCGAACGGGGCGGCCCACAGGTTCTCGTAGACCAGCACCCCGGCGACACTCCCCGGGTCCATCGCCGCCGCCAGATGCGCGACATCGTCTGCTGCGAGGAACTCGGCGAGGTCGGCGGCGATCGCTTCGAGCGGGCCGATCCCCTCGAGGTCCGAGAGCTCTAGGGCCTCGACCTCGCCGTCGTCGTCCTTGATGAGGACCATCGCGTCGACCAGCCGGATCGTCTCCGACTCGACCAGGGCGACGAGTTCGTCGATCACCTCGCCGGAGAAGGTGGATTCCCCCGCCGGAAACTCGACGATCACGAAGTCGACCGGCGCCGCCGTCTCAGGTAAGTCCGTCATGGTTGTCTCCTTCAGCAAACGGGCACCATCCGTGCCTGTGCCAGAAGCTACCGCGGCCGTCGCCGGGCGGTCATCATCCTGATGGGGTGACGTCGGTCAGGGGAGCAGGCCGACTTCACGCGCTCGCAGGATGGCAGCGCTGCGGTTGGGCACATCGAGCTTGCGATAGATGTGCACGGTGTGCGTCTTGATGGTGTTGACCGAGACGAAGAAGCGCTCCGCCAGCTCCGTGTTGGTCGCACGCGTCGGGAGGAGGGCCAGGATCTCCAGTTCACGCTGTGTGAGCGGCTCGGCGATCGCGGTGCTCGGCGCGGCGATGAGATCGTTGGCGCAATCGAGTATTCGTTGAGCGTGGGCGTCACGGGGTCCGGGGAGTCTGCGGAGCAGGTTCGTCACGACCGGCCCAGCACGGAGAAAGGGATCGATCAGCTGCTCGCCGGAGGCAAGTTCGAGGGCCGCGCGCAGGTGCGCCTCGCTCGCCGCGGTCCGCCCCTCCAGCTCCGCCAGCCAGGCGCGCAGGATGCGGCCCTCGACGCTCTCGATGACGGCGTCGGGAGCGTGGGCGGAGGTCGCCGCGAGGACGATCGGGCGGGCCGCATCCGGACGCAGACGGGTCAGGGCCGTCGCGGCGCGTTCGAACCGCACGGCCGGCCCGTCGCCGCCGTCCACTGTCTCGGTCGTCGCGTGGTCCGATTCCCTCGTGAGGCGACGGGCACGGGCGCGCGCGGCGAACATCCTGTCGCGGACCAGCGCAGGGGGCGGGCCGGGCGGTGTCGCCAGGGGCGGAGTGGCCGCGGCATCACCGTTCAGCTCCTGGAGTCTGGCCTGGATGACATGGCCGATCCACAGCAGCTGAATGCGTCCGTTCGAGTCCGCCAGCGTGATGCCCTCGCGGAGCGCGTCCGCCGCCCGATGCGTTTCCGCGCGTTCGGCAGCGTCGAGCGCGCGAGCGAGATGAGCATCGGCGGTGGTCGGATGCTCGCCGAGGCCCGACTCCTCGGCGAGGATGATCGCCTCGTCGGCGAGTTCCTCGGCGGCCGTCGTGCGCCCGAGCCAGGCGTGGATCAGAGCGAGGGACCCCAGCGTGCTGACGCGCCACGGCACGAAGCGCGAGCCTTCCGAGGCGAGCGCCTTCTCGAGCCAGCGTCGCGCCTGCTGCGGCCGGCCGTCGAGGAAGCACGACCTCCCCTCTGACAGCAGGGCCAGGGTCATGAGGGAGTCACGGTCGGTCAGTCCCAGGATGTCGGGCGGCGTGACGTCGGGCTGCCCTTCCAAGTGCGCGATCGCGCGGCGCGCCATCTCTGCCGAGACCTCCGGATGCGCGCTCCACTGGGCGCGGGCGGCGAGGATGGTCTCGGCGACCATCCGCTGCCCGGCCGTCGCCTGCGGGTTCACGATCACCTGTCTCAGCAGCCCGTCGGCGACCGGAAGCTGTCCCTCGAGTGATCGCAGCACCCCGAGCAGAAGGGTGATGTCGATGCGCTCGGGAACGATCCGCGGCGGGAGTTCCCCGATCCACCGGATCACCTCGCGCATCTCGCTGCGCTCGTAGATCTCGGCGCCCCGGGTGCGGATCACGTCGAGCGCGGCCTCCCAGTCCCGCGCGCGCAGCAGGTACTCGACGGCGCGGTCGGTCTCGTCGCGCTCGAGATGCCAGTGCGCCGCGCGCCGTAGCAGCGACCGCTCGACGTCCGGCGCTTCGGCGCGGAGACGGTAGCGGAGCAGGTCGCGGAAGAGGTGGTGGAAGCGGAATCGCTCGCGACGGCTGTCGAGGGGGACGAGGAACAGCGATTCCCGCTCCACGTCCTCGAGGAACGGCCGCAGTTCGCCGTCGCCGGTGATGGTGGTCAGCAGGTCGGCGTTGACCTCGTCGAGGGCCGACGCGAGCAGCAGGCGGGTGCGGCGCTCGCCGGACTGCGCGTTGAGCACCTCCTCGCCGAGATAGTCGGTGACGAGACGGTCGGTGCCTCCGAACTGGCCGACGAACTCGTCATCGTCGTCTCGATTGCGCAGCGTGAGGCCGGCGAGCTGGAGCCCCGCTGCCCATCCTTCGGTGCGCGCGACCAGCAGTTCGACGTTGCGTTCGGAGATGGGCCTTCCCGCGATCGCCCCGAGCAATGCGGCCGCATCGGCGGTATCGAACGCCAGGTCGGCCGTCCTCAACTCCGCGACGTCGCCGCGGAGGCGGCGGCGCACCCAGCCGAGCGGGAGATCGACACGCGTGGCGATGATGAGCCTGACCTGCTCAGGGAGCCGGTCGACCAGCGACATCACATCGTCGATCAACGCACGGTTGGAGAGCAGGTGCAGGTCGTCGAACACGATGGCGGAGGGGCCGAGGCCGCGCAGCTGCTCGACGAGAGCGTCGAGGAAGGGAGCCCCGAGCGACCGACGTGCCGACTCGGCGAGGAGCGCGAGGTGCGCGGTGTCCTCTGAGATGGTGTCCAGCTGGGCGACGATACGGCGCGCCAGGTGGGCGGCCTCGTTGTCGCGGGGATCGATGTCGAGCCAGACGAAACCCAGTTCGGGGTGCTGGCGCGCCCACTGCGAGAGCAGCACCGTCTTGCCGGCGCCGGCTTGTGCGACGAGCAGTGTCAGCGGCTGCCGTGCCGAGCCGTCGATCACATCACGAAGCGCAGGCCGGTCGACGACTTCAGCAGCTACGTCCCATCCCGTGACCATATGCCCCGTCCCCATCCGGTTTCAGTGTGCCAGCACAGGCGCCCGACCACCAGACCCCCGCGCCGGGTGGATCCAGCGTCGAATCACCCGGTGCGGATGATCCGCCGTGGTGGAAAGTCTGCGATGGTTGCCCGATCGAGACAGCACAGGAAGGTCATCGTGGGCGCTGCAACCTTCGAGATCGTGATAACGGGGACGCTCGGGCCGGCCATCGCCGGCGCATTCGAGGGGTTCACCGTTTCACGCGTCGAGCACGGTCGCACGCATCTGGTGGGGCCGATCGACGATCAAGCGCGGCTGCACGGCCTGCTGGAGCTGCTCGCGAGCCTCAACATCGAGCTCGTATCGGTGAACCCGATCAGTCCTCGGGGGGCGGCGTAGTCCGAGCGGCGTGATGAGCCGATCGATGCTCGCGCCGGTCGGCCTTGGCAGCCGCCTGGGTCGCCTTGGCAAGGCCCCTGGTCTCGTCGGTCGGTCCGAGGGCCGGCCTCCACCAGTGGGCCGCCGGGTCGGCGTCGACGAGGAGCGTCTTGGCGAACAGAGTCAGCGGGATCGCGAGGATCGCCCCGATGGGTCCGATCACGACGGCCCAGAACAGCACGGAGAAGAAGGTCACGGTCTGGCTCAAAGACACGGCGTGGCCGACCACGCGCGGCTGGATGATCGACTGCACGACGGCGTTGATCACCCCGTACACGATGACGATGGCGATCACCGTCGGCCAGCCGCCGACGAGGAAGCCGAACACGAGCGGCGGGATGATCGCGAAGAAGTATCCGATGTTCGGGATGAAGCTGCAGAGAAAGGCGAGAAGCCCCCAGAGCAGGGCTGCAGGGACGTGCATGATGTACAGGGCTATCGCGTTCAGGGTGCCCTGCACGACGCCGAGCACGGTGGTCACGACCATGTAGCGCCGTACGTCCGACGCGTACCGGCTGAGAGCGGCGACGAGGTCGGGTTTGTGCTCGCCCAGCTGGCCGAGCACCGTGCGGGCGTACACGGCGTCGGCGGCCATCAGGATCATCATCGTGAGCACGATCACCAGTGCCCCGGTGATGCCGACCACGCTGCCGAGCGCGTTCGTGAAGAAGGCGACGATGTTGTTCGGGTTGATGCTCTTCTGGATCTCCTGCACCTGGGCCTGCCCGATGCCGATGCTCTTCAGCCACGCTGCGATGCTCGTGCCGATCTGCTCGAACTGCGCCGAGTACGACGGGAGCATCGCCACGAACTGGCCGAAGGCGATGATGATCGTGTAGGTGAACGCCGCGAGCAGCCCGAACACGACGAGGATCACCGAACCGGTGGCGATGCCGCCGGGCACGCCGCGTTTCAGAAGTCCCGTGCGGACCGGGTTGGCGCAGATGACCAGGATCAAGGTGAGCAGCGTCGGCGCGAGGATGCCGCGGATGCCGCTCAGGCCGATCGCCGTCACCGTCGCGGCGGCGAGCCCGACCAGGATCGTCGTCGCGCGGGGGAGTCCTGCTGCCATGCGCCAACGGTAGGGTCCGCCCGGACCGGCGACATCATCCCAACCGGGTGATGTCGGGAGGCCTCGCGCCGATTACCGTCGTCCCAACACCCGATGGACGATACGAGGGGAGGGTGCATGTGGGCGGCGCTCGGCCACATCCTGCCTCTAGCGGTCGCCGTCGCGCTCAGTTCCGTCCCCATTATGGCGACGATCCTGATACTCCTCTCGCCCAACAAGGGGCGGTCGTCGCTGACGTTCCTGATCGGCTGGGTCCTCGGGCTCACGGTGACGGTCGTCGTGTTCATCCTGCTCGCCTACGTGATCCCTTCGTCGAAGTCCCGAGGCCCGGAGTACGCGATCGGCATCATCATGATCGTGATCGGCCTGGCGTTGATCGCGTTCGCGATCGTCCTGTGGAGACGAGGATCCGGGTCGCCGTCCAGTGGCATCCCGAAATGGCTCTCCGCTGTCGGCTCCCTGGGGCCGTGGTCGGCATTCGGCCTTGCCCTGGTGCTGAACGTGCGGCCGAAGGCCATCCTTCTGAGCGCCGCAGCGGGGCTGTCGGTGCGCGGCGACGAGCTGACCGGCGCGGAGGCGGCGATCATCGTCTGCGTCTATGTGGTGATCTCGGCATCGACAGTGGTCGTGCCGATCATCGCGAGCCTGGTGCAGCCGGACAAGACGGAGCGGCGTCTCGTGCGTACGCGCGAGTGGATCGCGGCGAACAACCGCACCGTCAGTGTGTTGATCCTGATGCTGATCGGGGTCGTGATCGTGGCAAACGGGCTCACACGCTTGTGAGAGTCGTCGAGCCTCCAACGGAAAGGAAGAAGACAGATGGCTGAATTCGAATACGGGCCGGTGGAGATCTTCGTCATCGGTTTCGACGGGGAACGCCCCGGCCGGGACGTCGTCGACGCGATCCTCCGGCTCATCGCGCAGGACACCGTGCGCCTGCTCGACCTGCTGTTCGTATCGCGTGCACAGGACGGAGACCTCCGCGTGGTCGAGCTCGAGGAGATCGCGGACGAGTACGGACTCGAGGGACTCGAGGTAATCGAGCTCGGACTGGCCGGTTCCGACGATGTGGACGACATCGCCGAAGCGATCGTGCCGGGCACGAGCGCCGCGTTGCTGGTCGTCGAGCACGTATGGGCCCGCGAGTTCGCCGAGGCGCTGTTCGAGGCCGGCGGTCGCGTGCTGCAGACCGAGCGGATCCCCGCTCCGGTCGTGAATGAAATGGTCGCCGCAACGTCCGAGTGACGGCGGCAGAGTGAAGGAGGACGAAGATGCTCGGTCGACGGATGGGACGCGGAGGACTGCTCCGCGCGGCAGCGACGACAGCGGTGGTGGCGGGTACGGCGACGGCGGTCTCCGGAGGGATCCGGGGACGTCAGGACGCCAAGGCGCAGCAGGCCGCCGAGGCGCAGGCCTACGAACAGCAGCAGCAGCAGGCGCAGATGGATGCGGCGGCCCAGAATGCGGTCGCTCAGCAGCAGGCGCAGCAGGCGGCCTACGCCCAGCAGGCGCCCGCGCCGGCGGCGGCACCCGGCAACGATTTGATGGGGCAGCTGCAGAACCTCGCGAACATGCACTCCCAGGGCATCCTGTCCGACGAGGAGTTCGCCGCGGCGAAGGCGAAACTGCTCGGGTAGCGCGTTCGCCTCTAGCACCGGAGGGCATCCGCGTGATGTGATTCGACAGAACCGTGCATGCCTTCGAGGAGGACATCATGACCGACCAGATCGCCGAGACCGCCGTCGGTGACATCGCGACGCGTTCAGCGGGCGCGATGTCGCTCGACGGCCGCCAGTTCCAGTTCAGCGGTGCCCTGGCATCGGGATTCTCTCCCGGTTCGTTCGTGACGGTGCTCGACGAATCGGGCAGGCGGCAGATCGGCCAGGTGGAGGACATCCGGGTCGACGGCGATTCGCTTCTCGGCTCCGGACGCATCCTGGGGGTCCTCACGCCGGACGGTCGGCTGAACGGGCGCGAGACGTTCGCTTTCGTCGCGGCCGCCATGGAGGACGCGGACGCCAGAACGGTCGAGGCTCTGTACTCGACAGCCGGGCAGACGCTTCCGATCGGATCCTTCCTCTCCGAGACCGATGTCGCCGCCCGCCTGCTGCCGCATCGCTTCAACCGCCACACGTTCTGGGTGGGGCAGAGCGGCTCAGGAAAGACCTACGCACTCGGAGTGCTCGTGGAGCAACTCCTGCTGCACACCAGCCTGCCGATGGTGATCTTCGATCCGAACGCCGACTTCGTGCGGCTGCGTGAGCCGATCGACTCGGCGGCCGACGGAGGGGCCGCGGCGGACGGCAGGACGCTGGGCGAACGCGACATCCGCGTCCTCCGGCCGGCTTCCGCCGAGCCGGATGCCCTCCGGGTTCGGTTCGTCGACCTCTCGATGCACGCCAAGGCAGCTGTGCTGCGACTCGACCCGCTGGACGACCGCGCGGAGTACAACGAGCTCGTTCACCTGGAGGAGACGGTCGGCACCCTCGGCGCCGAGCAGGTCCTTCCCAAGCTCCTGGAGCGGAACACCGACTCGGCGCGTGCCCTCGCCGCGCGGGTCGAGAACCTGCGGGTGATCGACTGGTCGGTGTGGGCGCTGGGGCATCAGGCGGTCACGGATGTCATCGAGACGCGTCCGGATGCGACCGTGCTCGACCTCGGTGGCTTCAGCTACCCCGACGAGTCGCTCGTTGTCGCGATGGCGGTGCTCGACGACCTCTGGGCGAAACGGGAGCAGCGGCGACCGGTGCTCCTGGTCATCGACGAGGCGCACAACCTGTGCTCTCCCGACAACGACAGCCCGCTCGATCGCGCGGTGCGCGAACGGATCATCCAGATCGCGGCGGAGGGCCGCAAGTTCGGCCTCTGGCTGCTGCTGTCGACGCAGCGGCCGTCGCGCATCCACCCGAGCATCATCTCCCAGTGCGACAACCTGGCACTCATGAAGATGAGCTCGCCGCTCGACCTCGACGAGCTGGCGACCATCTTCGGCTTCGTTCCGTCGACCATGCTCGCCCGGTCGCCGCGCTTCCGGCAGGGCGAGGCGCTCTTCGCCGGCGGCTTCGTGCCGGCGCCGTCCCTGGTGAAGATGGGAACGCGTCTCACCCGGGAAGGCGGCGCCGACGTGTCGGTGCCCATCCGGCCATGAAGAAGTGGCTCGTCGTCACCATCCTGGGCGCCGCGCAGTTCGTGATGGTGCTCGACGGCACGGTGATGAACGTCTCGATCTCGACCGTCGTGGAGGACCTCGGCACCACGGTCGCGGCGATGCAGGCGGCGATCACGTTCTACACGCTGACGATGGCCGCGTTCATGCTGCTCGGAGCCAAGCTCGGTGATCTCTGGGGCCGCCGCACCGCGTTCGTCATCGGCTCCTGCGTCTACGCCGTCGGCTCGCTGCTCACCGCGCTCAGCCCGAACGTGGTGGTGCTGTTCATCGGCTGGTCGGTCGTCGAGGGACTGGGCGCCGTGCTGGTGATCCCGGCCATCGCGGCCCTCGTCGCCGACAACTACCGCGGACGCGACCGGATCACGGCCTATGCGGTGATCGGCGCCGTGTCCGGCGGTGCGGTGGCGGCCGGCCCGCTGATCGGCGGGTTCATCACGACGTACTCCAGTTGGCGCTACGTCTTCGTCGGCGAGGTGGTGATCATGGCGGTCGTCGTCATCTTCTCGCGGCTGGTGACCGACCGCACCCCACGTCGTGCCGAGCGGATCGACCTGCTGAGCGTGTTGTTGTCGGCGTTCGGCCTCGTCTTCATCGTCTTCGGGATGCTACAGAGCAAGACCTGGGGATGGTTCATCCCGCTCGCCTCGCCGGAGATCAACGGAGTGCTGATCGCACCCTTCGGCATCTCGCTCACGGCGTGGTGCATGGTCGTCGGCGGCGTGCTCGTCGTCGTCTTCTTCCGCCGGCAACGCCGACTCGTGCATCGGGGACTCCCGCCTCTCGTGCACGCCGAGCTGTTCTCGATCACGCAGTTGCGCAGCGGTCTCTCCGTGCTCGGCGCGCAGTACTCGGTGACGGCCGGCCTCTTCTTCATCGTCCCGGTGTACCTGCAGATGACGCTCGGCCTCGATGCCCTGCAGACCGGACTCAAGATCTTCCCGCTGTCGGTCTCGCTCATCCTGTTCTCGATCGTGGGCACGGCCCTGTCGCGGGTGTGGTCGCCCCGACGCGTCGTGCGGCTCGGCCAGCTCATCCTGGTTGCGAGCGCCTTCCTGCTGCTCGGCTCGGCCACGAGCGACCTGCGCGGCGGCCTCTTCGCCGCGGGGATGTTCTTCGCCGGCGCCGGTCTCGGGCTGCTCGCCTCGCAGCTCGGGAACGTGAACATGTCGAGTGTGTCCGAGAAGGAGACGAGCGAGGTCGGCGGGCTGCAGGGGGTGTTCCAGAACCTGGGTTCGTCCCTCGGCACCGCCCTGATCGGTTCGATCCTGATCGGCGCGCTAGCGACCACGTTCGCTTCCGGGGTGGCGACGAGCGAGCTCTCGTCCGACGCCAAGTCACTCGTGGCCGAGCGGACCGAGAAAGGCCTGGCAATCGTGCCTGCGTCGAGCGTGAAGGAGATCGGTGCCGAGGCCGGATTGTCGTCCGACGACGCAGCGGAGTTGTCCACGATCTACCGTGACTCGCAGCTCGAATCGCTGCGCGTCGCGTTCTTCGGGCTCATCGCGATCAGTCTGCTGTCGCTGCTGTTCTCGCGCGGCATACCGGCGGAGGTCCCGGTGAGGAAGACGAAGGAGAAGGAGGCGGCGACATGACGGCGGAGGGGGCCGGGGAGCCGGAGCAGACGACGGACCACCCGTGGCGCGGCGCGTGGATCACGGAGGAGTCGGTCTACGGCACGATTCTGGTGAGCGGCATGATCGTGGTCTCCGGTTCGTATCACGCGACGTCGATCGAGACCTTCTTCAGCGTCATCACCACCGTCATCGTGTTCTGGGCGGCGCACCTCTACGCGGGAACGGTCGCCGGCCACGGCGTGACGCCGGGAGACCGGACGACACTGCCGATGGCCTTCCGCCAGTCGCTCCGGCGCTCGCTCGGCTTTCTGCTCTCGGCCCTTCCGCCCTCGGCGGTGCTGCTGCTCGGGGCGCTGCAGATCGTGCCGGACAAGCTGGCCGTCTGGACGGCCCTCTGGCTCGGCGTCGTGCTGCTCGGAATCCTCGGCTACCGGGCGTTCGCGTTGCGGGGGAGCAGTTGGCCGGTGCGCATCCTTGGGTGTCTCGGGACGGCGGCGTTCGGCGTGCCCATGATCGTCCTGAAGGCCTTCATCCACTGACGCGCGTCCACTGATGGGCATCCACTGACGCGCGTCTCGCCGCCGCGCGGGTCGTCGCTGCGGTACCAATCCGTTCGCGGCGACCGCTCCGAATGCCTCTCTGTTGCCGGCGATCCGGTGACCAACCCCTGAAGGCGGTCCCGCCCGCATCCGCCGCGGGCGGGCCGTCGGGGAGCGCGCTCCGCGCATCCCGTGCCATGATCGGGGTGTGACCGGGCGACTGATGCTCCTCGATACTGCTTCGCTGTACTTCCGCGCGTTCTACGGGGTGCCCGACAGCGTCAAGGCCCCCGACGGCACGCCGGTCAATGCCGTGCGGGGTCTGCTCGACATCATCGCGCGCCTCGTCACCGAGTTCGAGCCGACCGAACTGGTCGCCTGCTGGGATGACGACTGGCGGCCCGGGTGGCGCGTCGAGCTGATCCCCAGCTACAAGGCCCACCGGGTCGAGAAGTCCGTGGCGGGCGGTGTCGACGTGGAGCAGACCCCGGAGGGGCTGGTCGCTCAGATCCCGGTGATCCGGCAGGTGTTGGATGCGCTCGGCATCGCGATCGTCGGCGCCGCTCATCACGAGGCGGACGATGTGATCGGCACCCTCGCCACGGGAGCGGGGCGGCCCGTGGACATCGTGACCGGTGACCGCGACCTGTTCCAGCTCGTGGACGATGCAGCCGGGGTGCGGGTCATCTACACGGCCAAGGGCATGAGCAACCTCGAACTCGTGACCGACGGGGTGATCGAGTCGAAGTACGGGATCGGCCCGCAGCAGTACGCCGACTTCGCCGCGATGCGGGGCGACACCTCGGACGGCCTCCCCGGGGTGTCGGGCGTCGGCGAGAAGACCGCCTCAGGTCTGCTCCGCGAGTTCGGCGACCTGACGGCCATCCGAGCGGCCGCCGCCGACACCGCGACGCCGCTCTCGCCGACCGTGCGCGCCCGCTTCGCGGCCGCCTCCGACTATCTGGATGTCGCCCCACGCGTCGTCGAGGTGGTGCGCGATCTCGAGCTGCCCGCCTTCGATCCGGTGCTCCGCGCGGTGAAGGGCGAACAGCTGGCGGCGGCCGAACAGCTCGCGGACACCTGGGCGCTCGGCGGGTCGATGGATCGCGTGCTGAAGGCGCTCGGGGGAGAGTGACGCGCGTGCCGGACACCGCATTCGGCTGGCTGGTCGCACTCGAGATCGCGCTCGCCGTCGTGACATTCGTCGCGCTGTGCTTCATCGTGGCGCCGTACGGCCGGCACAACCGCGGCGGGTGGGGGCCGACGGTGCCGAGCCGGGTCGGCTGGGTCGTCATGGAGTCGCCGGCCTCGATCCTGTTCCTGGTGTTCTACCTCCTCGGCGAGCACCGCGCCGAGCTCGTCCCCCTGATCTTCCTGGCGCTCTGGCAGCTCCACTACGTGCAGCGCGCGTTCGTCTACCCGTTCCTGATGCGCGGCGGCGGCCGGATGCCCGTCAGCGTGATGGCGATGGCGATGCTCTTCAACCTGCTCAACACCTGGATCAACGCCCGCTGGATCTCGGAGTACGGCTCGTACGCGACGTCGTGGCTGGCGGATCCGCGATTCCTGGTGGGAGTGCTGGTCTTCCTGGCCGGGTTCGCGCTCAACATCGGCTCGGATCGCATCCTGCGCCGCCTGCGCCGACCGGGATCGTCAGGCTATTCGATCCCGCAGGGCGGCGGGTTCCGCTACGTGTCGAGCCCGAACTATCTGGGAGAGATGATCGAGTGGATCGGGTGGGCCGTCGCCACCTGGTCGCCGGCGGGGCTCGCGTTCGCGCTCTATACAGTGGCCAACCTCGCCCCGCGGGCGGTGTCGAACCACCGGTGGTATCGGCAGACGTTCGACGACTATCCTCCCGAGCGCAGGGCGCTCATCCCGTTCATCGTGTGAACGGAGGAGCGGAAAAGTACGGCGTCTCATCGCCGGCTGCCCTCAGGCCGCGCCGCGTCGATCGTTGCGGAGACGCAGGGCGCGCACCGCGAGCCCGACCGCGACCACGAGCACGCCGACGGCGACCCCGGCGAGCGGGAGGGTGAGCGCCAGCACCGCGCAGCCGAGCATCCCGAGCAGTTGCAGCCCGCGAGGGAAGCGGCGGCGGTCGGGGAGCTGCGTGAACGCGGCCAGGTTGGCGATGAAGTAGTAGAGGAGCACGCCGAACGAGGAGAACCCGATCGCGCTGCGCAGGTCGACCGTGAGCACCAGGATGACGATGACGGCGGCGAGCGTGATCTCGGCCCGGTGCGGAACGTGCCAACGCGGATGCACGGCGCTCAGCATCCGGGGCAGATCGCGTTCCCTGGCCATCGCGAAGGCGGTGCGTCCGATCCCGGCGATCAAGGCGAGGAGGGCACCGAGCGAGGCCAGCGCCCCGCCGACGCGGACGACGGGCACCGACCACGCCCAGCCGGCCGCGGCGACGACATCGCGCAACGGGGCGGGCGACGCCGCGAGCGCCGATGGCCCGAGGGAGCCGAGCGCGACGATGCCGACGGCCGCGTAGACCACCACCGCGATGCCGAGAGCGATGCCGATGGCGGCCGGGATGGTGCGCTCCGGCGAGCGGACCTCCTCGCCCATGGTCGCGATGCGGGCGTAGCCGGCGAAGGCGAAGAACAGGAGGCCGGCCGACTGCAGCACGCCGTAGAGGGTCGTGTCGACCGCTCCGGACGTCGGGGCAGCGTTCCAGGCCGTCGCTTCCGCGGCGACAACGACGGCCAGCACGGCGAGCACGAGCACGACGATGATGCGCGTGAGCTGCGCTGTGCGGGTCACGCCGAAGTAGTTGACGGTCGCGAGCGCGACGACAGCGACGACCGCGACCGGCTTCGTCCAGCCGGGAGGCGCCGCGTACGTGGCGAAGGTCAACGCCATGGCGGCGCAGCTCGCGGTCTTGCCGATCACGAAACTCCAGCCGGCGGCGAACCCCCACCAGTCGCCGAGCTGTTCACGGGCGTACAGGTACGTTCCGCCCGACGACGGGTACGTCGCCGCGAGCTGCGCGGAGGAGGTCGCGTTGCAGAAGGCGACGACAGCCGCGATCGCGAGTCCGGCGAGCAGCCAGCTCCCGGCGGCCGATGCCGCCGGTGCGAACACCGAGAAGATGCCCGCGCCGATCATGGAGCCGAGCCCGATCATGACAGCGTCGCCGAGACCGAGCCGGCGGGCCAGGGCGCCGGAGGTGGACATGCGGGAATCCTACGGGCGTGCGGTGACCGGCGCGTGAACGCCGGTCACCGCACGGTACATCCGGTCAGGCGGTCGCTGCCTCGCGTTCACGCGCCGACGGAGGCACCCGCAGTCCAAGGTTCTCGCGGAGAGTGTAGCCGGCGTACTCCGTCGGGTAGACGCCCCGCTCCTGCAGCTCCGGCACCAGCTTGTCGACGATGTCGTCGAGGCCGCCCGGCACGAGCCACGGGGTGATGTTGAACCCGTCGACGACGTGTTCGTCGGCGAACCGCTCGAGCTCGTCGGCGACCGACGCGACGCTGCCGACGAAACCGCGACCCGACGACAGCCGGATGACGAGCTGCCGGATCGACAGCCCCTCCGCCTCGGAGAGCGCGCGCCACTTCTCCGCCGTCGCCAGAGCCTGAGCCCCGCGGAAGCCGGCGCCGCGCGTCTCGCCGGTCGTGTCCTGCACCGGGTCGACGGTCGGCAGCGGACCGTCGGGGTCGTACGCGCTGAGGTCGGTACCCCAGACGTTCTCGATGAACGCGAGCGCCGTCTGCGGTGAGACCTGCTGCTCCCGCACCCAGCGCGCCTTCTCGGCGGCCTCCGCGTCGCTGTCGGCGAGGATGAACTCCTGCCCGGGGAAGATCTTCAGATCGTCGGCCGGGCGACCGGCCTTCAGGGTGCGGGCCCGGATGTCGGCGGCGAAGGTCTTCGCGTCGTCGAAGCCGGCGTGCGCCGAGAAGATCACGTCGGCGGTCCGGGCAGCGAAGTCGCGGCCCTCGGGGGAGTCGCCGGCCTGGAAGAGCACGGGGTGCCCCTGGGGACTGCGGGGGAGGCGGCTGAGCGCGCGGACGGCGTAGTGACCGGTCGCCCCGTCGACCTCCGCCGACGGGTTCGGGGTCGACCACGACGGGGCCGTCGCTGCGGTCGCCACGGCGTCGTCGTCGAAGGCGCCCCAGACGGCTTTCGCGATGTTCACCACGCTCTCCGCGTGACGGTAGCGGTCGGCGTGGTCGAGATACCCGCCCCGACGGAAGTTCTCGCCCGTCCACGCGTTGTCGGTGGTGACGATGTTCCAGGCGGCGCGGCCGCCCGAGAGCAGGTCGAGGCTGGCGAGACGGTGCGCGAGGTCGACGGGGTCGTTGTAGGTCGTGTTCTGGGTGGCGACCAGGCCGATACGGCTGGTGACCGCGGCGAGCGCCGCGAGCTGTGTCTGCGCATCCGGTCGTCCGGCGACGTCGAGTTCGTGGAGCCGCCCGAGGTGCTCGCGCAGCCGGAGGCCCTCCCCGAGGAAGAACGCGGAGAAGAGCCCGCGTTCGGCGGTCTGCGCGAGGCGGCGGAAGCTCTCGAAATCGATCTGCGAGCCACTGGCGGGGTCGGACCAGATGGTGCTGAAGTTCACACCTTGGAAGAAGACGCCGAAGCGCAGGGTGGTGCGGGCGGTGGTCATGAGATGCTCCTAGCGGGCGGTCGCGTAGCGGCTGACGGGACGCGCGAGCCCGAGGCTGTCGCGCAGGGTGCCACCGGGGGCGGGCGAGGTGAAGACGCCGGCCGCGCGGAGGCGGGGGAGCACGGCGCGGCCGAGCTCGTCGAGGTCGATGTCGAGCACAGCCGGATGCAGGCGCACGCCGTCGACGACGCTCGCGAGCCCGGTCAGCAGGTCGACGAGAGCCGGAGCGCTGCCGACGAAGCGGGCGCGTTCCGTGCTCCACGCGGTGTGACCGTCGAGTGCCTCGAGCCGGTCGGCGGCATCGACGCCCGCGTGGTCGAGCACCACGTCCAGCTCCACGACCACCAGGGCCGTGCCCGTCCTGTCGGACGCCCGGGCGGCGGCCGCCCCGGCCGCGACGGCCGCGATGAGTTCCGTCGTGTCGTCGGCATCCGTGCCCGCGGTGAGGAGGGCGACGTCCAGCTCCACGGAGCCCGAGAGGGCGGCGTCGCCGAACACCGGCAGCTGACCTTGGGGCGGCCGCGGCACGATCGCCGGACCGACGATCGAGTAGTCGCCTCCGGCGAACGCGGCGTAGTGCACGCGATCTCGATCGAGGTACCGTCCGGTGGCGACATCCCGGATCTCGGCGTCGTCCTCCCACGAGTCCCAGAGCCGACGGGCGACCTCCACGGCGTCGGCCGCGCGCTCGCGCGCGGCGTCCGCGTCGACGGCCGGGCGTCCGTAGAGGGCGGCGATGCGCGCATCCGGATCGACGGTGACCAGCCAGCCGGCACGGCCACCGGCGGCGAAGTCGAGGCTGGCGAGCTGGGTGCCGACATGGAACGGTTCGCTGTAGGTGGAGTGCGCGGCCGGCACGAGACCGATCGCTCCCGTCAGCGGGGCGGCGAAGGCGGCGCGCTGCACCGCGTCGATGCGCGCCGTGATGTCGGGACCGGCCGACGGCGGTAACGGGGAGTCGTCGAAGGTCGCGAACGTGAAGCCGGCGCGCTCGGCCGCGGCGACGCGGGCCGCGACCGTGCGGCCGCTCAGCAGCTCGGCCGGTGTGTGACCGGATGCGCGCCACGCCGCCGGGTGCGCCCCATCGCCGTCGAGTTCCACTCCGACGACGAAGGCGCCGGCGACTGTCCCGCGGCTCATCGTGCGCTCCGCTCGGCCGGGATGCGCTCGCCGGCTTCGATCGCGACCGCGAGCCGGTTCTCGCTCGGCGGCAGCGGGCAGATGGCGAACTCGGTATAGGCGCAGGGCAGGTTCACCGCGCGGGTGAAGTCGAGCAGCACCGAGCCATCCGCTCCCGGCGCCGCGATCTCGAGCGAACGGTTCGCCGCGTAGGTGGTGACCCCGCTGGTCGCGTCGGTGAAGAGGGCGAACAGGCTTCCCGGCGCGCTGCCGTTGAAGACGGTGAGCCGCTGGGGCACTCCGTCGAGCTCGAACTCGACGACCCCCGGCGCCTCGTAGACGTGCTGCAGTCCTTCGACCGCCGCGTCGACGGTCACCTCGCGTGGTCTGTCGAAAGGCACGAAGCGTGCGGGCACCGCCCAGCGGGCATCCGGTGCGTAGGCGGGGGTGCCGCGGTAGTGGGTGCGCAGTGGATTGTCCGGATGCCGCGGGCGGATGATGTCGGAGCCGCCGCGCTTGGCCACCTCGACCACCGCATCGCCGAAGGCGGCGACGATCCCGCCGCGCTCGGCGATCGGGCCGAACGCGTGGCGGCCGGTGACGGTGACGCCGTCGACGAGCAGGGACTCTCCGTCGTCGAGCTCCACGACGGGCCCGTCGCTGCCGGTGGACCACGCCCCGGGGGCGTCGTCGAACCGGGTGGGCTCCTCGGTGAGCCAGTGCAGACCGGTCACGGCGAGGAAGCCGTGCTCGGCGGCGCGGGCGGTCTCGTGGCGGTCGTGCCAGGCGACCCAGTCGGCTTCGAAGGTCTCCTGCTGCGCCTGTTCCGTTGCGATTGTCATGGGCTGGACGCTAGCCGGACCGGCGGCCGTGCCTACAGCATCGGGCGACATCCGGCGTAACGCTGTCACAGGCGGTAATGCGCGCTTGCGCAACGGCGGGGAATGCCGTCGTCTCCGGAGGACTTGCAGATGAGGCGACTAGAATTCATCGTTGGGATCCACGTGAACACAAGAATGCAGACCGAACCACTCGACGTCGTGCGGGTGCGAGCGGATTTCCCCATTTTCGACCGTGAGGTCAATGGGCATCCGTTCGTCTACCTCGACTCCGGCGCGACCGCCCAGAAGCCCCGCCAGGTGCTGGACGCGGAGCGCGACTTCGCCGAGCACTACACCTCGGCGGTGCACCGCGGCGCCCACACCGTCGCCGGCGAGGCCACGGAGCTGTTCGAGGAGGCGCGCGCCACGGTCGCGCGGTTCGTGGGGGCCGACCCTGACGAGATCGTCTGGACCTCCAACGCGACCGAGGGCATCAACCTCATCGCCTACGGGATGTCGAACGCCTCGCTCGGCCGCGGAGGGCCCGCCGCCGAGCGCTTCCGGCTGGGGGCCGGCGACGAGATCGTCGTCACCGAGGCGGAGCATCACGCGAACCTCGTGCCGTGGCAGGAGCTGGCGGCACGCACCGGCGCCTCGCTCCGGGTGATCGGCCTGCACGACGACGGCCGGCTGCGCCTCGACCAGGCCGCTGAACTCATCACCGAGCGCACCAAGGTGGTCGCCTTCGCCCACGTCTCGAACGTGCTCGGCGCGATCAATCCGGTCGAGACGCTCGTCGGGCTCGCACACGCGGTCGGCGCCCTCGTCGTGTTGGACGCCTGCCAGTCCGCTCCGCATCTGTCGCTCGACCTGCACGCCCTGGGCGTCGACTTCGCCGCCTTCTCCGGCCACAAGATGCTCGGGCCGACCGGTGTCGGCGTGCTCTACGGCCGTTCGGAGCTTCTGAACGCGCTCCCGCCGTTCCTCACCGGCGGCTCGATGATCACCACGGTCACGCTCACCGAGGCCGAATACCTCCCGGCGCCCGCGCGCTTCGAAGCGGGAACGCAACGCGTCTCCCAGGTCATCGCGCTCGCCCGGGCCGTCGAGTACCTCGACGCGGTCGGCATGGGCGCCATCGAGGAGCACGAGGCGCTCCTCGGCGCCCGCCTGCTCGACGGACTCGACCGCATCGAGGGCGTGCGCGTCCTCGGTCCGGCGGCGGGCGTCGAACGGGTGGGGCTCGCCAGCTTCGTGGTCGACGGCATCCACTCGCACGACGTCGGCCAGTTCCTCGACGACCGCGGCATCGCCGTGCGCGTCGGCCACCACTGCGCGCAGCCGGTGCACCGCCGCTTCGGGGCGACGGCGAGCACGCGCATCAGCACGTACCTGTACAACACCGCGGACGAAGTCGACCAGGCCCTCGAGGCCGTCGCCGACTCCCGCGCCTTCTTCGGAGTGGACCGATGACCTCCAGCGACCTTCAGAACCTGTACCAGCAGGTCATCCTCGATCACGCCAAGCAGAAGCACGGCTACGGCCTGCGCGAGGGCGCAGCCTCGTCGTCGCACCAGCTGAACCCGACCTGCGGCGACGAGGTGACGCTCAACGTCTACGCGGCCCCCGACGGTGGTGTGCAGTCGATCAGCTGGGAGGGTCACGGCTGTTCGATCTCGACCGCGTCGGCCTCGCTGCTCAATGACATCGTGAGCGATGCGTCGCGTGAGGAAGTGACGCACAAGATCGGCGCCTTCCGCGAGCTCATGCAGTCCAAGGGCACCATCGACGGCGACGAGGAGCTGCTCGGCGACGCCGTCGCGCTCGCGGGCGTCTCGCGCTACGTCACCCGCATCAAGTGCGCGATGCTGCCGTGGGTCGCACTGGAGGACGCCCTCGCGAAGGCCTGAGCGTCTGATCCGGTCACGCTCGTCGCAGCAGGCTCGTCAGAGGTCGAGCGCGAACGTGTAGAGCTGGATGCGGCGGCCGCCGTCGACGACGACCAGCTCGCGTTCCGGCCGCCGGGAGTACCCGAGCTTGGTGTAGAGCGCATGGGCGCCGAGCATGTTCTCGCCGCTGTGCAGCACGACGCGCGCTGAGCGCCGCTCGGCCGCCGTCGCGCGGGCGAACTCGGTGAGTGCGGTGCCGATGCCGCGGCCGCGTGCCGCCGGCGAGACGGCCAGCAGGCGGAAGTAGAGCTCGTCAGGGCCGATGCGCCCCTCGTCGTCGAGACCGGCACGCAGGATCGCGACGGTGCCGAGCAGCTCGCCGCTCGACCGGTCGGCCGCGACCCAGACGTCGTACGACGGGAGCAGGCGCTCGGGATGCCGCAGCTGCTCCTGATACCCGGCGGAGAGATCGTCGTAATCGCCGGTGTAGGCGGCATGCGTGAGGTCGCCGATCGCGGGGTACTCGTCGGCCTCAGCGAGCCGGATGAGCAGGGTGTCGGTTGCCACGGTGTCCATTCCTTCTACGCTACATCCGCTCGCCGGCCGCATCCGCCGGCCGCATTGGCTGGCCAGTATCCGCCGGCCCGAATCCACTGCTCAGGGCACCGGCGTCAGGTCGTACTCGTCGGCGATGATCTCGAGCGCCGATGACAGGCTCGGGAAGGTGGTGCCGTAGACGAGCCCCGACGGGCCGCTGGCCGTCCAGGCGCTCTCGCCCCGCGCATCCACGCCCTTGGTGACATGGCCGACCAGATAGCGCGAGTGGCCGTCGAGCACGTGACGCTGTGCGATCGCCAGCGTGAGTGGGAACGCATAGACGTCGCCCTGCGGGCTGACGACCAGCTCGAAGCGTGCCCGGCCGGGGTTGAAGGTACTCGTGAAGATCCGCGACATGATGCTCGTTTCTAACCCGCCGGAGGAGCGCGGCGCCATGAAGATGACGACCTGTTGCGCCCCGAGTCGCCGGCCGTAACAATCACGGCCGGCGACTTGACGCGCCGTGCTGCTATTCGTTCGTCTTCGGCAGCCCGGGAGGGTTGATCTCGGACTTCTTCACGGCCTCGTTGGAGAGGTTGTACGCCTTCAGCCAGGTGGCGTACTGCCCGTTGTCGATCAGGTAGTTGATCGCGTCGGCGACCGGCTTGTCGAGGCCGCTGCCCTTCTTCACGGTCGCAGCGATCAGGCCCTGCAGGCTCGCTCCGGCGCCGGAGTAGGTGCCGGCCGTGCGGGTGGGGTTGGCCGAGTCCTTGGTCTGCGTGTTCTGGTACGCGATGCCGGGGTTCGGGCCGAAGTAGGCGTCGATCTTGCCGGAGTTCAGGGCCAGATAGGTGGAGTTGGTGTCGGTGAAGTACTTGATGTCGAGGGCCTTGCCTTCGGCCTTCAGCTTCGTCTGCCACTCGAGCAGGATCTTCTCCTGGTTCGTGCCGGCGCTGACAGCGACGGTCAGCCCGGCGAGGTTCTCGTAGTCGTCGTCGAACGACCAGGAGTTCTTCTTCAGCGTCGTGAAGGCGAGGTTGTCCTGGCGGTAGGAGGCGAAGTCGTACTTCTCCTTGCGCTGCTCGGTGTCGGTGATGTTCGAGAAGCCGACATCCGTCGCGCCGGTGTCGATGCCGACGAACAGGTTGTCCCAGGTGGCGTTCTTGACCTCGGGCGTGAGGCCGAAGACGGCGGCGACGAGACGGCCGAGGTCGGGCTCGGCGCCGGTCAGCGTCTTCTGGTCGTCACCCGTGTAGGCCAGGGGCGGGAACCCTGCGGGGAGGGCGCCGATGCCTATCACGAGCTTGCCGCTCTTGCGTACGGCATCGGGGAGTTCTTTGCGGATCGAGTCGACCTGGGCCACCGAGATGGTGGTCTCGGTGCCGGCGCCGTTGGCGTGCGCGGCCACGGTCACGCGACCCGGCGTCGTCTCTGCTGACGCCTGTCCGGAGCAGGCCGCGAGGGATCCGACGAGGGCGGCGGCCGCGAACGCGGCACCTGCCGTGCTGAGCCACCGCGAACGGCGGCGGATGGGAGTGGGGGAAGACATCGGTTCTCCTTGCTGTGGGGTGGGCTGTCGGGGTCGTGCCCGCGGGCGTCGGCCCGCGGCTTCAGAGCACTTTGCTCAGGAAGTCGATGGTGCGCGGCTGGGTGGGGTGGTCGAGGATGTCGCCGGGTGCGCCCTCCTCGACCACGCGACCGTCGTCGATGAAGACGACACGGTCGGCGACCTCCCGCGCGAAGCCGATCTCGTGCGTGACGACGACGAGGGTCGTGCCCTCGCCGGCGAGGGTGCGGATGACCTGCAGCACCTCGTCGACCAGCTCCGGATCGAGTGCCGAGGTCGGCTCGTCGAACAGGATGACCTGCGGCTCCAGGGCGAGCGCGCGTGCGATGGCGACGCGTTGCTGCTGTCCGCCCGACAGCTGGCGCGGGTAGGCCGCCGCCTTCTCCGCCAGTCCGACGCGGTCGAGCAGGGCCGTGGCGCGCGCCCGGGCATCGGCCGGGGCGACGCCGAGTGAGATCGGCGCCTCGGTGACGTTCTCGAGGATGGTCAGGTGCGGGAACAGGTTGAAGTTCTGGAAGACGAAGCCGATGCGCGAGCGCTGGCGGAGGATCTGCTTCTCGCTCAGCTCCTTGAGCCTGTCGCCCTGCACGCGGACCCCGATCAGTTCGCCGCCGACCACCACGTAGCCCTCGTCGAGTCGCTCGAGGTGGTTGATCGCGCGCAGCAGCGTCGACTTGCCCGAGCCGGAGGGCCCCAGGATGACCGTGACGGTGCCCGCCGCGATCGTGAGGTCGATACCCCGCAGCACGGGTTTGTCGCCGAAGGCCTTCACGGCATTGGAGATCTCGATCGTCGCGCTCATCGGGCACCCCCGAACACAGCGCGCGTGCGGCGCCTCAGCCGCTGGAGCGGCGTCGGAGGAAGCGTGCGCAACGCGCCGCGGGCGTAGAAGCGCTCGACGTAGAACTGCACGATCGAGACGACGCTCGTGAGCACGAGGTACCAGATGGTGGCGACGACCAGCAGCGGGATGACGTCGGTGGGGTAGGTGCTCCCGAGGTTCTGCACGACGCCGAACAGGTCGAGAAGCGAGACGTAGAACAGCAGGGAGCTCGCCTTGAGGAGTCCGATGATCTGGTTCACATAGGCGGGCACGATCGAACGCAGTGCCTGCGGGAGCACGATGCGCCGGAACTGCCGCGACCGCGAGATGCCGAGGGCCTTCGCGGCCTCGTGCTGCCCCT
Organism: Leifsonia poae; assembly: GCF_027921845.1. Classification (GTDB taxonomy): domain Bacteria; phylum Actinomycetota; class Actinomycetes; order Actinomycetales; family Microbacteriaceae; genus Leifsonia; species Leifsonia poae. Next base: position 339,224 of record NZ_BSEN01000015.1, read on the forward strand.
GGTCGACGGAGAGCACGCCGGCGCGCACGATCTCGGACGAGTAGGCGATCTCGCTGAGGCTCAACCCGATGACGCCGAGCGTGAGGTCGGAGAGCACCGTGACCGTCTTCACCTCGACCTGCGGCCCGAACGGGACGCCGATGCCGATCGTCGGGTACAGGTTGCCCAGGTTGTACAGGAAGATCAGCACCAGGATCAGCGGCACCGAACGGAACAGCCACACGTAGAGCCAGCTGACGGTGCTGAGCACGGGGTTCGGCGAGAGGCGCCCCAGTGCGACGACGATGCCGCCGATGAAGCTCACGACCGCGCTGATCGCCGTCGCGACGAGGGTCAGCTGCAGTCCGGTGAGGATGGCCGGGCTGAACAGCCACTTCTCGACCTTCGCCCACTCCCAGGACGGGTTGGTGAAGAGGGTCTGGCCGAAGTTGAGCAGCACGACCAGCACGAGGGCGGCGGCGATCCAGCGACCGGGATGACGCAGCGGGAGCACCGGTCGTTCGGAGAGGCGCCGGAGGTCGATGCCGGCGGGAAGGTCGGCGACGGCCGTGCGCGGAGGGAGGACCGCGGTGTCGGCCGTCCGCTCGGTGACCGCGGTCATCGTTCGGTCTCTCGGGATGTCGCGGCATCGAGCCGCTTCTCGAACGGGTGGATGCCGACCTCCTCGGGAGGAGCGGCCGTGTCGAACAGCGGCGTGTATCCCGCTGCGAGGTAGAGGCCCTTGGCCTCGGGCTGCCGTGGACCCGTCGTGAGATAGACGCGGGAATAGCCACGGCGCAGCGCCTCGGCCTCCAGCTCGGCGACGACACGGCGGCCGAGGCCCTCGCGCCGGTGCGAGGCACTCGTCCAGATGCGCTTCAGCTCGGCGGTCTCGTCGTCGACGCGTTTGAAGGCGCCGCCGGCGATCGGCGACCCGTTGCGCAGAAGCACCACGAACGCGCCGTGCGGGGCGGCGAACTCGGCCGCCGGGTAGCGAGTGAGCTCGGTCGAGGCGCGCTCGCCGAAGAAGTCGCCGTAGCGTGTGTCGTACTCGAGCTCGAGCTCGGCGAGCAACGGCCTGGCGAGTTCGTCGGTCGCTGCGACGTAGCGGAACTCGTCCGCGACGACGTCGTTGATGGTCACCGGATGCCTCCTTCGGTCATGGGTCCTGATCGGATGTGCTGAGACCGTACGGTGCGCCGTCAACTGCCGACCACGCTGCGTTACGTCGTGCGTCGCCGCTGTCACAGAGCGACATCTGGGCTAGGCGGAGCTTGCGCGGGCGGGGAGGCTGCTGCGATGTCATCGCTCCGAGCATCCATCGCCGTCATCGGCGCCGGCCCGCGCGCTGCCGGCTGGCTCGAGCGCTTCGCCGCGAACCGGGCCGCCGCCGGCAGGGGCGAGCCGGTCACCATCCACCTGGTGGATCCGCACCCGGCCGGCCCGGGCCGTATCTGGCGCTCCGCCCAGTCGCCACTGCTCAAACTCAACTCGATGGCGGCGGACGTGACGATGTTCACCGATGCGTCGTGCGCCATCGACGGGCCGATCATCCCGGGGCCATCGCTGATCGAGTGGGCCGAGCAGGTGCGTGCGGGACACATCGACGACGGTCGGGTCACGGATGCCGTCGTGCGCGCCGAACTCGAGGGGCTCACCGGCTCGAGCTTTCCCACCCGTCGCCTGCAGAGCCACTACCTGGACTGGTTCCAGCGTCGCGCGGTCGAGCTCCTGGACGCGGACGTGACGATCGTCGTGCATGCGAATCGCGCGGTCTCGGTGGAGGGAGGGGACGACGTGCAGCAGGTGACGCTGGAGGACGGGTCGAGCATCCGGGCCGATCTCGTGCTCTACGCGCTCGGCCACAACGGTCGCGCCCTCGACGGGGAGCCGGCCGCGCTCGCCGCGTTCGCCGACCGACACGGACTGCACTATCAGCCGCCCGCGTTCACGGCGGATGCCGACACCTCCGCGCTCGCCGCCGGCCGGCCGATCGTCGTGCGCGGCTTCGGTCTGGCGGCGGTCGACCTCGTCGTGCTGCTCACCGAGGGTCGCGGCGGCCGATTCGACCGAGCCCCGGGCGGGGGGCTGCGGTACACGCCGAGCGGTCTCGAACCGCGCATCCTGATCGGGTCGCGGCGCGGGGTTCCGTACCACGCGAAGATCTCATCGACGTTGGTGGGGGACCGGCCGCCGCTGCGCTTCTTCACGGCCGACGCCCTCGGCCGCCTCCTCGGACGGGGCACGCCCGTCGACTTCCGGAGCGAGGTGTGGCCGCTGATCGCACGGGAGATGCTGCACGGCTACTACGCGGAACTCTTCACGGGCCATCCGGAGCGCACGGCGAGCGACTGGTCGTCGTTCGTCGCCCGGCTCGCGCTGGTGGATCCGTTCGGGGACGAGTACCGCGCCCTGGTGGAGCGCGCTGTGCCGCACGAGGACGACCGACTCCTGCTCGACGCGTTCGATCGGCCCCTCGACGGCACTCGCTTCGAGAACGCCGCCGCGTTGCAGGAGGCGGTGCGCGACTACATCCGGCGTGACCTGCGCCTGCGCAGCGACCAAGGGCATAGTGCGACACTCGGGCTGTTCACCGCGCTGCTGCAGTGCATGTTCGTGCTCGCGCCCGAGAGCGGGTCGCCCGGCTGGAGCGAGACCGCCCGCACCGACCTCCGTACCTGGTGGCCCGGCTTCTTCAGCTACGTCGCCTCGGGGCCGCCCGGGCACCGGCTCGAAGAACTGGTCGCCCTCTCGGAGGCCGGCATCGTCGAGTTCCTCGGGGGAGGGATGCGGGTGACGGCGGACGAGGACGCGGGCGCGTTCATCGTCGGCGGTTCCAACGTCGACGGGGAGTTCGCCGCCGACACCCTCGTCGACGCCTGGCTGCCGGGCGCCGACGCGGCGACGAGCGACAGCGCCGCCCTGCGCGACCTGGTCGCCCGTGGCGACGGGGCTGAACGTGACGGGCTGATCGAGGTGCGGCCGTCGGACTCCCGCATCGTGAGGACCGACGGCTCCGTGCATCCGCGGAGGTACGCGATCGGGCCGTTCACCACCGCGCCGTTCGCCGGTGCGTTCTCGCGGCCGGGCACGAACGCGCTCTCCTTCCGCGAGAACGATGCGGTGGCGGTGGCGATGGTCCGCCGACTCTCAGGGTCCGAGGCGCCGGCCGGGGCCGTCGAGCCGCCGGCTACTCGAACGTCGCCAGCCATCGCGTGAGGATCGCCTCCAGCCGGGCGGCGTCGGCCGGGCTGATGGCGTCGAGCAGACGGCGCTCGTTGGCCATGTGGTCGGTGAACGCGCTGTCGATGACCTCGCGTCCGCGCTGCGTGAGGGCGACCATGCGCCCGCGCCCGTCGTCGCCGGCGGGCCGCCTGGTGACCAGGCCGGCGCGCTCCAACCGGTCGATGCGCTTCGTCATCCCGCCGGTGGTGACCATGGTGTGCTCGGCCAGCGCCCCCGGGCTGCGTTCGAACGGCTCGCCTGCGCGCCGGAGAGCCGCGAGCACATCGAAGTCGCCCTCGCCGAGTCCGTGCTCGGCGTAGACGGCCTGCAGCTCGCCGGTGAGGTGTTCCGCGACACGGTGCAGCCGGCCGATGACACCCTGCGGGCGCACATCCAGCTCCGGCCGTTCTCGCGTCCACTCGGCCTGGATGCGGGCGATGCGATCAGGTGCGATGGATTCCGGGGCCATGGTTCCATACTAGCTTCCACGGAAGGTAAAATAGCTTCCATGGAAGCTAAATGGGTCTGGGTCGCCATCACCGCCATCGCGCCGATCGCCTGGGGCTCGACCTACGTCGTCACCCAGGCGGTGCTGCCCGCGGACGCGCCGCTGTGGGGCGCGGTCATCCGGGCACTCCCGGCAGGGGTGCTCCTGTTCCTCGTGCGCCGTCGACGGCCGCGCGGCGCCTGGTGGTGGCGTTCGGCGGTGCTCGGAGTGCTGAACACGGGCGCGTTCTTCGCGCTCGTCTACGTCGCCGCTCAACTGCTGCCGTCGGGGGTGGCGGCGACCCTGATGGCCACCTCTCCGCTGGCGATGATGGGCTTCGGCTGGCTGTTCCTGGCCGAACGGCCCCGGATGCTCGCGCTGCTGGGCGCCGTCATCGGGGTCGCCGGCGTCTGCGTGATGCTGCTCGGAGGCAGGTCTGCCGTGAACCCGTGGGGAGTGGCCGCCTCGCTGGCCGCGATGCTCCTGTCATCGATCGGCTATGTGCTGGCGACCCGCTGGAGCACCGGCGACCGGGTCGACGTGTTCTCGTCGACCTCGTGGCAGCTCATCGCGGGCGGCCTGCTGCTCGTCCCGGTCGCTGCCGTCGTGGAGGGAGCCCCGCCGCAGCTCGACGCGCCGGCGGTCGCCGGCTTCGCCTACGTGACGGTCGTGGCGACCGCCCTCGCGTTCGTCGTCTGGTTCAGCGGATTGCGGCATCTCGGCGCCGGGACGACAGGGCTGATCGGGCTGCTGAACCCGATCGCCGGCGTCCTTCTCGGCGCCCTGCTCGCCGGCGAGGTGCTCAGCCTCCGTCAGCTGCTCGGGTTGGCGATCGTGCTCGCGGGCATCGGGCTCGGTCAGTCGGCCAGGGCGTCGAGGAACGGTCGGGTCGGGGCGAAGAACGTGACGCCCGTGGCCGCCGTCGAGAAGTCGAGGATGCGGTCGTAGCTGCCCTCGGGATCGCCGATGAACATGCGCTCGAGCATCCGCTCGATCACCCAGAGCCGGCCAGAGTACCCGATGAAGTAGGTGCCGAACTCGCCGTGACCCGGTCGGCCGAACGGCATGTTGTCGCGCAGGATGTCGTGTTCGACGCCGTTCTCGTCGGTGATCGTCGCGAGGGTCTTGTGCGACTTCTGGCCGTGCTCGGCGTCGGCGAGCTCGATGTTCTCCAGCTTCGTGCGCCCGATGACGCCCTCCTGCGCCGGCACGGGGAGGGATCCCCAGGTGTCGAGGTCGTGGAGGTACTTCTGCACGACGACGTAGCTTCCCCCGGCGAACGCGGCGTCCTCCTGGCCGACCTGCGTCGAGCCGGCCATCTCGCTGCCGGTCGGATTGGCGGTCCCGTCGACGAAGCCCAGGAGGTCGCGCGAGTCGAAATAGCGGAAACCGACCACCTCGTCGACCACCGTGACGGCGTCGCCGAGGAGGCCGAGCAGCTGCCGTTCGAACTCGAAGCAGAAGTCGCTGCGCTCGGCCCTGATGTGGAACAGCAGGTCGCCCGGCGTGGAGACGGCGGTGTGCACGGACCCCGCGATCGGCCGGAACGGACGCAGCTCGGCCGGCATCGTCGCGCTGCCCGTCAGGCGGCTCCACACCGCCGCCCCGATGCCGGTGTTGCACGAGAGGTGCGCGTTCAGGTCACGGAAGCCGACGGTCTTCACGAGGTCGGAGAGCCCGGAGAGCACGTCGCGCACGTTCTGGTACGCGGCATCGTCGTCGGCGATGCTCACCACGAGGAACACCGCGGAGCGGGAAAGGGGAGCGTCGACGCTCTGCGCTTCGATGGGAACGCGCTGCCAGCTGTGGTCGCTCTGGTCGGTCATCATGCCCACGAGTCTGCCGTAGACCGGCGGTGGTCGACCAGAGTCGACCGACGCACAGATACTCAGGTAACGGAAAGATAACGATGCTGACCCGCTTCGATCGCCGCCACGGCGCGGAACTGCGTGCATGCCGACAGCGGAATGCATCCGCAAATGCCGAACAGCGATTGGCTTCGAACCTTCACAGGTTGATAGCGTCGTTGATGCCCTTTTCTGCTGCAGCCTGCAGGAACCGGCCGCAAACCCAGTCCGCGATCCCGGATGCGAGGCCGTGCGCCGTATGACGCGCGACGGCCTCACGATCCGGGGACGTACGGTCGGGAGGTGCGGGCGCACCCCAACGGTCGCGCCGGCAGCAGGCGACTCGCGAGCATCCGCCGCTTGAGACGCCAGCGTTGCTCGCACCCTCCACCCGGACGCAACCACGGAGCACGTGCCGGGGTTCACCCCTGCCGTGCCGCGGAGATCACGTGAGCGAGTCTGTTGCCGTCGAGGCACGGAACCTATTCAAAGTATTCGGAAGGAAGCCGGGCGAGGTCGTTCGCCGGCTGAAGGACGGGGCGACCCGCGACGACGTGGCCGCCAATGGGACAGCAGCCGTGATCGACGCGAGCTTCCGTGTGAAGACCGGCGAGATCTTCGTCGTGATGGGACTGAGCGGGTCGGGAAAGTCGACCCTGATCCGGTTGCTCAACGGTCTGCTCGAGCCGACCAGCGGCGAAGTGGATGTGATGGGCACGACCATCACGGGCGTACCGGCCAAGCGACTGCGCGCCGTGCGCCAGAAGCACATCTCGATGGTGTTCCAGCACTTCGCTCTGCTGCCGCACCGCACCGTGCTCGACAACCTCGCGTACGGGCTCGAAGTGCAAGGTGTGCCGGCGGCGGAGCGCCGTGAGCGCGCCGAGACGGTGCTCGACCTGGTCGGGCTCTCCGGCTGGGGAGACAAACTCCCTGGCGAGCTCTCCGGGGGCATGCAGCAGCGCGTCGGCCTCGGTCGAGCGCTGGCCGCCGACACCGATGTGCTCCTGATGGACGAGGCGTTCTCCGCCCTCGATCCGCTGATCCGCCGCGAGATGCAGGAGCAGCTGCTCGAGCTGCAGAGCCAGCTCGGCAAGACGATCGTGTTCATCACCCACGACCTCAACGAGGCCATGTTCCTCGGCGACCGCATCGCCGTGATGCGGGACGGCCGCGTGGTGCAGATCGGCACGCCCGAGGAGATCCTCACCGATCCCGCCAACGACTACGTCGAGAGCTTCGTGCAGGATGTCGACCGCGCCCGCGTGCTCACCGCGGCGAGCGTGATGGAGCCTGTTCGCGCCCTGGTCACCGTCGCGGCCGGTCCCCGTGCCGCGGTGCGGACGATGCGCGACCTGCAGACCTCGGCCGCGTTCGTGGTCGGGCACGGCCGGCGACTGCTCGGCGCGGTGCGCGACCGCGACGTGATGCGCCAGGTGCGGGAGGGCCAGACCGACCTCACCCCGGCGATCCGCGAGGACATCGCCTCGGTGTCCCGCGACGAAGTGCTCAGCGATCTCGTCGAGCTGTCGGTCGAGAGCGAGCTCCCGCTCGCCGTCGTCGACGACAAGCAGCGACTGCTCGGCGTGATCCCGCGCGTCACCCTGCTCGCCGCGCTCGGAAACGTCACCAGCGACACCACCGAGATCCCCGTCATCGTGCAACCGCCGGCGACCGTGTCGGTCGAAGTCATGACGCAGACGCTTCGCGACACCGCTCCCGGAGCGGCGGCCGCCGACCTCGAGGAGGTGCGCTGATGGATGTCCGGCTTCCGTTCGGCGAGTGGGCGACGCACGTCGTCGACTTCGTCACGACCGTGTTCAGTCCCGTCTTCGACGTGATCCGCGCCGTCTTCACCGGCCTCTACACCGGCATGGACTGGGTTCTGCAGACGCCGCCGTTCTGGGTGGTCATCCTGGTCATCGCGGCACTCGGCGTCTGGCTGAAGGGCTGGCTCTTCGGCGCCGGCACGATCGTCGGACTCCTGGTGATCGCCGGGGTCGACCAGTGGGCGAACGCGATGGACACCCTCGCGCTGGTGCTCGTCGCGGCCGCGATCGCCGTGGCGATCAGTGTGCCGCTCGGCATCCTTGCCGCACGCTCGAAGACGGCATCCGCGATCATCCGGCCGATCCTCGACTTCATGCAGACCATGCCGGCGTTCGTGTACCTGATCCCGGCGCTGATCCTGTTCCGGGTGGGTGTCGTCCCCGGCATCGTCGCGACGATCATCTTCGCGATGGCGCCGGGCGTGCGCCTCACCGAGCTCGGCATCCGCGGCGTCGACAGCGAGATCGTGGAGGCCGGACGGGCCTTCGGGTCGTCGCCCCGGCGCATCCTGCGCCAGATCCAGCTGCCGCTCGCCCTGCCGTCGATCCTCGCCGGTGTGAACCAGGTCATCATGCTGTCGCTCTCGATGGTGGTCATCGCGGGCATGGTGGGCGCCGGAGGCCTCGGCCGTGACATCGTGCAGGCGCTCAGTCGCGTGGACGTGGGGCTCGGCTTCGAGGCCGGACTCTCCGTTGTCATCCTGGCGATCATCCTCGACCGGTTGACCGGAGCGGTCGGCGCGGTCCGGGGCCGGCTGCCCCGCCGGGCGGTCATCGCCCTCGGCACCGCGGCGGTCGTCGCGGTCGCCGGCACCAGCGCCGCCGCCGTCACGCAGGGCGGCACCGGCGGGAGCAAGGGGACGGTCACGGTCGCGGTCTTCAACGGCTGGCCGGAAGGCGAGGCCGCCTCGTACCTCTGGAAGCACGTGCTTGAGAAGCAGGGCTACTCGGTGAAGTTCGAGTACGCGGATGCCGGCCCGGCGTTCGCAGGACTCAGCACCGGCGACTACGACGTGGCGTTCGACGGCTGGCTGCCGACCACCCACGCCGCGTTCCTGAAGAAGTACGGCGACTCGCTGGTGGATCTCGGCGCCTGGAACGACGAGGCCAAGCTGACCATCGCCGTGAACAAGGACGCACCGATCGACTCGCTCGATCAGCTCGCATCCCACGCGTCGGAGTTCGGCAACCGGCTGGTCGGGATCGAACCGGGCGCCGGTCTCACCGAGGCGACGCAGAACAAGGTCATCCCGCAGTACGGGCTGTCGAAGCTGAACTTCGTGACCTCGTCGACGCCGGCCATGCTCGCCGAGCTGACGAGTGCGATGAAGAAGAAGGACAACATCGCCGTGACGCTCTGGCGTCCGCACTGGGCGTACGACCAGTTCGATCTGAAGGACTTGAAGGACCCGAAGAACACGCTCGGAACGGCGGAGTCGATCCACTCGATCGCCAGCACCAGCTTCGGTGAGAAGTTCCCGGAGGTCGAGCGCTGGGTGAAGGACTTCAGGCTGGACTCCGACAAGCTCTACTCGCTCGAGAACGCCATGTTCAACGGCGAGAAGACCGACGACTACGACCCGATCGTGACGAAGTGGATGGCGCAGAACCAGGCGTACGTCGACTCGCTCACGGCGACGTCGAGCTCCGGCGGAAAGGCCCAGCCGACGTCAACGGCCCACGCGGGCTCGTAACCTGGTGGGATGAGTCTTCCCCGAACCGACACCATCGTCACCTACGCCGACGGCGACATCGCATCGAGCGGAACGGTGGTCCACGTCGAAGCGGTGGGCGACCGGCTGGCCGTCGTGCTCGACCGGACGGCGTTCCATCCGGTCGACCCCGTGTGGCCGGACCAGCCGGCCGACCAGGGCGTGCTGACCGTCGACGGTGTCGAGCATCCCGTGATCGGAGCCGTCGTCGGGGCGAGCGACGGCTCCAGGTTGTACGTCGGCGACGCCCCGGTGCGCACCGGTACTGAGGGGTGGGCGTTCGTCGTCTGCCACCTCCTGGAGCCGAGCGCCTCGGGCGCGTCGGTCGTGGAGGGCGCCGCTGCGCAGGTGACCGTCGATCCGCTGGTGCGCGGGGCCCTGTCGGCCGGGCACACCGCCTGCCACCTCGCGTCGCTCGCTCTCAACGAGGCGCTCGCGCCGCTCTGGAGCAAAGAGGTGCCGCTCGACGGCAGGGGGAACCCGAACTTCGATCAGCTCGCGATCACCGAGTCGCGCATCCTGCCCGACGGCTCGCTCGACACGTACCGGATCGGCAAGAGCCTGCGCAAGAAGGGCTTCGCCGCCGCGGACCTCTCCGAGCGGCTCACCGAGGTGGAGGACTTCGCGAATGCCCTGCTCGCCGAGTGGGTCGCCAGCGGCGCGGCCGTCTCGATCGCGCGGGCCGGCGATGGTCTGGGCGAGCGGCGCGCCTGGCGGTGCGAACTGCCGGACGGCGTCGTGGAGATCCCGTGCGGCGGCACGCATCTGCGCTCGCTCGCGCAGCTGGCGGGCGTTCGGGTGGGACTGGAGTTGCTGGGCGTCGAGGGCGCGCTCGAATTGCGGATGACGACGGCGGCGACGCCCGCGGCGTAGCCCTCTGCGGGCCGGCGGCTCAGCGGGGGAGCAGGGCCAGCACGGTGGCGACGATGGCCAGTGCACCGGCCAGCACCCAGCCCTGCCGCACCAGCCGTGCGACGCGCACCTCGCGGGCGAGGGCGTCGAAGCGCTCGACGGTTGATGCATCGGCCGCGCCCACCCGCCAGGTCTCGGGCTGGTCGAACAGGGCGACGATCGCAGCGGTGGCCGCCTGGTCGACGGCCACGGGACGACGGCCCATCCAGCGCACCAGCGCGTCGGCTTCGAGCAGGGTGACGCGAGCCGGCTGCTGCCGCACGGTGAACGAGGCCGGCGCGACGATCGCCACGACGGCGTGCACCGGTGCCGCGATGCCGGCGGTGGCGAGCACGTGCCGCACCCGGGACGCCTCGAGCTCGGAATTCCGGATGTAGGGCTGCTTAGCGCCGTCCACCAGAACCGCGCGGTCGCCGACCCACACCTTCCTGCCCCGGTGGTTCTTCGTATTGATCGCGAACACGCCTCCCGGCCCGACCGCCACGTGGTCGATGTCGGCGTCGCCCGTGCCGACGGGGACGGCGTGGTAGACCGTCCAGCCCTGCGGCAGCCGTTCGAGCAGGGCGCCGACCTCGCGCTCACCGGTCGCGCCCGCGAACCACGGCGAGGCCTCCTCGGTGAGCGGGGAGAGGCCGAGCGCGCGGGCCACCGCCGAGCGCGGCGTCGCGGCGTCCTGCAGCTTGACGACCTGCTCCATCACGGAATGCCCGGGGGCGCGATCGCGCATGCTGTTATCGGAGGCCACCGCGCCACGCTACTGGGGCCGCGCGCCGCTGCGCACGGCCCCAGTGCGGGGAGGACCCGAAAGGGCCTACCCCTTGGTGAGGGGCAGCTCGTCGTCGCCCGGCAGCCGCTCCTGGAGCGACTCATTGTGCTCCGCGACGGCGTCGAGCCGGTCCTCGTCGGTCGTGCCGAGTTCGCGCACCTTCTCGGCGAGCGCGTCGGCGTCGGGCTTCTGATCCTTCTCGTCTGACATGCACCGCACTGTACGCCGCGAGGCGACGCCGGCACCGACGTGGGCGGTGCTCAGACCTCGATGCTGACCTCGTACACCTGATCGGTCGGATGCCCGGCCCGCTCGTGGATGCGCATCAGCGCCTCCTTGGACGGCCCGGTCGACAGGCAGAAGACCTTGCCGCTCTGCGGGTCGAGCCACGCGTGCTCGATGTGCACCCCCTCCTCGTCCTCGATCGCGGCGTCGGCATCGTGCGCCGCGGCCAGCTGGTCCTTGGTGACGCCGACGAATCCGTCGTGGACATCGATGAATCGTGCCATGGTCGTTCCCTTCTCGTGAACGTCTTGTGGTGTCTCGTGGAAGCAGCCTCGTCGCCGGCCGCGGAGGCGGGCATCGGTCGTCTGACCGATCATGGGTCGCGGCTCTGTTCCGCGTGCATCCGCGCTTCTAGACTGTGGCCATGATCGCGGCGAACCCGACGCCCGGAGGTCTCGCCCGTGTCTGTCCCGACTTCGTCGGCCGCGAGGATCTCCTCGCGCTGGCCGGCAGGCGGTGGCAGAGGGCACTCGACGGTTCCGGGCACGTGCTCCTCCTCGGCGGCGAGGCGGGCATCGGCAAATCGCGCCTCCTCGACGAGATCGTCGACGGGCTCCGCGCGGCGCGCACCGTGCAGGTGCACGCCTTTCCGAGCGACCGGGAGACCCCCGGCGTGCTGCTGCTCGAGCTGACCGCCGAGCTGCGATCGGCCGGAGAGGTCGACGCGGCGGCCCGCATCCGGGAGCTCGTGCTCGACGACGGCATGGTGGGCGACTCGGGCAGGCGGCGACGCCTGTTGGTCGCCGAGCTGACGGCTGTTCTGCACGACGTGCTGGCCTCGTCGATGCTGCTGCGCGTCGAGGACGTCCACTGGGCCGACGAGCTCAGCCTGGAGGTGCTCGAGCGGCTCGCCGACGGACTGCGGAATCAGCCGAGCATGGCGATCCTCACCTACCGCAGCGACGAGCTGTACCCGCAGTCGGAATTCCAGCTCTGGCGAACGCGCCTGCTCGGCCAGCGGCGCGCCGAGGAGGTGCGGCTCGCCCGGCTCGACGAGGAGGGCACCGCCCGGATGTTCGCCTCGATCATCGGCAGGGAACCCGCGTCCGACGAACGCGCGCGCCTGTATCAGGTGAGCGACGGGATCCCGCTGCACATCGAGGAGGTGGTGGCCGGCGGCTTCGACGAGGTGCCCGACACGATCGCCGAGACCGTCATCGACCGCACCGTGCGGCTGCGCCCCCGCACGCGCGAGCTCCTGGCGTCGGCCGCCGTGCTCGGCCGCAGCTTCGACGCCGACCTCCTTTCGCGGGTGAGCGGAGACTCCCCGGTCGAGGTGGAGCTGATGCTCGACGAGCTCATCGCCGAGCATTTCGTCGTCGCCCGCGACGACGGCCGCACCTACGATTTCCGGCACGCCCTCATCCGCGACGCCGTGTACGAGGACATCGGTCTCGCCCGCCGCCGCGCCCTGCACGCCGCCGTGGCCGACGCGGCGGGAGACGCGTTCACCGATGCCGCCGTCTCCGACCACTTCGAGCGCGCCGGACGAGCCGCCGAGGCGTACCGGCGCGCGCGGGCGGCGGCCGATCATGCGATCCGGCTGTCGGCGCACCGTCAAGCCGCCGAGTTGCTCGAGCGTGCCGAGCGAACGATCCCGTCCGCGTCGTCTCCGCCCGAGCGCGCCGAGCTGCACCGGATGCTCGCCGCAGAGCTCGCCGCGATCGATGACAACGAGGCGGCCGAACGCGAGTACGTGCGGGCGATCGAACTCCTGCGCGAGCAGGGCGACGAGGTCGCCGCCGCCGAACTCGTCCCGTGGCTGGTCGCCATCCGTCATCTGCTCGGCGCCGACCTCGAGGCCAGGATGCGCGACCTCGACGACGCTCTCCAGCGGCTCCGCCCGTTGCCGGAGCAGAGCACGCGTGCCGCCCGCACACATCTGCTCGCCGCGCTTGCAGCAGCGACCATGCTCGATCGACGGCTGGAGGACGCCCTCGACTACGGCCGTCGCGCACGCGAACTGTTCACCGACGACGACGTCGAGACCCGTATCGGGGTGGACGCGACGATCGGGTCCGTGCTTGTATTCGCCGGCCGGAGCGAGGAGGGGTGGCGACTGCTCGAGGAGACGACGGCCCGCGCGGTCGAGGCGGGCCTCGAGGGCGCCGCCGCCCGCAGCTACCGGATGCTCGGCTCGAGCGCCTCGATGCTCGGCGAATACCGCAGGGCGGAGGGCTGGCTCGCGGACGGGATCGCCTACACCGAACGCACCGAGCGCTGGAACGACCACCACTATCTCGTCGCGCACCTGGCCCACGTGCGCTGGCAGACGGGAGACACGGGGTCGGCTCTCGCCCTGGCGTCGCGAGCCTTGGCCGACGGCCGCTGCGCCATCACGACGCGCGTCACCGCGCTGCACGTGCTCGGGTTCGTGGCGCTGTCGTCGGGGGAGGACGAGCGCGCGGCCAAACTGCTCGCCGAGGCGCGCGCGATCGGCGAGGGGATGCACGAACTGCAGCGACTCTCGCCGGCCCTGTGGGGACTGGCGGAGCTGGCCGCCCGCTCCGGGCATCCGGCCGAGGCGGTCGAGCTGAGCGAACGCGGCTACGAGGACTCCGCGAGGGTGTCGGATGCCGCCTATCTTTTTCCGTTCGTGGCGACCGGGGCGCGCGCCCACCTCAGCGTCGGCGGCCCCGCCGCGGCGCGGGACTGGGTCGCGCGCTGCTCCGTGCTGGTGCATGGGCGCGCGATCGCGGTGACACTGCCCGCACTCGACCACGCCGAGGGCCTGATCGAACTGGCGGAGGGGCGTCCGGCTCAGGCGCGCGAGGCGATCGAGCGCGCGGCCGCGGGCTGGACTGCCCACGACCGGTGGTGGGAGCGGACCCAGACGCTGATCGACCGGGCGGTGTGCGCGCTCCGCTCGAAGAGCCCGGCGACCGCGTCCGATCTGCTCGCCGAGGCGCGTGCCATCGCGGTGGCGTCCGGTGCGCCTGCGCTGCTCGCTCAGGCAGCGGCCGCCGGCGCGAACGCCCCACGCGACGACGGCACGTATCCGCTCACCGCGCGGGAGGTCGAGGTCGCGCGGCTCGTCGCCACCGGGTCGACCAACCGCCAGATCGCCGGCTCCCTCTCCATCGCGCCGAAGACGGTGGGCTCGCACGTCGAGCACATCCTCGCGAAGCTCGGGGCGGCCAGGCGAGCCGAGATCGCGGCGTGGTCGGAGGCGCACCCGAGCCGGCCGACATCCTGAGCCGGGGGAGCGCACTGCGCGATGCTCTTGACGCCCGCGCGGCCACAGGGTTCACTCGCGGTATGAGCCGAATCGAAACCGGAATCGTCGCGTACACGCTCTCTGGCGACTACTACGCCCGTGTGGGGGCGGACTTCGACACCGAGGCGGTGGACGACGCCATCCTCGCCCAACTCAACCGGCTGGTCCCCGTCGGCATCACCGTGGAGCGCAGCGGGCGAGTCCTCGCCGACGAAGACCTCGCCGACGTGGCGCGGCGAATCGACTGGACCGCCCTGCTCAAGCAGATCGACGTCGACCAGATCCTCGCCGATCACGCCCGCTGAGCAGCCTTCACGACGTCGTACGCCGCAAGAGCGGCGCGTCTCGTCTCGCCGAGATCGACGATCGGCTCCGGGTAGTCGGCCGTGTCCCACTCCGGTACCCACCGGCGCACGTAGTCGCCGTGCGGGTCGAACTTGGTGCGCTGCAGTTCCGGATTGAACACGCGGAAGTAGGGTGCGGCGTCGGCCCCGCTGCCGGCGACCCACTGCCAATTGAACGGGTTCGAGGCCGGATCCGCGTCGACGAGCGTGTCCCAGAACCACTGCTCGCCCCGCCTCCAGTCGATGAGCTGATTCTTCGTCAGGAACGAGGCGACGACCATCCGCACCCGGTTGTGCATCGTCCCGGTGCGCCAGAGCTCGCGCATCCCGGCGTCCACCAGCGGGATACCCGTACGCCCCTGCTGCCACGCGCGCAGCGCAGCCGGATGCAGCCGCGGCCAGGGGAAGGCGTCGAACTCTCCGCGGATGTTCTCCGTCGCCATCGCCGGGCTGCGGAACAGCGTGTGATAGGCGAACTCCCGCCAACCCAGCTCGGAGAGGAAGGTCGCGGCGCCCTCCGCGTTCGCCGCGGAGCGGGCGGCGGTGGTGGCGTGCCAGACGGTGAACGGGCTGAGCTCACCCCAGCGCAGGTGCGGCGACAGGCGTGAGGTGGCCGCGATCCCCGGGGTGTCCCGATCGCGCCGGTAGTCGGCCACGTCGTCGGCGAGAAAACGGGTCAGTGCGTCGAGCGCGCTCGCCTCGCCCGGTGTCCAGGCCTCGCGCAGACCGGCCGCCCAGTCCGGATGCCGGGGGAGCAGGTCGAGGTCGTCGAGTCCGATTCCGATCCGGTCGTCGACCGGGTACGGTCGCAGCTTCTCCGGGGCCGGAAGCGGCTTGCGCGGCTCCGGCTCGGCGAGGCAGGCGCGCCAGAACGGGGTGTAGACGGAGAAAGGCGTTCCTGAGCCGGTCCGGATCGTCCACGGCTCGAAGAGAAGAGAGGCGCCGAAGCTCGACGCCTCGAGGCCACGATCCCTGGCCGACGCCTTGATCCTCTCGTCGACCGTGCGCTCGGCCTCGCCGTAGCGGCGATTCCAGAAGATCGCCCCCGCATCCGTCTGGTCGATGAGGTCGGCGATGGTCGGCTCCGCCGGTCCCCGCAGGATGCTCAGCCGTGCGCCCAGCCGTCGCAGGTCGCCGTCGAGCGACTCCAGGCTGTGGTGCAGCCACCAGCGGGCCGCACCGCCCGGAGGGCGCACGCCCGGCGACTCCTCGTCCAGCACGTAGACGCAGAGCACCGGCATCCCGGTGCTCGCGGCCGCCGTGAGGGCGGGGTTGTCCGCCACCCGCAGATCGTCGCGGAACCAGACGATCGCCGGGCGTGCCTCGGAGGTCACGGGCTAGAGGTCGAGACTGTCGCCGGGCTCGAGCGGGAAGAACTCGCCGCCGCCCTGCTCGGTCGCCCACTTGATGCGGCCGTTCGCCATGTCCTTGCCCGCCCGGGCGAGCACCATCTCGTGCGTCGGGAAGCTCCGCTTGGGCTTGACGGCCAGCACATAGTCAATCGACTCGGCGATCTTCATCCACGGTGCTCCCGCGGGGACGGCCAGTACGTCGACATCCACGCCCTCGGGGATCGTGTACGAATCGCCGGCGTAGTACAGCTGATCGTTGATCAGCACGCCGAGATTGTCGACCACCGGAATGCTCGAGTGGATGACGGCGTGCTTGCCGCCGAAGAAGCGGAGGGTGAACGGGCCGGCTTCGACCGTGTCGCCGGCGTGCACCACGGTGATGTCCAGGTCTTTCGCCGCGGCGGCGACGCCCTCGGGTGCATAGATCGGCACATCCGGATTGAGGTCGAGGACGCGCCCGAGCTGCTCCGGCGTCCAGTGGTCGGCGTGCTCGTGAGTGATGACGACGGCGACGGTGCCGGCCGTGTCGGTCAGGGGAGACGTGAACGATCCGGGGTCGAGGTACAGCTTCTTTCCGGAGTCTTCGAGGAGCAGGGCGGCATGTTCGAACTTCGTCAGTCTCATGGGTCCAGGAAATACCCAAATCGATCCGGCTGCAATCCGAGCGCGGGATTCTCAGGCGACACCTGAGAAGGCATTGAGGAATATACCCCTAGGGGGTACCGTTGAATGGTGGACATGAACGAGACGACGCATCCGGAACAGCCCCCTGCCGGTTCGGCGCACGACGCGCACCGAGAGCATGAGGGGCACGATTCGCACGCCGGGCACGCCGGGCACGCTGCGCACGATCACAGCGCCCACGCAGGCCACGATCCCGCGATCTTCCGCCGCAAGTTCTGGCTCACCCTCGTGCTCACCATCCCTACCCTGGTGTTCTCGCACGGCCTCCAGGAGATCCTCGGGCTGAGCGGGCCGCGCTTCCCGGGCAGCCAGTACATCCCTGCGGTGTTCGGCGTCGCGATCTTCTTCTACGGCGGACTGGTCTTCCTCCGCGGCGCCGTCGACGAGCTGCGCAACCGCCAGCCGGGCATGATGACCCTGATCTCCCTCGCCATCGTCGTCGCCTTCGGCTACAGCCTCGCGGTCACGTTCGGCCTGCCCGGCATGGACTTCTGGTGGGAGCTCGCGACCCTCATCCTGATCATGCTGCTCGGGCACTGGATCGAGATGTCGGCCGTGATGGGCACCCAGGATGCGCTCGGCCAGCTCGCCAAGCTGCTCCCGGACGAAGCGGAGCGCGTGCTCGGGGATGCGCACGGCGGACGCACCGAGACCGTGGCCGTCGCCGCTCTGCGCGTCGGGGACCTCGTGCGTGTTCGACCCGGGGCGGCCGTCCCCGCCGACGGTGAGATCGTCGACGGATCGTCGGAGCTGGACGAGTCGCTGCTCACGGGGGAGTCCAAGCCCGTGTCCCGCGGCTCGGGCGAGCAGGTGGTCGCCGGCAGCATCTCGGGCAGCGGCTCGCTCGTTGTGCGCGTGACCAAGCTGGGCGGAGACACCGCTCTGGCCGGCATCATGCGCCTGGTGTCCGACGCACAGGCGAGCAAGTCGCGCACGCAGGTGCTCGCCGACCGGGCGGCCGCCTGGCTCTTCTACGTGGCGCTGGCGGTCGCATCCCTCACCCTCGTCGTCTGGGTGATCCTGCGGCCGGACGACCCTGCGTTCGTCCTGGAGCGCGTCGTCACGGTGCTGGTGATCGCCTGCCCGCACGCGCTCGGCCTCGCCATCCCGCTCGTGGCGCAGATCTCGACCGCGATCGGTGCGCGCAATGGGCTCCTGATCCGTGACCGGCACGCGATGGAGGACGCCCGCCTGATCGACGTCGTGCTGTTCGACAAGACCGGGACGCTCACCGAGGGCCGCCAGGGTGTCGCGGCCGTCGTCGCCGCCGACGGGTCGGCTGACGCGGCGGACGCCGTGCTCGCGCTGGCCGCGGCGGTGGAGGCTCCGGCCGAGCATCCGATCGCGCGCGCCATCGTCGACGAGGCGCGGTCGCGCGGTCTCTCCCTGGCCAGGGCGGTCTCGTTCGAGGCGCTCGGCGGCCGGGGCGCCACGGCGACCGTCGCCGGCGCGGAGGTGACCGTGGGTGCGCCGCGCATCCTGACCGAGCGTGGACTGACGCCGACGGCCGAACTGGTGAACGCGTCGCGCGACGCCGCCGGGGCGGGGCAGACGGTGGTCTTCGTGCTGCGCGGCGACGAGGTGCTCGGGATGGTCGCCCTCGCCGACGTCGTGCGCCCGGAATCGGCCGAGGCGGTGCGGTCCCTCCGCGACCGCGGCGTGCGCGTGGCGATGCTGACCGGTGACTCGCGCGAGGTCGGTGAGGCGGTCGCCGCGCAGCTCGGCATCGACGAGGTGTACGCCGAGGTGCTTCCCGGCGACAAGTCGAGCACGGTCGCCGCGCTGCAGAAGGACGGGTCGCGCGTCGCCATGGTCGGTGACGGCGTCAACGATGCACCGGCTCTCGCCCAGGCGGATGTCGGCATCGCGATCGGCGCCGGGACCGACGTGGCGATCGAATCCGCGGGCATCGTGCTGGCGTCGAGCGACCCGCGCGGCGTGGCGAAGGTGATCACGCTGTCGCGGGCGACCTACCGCAAGATGCTGCAGAACCTCGGCTGGGCCGTCGGCTACAACGTGATCGCGCTTCCGCTGGCGGCGGGCGTGGCGATCGGGATCGGCGTGCTCGTCTCGCCGGCGGTCGGCGCAGTGCTCATGTCGGTCTCGACGATCGTCGTCGCGCTGAATGCGCAGCTCCTGCGCCGCCTGCGCCTCGGCTGAGCCGCGCTGGGCCCGCGATTTGGGCCAAATGTGGAGAATGCGCCACGCAATCCCCGCATTTGGCCCAAACCTTTGCGGCGCCGCGACGCGCGGAACGCGTCGTCTCGGGCGGATGCGCGGTGTCGGTGCGGGGAGCCGCCATAATCGTGACCTATGGCCGCATCCCTCACCGTCGTCATCGCGGTCAACCCGATGGCGTCGTTCGGGCATCGAGCCGAGGTCGGTCCGCGGGTGATCGAGCGCGTCCGCGCAGAAGGTCACACCGTCGTCGACATGCGCGAAGCGAACATCGAGCTGTTGCGCCGCGAGACCAGGCGCGCACTCGAAGCCGGTGCGGATGCCCTGGTGGTGGTCGGCGGCGACGGCATGGTGAATCTCGGCGTCAACCTCGTCGCGCAGACGGGTACGCCGCTCGGCATCGTGCCGAGCGGGACTGGCAACGACGTGGCCGACGGCCTCGGCATCCCGGTCGGCGACACGGAGGCGGCGATCGATCTGCTGCTCGATGCCCTTCAGAGCCCGCCGCGCGTGATCGATGCGGGGGTCGTCCGTCACGGCGGGCTCAGCACCTGGTTCTGCGGCGTCGTCTCGGCCGGCTTCGACGCGACGGTGAACGAGCGCGCGAACCGCATGACGTGGCCGCGCGGTCGCAGCCGCTACATCGTCGCGCTGCTGCGGGAGCTCGCGACGCTGCGTCCGATCCCGTACGAGGTCGTGGCCGACGGAGTCCCGCTGGAGACGAAGGCGCTGCTCATCTCGGTGGCCAACAACCGTTCACTCGGCGGCGGCATGCGTATCGTGCCTCACGCCGTGCTCGACGACGGGATGCTCGACCTGTTCGTCGTCTCCGCGATGTCCCGGCTCCATTTCCTCCGCGTCTTCCCGCGCGTATTCTCCGGAACGCATACGGATCTCCCGCAGGTCTCGTTCCGTGCGGTGAAGACCGTGTCGCTCAACGCGCCGGGCGTCATCGCCTATGCGGACGGCGAGCGGATCGGCCCGCTCCCGGTCGAGATCTCGGTCGTTCCCGGCGCGCTCCGGATGCTCGCCTGAGCGCGTCCACGCGCCACGCCCGGGTTGCACCCGTCGTTTTGGAACCCGCGCCCGGAGTGTGGCATACTCATTGAGTTGCAAAAACGGCCCCATCGTTTAGCGGCCTAGGACGTCGCCCTCTCACGGCGGTAACGCGGGTTCAAATCCCGCTGGGGTCACATCAGCCCGCTTCCCTGTATTCACAAGGGAAGCGGGCTTTTTTCTTGGATTTTCGGTCGCGGTCACGCCGAGAGCAATGGCCGGATGCGCTCGAGTTGTTCGCGGTGCAGCGACCGCGCGATGTCGAGGTCGTAGCGGCTCTGGAGGTTCATCCAGAAACGCTCGGACGTTCCGAGTGCGCGAGCGAGCCGCAGCGCGGTGTCGGGGGAGATCGCCCGCTTGCCGTGCACGATCTCATTGATTCGCCGAGGCGGCACCGAGATCGCATGAGCCAGCCGGTACTGGGAGATCCCCAGGGGAACGAGGAACTCCTCGAGGAGGATCTCCCCGGGGTGGATCGGTGCGTGGACGGTGCTCATGGTTCCTCCTCTAGTGGTAGTCGGTGATTTCGACGTCGGCAGCACCCGTCGGCGTCCATCGGAAACAGATTCATGAGTAGTTTGCGATGTGCGAGCCTCTGAAGTTCTCGACCGAATGCCTTGACGTGCGATCGCTCCCACACGAGCTCGGTTTGTCTATCGGCGAACGACCTGATCACGATCGAGAGCGTAACGCGGCACGTTACTAGTCATCGAGGATAGCGCATCACATGCGCGAAGCCTCGCGACGAGGTCAGCGCGTTCACTCGGCCGGGTACGCGGATCCACAGCTCCGGAAGTCTTGGGCGACGCGCCGAGCAGATCGCTGCAACTCCGGAAGGTCGGGCGGATCCGCCCGAAAGTTCCGAAGTTATGCGCCCGAGATCCGGCGTCATGCGCCCGAGACCTTCTCCGTCGGGTACGCGTCGCGGATCACGGTCGTGAAGTACTGGCCGGCGCTGTCCGCCTCCCAGAGGCCGGTCCAGACCCGTTCGGGCACGATCCAGTAGCGGTACACGTCGCCGCTCACGAACTCGAGCTCCAGAATGCGCCGCTCGTGGTCGTAGCCGGCGGACGCCAGCACCGAACTCTTCACGGGTCGCCGTCTCACGTCGGTCAGGGTAGACCGGCGGCGCCGCCCGGGCCAGGGTGGGACGCGAGACGAACGCAACCGAGGGGGAAGCGATGGTGCAGGCGACCTGGGACGAGTTCACGGCCGGGTTCGACGAGCGCGACCTCGCGCTGATCGGAGCCTTCCGCGCGGCGGCCACCGCTCTTCCGGATGTCACGGAGCACGTGCATCGCACGGAGGTGCAGTACAAGGTCGTCCGCGTCTTCACCTCGGCGTATGTCAAGAGCCACTGGCTCGAGGTCGCCGTCGACCTGCTGCGCGAAGTGGAGCACCCGCTGCTGAAGCAGGCGTTCCCGACGACGAAGCGGGTCATCACGCACCGGTTCACACTGGCGAGCCCCGATCAGGTGAGCGAGATCGCGGAGCTGATGCGAGAGGCCCGCGACACCGTCGGACCGGGCACTCGCTGAGCCACCGGCTCCTGTAGACTTTTGCGAGCGAAGGGGAGTATCCCGGACGGCCCACGGCGGGTCGGCGCTGTGGACGTCATCACGGATCCGTTGTTCGGATCCCGGGCACAGCGGCACCCGACTGTATGGGTGCGGGAGAGACTTTCGGCCCTGTTTTCGGCGCCCTTCGAAAGGTATGCATCCCGTGGAGCTTGCTCTTCCCGCCTGGTTCGAGATCACCTCGTTCGTGGTCCTCCTGCTCATCCTGGCCTTCGACCTCTTGATCGTGTTCAAGCGGCCGCACATCCCGAGCCCGAAGGAGTCGACGCTCTGGGTGTCGTTCTACGTGGCGCTCGCGCTGATCTTCGCGTTGCTGATGTTCCTCATCGGCGACGCCGAGCACGCCGGGCAGTTCCTCGCGGGCTGGCTCACCGAATACAGCCTCAGCATCGACAACCTCTTCGTATTCGTGCTGATCATGTCGCGCTTCGCCGTGCCCAGGAAGTACCAGCAGGAAGTGCTGATGGTGGGCATCATCATCGCCCTCGTGCTGCGCGGCATCTTCATCGTGCTGGGCGCCTCGCTCATCGCGAGCTTCAGCTGGATCTTCTACATCTTCGGCGCGTTCCTGCTCTACACCGCCATCCACCAGGCGTTCAGCAAGCACGAGGAGAACGAAGACGAGGAGAACGGTTTTGTGCGCTTCATGCGCAAGCGCCTCAAGGTCTCCAACCAGTACGAGGGCTTCAAGCTGCGCACACTCGTGGACGGCAAGCGGATGTTCACGCCTTTGATCATCGTCTTCCTCGCGCTCGGCACCACCGATCTGCTGTTCGCGCTCGACTCGATCCCCGCGATCTTCGGCATCACGCAGAGCCCGTTCATCGTGTTCGCCGCGAACGTGTTCGCCCTGATGGGGCTGCGACAGCTCTACTTCCTGCTCGGTCACCTGCTCGACAAGCTCGAGTACCTCAAGTACGGCATCGCCTTCATCCTCTTCTTCATCGGCGTCAAGCTGGTCTTCCACGCCATGCACGAGAACGAGGTTCCGTTCATCAACGGCGGCGAGCACATCGAGTGGGCGCCCGATATCAACACCTGGACCTCGCTCGCGGTGATCATCCTGTCGATGGCGGTCGCTACGATTGCAAGTCTGGTGAAGCTCAAGATGAGCGGATCCAGCATCGCCGAGGCCATCCACGGCGACGACCCGGATGACGTGGATGCGGTCGACAAGCCCGCGCCGGCGTCCGGCACCCCGAACACACAGGAGGACCCCGGCAGATGACGTCCGTCGACGTGAGCGTACGCACCGATGTTGGCGCCGTGCGTCAGGTCAACGAAGACAGTCTGCTCGCGGCCGATCCGGTCTTCGTCGTCGCCGACGGCATGGGCGGCCACGCGCGCGGCGACGCGGCGAGCCGCACGGCCGTCGAGACCCTCGCCGGAGCGTTCGGGGCCGGTGCGCGTCCGACGCCCGACGAGGTGATCGCGGCGATCGACGAGGCGAATGCGGCCGTGCGGGCGCTCTCGGGCGCCGACGAGTCCGGCGTCGCCGTCGCCGGGACGACCCTGACCGGTGTCCTCCGGGTGCGCGAGCCGGGCGCCGACGCCGACAGCTGGATGGTGGTGAACGTCGGCGACTCGCGGGTCTATCAGTGGGACGGCCGCGTCCTCGATCAGCTGACCGTCGACCACTCGGCGGTTCAAGAGCTGCTGGACGCGGGACTGATCACCGTGTCCGAGGCCGCGGTCCACCCCGAGCGCAACGTGATCACGCGCGCGCTCGGCGCCGAGGATCTGGTCGACACCGACACGCTGATCCTGCCGATCGCCGGCCACCAGACCTTCCTGATCTGCTCCGACGGCCTCACGAAAGAACTGAGCGACGACCAGATCGCGCGGATCCTCGCGGAGGTGCGCGGAGCGCACGCCGCGGATGCGCTAGTGGATGCGGCGGTCGAGGCCGGGGGGCGCGACAACGTCACCGTCGTCGTGATTGAATCGTTGACCGGGGGCGCAGAGACCGCCTCCGCCGACACCCGCGACAGGGACGAGGGGTCCGGTCCCGCGGAAGAGACCCGGCCGAGAGGGTAGGTTCGCACCACGTGTTCGAGGTTCAGCAGACGGCATCCGGGGAGTGGGTCGTCGTCGTGGTGGGGCGCCGAGCCCTCCTCGTCGAACTCGGCGGCGATACGGCGCGCGTCGCGTCGTACCGTCGCGCGCTCAGCGCCGGCTTCGCGGAGACGCTCGAGGCTCTGGCCGCCGACGGATTCGCCCGCACCCCCGCGTTCGCGCTGGCGGATGTGGCCGCACGGCATGCCGTCATCGCCGTTCGGGGCACCGCGAGCGTGACGGTCGCGGTCAACGGCTCTGATCGCGTGATCGACGCCTCCGGTGTCTCGACCTGGCTCGAGCAGCAGGTCGACGGCGCGAGCACGGTCCGGCTGAGCATCCCGCCGGCGGATGCCGCCCTGGCTCCGCTGCCGCTGGTCGAGGGCGTCGTCTGGGCCGCCGCTGTCACGTGGTCGCCGACGACGGAGACGCCGCTCGCCGCCTCTGAGCCGGATGCCCCGCGACGGGCGCCCGTCACGGCCCCCGTCGCGATCGACGACGTCGCCGTCGTTGCCGATGCCCCCGTGGTGCCGGATGCGCCGGATGCGCCGGAGATCTCCGCCGCGGAGCCGCAAGCTCCGGAAGCACCGGAAGTGCCGGCCGCAGCGCCTGACGCGTCGCGCCCGGTCGACGAGACCCGGGTTCCGGAGGCTACCATCTCCGCCCCCGCAGAGGCGACCGGCTACGACCACCTGTTCGGCGCCACGATGATGCGCAGCGTCGAGGACGCCGCAGTGCGGCCGATCGAGGAGGAGCAGGCGTCCGCGCTCATCGACATCCCCGGCTTCGTCTCGGAGTCCTTCCCGGTTCCCGCCGCCGCACTCGACGGCGACCACGACGGGATGACCGTGCTCAGCGGCAGCCTCAGCGGATTCGACGACCGCGAGCGGCCGGTCGAGACGCCCGCCGCCCCTGTCGTCGGACCGCGCTTCTTCGTCGACGTGTTCGACGGGCGGCGCGAGTACCTGGAGCCGCCGATCGTGGTCGGCCGGGCGCCCGTGGTCTCGTCGTCGTCGCGTGGTGTCTCGCCGCGGGCAGTGACCGTGACCAGCGCGGAACAGGACATCTCGCGCAGCCACGCGTCCATCGCGGTCGAGGGCGACACGGTGGTCGTCACCGACCTGCACTCGCGCAACGGCACCATGGTCGTGCTCCCCGGCAAGTCCGCGCAGAAGCTGCGCCAGGGCGAGCCGACCGCGGTGATCGCCGGAACCCTCATCGACCTCGGCAGCGGAGTGACGCTGACCGTGGGGGAGGACGCATGAGGCGTCTCGCCTCCCAGCCGCCGGTCCTGCCCGGCCTCAACTACATCCGGCTGCTCGGCTCCGGTGGGTTCTCCGACGTCTTCCTCTACGAACAGGAGCTGCCGAAACGCAGCGTGGCGGTGAAGGTGCTGCTCACCGACAATGTCGACGCTGCCGCGCGCGAGCGGTTCGTGACCGAAGCGAACGTGATGGCGCAGCTGTCCGCGCATCCGTACATCGTCACGATCTACCACGCGGGCATCTCCGCGGACGACCGGCCCTACTTCGTGATGGAGTACTGCTCGGGCCCGTCGCTCGCCGAGCGGTTCAAGCGCGAGCGATTCAGCGTCGAGGACGCCCTGCGCACCGGCGTTCGTCTGTCGAGTGCGGTCGCGACGGCGCACAGCGCGGGCATCCTGCACCGTGACATCAAGCCGGCCAACGTGCTGACCACCGACTTCGACTGGCCGGCGCTCACGGACTTCGGCATCGCGTCGACGCTCGAGGAACTGCCCGTGCACACGGCCTCGCTCAGCGACCTGCGCGGCGGCGTGGCCGACACGGGTACCAGCGGCAGCCGCTCGATCGGGCTCAGCGTCCCGTGGTCGCCGGCGGAGATGTTCGAAGAGGACCCGCAGCCGGATGTCCGCAGCGACGTCTTCTCGCTCGCGGCGACCATCCACACGCTCCTGGCCGGACGTTCCCCGTTCGAGGTGCCGGGCCGGTCCAACGGCACGCTGGATCTGATCGGCCGCATCGAGCGCGGGATGATCACGCCGATCGACCGTGACGACGTGCCCCGATCGCTCGTCTCCGTGCTCAGCAAGGGCATGGCGACGCGCCGTGAGGACAGGTTCGCCACGGCCGTCGACTTCGCCCGGGCGCTGCAGCGGGTCGAACTCGAGCTCGGTCTCGCGCCGACCAGCATCGATGTGCCGAACCTGCGGGTCGTCGGGCCGCGTCCGACCGCGTCGGGCGAGGACGAGACCCGCGTGCGCTCGGTGGCGACGATCGACGCGCAGGGGGTACTGCCTCCGGCTGCGCGTCATGCCGTGCCGGAGCCCCGCGCGACCGCGGCGGACACGTCGAGCCCGGAGCGGCCGATCGCCGCCTCGGAAGAGCCCACCCGGGTGCGCGGCGCGATCCCCGCCGTCGATCCGG
Organism: Leifsonia poae; assembly: GCF_027921845.1. GTDB lineage: Bacteria > Actinomycetota > Actinomycetes > Actinomycetales > Microbacteriaceae > Leifsonia > Leifsonia poae. Next base: position 365,134 of record NZ_BSEN01000015.1, read on the forward strand.
ATGGCGTGCCGGTGGCCGTCGAGAGCACCGTGCTGCGACCGCGCACCGCCCGGCCCTCGACGGAGACCGCCGCCGCGCCCCCGGCCGGTTCGGCGCCGGCTCCGGACGCCGACGGCAGCACCGACGGCAGCGAGCCCGAGGCGCGGCCTCGCCGTCGCTGGCTCGTCCCCGCAATCACCGGCGCGGCCGTGCTCGTCGTCGCCGGCGGTATCCTGGCCGCCGTGCTCGTACCGGCGATGACGCCGTCGACCTCTCCGACGACGCAGCCGGGCGACCAGCGGGACGGCACCGTCGCCGTGACCGTGGTGCCGCCTCCCGTGCTCGTGTCGGCGACCAGGAACGCCGCAGGCAATGCGGCGACGATCGTCTGGAAGACCGCGGAGCCGCACGACGGCGATCAATACCAGTGGGTGCGCGAGGGCACCACCGACGCTCCCACCGTCACCGCGAAGCCGTCGGCGAGGGTCACCGGTCTGACGAAGGGCTCCCCGGCCTGCATCGATGTCGTCACCATCCGTGCGGGGCGCACGTCCCAGCCGCTGAAAGCGTGCACACGGTGAAGCCGCTGACGATCGACTACTGCGGCGAGCTCTACACCGTCGACGGGCCCGGCGAGTTCGGCATCGGGCGGGAGTCCGACCTCTCCATCGACGACAACCCCTACCTCCATCGTCGGTTCCTCACCGTCACGAGCGACTTCGGGATGTGGTGGCTGAGCAATGTCGGCACGCTCCTCACCGCGACGGTGAGCGACTCGACCGGCACCGTGCAGGCCTGGCTCGCCCCGGGCGCGAAGCTGCCGATCGTCTTCCAGACCATGCACGTGATGTTCAGCGCCGGCGCCACCACGTACGACTTCACCATCTCCAGCGAAGACGACTACTTCAACACGGCGATCACCGTGAACGAGTCCGGCGGTTCCACGACCGTGCTGCCCGTCACCCTCACCACGAGTCAGCGGCAGCTGATCGTCGCGCTCTCCGAGGGGGTGCTCACGCAGACGGTTCCTGGCCGTGGCACCATCCCGACCTCGGCGGAGGCAGCCGCACGGCTCGGCTGGAGCATGACGACGTTCAACCGCAAGCTCGACAACGTCTGCGACAAGCTCGACAAGCTCGGTGTCGCCGGCCTTCGCGGCGGTAAAGGCAAGCTGGCGACGAACCGCCGGGCCCGCCTCGTCGAGTACGCGGTGACCACTCACCTGGTCGGTCTCGACGACCTCCCGCTGCTCGAGCAGGGCAGCGAACGTCCGGACAGCCAACCTCCCGACAGCCAACGCCCCGACGGCGAGGCTGCCGGCACGTAGAGGCCGCCAGCACGTAGAGGCATGGGGAGCCCTCCCCATTCGGCCCGCGATGGGGTGCGTGTTAGCGTGGACGCCGACGGATTGACAGCTGCTTACAACCGGGGGGATTCAGCACAGTGGTATCTGTGACGGCCTGGATCCGTAAGCGCAAGACGCTCGCCTCCATCACCGCGCTGGCTGTCGTCGCCGGAGTCCCGCTCACCATCGCCGTCCTGCATCGCGGCTTCCCGGTCAACGACGTGAACCTGGACACCCGCGACGTCTGGGTGACGAACGGCGAGAAGCTGCTCGGGGGCCGTCTCAACCATCAGATCAACGAGCTCGATGCCGCGGTCACGGGATCGAGCTCCGACATCGACGTGCTGCAGGACGGCGGCGCCTACTTCCTCACGGACGCGCCGCACGGCACCGTCGACCGCATCGACCCGGCGTTCGTCTCGCTGACGGATCGCATCCAGGTGCCTCAGAAGTCGGAGATCGCGTACGGCGGCGACACGCTCTCCATCCTGTCGCCCGCCGGCCAGCTCTGGGTGCTCGACGCCTCGGGACGGCTCGACTTCGACAAGACCACGACCAAGCCGACGGCACGGCTCGCGGCCGGTTCCCACGTCGTCGTGACGCGGTCGGGGATCACCTTCGCGGCGGCGCCCGGCGGCCGCAAATTGATCTCGGTCGCGCATCCGGGGTCGTCGGCGACCTCCTCGACGCTCACCGTGCCCGCCCGCTTCCAGCTGAGTGCAGTCGGTGACGATCCGGTTCTGCTGGACGTGCAGAAGAACGCCGTGCTCACGCGCGACGGGTCGAGCATCCGGTTGCCGGCGACCGGCCTGCGCATCCAGCAGCCGGGACCGGCCGACCCCGCCGCCCTGATCGCGACGGCCACCGGTCTGCTGACCGTGCCGTTGCACGGCGGATCGATCGTCGCCCGCTCGGCGGGGGCGACGTCGCCCGGCGGCGAGGCCGCAGCATCCGCACCGGTGCGCCTCGGCTCCTGCTCCTACGGCGCGTGGGCCGGCTCGGGACGCTATCTCTACGCGTGCGACGGCAAGCCTCCCGTGGCGTTGGAGATCGACCAGCCGGTGCGCGGCGACGATCTCGAGTTCCGGGTGAACCACGGGGTCATCGCGCTCAACAATCTGCGGGACGGAGACGCGTGGGTCGTCTCCTCGCACATGCGCCTCGTGCAGAACTGGGCACAGCTGAAGCCGAACGACACGACGGTGGAGGGGAAGACCGGCGAGGAGAAGCCGGTCGTGCAGTCCTTCGCCGACACTCTTGCGCAGCGGAGCAAGGTGAACCGTCCGCCGACGGCGACGAACGACGCATTCGGTGTGCGCCCCGGCCGCGCGACCGTGCTCCCTATGCTGTCGAACGACAGCGATCCGGATGGCGACGTGCTCACGATCACGGGCATCTCCGGGCTGTCGCGCGCCCAAGGGCTCGTGCAGCTCATCGAGGGCGGCAGGGCCGTGCAGTTCACGCCCGAGGACGGCCTGAACGGAACGATCTCGTTCCGTTACACGATCGATGACGGGCGCGGCGGCACGGCGTCCGCCCAGGTCGACGCCACCCTGCGTCAGCCCGAGCAGAACGCGACGCCCGTCGCGACGCGCACCAGCGCCGCCCAGACGGAGGTCGGGCAGTCCGTCGCCTACGACGTGCTGAACGACTGGAGCGATCCCGACGGGGACGACCTCTCGCTGGTAGCCGCAGCGTCGACGACCGGCGACTCCGTGCAGTTCAAACCGGACGGCGAGGTCACCTTCACGAGCAAGACCGGCCAGACCGGCTCGAAGGAGGTCAAGGTCACGATCTCCGACGGCGCGAAGAGCAAGACGGGCACCCTGCTCGTGACCGTCAAAGCGGCCGGGAGCCTCGATCCGGTCGCGGTGACCGACTTCGGCTCCGGCTTCGCCGGCGATCCGGTGGTCGTCTCCCCGCTCGACAATGATCAGTCGCCATCGGGGCAACCGCTGTCGCTGGTGGGCGCGAGCCTGGACGGCGGGGGAGCCCGGGTGACGGCGGACGCCGCGAAGGGCACGGTCACGCTCAGCACGAACGCCCCCGGCGAGTACTACGTGACCTACACGCTCGGCGCGGGCCCCAAATCCACGACCGGACTGATCCGCGTCGACGTGGCCGCCAACGGGGCATCGGATGCTCCTCCCGTCGCCGTGACGGACACGGCGTACGTGCGACCCGGCGAGCCGACGTCGGTCAGCGTGCTGGCGAACGACGTGTCTCCGTCCGGTCGCGTGCTGGTCGTCCGCTCGGTGAAGCTCTCGAAGGGCACCGCCGACCTCAACGTCGAGGTGCTCGACAACGCCGTGGTGAAGATCACCGCTCCGACGGTGCTGACCGATCAGGTCCAGCTGTCCTACATCGTGTCCGACGGCATCCACCAGGCGGCTGCCGGCATCACCGTCGTTCCGGTGCCGCCCCTGGTGAACCATCAGCCGCCGGTCGCCGTCGACGACACCGTCACGGTCCGCGCCGGAGACATCGCGACCGTTCCGGTGATGGACAACGACTACTCGCCCGATAACGAGCCGTTCTCCCTCGACCCGGCGCTGCGCAACGCCAGCACGGCCGGAAAGGGCGCAACTGCTTTCGTGAGCGGCAAGACCGTGCGCTATCAGGCTCCGACCACGGCGGGACAGTACAGCGTCGTGTACGGGATCACCGACAAGTTCGGGCAGAAGGCGCAGGCGACACTCTCGTTCGTGGTGCGCAGCGTGAAGAGGGCGAATCATGCGCCGCAGCCGCTGCCGCTGACCATCCGGGCGTTCGCCGGCTCATCCGTGCCCGTGAACGTCCCGTTGGACGGCATCGACCCCGACGGCGACTCGGTCACGCTCTCCGGGCTCGCGTCGCAGCCGACGCTCGGACGCATCTCGGCCAGCACGGGCAGCTCGTTCACATACGAGGCCTACCCGACCTCGGCGGGAACGGACACCTTCACCTACACGGTGAAGGACACGTTCGGGAAGACCGCGACCGGAACCGTGTCGATCGGTGTCATCCGGCGGCCGGCCACGGTGCAGCCGCCGATCGCCGTGAACGATCCGGTGCAGGTCAAGCCGGGGCGCACCATCTCGGTCCCCGTGCTGGCCAACGACTCGGATCCGAACGGCTACACCATCGCGGTGCAGAAGAAGCTCCTGCAGGTGGATGCCGGGCTCACCGCTTCGGTGCACGGCACCGTCGTGCTGATCGCGGCGCCGAAGACCGAGGGGGCGTACGTCGTGCGCTACCAGATCAGCAACGGTCAGGGAGGCGTCGCGAGCGCGTTCATCCAGGTGACGGTGACCCCGCGCGCCAAGGAGCAGCATCCGTCGGCGGTCGACCATCTGGTCGAGCCGGACAAGGTGGCGGCCACCACCAGCGTGAAGGTCGACGCACTGGCCGGCGCGACGAACCCCTCCGGGCTCATCAGCGAGCTGACGGTCGCCATGACCGGAGCCAACGCCTCGGCGGCAGAGGTGGGCCAGGGCGGAGTGGTCACGGTGCACCCCGGAAACCGCCGCCTCGCCATCCCGTACAGCGTCACCGACCCCGTCACCGGTCTGCAGGGCGGCGCGTTCATCATCGTCCCGCCCCGCGGCGACGCGACGGCGCCGCCGCGCATCAAGCCCGCCCTTCCGCAGCAGATCGTGCAGATGGGCGGCACCAAGAGCTGGAAGCTCGCCGACATCGTCGACGTGCCCTCCGGCCGGCCGGTGAAGATCACCGGACCGGACGGCGTCAACGCGACGAACAGCAGCGGCTCGCCGTCGTACGTGGACGCTCAGACCCTCACCTTCCGGGCGCCGGCTGACTACCGCGGACCCGCCGCCATCACCTTCACGGTCGCCGACGGACGCGACGCCGGGCAGACGGCCGACCGTGTCACGACGCTGGTGCTGCCGATCACGGTCGGCAATCCGGACCAGTCCGACGTCGCACCGACGTTCACTCCGCCGACCGAGAAGATCGAGCCGGGGGAGGCTCCCCTGAGCATCGATCTGCGCGCATCGAGCTTCCATCCCAACCCCGCGATCCTCAGCCGGCTCACCTACGCGAACCTGCGCTCGTCGAACCAGAAGATCCAGGCGACGCTCAGCGGATCGACCCTGACGATGTCCGCGCCGCTCGGGGTGCAGGCGGGGGAGCATGCGACGCTCACCGTGACGATCAGCTCGGGGACGCACACGATCACCGGCACGGTCGCTGTGCAGGTCACCAGCTCGAACCGGCCGATCGCGACGCAGAAGAATCCGCCGCAGACGCAGGAGCTGCAGCGCGGCAACACCGTGACGCTGAACGGGGCGCAGAGCGACGCCGCGTGGGTGAACCCGTTCCCCGGGCATCCGCTGACCATCGTGGACGCCAAGGCCGACAGCGCCCCGTCGGGCGTGACCGTCACCTTCACCGGGTCGTCCATCTCGGTGAGTGCGGCCTCGGGCGCGGCGGTCGGTGCCGTCAACGTGGTCTATCACGTCGAAGACGCCACGAAGGATCCGAAGCGGACCGCCGGCGCGATCGGGCAGTACCGGGTGACGATCCACGACGTGCCGTCCCGGCCGGCCGCCCCCGCGAACGCGAAGGCGTCGGACGGGCAGGCCACGGTCGACATCACCGCTCCCGCTGACAACGGCAAGCCCATCGACCAGTACGAGGTGCAGGGCGGTCCGAATGCCGTGACGACCGCCTCCGTCGGCACGGTGACGATCCCCGGACTCACCAACGGCACGGCGTACCGGTTCACCGTGCGGGCGCACAACGCCGACGGCTGGAGCGAGTTGTCCGCTGCCAGCGCGTCGGTCACTCCCTACGGCACGCCGCAGAGCGTCGGCAACGCGTCGATCAGCGGTGACCAGTACGCCACAGCGACGCTGCATCTCAGCTGGAGCGCGCTCGCCGACCCGTCCGGCACCGGAGGCGGCACGGTCACCTACGAGTGGAGTCTGAACAACGGCGGCTGGAACCGCACCACGGCGACCAGCGTGGACGTCGGAGGCAAGGACGTCGGGTCGTACAGCTTCCGTGTGCGAGCGCAGAACGACCACAGCGGCGCACGCAGTGGAACGACGAAGTCGAACACGATCCGTGTCGAGGAGAAGCCCAAACCTCAGCCGTCGATCGACCTCGCCAAGGGCGATCTCGAGCCGGGGTACGCCCACAGCTACACCTACGACGTGACGCTCAACAATTTCGCCGCCAACAGGCAGTACACGATGGTGATGCACTGCCACGGCAGCACCCTCTCGAGCAAGGCGATCACCACGAACGGTAGCGGTTACGCGCACTTCCGCGGAGCCCCGAACCACCTCGACGCCTGGTGCGGGTTCCCGGACGCCTACGTGACGGCGGGCGGCGTTCAGAGCTCCGTGCAGGACTGGTCCAAGTAGAAAGCGAGTGAACAACACGTGACGGTCACCCAAGAACAGGCGGACTGGTTCTCCGGCGCCTTCGCGCAGCTGGTCGCCAACGTCGACAAAGCGATCCTCGGCAAGGAGCACAGCATCCGGCTGGTCATCACGGCGATGCTGTCCGGCGGCCACGTGCTGCTCGAGGACGTGCCGGGCACCGGCAAGACGGTGCTGGCCAAGGCGCTCGCCAACACGATCGAGGGCACCCAGTCCCGCATCCAGTTCACGCCGGACCTCCTGCCGTCCGACGTCACCGGTGTGACGATCTACGACCAGAGCAACGGGCGCTTCGAGTTCCATCCGGGGCCGATCTTCGCCTCGGTCGTGCTGGCCGACGAGATCAACCGGGCGAGTCCCAAGACGCAGTCCGCGCTGCTCGAGGTGATGGAGGAGGGGGTCGTCACGGTCGACGGCGTGGGGCATCCGGTCGGGACGCCGTTCGTGGTCATCGCCACGCAGAACCCCGTCGAGCAGGCCGGCACCTACTCGCTCCCCGAGGCCCAGCTCGACCGGTTCCTCATCAAGACGTCGCTCGGCTACCCCGACCACGACACGACCGTGAGCCTGCTGCTCGACGCATCGAACCGGTCGCGTGCCGCCGCCATCCGGCCGATCATCGCCTCGGACTCCGTGACGACGCTCGCGCAGCTGGCGTCGGAGGTGCACACCGACGCGTCGGTCATGGGCTATCTGAGCGAGATCGTCAGCGCGACCCGCGCCGACAAGGACGCCGCGCTCGGCGTGAGCATCCGTGGCGCTCTCGCACTCGCCAGAGCCGTCAAGACCTGGGCGATCGCGTCCGGGCGCACCTACGCCACTCCCGACGACATCCGTGAGCTGGCCGTGCCCGTGCTCGCGCACCGGGTGATCGTCGATCCCGAGGCTGAGTTCGCCGGCGTCACGGCGGAGGCGATCGTCGAGCGCGCCGTCGCGTCCGTCACCCCGCCCGCCTACCGCGCCGCCTGAACACCCGACCCGTCCCCGTCATGACCACACAGACTCCCGCGTCCGGCCGCCGCCGCGCGCCCGCGCCGTCGTCGCCGGGCGTGCCGTCGTCGCCGGGCGTGCCGTCGGCCCCGCACGTGCCGTCGCAGACCGGCATCGCGATCGGGCAACTGGCCGCGAGCACCCGCTCGCTGTCGTCGTCCGCCGCTGCGCGGGTGGCGCCGGCCTGGCGCGGGGCCGCCGGACGGCTCGCGCCCGTGTTCGGCGTCGTGACGCCGCTCGGCTGGATCGTGCTCGGCGGGGCGGCCGTGTCGCTGGTGGTCGCCGTGGTGCTCGGCTGGGCGGAGTTCGCGTTCATCGGCGCCACCTTGGCCGCCGCCTTCGCGATCGCGCTGTGCTTTGTGATCGGACGCTCGACCTACGAGGTCGGGATCGAGCTCAATCCGCGGCGCGTGGTCGCCGGCGACCGCGCGCTCGGCCGCATGGCGGTGCGGAACACCGGCACGCGGCCCGTGCTCCCGACGCGCATGGAGCTGCCGGTCGGCGCCGGCGTCGCGGAGTTCATGGTGCCGCGACTGGCGCCGGGTGCCGAGACGGAGGAGCTGTTCGCCGTGCCGACGGCACGACGGGCCCTCATCCTCGCCGGACCCGCCCTCTCGGTGCGCGGCGACCAGGTCGGTCTGCTGCGCCGGACCACGCAGTGGACCGGGCAGGTCGAACTGTTCGTGCATCCGAAGACGACGCGGCTGGTCGCGACTGCCCGCGGTCTGGTGCGCGACCTCGAGGGCCAGACGACGAAGACCATCACCGACAGCGACCTCGCGTTCCATGCGCTGCGCACCTACGAGCCCGGCGACGACATCCGCAACGTGCACTGGCGCACCTCGGCGCGCACCGGCCAGCTGATGGTGCGCCAGTACCAGGAGACCCGCCGTTCCCAGCTGCTGCTGGCGCTGGACGCCGAGCGGTCGCACTTCGCATCGGACGAGGAGTTCGAGCTCGGTGTGTCGGTGATGGCGTCCGTCGGCTGCCACGTGATCCGGGAAGAGACCGAGATCGACGCCATCTGGCAGAAGCAGGGCCTGCGGGTCGAGACGCCGACCGCGCTGCTCGACGACTCCTGCCGCATCCAGCCGGTCGACGGCATGCACGATTCGCTGCGCGACTATGTGCGGCGGGCGACGCTGCGCCTCGCGGCCCCCAGCCTGGTCGTGCTCGTCGTCGGTTCCGAAGTGCCGCCGGCGGAGCTGCGTGCCGCGGGCACCCTGTACGGGAACGACACCGAGGTGATCGCGATCCGCGTGGACGCGGCGGGGGAGCCGCGGCTCACCAAGCTCGGCTCGATGATGATGGCGACGGTCTCGACGCTGTCCGACCTGCCCGGGCTGCTGAAGCGGGCCAGCCGATGACCGCGACGACGACCAGGAGCGCACCGAAGGCGCCCGCCACCTCGCAGACCGTCGACCGCCTCGGTGCGACGGCCTGGACCGACGTCGCGGTGCTGACCGTGCTCAGCGTGCTCGCCGTCCTCGGATTCGAGCCCGCATTCGGGCACTACGCGTTCCTGCTCGCCTCCCTCGGCGGCATCGCCGTCGGCACCGTTGCCGCCGTGGTGTGCCGCCTGTTCCGGCTTCCCGTGCCGATCAGCATCGCGATCGCGCTGGCGGCCTACTTCGTGTTCGGAACACCGCTGGCGATGCCGGGTCAGGCGACCATGGTCGTCCTGCCGTCCCTCGACAGCCTCTCCGGGCTCGTCCTCGGTGCGGTGTTCGGCTGGGCGGACGCGGTCACGCTGCAGGCACCACTCGAGGCGCCGCCCTACGTCGCCGTCGTGCCGTACTTCGCGACCTGGCTCGTCGCGCTGGTCTCGGTCACGCTGGCGTTGCGCTGGCTGCCCCGTGCGCGCTCCCGCGGCACCGCGCGGGCGGCGGCGGTGCTGATCGCGCCGGCGGTGCTCTTCGTCGCCGGCATCCTGCTCGGCACCCGCGACCCGTTCTTCGCGGGAGTGCGCGGCGTGCTCTTCGCCGGCATCGCCATCGTCTGGCTGGGGTGGCGGCGCGGGCGCACGCGCGAGCACTCGGTCGACGTCGCCGTCGATCCCGGACTCCGGCGGCGCAAGCTCGTCGGCACCGGCATCGTGGTGATCGGAGCCGTCGCGGTCGGCGCGCTGGCCGGGTCGGTACTCGCTCCGCCCGCCTCCTCGCGGTTCGTGCTGCGGCAGGAGGTCACTCCGCCGTTCGACCCGCTCGACTACCCGAGCCCTCTCGCCGGCTTCCGGCAGTACACCAAGGACCTCGAGAAGACGGAGCTGTTCACCGTCGACGGGCTGCAGTCGGGGCAGCTGATCCGGCTCGCCAGCATGGACAGCTACGACGGGGTGGTGTGGAGCGTCACCGATCCGAGCGACAGCACCGACGCCTCCGGATCGTTCGAACTGCTCGGCAGCACCATCCCGCGTCCGCCGCTGTTCACGCCGGGCGGCACGTCGGAGGCGACCATCGCCATCCGCCAGTACTCGGATGTCTGGCTGCCCACCCTCGGCTACATGACGCAGCTCGGGTTCGACGCGCACCGCGGCACCGACCCCTCCGAGACCGTACGCGTGAACACCGCGACCGGCACGACGGCGATCACCAGCGGTGTCGGCGTCGGCCTGCGCTACACGGTCGACGCGACCGCGCAGAGACTGCCGAGCGACAAGACGCTGGCGAAGGTCGCGCCCGCCCGGCTCACCCTCCCTCCGGTCACGAACGTGCCCGACATCGTCTCCTCGAAGGCCGAGGAGTACGCCGGATCGTCGAGCACGGCCATCCAGAAGCTCCGCAACATCGAGCGCTCGCTCAAGACGTTCGGCTACCTGAGCCACGGGCGGGCATCCGACCCGGTGCCGTCGCGGGCGGGGGAGGGCGCCGACCGGATGACCGACCTGTTCGCGAAGTCGCCGATGGTCGGCGATCAGGAGCAGTACGCGAGCGCGTTCGCCCTGATGGCCCGCCACCTCGGCTATCCAACGCGGGTCGTGATGGGCTTCGCCCCCAAGGTCGCCACCGGATCGACGACGACCGTCACCGGCAACGACGTCACCGCCTGGGACGAGGTCGCCTTCGACGGCGTCGGATGGGTTCCGTTCTTCCCGACCCCCACCAAGACGGATGCTCCCCGCAACCAGACGACGCGGCCGAAGCTCGAACCGCAGCCGCAGGTGCGACAGCCCCCGGCCGCCAATCCGAAGCCGCAGGATCTGCTGACCCCGGTCAAGACCAAGGACAACGAGCGCAAGCCGCCGCACACCTCCTTCTCGCTGCCCGGCTGGGTGTGGGTGGTGGGAGGCGTCATCGTCATCCCGCTCGTGCTCTATTTCGTTCCACTTCTCGTGATCGCCGCGCTGAAGCGACGTCGTCGGCGCCGGCGGGAACGGGTCGGGGCGGCCGACCGCCGTGCCGCCGGTGCCTGGGATGAACTGGCCGACGGCTACGCGGAGCTCGGGCTCACCGTCCCCGCGAATGCCACCCGCCGGCAGGCCGCCTCGGCCTTCGAGCGTCAGGCGGCGGCACAGAACCTCCGGGTGCCCGACGCCGGCCTGGTGCCGCTCGCCGAGCGCATCGACGGTGCAGTCTTCGACGGCAGCGCGGTGTCGGACGAGCGCGTCGGCGACGCGTGGTCGCGCTCGGATGACGCGGTGCGCGAGGCCCGGCGCTCGGCCGGCTGGCTGCGGCGCCGCCTCGCGTCGTTCCGCTACCGCCGCGCGCGGAGGCGTCCGCGGCCGTAGTCCGCGGCGATCCGAAAGCGGTTCCGGCCGCGGGTGCGCGTCCTATAGTGGCCTGGTGGACTCGTCCGGTTTCATCGTTCCCCCGCCGCACCTGATCCCGCCGCGCGAAGACACCGGAACCGAGACCGCGCGCGTCCCCGGCCGGGCCCGCGAGCTTCCCGTGTTCCTCCCGCCGGCCGCGACGCCGACCTCGACACCGGGCGCGGCTCCGGCGGCCGCGGCCCCCGCTGCGCGGAACTGGCGCCTGGTGCTGCCGGGCGGACACGTCGTCCCGTTGACGGGCGCTGCGCTCGTCGGACGCAACCCGGTCGCGTTCGGACCCTGGCCGGAAGCGGAGCTCGTCGCGGTCGACGACGCGGCCGCGTCGGTGTCCAAGACGCACGCGGCGTTCGAGGCCGGCTCCGACGCCGTGCGGGTCACGGATGTGCATTCCACCAACGGCGTCGTCGCCGTCTCGCCAACGGGAGAGGAGACGTCACTGCAGCCCGGAGTCGCCGCGCCGGTGGCGGAGGGCGCCGTGGTGCGGCTCGGGCGCTTCGCGGTGCGGGTCGAGCGTGCCTGACGGGAACTCCCCGGCTCGGGTGATAGCCTGACATCGTGTTTCACGGTGTGCTCCTCCTTAGCTGCCGCGACGAGTCCTAGTTTCCAGGCCTCCCTCGTCGCGGAGTCCGTCGTTGGCTGACCACCGAAGCAAGCAAGGAGTTCACGAGCCTTATGAGTACCGTTTCCGAGCATCCCGTCGCCCCCGCTGAGGGAGAAGCCCTGACGCTCGCCGAGAAGCTGTGGCGCGACCACCTGGTGGTCAAAGGGGAGGACGGCTCGCCCGATCTGATCTACATCGATCTGCACCTGGTGCACGAGGTCACCAGCCCGCAGGCGTTCGACGGCCTCCGGATGGCGGGGCGCCCCGTGCGGCGGCCCGATCTCACCATCGCCACCGAAGACCACAACACGCCGACCATCGGCATCGACCGGCCGATCGCCGATCTGACCAGCCGCACCCAGATCGAGACGCTGCGCAAGAACGCCGAGGAGTTCGGCATCCGCCTGCACTCGCTCGGCGACGTCGAGCAGGGCATCGTGCACGTCGTCGGTCCGCAGCTGGGACTCACCATGCCCGGCATCACTGTCGTCTGCGGCGACTCGCACACCTCGACCCACGGCGCGTTCGGCGCGATGGCGTTCGGCATCGGCACGAGCGAGGTCGAGCACGTCATGGCCACGCAGACGCTGCCGCTCAAGGCGTTCAAGACCATGGCGATCACCGTCGAGGGCGACCTGCGTCCCGGCGTGACGGCCAAAGACATCATCCTGGCGGTCATCGCCAAGATCGGCACCGGCGGCGGGCAGGGCTACGTGCTCGAGTACCGCGGCAGCGCCATCCGGGCCCTCTCGATGGAGGGCCGCATGACGATCTGCAACATGTCGATCGAGGCGGGTGCGAGGGCCGGCATGGTCGCCCCCGACGAGACCACCTTCGCGTACCTCAAGGGCCGTCCGCACGCGCCTGCCGGTCAGGACTGGGACGACGCGGTCGCCTACTGGAAGACACTCGTCACCGACGACGACGCCGTGTTCGACGCCGAGGTGTACCTCGACGCGGCCGAGATCGAGCCGTTCGTCACCTGGGGGACCAACCCGGGTCAGGGTGTCTCGCTGAGCCAGAGCGTGCCGAACCCGGCCGACATCGCCGACGCCAACCAGCGCGCCGCCGCTGAGCGCGCGCTGGAGTACATGGACCTCGAAGCCGGAACGCCGATGAAGTCCATCCCGGTCGACGCGGTCTTCATGGGCTCGTGCACCAACAGCCGGATCGAAGACCTCCGGGCCTTCGCCTCGATCATCAAGGGTCAGAAGAAGGCCGACGGCGTGCGGGTGATGGTGGTGCCCGGCAGTGCCCGCGTGCGCATCGAGGCCGAAGCCGAGGGGATCGACAAGATCGTCGAGGAGTTCGGCGCCGAATGGCGTTTCGCCGGCTGCTCCATGTGCCTCGGGATGAATCCGGACCAGCTGGCTCCGGGGGAGCGTTGCGCCTCGACCTCCAACCGCAACTTCGAAGGCCGTCAGGGCAAGGGAGGGCGCACCCACCTGGTGTCGCCCCTCGTCGCCGCGGCGACCGCGATCCGCGGAACACTCTCGAGCCCGTGGGACCTCGAGCACGACGAAGGCGGCGACACGCCTGGCCGCGACGGCTCGGATGCGCGCTTCGGAGAGAAGGTGGGTGCCTGATGGAGAAGATCACCACCGTCACCGGCGTGGCCGTACCGTTCCGCCGCTCCAATGTGGACACCGACCAGATCATCCCGGCGGTGTTCCTCAAGCGCGTGACCAAGACGGGCTTCGACGACGCCCTGTTCCACGCCTGGCGCCAGGACCCGGACTTCATCCTCAACCAGCCGCAGTACCAGGGGGCGCGTGTGCTCATCGCCGGCGCCGACTTCGGTACCGGCTCCTCGCGCGAGCACGCCGTCTGGGCGCTGCGCGACTACGGGTTCGCCGCGGTGCTCAGCCCGCGGTTCGCCGACATCTTCCGTGGAAACGCGGGCAAGCAGGGACTCCTCGCCGGACAGATCAGCGAGGAGGACGCCGAGCGCCTCTGGGCCGCCATCGAGGCGGACCCGGGAATAGAGGCGACGGTGGATCTGGTTGCCAAGACTGCAAGCGTCGGTGGGGTCACGGTGTCTTTCGAAATCGACGATTACACTAGATGGCGTTTGCTCGAAGGGTTGGACGACATTGGTCTGACCCTGCGCGACGAGGCGCACATCACAGAATTCGAAGCCCGTCGCGAAAGCTGGCGGCCTAAGACGTTACCGGTGAAACTTTGAACTCACTTCTTCAGGACGCTCAAGCAGCAGGAGCCCGCGTCGGCCTCAAGGGCGACCGCATCACGATCAACGGCGGAATCCCGCTGCGTGGCCGCATCGAGCTCAAGGGCGCGAAGAACCTCGTCACCAAGGCCATGGTGGCGGCTCTCCTCGGCGAGGGGCCCAGTGTTCTGCGCGATGTCCCCGACATCAGCGACGTGCGCGTCGTGCGCGGACTCCTCGAGATCCACGGCGTCAAGGTCACCGACGGCACGGAAGAGGGCGAGCTCCTGCTCGACCCCAGCAACGTCGAGAGCGCCCACATGGCCGACATCGACGCACACGCCGGCTCCAGCCGCATCCCGATCCTGTTCTGCGGGCCGCTGCTGCACCGTCTCGGCGAGGCGTTCATCCCCGACCTCGGGGGCTGCCGCATCGGCGACCGCCCGATCGACTACCACCTCGAGGTGCTGCGCAAGTTCGGTGCCATCGTCGACAAGCTGCCGACCGGCATCCGGATGACGGCCCCGAACGGCCTGCACGGCGCCAAGCTCGAGCTCCCGTACCCGAGCGTCGGGGCCACCGAGCAGGTGCTCCTCACGGCCGTCCGCGCCGAGGGCATCACCGAGCTGAAGGGCGCGGCGATCGAGCCCGAGATCATGGATCTCATCAACATCCTGCAGAAGATGGGTGCGATCATCACGGTCGACACCGACCGCGTCATCCGCATCGAGGGCGTCGACAAGCTGGTCGGCTTCAGCCACACCGCACTGTTCGACCGCAACGAGGCCGCCAGCTGGGCTGCGGCCGCGCTCGCGACCGGCGGCGACATCTACGTCGGCGGAGCACGCCAGCCCGAGATGCTCACGTTCCTCAACGTCTTCCGCAAGGTCGGCGGCGCCTTCGAGATCCACGACGACGGCATCCGGTTCTTCCACCCCGGTGGCGAGCTCAAGCCGGTCGTGATCGAGACGGATGTGCACCCCGGCTTCATGACGGACTGGCAGCAGCCGCTCGTCGTGGCTCTGACCAAGGCCAAGGGCGTCTCGATCGTGCACGAGACCGTGTACGAGCAGCGCTTCGGCTTCGTCGACGCCCTCGTCGAGATGGGCGCGACGATCCAGATCCACAAGGACTGCCTGGGTGGGCACGCCTGCCGCTTCGGTCAGCGCAACTTCAACCACTCGGCTGTCATCTCCGGTCCGTCGGAGCTGCACGGCGCCGACATCGTCGTCCCCGACCTGCGCGGCGGCTTCAGCCACCTGATCGCTGCGCTCAGCGCGGACGGCCGCTCGACCGTCAGCAACGTGGGGATCATCAGCCGCGGATACGAGAACTTCATCACCAAGCTGGAGCTGCTGGGAGCCGACTTCGTTCTCGAAGGATAATGGGGTGGTGAGCCAACCCTCCTCAGAGCCGACGTCCGCCTCCAGGCTTCCCCGCAAAGAGACGAGCACGCCCTCGATCTTCTGGGTGCTGGCCGGGATGGTGATCCCGATCTTCAGCATCATCGCTCGCTTCCGCATCGTCGACGGCCACAAGCTGCCGCGGCGCGGCGCCTATGTGGTCGCCCCGAACCACTACAGCGAGATCGACCCGATCGCGATCGGGATCGTGAGCTGGAAGCTCGGGCGCATGCCGCGCTTCCTGGCGAAGGGCAGCCTCTTCCGGGTGCCCGTCGTCGGGTGGTTCCTGCGCAAGTCGGGGCAGGTGCCGGTCGAGCGCGCCGGCTCGACCCGCGGTTCCGCGCCGCTCTCCGTCGCGCAGCAGATCGTGGACGACGGGCGCATCGTGATCATCTATCCGGAGGGTTCGCTGACCCGCGATCCGGACATGTGGCCGATGCGCGGCAAGACGGGCGCCGCCCGCATGGCGCTGGAGCACGACATCCCGGTCATCCCGATCGCCCATTGGGGCACGCAGCAGGTGATGGCCCGCTACGCGAAGAAGATCAGCTTCTTCCCGCGCAAGACGATCGACGTCAAGGTGGGGGATCCCGTCGACCTCTCGGCCTTCCGCGGCCGCAACCTCGACGCCGCGACCCTCAACGAGGCGACCGCCGTCATCATGGACGCCATCACGTCGCTGCTCGAAGACCTGCGCGGCGAGAAGGCACCGGCCGTCCGCTGGAACCCCGCCGATCACGACCAGAAGGAGACGGGCCGTTTTGAAGGGTAGCTCTTCGCGCGCCGCCGTCGTCGCCCCTCGCCGGATCGCCGTGCTCGGCGCCGGGAGCTGGGGCACGACGTTCGCCAAGATCCTCGCCGACGGCGGCTCCGACGTGGTGCTGTGGGCACGCCGTCCCGAGCTCGCCCGCGAGATCAACGAGGTCAAGCGCAACAGCGACTACCTCGAGGGCATCAACCTGCCGCGCAACCTGCGGGCGACCTCGAAGCTGGGCGAGGCGATGCAGGGCGCCGAGCAGGTGTTCGTGTCGATCCCGAGCCAGACGCTGCGCTCGAACCTCGAAGCGATCGCGCCGTTCCTGGGGCCGTCGACGGTGGTCGTGAGCCTGATGAAGGGCGTCGAGAAGGGCACCGGGCTGCGGATGAGCGAGGTGATCGCGCAAGGGCTGCCCATCGAGCCGGAGCGCATCGCCGTGGCCTCCGGGCCCAACCTCGCTCTTGAGATCGCGCGCGAGCAGCCCACCGCTGCCGTCGTGTCGTCGGCGAGCCTGGAGACCGCGCAGGCCGTCGCGATGGCGGCGACCAACCGCTACTTCCGCTCGTTCGTGAACACCGACGTGATCGGCACCGAGTTCGGCGGCGTGCTGAAGAACCTGATCGCGGTCGCGATCGGCATCGTCGACGGCGTGGGCTACGGCGAGAACACCAAGGCGTCGATCATCACTCGCGGCCTGGTCGAGATGACCGACTTCGCTGTGGCGTACGGCGCTGAGGCCGTGACGCTGTCCGGCCTCGCCGGGCTGGGCGACCTCATCGCCACGTGCGAGTCCTCGCTGAGCCGCAACAACACCGCCGGGCGCCTGCTCGGCCAGGGCTACAGCTTCAACGACGTGGTCAAGCAGATGAACCAGACGGCGGAGGGCCTCGCCTCGGTGGCGCCCATCCTGACCCTCGCCGAGGCCCGTGGCGTTGACATGCCCATCGTGCGGCAGGTGAGCCAAGTGCTTGCCGGTACGCTCGATCCGAAAGACATTGCGCCGCATCTCACCACGGATTCGGACGAACCCCAGGGTGAAAGGACTACGGATGACGGACAGACTCGCGGTCGCTCTTCTGTTTGGGGGTCGCTCAAGCGAGCATTCGATCAGCTGCGCGACGGCGGCGGGAGTGCTCGCCGCGATTGACCGCGAGAAGTACGACGTCATCCCGGTCGGCATCACCGCCGACGGAGTGTTCACCCTCCAGCCCGACGACGCCGCACTGTTCGCGTTGAACGCCGACGATCTGCCGACGGTGCACGACAACGGCACCCGCATCCACTGGCCGGAGAGCGCCACGACGCGCGAGCTGACGGTGACGGAGCACGGCGAGACGCGCTCGCTCGGCGACGTCGACATCGTGTTCCCGATCCTGCACGGTCCATGGGGAGAGGACGGGACCATCCAGGGGATGCTCGAGCTCGTCGACCTGCCGTACGTCGGCAGCGGCGTGCTGGCGAGCTCACTCGGGATGGACAAGCACTTCACCAAGACCGTGCTGCAGCAGGCGGGCATCCCGGTCGCGCCGTGGCGCACCGTCACCGCCTACGAGTGGCGGACCGATCCGGCTGCCGTGCGTTCGGCGGCCTCCGCAGAGCTCAGGCTGCCGGCGTTCGTGAAGCCGGCGCGTGCCGGCTCCAGCGTCGGCGTCAGCAAGATCACCGACTGGGCCGAGCTCGACGCAGCGGTCGAGACCGCGCTGGCCGAAGACGACCGCGTGCTCATCGAGACCGGCGTCGTCGGTCGCGAGGTCGAGATCGCCGTGCTCGGCGGACGGCCGGGCGAGGCGACCAGGGCATCGGTCGCGGGCGAGATCGTCATCTCGGGCCGGGACTTCTACGACTTCGCCGCCAAATACCTCGACGCACCGGGCATCGACCTGGTCTGCCCGGCCGACCTGTCGCCGGAGGAGCTCGCCACCATGCAGCGGCTCGCCGTGACGGCGTTCGACGCGATCGGCGGCGAGGGGCTTGCGCGGGTCGACTTCTTCCTCACAGCCGACGGTTTCGTCATCAATGAGATCAACACGATGCCGGGCTTCACCCCGATCTCGATGTTCCCGCGCTGCTGGCAGGAGTCGGGCCTCAGCTACCCCGCCCTCATCGATGAGCTGATCACCGTCGCCCTGGCCCGCGCCTGACGCTCTCGTTCTTCGAGGGGCGGCAAACGCATCCAAAAACTTCGTTTGAGGTGCGTTTGCCGCCCCTCAACGGGAGCTACTTCGTGGGCGCCGGGGTCGGCGTCGCGCCTGTGTCGAGGGTCGAGAGGCACTTGCGGGTCTGGGGGATGGTGGCGATCGCGCTCGCGAACTCGGGCAGTACCGCCGCATCCGACGCACCGGACACGTGGTCGATGACCACCTGGGTCGCCGGGGTGCGGCCGAACGTCTGGTAGACGAGGGTCTTCGCCGTCGGGTCCTTGTCGAGGTCGGTCATCAGCACCCAGTCGATGCCGTTGACGGTGATGCACGGCTTCGTGGTGGCGCCGATCGGAGGCACGCCGCAGCGCAGCAGCACGGCCGCCGGATCGCCCCACGCGCCGGTCGCCTGCGCGTTCGTCTCCCGCTCCGCCTTGTCGGCGACGGTGTCGGGGAGCCGCACGGAGATCTCGGCGCAACCGGGGTCGTTCGAGTCGGCAGCCGCGTCCAGCGAGACGGTCGGCGCGCATCCGGTGAGCGTCAGGAGGGTTGCGGTCAGCACGGGTACGGCGAGGAGCGTCGCGAGGGCGGCGTGGCGTCTGGGCATCGCTTTCAGGCTACCGTTTGATGCATGACGATGTCTGGGAGCGACGCCTCCGCGACCACCCTCGGCGAGGCCTCGGAGCGCGAGACGCTCAAGCGCATCTTCCCGCGTCTCCCCGAGTCCCGCTCGACCATCGTCGGCCCCGGTGACGATGCCGCCGTGCTCGCGGCTCCGGATGGCCGGTACGTCGTGACCACCGACATGATGGTGCACGGTCCCGACTTCCGCTGGGCGTGGTCCGCACCGTACGACCTGGGCTGGAAGGCGGCGGCCACGAACCTCTCGGATGTGGCCGCGATGGGCGCCGTGCCGACCGCCCTGGTGGTCGCGATCGCCGCGCCCGCCTCCACCCCTGTCAGCGACCTCGAGGAGCTGGCGGACGGGCTGCGCGATGGCTGTGCCGCGCTCGCCCCCGGCTGCGGCGTCGTGGGTGGTGATCTCTCCGTGTCGGACACGTTCACCATCGCTGTCACGGCGTTCGGCGACCTGGAGGGCCGCGCACCCGTGCTGCGCAGCGGTGCCCGGGTCGGCGATGTCGTCGCCGTGTCCGGGATGCTCGGCGCGGCGGCGACCGGACTCCGGCTGCTCTTCTCAGAAGCCGTCGACGCCGCCGGGGAACCGGATCGCGCGCGCTTCGAGCGGGTGCTCGCCGCACATCCGGAGACCGTGACCGCGCAACTGCGGCCGCGGCCGCCGATCGCCGACGGCCCGCTCGCGGCGCAGGCGGGCGCGACGGCGATGCTGGACCTCTCCGACGGTCTGGCCCTGGATGCGCGCCGGGTCGCCGAGGCGAGCGGCGTCGGCATCGATCTCGACCCCGGCCTGCTCGGCGACGACGTCGAGATCGCACTCACCGGGGGAGAGGATCACGGCCTGTTCGCGGCGTTCCCCGCGGGAGCCGGACTGCCGGGCGGCTTCCGTGCCATCGGCGTCGTCGTGCCGGGGGCCGGGGTGCTCGTCGGAGGGCGGCCGTTCGACGAGCGCGGGGGATGGGACCCCTACATCGGCTGGGACGGCCACGGCGGCTGAACGCGCCCGGCCCGGGTCTGCTACTGCTCGGGCTCCAGCCACCAGAGCGTCGTGTCGCCGTACGCCGTGCTGCGATCGAGATCGAGGCGCGGCGGAAGCGACGGCGCTCCCGAGCGCGTGCTGCGCTCGACGCAGACGATGGCGTGCGGCGACAGGCGCGGCACGAGCGCGGTCAGCACCGCGAGCAGTTCGTCGTCATCCACCTCGTACGGAGGATCGATGAACACCAGGTCGTAGGTGGACCCGGAGCCGGTGAGGAAGGTCTGCACCGCGGTCGCCCGCACCTCGATCGACGGCGCACCCGAACGCGGTGCCGCCTTCATGACCGCCGACGCATTCGACCGGCAGACCGCCGCGGCCTGCGCGTTGCGCTCGACCAGCATCACGCGCGACGCTCCCCGGCTGGCCGCCTCGAGACCGAGGGCCCCCGAGCCGGCGTACAGGTCGAGCACGCGCTCGCCCTGCAGGGCGTCCCTGGCCTCGAGCGCGGAGAAGATCGCCTCCCGCACCCGATCGCTCGTCGGCCTCGTACCGCTCTTCGGAACCTGCAGGCTGAGCGATCCGGCGAACCCGGCGACGATACGAGTCATGGTCATCCGAGCCTAGCGGCGGGGCGCTCCGACAACGAAGATATGAAGATGGACGCACGACTCGACCAGAGCGAGCTCGACGCCCTGTGGAACTTCGACGACCCGATCGCCTCAGCGGAACGTTTCGCCCAGGCGGCAGCCGAACCCGACAGACCCGAGCTGGTTCGCGCGGAACTCGAGACACAGCGCGCCAGAGCGCTGGGCCTGCAGCAGCGCTTCGACGAGGCGGAGGCCCTGCTCGACTCCCTCGAGCCCGGAATCGGGCCGCTGGGGATCCGCATCCCCCTGGAGCGCGGACGGCTCCGGCGCTCCGCCGACCACCCGGCGGAGGCCGCGCCCTTCCTCGAGGAGGCCCTGTCGGCGGCCAGACGCGACGGTGAGGTGTTCCTCGCGGTCGACGCGCTGCACATGCTGGCGCTGGCGGATCCGGCGCACGGTGAGGAGTGGACGGCGCAGGGGCTCGCCGAACTGGAGGACGTGCGCGATGCCCGCACGCTGCGCTGGGGCGTCACTCTCCACAACAACCGCGGCTGGCAGCTCTTCGAGGCGGCGCGACCGGATGCGGCGCTGATCGAGTTCGCCGAGGCGTTGCGCGCGTCCCGTTCTGTGGGCACCGACGACCAGGTGTTCTGGGCTGAGTGGGCGCTGGCGCGCTGTCTGCGCGAACTGGGACGCACCGATGAGGCCTTCGAGCTCCAGACCAGGCTGGCCGCGGCCCGGCCGGAGGATCCCTTCGTGGCGGACGAGCTCGCCGCGCTGACGGTCGTGCCGCATACGATCGAACCATGAGTTCCGTCCCCGCCCCGGCCGTCGAGGGCGCTGTCACCCTTGATTCCAAGCTGAGCGGCGTGCTGGGCGGCCGCACGGCCACCGCCTTCGAGAAGGCGTTCGGGATGCGCACCGTCGCCGACCTGCTCAGCCACTACCCGCGCCGCTACGCCCGTCGCGGAGAGCTCACCGCCCTCGCGAACCTGCCGATCGACGAGAACGTCACGATCGTCGCCGAGGTGCTCCGCGTACAGGAGCGCCCGATGCGCGCACGTCGCGGCTCGATCCTCGAGGTCAAGATCTCCGACGGCGAGGGCATCCTCACGCTGACCTTCTTCAACCAGGCCTGGCGCGCGAAAGACCTGGTGCCCGGAGTGCGCGGCATCTTCGCCGGCAAGGTCTCCGACTATCGCGGCGCGCTCCAGCTGGCGCATCCGGACTACGAGCTCTTCGAGGCCGACGACAGCGCCGCGCTGGCCGCCGGCACCGCCGCCGCACAGAACTGGGCGCAGATGCCCATCCCGATCTACCCGGCGACCGGAACGGTGGCGAGCTGGCAGGTGCAGAAGGCCGTCGCACTGGCGCTCGGCGCCCTCGGCGCGGTGGCCGATCCCGTGCCCGACGAGGTGGCGAGGGAGCGCGGGCTGCTGACGTTCCGGGATGCCCTGGAGCGCATCCACCGCCCCGAGAAGGATGCGCACTGGCAGCGCGCCCGCGACGCGCTGCGGTTCCAGGAGGCCTTCGTGCTGCAGGCGGCCCTCCTTCAGCAGCGGGCCGCGTCGCGCGCCACGGCGGCGACACCTCGTTCGGCGACCCCTGGCGGTTTCCTCGAGCGCTTCGACGCCGCCCTTCCCTTCGAGCTGACCGACGACCAGGCCACCGTGGGCGGCGAGATCTCCCGCGACCTCGCCGACACCGCACCGATGAACCGACTGGTGCAGGGCGAGGTGGGCTCCGGAAAGACGCTCGTGGCGTTGCGGGCCATGCTCGCCGTCGCCGACTCGGGCGGCCAGGCCGCGCTGCTTGCCCCGACCGAGGTGCTCGCCGGTCAGCATCTGCGGTCGATCGTGAAGGTCCTCGGCCCCGACCTCGCCGCACAGCTGATGCCGACCCTGCTCACCGGGCAGCTCTCGACCGCCGAGCGCAAGAAGGCCCTCCTGCGCACCGTCTCCGGCCAGGCCCGCATCGTGGTCGGCACGCACGCACTGCTCGGCGACGCCGTGACCTTCTACGACCTCGGGCTCGTCGTCGTCGACGAGCAGCACCGTTTCGGGGTGGATCAGCGCGAGGCCCTCCGGGCCAAGGGAGGGACGCCGCCGCATGTGCTGGTGCTGACGGCCACGCCCATCCCGCGCACCGTCGCCATGACGGTGTTCGGCGACCTGGACGTGTCGACGATCGCGCAGCTTCCCGCCGGCCGGCAGGGGATCGAGAGCTTCGTGGTGCCGCTCGCCGACCGGCCCGGCTGGGAGCGCCGCATCTGGGAGCGCGCCGCCGAGGAGATCGGCAAGGGGAGGCAGGTGTTCGTCGTCTGTCCCGCCATCACGGGTAAGGACGCGGAGGACGACGGTGAGGAGGCTGAGCCGGAGGAGGGGCCGGCGCGACCGATCGCCAACGTCGAGTCGGTGATCGCCCAGGTGCGCGCCGACCCCCTGTTCGCCGACGCCAGGATCGGGATGCTGCACGGCAAGCTTCCCTCCGACGTCAAAGACGAGGTGATGCGCTCCTTCGCCGCCGGGCAGCTCGACCTGATCGTCGCGACCACCGTGATCGAGGTCGGTGTCGACGTTCCGAACGCCTCCGCCATGGTCATCCTCGACGCCGATCGCTTCGGCGTCTCGCAGCTCCACCAGCTGCGCGGCCGCGTCGGCCGTGGCGGTGTGCCCGGGCTGTGCCTGATGGTCACCAGCGCCGAGCAGGAGACCCTGGCGCGGGAGCGCGTCGAGGCCGTGGCCGGCACCATCGACGGCTTCGAGCTCGCCAACATCGACCTGGAACTGCGACGCGAGGGCGACGTGCTCGGCAGCAGGCAGTCCGGCGGGCGATCGTCGCTGCGGCTGCTCCGGGTGGCCAGCGACGGCGAGCTCATCGCGGAGGCTCGTGTGGCGGCGCAGGAGACGCTGGAGACGGACGGCGGGCTCGCGGCGCATCCGGCGCTGGCCGCCGCCCTCGCGCGCCGCCTCGACGAGAGCGAGCGCGCGTTCCTCGCCAAATCCTGACGACCGGACGGCGTGACGTGCCCGCAACAATTCGGTAACGGATTCACAACGAAATGCCGGGATCAGCGGGATAGTCTGAAGGTCTATGAACAGGATCGCCGTTGTCCCTGGATCGTTCGACCCGGTCACCCTCGGGCACCTCGACGTGATCGAACGTGCCGCGCGCCTGTTCGACGAGGTGCACGTGCTGGTGGTCCACAACCCCGACAAGTCCGCGCTGCTGCCCATCGCGCAGCGGGTCGCCCTGCTGGAGCGGTCCATCGAAGACGCCGGCATCGCCGGCAACATCGTGGTCGCCTCGTGGAGCGTCGGCCTCCTGGTCGACTACTGCACGGATGTCGGTGCGCACGTGCTCATCAAGGGCATCCGCTCCCAGATCGACGTGGCCTACGAGACCCCGATGGCCATCGTCAACCGAAACCTCGCGGCGGTCGAGACGATCTTCCTCCTCCCGAACCCCGCGAACGCCCACGTCTCCAGTTCGCTCGTGCGCCAGGTCTCGGCGCTCGGCGGCGACGTGAGCCCGTACGTCCCCACGGCCGTCTACGAATACCTGCAGGAGACATGAACAGTTACGCGACACGTCAGCCGACGGAGTCCTCCGTCGCCAGCGACGAGGAGACCGGCCAGGCATCGGTCGCAATGGATCTCGAGGAATTGCGCCGCGCCGCCGCGCAGATCACGGCGAACGTCGAGTCGGTGATCGACGGCAAGCACGATGCCGTGCAGACCGCCTTGACCGTGCTCCTGGCCGAGGGCCACCTGCTCATCGAGGACGTGCCGGGCGTCGGCAAGACGATGCTCGCGAAGTCGCTGGCCAAGTCGGTGGACTGCACGGTCAGCCGCATCCAGTTCACCCCAGACCTCCTACCGAGCGACGTGACCGGCGTCTCCGTGTACAACCAGGCGGAGCGGCGCTTCGAGTTCAAGCCCGGCGCGGTGTTCGCCAACATCGTGATCGGCGACGAGATCAACCGCGCCAGCCCGAAGACGCAGTCGGCGCTGCTCGAGTGCATGGAGGAGCGTCAGGTGACGGTGGACGGGTCGACGTACCCGCTGTCCGCTCCGTTCATCGTCGTGGCGACGCAGAACCCGGTGGAGATGGAGGGCACGTACGCGCTTCCGGAGGCCCAGCGCGACCGGTTCATGGCCCGCATCGCGATGGGCTATCCCGACGACGACTCCGAGCTCGCGATGCTGAACACCCGCGACACGTCGAGCCCGCTGTCGCGCATCGGGCCGGTGGTGACCTCGGAGGAGCTGCGGGCGATGATGACGACGGCCAGGAGCGTGTTCGCCTCGACGCCGGTGAAGCAGTACGCCGTCGACCTGGTGCGCGCCACCCGCGAGGATCGCGACCTGCGCCTCGGCGCGAGCCCGCGGGCAACGCTCCAGTTGGTGCGGGCGGCCAAAGCGAAGGCCGTGCTCGACGGCCGTGACTTCGTGCTCCCCGACGACATCGACGCCCTCGCCGTGCCCGTGCTCGGCCACCGTCTGCTGCCGACCAGCCGCGCTCTCGGCCACCATCACGAGAGCGCTCCCGTCATCGCGGACATCGTGCGCCGCATCGTGGCGGCCACCCCCGTGCCGGTCGGCTCGGGCGCGATCGGTTCCGGCCGGGCGGACTGACCCATGGCCCGGCGACAGCGCTCATCGTCGCCGCTGCGCAAGCCGCGGCCGACGTCTCGGGGCTGGGCGCTGTTCGGCGTCGGGGTCGTCGCGCTGATCGCCTCCGCGACGCTCGGCCGCACCGACGTGCTCTTCGTCGGGCTGTTCCTCACGGTGCTGCCGCTGGCGGCGATGATCTCGGTGACCGTCGATCGTCCCCGGCTGACGGTCACGCGCAGTTTCCATCCGGACATCGTCGGGGTGGGGGAGACGGCGACGGTGGTGACCACCGCGCGCAACGAGTCGGCCAGGCCGAGTCCTGCCGCCCTCTGGCGCGAGTTCGCCCCTCCGGCGGTCGGGGTGCAGGAGGCGGCGCCGTTCCCGCGGCTCGGCGGCCATCAGGCCAACGTCACGCACGGCCGGGACACGGTGGTGCTACGCCAGGACGTGCGCGCGCGTCACCGCGGTTCGCACGCCGTCGGGCCGCTCATCGTCAGCCGTACGGACCCGTTCGGGCTCGCGTACGCCGAGTACGCGCTCGGGCAGCCCCGGCAGTTCGTGGTGACACCGCGCGTCACGGCCCTCCCGGGAGGGGATCTCGACGTCGCACGCAGTGAGGGCACGGAGCACGAACTGCTGCGGCATAGCATCCCGAGCGCCGACGAGCTGATCGCGCGCGAATACCGGCCGGGCGACCCGCTGCGGCGGGTCCATTGGCGGGCGACGGCGCGCCACGACAAGCTGATGGTGCGTCAGGAGGAGCGACGCAGCAACCCGGAGGCGTGGATGCTCTTCGACAGCCACACGGGCGCGGGCGATGACGCGGAGTTCGAGACCCTCGTCGAACTCGTCGCGTCGGTCGGCGTGCATCTGCTCGACGCGGGCTTCGTGGTGAGCGTGGTCGAGACGGGTCCGCGTCAGCTGTCGGGTCGCTCGGGTGCAGGACGCACGGGCACCCTCGGCTCGGCGACGCCCACCTACGACGTCGGCAGCGCCGATCGGCTGCTGCTGGCCGACCTGGCCGCGGTCGAACAGAGCGCGGAAGGGCGTGACGACGCCGTCGCGGAGCTCGCCGCGGGCCTCCGCCGGTCCGGCCGCGCCGTTCCCGTCTTCGCGATGCTGCTCGGCGGCTCGCTCGAGGAGCTCGGGGCCCTGGCGGCGGTGCGTTCCATGTGCGACCCGGCGGTGGCGTTCATCGCCGCGTCCTCGCCGCCTGCGGTGGGCGACGTGCTCGCCGACGCCGGATGGCTCTGCGTTCCGTTCCGCGCCGGCGACGACCCGGCCGACGTGTGGCAGCAGGCGCTGGCGCGTCAGCGGGCGGGAGCGCAGCGTGGTTAGCGAGAGCGCGATCGGAGCGGCCGTCCTCCCGCGCGAGCGAGCGAGGCGCATGGGGTACTGGAGGCTCACCGGTGCGCTCCTGCTCCAGGTGCTCGCCGTGAGCTTCGCGCTGATCGGGCTGATCGAGGGCGCCGGCTGGTGGTTCCTGCTCATTTTCTCGTCGGCGCTGATCCTCGTCGCCGGCGCGGGCCTGCGCATGCTCGGAGTACCGCGCCGCCTCGTGCCGCTGCTGCAGCTCGTCGAGTTCGCGATCATCATGACGGTGGGCTTCGGCAAAGGCACCGGTCTGCTCGGGCTCTTCCCGACACCGGCGACCTTCGTGCACTTCGGGGACTTCGCGCAGCAGGCGATGCTCTCCATCTACCAGCAGGGAACGCCGTCACCGGCACTGCCGGAGTTCATGTTCCTCGTGGTGGGCGGCGGCTGCCTCCTCGCCCTCGTGATCGACACCCTGGCGATCGCCTTCCGCATCCCTGCTTTCACTGCCCTCGGCGTCGGCCTGGTGCTTGTCGTGCCCGGCGCGCTGCTCGGCGACGGCCTGGACCCCTTCGCGCTGGCGACGAGCGCAGCCGCCTTCCTCTGGCTGCTGCGCTGCGACGTGCGAACCCGACGCCCGGCGACGCCGCGCCCGACCGCATCGCTGTCGATCGCAGCGTCGTCGGTGGCGGTCGCACTGATCCTCGCGGGCACCGCCCCCGGCTTCGACCGCGGCGGAGCGACCTCGTTCACGGCCGGCGGCATCTCGATCGGCGGCACGGTCACGCCGCTGATCGACCTCGGCCGCGATCTGCGGCGTCCTGCCGCCGTGCGCGCGTTGACCTACACGACCACGGCGACGACCGGCCAGTACCTCAAGCTCGCGTCCCTCGATCAGTTCACCGGGTCCGTCTGGAAGCACAGGGAGCGGGACACGAAGCGGCTGCCGGCCGGCAACACGATCGGTCCCGTGTTCGGGCTCTCCGACACCGTGAAGACGACCAAGATCACCACGAGCGTCCAGATCGACAACATGCAGAGCCGCTGGCTGCCCGTGCCGTATCCGGTGCAGGGCATCAAGGGTCTCAACGGCACGTGGTCGTGGGACCCCGACGATCTCACCATCGGCGGCGTGAACACGAGCACGCAGGGGCAGAACTACACCGCGACCAGCCTGGTGCTGCAGCCGACCGCGGCGCAGCTGCAGGCCGCGGGCGGCTTCGTGCCGGCCAGTGTGCAGCGGGATCTGTTCCTGCCCCCGAATCTGCCGTCGATCATCACCACGTCGGCCCTCGCCGCCACGAAGGGCTCGGTCTCGGAATACGACAAGGCGGTCGCGCTGCAGGACTATTTCCGCGACAACGACTTCGTGTACTCGACACAGACCCCGCTGAAGCAGGGCTACGACGGCGACGGCGCGCGGGTGATCGCCCGTTTCCTCGAGGTGAAGTCCGGATACTGCGTGCACTTCGCTTCGGCGATGGCACTGATGGCGCGCACCATCGGCATCCCGTCGCGCGTCGCTGAAGGCTACCTGCCGGGGGCGACGAACGGCGGAACCGCCAACAACCCCGGACAGTACACGGTGACGAGCGACGACCTGCACGCCTGGCCCGAGCTGTACTTCGCCGGAGTCGGCTGGGTGGCCTTCGAGCCGACGGTGGGGCGCGGGACCATCC
The DNA here is from genome assembly GCF_027921845.1 of Leifsonia poae. Taxonomy (GTDB): domain Bacteria; phylum Actinomycetota; class Actinomycetes; order Actinomycetales; family Microbacteriaceae; genus Leifsonia; species Leifsonia poae. The sequence continues at coordinate 393,484 of NZ_BSEN01000015.1, forward strand.
CGAGCTACACGCGACCGGAGTCCCAGATCGCACCGAACGCGCCGGTGCCGCAATCGTCGTCGTCCTCGCAGGCGCAGCGTCTGGTGCCGACCGATCCCGCCAACCAGCGCGGCGCGACCGGGGTGACGGCGACCGCGCCGCTCCAGCCGGTGCTCTCGGGCGTCGGTGTCGCCCTGCTGGTCGTGGCGCTCCTCCTCACGCCGGCCGTTCTGCGCCGCATTCGGCGCCGCAATCGACTGAGACGGCTCACGGACGAATGGGGCGGGGCGTCCGTCGCGTGGGACGAGTTGCGCGACACGGCCCGTGATCTGGGCTGGGCCGTGCCGGACACCGAGACACCGCGCGTCTTCGCGGGACGGATCGCCGAGGCGGTGTCCGGTACGCCGGGCCACGATGCCGTGCTCCGACTGCTGGCGGTGCGCGAGCGGGACGCCTTCGGGCCGCCGACACGCGCGACGGCGGTCGGGCTCGCCGACGATCTGGAGCGGGTCCTGACGGCCCTCGAGGCGCAGGCGGGGCGGGCGCTCCGGTTGAAAGCCGCCCTGATTCCGGTCTCGCTCATCCCGCCCACCTGGACGCCAGCCCAGAGTGCGCGCGGATCTGCCTGAGAACCGGTTCCGATCCGCGTAAAATGGTTGACCGTGACCAAGTTCAAGACCACCCCGTACACGGTCAATGTGTACGATCTCATCCACCGCCCGGGGGAGATGCGCGAGCAGACCATCGTGCTGCCCGTGGCCGACAAGCTGGGCGAGGGGCTGCTGAGCGTTCCCGAGGGTGCGACCATCGATCTCGACCTCCGGCTGGAGTCGATGCACGAGGGCATCCTGGTCTCCGGCGAGCTCACGAGTGAGGCCGTCGGGGTGTGCGGACGCTGCCTGATCGACATCGCTCAGCCTGTCGAAGTCGATTTCCAGGAGCTTTTCGCGTATTCTTCTGACGAAGCTTTTGATTTTGAGGTTCACGACGACCACGTGGATCTTGAACCTCTGATCAGGGACGCGGTAGTGCTGGCACTGCCGTTTCAGCCGGTGTGCCGGCCAGATTGCCCCGGACTCGACCCCGAGACCGGAGAACGGCTGGCGGATGTACCGGACCGCAAACCCCAGGAAACCACCGATACGCGGTGGTCTGCGCTTGCGGCTTTCCAGGCTTCCGACACCGGTGCTGGTCCCGCCAGTACCTTGACGCAGGATGTTCCTGCCGACATCGACAGAAACAGAGAAGAGAGATAGTCATGGCTGTTCCGAAGCGGAAGAAGTCACGCGCCAACACGCACGCTCGTCGTTCGCAGTGGAAGGCCGAGGTCCCCACGCTCGTCAAGACCATCGAGGGTGGCAAGGTCACCTACAGCCTGCCGCACCGCGCCAAGGTCGTCGAGGACTCCGCAGGCACCGCCCTGTTCCTCGAGTACAAGGGCCGCAAGGTCGCCGACGTCTGATTTCGGCACGATGGCCGGAACGACGTCTCTGAACAAGGGCAGTACCGACCGCACCGCACTCACCGAGAAGCTCGGAGTCGATATCGACCCCGAGCTTCTCGAGTTGGCGCTGACCCACCGTTCCTACGCGTACGAGCACGGCGGCATCCCGAACAACGAGCGCCTGGAATTCCTCGGCGACTCGATTCTGGGTCAGGCGGTGACGGTCAAGCTGTTCCGGGAGAACCCGGGACTCGACGAGGGCGACCTCGCGAAGCGCCGCGCCAGCCTGGTGAGTTCGGTCGCGCTTGCCCAGGTCGCGCGCAGCATCGGGCTGGGGGAGTACCTCCTGCTCGGCCGCGGCGAGAACCAGAGCGGCGGCCGAGACAAGGCCTCGATCCTCGCCGACACGGTCGAGGCGATCATCGGTGCGGCGTACTTGGATCTCGGCGGTGATGAGGCGACGGCGCTCGTGCTGCGTCTCGTCGAGCCGCTGCTCGACGATCCGGCGCGCTTCGGCGCGGCCATGGATCCCAAGACGAGCCTGCAGGAGGCCGCAGCGCACCGCGGAGCCGGCCTTCCCGTCTACACGGTCACCAACAGCGGCCCCGACCACAGCAAGACCTTCCACGCCACGGTCGAGGTCGGTGACCTCGTGACGGCGACGGGCGAGGGCACGAGCAAGAAGCAGGCCGAGATGTCCGCCGCGCTCACCGCGTGGACCGAACTCACCAAGCGACGTGCCCGAGCTCCCCGAGGTTGAGGTCGTCCGGGCCGGGCTCGCTCCGGCCGTCACGGGGGCGACGATCCTCGGCGTCGAGGTGTTCGAGCCCCGTTCGCTGCGCCGTCACGACACGTCCGCCGGCGACTTCGAGTCGCTGCTCACCGGGCGCACCATGTCCACGCCCGTTCGGCGCGGCAAGTTCCTCTGGATCCCGCTCGACGGTCGCACCCAGGCCATCGTCGCGCACCTCGGGATGAGCGGCCAGATCCTGCTGCGCGAGCCCGGCGTCGTCGAGACCGGACTCCTGCGCATCCGGCTGCACATCGAGCATCCGCTGCACGGCGAGTTCTGGGTGAACTTCGTCGACCAGCGGATCTTCGGCTCCATGGCGGTCGACAAGCTGGTGCCGACAGCGGATGGCGCGCCAGGGGGCCTCGGCACCGACGACGCGCTCGTCCCGGCCCAGGTCGCGCACATCGCCCGCGATCCGTTGGACCCGGCGTTCGACGACGCCTCCTTCGCCGCCGCTCTCGGCCGCAAGAACACCGGCATCAAGCGTGCGCTGCTCGATCAGTCGCTGATCAGCGGCATCGGCAACATCTACGCCGATGAGGCCCTGTGGGCGGCGAAGCTGCACTACGAGCAGCCGGTGCGCAGCCTCAGCCGAGCGAAGATCCGCACACTGCTGAGCGAGGTGCGCCTGGTGCTCGCCAAGGCGCTGGCCGAGGGCGGCACGAGCTTCGACGCCCAGTACGTGAACGTCAACGGCGCCTCCGGCTACTTCTCGCACAGCCTCAACGCGTACGGACAGGAGGGCAAGCCGTGCCCGCGGTGCGGCACGCTCATCGTGCGCGAGCAGTTCATGAACCGCTCGTCGCACTTCTGTCCCCACTGCCAGAAACTGCGTCGCCCGCGTGCCACCCCGGCCACGGCTGCTGACGCCTCCGCTGCTCCCGCCGCGCCCGCTGCTCCCGCCGCGCCCGCTGCTCCCGCCGCGTCCGTCCCGGGAGCCCGCAAACTCCGGAAGCCGGGGGACCTCACGGGTCGGACTTCCGGAGTAGTGCCGGATATCGCGGCGTGTCGGGCGGGAGTTCCGGAATTGTGGCCGGTCGCCCGGGTCGGCGTCAGTCCAACGATTTCTGCCAGTTGCCGGTCAGCCCGTGCAGTTCGAACCCGAACGCGTCGTTGACGCGCAGCATCGGCGCGTTCTCGTCGGCGTTCCAGGTGAGCAGGCGCCGGATGTGCGGCGCGCGCTCCGCGAGGCGCTCCAGATTCTCGAGCTTCACGAGCGTGCCGAGCCGGTGCCCCCGATGGTCGGTCGCGACCAGCGTGTCGTACTGCTCGGCCTTGTCTCCGTCGTCGGGCACGGCGATCTCGGTGTACGCCACCAACGCGCCCGACGGCACATGCTCGGCGACCGTGACCAGCAGCGGCTCTCCCCGGGCGATCAGCTCGTCCTCGTGCTGCCGCACGCGGTCGGCCGTCCACTCCTCGTCGTCGAGCGCGATGCCGCTCTGCGGCACGTCCACCGTCATGCGCTCCTTGAGCGCGGCGAAGGCGGCTACCCTGTCGCCGGGCGCGGACCTCCACCAGCTGACCGTGCGGTAGTCCCGCGAATGCGTGCGGACATCGGTAAGCAGGGCATCCCGTCGATCGGCGGTGAGCGGGAGCGCGAGACTGCTCGAGCGCTCGATCTGGCCGAGACGGTACCCGTGCCGGAGGGCGAAGCGGACGTCGGGGGAGTCGGCCGGGAGAGCGGATGTTCCGACCTCGGCGCGGACGACCGGGCCGTCGTGCAGGGTGGCGGCCGGATGCTCGGTGTAGGCCGAGACGGCGGTGCGGCCGCCGTCGGCCGCGAACTCCTCACCGTGGGCCAGCAGCGCCGACCCGATGCCGCGCCCGCGCATCCCCGGCACGACGTCGACGAGGAGGGTGGCAGTCACGGCGTCCTCCTCCAGCGGGAAGTCGACCACCACCCGCCCGACGATCACACCGTCGACGACGGCGACGAACACGATCTTGTCGTGGAACTCGCGCGCCTGGAACGACGCCAGCTCCGCCTCCGCCGTGTACACGAAGTCGTCGTTGTGCCAGAGGGCGACGGCGACCCCGTTCATCACGGCGACCATCTCTTCGAACGCGGCGGACTCCGGCGTCCCGATCCGCGCCGGGATCGGGAGTTCGGCGATGGTCGGTGGAGCAGTCGGGCGCATCCGCCGGCACCTCCTCGTGCACTGGGGATTCCCAGCCTATTCCGGTGCCCGAGCTGTGAACAGAGCGAATCGTTTTGGTTTCAATCGTGTAAATCTGCGCGCGAATGTTGGTTGCGATTAGTTGCATTGCATGTAGTCTCGGCACACATATTCGTGGTGCGAAGCGGCAACTACGCCGCTTCGTAACGGATTCACGTCGAGAGGCAGAAGATGTTACGAAAGAAAGTCATCACAGGTGCGGCCGTTGCAGCGGCGGTCGCGCTCTTCCTGGCGGGGTGTGCCAACCAGGCATCCACCGGCGGGTCGACGTCGAGTTCCGGGAAGGTTGACATCCCGGCCATCACCTCGGTCGACACGCCCAAGGACGCGGTTCTGCCCGCCGGCGACGGCAAGGCCACCTGTCCTGCCGGCCTGACCATCGGTTATGTCGGAGCGGAGACGGGCCCGAACGCCCAGCTCGGCATCAACATCTACAACGGTGTCCAGCTCGCGATCGACCAGCACAACCAGGCCAACTCCGGTTGCCAGGTCGCATTCAAGAAGTTCGACACCGAGGGCGACCCGAACAAGGCGACCGGCCCGGTCACCCAGGCGGTCAATGAGAAGGACATCATCGGCGTCATCGGTCTCCCGTTCTCGGGCGAGTCGAAGGCGACGGGGAACATCTTCGAGCAGCAGGGCCTGGTTCACATCACGCCGTCTGCGACCAACCCCGACCTGACGAAGAACGGGTGGACGACCTTCTTCCGCGGCCTCGGCAATGACGCCGTGCAGGGCCCGGCGGCGGCGAAGTTCCTCACCGACAAGCTGGAGGCCAAGAAGGTCTACCTGGTCCAGGACGACTCCGACTACGGCATCGGCCTGGCCACGACCACCTCGAAGGCTCTCGGCGACGCGCTCGTCGGAACCGACAAGGTGACGACCGGTCAGAAGGACTTCTCGGCGGTGGTCTCCAAGATCATCAACGCGAAGCCGGACGCGGTCTACTACTCGGGCTACTACGCCGAGGGTGCACCGTTCGACCAGCAGCTCGTGAGCAAGGGCTTCACCGGAACGTTCGTCGGACCGGATGGAGTGAAGGACGACCAGTTCATCAAGCTGGCCGGCGACGCGTCCAACAACGCGTACTTCACCTGCCCCTGCATCCCGGGTGAGCTGATCCCGGACTTCGAGAAGGACTACAAGACGCTCGCCAGCGCCGAGCCCGGCACGTACTCCATCGAGGGTTACGACGCCGCGACCGTGCTGCTCTCGGGCATCGACCAGGGCAAGACGACCCGCGCCGACCTGAAGGACTTCGTGAAGTCCTACGACAAGGACGGACTGAGCAAGCACTACAAGTGGGACTCCACGGGTGAGCTGCAGGCTCCGACGGTCTACGGCTACAAGGTCGAGAACGGCAAGATCGTTCCGATCGGCACCATCGGATAGCGCACGACACTGAGGATGCCGCGGGTCGCCGACTCGCGACCCGCGGCATCCTGCGTTCCACCTGTCCGCAATCCGATCGGATCAACGTCGATCCCTTCCCACTCGATCTGGATGCCTGAATGCTCGAACTGCTCGCAATCCACCCCGTCCTAGACAATTCGTGGATCAACTTCGATGTCCAATCCCTCGTACAGAACTTCTGGAGCGCGACCTTCGACGGCCTCACCTTCGGGGCCATCTATGGTCTGATCGCCGTCGGGTACACCCTCGTGTACGGCGTGCTCAACCTGATCAACTTCGCGCACTCCGAGGTGTTCATCATCGGCGCGTACGGCGTCGTGATCACTCTCACCTCGCTGGGCTTCGGCCCCTCCATCCCGAACCTCGGGATAGCCGCGATCATCGGCGACATCCTGCTCGCCCTCATCGTCGGCATGCTGGCATCGGCCGTCACCGCGTTCCTCCTCGAACGCGTGGCCTATCGGCCATTACGCCGGAGGAACGCGCCACGATTGGCGTTCCTCATCACGGCCATCGGCGCTTCGTTCGCCATCCAGTCCGCGATCTTCGTGATCCGCGGTGCGAACGCCGAGCCGGCCGTGACGATGTTCCGTCCGGTGGCGGTGTTCGACGTGTTCGGCACGATCATCAACAGCCAGTCGCTGATCATCGTGATCGCCGCTGTGGTGCTCATGGTGCTGACGGACATGTTCGTGCGCCGCAGCCGCACCGGCCGCGGCATCCGGGCCGTCGCGCAGGATCCCGACACCGCGACACTGATGGGCGTCAACAAGGAACGCATCATCGTGATCACCTTCGTGCTCGGCGGTCTCCTGGCCGGCGCCGCCGCCCTCTTCTACGTGATGCTCGTTCCCTCCGGTGTGATCTACACCGGCGGCTTCGTGCTCGGCATCAAGGCCTTCGCGGCCGCGGTGCTCGGCGGCATCGGCAACATCCGGGGCGCGCTCCTGGGTGGACTGCTGCTCGGATTGATAGGAAACTACGGACAGATCCTGCTCGGTGACTCCCAGTGGACGGACGTGATCGCCTTCGTGGTGCTCGTCCTCGTGCTGCTGGTGCGGCCGACGGGAATCCTCGGTACCTCACTGGGGAGGAGCAGAGCATGAGCACCACAGACGGACCCCGCGTCCTGCCGGACGCCAGAAGCGAACAGGCGGAGGACGCCACAGAGGCGCGCGCCCGCAGGGGAGGCCCCTTCCAGGGCTTCCGCGACCGCTGGAACGGTCTGCCACGGCAGATCCAGTGGCTGTGGATGCTCATCGTGGTCGCCATCGCCTTCGCGCTCCCGTACCTCAACTTCTTCCCGCTCACGACCGAGCCGGGCAACGACTGGGCGCTCGCCTGCTTCAGCATGGCGGTCTACGCGCTCATCGCGGTCGGCCTGAACGTCGTCGTCGGTTACGCCGGTCTGCTCGACCTCGGCTACGTCGCCTTCTTCGCGGTCGGCTCGTACACCGCGGCCATGCTGACCAGCCCCGACTCGCCGTTCGTCAAGATCCCGTATCTGTGGACCATCCCGGTCGCCATGGCGGTCGCGATGCTCTTCGGCGTCGTGCTCGGCGTGCCGACCCTGCGTCTGCGCGGCGACTACCTGGCCATCGTCACGCTCGGCTTCGGTGAGATCGTGCGCATCCTGGCGACGATCATCCCGGCGCTGAAGGGGCAGGTCGGCTTCCAGAACGTCGGGCACCCGCCCGGCGAGAACGCGGACGGCATCCCGATCTTCGCCAACTCCAATGGCGTGCCCTGGTACTGGCTGACGCTCGGCGTGATCATCATCGTGCTGCTGCTGGTCGGCAACATGGAGCGCAGCCGCGTCGGCCGCGCCTGGATCGCCATCCGGGAGGACGAGGACGCCGCCGAGATCATGGGCGTGCCCACGTTCAAGTACAAGGTGTGGGCGTTCGCGATCGGTGCGGCGGTGGGCGGTCTCTCCGGAGCGCTGTTCGCCGGGCAGGTCGGCTTCGTGAACAACCAGAAGTTCGACGTTCAGACCTCGATCCTCTTCCTCGCCGCAGTGGTGCTCGGTGGAACCGGCAACAAGGTGGGCGCGCTGCTCGGTGGCGCGATCGTCGCCTACCTGCCGCTGCGGTTCACCGCGATCGCCGACTACAAGTACCTGATCTTCGGCGTCGCGCTCGTGGTGCTGATGATCTTCCGGGCGAAGGGCCTTGTGCCGGCCAAGCAGCGACTGCTGGCCTACGGTCGCCATGCGTACGAGTACCTGGTGAACAAACCGGATGCGCCGGCGCCGGCGGTTGCGACGGCGGCTGGAGCGTCTCCTGAGGCACCCGCCCCGGCCGCCCCGGCCGCACCGACCGCACCGACTGATGGGAACGGTCCGACCGACCCGACCGACCCGACCGACCCGACCGATCCGACCGATCCGACCACACCGAAGGGAGGCGCATCATGACCGCCGACGACGAAGCCGCACGCGACGCGCTCGCCCCCGGAGCCGACGCCGAACTGCTGACCGATGCGGGCATCGACCTGGAGGTCGCCGCTGCGGCCGCCCCCGACCGCGAGATCGCGGTCGAGGTGGGCGACAGCATCGTCGAGGTGAAGAACCTGACCGTCAAGTTCGGCGGGCTGCTGGCCCTCGACAACGTCAGCTTCGACATCAAGCGCGGCGAGATCCTGGGCCTGATCGGGCCGAACGGCGCGGGCAAGACCACCTGCTTCAACGCCATGACCGGCGTCTACAAGCCGACCAGCGGCGACGTGCTGCTGGAAGGCAAGTCGATCAAGGGTCAGAAGCAGCACCGGATCACCCGGCTCGGTCTCGCGCGCACGTTCCAGAACATCCGCCTGTTCGGCGAGATGTCCGCGCTCGAGAACGTCGTGGTCGGGCTGGATGCGCGGCACCGCACGAGCGTGCCCGGCGCGCTCATCCGGAGCCCGCGCCACATCCGCGAGGAGAAGAGCGCGATCGAGCGCGGGATGGCGCTGCTGGAGTTCGTCGGCATCGCCGACCTGGCCAACACCGCATCCCGGCAGCTCCCGTACGGCTACCAGCGCCGCCTCGAGATCGCTCGCGCCCTTGCGACCGACCCCAAGGTGCTCTGCCTGGACGAGCCGGCGGCCGGCTTCAACCCGGCGGAGAAAGAGGACCTGATGGACCTCATCCGCACCATCCGGGCCGATGGGTACACCGTGCTCCTGATCGAGCACGACATGCGCCTGGTGATGGGCGTCACCGACCGCATCGTGGTGCTCGAGTTCGGCCGCAAGCTGGCCGACGATGTTCCGACCGCGATCCGCAACGATCCGCGCGTGATCGCCGCCTACCTGGGAGAGCCTGAAGATGACGTTGCTTGAGCTGAAGAACGTGAGCGTCGCGTACGGGCGCATCGAGGCCATCCACGACATGTCGTTCTCCGTCGACGAGGGCGAGATCGTCAGCCTCATCGGGGCGAACGGAGCCGGCAAGTCGACCACGATGAAGACGATCTCGGGCCTGCTGAACCCGTCGAAGGGCACGATCACCTTCGACGGCACCGACATCACCAAGATGAAGGCGCACATCCGGGTGGTCCAGGGCATCTCGCAGGCGCCCGAGGGCCGGGGCATCTTCCCGGGCATGACGGTGCTCGAGAACCTCGACATGGGCGCGTTCGGCCGCAAGGACCGCAGCGGGATGTCCGCCGACTTCGACCGGGTCTTCTCGCTGTTCCCGCGACTCGCGGAGCGCAAGACGCAGGTCGGCGGCACGATGTCCGGAGGCGAGCAGCAGATGCTCGCCATCGGCCGCGCGCTGATGTCGGCGCCGCGCCTGCTGCTGCTCGACGAACCGTCGATGGGGCTCGCCCCGCAGTTCATCAAGCAGATCTTCTCGATCATCAGCGAGATCAACGCGCAGGGCACGACCATCCTGCTCGTCGAGCAGAACGCCAACCAGGCGCTCGCTCGCGCGAACCGGGGCTTCGTGCTGGAGACGGGCTCGATCACCCATTCCGGCACGGGCCGCGAGCTGCTCGCCAACCCCGCCATCAAGGAGGCGTACCTCGGCGTCGGCTGACCCCGCCGCCATCGAGTCCGGGAGAAATCGCGCCTCCGCACATCGGAGCGCCGATTTCTCCCGGACTCGTTTGCGTGTGCGAGCGGGGCGCGGCGGGCGAACGGCACGCGGTCGGGTAAATTTGGCGCAGGCAAGCTGCTGGACGCGAGAAGGGACGGGCGGCGGGTGTATCTCAAGAGCCTGACGCTCAAGGGCTTCAAGTCGTTCGCTCAACCGACGACCTTCGCCTTCGAACAAGGCGTCACGTGCGTCGTCGGGCCCAACGGCTCCGGCAAGTCCAACGTGGTCGACGCCCTGGCCTGGGTGATGGGCGAGCAGGGGGCGAAGACCCTCCGCGGCGGCAAGATGGAGGACGTCATCTTCGCCGGCACGTCCACCCGCGGGCCCCTCGGCCGTGCCGAGGTGACGCTCACCATCGACAACTCCGACGGCGCGCTGCCCATCGAGTACTCCGAGGTGACGATCTCGCGCACCCTGTTCCGCAACGGCGGCAGCGAGTACGCGATCAACGGCTCGACCTGCCGCCTGCTCGACGTGCAGGAACTGCTCAGCGACTCCGGTCTCGGCCGCGAGATGCACGTGATCGTCGGGCAGGGCCAGCTCGACGCCGTCCTTCACGCGAGCCCGGAGGATCGCCGCGGGTTCATCGAAGAGGCCGCCGGCATCCTGAAGCACCGCCGCCGCAAAGAGAAGACGCTCCGCAAGCTCGAGGCGATGCAGACCAACCTCACCCGCCTGAGCGACCTCGCCGGGGAGATCCGGCGCCAGCTCAAGCCGCTCGGGCACCAGGCAGAGATCGCACGCGAGGCCCAGTCCATCGCCGCCATCGTCCGGGATGCCAGGGCGCGCCTGCTGGCCGACGAGGTGGTCGCGCTGCGCACCGCTCTCGACGACCACGGCCGCACCGAGTCGGAGCGGCACAGCGAGCGCATCGTGCTGCAGGAGCAGCTCGAGCAGAAGCAGCTGCGCGTCGCCCGGCTCGAGCAGGCCCAGGTGGGCGACGAGGTCGATGTCGCCCGGCGCACCGCGTTCGGTCTCGAGTCGGTGCAGGAGCGCCTGCGCAACCTCTACACGATGGCCAACCAGCGTCTCGCCCTGCTGGGCAGCCAGGCCGACGCACCGGATGCCGGACCGAGCGTGAGCCCGCAGATGGTCCAGGATGCCCGTGACGAGGTCGCCCGGCTGCGAACGGTCGTCACCGAATCCGAGGCCGCGTGGGTGGCGTCGCAGGCCGCGACCAGGAGTGCGCGTTCCCGACTGGACTCCGTCGATGAGGAGATCGCCGCGCAGAGCGCGCTCGTCTCCCGGCACGATCTCGAGATCTCCAAGCTGAGCGGCCAGGCCGACGCTGCCGCGCAGCGGCTCGCTGCGGTGCGCGGCGAGGTGCTCCGCCAGCAGAACGCGCTCGACGCCGCGACGGAGCGCCGGGAGAAGGCACGCGCCGACTTCGCCGCCCGCGAGGCCGATGCCGCGACGGCGGATGCGGGGGAGAGCAACCTCGACGAGGCCTACGAGCTCGCCCAGGCCGACGTGTTCGAGGCCGAGGGCGAGATCGAACGGCTCCGCGAGGAGCTGCACACCCTCGAGCGGGAGCGCGACGCCCTCGCCGCCCGCACCAGCGCACTCTCCCAGGCCCTCGACCAGAAGGACGGCTCCGCCGCCCTGGTCGCCGCTCGGCTTCCCGGCGTGCGCGGTCTCGTCGCCGAGCACATCCGCGTGCATCCCGGCTACGAGGCCTCGATCGCCGCGGCGTTGGGGTCCCTGGCGGATGCGGTGCTCGCCGACGACAGCGAGCGCGCCTTCGAGGCGGTCGCCCGCGCGTCCGCCGACGACCTGGGCCGCGTCGAGGTCATCATGGCGGACGCGTCGGCGCCAGAGGTCGACCTGAGCGGCGTGCACGGCGTGGTCGCCGCCCGTTCGGTCGTCGACGCGCCAGGTGGCGTGCTCGGCATCCTCGCGTTCACCGCGATCGCGGACGATCTCGATGCGGCACGTGCTGCGAGTGCCGCCTATGCGGCGCGCGGGCTCGGCGGTCCGGTCACCATCATCACCAAGACCGGTGAGGTGCTCACCGACTACGTTCTGCGCGGTGGCTCCGGCGCGAAGCAGAGCCGCATCGAACTGATCGCCGACCGGGATGCGGCCGACGACCGGCTGGGCGAGGTCACCTCGCTCATCGACCGGGCACGGTTCGCCCTCGCCGAGCAGCGCGGCGTGCTGCAGGTGGCCAAGGAGCAGTCGCAGGCCGCACTCGGTGCGCTTCGCGAGTTCGACGCCCGGCTCGCGGCGCAGACCGAGCAGCTCAACCGGCTGAAGGTGCAGCTCGAGGCCTCGCAGGCCGAGTTCGAGCGCCTCTCGTCGGCGCTGGCGCTGGCCGGTGAGCGCGTTGCGGAGGCCGAGGCCGCCGCAGAGAAGGCGAAGTCCGAACTCGAGACCGCACGCTCACGCCCGCGACCGATCCTCGACGTCAGTGCACGGGATGCGCTCTCGGCGGAGCTCGACGCGGTTCGCGAGGCCGAGGTCGAGGCGCGGCTGTCCGTCGAGACCGCCAAGGAGCGCGTGCGCGCGGAGCAGGCCAGGGGAGAGGCCATCGCCCGGCAGCTCGAGGCCGAACGTGCCGCAGCGGAGGAGGCCGCCCGCCGCGCCGTCATCCGTCGACGGCAGACCGATGCCGCCACCCGCGTGCTCGAGGCGCTCCCCGCGGTGCTCGACTCCGCCGACCGCTCGGTCGCTCAGGCGCGGGTCGAGCTCGCGACGGCCGAGGCCCGGCGTGCCAGCCAGAACGAGGAGCTCGCAGGGCTGCGGCGTGAGGAGAACGCGCTGCGCGAGCGGTTGCAGACCATCTCCGAGAGCGTGCACGGCCTCGAACTGCAGATCTACGAGAAGAAGCTGCATCTCTCCGGTCTGCTCGAGCGGGCGGGCAGCGAACTGGGGCTCGTCGAGGATGTGCTCGTCGCGGAGTACGGCCCGGAGGTGCCGATTCCGGTCGCGGCCGCCCCGACAGCAGACGATGCTGCCGAGGCCGATGCTGCCGGAAATGACGACGCAGCGGACCAGCTGTACGGCGACGAGCCGGCCGCCGAGGTCGAGACCATGCCGTTCAACCGTGAGCAGCAGCAGAAGCGGCTGGCCTCCGCCGAGCGCAAGCTCGCCCAGCTCGGACGCGTCAATCCGCTCGCCCTCGAAGAATTCGCCGCCCTGGAGCAGCGTCACAAGTTCTTGACGGAGCAGCTCACCGACCTCACGAACACCCGCAAGGACCTCCTCACGATCATCGAGGAGATCGACGAGAAGATGCAGATCATCTTCGAGTCGGCCTTCGAGGACACGCGCGAGGCGTTCGCCTACGTGTTCCCGATCCTCTTCCCGGGCGGTACCGGCAGCATCACCCTCACCGATCCGGAGAACCTGCTGACCACCGGCATCGAGGTGTCGGTGAAGCCGGCAGGCAAGAAGATCGAGCGGCTCTCGCTGCTGTCGGGCGGTGAGCGGTCGCTCGCCGCCGTCGCGCTGCTGATCGCCATCTTCAAGGCGCGCCCCAGCCCGTTCTACATCATGGACGAGGTCGAGGCCGCGCTCGATGACGCGAACCTCGGCCGGCTGTTGACGATCTTCGAGGATCTGCGCGAGTCGAGCCAGCTGATCGTGATCACGCACCAGAAGCGCACGATGGAGATCGCGGACGCCCTCTACGGCGTCTCCATGCGGCAGGACGGCGTGTCGGCGGTCGTCGGCCAGCGCGTCGCGCAGGAGAAGGCCTCCTAAGCCGGTCGGCGTTCCGCGATCGGCGATCCGCGGTCCGCGGTCGCCGGTCCGCTCAGACCGCGTCGACGGCGGCAGCGACGGCGTCGACCAGCGAGGGGACCGGCTCGAGCATCGTCTCCGCACGCGCATCGCTGTCGGAGGCGAGCCGGGCGATCCCGGCGGCCGCGGATGCGCTGAGCTCTGTCTCCGCCGCCCGCGCCCGCAGATGGCTCGCCAGCAGCACCAGGTCGCGGTGGTCGCCCAGGGCATCCTGCAGGGTCTCGGCGGCCGAGGAGATGCGCACCGCGTCCCGCCCGAGCGTGTCCGAGACGGCGTCGGCGGCGTAGCGGAGCCGGCGCGCCGACTTGCGCAGCTCGTGGAGCTTCTCGAGCGAGTCGAGGTCCCCACGCGCCACGCGGCGTGCCGCCTTCTCCATTCCGTTCCTGGCGACACGGTTCGGATGCTTCCTGCCGCGTTTGCGCAGCGGCGGTCGGGCGGCGAACGCCTGGAGGTCGGCAAGCAGTCGGCGGTGCGCGCGACCGTTCAGCCGCCGGATGAGGCCGGCGAGCGACGCGTCGTATGCCCGCCTGGCGTCCTGGGCGAAGCCGAGCACGGCATCCACCACATCGGGTGCGGTCTCCGCCGCGAGCAGGTCTTCGAGGTCTTTCGCGCGTACCTCGAGATCCCGCGTCTCTCCGAGCGCGCTGCCGAGCCGACGGAGGCGGGCGCGCATCACCTGCGCGTCCTCCTCCACGAAGGCGCGGCGGTAGACGCTGAGCACGCTGCGGATGCGCCGCACCCGCGTGCGTGCCTGATGCACGGCGTCGTCTCCTCCCGTCTCGACGGCGACGAGCTGTTCCGCGAGCTCAGCGGAGAGGGAGACGAGAGCGAACATGGTCACACCGTAACAACTAGGGTGATTCCTATGGCAGAACGCACCCCCTGGTCTTTGTCGAGCGCCCTCCGCGGCATGTTCTCGAAGAAGACGATCGATGAGACCACCTGGGACGATCTCGAGACGGCGTTGATCACCGCGGACTTCGGCCCGGACGTCACCGAGGCCATCGTCGACGACCTGCGCGCCAAGGTCGACCGCTATCACACCACCGACCCGGCGGACCTCCAGCGCATGTTGCGCGAGAGCCTGGAGGAGCGCCTCTCGAAGCTCGACACCACGCTCAAGCTCTCCGAGCGTCCGGCCATCGTGCTGGTCGTCGGTGTCAACGGCGTCGGCAAGACGACGACCATCGGCAAGTTCGCGAAGTTCCTGCGCACTTACGACCGCACCGTCGTGGTCGGTGCGGCCGACACCTTCCGCGCCGCCGCGGTCGAGCAGCTCGCGACCTGGGCGGAGCGGGCCGGGGCCGACATCGTGCGTCCCCAGCAGCAGGGCCAGGATCCGGCGTCCGTCGCCTTCCAGACCGTCGAGCACGCCAAGCAGCACGGCACCGAGATCGTCATCATCGACACCGCCGGCCGGCTGCAGACCAAGGGCGGCCTGATGGACGAGCTCTCCAAGATCAAGCGCGTCGTCGAGAAGCAGGCTCCGATCGCCGAGGTGCTGCTGGTGCTCGACGCGACGACGGGGCAGAACGGCCTCGCGCAGGCAGAAGCCTTCATCGAGCACGCCGGCGTGACCGGGCTCGTGCTCACCAAGCTGGACGGCTCGGCGAAGGGCGGCTTCGTGCTCGCGGTGCAGGAGAAGACAGGCATCCCGATCAAGCTGGTGGGCCAGGGCGAGGGCATCAACGACCTCACCGGCTTCACCCCGCACGTCTTCGCTCAGCAGCTGGTGGGATAGGGGCGCGACATGGCGATCGAACACGAGTACTTCGGCATCATCGACGAGACCGCGAGCGGCGGACTCGCCTGGGGCGATTCCACCGACCTCTCCGAGCAGATCGTCGAGGTCGAGCTGCAGGCCGACGACGAGTCGGCGGTCACGGAGTTCGCGCTCGACTCCGCCGCCGCCTTGATCCAGGCGATGGAGGGGTTCGACGCCCGCGCACGCGATGCGCTCGTCGCCGAGCTGAGCTCCCGCCAGTCGGCCACCACCACCTATATCGACGACCACGTCGAGAAGCTCGGCGACGATCTGCTCGACATCCTCGTGTACAACTCGGGCGACATCGCGATCGACGTGCTGCGGTCGCTGCAGCTGCTGCGCGTGGTCATCCAGCCCGATCACCCCGAGGAGGACGAGGTCTTCGCGACCTTCGACTACTCGATCGCGCCCGACGAGACGGATGCCCTGCTCACCGTGAGCTTCGACATCCGCGGCGACGTGGTGAACATCGACACGCACGACTCGTGACGCTCGGCGCGAAATCGCGCGAGCTCACAGATTCCTCCCGTTAAACTGGCTGGATCATGGCTACTTTCGGAACGCTGTCTGACCGCCTCGCAGACACCTTCAAAAACCTCCGCACCAAGGGCAAGCTGTCGCCGGCCGATGTCGATGGCACCGTGCGCGAGATCCGCCGCGCGCTGCTCGACGCCGACGTCGCGCTCGATGTCGTCAAGGACTTCACCGGCAAGGTGCGCGAACGCGCACTGAGCGACGAGGTCAACAAGGCGCTCAACCCCGCGCAGCAGGTCGTGCAGATCGTCAACGAGGAGCTCGTCGCGATCCTCGGTGGCGAGCAGCGCCGCCTGCAGTTCGCGAAGAAGCCGCCGACGGTGATCATGCTCGCCGGCCTGCAGGGCGCCGGTAAGACGACGCTCGCCGGCAAGCTCGCGAAGTGGCTCGCGAAAGACGGCCACACTCCCGTCCTGGTCGCCGCCGACCTCCAGCGTCCCAATGCCGTGAACCAGCTCCAGATCGTGGGCGAGCAGGCCGGCGTCCCCGTCTACGCGCCCGAGCCGGGCAATGGCGTCGGCAACCCGGTCAGGGTCGCGAAGGACGCGCTGAAGTTCGCCGAGACCAAGCAGTACGACACGGTCATCGTCGACACCGCGGGCCGTCTCGGCGTCGATGCCGAGCTCATGAAGCAGGCCGCCGACATCCGCAAGGCCGTCGACCCCGACGAGGTGCTGTTCGTCATCGACGCGATGATCGGTCAAGACGCCGTCGCGACCGCCAAGGCGTTCCAGGACGGCGTCGACTTCACCGGTGTCGTCCTCTCCAAGCTCGACGGCGATGCGCGCGGTGGCGCGGCGCTGTCGGTCGCCTCGGTGACCGGCCGGCCGATCATCTTCGCGTCGACCGGTGAGGGCCTCGACGACTTCGAGCCGTTCCACCCCGACCGCATGGCCAGCCGCATCCTCGACCTCGGTGACATCCTCACCCTGATCGAGCAGGCGCAGGAGGCCTTCGACGAGGACGAGGCGCGCAAGGTCGCCGAGAAGTTCGCGACCGACACCTTCACGCTCGACGACTTCCTCAAGCAGATGCAGCAGCTGCGCAACATGGGCTCCATCAAGAAGATGATGGGGATGCTCCCTGGCGCCGGCGCCATGAAGCAGCAGCTCGACAACTTCGACGAGAAGGAGATCGTGCGCACCGAGGCGATCATCCAGTCGATGACGACCGTCGAGCGCACGACGCCCAAGCTCCTCAACGGCTCGCGCCGCCTGCGCATCGCCAAGGGCTCCGGCACCACGGTCACCGAGGTCAACCAGCTGGTGAACCGCTTCGAGCAGGCCGCCAAGATGATGAAGACCGTGGCCAAGGGCGGCGTTCCGAACGTTCCCGGCATGGGTCCGATCCCGGGTGCAGGGTTCGGCGGCGGACGCGGCAAGCAGCAGCCGAAGAAGAAGGGCTCGAAGTCGGGCAACCCGGCCAAGCGCGCGGCGGAGAACGCAGCGATCGCGGCCGGTGCCAAGCCCACGACGGGTGCCGCGGCGGGCTCGGGCTTCGGACTCGGCGGAGGCGCCGGAGCCGGAGCGGGCAAGCCGGGCGGACCGAGCGAAGAAGAGCTCGCGTCGCTGCAGAAGTTCCTGGGCCGCTAGCCGTCGAAGCCGGTCAGAGGGCCAGGTTCAGCGGTGCCAGCTTGGAGTCGATGACGTTCGCGACGGCCTTCTGACCGGCGCTGTTCGGGTGGATCTGATCGGCCTGCAACAGCTCGCGGTGCCCGACGAGCGGGAACCCGACGTCGAGGAACGTTCCGTCGACGCCCTGAACGGCCTCTTTCATGATCGCGTCGACCCGCGTGATCGTAGCGGGCGGCGTGTCCGACCCCCAGATCGCCGTCGTGCCGATGATGCGCACCTTCGGGAACTGCTGGCGGAGCGCATCCAGCATCGTCGAGGTCTTCTGCTCGACGAGCGCGGGGTTCTGGTCGCGGTCGTTGCGCGTGGCGGCGATCAGGATGAAGTCGGGGTGCAGGGTGAGCGCCGTGTCGACCTGGTCCTGGTAGGTCGTGCCGTTCCAGCCCTTCTTGACGAAGCCGGACCCCGAGACCGCGAGGTCTGTGAGGCGCCAGCCGTGGGCCGCGGCCACGCGAGCGGGCCACGCCTCGTCGCGGGCGACGCCCTTGCCGAACGCGATCGAGTCGCCGATCGCGACGAGCAGCGGCTCATGTGCGCCCTGAGGTGCGGCGACCGGCGTTCCGACGGCGGCGACGGGGCGCTGAACGGTCGCGGACGAGCATCCGGCGAGGACGATGGTGGCGGTTGCGGCGACGGCCAGAACGGCCAGGCGCAGGCTTCGGGTAGACAGACGCACGCGATGAGAGTACGTCGCCGAAACTGAGTAAGTGCTGTGGATCCGACGGCGTGTCGGGCGGGGGAGGGTGAACCGGTCGGTCAACCGCCGTCTGTGCGGGTGTGGATGGGCGCTGTGCGCCGCTCCGTCAGCGGGGCAGGCCGTCCCTGAGTTCGTGGGTGAGCGAGCTCACGACCGCCTGCAGACTGCCGCCGTTCGCCTCGGCGACCGCCAGCTGCCGCTGATAGCTCGCGCCATCGCGCAGGATGACGTCCACCGTCTCGAGCTCGGCCAGGCATCCGAGCCGCTCGGCCACCGGAGCGAGGTCGACCACCAGGTCGCGCAGCGCATCCGAGACCAGCCGCTCGCTGCCGTCGGGAGCGACAATGATCTCGGCGTCGAGGCCGTAGCGAGCCGCCCGCCACTTGTTCTCCCGCACGAACCAGGGCTGCAGGGTGACCGGCTCGACGCCGTCGTCGAGCTGCTGGGACATCCGGTCGGTGAGGCAGTGGATCAGAGCGGCGACCGCGCCCACTTCGTCGGCGGTCGAGAGGCCGTCGCAGGCGCGCATCTCCACGGTGCCCCATTGCGGAGACGGCCGGATGTCCCAGCGCACCTCGCTGTGGTCGGTCACGACGCCGGTGGTGACGAGATCCTGAACGTACTCCTCGTAGTTCGTCCAGCTGCCGAACTGCCAGGGGAGCCCCGCTGTCGGCAGCTGCTGGAACATGAGTGCACGATTGGAGGCGTAGCCGGTCTTGGCGCCGCCCCAGAACGGGCTGGATGCGCTCAGGGCCTGCAGGTGGGGATAATAGGTCAGCAGTCCGTTGACGATCGGGAGCGCCTTGTCGCGGTCGTCGATGCCGACGTGCACGTGGATGCCCCAGATCATCATCTGGCGACCCCACCACTGGGTGCGGTCGAGGAGGCGGTCGTACCGCTCGTTCGGCGTGACCTTCTGGTCGTACCACTGCGCGAACGGGTGCGTGCCGGCGCACATCAGCTCGACGCCGAGCGGGTCGGTGACTGTTCGGACGAGCCCGATGAGCTCCTGGAGGTCGGTGATCGCATCCGGCACCGTGTGGTGCACGCGGCTCACCAGCTCGATGGTGTTGAGCAGCAGTTCGTGGGTGATCTGCGGATGCTCCTCGCCATCGGTTCCGAGCTCCTGCAGCACCTCCTGGGCGATCTGCACGAGGTCTCCGGTCGAGGCGTCGACGAGCGCGAGCTCCCACTCGATCCCCACCGTCGAGCGCTCGGATTCCGAGAATTCGATCTGCATGCTGGTCGTCCCGTTCATCCGATTGTTCAAAGGGCCCACGTTTCTGACAGAATAGCTAGTTGAGTTCCGTCGTACCCGACCCTCTAATCAGGTCCGGTGGAACACCATAGACCTCCTGCCGAGTGTGCCCCCACGCTCACGGCAGTCAGTTCGTCAAATTACCTCATACAACACAGGAGAATTGTGGCTGTCAAAATCCGTCTGAAGCGCCTCGGCAAGATCCGCGCTCCGTACTACCGCATCGTCGTCGCCGACTCGCGCACCAAGCGCGACGGTCGCGTGATCGAGGAGATCGGTCTGTACCACCCCACCGAGGAGCCGTCGGTCATCGAGGTCGACTCGGAGCGCGCTCAGTACTGGCTCGGCGTCGGCGCCCAGCCGTCCGAGCAGGTTCTGGCCCTTCTCAAGCTCACCGGCGACTGGGGCAAGTTCAAGGGCGACAAGAACGCCAAGAGCACCGTCAAGGTCAAGGAAGAGAAGGTCGCCTTCCAGGCCGACGAGAAGAAGAAGCCGGTCCTCAAGCCCAAGGCCGAGAAGCCGGCCGAGGTCGCTGCTGAGGCAGAGGCCGTCGTCGAGGCAGAGGTCGAGGCCGAAGAGGCCGCCGAGGCCGAGGTCGTGACCGAGGCTGAAGAGATCACCGAAGCCGCCGCCGACGGCGAGAAGGCGTAACACCTTGCTCGCACCCGCACTCGCGCACCTCGTCAAGGGGATCGTGGATCACCCCGACGACGTGCACGTCGTTGCAAAGAGTTCGCCCCGTGGCGAGGTCCTCGAGGTTCGTGTGAACCCCGAGGACCTCGGCCGGGTCATCGGCCGGAGCGGCCGCACCGCCAAGGCGCTGCGCACGCTCGTGGGCGCGCTGGCAGACGGTCGTCGCGTTCGCGTCGACGTCGTCGACACCGACAACTGAGGTGGCCGACCACAAGCTGCCGCCGCAGAACGGGTCACCGCGTTCCGACCAGACCCAGCTGCGCGTCGGGCGTCTCAACAAAGCCCACGGGCTGAAGGGCGCCATCAAGGTCGAGCTCTACACGGACGAGCCGGAGAAGCGGTTCGTCCCCGGCGCGGTCTTCACCCTGCAGGTGCCGACCGCGTCGAAATGGCACGGCAAGACGCTGGAGCTCACCGAGCTCCGCTGGTACAACGGCCACGCCGTCGGGTTCTTCAAGGGCGTCGACGACCGCACCGAGGCCGAGACGCTCATCAAAGCGATCCTCTGGGTGACGCAGGACCCGCGCGAGCTGCCGGATGAGGCCGACGCCTGGTACGACCACCAGCTGGTCGGGCTCGACGCCCTCCGCGACGGTGTCAAGGTCGGCATCGTCGCCCGGGTCGACCATCTGCCCGCGCAAGACCTGCTGGCGATCAAGACGGACAACGGCGAGGTTCTCGTCCCGTTCGTCTCGGCGATCGTCCCCGAGGTCGACCTCGCGGCAGGCACGCTGACGCTGACGCCGCCGACGGGCCTCTTCGAAGAGGTGCCGGATGACGACCCGGAACCCGAGGCGGGCGCCCCCGGGACTCGCGAAACGACCGAGTAGCACCGAGCGACTCACCGAGAGCCCCTGCCGGACGGCGGGGGCTCTCTCGTTCTCACTGCTGCCCCGAACGGGGGATGGACCCCGGTGTCTCGACCGATTGACATCGCGTTAGGCTGAGCGCGCTCCGGTACGGATCTCGCCGGAACTCCACTGAGACGTGCCGACGGGTTTCGGCAACAAGGGGACATCGTGCGCCGTCTACCCGGGCTCATCGTCGTGCTCGCAATCGCTGCCACTCTGTTGGTCGCCGGCGTGCCGGCGCCGGTCTCCGCGGCGACAGCGCGTGGGACGACATACACGTTGCCGGCCGGCAACAACAACTACCGGATGGCGGCCGGGCCGGACGGGGACGTCTACGCCCTCAACGTGACCACCAGCGTCGTGAGCAGAATCCGCCCCGATGGCACGTGGAGCCCCGCCATCGCCACGGTGAAGGCGGCCGGCACTCAGGCGGCGGCTCCGTCATCCGCTCTGGCCGTCGCTCCAGACGGGTCCCTGTTCGTGCTGACCTCCAGCGGGGTGATCGAGCACCTCGGCGCCGACGGAACCGATCGGGGTGCCTTCGCGAATGGCGAGGCCTTTCCCGGATTCGCACTCGACGTGTCGCCGAGCGGGGACGTGCGCCTTGAGACGACCTCGTCTCCCGATCAGGCGCCGAACGGGTATCAACTGCTGCTCATCCACCCGGACGGCACCTGGTCGCGCCTGTACACCGCACCGGCCGGAGCCGCCCTGGGGGCACCTCAGGCCACTCCGGACGGCGGCATTGCCATGACGGTCGCGGGGCGGTCGGTCGGAGCGGTCGTGCTTTCGTCTGCCGGAATCGTCGAGCGCTCGTTCACGATCCCGGGCGCGATCACCATCTGGGCAGCTGCGGTCGACAACGATGGCTCCGTCTACGTCGACTACACACTGCAGTCGTCCGTCGACGACGACAGGCTCGGTCGCTTCGGTGCTGACAGCACAACGACCCTCAACATCGTCGACAAGGGTCTGGCCGCACCCGCAGCGCTGGTGTGGGGACCCGGCCACGAGCTGATGAGCGTGAACGATCAACTCGGCGATGTGACCACGGTCTCGAGTGCCGGTGTCGTCACCAAGCACGCATTCACCTTCCAACGGTCGGGGAGCGGCGGCGAAGAGGCGATCGCAGACCGGTGGGGAAACGTCTGGATCTACTCGATGCCGGTGCTCGACTCGAAGGGTACGCGGGGCAACCAGATCACGCGTTACACGTCGACGTCGCGCATCGGTGGGGCGACGCGCTACGACGTGAGCGGGGCCGCGGCGAGCGCGGCGTTCGGCAGGGACGTGCCCGTCGTGTTCGTGGCTTCGGGTGCGGTCTTCCCCGACGCGCTGTCCGGCGGCGCAGCAGCGGCCGCACTCGGCGGACCTGTGCTCCTCGTGCCGCCGTCGGGCGCCCTCGGGTCGTCCACCGTGCGTGCCCTGACGCGGCTCCGCCCGCACGCGATCGTGGTGCTCGGTGGCACCGCCTCGGTGTCGTCCGCCGTGCAATCGGCACTGAGGTCGTATGCGCCGTCGGTCACCCGCATCGGTGGCGCCGACCGTTACGAGGTCAGTGCTTCGCTCTCGGCATCCGTCTTCTCTCCCGGAGTCGCCAGAGTCTACGTCGCTACGGGGGCTACGTTCCCCGACGCCCTGAGCGGCGCCGCGGCCGCTGGGGCCTCCCACGCTCCTGTGCTGCTGGTACCGGCATCCGGAGCCATCCCGAACGCGGTCTCGGCGGAGCTGGCGCGCCTGCACCCTGGGGTCATCACGGTTCTGGGCGGTACAGGCTCGGTCGGCGTCGATGTCGCCGGTGATCTGGCCGCGATCGCCCCCGTGACGAGGATCGGGGGTGTGGACCGCTACACCGTGAGCGCAGCGCTCTCGTCGGCGACGTTCCGCCCGGGAGTCGCGAAGGTCTTCGTCGCGCGCGGCGATCTGTTCCCGGACGCTCTGTCGGGCGCGCCTGTCGCTGCGGTGTCCGGCGCCCCCGTGCTGCTTCTCCCGCCGACCGGCGCGATCCCCACCGCGGTGGCGGCGGAGCTGAAACGGCTTAAGCCGCACGGCATCATCGAGCTCGGAGGTGCATCCGGAGTGTCGGCGACGACGGATAAGACGCTGCTGGCCTATATCCGCTGATCACCGGCCGGGCGGCCGTTCGTAGCCGGGCTCAGCCGACGACGGCGAGGCCCCGGGCACGCAGGGTACGGGCATCCGCGTCGAGCGCGGCGAGCAGGCGCTCGTGCGTGCCGAGGATGTGGTGGTGGATGCGCTCCGCCGCGGCGTCCGCATCGCGGGCGGCCACGAGGTCGACGATCTCGCGGTGCTCCTCCCACGAGCGGCGTCGGGCATCCTCCGTGCGCACCTCGAGCCAGCGGGTGCGGGCGAGGCGGGTCATCGCCGCGTCCACGGCGTCGCTGAAGTAGTCGTTGCCGCAGAGACCGGCGAGCTCGACGTGGAAGTGAGCGCCGGCGCGCACGCTCTGCTCGTTCGGCGTCTCGAGCGAGAACCGGCCGAGCCGCTCGGCGAGGGAAGCGATCGCCTCGTCGTCGGCGCGCATACAACTGAGCCGCACGGCCGCGGTCTCCAGGGCATCGCGCAGTTCGCTGAGCCGGGCGATCTCACCGAGGTCGATGGGGGAGACCTGCCATGCGCGGCCGTCGCGCTCCACCAGCCCGTCGGATTCGAGGCGCATCAGCGCCGCCCGGAGCGGGGTCCTGGATGCCCCCAGCTCGACCTCGAGGCCGCGTTCGGTCAGGCGTGCGCCCGGCGTGCGCTCGAGGTCGAGGATCTGCGCGCGGAGTCTGTCGTAGACGTGCGTCTGCTCGGGCATCCGATGCCTTCCATTTGGTATACCGGCTTGGTATACCAGTAGGGTATACCGCATGACCACGATCATGACACGAACACCCCGTCCGTGGCTGATGCTGGCGTTCGGCGTGACGGCTCAGGCGAGTTCGACGGTGTTCGTCAGCACGCCGGCGTTCCTCATCCCGCTGCTGCACACCGAGCGTGGTCTCTCGCTCGGGGAGGCGGGTCTGCTCGCGTCGGCGCCGACCCTCGGGCTCGTGATCACCCTGATCGCGTGGGGAGCGCTGAGTGACCGCATCGGGGAGCGGTGGGTCATCTCGGCCGGTCTCGCGATCACGGCGCTGGCCGCGTTCGCCGCGATGTTCGCGAGCGACTACGTGAGCCTGGGCGCGCTGTTCCTGATCGGCGGGATGGCGGCGGCGAGTCCCAACGCCGCCAGCGGGCGCGTGGTGATCGGCTGGTTCCCCAAGGAGCGTCGCGGACTGGCGATGGGCATCCGGCAGATGTGCCAGCCCCTCGGTGTCGCCGTCGCCGCGTTGACCATCCCGCAGCTCGCCGCGTCCGGTGGCATCGCGGCGGCCCTGGTCGTGCCCGCTGTGCTCTGCGCGGTCTCCGCGGTGCTGTGCGCCGTCGGGATCGTCGACCCGCCCCGTCCGCCGCGCGGCATCGCCGAGGACGGCTCGGCGCATCCACTCGCCACCTGGAAGCCGTACCGGGAGACCTCGCTGCTCTGGCGCATCCACGTGGTGTCGATGCTGCTGGTCGTGCCGCAGTTCGCGATCTCGACCTTCGGCCTGGTCTGGCTGGTCACGGAGCTGCATTTCCCGTCGCTCGCGGCCGGAGTCGTGATCGGCGTGAGCCAGTTCGCCGGAGCGCTCGGCCGGATCGGCGTCGGCGTGCTGAGCGACCGTGTCGGAAGCCATCTGCGACCGTTGCGCTGGGTCTCGATCGCCGCCGTGGCTGTGATGCTGCTGATGGCCGTCGCGGCCTCTTTGGGCGCCGCCTGGGCCGCGGTGATCCTCATCGTCGCGGCGATCGTGACCGTCGCCGACAACGGTCTGGCGTACACCTCGGTGGCGGAGATCGCCGGGCCGTTCTGGTCGGGGCGTGCGCTCGGCGCGCAGAACACCGGACAGTTCCTGGCGGCTTCGGTCGTGGGTCCTGCGGTGGGCGGGCTCATCACGCTGGTGGGCTTCCCACTCGCCCTCGCCGCGGTCGCCCTGTGCCCGGTCGTCGCCGTTCCGCTCGTGCCGCGCGACCGCGAGCTGGCCGTCGTGCCGCAATAGACTTTCCGGCATGCGCATCGACATCGTCACGATCTTCCCCGAGTTCTTCGATGTGCTCGACATCTCGCTGCTCGGCAAGGCGCGGCAGTCCGGCATCATCGACCTCGGCGTGCACAACCTGCGCGACCACACCCACGACCGGCACCGCACGGTCGACGACACTCCGTACGGCGGCGGGGCGGGCATGGTGATGAAGCCGGAGCCGTGGGGCGAGGCGCTCGACGGCATCCTGCCCGCTGGACCGGGCGACCCGCTCGTGATCTTCCCGTCGCCCGCCGGCGAGGTCTTCACCCAGGCGACGGCTCGCGAGCTCGCGCACGAGCAGCACCTCGTCTTCGGATGCGGCCGCTACGAGGGCATCGACCAGCGGGTCTTCGACGACACGGCGTCACGTGCCCGCGTGCGGCTGGTGAGCATCGGCGACTACGTGCTCAACGGCGGCGAGGTGGCGACCATGGCGATGATCGAGGCCATCGGCCGGTTGATCCCTGGCGTCGTCGGAAATCCGGAGAGCCTGGTGCAGGAGTCCCACGAAGACGGCCTGCTCGAGTACCCGAGCTACACGAAGCCGGCCGAGTGGCGAGGGCGGGACGTGCCGCCGGTGCTGCTGTCGGGCAACCACGGCGCGATCGCCGCCTGGCGACGCGAGCAGCAGCTCGAGCGCACGGCGCGCGTGCGGCCCGATCTGCTCGGCTGAAGGCTTCCGCGGACATCAGTGCGCGCGCTCAGCCCTCGCGGGCGGTGAGCCCTTGCGGGCGGTCAGCCCTTGCGGGCGGTCAGCCCTCGCGGGCGGTGAGCACGATCGGGTCTCCGTCTGTGATCGCGATGGTGTGCTCGGAGTGCGCGCCGCGTGAGCCGTCCGCGCTGCGCAGTGTCCAGCCGTCGCGGTCGGTGTAGATCTCGTCCGTCGTCTCGAGGAACCAGGGCTCGATCGCGATCACGAGTCCCGGTCGCAGGGGGAAGCCACGGCCGGCGCGGCCGTCGTTCGGCACGTGCGGGTCGCCGTGCATGGTGCGGCCGACGCCGTGGCCGCCGAACTGCGTGTTGATCGAGTAGCCCTCGGCGTGGGCGACGGCGGCGATCGCGGCCGAGATGTCGCCGACGCGATTGCCGGGAAGTGCGGCGACAATCCCGGCCGTGAGCGCGCGACGGGTCGTGTCGATCAGCCGCAGGTCCTCATCGCGGGCATTCCCGACGACGAAGCTGATCGCGGAGTCGGCGACCCAGCCGTCGACGGCGGCCGCGAAGTCGAGGGTCAGCAGGTCGCCGTCCTGCAGACGGTAGTCGTGGGGGAGACCGTGCAGCACGGCATCGTTCACCGAGGTGCAGATGACCTTGCCGAACGGGCTCGCGCCGAACGACGGGTGGTAGTCGAGGTAGCTCGAGACGGCGCCGGCGCTCCTGATGAGGTCGTGGGCGATCCGGTCGAGCTCGAGCAGGTTGGTGCCCACGCGCGCCGCTGTGGCCGTGCGCGCCAGCACATCGGCGACGAATCGCCCTGCCGGGCGCATCTGCTCGATCTCGGCAGGGGTCCTCAACTCGATCACACGATCTCCTCACGTCGTGCGAACAGTTTTTCACGCCTTCGGCGAACCCGCAGCCACCGCACAGCCTGGCACGGATACGCTGGTCGCGTGTTCATCCGCAAGGCGTTTTATTGGTGGCTCTTCCCGTCCGCCGTCGTCCTGCCCGTCTGGCTGCTGATCGGCTGGGCGATCTTCCACCCGAGCGGGTGGGCGTTCGTCGCTCTGCTGGTGATCTGCCCCATCCTGTTCATCGCCCAACTCGCCATCGGCGGCATCATCGCGGCGCGCAGGAGCGTGCGGGAATCCCGGGCGGTCTCCTGGTACGACGTGGGTCTCCTCACGGCCTGGCACGCCTCGATCGTGGTGTTCGGCTGCTTCATCGACGGGGTGTCCAGCTGGTTGCCCGTCGTCGGCATCCTGCTCGGACTGGCGACGTTCTGGATCGTGCTGTGGGAGCTGGTGACGGAGACCCGGACCCGGGTGCAGCAGACGTTCGAGGCCTACGAACGGGCCGCGCAGCCGCAGCAGGTGAACCGTCCGCCCGCCGCATCCGGTGACGCCGTCGAGTACATCGTCATCGAAGAGCGCCGCGACGAGAGCTGAGGCGCACGGTCCTGTGCGCTGAGCCTCTTCGGCCGGATCGGGCGCGCTTTGGCAAACCGGCCCCCTTCATGGCAGAATTGTTGTTTGTGCCGCGGCCAGGCTCTGCCACAGGGGAGCCAGCAATCCTCGCGGACACCCCATAACCGATAATCCGGACGCAGCCGGCGCGGTCACCCGCGTTCGCTGCAGTCCCCAAGTCCGTCCTCGACCTGTGGCGGGTACAGAGAGCGAACCCAGCAATGCACATTCTCGATCAGGTGGATGCCGCTTCACTGAAGCAGGACATCCCGGCCTTCCGCGCCGGCGACAACGTCAAGGTCCACGTCAACATCGTCGAGGGTACCCGCTCTCGTATCCAGGTCTTCCAGGGCGTCGTCATCGGCCGCTCCGGCGAAGGCGTCCGCGAGACCTTCACGGTCCGCAAGGTGAGCTTCCAGGTGGGCGTCGAGCGTACCTTCCCGGTGCACTCCCCGGTCATCGACCACATCGAGGTCGTCACCCGCGGTGACGTGCGTCGCGCCAAGCTCTACTACCTGCGCGAGCTGCGCGGCAAGAAGGCGAAGATCAAGGAGAAGCGCGACAACTGAGGCCCGACGCGCCTCGACTCGCGGTTCCCGTAGAACCTGCTCTGAGCTCCCGTTCCTTTACACTGGACCGGGAGCTCAGGCGGTTAAATGACGGAAGAAGCAGTGCCCACCCGGTCGAACCGCGTGGCGACGGAACGGCGCGGCCGACGGCGCAGCACCGGTGCCTTCATCCGCGACATCCTCATCATCTTCGTCGTCGCGATCCTGGTCTCCTTCCTCATCAAGACGTTCATCGTGCGGTCGTTCTACATCCCGTCTGCGTCGATGGAGAACACGCTGCAGATCGACGACCGCATCATCGTCAACGAGCTCGAGCCGGGCATGATCCCGATCAGCCACGGCGATGTCGTCGTCTTCCGTGATCCGGGCGGCTGGCTCGCCCCGCAGCCGCCTGTCCACCAGAACGGGTTCGGCGCCGCCGTCGACCAGGTGCTCACCGTCATCGGGCTCTCGGCGGCCGACAGCAACGACCATCTCATCAAGCGGGTCATCGGGCTGCCGGGCGACCGGGTCGCGTGCTGCACGGCCGACGGACACGTCTCGGTGAACGGTCAGGCGCTCACCGAGCCGTACATCCTTGTGCCGCCCGGCAAGAAGGACGCCGCGACCAGGAGCTTCGACGTGACGGTTCCGAAGGGCGAGCTCTGGGTGATGGGCGACAACCGCTACAACTCCCAGGACTCCTCGCTGAATCAGGACCTTCCCGGCCGCGGATTCGTGCCGATCGACCACGTCGTCGGGCGCGCCTTCGTGATCAGCTGGCCGACGAACCGCTGGACCTGGCTCGACGACTATCCCGACGTCTTCCGCGGAGTGGAGGAGAATCAGAAGTGATGACTCCGATCAGCCCGACCCTCCGTTTCGAGCGCTCGCTCTACCGTGACGGCGTCACGTCGATCGTCGCGGTGGACGAGGTCGGCCGCGGGGCCCTCGCCGGCCCGGTCGCGGTCGGCATGGTCGTCATCGACAGCGCGGTCAAACGGATGCCCACCGGATTGCGCGACTCCAAGCTGCTGCCCGAACCGGCGCGCGAGGCACTCGAGCCGCTCTGCCGGCGCTGGGTCCTGCACTCGGCGGTCGGAATGGCGACGGCCGCGGAGGTCGACTCGCTGGGCATCATGCGGTGCCTCGGGCTCGCGGGAGCGCGTGCGCTCGGTCTGCTCGAGGCGGGCGGCGCCGACGTGCGGGAGAGCACGCTGATCCTCGACGGCAACTACGACTACCTGAACCCGGCACTGATGCGCCCCGCTCGCGTCGTGACGCGGATCAAGGCCGACAGGGACTGCGCGTCCGTCGCCGCCGCATCGGTGATCGCCAAGGTGCACCGCGACCGGCTCATGATCGCCCATGACCGCGACTACCCCGGCTACGGCTGGGCGTCGAACAAGGGCTACTCGAGCCGGGAGCACTTCGCGGCCATCGCGGAGCTCGGGCCGAGCGCCCTGCACCGGCTCACCTGGCTGAAGGACCCGGCCACGCTGGACATGCCGCTGGACATGCCGGACGACCTTCCGGTCGGCCTGCCGGGCGAACCTCCTTCGGAGTTTCCGGTGGAGCTTTCGGCAGGGTCGTCTGCGAACGGCGCTTCGGCCCTTCGTGCCGACCTCCCGGCATAGACGGGCCGATCATCCGGCATAGACTGGTCGGACGATGGATGAAGACGAGTTCGACGACTACGACCGCGAGGTCGAGTTGGCTTTGTACCGCGAATACCGGGACGTCGTCTCGCAGTTCAAGTACGTGATCGAGACCGAGCGCCGGTTCTACCTTGCGAACGAGGTGGAGTTCGTGCGCCGGGACACCGAGCATGACTTCTACTTCGAGCTGACCATGAACGACGTGTGGGTGTGGGACGTGTACCGTTCCGACCGCTTCGTGAAGTCGGTGCGCGTGCTGACGTTCAAGGACGTCAACATCGAGGAGCTCTCGAGCAAGGAGTTCGAGCTCCCCAAGGAACTCGCCCTCGACGAGTAACGGCTCGCCTCCTCCACAGGCCCAGTCCTGCACGCCCTCTGCACAGATCGCGGGGCCCGCCGCCGAGCACGCACGATCCCTCCCAGGCTTGTCCCGGGAGGTTACGGATGGCAGCGAAAGACGACCTGGGCCGGCGGGGCGAGGAGGTGGCCGCGCTCTGGCTGGAGCGGCACGGCTATCAAGTGCTGGATCGCAATTGGAGATGCCGCTCGGGGGAGCTCGACCTCGTGGTCCGGCGGGAACGGACGACCGTCTTCGTCGAGGTGAAGACACGGACCTCGGTGGCGTTCGGGCATCCGTTCGAGGCCATCACGGCGGTCAAGGCCAACCGGCTCCGGCGGCTGGCTGCGGAGTGGTGCACTACGAGGGATGAACCGCCGGGCGACGTGCGTATCGACGCCATCGCTGTGCTCGACGCCTGGAGCGCCGCGCCGGTGGTCGAGCATCTCGCCGGTGTCGCCTGATGGCGCTCGCACGCACCTACGCCGTCGCGCTCACCGGAATGCACGGCGACGTGGTCGAGGTCGAGGCGGATATCGCTGCCGGCCTGCCGGCCTTCGTGCTGATCGGGCTGCCAGACTTGGCGCTCGGTGAATCGCGCAAGCGGGTCAGCTCCGCGGCGGTCAACGCCGGATGCCCGTTGACGCAGCGCAAGCTCACGATCAACCTGTCGCCCGCCGCACTGCGCAAGCAGGGATCGGCGTTCGACCTCGCCATCGCGATCGCCGCCCTCGCGGCGGGAGGCGACCTCCGGCCGGAATCGGCGAGCCGCGTCGTGCACCTGGGTGAGCTCGGGCTCGACGGTCGGCTCCGGCCGGTGCCCGGCATCCTGCCCAGCGTGCGGGCGGCAAGGGCGGCCGGCTTCGAGCACGTGATGGTGCCGCATGCGAACGCCGACGAGGCCAGGCTCGTCGACGGCATCGAGGTCACCGGTGTCGTCTCGCTCCGCGATGCCGTGATCCAGCACGGAGGCGACCTGGCTCCCGACGACTCGCTCGAGCCGGCGGCTGTCGCCGCCGTGGTCGATGACATCGCCGCGGAGCCCGAGATGGCCGACGTGGTGGGCAATGACGAGATCGTCGAGGCCCTCGTCGTGGCCGCGGCCGGGGGACACCACGTCTCGATGATCGGGCCGCCCGGCGCGGGCAAGACGATGCTCGCGGCGCGGTTGCCGAGCATCCTCCCCGACCTCACCGACGAGCAGGCCCTCGACGTGACGTCGATCCGGTCTCTCCTCGGCGTCCGCATCGGTCACGAGCTCCTCCGCCGGCCGCCCTTCGAAGCACCGCACCACACCGCCTCGCAGGTCGCCCTCGTGGGAGGCGGGAGCGGGCGCATCGTGCCGGGCGCCATTGTTCGGGCCTCGCATGGGGTGCTGCTCCTCGACGAGGCCGCGGAGTTTCCGGCGAGCGTGCTCGATGCTCTCCGGCAGCCGCTGGAGTCGGGAGCCATCACCATCCACCGGGCCGGCGGGGTGGCAACATTCCCCGCGCGCTTCCAGCTGGTGCTCGCGTCGAATCCGTGTCCATGCGGTCGCTACGGTTCGACCGACGACGAGTGCACGTGCACGCCGATCGCTCGTCGCCGCTACCTGGCCAAGATCTCGGGACCGCTGCTCGACCGGGTGGACATCCGGCTGAACGTCCGGCGACTCGGTCTGGCGGCGGTGCGCGAGGCGGATGCGGGCGGCCAGGAGAGCGCAGCGACCCGCCCGACGAGCGAGGCGCTGCGCCGTCGCGTTGCCGCCGCCCGAGCGGTCGCCGCCGAGCGGATGGCGGGCACTCCGTGGAACAGGAACGCGGATGCGTCCGGCACCTGGCTGCGCACGGGCCCGCGGCGACTGAATCGCGCAGCGCTGGGTGCTCTCGATCGTGCCCTGGAGCGAGGCAGCCTCACGATGCGCGGCTACGATCGATCTCTCCGCCTGGCGTGGACGATCGCCGACCTCGAGACCGGTGGTGCGCCGACGGCGGAGCACGTCGCCGCGGCGCTCTACCTGCGGCGGGGGACGACGATATGACCTTCCTCCAGGTGCCGCACAGCGAGCTCGCCCGCCTGCTGCGACCGGTCGCCGCGAGATCCGGTGCCGCGGGATCGGGTGCCGACCAGGGGGATGTCCGCGCAGCGGATGTCGGCAGCGGTCCCGACGATCGTGAGGTGCTGGAGGACCGCTTCGCCACCGCAGTGTTCTCGACGCTGACCGAGCCGGGGGACACGGATGCCGGAGCGCTCGTCGGTGCGCTCGGTGCCGCGCGCGCCCTGGTGGGCCTCGTGGAGCGATGGCCGCCGGAGCGGCTGGCGGCCGAGGTGGCGGAGGCGGACCCGGGCGCCGCCGCGGTGCTCGCGCCACGCATCGCCGACGCGATCGACCGATGGACGCCGCGATTGTCGTTGGCTGGTGCGACCCGATCGCTCGAATCCGCCGCCCGGGTCGGGGCTGTGCTCCTCACCCGGTCGCACGAGCTGTGGCCGGCGGGCTTCGGCGCACTGGGTGACGGCGCGCCTTTGGCGCTCTGGGTGCGGGGCGACGCCGGGGCGATGCGGACGCTCGGGCGGTCGCTCGCGCTGGTCGGAGCGCGCGCGGCCACCGGTTACGGCGAGCATGTCGCGATGGAGGCGGCGGCCGGCCTCTCCGATCGGGGGATCACCGTCGTCTCGGGCGGCGCCTATGGGATCGACGGTGCCGCACACCGCGCTGCGTTGGCGAGCGACCATCCGACGGTCGCCTTCCTGGCGGGCGGCGTCGACCGCCTCTATCCCGCCGGGCACACCGACCTGCTCACCAGGATCGCGCAGCGAGGTCTGCTCGTCGCCGAGCTCCCGTGCGGGTCCTCGCCG
This sequence comes from Leifsonia poae, assembly GCF_027921845.1. Classification (GTDB taxonomy): domain Bacteria; phylum Actinomycetota; class Actinomycetes; order Actinomycetales; family Microbacteriaceae; genus Leifsonia; species Leifsonia poae. The sequence continues at coordinate 426,157 of NZ_BSEN01000015.1, forward strand.
ACGAAGTGGCGATTCCTGTTGCGCAACCGGCTCATCGCCGCTGCGAGTGCCGCAACGGTCGTGGTCGAGGCGGGTCGCCGGTCGGGGTCGTTGAACACGGCGGGCCACGCGGCGGCGATCGGGCGACCGCTGGGCGCCGTTCCCGGGCCGGTGACATCGCCGGCGTCGGCCGGCTGCCACCGGCTCCTGCGCGAGTTCGACGCGGCCTGCGTGACCGATGCCGCCGAGATGGCCGAGCTCGCCGGGTTCGATGATCCCGTCTCGCCGGGGTCATCACGGGGCGAGGCAGCACGCCGCGTCGCCCTGGACGGCGTGGCCGTGGACGGGCATCCGGTGCGCGTGCTGGACGCCCTGGTGCGCACCCGTGGTCGCCCCGCTCACGTGGTGGCATCGTCGTCCGGGCTGTCGGTTCGGGACGTGACCGCGACACTGGCCGAACTCGAACTCGAGGGGAGGGTGGCCGAGCACGCCGACGGGTGGGTGAAGGTGTGAGAGTCGCCGCGGGTCGCGGGACCTGTGTGGGGAGCGTGCGGATTCTGGAACGAGCCGCCTGAGCTCCGCGGGATCGGCGGCGCTCGGGGGGATGCTGAGGGAGTGGAGCTGCAGCGCGCGATCGAGAGGTACGTCGCGCACCTCACGGTGGAGCGCGGGTACTCCCCGCAGACGGTTCGCGCGTACCGGTCCGATCTCGCTGCGTTCACCACCTTCGCCGAGGCGCGTGCGGTCGCCGACACCGGGGCGATCACGCTCGACCTGTGGCGGGACTGGCTGTGGGATGCGTCGCAGCGGGGCCTCTCGACGGCGACGCTCGCACGCCGCTCGGCGACCGCGAAGGGGTTCAGCGCCTGGTTGGCGCGGGCCGGAGCGGAGAACGCCGACCCTGCTGCACGGCTCAAGACACCCAAGGCCGGCAAGACCCTTCCGCGCGTGATCAACCGGGCGCAGATCGCGGAGGTGCTCGAACTACTCGCCGCGCGCGCCGCCGACGGGGACCCCGCCCGGCTCCGCGACGTCGCCGTGATCGAACTGCTCTACGCTTCGGGGCTGCGCGTCTCGGAGCTGGCGGGTCTCGACGTCGACGACATCGACCTCGACCGGCTCACCGTGCGCGTTCTCGGCAAGGGCTCGAAGGAGCGGACCGTCCCGTTCGGTGTCCCCGCGCACCGTGCCATCGTCGACTACCTCCGCCGGGGCCGTCCGCATCTCGCGTCGGAGCGTTCCGGCGCGGCCGTCTTCCTCGGTGCCCGAGGCGTTCGACTCGGAACCCGGTCGATCTACCGTCTCGTCGCCGGCCTGCTCGCCGATCTGCCCGGTACGGGACCGGCCGGACCGCACGCCCTCCGGCATACCGCCGCCACCCACCTGCTCGACGGCGGCGCCGACCTCCGTGCGGTGCAGGAACTGCTGGGCCACGCGAGCCTCGGCACCACGCAGATCTACACGCACGTTTCGACCGAGCGGCTCAAGGAGAGCTACCGGATCGCGCACCCCCGGGCCTGAACCACGCGGCACCCGGGCCACGTTGTTCGTCCGCCGAGCCCCCCGCGTCTCACCTCCCGCTTCCGCTGCCGAGGGGGAGGAGCACCGCGCGCGGGACGCGATCGAAGTACAGAAGCGGCGAGACGTACTCGCCGTACACCCGCACCCCGACGTGCAGGCACGCCTCGTTGCAGTGTCCACCCGTCGACACCACTCCGACCGAACCCCCGACCGCGACCGAGTCGCCCGCCTTCAACTCTGACCGCACCGGCTCGTAGCTCGAGAGAACACCGTCGCCGTGATCCAGCGTGAGCACCGGGCGATCCACCACGACCCCGGAGAAGTGCACGACCGCGTCCGAGGGTGCCGACACCGCAGCGCCGGGAGCCGCACGCAGATCCACCCCGCGGTGTCCGGCCGAGTACGGAGTCGCGGGCGCCTCGAACGGACGGGTCAGCGCTACCCCCTGCAGCGGCCAGCGCCAGGCGCCACGAGAGGTGCTGTCGATCGCAGCAGGACGCAATCCGGTCGCGCCTCCGTGATCCGTGCCGGCACCGAGACCTGCCGACACCGCCAGCGTTATCGCCACTGCAGGCCATCTCGCCCGCCGGATTCTCCGCATCCCGTCCTCCCTGTATCCGCCTGCGCATCGGCATGCGGGGGCCACAATCGCCCGGGATTCCGCCCGCTCAGCGAGCGCCCTCCGCTCGTGGTTCAACTGTGGTGGACGCATGCACCTGCGACGGCGGAGTCGGCTAATCCGTGGAGAACGGATCGCACGGCGCTGCGGTGGAGGGGCGCGACAGCGCGGCACGCCCGGCCGTATGCAGGTGTTTGCGAGTGTGAAGTACCGGAGTACCGTGTCATTCGCCGGTGATCCGAACACCTCCCGGTGTCCGACGGACCCGCACTCGATCGCAAAGGTCTCAGATGTCTGAACAGCAGAGAAACACCTCGTCCTCGGCGGACGACAACGCGCCCAAGCCGACGTCCGCGATGCGCCGCAAGGTCATCGGGCTCGCCGTCGCTGCGGCCGTCGGCGGCTTCCTCTTCGGATTCGACTCCTCCGTCGTGAACGGCGCGGTGGACTCCATCCAGAAGAACTTCGCGCTCAACGACTTCGTCAAGGGCTTCGTGGTGGCCATCGCCCTGCTCGGTTGCGCGGTCGGTGCGTACATCGCCGGTCGCCTCGCCGACCGGTGGGGCCGCATCAAGGTGATGCTGCTCGGCTCTATCCTGTTCCTCGCCAGCTCGATCGGCGCCGGCCTGGCCTTCTCGGTCTGGGATCTCGGCTTCTGGCGTGTGATCGGCGGTCTCGGTATCGGCATCGCCTCCGTCGTGGCCCCGGCCTACATCGCGGAGATCGCCCCGAAGCAGTCCCGCGGTAGCTTGGCATCGCTGCAGCAGCTCGCCATCACGATCGGTATCTTCGTCGCCCTGCTCTCCGACGCCCTTCTCGCCGGCGTCGCCGGCTCCGCATCGAACCAGCTGTGGTTCGGACTCGAGGCGTGGCGGTGGATGTTCCTGGTCGGTGTCATCCCGTCGGTCGTCTACGGCATCCTGGCGCTGATCCTGCCCGAGTCGCCGCGCTACCTGCTCGCGACCGGAAAGCACGACGAAGCCCGCGCGATCTTCGCCACCCTCGTGCCGGAGAGCGACATCGACCGCCAGATCGGCGACATCGAGCACTCGATCGAGGAGGACAAGGAGGGCCTCAAGGCCACCCTGCGCGGCAACAGGTTCGGACTCAAACCGATCGTCTGGATCGGCATCATCCTGTCGGTGTTCCAGCAGTTCGTCGGCATCAACGTGATCTTCTACTACTCGACGACGCTCTGGCAGGCCGTGGGATTCACCGAGAAGAACTCTCTGCTGATCACGGTGATCACGTCGGTCACCAACGTGGCTGTCACGGTCGTCGCCATCCTGCTCGTCGACCGCGTCGGACGACGTCCCATCCTGCTCACCGGCTCGATCGGGATGGCCGTCTCGCTCGGAGCGATGGCCCTGGCGTTCGCGTTCTCCGTGACGAACAGCAAGGGCGAGGTCAGCCTGCCCGGCGCCTGGGGGCCGATCGCACTGGTCGCGGCCAACGTCTTCGTCGTCTGTTTCGGCGCGTCGTGGGGCCCGCTGGTCTGGGTGCTGCTCGGCGAGATCTTCCCGACGAAGATCCGCGGCAAGGCGCTCGGTGTCGCGGCGGCTGCGCAGTGGATCGCCAACTTCCTGGTCACCGTCAGCTTCCCGCCGATGGCGGCCTTCTCGCTGCCGTTCACGTACGGCATGTACGCGGTGTTCGCTCTGCTGTCGTTCTTCTTCGTGTTCTGGAAGATCCCGGAGACCAACGGCATGGCGCTCGAGCACGCGGAGACGCTGTTCGCCAACGCGGGCAAGAACCGCGGGGTCCAGGTGCGCTCCAGCGGCGACACCGTCTAGGGCGCGTTCTGATAAGATGACTGCAGCACCCCGCTCGTCGGGGTGACTACGCGTGCCCACTCGGGTTTACGCCACATCCACCGGTCTTCACGATCCACGGGTCATCCCGTCGGCCGAGGAGCGGATGTGCGCGCCGGGCACCAGGAGTGGCGGCCGTCCGGTCGCCGCAGTCAACCGCAAGAGCATCCGCGTGCCGCGCGCGCCCGGATGCGAGAAAAGGAGAACGGCAAATGGCCGTTGTAACCATGCGCCAGCTGCTCGACAGCGGCGTCCACTTCGGACACCAGACCCGCCGCTGGAACCCGAAGATGAAGCGATTCATCCTGACGGAGCGCTCGGGCAGCTACATCATCGACCTGCAGCAGTCGCTCGCGTACATCGACAAGACGTACGAGTTCGTGCGCGAGACGGTCGCCCACGGCGGCACCATCCTCTTCGTCGGCACCAAGAAGCAGGCCCAGAACGCCATCGCCGAGCAGGCGACGCGTGTCGGCCAGCCCTACGTCAACCAGCGCTGGCTCGGTGGCCTCCTCACCAACTTCCAGACGGTGTCGAAGCGCCTCGCCCGCATGAAGGAGCTCGAGGAGCTCGACTTCGAAGGCACCACGAGCGGCTTCACCAAGAAGGAGCTCCTCATCAAGAAGCGGGAGCTCGACAAGCTGCACAAGTCGCTCGGCGGCATCCGCAACCTGGCGAAGACCCCGAGCGCGCTCTGGGTGGTCGACACCAAGAAGGAGCACCTGGCGATCGACGAGGCCAAGAAGCTGGGCATCCCGGTCATCGGCATCCTCGACACCAACTGCGACCCCGACGAGGTCCAGTACCCGATCCCGGGTAACGACGACGCCATCCGCTCGGTCAGCCTGCTGACCCGCATCGTCGCCGACGCCGCGGCCGAGGGCCTCATCCAGCGTCACCAGAAGCCCGAAGAGGGTGCAGAGCCGGCCGAGCCGCTCGCCGAGTGGGAGCAGGAGCTCCTCACGTCGTCGGGTGACGAGGTCCAGTCCAGCGCCGAGACCGAGAAGGCAGCAGACGCCGACCTCGCCGAGGCCAAGGCGGACTCCGCCGAGGTCGTCGCCGAGGGCGAAGCCGTCGCCGAGGCTGTTGCGGAGACCGAAGCCGACGCGGGCGCCGAAGCCGCGGTCGCCACCGATGACGCCACCGAGGCTGTCGTCGAGGCCGAGACCGACGCCAAGTAACCCGTCTCCCACTCCACATTTTCGACAGAAGGTTCTCAAAGGAACATGGCAAACATCAGCATCGCTGACATCAAGGCCCTGCGCGAGCAGCTCGGCACGGGCATGGTCGACACCAAGAAGGCACTCGAGGAGGCCGATGGAGACATCGAGAAGGCCACCGAGATCCTGCGCCTGAAGGGTGCCAAGGGCAACGCGAAGCGTGCCGACCGCTCCACGAGCGAAGGCCTCGTCGCGGCCAAGGAGAACGGCACCAGCGCCACCATGATCGAGCTCGCGTGCGAGACCGACTTCGTGGCCAAGGGTGACAAGTTCATCGCCCTCTCCGACAAGGTGCTCGACGCGGTCGTCGCAGCGGGCGCCACCACGGTCGAGGAGGCCCTCGCGGCCCCCGCCGGCAGCCAGACCGTCGCCGAGCTCATCGGTGACGAGGCCGCCATCCTCGGCGAGAAGGTGGAGCTCCGCCGCCTCGCCGTCGTGACCGGCGAGCACTTCGCGATCTACCTGCACAAGACCTCCAAGGACCTGCCCCCGCAGGTCGGTGTCGTGCTCGGCTACACCGGCAACGACGCGGAGACCGCTCGCAGCATCGCGCAGCACATCTCGTTCGCCAACCCGGAGTACCTCACCCGTGAGGACGTCCCGGCGGAGGCCGTCGAGAACGAGCGCCGCATCGTCGAGGAGATCTCGCGCAACGAGGGCAAGCCCGAGGCCGCGCTCCCGAAGATCATCGAGGGTCGCCTCGGCGCCTACTTCAAGCAGGTCGCCCTGCTCGAGCAGGACTACGCGAAGGACAACAAGCTGAGCATCAGCCAGGTCGTCAAGGAGGCGGGAATCACCGTCACCGGCTTCGCGCGCTTCAAGGTCGGCGCCTAACAGCCTCATGAAGGAGTCCGGATCGTTCTCACGATCCGGACTCCTTTTCTGTGCGCTCGGTGGAGCGCTCGCGCTTCGCAACCACTACTTTTAACGAGATCGCCCAACGGAAGGACTCATACACGCATGTCGGAATCCAATAAGAGGCGCAGGGTCCTTCTCAAACTGTCCGGCGAGGCCTTCGGCGGCGGTCAGCTCGGAGTGAACCCCGATATCGTCAGCTCGATCGCCCGCGAGATCGCCCAGGCGGCCAGCGACGTCGAGGTCGCCATCGTCGTCGGAGGGGGCAACTTCTTCCGCGGCGCCGAGCTCTCGCAGCGCGGCATGGACCGCGGTCGTGCGGACTACATGGGCATGCTCGGCACGGTCATGAACGCGCTCGCCCTGCAGGACTTCCTCGAGCAGGCCGGCGCCGAGACGCGCGTGCAGTCCGCCATCGCGATGACCCAGGTGGCCGAGCCGTACATCCCGCGCCGCGCGGAGCGGCACCTCGAGAAGGGGCGGGTCGTCATCTTCGGTGCCGGCGCCGGCCTTCCGTACTTCTCGACCGACACGGTCGCCGCCCAGCGCGCGCTCGAGATCGAGGCCGACGTGGTGCTCGTGGCCAAGAACGGTGTCGACGGCATGTACGACGACGACCCCCGCACCAACCCGGATGCGCGCAAGATCGAGCAGATCAGCCACCAGGAGGCGCTGCAGCAGAACCTCAAGGCGGTGGACTCCACCGCGCTCAGCCTCTGCATGGACAACGGGATGCCCATGCGCATCTTCGGCATCGAGCCGGCCGGGAACGTCACGGCCGCCATCCTCGGCGCCGAGATCGGCACTCTGCTCGGCTAGCCGGGCGGGCTGCGCAGCCACGCGGCTCTAGACTAGAAACCGATTCACCGACTGAAGGAGAGACCGTGATCGCGGATGTGATTTCCGACGCCACCCAGCGCATGAGCAAGACCGTGGAGGCGGCGAAGGACGACTTCAGCACGGTGAGCGCGGGCCGCGCGAACCCGGCCCTCTTCCAGAAGGTCCTGGTCGACTACTACGGCTCTCCGACGCCCCTCAACCAGCTCGCCGGTCTGCAGAACCCCGAGGCGCGCGTGCTGCTCGTCACGCCGTACGACAAGTCGGCGCTGAAGGAGATCGAGAAGGCGATCGTCAACATGCCGAACCTGTCGGCGAACGTCGGCAACGACGGTGAGATCGTGCGCGTCACCCTGCCCGAGCTCACCGAGGACCGCCGTAAGGACTTCGTCAAGCTCGTGCGCAGCAAGGGCGAGGACGCCAAGGTCGCGATCCGCAACATCCGCCGCAAGGCCAAAGACGACCTCGACGCGCTCAAGAGCGAGGTCGGCGACGACGACGTGGCCCGCGGCGAGAAAGAGCTGGAGAACGTCACGCGCACGCACGTCGAGGCTATCGACGAGGCTCTCAAGCGCAAGGAAGCCGAACTCCTCGAGGTTTAGGCACCATGACCAACGGCACCTCTGGCGAACCGGACGACCCGGTCCAGCCGCGCCGCGGCAGGCCGGGATCGAAGGCGGAGTTCCGCGCTCAGGTTCAGGCCACCCGGGCCGATCTGGAACGACAGGTCCAGGCCCGCAAGGCTCAGCTCGATGCGACGAACGAGCGCATCGAAGCCCGCACCGGGCGCAACCTGATCCTCGCCATCCTGATCGGCGTCGGCGCCGGCGCGCTGCTGCTGATCAGCCTGATCTTCATCAAGCAGCTCTTCCTCGTGTTCGGCATCGGCATCGCGGCGTTCGCGTCGTTCGAACTCACGCAGGCGTTCCGCAGTGCAGGGCGGTTCGTGCCGCGCATCCCGACCATCGTCGCGGCGGTGGCCATCGCCCCTGCCGCGTACTACTTCCATGCGGGAGGCCAGCTCGTCTCGCTGTCGGCCGGCATCCTGCTGGTGTGGGTCTGGCGACTCATCGAGGAGGCTGCGCGCCCAGCGAAGGTGGGGCGCGCGCAGCTGGTGCGCGACCTGGGCTCGTCGGCCCTCGTGCAGCTCTACGTCGTGCTGCTCGCGAGCTTCGCGATGCTGCTGCTCGCCGAGGACCGCGGCGAGTGGTGGGTGCTGGCGTTCATCATCCTGGTGGTGGCCGTCGACACCGGCGCCTACGCGAGCGGACTGTCGTTCGGCAAGCATCCGATGGCGCCGACGATCAGCCCCAAGAAGACCTGGGAGGGCTTCGCCGGAGCGGCGGTCACCAGCGTGGTCGCCGGCATCCTGCTCTCGCTGTTCATGATCGAGCGTCCGTGGTGGTTCGGCATCGTCTTCGGCATCGTGATCCTGCTGAGCGCGACCCTCGGCGACCTCGCCGAGTCCCTCATCAAACGGGACCTGGGCATCAAGGATATGAGCTCGTGGCTGCCAGGGCACGGCGGCTTCCTCGACCGGCTCGACTCGATTCTGCCGTCTGCGGCCGTCACCTACGCGCTCTTCCTCATCTTCGGATGACAGAATGGGGGAGTGAGTACCTTCCCCCGTGCCCGGAAGTCGAAGCTCGGTTACGACACCGCGCAGGTCGACGAGTTCCTGCAGACCGCCCGCCTCGCCTATGACGGCGACGCCTCCGACAAGGATGCGCTGACCTCGGCGGACATCCGGCATACCGCGTTCGGCATGGAGAAGGGCGGCTACTCGACCACGCATGTCGACGCCGCCCTCGAGCGGCTGGAGGACGCCTTCGCGGCACGCGAGCGCGAGGCCGCCCGCGCGGCTGCGGGCGAGGCCGCCTGGTTCGAGGAGGCGCGCACGACGGCCCAGGTCGTGCTGAACCGACTCGACCGGCCGATCGGGCAGCGTTTCGACCGCGCGAGCGTCTTCACCTATGGCTACAACCGCACGGATGTCGACCGATTCTCGTCGCGCTTGGTGAAATATTTCCAGGACGGGAAGCCGATGAGCGTCGAAGAGGTGCGCACCGTGACGTTCCGCCCGCAGCGCGGCGGATACAAGGAGATCCAGGTCGATCTGCTGCTCGACAGCGTGACGGATGTGATGCTGGCTGTTCGCTGAAAGTGGGAGGCTCGTCTTGGCGATGCGTGATTTGTTCGTTATGGTCTTGTGATCGTGGGTAGACGAGTAGCAGAGTCAGAGATTGTTCCCCTGACTCCGGCCAACCCGGTCGGCGTCACGGTAAGGCGACCCCATGTGCGATCGCAGGCCGTGCTGTGGGGTTTCGCCTTCACAGCCGCCGTCGGATTCGCGCTGGTGAACGTCGTCGATCCCTACTCGGGTTCCGCGGCGACGCCGGCGTACGCCGACACGGTCCAGAGCACGTCGCGCTACGGCGACGCTCCCGTGCAGACGCTCGCTGCCACCGGCTCGTACACCACCTCGGTCACCCGCGAGGCGATCTCGGTGAAAGAGAAGCCGAAGCCCAAGCCGCCTCCGCCCCCGGCTCCCGCCGCGACCGATTCCGGCAGCAGCGACAGCTCGGACAGCGGCGACAGCTCCGGCAGCAGTGCTCCCGCCGCCGGCACTCCCGACCCCGGATCGGCCCAGGCGGCCGGCTATGCCGCGGTCAAGGCGCACGGTTGGGGCGACAGCGAGTACAACTGCCTCGTCTCCCTGTGGAACCGCGAGTCCGGCTGGAACGTCTACGCCTACAACGCCGGCAGCGGCGCCTACGGCATCCCGCAGGCACTGCCCGGAAGCAAGATGGCCTCCGCCGGCCCTGACTGGCAGACCAACGCCGCTACGCAGATCGCGTGGGGTCTGGGCTACATCCAGGGTCGTTACGGCACTCCGTGCGGCGCCTGGGGGCACTCCGAGAGCGCCGGCTGGTACTGACGCCCACCCGAAGAGTCGGCTCTTGCTGACGCCGGCCTGAAATGCAACCCCCGCGTCCGGATCATCCGGCCGCGGTAGCGTGGTCGCATGGAGTACGCACTCATCGGAGTGATCGGCATCGTCGTGCTGGTCGGGGTGTCCGTGTTCTCCAAACAGCTCGGGATCGCGACACCGGTCGTGCTCGTCGTGGTCGGCGTTGCCATCTCGTTCCTGCCGATCCTTCCGACCTCGTTCGAGGTCCCTCCGTGGGTCATCCTGACGATCGTTCTGCCGCCGTTGCTCTATTCGGCGGCGATCCAAGTGCCGCTGATGGACTTCAGGCGCAACATCGGGCCGATCTCGGTCCTCTCAGTCGTCCTGGTCGTTGTCACCGCGTTCGTCATCGGCTTCATCCTGTACGCGATCCTGCCGGACCTCGACCTCGCGGCCGGAATCGCCCTGGGGGCCGTGGTGAGCCCGACCGACGCGGTTGCGGCCACGGCCATCGCCAAGCGGCTCGGTCTGCCGACACGACTCGTGACCGTTCTCGAAGGCGAGAGCCTGGTCAATGACGCCTCCGCGCTCGTGCTGCTCAAGTCGGCCGTCGCCGCCACCGCCGCAACGGTGCACGTCGCCGCGGTCGCCGGTCAGTTCGCGCTGTCCGTGGTCATCGCCATCGCGATCGGCCTCGTGGTGGGCATCGTGACGGTCTTCCTCCGCTCGCGCCTCAACGACCCCGTGCTCGAGACAGCGATGTCGTTCGCCGTGCCGTTCATCGCCTACATCCCGGCGGAGAGTCTGGAGGCATCCGGGGTGCTCGCCGTCGTCGTCGCCGGCCTCTACACCGGCCACAACTCCGCACGGCGGTTCAGCGCCCAGGCGCGGATCGCCGAACGCCTGAACTGGCGCACCGTGCAGTTCCTCCTCGAGAACGGCGTCTTCCTCGTGATGGGCGTGCAGCTGAAGTCGATCATCAGCGGAGTGGAGACGCATCCGGCCGGTCTCGACGTCTGGGGCTGCCTGGCGCTCGGCCTGCTGATCTGCGTGCTGCTGCTGGTCATCCGGGGGCTCTTCATCGTGCCGATCGTGCTCGGACTGCGCGCCAGCCAGCGCCGGGCGGAGCAGATCGGCGACCGCGTCTCCGACGGCCTCGACAAGATGAACGACCGCCCGGAGCCGAGCACGGAGCGCGACAGGCGACGCTGGTCCCGTCTGCGGCGCTATCTCGAACGGCGCTCCGCCGACATCACCGAGATGCAGGATGCGTCGATCGGCTGGCGCGGAGGTGCGGTGCTGACCTGGGCGGGGATGCGCGGCGTCGTCACCCTCGCCGCCGCTCAGACGCTGCCGCGCGAGACCCCGTACTCGTTCCAGCTCATCCTGATCGCGTTCGTCGTCGCGCTCGTCACGCTCCTCGTCCAGGGCGGGACCCTTCCGTTGGTCATCCGGCTCTTGAAGGTGACGGGCTCGGATGCCGCGGCCGATCGCCGCGAGCTGGCCGGCCTGCTCGAAGAGATGAGCGAGGCTGGCCTCGGCGCGCTCGAGAACCCCGACGTCGGCCTCCCCGAGGGCGAGGTGCTCGACGAGGACGTCGTGGAGCGGGTGCGGCAAGACACGCTGCTGCGTGTCGAGGCCGAATGGGAGCGGGTGGAACGCGAGGAAGGCGAGAAGGAGAAGGCCGGCCCGCACGAGCAGTACCGGGCGCTGCGGTCGCTGGTGCTCGATGCCGAGCGCGACGCGCTGCTGGAGGCGCGCAGCCGCGGCAACTACCCGTCGCGCATCCTGACCAAGGCGCAGACGATGCTCGACTTCGACGAATCGCGGATGGCGCAGCGCGAGAACGATGCGTAGGCGGATGTCGCACGACGCGTAGCCGATGACGGATGAGTCACCACAGCCGTGTCTAGACTGGTGTGATGCCGCGCAGCAATCGTCCCCGAGGCCGTCAGGGCCACGGCCGCGATGATGACGAGGCCCTCGACCTCTCGCGCATCATGACCGGCTGGCGCCGCACCGAGGTGCGCCGTGGCATCGCGTGGAACGTGCAGCCCGTGTCGACGGTGCAGGCGCAGAAGAGCTACGTGTGCCCCGGCTGCGGTCAGGACATCTCTCCCGGGGTCGCCCATCTCGTGGCCTGGCGCGCCGACGGGGTGATGGGCGACGCGGCCGACATCGCGGCACGCCGGCACTGGCACTCCCATTGCTGGAAGATCAGCTGAGCAGAAGGACGCACGTGACCACTGAGCCCATCGAGATCCGGGGGAGCGTCGAGCTGCCCGCACGGCGCGAAGACATCGAGCTGCACACCCGCGACGGTCTGACGCTCGTCGGCGAACTGGCGTCGCCGCTCGACCGCGCGCCGGTCGCGACCCTGGTGACGCTGCACCCGCTGCCGACCGGCGGCGGCTTCATGGACTCGCACATCCTGCGCAAGGCGGCGGCGCGTCTGCCCGCCCTCGCCGACATCGCCGTGCTCCGCTTCAACACGCGGGGGACGGCGTCGCCACGGGGGACGAGTGAAGGCCGGTTCTCCCACGGCATCGAGGAGCGCTACGACGTCGAGGCCGCCATGCAGTTCGTCGCGGAGCGCGGCCTGCCGCATCCGTGGCTCGTCGGGTGGTCGTTCGGCACCGAGCTCGCCCTGATGTACGGGCGCGGCTTCCCGGTCGACGGTGTCATCCTGCTGTCGCCCCCGCTGCATCGTGCGAAGCCCGAGCACCTGGCCGCCTGGGCGGGCGACCCCCGGCCGATCGTGGCGCTCATCCCCGAGCACGACGACTACCTGAAGCCGGATGCGGCAGCCGAGGCATTCGCGCCGCTCCCGCAGATCGAGCTCGTCGATGTCGAGGGCGGCAAGCACCTCTGGGTGGGGGAGAACCAGACCAGGCGCGTGCTGAGCGAGATCGTCGAACGCGTCAATCCGTCGGCGCTGCCCCTTCCGGGCGAATGGCGTGACGGGACGGCGGTCTAGAGCTCGTTCTGGCGGGGGATGACGACCTGCTTGATGATGAGCAGGATGCCCGCCGCGAACGGGATGGCGATCAGGGCGCCGAGGATGCCGAGGAGCGTGCCGCCGGCGAGGGCGGCGACCACGACCAGGGCACCCGGCACGGAGACCGCGCGGTTCATGATGCGCGGGCTCAGCACGTACGCCTCGACCTGCATGTAGATGATGTAGTAGATGCCGGCGGTGATGGCCGTCGCCGGCCCGGCGAGCAGGCAGACCGCGGTGATGATGACGGAGCCCGTGATGGTGCCCACCAGCGGGATCAGTGAGAAGAAGAAGGCAATCGACGCGAGCAGGATCGGGAACTTCGCGCCGATGATGGTGAGGAAGATCGCGCTCAGGATGCCGTTGATGAGAGCCAAGGAGACCTGGCCCATGACGTACTTGCCGACGGAGTCGGTGATCTGGTCGCCGAGGTCGGAGAACCGGGCACGCTTCGACGCGGGGACCAGCTGGTACGAAGCACGCTTGATGCTCGGCAGCGAAGCGGTGAAGTAGATCGTCAGGATGATCACGATCAGGGCGCCGAACACGCCGCTGACGATGCCGACGCCGGTGGCCAGCACGGTCGAGGTGATGTTCGGCAGGTTCTTCTGCAGCCACTGCGTGACCGCGTCGAAGTTCTGCTGATTGACGATGCCGGGGAACTGATGCTGCAGATCGGTGTACCACTGCTGCGCCTTGCCCTCATTGACCCAGGTGACGATTCCGTTGATCAACTGGGTGAGCTGGTCGACGGCGACCGGCACGATCGCCCAGATCAGGCCGGCGAGCGCGCCGAGGATGACGACCAGCGTGATGACCAGGGCCGACCAGCGCGGGAACTTGTGGCGCTCGAGGAACGAGATCAGCGGCTCGATGCCGAGCGCGATGAAGAGCGCTGCGCCGATGTAGGTGATGATCGTCGCCAGGTTCACGACGGAGGTGAGGATCAGAATCCCGACGCCGACGCCCAACGTTCCGATGAGGCCGACCCTGAACGGGTTCTGGATCTTCATGCGGCCCCCTGGTGACGAACGTCAGTTGCTATCGGCGGAGACCTTCTCCGCCTGCTGCAGCACTCCTCGAAGGTTCTCGAAGTATCCCGCAACGGCTTCGCGCTCAATCCTAATCTGCGCCAGGCGTTCTTCCGCGTCCGCCACGAGGCGTTCGGTGCGCTCCTCGGCCTCTGCGACGAGCCCGGCGGCGCGCTCCTCGGCGTCGGCGACGATCTTCGCCGCCGTGGCCTCGGCGTCTTTGCGGGCCGACTTGACCGTGTTGCGGGCCTCGGTCTCGAAGGTGTCCGCCTCGGTGCGCGCCTGCGTGGTGCGCTTGACCGCCTCGGCCAGCTGCTGGTTGGCCTCGTCGAGGTACTTCTGGGTCTGGGCCACCGCCTCCTGGTGGCGACTCAGGTAATCCTTCTCCGCCTCGTCGCGCCGTGCCTTGAGTTCGACGTCGAGGTCGATGCGGGCCTGCTCGATCTCGCGGGTCTTCGCCTCGACGGCCTCGAGGGTCTGCGTGCGCAGCGTCGAGAGTTCCGCGTCGAGCGCTGCTCGTGCCTGGGCCGCCTCCTGCTCGAAGGCGCTGCGGAGCTCCGCGAGCTCGGCCTCGAGCGCCGTCGTGGCTTCGGCCACCTCTGCGGCGAGCTTCGCCCGTGCCTCGGTGGTTTCGCGCTCGAGGGCGATGCGGGCCCGCTCCGTGTCGTCGGCGAGGGCGACACGCGTCTCCTCCGCCTCTTTCTCGAGAGCGACGCGCTGCTGCTCAGCGTCGTTCGCGAGCGTGTCGGCGGTCGACTGCCGCTGGTCGGCGAGGTCGACGGCCGTGCGCCGCACGTCTTCGGCGAGTGTCGCCTGGGTGCGCTCGATCTCTTCGGCCAGCGACGACTTGGTCTGCTCGACCTCGGCGGCGAGGGCGGACTTGGTCTGCTCGACCTCGGCCTCCAGTGCCGAGCGGGTGCTCGTCACGTCGTTCTCGAGGGTCGACGTCGTCTGCTCGACCTCGGCGGCGAGGGCGGACTTGGTCTGCTCGACCTCGGTCGCGAGGGCGGACTTGGTCTGCTCGACCTCGGTCGCGAGGGCGGACTTGGTCTGCTCGACCTCGGTCGCGAGAGCGGACCTCGTCTGCTCGACCTCGGCGGCGAGCTGCGCCTTCGTGCTCTCCACCTCGGCCGCGAGGACGCTCCGTTCGCGGGCGACCTCGTCGGCGAGGCTGCTGCGGGTGCGGTCGACCTCCGCGGCGAGATCGGCACGCAGCTGCGCTGCCTCCGCGCTCAGGTCGCGGCTCTGTCGTTCGGCAGCAGCGGCGAGCTCCGCCCTGGTCTGCTCGACCTCGGCGGCCAGGCTGCTCGCGGTCTGCTCGCGGTCGGCGGCGAGGGACGCTGCGGTCGCGGTGCGCTCGGCCTCGAGCTCCGCGCGCGTGCGGGTCGCCTCGTCGCTGAGGGCGGTGCGGGTCTGGATCGCCTCGTCGGCCAGCGCCGTGCGGGTCTGGACCGCCTCGTCGGCGAGGGCGCTCGTGGTGGTGGCGACCTCGTCTGCGAGGGCGCTCTTGGTGCGGGTCACCTCGTCGGCGAGGGCGCTCTTGGTGGTGGCGACCTCGTCTGCGAGTTCGCTCTTGGTGCGCGTGACCTCGTCTGCGAGAGCGGACTGGGTCTGCTCCACATCGGCGGCGAGGCTGTTCCTGGTCTGCTCGACTTCGAAGGCGAGCGCCTTCTTCGTCTGCTCGACCTCGGTCTCGAGCGCCTGCCGGGCGGTCCTGGTCTCATTTTCGAGGTCGGCACGGGTCTGCGCCGCCTCGGACGCGAGTGCGACGCGCTGGCGCTCGACCTCGTCGGCGAGGTCGGCGCGGGCCTGCGCCGCTTCGGCCGCGAGCTCGTTGCGAGTGCGCACGCTCTCGGCCTCGAGGGAATCGTTCGTCTCCGCGACCTTCTTGGCCAGCTCGAGTCGCGTCTGCTCGGACTCGCGCTCGAACGCGGCGCGATCGTCGGCGAAGGCGTTGGCGAGCTCGGCCCGTCTTGTCTCGATCTCGCGGTCCAGCTGCGCGGCCTCGGCGCGGGCGGCTTCGGCCTCGCGCGTTGCCACGGCCTTGAGCTCCGCCGCCTCCCGGTCCGCCTCGGCGCGCACAGCGGCCGACTCGCGCTTGCTCGTCGCACGCACCTCCGCGGCCTCGGTGGCCACAGCACCGCGGATCGCAGCCGCTTCGCGCAGCGCATCCGTGACGAGGGTCTCTCTGTCGGTGTTCGCCTTCGCCAGTACCTCGGCCGCCTCGATCTGCGCGTCCTCGAGGGCCGTCGTCGCGCGGGCGCGGGCGTCGGCGAGCACCCGTTCGGCCTGCTGCGCGGCCGTCGACTTGATCTTGTCGACCTCCGCCGCGACGCCGTTGCGGAGCTTCTCGGCATCGATGTCGGCCTGGGCGATCAGGCGGGTCGACTGCTCCTCGGCCACCCGCAGGGTGTTCTCGAGCTTCGTTCCGAGACCGGAGAACGTGGGGCTCCCGACCTCTTCGATCTCGGCGTTGAGCTCCTCGACGCGCACCTGGAGCCGCTTGATCTCCTTGGCGGAATCGGCAGCCTGGGTGTTCGACTTGATCAGCTCGCGCCGCAGGTCTTGGACGGCCTTGTCGACCTCGTCCTTGTCGTATCCGCGGAAGACCTGTGTGAAGTTCGAATCGTCGGTGGCCACTGTTGTCTCTCCTGAAGTCCGAGGCGTGCACGCCACGTGGCTGCCGCACCGCCCCAATCCTACATTTCGAGCCCGACAGCTGCATCGGGGCCCTGTCGGGACCGCGACTGTCCAGGCAATCGTTAGGAGCCTCCCAGGGTGGTCGACTATCGTGTACTGACTGTGCCCGCCGGGCGTCCCGGGGCAACACAGAAGGAGCTTGTTTGCGTTTCGTACTCGCCATCGTCGCGTTCGTCGTGGCGGCCGTCATGATCGCTGTCGGCATCGCCCAGCGCACGGTGTTCGCACCACCCTCCCAGGTGGCCGTCTCCACGACCGTCTCGGGCGACCCCCGGTACATCGTCATCGACGGTACTGTGCTCAACGCGCATCCGGGCCAGCAGACGATGTCGGTCACCGGAGGCAGTGGTGGCAAGCAGGTCGTCGCGTACGGCCGCACCGCCGATGTGACGGCGTGGCTGGGCGATCAGGATTACACCCGGCTCACCCTGAACACCGCGAACGGCACCATCACGACCAAGAAGGTGACGCCGTCCGACCAGGGCGACGGCGGCTCGGGATCGACGAGCACCGCCACCCCCGCACCGACGGCGACACCGTCCGCGACGCCGAGCGCGTCCGCCGACACCTCGGCCAAGGCGGCGGTGACGCCAGGACCCAACCCGGCCGGCTCCGATCTCTGGCTCGAGGAGTTCGACGGCGACGACGCGAAGCTGACCCGGATGAACGTGCCCGACAGCATCAGCGTCATCGTGGCCGCAGACGGCACGCAGCCGGCGCCGAACACCGTGCGCGTCGTCTGGCCGCTCGACACGAGCACCCCGTGGGCCGGTCCGCTGATCGTCGGCGGGCTCGGACTGTTGGTCGTCGGCCTCGCCCTCTACCTCTGGGGGCTCTATTCGCTGCGCAAGTCGCGCGGCCCACGACGCAAGGGAGGAGGCGGCCCCAAGATGCCGAAGCTTCCCAAGGCGCCCCGATACAAGCCGTCCAAGGCCATCGAGGCCACCCCGAAGGGCCGGCGCTCGACCCGGCGCGCGCTCATCGCCGTTCCGGTCGTGCTCGTCGGCGCGCTCGGACTGACCGGCTGCACCTCCGAGTTCTGGTCGCAGTCCTCGGCATCGGCCGTACCGACGGCCAGCCCGATCACGACGGACCTGCCCAAGGCCAAAGACGTGATGCCCCCGAGCGTCACCGTGCCGCAGCTGGAGCGCATCATGAAGCGCATCTCCGCCACTACGACCCAGGCGGACGCGAAGCGCGACGCCACACTGCTCGCGACCCGCTTCTCGGGCCCGGCGCTCGAACTGCGCAAGGCCAACTACACGATCCGCACCAACAAGTCCGACGTCCCCGCGCTGCCAGCCATCTCGGCCGGGCCGCTCGCCGTGTCGTTGCCCCAGTCCACGGACACCTGGCCGCGCGTGGTGATGACCGTCGTGAAGCCGGCGCAGACGACGCAGGCGCCGATCGCGCTCACGCTCGTGCAGCAGACCGCTCGCAGCAACTACCAGGTGAGCTACGCGGTGTCGCTCGAGCCCAAGGCCAAGGTCCCGGACCTCGCGCCGGCCAGCATCGGCGCAGCGGTCGTGCCGCCGGACTCCAAGCTGCTCAAGCTGGCTCCCAACCAGGTGGCCGCTGCCTACGCCGACATCCTGGTGAACGGTGACAAGAGCAAGTACGCGCCCGATTTCGAGGCGACCGGCGACACCCTGCGCGGCGTGGTCGGCCAGGCGTACAAGGCCAAGGCGCTCGCGAATCTCGAGAAGACGGCGTCGCTGAAGTTCTCGCACGCGGTGGGGTCGACCCCGCCGACGGCGATGGCCACCAACGACTCGGGCGCCATCGTCTGGACGAGCCTCACCGAGACGGAGTCGCTCCGCGTCGTGGAGGCAGGGGCCGAGGTCGGCGCCGGTCCCACGTCCGCGGCCCTCTCGGGCGTGACGATGTCGAAGACGGGTATCGACACCACCTACGGCTACCAGCTGGCGTTCTACGTACCGAAGGCCGGCTCCGACTCGAAGATCACCCTCCTGGGCTTCGCTCAGGGCCTCGTCGCAGCGAAGGAAGTCAAATGAGCCAGATTCCGCCGAACGCCGCCAGCCTGCGCGGTGCCGTCGACCTGACATCGCTCGTCAACCGGGCCATGACGTCGGGGCAGACACCCGCAGCGGGGGCGGCGGACGCCGGCGCTCCCGACGGGGTCGTCGCCCTGCCGAGCCTGTACTTCGAGGGCACCGACGCCAACTTCAACGACTTCCTCGACCTGTCGATGACGGTTCCTGTCGTCGTCGACCTCCGTGCTGACTGGGCGGAGCCGAGTGCGCAGCTGTCTGCGGTGCTCGACCGGGTCGTCAAGGACTACGACGGCCGTTTGGTGCTCGTGCGTATCGACGTCGACGCGAACCCCCAGCTCGTCCAGGCGTTCCAGGCGCAGTCCGTGCCCGCGGTCGCGGCCGTCATCGGCGGCCGGCCCGTCCAGCTGTTCTCGGGCGCCGTGCCCGAGGCGCAGGTGCGCGACGTGTTCGAGCAGCTGCTGCAGCTCGCCGCCCAGAACGGCGTGACCGGACGTGCAGCGGTCGAGGGCGATCCCGCCGCCTCCGACGATCCGGATGCCGCTCCCGCCGAGCCCGTCGCCGAGCCGCTTCCCCCGCACCACGCGGAGGCGTACGAGGCCATCGAGCGCGGTGACTACGCGACCGCGATCGCCGAGTACAAGACCGCCATCGCGCAGGACCCGCGCGACACCATGGCCGTTGCCGGCCTCGCTCAGGTGAGCCTGCTCGACCGTCTCGACGGTAAGTCGATGGACGAGATCCGTTCCGCCGCGGCCGAAGGCCCGCGCGACGTCGATGCCCAGCTGCTCGTCGCCGACCTCGACCTCTCCGGCGGCCACGTGGAAGACGCATTCGACCGTCTGCTCACCCTGTTCCCGACGCTCGACGCTGCGGGCAGGGAAGTGGTGCGTACGCGCATCCTGGACTATTTCGAGATTGTCGGTGTGGACGACCCTCGCGTCGTGAAGGCGCGGGCTAGGCTGGCGTCGCTGCTGTACTGAGCGGGCCTCCACCGGCCGCGCGGCGGCACTGTTCCCAACCGACCCGCCGGGAGGCTGCCAATGCCGCGCGTTCTCGTCGTGGGTGGCACCGGGCTCGCGGGCCGGGCTGTCACCGCTGAGGCCATCGAACGAGGCCACGACGTCGTCGTGGCGAGCCGTCGTGTCCCCGATGACGACGCGCCCGCGTACGTTCCCGGCGCCGACTACCGTTTCGCCGACCTCGTGACGGGCGACGGTCTCGAGGAGGTCCTCGAGGGCGCCGACGTGCTCGTCGACGCATCGAACGGCGGCGGTCGCGCCGCGAGCCACGTCTTCGCCTCCGGCTCGCAGAACCTGCTGCACACCGCTGCGCGGTTCGGCGTGCGGCAGGCGGTACTGCTCTCGATCGTCAATGTCGACCGGTCCGCCTACCCGTACTACCGTGCGAAGGCCGCCCAGGAGCGCAACTACCAGGAGTCGCCGATCGAGACGCGCATCGTGCGGGCGACCCAGTTCCACGATTTCATCACCGCATTCTTCGAACGCGGTTCCCGCCTCGGGGTCATCCCGGCGCCGACGAAGATCAGCTTCCAGCCCATCGCGGTCGGCGACGTCGCGCGCGTCCTCGTCGACGCGGCGGAAGGACACGGCGCTCCGAACGCGACCAGGAGCATCGGCGGCCCCGAGATCCGAACGGCCCGCGAGCTCGCGGGGGAGTGGAAGTCGGTGACGGGAGGGCGCGGCGCCATCGTCGGCCTCCGCGTCGGCGGACCGCTCGGCGCCACCTGGCGCGCCGGCGAGAACCTCGTCCCCGCCGACGCGCTCGACGGCGTCACCTACCGCGACTGGCTCAGTTCGTCCGTGGCTTGAGCCACAGCGCGCCGAGCGGCGGCAGCGTCACGGTGGCCGATGCGGGGCGACCTGCCCAGGGCTCGTCCACGGCCGTCACCGCGCCGAAGTTGCCGACGCCCGACCCGCCGTACAGCTCGGCGTCGGTGTTGAGCAGCTCTTCCCACTCGCCGGCGAACGGCAGGCCCACCCGGTAGTCCGTGTGCGGGTTGCCGGAGAAGTTCAGCAGAACCGCGATCGGGTTGCCGTCCTTGTCCTTGCGGAGGAAGGCGACCACGTTGCCGGCGGCATCCGAGCCGTCGATCCACTCGAATCCGGACGAATCGTTGTCGAGCGCCCACAGGGCCGGATTGGCCTTGTAGGTGGCGTTCAGCTGGGCGACCAGGTCCCACAGGCCGCGGTGCGCCGGCTGGTCGAGGATCCACCAGTCGAGCCCGCGCTCCTCGCTCCACTCCGACGGCTGACCGAACTCCTGGCCCATGAACAGCAACTGCTTGCCCGGGTGCGCCCACATGAAGGCGAGGAACGCACGGACGTTCGCCAGCTGCTGCCAGTGGTCGCCCGGCATCTTGCCCAGCAGCGAGCCCTTGCCGTGCACGACTTCGTCGTGGCTGATCGGCAGCAGGAAGTTCTCGCTGAACGCGTAGACGAACGAGAAGGTGATCTCGCTGTGGTGGTAGCTGCGGTACATCGGGTCCTCGTGGATGTACTGGAGCGCGTCGTGCATCCAGCCCATGTTCCATTTGAAGCCGAAGCCGAGCCCGCCGCTGGAGGTGGGCGCCGTGACGCCGGCCCAGCTCGTCGACTCCTCGGCGATCATCACGGTGCCGGGATTGCGCTTGTACGAGGTGGCGGTGACCTCCTGCAGGAAGCTGATCGCCTCGAGGTTCTCGCGCCCTCCGTGGATGTTCGGCAGCCATTCGCCGTCTTCGCGCGAGTAGTCGAGGTACAGCATCGAAGCGACGGCGTCGACCCGGAGGCCGTCCACGTGGAACTCCTCGAGCCAGTACAGCGCGTTGGCGACGAGGAAGTTGCGCACCTGCGAATTGCCGAAGTCGAAGACGAGGGTGCCCCAGTCCTTCTGCTCGCCACGGCGGGGGTCGCCGTGCTCGTAGAGAGGCTGTCCGTCGAAGCGCGCGAGGGCCCACTCGTCTTTCGGGAAGTGCCCGGGGACCCAGTCCATGATCACGCCGATGCCCGCCTGGTGCAGCCGGTCGATCAGGTAGCGCAGGTCGTCGGGGGAGCCGAAGCGGCTCGTCGGTGCGTAGTAGCCGGTGACCTGATAGCCCCACGAGCCGCCGAACGGATGCTCGGACAGCGGCAGGAACTCGACGTGCGTGTAGCCGAGGGCTCCGACGTAGTCGATCAGCTGGTCGGCGGCCTCGCGGTAGCCGATGCCCGGCCGCCAGCTGCCGAGGTGCAGTTCGTAGACGCTCATCGGCCCGTTGTGCACGTCGTGCGCCGCGCGGTCGGCCATCCAGCCGCCATCGCCCCAGTGGTATCCGCTCTCGGTGACGACGGATGCCGTGGCCGGCGGGGTCTCGGCGGCCCGCGCCATCGGGTCGGCGCGCCGCACCCATTGGCCGTCCTGGCCGAGCAGGTCGAACTTGTAGATCGAGCCGGCGCCGATGCCGGGGACGAAGAGCTCCCACACGCCGGTCGGGCCCATGTTGCGCATCGCGTGCTGGGTGCCGTCCCAGTCGTTGAGGTCTCCCACGAGCCGCACGGCCCTGGCATGCGGAGCCCAGACCGTGAACGCCGTGCCGCGCACGCCGTCGACCTCGCGCACGTGCGCCCCCAGGGCCGACCAGAGCTGCTCGTGGCGCCCCTCGCCGATCAGGTGCAGGTCGAGGTCGCCGATGGTCGGAGGGAACCGATACGGGTCTTCTGCCGTCCAGACGCTGCCGTCGGGGTAGCGGGCCTCCACGGTGTAGCCGTCGGCGCCGATGATGTCGATGCCCTGCCAGATGCCGTGGGCGAGGTGCGCGAGTTCGATGTGCGCGCCGGTCGACAGCACCGCCGAGACCGCGCTCGCCAGCGGACGCAGCGTGCGGATCACGGTGATCCGGTCGGCGACGCCGGGCGCGCTCACCGCATGCTGGCCGAGCACGGAGTGCGGGTCGTGATAGCTGCCCGTCGCGACGGCGAACAGCAGGGCGTCGTCGAGGGCGGGGAGGTCGACCGCAGCGGCGCCTTCGGGGATCGGGGTCATCAGGGGCCCACCTTCACACTCAGGATGTGCACGGGCTCGGTGAACGCGTCGAGGCGTACGTAGTTGTCCGCTCCCCAGGTCCACCTCGCTCCGGTCACGATGTCTTTGACTTCGAACGAGGTTCCCGGCTCTACGCCGAATGCCGCGACGTCGAGGTGCACGATCGTCTCGCGCACGGAATGCGGATCGACGTTCGCCACGACGATGATCGCGTCGGCCTTGCCGCTGCGCGTGAACTGTCCGGCCAGGTACTTGGAGTAGACGAGGATCGAGTCGTCGTCACTCCCGTGCACGGTCAGATTGCGCAACTGGCGGAGCGCTGCGTGCTCGCTGCGCGCGCGATTGAGCATCGTCAGATACGGCGCAAGCGAGCGGCCTGCCGTCTGGGCCTTGGCGTAGTCGCGGGGACGGTACTCGTACTTCTCGTTGTCGATGTACTCCTCGGCGCCGGCACGGGCCACGTTCTCGAAGAGCTCGAAGCCCGAGTAGACGCCCCAGGTCGGCGAAGCCGTCGCGGCGATCGCCGCGCGGATCTTGAAGGCCGCCGGTCCGCCGAACTGCAGGTACTCCGTGAGGATGTCGGGCGTGTTCACGAACAGGTTCGGCCTCAGGAAGTCGGCGGTCTCGTGGGCGAGACTGTCGAGGAACTCCTCGAGCTCCTCCTTCGTGTTGCGCCAGGTGAAGTAGGTGTACGACTGCTGGAAGCCGGCCTTGGCCAGCGTGTGCAGGATCGCGGGGCGGGTGAACGCCTCGGCGAGGAACACCACATCCGGGTACTCGGCGTTGACAGTGTGGATGAGCCACTCCCAGAACGCGATCGGCTTGGTGTGCGGGTTGTCGACGCGGAAGATCCGCACCCCCAGCGAGATCCAGTACCGCACGATGCGCAGCACCTCGGTGCGCAGGCCGATCGGATCGTTGTCGAAGTTGATCGGGTAGATGTCCTGATACTTCTTGGGAGGGTTCTCCGCGTACGCGATCGAGCCGTCGGGCAGGGTCGTGAACCACTCGGGATGCTCGGTGACCCACGGGTGGTCCGGTGCCGCCTGCAACGCCAGGTCGAGAGCGATCTCGAGACCGGACTGCTTGGCCTTGCCCACGAAGTAGACGAAGTCCTTCTCGGTGCCGAGGTCGGGGTGGATCGCGTCGTGGCCGCCCTCGGCGCTGCCGATCGCCCACGGGGAGCCCGGGTCGTTCGGGCCGGCCTCGAGCGTGTTGTTCGGGCCTTTGCGGAAGTCGTGACCGATCGGATGGATCGGAGGGAGGTAGACGACGTCGAAGCCCATGGCGGCGACCTCGGGCAGGCGCTTGGCCGCGGTGCGGAAGGTCCCCGACTTCCAGGAGCCGTCGGGAAGCTTGTTCGCACCCTCGGAGCGGGGGAAGAACTCGTACCAGCTGCCGACGCCGGCGCGGGTGCGTTCGACGAGCACGGAGCGGGTGGCGGAGAGGGTGGGCAGGCTCACCACGGGGCGTGCCTGGAGGATGGCCGCGATGCGGGTGTCCGTCGCGGCGGTGATTCGCTCCTCGGTGCTGCGGTTCGTGTCTCCGACCACCTTCGCGCTCTCCGAGAGGTGCCGGCGCTCGGCTGTACTGCGCCGCTTGTCGGTCGACGCGCGCACCAGGAGCTCGTGGCCGATGGTGAACATGAGCTCGACATCGACGCCGGCCGGGATCTTCAGCTCGGCGTTGTGCTTCCAGGTCGCGTACTCATCGGCGTAGGCCTGGATGCGGTAGCGCCAGAGACCCTCGGCCTCGAGCTGCACCAGCGCCTCCCAGCGGTCCGTGCCCGGGGCGACCGGACGCATCCGGTGCTCGGTCTGCTCGCCCGACGGGTCGAGCAGGAGCAGATCGACCCCGATCAAATCGTGTCCCTCGCGGAACGCGGTTGCCTGGAACGGCACCACTTCACCGCTGAACGCGGTGGCGGGCCAGAGGCCCTCGTCCACCTGCGGTGAGAGCTTCAGGATGGGTATCCGGCCGATGAGCGGCGTGATCTCGGACTCCTCGGCCGGCCGCTCGACGGATGCTGCAGTACTCGTTGCGCTCTTTGCCACATCCCGACCGTACACGCATTAGCCCGCGGCACAGGAGGCCCCGTAGGCTGACTTCCGTGAAGGCCATCCGTAGATTCACCGTCCGTGCCGTCCTCCCCGAGAACCTCGGGGCGCTCGAAGAACTCGCAGGCAATCTGCGCTGGTCGTGGCACGAGCCGACCAGACAGCTGTTCGCCAGGATCTCGCCGGAACTGTGGCAGCAGGTCGGGCACGATCCGATCGCGCTCCTCGGCGCGGTGGACCCGGCCCGGCTCGCCGAACTGGCCTCCGATCAGGGCTATGTCGACTGGGCGAACCACCTCCGCGACGACCTGCACGTGTACCTGAGCGAGCCGCGCTGGTATCAGTCGCTCGACGGCTCGGCTCCGCGCACCATCGCGTACTTCTCGCCCGAGTTCGGGATCGCCGCCGCGCTCCCGCAGTACTCGGGTGGGCTCGGCATCCTCGCCGGGGATCACCTGAAGGCGGCGAGCGACCTCGGCGTGCCGCTGGTCGGCGTCGGCCTGTTCTACCGCTCCGGCTACTTCTCGCAGGCGATCACGCCCGACGGCTGGCAGTTGGAGAGCTATCCGGTGCTCGATCCCGACGGGCTGCCCCTGTCGGTGCTGCGTAACGCCGACGGCACACCGGTCCAGATCACGCTCGCCCTGCCGAACGGGGTGCTCCACGCCCGTGTCTGGCAGGCCGCCGTCGGGCGGGTGCGCCTGCTGCTGCTCGACACGGATATCCCCGAGAACGAAGAGCGCCTCCGATCCGTCACCGACCGCCTCTACGGCGGCGGGGGTGAGCACCGCCTGCTGCAGGAGCTCCTGCTCGGCATCGGCGGTGTGCGCGCCCTCAAGGCCTGGACCGACCTGTCGGGCACGCCCGAGCCCGAGGTCTTCCACACCAATGAGGGCCACGCGGGCTTCCAGGGCCTGGAGCGCATCTCCGACCTGATCGGCGAGGGACTCACGTTCGACGAGGCCCTGCAGGTCGTGCGCGCCGGGACCGTGTTCACCACGCACACCCCCGTGCCGGCCGGCATCGACCGGTTCGACGGCCCGCTCGTGCAGCAGTACTTCTCCACCGACCTGCTGCCCGGCGTCGCGGTGGCGGACGTGCTCGCCCTCGGCTCGGAGAACTACCCCGGCGGATCGCCGGACATGTTCAACATGGCCGTCATGGGGCTGCGGCTCGGCCAGCACGCCAACGGCGTCTCGAAGCTGCACGGCGACGTGAGCCGCCACATGTTCAACGGGCTCTATCCGGGATTCGACCCGGCGGAGGTCCCGATCGACTCCGTGACCAACGGCGTCCACGCCCCCACCTGGACGGACCCGATGATGCGGGCGCTCGCCGAGGAGCGGCTGGGCACCGATGACACCACCACGGCCGACTGGGCGAACAGCGGCGCCGTGCACGACCATGATCTCTGGTCGGTGCGCACCCGGATGCGGGAGCAGCTGGTCGGTGACGCCCGCCGGCGCCTGAAAGCGGCGTGGGAGAGCCAGAACCCCGGGGGCATCGCTCCGGCGTGGATGGACGACCTGCTCGACCCGTCGGTGCTCACCATCGGCTTCGCCCGGCGCGTGCCGACCTACAAGCGGCTGACGCTGATGCTGCACAACCCCGAGCGGCTGCGCTCGATCCTGCTCAACCCCGAGCGTCCCGTGCAGATCGTGATCGCCGGCAAGTCGCATCCGGCCGATGACGAGGGCAAGCGGCTCATCCAGAAGCTGGTGCAGTTCGCGTCGGAGCCCGAGATCCGCACCCGGATGGTTTTCCTGCCCGACTACGACATCGGCATGGCGCAGCTGCTGTACCCGGGAACGGACATCTGGCTCAACAACCCCTTGCGTCCGCTGGAGGCGTGCGGCACGTCCGGGATGAAGGCCGCGCTGAACGGTGCGCTCAACCTCTCGATCCTCGACGGCTGGTGGAACGAGTACTACGACGGCGAGAACGGCTGGGCGATCCCGTCCGCCGACGCGGCGGGCGATGGCGCCGAGCGCGACGCGCTCGAGGCCGAGGCGCTCTACGACCTCATCGAGAACCAGATCGCGCCGCGCTTCTACGAGCGCAACGGCGACGGCGTCCCCGAGGCGTGGGTCGGGCAGATCCGTCACACGCTCGCGACGCTCTCACCCGAGCTCAGTGCGGGCAGGATGGTGCGCGAGTACGTCAACCGGCTGTACGTGCCGGCGTGCGGCTTCGAGCGCCGCCTGACGGGCGACGGGTTCGCGGCCGCCCGGAGTCTCGCCGCGTGGAAGCAGCGCGTGCGGGCTGCGTGGCCCGGTGTCTCCGTCGCCCATGTCGAGTCCGGCGGTGTCGACGCGGTTCCGCAGGTCGGCGACGAGCTGCACCTGCGAGCGCTGGTGCACCTCAACGGCCTCAGCCCCGACGAGGTCGAGGTGCAGGTGGTCTACGGCCGCAGCCACGAGGGCGACGAGCTCACCGACGTGCGCTACGCCGCGCTCGAGGTCGACCGCAACGCCCCGGGCAGCCACGACGCCTCGGTCGCCTTCGAATACCGCGGCACCGTTCAGCTCGCCTGGGCCGGGGCGTTCGGCTACACCGTTCGCGTCGTGCCCAAGAACGACCTGCTCATCAGCCCGGCCGAGCTCGGCCTGGTCGCCGTGGCGGCGTAGGTGCGCTACCCGCGGCCGCTCGTACCCGGCGACACGATCGGCATCACGGCCACCTCCAGCGGCGTCGAGACGGCGTTCGAGGGGCGGCTCGAGGCCGCCGTTTCGGTGCTCCGCGGGCGCGGGTTCGAGGTCGAGCTCGGTGAGTGCCTGCTCGGCGCCGGGCACATCAGCGCTTCGGCGCCCGAGCGCGCGGCGGAATTCATGCGGATGATGCTCGATCCGCGCATCCGGGCCATCGTGCCGCCCTGGGGCGGGGAGACGGGCATCGACCTGCTGTCGCTCCTCGACTTCGACGCGCTGGCCGGCGCCGAGCCCACCTGGTACGCGGGCTACTCCGACACCTCGACGCTGCTCACCCCGCTCACGCTCCTCACCGGGTCGGCGAGCCTGCACGGCGGCAATCTGATGGACGTGACGGAGTCGCTGCCGGCGGGGCTGAGTTCCTGGCTGGATGTGGCGTCGCTGCCTGCGGGGGCGGCTGATGCCGGTGTCAGTGCCAGCGCTGGTGCCGGCGCTGTCGTACGCCAGTCGTCGCCCACCGGTGGATGGTCGCGGCTCGGCTCCGGCAGTGGGCCGGTCGAGGTGACGGGCCGGATGATCGGCGGCTGCATCGAGACGCTGGCCAACGTCGCCGGCACGCCGTTCGCATCGCGGGAGGCGATCCGGGCGCTCGGTCCGACGATCGTCTACGTCGAGGCGTGCGAGGACGGGGCGTACTCGATCTGCCGCCAACTGCACGGGATGCGCCTGGCCGGCTTCTTCGACACGGCCGTCGCAGTGCTGGTCGGACGCACCAGCGCGCCTGACTCGAAGACCCTGACGCAGCGCGAGGCCGTGGTCGACGCGCTCGGGATGCTCGGGCTACCGATCATCGCCGATGTCGAGATCGGGCACGCCGGGCCCCAGCTGACCGTGGTCAACGGTGCTGTCGGCCGGCTGGTGCTGGACGGCGGCACCCAGGTGCTGGAGCAGACGCTGGCCTGAGAGCAGGCGTTCACGGCTTCGCGATAGCGGCGTACGCGCCCTCGGTCGCGGCGAGAAGGTCCGCCGGCGCGAGTTCGATGTCGAGGCCGCGCTTGCCGCCGGAGACAAAGACGGTGTCGAACAGCTGGGCCGTCTCGTCGACGATGGTCGGGTGCTGCGTCTTCTGGCCGATCGGGCTGATGCCGCCGACGACATAACCGGTGCGGCGCTCGGCGACGGACGGGTCCGCCATCGTTGCCCGCTTCGCCCCGGCGGCTGCCGCGAGCGCCTTGAGGTCGAGCATCCCGGTCACCGGCACCACACCGACGACGAGGCCGAGGTCGGTGTCGGCGAGCAGCGTCTTGAACACGCGGTCGGGCTCGACGCCCAGCGCCTCCGCCGCCTCGAGCCCGAACGACGGGGCGGCCGGGTCATGCTCGTACGGGTGAACCGAGAACGGGATGCCCGCAGCGGTCAGCGCGACGGTCGCCGGCGTTCCCGCCGGGGCCTTCTGCTTCGCCATCAGGTCGGATTCGAGTGGTCGACGTTGTGCTGCGCAGACGCCTGCTCGTCCTCCGGGAGAGCGGCGCGATGGTCGGTCGCCTCGGCGTCGGCGAAACGATGGTCGGCTGCCTGCTGGTCCCCGGCGTGCCGGTCGTCCGACTCGCGTTCGGTCGGATGCTGGGCAGCCGCGGTCAGCGCCTGCTCGACCCGCGGTCCGTTGGCCCGGTAGAGCTGCATCGAGGTGCCGCCCACCAGTCGCCGGGTGCCTGGGGTCAGGGGAGTCGCATCCTCGTCGATGGGCAGTTCCGTCGCGCTGTCCCAGAGAAGCTGGTAGTTCTCGACGCCCGGGGCGACGGGCAGCGACACCTCGACGTCGTCCTCGACTCCGTGGACGATCAGCAGGATGCGGTTGAACTCCTCCTGGTCGGGCGTGGACGCCGCGAGGTACTGCAGGGTCCGGTTCTCCGGCGAGTTCCAGTCCTCGTCGTCCATCAGCGCACCGGTGGCGTCGTACCAGTCCATGTGGCTGGCGTTCTTGGTCGTCTCGCCGAACACCGCGTACTTGCTCGGCCGGAGGGCCGGGTTCGTGCGCCGCAGCTCGAGCAGCCGCTTCGTGGTGGCGAACAGCTCCCGCTCCTCGCGGGTGCGCAGCCAGCTCATCCAGGTCAGCTCGCTGTCTTGGCAGTAGGCGTTGTTGTTGCCCCGCTGGCTGCGGCCGAACTCGTCGCCCGCGGTCAGCATCGGCACGCCGGCGGACAGCAGCAGCGTCCCCATCAGGTTGCGGATGGCCTTGTGCCGTTCGAGGAGGATCGCCTCGTCCGTCGTCGCGCCCTCCATCCCGTGGTTGAACGAGCGGTTGTTGTCGGTGCCGTCGCGGTTGTTCTCGCCGTTGCCGAGGTTGTGCTTCTCGTTGTAGGCCGTGAGGTCGGCCATCGTGAAGCCGTCGTGCGCCGTCACGAAGTTGAGCGACGCCAGCGGTCCGCGCTCCGGGGAGAAGGTGTTCGAGGAGCCGGCCAGCCGGGTGGCGAACCCGCCGATGCCCACCGGCGCCTGGCCGTTGCGGCGGGCATCGGCGATGTCGGCCAGCCAGAAGTTGCGCACCCGGTCGCGGTAGCGGTCGTTCCACTCCGAGAACCCGTCGGGGAAGTTGCCGGTCTGCCAGCCGCCGATGCCCACATCCCAGGGTTCCGCGATGATCTTGGCCTCGGCCAATTGCGGATCGTGCAGGATGCCCTGCAGCAGCGGATGATCGCGCGTGTACTCGACATCGGCGTTACGGCCGAGCGTCGCGGCGAGGTCGAAGCGGAAGCCGTCGATCTGCACCTCGTTCGCCCAGTAGCGCAGCGAGTCGAGGACGAGCCGCACCGGAACATCGTGCCCGAAGTTCACCGTGTTGCCGCATCCGGTCACGTCGATGTAGGCGCCCTCGGCATCCTGCCGGTAATAGTTGGCGTTGTCGATGCCGCGGAAGCTGGTGCGAGGGCCGCCGATGCCCTCCTCGGCGGTGTGGTTGTAGACCACGTCGAGGATGACTTCGATACCGGCCAGGTGCAGCAGCTTCACCATGCCCTTGAACTCCGCGAGCACTGCCTCCGGTCCCGCCGCCTGCGCCGAGCGCGACGCGTACGGTGCGTGCGGCGCGAAGAAGTTGAGCGTGTTGTAGCCCCAGTAGTTCGTGAGGCCCTGCTGCAGCAGCCGCTGCTCCGAGACGAACGCCTGAACGGGCAGCAGCTCCACCGACGTGACGCCGAGGTCTTTCAGGTAGCCGATCGTCGACTCGTGGGCGAGGCCGGCGTAGGTGCCGCGCAGCTCTTCCGGCACATCGGGGTTGAGCCGGCTGATGCCTTTCACGTGCGCTTCGTAGACCACCGTGTGATCCAGTGGGATGAGCGGCTTGCGGGCGTCTCCCCAGTCGAAGCCGTCGGCGACGACCACCCCGCGCCACTCGTTCGCACCGACGCGGACCATCCCGCGCGCGTACGGGTCGAGCAGCAGGGTCTCCGGGTTGAACACATTCGTCGGGCTGGCCGGCCCCGACACCCGGATCGCGTACCGCGTGCCGACCGTGAGGCTCCGCGAACGGCCGACGAACACATTGTTCGCGTCCTTCGTCATCGCGACGGTCTTGACCATCCAGTTGGGGTCTTTGCTGTCGAAGATGCACAGCTCCATGCCGTCGGCGTTCTCCGACCAGACGCGAAGCTCGCCGCCGTGCTGGTTGACGCGAACGCCCAGATTGCGCAGAGGATCGGCGGAGGTCATGCGATCTAGAGTAGTGACTACGCAAGCGCTTTCAGTTTCGAGGAGGGCAAGTGCCGGTCTACCTGGATCATGCGGCGACCACGCCGATGCGTTCGGAGGCCATCGCGGCCTATGCCGAGGCCATGGGGGTCGTCGGCAACCCCTCGTCGATCCACAGTCAGGGACAACAGGCCAAGCGGATGCTCGAGGAGGCCAGGGAGACCGTGGCCGCGACCCTCGGCGCCGATCCGATCGAGGTCGTCTTCACCTCCGGGGGCACCGAGGCGATCAACCTCGCGGTGAAGGGACTGTTCTGGGCGCGCAACAGTATCGACGGCGGCCGTCCCAGTCCGCGCATCCTGGCTCCCGGTGGTGAGCACCACGCGACGATGGACACCCTCGAATGGCTGCAGTCGGCCGAGGGCGCCGAGATCGAGTGGCTGCCGCTGGACGAGGCGGGACGCATCAGGGTCGATGCGGCGCGGGAGGCACTGGAGCGGGATCCGGAGAGTGTCGCACTTCTCACCTTCCTCTGGGTGAACAACGAGGTCGGGACGATCGAGCCCGTCGCCGAGCTGGCGGCGCTCGCCGCCGAATATGGGATCCCGGTGCACGTCGACGCCGTCGCGGCGTACGGGCACCTGCCCATCGACTTCACCGCGCTCAAGCGCGGGGGAGTGAGTGCGCTGAGCGTGTCTGCGCACAAGATCGGGGGACCGGTCGGCATCGGCGCGCTCGTGCTGAGCCGTTCGGCGACCGTCGTGCCCCTGGTGCACGGTGGAGGGCAGCAACGCCAGGTGCGCAGCGGCACCCAGGACGTCGCCGCCGCCGTCGCGTTCGCCGTCGCCGCTCGTGCCGCGGAACGTGAGCTCGTGGAGGAGGGCGCACGTCTCGCCGCCCTGCGCGACCGCCTGATCGCGGGCGTGCTCACGAACGTGCCGGATGCGCGCCTCAGCGGGCTGCCCGCCGGCGATCCGTTCCGCGTCGCGTCGAACGCGCACTTCACCTTCCCCGGCGCCCAGGGCGACTCGCTGCTGTTCCTGCTCGATCTCGCCGGGATCTCCGTGTCGACCGGCTCCGCGTGCCAGGCGGGCATCCCGGAGCCCTCGCACGTGCTGCTGGCCATGGGGCGCGCCGAACCGGATGCCCGCAGTGCCCTGCGCGTGACGCTGGGACGCACCACCACGGAGGCCGACATCGACGCGCTGGTCGCCGCGCTCCCGGCCGCGTACGCGCAGGCGTCGCGTGCCGGACTGGCCGAGCGCGCCACACGCCTGGGCGGCTGAGCGCGTCGCGGCGGCGCGGCTGATGCCGGCCGAGCGCACAGACATCATCATGCGACGTCGCTGAGGCGCACGCGACCGCCTCGGCGCGGCCGACGGTAGGGGTCGACGTGATCCGGCGGAATGAAGTACGGAACGTGGTCGCGCACGTCGATGTCCCAGCCGTCGTCGTGGACGCGATGGTGGTGGGTGCTGCAGAGCAGGATGCCGTTGTCGAGATCGGTGGCTCCGTCGTGTGCGTTCCACCAGCGGATGTGGTGGGCTTCGGTGTACGAAGGCGGGTGCGGGCATCCGGTCCAGGCACAGCCGCCGTCCCGTTCCGCCAGGGCCCGCTTCTGGGCAGTGGTGAAGAGGCGGCGGGAGCGGCCGAGATCCAGAACCTCGGAGTGGTTTCCGAGGACGACAGGGATGATGTTCGCGTCGGCGGCCATCCGGCGCACGGTGCCGGCACTCACGGGGGAGCGCACGCCCTCGATCTCGCCGCTCCCTCGCCCGGACTGCAGCGCGTCGAGACCGATCCGCACCATCACGGTCACCGGCGGTCGGCCGCCGATCGCCGTGTCGGCGGCTGCAGTGTCGGTCGCGCACGCGGCCAGGTGACGGAACACGTCCGTCGCGGCGTCCGAACGCAGCTGTGCGAGGGTGCGCGTCTGCGGCAGCCCGCCGAACCCGTCGTCCAGGAGGTCGGCATCGTCACCGGTGCGCGAGCGTTCGCCCGCTGCGCCCGCCACACCCGCTGCGCCCGCCACACCCGCTTCGTCAGCCTCGCCCGGATCGACGAAGCGCACGCCACGACTGTCGCGGAGCACGCGACCGACGAGACTGTCGATCGCCGTGACGACGTACCCGGCGGACTCCGGCTCGAGGTACCAGTCGATGTGCGTCATGCCGTCGCTGGCGGTGCTGATCGTCAGCGAGCGGCGCGTGCGCTGCCGGTCCTCGCGCGGGAGCACGCCATCCTGGTCGAGCCGGTCGCGCACCTGCGCGGCGAGAGACCGCAGGTCGATGATCCCGAGGTTCGGGGCGTGCTCGACAAGCACGCGCTCGGCTGCCTGAAGGTCGTCGATCGTGCATCCGGGCGCGGCCTTGCGCAGTTCGCGGACGATCACGGCGGCCTGGTCCACGCCGACCCCGCGGCCGTCGGAGAGCTCGTCAGACGCCCCCGCGGACGGCCCCTCGGGTGCGAGCGGTGCGGCAAGCGCGGCGGCGAGCACCGCGAACTCGGGCGGCAGCGCCTCTCCGAAGATGCTCGTGCCCGGTCTGGTCGCCTCGCCGACCTGGCAGTACAGCCGAGCCGCCGGCATCGGGATCCGCCAACGATCGGACAGGAGGCTGGCGGCACTCGAATGCCCGGCGCGGGCGACCGGGTTCTGCGCTCCCAGCTGTGTCGAGCGTGAGACGAGTTCGCCCGCCACCTGTGTCTTGATCGCGTCGAGCACCGCCTGAGCGGCGCCGAGGGCCGACACCGCCGCCAACAACTCGTCCCGCTCGAGAGGTGACGGACGGGTCAGCCCGGTGAGCGCCGCTCTCAACGCTGCGGCTGGGGTAGTGGTCATGCGACAAGTCAATCAGCGACCACCGACATCCCCGCCGCTGAATATCGCTTCTGGCCAGCCATTTTACGGTGGATAACTTGCGATCGCAGCAGCCTGTGGAGGAACGTCGGCACATCGCTAGGCCAAAGGCCCCCACTCGCACCCAACGCGGTCGATCGATGCGTCCAGGGGGCACTCGGCGTCGAGGTCGTAGAATTCTGCGGTGAGAGTTTTAGCGGCGATGAGTGGTGGTGTCGATTCCGCCGTGGCGGCGGCCAGAGCGGTCGACGCCGGTCATGACGTGGTCGGCGTGCACCTGGCGCTGAGCCGGATGCCGGGCACGTTGCGCACCGGCAGCCGTGGCTGCTGCACGATCGAGGACTCGATGGACGCCCAGCGCGCCGCCAACATCATCGACATCCCGTACTACGTGTGGGACTTCTCCGAGCGATTCAAGCTCGACGTGGTCGACGACTTCATCGCCGAGTACACGGCGGGTCGGACCCCGAATCCGTGCATGCGCTGCAACGAGAAGATCAAGTTCGCCGCGCTGCTGGAGAAGGCGCTCGACCTCGGGTTCGACGCCGTCTGCACCGGCCACTACGCGACGATCCTCACGGATGCCGACGGCAACCGTGAACTGCACCGCGCAAGCGCGTGGGCGAAGGACCAGTCCTACGTGCTGGGTGTACTCACCTCCGATCAGCTGGCGCACGCGATGTTCCCGCTGGGCGCGACGCCGTCGAAGGCGGAGGTGCGCGCCGAGGCCGCCGCGCGCGGCTTCAGCGTCGCGAACAAGCCCGACTCCCACGACATCTGCTTCATCCCGGATGGCGACACCCGCGGCTGGCTCGCCGAGCGGGTCGGCGCAGAGACGGGCGACATCCTCGACCGCGAGGGCAACCGGCTGGGCAGCCACGAGGGGGCGCACGCTTTCACCGTCGGGCAGCGCAAGGGCCTGAACATCGGCTACCCGTCCGACGACGGCAAGCCGCGCTTCGTGCTCGAGGTCCGTCCGAAGGAGAACACGGTGGTGGTCGGCCCAAAAGAGGCACTCGACATCGCCGAGATCGCCGGATCGCGGTTCACGTGGGCCGGGCTCGCTCCCGAGCACGCCGATGAGGAGTTCGCGTGCGACGTGCAGATCCGCGCGCACGCCGATCCGGTTCCCGCCACTGCGGTCGTGCGACCGAACGCCGACGGCACGCCCGAGCTGGTCATCACTCCCGACGAACCGCTGAACGGGGTCGCGCCAGGCCAGACGGCCGTCGTCTACGTCGGAACGCGGGTCCTCGGCCAGACGACGATCGATCGCACCGTCTCGGCCGTACCGGTCGGCTGACCCACGGCACCCCCGCCGGTGTCGCACGTCTTCCCTATGCTGGTCGGGTGGCGAATGACGGTAACGACGATCTCGGTGCGGCCAAGGCCGAAGCCGAACAGCTGACCACGCGCATCCTCGAGTTGCGTGACGCGTACTACGAACGCGACACCGTCCTGGTGAGCGACCAGGAATACGACGGCATGATGCACCGGCTCGAGGAACTGGAGCGGCTGTTCCCCGAGCTGCAGAGCCAGGACAGCCCGACGCAGACGGTCGGCGGCCGTGCCCAGACGACGCTCTTCGCACCGGTCGAGCACGCAGAGCGCATGCTGAGCCTCGACAACGTGTTCTCCATCGCCGAGTTCGAGGCGTGGGCGGCCAAGGTCGAGCGCGACTCCGGTCGCACGGTCGACTACCTGTGCGAACTCAAGATCGACGGACTCGCCATCAATCTGCGCTACCAGAACGGGATGCTCGTCTCGGCGGCGACCCGCGGCGACGGCGTCGTCGGCGAAGACGTCACCGAGAACATCCGGTTCATCCCGGCGATCCCGAAGCGGCTGGCCGGTTCCGGGCATCCGCCGCTCGTCGAGGTGCGGGGAGAGGTCTTCTTCCCGGTGGCGGAGTTCGAGGCGCTGAACGCCGCCCAGCTCGACATGGGCGAGAAGGTCTTCGCGAACGCCCGC
The DNA here is from genome assembly GCF_027921845.1 of Leifsonia poae. Classification (GTDB taxonomy): domain Bacteria; phylum Actinomycetota; class Actinomycetes; order Actinomycetales; family Microbacteriaceae; genus Leifsonia; species Leifsonia poae. The sequence goes on from NZ_BSEN01000015.1 coordinate 461,894, forward strand.
AACGCCGCCAGCGGCTCGCTGCGGCAGAAGGCGGAGGGCAAGAACGCCGCTCAGCTCGCGTTGATGCGGGCTCGGCTCGGGCGTCTCCACATGCTGGTGCACGGGATCGGCGCCTGGGCGAACCCGCCCGTCGACAGCCAGTCGAAGACCTACGAACTGCTGAAGGAGTGGGGGCTGCCGACGTCGACCCACTACCGGGTGGTCGACAGCGCGGCGAAGGCGTCGGAGTTCATCGAGTACTACGGCGAGCACCGCGACAGCGTCGAGCACGAGATCGACGGCATCGTGATCAAGGTCGACGAGCTCGCGCTGCACGACGAACTCGGCGCCACGAGCAGGGCGCCCCGCTGGGCCATCGCCTACAAGTACCCGCCCGAGCAGGTGAACACGAAGCTGCTCGACATCGTCGTGAGCATCGGCCGCACGGGACGCGCGACGCCGTTCGCCGTGATGGAGAAGGTGCGGGTCGCCGGCTCCGAGGTGCGTCAGGCGACGCTGCACAATCAGGAGGTCGTGAAGGCGAAGGGCGTGCTGATCGGCGACACGGTGGTGCTCCGCAAGGCCGGTGATGTCATCCCCGAGGTGCTCGGTCCGGTCGTCGAACTGCGTGACGGCAGCGAGCGCGAGTTCGTGATGCCGGAGAACTGCCCGGTCTGCGGAACCCGGCTCGCGCCGGCGAAGGAGGGCGACATCGATCTGCGCTGCCCGAACTCCGAGTTCTGCCCGGCGCAGGTGCAGGGCCGGGTCGAGCACATCGGCTCGCGCGGTGCCCTCGACATCGAAGCGCTGGGCGAGGTGGCGGCCGCCGCGCTGACGAGACCTTTGTACCCGTCGGAGCCGCCGCTGCCGACCGAGGCCGGACTGTTCGGGCTCACCATGGCCGAGCTGTTCCCCGTCCAGGTCGTCGTGCGCGACTCGGAGACCGGGCTGGCCAAGCTGACCGAGAGCGGCGCCGAGAAGACCGACACTCCGTTCCGCCGGCGGCGCCAGAAGAAGGATGGCGCGTACGAGCCCGAGGCCGCCGAATTCGCGGGCGACGCCGACTTCGTGCCCTCCAAGAACGCGATCGAGCTGCTGGCCAACCTGTCCGCTGCCCGCGTGAAGCCGCTCTGGCGCATCCTGGTGGCGTTGAACATCCGGCATGTCGGCCCGGTGGCCGCGCGTGCGCTGGCCACTCATTTCGGTTCGCTCGACGCCATCCGTGGCGCGACCCGCGACGACCTGGCCGCGGTCGACGGGGTCGGCGGGATCATCGCCGACGCCGTGCTGGCCTGGTTCGAGGTCCCCTGGCACCGCGAGATCGTGGAGCGCTGGGAACGCGACGGGGTGCAGTTCTCGACGCCAGGACATCCCGGGCCGGGGGCAGCGGCTGAGGCCGGGGGCGTGCTCGCGGGGCTCACGATCGTCGCCACCGGATCACTGGAAGGCTTCACCAGGGAGGGCGCTCAGGAGGCGATCATCGCGGCCGGCGGCAAGGCGGCGTCGAGCGTCTCCAAGAACACCGACTTCGTGGCAGCCGGTCCGGGCGCCGGGTCGAAGCTGGCGAAGGCCGAGGCTCTTGGTCTGCGCATCCTCGACGCCGACGGTTTCCGGCTCCTGCTCGAGGGCGGCCCGGATGCCGTTCGGCAGCAGGACGACGACGCCGGCGGGCAGGACGAGGACGACGCGGTCTAAACCGGCCGCTCCACCATGTCACTCAAGACCGGAATGTCCCTCCGACCGGCTTGTCTACTCCACAACAGGGGGTAGAACGAGCAGCCTTTGCGCAGGGGCGTACCGATAGCATCGGAGAGTGCGCTCGCCCGGGGCGCACTGCAAGGGCTTAGCTCGTCGCTCTCGGAGGGACCCGGACGGAGTGCTGGTCGGCTTTGCAGCTATCGTCACCATGACCTCGGTCGTCGCAGGGCTGATCGGGGCCCCTGTCATGCCCGCAGACATCCCGCCTCAGGCCGCCTACTCGTCGGTCGCGCAGATGTCGCCCGCCGTCGCTGAGGTCTCGCACAGCGTCGCAGACGCCCCGCACAGCGTCGCAGTCGCCTCGCACACGGTGGTCGGAGACGCCCCGACGGGGAGCGGACCCGCGACCGTCGCCGCCGGCTCGATCCTCGGAGCGCTGAGCCGGCTGAGCGCGGCGGACCTGCCCGCGTTCATCGATGCGCACCGCAGCGACCTCGGCCGCCTGCTGGCGAACCCGCCCCAGGCGACAGACGTCAGCGGCGTGTGGCGACTGCTCGACCCCGTGAAGCAGTCCACTCTGCTGCACAGCGCGCCGCATGTGATCGGGAACCTCGAGGGCATCCCGTACGCGGTGCGGGGTCAGGCGAACACGCTCGACCTCACGAGGACCATCGCCGACACGACGAAGCGGCTCACCACGGAGAACGGCAAGGCGGTGCGCATCGAGCTGCAGCGCAAACTCACCACGCTCGGCAACGTCGCGAAGGCCATGAAGGCGAAGGACGGCGTCAAACGCACTCTTGTCGCCCTCGACACCTCCGACGACGCTCGTGCCTCGATCGTGATCGGCGATCTGGCCACCGCGCACTACGTCAGCGTCTTGGTGCCCGGCATGTACATGTCGGTCGGCGAGCAGGTCGTCGACTGGGCGAAGACGGCGCAGAACCTCTACGACGAGCAGGTGTCGTGGCTGCGCCGGGTGCTCGGACCGCGCGGAGGACAGGGGACACCCGGAGTCGCGACCGTGGCCTGGATCGGCTATCAGACGCCCGTGCTCATGAACATCGGCGGCCTCACGCTGGCGACGCAGGGCGCCGACAGCCTGGAGCGCACTCTCGAGGGCATCCAGACCATGCGACGTGCGTCGCCGCCCTACCTCAGCGTCTTGGCGCACTCGTACGGATCGACCGCCGCGTTGCTTGCCCTCCAACGGCACACCGTGACCGTCGACGCGCTCGCGCTGATGGGCTCGCCCGGCAGCGACGCCCAGTCGGTGAAGGCGCTGAGCGTGCGCGACGGCAACGTGTTCGTCGGTCAGGCCGATCTGGACCCGATCGTCCACAGCGCGTTCTTCGGCAGCGACCCCGGCTCGGCTTCGTACGGGGCGCAGCGGATGGGCGTCGACGGGGGAGCCGACCCCGTGACGGGCGAGACGCTCGCCGGATCATCCGGTCACAACGAGTACTTCACCGCCGGCACCGAATGCATGCGCAATCTCGCGCTGATCGGGATCGACCTCGGGCGGCTCGTGATGGGCAGCGCACCCTCGGGCACCCCGGCGGTGCAGAACGCATCCGGTCACTAGCCGGGCAGCAGGATGCCCGGAGCATAATGGGATGCGATGACGGGGGACGACCAGCCCACTCCCGAAGGGAGTCGACAGCGCGACGCCTCGCGCCGTGAGTTCCTCAAGCGCGCCGGATTCGCTGCCGCCGGCGCTGCCGTCGGCGGGGTCGCCGGCGGTGTGATCGGTGCGACGGTCGCCTCGCAGAACACTGAATCCAGCGGGGCCGACACCGATACGGAGTACCCGGCGCTGCCGCCGCGCCCATCGCCCGGTTTCGACCACCTGGTCGTGCTCATGTACGAGAACCGCTCGTTCGACAACCTGCTCGGCTACCTCTACGACCGGGGGAACCTCCCCGCCGGCCAGCACTTCGACGGCCTCGCGTTCGGCGACTACCGCAACCCGGACCCGGCCGGAGGCGAGGACATCCGGGTGCACGCGTACGAAGGCACCACGGACTTCGTGATGCGGCAGCCCTCGCCGGATCCGGGCGAGGTGTACGCCCATGTCAACACGCAGTTGTACGACGTCGTCGATCCGCCGAGCAACGCGGATGTGCGGCTCGACGAGCTGAAGCCTCCGTACAACGCGCCGCCGGCCGGGGCCGAGCCGCGCAACAACGGCTTCGTCCGCGACTACATCGACGTGCTGCGGCGTGACCGCCCCGACCAGGAACCACGGCTCGACGACTACCGGCGCATCATGGGTTCGTTCACGCCCGCGATGCTGCCGGTGTTCTCGACGCTCGCGCGGTCGTTCGCGGTGTACGACGACTGGCATTGCGCCGTGCCGTCGCAGACGTTCTGCAACCGGTCGTTCTTCAACGCGTCCACCTCGCACGGTTACGTGAACAACGGCGGCGCCGAGGGCCTGCGCAAGTGGTTCGACCCCAAGAACGACGCCCCGACGATCTTCAACAGGCTGGAGGACGCCGGGCTGAGCTGGCGCGTCTACTTCGACGACCGCCAGATCATCTCGCTGACCGGCTTCATCCACGCGCCGGCTCTCGAGCCCTACTGGCACAGCAACTTCCGCACGATGACCCAGTTCTACGAGGACGTGGAGAAGGGCGCGCTGCCCGACTACGCCTTCGTGGAACCCCGGCTTCTCTACGACCACAACGACATGCACCCACCGGGCGGCCCGATGACCGTCGAGGACCTCGACGGCGAGGTCATCGCGGGCGGCGCGATCTCGGATGTGCGCGCCGGGGATCTGCTGCTGCACCGGGTGTACTCGGCCATCCGGTCGTCGGCGAGCCAGAAGGGCTCGAACGCGATGAACACGATGCTGCTGGTGACGTTCGACGAGCACGGCGGCACATACGACCACGTGGCTCCCGGTCCGGCGGTCGCGCCCGACGACAGCGGACCGGGTGAGGACGGCTTCGCCTTCGACCGGCTCGGGGTGCGGGTGCCCGCCATCGCCATCTCCGCCTACACCGCCCGCAACACGATCATCCACGAGCAGATGCATCACGGCGCGGTCATCAGCACCCTGACCCGCAAGCACGGTCTGCAGCCGCTGACCGAGCGCGACAAGGGTGCGCGCACCATCGAGAACGCGGTCAATCGCTCGACGCCCCGCCAGCCGGCGTCCTGGCCGGACACCTACCCGCAGTACCTGCCGACGAATCCGGAGGCGGAGTCGCCGCGACCCGGAGACGAGGACCGCCCGCTCAGCCCGCCCGGCGTCGGGCTGGTCGGGCTGCTCACCGCACGATACGGAAAGCCGGGGGAGCCGGTGCCGCGCACGTATCGAGAGGCCTACGACCAGGTGCAGCGCCTGGGGGTCGGCCTGTTCGGAACGACTGAATAGAATTGAACCATCCACCCTCAAACGCACAGCACGGAGACGCATGTCCGAAATTAGTGCAGAGCAGGTCGCGCACCTGGCGAGTCTCGCCCGGATCGACCTCAGCACCGAAGAGATCGAGAGTCTGACGAGCGAGCTCGGCCAGATCGTCGAGGCGGTCGCCAAGGTGACCGAGGTCGCCGGTCCCGACGTTCCCGCCACCAGCCACCCCCTGCCGCTCACCAACGTGTTCCGGCCGGACACGGTGGTGCCGTCGCTCACGGTGGAGCAGGCGCTCTCCGGCGCCCCCGACCGACTCGGCGACAAGTTCAAGGTCGCCCCCATCCTGGACGAAGAGTAGGGGCCCGACATGACTGACCTGACACGGCTCTCCGCCGCCGATCTCGCCGGCCTCCTCGCTTCGCGCGCGGTCTCCTCGGTCGACGCCACCCGCGCCCACCTCGACCGCATCGAGTCCGTCGACGAGGATGTCCACGCATTCCTCCACGTCGCGGGCGAGAAGGCCCTGGCGACCGCGGCCGGGATCGATCAGCGCCGCGCCGCCGGCGAGCAGCTCGCACCCCTGGCCGGCGTGCCGATCGCGATCAAAGACGTGCTCGCCACGAACGACATGCCGTCGACCTCGGGCTCCAAGATCCTCGAGGGCTGGCTGCCGCCGTACGACGCCACCGTGGTGCGCAAGCTCCGCGAGGCGGGTCTCGTGCCGCTCGGCAAGACCAACATGGACGAGTTCGCCATGGGATCGTCCACGGAGCACTCTGCGTACGGGCCCACGCGCAACCCGTGGGACCTCGAGCGCATCCCCGGCGGCTCCGGCGGAGGATCGGCCGCGGCCGTCGCCGCGTTCGAGGCGCCGCTCGCACTCGGTTCGGACACCGGCGGCTCGATCCGCCAGCCCGCCGCCGTGACGGGTTCCGTCGGCGTGAAGCCGACCTACGGCGGCGTCAGCCGCTACGGCGCGATCGCGCTGGCCAGCTCGCTCGACCAGGTCGGCCCCGTCTCGCGCTCCGTGCTCGACGCCGGGCTGCTGCACGACGTCATCGGCGGTCACGACCCGTTCGACTCGACCTCGCTCACCGACACCTGGCCGTCGATGGCCGATGCCGCACGCGCGGGACTCGCCGACGGCGCCCTGAAGGGCGTGCGCGTCGGTGTGATCCGCGAGCTCTCGGGCGAGGGCTTCCAGGCCGGCGTCACGCAGCGCTTCGAGGAGTCGCTCGCGCTGCTCGAGAGCGCCGGCGCCGAGATCGTCGAGGTCAGCGCCCCCAGCTTCGAGTACGCGGTCGCCGCGTACTACCTGATCCTGCCCGCCGAGGCGTCCAGCAACCTGGCGCGCTTCGACTCGGTGCGGTTCGGGCTGCGCGTCGACCCGAGCGACCCGCCCGTCACGGTCGAGCGCGTCATGTCCGCGACCAGGGACGCCGGTTTCGGACCCGAGGTGAAGCGCCGCATCATCCTGGGCACCTACGCCCTGAGCGCCGGCTACTACGACGCCTACTACGGCAGCGCGCAGAAGGTGCGCACGCTCATCCAGCGTGACTTCGCGTCGGCGTTCGAGAAGGTGGATGTGCTGGTCAGCCCGAGCGCGCCCACGACGGCCTTCAAATTCGGCGAGAAGCTCGCCGACCCGATGGCGATGTACCTGAACGACATCACCACGATCCCCGCCAACCTCGCCGGCGTTCCCGGGATGGGGCTGCCGATCGGTCTGGCGCCGGAGGACGGCCTGCCCGTCGGGCTGCAGCTGATGGCGCCGGCGCGCGCCGACGCGCGGCTGTACACGATCGGCGCCGCGCTCGAGCAGCTGCTCGAGCAGAAGTGGGGTGGCAGCATGCTCAGTCAGGCACCCGACCTGAGCGCCACCGAGATGTTCGCGAGCGAAGAGGGAGCCGTCTGATGGCCAAAGCGGAACTGATGGACTACGACAAGGCGCTCGAGCTCTTCGAGCCGGTGCTCGGCTTCGAGGTGCACGTCGAACTCAACACGAAGACGAAGATGTTCTGCGGCTGCGCGAACGAGTTCGGCTCCGGAGCCAACACGAACACCTGCCCGACCTGCCTCGGCCTCCCCGGCGGTCTGCCGCAGGTGAACGAGAAGGCGATCGAGTCGAGCATCCGGCTGGGGCTCGCCCTCGAGTGCCAGATCGCAGAGTCGAGCCGCTTCGCCCGTAAGAACTACTTCTACCCGGACACCGCGAAGAACTTCCAGACATCGCAGTACGACGAGCCCATCGCGTTCGACGGCCGGGTCACGATCGAGCTCGAGTCCGGCCGCGAGATCACCGTGGAGATCGAGCGCGCGCACATGGAGGAGGACGCCGGCAAGCTCACGCACGTCGGCGGCGCGACCGGTCGCATCCAGGGCGCCGACTACTCGCTCGTGGACTACAACCGCGGTGGCGTCCCGCTCGTCGAGATCGTCACCAAGATGATCGAGGGCGCCGAGTCCGACGCGCCGGAGATCGGCCGCACCTACGTGCGCGCGATCCGCGACATCGTGAAGGGCCTCGGAGTCTCCAACGCCCGGATGGAAGAGGGCAACGTGCGCTGCGACGCGAACGTGTCGCTGCGTCCGCGCGGGTCGTCGACGCTGGGGACGCGCACCGAGACGAAGAACGTCAACTCCTTGCGCTCGGTCGAGCGCGCCGTGCGCTACGAGATCCAGCGCCAGGCTGCCATCCTGGCGGCCGGCGGCGTGATCATCCAGGAGACCCGCCACTGGCACGAGGACACCGGCACGACCAGCGCCGGACGCCCCAAGAGCGACGCGGACGACTACCGGTACTTCCCGGAGCCCGACCTCGTCCCCGTCGCACCCGCCCGCGAGTGGGTCGAGGAGCTCCGCGGCACGCTGCCCGAGCAGCCGGCGCTGCGGCGCAAGCGGCTCACGGCCGACTGGGGCTTCACCGCCCTCGAGTTCCAGGATGTCGCGAACGCCGACCTGCTCGACGAGGTCGAGGCCACGATCGCTGCCGGGGCCACCCCAGCAGCAGCACGCAAGTGGTGGACCGGCGAGATCGCCCGTCTCGCGAACGCCCAGGGCGTACCGGCCGGCTCGCTGGTCTCACCGGCCCACGTCGCCGAGGTTGCGAAGCTCGTCGACGCCGGCACGCTGACCGACCGGCTCGCGCGCCAGGTGCTCGAGGGCGTCATCGCGGGCGAGGGCTCGCCGCAGGAGGTCGTGGACGCTCGCGGTCTCGCGGTAGTCTCCGACGACGGCGCGCTGATCGCCGCCATCGACGAGGCTCTGCAGGCGCAGCCGGATGTGCTGGCCAAGATCCGCGACGGCAAGGTGCAGGCAGCCGGCGCGGTCATCGGCGCGGTCATGAAGGCCATGCGCGGCCAGGCCGACGCCGCTCGCGTGCGCGAGCTCGTGCTCGAGCGCGCCGGCAGCGCCGAGTAGGTTCGCGAAGTCGTTCGGGAGAGCCGGACGCCGGCCGGTCCGCGGGCACCTGTGAAGGTGTCGGGATCGGCTGGCGTTCGCGCCGCCCGTCATGCAGATTAGGAGCATGGGCGTCTTCACACTCGGCGGTCTCACCACCGTCCCCGCATCATCCGACACCGCACTGCTCGCACCGACCACGGCGGGCGCGCTCACTAGCGCCGACCTCCTCGATGCGGTCGGCGTCGTCGAGATCGATCCCACCGTCTCCGACACGGCCGCGACGCGCGAGCAGTTCGGGCTCGACGCCTCGACGCTCGCAAACTGCGTCGTCGTCGCCGGAAAGCGGGAGGGCGTCGAGAAGATCGCCGCCTGCGTTGTGCTGTCGACCACGCGCGCCGACGTGAACAACACCGTCAAGAGGTTGCTCGACGTGCGCAAGGCATCGTTCCTGTCGATGGACAGAGCGGTGGAGCTGACCGGCATGGAGTACGGCGGGATCACCCCCATCGGCCTTCCCGCCGAGTGGCCGGTGTTCGTCGACAGCCGCGTGGCGGAGACCGACGTGGTGATCATCGGGTCCGGCGTCCGCCGGTCGAAGGTCCTGCTGCCGGGCGCGGTGCTCGCCGCGCTTCCCGGTGTGCAGGTCGTCGAGGGGCTCGGGCTCGAGATCGCCGGATGACCGGATGACGGCATCAGGCGAGTCCCCGGCTTCCGGGCGCACAGCGGATCCGGCGCGGGGTGTGCTGGGCTCGGTGCGATCGCGGCTGATCGAGACCCTCGCCGGCCGGGCGGACGAGATCCCGGCCTGGATCACCGCCCTCGGCGACGGAGACGACGAAGGCTTCTTCGGCCCCGGCAGTGCATCCTGGACGGTGCACGGCGGAATGCCGACGCTCGTCGCGGGCGTGCGCGCCCTGCTGCTCCAAGCGCTCCACCCCGGCGCGCTGGCCGGCGTCCGCGACTTCTCGCGCTATCGCGAGGACCCGCTGGGACGGCTCGCGGGCACCATCCGGTGGATCCACACCGTCACCTTCGGGTCGCGCGAGCAGGCGATCGCCGGTTCGCAGATGGTCAGGTCGATGCACACGCGGGTGGCCGGTACCTACCGCGACGGGCACGGCGCCCTGAGGCCGTACGCGGCGAACGACCCCGAGCTGGCCTCCTGGGTGCACCTCGCCTTCACCGACTCCTTCCTCGCGGCGCACCTGCGCTGGGGCGCGCCGATCCCGGGCGGAGGAGACGCCTACGTCGCCGAGTGGGCGACGGCGGGCGAGCTCATGGGCGTCGAGGATCCGCCGCGCAGCATGACGCAGCTTCGGGCGCAGCTCGAGGCCTTCACCGACGCCGGTGAGCTGCGCGGAGGTCCCGATGTCGACGAGATCGTGCGCTTCATCCGCAGGCCGCCGCTGAGCCGGATGCTCCGCCCGTCGTATCCCGTGCTGTTCCGGGCCGCCGTGTCGACGCTCACGCCGGCCCACCGCGAGCTCCTCGGCTTCCACAGCGCACCCGTCGGGCGCATGCTGCCGCTCGACTTCGCGACCGGGGCGGTGCTGAAGGGCGCCGGCGCTCTGCTCGGGAACACGACGCAGGCCGAGCTCGCCGCTCGCCGCCGCCTGAGCCGGCTCGCAGGAGATCCCGCCCGGGATTGAGCACGTTCCGGCCTTTCGGCGTTACCCTGAGTCCAGCCGGCCCGCTCATCGACGAGCGGACCCGAGTCGGTGGGAGTGCAGGATGAGCACCACGAGTACGCCAACGCCGGAGGGCGTGGAATCCAAGGGCCTGAAAGACGGAGCATTAGGACTCGTCTCGAGCGTCGTCGTCGGGGTGGCCTCGACGGCCCCCGCGTACAGTCTGGCCGCGAGCCTCGGCTTCATCGTCGTCGGCGGCACCCTCGCCGCCGGCGTCAAAGCGCCCGGTATCGTGCTGCTGGCCTTCGTCCCGATGTATCTGATCGCCGTCGCCTACCAGGAACTGAACAAGGCCGAGCCGGACTGCGGCACCACCTTCACCTGGGCGACCAGGGCGTTCGGGCCCATCACCGGATGGATGGGCGGCTGGGGAATCATCGTCGCCGACGTGATCGTGATGGCGAACCTCGCCGCGGTCGCGGGCTCGTACTCCTTCACCTTCGTCGGCAGTTTCGGACTGCCCGGGGTGGCGGCGCTCGCGGACAACACGTTCGCGACGACGATCGCGGGGCTGCTCTGGATCGCGGTGATGACCTGGATCTGCTACCGCGGCATCGAGATCTCGGCCCGCCTCCAGTACGTGCTGCTCTCGTTCGAGGTGCTGATCCTGATCTTCTTCGCGGTGTTCGCGCTCGTGAAGGTCTACACCGGCAATGCGGAGCCGTATTCGCTCATCCCGCAGTGGGACTGGTTCAACCCGTTCACGCTCGACTTCGCCCAGACCATCGCGCCCGCGATGCTCACCGCCATCTTCATCTACTGGGGCTGGGACACGGCGGTCTCGATCAATGAGGAGACGAAGGACCCGGGCAAGACACCGGGGCGCGCCGCGATCATCAGCACCCTGCTCCTGCTCGGCACCTACGCCATCGTGACCGTCGCGACCGTCGCCTTCGCCGGCGTCGGCGACAAGGGCATCGGACTCGCCAACCCGGCGAACTCGGCCGACGTGTTCTCGGCGATCGGGCCGACACTGTTCGGCGGCGGCGTGGTCGGCTCGATCCTGATGGCACTGCTCGGTTTCTCGATCCTCACCTCTGCGTCGGCGTCGACGCAGACGACGATCCTCCCCACCGCTCGCACCGCCCTCTCGATGGCCGCGTACAAGGCGATCCCGGAGAAGTTCGCCCGCATCCACCCCCGGTTCCTCACGCCGACGTGGGCGACGATCGGAATGGGGATCGTCTCCGCGGTCTTCTACCTGATCTTCACCTTCATCAGCCCGGTGCTGCTGAACGCGCTGATCGGCTCGATCGGTCTCATGATCGCGTTCTACTACGGCCTCACCGGCTTCGCCTGCGTCTGGTTCTACCGCAAGACGCTGTTCGGCTCGTTCCGCAGCATCGTGATGCGCGGGGTGTTCCCCTTCGTCGGCGGCCTGATGCTGCTCGCGGTCTTCATCTACGGGCTGATCAGCTTCTCCGCCCCGGACTGGCTGGTCGACGACGACGGCAAGAACGTCACGATCTTCGGCATCGGAGCCGAGGCCGTGGTGGGCGTGGGCGGCCTGCTGATCGGCGCCGTGCTCATGGCGATCTGGTGGTGGCGCCGTCCCGACTACTTCCGCGGCGAGACGCTGCCGATGCGCTCGCACGCGCTGGTGCTGACGCCGGCGGGGCTTCCCACCTTCGGGCTGCCCGATTCCAGCCCCGGGCGCACCGTCATCTCGCCCGACCGTTCGAACCTGCCCCCTGGGCAGACGCCGGTGAGTGCTGAGACACTGGAGCCGGTGACCGAGAAGACGGACGACGAGGAGAAGGACAGCAGATGACGGAGCGGACTCGAGTGGTCGAATGGCAGGATCCTGCACCCGGCGTCGCGAGGATGCCCAGCATGTCCGGCCTCGAATACCTCCAGTCGATGCTCGCCGGCGAGCTCCCGCCGCCACCGATCACCAGCCTGATGAGCATGTCCCTGACCGCGGTCGGGCCGGGGACCGCGACGTTCACGTGCCTGCCGGACGAGTCGCACTACAACCCGATCGGCACGGTGCACGGGGGACTGGTGTGCACGCTGCTCGACTCGGCCCTCGGCTGCGCGGTGCAGACCACCCTCCCGCAGGGCCAGGGCTACACCTCGATCGAGATCACGGTGAACTACCTGCGGCCGGTGCTCGCCGGCACCGGTCCGCTGACCTGCGTCGCAACGGTGACGAAGCCGGGCAACCGGGTCGCCTTCGCCGACGGCGTCGTCACCGATGCGACGGGCAAGGCGGTCGCGACGGCGACGGGCTCGCTGCTGGTGTTCCCGATCGGCTGAGGCTCGCTGCGGCCGCGCCAGTGGGGCCGGGCAGTCCAGCACAAACGGATGTGGTATTTTTCCTTATATCCATTGAATATAAGCGATATAATGACATTTGTGTCCAAAATCGCGCTCATCGTCGACATCGTCGGCTCTCGCCACCTGACAGATCGAGCTCAGGTTCAGGACTTGATCAGAGCGGAGTTCGAACACGCGCATCGACGTTTTCCCGCCGAGCTGCCCCTCTGGGCGACAGTCGGCGACGAGTTTCAGGCCCTCTACGCGGAGCTGGGTACTGCCCTGGCCGCGACCGCGCTCGTAAGACTGACGTTGCCGACGGACATCGATTGCCGATTCGGGATCGGCGAGGGAGAAGCGAGAGAGGTGGAATCCAGTAGTGACGGCTGGTCGATACAGGACGGCTCGGCCTGGTGGCGGGCGCGTGACGCGATCTCGACCGGTAGCCGGCTTGAAGCGCATGGGCAGCCGTACCTCCGCACCTGGTTCATCTCCGGAGACGCGACCATGACTGCGGCGATCAACGCGCTGCTCCTTCAGCGCGACCACATCATCTCTCGCATGAAGGCTCGAGAGCGTCGGCTGGCTGCCGGTCTGCTCGAGGGACGGACGCAGAAGGAGCTGGCGGCAGTCGAGCGCATCACGCAGCCGGCTGTATCCCAGACGCTCCGCCGATCGGGAGGCACGGCGCTCGTGACGGGCCTCGAACAGTTCTCCAGCGTGATTCCAGCATGATCTCGACCCTTCTCGTGTTCACCATCGCGGTCGTGGACGTAGTCATGGGGGTGTTGGGGATGCCCGAGCCGCACGATGATCGCCGCGGTATCACGATTCCGCCACGGGTGATTATCGCCGGAGTCGTCGCGGCACTCGTTCTGCCTGCTCTCGGCCTGATTGTTCTGGGCTTGTCTCCCTTCGCTGTCGGGACGATCGCCCTCTTTGCGTGGGTTTGGATCTGGCTCGAGTGCGAGTTCGTCCGGCGTTCGCGCAACGGGTGGTTCCTCGCTGCGGCGATCGCATTCGTTGTGCTCGTGAGCTTTGGCCTCTTTGTCGACGCCGGAGCGCGTGACGAAGCGACGCTTGTGACAGCGTTCAACACGTACGCGCACACCGTCGGTCTGCATCTCACCTTCGAGCTGCTCTTCGGAGCGGTGGCTGTGGTGCTTGTGCTCACCCGCACGTCGAATCTGATCTGCCGCGCCGCCTTCGGACGGACCGTCAGCGCGGAGCGGCCCTCATTGCCGCAACAACGACGATGGACCCTCTCGCTGCGCTCCAGGGAACTGGCATCGGTGGCCGAGGAAACAACGAGCGCTCTACGGGAAGAATCCGACGACCACGCGGCCACCACGTTGAAAGGCGGCCGGGTCATCGGGCCGTTCGAACGAATTCTCATCACGGCTCTGGGCCTCTTTGGGGCTGAGGCCGTCATCGTCGGGCTCCTGGCGGCGAAGGGGATCGTCCGCTTCCCCGAGATCAGTGCCGACGGCCGAAAAGGATCGAAGGCCGAGGAGTTTCTCGTCGGGAGTCTCGTGAGTTGGACGATCGCGGGCCTGTGCACGGCGTATCTGTTCGTTCTTCGAAATGGCTTATAGTCCACCACAATTAGCAATTTCGAGACGCGCAGATGGCGCGAAAGCGAACCTCGACATCGGTCCCGCTCGCCGGAGACGCGGTGGGAGATCGGGTCAGCGCCCGAACGCGGCGAGGAGCTGGTCGCGCACCTTGCGCCGGATGACCTTGCCGACGATCGAACGCGGCAGCTCGTCGACCTGCACGACGTGCTTCGGCACCTTGTAGGGCGTGAGGGAGTCGCGTGCGAACGCGCGGATGGCGGCCTCGTCGAACGATGCCCCCGGCTCCATCACGACCGCCGCGACCACGTCCTCGCCGCCGCGCGGGCTCGGCAGGCCGACGACCGCGACGTCGGAGACGCCCTCGAACGCGCGCAGGGAGTCCTCGACCTCGCTCGGAGAGACGTTGAATCCGCCGGTGACGATGAGCTCTTTGATGCGGTCGACGATGCGCACGAATCCGTCCGCATCCATGGTGACGATGTCGCCGGTGCGGAACCACCCGTCGTCGGTGAAGACCTTGGCCGTCTCGTCGGTCTTGCGCCAGTAGCCGGAGAACACCTGCGGCCCGCGGGCGAGCAGCTCGCCCTCCTCGCCGAAGGCACGATCGCTCGACGGATCCTCGGGATCGACCACCCGGAGCTCCGTGCTCGGCAGGGCGAGTCCCACCGTCGCTTCCCGGCGGGTTGATCCGACCGGATTGGCCATCAGCACCGGCGAGCACTCGGAGAGGCCGTAGCCCTCGACGAGATAGCCGCCGGTCTTGCTCTCCCAGAGCTTCACGATGCTCTGCGGGAGACTCATCGCACCCGAGATCGCGATCTCGATGCCCGAGAGCGACACCTTGCGCTTCTCGGCCGCTTCGACCAGGCGCTCGTAGATCGGAGGCACGGCCGGCAGGAAGGTCGCCGGGTGCTTCTTGATGACGTCGAGCACCATGTCGGGGTCGAACTTCGGGAACAGCACGAGGCGGGAGCCCATGCTCATCGCGAAGGTGAGGCAGAGGGTCAGACCGTACGCGTGGAAGAGCGGGAGCACGGCGTAGACGACGGAAGTGCCGCGTTCGATCGCCGGGACCCAGGCACGCGCCTGCGCGGCGTTGACCGCGAGGTTGAGATGGCTGAGCATCGCGCCCTTCGGCTGCCCGGTCGTGCCACTCGTGTACTGGATGAGCGCCAGATCGTCGCGCTCGGGACGCGGGTACGAGGCCTTCAGCTTCTTGGAGGCGAGAAGGGTCTCCCAGGTGACCGTTCCGGAGACCTTCGTGGTCAACTGCTCGCGCGCCGTGCGCGCGGCGCGCACCGGGAGCCGGAGGGCGATGCGCTTCGGGGCCGGCATCCCGCGCGTGATGTCGATGGAGACGACCGTCGTGACGCCCAGGTCGGCCGGCAGGTCCTGAACGGTCTTCGCGACCTTGTCCCACACGATCGCGACCTGCGCGCCGTGATCCTCGAACTGGTGCCGCAACTCTCGCGGCGTGTAGAGCGGGTTGTGCTCGATCACCACGGCGCCGAGGCGCAGGACAGCGTAGAACGCGACGACGTGCTGCGGGCAGTTCGGCAGCACCAGGGCGACGCGATCGCCTTTGCGCACGCCCTTCTTGCGCAGTCCCTCCGCGACGCGTGCGATCTGGTCGCCGAGCTCCGCGTACGTGGTGGTCGCGCCGAAGAACTCCAGCGCGACGTGCTTGCCGTAGGTGGCGACCGAGTCGTCGATGAGGTGGGCCAGGGATCCGGCAGGAAGGTCGACCTCGGCGGGCACCCCCGGCGCGTAGCTCGACACCCAGGGACGGTCTGTGTAAATGCTCACGGTGGAACTCTACGCGGGCGAGGTCAGCGCACGGATCGCCTCGACGACCGGTGTCTCGCCGCTGATGACCTCCCACTGGTGGCCGATCGTCGCCGGCTCGTCGATGCACTCGGCGATGAGCAGAGCGACGTCCTGGCGGGGGATCCGGCCCTGCGCGACGCTGTCGCCGAGGGTGATCAGCCCGGTGCCCTCGTCGGACGTCAGACCGCCCGGCCGCAGGATCGTCCAGTCGAGTCCGGACTGCCGGAGCACCGCGTCCGCGTCCCGCTTGGCCTCCACGTAGGCTCGCCAGACCGGTTCTGTGTCCTCGGGGAGAGGGGCATCGACACCCCAGGCGGACACCTGCACGAAACGGCGGACCCCGGCGAGCACGGCCGCCTGCATCGACTTCACCGAGCCGCCGTAATCGACCGTCCGTTTGCGCTCGATGCTGGAGCCCGGGCCGGCGCCGGCCGAGAAGACGACAGCATCGCAGCCGGCGAAAGCGGCGGCGAGCTGCTCGGCCGTCGCCGCCTCGATGTCGACGATCGCCCCCTCTCCGCCCAGGCGGTAGACGTCGTCCGCGTGCTCGTCGTTCCGCACGACGCCGACGAAGTCGTCCCCTCTGTCGTAGAGCACCCGCATGAGCTGCTGGGCGACTTTTCCGTGGGCACCGACGATTGCAACGCGAGTCATGCTTCCATCATGGCCCTTGCGACACGGATGCGCCCACGGCGAACACCTCACGACGAATCGCCCGTTCTTTGTTAGCGTCATCACCATGATCGCCTTCCTCGAGCTGCTCGGACGCCTCGTCGCGTCGACGCTCGAGACCGCGCTCAGTGCGTCCAGCCCCGCGAGCCTCGTCGCTCTGGCGGGTATGGCCGGCGCCGTCGGACTCGTCGCGATCCTCGCGACCGCCGGCCTGCGTTCGCTCGTGGCCCTCGTCACCTCGTTGCAGGTGAGCGAGCGCCTGGCGCGGCCGGTCGAACCGGCCGATCGCGCACGACTGCTCACGCAGTCCGATCCCGACGCCGACGGCCGCCCGCGCCCGCGAGCGCCCGGATACGCCCTGCAGACCGCGTAGCGGGAGCGTCTGCTCCCCGCCGCACGCGGTCAGACGGAATCCATCTCTCCGTTCGACAGCAGGGACACACCCATGGACATCTTCTCTTTCGGGCCGATCGCGGCCATTCTCGACGCGGCCTACGGCCTCGTCACCGGACTCTCGGCCGCGGTGCAGCCGCTGGCCGGCACGGCGAGCGGCCTGATCGCCGTCATCGTCCTCACGATCCTCGTCCGCACGATCCTGCTCCCCGTCGGGGTGAGCCAGGTGCGGGCGGAGTACACGCGCCGGCGGCTCGCGCCTCAGCTCGCCGAGCTGCAGCGGAAGCACGGCAAGGATCGCGAGACCCTCGCACGCAAGACGATGGAGCTGTACCAGACCGAGAAGGCCTCGCCCTTCGCCGGCATGCTGCCGCTCCTCCTGCAGATCCCGGTGATCTCGCTCGTCTACGCCGTCTTCACGCATCCGATGATCGCCGGGCACGCGAACACGCTGCTCAGCGAGCATGCGTTCGGTGCTCCGCTCGGCACCAGTTTCGTGGGGCTCACCGGCGCCGGAGCAGGGGTCTGGCCCGCGATGCTCGTCTACCTCGTGACCCTGGCGCTCATCGCCGGAGTCACGACCGTGTCACGCCGGGTGCTCGCACTGCCGCAGGCGCCGGGGGCGCCGGAGCCGACGGGCATCGTGCGCGCCCTCTCCTTCCTCCCGTACATCACGGTGGTGTTCGCGGCGTTCGTCCCGCTCGCCGCCGCGGTGTACATCCTGACGTCGACGGCGTGGACGGTCGCCGAGCGCTTCATCCTGCGTCGTCTCCTCGACCCGGGACGCAACGCGCCGACGGGGACGATCGAACCGTCGCCGTCGCACTGAACGGCGACGCTTCGCGCCGTCGAGGGCGCTCGGCCAGGGAATCCGGATCGACGCCCTCGTGATGCGATGCTTGAGCGATGAAGAAGCGTAGCGACGCCGCGGCGTCCGATCCCGGGTTCGGCATCGGCGTCCAGGTGCATGTGATCGAGCCGGCGGTGGCCGGAGGCGATGACTGGGTCGGCGAGCCCACCGGGGTGATCGTGGCGCCGGGCGCCGCGAGCCTGCGTTCGGTCAATCTGCCCGCCGGCTCGACCACGAACTGGATGGTCGCCTTCGACGAGCCGCAGTTCCGCCGCGACGGCCGCGGCCCCTTCGAGCGGGCGTCGATCGAGCAAGCTCTGCTCGTGGCTGCCGACCCGATCGAGGGCTGAGGATGCACGGCGTCGGGCTGGTGCGCGGGATCAACGTCGGCCCGACCACTCGCGTCGCGAAGCAGCAGCTCGTCGACGCTTTCGAGGAGGCCGGCCTCGTCGACGTCAGAACGTTCCTCGCGAGCGGGAACATCGTGTTCGATGCGGATCGCGCGCCGGGGGAGAGCGAGCGCCGTGCGGTCGAGGCGGGCATCGAGGCGCGCTCCGGTGTGGCCGCACGGGTGCTGTTGATCACCGAACAGGAGTTCCGGCGGATCGCCGACGCCAACCCGCTGCTCGACGCCGGCGACGACTTCTCCAAACTCGTCGTGACCTTCGTGGGAGCCGATCTCCCCGATGGCGTGAAGGTCCCTCCCTCCGACGAGCTGGCGCCGGAGTTGGTGCGTCTCGGCACGCGTGCCGTCTACCAGTGGTGTCCGCTGGGGGTGTCGAAGTCGAAGCTGCCCGCATCCTTCTGGAAAAGCGTCGGCGAGGTGGCGACGGGCCGCAACTGGCGCACGGTTCTCAAGCTGCTCGAGGAGCTGGACACCCGAAACTGAGAACTCTCCGCAAATAGTTCATTTATGCATTCTTGCAGTTGTGAAAAGTTACGCGCAGCGCAACAATTGAAAGGTGATCAACGAAACCCTCGGCCTGCGTGAGCGCAAGCGGCTCGAAACCCGCGCTCAGCTCGAGCGCGCCGCCGTGCTGCTCGCGCAGGAGGTCGGGCTCGAGAACACCACCGTCGACGCGATCTGCGCCTCGGTGCCGGTCTCTCCCCGCACCTTCTTCAACTACTTCGAGAGCAAAGAGGACGCCGTGCTCGGCGTCCGCGACATCCCGATCGACGATGAACTGGTGGCCGCGCACCTGGCCAGCACCGCGGGGGAGTCGCTGACCGCTCAGGTCATCGGCCTGCTCCTGCACGCGCTCGGTCCCGGTATCGCCGACACCGAGCTGCACGAGGCCCGGCTGGCGATCGTGCGGCAGCACCCGAGCCTGCTCACGCGCCAGATCGCGCAGATGACGCGGATGGGGGAGCAGCTCACCGCCGCGACCGCCACCCTGCTCTCGCACGACCCCTCGTTCGCCGCCGTGCCGGCCGACGAGCGCAACACCCTCGCCGAACTGATCCTCCCGCTCTGCGGCGGCGCCGTGCGCGTCGCCGTGAAGGAATGGGTCGCCGCTGGCGGCGACCGTTCCCCCCACGAACTCTCGAGACGAGCCGTCGAGCTCGCCGGAAAGGCAATCGAAACACTCAGATGAGCTCACCCACCCAGGCGGTGACGGCGGAGAAGACCTCCGCCGGTTCCCCGCAGAAGCGCACCATCGTCCTGCTCTTCGCAGGACTCATGGTCACGATGCTCCTGGCATCGCTCGACCAGACCATCTTCAGCACAGCGCTCCCGACCATCGTCGGCGAGCTGAACGGCGTCGACCACATGCTGTGGGTCACCACGGCCTACATCCTGGCGTCCACCATCATGCTGCCGGTCTACGGAAAGCTCGGCGACCTCATCGGCCGCAAGGGCCTCTTCATCGGCGCGATCGCACTCTTCATCGCCGGCTCGGTCGTCGGCGGGCTCGCCGGTGACATGACCTGGCTCATCGCGGGACGTGCCATCCAGGGCCTCGGCGGCGGCGGTCTGATGATCCTGTCGCAGGCGATCATCGCCGATGTCGTCCCCGCTCGCGAGCGCGGCAAGTACATGGGCGTCATGGGCGGCGTGTTCGCGCTGTCGTCCGTCGCCGGTCCTCTCCTCGGCGGCTGGTTCACCGAGAGCATCGGGTGGCGCTGGGCGTTCTGGATGAACATCCCGCTCGGTATCCTGGCCATCGCCTCCGCCGTCGTCTTCCTCCGCCTGCCGAAGAACGCGCAGCGTGCGCCGCGACTCGACTTCGCCGGCATGGGGCTCCTCGCGATCGCCTCCACCTGCCTCGTGCTGGTCACGACCTGGGGCGGAAACACCTACGCGTGGGATTCGGCCGTCATCCTGTCCCTGATCGCGGGCACCGTGGTCGCCGCTGTGGCGTTCGTGTTCGTCGAACGCCGGGCCGCTGAGCCGATCATGCCCCTGAAGCTGTTCAAGGACCGCAACTTCAACCTGACCACGATCGCCGGTCTCATCATCGGCATCGCGATGTTCGGAGCGCTGGCCTACCTGCCGACCTACCTGCAGATGGTCACCGGAGCGAACGCCACCGAGGCCGGGCTGCTGATGATCCCGATGATGGCGGCACTGCTGCTGACGTCGATCGTCTCGGGCCAGCTGGTCAGCAGGACCGGTCGCTACAAGTGGCTGCCGATCGTCGGCACCGTGATCGTCGCCGTCGCCCTGGTGCTGCTGTCGACCATGACCCCGACCCTGCCGGTGTGGATCATCTGCTCGTTCCTGGCCGTGATGGGCATCGGACTCGGCATGAGCATGCAGATCCTCATCCTGATCGTGCAGAACTCGTTCCCGGTGTCGCAGGTGGGAACCGCGACCGCGTCGAACAACTACTTCCGTCAGATCGGAGCCTCGCTCGGCTCCGCGATCGTCGGCAGCCTATTCGTCGCCCGCCTCACCGAGCTGCTGACAGACCGGATGCCCGCAGGCGCATCCTCTTCCAGCGGATCGAGCAACTCGTTCACCCCGGCGATCGTCAAGGCGCTGCCGGCACCGGTGCGCGATGTCATCGTCGGCGCGTACAACGATGCGCTCACCCCGGTGTTCCTCTACATGGTCCCGCTGCTCGTGATCGCCGCCCTGCTGCTGTGCTTCGTGGTGGAGAAGCCGCTGGCGACGACCATCGATCGGGACGTGCTCCCGACGACGCTGGAGACCGACGGATCGACGCATCCGGTGCTCGCCGTCACCGGCGAAGCCGACCGTACCCCGGCATCCGGAGAGGCGGCGTCCGACACGGCGTCCGACCTCGACGGAGACGAGCGCGAGCAGGAGCTCATCTCCCGCTGACGCCTCGTGAACCGAGCGACCCGCCTCCGAACGGCTTCCGGAGGCGGGTCGCTCGCGTTTTGTCGGGCACCGGACCCTGGCGGCTGTCACCGGCGGCTCCTACAATGACCCCATGTTCGTCGAAGGGACCCTTCGATGGCAGGTCACCGAGGACTGTCCGTGGGACCTGCTGATGGCGCTCGCCCTGCGAGACCTCGGACGCCTGTCTCCGATCGGCGATCCGTGCATTCCTGAGCTGTCTCCGGCCGTGGCGCCGGCCATGCGCGCGGCTACCGGCACCGTCCCCGTTCAGCGCGAGGGCGGCCGTCCCGCACGCGACCAAGCGGTCGGCCGGATGGACACCGGGCCGGTGCGTCCCGCCTCCGAGCCGGATCGCGTGACCGGCCCGGATGCGCTCCGTGAGCAGTGGCTTGCGTGGTTCGAGCTGACGGTCGATCGGGAGCGGCGGCCGATCGCCAGTCTGCTGCGGCCCCCGCACTTCGAGGCGTTCGATCGCGCGCTCGAGCTGCAGGATCTGGTGATGGCCAACTACCAGGCCGCGCTGGCCTGGACCCGCGAACGTCACGCCGAGTACGCGGCGACGAGCGTGGAGCAGCACGCCGCGCGCGCCGCCGACATCGTCGACGTGGTGCAGGAGCGCGAGCACGTGCTGCGGCGCCAGGCGGGGTACTTCCGGCTCGATCTCTATGTGCTGCCGCTGGCGGAAGCCGGCGCGTGGATCGTCGGACCGCACACCGTCATCGTCTCCACGTCGCTGCGGGACGACTCCGCCGCCTTCCGCGCCTGGTTCACGCCGATGGTCGCCGCCCTCGTCTGAGCCTGCCCGGCCCAGACGAGGTGCGGGCGATCAGACCGGCCGACGCTCGGGCGAGACCGTCAGGGACGGGTCGGTCTGCGCGACATCGCCGACGGCCTCGTCGATGCGTCCGAGCACGTCCGACGACAGCCGGACGCCGGCTGCGGCGGCGTTCGACGCGACCTGCTCCGGGCGGGAGGCGCCCACGATCGCGCCGGCCACGTTCGGGTTCTGCAGCACCCACGCGACGGCGAGCTGCGCCATGGTGAGGCCGAGTTCGTCGGCGATCGGCTGCAGCTGCTGCACGGCCGTGAGCACGTCGTCGCGCATGAAGCTCTTGATGGCGTTCGCGCCGCCCTTCTCGTCGGCGGCGCGGCTCCCGGCCGGCGCCTCGGCGCCCGGCTTGTACTTGCCGGTCAGCACGCCCTGGGCCACCGGAGACCAGACGATCTGCGAGATGCCCAGCTCGCCCGAGGTGGGTACGACCTCCTTCTCGATGACACGCCACAGCATCGAGTACTGCGGCTGGTTCGAGATGAGCTGGAAGCCGAGCTGCTTCGCGAGCGCGTGGCCGTTGCGCAGCTGCTCGGCGTCCCACTCGCTGACGCCGATGTACAGCGCCTTGCCGGCGCGCACGACGTCGGCGAACGCCTGCATGGTCTCTTCGAGCGGTGTCTCGTGGTCGTAGCGGTGCGCCTGGTACAGGTCGACGTAGTCGGAGCCGAGTCGCTGGAGGGAACCGTCGATGGACTCCAGGATGTGCTTGCGCGAGAGCCCGACGTCGTTCGGGCCCTTGGGACCGGTCGGCCAGTAGACCTTGGTGAAGATCTCGAGCGAGGCGCGGCGCTCGCCCTTCAGGGCGTCGCCGAGCACCTTCTCCGCCGCGGTGTTCGCGTAGGCGTCCGCCGTGTCGAAGGTGGTGATTCCGGCGTCGAGAGCAGCCTGAACGCACTGCGTCGCGATGTCGTTCTCCACCTGTGATGCGTGGGTCAGCCAGTTGCCGTAGATGATCTCCGAGATCTTGAATCCGCTGTTGCCGAGGTATCTGAATTCCATGGTCCCAAACTACGCCAGCGACGCCGGGCCGGATGTCGGCGGAGCGTGGCAAGCTGGGGGAGTGGGACGAGCGGACGGCAGCGACAGACGCGTGTCTGCGGCGACCGTCGACGACACGACGGCCACCATCCTGCATGTCGACATGGACGCCTTCTTCGCGGCGGTCGAACTGCTCGATCATCCGGAGGCGCGGGGCAAGCCGGCGATCGTCGGGCATCCCGGTCCACGTTCGGTCGTGACCAGTGCGACCTACGAGGCGCGCCGTTTCGGTGTGCGCTCGGCGATGCCGGTGGCCCAGGCGCTGAGGCTGTGCCCGCAGGCGATCATCCTTCCGCCGCACATGCATAAGTACCAGGAGTACGCGGCGAAGGTGATGCGCATCTTCTCCGAGGTGACGCCGATCGTGGAGCCGCTCAGCATCGACGAGGCGTTCCTCGACGTCGCGGGGGCTCGTCGACTCCTCGGGTCCCCTCGTCACATCGCGGAGCTCATCCGGGCGCGCGTCTTCGAGGAGACGGGGCTGACCTGCTCGGTCGGCGCCGCCTCGACGAAGTTCATGGCGAAACTCGCGTCGGGGCGGGCGAAGCCCGACGGGCTGCTGGTGATCCCGGTCGCCGAGACGCTCGACTACCTGCGGCCGCTCCCGGTCGGGGCGCTGTGGGGCGTCGGGGCGAGCACGCAGGAATCGCTCGCCCGGCTCGGACTGCGCACCGTCGCCGACCTGGCCGACACGCCGCTGCACGTGCTGCAGAAGGCCGTCGGCGACGCCTCCGGCCGCAAGCTGCATGAACTGGCCAACGGCCGGGACGCCCGCAGCGTGACGCCCGAGTCGCGCGAGAAGAGCGTCGGGCACGAGATGACCTTCGAGGTGGACGTCTCCGACCAGGATCGACTGCGGCGCGAGCTCCTGCGCCTGTCGAACCAGGTCGGCGCACGCCTGCGCACGCACGGACTGGTCGGCCGCACCGTCGCTCTCAAGCTCCGCTTCTCGGACTTCCGC
Source organism: Leifsonia poae (assembly GCF_027921845.1). GTDB lineage: Bacteria > Actinomycetota > Actinomycetes > Actinomycetales > Microbacteriaceae > Leifsonia > Leifsonia poae. Next base: position 485,744 of record NZ_BSEN01000015.1, read on the forward strand.
ACCGTGAGCCGGTCACGCACGCTGGGCGAGGCGACGAACGTCGGGCGCCGCATCTTCGAAGAGGTGTGGCAGGTGTACGAGGCGCTCGGGCTCGACCGCACGCCCATCCGCTTGATCGGGGTCCGCGTCGAGCAGCTCACGGAGAGCGGCGGCGACCGGCTCGCGCTGTGGGACCCCGACGAGGAGTGGCGGGAGACCGAACGCACTCTCGACGCGGTGAGCGCGCGATTCGGCAGGGGCGCGATCGGTCCGGCGTCGCTGGTCAAGCCCGGCAGGGACGCCGACGCGGCCGCCGAAGACGGGCGCAGTCCGCGCTGGCTCAGCGACTAGGGCGTGGGTCGGCTACCGCACGCCGATCAGGATGCCGCGGTGGTCGCTCCCGTTGGCGGAGAGCACCGAGCTCGAGACGGTCGTCAGGCCGCGCACAAGGGCGTGGTCGAGCCGCGCGACGGGGAACGACGACGGCCAGGTGAACCCGAGGCCGAGATCGCTGTCCGACGCCTCGGTCATCGTCGAGAGCAGGGGACGGAACTGGCGGTCGGTCGACGCGGTGTTGAAGTCGCCAATGACGAGCACACGGCTCGACCTGTCGGCGGTCAGCGTGTCGGCGAGCTGAGCGAGCATCGTGTCCCGCTGCTCGTACTGACCCGGGCGCACCGAAGCCAGGTGCACCGCGTAGACGCGGGTGGGCGTACCCGGAGTCGCCAGATCGACGCGGAGCGCGCGCGCCCAGCCCAGGCCGAGGTCGAGACGCGCCTGATCGGTGATCGGGTAGCGGCTCCACAGCCCGACGGTGCCGACGATGTCGCTGTGCGGATAGGTCTTGTCCAGTTCCCGGGAGACCGCCTCGCGTGAGGTGGCGTCGAGTTCCTGCAGGGCGATGACGTCGGGCCCGCGTGACGCCAGGTCGTGCGCGATCGAAGCTGCCGCAACGTTGTCGGCGTGGATGTTCTCGCTGACGACGGTGATCCCCGCGGCACCCACCGGCATCGCTGGAAGCAGCGCCGTGCCGAAGTTGGCCGCCCAGACGGCGGCCGCGACGGCCACGCAGAGCGCCCCGAACAGTGACAGCCGCAGCAGCGCCGCGAGGCCGAGCAGCAGGATGGCCACGCCGACCCACGGGAGGAACGTCTCGATGAGCGAGGCGGAGCCTGCCAGGTTGGGGAGCAGGCCGTGCCAGAGGAGCAGCGCCGCGGCGGCGAGTGCGAGGATCCCGACGACGACGCCACGGGGGCCTCGGCTGGAACGGATCATCGACACTCGCACGATTATTCAGGGTCAACTCCTGAGAAGCCGCCGCAAACGCTGGACGCAGGCCGGGAGATGGCCTGGTCAGCCTGGGAGGCGGAGGGTAGCGTTGCCCGCATGACGAACATCTCCCTGAAGCTCGCGGAAACCATCAGCTCGAACGGCATCAAGGCGGTCTACGGCGAACCCGTCGAGATCGACGGAACGACGATCGTTCCCGTCGCCGCTGTGCAGTACGGTTTCGGTGCCGGCTCGGGCGGCGAGGCCGGCGAGGAGGACGCGCCTGGTGGCGCCGGTGGCGGCGGGGTGAGCATCCCGTTCGGCGCCTATGTCAGCGACGAGCGCGGCGTGCACTTCCGTCCGAACCTGATCACGCTCCTGATCGTGGGGATCCCGTTCGTGTGGGTGGCCGGCCACGCCTGGTCGCGGGTCATCAAAGCACTCAAGAAGTAGGCGAACGCACTAGACTCGGTGCGAACACGGGAGTCCGGTGAGCCGGGCTGAGAGGAAGCTTCTCAAGCTTCGACCGTTGAACCTGATCTGGATCATGCCAGCGCAGGGAGACATTCTCATCATCCCGTGCCCTCTTTCCACGAATGAAAGGGCACGAAAAGTGCATTCGACAATCGCATCCACACCGTCCACGACGCGAACCGGGCGGGTCCTCCGCTGGCGCGTCGTCGACATCGTCGTCGCCAGCGTGATCGCTGTCGCCAGCGGTGTCATCTTCTGGGCCTGGGGTCAGGCGTACAGCCCCATCGCCGCGCCGATCGAGGCCGTGCTGCCTGGCTTCCAGGGCATCCTGAACGGGCCGTGGCTCTTCGCCGGCGTGCTCGGCGCCCTGGTGATCCGCAAGCCGGGAGCGGCGATCTTCACCGAGCTGGTCGCTGCGGTCGTCTCCGCGCTGATCGGTACGCAGTGGGGCTTCATGACACTCGTGTCCGGCCTGGTGCAGGGCCTGGGCGTCGAGATCGTCGTCGCGGCGTTCCTCTACGCCAACTGGCGGCTCTACGTGGCTCTCCTGGCCGGAGCAGGCGCCGGCCTCGCCGAGTCGGTGCTCGACCTCCTCTACTCCTACCCGGGCGCAAAGGCGTCCTTCGCGATCGCCTACACGGTGTCGACCACCATCTCGGGCATCGTCGTCGCCGGTCTGCTGTCGTGGCTGCTGGTGAGGGCGCTCGCGCGCACCGGAGCGCTGAGCAGGTTCGCGGCCGGCCGCGAGGTGACGGGGCGGGTGTAATCATCAGCGGACGCGGAGACGCTCCGACTCCGGCGGGCGCGCGGTTCGACGGCTGGGGCTGGCGGTATTCGGGGCGCGCCGCCTGGGCGGTGCGCGATCTGACGCTGCGCATCGAGCCGGGCGAGCGCGTGCTCCTGCTGGGTGCATCCGGCGCGGGCAAGAGCACCGTCCTGGCGGCGCTAGCCGGTGTGCTCGGCGGCGACGACGACGGTGACACGCTCGGCACCGTCGACGTTGCCGGGGAGTCTCCGCTGGGCTCCCGAGGCGTGAGCGGCCTGTTGCTTCAGGATCCGGACTCCCAGGTCATCCTGGCGCGCGTGGGCGACGACGTGGCCTTCGGCTGCGAGAACCTCGGCGTGCCGCGCGAGACGATCTGGGCACGCGTGCGCGCTGCGCTCGACGCCGTCGGGCTGCGGGTCCCGCTCGACCATCCGACGGCGGCGCTCTCCGGCGGGCAGAAGCAGCGGCTGGCCCTCGCCGGCCTGCTCGCGATGCGTCCGGGGATGCTGCTGCTCGACGAGCCGACCGCCAACCTCGATCCGGACGGGGTCGTCGATGTGCGCGACGCGGTCGGTGCCGCACTCGAGGCGACCGGCGCCACGCTCGTGGTCGTCGAGCACCGGGTCAGTGTGTGGCGGCACCTCGTGGACCGGGTCGTCGTGCTCGCGGCCGACGGTGGTGTGCTCGCCGACGGCGCTCCGGATGCCGTGCTGGCCGACCGTTCGAACGAACTCCGGCAGGCCGGCGTGTGGCTGCCGGACGAGCCGATCGCCCCGGCGCGACCGGTGCGGGTCGGCACGGAACTGCTGGTGGCCGACAGGCTCGAGATCGGCCGGGGTGGGACATCACGCCGTCGGCGCCGGCGTACGGCGCAGGCCGTGCAGCCGCTGCCGTTGCAGATCGATACCCACATCGCCGCCGGCTCAGCGCTGGCGCTCACGGGACCGAACGGGGCGGGCAAGTCCACGCTGGCACTCACGCTCGGCGGTCTCCTCCCACCCCTCGGCGGGTCCCTGCGGGCCGAGCCGTCGTTCGCGCTCGATGCGCCCGCCGAGCCGTGGACCTGGCGATCGCGCCAGCTGCTCACGCGGATCGGCAGTGTGTTCCAGAACCCGGAGCACCAGTTCGTGGCCTCGACGGTGCGCGAGGAGCTCGCCGTCGGGCCGCGTGCGGTGCGGGAGCCAGAGGACGAGATCGGGCGGCGGGTCGACGAACTGCTCGAACGGCTCGGGCTGGCCGGCCTCGCCGAGGCGAATCCGTTCACGCTCTCCGGCGGCCAGAAGCGTCGGCTCTCGGTCGCGACCGCTCTCGCCACCAGACCCAGGATGCTCGTGCTCGATGAGCCGACGTTCGGGCAGGACGCGCTGACCTGGGCCGGCCTGGTCGCCATGATCGGCGAGCTGCGCGTGGAGGGGCACGCGATCGTCGCAGCGACGCACGACGCGGAGTTCGTCACCGCGATCGGCGCGGACGTTCTGCGCCTCGGGGACTCCCGAAGCGGCGAGACCGTCGCGAGGGTAGGGACCTCCGGGATCGACGGGCGCGGGGCGCACGACGGCTCCGCCACGGGGGAGGAGGTCGCATGAGCATCCTCGCGCCTGTGCGCCAGGGCCCGCTCGCCCGCGTGAACCCCGTCGCGAAGCTGGGCGCGGCACTCATCGTGAGCGCCGTCCTCCTGATCTCGATCGACTGGGTGTCCGCAGCGGTGGCACTCGTGCTCGAGATCGCGCTGTTGACGGTAGCCGGCATTCCGCTGCGCACGCTGGTCGTCCGCACGGCGCCCGTCTGGATCGCCGCGCCCCTGGCCGGGCTGACCACCGTGCTCTACGGCCAGGCGAGCGGCGCCGTCTACGTGCAGTGGTGGGCCGTCGAGATCAGCGACGGCTCGATCGCGCTCGGCCTCGCGACGATGCTGCGCATCCTGGCCATCGGACTGCCCGCCGTTCTGCTGTTCATCACGATCGACCCCACCGACCTCGCCGACGGGCTCGCCCAGGTGCTGCGTCTTCCTGCCCGCTTCGTGCTCGGTGGACTGGCCGGGTTGCGCCTCGTCGGCCTGTTCGTCGACGACTGGCGCGCGCTGACCCTCGCCCGGCGCGCCAGGGGGATCGCCGAGACCGGAGCCATCAGGCGCATGCTCGGCCAGGCGTTCGCGCTGTTCGTGCTCTCGATCCGGCGCGGCACCAAGCTCGCGACCGCCATGGAGGCGCGGGGCTTCGGCGCGCCGGTGAGACGCACGTGGGCGCGGCCGTCGGTCTTCCGCGGGCGCGACTGGGTGACGCTGGCCGTCGCGGTGCTCGTGGCATCCACCGCCGCTGCGGTCGCGATCGCGGTGGGGAGCTGGAATGTCCTCGGCAGCTGACGCGCACGCGCGCCTGACCGCCGCGCTCGGTCGCCTCGCCGCCGATCCGGGGCGTCCGGCGCCGGTGGTGCTGATCGACGGCCCGAGCGGCGCCGGCAAGAGCTCGCTGGCCGACCGGATCGTCGCGGAGTGGCCCGGCGACGTCGCGCCCGTGCTCGTGCGCATGGACGACCTGTATCCCGGCTGGGGCGGCCTCGCCGCGGCGGCCGGGGCGCTCGGTGCCGAGCTGCTCGGTCCGCTCCGACGAACCGGCCGCGGACGCTGGCGACGCTGGGACTGGGCGGCCGATCGCCCGGCCGAGTGGCACGAGGTGGATGGCGTTCGTCCGCTCATCGTCGAGGGCTGCGGCACCCTCACGGCCGGCAACGCCGCCGACGCGGACCTGTGCATCTGGCTGGACGCAGACGACACGCTGCGTAAGGAGCGCGCGCTGGCGCGTGACGGCCTCGCGTTCGAGACGCACTGGGACGAGTGGCAGCACGACTTCGAGGCATATCTCGAGCGTGAACAGCCCCGGCACAATGCCGACCTGATACTCGATGTGACCGAATGGCCCCTGCCGGTGCAGGCCGTACCGCGTCCCGAGGACTAGATTTGAGGAATGAGCGATCAGAACCAGTCCGAGCACGAGTACATCGTCGAGTACGTTGACGGACCCCTGGAAGGAACGACTGACCGCCGGGTGCTGGTCGACGGAAAGGTCGATGACCGCATCGGTGTCGTCGCGGCCGTCAGTGGTCTCGAGTCGCTGTTCTGGTACGTCGCCGGCGACGAGCGCACGGTGAACGGCGAGAAGTACGTCTCCTACCGTTTCGACGCTCCGGACAGCGACCCCGTCGAGGCCGACGAAGAGGACGAGTCGCTCTGAGCGACGGACCGTCTGAGCTGTCGGCGGCTACGCCCAGCCGAGTTCGTGCAGCCGCTCGTCGTCGATCCCGTAGTAGTGCGCGATCTCGTGCACGAGGGTGACGTGGATCTCGTCCCGTAACTGCTGCTCGTCGTCGCAGATCGACAGCAGCGGCTCCCGGTACAGGATGATGCGGTCGGGCATCTCGCCGAAACCGTAGTCGCCGCGTTCGGTGAGCGCGACGCCGTCGTAGAGTCCGAGCAGGTCGAGCGAGCCGTCTTCCGGGCGGTCCTCGACCACGAACACCACGTTGTCGAGCCCGTCGACCATCTCGTCCGGCAGTTCGTCGAGCTCGTCGGTGACGAGGGCTTCGAACGCGTCGGCGTCCAGGTCGAGCATCTCAGGTCACCAGGCGTCGGCGACGGCCGCGTGCAGGTCGAGCAGAGCTGGGGTGCGTTCGCTCGGGCCGCGTCCGAAACCGCACTCGGTGGCGACGCCGAACCGCGGCACCGCGGTGGCCGCCGCGTCCGCGCGACGACGGGCGCCGTCGACGCCGTCTTCGTGGTGGAGCAGCCCGAAGTAGAGCTCCGTGCTCTCCGGCAGTTCGACGGCGGCGAGCGGTGCGAAGAACGCCGCGTCGTCTCGCTCGATCGGCACGGGCAGGTGGAACCAGGTGATCGGACGCGGGGCGGCGGCCAGCACGCCGGAGATCACGTCGGCGAGATGCCCGGCATCGGTGGGCTGCACGAAGTGCGCCTCCTCGACATCGCCGTAGCAGAGGTGGTAACCGACCTGCACGTCCGCGGGGACGACCGAGGCCTGCCGTGCGGCACGCTCGATCACCCCGCCGAGCACATCGTCGAACCACGGCACGATGGCGTGAGTCGACCGGATGTTGGTCGACTCCAGCAGCGCGAACTCGACGGCCGTGTCCCACTGGATGGCGAGGTCGGCGTGGGGGATGCCCGCCACGATCCGTTCGAGCTCGCCGAACAGCGCGCGCTCGTAGGCCCGCTCGAAATCTGCGCGGAAGTCGGCGACGACGAACGCTCCGGCGATGGCCGCCGGAGTGGGGAGGGAGACCTGGAACCGCGTTCCGGGTGCGATCGCGCCCTCGTCGCGCACGCGGGCGAACGTCGCGTACGACGCGAGCGCCGCCTCGGCGTAGCCGAGGTCGGGGAAGACGAGGTCGTCGGCCGACACGCCCTCGTCGATCACGAAGGGGCGGCCGTCGAAGGTGTCGCGGATGTAGAACGGCTCGACGGGGATTCGAGAGAGACCCGCCATCGTGTCGAACCGTTTGGTCTGGAACTGGATCCAGTAGAAGCGTTCGCCCACCTCGCCGTCCGGGATGCGGTGCAGACGGTCGCCGAGGTGGGTGCTGACGGTGCGCAGGACGGTCTCGGCATCGGGCAGGTTGATGCTGCCGACGAGATGTGCGCCCTGGATGACGGGGATGCTCACCTGCGTGAGTTTACCGGTGCGCCGGCCCCGGGATCGTCACGGGACCGGCGCACCGGAATTTCACGAGCCCGGTCTCCCGGGCGGATCGATCAGTACCAGTTGACCGACTGCGAGTGGGACCAGGCGCTGCACGGCGAGCCGTAGGAGCGCGCGATGTAGTCGAGACCCCACTTGATCTGGGTCGAGGCGTTGCTCTGCCAGTCGCTGCCGGCGGTCGCCATCTTGCTTCCGGGCAGCGCCTGCGGGATACCGGTGGCACCGCTCCCGGCGTTGTACGCCTGGTAGTTCCAGCCCGACTCCTTCTGCCAGAGGTTGCTGAGGCAGCTGAACTCGCCGTCGCCCCAGCCGTGCAGGCTCGAGGCGAGGTTGCGGGCCGTCGCCTGCGCACCCGAGGGGGTGTTCGCCAGCGCTGCGGCGCGGGCGGCTGCCGCAGCGGCGGCGGCGGCGATCTCGCGGTCCTTCTTGGCAGCTGCCGTCACGACGGCGGCCGTGGCGGTCTTCGTCTTGTCGATGGTGGCGCGCAGGTTGGAGTCGTCGAGCTGCTGATAGTCGTCGAGGCCGGCGATCGCGGTCTTCGCCGCGGACGTGTCGACCTTCGCCGCACGCGCGGCGACGGTGGTCTTCGCGCTGGCGAGCGTCTTCGTGGCCTCGGCCTCGAGCCGGTGGCGCACGATCCCCTCGTAGACCGAGAGCTGTTCGTGGTGCATGCCGGTCGACTCGGAGATCTGCTTCGTCTCGGTCTGGCTCTGCTGCTGGGCGAGCGCCGGGCCGATGAGGCTGGCGGTCGCGAGGGCGGTGGCGACACCGGCGACGATGCGGCCGAGGGGCAGGGAGGTGTTGCGGATGGTTCTGAGCATTCTCTTCCAGTGTTCGGGCTTCCCCGCTCGCGGGCACACGGCGGTAGGCCGTGGGCGGGCATGGATCGGTCATCCTCGGTGGAGAGGAGGCGATCCGGCGGGTCGGGAACCGCGGCGGTACGTGCGTGATCGCCCGGCGACCCGGCGGGTCAGAGGGCGCGCAACGCGCGACGCGGGTGTGCCGCGCTAAACACAGGTGGACATCCGGAGCAATCGGGGGGTGGATGCGGCACACGCGCGACACGACGGCATACCGTGCCGTCAACGGAAAACAACGTTACGTGGTCATTCTGGGCAGAACAGGCACGTTGGCTGGGAGGGTCGTGTGTGCGTCGGTGGTGTCAGCGCCCGGCGGACCGTGCCGCGTCGTGCTCGGCGGACACGCTCTCCGCGTCGTGCTCGGCCTGGTCCATGCGCCGGTCGGTGACCCAGATCATCCCGATCACGAGGCCGAGAGTGAGGGCGCCCATGATGATGAAGACGGGCGGGAAGCCCAGGAACTGGGCGAGCACCCCGCCGGCGAGGGCGCCGAGCGGGATGGTGCCCCACGAGACCAGGCGGTAGGCGCTGTTGAGGCGGCCGAGCAGCCGGGTGGGCGTGATCCGCTGTCGAAGCGACACCGTGATCACGTTCCAGATCGACACCGTGATGCCGCCGAGGAAGAATCCCGCACCGACGATGTAGGGGTTGGTGGTGAATGCCGGGGTCGCCAGGCTGACGAAACTGCCGAGGATCGTCAGGATCAGTGCACGGGAGCGCCCGAGGCCGTGCTCGACGCGTTCGGCGACGAGTGAGCCGAGAACACTCCCGAGCGCGGACGCGGTCAGGAGGAGGCCGTACCCGGGATCGGTCAGGCCCATGGCCGATGCCGGGCCGACGGCGTAGAGCACGAGCACCGTGAAGGTCGCGTTGCCGGCGAAGTTGAAGACGCCGACCATGATGGCGAGCACACGGAGCAGGGTGTTGCTCCAGAGGAAGCGCAAGCCCTCGGCGATGTCTGCCCGCATGGTGGTGGTGCGCGGATGATCGGTGCCGTACGAACCGCGCATCAGCAGGAGCATCCCGATCGCAAGCGCCCAGAGCAGCACGGGAGCGCCGAAGGCCAGGGCGAACCCGGCGGCGACCAGGAAGCCGCCGAGCGGGGGACCGACGAATTGGTTCGCGGTCAACTCGGCGGCGTAGAGGCGTCCGTTCGCGCGGGACAGGGCGCTGCGCGACACGACCTGCGGGAGGATCGATTGCGACGACGTGTCGTAGATCGTCTCTGCGATGCCGACGCAGAGGGCGGCCGCGTAGAGGATCCAGATCGAGCCTGCGCCCATCGCCGCGGCGATGGTGAGGACCGCCAGGAAGGCGGCGCGGGCGGAGTTGGCGACGAGCATCAGGCGGCGGCGATCGAAACGGTCGGCGAGTGCGCCGGCGGTCAGGGCGAAGACCAGCCAGGGGAGCGAGAAGGCGAACGCCAGCCCCGCGATGATCGTGGGCGAGTCGGTGTACCGGATGGCCACCAGCGGCAGCGCGACCTTCATGACCCCGTCCGCGAGGTTGGACAGCGCGGACGATGTCCAGAGTTTCCAGTAGTTCGATCCCAGCGGTGCAGCCATGAGGGAAGACTTGCACAGTGATTGGGAAAATTCAAATGGATTTGCACAATTCACATCGGGACGTATCCTGAGGGCATGGACGAGCCCCAGGATCCCGTCGACGCCAAGCGCAGGCCCGCGACGGTCAAAGAAGCGAAGGCGCTCGCCAACCCGGTGCGCGTGCGCATGGTGAGGCTCTGCGGCGAGTACGAGCTCACCAACAAGCAGCTGGCCGACCGGCTGGGCATCGACCCCGGCACCGCGCACTATCACGTGAAGCAGCTACTGGATGCGGGCTTCCTCGAGCCCGCCGGCGTCCGCACCGGCGAGAGCGGGGCCCTCGAGAAGCCGTACCGTTCGACCGGCCGCACCTGGTGGCTCTCCGACCCGCTCGCCCACGCCGATACGGCGGAGTCGTTCGCGCCGATCGATGCGTTTCAGCAGGAGCTCGCCGAGGCGGGCCCCTCCTCGATCGCTACCTACGCGCGCTTCTCCCTGCACCTGTCGCCGGACGACGTCGCGGAGATCGACCGACGCATCCTGGCTGTGCTCGACGAATACGTGGAGAGCGACGGCCAGCGCGCCGACCGTCCTGTGCACGGCGGCATCTGGTTGCTGCACCGCTCGGCCGACTGAGCGCCGGCGATCGCAGGGAGGCCGGGCATCCGCCCGATGGATGCCCGGCCTCGATCTGTCTCAGCGCGTCAGTGTGATGCCGGCGTCAGTTCCACGGTGACGGCGCAGGAGGCACGACGACCGGCGGGCGGTCGTCGCAGGTGATGGTGTTCGGCAGCTCCCACGCCGCGAGCCACGGGCCGGTCGTTCCGCCGCCGTCGTTGCCGCCGAGGTCGGTCAACGAGAACTCCGAACCGGCAGGCGTGAAGTTGAACGATCCGCAGTTGTTCACGCCGACAGCGCCGACGTTGCGGGCATCCACGTTCTGGAAGCTCGCCGAGCCGGCCGTGCGGGCGCTGACCACCGAGGTTCCGGTGCCGTCCACTCGGATGTCGGCGAAGTGGACGTTCGTGATGCGGTACTGGTCTTTGACCGGGAAGTCGGTGACCAGCATGATCGCGTTGTACGTGTTGTCGAGGAAGTGGTCGCCCACGACCTGGATGTCCGCGTCGATGTTCCGTTCCAGCGCGTAGAACCAGATCGCTCCGAGACCGATCTCCCAGTTGAGCTCGTACGTTCCGGCCCGCACCGTCGTGTTGTCGGTGATCCAGAGATGACCGGCGAACGGTTCGGCGCCGAAGCGCGATCCGACCTGGATGCCGCTGCCCTCGCGGAGCGGATCGGCGATCAGGTTGGCGGAGACGGTGTTGTCCGTGCCTCCGTAGATCGCGATCCCGTTGGCGAGGGTCGGCGTCTGCACGGTGTTGTGGTCGAAGGTGTTGCGGGCATCCGCCGTCTTCTCCGACCACATCGCCAGGCCGTCGTCGCCCGTGTTGCGGATGAACGAGTTCGACACGCTCGAGTCGGTCACGCCGGTGTGGAAGTTCACGCCGTCGGCGATCTGGTCGGCGATCACGGTGTCGGTGATGTGCGTGTTCGACATCGGACCGTCGAACCAGATCCCGACCTTGGTGTGGTGGATGTAGAGGCCGTCGATGGTCGAGTCGCTCATCGCGCCGCCGATCCCGTTCACCTGGTCGGTGTCGATGCGCTCTCGAACGTCGCCCTCGATCGCGAAGCCCGAGAGGTGCACGTTGTGGGATCCGCCGGCGCTCGCGTCTTTGCCGTAGAAGCCGACGCCCGTGTGCACGGAGCCGTCGGGTGCGGGAGTGGAGAGCGTGACCTGCTTGCCGGTGATGATCGTGTACCAGCTGCCGGCGCCCTCGATCGTGACGTCATCGACGATGAGGTGACGGTTGACCTGGTAGCGCCCCGGCGGCACGTAGACCTTCAGGTGCGTCTTCTTGGCGAATGCGATGGCTTTGTCGAACGCCGCGGCCGAGTCGCGCTTGCCGAACGGGTCGGCGCCGAACGCCAGCACGTTCGCCGCGATGAGCCGGATGTGCGGCGCGGCCACCACCTGCGAGTCGAGCAGGTCGATGGTCGTGGTCGCTGCCGGGCTGCCCGCGGGTGCGGTGAGCCGGATCGTGTCGCCGGCCTTGTAGGTGCGACCGAGGAGCAGTCGCTGCTCGTCGTAGAAGTGCATCGGGCGGAACGGGGTGGAGATCACGGGCGCGGGCGTCGTCTGCGACGGGACGCACTTGCATTCGGTGATCCACCAGTCCGGATGGATGAGCCCGGCGTTCGGGTCGTTGGTGAAGGAGTACTGGTTGTAGAGCCACGAGTACTGCGACGTGAGGGTCATCGTGCGCGCGGCGCCGCCGTTCGCGGAGACCGCAAGCGGGGCGGTGATGCCGCCGCCCTGGGGCGCATCCGGGATGCTGTAGCGCATAGTGATGGCGTTCGCGGCGGCCGGGAGGGTGAACTGCACGTACTGTCCCGGTTTCAGCGAGACGGCAGAGCGGCCGGAGGCCTCGGCGGGGAGGGTGTACGCGGTACGGTCGGGGCCGATCACGGTGCCGTTCGTCGTGGCCTTCTCCGCCTCCTGCTCGGAGAAGCCGAGGGCGGCGCCGCGCCCGCTGACGAGGGACGGGTCGAGGGCCGCGCGTGTGACCGGCGACGGTGTCACCGGAGCGGGGGTTGCGGCGGCGGGTGCGGCGAGCCCGGCCAGAGTGACGGCCGTCGCGATCGCGGCGGCCGACGCGATGGACGTGCTCCAGCGCATCCGGGGGAATCGGCCGCGCCGGGCGGCCGGGACGTTTCGTGTCATCGTTGACTCGTTCCTCTCGAGAAGGTGTACGCCGTTGGACACTCGGCGCACGATTGCGTCGAGAGTTGGCCCGACGATACGACCGCGATGCGGCCATCCACAAGAGGGTCGTGAGAATTGTCGACGATTTGTCGAGTTATTGCGTAATCGACTGCAAGTCGGTGCAAGGATTGCGTCGATCGCCGCCGCCCGGCGCCGGCGGTGCCGGCGCCGGCTGGCGGGTCAGGGGGCGCGGTGCTGTCCCGAGCCGGCGTTCGGGTCGTCGGGAGCCACGGCCGGCGCGGCGGGCGAGGTCGGCGGCGGCGCCTGTGTCGTGTTCGGGGCGTCTCCTGCGACGGTCGGCTCCGCGGGCGATCCGGGGGCCGCCGGTGCCGTTGTGGGCTCGGCGCGTCTGCCGGTGCGCACGTCCGGGTCGAGCCCGTCTGCCTTGCGGAGCTTGTCGTCGGACGCAGAGCGCGCCTCTGTCGCGTCGGTCTGACGGGCCTCGGCCTCGCGGCGCAGCTTCTCGGCCTCGACCTCTGCTTGCTTCGCGTCGGCAGACGCACGGGCGGCAGCCGCCTCGCGTTCGCGGGCGGCCAGCTCGTCGTCCGCGGCGGACTGCCGCAGCTCTCCGGCCCGCTGACGGTCCGCTTCGACCTTGCGTCGGCGGCCGGCCATGGAGACGACGACGATGATCGCGATCACCACGATGACGATCACGACGATGAGGATGATCCATCCGGTTGCATTCATGCCACGTCACAGTACGCGCGCCGCCGCAGTTCTCTACTGGGGGCTTGCTGTGACGCTGCACCACGACCAGGCGCTTCTTTGGGGTGAGTAACGGGGCTTGAACCCGTGACCTGCTCTGTGACGCTGCACCACGACCAGGCGCTTCTTTGGGGTGAGTAACGGGGCTTGAACCCGCGACCTCCTGGACCACAACCAGGCGCTCTACCAGCTGAGCTATACCCACCATGCTCTTCGAGTGTCTCTTTCGGTTCACTCAAAGCAACTTGACGATTGTATTACATCTGGGGCGCCCATTTTTCCACCACGGCCGCTGAGACCGCCTGGACGTGCTCCGTGGTGGGTCCCGGCTCGCCGACGAACGCCGCGTCGCGGTAGTAGTCGAGCTCCCGGATCGACTCCAGGATGTCGGCGAGAGCGCGGTGCCCGCCGTGCTTCTCGGGCGCGTTGAAGTACACGCGCGGGAACCAGCGGCGTGCGAGTTCTTTGATCGATGAGACGTCGACGTTGCGGTAGTGCAGGTGGTTGTCGAGCCGGGGCATGTACTTCGCGAGGAACATGCGGTCGGTGCCGATGGTGTTGCCGGCGAGGGGAGCCGTTCGGGCGCCCGGTGCGTACTTGAGCACGTATTCGAGCACCTCGTACTCGGCTTCGGCGAGGCTCTTGCCGTGCGGGATCTCTTCGATGAGGCCGGACGTCGTGTGCATGTCGCGCACGAAGTCGTTCATGTTCTCGAGCGCGGATGCATCCGGCTTGATCACGATGCTGAGTCCCGGGTCGAGCACGTTCAGTTCGAAGTCGGTGATCACCACCGCGATTTCGACGAGTTCGTCGACCTCGAGGTCGAGTCCGGTCATTTCGCAGTCGATCCAGACCAGTCGATCCGAGGAATTAGCCATGCGGAGAGTCTAATGCTGGGGTCCGACGCGGCAGGGCACCGGCCGCTTGGGGTCGAGCCCGTCGCCGGCGGAGATGTGTCGGAGCCGGCGCGCGGCCCAGGGGATCGCGTAGACCCTCAGCCAGGTGCGCAGCGGCAACGGTTGCGGGGGAGCGGGGGACGATTCCGCGGTGTTCTTGGCGGCGATCTCCGCGTACGGAACCCCGAGCGTGTGCGCGGCGCGCGCGGCCAGGAGCCGGTGTCCGCGGGCGCTCAGGTGCACGCGATCCGAGGCCCACATCGCGCCGTCCTGGAATTCGCGCACGCCCCACACGTCGAGCACGACGGCCTGGTTGGCGCGCGCGATGCTCCAGACGTTCGCGTTGAACACGGCTGCGCGCCCGCGGAACGGCTTGAGGAAGAACGCGAACTGCGGGTCGAAGATGTTGGCGAGGAGCACCGTCGCACCGCTCGCCCGCAGCGACCGGATGCCGGCGTCGAGTCGGCCGGCGAGCGCATCCGGATCGGCGGCGGGGCTCATCAGATCGTTGCCGCCGACCATCACCGAGACCAGGTCTGCGCCGAGCGCGACGGCGTGCGGGACCTGGGCGTCGACGACGTCGCCGATGCGGCGCCCGCGCACGGCGAGGTTCGCGAACTCGAACTCGCGTCCGCCGAGATGCGCGTCTCCGTCGAGGATCACGGCGAGCCTGTCGGCCCATCCGAGCCACGGGGCGGTGGGCGCCGATGGCTTCGAAGGCGGCGGCGCAGGATCGCACAGCCCTTCGGTGATCGAATCTCCGAGAGCGACGTACCTGGTGTATGCGGCTCGGCTCACACGAGTGATTCTCGTCAGTCAGCGCGAACGCCGGGTGTCCGCCGCGTGACCGTTCCCGGATGGCTTCCGGATGTTCGCCGGACGTACACTGAAGTCGTGCATTCGACATCCGCGGTTCGCCCTCCCGTCACTGCGTGCGGAGCCGGTGCACTGTGAAGCTCACCCTCTACACCTCGGCCTTCTGCGAGCCGTGCATGCAGACGCGTGCGATCCTCGCTGAGGCGTCACGGCTCGTCCCGGGTGCCTCGGTGGCGGAGTTCGACGTGGCGCGCAACGTGGAACGTGCGGAGGCCGACGGCATCCGGGTGACGCCGACGGTGATCGTCAGCACGCCCGACGGCGACGAGGTGTTTCGGGCCGAGGGCGTTCCCACGCTCCAGCAGGTGCTGGTCGCGGCCGCGAAGGCGCTGCCGTAACCCTCGCTGCCACGCTCTGTGTCTCAGCGAGAGGTGCGAAAAGGTCGGTTGGCGCCCTTCAAAGCGACGTTTCGGCACCTTTCGGGCACGTGCCCTCGGCAGGAATCGAACCTGCGACCAAGAGATGAGAAGCGTTTCGGCGAGTAGGCGCTGGTGTGCCCTCGGCAGGAATCGAACCTGCGACCAAGAGATTAGAAGGCTCCTGCTCTATCCGCTGAGCTACGAGGGCGGGGCGCTTCCACGATACCGTAGCCGCCGCCGTCGCCGGCTCTCAGCGCAGCCGTCGGCCCGCGTTCACCCGCTCGATCGCCTGCTGGATTCGCCGGGTGCGCGTCTCGGGGCGCTTGGCTTCTTCGATCCAGAGCGCGTACTCCCGCTGGTAGCTGAAGTTCATCGCGCGGAACGGGTCGAGCGCCTTGGCCGTCTTGAACGCCTTCTGCACATCCGGCTCGAGCTCGACCACGCGGGGCTCGGTGTCGAGGGCGAGCGTCACGTGCACGCTGTCGCCCGCTTCCTTGCCGATCAGTTCGCAGATGCTGCGCAGCACCAGGATGAGGTGCTGTCCGCCTCCGTAGGTGACGAGCGACCCGCGATAGTGCACGTCGTCGAAGGTCGCCACGACGGGGATGCGGCCACTCGTGCCGAACAGCTCTTCGGCCTTTCCGGGCAGCAGGATGTACGACTGGGAGTTGCCGGCATCGCCCCGCTCCAATGCGGTATCGAACTCGAGCAGACCTGGGTCGCGGTATGTCACCATCCTCGGAGCCTAGCCGCTGCACATGTTAGAGGCGCGCGCCGGCCTTGCCAGCGCGATTGACGATCGCCACGCTCGGGCGGCGTCCGCGGAGGCTGAACTTCAGCCGGAGGCTCGCGCTGCGCGCGATGAGCAGCGCGATCACGACGGCCGCCGCGGCGGGCACGAGTCCGGAGATCATCATCGCGACGTGCGGTCCGACCGTCTCGACCACCCAGCCCATGAGCGGGCCGCCGATCGCCTGACCACCGAGCAGCACCAGGATGTAGAGCGAGATGACCCGGCCGCGGATCTGCACGTTCGACGACATCTGCACGAGCGAGTTGGCGGCGGTGACGAAGAGCAGATTCGCGAGCCCGATGCCGACGAGGAGCGCGCCGAAGGTGAACTCGGTGGGCGCGAAGCCCGCCAGCGCCTGCACGATCCCGAGGGCGGCGGCCGTTCCCACGACCATGCTGAGCCGGATGCTCGTGCGGCGCGTCGAGGCGAGCGCGCCGACGAGCGCGCCGGCGGCGACCAGGGCGTTGAAGAGTCCGTAGCCCTGCGCGCCGATGTCGAAGACGTTGTTCGCGAACGCCGCGAGGAAGACGGGCATGTTGAAGGCGAACACCGCGATGATCGCGACCATCACGACGGTCCAGAAGATCACCGGCTTGCCACGGACGTAGCGCATCCCCTCGACGAGTTGCCCCTTGGCGCGGGGCGCTGCCGGCGAAGCGTGCAGTTCCGAGCGCCGGAGCGAGCAGAGCGCCGCGACCACCACGAGACAGGCCACCGAGTTGATCGCGAACGACCACCCGCCCCCGACAGCGGTGATCAGGATGCCGCCGACCGCCGGTCCGATGAGGCCGCCGAGCTGGAAGATCGACGAGTTGAGGCTGATCGCGTTGCGCAGGTAGTGCGGCCCGACGAGTTCGTTCACGAACACCTGCCTGGCCGGGTTGTCGACGACGGTCACCAGCCCGAGCGCGAACGAGATCACGTACACGTGCCACACCTGCGTTGTGCCGGTGAGGGTGAGCACGGCCAGGAGGGCAGCGAGTCCGGCGGCGCACGACTGCGTCACGATCAGCAGTCGCTGCTTGAGGTAGCGGTCGGCGATGACTCCGCCGTAGAGGCCGAAGACGAGCATCGGCGTGAACTGCATGAACACCGTGATCCCGACCGCGGCGACGCTCCCGGAGAGCTGCAGCACGAGCCAGTCCATCGCGATGCGCTGCATCCACACCGCGGTGTTGGCAAGCAAGTTGCCGGCGGCGAAACGCCGGTAGTTGCGGACGCGGAGCGAGATGAACGTGTCTCTCCACGGCGGGCGGGCTGAGAGGACCTGCATCGGTCCGGTGGGTGGTGCTGCTGCGGTGTGTGCCACGAATCGTCCTGCGTATCTGGTTCCGTATGAAAGGTCTTCCCTCTCGACGTTACGCAATCCGCGATATTCTTGCGGGCAATTGAAGCTATAACTCCTATTGGCTTATCGAATGGATGCCTGATGTTCGATCCGGTGCTGCTCCGCACCTTCCTGGCGGTCGCCGACACCCGCAGTTTCACGAAGGCGGCCGCGCGTCTCGGGATCAGTCAGCCCACCGTCAGCCAGCACGTTCGGCGCCTCGAGCAGACGGCCAAGCGGCAGCTGGTCGCCCGCGACACCCGGGATGTGCGCCTCACCGACAACGGAGACGCGATGGCCGGTTTCGCCCGCACCATCCTGGCCGCGCACGCGGAGGCCGACCGCTATTTCAGCGGCTCGGCGATGCGCGGCCGGCTTCGGTTCGGCGCGGCCGACGACCTGGCGATCACCACGCTGCCGCGCATCCTGCGCCACTTCCGGCAGCAGCATCCGCAGATCAATCTCGAACTCACCGTCGACCAGTCCGGCCCCCTGCACCGGCGGCTCAAGGGCGGCCACCTCGATCTGATCTTCATCAAGCAGAACCCCGGCACGACCGACGGAACGGTGGTCGCCACCGACGACCTCGTCTGGGTGGGGCAGGAGAAGACGGTGATCGAGCCGGGGGAGCCCATCCCGCTGATCGCCTACCAGGGGCCGAGCCTGAGCCGCCAGATCACCATCGACGCCCTCGAAGCGGCGGGACGCACCTGGCGGATCACGTGCAATACGCGCGAGGTGAACGGCGTGCTCGCGGCCGTGCGTGCCGGGATCGGGGTGGCAGTCTTCCCGCGGTCGCTCATCCCGTCGGATCTGGTGAAGGTCACCAACCGGTTCGCGCTGCCGGAGCTCGGGCAGGTCGACTTCACACTGCTGTCGAACCCGGCCGCGCCGCGCGAGCCGATCGAAGCGCTGACCACCGCGATCCTCGGACGCGCGCTCACGCGCATCCCGTAGCGCTCGGACCGACCGGCGCCGGGTGGCGCCGACCGGCGCGGGGCGCCAACCGGCGCGGGGCGCCAACCGGCGCGGGCCGGCACTGGCTAGCCGACGATCGGCACCCGATCGGTGTCGGGCGACCGCAGGCCGCCGTCGCTCGACCGCTTGCGCAGGGTCAGCGCGATGATCGGGAACAGCAGCACCGAGAGCATCCCGGCCCCGACCAGCGCGGTCGCCGTTCCTTTTGAGAGGGCGTGCTCGTCGAGGGCGATATTCGTCACGGCCACGATGATGGGCAGACCGGTGGCGCTGAACAGGGTGAGGGCGCTGCGGTCGGCGAACGTCGCGCCGCGCGGAGCAGCGAAGGAGCCGGGGATCCCGCGGACGATCAGCAGCAGCACCACGAAGATCGGCAGCAGCAGGAGGGCGTGCGGGTCGCCGAGGAGGGCCGGCAGGTCGAATCCGATGCCCGTGTTGATGAAGAAGATGGGCACCACGACACCGAACGCGACCGCCTCCAGCTTGCCTTCGACCAGTTCGGCATCCGGCTTGCTCGCGCCCTGCAGCAGCACCCGGCAGATGACGCCGGCGGCGAAGGCGCCCAGCAGCATGTCGAGGCCGAGCGCGACGCTCAGGCCCACGAGGGCTGCGATGACCAGAACGACGAAGCGGACGGCGAACTGTCCACTCGTGTGCAGCGTCGCGCGCACCAGGCGGTGGAAGCGCTCGTGCGTACCCCTCGAGGCGAGCCAGATCCCCAGCCCAGCGACGATGGCGAAGCCGATCAGCACGAGGGCTGCCGCCAGAGGTCTGCGGCCGCTGAGGAAGAGCGAGATGGCCACCAGGGGCCCGAACTCGCCGATGGCGCCGACCGCGGTCACCGCCAGACCGAACGGCGTCTTGAGCTCGCCCGCGTCGCGCAGCACCGGCATCAGCGTGCCGAGCGCCGTCGAGGTGAGGGCGATCCCGATGTAGACGCCGGCGATCGGGTCGGGGGCGAGCACGATCCCCAGCACCACGCCGAGCACGAGCGAGACGAGCCAGCCGATCGAGGCCCGACCGAGCGGACGCCCCTTGATCGAGGCGAAGTCGATCTCGTTGCCGGCCATGAAGAAGAGGAAGGCGAGCCCGAAGTTCGCAAGGAAGTCGACTCCGTCCGACTTCGGGATCCAGCCGAGCACGCTCGGACCGACGAGCAGTCCGAGCAGGATCTCGAAGACCACCAGGGGGATCTTGGCGACCTTCCCCACGGCGTTCGCGAGCAAGGAGGCGCCGACCGCGATCAGGGGGAGCAGGATGATGGTGCCGACCGTGGGATCCATGCCGCGATGCTACTCGTGGCGCGCATCCCGGCGGTGTTCACATGACCGAAACGCGCCGGCGCTAGGGTGGCTGCATGCGTGATCTCCAGGCCAGAATCATCGAGGAACTCAACGTCAGCCCGACCATCGACCCGGCGGCCCAGATCGAGAAGCGGGTCGGCTTCCTCGTGGAGTACCTCAAGAACACGGGCGCGTCCGGGTACGTGCTCGGCATCAGCGGCGGGCAGGATTCCTCGCTCGCCGGCCGGCTCAGCCAGCTCGCGGTCGAGCGACTCGCCGAGCAAGGGGTCGAGGCCGAGTTCATCGCCGTGCGACTGCCGTACTCGGTGCAGCACGACGAAGACGACGCGCAGCTCGCGCTCTCGTTCATCCGCCCCCAGCGCACGGTGACGTTCAACATCAAGCGCGGCGTCGATGGCTTCCAGGACGAGTACCGCGACGCCGTCGGCGACGAGATGAGCGACTTCACGAAGGGCAACGTCAAGGCGCGCGCGCGCATGGTCGCCCAGTACGCGATCGCGGGCCAGCGCCGCCTTCTCGTGGTCGGCACGGACCACGCCGCCGAGGCGGTCACGGGATTCTTCACCAAGTACGGCGACGGCGGAACGGACATCCTGCCCCTCACCGGGCTCACCAAGCGTCAAGGGCGCGCGCTGCTCGAGCACCTCGAGGCGCCGGAGCGGCTCTACACCAAGGCGCCCACCGCCGACCTCCTCGACCACACGCCGGGCCAGACCGACGAGGACAACCTCGGCCTGACCTATGCGGACATCGACGACTTCCTCGAGGGCCGCGATGTTCCGGATGAGGTGGCGAGTGCCATCGAGGCCCGGTACCTGGCCACCGAGCACAAGCGGCGTGTTCCGGCCAGCATGTTCGACGAGTGGTGGCACGAGCGGGGCGACTACTCGAAGTAGGGACTGCAGCAACGGAAGAGGGCCGGCGGATGATCCGCCGGCCCTCTCTCGTTCGGGTGGAAGTGCGCGCGTCGATCAGACGGGCTGCGACAGCTTCGAGGTCGGAGCGGTGTCGGACGGGACCGTGTTGGACGGCACCGTGTCGGACGGGATCGGTGATGCGGGCGCGACCGTGTCGGCGTTGCCGACTCCGAACGGGTCCGCCGTGTCGTTCTGGGCGACGGGGACGTACTGCTGGTGATGCTGGTCGGCGACCCAGGCGTCCTGCTGGGCGATGAGCTGGCGCTCCGAGTCGTTGTTCTCGAACCGCCAGCGCTCGAGGTCGCCCTGGAAGATCTTGCGGGCGCGGCCCGGCTTGTTCTGCCACTCGATCAGGCGGTCGCGGAACTCGGCGATCGCGGGGTCGAGCTGGTAGCCGAAGGTGGCGGACGCGCGCTTCATCTCTGCGAGCTGGTGTCCGGCCCAGTTGGCGGCGATACCGGCGCCCTTGATGGGGAGCAGGCGCACCATGATGTCGGCCTGGCCGACGGCGCGGTCCGAGAGGACCTGTTCGCCGGGGGTCAGGGAATTCCATACGGATGCCTCGGTCGCCGCGTCGACGAGGGCCGCGATGGCCGACGCCTTCTGCGCGCGATCGGTGCGGGAGAGCAGGCCCTTGATCGCGCCGCGCGCGATCCAGGCTGCGAGCAACCCGGCGACGATCACGGCAACCGCGAGCACCACCGCATTGAAGATCATCGGCTGAGCGTCCGACGAAGTGAGCCAGTCTACGAAGTCATTCCACCACTGCATGGCGTGATGTTAACTCCGGATGCGCCGCTCTTCCGGGACCTCGCGCGCAGTGTCGCGGAGTCGTGACGCTCCCGTGACCGGCCGTGGGCGCAACCCGGTCGCGTTCGTCCGGAACTCCGGGCCGACACGCCCTGAGAAAGCGCACAACTCCGGAACGCGGGCCGGATTGCGCCCGTCGTTCCGGAGTTGTGCCGGCTCGTTGCCTCAGTCTTCGAGGTGCTCGGTGCCGTCGACCGCGTAGGGCTCGATGGCGGCGATCTCGTCCGCAGTCAGCGGGGGAGCATCCAAGGCTGCGACGTTCTGTTCGAGCTGCGCGACGCTCGACGCGCCGATCAGCGCGCTGGTCACCGCGGGCTGGCGAAGCACCCAGCGCAGCGCCAGCTGAGCGAGGGACTGGCCGCGCGCCGCAGCGATCTCGTTGAGCGCGCGCGCCCGCTCGAGGTAGACGGGGCTCAACTGCTTCTCCGACAGGAAGTGGCTGGTCGCCGCGCGCGAGCCGGCGGGGACCGTGCCGTCGAGGTAGCGGTCGGTGAGCATTCCCTGGGCGAGCGGCGAGAACACGATGCTCCCCGCACCGATCTCGTCGAGCACCGGGAAGAGGCCGTCTTCGATGTGACGGTCGAACATCGAGTAGCGCGGCTGGTGGATGAGCAGCGGGATCTTGTGCTCGGCCAGCGCGGCGGCCGCGGCGCGGGTCTGCTCCGGGTCGTAGTTCGAGATGCCGACGTACAGGGTCTTGCCCTGCTGCACGGCGCTGGCGAGCGCGCCCATGGTCTCCTCGATCGGCGTCTCGGGGTCGGGACGGTGCGAGTAGAAGATGTCGACGTAGTCGGTGCCGAGGCGCGCGAGACTCTGGTCGAGCGACGAGAGCAGGTTCTTGCGGGAGCCCCACTCGCCGTACGGGCCGGGCCACATGTAGTAGCCGGCCTTGCTGGAGATGACGATCTCGTCACGGTACGGGGCCAGATCTTCGCGCAGCAGGCGACCGAAGTTGGTCTCGGCGGTGCCGGCGGGCGGCCCGTAGTTGTTCGCAAGGTCGAAGTGCGTGATGCCGAGGTCGAACGCGCGCCGCACGATGGCCCGCTGGGTCTCGATCGGGCGCTCGTCGCCGAAGTTGTGCCAGAGGCCGAGCGACAGTGCGGGCAGCTTGAGGCCGCTGCGTCCGCTGCGGTTGTAGGTCATCGTGTCGTAGCGGTCGTCCGCCGGAACATAAGTCATGTCCACATCGTAGGAGAATGGTGCGCGTCGCAACGAAAGGGTTCCCATGCAGACGTTCGTCATCGCCGGAGGCTGCTTCTGGTGTCTGGATGCGGTCTACCGCGTGCTCCGCGGGGTGCAGGATGTCGTGTCGGGCTACACCGGCGGCACGACGGTCGACCCCACCTACGAGGAGGTCTGCACCGGGAGCACCGGTCACACCGAGGCGGTCGCCGTGACCTTCGATCCCGAGGTGATCCCCGCATCCGTGATCCTCGACGTGTTCTTCACGCTCCACGACCCGACGCAGCTCAACCGTCAGGGCGTCGACGTCGGCACCCAGTACCGCTCGGCGATGTTCTACGACGGCGACGAGCAGAAGGCGCTGTTCGATGCTGCCCTCGAGCGGGCGGCGACGTACTGGGACGGCACGATCGTCACCACGCTCGAGCCGCTCGGCACGTTCTACCGCGCCGAGGAGTACCACCAGGACTTCTTCGCGAAGAACCCGGGTCAGGGCTACTGTCTCGCCGTCGCGCAGCCGAAGGTGAACAAGATCCGCGCTTCGTATTCGCAGTACGTGATCGCGGCGTAACGGGTCTCCCGGCTCCCGCCTCCCGCCTCCACAGGGGCTCGCGTCGAGAGCCTTTCCCCAGGTTGATGCGCACGCGGTTTCCGGATGCTCATCCGTTCGAGACTCGTCAGCACCGCCATCCGGCGATGTTCCGAGGTTCCGAAGGAGAGCACCATGAACGATTCCCTGGCCACGCGCGGCTTCGTCGCCACCGCCCCCAACCACCTCGTCACGGCCGAGGGGCTGCCCATCACGACGTTCCGCCTCGCCGCGTCGCGTCGCCGGTTCAACCGGCAGACCCAGGCGTGGGAGAACACGGGCACCAATTGGTATACCGTCACGGCATTCCGGCAGCTCGCGCTCAACGTCGCCTCGTGCGTCTCGAAGGGCGACCCGGTGATCGTCTCCGGCCGGCTGAGCGTTCGGGAGTGGGAGAACGACGACCGCTCGGGGATCGTGGTCGAGATCGACGCGGATGCGGTCGGTCACGATCTCGGTTGGGGCAGCGCGTCGTTCGCGCGCACGATCCGCTCGGCGCCGATCGACGGGCACGGTGAGGGGGCGCCTGGCGGTGGGACACAAGGCAGCGGGACGCAGGGCGATGCTGTAGAGCGAGACGCGGCAGGTGGAGCTGCGGCTGAGGACACCGGGATGCCGGGCGACGGCTCGGACGCATCGCGAGGGCTGTCGAGTGGGTCGCGCGGCGACGGAGACGTTCACGCAGCCCCTGCCGGGGCCGGGATCGACCGCGACGCGGACGGCTGGGCTCTCCCGGTGACCGCGGAGGATTCACCCGCGGTGCCCTTCTAGAATGGCTCTCGCCCCCACCGCTACCGCAACGGAGACGAGATGACCGACGTGCGACGCCTCCCGATCGTCCGTCGATCCCGGGGGCGCGCGGCAGGGGTCTGGGGTGCAGCGACGGGGGCCATCATGGTCTCGGTTCTGCTGAGCGGATGCGTCGGCGGCGGCCCCGCGCCGACCCCGAGCACCGCGAGCGCGAGCCCGACGGCGACGGCGACGGCGACGCCGAGCCAGACCTCGAGTGCCATCGAGTTGCACCCCGATGGAACGGCGCAGCAGAATCTGCCGTTCTTCAACAAGGTCAACAAGGCCACCCTCGCGGCCAAGCCTGCTGCGCAGGGCCGCGACTTCATCGACGCGCTCGTGGCGGCGGGCTTCGTGAAGGCCGACATGCAGGTCACTCCGGATACGTCGACGATCGGCCTCAAGGCGAATTCGATCCAGTTCTCGGTGCGCATGGGCGACAGCTGCCTCATCGGACAGAACGGTGCGGATGCCGGCGGCTACAGCAGCCAGGTCACCCCGGTGCTCGGCACAGGTTCGTGCCTCATCGGCCAGACCCGCGCGATCGACTGGTAGCTCGCGCCGGCGGTGGTGGATGCCCGTGCAGGGCGTGCGTCGAGCCGTGCGTCGAGCCGTGCCCCGCGTTTATCCACAGGGCGCTGGCGGTGCACGAGCGTGAGCGGTCACCAACTGTCGCCACACACGCGGTTCCGGGCCGGCCAGCGACAATACGTGACCACTCACGGCGATGGCAGGGCGGTGTCACGGCGATGCCAGAGGTGGAGCGCAACGTGAGAGGAGGTATCGGGCAGCGAGGCCGGTGGGACCGGTGCGCCGCCCGCGCCCAATAGACTGGAGGGCATGGCCGAATACATTTACTCGATGGTGCGCGCCCGCAAAGCGGTCGGCGACAAGCTGATTCTCGACGACGTGACCATGTCGTTCCTGCCGGGGGCGAAGATCGGTGTCGTCGGCCCGAACGGTGCGGGTAAGTCGACCATCCTCAAGATCATGGCGGGGCTCGACACCCCGAGCAACGGCGAAGCCAAGCTCACGCCCGGTTACTCGGTGGGCATCCTGATGCAGGAGCCGCTGCTCGACGAGAGCAAGACGGTGTTGGAGAACGTGCAGGAGGGCGTCGGCGAGATCAAGTCGTACGTCGACCGCTTCAACGAGATCTCCGGGCTGCTCGCCGACCCCGACGCCGATTTCGACACCCTGCTCGCCGAGATGGGCACGCTGCAGGAGAAGATCGACGCCGCAGACGCGTGGGACCTCGACTCGCAGCTCGAGCAGGCGATGGATGCGCTCCGCTGCCCGCCGGGGGACTGGCCGGTCACGAGCCTCTCCGGTGGTGAGAAGCGCCGCGTCGCGCTCTGCAAGCTCCTGCTCCAGAAGCCCGACCTGCTGCTCCTCGACGAGCCCACCAACCACCTCGACGCCGAGAGCGTGCTCTGGCTCGAGCAGCACCTGGCCAAGTATCACGGTGCTGTGCTCGCCGTGACCCACGACCGGTACTTCCTCGACCACGTGGCCGAGTGGATCGCCGAGGTCGACCGCGGTCACCTGTACCCGTACGAAGGCAACTACTCGACCTACCTCGAGAAGAAGCAGGCTCGACTCGAGGTCCAGGGCAAGAAGGACGCCAAGCTCTCCAAGCGGCTTTCCGAAGAGCTCGACTGGGTGCGCAGCAACGCGAAGGGACGCCAGGCGAAGTCGAAGGCGCGTCTGGCGCGCTACGAGGAGATGGCGGCCGAGGCGGAGCGCACCAGAAAGCTCGACTTCGAAGAGATCCAGATCCCGCCGGGCCCGCGCCTCGGCCAGATCGTGATCGACGCGAAGAACCTCGAGAAGGGGTTCGCGGACCGCAAACTCATCGACGGTCTCACCTTCACGCTTCCGCGCAACGGCATCGTCGGCGTCATCGGCCCGAACGGCGTGGGAAAGACGACGCTGTTCAAGACGATCGTCGGTCTCGAACCGCTCGACGGCGGTGACCTCAAGATCGGTGAGACGGTCGAGATCTCGTACGTCGACCAGTCCCGCGGCGGCATCGACCCGAACAAGAGCCTCTGGGAGGTCGTGTCCGACGGGCTCGACTACATCCAGGTCGGCAAGATGGAGGTGCCGTCGCGCGCCTACGTCTCGACCTTCGGGTTCAAGGGACCGGACCAGCAGAAGAAGGCCGGCGTGCTCTCCGGTGGTGAGCGCAACCGCCTCAACCTGGCGCTGACGCTCAAGCAGGGCGGAAACCTCCTGCTGCTCGACGAGCCGACCAACGACCTCGACGTCGAGACGCTCTCGAGCCTCGAGAACGCGTTGCTCGAGTTCCCGGGTTGCGCCGTCGTGATCACACACGACCGGTGGTTCCTCGACCGCATCGCCACGCACATCCTCGCCTATGAAGGCACCGAGGAGGACCCGGCCAACTGGTACTGGTTCGAGGGCAACTTCGAGGCGTACGAGGAGAACAAGATCGAGCGCCTCGGCCCGGACGCGGCCAAGCCGCACCGCTCCGCGTACCGCAAGCTCACCCGCGACTGAGCCCCGCGCTCCCGCCCGGCCGTCGTATCCGTCGCGGCCGAGCGGGAGAACAGGCGCAGCACAGAGCTGGCGCAGCAAGCAACGACGCAGGAAGGCGAAGACGATGAGACTGCACGTGCCGATCAGGCTCCGCTGGAGCGACCTCGACGCCTACGGCCATGTGAACAACGCGGAGATGCTCCGCCTCCTCGAGGAGGCGCGCATCATCGCGTTCTGGATCACCGACGACGCAGAAGAGGCGGTCGGCGCGAGCACGGCGGTGCTCGACGGGCGGCCGGGTGCTGACACGCTCACGCTGATCGCGCGGCAGGAGATCGAGTACCTGGCGCCGATCCCGTACCTGCGGCAGCCGCTCGACGTGCAGCTCTGGCTCGGACGCCTCGGCGGCGCGAGCCTCGAGGTCTGCTACGAAGTGCACTCGCCCCGCGGAACCGAGCCCGACATCCTGTACGCGCGCGCCGCGACGACGATCGTGCTGGTGGATGCGGCGAGCGAGCGGCCGCGCCGCATCAACGACGGCGAGCGCGCGGCCTGGACGCCCTACCTCGACGAGCCGGTGCAGTTCACCAAGCGCGGCTGACCGCCGCGGCCGCCGCGGCCGCCGCTACCCGCGCAGGCCGACTTGCGTTGAATGTGCGGTCCGGAGCGTGCGCGAGCGCACATTCGGCGCAACTCGCTGGGACGGCTACTTCGTCACGGTGACTGTGTCACCCGACACCGAGGCGGTCAGCTTGCCGAGCGGCTGCTGAGCCGGGCCCTGGAGCACGTCGCCGGTCGTTCCGTCGAAGCGGGAGCCGTGGCACGGGCAGTCGAACTCCTTGCCCGTCGGAGCGACGGTGCAGCCCTGGTGCGTGCAGACCGCGCTGAAGGCCACGACCTTTCCTTCCGTGGGCTGCGAGACGACGACGGGCGTCGACCCGAGCTTCGCGGAGACAGCGCCTCCCACGGGGATCGAGGAGAGCGGCACGGTGACGGAGCCCGATTCGGAGCCGGCCGCGCCATCGGACGTGCACGCGGCGAGCAGCAGGGCGCCCGCGGACGCTCCGCCGATCGAGACGAGGGTGCGTCGGGTGAGCGGAGTCGGTTCGGTCATACTGAGTCCTCACGGGTCGGCGTAGCTTTGTAATACCGGTATCCACGAGTCTGCCGTGCGAACGGTTCAATGCGGGGCCGTGAAACGGTGAACCTTCTTTGAAGCGGCTTCGTGTATCTGGTGGAGGTGTGCATGCCGAACGAGGACGCGCGACTGCTCCGCGAGCTGCACGACCAGCACGCGCAGGCGGTGTGGCGCTACGTGGTGCACCTCACCGGCGACCGCGCGATGGCCGATGACGTCGTTCAGGAGACCCTCTTGCGCGCCTGGCGCCGGCCGGCGGTGCTCGACCAGTCGCAGTCCTCGGCGCGCGCATGGATGTTCACGGTGGCACGCAACCTGGTGATCGACGACAAGCGCAGCGCCCACAGCATCCACGAGATCGGCACCGATGTGCTGCCCGAGCGCGGTGGACCGAACGAGGCGGATGCCGTGCTCGACGCCTGGCTGGTGACGGACGCCCTCGCGGAGCTGTCCGACGAGCACCGCGCGGTGATCGTTCACGCGTACTACGGCGGACGTTCGATCGCCGAGATCTCACGGGAGCTCGACATTCCCGAGGGGACCGTCAAGTCGCGCATCCATTACGGGCTGCGCGCGCTGAGACTCGCACTGCAGGAGAGGGGGGTGACCGAGCGATGACGACTCACGACCAGTTCGCGACATGGGACGGCGCCTACGTGCTCGGGGCGCTGTCGCCCACCGAGCGCCGCGCATACGAGGAGCATCTGCGCACGTGCAGCGACTGCGCCACGTCGATGGGGGAGCTGGCCGGTCTCCCCGGCATCCTGGGCAGGGTCGCCCCCGACGACGCGTTCGCACTGCTCGACGACCCGACGGTCGCGCCCACCCCGCAACTGCTTCCGGCACTGCTGAGCGAGGCGCGTAGGCGCCGCACTCGTCGCCGATGGTGGACCGCCGGTGCGCTGGCCGCGGCGGCGGCCATCATCGCGATCTCGGCCGTGGTGGTGCCGTCCCTCGTCGCGCCTCCCGTCACGCAGCAGGCCGGAACGAGCGTCCAGATGACGCAGGTCGAGCCGAGCGCGTTGAGCGCCGACTTGAAGCTCGTCTCCGAGCCGTGGGGGACCCGTATCGAGTCGCGGTGCAGCTACGCCGAGTGGGCGGGGAGCGAGTCGGGGCGGGTCTGGACCTATGCGATGGTCGTCACCGACCGGAGCGGGGTCGCCACACAGATCTCGACCTGGACGGCGCAGGCGGGATCGACGGTCGAGCCGGTCGCCACGACCAGCGTGCCGCTGTCGAAGATCGCGAGCGTCGACATCCGCTCGGCGACCGACGGCACCGTGCTGCTGCGCAGCACCTTCGGGTAGCCGGGGCCCGGGGCGACGGGTTGGAAGGCGACGGGCTACGGGACGGCGCCTTACGGCACCCGCACCATCGCCTCCTGCGCCACGCTGGCGATCAGCCGGCCGTCACGGCTGTAGATACGGCCGAGCGAGAGGCCTCTGCCGCCGCTGGCCGACGGCGACTCCTGCAGGTAGAGCAGCCACTCGTCGACCCGGGCGTAGCGGTGCCACCACATGGCGTGGTCCAGGCTCGCCGCCTTGAGTCCGGGCGTGGCCCATGCGACGCCGTGCCGTCGCATGACCGACTCCATGATCGAGTAGTCGCTGGCGTAGGCGAGAGCGGCGCGGTGCAGCTCGGGGTCGTCCGGCAGCGTTCCGATCGCGCGGAACCACACGGCCTGGTGCGCCACCTGCTCGCCCTCGACCGTGAAGTAGATCGGCGAGGTGACGTGCCGGATGTCGAACGGGCGGTCGCTGGCCCAGTACTGTGCGACCGGATGGTCGATGTCGGCCAGCACCGCGGCCGAGCTCTGCAGCGACTCGGGATCCGGCAGGTCGTCCGGCATTTCGATCTGGTGCTCGAGGCCTTCGTCGTCGTCTTGGAACGAGGCGATCATCGACAGGATGGGCAGCCCGCTCTGATAGGCCTGGGTGCGCCTGGTCGAGAATGAGCGGCCGTCGTGGATGCGGTCGACCGAGAAGGTGATCGGCAGGTTGACGTCGCCCGGCCGCAGGAAGTAGCCGTGCATCGAGTGGATGGAACGGTCGTCGGGCACGGTGCGCTGGGCGGCCACGATGGACTGCGCGAGCACCTGGCCGCCGAAGACACGCCCGAGGGGCATCCATTGCGACGGTCCGGTGAAGATGTCCTCACTGGTGCGTGCGCCGGTGTCGGTCAGATCGAGCGCGGTCAGAAGGGATGCCAGGGGCTCGGTCACAGTGCCTCCATCGTGATGTCTCTTGGTAGTTTAGACAGCAGATGAGCCAGTCATTCTCCCTCTTGGATTCCCTCTCCGTGTCCGACCTGCAGACCTACCTGTCCCGGGCGGCCCGTGTGGAGGAAGGTTCGGTGCGCCTGATCGGCGGATCGGGCGTCCTCGCCGTGTACTCGGCGATCCTGTACCCGCGCGGCCTGCTCGACCAGACGCCGACGGTGCTCGGTCTGCGCACGTTCGCCATCCAGCCGGAGGTCGCGTTCGACGCGGTGGTGCCCATCCGGTCGCTGCTCGATCGCCTGGCGCGGATCTCCGACGCTCTCCCGGTTGGCGACGGCGTCGACGGCCCGGTAGAGGTCCGGATGCCGCTCGAGGTCTCCACGGTCACCTGGGCCGGCATCTCGCCGCCACGGGGCGGCTGGCGGCCCGTCGGCGACGCCTCCGCCGACCTGCTGCAGCAGACGGCGAAGGACGGCATCGCCGAGGTGGCCGAAGCGGTGCCGACGGGCACCGGCGAACAGCTCGTGCAGCGGGTGCGAGCCGAGGTCTGGGGCAAGCCGGTCGAGGGGCTGGAGTACATTCCGGCGGGCGCGGCGTTCGCCGCCGAGAGCCTCGGCTTCCTCGGCGAGGGCGAGCCGGTGTCCATCCTGGAGACCGGCCCATGGACGCGGCTCACGACGAAGCGCGGCCACGTGCTGGTGCGCCGGCAGGCCTGGACGCTGCGCGCGTAGCCGCAGCGCCTCACCCCGCAGCGCTCCACTCCGCAGCGCCTCACCCCGCAGCGCCCCGCAGCAGGCAGCCCGTGCGTCAGCCGCGCGCGATCGCCCGGCCCACCTGACGGCCAGAGAACAGGCAGCCGCCGAGGAACGTGCCCTCGAGGGCGCGGTACCCGTGCACGCCGCCGCCGCCGAACCCGCTCGCCTCCCCCGCCGCGTAGAGCCCGGCGACCGGCTCACCGCCGTCGCCGAGGACACGGCCGTCGAGGTCGGTCTCGATTCCGCCGAGGCTCTTGCGGGTCAGGATGTGCAGCTTCACCGCGATCAGCGGCCCCGCCGACGGATCGAGCAGCTTGTGCGGGCTGGCCACCCGGATCAGCTTGTCGCCGCGGTACTCCCTGGCCCCACGGATGGCCGCGAGCTGGAGGTCCTTGCTGAACGCGTTGTCGAGTTCGCGGTCGCGCTCCTGGATGTGCTGCGCGACGCGCTCGCTGTCGAGCGGCACATCGGAGAGTCGCTGCATCCCCGCCAGGAGTTCGTCGAGTGTGTCGGCCACGACGAAGTCGGCCCCCTTCTCCTTGAACGCCTCGACCGGCCCGGGCGCCCCGGGACCGATCCGCTTCGACAGCAGCCGCAGGTCTTTGTTCGTCAGGTCGGGGTTCTGCTCGCTGCCCGACAGCGCGAACTCCTTCTCGATGATCTTCTGGGTGAGCACGAACCAGCTGTAGTCGGCGCCGGTCGTGCGCAGGTGCTCCAGCGTGCCGAGCGTGTCGAATCCGGGGAACAGCGGCACGGGGAGACGCTCGCCCGACGCGTCGAGCCACAGCGACGACGGGCCGGGCAGGATGCGGATGCCGTGCTGCTGCCACACCGGGTTCCAGTTCTGGATGCCCTCGGTGTAGTGCCACATCCGGTCGCCGTTGATGAGGCGCGCTCCCGCCGCCTCGCTGATTCCGAGCATCCGGCCGTCGACGTGCGCGGGGACGCCGGACAGCATGTGCGTCGGGGGAGTGCCGAGCCGTTCCGGCCAGGCGGCACGAACCAGGTCGTGATTGCCGCCGATCCCGCCGCTGGTGACCGCGACGGCGGTGGCGCTGAGCTCGAACTCGCCGACGACTTCCCGGGAGCTGGGCGCCCCTCGGAGTGCCGGGTCCTCGGCGAGTATCGCGCCGCGCACGCCTGTGACGCGTCCGTCCTCAACGATGAGCTCGTCGACGCGGTGCCGGTGCAGCAGCGTGACGAGACCGGAGGCGACCCCCTGCTGCACGCGGCGCACGAACGGTGCGACGACACCGGGGCCGGTGCCCCACGTGATGTGGAAGCGCGGTACCGAGTTGCCGTGGCCGCCCGCGATGCCCGAGCCGCGTTCGGCCCAGCCGACGATCGGGAAGAAGCGCACACCTTTCTCGTGCAGCCAGGCGCGCTTCTCCCCGGCGGCGAACTGCAGGTAGGCCTCCGCCCAGCGCTTGGGCCAGTGGTCCTCCTCGCGATCGAAGCCGGCGCTGCCGAGCCAGTCCTGGCGCGCGAGGGCGAGGGAATCCTTCACGCCCATCCGGCGCTGCTCCGGCGAGTCGATGAGGAACAGGCCGCCGAACGACCACCACGCCTGTCCGCCGAGTGACGCGGCGGGCTCCTGCTCGACGATCGTCACGCGCTTGCCAGCGTCGATGAGCTCCGACGCCGCGACCAGGCCGGCGAGGCCCGCTCCGACGATGATGGCGTCTGACTCTGTGACTGCGTTGGTCATCCGGGTGTCTCCTTCGGCACAGGGGTGGTCGGGCGGGTGGGGCGGGTCTGGCGGGGGCCTGCCGCGCTCGTACGGGCCAGGCCTATTCTGTGGAGTATGGCGGTTCGAATCAACCACATCACGTTCGACAGCGCGAATGCCTATGAGCAGTCCCTGTTCTGGGCACAGGTGACCGGCTTCTCGGAGGACCCGGACGACCCCAATGGCCCGGATGACGAGGAGAACCTCATCATCAGTCCGGATGGCCTCACCCGGCTGCTCTTCATCAATGTGCCGGAGGGGAAGTCGGTGAAGAACCGGGTGCACCTCGACGTGGCACCGACCGACGGCACGCGGGATGACGAGGTCGAACGACTCCTCGCCCTGGGTGCGACGGTGTTCGCCGACCACCGGCTGCCGGATGGCCGCGGCTGGGTGGTGATGCAGGACCCGGAGGGCAACGAGTTCTGCGTCGAGCGCAGCCAGGCGGAGCGCGACGCGGCGGAGCTGGCGGCCCACCCCTCCTAGCGATCCGTTCCCGCGGCGCATCCCTCGGACTGGGGGAGTCCGCACGTGCCGGGTGCGCGGGTAGGGCGTGGCAGGCTGTGACTCGCGCGAGATCCGCGCTGAGGGGGAGTAGCCGCCATGTCCGACGCCCACGACGATCAGTCGACCACCGTTCCTGCCGAGCCTGTCGCCCCCGAGGTCTCGGTGCCGCCGGAGCTGGTCGGCCCCGCGGTCCCGGAGCCGGAGCGCGTCGCGCGCGGGCTCGCCCTCGCCTTGGTGGTGATCCCTGTCGGCGTCGCCGCCTGGGTGCTGCTCTGGAACATCGGCTTCATCGCGTCGATCGTGTCGTACGGCGTTTCGTTCGGGGCCGTCTGGCTCTACCGGGTCGGCTCGAAGGCACGGGTGACGCGGGCGTCGTTCTGGGGCGTCCTGGCGATCATCGTCGTCACGGTCGTGCTGAGCCTGGGTGCCGGCATCTTCTCCGACCTCGTGCAGGCCGTGGGCATCCCGTTGTCGGAGGCGCTCAGCGAGCCGCAGTTCTGGAGCCTGTTCTGGCGCAACATCTTCACCAACGGCGACCTCTGGAGCGCGTATCTCCCGCAGATCGTGCTCGCCCTGGCGTTCGCCGCGCTCGGCTGCTACCGCACCATCCGGATGCTCGCGAACGAGTCGCGCCGCTAGTCGCGCCGCGGCCCATGGCGGACCACAGCGCCGGTCACTCCTCGAACGTGTTCACCATCGCGAAGGCTGCCCGCTCCAGGTAGGCCCAGAGGGTCTCCTCCTGCAGGGGAGGCAGGTCGAGTTCCTCAACGGCAGCGCGCATGTGCGCGAGCCAGCGGTCGCGCGCGTCGGGATTGACCTTGAAAGGCATGTGCCGCATGCGCAGCCGCGGGTGACCGCGCTGCTCGCTGTAGGTGCCGGGGCCGCCCCAGTACTGCTCGAGGAACAGCGTCAACCGCTCGGCTGCCGGTTCGAGGTCCTCTTCCGGATACATCGGCTTGAGAACCGGGTCGCCGGCGACGCCTCGATAGAAGGCGTCGACGAGGCGTTTGAACGTCGCGTGCCCGCCGACCTGCTCGAAGAAGGTCTGCTCGACACCGGCGCCGTTCTCGCTCGAGCGGAGCACGACGGGACTGGGCGGGACCGTTCCGGCGCTCTCGGGACTGGTGGGGATGGTCACGTCACTCCTGCGGGGGCTTGGTGTTGGGCGGTTCGGCCGTGGGCGGTTCGGTCGGCTCGGCGGGGCCGGACGCGGTCGGCGTGGACGTGGTCGACGGCTTGGTGGTGGGCTTCGTGGTCGGCTTCGTGACGGGCCCCTTCGTGGACGGCGCCGGCTTCTGCGTCGCATCCGTGCCCGTCTCGATGGCGGTGCCCTTCAGACGGAGCGCGCGCGGGTCGGACGCGACGGTGGCGCCGCGCTTGGCGGCCGCGCGGGCCTTGCGTCCCTTCGGGGCCTCGTTCACGACCGGCGTCGGCCGGGTGCGAGGCGGTTTCGCGCCGGTCACGCTCGCCGCGCCGTCGAAGCCGCTGAGTACGATCGCGTTGAGCGACGGCAGCTTGACACCCATCTCGTCCAGCGCCGTCTTGAGGCGCATCCGGAGCTCGCGGGAGACGTCGTCTTTGGCGGTCGTGCGCGTCTTGAGCACGATGCGGATCACCATGGCCTCGGCCGAGATCGATTCGAGTCCCCAGATCTCGGGCTTCTCGAGGATGCGCGACCGCCACTTCGGGCTTGTCGCGAGCGCCGTCGCGGTCTCCATCATTTTGGCTTCGACGGCCTCGACGTCCGCGTCGTATGGCACCGCGAGATCGATGATCACGCGCGACCAGCCCTGCGACATGTTGCCGACCCGAAGGATCTCGC
This sequence comes from Leifsonia poae, assembly GCF_027921845.1. Classification (GTDB taxonomy): domain Bacteria; phylum Actinomycetota; class Actinomycetes; order Actinomycetales; family Microbacteriaceae; genus Leifsonia; species Leifsonia poae. The sequence continues at coordinate 520,371 of NZ_BSEN01000015.1, forward strand.
CGTTGCGCACGTACCAGAGCACGCCGTTGACGTCACGCACCTGCGTGATCCGGATGCCGACCCCCTCGACGACGCCGGTCGCCGGCCCGAGGTCGACGATGTCGCCGACGCCGAGCTGGTCCTCCATCACCATGAAGAGACCGTTGAGCACGTCTTTGACGATGTTCTGGGCGCCGAAACCGAGGCCGGCTCCGAGGGCGGCCGTGAGCAGCGCCAGCGAGCCGAGCGCAGTGGGAGCGAGGGTGTTGATCACCAGGATGATCGCGATGATGCCGATCGTCACGTTGACGATGTTCGTCAGCACCGTTCCGAGCGTTCGGGTGCGCTGCACCACGCGCACGGCGGCGAGCGGCGACGCGACCAGCGCCTGTGTGTCGGTGACGTTCTGGTTCTTCTTCACGCCGCTGACGATCTGGCGCACGACGCGCCTGATCACCACCCGCAGGATCCAGCTCAGCAGGAAGGCTCCGAGGATGATCGCCGCCACCTGCAGGAGGAGCCATCCACTCGCCACGGCCCACGCGCCGAGGTCGGTCCAGAAGTTCGATTGCAGCTTCAACATATGCGTACGAGCCTACCGAGCCGCGCCTTGGCGGGTGCTGGGTCTCGCCGTCAGGCCGCCCGCTGTGGGATCAGCGCTCGACGAGTCCGTTGTCGTACGCGAAGATCACGGCGTGCACGCGGTCGCGCAGCTGAAGCTTCGCGAGCACCCGGCCCACGTGGGTCTTGACCGTCGATTCGGTCAGGAAGAACTTCTCGCTGATCTCGCCGTTCGAGAGGCCCTCGGCGATCGCCAGCAGGATCTCGCGCTCGCGCGGGGTCAGCGCCGCCGTCGGGTCGGAGGCGGGCGTGCCAGCCGCGGCCGAGGCGGGGAGGACGTCGGCGAACAGTTCCAGCATCGAGCGGGTGACGCGGCCGGAGATGGCCGCGTCGCCGGCAGCCACGGCGCGGATCGCAGCGGTGAGCTCGGCCGGGCGGGCGTCCTTCAGGAGGAATCCGCTGGCGCCGGCCCGCAGTCCTCCGAAGGCGTACTCGTCGAGGTCGAAGGTGGTGAGGATGATGATCCGCGCATCCGGATTCGCGGCGACGATCCGGCGCGTGGCCTCGATTCCGTCGAGCGTCGGCATCCGCACGTCCATCAGGATGACGTCGGGACGCGACTCGACGGCGAGCCGAACGGCCTCGCCTCCGTCGCCCGCCTCGCCGACCACGGTCAGGTCGCTCTCGGCGTCGAGCACCATGCGGAAGCCCAGACGAACGAGCGCCTGGTCGTCGACGAGGAGCACACGGATGGGGGGACGATCGGTCACGAAGAACTCCTGGGCGAGATCGGTGCGGGCGGTGCGGGCGGTGTCGGCCGAGATGCCGAGTCGGGCGGAGATGCTGAGTCGGTCGGAGATGCTGCGTCGGGCGGTGAAACAGAGCTGGCCGAGGATGCCGCCGCCGGCGCGAGGGCGTCGAACTCCGCGCGCAGGCGCCACCCACGCCCGGCGCGTGGGCCGGCCTGAAGCGAGCCGCCGTACAGGCCGACGCGCTCGCGCAGCCCGAGCAGTCCGCGGCCGGAACCCTGGCCCGGCGTCCCTCGAACGGTGGCGTCGTCGTCGACGGTGATGGAGATCCGATCGGCCGCGAAGGTGATGCTCACCTCGACGGTGGTGGCGAGCGAGGCGTATCGCAGTGCATTGGTGAGCGCCTCCTGCACCACCCGGAAGACCGTGAGCTGCTGCCCGGTGTCGGTCGGCGGAGTCCCGGTCACGCTGATGCGGACCGGGAGTCCCGCCGCGCGGAAGCGCTCGACCAGCTCGCCGAGCTCGCCGAGACCCGGCTGCGGCGCGTGCTCGGCCCCGTTCCCCTCGGTCGCGCGCAGAACGCCGAGTAGGCGCCGCATATCACCCAGCGCCGAGCGCCCGGTCTCTGCGACCATCCGCATCGCATCCGCTGACCGTTCGGGGGCCGTCGCGACGAGCCCCGCGGAGCCGTCTGCGAGTGTCACCATCACCGTGAGACTGTGCGACACGATGTCGTGCATCTCGCGGGCGATGCGGCTGCGCTCCGCCGCAGCGGCGATCACGGCCTGCTGGTCGCGCTCGCGCGCGAGCTGCTGCGCCCGGTCGATGAGGGCGGCGAGATAGCGGCGCCGACCTCCGATGTTGTTGCCGATCAGCACCCACACGAGGGCGAGCACGATGACGATGACGCCCGACGCGATCGGTTCGTTGTCGAGCGGCGTGTAGAAGTTCACCTGCGCGAGGAGCCAGCCGGTGGTGAGCGCGATGACTGTCGCCGCCGAATAGGCCGCAAAGCCGATCCACGCGGCGCGCGCCGACCGGTAGACGGCCAGCGCGTAGAGCGCGAAGAGAGCGGGCACGAAGTCGATGTCGCGCGCGAGGGTGACACCGGCCAGCATCACCACCAGGGCGACGATGAACACCGCCCACGGCCGCTGGCGGCGCAGGAACAGCGCAGCCCCCGCGATGGCGTGCAGCACCAGGCGCGCGGCGAGCTGCCAGCTCGGCTCCATCACGATCGCAACGATGCCGGCCGTCAGGCTCGGCACCAGATAGACGCCGGCGATCAGGGCGTCGACCAGCACCGGATGCGCCGCGAAGAACCGCCGGATGGCGCCTGGCGGCCGCGGCAGCAACAGATCACCCCCGGCCGGAGAAGCCGTCCGGCCGGGGGTGATCGGGTCAGTGGTCATACGGGAACGCTACGCGTCGCGGCGCTTCATGACGACAGCGCCCGCGATGAACGAGACGGCGGTCCAGACGAGCACGATCAGCACGTTCTGCCACGGGTCGAGCTCGGTGCCCGCCCCGGCCATCGCCTGTCCGGCGTTGCTGATGAGGTACTTGGGCAGCTCGGCGATCCACTCCGTGGTGGCGAGCAGGCCGCCCACGATGCTGACGATGATCGGCAGGAGGAACACCACGCCGAGCGCCGCGGCGATGCCGCCCGCGGCCGAACGGAGCAGGGTGCCGAGCCCGAGCGCGAACACCGAGACCAGGCCCAGGTAGGCGCCGGCGCCGAGGATCGCCCAGACGGTGCCAGCCTCGGTGAGGTCCACGGGGAAGCCCTTGGACGACAGCACCGGTGCCGCGATGGCGTAGCCGGCGAGCGTGGTGACGATGCCGACGACGAACGAGCTGATGAAGAGCACGATCGCCTTGGCGACGAACACGGGCGTGCGACGCGGCACGGCGGCGAACGACGAACGGATCATGCCGGTCGAGTACTCGCCGGAGATCGCGAGCACACCGAGCACGGCGACGATCAGCTGACCGAAGTACACGCCGAACGACGCGGTGCTGGTGACGAAGGTCGCCTTTGCCGCGGCGGGCATCTGCGAGACAGCGCTCTCCGGGAAGCTGAAGGCGACAAGCGAGGTGATCCCGAGACCGAGCACCAGCACGATCGCGTACGACCAGAACGTGGAGCGCAGGGTGCGGAACTTGATCCACTCCGAGCGGACGACGCGCGGGAAGGTGAGGTGCCCGAGCGAGCTGTGCCGGGTGGTGGGTGCTACTGCGGTGCTCATCGGGAGACCTCCGTGCGGTATTCGACCTCGTCCTGCGTCAGTTCGAGGTAAGCCTCTTCGAGCGAGGCGTTGATGGGGGTGAGCTCGTGCAGCACGATGCCGAACTGCGCTGCCGCCTCGCCGATCTGCGCGGCGGAGAGGCCGGAGACCTCCAGCAGCTGGCTCTCGACGCCGGTGACGGTGACGTCGGGGCCGTTGACGGCGCGGGAGAGCTCCTCGGCCTGCGGGGTGCGGACGCGCACAGCGCCGCGGGTGGCGCCGGCGAGGATCTCGCCGACCGGGGCGTCGGCGAGGATGCGGCCGCGTCCGAGAACGATGATGTGGTCGGCCGTCTGGGCCATCTCGCTCATCAGGTGCGAGGACAGGAAGACGGTGCGGCCCTCGCTCGCCAGGTGCCTGGCGAACTGGCGCACCCAGAGCACGCCCTCGGGGTCGAGCCCGTTGACCGGCTCGTCGAGGATGAGTGTTGCGGGGTCGCCGAGCATGGCGGCCGCGATGCCGAGCCGCTGGCCCATGCCGAGCGAGAAGCCGCCGACGCGCTTGCCGGCGACCGCGTCGAGTCCGGTGAGTCCGATGACCTCGTGTACGCGCCGCTTCGGGATCCCGTGCGTCGCCGCCATCGCCAGCAGGTGGTTGTAGGCGGTTCGGCCGGTGTGCACGGCTTTCGCGTCGAGCAGGGCGCCCACCTCGGTGAGCGGGGAGCGATGTTCCACGTAGCGCTTGCCGTTCACGATCGCCGTGCCGTGCGTCGGCCGGTCGAGTCCCATGATCATGCGCATGGTCGTGGACTTGCCGGCGCCGTTCGGGCCGAGGAAGCCGGTGACCTTGCCCGGTTGGATGGTCGCTGTGATGTCGTTGACCGCGGTCTTCGAGCCGTAGGTCTTGGTGAGACGATCGAGTTGGATCATGGATACGACTCTATTGATGCGCTCCGCTCCCGTCATCGATCAGGAGTGCAGTGTGTCGAACGGATGGCGTGGTACCGAAGTACCACGCCATCCGTCGGTCACTGCAACAAGGTGGAGGCTACTGTGCGTCGCGCTCCTGGGCGGCGATCGCCCGCTCGACCCCGGCGAGGTTCTCGACGACCAGACGGCGCAGCGCCGCCGGCTCCTGGTTGGCGTCGAGCCACGCGCGCGTCGCGTCGCGCAGCTCGGCGTTCGCCAGCGGCGCCGGATACATTCCGGCGACGAGGTACTCGGCGATCTTGTAGCTCCGTGACTCCCACACTCCCTGCAGCGCCTCGAAGTACGGGGCCACGAAGGCCGCGAGCACGCTCTTGTCGGCCGCGCGCTGGAAGCCGAGGCCCGTGTAGCGCACGATCGCGTTCGGCGCGGAGTCCGTGGCGAACACCGAGTCCCACGCCGCCTGCTTCCCCTCGAGCGTCGGGATGGACGCCGAGGCCTGCGCGGCGAACTGCGCGCCGTTGGCGGTGTTGTCCGCCGCGAGCGCCGCAGCGATCTCGTCCTGGCCGGCCGCGCCGCCCGCGACGAGCGCGATCAGCAGCTCCCACGCGAGGTCGGTGTCGACCGTGAGGCCGGGAAGGGTCGTCGAGCCGTCGCGGAGGGCCGCGATTGCTGCGAGGTGCTCGTCGGTCGACGCCAGCGCGGCGAAGAACTTGACGAACTGGAACTGCGCGTCGCTGCCGGCCTCCGCCTGCTGCGCGAGGGCCCACAGAGCCGAGGCGGCCTCTTCGGCCGTCGCCTGCTGACGCTCCGGCGCGACGTACGAGCCTGCGGCGAGCGCGAGCTGGCTCAGCGTGGTGCGGATCGTGGTCGACTCGGTCTCGGTCGCGATGTTGCCGAGCACCAGGCGCACGTAGTCGCTCGCCGGCGTCTCGGCGTCGCGGGTCGCATCCCAGGCCGCACCCCAGACGAGCGAGCGGGCGAGCGGGCTCTCGATCTTCGCGAGGTGCTCGATGGCGACGGCGAGCGAGTCCTCGTCGAGACGGATCTTCGCGTACGCGAGGTCGTCGTCGTTGAGCAGCACGAGCGCCGGGCGCTTCTGCCCGACCAGTTCGGCCACCTCGGTGCGCTCACCGTCGACATCCAGTTCGAGGCGGTGCTCGCGCACCAGGGCGCCGTCGACCAGGTTGTAGAAGCCGATGGCGAGGCGGTGCGGCCGGATGGTCGGGTAGTCGGCAGCAGCGGTCTGCAGCACGGCGAACGAGGTGATGGTGCCGTCGGCATCCACCGCGATCTCCGGGCGCAGCGTGTTCACGCCGGCCGTCTCGAGCCACTTGGCCGCCCAGTCGGTGAGGTCGCGGCCGCTGGTGGCCTCGAGCTCGACGAGGAGGTCGCGCAGCTCGGTGTTGGAGTGCTCGTGCTTCTTGAAGTACTTCGCGACGCCGGCGAGGAAGTCGTCCTGCCCCACCCACGCGACGAGCTGCTTGAGCACGGAGGCGCCCTTGGCGTACGTGATCCCGTCGAAGTTCACCTGAACGTCTTCGAGGTCGTTGATGGTGGCGACGATCGGGTGCGTCGACGGCAGCTGGTCCTGCTTGTACGCCCAGCTCTTCTCCATCGCCGCGAACGTGGTCCAGGCCTCGGTCCACTCGGTGGCCTCAGCGGTGGCGAGCGTCGACGCGTACTCGGCGAACGACTCGTTCAGCCACAGGTCGTTCCACCACTTCATGGTGACCAGGTCGCCGAACCACATGTGGGCGAGCTCGTGGAGGATCGTGACGACCCGGCGCTCCTTGATGGCGTCGGTGACCTTCGATCGGAACACGTAGGTCTCTGTGAAAGTGACGGCTCCTGCGTTCTCCATCGCGCCCGCGTTGAACTCGGGGACGAACAGCTGGTCGTACTTCTCGAACGGGTACGCGTAGTCGAACTTCTCCTCGTAGAACGCGAATCCTTCGCGGGTCTTGTCGAAGATGTAGTCGGCGTCGAGGTACTCGGAGAGGCTCTTGCGGGTGTAGACCCCGAGCGGGATGGTGCGGCCGTCGCTGCTGGTCAGCTCGCTGTGCACCGAGTCGTACGGTCCGGCGATGAGCGCGGTGATGTACGACGAGATGCGGCTGGTCGCGGGGAACGACCAGGTCTTCGCGTCGTCGCCGGCGTCGACGGGCTGCGGCGTGGGGGAGTTGCTGACGACCACCCAGTGCGCGGGTGCGGTAACCGTGAAGGTGAACTCGGCCTTGAGGTCGGGCTGCTCGAAGACGGCGAACATCCGGCGCGAATCCGGGACCTCGAACTGGCTGTACAGGTAGACCTCGCCATCGACAGGGTCGACGAAACGGTGCAGTCCCTCACCGGTGTTGGTGTAGATCGCGTCGGCCACGACCGTGAGCTCGTTCTCAGCGGCGAGACCGTCGAGCTGGATGCGCACGCCGTCGCTGACCTGGGCGGGGTCGAGCTCCGCTCCGTTCAGCGTCACCGAGTGCACGGTGCGGGTGATCGCGTCGATGAAGGTCGACGCGCCCGCCTCGGCCGAGAACCGCACGGTCGTCGTGCTGAGGAAGGTCTCCGACCCGCGGGTCAGATCGAGGGTCACGTCATAGCTGTGGGTGCGGATGAGCGCTGCGCGCTCCTGTGCTTCGACGCGGGTGAGGTTTTCTCCTGGCAACGCTGGCTCCTTCGGATGCGTGGTGGATCGTGTCCAACAGACAACCCTAGACGCATCCCTAAACTGGACTCCATGCGCATCCACATCGCCACCGATCACGCCGGTCTCGATTTCAGCACTTATCTCCAGAAGCACCTCACCGACGCGGGCCACGAGGTCGTGGACCACGGGCCGACGAGCTTCGACGCTCTCGACGACTATCCGGCCTTCTGCATCAACGCGGCCAAGGCGGTCGTCGTCGACCAGCAGGCGGGCGTCGAGGCGCTCGGTGTGGTCTTCGGAGGTTCTGGCAACGGCGAGGCGATCGCCGCCAACAAGGTGCGCGGGGCGCGCGCGGCACTGGTCTGGAACAACAGCACGGCGGTGCTCGCCCGTCAGCACAACGACGCCAACGTCATCTCGATCGGCGCCCGTCAGCACACCGTCGAGGAGGCCACCGCCTTCATCGACGCCTTCATCGCCGAGCCGTTCTCGTTCGAGGAACGGCACGTGCGCCGGATCGCCCAGCTCGCCGAGTACGAAGCCACCGGCGACATCGCGGGCAAGAACGTGGACCGCTGATGCCCGAGGGTCACTCCGTCCACCGCATCGCGCGACAGTTCGCGGCGAACTTCGTCGGGAGCACCGTCGCCGTGTCGTCGCCGCAGGGCCGCTTCGCGGAGGGGGCGACCCGCATCGACGGCCACCGGATGATCGATGCCAGGGCCGTCGGCAAGCAGATGTTCCTCGAGTTCGACAACGACCTGTGGCTGCGCGTGCACCTCGGCCTCTACGGAGCGTGGGACTTCGCCGGTGACATCAGCGTCGACCCGACCATCGCCGCAGCGAACGGGCGGATGGGCCAGACCAACCAGCGCGGCACCGTGCTCGACAGCGCCGGCGAGAACTCGCTGCACAGCATCGGTGCTCCGCGGCGCACCCGGCTCCGGATGTCGGAGTCGGAGAAGCTCGAGCCGGAGATCACCGAGTTCCCGCCGGAGCCCATCGGGCAGGTGCGCGTGCGCCTGCTCACCGACACGGCGGTCGCCGACCTCAGGGGCCCGACCGCGTGCGAGGTGCTGGACCCGGCGCAGGTCGACGCCGTCATCGCGAAGCTCGGACCGGACCCGATCGTGGACGACGGCCCTGAGGCGGAGAACCGGTTCGTGACGGCCGTGCGCAAGAAGGGGACGCCGATCGGTCTGCTGCTGATGGACCAGTCGGTCGTGAGCGGGATCGGCAACGTCTACCGTGCCGAACTGCTGTTCCGTGCGCGTCAGAACCCGCACACTCCGGGCAAGCAGGTCTCGGAGGAGACGGCCAGGGCCCTCTGGCGCGACTGGGTGAGGCTGTTGCGGATCGGGGTCGAGACCGGTCAGATGATGACGATGGACGACCTGGACGACGAGTCGTACCGCAAGGCGATGGCCTCCCGCGACGACCGGCACTGGGTCTACAAGCGCGAGGGCTTGCCGTGCCGGATCTGCGGCACCCATATCCTTCTCGAGGAGATGGCCGGCCGCAAACTGTACTGGTGCCCGGTCGATCAGGCCTGAGAAGGGAAGGTGGGCGCGATGCGTCAGAATCCGAGTTTCACCCTCGCCGATCCCGCGGAGATCAAGCGGATCATCCGCCAGAACCCCTGGGCGACGATCGTCACCCAGACCTCCGAGGGTCTGGTGGCGTCGCACTACCCCGTGCTGGTCGACGAGTCGCGCGAGGAGCTGTCGATCGTCACGCACGTAGGACGGCCGGATGAGCAGCTGCACGAGCTCGGCGCGCACGAGATCATCGTGATCTTCCAGGGCCCGCACGGCTACATCTCGCCGGGCTGGTACGACGCGACGCCGGCCGTGCCCACCTGGAACTTCGTCGCCGTCCATCTCAGCGGCGTCCCCGAGATCCTCAGCGACGAAGAGAACTTCCGCGTGCTCGGCCAGCTGGTCGACCATTTCGAGGATCCCATGCCGAATCCGCGCCGCATGGAAGGCACCCCCGAGAACGCCGAGTACGCCAAGCGCATCTCGTCGGGCACGGTCGGCCTGCGCCTGACGCCGACCCGCGTGGTCGCCAAGAGCAAGATGAGCCAGAACCGCCCGGCGGAGACCGTCGATCGCATCGTCTCCGAGCTGGAGGGCGACGGCCCCTACGCGAGCGCGGCCCTGGCGGCCGAGATGCGCCGCGTGCACGACCGGATGCGCGCCGCCCGATGACGACGGTGCTGCGCGGCGGGCGCGTTGCGGCCGTCGACGGCACGGTCGACATCCTGATCTCGGACGGCCGCATCGCTGCGCTCGCGCCGGCCGGGCGACTGCGCGGCGATGACCTGGTGTCGCTGGACGGGCGGTGGGTGGCGCCCGGGCTCTGGGACAACCATGTGCACTTCACGCAGTGGGCGCAAACCGCCCGCCGGCTCGACGTGTCGCAGGCGAGCTCGGCTGCTGCCGCAGCCGAGCTCGTGCGGGAACGCGCCGCCGCCGCTGCGACCGCCGAGACACTCGTCGGCTTCGGGTTCCACGACGCGCTCTGGCCGGACGTGCCGACGCGCGCTCTCCTGGACGACGCCGCCGGCGATCGGCCGGCCGTGCTGATCGCAGGCGACCTGCACTGCTGCTGGCTCAACACCGCCGCCGCGCGGCTCTACGCCCCGGAGACCGCGGACGACGACAACGCGGCGGTGCTCAGGGAGGATGCGAGCTTCGCCGTCACCTCGCGGCTCAGCACAGCCGACGACGCGACTCTCGACCGCTGGGCGTCCGACGCCGCGCTGGCTGCTGCCGCCCGTGGTGTGGTCGGAATCGTGGACCTGGAGTACGGCTGGAACCTGGATGTCTGGCAGCGACGGATGGGCGACGGCGCCCGATCCCTGCGGGTCGAGTTCGGGATCTACGGCGATCACCTCGCTCGGGCGGCCGACCTCGGTCTGCGTACGGGCGACGCGATCCCCGAGACCGGTGGCCTGCTGACCGTTGGACCGTTCAAGGTCATCACCGACGGCTCGCTGAATACCCGCACGGCCTTCTGCTTCGACGCGTATCCGGATGGCGGCCACGGTGTGCAGAACCTGACACCCGACGAACTGGTCGCGGCGATGCGCTTCGCAGCGGACAACGGACTCGAGCCCGCCGTGCACGCGATCGGCGATCACGCCAACCGCCTCGCCCTCGACGCCTTCGCCACGGTCGGCGTCCCTGGCCGCATCGAGCACGCACAGCTGCTCAGCACCGCCGATGTCTCCCGCTTCGCCGAACTCGGCGTCGTCGCGAGCGTGCAGCCCGAGCACGCGATGGACGACCGCGACGTGGCCGACGTGCTGTGGGCAGGCCGCACGGGCCGCGCCTTCCCGCTCGCGGCGCTGCAGCGGGCCGGTGTGCGACTCGCCCTCGGCTCCGACGCACCGGTCGCTCCACTCGATCCGTGGGTCGCGATGTCCGCGGCCGTCGCGCGGGCGCGGGACGGCCGGGCCCCGTGGCATCCGGAGCAGTCGATCTCGCGACGCGTGGCCTTCGACGCCTCGGTGCGCTCGCGGATCGCCGTCGGAGAGCCTGCCGACCTGATCGTGCTCGACGACGACCCGTTCGGCTGCAGTCTCGCCGAGCTGCGCCGGATGCCCGTGGCAGCGACGATGCTCGCCGGCCGTTTCACGCACGACGCGGTGCGCTGAGGCGCCGGAACGACGAGAACGGGCCGCCCGAAGGCGACCCGTTCACGGAGAAGAAGCGCTACTCGCTGATGTGCGCGAAGAGGAACCAGCGGTCCTTGTCGAGGCCGCGGGCGATCTCGATGGCGATGTCCTGGCTGGTCTGGTCGAGCTCGTCGAGCTCCTTGACCGCAGTGTTCACGGCGGCGAGCGCCGCATCGATTTGGCCGATGACCTCGGCGATCGTGTCGTTCGACTGACGGAAGCCGGCGGTGAGCTCGGCGGTCGCGGTCTTCGCTGCGACCGTTCCGAGGCGGGCGTCGACCGGGAGACCGAGAGCGACGATGCGCTCAGCGGCGAGGTCGGCCCACTCCTGAGCGTGGTCCACGATGGTGTCGAGGAGCTCGTGCACTCCGATGAAGTTGGCTCCGCGCACATGCCAGTGGGCCTGCTTGCCGTTGACCACGAGGGCGGTGAGATCGATCACGACCGGGCTGAGGAACTGTGCGACTCCGGCGGCGACGTCCGGGTTGGAAACACTCTGCGTTACGGCGATGTCCGTCATAATGGGCGTCCTTTCTTGTGCCTGAGACAACGCTACGCGGTACGCAGAATTCCGCAACGAAGCTGAGGCTGCGCTAACTAAGGTGGGGGTAACCCCCGGTCGGGTCCGGTTGCCCGCCGCATACCGCGCGTGCCGCGGTCTGGCGAGGCTGGAGGCATGACCCGTTCCTCGCCCGCGTCCCGGCTGCGGCGCCCTCGCGCCACCGTCATCAGCGCAGCTCTCGCCGTCGGCATCGCGTCGGCCATCGGGCTGGGGATCGCCGGCTGCGGGGCCCTCGGCGGCGGCACGATCGACACGGCGGGGAAGGTGCGGTTCGACAGGGCCCTCCCCATCCCACCCCTGGCGAAGCCGACGATCGATGCCACGGGATCGAAGGTGTTCGACCTCGAGGCGCGTGCCGGCACGACCGCGTTCCGGCCGGGGGTCGAGACCACGACCTGGGGCTTCGACGACGCCTACCTCGGACCGACGATCGTCGCCGAGCGCGGGGACGACGTGCGGATGCGCGTGACCAACCGGCTCACCGAGGAGACGACGGTGCATTGGCACGGCATGCACCTGCCCGCCCGCATGGACGGAGGGCCGCACCAGCTGGTCTCGCCGGGGGAGGTCTGGGAGCCGCACTGGCGCATCGACCAGCCGGCGGCCACCCTCTGGTACCACCCGCACCTGCATGGCGAGACCGAGAAGCAGGTGCAGCTCGGCATGGCCGGGATGGTCATCCTGAAGGATCGTGCGGAGGAGGCGCTGAACCTCCCGCGCAGCTACGGCGTCGACGACATCCCCGTCATCGTGCAAGACAAGCGGTTCGATGCGCAGGGCCAGTTCACCGACGCGGTGGGCGGATTCATCGGCTCCATCGGCGACACCCTGGTGGTGAACGGCGCGATCGGCCCGTACCTGGACGTGACGTCGGAGACGGTGCGGCTGCGCCTCCTGAACGCCTCCCCGGCCCGCACCTACGACTTCGGCTTCGACGACGCCCGTTCCTTCTCGCTCATCGCGACCGATGGCGGACTCCTGCCTGCGCCGGTGCCGCTCACGCACATCCGGCTCTCGCCCGGCGAGCGCGCCGAGGTTCTCGTGCACGTCGTGGCGGGCGAGCGCACGACATTGCGTTCCGTTCCTCCCGACCTCGGGGTGGACCGCATCAACGCCGGGATGAACGCGGGCAACGACACGCTCGACGTTCTGCAGCTGCGGGCCGCCGCCGTGCTCACGCCGAGCGCGCCGATCCCCGACCAGCTCGTGGCCCTCGCGCGCTGGCGTGCGGCCGATGCGGATGTGACGCGCGAGTTCCTGCTCGACGGACACGAGATCAACGGACGCCAGATGGAATCAGGGCGCATCGACGAGACCGTCGAGCTCGGCGCGCTGGAGCAGTGGGTCGTCACCAACACGATGGATGCTCCGCACAGCTTCCACGTGCACGACGTGCAGTTCCAGATCGGGACGATCGCGGGAAAGACGCCCCCTCCGGAGCTCGCCGGGTGGAAGGACACGATCTACCTGCCGCCGCAGACCGAGTTCCGGCTGCTGATGCGGTTCACGGACTACGCCGACCGGAACGCGCCGTACATGTACCACTGCCACCTGCTGACGCACGAAGACCACGGGATGATGGGCCAGTTCGTGGTCGTCCAGCCCGGTCAGCATGCCGGCACCGTGCCGGAAGACACCACCGCAGCCGGGTCCGGCAGCGGTCCACGACAGGAGATGACCCATGACCACTGAAACCTCTGCCACGCTGGACGATGTGACGAGCATCCGCCAGCAATCGAGCACCCGAGGCGTCGGCTACGGCTCCCTGTGGCGCGGTGTGCCGCGAGAGCTCGGCTTCCTGCTGCTGACGATGCCGATCGCGATCATCGGGCTCGCCGTCCTGCAGTCGCTGTTCTGGACCGGCGTCGGGACGATCGTGATCTACGTCGGGCTCTTCGTGCTCATCGGGGCGTTCTACACGGCGCGCGGCTTCGGGACGCTCGAACTCGTCCGGCTGCGCTGGGCCGGCCGGGACGAGATCGCGCGACCCCAGTGGGAGCCGGCCGACAAGCCGCGCACGTTCTTGCGCTCCGCGTTCGGACCGTTCGTCAACGGGCACTACTGGCTGTATCTGCTCCACACGATGGTCGTGAACCCGATCGTCAGCATCGTGTCGTGGTCGATCACGATCGCGTGGACGGCCACGGCGCTCGGTGGGCTCACCGGCTGGATCTGGGACCGCTTCCTCCCGAACGACGGTCAGACGTTCTTCCTCTCGAGGGTGATCGTCGACTGGGCCACCGGCACGCGATCGACCTTCGACCCGGTGGTCGGCGACCAGATCCTCTACATCGTCCTCGGCGCGCTGTTCGCCGTGACGCTCCCGTTCGTCACCCGGGGGTTGACGGTGATGCACAACGGGGTGGCGCTCGGGATGCTCGGGGCGTGGCGCTCCGAGGCCCTGCAGCGCGAGGTCGCCGATCTGTCGGCATCGCGCGGTGCGGCGGTCGTGGCGGAGGACCAGTCGCTGCGGCGGCTGGAGCGCGACCTGCACGACGGGCCGCAGCAGCGGCTCATCCGGCTGCAGATGGACATCGCCACTGCCGAGCGCAAGCTCGATGCCGACCCGGAGGGCGCCAGGGCGATTCTCGCCGAGGCCGGCCAGCAGGCGCGCGACACGCTGGAGGAGCTGCGCGCACTGTCGCGCGGGTTCGCGCCGCCCATCCTGCAAGACCGCGGACTCGTGTCCGCGCTCGAGAGCCTCACGGCGCGCAGCACGGTGCCGATCCAGCTCGAGACGGAGATCGCCCCGGGCGCCCGGTTCGCGCCAGAGGTCGAGCGCAGCGCGTACTACGTCGCCGCCGAGCTCGCCGCGAACCTCGCCAAGCACTCCGGAGCGACCGCGGGCCGGCTCTTCGTCGACACGCGCACCGACGCCCAGACCGGCGCAGTGTGGCTGGACATCTGGCTCACCGACAACGGCAACGGGGGAGCGTCCCTCGTCGACGGGCATGGACTGCGGGGCCTGGACGAGCGGGTGCGCGGACTGCGCGGCGAACTGGTGATCGACAGCCCGGTCGGCGGTCCGACCCGCATCGGCGCCCGCATCCCGGTCGCTGCGCCGCAGTAGCGCGGCCCCGAGGCTGGGCGCCCCCCGGGGCTGAGCGCCGCCCTAGGCTGGAGGGATGACCCCGAGTGATCCCTCCCGCCTCCGCATCGTCGTCGCCGACGACTCCGTGCTCCTGCGCGAGGGTCTCATCCGGTTGTTCGACGAGGCCGGCTTCGAGACCGTCGGCGCGTACGGCGACGGCGACAGCCTGCTGGCCGAGGTCGGCTCCCTGCATCCGGATGTCGCGGTGCTGGACGTGCGGATGCCGCCCACCTTCCGCGACGAGGGGGTGCGGGCGGCCATCCGGTTGCGGGCCGAGCACCCGGCCACCGCTGTGCTCCTGCTGAGCCAGTACGTCGAGGGCACCTACGCGCAAGAGCTGCTGTCGGCGGGCGAAGGCGGAACGGGCTACCTGCTGAAAGACCGGATCGCGTCGCTCGACGAGCTGCGGGATGCGATCACGCGCGTCGCCGACGGGGGAACGGTGCTCGATCCGCAGGTCGTTCGCGAGCTCCTGGTACGCCGCACCGACCCGATCGATGCGCTCACACCGCGCGAATCCGAGGTGCTGCAACTGATGGCCGAGGGCCGCACCAACGCCGGGATCGCGCAACGGCTCGTGATCGGCGTCGGGGCCGTGGAGAAGAATGTGACGGCGATCTTCCAGAAGCTGGGGCTGGAGGATTCGGGCGACGACCACCGCCGGGTGCTCGCAGTGCTGGCCTACCTCCAGCGCTGACCCTCGTTCGGGGCACGCGAGCGCAAGGGCAGACATCTCGCCGGTTCGGGGTTAGGCTGCGGGCACCGCCCACCGACCACCGACCCGCGAAGGGCGCCCATGTCTGTTCTGCTGCGCACGCTCACGACGATGACCGTCACTGCCGCGCTTGTCGCGACCGGCGCACTGGCCGCGACGGCCGATACTCCGACCGTCCCCGCCGGCACCGACGCGCAACCGACTCTGGCGCAGATGAACGCTGCTGGGGATCACACGATGGGTTCGACCGTGCCGGGGGACGACCCGGCGTCGACCGCCCCGCGAGCCTTCTCCGGCGCGGCCGTGCAGCCGCTCGCGGCCACGCAGCCGCCCGGGGTCCAGGGGCTCGACGTGAGCGGGTGGCAGAAGCTCGCGATGGCCGACTGGACGCGGGTCTGGGCCAACGGCGGCCGCTTCGCGTACGTGAAGGCCACGGAGAGCACGGACTTCACGAGCAGCCAGTTCACCGAGCAGTACAACGACTCGTATCGCGCGGGCCTGGTGCGGGGCGCGTACCACTTCGCGACGCCGAACACGTCGTCCGGCGCCGCGCAGGCGAACTTCTTCGTCGCCCACGGCGGCGGCTGGGTCAACGACGGCCGCACGCTGCCGCCGCTGCTCGACATCGAGTACAACCCGTACGGTGCGACGTGCTACGGCAAGACCGCCGCTCAGATGGTCGCGTGGATCCGGGACTTCTCGAACACGGTCCGAGCCCGCACCGGCCGGCTCCCCGCGATCTACTCGACCACCGACTGGTGGACGCGATGCACGGGCAACAACGGCGGCTTCGGCGGAAACCCGCTCGTCATCGCCCGCTATCCGAACAACATCGCATCCGGTGCGGGCACACTGCCCGCCGGCTGGAGCCGCTACACCATGTGGCAGTACGCCAACCACGGAGTCTTCCCGGGAGACCAGGACGTCTTCAACGGGACCGTCGCGCAGCTGCTCGCCCTTACCAGGAGCGGTTCGACCGCGATCGCCCTGGATTCCCCGATCGTCGGCGTCGGCGACTTCAACGGCGATCGCAAGCCCGACCTCATCGCGCGCCGCGGTGATGGGAGCCTCTGGTTCTACGCGGGGACGGGCACGGTCACGTCGACGAGTGGCGGCTACGCTCCCGGGCGCCAGATCGGCACGGGATGGAACGTCTACGACGCCATCATCGGTGTCGGGGACTACAACGGCGACCGACGGGCCGATCTGCTCGGCCGGCGTCCGGACGGTTCGCTCTGGTTCTACCCGGGCACGGGCACAGTCGGATCGGGTTCCCCCGGCTACGGGGCGGGCGTGCGCATCGATGCGGGCTGGGGCGCGTTCACGCAGATCACCGCACCCGGCGACTTCAACGCCGACGGACGGGCCGACCTGCTCGCCCGCAAGTCCGACGGCACCCTGTGGTTCTTCGCCGGTACCGGGATCGCCGACACCTCCCACTCCGGACATGCCGCCCCGGTGCAGATCGGCACCGGCTGGCAGGTCTACTCCCAGCTGCTGGGCATCGGCGACCAGAACAGGGACGGGAAGCCGGATCTTGCGGGCTTCCGCAGCGACGGCTCGCTGTACCTGTACGCGGGGGGACGCGGCGGCGCGGGTACCCCGTGGTACGGGACGGCCCAGAAGATGCCGGTATCCGGACTCAGCCGTTCGGACACGCTCAGCGCGCCTGGCGACTTCAACGGCGACGGGATCACCGATCTGCTGGCCCGCGGATTCGACGGGGCCCTGCGCCTCATCCCCGGATACCCCGTCGGCGCGAGCGGATACCAGGCGGCGGTCGCGGCCGGCACGGGATGGACGACCGACAGCGTGGCACTGGACGCGGGTGACTTCAATCTCGACGGCTGGAGCGATATCGTGACGAAGCGCACAGACGGGTCCCTCGTGCTGCATCCGGGCTCGGGGCCGGCGCGCTACGGCACCGCGCTCCGGATCGGCACCGGCTGGAACGTCTACTCCACGCTCATCGCTCCGGGCGACCTCAACCACGACGGCAAGGTCGACCTGCTCGGAGTGCGCTCATCGGGCACGCTCTGGTATTACGCGGGAACCGCGTCGTTCGGCGGGGGAGCGACCGGATACCGTCCGGCCGTGCAGCTGGGGCCGGGCTGGAACGCCTACACCCGGATCGTCGCCGGGGACTTCAACGGCGACGGCCGACCCGATCTGGTCGGCGTCAGGTCGAACGGCACGCTCTGGTTCCACGCCGGTACCGCTCAGGCCGCGTCGGCCGCCCCGGTGTTCCGGGCCGGCGTGCAGGTGGGGACGGGATGGGCCGCGTTCAACACGCTCGTCAGCACAGGCGACCTCGACAGGGACGGCAAGCCGGATCTGGTCGGGCGGCGGGCGGACGGATCGCTCTGGTTCTATCACGGCACCGGCAGGATGGGCTCGTCCAGCGGATACTCCGCCGCCGTTCGGATCGGCACCGGATGGAACGTCTACCGCTCGATCCTCGGCGCCCACGACGCCAACCGCGACGGCCGCACCGACCTGCTCGGCGTGCGTTCCAACGGCACCGTCTGGTTCTACGCGGGCACGGGAGGCACGGGCGTTCCGCGGTTCGGGTACGGCTCGTCTGTGCGCATCGGAGCCTCGTGGAACGTGTACCAGTGACCCTTGCCACTCGCGCGGGTGCGCGGGCAGACTGAGGAAACCACGCTCGCTGACGGAAAGCAGGTGCTCAGATGGCCGGACTGGACGACATCACCAATAAGGCGAAGGAATTCCTCGACAGTGGTGCGGTGAAAGACGCGCTCTCGAGCGAACAGGCCGAAGGCGTGAGCGACAAGCTCCTCGACGGCGTCGCCGACGCGGCGAAGAAGGTCAGCGGCGGCAAGTTCGACGAGCAGATCGAGGGCGCCCGCGACGCCGCCGACAAGAAAGTCGGCAACGAATAGCGGGCTTACACGTAATCCCGAACGGCCGGTTTCCTCGTGGGACCGGCCGTTTTTCTCTGCCTCGATGCGGGACCCCCCGAACGGGTAGGGTTCCTTGCTGAACGAATCCCGTTAAACTTCCACCGAAGCCTTAAGCTTCGAACCATCGCTCCGACCGACCCCGAAGCGGTGGACCCGACCGACCATACTGCAATCCCGCTCGTCGACGGTGGACTCCGTTGCGTTCTTTCCCGAGGGATCCGTCCACAGCTGAGGAGCGCCTCCGATGCCCACCGTTTCCCAATTCGCCACGACGGCAGCCGTTGCTGCGGCGCTGGTCGCAAGCTGCGTGCTCGCGTCACCGGCGAACGCCACGACGGCGACGCCTGAGCCGTCTCCCTCCGTGACGGCGAGCCGGCCGGATGCGGCGTCGCCGACGGCGAGCCCGGCACCCACCGCAGTCCCGGCGCCCACAACGACTCCGTCGCCGTCGGTCCCCGCGTCCCCGGCGCCGACAGCCGCTCCGGCTCCCGCGGTCGGAGACGACCCGTCGCTGGCCACGATGAATGCCGCCCGCAACCATGCGATGGGGTCGACGATCCCGGTCGAGGCGTCCGAAGGGTCGGGCTCGAAGTTCCGTTCTCTCGCAGCCGCCCGCCCCGCCGGCGTGCAGGGCCTCGACGTGAGCGGCTGGCAGGTGCTGAACCTCGCCAATTGGCGCACGATCTACGCGAACGGCGGACGCTTCGCCTACGTGAAGGCCACCGAGAGCACCGACTACCGGAGCAGCCAGTTCGCTGAGCAGTACAGCGACTCGTACACAGCCGGTCTCGCCCACGGCGCCTACCACTTCGCGACGCCGAACACGTCGTCGGGAGCCACCCAGGCGAACTTCTTCGTCAACAACGGCGGCGGCTGGACCAACGACGGTCGCACACTGCCGCCGCTGCTGGACATCGAGTACAACCCGTACGGCGCGACCTGCTACGGCCTGAGCGCGGCGCAGATGGTGTCGTGGATCCGGGACTTCTCGAACACGATCCTCGCCCGCACCGGCCGCCTCCCCGCGATCTACTCGACAACCGACTGGTGGACACGGTGCACCGGCAACACCTCGTCGTTCGGTGCCAACCCGCTCTTCATCGCGCGGTACCCGAGCAACATCGCGTCCGGCGCGGGCACACTGCCCGCAGGATGGAGCCGGTACACGATGTGGCAGTACGCCGATGCCGGCGTGTTCCCGGGTGACCAGGACGTCTTCAACGGCACCGAGGCCCAGCTCGCGGCGTTCGCCAGGGGAACGAGCACGGGTGGAGGCGGAGCGACGCCGATTCCGCCCGCACCGACACCGCTCACGGCTCCCGTGATCGGGACCGGGGATCTCAACGGCGACGGGAAACCGGACTTCATCGCGCGGCGTCCCGATGGCACCCTCTGGTTCTACGCCGGCACCGGCACGGTGAGCTCGTCGGACAGCGGGTACGCCGCGGCCGTCCAGATCGGTGTCGGCTGGAACGCCTTCGACACCATCCTGGGCGTCGGCGACTTCACCGGCGACGGCAAGCCCGACCTGGTCGCCCGCAAGACCGACGGCACCCTCTGGCTGTACGCCTCGAACAACGCCGCGAAGAGCAAGCCCACTTTCGCATCCGGCCGACAGATCGGAACCGGCTGGAGCGTCTACACCGAGATCTCGGCCGCCGGCGACTTCGACGGCGACGGCAAGGCCGACCTGCTCGCCCGGCGTCCGGATGGCACGCTGTGGTTCTACGCAGGCACGGGTGTCGTCGGAGGGAACGCGCAGGGCTACGCTGCCGGCAAGAAGATCGGCACCGGCTGGAACGTGTTCAAGCAGGTGTTGGGCGTCGGCGACCTCAACCGCGACGGAAAAGCGGACCTGATCGGCCTGATGCCGAACGGGAGCGCCTACTACTACGCGGGAACGCGCCGCACCTCGGGCACGAACGCCTGGTATCTGCCTGCCCGCCCGGTGACGCTGTCCGGCGTGACGGGCACCTCGACGCTGGTGGCCCCCGGCGACCTCAACCGTGACGGTACGCCCGACCTGCTGGCTCGTTCCGCTGCCGGTGCGCTGACCTACCTCCCCGGGAGCGTGGTGAAGGATGAGGGCTATTCGGCCGCGAAGACGTCTGCGGGCGGTTGGAACGTGAACACGAACGAACTCGGCGTCGGTGACTTCAGCGGCGATGGCAAGGCGGATGTGCTGGCCACCCGGGCCGACGGCAGCCTGTGGCTCTACCCCGGGCTGGGCTCGATGACCTCGACCGGCGCCCTCTACGTGACCCCGAGCAGGATCGGCACCAGCTGGCAGGTCTACTCCAAGCTGGTCGCGCCCGGCGACTTCAACGGCGACGGCAAGCCCGACCTGCTGGGGATCCGTGCCGACGGCACCTTCTGGTTCTACGCCGGAACCGGCAAGGTCGCGGGCGCAGACACCGGCTACAAGCCCGGCGTGAAGGTCGGGCACGGGTGGGGTGTCTACGACACGGTGGTGGGCGTCGGCGACTTCAACGCTGACGGTCGTTCCGACCTGATCGCGCGGCGACCGGATGGCTCACTGTGGTTCTACGCGGGCACCGCTGTCGTCGACAGTACGCACGAGGGTTACAAGCCCGCGGTCAAGCTGGCCACGAACTGGCAGATCTTCGACACGATCCTGGGCGTCGGCGACGTCAACAGCGACGGGCGCCCCGACATCGTGGCGCGCCGCACCGACGGCACCCTGTCGTTCTTCGCCGGGACAGGCAAACCCAGCGCGACCAACTCCGGTTTCGCGCCCGAGGTGCAGATCGGCCGCGGCTGGAACACGTTCCAGACCCTCGTGGGCGGGCAGGACGCCAACGGCGACCGCATCAACGACATCATCGGCATCCGGGCCGACGGCTCCGCCCTGTTCTACGCGGGGACGGGCACGGCCGGAAGTACCACCGGTTCGTTCTCCTCGACGATGGCGATCGGCACCGGCTGGCAGATCTACGGATGATCCCGAGTTGAGAAGAGGAAGAGCCGGCAGACCAACACCCGCCGGCTCTTCCTTTTCCATCTGCGGATGCTGGACGTAGCGCGACAGCGGCGCTACGGTGACACCGTGTCCGCCGAATCAGGCAAGCCCCAGAGCGCCCACCTCGGCGACGTCGTCGTGACGGTGCTGCTCATCGTCGGCTCGATCGGGCTGGCCATCGGACTCTTCTTCGGCGTCTTCCTCTGGGACACCGACGGCGCCACGCATGCACTCGGCTTCTTCCTGGGCGTGTTCCTGCCGCCGGTGCTCACGCTCGCCGGCGTGATCGGGGGGATCGTCGCCCTCACGCGGCGCCGCCTGGCGTTCTTCTACCCGCTCGCCGGCATCGTGCTCAGCCTGCTCTCCTGGTGGATCGCGCAGGCACTCGCCACGTCATAGCGGCTCGAGTCCCGGTCGACGCGTACAGCGCCGGTTACAGAGGGGATGACGGGAATCGAACCCGCGTAATCAGTTTGGAAGACTGAGGCTCTACCATTGAGCTACATCCCCGGAGTCCCGCGTGAGCGAGGCACCCAGGACATCGTAGTACAGGTTTCGTACGTGCCCCGACCGGCGCACCGTCGTCGTCACGGGTGCAGTAGACTTGCGCGTGGTCTTTCGCCCCCGACGGGTTCGTTCGCGTCGCGGTACGGACCGGGCGGGTTTGAGGTCGCTGAACCCGGGGCGTAGCTCAGCTTGGCTAGAGCGCCCGCTTTGGGAGCGGGAGGTCGCAGGTTCGAATCCTGTCGCCCCGACCAGACCTCGAGCCACACGACGAAGACCACCGTTCAACTACAGGAGAACCCAACAACGTGAAGACCACGGTCGAAAAGCTGAGCCCCACTCGCGCCAAGCTCACCATCTCGGTGACGCCGGAGGAGCTGAAGCCGTCCATCAAGCACGCGTACGAGCACATCGCCGAGCAGGTCAGCATCCCCGGCTTCCGCAAGGGCAAGGTGCCGCCGGCGATCATCGACCAGCGCGTCGGCAAGGCCGCCGTCCTCGAGCACGCGGTCAACGAGGGGCTCGACGGGTTCTACCGTCAGGCCGTCGACGAGAGCGACGTGCGTCCGCTCGGCCGTCCGGAAGCCGACATCACCGAGTGGCCGAACGAGAAGGACTTCTCGGGCGACCTGCTGCTCACCATCGAGGTGGATGTGCGCCCCGAGATCGAGCTGCCCACGTACGACGACGTGAAGATCACGGTCGACGCGGCCGAGGTCACCGACGCCGACATCGAGTCGGAGCTCGACACCCTGCGCAGCCGCTTCGGCACGCTGGTCACCGTCGACCGCCCGGCCAAGACCGGCGACTTCGCCCAGATCGACCTGGTCGCGACCATCGGCGACGACGAGGTCGACACGGCCAACAGCATCTCCTACGAGATCGGCTCCGGCGAGCTGATCGAGGGCATCGACGAGGCGCTCGACACGCTGACCGCCGGCGAGACCACCACGTTCGAGGCGCCCCTCATGGGCGGCGACCACGAGGGTGAGAGCGCCCAGATCACCGTGACCCTCCTGGCGGTCAAGGAGCGCGAGCTGCCCGACGCCGACGACGACTTCGCGCAGATCGCGAGCGAGTTCGACACGATCGACGAGCTCAAGGACAGCCTGCGCGGCCAGGTCGAGCGTGCCAAGACCTTCGGTCAGGGCACCAGCGCCCGCGACCAGCTCGTCGAGAAGCTCCTCGAGCTCGTCGAGATCCCGGTTCCGGCCGCGCTCGTCGAAGACGAGGTGCACCGCCACCTGGAGCAGGAGAACCGCCTCGAAGACGACGTGCACCGCGCAGAGGTCACCGAGTCGAGCGAGAAGACCTTCCGCACGCAGATCCTCCTCGACGAGGTCGCTCAGGCCGAAGACGTCAAGGTCAGCCAGGACGAGCTCACCCAGTACCTGGTGCAGGGCGCAGCCCAGTACGGCATGGACCCCAACGAGTTCGTGAAGATCCTCAGCGAGAACGGCCAGATCCCGTCGATGGTCGGCGAGGTCGCCCGTAACAAGGCGCTCGCGATCGTGCTCGGCAAGGCGACCGTCACCGACTCGAACGGCAATGCCGTCGACCTGTCCGAGTTCACGGCACTGCCCGAGGACGAGGAAGACGGCGCCGACGTCGTCGACGAGGTCGTCGAGACCGCGGAGGCCGAAGAGGCGGCAGAGGCCGCCGAGGCTCCGGCCGAAGAGGAGAAGCCCAAGAAGAAGGCCGCTTCCAAGAAGAAGTAGTCGACACGCCTGAAGGCCGGGAGCACATCGCTCCCGGCCTTCTGCGTATCCGGGCGACCAGCGCGCCCGGCGCGACGACACGACGAGCGACGAAACGACGAGGGGATGCTCATGGACTGGGACGCGCGGGTCGCCGCGGTGTGGACGGCGGCGGGAACCATGAGCGACGACGCGGTCGTGCAGGCGATCGACGCCCTCGTGGCCGAACGCCAGGAGGACGACCCCCGTGCGCTGTTCGAAGCCGCCGGCGCCCGCGACTACGCGGGCCTCGAGGCCGAGGCCGAGCCGCTCTACAGCCGGGCCCTGCAGTGCGGCCTCGCCGAGCCGGAGCGCGCTCAGGCCGTCATCCAGCTGGCGAGCACGCTCCGCAACCTCGGCCGGGCGGGGGAGAGCGCCGCGCTTCTGCGGGGCGAACTAGCCGAGCATCCTGGCCATCCGCTGGCGGATGCCGCACGCGCGTTCCTGGCGCTCGCCCTGCACGACGCTGGCGAACCTTCGGCGGCCGTCCAGGTGTCGCTCAGCGCACTCGCACCGCACCTTCCGCAGTACGGCCGGGCCGTCGCGGCCTACGGGGACGACCTCGTCGGGCGCTGAGCCGGAGCCCCGCCGATCTGCCCAGGGCGAACAGGCCGGAAATGCTGTTGCGGCTCCGATAGATTCGTTCACGAAGCGACAAGGAAATGGAGCGACACATGGCCGACATGGGCATGCAACCCAGTGTTTTTGACCGACTGCTGAAGGACCGCATCATCTGGCTCGGCTCCGAGGTGCGGGATGACAACGCGAACGAGATCGCCGCGAAGCTGTTGCTCCTCGCTGCGGAGGACGCCAAGCGCGACATCTACCTCTACATCAACTCACCCGGTGGCTCGATCACCGCGGGTATGGCCATCTACGACACGATGCAGTTCGTCCCGAACGACATCGTCACCGTGGGAATCGGCATGGCGGCCTCGATGGGCCAGCTCCTGCTGACCGCGGGCACGAAGGGCAAGCGGTACATCACCCCCAACGCCCGCGTGCTGCTGCACCAGCCGCACGGCGGCTTCGGCGGAACGGCCAGCGACATCCAGACGCAGGCGCAGCTCATCCTCGACATGAAGAAGCGCCTCGCGGAGATCACGGCGGCGCAGACCGGCAAGTCGGTCGAGCAGATCAACGCCGACGGTGACCGCGACCGCTGGTTCACCGCCCAGGAGGCCCTCGAGTACGGCTTCGTCGACCACATCCGCGAGACGGCCTCCGACGTCGTCGGCGGTGGCGGCACCGACGCGGACGCCGTCAAGTAGAGACCACGGAAGGAATACGACGAAATGAACATCCCCAACTTCGGTGGTCAGGCGTTCAACGGGGTCCAGGCCCCGGGTGCGCGCTACATCCTGCCGAGCTTCGAAGAGCGCACGGCCTACGGCTACAAGCGCCAGGACCCGTACGCGAAGCTCTTCGAGGACCGCATCATCTTCCTCGGCGTGCAGGTCGACGACGCTTCGGCCGATGACATCATGGCGCAGCTCCTCGTGCTCGAGAGCCAGGACCCCGACCGCGACATCGTCATGTACATCAACTCGCCCGGTGGCTCGTTCACCGCGATGACGGCGATCTACGACACGATGCAGTACATCCGCCCGCAGATCCAGACGGTCGTGCTCGGTCAGGCCGCCTCGGCCGCCGCAGTGCTCACCGCCGCCGGCACGCCCGGCAAGCGTCTCGCGCTGCCGAACGCCCGCATCCTGATCCACCAGCCCGCCGTCGGTGAGGCCGGTCAGGGCCAGGCGTCCGACATCGAGATCCAGGCCAACGAGATCATGCGCATGCGCACCTGGCTCGAGGAGACGCTCGCGCACCACTCGAACCGCTCGCAGGAGCAGGTCAACAAGGACATCGACCGCGACAAGATCCTCTCGGCCGCTGAGGCGCTCGAGTACGGTCTCATCGACCAGGTGCTCACCAGCCGCAAGGCGCTTCCGGCACTCGTCAAGTAGAGTCCTCGGCATGACCGAACGGGGCGATCGTCTTCACGACGATCGCCCCGTTCGGCGTGTCAGGGTCTTCAACGACGCGATGTACGACCCGGATGTGTGGCCGGCGAACATCCCGGCCGTCGCGCAGGTGCTGCGCGACGGCCTCGAGCTGCCTGCCGGCGTGACGTTCCTGGTCGGCGAGAACGGCAGCGGCAAGTCGACCCTGGTCGAGGGGATCGCCACGGCGTACGGGCTTCCCCCGGAGGGTGGGAGCAACCAGGGCTGGCACGAGACCCGCCCGTCGGAGTCGTCGCTCGGCGAATGGCTGCTCGCCGAGCGCAGCCCGTCGGCCCCCCGCTGGGGGTTCTTCCTGCGCGCCGAGACGATGCACGGCTACTACACGTACCTCGAGAGCCTGGGCGGACCGGATGCCGTGCTCCATGCCCTGAGCCACGGCGAGTCGTTCAACGAGCTCCTCGAGACCAAGCTCAACCATCCGCAGTTCGTCGCGGGGCTGGTGGTGCTCGACGAGCCCGAAGCCGCGCTGTCGTTCGGGTCGAGCCTGCGCTGGCTCGCCAACCTGAACGAGATGGCGAAGCGCGGCACCCAGGTGATCTGCGCGACGCATTCGCCGATACTCGCGTCGCTGCCCGGAGCGCATCTGCTCGAGACAGGGGAGTGGGGCATCCGGGAGAGCACCTGGGAGGACCTGGAGATCGTGGGCCACTGGCGCTCCTATCTCGACGACCCCGAGCGGTACCTGCGGCATCTGCTGTGACGAACCGTGACCGCCGTTTGCGGCGCAATCGCTGAGGGCGAACGCGCCGGAGATCATTTGCGGGCGGGGTGCGCACCTTTGTCGCCCGCACAGGTTAGGCTCGTCAGAAGATACCCGAAGGAGGAGGGTGACGGATGGCTCGTATCGGGGAAAGCGCCGATCTGCTCAAGTGTTCCTTCTGTGGCAAAAGCCAGAAGCAGGTTCAGCAACTCATCGCCGGTCCGGGCGTGTACATCTGCGACGAATGCGTCGAGCTGTGCAATGAGATCATCGAGGAGCGCCTCGCGGAAGCGGGCGAGGAGACGTCGAGCGAGTTCGACCTCCCCAAGCCGAAAGAGATCTTCGGCTTCCTCGAGGAGTACGTCATCGGACAGGAAGCGGCGAAGCGCGCACTCGCGGTCGCCGTCTACAACCACTACAAGCGGGTTCGCGCCCGTTCGACGATCACCGCGGCCGACGCGATGGACGACGTCGAGATCGCCAAGAGCAACATCCTGCTGATCGGCCCGACGGGCTGTGGCAAGACGTACCTGGCGCAGACGCTCGCCAAGCGGCTGAACGTCCCGTTCGCGGTCGCGGACGCCACGGCGCTCACCGAGGCCGGCTATGTCGGCGAAGACGTCGAGAACATCCTGCTCAAGCTCATCCAGGCCGCTGACTACGACGTGAAGCGGGCCGAGACCGGCATCATCTACATCGACGAGGTCGACAAGATCGCCCGCAAGGCCGAGAACCCGTCGATCACCCGCGATGTCTCGGGCGAGGGCGTGCAGCAGGCCCTGCTCAAGATCCTCGAGGGCACGGTCGCCTCCGTTCCGCCGCAGGGCGGTCGCAAGCACCCGCATCAGGAGTTCATCCAGATCGACACGACGAACGTGCTGTTCATCGTGGCCGGCGCCTTCGCCGGGCTCGAAGACATCATCTCCCAGCGTGCGGGCAAGAAGGGCATCGGCTTCGGCGCCCCGCTGCACAGCAAGGGCGACGACGTGAACCTCTTCAGCGAGGTGCTGCCGGAAGACCTGCACAAGTTCGGTCTGATCCCCGAGTTCATCGGTCGCCTCCCGGTCGTGACGACCGTGACGCAGCTCGACCAGGAAGCGCTCATGCAGATCCTGACCGAGCCGAAGAACGCACTCGTGCGTCAGTACCAGCGCATGTTCGAACTCGACGGCGTGCAGCTCGACTTCGAGCCGCCGGCGCTCGAGGCGATCGCCGATCTCGCGGTTCTCCGCAAGACCGGCGCCCGCGGGCTGCGCGCGATCATGGAAGAGGTCCTCGGGCCGATCATGTTCGAGGTGCCGTCGAGCTCCGAGGTCGCCCGCGTGGTCGTGACCCGCGAGGCGGTGCTCGAGAACGCCGCTCCGACGATCGTCCCTCACCGTCCGCGACGCGAAGAGAAGTCGGCTTAACCGCCGAACAGGTGTGCAGACGGCGCCCGCAGCGATCAGCTGCCGGGCGCCGTCTGCTGCGTGGGGGAGTCGGGCGGCCCCGTCGGCCCGGCCGGTGCGGGAGCGACCGTCACGGGCGGCTTGATGAGCATCTCCGGCGCCCGTGACACCATCAGCCACGTCGGCAGGATCACCAGGCAGAGCAGCGGAAGCATGGCGGGTGAGTTGGTCACCGCCGCGGCGATGAACAGCGCGATCCAGCCGTCGCGCGCGATCGCGAGTGTCAGCCCCAGTACACCGCACCCGACGGCGACGGGCAGCGGAACGGCGGGGACGAGCGCGTTCGCGAGCACACCGACGGCGGCGCCGATGAAGACGGCGGGGAAGATCCGGCCGCCGCGGAAGCCGGCTGCGGCGGCGATCACGAGGGCGACGACCTTGACGCCCACGATGCCAGCGAGCTGCCAGGTCGTGTAGTCGCCGCGGGTCTGGACGAGCTCGTTCATCTGGGTGAGGCCCTTGAAGAGCGTGATCGGACCGCCGAGCGCGCCCAGGCCGCCGAGCACGAGACCGCCGAGGGTGATGTAGATGAGCGGATGCCCGATGCGGTGGAACGTGCGGTGCACGAGCGGGAAGACGTAGACGATCACCAGCCCGAGAAGCGTCGCGACGATGCCGATCACGATTCCACCCGCGAGATCGACGATCTTCGGCGCATCGTAGGTCGGCATCGCGATGGCGAACGACGGATGCGCCAGCAGGGTCATCGTGATCGACCCGGCAGTCGCGGAGGCGAGCGGCAGGAAGAGGCGGTCCCAGAGCGCCCCGCCCGTCTTCAAGGCGGCGACGACGCCGGTGAACACCAGCGCGGCCGCCACCGGCGTGCCGAACAGGGCGCCGATCGTGCCCGCTGCCGTGATCAGGACGACGAGCTGCGGAGGGATAGCGGGCCACAGCCGGGCGATCACGGCGACGAGAAGGCCCGTGTTGATCGCGATGATGGGGTTCTCGGGGCCGAGGCTGACGCCGCCCGCCAGGGCCAGTACGGTCGCGAGGATGAGCGACGGCAGCACGGCGAGGCGCAGGGGAGGCGTCATCAGCTCCGTCGTGGCCGAGTCCGGACCCGCGTGACCGGGGACCAGCCACACCACGAGCCCGATCGCGACGCCCGTGGCGGTGAGAACGGCGAAGATCCACCAGCCCGACGATGGGTCGATGCCGAGCGCTCCGGGCAGTCCCTTCCACAGTCCGTCCTCGAGCAGGCCGGCCACCTCGTCGAGGCACCACAGGACGAGTGCCGAGACGACGCCGATGATGACCGCGGGCACGGAGAGCCGCACGAGCATCCGGATGCTCGGGACTCCGGCGTCACCGGTCGTGGATGTCATCGGACCCTCCTGCTCATCGGCCTCAGCGTAGGGCGCGACGCGGGGAGCGGTCCAGTGCCAACTAGCTGTCGAGGCCCCTGCGCGCGAGCAGCGGTTCGATCACGGCGTCCCTGCCGCGGAAGTCGCGGTAGGCCTCCAGCGGGTCCTTCGAGCCGCCGACGCCGAGAAGACGACTGCGGAAACGGTCGCCGTTCTCACGGAGCAGTCCGCCGTTCTCCTTGAACCACTCGACCGTGTCGGCGTCGAGCACCTCGCTCCAGATGTACGAGTAGTACCCGGCGTCATAACCGCCGGAGAACGTGTGGGCGAAGTAGGTGCTCGCGTACCGCGTAGGAACGGCGGGGTTGTCGAGGCTGACCGCCCGCAGCGCCTCCGCCTCGAACGCAGCGACATCGGTCACGGTGTCGTCGGCGGTGATCGCGTGCCATGCCTGGTCGAGGAGGGCTGCAGCCAGGTACTCGCTGGTGAGGAAGCCCTCGTTGAAGGCCTCCGACGCGTGCAGCCGGTCGACGAGTTCCTGCGGCATGCGCTCGCCCGACTGATAGTGCACGGCGTAGTTCGCGAGGACCTCCGGCCAGAGCATCCACATCTCGTTGACTTGGCTGGGGAACTCGACGAAGTCGCGGAAGACGTTGGTGCCGGCGAACTTCGGGTAGGTCACCCGGGCGAACAGGCCGTGCAGGGCGTGCCCGAACTCGTGGAAGAGCGTGTTCGTCTCGTCGTAGGTGAGCAGCGTCGGCTCGTCGGCGGCGGGCTTGGGCACGTTGAGGTTGTTGACCACGACGGTCGGGGTGTCGAGCAGCTCGGACTGAGAGATGAGCGGGTTCATCCACGCTCCGCCGCGCTTGGAGTCGCGGGTGTAGAGGTCGAGGATGTAGAGGCCGAGCGGCGAGCCGTCCTCGTTGCTGACCTCGAAGACCCGGGCATCCGGGTGGTAGGCCACGAGATCGGGACGCTCCGCGAAGGTGACGCCGTACAGGCGGGTCGCCGCGTAGAACACGCCGTCGCGCAGCACACGCTCCGCCTCGAAGTACGGGCGCATCGCGGCGACATCCACGTCGTACTTCGCCTGCCGCACCTTCTCGGTGTAGAACGACCAGTCCCAGCTCGCCAGGGCGAACGCGTCACCGATCTGCTCCTGCAGGTCGGCCTGCTCGGCCAGGGCGTTGCGCGCCGCCGGCGGGGCGAGCCTGCCGAGCATGTCGGCGACGGCCCGCGGGTTCTTGGCGGTTTGATCGGCGGTGACGTACGCGGCGTGCGTCTCGAAGCCGAGCAGGCGCGCGCGTTCCGCCCGCAGCCGAGTGATGTCGAGCACGAGCTGCTGGTTGTCGTTGTCGCCGCCGTGGATGCCACGCGAACGCGAAGCGGTCATGATGCGCTCACGCACGGAGCGATCGGTCAGGGCGGCGAGGGAGGGATGCCCGGTCGGCAGCACGAGCGTGATCACGTATTTGCCGTCGAGACCGCGCTCCTTCGCCGCCTCGGATGCCGCGGAGAGCTCGCCCTCGCCGAGCCCGTTCAGTTCGGACGCGTCGTCGAAGACGACGGCGAGCTCGTTGGTGTCGGCCAGGAGGTTCTTCTCGAACCGCGTCGTGAGGGTGGAGAGGCGCTGGTTGTAGTCCTTCAGCGTCTCCTTGTCGTCATCGCTCAGCCCGGCGCCCGCGAGGGTGAATTCGGCGTAGTAGCGCTCGACGAGATAGCGCGACTCGGCATCAAGACCGAGGCTGTCGAGCTGGTCGTGCAGTGCCTTGATGCGCGCGTACAGCTGGGGATCGAGCCGAATCGCGTCCTCATGGGAGGAGAGGAGCGGAGCGATCTCCTCTTCCAGGGCGTTGGTGAAATCGGTGCTGTCGGACGAGCTCTTGTTGAAGAACACCTCGGCGACGCGCATCAGCGTTCGACCGGACAGCTCGAGGGGGATCATCGTGTTCTCGAAGGTGGGCGTATCGCGCTCCGCGGTGATCGCGCGGACCTCCGCCAGCTGCTCCTCGAACCCGCGCTCGAAGGCGGGTCGGTAGTGCTCGTCGCGGATCTCGGCGAACGGAGGCAACTGATACGGAAGGGTGCTGGGAGCGAAGAACGGATTCGAGGATTCAGCCATCTGCCCAGCCTAGAACCAGCGGTACGCGCTTCGCATGCAAACGTATGATTGCAAAGAAGCAATTGCAAAGAGACTGTTGCAAAGAGAACTTTGCATTGCTACTCTGTCGGTATGGCCGCTGAGAAGACCCCCGAAGAGTCACCCGCCGAGACGCCCGCTGAGGTGTCTGCTGAGGCCTCCGCCGAGAAGCCTCCCGCGATCTCCCACCCGTATGACGACGCCCTGAGCCTGGAGTCGCTCCGGGCGCTGGCGCACCCGATGCGCGTGCGGATCATGAACGAGCTCAGCGACTTCGGCCCGATGACGGCCAGTGGTCTGGCGGAGCGCCTGGGGGAGTCGAGCGGCGCCACCAGCTACCACCTTCGTCAGCTCGCCAAGCACAACATCATCGTGGAGGTCGAAGATAAGGGCTCGGCTCGTGAGCGCTGGTGGCGGATGGCTCCGGGCGGCGTGACCATCGGCTCGCCCGAGACACTCGTCACCCCGGCCGGCCGCGAAGCGACCGAGCTCATCTCGCGCGAATGGGCGCAGAACAACGATCGCCGTCTCGTCGCGTATCTGCGCTACGGCCTCGACGTACTCGGCGAGGAATGGTCGCAGGCGGCGACACTGTCGACGTCGCACATGGCGCTCACCAAAGACCAGCTCGCCGAGTTCGGGCGCGAGTACTACGCGCTGCACGATCGGCTCCGGGCGAAATGGGGCTACGTGCCCGACGCCGAGCCCGCCGACGGCGCACGGCGCGTGCAGATCCAGCTCAATGCCTTCCCGCTCGTCGAAGGCGAAGACCGATGAGTACCGCGACCCGACCCACCCTCGAGCGCGCCCCGCTCAGCGCCGGGTTCAACCGGCTCTGGACCGCCGCGATCACCAGCAACCTGGCCGACGGCATCGGGCGCACCGCGGTGCCGCTGATCGCGACGACCCTCACCCGTGACCCCGCTCTGATCGCCGGTCTGTCCGCCGTGACGTTCCTGCCGTGGCTGCTGTTCGGCATCCCCGCCGGCATCCTCCTCGACCGGGTGGACCGCCGGATCGCGATGGCGGTGGCCAACAGCCTGCGCTTCGCCGTCGCGGCGCTGCTCGCGGTGATGATCGCGACCTCGACGCTCACGATCTGGTGGCTGTACGCGATTGTGCTGCTGTTCGGCCTCGGCGAGACGGTGTTCGACAACGCGACCACCACGGTCGTGCCGAGTCTCGTCACCCGCAATCAGCTCGACCGGGCGAACGGGCGCATGCAGTCGGCCGAGATCGTGGTGCAGAACTTCATCGCGACGCCCGTCGCCGGCTTCCTGTTCGCCGCGGCGATCGTCATCCCGGTCTGGTTCACCGGCGCGGGCTTCCTGGTGGCAGGACTTCTCGCTCTGACGATCCCGGCCGCAGCGGCACGGGGGTTGCGTGCGGAGGCCGCCGCGAATCCGGATGCCGCCGCGGAGCCTCGGCCGTCCTTCGGCGCCGTGGTCCGGTTCCTGACGCACCAGCGGCTGCTGCGCGCCCTGATCGTGCTGACCTCGCTCACGGCATCCGCGATGGCGTTCGCACAGGGGAGCGTCGTTCTCCTGCTGCTGCAGACCTTCTCCGTTCCCGCCGCTCTGATCGGCGTGGTCACCGCCGGCGTCGGCCTCGGTGCCCTGATCGGTGCCCTGATCGCCAGTCGGCTCGTGGAGCGCTGGGGCCGGGGCGTGGTGATGTTCTGGTCGATGCTGGTCGGCGGGATCGGGCTGTTGGGCGTGGGCGTGACGGGCAACGTCTTCATCGCCATCTCGGCGTACGCGGTCGGCGCGTTCGGCGTCGCCGTCTGGAACGTGCCCTGGGGCGCCCTGCGTCAGTCGATCATCCCGAGCGACATGCTCGGCCGTGCAATGGGGATCATCCGCACGATCGGCTGGGGACTCACACCCATCGCGACCGTCATCGGCGGGTTCGTCGCCCGCATCGACCTCAGGCTCCCCTTCGTCATCGGAGGCGCCATCGTCGTCGCACTGTGCCTCGTGGCCGTGCGGCTGCTGCTCTCGGCCGGCTCGTACGAGCCCGCCGCCGAAACACACCCGGAAGGAATCGGATCATGACTGCACTCAGTATCGACCGCCGCGCCGGCTGGATCGACCGCACCGCTGTCAGCCTCGGACAGGCGCTCACGAACTGGGGGACGCGCCACGCGGTGCTCCGCTCGGCTCCGCGTTACGACGAGCAGGATGCCCGCATCACGGCCTCGCGCGACAACGCTGCTCGCATCCTGCCGCAGCTCCCGCGCTGACGACGAGCTCGCCGGCGTGCAGCCCGCGACGACGGCCTATGGCTCGAGATCGAACTCGTCGGGCTCCTGCGTTGACGGCTGGGTGATCGTGGCCGAGTCCTCGGAGGGGTTGTAGTGGATGACCGTGCCGTCGTCGAGTTCGATGACCGGCTTGCCTTCGAGCCAGGTGAGCGTCCAGCGCCAGTCCGTGGTCTCGACCTCGGTGGCGACGAGCTCCTCCTCGACGGTCTGCACGGCATAGCCGACGACCTCGGGCAGGGACGATGGGGCTGCGGCTCCGACCGCCCAGCGGGTGCCGAGCTGCATCAGGCGCGCGCCTTGGGAAGGTCGATCTCGTAGGTGACCCAGGACGTGCGGCTGGCGACGGAGTCGTACACCTGCTGGGCCTCCTGGTTGTCGTGCGCGGTGATCCACTGCACGACGCCGAGCTCACGCGCCGCCGCACGTTCGCGCACGGCGTCGATCAGGGTGTGGCCGACGCCGTTGCCGCGGCTGTCCTCCGCCACGTAGAGGTCGTCGAGGAACATCCCGCGGTCGCCCTCGAGGGGGCGCGGGAACTCACGGAAGTGCGCCAGCCCGACGATCCGCTCGCCGTCGACGGCGATGAGGCCCTCTTCAGGGTGGTCGGGCGCGGTCAGCCACGACCAGAGCAGCAGTGCCTTCTGGTCGGTCAGCGTGGTCTCGTAGAACTCCGCGTACTTCTCGTAGAGATCGAGCCAGGCGAAGAAATCGCCGTCAGCGACCGATCGGACGTCAATCGACATGTGTTGCCTCCGTTTGCCATACCCCGCACGGCTGAGAGTTGATGCTTGTTCGACCCTATCGCGCGCATCCCCGCCGGTCGATGCCGTCGGAGGGATGCGGCCGGGCCCGACCTCAGGGGACGAGGTCGTAGGTGACCCATTTCGTCTTCTCGGCGACCCGGTCGTAGACCCGGCGAGCCGTCTCGTTGTCTTTGGCCGTGATCCAGCGGACGACCGAGAAGCCCTCGGCGCGGGCGCGGTCGCGCAGGGACTCGAGAAGGGCTGTCGCGGCGCCTTCGCCCCGTGCATCCGGC
Organism: Leifsonia poae; assembly: GCF_027921845.1. Taxonomy (GTDB): domain Bacteria; phylum Actinomycetota; class Actinomycetes; order Actinomycetales; family Microbacteriaceae; genus Leifsonia; species Leifsonia poae. The sequence goes on from NZ_BSEN01000015.1 coordinate 554,570, forward strand.
GACACGAAGAGGTCGTCGAGATAGAGCCCGCGGCTGCCGTCGAGCGGCCGCGCGAATTCGCGCACGTGCGCCAGCCCGATCGGCTCGCCCGCTTCGTTGACGGCGAAGTACGCGGTCAGCTCGGGCGAGGAGTCGGTCAGCCAGCTCCACACGAGCAGCGCCTTCTCGTCGGTGAGCGGCGTCTCGTAGAACTCGCCGTAGCCCGCGTAGAGGTCGAGCCAGGTGAAGAACTCGTTGTCGTCCACGCGCCGGACCGTTGCAGTCATCGTTCCTCCTCGCTCGGGGCCTGGGCAAGCAGAATATCGGTCACCGTGAGCTCCTCGCCGGATTCGAACCGCAGGTCGGCGATTCTGCCCACCGAGCGGAGGTCGCCCCCTGCCAGCTTGACGGCGGAGATCTCCGCCTCCGGGCCGCCGATCGTGGCGGAGTCGACGAGCGCCTTCTGCGAGGCCTTCGCCGTGGTCTTGGCGCCGCGGATGCTCGTCAGCGCCCGGCCGACGACACCGAGCACGCCGGCGCGGTCGCTCCAGGACGAGTCGGTCAGTCCGTCGGCTGTCGGCCAGGCCGCCACGTGCACCGAGCCCTCGTTGAACCACGACCAGGACTCCTCCGTGGCGAACGGGACGACGGGCGCGAACAGCCGCAGGAGCGTCGACAGCGCGAGCCGGAGGGCGACCACGGCGGACGTCTGCTCGGGGGAGACGTCGCCGTAGGCGCGCTCCTTCACGAGCTCCAGGTAGTCGTCGCAGAACGTCCAGAAGAACGTCTCGGTGAGTTCGAGGGCTCGCGCGTGGTCGTAGCCGTCGAGCGCAGCGGTGGCGTCGGAGACGACGGCCGCGAGGTTCTGCAGCATGCTCTGATCGAGGGCTTCGGTCACCAGGGCGAGGTCGTCCGACGTGGGCGCTTCGAATCCCAGGATGAACTTGGCCGCGTTCAGGATCTTGATCGCGAGGCGACGCCCGATCTTGATCTGGGTCGGGTTCTGCGGGTCGAAGGCGGCGTCGGTGCCGAGGCGCGACGACGCCGCCCAGTAGCGCACCGCATCCGAGCCGTGCTTCTCGAGGATGTCGGCCGGAGTGACGACGTTGCCCTTGGACTTGGACATCTTCTTGCGGTCGGGGTCGACGATGAAGCCGGAGAGCGCCGTGTTCGTCCACGGTGCGACACCGTGCTCGAGCTGCGAACGGAGCATCGTCGAGAACAGCCAGGTGCGGATGATGTCCTGGCCCTGCGGACGCAGGTCGAAGGGGAAGACGGCGTCGAAGAGCTCGTCGTCGCGCTGCCAGCCGCCGGCCAGCTGCGGGGTGAGCGACGAGGTCATCCAGGTGTCCATCACGTCGTGCTCGCCGACGAAGCCGTTCGGCTGGTTGCGCTGGGCCTCCTCGAAGCCGGGTGCGGCGTCCGACGACGGGTCGACGGGCAGCTGGGCCGCGTCGGGCAGGATCGGCTCGTCGAAGCGCGGGTTGCCGTCGCCGTCGAGCGGGTACCAGATCGGGATCGGCACGCCGAAGAAGCGCTGGCGCGAGATCAGCCAGTCGCCGGTCAGGCCGCCGACCCAGTTCTCGTAGCGGACGCGCATGAACTCGGGGTGCCAGTCGAGTTCACGGCCGAGCTCGATCAGGCGTGAGCGCAGCGCCTCGTCGCGGGCGCCGTTCTTGACGTACCACTGGCGGGTGGAGACGATCTCGAGGGGCTTGTCGCCCTTCTCGAAGAACTTGACGGGGTGCTGGATGGGCTTCGGGTCGCCGACGATGTCCCCGGCGGCTCGCAGCTGCTCGACGACCGTCTGCTTGGCGGAGAACACCGTCTTGCCGGCGAGCTCCGCATACGCGGCCTTGCCCGCCTCGCTCGTGATGGCGAGCGGCGGCTCGCTGACCAGGCGTCCGTCGAAGCCGAGGATGGCGCGGTTGGGCAGGTCGAGCTCGCGCCACCACACCACGTCGGTGATGTCGCCGAAGGTGCAGATCATCGCGATGCCGCTGCCCTTGTCCGGCTGCGCCAGGTGGTGGGCGAGCACCGGGACCTCGACGCCGAAGACCGGGGTGGTCACGGTCGTGCCGAAGAGCGCCTTGTAGCGCTCGTCATCCGGATGCGCGACCAGGGCCACGCACGCGGGGAGCAGCTCCGGGCGGGTGGTCTCGATGTAGATCGGGCCGTCGGCACCGTGGAAGGCGACGCGGTGGTAGGCGCCGGGCTGCTCGCGATCCTCGAGCTCCGCCTGGGCCACCGCGGTGCGGAACGTGATGTCCCAGAGCGTCGGCGCCATGGCCTGGTAGGCCTCGCCGCGCTCGATGTTGCGCAGGAAGGCGAGCTGCGAAGTGTGCAGCGCCTCGTTGCCGATGGTCCGGTACGTCTGGCTCCAGTCGACGGAGAGACCGAGCGAGCGCCAGAGCGCCTCGAACTGCTTCTCGTCTTCGACCGTCAGCCGCTCGCAGAGCTCGATGAAGTTGCGGCGAGAGATAGGCTTCTGGTCGGCCGCCTTGCTGCTCTTGTTGTCGCCGCCCTCGAACGGCGGGGTGAAGTCGGCGTCGTACGGCAGGGACGGGTCGCAGCGCACCCCGTAGTAGTTCTGCACGCGGCGCTCGGTCGGCAGACCGTTGTCGTCCCAGCCCATCGGGTAGAACACGTGCTTGCCGAGCATGCGCTGGTACCGCGCGATGACGTCGGTGTGGGTGTAGCTGAACACGTGACCGATGTGCAGCGAGCCGCTGGCCGTCGGCGGTGGGGTGTCGATGGAGTAGAGGCACCGGCGCTCGGCCGCGAGGGCGGCGGCGCGGTCGAAGAGGAACGTACCGTCGGACTGCCAGCGGCCGCCCCACTTCTCTTCCAGCCCCTCGAGGGCGGGCTTATCGGGCACAATGGCGGCGCTCATGACTCTCCGAATCGATATGTGCGGCACCGTGTCAATGGAAAGGTGCCTGAGTGTGCAGTCCTTCCAGGGTAGCGGAGGCTCAGGCCGCGAGTTCGACGTCGTCGATGATCGGTCGCCGGCGGGCGGCCAGCCATGCGGACACGAGGGTGATGACGCTCATCAGTCCGAGCACGATTCCGGGGTACCACCAGACGTTCCCCGTCGCGTTGCCGAGCAGGGCGGTCAGGAACGGGACGAACGCGGTGAGGAGCGCGGCAATGCTGTACGCCACCGAGAGGCCGCTGTAGCGCACCTCGCTCGGGAACAGGTCGGACATGAGTCCGCCGAGCCCTGCCCAGGAGAGGGTGGGCAGGATCCCGCCGATGATCATGCTGCCGACGAGGATCGGGAACGTGGCGTACTGCAGCAGGAAGTACATCGGGAAGGCGATGATCAGGGTTCCGACGGCGCCGATCGCGACGACCCTGGCGGAACCGATCCGGGTGGCCCACACGCCGAACAGCGGGATGGTGACGAGCTGCAGCAGACCGCCGATGGTCGTGGCGATCAGCAGGTCGTTGAAGCTGAAGCCGAGCGTCGCCGTTCCGTACTGGACCATGTAAGTGTTCATCAGGGAGTACGAGCCGATGCCGAGGACCGCCGCACCGATCGCGATGAAGAAGGCGGACGGCGCCTTGCGGAACACGTCGAGCACCGGGAACCGGTCGCGCTTGCCCGTCGCCAGAAGCTCCTTGAACACCGGCGTCTCGTCGATCGACCAGCGGAGGTAGAGCGAGACCAGCAGCAGCGGGATGGCCGTGAGGAACGGGATGCGCCAGCCCCACGCGGCGATCTGCTCGGCGGGCAGCGCGAACGAGATGACGATGAAGACAACGGCGCTCAGGATGCTGCCGACCGGCGATCCGAGCTGGGGGAGCGACGCGTAGAAGCCGCGCCGCTTCGGGTTCGCATACTCGGTGGCCAGCAGGATCGAGCCGCCCCATTCGCCGCCGAGCGAGAGCCCCTGCACCAGGCGGAGCAGGACGAGCGCGATCGCTCCGAACCACCCGGCCTGGGCGTACGTGGGCAGCACGCCGACGAGCCCGGTGCCGATGCCCATCATGAGGATCGTGATGAGGAGAGTCGGCCGGCGGCCGATGCGGTCGCCCAGGTGACCGAACACGATGGCGCCGATCGGCCGGATGACGAAGCCGGCCGCGATGGTCAGGAACCCGGCGAGCACACCCCCGAAGGCGCCGAGCGGCTGGAAGAACAGCGGGCCGACGAAGAAGGCGCTGAAGTACGCGAAGAGGTAGAAGTCGTACGACTCGAGGGAGGTGCCGACGAACGACGCGATGGTGACCCGGCGCGCGGTGCCCGGTGTGATGCCGGGGCGGTCGGTGGTGCTGTATGTGATGGTGTCTGTGGAACTCACGACGGTCCTTGTCATTCGATGCTCGGGCGGGACGCGATAATTGGATCGGGTCCAATAATAGGCAGGAGAAGGAACGCATGACGCCGCCGATCCATTCCACGGGTTCCGGGCGACCGCGCGCCTCGTCGCGCGGCACCCTCGCCGAGGCGGCCGCGGAGCTCTTCCTCGAGCGCACCTACGCCGGCACCACCATCGAGGACATCACCCGTCGAGCGGGCGTGAGCCGTGCGACCTTCTTCAACTACTTCGATGCGAAGAGCGACCTGCTCTGGGTCGAGGTGGACGAGAGCCTGGCGCAGTTCGGGGAGGTGCTCGAGCGAGCATCCGCCCAGGGACCGACCATGCACGCCGTGCAGGAGTCCGTCGTCGCGCTGGCCGCGGAGTTCGGTCCCGCCCGTCTGCCGCTCGCGGTCACCCAGTTCGAGGTGATGGGCACCAACGCCGAGCTCGAGTCGTCGGCGCTGTCCCGCTTCCTGACACTCGTGCGGCTCCTCGGCGCCTTCGTCGCGCGGCGGACGGACGCGGATCCCGACACTCTCCTGCCCCGGAGCATCGCTACCGCGGTCATCGGAGCGGCCGTCGCCGCCGCGGCCGTCTGGGCGGCTGCGGGCGTCGCACGCGGCCCGCTCGCGCCGTACGTCGAGGCGGCGATCGCGCCGGTCTGCGCCGGGTATCAGGCCGTCCTCGATGATCGCGCCGCGACCAGGTAGAATCGTCGTACAGACATCGACCCGGCCATCACCGGTGAGTCTTCGGAAGAAAAGCGGTTCCGGCCGCCGAGTAGAACCGAACGGGGCTGGCCCGTCATAGCCAAAGAGAGAGCGGTCGCATCCTCGAGTGGGCGGATGCGGCAAGCGGGGTGGTACCGCGGCGAACGCGTCAGCGTCCGGCGTCCTCGTGCAGACGAACGACCTGCCAGGAGAGAGATGCCGTACCCCCACACGCCGGACAACGCCTCGCCGGACGACCAGCCGAACGGCGTCGCCCCCAGCCCGAGCTTCCCGGACATCGAGACAGAGGTTCTCGGCTTCTGGAAGAAGGACGGCACATTCCGCGCGTCCATCGACAACCGCGAGGGCGCTCCGGAATGGGTGTTCTACGACGGCCCGCCGTTCGCCAACGGCCTGCCGCACTACGGTCACCTCCTCACCGGCTACGCCAAAGACGTCTTCCCGCGCTTCCAGACGATGCGTGGCAAGAAGGTCGAGCGTCGCTTCGGCTGGGACACGCACGGTCTCCCCGCCGAGCTCGAGGCCGAGCGGCAGCTCGGCATCACCGACAAGAGCCAGATCGAGGAGATGGGCATCGCGGCCTTCAACACCGCGGCCCGCGACTCGGTGCTCCACTACACCCGCGAGTGGCAGGAGTACGTCACCCGCCAGGCGCGCTGGGTCGACTTCGACAACGACTACAAGACCCTCGACGTCACCTTCATGGAGTCCGTCATCTGGGCGTTCTCGCAGCTGCACGAGAAGGGGCTCGCCTACGAGGGCTACCGCGTCCTCCCGTACTGCTGGCGCGACCAGACGCCGCTGTCGAACCACGAACTCCGGATGGACGACGACGTCTACAAGATGCGTCAGGACCAGACGGTCACGGTGACCTTCCCGCTGACCGGCGCCAAGGCCGAGTCGCTCGGTCTCACCGCGGTGCGGGCACTCGCCTGGACGACGACGCCGTGGACCCTGCCGACGAACCTCGCGCTCGTCGTCGGACCCGACATCGAGTATGCCGTCGTGCCGTCCGGACCGAACGGCGCGGCCGACGCGCACGGCGTCCCCGACGACGAGGTGCTGAGCGGCGAGTACCTGCTCGCGATCGACCTCGTCGGCAACTACGCGAAAGACCTGGGCTACGAGACGGCCGCCGACGCACTGGCCGCCGTCACGCGTCGCATCCGCGGCGCCGAACTCGAGGGCGTGACGTACGACCGGCTGTGGGACTACTACGCCGACACCGAGACCTACGGCACCGAGAACGCGTGGCGCATCCTGGTCGACGACTACGTCACGACCGAGGACGGCACCGGCATCGTGCACCAGGCGCCCGCCTACGGTGAAGACGACCAGCGCGTCTGCGAGGCCGCCGGCATCCCGGTCATCATCTCCGTCGACGACGGCGCGCGCTTCCTGCCGGTGATCGAGGATGTCGCCGGCCTGCAGGTCTTCGAGGCGAACAAGCCGCTCACCAAGCTGCTGCGCGAGAACGGCCGGCTGCTGCGCCAGGCGAGCTACGAGCACTCGTACCCGCACTGCTGGCGCTGCCGCAACCCGCTCATCTACAAGGCGGTCTCGAGCTGGTTCGTGCGCGTCACCGAGTTCCGCGACCGCATGGTCGAGCTCAACCAGCAGATCGAGTGGGTGCCGGAGAACGTCAAGGACGGCCAGTTCGGCAAGTGGCTGAGCAACGCCCGTGACTGGTCGATCTCGCGCAACCGCTACTTCGGGTCGCCCATCCCGGTGTGGAAGAGCGACGACCCGGCGTACCCGCGCATCGACGTCTACGGTTCGCTGGCCGACCTGGAGGCGGACTTCGGACGTCTCCCGCTGAACGGCGACGGCGAGCCCGATCTGCACCGTCCGTACATCGACGAGCTGACCCGCCCGAACCCGGACGACCCCACCGGCCGCTCGACGATGCGCCGCATCCCGGATGTGCTCGACGTGTGGTTCGACTCCGGCTCGATGCCGTTCGCGCAGGTGCACTACCCGTTCGAGAACCGCGAGTGGTTCGATAGCCACAATCCGGCCGACTTCATCGTGGAGTACATCGGGCAGACGCGTGGCTGGTTCTACATGCTGCACGTGCTCTCGACCGCGCTCTTCGACCGCCCTGCGTTCAAGAACGTCATCAGCCACGGCATCGTGCTCGGCAGCGACGGGCAGAAGATGTCGAAATCGCTGCGCAACTACCCCGACGTCAACGAGGTCTTCGACCGCGACGGCTCGGATGCGATGCGTTGGTTCCTGATGTCGAGCCCGGTGCTCCGCGGCGGCAACCTGATCGTGACCGAGGAGGGGATCCGCGAGGGCGTGCGACAGGTGCTGCTGCCGCTCTGGAACACCTGGTACTTCTTCTCGCTGTATGCGAACGCGACGGGTTATGACGCACGCCGTCGCGTCGACTCGACGGACGTGCTCGACCGCTACCTCCTGGCCAAGACCCGCGACCTGATCGCCGACGTGACGGCCGACCTCGAGGCGCTCGACAGCACGCTCGCCGCCGCCAAGCTGCGCGACTTCGCCGACCTCCTCACCAACTGGTACGTCCGCCGTTCGCGGGACCGCTTCTGGGAGGGTGTGTCGGAGGACGGCGCCGGCAGCGAGGCGTTCGACACGCTGTTCACGGTGCTCGAGACGGTCACGCGCGTCGCCGCACCGCTGCTCCCGCTCGTGACCGAGCGCATCTGGCAGGGGCTCACCGGTGGCCGGAGCGTGCACCTCACGGACTGGCCCGAGGCGGACGAGTTCCCGGCGGACGACGCGCTCGTCGAGGCGATGGACGGCATCCGGGCGATCAGCTCGACGGTGCTCTCGCTCCGCAAGCAGGCGGGTCTGCGCGTACGGCTGCCGCTCGCCCGGCTCACCGTGGTCGCCGCGCGCGCGGCGGCGCTGGCCCCGTTCGAGTCCATCCTGCGCGACGAGCTCAACGTCAAGGCGGTCGAGCTGGTCGAACTCCACGACGACAGCGCATCGCTCTACGGCATCACGAGCAGGCTGACGGTCAATGCCCGCGCGGCCGGTCCGCGCCTCGGTAAAGAGGTGCAGACGGTGATCAAGGCCGCGAGGGCGGGGGACTGGTCCGAAGTGGACGGCGTCGTGACCGCCGGCGGCATCGAGCTGGCCGAAGGCGAATACGACCTCGTGCTCGAGACGGCGCAGGCCGACGGCGAATCCACCTCGGCCCTCGCGCTGCTGCCGGGCGGCGGGTTCGTGCTGCTCGAAACGGTCACCACGCCGGAGCTCGAGGCCGAGGGCCTTGCCCGCGACGTCATCCGCGCGGTGCAGGACACGCGCAAGGCGGCCGGGCTCGACGTGAGCGACCGCATCCGGCTCTCGCTGGAGTTCGCCCACGACGACGATTCCCGCGCGCTCGGCCTCGCCGACACTGTGGACATCGCCGCGGAGACCCTGGCGCTGGTGGTTGAGTTCGCTGCGGCGGAGGCCGCGTACCGGAAGACCTTCGAGGCGGGGCAGTTCGCCAACGCCGGAGCATTCACGGTCGGCGTGACCCGGGTCGCCGATGCGAACGGGCAGGATGCGGGACGGCAGGAGGGGACCCGATGAGCGACGAGGACTTCCGCGAGGCGGCAGAGGGCGTCTACCAGGCGCTGCTCGCGCGGGTCGGCGAAGGCGCCCCCGAGCGCCGGCTGACCGCGACGCGCCGAGCGGTGGAACTGCTGGGCGACCCGCAGCGCGCATACCCGATCATCCACATCACGGGGACGAACGGCAAGACGAGCACGAGCCGCATCGCCGAGAGCATCCTGCGGGCGTACGGCCTGCGCACCGGGCTGCTGACGAGCCCGCACCTCGTGCGCTTCAACGAACGCATCGTGATCGACGGCGTGCCGATCAGCGATGAGGACCTGGTGCGCAACTGGGAGGACGTGCAGCCGTACCTCGAGATCGTCGACAGCGAGCTGGTCGAAGCCGGCTCCGCGCCGCTGACCTTCTTCGAGGCCCTGACCGCCTTGGCCTTCGCGGCGTTCGCCGACGCACCCGTCGACGTCGCTGTGATCGAGGTCGGGATGGGCGGGGAGTGGGACTCCACGAACGTCGGCGACGGACAGGTGGCGGTGTTCACACCGATCTCGCTCGACCACACCAAGGCGCTCGGCGACACGGTCGCCGCGATCGCGCGCACCAAGTCGGGGATCATCAAGCCGTCGGCCGACGTCGTGAGCGCCGTTCAGCCGTCCGAGGCCCTCGCGGAGCTGACGACCGCGGCCGAGCTGACGGAGTCGAGCCTCGCCGTGCAGCCGGAGGCGTTCGACGTCGCGTCGACGGCGGTCGCCGTCGGCGGACAGCTGGTGAGCATCCGGGGCAGGGCGGGCACCTACGACGATCTGTTCCTCCCGCTCTACGGAGACCACCAGGCGCAGAACGCCGCCGTCGCCGTCGCGGCGGTCGAGACCTTCCTCGGGCGCGGGACGCAGCCGCTCAACCGCGACCTGCTCGAGGAGGGCTTCGCCATCTCGACCTCGCCGGGCCGCCTGCAGCTGATCGGCATCGAGCCGAGCATCATCGTCGACGCCGCACACAACCCGGCCGGCGCCGAGACGCTCGCGAAGGCGCTGCGCACCTACTTCGACTTCGACGAGATCACCATGGTCTTCGCCGCGTTGGCCGACAAGGACGTGCGCGGCATCATCCGGGAGCTCGCGCCGGTGACCGACCAGTTCTACGTGACGCAGGTCCGCTCCGACCGCGCGATCGACTACGCCGAGCTCGGCGAGATCGTGCTCGAGGAGACCCACGAAGACGCGACCTTCGTCTACCCCGACCTGGAGGAGGCGCTCGTCGCCGCACGCGACTGGGCGGCCGAAGGGCCGAAGCGGGCCGTCGTGGTGACCGGCTCGATCGTGCTCGTCGGCGAAGCGATGACGATCGCAGAGGCCGCCGGCTGGAAGGAGACGTCGTGACCGATCCCGGTCCCGCCGAGCCCGGTCCTGCCGACTCCGCGCCCGCCGACTCCGCGCCCGCCGGACGCGTGCGCCGCACCAGGAGTGTCGTCGAGCTCCTCGGCTCGATCGTGCTCGGCTTCGAGCTCATCGTCGTCTTCCTGGGCGCACTCGTGCTCTTCGGGCTCAAGGCCCTCCCGCCCGCGATCGCGCTCGGCGGGGGAGCGGTCGTCGTCGTCGTGATCATCGCGGCCGTCGGGCTGCTGCGCTACCCGGTCGGCATCTGGCTCGGCTGGCTGGTTCAGCTCGTCGTCGTCGCCGCCGGCTTCCTCGTCCCCGCCTTCTTCATCGTGGGCGCCATCTTCACGGCCATGTGGACCTACTGCATGATCGCGGGCGCCCGCATCGACCGAAACAACAAGGCCGCACGTGCGGCCGCCACCGGAACGGAGAATCCATGACCACCGCTGTCGAAGAGACCCTCGTCCTCGTCAAGCCCGACGGAGTCGCCAGAAACCTCACGGGCGAGATCCTTCGCCGCATCGAGGCGAAGGGCTATTCGCTCGTCGACCTCCGGATGCTGCAGGCCGACCGCGAGCTGCTGGCCAAGCACTACGCCGAGCACGAGGGCAAGCCGTTCTACGAGCCGCTGGTCGAGTTCATGGAGAGCGGTCCGATCGTCGCCATCCGTGTCGCCGGCAACCGGGTGATCGAGGGATTCCGGTCGCTCGCTGGAACGACCGACCCGACGACGGCCGCGCCCGGCACCATCCGTGGCGACCTGGCGCGCGACTGGGGACTGAAGGTTCAGCAGAACCTCGTGCACGGCTCCGACTCGCCCGAGTCGGCTGCGCGCGAGCTGGCGCTGTGGTTCTAGCCGCGGCCCATCCCGCTCGCTGAGGCGAAGACGAGGGCGCCGGTTGCCGATGCAACCGGCGCCCTCGTCGTTTCCGTCGGGCGTTCAGCGGGTCAGACGAACACGTTGTGGATCCAGTCGAGGCGCACCTGAGCCCAGATGGCGACGATCGCGTAGCAGACGATCGTGATCAGCGGCACCCAGCCGTACAGGGTGCCGAAGAAGCGGCGAGCGGATGCCGGAACGGGAATGTTGCCCTCTTTGAGGTTGTAGAGCGTGACGGCCCAGAACGTCGGGATGGTGACGACCCAGGTGACCATGCACCAGGGGCAGAGCACGTTGAGTACCGTGACCGACTGGGCGATGAGGTAGCCGACGAGGACGATGGCCCCGACGACGCCGAGGTTGAAGAGCATCCAGTACCACTTGGCGAAGCGGGCGCCGGCGAGGATGCCGACGCCGACCGAGATGACGGCGGTCCAGCAGGCGATGCCGATCAGGGGGTTCGGGAAGCCGAAGATCGCGCCCTGGGCGGAGTTGAGGTTCTTGGAGCACCCGACCAGGAGGCTGAAGTTGCACGACAGGTTCGCGTTCGGGTTGGCGAGCACGGCGAGCTTGTCGAGGGTGAGCTGGAACGCGGCCCAGAATCCGATCGCTCCGGCGACGATGAGGAAGATGGCGAGCGCTGTCGGACGGCGCGACGTCGTAGAGGGAGGCACAGTCGGATTATGGCATGCGCTCTCGCGTGTCGACCGTGGGCCGACCGCGTTTGCGCCGTGACCATGCGATAATGGTTTGTGAAGTCTCATCGGCCATGTGGCCGACGAGACGCTAAAGAAGGCTTGAGGGCGTGAGACGCCCAGAACGGGTCGGCCGAAGTGGCCGACCGAAGACATCGAGACCGTGCGAGCCGAGCCACGAGCCGTTCGCACAGACCAAGGATTGCGGAGTCGGCGCGGGAGTGCTGGTTCCGCCTACGGAGAGTACCCGGTGTGCGGGGAACCGCGCTCCGGTCGAGGAGTGCACCAGCGATGGTGGAAAACGACAACACTGAGAACACGCAGGTCAACGGAACGGAAGGCACGGAGAGCGGGGGGAGGAAGCGTTCGCGCCTCTTCGGGTCCCGCAAGAATGCCAAGAAGGCCGCGGCTGCCGCCGCGCCTCAGCCGCCCGTGACCGAAGCGGCGCCGGATGCGTCTGCGACCCCGAGCGCCCAGCAGGCGCCGTCGGGTCCCACCGCCCCCGAGCCCCATGAGCCCCCGGCGGCCGAGGCGTCGCCGGAAGAGGAGACACCCGTGGCCGACGAGCCCCGCGCGGCAGGGGACGCCCCCGCCGCCGAAAGCACCGAGAACACCGACAGCACCGAAAGCGCTGACAACACTGAGTCGCCGGCGGCCGGCACGCCCGTCGTTCCCGGGCTTCCCCCCACAACGCTGCTCTTCCAGGCGCCCGACATTCTGCCGCTCCCGCCCCTGCCGCGCGACGACGACGGAGACGACGAGCCGAGCACCATCCGCCGTCGGTCGCGTCGCCGTGCCGGCGAGGAGAACAGGGGCGGCTCGAACGACCCCGCCAACACCGTCGTCAAGGTGCGCGCTCCGCGCGAGCCCGAGCTGATCACGGAGCCGCAGAAGGTCAAGGGCTCGACGCGCCTCGAGGCCAAGAAGCAGCGCCGTCGCGACGGCCGTGACGCCGGGCGCCGCCGCCCCGTCATCACCGAGGCGGAGTTCCTCGCGCGCCGCGAGTCCGTCGACCGCCAGATGATCGTCCGTTCCAAGAGCGGCCGCATCCAGATCGGCGTGCTCGAAGACAAGGTGCTGGTCGAGCACTACGTGGCGAAGTCGCAGGAGGCGTCGCTGATCGGCAACGTCTACCTCGGACGCGTGCAGAACGTGCTCCCCAGCATGGAGGCCGCCTTCGTCGACATCGGCCGCGGCCGCAACGCCGTGCTCTACTCGGGCGAGGTCGACTGGGACGCCGCCGAGACGGGCAACCAGCCCCGCCGCATCGAGCTCGCGCTGAAGCCGGGCGACCGCGTGCTCGTCCAGGTCACCAAGGATCCGGTCGGCCACAAGGGCGCGCGCCTCACCAGCCAGGTCTCGCTGCCCGGACGCTACCTCGTCTACGTGCCCAACGGTTCGATGAACGGGATCAGCCGCAAGCTGCCCGACACCGAGCGCGCGCGCCTCAAGAAGATCCTCAAAGAGGTGCTGCCGGAGAACGTCGGCGTCATCGTCCGCACGGCGGCCGAGGGCGCGACCGAGGAGCAGCTGACGCTCGACGTCACGCGCCTCACCGCGCAGTGGGCGGACATCAGCAAGCAGGTCGAGTCCGTTCAAGCTCCGGCGCTGCTGCACAGCGAGCCCGATCTGCTGATCAAGATCGTGCGCGACGTCTTCAATGAGGACTTCCAGAAGCTGATCATCTCGGGCGACGATGCCAAGCAGACCATCGAGACCTACCTGCGCCAGGTCGCTCCCGATCTGCTCGACCGCGTCGAGCCGTACACCGGCGACCGCGACGCGTTCGACGAGTACCGCATCACGGAGCAGATCGAGAAGGCGCTCGACCGCAAGGTCTGGCTCCCGTCGGGCGGCTCGCTCGTGATCGACCGCACCGAGGCCATGACGGTGGTCGACGTCAACACCGGCAAGTTCGTCGGCTCCGGCGGCAACCTCGAAGAGACGGTCACCAAGAACAACCTCGAGGCGGCGGAAGAGATCGTGCGCCAGCTCCGGCTGCGCGACATCGGTGGCATCATCGTCGTCGACTTCATCGACATGGTGCTCGAGTCGAACCGCGACCTCGTGCTGCGCCGGCTGATCGAATGCCTCAGCCGCGACCGCACGAAGCACCAGGTCGCCGAGGTCACCTCGCTCGGGCTCGTTCAGATGACGCGCAAGAAGCTGGGACTCGGCCTGCTCGAGACCTTCAGCGAGGCGTGCGAGGTCTGCGCCGGACGCGGCGTCGTCGTGCACCACGAGCCTGTCGTGAAGCACCGTCAGCCGCAACAGCAGCAGCAGGGAGAGCGCCGGCGAGGCCGCGGCGGCCAGCAGTCTCAGGGCTCGAACGGCAACGGCGGCAACGGATCGTCGAACAACGGCGCCGGCGGCGCCTCGAACGGAAACGGCCACGCCGCTCCCGGCGTGACGCACGCCATCACCGACGACGCCAAGAACGCGCTCGCGCAGATCGCCGCGAGCACGCTCGCCGCGCACGGTCACGAGGGTGAGCATCCGATCGATGGCGAAGCGGCAGCCCCGGCTGCGGTCGCCGACGACACGAACACCGCCGCCGCAGCCGACAGCGGTCACGGCAAGCACGTCGCCGACGCGGACGCCGCGGCCGAGGTCGCCCCCGCCGCCACCGACGCGCCGAAGAAGAGCCGCAGGAAGTCCTCGAAGAAGGCAGCAGCGCCGTCGACCGACGACGCCGCGGAGGCTCAGGATGCGGCCGCGGCTTCCGACCGCCCCCTCCAGGCCGACGCATCCGAGGCTGCGGTCACGCTGCTCGACATCCCCGTGGCCGTCGCGACCGCGCCGTCGCGTCGCGCCCCCTCCAAGGAGACTGAGCAGCTGCTCGACTCGGTGCTCGACGCGCTCCCGCAGCCCAAGCAGCCCGGACAGGGACGCGGCCGGAGCCGGCGGGTCAGCACCGCGGCCATCGCAGGCGGCTCGGTGGCTCCCGAGATCACCAGGACCGACTCCGCCGAGTAGTCCTCGTCGGCACCACGCACTCGAGGCGCGGGATCAGTGCTTGCGCACGCGGTCCCGCGCCTTGATGCGGAGACCGCTGGCGCGCAGCCGCACGACGAGCTCTTTGCCGCTGACCGGCTCCGCGCCGGCGGCGACGAGCTGATCGTAACGACGGTCGGGGACGTCGTAGTGGTCGAGGTCGAACGCGCGTCGGCCGATGTCGTTGGCATCGGCGAAGGCGTGCAGCTCGGCGAGAGAGCTGTCGCTCACGAGATGCGACCACAACATGCCGTGGGCGGGCCATGCCGGGGGATCGATCAGGACCGTCATACAATGATTGTAGGAAGCGGCGCCACCGAGGGGCCGCGCCCCGACGCCCCCACACCGATCCGCGTGACGCGAATTGACCGTGGAAGCGGCATCGGGTAAAGTTGACCGTTGGTGTGTGTCGGGCGTTGTCCGCTGACCACCATGGTTTTTCTGAGAGCCGGAACGTCGCGGAGCGACGGGCAGGACTCGCCAGTAACTTCCTGAAGATACAGAGATTAGGACCAGGTCCGCCGCTCGACTGAGCCGGGGGGAGCTGATCCCCAGAGAAAAGGTACGTAAAAGTGGTTTACGCAGTTGTGCGCGCCGGTGGCCGGCAGGAAAAGGTCGAGGTCGGCACCATCGTGACGATGGACCGTATCAAGGCCGACAAGGATGGCAACGTCGAGCTCGCTGCTGTGCTGCTTGTTGACGGTGACACGATCACCTCCGACGCGAAGTCGCTCGCCAAGGTGAAGGTCACCGCCGAGGTCCTCGGCGACCTCCGCGGCCCGAAGATCGTGATCCAGAAGTTCAAGAACAAGACCGGCTACAAGAAGCGTCAGGGGCACCGCCAGGAGCTCACGCGCGTCAAGGTCACCGGCATCAAGTAGCCGACGAGCACAGGGCTGAGGAGAAGAAGCAATGGCACACAAAAAGGGAGCGAGCTCCACTCGCAACGGTCGTGACTCGAACGCGCAGCGCCTCGGCGTGAAGCGCTTCGGCGGTCAGGTCGTCGGCGCGGGCGAGATCATCGTCCGTCAGCGCGGCACCCACTTCCACCCGGGCGTGAACGTCGGCCGTGGTGGCGACGACACCCTGTTCGCACTCGCGGCCGGTTCGGTCGAGTTCGGCAGCAAGGGCGGCCGCAAGGTCGTCAACATCGTGGCGGCCCAGGCGTAAGCCTCCTCCACGAGCACACTTCCGGATGGGCGGGCTTCGGCCCGCCCATCCCCGTTTTACCCGATAGAAGGAGCACCATGGCGACGTTCGTGGATCACGTGACGTTGCATCTGCGCGCCGGAAACGGCGGCAACGGGTGCGTTTCCGTCAAGCGCGAGAAGTTCAAGCCGCTCGCCGGCCCCGACGGCGGCAACGGCGGTAACGGCGGCGACATCGTTCTCGTCTCCGACCCTCAGGTCACCACGCTGCTCGGCTATCACCGTCACCCGCACCGTTCCTCCGACAACGGCGGCTTCGGGATGGGCGACCACCGCAGCGGCTACGCCGGCGAAGAGCTCGAGCTCGCTGTCCCGGTCGGGACCGTCGTGAAGGACCCGGCGGGCAACGAGCTCATCGACATGAACGAGCCGGGCATGCGCTACGTCGTCGCCCCCGGCGGCATCGGCGGCCTCGGCAACGCCGCCCTCGCCAACCCCAAGCGCAAGGCCCCTGGCTTCGCGCTGCTGGGGACCCCGGGCTTCGAGGGCGATGTGCTCCTCGAGCTCAAGACCGTCGCCGATATCGCCCTGGTCGGGTACCCCTCGGCCGGCAAGTCGAGCCTGATCGCCGCGCTGTCGGCGGCCAAGCCGAAGATCGCCGACTACCCCTTCACCACGCTGCACCCGAACCTCGGTGTCGTCCAGGCGGGCGACGTGCGCTACACGGTCGCCGACGTGCCCGGCCTCATCGAGGGCGCGAGCGAAGGCAAGGGGCTCGGACTCGAGTTCCTGCGCCACGTCGAACGCTGCAGCGCGCTGCTCCACGTTCTCGACTGCGCCACCCTGGAGCCCGGACGCGACCCCATCAGCGATCTCGACGTCATCCTGGGCGAGCTGGCCGCGTATCCGGTACCGGAGGGTCAGACGCCGCTGCTCGAGCGTCCTCAGTTGATCGCGCTCAACAAGATCGATGTCCCGGATGCGCACGAGCTCGCCGACTTCGTGCGCAGCGACCTCGAGGCCCGCGGCTACCGCGTGTTCGAGATCTCTGCCGTGAGCCATGAGGGACTGCGGCCCCTGTCCTTCGCCCTCGCGGAGCTGGTCGAAGCGGCACGGCGCGAGCAGGTGGCCGCGGAGGCCGCGCGCCCCCGCATCGTCATCCGGCCGCAGGCGGTGGACGACTCCAAGTTCGTCGTCAAGGTGGAGGGCGGCTCCGACGGCAACGTCTACCGCATCCTCGGCGCCAAGCCGGAGCGCTGGGTCGCCCAGACCGACTTCAACAACGACGAGGCCGTCGGCTTCCTCGCCGACCGGCTCGCCAAGCTCGGCGTCGAAGACCAGCTGTTCAAGGCCGGGGCCGTCGCGGGCTCGACCGTGGTCATCGGTCGCGACAACGGCGTGGTGTTCGACTGGGAGCCGACGCTGACCTCGACGGCTGAACTGCTGACCTCGCCACGCGGTTCCGACCCCCGCCTCGACGCGCTCAACCGCCCGACCCGCAACCAGCGCCGCGAGGAGTACTTCGAGCGCATGGACGCCAAGGCAGAGGCTCGCGCCGAACTCGTGCGGGAGCGCGAGGCCGGCCTCTGGGCGGACGACGACTACAACGACAACAAGGAGACCGACGGGGAATGACGATCGACGACCGCAGCCAGGTCCCCGCAGCGCGACGTGTGGTCGTCAAGGTGGGATCGTCGTCCATCAGTGGAGACAATGCGGGCCAGATCGCTCCGCTCGTCGACGCCCTCGCCGAGGCTCACGGCCGTGACACCCAGGTGATCCTGGTGTCGTCGGGCGCGATCGCCACGGGCATCCCGTACCTCGCGCTCGACGGGCGGCCGACCGACCTCGCCACGCAGCAGGCCGCCGCCGCGGTCGGGCAGAACGTGCTCATCTACCGTTATCAGGACAGCCTCGACCGGTACGGGATCGTCGCCGGACAGGTGCTGCTGACGGCCGGCGACATGGAGAACCCGACCCACCGGAGCAATGCCAAGCGGGCCATGGAGCGCCTGCTCGACCTGCGCATCCTGCCGATCGTGAACGAGAACGACACCGTCGCCACCCACGAGATCCGGTTCGGCGACAACGACCGGCTCGCCGCGCTGGTGGCGCTGCTCGTCGACGCCGACCTGCTGGTGCTGCTGTCCGACGTGGACGCGCTCTACACGAAGCCCCCGCAGGAGCCGGGAGCGGCGAAGATCGACGAGGTCGCGTACGACGACGACCTCGCGGGCGTCGAGATCGGCTCCACGGGTCTCTCCGGCGTGGGGACCGGGGGAGCGCTGACCAAGGTGTCCGCCGCCAGGCAGGCCGCGGAGCAGGGCACCGCAGTCATCCTGACCGCGACCACGTTGGTCGCCGAGGCACTGCGCGGCGAGCGGGTCGGCACCTGGTTCGCCCCCGCTCAGGATGCGGCGCGCACCGCCTAAACTTGAGCCATGTCTCAGACCACGCTCGGCGCCGTTACGCTCGCCGACAAGCTCGCGGCGGCGAAGAACGCCTCGTTCGCCCTGGCCACGGCGACCACCGACCAGAAGAACGCGGCGCTGCGGGCGATCGCGACCCGGCTGGGTGACGCGTCCGGCCGCATCCTCGAAGCGAATGAGCTCGACCTCGCCAATGGGCGCGAGAACGGCCTCTCCACTGGGCTGCTCGATCGGCTCACGCTGAGTGACGCACGGCTCGCCGGCCTCGCCGACGCCGTGCTGCAGATCGTCGCGCTCACCGACCCCGTCGGCGAGGCCGTGCGCGGGAGCGCGCTGCCGAACGGCATCAAGATCACCCAGGTGCGTGTGCCGTTCGGCGTGGTCGGCGCGATCTACGAGGCCCGTCCCAACGTCACCGTCGACATCGCCGCCCTCGCGCTCAAGAGCGGCAACGCCGCCGTGCTCCGCGGCGGCAGCGCGGCGATCAACACCAACCGTGTGCTCGTGGAGGTCATCCGCGAAGCGCTCGGAGAGACGGGACTGCCCGAGGAGTCGGTGCAGACCATCGACGAGTTCGGCCGCGTCGGCGCGACGGAGCTGATGAAGGCGCGCGGCTACATCGACGTGCTCATCCCGCGGGGGAGCGCGGAGCTGATCCGCACGGTGGTGACGGAGTCGACGGTCCCCGTGATCGAGACGGGCGCCGGTGTGGTGCACATCGTGCTCGACGAGAGCGCCCGTGAGGACTGGGCAGCCGACATCGTGCGCAACGCCAAGGTCCAGCGGCCCAGTGTCTGCAACGCGGTCGAGACGCTGCTGGTGCACCGTTCGGCGGCCGAGCGCGTGCTGCCGTCGGTCGTCACCGCGCTCACGGAGGCCGGGGTCACCATCCACGCCGACGAGCGCGCGAGCGCTTTCGCGCCCGGTGCCGTCCCGGTCACCGAGGAGGACTGGGCGACCGAGCACATGAGTCTCGACATCTCCGTGAAGGTCGTCGACTCGCTCGACGAGGCGATCGACCACATCCGTCGCTACTCGACCCAGCACACCGAGGCGATCATCACGAACGATCTGGCGAATGCCGAGCGGTTCCTCGCCGAGGTCGATTCGGCGGTCGTCATGGTGAATGCGTCGACACGGTTCACGGACGGCGGCGAGTTCGGCTTCGGGGCCGAGGTGGGGATCTCCACGCAGAAGCTGCACGCCCGAGGTCCGATGGGGCTGCCCGAATTGACGAGCACGAAATGGATCGTCCGCGGGTCAGGACAGATCCGCGCCTGACCGGCCACTAGACTGGTCGGCGGGCGTTCGCGCTGACGGAAAGGAATGAATTCGATGTCACACCTGACGGCTCTGCTGGCCGCGACCGAAACTCACGTGGAGCTTCCGATGCCGACGTGGGCATTCGGCGCGATCGCACTGGCGGTGTTCGCTGTGCTCGGATTCGTGATCTGGACCTACCGCGATGTCGCCAACCGGCACAGCCACAAGGCGGGCCCCGGTGCCGCAGAGCACGCGGCCGCTCCCGGCGCGACGCACCACGGAACCGGCCACCCCACTCAGGGCCACTGACCGCGCCGGTCGTATGGAGCTCACGGAAAAGCGCCGGCCGCGTGTCGGTGTGATGGGCGGAACGTTCGATCCGATCCATCACGGCCACTTGGTGGCCGCCAGCGAGGTCGCGCAGTCCTTCGACCTCGACGAGGTCGTCTTCGTACCGACCGGACACCCTTGGCAGAAGGGCGACGTGTCGCCGGGGGAGCACCGCTACCTCATGACCGTCATCGCGACGGCGTCGAATCCGCGGTTCACCGTGAGTCGCGTCGACATCGACCGCGAAGGTCCGACGTACACGATCGACACACTGCGCGATCTCCACGAGTCGCGCCCCGAGGCCGAGCTCTTCTTCATCACCGGTGCCGACGCCATCGCTCAGATCCTGAACTGGCGCGACGTCAACGAGCTCTGGAGCCTCGCGCATTTCGTTGCTGTGAGTCGTCCGGGACATGACTTGACTATTTCTGGATTGCCGACGCAAGACGTAAGCTTGTTGGAAGTTCCGGCCCTGGCTATCTCGTCAACCGACTGCCGGGACCGGGTGAGCAGGGGATTTCCCGTCTGGTATCTGGTACCGGACGGCGTTGTTCAGTACATCTCCAAACACCATCTGTATCGGAGTGTGGCATGACTTTGTGGCAAGACCCGCCGCCACAGACACGGCGACAAGCGCGCGAGAACGAGCGTTCGCAGGCTGAGAAGGCCGCCGGTCAGGCGTCACGACGAGCCGGCACGGCAGAGCCGACGCCCGCCGGCGAGATCCCGACGATGACGACGCCATACACGTTCACCGCCGGTCGCACCGACGACGACCAAGAACCGGAGAAGCCGGCCATCCCGGCGACGGCGTTCGCCGAGCCCGGGGTCACCGCTCCGTCCCGTCCGAACCTGCCGAGCTACGGATCGTCCTTCGACGCCCTGCTCTCGCCGGAGTCCGACTCCGACTCCTCGTCGGCGTCCGACGACTCCTCCGAGCCGGATGCCGGGCTGTACCGTCAGCCGCCCGTCGCTTCGGTGCAGGAACCGGTCACCACTCCGGTGGCGCTGGTGCCCGACGCCGTGCGTCCCGCCGACGCCGCGTCGACGCCGTCGCCCGCGACGCCTGCGTCAGTGACGCAGGGCCCGGCGTCACCCGCCGCTCCCGTCGATCAGGAGCGCACCCTGACGCGTCGCGAGCTGCGGGCGATGCTGCAGGCTCAGGAGGCCAACCAGCAGGCCGGCCACATCGAGCCGACCATCCCGGTCACGTTCACCCCGCCGGCCGCGGCCGACGAGACCGCAACCGCTGCGGCTGCTCCTGCTGCTTCGCCTGATTCAACGCCCGACACGTCCACGCCCAGCGCGTGGCCCTTCGGATCGCTGACGCCGTCCTCCGCGACGCCTGCGGCGAGCCCCGCTGCAGGGGCTCCGTCGACGCCTGCCCCGCCGGTCTTCACTCCGCCGACGTTCGCGCCGGTGACGCCGGCCGAGCCGCCGGTCGCCGCACCTGCTGCGCCTGCCGCCGCGACGCCCGAGGCGCCCGCCGCTGTGCCCGAGGCGGTCGACCCGAGCGAGGAACGTCAGCCGTACACGCCGCCCGTCGGTCACTGGTCGACGGCCGCCGAGCTCGACGACAAGAACCAGCCGTTCGACCAGATCATCTCGCGCAATGTCGGCCAGTCCGGGTCCGCGACGACGACGAACGCGCTCATCCTGCCCGTCCTCCCCACGCCGGACGCCACCGGTCCGCTCACCAGCACCGGCGAGATCCTCGTGACGGGCTCGATCGACCTGCCGCGCGGGCTCGGTGCAACGGGAGCGCATCCCAACCGCATCGACTCGTCCGACCTCGACCGTCTGCTCGAGGGCGACGAGAACGAGTTCAACACGTCCGAGGTCGCGCCGATCCGCGCGTCGCGAGCCGTGAGCACGCACACCTCCACCCGCGGAGTGATCACACCCCCGAAGAAGCGCGGCGGCCGACTGCCGGTCGTGCTGTCGATCACCGCAGCGGTGCTGGGTGTCGGTGTGATCGGTCTCCTCATCGCCGCCTACGTCCTGAATGTGTTCTGATCATCCGTACCCGTCAGAACGCCAGTATCCGAACCCTCCGGGAGTCCCACCTGTGACCGCATCCGAGCACGCCCGCGAGATCCTTCAGATCGCCGCGAAGGCCGCCGATTCCAAATCGGGCGAAGATCTCGTCGCCCTCGATGTCTCCGGGCCGCTTCCGCTCACGGACGTGTTCCTCCTCGTGTCGGGGCGCGTCGAACGCAACGTCATCGCCATCGCAGGCGAGATCGAGGACCAGCTGAACGACGCGGGCGTCAAGACGCTCCGTCGCGAAGGCAAGGCCGAGGGCCGCTGGATCCTGCTCGACTTCGGCGACCTGGTCGTGCACGTCTTCCATGAGGAGGACCGGATGTACTACGCGCTCGAACGCCTCTGGAAGGACTGCCCCGTCGTTCCCCTCGAGCTGCCCGTCCACGCCGACTAGCAGGTCGACACGCGTTCGTCACCCGCCTTGCGCACATCTCGGGGGTTTCCCGGGCGCAACGGGGTGTTCTCTCATCCGCGGCTGATTCACTGAGTTCGATCCCGCCGGCGTGCGTCCGTTTCGCCGGCCCGACCGAAACGGAGCTGCCGATGAAGTGTCCCACCGACAACGCCACCCTCGTCATGAGTGAACGCAGTGGCATCGAGATCGACTACTGTCCGGAATGCCGCGGAGTCTGGCTCGACCGCGGAGAGCTCGACAAGATCATCGATCGCTCGCAGGGCACCGCGCCTGCCGCCGCCCCGTCAGCACCCGGTTACCCACCGCAGCCCACCTACGCTCAGCCGACGCAGCACGAGTACCGGCAGCAGCCTGCGTCCGGGCAGCCCGCTTACCCGTACCGCAAGAAGAAGGAGAACTGGCTCAGCGAGCTGTTCGACTGATCCGCGTGACGGCCGACTCGAGGCTCGCTCGTTTTTTTCTGTGCGCGTTCATGTAGTAGGCTGAACGAGTTGTTTCGGAGAGATCGGAAACAGCTTCTGGGTCTGTGGCGCAGCTGGTAGCGCACCTGCATGGCATGCAGGGGGTCAGGGGTTCGAGTCCCCTCAGATCCACCAAAGCCCCTGATGAACGCACAGTTCTCAGGGGCTCTTCTCTTTTGCGGCTCACCCGCCGACGCGCACGGTGTGCCCTTCAACGCTGACGATGTCGCCACGCTGCAGCTGCCGTCCGCGACGGCGATCGACCTCGCCGTTCACCGTCACGTCGCCGTTTACGATGGCCTCTTTCACATCTCCGCCGGAGTCGAGGAGCCCTGCGAACTTCACGAACTGACCGAGGCGGATGGTCTCATCGCCAACGGGGACTTCGTCGATCGGAGTTTCGTTCGTCATCCTGGAAGGCTAACCGACCATGTGCCGCCTGCGATCCGGTGGTACGACAAAGGTCGAGTGTATGAACTTCTGTGGGCGCTTCGCAGAAGTCGCATAGCCCGGGTGGAATAGGATTCGAGACGACCCAGCACACCCGCCCGACCCAGGGGGATCCACGAGATGACCGACGCGCCGCGCCACCACGAGCGTGACCAGCGCACGTCCGCTGTGCGCCACGGCCGCCTGCCTCAGCGTCGCGCCATCGGAGCGATCGCGAAGATCCTCGTCGCGATCGTCGCGGTCGTCGCGGTGAGTGCCGGGTCGGTCGCCGCATACGCCTTCTGGGATGTGACCCGTTCGATCAAGAAGGGCGTCGAGCTCGTCGCCCTGCCCGGGCACACCGCCCAGCAATCCATCCCGAGCGTCGGCGCGATCAGCGGCGGCGTGAATCTGCTCCTCGCCGGCACGGACACGCGCAGCAACCAGGGCGGCATCTACGATCTGCAGCAGGAGCAGGACGCCAGCACCGGAGCGGGCAACAACGACGTGACGATGCTGCTGCACATCGCGCAGGACCACAAGAGCGCGATGGTGATCAGCTTCCCGCGCGATCTGATGGTCCCGATCCCGGACTGTCCCGACCCGAACGGCAACGGGACGATCAGTGGCTCCGACCTCGACATGTTCAACACGGCGCTGTCGCGCGGCGGGCTGGCGTGCGTCGTGCTGACCGTCGAGAAGCTGACCGGTGCGCAGATCCCCTTCGCAGCTGCCGTCGACTTCAACGGCGTGAGCGCCATGTCGAACGCGATCGGCGGGGTGACCGTGTGTCTCGCGACGCCCGTGACCGACGAGTACACCAATCCGCCGCTCGACCTTCCCGCCGGGGAGAACACGCTCGTCGGCGACCAGGCGCTCTCCTTCCTCCGCTCGCGCCACGGTGTCGGCGACGGCAGCGACCTGGGCCGCATCAGCAACCAGCAGGTGTTCCTCTCCGCGCTGGCTCGCAAGGTGGTCAGCGGCGGCGTGCTGTCGAATCCCGTGCAGCTCTACGGGCTTGCGAAGGCGGCGGTGAAGAACATCACGCCGTCCCAGTCGCTCGCGAATCCGACGACGCTGGTGCAGATCGGACTCGCGATGAAGGAGACAGGCCTCGGCAACATGGTGTTCATGCAATACCCCGTCTACTCCGATCCGGACAACGCCAATCGCGTGGTCGTGAATCAGGACGCCGCGGACACGCTGAACAACGCCCTGGTGAAAGACCTCCCCGTTCAGCTGACGGGCACGACGGGCCGAGCGGCGGAGACCGCGCCGGCGCCGACGCTGAGCCCGGCGCCGACGACCACCCCGGCGCCCACCGCACCCTCGGCGCCGACCTCGCCCGCGACGCCCGCACCGGCGGTCACTCCGACTCCCGGCCAGACCTCTGTCCCGCTTCCTGCCGACATCACCGGCCAGACGGCGGCGCAGCAGACCTGCACCAAGGGCAACAACTAGCCGGAGCGCGGCGCGAGTCCGGCGTGAGTCCGGCGCGAGCTACGGCGATGGCGGCGTCACCAGGAAGTGCCAGCCGAGCCACCACCAGAAGAGCAGGATGGTGAGCCGCGCAGCGCGATCCGCCATGACGACGTCGAGAAGGCTGCCGAACGGGGCCAGCCGTGAGCCGTCCCGCCGCGATTGGAGGACGAGTGCCGCCATCAGGATGCCGCACACGATGAAACCCGCGATCGTCACGATCCTCATCGACGTCGTCCTCTCCGGATGAGCGCGTAGCCGCCGACCAGCCAGAGCGCGACCAGCGCGGTCCGACCGAACGGGTCGGCCAGGAGGGGGTCGACCAGGTCAGAGAGCGCCGGGAACTGCGTCGAGCCGCCGGGGGAGTTGCGTCCGAGGAGGAAGGCCGTGATCTCCCACGCGCAGCCGGCCGCGATGATCACGGACCAGACGATCGCCGCGCGTTTGATCCGTGCCGGTTCCGCACTCGCCGTCGTCGACGAGGGCGCGGACGAGGGCGCGGACGAGGGCGGGGAGCTCGGCGGGGCCGCCCACGCGATCGGCAGCAGCACGAGCCCGAGGCCGACGACGATCGCGGTGTCGGCGCCTCCGTAGAGCGGCGAGACGGCGAGGACCGCGACGAGGGTGGCGATCAGCGCGCCCGCGACCGCTATCGGCCGCCCGCGCGCGGTGCGATCCGCTCGTGCGCTCAGCGGCACACGGAGCCAGCCGAGCGACTCGAGGGTCACCAGGATGGCGACGCCGAAGAAGATCCAGGCGTCGACGGGCGCGCCTCGCAACACGTGGAAGGCGCCGGTGAACAGCAGCACCGCGACCCAGCAGGCGCGCGTGGTGGCGGCGATCCGGGCTGCACGGCGGCCGGGTCGATCAGCGAGCGTGTGCTGCTCATCCGACATGGCGCACAACAGGCTACTCCCCATCGCGGCTGGGAGCGCCCTGTAGTTGCCTTTCCGATCGCCTCCCCGTTAACTGAGAGCATGACGACCCTGAGCATGACCTCGGTACAGCGTCGGGTGCTGATCATCGCGATCCTCGCGAGCTTCGTGGCGTTCCTCGACGGCGCGGTGATCAATGTGGCCCTTCCTGCGATCTCCAAAGACCTCGGCGGCGGGCTCCCGCTTCAGCAATGGGTGGTCGATGCGTACCTCGTGACCCTCGGGTCGCTCATCCTGATCGCCGGTTCGCTCTCGGATGTCTTCGGACGCAAGCGCATCCTGTATGTCGGGCTGATCGGCTTCGGCATCACATCGCTGCTGTGCGCGTTCGCCCCGACCGGCGTGTTCCTCGTGGTCGCACGTGCTCTGCAGGGCGTCGCCGGGGCGCTCCTGGTGCCCAGTTCGCTGGCGATCATCATCTCGACCTTTGAGGGAGCCGCCCAAGCGAAGGCGATCGGCCGGTGGACGGCGTGGACGGGCGTCGCGATGATCGCCGGGCCGGTGATCGGCGGGATCTTCGTCGACACGCTGTCGTGGCGGTGGGTGTTCGTGATCAACGTCATCCCGATCGCGATCACCCTCGTGCTGATGTTCACGCTGAAGCAGGACGATCACGGGATGGGCGGCCGTATCGACGTGCTGGGCGCCGTCCTCGGGTCCGTCGGACTCGCCGGCACGGTCTACGCCCTGATCGAGCAGGGCCCGTACGGCTGGAGCAGCCCGCGGGTGTTCATCCCGCTGATCATCGGGCTGCTGATGCTGGCCGGCTTCTTCTTCTGGGAGACGCGTGCGAAGCAGCCCATGCTGCCGCTCGGCCTGTTCCGGGTGCACAACTTCTGGGTGGGCAACATCTCCACGGCACTCGTCTACGGTGCGCTGGCGTTCGGACCGCTCGTCGTGACCCTGTTCCTGCAGCAGGTCGCCGGATTCTCCGCGACGGCGGCCGGCTTCGTCTTCATCCCGTCGACGCTGTGCATGCTGCTCCTCTCCGGCTTCTTCGGAGGGCTTGCCGGAAAGTACGGCCCGCGTCTGTTCATGGCTGTCGGGCCGATCATCGCGTCGAGCGGTTTCCTCTGGCTGCTGATGATGGACTCGCACGTGAACTACTGGACCAATCTGCTGCCTGCGGTGCTGCTGTTCGGCGTCGGACTGTCGATGACGGTCGCCCCGCTCACCTCGGCGATCCTCGGCTCGATCCACCCGCAGCAGGCAGGCATCGGTTCCGCCGTGAACAATGCGATCTCGCGCATCGCCGGGCTCATCGTGGTGGCGATGGCGGGACTGATCGTGGGCGAGCAACTCGACAGGGCCGGGTTCGACAGAGCGCTCCTCTGCACGGCGTTCCTGATGCTGCTCGGCGGGATCGTCTCGGCGATCGGCATCCGCAACCACGAGCCGGCGGCCGACCCGATTCAGACGGCGACGGACTGACCCGCCAGCGCGAGCATCACGACATCGACGATGGCGCACGTCATGATGAGCTGCATCAGGCGCCGCGTCGGATCTCCACGCAGCAGGAGCACGACGCCGGTGATCGCGACCGCGAGTCCGATCGCGAAGCCGACGAGGAGGAGCGGTCGCGGCGGCCATCCGGGCCCGAGGGTGATCGTGACCGTCGCGGCGGCGAGACAGGCGAACGCGAGCAGCCCGCTCGGCACCGCCCCGAGGCGGTGCGGCATGCCCCGGATGCCCGTGCTGTCGTCGTCCGCGAGGTCGGGGAGCACGTTGGTGATGTGGGCGGCGACGCCGAGCAGGGCTCCGGCGGCGAGCACCCAGGGGGCCGGGAAGCGCGGCGGAAGGCCGCCGAGGGTCGCGATCGCCGGCAGCAGGGCGAAACTGACCGCGAACGGAACGAACGAGAACACGGTCGCCTTGAGTCCGAGGTTGTAGGCCCAACCGCCGCCGATCGCGACCGCGTGTGCGATCGCGGCGAGCGGCCCGAGCAGCAGCGTGAGGGCGATGGCGGCGACCAGAGCGATGAACGCGGCAGCGCGCACCGTGCCGACGCCGATGGCCCCGCGAGCAGCCGGTTTGTCCGCGCGGTTCACGGAGGCGTCCCGCGCGGCATCGAGCCAGTCGTTCGACCAGCCGATCGAGAGCTGGCCGAGCAGGATGCAGACGGCCAGCAGGGCGAGGCGGCCGGGGGAGTATCCGAGGCCGATTCCGAGCACCACCGCGATCACGGTGACGACGGCGGTCGGCCCGGGGTGGCTGGCCAGCAGCAGCGCCGTCACCTTGTTCGCCATGATCGACATGGTATGTGGTGTGCCGGCATCCGGTCTGCAGCGCCGCGTTGGCATCTGAGGCCGGCTGGTGTAAAAGACTTGCGTCCGGTTGCAAGGAATTGCGTAAACTATGCGCATGTCGAAACGTCTCGCAGAGGTGGCCCGCAAGGTCGGAGTGAGCGAAGCAACGGTCAGCCGCGTGCTCAATGAGAAACCCGGCGTCTCGGAGGCGACCAGACAGGCGGTGCTCACCGCTCTCGACGTGCTCGGCTACGAGCGTCCCAGCAAGCTGCGGGGCGAGCGCGCCCGGCTGGTCGGCCTGGTGCTGCCCGAACTGCAGAACCCGATCTTCCCGGCGTTCGCCGAGGTGATCGGGGGAGCGCTCGCCCAGAACGGCTACACGCCGGTGCTCTGCACCCAGACCGCCGGGGGCATCTCCGAGGCGGACTACGTCGAACTGCTCCTGCAACAGCAGGTCTCGGGCGTGGTGTTCGTCGGCGGCGCGTATGCCCAGCAGGATGCATCGCACGACCACTACTCGCGGCTCACCGACCTCAATCTGCCGACGGTTCTCGTGAACGCGCCGGTCGACGAACTCGATTTCGCGACCGTCTCCTGTGACGACACCGTCGCCACCGCTCAGGCGCTGAACCACCTGCGTTCCCTGGGCCACGAGCGGATCGGCCTCCTCCTCGGCCCCCGCGACCACGTGCCCTCCCAGCGCAAGCTCGCCGCGGCCAAGCGCATCGTGGAGAGCTGGGGCGCCCCCTTCGACGAGGAGCTCGTGGTGCACTCCCTGTACTCCCTCGAGGCCGGCCAGGCGGCCGCGACCCGTCTGCTGAACGCCGGGGTCACGGCGATCGTGTGCGCGAGCGATCCCATGGCGCTCGGCGCGATCCGGGCGGTGCGGAGGGCCGGCATGAGCGTGCCCCAGGACATCTCCATCGTCGGGTACGACGACTCGGCCCTGATGAACTGCACCGAGCCGCCGCTGACGACCGTGCGGCAGCCGATCGAGCCGATGGGCCGCACGGTGATCGAGCTGCTGCTGCGTCAGATCTCGAGCGATTCCGCCATCTCCGACGAGCTCTTCTTCGAGCCAGAGCTCGTCGTCCGGGGCTCGACCGGACCGGCGCGCGTGTCGTAACTGTTATGCAATTCAGCGCAAATGTGCGCAAACGAATTACTCATTGTTGAGTTCTTGCGTTAATCTGTCGCCATAGCTACATTTGGGTCGACGACGATGGCGCCGATGGTTTGGTGCCGCCGCGCGCCGACGACCGAACCGTCGACCCGAACGCAAGGCTGAGCGAGAACGACCGCGGAGCTACGAGCAGGGTCGCCCGACTGAAGGGCTCCTTCCGTGGATCTCCCCGTGCTCGCCGCCCAGCCGAAAGCGGGCGACTCCGCCCCCGACGCCCAGGCCGCTCCGGACCAGGCGAACACGCCGTCGCAGCTCACGCCGTCGCAGAGCGACCCGCTGTGGTGGCGCAGCGCGGTCATCTACCAGATCTACATCCGCAGCTTCGCCGACGGCAACGGCGACGGGATCGGCGACATCGCCGGAGTACGGCAGCACCTCGGCTACCTGCGCGAACTCGGCGTCGACGCGATCTGGTTCACCCCGTGGTACGAGTCCCCGCTGGCCGACGGCGGCTACGACGTCGCCGACTACCGCACGATCAACCCGGCGTTCGGCGACCTGACCGAAGCGGAAGCGCTCATCCAGGAGGCTCTCGCCCTGGGCATCCGGACGATCATCGACGTCGTCCCGAACCACATCTCCGATCAGCACCCCTGGTTCCAAGCGGCCCTCGCGGCCGGGCCGGGGTCGCCGGAGCGCGAGCGCTTCTGGTTCCGTCCCGGACGCGGGGAGCACGGCGACGAGATGCCGACCAACTGGGTCTCCAACTTCTCGGGCGAGACCTGGACGCGCACCACGAATCCTGACGGCACGCCCGGCGAGTGGTACCTGCATCTGTTCACCCCGCAGCAGCCCGACCTCAATTGGAACCATCCGGATGTGCGGGCCGAGCACGAGGCCATCCTGAAGTTCTGGTTCGACCGCGGCGTCGCCGGCGTGCGCATCGACTCGGCCGCCCTGCTCATCAAGGACCCCGAGCTCCCGGAGGTGCCGGAGGACCCGGCGCCCGGCGAGCATCCCAACGAGGACCGCGACGAGCTCCACGAGGTGTACCGGGGCTGGCGCGCGATCGCCGACTCGTACCCGGGGACCCGCGTGCTCGTCGGCGAGATCTGGCTGCCCGACATCGAGCGCTTCGCGATGTACCTGCGCGCCGATGAGCTGCACACCGCTTTCAACTTCGATTTCCTCGCACGGCCGTGGGATGCGCGGGAACTGCGCACCTCGATCGACGCGACCCTGGCGGCTCACGCCCCGGTCGGCGCCCCGAGCACCTGGGTGCTCTCGAATCACGACGTGACCCGCCCGGTCACGCGCTACGGCCGGGAGGACTCGTCGTTCGCCTTCGCGAAGAAGCGGGTCGGCACGCCGACGGATCTGGGCGTCGGCCTGCGACGCGCCCGTGCCGCGGCTCTCCTCACCGCGGCCCTCCCCGGATCCCTGTACATCTACCAGGGCGACGAGCTCGGCCTGCCCGAGGTCGAGGACCTGCCGGCCGACCGGCTCGAAGACCCGATGCACTTCCGCTCCGGCGGCGTCGACCCCGGTCGCGACGGCTGCCGGGTGCCGCTGCCGTGGCGCGGCGTCGAGCCGCCGTTCGGGTTCAGCCCGCGTGGCTCCGCCGAGGAGCCCTGGCTGCCCCAGCCGCGCACCTGGTCGCGCTTCACCGTGGAGGCGGAGCAGAGCGACGCGACGTCGATGCTCTGGCTCTACCGGCAGGCGCTGCGCATCCGGCGCTCGGAGGCGGACCTCGGCGATGGGCCGCTCGAGTGGCGCGACGGCGAAGAGGGAACGCTCGTCTTCGCACGCGGCTCCCGCTTCCTCAGCGTCACCAATCTCTCCCACCAGGCGGTGGCTCTTCCCGAGCACGTCGCCATCCTGCTCAGCAGCAGCCCGCTCGACCACGGACTGCTGCCCCCGGACTCCACGGCGTGGCTACGAACACAGCACTAGCCGCCGGAGGTCACGCGTGGTCCTGCCTCACGTGACACAGCACGACCCGCACCTCACCACCATCGAAAGGAACCGACAATGAGGTCACCAAGAACGGTTGCTGCAGTCGCAGCGATCACGATCGCCGGTGTCGGCCTGCTCGCCGGATGCTCCAGCTCCGGCAGCGGCTCGGACAGCAGCGACGGCAAGGTGAGCATCACCGTAGCCAGCCTGATCCCCGGAAGCGACAAGGCCGCGTTCAAGGCATTCGACGACCGCGTCAAGGAGTTCGAGAAGGCGAACCCGAACATCTCCGTCAAGTCGGAGGAGTACCAGTGGACGGGCCCGACCTTCGCGACGCAGCTCGCGGGCGGCACCCTGCCCGACGTGTTCAACGTGCCGTTCACCGACTCGCAGTCGCTGCTGCAGGCCGGCCAGCTCGCCGACATCACGGCCGAGGTCAAGGCGCTGTCGTACGCCGGCAAGTTCAACGAGAACGTGCTCGCTGTCGCCAAGTCCGGCGACAAGATCTACGGCATCCCGTACGGCCCGTACGCCATGGGTCTCTCGTACAACCGCGAGATCTTCACCAAGGCCGGTCTCGATCCGGACAAGCCGCCGACCACGTGGGACGAAGTGCGCGCCGACGCCAAGACGATCTCGGAGAAGGTTCCGGGTGTCGCGGGCTACATGCAGATGACCAAGGGCAACACCGGTGGCTGGGAGCTCACGACCACGGTGTACGCACGCGGTGGCCGGATGGAGACCACCGACGGCGGCAAGACGAAGGTCACGACCAATAACCCGGTCACCAAGGAGGCTCTGCAGTTCCTGCACGACGTGCGCTGGGAGGACAACGCCGCCGGAAGCAACTTCCTGCTCGACTGGAGCGGCATCAACCAGGCGTTCGGCGCCGGCCAGGTCGCGATGTACCCGAGCGGCTCGGATGTGCTTACCGCTCTCGTGCAGCAGAACAACGTGGACCCGAAGAACTACGGTCTGACGGCGCTCCCGCTGTCCGACTCGTCGGATGCCGGTGTTCTGGTCGGCGGCAACGTCGCGGCGGTCAGCCCGAAGTCGACGGCGGCCCAGCGGACGGCGGCGGTCAAGTGGATCGACTTCTACTACATGCAGAAGCTGCTCGACAAGACGCAGGCCATCGCCGACGCCAAGGTGCTCGCCAAGTCGAACCAGCCGGTCGGCGTCCCCACGCTCCCGGTCTTCGACAAGGCCACCTACGACCAGACGCTGTCCTGGATCAAGCCGGAGGTGAACATCCCGCTCGAGAACGTCGCGCCGTTCACCGACAAGATCTTCGACGCGAACCTCGTGCCCGAGCCGAACAAGCACACGCAGGAGCTCTACGGTGCCCTCGACTCGGTGGTGCAGGCGGTGCTGACGCAGAAGAACGCCAACGTCGATCAGCTGCTGACGACGGTCGACACGAACATCCAGAAGCTCGTCGACGCCGACAAGTAGTGAACACCCGGTGACGGTGGCCGACCACCGCACCACCCGGCTGGCGGGGCGTCACGCGCCCCGCCGGCCGTCGGCCGTATGCGGCCCTACGCACTCGCACCACCCGAAGAGAAAGCACAGCAGCCCATGACAGCGATCGACCGGCCGAGAACGACCTCGCGCAGAGTCGTCAGACGCACACCGTTGACCTGGCTCCGTGGGGGAGGACTCAGCAATCTCGTCTTCCTCCTGCCGATGCTGGTCATCTTCGGTGTCTTCTCCTGGTGGCCCATCGTGCGCGCCGTCGTGATGAGTTTCCAGCACACCAACCTGATCGCGCCGCCGACGTTCGTCGGCTGGGACAACTTCGTGCAGGTCGTCAACGACCCCCTGTTCTGGACCTCGGTGGGGAACACCGGATGGTTCGCCCTCCTGGCCCTGATCCTCGGCTATCCGATCCCGCTGATCGCGGCGGTGCTGATGAGCGAGCTCAAGCGGGCGAAGGGGCTCTACAGCGCGCTCGCGTACCTCCCGGTCGTCGTCCCGCCCGTCGTCGCCGTGCTCCTCTGGAAGTTCTTCTACGACGCGAGCCCGACCGGCGTCTTCAACACGGTCCTCGGCTGGGTGGGCATCCCGCCTCAGCCCTGGATCCAGGATGCGACGCAGGCGATGCCGTCGCTCGTCGTCGAGGCCACCTGGGCGGCGGCCGGCGGCACCATCATCATCTACCTGGCCGCCATCACCGGTGTCGCGCCGGAGCTCTACGACGCGGCCGAGGTCGACGGCGCGAACATCTGGCAGAAGATCTGGCATGTGACGATGCCGCAGCTGCGGGGCATCCTGCTGATCACCCTCATTCTCCAGATCATCGGGACCGCGCAGGTGTTCCTCGAGCCGTTCCTCTTCACCGGCGGCGGCCCGGTCAATGCGACCGTCACGGTGCTGCTGCTGATCTACCGCTACGCATTCGAGAACAGCCTCGGCGGCGACTACGGAGCGGCGACCGCGCTGAGCCTGATGCTCGCGGCGTTCCTCGCCATCCTCTCCCTCGTGTACTTCCGCCTCACCAAGTCCTGGAGCCAGAATTGACCACGTCCACTGATTTCACGCCCGAGGTCATGAACGTCATGACCGACGAGCTCGAGGACTCCGGCCTCACTCCGCAGGACCCGCGCGGACGCCGCCGTCGTCGCAAGACGCGGGCGAAGGCGAGCGCCGACACGAGCGACCGCGGCATCCTCTCGCCGTCGGACTGGCACCGGCCGGGCATCCGGTGGGGGACCAGGATCACGCACGTCGTGCTGCTGCTGGTGCTGATCGTCGTCGGCCTCGGCCCGCTGCTCTGGCTGGCGAAGTCGGCGATCACGCCGACGCAGGACACCCTGCGCACGCCGATGGCGCTGTTCCCGAACGGCGTCGACTGGGCGAACCTGTCGACTGCGTGGTCGACGGTGCACATCGACGTGCAGTTCATGAACACCATCTGGGTGGCCCTCGGTTCATGGATCATGCAGATCGTCGTGGCGACCACCGCCGGCTACGCCCTCAGCGTGCTGCGCCCCAAGTACGGCAAGGTGATCTACGGACTCGTGCTCGGCACCCTGTTCGTGCCCTCCGTCGTGCTGCTGGTACCGCTCTACCTCACGATCCTCAACCCGCCGCTGCTCGGCACCTCGCTGATCAACACGTTCTGGGCGGTCTGGCTGCCCGCCGGAGCGAGCGCGTTCAACGTGGTGCTGATCAAGCGCTTCTTCGACAACCTGCCGCGCGAGGTGTTCGAGGCGGCGCGCACCGACGGAGCCGGGCCTTTCCGGCTGTTCTGGTCGATCGTGCTGCCGATGTCGAAGCCGATCCTCGGCGTCGTCTCCGTGTTCGCGATCATCGCCGCCTGGAAGGACTACCTGTGGCCGCTGCTCGTGCTGCGGGACCCGGCGATCCAGCCCCTGTCGGTGCGGCTGCCGACCCTGCAGGCGGCGATCCAGCTCGACGTCTACCTGGCCGCTCTGGCGATCTCGACGCTCATCCCGATCGTGCTGTTCCTGATCTTCCAGGGGCTGTTCCTGCGCAGCGCCGGCCTGGGAGGAGCGGTCAAGGGCTGACCCGACCGGCGTCCCGGCGCGCGCCCGGCGATTACCATCGAAGGATGATGCGGCAGCCGGGAACGCGGGTTCGAACGCGCGCGACGACGATCGTCGCGATCGCCGCGGCCGTGCTCGTCGCGGTGTCCGGATGCGCGGCGGGGGCCGGGCGCTCAGCCGGGCCGACGTCGGCCTCCGCCACCGCGACGGCCACCCCGACACCGACGCCGACCGTCGACCCGGTCACCGCCTTCGCCCAGGAGCGCCTGCGCACCATGACGCTGCGGCAGAAGGTGGCGAGCCTCCTGATGCTCCATCAGCCCGGACTCGACGGTGCCGCGCTGCGCAGCTTCGTCGCCCGCTACGGCGTCGGCGGGATGATCCTGATGGGCGACAACATCCCACCCACACCGGCGGCGTTGAAGGCACTCACGACCGCCATGGTCCCGGATGCGGCGCTGCCGCCCCTGATCGCCACCGACGAGGAGGGCGGCGATGTCACCCGGCTGCCGTGGGACACCGGTCCGGGAGCCGACACCCTCAAGTCGGCACCGGTCGCGGCGACCCAGGCGGCCTTCGCCCGGCGCGCGACGCTGTTGCGCCAGACCGGGATCACCGTGAACTTCGGAACGGTCGCCGACGTCAC
Source organism: Leifsonia poae (assembly GCF_027921845.1). GTDB lineage: Bacteria > Actinomycetota > Actinomycetes > Actinomycetales > Microbacteriaceae > Leifsonia > Leifsonia poae. The sequence goes on from NZ_BSEN01000015.1 coordinate 589,487, forward strand.
GGCCGACCCGTCGTCCTTCATCTTCGACCGGGTCCTGGGTACGACGCCGCCTGACGCGGCGGCCCGGGTGAGCGCCTCCGTCGGCGCCGAGCACGGGGCGGTGCTCTCGACCCTCAAGCACTTCCCCGGACACGGGGAGACCGACGCCGATTCCCACCTGACCGTGCCGACCACTCCGATCACGCAGGCGCAGTGGCAGGGCCGGGATGCGCCGTCGTTCGTCGCCGGGATCTCCACCGGCGCCGAGCTCGTGATGTTCGGGCATCTCGTCTACAGCGCCGTCGATGCCGCGCCCGCCTCGCTCTCGCCGACCTGGCACCGCATCCTGCGCGACCAGCTGGGGTACTCGGGTGTGACGATCACCGATGACATGCGGATGCTGCAGGACACCGGATTGCCGGCGTATCAGGATTCTGCCGAGAACGCGGTGCGCGCCCTGGCCGCCGGCAACACCATGCTCCTCTTCGTGCTCCCGGCCGATCCGGCCGCACAGAGGATGGATCCGGACGCTCTGATCGACGCGATCGTCGCCGCGGTCGGCAGCGGCCGTATCTCCGCGGCCCAGATCGATTCCGATGCGTTGAAACTCCTCGAACTCCGGCGTTCGCTGGTGGCTCCCGTCCGGTGAATCGGTGACGCGTCAACTTTTTTCGGATCTCCGGAATAGATCGATGGTCTATGCGCTTGCATGTACCTGTGAGGCGGGTGGACCGCCTCGACCATTTGACTCTCGAGGAGCACACGAATGACCACGACGATCGACATCCCCGGTTACAAGGCAGGCACCTGGACCATCGACCCCTCGCACAGCGAGGTCGGCTTCAGCATCCGCCACCTGATGATCAGCAAGGTGAAGGGCGTGTTCGAGAACTTCGACGCCACCTTCGTCACGGCGGAGAACCCGCTCGACTCGAAGGTCACCGCCAAGGCCGAGGTCGCCTCGGTGAACACCAAGGACAAGAACCGCGACGCGCACCTGCGCACCGGTGACTTCTTCCTCGCCGAGGAGCACCCGCACATCGAGTTCGTCTCCACCGGCGCACGCGTCGACGGCGGCGACTTCCTCGTCGACGGCGACCTCACGATCAAGGGCGTGACCAAGCCGGTCACGTTCGAGTTCGACTTCGGCGGCTTCGGGCAGGACCCGTACGGCAACTACAAGGCCGGCGCGACCGCGAAGACCAAGATCAACCGCGAGGACTTCGGCCTCACCTACAACGCCGCCCTCGAGACCGGTGGCATGCTGCTGGGCGACGAGGTCACCATCACGCTCGAGCTGCAGGCCGTTCTCAACCAGGCCTGATCGGGCGGGCACGATCGGCGCTCGCGCCGATCGCCTGACGTGTCATGAGGAAAGGGGCTCCGCTTCGGCGGGGCCCTTTTTCGCGTCGCCCAGTTTCCCCGTCAGGAGCTGTCGCCGGTGATCTCGTCGTGGATGCGCCGCAGGTCTTCCACCAGGGAGCCGATCAGCACCCAGTGCCGTGGGTCCGGCGTCGAGATCACCAGGGGCGCGGTGAGCACGGGGATGCCGGCCGTCTCCGTCGACGGCTCGTCGACCGGCGCATCCGGATCGCGGGCGAGAAGGCGCAGGTCGTGCGCCGAGCGGCGCAGCTCCTCGGCGATCGCCTCCAGGGTCGGCTCGCCGGCCAGGCTGTCGTCGTAGTGGTCATGGAACGCGCGCGTCATGCCGAGTGCTCGGGTGATCAACGGCCGGAAGCGCGTGAAGAGCTCGTCGTCGTGCTCCAGCACGCGTCGGTGCTTGGTCTGGCGCGGATTCAGCGTCAGGCTCTCCCTGCCCTGGGTGAGGGCATTGTCGGCCTTGGTCTCCATCGGGCGCAGCAGCCGTGCCTGGAGCAGCAGCTCGTTGAGCTGCTGCGGCGTCTGCCTGCGGCCGAGCGCGTCGGCGAGACGGTCGAGCGTCGCGGCGATCTCGTTGCCCAGCCGGTGCACCGAGGTGTGGGCGGGAGCGAGGAGCACCGGAGGCACGATCGTGATGTTGACGACGACGCCGATGGCCGCGCCGATCACCGTCTCGATGACCCGGGCGAACGCGTAGTCGGGCGTCGAAGCGCCGACGGCGAGCACCAGCATCGCCGTGATCGGCACCTGGTTGGCCGTTCCCGGGGTGAGCTTGAGCGCCCAGGAGACGAACAGCGACACGACGACGGCGACGAGCACGATCCAGGCGTTCGTGCCGAAGGCGAGGCCGATCGCGTACGCCACCAGCACGCCGACGATCACGCCGAGGCTGCGTTCGATCGCGCGGCCGACGGACTGGTTCACACTGGGCTGCACGACGAGCAGGGCCGCGATCGTCGCGAAGATCGGCAGTTCGTTCGGGAGGAAGAGGCCGGCGATCACCCACGCCAAGACCATCGCGATCGCGGTCTTCGTGACCTGCAGCAGGGGGACCCGTGACGCCGCTCTGATGCTTGCAGGGAGTCGCAGTGCCACCCCTCCAGGTTAGCGGGGCGCGCCGACGGCCACGTCGACTCCGAGGAAACGTGCGTAGTCGCGCGCTCCTCGTTCGACGCCGGATTCCTCGACACGGGTCAGGCGATCGAACGGCTGCGGATGCACGGTCACGCGTTTCGCGGTCGGGGTTCGCTTCCAGATGCCGACGATGCGGCCACGGGAGACGATCACGGGCGCGAAGACGCCGTTGCCTCCCGGGACGACGATCGAGGCATGGGCGGGATCGAGCACGGGGTCGCGGGTCTGATAGCCGAGGAGGTACTCGTCGAACGCGGGGACGAGCTTCACCGACGACGCTGTGGTTCGTGCGGGTGCGGCGGGCATGCCGGCGAGCTCGGATGTGAGCCAGTACTCCGTTCCGTCGACCTCGACGGAGGTGAGGCGCTCGCCCGCCACGGCGAGGGCCGTCTTCGCTCCGGCGACGGTTCCCTTGGTCCACCAGACGAAGTCCTTGATCGTCGCAGGGCCGTGCCCGGCCAGATAGCGCACCAGGAACTCGGACAGGGCCTCGTCCGGTTCGAGGTGGCGCGGCTCCGGGACCCACTCGTCGAGGAGCACGAGCGCCTGCTGGGACCGGTGCGTCGGCCCCCAGCACAACAGGCCCGTCTGCGCGAGGTAGTAGATGAGGTGATAGCCGCGCTGGCCGGCCGTCGCGATCCCGTTCGCCTCCCAGAGCTCCATCAGCTCGGCGCGCCCGATGCTGCGACCGCCGCTGAGCGCTTCGGTGACGAGGTCGCGTGCCCGGCCGAAGTCGGCATCTTCGAGCTCGAGCTGCCGGTGCCGCAGCGTGAGGCCGCTGATCATGCGCTGGGTGGTGACGCCCAGCATCCAGCCCAGATCGGCCGGCGGCACGAAGTGCAGGGTGCCGCGCATCGGCCACGACCGGATGACCGTGCCGGCGTCGAGCGCTGCCGTCACATCACCGATGGTGATGCCGGGAGCGCGGACGCCGAGCGCCCAGCATGCCGCGCCGAAGTCCTGCGCCTGCACGGCGAGAAGATGCTGCACGACGGCTGCCGCGTCGACCGGGCTCGCGTCGTCGACGTCATGCGGGCTCAGACCCTGCGCGATCAGACGGAGTCGGAGCAGGTCGGCGATGCTGGCGGGCATGCGCCCAGTATGGCGGAGACCGCCGACGGTCCGGCTAGGGGAGCATCCCGGCGTCGGTCAGCTGTTCGCTGAGGCCGGCGCCGTCGGGCGCGTAGACCCACGGCGCGCCGCTGATCTCGCTGTGCTTCTCGGCCTTGGAGCGTCCACCGGCCAGTACCGCCTCACCATTGGAGAGCTGGCGGATGGCGACCGCGGCGACGCTGTCAGGGTGCTCACGGGTGAAGTCGGCGTAGAGCTGCTCGTCGTGCTGACCGTCGTCGCCCACGAGCAGCCACTTGAGTCCGGGGAACTCCTCGGCCAGTCGCACGAGGCTGGAGCGCTTGTGGTCGCGTCCACTGCGGAACCAGCGGTCGTGCGTCGGCCCCCAGTCGGTCAGCAGCAGGGGACCTGCCGGGAACAGATTGCGCGACAGGAAGCGCGTGAGTGTCGGGGCGACGTTCCAGGCTCCGGTCGAGAGGTACACCACGGGAGTGCCGGGATGCGTGGCGGCGAGGCGCTCCAGCAGCACGGCCATCCCGGGGGTGGGGACGCGCGCGTGCTCGTCGAGCACAAAGGTGTTCCAGGCAGCCAGCAGCGGGCGGGGGAGCGCGGTGACCATCACGGTGTCGTCGACATCGGAGACGATGCCGAACGTCGCCGACGGATCGATGATGAGCACGGGGGACTCGAATGTGCGCGACGAGCCTTCTGTCGACATCCGCACCGTGTGCCAGCCGGGGGAGAGCTGCACCGGGATGACCGTGTCGAACACGCCGCCGCGGTCGGGCATCACCGTATGGGTGTCGCCCTCGATCTCGATCGTGACCGGCACGTCGGCGACGGGGACGCTCGTGAACGACCGCCAGCCCCGGATGCTCTCCTCGCGCTTGCGGTGCAGCCGCTCGGCGCGACTGCCCGGCTTCGGGTCCTTCGCCAGCACCACCCGGCCCAGGATGCGCGCCCACGTCGGCGCACCATAGCCGGTGTACGGCACGACGGTGGGCAGGTAGCCCCGCTTGCGTGCACGTCGCGCGCGGAAGGCATGGAAGGCGTCCTCGACGCGCGCAGCACGATGCATGATGGGCTCGACGCTGCCGGCGCGTCGGTCAGAGGACTGAGGCATATGTGACCAGTTTCTCATGTTCCATGAGCACGTTTGCGCGCAGCCCCCAGATCTGGGGGACAGAATGACGGCGCGTCGTTGACAATTCGGAGGCGGAAATGAGGTTTCCACGAATATGATCCGAATATCGCAGAGCTGATGCTTCTGCGGGGCTGGGGACCCGGACCAACGTATTGTTGACCTGCAGGAAAGAAGGAGTTGCCCTCGTGCCCATCAATGACCTCGTAGCCGGTCAGAACCAGACAGGTGCGCCGCTCGTCCGCACGGAGCCGATCCAGGAGCGCAGTGCCGCCCGCATCGACGCGCTGCTCGACGCCGCGGCCGAAGTCGTCGACGAGATCGGTTTCGACCGACTCACGACGGCCATGGTCGCCGAACGCGCCGGCGCGTCGATCGGTACCGTGTACCGCTACTTCCCGGATCGCATCGTGCTGCTCCAGGCGCTGCGCGACCGGGCGGTGCAGCGCTATCGGGGCGCCGTCGTCGACGCGATCCGCGACGCCGAGCCCGAGCACTGGTGGAACGCGGTCGAATGCGCGATCGACGCTTTCGTGCTGATGTTCCGCACCGAGCCCGGTTTCCGCATCATCCGGTTCACCGACGCCGAGCGCTCGGGATTGCCCGGCGAGACCGTCGACGATGATGACGACTTCTTCGCCCACCGCTTCGCCGAGATCCTGTCCGACGAGTTCGGTCTGCCGGCCGGAGACGAGCTGAAGTTCCGGCTCGAGATCGTCGTCGAGATCTCGGACTCGCTGATCAACCGCGCGTTCCTCGTCGATCCGGATGGCGACGAGCGGTTCATCGCCGAGGCGCGCGTCGTGGCCCGCGAGTACCTCGCGAAGCGCTACGGCGACGGCGAGTAGCGCGTCACCGCTGCGGTCGCGGTCTGCGCCCGCTGAAGGCTCGGCACGAGTCAGGCTCGCCCGCTGACGTGATCGGCACAGGCTGACCGGCCACGTGCGTACTCCGAGCGCCTGCCAATGCGCACGCGCCCGGTGCTCGGCGTGCGCTGGTGGCCGGCTCCGTGTAACGGCGTAAGAGCGTGCGCGCTCCGCCGGATCCGGCAGTCGATCCCGACCGAGCCGAGGACGGCGGCACCTGGTGCGCTCACACGCCGCTCCAGCCTGGGATCGGGCTGGGAATGTCGGTGGGCGATGGCATGTTGGCATCCGATACGGCCCGCACGACGAACACAGTAGACACTCCTGCCGACAGCGAAAGGGGCAACGGATGGCCTGCACCCGCGTTGCCACAAATCGTCTCAATGCTTTGCCAAACCCCCGGAATGGTGTTTGGGTGGAAGGACAGGCCTGTGTTGATCCGATGCACACTTCGAGGAATGAGCCGCACACATGATCGAGTTCCGCTCGGTAACGAAGCAGTTTCCCGACGGCACCGTTGCGGTCAAAGACTTCTCGCTGGTCATCCCCTCCCGCACCATCACGGTGCTCGTCGGTTCGTCCGGTAGCGGCAAGACGACCATCCTGCGCATGATCAACCGGATGGTCGACCCGACCAGTGGATCCGTCGAGATCGACGGCGAAGACGTCATGACGCTCAAGCCGGTCCCGCTGCGGCGCAGCATCGGTTACGTGATGCAGAACTCCGGGCTGCTGCCGCACCGCAAGGTCGTGGACAACATCGCGACCGTTCCGCTGCTGCGCGGCGTGAAGAAGAAGGACGCCAGGGAGCGCGCGCTGGAGCTGATGGACGACGTCGGTCTCGAGCGGTCGCTCGCCGACAAGTACCCGAGCCAGCTCTCCGGCGGGCAGCAGCAGCGCGTCGGAGTGGCCCGCGGCCTCGCGGTCGACCCGAACATCCTGCTCATGGACGAGCCGTTCGGCGCCGTCGACCCGATCGTCCGCGACGAGCTCCAGAACGAGCTCCTCCGGCTGCAGCGCGACCTCGACAAGACGGTGGTGTTCGTGACGCACGACATCGACGAGGCTTTTCGCCTCGGAGAGCAGGTCGTGATCTTCCGCAAGGGCGGGATCGTCGCGCAGAAGGGCACGCCGTCCGAGATCCTGGCGAATCCCGCCGACGACTTCGTCGCCTCGTTCGTCGGGGCCGACCGCGGCAAGCGCGCGCTGCACATCGAGAAGACCCCGGCCGGCGACGTGCTGGTCGACAGTGAAGGGCGACCGGCCGGAGTGCTCTCCGGCGCGCCCGCTGAGGCAAAGGCTGCGACCGTCTCGGTCGTGGGTGCTCCGGCGCAGGGTGAGGAAGCGTCGTGAGCTGGCTGTGGTCGAACTTCGGCCTGGTCTGGGACCTCACGGTCGCTCACGTCATCCTGAGCGTCCTTCCGATCCTCATCGGGTTCGTCGTCTCCATCCCGATCGGCTGGGTCGCGAACCGCTATCACGCGAGCCGGGGAACGGTGCTGACGGTGTGCGGCATCCTGTACGCCATCCCGTCGTTGCCGCTGTTCGTGTCCATGCCCGCGTTGATCGGAACGCAGATCCTCAATCCGATCAACGTGATCATCGCGCTCAGCATCTACGCGCTCGCCCTCATGGTGCGCAGCACGGCCGACGCACTCGCCTCCGTCTCCGGCGACGTTCTCCAGTCGGCGACGGCGGTCGGGTTCTCGACTTGGAAGCGGTTCTGGACGGTCGAGCTCCCGCTCTCCGGACCTGTGCTCCTGGCCGGCCTCCGCGTGGTGTCGGTGAGCACGGTCAGTCTCGTGAGCATCGGTTCCCTGATCGGCGTGAGCAGCCTCGGAAACCTGTTCACCGACGGCATTCAGCGCAACTTCCCCGACGAAGTGATCATCGGCATCGTGGCGATCATGATCATCGCGCTCGTGTTCGACACGATCCTGGTGCTTTTCGGGCGGCTGCTGATGCCCTGGACGCTCGTCGACCGCCGCAGCAAGCGGGCATCGCGACGCGCGGCACTGACGGCGGTGACTGAAGCATGACCGACATCCTCTCGGCGTTCGCCTGGCTCTTCGACCCCGTCAACTGGTCGGGGGAGGACGGCATCCCGAACCGCCTCGCACAGCACATCGGGTACTCGGCGCTCACCCTCGTCATCGCGGCGATCATCGCCATCCCGATCGGACTCGCGATCGGGCACACGCGGCGCTTCCGCGGCCTCGCGGTCGGCCTCTCGGGCGCTCTGCGCGCCATCCCGACGCTGGGCCTGGTCGTGCTGCTGGCGCTCTCCCTCTCGAGCGTCAGCCTGACGATCATCCCCGCACTCATCGCGTTGACGATCCTCGCCATCCCGCCGGTGCTCGCCGGCGCCTACGCCGGTGTCGAATCGGTCGATCCGCGCACCGTCGACGCCGCCCGCGCGATGGGCATGACGGAGTTCCAGATCCTGCGCAAGGTCGAGCTGCCGCTCGGGCTGCCGCTGCTGATCGGCGGACTCCGGTCGGCCGCACTGCAGGTGATCGCGACGTGGACCGTCGCGGCGATCCTGTCGGTCGGAGGGCTCGGACGATACCTGTTCGACGGCCTCCCGGTGCGCCGCTACGACGAGATGCTCGGCGGCTCGATCCTCGTGGTCGCGCTCGCTCTCGTCGTCGACGGGCTCTTCGCCCTGACGCAACGACTCGTCGTCCCGCGCGGCGTCACCGCCGGCAAGGTCGCCGACGTGCGCACCAGAGACACCGGACGCTCTGTCGGAACGGCCCGCGTGTCCTCGGATCCGGCCGTCAGCCCGGAGGCCCCCTGAACGTTCCCGACCCACCCAGCACCACTGACACCACTGCACCCACGAAAGAGAGAAATCACATGTTCGCACACAAGAGAGGCCGCATCGCGGCCGGCGTGATCGCGGCGGGAGCCCTGCTGGCTCTCAGCGCGTGCTCGTCCGGCGGCGGCGCGCTGAGCGGCGACACCGCCTCGTCCGCGCCCGACACCATCACGGTCGGCTCGGCCGCGTTCCCCGAGAACGAGATCCTGATGCAGATCTACGCACAGGCGCTCGAGTCCAAGGGCGTGAAGGTCACCACCAAGCCGAACATCGGCCAGCGCGACGTCTACCTCGCCGCGCTCAAGGACGGCTCGATCGACCTGGTCCCCGAGTACAGCGGCAACCTGCTGCAGTACTACTCGAAGGACAGCACGGCGACCTCCAGCGACGACGTCTTCGCCGCGCTGAACGACGCCCTTCCCAGCGGGTTCGAGGTCCTCGATCAGTCGCAGGCCCAGGACGCCGACTCGTACAACGTCACCAAGGAGTTCTCGGACAAGTACGGCGTCACCAGCCTGGCCGATCTGTCCAAGGTGACGATCCCGCTGGTCGTCGGCGCGAACCCCGAGTTCGCCACGCGTCCGTACGGCATCCCGGGACTCAAGAGCGCGTACGGCGTGACCGCGACGCTCAAGAAGATCAGCGACAGCGGTGGCCCGCTGACCGTCGCCGCCCTGAAGAACGGCGACGTCCAGCTCGCGGACATCTACACGACCACGCCCGCGATCAAGGAAAACAACTTCGTGACCCTCAAGGACCCGAAGAGCCTGATCGCCGCGCAGAACGTGGTGCCGCTGATCAACAGCAAGAAGGCCTCGAACACTGTCAAGGACGTCCTGAACCAGGTCTCCAAGGCGCTGACCACCGAGGACCTCATCACGCTGAACAGCGAGAACCAGGGCGCGTCGAAGACACAGCCCGACGCGCTCGCCAAGGAGTGGCTGGCGAGCCACCCGATCAAGTAGGCGGGGCTTCGGTCTCAGGTGCGTGCGGCGGCTCGGGTGACCGGGCCGCCGCATCCATGTGCCGGGCCTCCCGCTTCTGAAGCACCTTCTTCACCACGATCGCCAGAAGGATGAAGAGGGCGATGACCGCGACGAAGACGTAGCCGGCCCAGTGCAGTTCGCGCGAGAGCTCGCGGTAGCTTCCCGCGGCCGCCGAACCGACGGAGACGTACGCGAACGCCCAGATCACGCACGCCGGAATCGTCCAACGCATGAAGGTGCGGTACCGCATCGGGCTCATTCCGACCGTCAGCGGGATCAGCGAGTGCAGCACGGGCAGAAAGCGCGACAGGAACACCGCGATGCCGCCTCGCTTCGCGAGGTACGCCTCCGCGCGGTCCCAGTTGTTCTGGCCGATGCGACGACCCAGGCCGCTCGCCCGGATCTTGGGGCCGAAGAACCGGCCGAGCGCGAAGCCGATGCTCTCCCCGCAGAGCGCGCCGACGATGACGACGATCACGAGGGCGATGTACTCGACCGGATTGCCGACCGCCGTGCTCGCGACGAGCACGATCGTATCGCCGGGCACGACGAGCCCCACGAGGATCGACGTCTCGAGCAGCATCCCGAGGCCGGCGATGGCCGTGCGCAGAACGGGATCCACGCTCTGCACCAGGTCGAGGATCCAGGTGAGCGCGTCGTTCACCGGCGGTCCCCGGTGCGCTGAACGAGGTCCCAGAAGGCGGAGAGGGCGTCGGCCATGTCGGCCTCGCTGTCCAGCATCCACTGCACCTGCATGCCGTCGGCGACCGCGATGCCGAGCCTGGCGACCTGCAGCGCATCCAGTGCGGGATCGATCCGTCCGGCCTGCTGTTCTGCGCGCACGTGCTTCTCGAGCTGACCGATGAACGTGCGATAGCGCTCGACGAAGTAGTCGTGGCCCGGGTGATCGTCGTCGGCGGCTTCCGCCGAGATCGTGGCGTAGAGCTGCACGAGGCCGGGGACCTCGGCATTGTGCCGCACGGCACCCACCAGGGCGCCGAACGCGTCGAAGTCGCCGGCATCCGGATCGGTACCCGTCACATCCACCTCGTCGCGCTTGCGCAGCACCTCGGCGAAGAGTTCCTCCTTGGAGGAGAAGTGATGCAACAGTCCCGCCTGGCTGAGCCCGACGGACTCGGCGATCTCGCGCAGAGATGCGCGGCGATACCCCTTCTGGGCGAACACCTCCAGCGCGGTCGTGAGGATCTCCTCCCGTTTGGCGATCCCCTTGGCGTACGACCCCTTCTTCGGCATGGTGGAAATGCTACTGTGCGCGGGCTGGGCGTCGCCTCACACCCCGCTGGCCGGCGCCCGGATCGCTCAGCTCGTCAGCACCAGGATGGGCGGCACGAGCACGAGCGCGGCGCAGATGACGACCACGAAGGCGCGCGCGGCCGGGCTGATCGGCGCCGGCGGGTCGAGAAGTCGCGCCTCGCGGGACACGAGCGCCGTGCGTCGCTCGGCCGGTGTGCGACTGTCTTTCGGGGCGCCGAGGACGGCGCCGGCGCTTCCCGTCGCGTCGACGAGCTCGATCGCCTCCGCCAGCACCGTGTCTCCTGACACACGTCGTGCCTGGTCGTCCGCCAGCATCTCGACGAGCAGAGCGACGGCATCCTGCGCGCGGGTCGCGATCGGGAACCACGGGAGAGCCCGCTTCCACGACCGGAACGCGTCGAGCAGCAGGTGGTGCTTCTGTCTCAGATGCGCACGCTCGTGCGCGATGACGGCCTCCAGCTGCTCGGGAGTGAGCAGTTCGATCATCCCCTCGGAGAGCACGGTGATGCTGCGTGCTCCCGGAAGGCAGTAGGCGGCAGGGGCGGGATGGTCGATCACCCGCGTCGACGGCGTGTCGGGAAGCGGGGAGCTCAGCAGGCCGAGGAGCTCCCGGTGTCGATGCCGCTGGCGGCGGCTGCGCACCGATGTGAGCGCGAGATTGAGGATCAGGTGCACGGCGAGCAGCACGGCCGCGCTCAGCGCGAAGGTGTTCAGCAGGGATGCCTGCGGCGGGAGAGGGCCGCTGAGGATCGAACCGAAGGCGCTGGCGATCCGGCTCCAGAGGTCGTCGCCGAACGGCTGGAGGCCGAAGAGCAGCAGAGAGCCGATCATCGAGATGCCACCGGCGAGGGCGATCGACTGCCAGAGGGCGAGTGCCAGCACGGGAGCCCTGGCGGGCCAGGATGCACGCGCCAGCAGCGCGGGGACCGGCCAGGCCAGCGCGACGGCGAGCACGCCGAGCGCGAGCGCGATGTCGTTGACGGGCGTCACCGGACGCTACTGCGAGCGCGTGGAGAGGAGGCGCCGGAGGGTCTCGGCTTCGGACTCGTCGACGGAGCCGACGAAGTGGGCGAGGGCCGCCGTGCGGTCGGACGAGCTCTCGAGGACCTCGTGCATGAGATCGGCGACATGGCTCGCGCGGGAGAGCGCGGCGAAGTAGAGGTGCGGACGGGTACCGCGGTCGCGCTCGACGAAGCCCTTGGTCTCGAGACGGGACAGCACGGTGAGCACCGTCGTGAGCGCCGGTCCCTTGCCGTCACCCCGGGATGAAGCTAGCTTGTCGCGTAGTTCGTTGGCGGAGACAGGGGTGCCGCTGTTCCACAGAGTATCCATCACTGCTCGTTCGAGTTCTCCGAGATTCGCCACGGTTCTAGGGTAGCGCGGCCTTGCTGAGAATGTTCTACACTGAGTAGAAATGTGTTCTACACGGTGTAGAAACCATGGGGATTGGTGGAGTTGCTGTGAACGAATGGTTAGATCCGCTGCTGCTCTCGCGGTGGCAGTTCGGATTGACGACGATCTACCACTTTCTGTTCGTCCCGATCACGATCGGGGTCGTGACCGTCGTCGCCATCTTCCAGACGGCGTGGTACCGCACGGGCAAGGTGCACTATCTGCAGCTCACCCACTTCTTCGGCAAGATCTTCCTGATCAACTTCGCCATGGGCGTCGTCACCGGCATCGTGCAGGAGTTCCAGTTCGGCATGAACTGGTCCAACTACTCGCGCTTCGTCGGCGACGTCTTCGGCGCCCCGCTCGCCCTCGAGGGTCTGCTCGCCTTCTTCCTGGAGGCGACCTTCATCGGCCTGTGGATCTTCGGCTGGGACAAACTCCCACGAGGGCTCCATCTCGCCACCATCTGGCTCACCGCGGCCGGCAGCATCCTCTCGGCGTACTTCATCATCGCCGCGAACGCATTCATGCAGAACCCTGTCGGCTACACGCTCAACGAGGGGCGGGGCCGTGCCGAGCTGACCGACATCTGGGCCGTGCTCACGAACAAGGTGGCACTGGCCGCGTTCCCGCACACGATCTTCGCGTGCTTCATGGTGTCGGCGGGACTGATCATCTCGGTGGCCGCGTGGCATCTCGCGCGTAAGCAGAACATCGAGACGATGCGTCCGGCGCTCAAGTTCGGCCTGTGGACGATGGTCGGCGCCGGTGCGCTCACCGTGCTGAGCGGCGACCAGCTCGGACTCGCCATGGTGCAGACCCAGCCGATGAAGATGGCCGCGGCAGAGGCTCTCTACAAGACATCAACCGGCGCCGATGCATCGTTCTCGATCTTCACGCTGGGCACGCCGGACGGAGTGCACGAACTGTTCTCCATCCGCATCCCGTACCTGCTGTCGTTCCTGTCGACGCACACGCTCGACGGCACGGTCGAAGGCATCAACGACCTCCAGGCGCACTACGTGCAGATCTATGGCCCCGGTGACTACACGCCCATCATCTGGGTCACCTACTGGGCGTTCCGCTGGATGATCGGACTCGGCGCGCTCCACGTGCTCATCGCCGTCGTCGGTCTGTGGATCACCAGGAAGGGCCGCATGCCGCAGCGGGTCTGGGTGTGGAAGGTCGCGATCTGGGCGTTCCCGCTCTCACTGCTGGCGATGACCGTCGGCTGGATCTTCACCGAGATGGGCAGACAACCGTGGATCGTCTTCAGCCTCATGAAGACGGCCGACGGCGTCTCGCCGAACGTCACCGGGCTCACCGTGCTCATCTCGCTCGTGGCGTTCACGGCGATCTACGGAGTGCTCGCGGTGGTCGAGTTCCTGCTCATCAAACGTGCGGCCCAGAAGGGCCCGGCCCCCGTCGAGGATCACCTCGACGAAGAGGGAAAACACGTCCCGGTCGCGACGGTCTACTAGGAGACACTGATGGATCTGGCAATTCTCTGGTTCGGCATCGTCGCCTTCTTCTTCGTCGGCTACTTCGTGCTCGACGGCTTCGACTTCGGCGTGGGGATGGCGTTGCCGTTCCTGGGCAAGGACGACGTCGACCGTCGCGTGATGATCAACACCATCGGCCCGGTCTGGGACCTCAACGAGACCTGGGTGATCGTCGGCGGCGCTGCGCTGTTCGCGGCCTTCCCCGAGTGGTACGCGACGCTGTTCAGCGGCTTCTATCTGGCCCTGCTCCTCATCCTGCTGGCGCTCATCGCCCGCGGCGTCTCGTTCGAGTACCGTCACCAGCGCCCCGACTCGCGCTGGAAGAAGTGGTTCGACGGCATGATCATCGTCGGGTCGGCTCTGCCCGCGTTCCTGTGGGGCTGCGCCTTCGCCAACATCGTGCAGGGCGTCGCCCTCGATGCCCAGCACAACTACACGGGGACGCTCTTCGACCTGCTCAACCCGTACGGGCTGCTCGGCGGCCTGACGACACTGCTGCTGTTCTTCACCCACGGGGTCGTGTTCATCTCGCTCAAGACGGACGGTCCCATCCGTGAGCGGGCCCGCCGGCTCGCCGTGAGGTCGGGCGCGATCGCGATCGTCGTCGCGGCGGCGTTCCTGCTCTGGACCGGCATCGCGCACTTCTCGGTCGTATTCCTGATCCTCGCCGCGCTGGCGGCGGTCGCCCTGATCTCGTCGTGGGTCGCCAACCTGCGCGGTGCGGAGGGATGGTCGTTCACGTTCATGGCGCTCACCATCGGCCTCGCCGTGGTGTCGCTGTTCGCAGCACTGTTCCCGAACGTGATGCCCTCCTCGCCGAACCCGGAGAACAGCCTGACGATCGCCAATGCGTCGAGCACCGATACGACGCTCACCGTGATGACCTGGGTCGCCGCGATCTTCCTGCCACTGATCCTGCTCTACCAGGGGTTCACCTACTGGATCTTCCGCAAGCGCGTGACCCGTGCCCAGATCCCGGAAGAAGCTCCGGTCACCGCGAACGCCGCCTGACCGTGCGTCCTCTCGATCCCCGTCTGCTCCGCTACGCCGCGGCGGCGCGCACCATGCTCGCCGCCGGAGGTGCGCTCGCGCTCCTGCGCACGGCAAGCATCATCGCGTTCGCCTGGCTCGTCACTCAGGTGGTCGTGCGCGCGATCGCCGGGGACGACATCGCGGCGATCAGTGGGCTGCTCGGCGCGCTGGTGCTCGTGATCCTCGTGCGGGGTCTGGTGATCTGGTTGTCCGACGCGGCGGCGGCGCGCGGTGGGGCCGCCGTCATCGGCCAGTTGCGTCAGGCCTTGACCGGCGCCATCGGCCGGCTCGGACCGAGCTGGCTCTCGACGCGCAGCGGCACGCAGGTGACGCTCACGATCGGCCGCGGGCTCGATGCTCTCGAGGGATACTTCACGGCCTACGTGCCGCAGCTCATCCTGACCGCCGTTGCGACCCCGCTGCTGGTCGGGATGATCTTCTGGAGCGACCCGACGAGCGGCATCATCGTGCTCATCACGCTGCCGCTCATCCCGATCTTCATGATGCTCATCGGCTGGGCGACCCAGGCGGCGCAGCAGAAGCAGTGGGCGGCCCTGTCGACACTGTCGCGGGGCTTCCTCGACGTTGTCGACGGGCTGTCGACGCTCAAGCTCTTCGGGCGGCAGCACCGGCAGACGGCCCGGATCCGCGCGGTCAGCGACGAGTACCGGGTGCACACCATGAAGGTGCTGCGAATGTCCTTCCTCTCGGGGTTCGTGCTCGAACTCGCAGCGAGCCTTTCGGTGGCGCTCGTCGCGGTAGCGATCGGGCTCCGGCTGCTGAACGGTCAGCTCGATCTGTCGGTCGGGCTGTTCGTGCTGCTGCTCGCGCCGGAGGCCTTCCTCCCGCTCCGCAACGTCGGCGCGGCGTACCACGCGGCGACGGAGGGCATCGAGGCCGCACAGGGCGCCTTCGAGATCCTCGACGCCGACCGCGCGTCGGTGCCTCAGGCGGCCCCGCCGGCGGCTCAACAGGATCTCACCCGCGCATCACTGACGTTCGACGACGTGACGATTGCGTACGACGGTCGGCCGATCGTCGCCGGATTCAGCGCCGAGGCTCGGGCGGGCGCGCTCAGTGTGCTGAGCGCGCCGAGCGGGTCCGGGAAGTCGAGCCTGATCGGGGCTGCCCTCGGGTTCACTCCCGCCTCGGGCCGGATAGCGGTGGGAGCGGAGCACGACGACCTCGTCCGGCGCTCTCTCATCGCGTGGTCGGGGCAGAATCCCGGACTGATCGCCGGCACGATCGCCGCGAACGTCACCCTCGGTGCCCCCGCTCCGGATGCCGACCTGGTCGCCGCGTCGCTGCGGGAGGCGGCGGCGCCGGAGCTCGAGCCGTCGACACTGCTCGGCCCCGGCGGGAGGGGTCTCTCGGGCGGACAGGCGCAGCGTGTCGCGGTCGCGCGGGCGCTGTACCGGATGCGCGCCGAGCGCTGCCCGGTGCTGATCCTCGATGAGCCCACATCCGCGCTCGACGACGCGACGGAGGCCGCGCTGATCGTGAATCTCCGGCGTGTGGCCGCTGAAGGCCGCACCGTGGTGGTCGTCAGCCACCGTGCCCCCGTCGTCGAGGCCGCCGACCACGTGATACCGCTGGAGGTGCTGACCAGTGTCCGCTGAATCCGCTCCGACCCGGCGCATCCTCCGGCTTGCGCTTCCCCCCGCCCGCCGGTTGTGGGTCGGCATCGCGTTCGGCGTGCTGAGCGCCGGCAGCGCTGTCGCCCTGCTGGCCGTCTCGGCGTGGCTGATCACCCGGGCGTCCGAGCAGCCCGCACTGATCTACATCTCGATGGCGGTCGTCGGCGTTCGGGCGTTCGCGCTCGGCCGGGCCTTCTTCCGCTATCTCGAGCGGCTCTCGGGTCACGATGCGGCCTTCCGGCAGTTGGCGACCATCCGCTCCGAACTGTTCGGGAGGCTGGTGCCCCTCGCGCCCGACGGCCTCGGCGACACCCGACGTGGTGACCTGCTGACCCGGGTAGCGGATGATGTCGACGAACTGCAGAATCACTCGCTCCGCGTCGTGCAGCCGCTCGTCACCGCCGGGATCATCGCCGCCGTGAGCGTCGTCGGCGTTACCCTGCTTCTTCCCGAGGCCGGACTCGCCCTCCTCGTCTCGCTCGTTCTCGCCTTCCTCCTGGGCACACTGATCAACCGCTGGGCATCCGGCGCGGCCGAGCGCACCATCGCCCCGCTCCGGGCAGCACTCAACGACAGCGTCAGCGACCTGGTCGGAAACCTGGATGTGCTCACGGCCTACGGCGCCCTGGACAGCGCACAGCAGCGGGTCGGCGCCGCGAGTCGCACGCTCACCGACGCCATCCGGTCCCGCGCCTCGGGGTCCGCGTTGACCAGCGCCGTCGTGTCCGTTCTCGCGGGCGCGGCGACCGCTGCTGCGTTGGCGGCGGGGGTTCCCGCTCTCGGCGCCCACCGGCTCGACGGGCCGACGCTCGCGGTGATCGCGCTGCTGCCGCTCGCCGTGTTCGAGGTGTTCGGAACGGTGCCCCTGGCACTCGGTGCGCGACGCCAGGTGATCGCCAGCGCACGGCGGCTCGCCGCCACGACGCCCGACCAGCCGCCGGCAGGGGTGCCGGTCGACCGGCCCGACGCCGTGGCGCTCGACCGTCACGTGGGTCCCGTCATCGAGTTGCGGGGGATGAGCGCGCGATGGCCAGGAACGGCGGAACCGGTGCTGGACGACGTGTCGATCCGTCTGCACCCCGGCGAGCGCGTCGTGTTGACCGGCCCGACGGGTGCGGGGAAGACGGCCCTTGCCCATGTGCTCACCCGCTTCATCGACTACGAGGGCTCGTACACGATCGACGGCGTAGAGGCGAGGGATGCTCGGCAGGATGATGTGCGAACGATCATCGGGCTCTGCGAGCAGCGACCGTATCTGTTCGATTCCGACCTCCGTCAGAACCTGCTGTTCGCCAAGGACACTGCGACCGACGATGAGCTGTTCGCTGTGCTCGAACGAGTGGGCCTGAGCGACTGGGCCGTCGAGCGCGGTGGACTGGGGGCGCCGGTGGGGGAGCGCGGTGCGCTCGTGTCCGGAGGACAGGCACAGCGGATCGCCGTCGCGCGGGCGATCCTGGCCGACTTCCCCGTGCTGATCGTCGATGAACCGGCGGCGAACGTGGATGCCCGCATCGCCGACCGGGTCGTTCGCGACATCCTGACGACGGCCGCGGAGGACGGGCGTACGGTGCTGCTCATCTCCCACACCGCTGTGCCGGATGACCTGATCACGCGTCGGGTCCGCCTCGAGCGCGGTCGCGTGCTCGCGTAAGGCCCGGGCGTCAGAACGGACGGGCCAGAGCGGTCAGGCGTGCCCGCCATGCGGCGGTGCGCGCCGGATCCTGGGCGAGCGCCGGTCCGTCGACCCACGAAGTGACGGCGCGGATGCCGTGCAGCGCATTGACCGCCCAGAGCGTCGCGCCCTCCAACTCGGCCGGGGCGACGGCTTCCTCGTCCACCGGCACACGGAGGGCCGCGGCCACCCCGCGAACCGTCCTCGCCGCGACGCTGTCGACGCGCGGCAGCACCAGCGGCGGCGTGAAGAGAGTGTCGCCGCGCCACCAGAGCAGGGCGGTCGTCGCTCCGTCGCTGACCCGGCCGTCGTCGAGGATGACCGCCTCCTGCGCGCCGGCCCGCTGGGCCTCCTGGCGCAGGCGGCTCAGCGCCGCGAGATCCGGTCCCTTGAGATGCGGGACGCGACGCGGGTCGTCCGCAGCCGTTGCGACGACGACCGACTCGGTCAAGTCGGGCGCGGTACGCAGCCGGAATCGCAGCAGGGGAGCATCCCGGCTCGTCACGAGCTCGAAGCGCGGAAACCAGCGGCCGTCGCGGGGGATCGCGTCCAACCCGGCTTGCCAGAACTCGTCGAGCGCAGAGCGGTCGGAGAAACCTCGTTCGATGGCCGTCTCGGCGAACCGCTCCCGATGCAGCGCCAGAGCCAGGGCCCTGCCATCGGAGACCAGGAACGAGTCCGCCGCCTCGAGTGCGGTCTCACCGACCTCGCAGTGATCGACGATGACGAGGTCGCCACCGCGCCAGTCCCACAGGGTCGTGCTCGCAGCCATTCGCCTAGGCTAATGCAGTGGTTCCCCGACTCCGCAGTTACCCGGTCGACGGCTGGGCGGATCCCGCCGACGCCTTCGTCGCCCTCTTCGCCGACGCCGCGAACGCTGTCTGGCTCGACGCCGGCCCGGATGCCGACAGCGGTCGCAGCTACCTCGGTGCGGGCATGCGCGTCGCGACCTCCAGCGTTGCGGCAGGCGAGGTCGTCGTGGACGGGCCCTCGGGTCTCCGACGTCGTCCGGGGTCGATGCTCGACTTCCTCTCCGACGACCTGACGGAGCGCGGCCGCAGTGAGCCCCGCACCACCGAGCCATCGTTCGCGCTCGGCTGGGTCGGCTGGCTCGGGTACGAGAGCGGAGCGGCTGCGAGCGGCGTCCCGATCGCGACGACGACCGGCCCTGATGCCGCGATGCTGTTCGTCGACCGTGCGATCGCGTTCGATCACGGCACCCGCACCATCGAGTTGCTGGCCGTCGACGACGCCGAGAGCGGGGAGTCGGAGGAGGCCTGGGTGGTGCGCGTGCGCCGCGCGATCGGGAGGGCAGCGGGGGCCGCCGCTCAGTACGCTGCCGCGCATCCGGTCGGACCGCCGCACCCGGCCGTCTGGCGGTACGGCGACGCCGAGTACCTGCGGCTGATCGCCGAGTGTCAGGACGCCATCAGGCGCGGCGATGCCTACCAGCTGTGCCTCACCAACCAGGCCGTCGCCGAGACGACGATCGACGACGTCGCCCTGCACCTGCGCCTGCGCGCGGCGAGCCCCGCGCACCACGGCGGACTGCTCCGCATCGCAGGCGTGTCCCTCGTGAGCTCGTCTCCGGAGCAGTTCCTCGCCGTGCGATCCGACGGCCTCGTGCGCACGAAGCCCATCAAAGGCACGCGCCCCCGCGGCGCCACGGTCGCACGCGACGTCGAATTACGCGCAGAACTCGAGGCGAGCGAGAAGGAGCGCGCCGAGAACGTGATGATCGTCGACCTGATGCGCAACGACCTCGGACGCGTGTGCGAGGTCGGCTCCGTGGAGGTGCGGCACCTGCTCGCCGTCGAGAGCTACGCGCAGGTCCATCAGCTGGTCAGCACCGTCGAGGGCCGACTTCGCACCGGGTTCGGGGCGGTCGACGCGATCGCGGCGTGCTTCCCGGCCGGCTCGATGACAGGAGCTCCGAAACTCAGCGCGATGCGCATCCTGCACGAGCTCGAGCAGGGCGAGCGCGGCATCTACGCCGGATGCTTCGGGTATGTCGGTCTCGACGGCGCGGCGGACCTCGCGATGGTCATCCGGAGCATCACCGTGCGCCCCGGTCTCGTGACCATCGGCGCCGGCGGAGGCATCACCGCGCTGTCGGTGCCGGAGGAGGAACTCGACGAGGTGGCGATCAAGGCGCGCGCCCTGCTCGCCGCGGCCGGGCTCATCGCAGCCGGTCCGACGGCGTCAGGGAACGGATCGGGCCTCCCGAACGTTTAGTAGTCTGGATGCTTGGGCACGCAGCAGCCCTCTGCTTTCCGCCGTCTCCCAGGCGAGGCGGCAAGAACCGACGAATGAGAGTCACGTGGCACACGAGCACGATTTAGCGCACGCGCCCGCCGAGGGCGCGCAGTACGACTTCGCCGACATCCAGAAGAAGTGGCTTCCGGTCTGGGAAGACCTCAAGCCGTTCGCGACGGACGACCCGGCCGACAAGCGTCCGCGCAAATACGTGCTCGACATGTTCCCGTACCCCTCGGGCGACCTGCACATGGGGCACGCGGAGGCGTACGCACTCGGTGATGTGATCGCGCGCTACTGGCGTCAGCAGGGCTTCAACGTGCTGCACCCGATCGGCTGGGACTCCTTCGGCCTGCCTGCCGAGAACGCGGCCATCAAGCGCGGACTCGACCCCAACGGCTGGACCAACGACAACATCGCTCAGCAGAAGGCGAGCATGCGCCGCTACGCGCCGAGCTTCGACTGGGACCGCGTCCTGCAGACGAGCGACCCCGATTACTACCGCTGGAACCAGTGGCTGTTCCTGAAGCTGTACGAGAAGGGTCTGGCGTACCGCAAGGCGAGCCAGGTCAACTGGTGCCCCTTCGACCAGACCGTGCTGGCGAACGAGCAGGTCGTCAACGGCCGCTGCGAGCGCTGCGACAATCTGGTCACCAAGAAGAAGCTGACCCAGTGGTACTTCCGCATCACCGACTACGCGGACCGTCTGCTGGACGACCTGAACCAACTGGAGGGCGCGTGGCCGTCCAAGGTGCTGAGCATGCAGCGCAACTGGATCGGGCGCTCGACCGGTGCCGACGTGAACTTCACCATCGAAGGCCGGGATGAGCCGGTCACGGTGTACACGACGCGCCCCGACACGCTGTACGGGGTCACGTTCATGGTCGTCGCGCCCGACTCCGACCTGGCCGCAGAACTGGTTCGGGATGCGCGCCCGGAGGTCAAGGCCCGCTTCGACGAGTACCTGGATGCGGTGCGCGGCACCACGGAGATGGACCGTCTGAGCACCGACCGCGAGAAGACCGGCGTCTTCCTGGAGCGTCATGCCGTCAACCCGCTGACGGGGGAGAAGCTGCCCATCTGGGCCGCCGACTACGTGCTGAGCGACTACGGTCACGGCGCGATCATGGCCGTTCCCGCGCACGACCAGCGCGACCTCGATTTCGCTCGCGCGTTCGATCTGCCCGTGCGCGTGGTGCTGGACACGAACCAGCCGGTCACCGGCGCGATCCCGGTCATCCACACGGATCCGGAGACCGGCGAGCCGATCCTGCCCGACGATCTGCCGCTGGACAACCCGTCGGAGACCGGCGTCGCGCTCACCGGCGAGGGTCGGCTGATCAACTCGGGGCCGTTCGACGGCCTGAGCAAGTCCAACGCCATCCGACGCATCACCGAGGCGCTGCAGGCGGGCTCGCTGGGCACGCCCGCGAAGAACTTCCGGCTGCGCGACTGGCTGATCTCACGCCAGCGCTACTGGGGGACGCCGATCCCGATCATCCACTGCGAGATCGACGGAGAGGTGCCCGTGCCCGAGTCGGAGCTGCCGGTCCTGCTGCCGCCGGCCGACGGTCTCGACCTGCAGCCCAAGGGCACGAGCCCGCTGGGTGCGGCCTCGGACTGGGTCAACGTGACCTGCCCGAAGTGCGGCGGACCGGCCAAGCGCGACACCGACACGATGGACACCTTCGTCGACAGCTCGTGGTACTTCCTGCGGTTCCTGTCGGTGAACGACGACACCAAGGCGTTCGACCCGGCGGAGGCCGAGAAGTGGGCGCCCGTCGACCAGTACATCGGTGGCGTCACGCACGCCATCCTGCACCTGCTGTACTCGCGGTTCATCACCAAGGTGCTGTTCGACCTCGGGTACCTGAGCTTCACGGAGCCGTTCACCGCACTGCTCAACCAGGGCATGGTGCTGATGGACGGATCGGCGATGAGCAAGTCGCGCGGCAACCTGGTGAAGCTGGCGGAGCAGCTCGATGAGCACGGAGTCGACGCCGTGCGCCTGACGATGTCCTTCGCCGGGCCTCCCGAGGACGACATCGACTGGGCGGACGTGTCGCCGTCCGGCAGCGCCAAGTTCCTCGCCCGCGCCTGGCGCGTGGCGAACGACGTCACGAGCGCTCCGGATGCTGTGTGGAAGAACGGCGATCAGGCGCTGCGTCGCGTGACGCACCGTTTCCTGGCCGACGCGCCCGGGCTGATCGAGGCGTTCAAGTTCAACGTCGTCGTCGCCCGCCTCATGGAGCTCGTCAATGCCACGCGCAAGGCGATCGACACCGGCGCCGGGCCCGCGGATCCCGCGGTGCGCGAGGCGGCCGAGGTCACGGCGATGGCTCTGAACCTGTTCGCTCCGTACACGGCAGAGGACATGTGGTCGATCCTCGGTTACGAGGCGACGGTGGCGCTGGCGCAGTGGCGCAAGCCGGATCCGACGCTGCTGATCGAGGAGTCGGTGACCGCCGTCGTGCAGGTCGACGGCAAGGTGCGCGACCGCCTCGAGGTGTCGCCGAAGATCGCGGCCGACGAGCTGGAGGCCCTCGGACGTTCATCCGATGCCGTCAAGCGCTCGGTCGGCGATCGCGAGATCGTCAACGTGATCGTCCGCGCGCCCCGTCTGGTGAACATCGCGACGAGGCCGCGCGGGTAGCGCCCGGTAGCGTTCGGTATCCGGGGCGCGTCGTATGACGCGAACTCAGCCCACGGCGGTCCTCCACAGCGGAGGGCCGTCGTTCGCTTTCCACCGGTGAGCCGCCGGGCGCCCGGCGCGCGACCCGGCTTCGTACCGTGGAGGGATGGGGGAGCGAAGTGCCGGGCGGCATCGTGGTGGTCAGGCGTCGGGCCTGGCGGATGCGGTGGACCCAGACGAGGTGCTGGGCTCGAACGAGGCGGTGAGCCCAGGCGGTACGTCCGGCGTGGATGCGGCTGCCCAGGGTCATGAATCATCACTGGCCGACCTCGCTCCTGCGCCACGCTCCACGCGGGTGCGGATCGGGATCGGTGCCGCGGTCGTGCTCGTGATCGCGGCACTCGTCGTGACGGTGATCGTGACAGCGATCGGACAGCAGGGGACAGTCGCGGAACTCGCCGCGGCAGCGCCGGCCGAATCGACGGCTCCGTCCGGTTCGGCGCCGAGCGCTTCCGCCGGCGCGGTGGGCGGCGCGGAGTTGCTGGTGCACGTGCTCGGGGCCGTGAAGAAGCCCGGGCTCGTCTCGTTGGCGGCCGGGTCCCGGGTGGTCGACGCGGTCGCCGCGGCCGGCGGACTCAGCGCCGATGCCGACGTGTCCGGCATCAATCTCGCGCGGCCGGTGTCCGACGGCGAACAGCTCGCGGTGCCGCGAGCCGGGGAGGTCCCGGCTGCTGCCCCGACGACCGCGCCCGGAGGCAGCGTCGCGGCATCCGGCGCCCTCGTCAACATCAACACGGCATCGGAGGCCGAGCTCGCCACCCTGCCGAGGATCGGACCGGCGCTCGCTCAGCGGATCACCGATTGGCGCTCGGCGAACGGACGCTTCACGGCTCCCGGCGACCTCGTGAAGGTGACCGGGATCGGCGAGAAGCTGTTCGACGGGCTGAAGGACCGGATCACGGTATGACGGTGGATCTGCGGCTCGCGGTCCCTGCCGTCACGATGTGGGGCACGGCGGCGATGGTGGTCGGTGCGCCCCAGACGGCGCCCGTTGCCGCGGCTGTCACGTGGACGCTCGTGGGCGTGGGCACGGCGATCACCGTCTGGGCGCGCCTACGGGTCGCGGCAGGCGGCCGCGCGAACCGGGATGGTGCCGTGCGTACGGGGCGCGGCGTGACGGTGATCTGGACCGCCGGCGTGCTCTCCCTCGTGGCTGCTGCGCTCGTGCTGAGCGTCATCGCGCGTGAACAACCTCGGCGCGCTCCCGAGCCGCTGGTCGACGCGGCCGCCGGGTCGGCCGCGGTCACCCTGGAGGTGCGCGCCGACCGCACACCGCAACGGATCTCGGGCGGCTTCGACGGGCGACCCCGGTGGATGTGGAAGGGCACGGCGTCGTCCGTGACGGCGCGCGGCGAG
This sequence comes from Leifsonia poae, assembly GCF_027921845.1. Lineage (GTDB taxonomy): Bacteria > Actinomycetota > Actinomycetes > Actinomycetales > Microbacteriaceae > Leifsonia > Leifsonia poae. Next base: position 613,679 of record NZ_BSEN01000015.1, read on the forward strand.
CGGTACGCCGTCGAGTCTCCCGTGACAGTGATCGGGTCGATGGACGCGGGCGACGCGCGGACGATCGTGTTCGGCTCCGTGTCGCGGGTGGAGGGCAGCGTACGCGCGAACGACCCCGGCGATACGACCGCCTTCCTGGTGAGCGCGCGTTCACCGCCCGTCGTGCTCGCCGACGCGGCGCCCTGGCTTCGTTGGACCGACGTGCTCCGGAACGGCTTCTCGGCTGCCGCGGCGGCGACGCCGGGCGACGGCGGTTCCCTTCTTCCCGGACTGGCGATCGGTGACGTCTCCGCCGTCGGCCTCGAGCTGGACGAGGCGATGAAGGTCAGTGCGCTGAGTCACCTGACCGCGGTGTCCGGGGCCAACTGTGCGCTGGTGACGGGCATCGTGTTCCTGCTCTGCGCAGCGGCAGGCCTCGGACGCGGCACTCGGGTCCTCATATCCCTCGCGATGCTGCTGGCGTTCGTCGTGCTGGTGACGCCCGGAGCGAGTGTCGTTCGCGCGGCGACCATGGCGGTGATCGTTCTGGTCGCGCTCGCACGCGGTCGCCCGGCACAGGGAGTGCCGGTGCTCGCCCTTGCGGTGATCGTGCTGCTCGCGCACGACCCGTGGCTCGCCCGCGACTACGGCTTCGCGCTCTCCGCGTTGGCGACCGCGGGCCTCCTGGTGCTCGCCGGTCCGCTGGCGCGCGTGCTCGCGCGCTGGATGCCGCGCAGTCTCGCAGCCGTCGTCTCCATTCCGCTCGCGGCGCAGCTCGCCTGTCAGCCGGTGCTCATCCTGCTCACGCCCACGTTGCCGCTGTACGGCGTCGCCGCCAATCTGCTGGCCGAACCCGCGGCGCCCATCGGCACCCTTGTCGGCCTCGTCTCCTGCCTGGTGCTCCCTGTCGCGCCGGTGCTCGGCCAAGCCCTGGTCTGGGTCGCGTGGCTGCCGTCGGCGTGGATCGCGGCGGTCGCACAGACGACCGCGTCCCTTCCGGGCAGCAGTCTGCCCTGGGTGGACGGTCCACTCGGGGTGGTTCTCTGCGCAGGCGCGCTGGCGGCCGTGGCCATCCTGGCTCTCGGACGGCGGTCCGGTCGGCCATCCCACGGAGTGGTGGGGGCGCAGCCCGACGAGGGAGCCGGTCGTCGCCGCACGCGGGGGATCGCGATGTCTGTGGCGTCCGCGGTGCTGATCGGCGGAATCGGTGTCTACGCGGGAGCGCTCGGCGGCGCCACGCTCGGGAGCGCCCTCGCGACGCCCGACGACTGGCAGATCGCGGTGTGCGACGTCGGCCAGGGTGACGCGCTGCTCCTTCGCGACGACGGCCGCACAGCGATGATCGACGTCGGGCGCACCGCCGGCCCCACCGCGGCGTGCCTCGATCGGCTCGGTGTGGAGCAGCTCGACCTTCTCGTGCTCACGCACTACGACGCCGACCACATCGGCGGCCTCGAGTCCGTCATCGGCCGCGCAACGGCGGCGGTGGTCGGCGCGACGTCGGACGCCGCGGACGACACTACCGTCGGCCGGCTGGAGTCCACAGGGACGACCGTCTCGCGCGGAGAGGCCGGTATGCACGGCACGCTCGGGGGTCTGAGCTGGCGCGTGGTGTGGCCGCCGGCAGCATCTGCTGCGCCCCCGCCCACAGGGAACGCGGGCAGCGTTGTGATCACGGCCGAGGGACACGGTCTGACGTCGCTGTTTCTGGGCGACCTGGGGGAGCGCGAGCAGGATGAACTGCTCGCGTCGGGCACGGTCGGCGCCGTCGACGTCGTGAAGGTCGCCCATCACGGATCCGCCGATCAGAGCGCTGCCATGTACGCCGAGCTCGGAGCGGCGCTCGGCCTCCTATCCGTCGGGGCGGCGAACGGGTACGGGCACCCCACGGCGCGCGCGTTCGAGATCCTCGGAGCGGCCGGCACGTCCTGGGCGCGCACCGATCGTCAGGGTCTCGTCCTCGTCTCGCCCGGGTCGGCCGAGGGAGCGGTGTCGCTTTGGACGGAGCGCTCCGACGCCTCCGGCGCGCGGATCGATGACAGTGGGCCCCCGTATGCTGGAGGGGAACGAGGAGGAACGTGGCGGCACGAGGCAGCAGCAGGTCGAACGCGAGCGCGGGGCGTACGGCGGCCGCCATCCCGCAGCTCTCCTGGAACCAGGTTCGGCCCGCACCGATCGTCCTCGTCTCCGGCCCCGAGGGCTTTCTCGCGGATCGTTCGATCCGTGCGCTGCGCGACGCGCTCAAGGCGGAGGACCCGAGCCTCGAAGTCAGCGATCTCGCCGCCAACGACTACGCCCCCGGCGAGCTCCTGACCCTCGCCAGCCCGTCGCTGTTCGGCGAGCCGCGGCTGATCCGGGTCGAATCGGTCGAGAAATGCAGCGACGTCTTCCTCGCCGAGATGCTCGACTACCTCGCCGCTCCGGCCGACGGCACCGTCGTGGTGCTCCGCCATGGTGGCGGGGTGCGCGGCAAGAAGCTGCTCGACGCGATCCGAGCGGGAACGGGCGGCGGCATCGAGGTCGTCTGCACGGAACTCAAGAAGGACTCCGACAAGTACGACTTCGCGCAGGCGGAGTTCCGGGCGGCGGGAAAGAAGATCAGCCCCGGCGCGCTCCGCGCCGTCACCTCCGCCTTCGCCGATGACCTCGCCGAACTCGCCGGCGCCTGCCAGCAGCTCATCTCCGATACGGCGGCCGAGATCACGGAGGCGACGGTCGACAAGTACTACGGCGGCCGGATGGAGACCAACGCGTTCCAGGTCGCCGACGCCGCGATCGCAGGCCGGCACGGCGAGGCGCTCATCACCATGCGGCACGCCTTATCATCCGGTGCCGACCCGGTGCCGATGGTCGCGGCGTTCGCCAGCAAGATCCGCACGATGGCGAAGATCTCCGGTGCACGCGGCGGATCCGGGCAGCTGGCCCAGCAGTTCGGGCTCGCTCCCTGGCAGGTCGACCGCGCCCGCCGCGACCTCTCCGGCTGGACGGAGGACGGCCTCGGCCGCTGCATCGAGGTCCTGGCCGAGACCGACGCGAACGTGAAGGGCGGCGGCCGGGACCCGGTGTTCGCGCTCGAACGGATGATCCGCATCGTGAGTTCACGCGGCCGCGACTGAGCCCCAGCACGAGCACGGAACCAGCGCGAGAAGCTGCCCCGACCGCGACAACGCGAGTGAAACGCGAAGAGCCCCCGTCGCCATGACGGGGGCTCTTCGACTCACGGGATCAGGCCCGTGGACGTGTGGTGCTTAGAGGCTCGCAACCTGCTTGGCGATCGCCGACTTGCGGTTCGCGGCCTGGTTCTTGTGGATGACGCCCTTGCTGGCGGCCTTGTCGAGCTTCTTGCTGGCGACGGTGAGAGCTGCGGTCGCCTTGTCCTTGTCTCCGGCGACGACGGCCTCGCGGGCTGCGCGAATGGCGGTCTTGACCTCGCTCTTCACGGCCTTGTTGCGCTCCTGCGCCTTCTTGTTCGTGCCGATGCGCTTGATCTGCGACTTGATGTTTGCCACGTGTGGTTACTTTCGTTCGTAGTGAGTTTCGGATGAGCCGCTCAGCGAGAGAGGGCGCCTTGCGGCAATCGTGCGGACGGAACCCACACGCAAGCCAACAAACAACTTTACCAGTGCGGGCCCGTCTGACCAAACGCATCGACCCCGCGCGCCGCGCCGAACCGACAGGCTGCCTGGCGCGCGGGCCGACGAGCCCGCCCGGCCTCCGTGTGCGTCAGGCGGTCGCGGTCTGCTTCACCGCGTACGAACCGGATGTGATCTCCTCGACCAGCGTCGGGCCGTTCGGCTCCCAGCCCAGGTCGATGCGCGCCTTCGTGCCACGTGCCTGCTGATCGAGCAGCAGGGCGTCGGCCAGGCCGGCGCCGAGCCGGTCGCGCGATTCCCCGACGGTCTCCGGCTGAACACCGCCGGCGATGTCCGCCGCCGAGGCCGCGGCCTCGCCGAGCTCGCGCACGGTCGGGTTCGTCCCGCTCGCGCCGAGGTAGACCGACCCGCCGTCGCCGTTCTCGAAGGCCAGCACGTACAGGGCGGCGAGGTCGTCCACGTGCACGGTCGCCCAGTGCTGCGAGCCGTCACCGATGAGGCGGAGGGTCGGAGCGACCCCGTCTCCGCGCGGGGCGTCGACGATCTCGTTCGCGAGACCCCTGCCGTAGCCGTAGACGATCGACGGGACGACGACGGCCGTGCGGATGCCGCGAGCCGCCAGCACGCGCGCCTCGTTCGCACCGCGCCAGGAGGTCAGGGCCGGGGGTGCCGACGGCGAGTCCTCGGTGATGTCGCCGTTCGAGCCGTAGGTCCAGATGCCGCCGGTGTGCACGAACGCCTTGCCGGTGCCCTCCAGCGCGCTGAGAACAGCGCCGATGAAGACCGGGTCGACATCCTTCGACGATGCCAGGTGGATCACTCCGTCGCTCTCGCGCGCCGCGCGCTCGACGAGCTCCACGTCCGTCGCGTCCCCGATCAGGGCGGTCGCGCCCGCGGCCTCGACCGCGGCGGCCTTCGTCTCGTCGCGCACCAGAGCGACGACGCTGTGGCCTTCGTCGATGAGGCGGGGGAGGACGGATGATCCGATGAAGCCGGTCGCGCCGGTGAGGAGGATGCTCATGCTTGCGTGCAACGCGACGGCGACGCATCCATTCCCGCACCGTGCCGCCGATGCCCGGGCGTAGGCTCGAAATCATGAAGAATCCCGCATCCATCGCCATCGTCAACGCCTACCTCGTCCCCGTCGCCGGGGACCCGATCGAGAACGGCACCGTGCTCGTCGAGAACGGCCGGATCACGGCGGTCGGCGCCGATGTCACGGTTCCGGACGGCGTCGAGACCGTCGATGCGAGCGGCAAGTGGGTTCTTCCCGGCTTCATCGAGTCGCACGGCCACGTCGGCATCCACGAAGAGGCCAACGGTCCCGCCGGTGACGACACGAACGAGATGACGGTGCCGAACACGGCCGCCGTGCGCGCGATCGACGCGATCAACATCGACGACGAGGGCTTCCGCGACGCGCTCTCCGGCGGCGTCACCTCGATCGTCGTCAAGCCGGGATCCGGCAACCCGATCGGCGGGCAGACCGTCGCGATCAAGTCGTGGGGCGGGCGCACGATCGACGAGCAGGTCATCCGCGAGGCCGTCAGCGTCAAGTCGGCCCTCGGTGAGAACCCGAAGCGCGTCTACGGGGCGAAGAACGTCACCCCCAGCACGCGGCTGGGCGTCGCGATGATCATCCGCCAGGCGTTCGTCGAGGCCCAGAACTACCGCGCCCAGCGCGACGAGGCGGAGAAGGACGGCAAGTCGTTCGCGCGCGACCTCGGCAAGGAGACGCTGGTGCGCGTGCTCGACGGCGAGCTCGCCTGGGACCAGCACACCCACCGTCACGACGACATCGCGACGGCCATCCGGCTCGCCGACGAGTTCGGCTACCGTCTCGTCATCAACCACGGCACCGAGGGGCACAAGCTCGCCGACGTGCTCGCCGAGCGCGACATCCCGGTCATCTTCGGGCCGATGTTCACGTCGCGGTCGAAGGTCGAGCTCAAGGATCGCGCGATCGCGAATCTCGGCAAGCTGGCCGCCGCGGGCGTGCGGGTGGCGATCACCACCGACCACCCCGTCGTGCCGATCAACTTCCTCGTGCACCAGGCGTCCCTCGCGGTCAAGGAGGGGCTGCCCCGCGACACCGCGATCGAAGCGCTGACGGTCAACCCCGCCTCCTTCCTGAAGCTGGACGAGCGCGTCGGCTCGCTGACGCCGGGACTGGACGGCGACATCGTCGTGTGGTCGGGCGACCCGCTCGACGTGAACTCTCGTGCCGAGCGCGTCTTCATCGAGGGCGCAGAGGTGTACCGCTGGGAGGGCGACCACGGCGTCGTCGTCGAGCGCTCCGAGCGGTTCGACACGGCCGTCTGACCCGTCGGCGGGTGCCGTCCGATCCGTCGACGGCGCCCGCTCGCCCGGCAGCCGATGCCGCCGCCGACGCCCGAATAGGGAAGCAGGCTCGGCTCGTGGGAGAATCGACCCACAATGTCACCACGAGCTCTGAAGGCCCTCGAGCCCGCCGCGACCGATCCGGCGTTCATCCGCAATTTCTGCATCATCGCCCACATCGACCACGGCAAGTCCACCCTGGCCGACCGGATGCTGCAGATCACCGGCGTCGTCGCCGAGCGCGACATGCGCGCGCAGTACCTGGACCGCATGGACATCGAGCGTGAGCGCGGCATCACGATCAAGAGCCAGGCCGTGCGCATGCCGTGGGCCGACGACTCCGGCCAGTCCTTCACGCTCAACATGATCGACACCCCAGGGCACGTCGACTTCACCTACGAGGTGTCGCGATCGCTGGCGGCGTGCGAGGGCGCGATCCTCCTCGTCGATGCTGCGCAGGGCATCGAGGCCCAGACCCTGGCCAACCTGTATCTCGCGCTCGAGAACGATCTCACGATCATCCCGGTGCTGAACAAGATCGATCTGCCGGCGGCCGACCCCGACAAGTACGCCGCCGAGCTGGCGAGCCTCATCGGCGGCCGTCCCGAAGACGTCCTCCGCGTCTCCGGGAAGACCGGCATGGGCGTGGATGCCCTGCTCGATCGTGTCGTCGAACTCATCCCGCAGCCGGTCGGCAAGAAGGATGCGCCGGCTCGCGCGATGATCTTCGACTCGGTCTACGACAGCTACCGCGGTGTCGTCACGTACGTCCGGATGATCGACGGCAAGCTCTCGCCGCGCGAGCGCATCCAGATGATGTCGACGAAGGCGACGCACGAGATCCTCGAGATCGGCGTGAGCTCCCCGGAGCCGACCCCGTCGAAGGGCCTCGGCGTCGGCGAGGTCGGATACCTCATCACGGGTGTGAAAGACGTGCGCCAGTCGAAGGTCGGTGACACGATCACGACCGCGTCGAAGCCGGCGACGGAGGCCCTCCCGGGCTACACGGAGCCCAAGCCGATGGTGTTCTCGGGTCTCTACCCGATCGATGGCAGCGACTATCCCGAACTGCGCGAGGCGCTCGACAAGCTCAAGCTGTCGGATGCCGCGCTCGTGTACGAGCCGGAGACCTCGGTCGCCCTCGGATTCGGCTTCCGCTGCGGCTTCCTCGGACTCCTCCACCTCGAGATCGTCACCGAGCGCCTCGAACGGGAGTTCGGTCTCGACCTGATCACGACGGCCCCCAGCGTGATCTACGAGGTCACCACCGAGGACAAGAAGACCATCACGGTCACCAATCCGAGCGAGTTCCCCGGCGGCAAGATCGCCAAGGTCGAGGAGCCGATGGTGAAGGCCGCCATCCTCGCCCCCAAGGACTACGTTGGCGTCATCATGGAGCTGTGCCAGAGCCGCCGCGGCGCGCTCATGGGCATGGAGTACCTCGGCGAGGACCGCGTGGAGATCCGCTACACCATGCCGCTCGGCGAGATCGTGTTCGACTTCTTCGACCAGCTCAAGAGCCGCACCGCCGGTTACGCGTCGCTCGACTACGAGCCCGCCGGCGAGCAGGAGGCCGATCTGGTGAAGGTCGACATCCTGCTGCAGGGCGAGCAGGTCGACGCGTTCAGCGCGATCGTGCACCGCGACAAGGCCTACGCCTACGGCGTGCTGATGACCGGGCGGCTGCGCGAGCTCATCCCGCGCCAGCAGTTCGAGGTGCCGATCCAGGCCGCCATCGGCGCGCGGATCATCGCCCGCGAGAGCATCCGGGCCATGCGCAAGGACGTGCTCGCGAAGTGCTACGGCGGTGACATCACCCGCAAGCGCAAGCTCCTCGAGAAGCAGAAGGAGGGCAAGAAGCGCATGAAGATGGTGGGCCGGGTCGAGGTACCGCAGGAAGCCTTCATCGCCGCGCTCTCGGGCGACGTCGAGAAGAAGGACAAGAAGTAGGCACGCCATGCGACGCTCAACGTTCACCGATCAGCCCGTGACGTACGGCGCGGTGGGCGGCACGCAGGCTCCCGACCTGCTGTACTACCCGCCGAAGGGCTACCGCCCCCTTGAGCGCCAGGCGCGGCTCGGCAGCGGCGAGGAGCGCTTCGCCGCGGCGGTCACCTCCCTCATGACGTGGGGCGTGCAACGGGGGAGCGGGATCAAGGTCACCGACGCCCACGAGGGAACCGGCGTGCAGTACGAAGGGGTGATCTTCAACCCGGACGGCTCGCCCGCCAAGCTCCAGGAGCACCGTCAGGCCGAGGCTGTGTTCGCGGATGACGGGTCGCCGTACATCGCCAACGGCATGACCGCCGTGCTCAAGATCCCCTTCGGTCCCATTCACGTCTCGGCGCCGATGCGCGTCGTCTACGTGATCGATGAACCCAACCGGGCCGGCTTCGCCTACGGAACCCTGCACGGGCATCCGGAGAGCGGCGAAGAGGCGTTCATCGTCGAGCAGCGCGACGATGGGTCCGTCTGGTTCGTGCTGCGTGCGTTCTCGCGGCCGGCGAACGGCTTCTACCGTGCGTTCGGGCCCATCCTGCGACTGGTGCAGCGTCACTACACGGCGAAGTACCTGCGCGCCCTCCTTCCCGTTCGGTCGGTCTGACCGTGCCGAGTGCTCTTCCGCTGGGCGATCCGGCGCCCGCTGACGGCCTGTTGCCCGCGTCGACCGCCGAGCGGGCCGCCGAACGCAACTTCGGCGTCTATCTGCACGTGCCGTTCTGCCGGGTGCGCTGCGGCTACTGCGACTTCAACACGTACACGGCGACCGAGCTCCGCGGAGTCGCGCAGAGCGACTACGCCGCGCATGCGATCAGCGAGGTCGCGTTCGCGGCCGGGGTGCTCGAGGCGACCGGCATCGCATCGCGTGCGGCGTCCACCGTCTTCTTCGGGGGCGGCACGCCGACGATGCTGCCGGCGACCGACCTGACGGCCATGCTCGCCTCCGTGCGCGACGCGTGGGGCCTCGCCGAGGGCGCCGAGGTGACGACCGAGGCCAATCCCGACTCCGTCGATGCCGCGTATCTCGAGCAGCTCGCGGCCGCCGGTTTCACGCGGGTCTCCTTCGGGATGCAGTCGGCTGTGCCTCATGTGCTCGCCACCCTCGAGCGCACCCACGACCCCGAGCGCGTTCCGCTCGTCGTCGAGTGGGCGCGTGCCGCCGGGCTCCAGGTGAGCCTCGACCTCATCTACGGCACGCCGGGGGAGTCGCTCGACGACTGGTCGCGGTCGCTCGAGAGCGCGATCGCCTGCCGTCCCGACCATCTGTCGGCCTACTCGCTGATCGTGGAGCCGGGCACCAAGCTCGCGCGCCAGATCAAATCGGGCGGCGTCGCGGAACCCGACGAGGACCTGCAGGCCGACATGTACGAACTGGCGGATGCTCGGCTCGCCGCCGCGGGCTACGGCTGGTACGAGGTCAGCAACTGGGCGACGGACGACGCCCACCGGTCTCGCCACAACCTCGCCTACTGGCAGGGACACGACTGGTGGGGCATCGGCCCTGGCGCGCACAGCCACGTCGGCGGCGTGCGCTGGTGGAACGTGAAGCATCCTGCGGCGTACGCCGGCCGGGTGCTCGCGGGCGAGTCGCCGGCCGCGGGCCGCGAGACGCTGGATGCCGAGACGCAGCGCGTCGAGCGCGTGCTGCTGCTGACGCGCATCCGGGACGGACTCTCGACCACCGAGCTCGACCAGCACGGCCGCACGGCCGTGGCCGGCCTGATCGCCGACGGCCTCGTGGACGCGAAAGCCGCCCTGCGCGGCGTCGTGGAACTGACACTGCGAGGGCGGCTGCTGGCCGATGCCGTTGTGCGGCGCCTGCTGGCCGACGACTGACCGGCAGAGCGGGCCGCGGCCGGCGGACCGGGCGCTTTCGCGACTAGCTGACGAACTTGATGGCGAGCGGGTAGGTGTAGAACTCGCCCTGGTTCGCCTTGACCGCCGCGATGATGCTGAAGACGATGTTGATCACCCAGGCGGCCGCCAGGATGAGGAAGCCGATGAACACGATCGTCAGCAGCCAGCCGACGATGTAGGCGATGAAGATCGTGATCTGGAAGTTGAGTGCGGTCGCGGTGTGCGCCCGCACGAACGGTCCCTTGTCTTTCAGCACGAGGTAGCCGATCAGCGCCGGGATCCAGTTGAACAGGATGCCGCCGATGTGGACGAGCGTCGACCAGAGCTTCTCGTCGGACGGACTGAGCTGCTGCGGGGTGCCGCCATACGGCGCTCCGGGAGGGGGCGGGGGCGTTGCGGACATCTTCACTCCTTGGGTGCGCCCGGACTGCGGGCGGTCGGGACCACTGTCGCCATCAACTCTAGGGCGATCGGGCCGAAACTGAGAAGAAGCCGGGAGGGCTGTCACCCTCCCGGCTTCTGCGCGTGCCCGTCGCTGAGGCGGCGCCGACCTACTTGATGAACCGGAAGTTCACCGGATACCGGTACGTACCGCCGCCGTTGACCTTGACGAAACCGAGGATCGAGAACACCAGGTTCACGACGTAGAGCACCCACGGGATCAGCAGCCCGAAGAGCAGCCAGCCGATGCCCGTGAACGACAGGATGGCGCCGACGATCTGGGAGGCGATCCAGACGATGATCCAGGTGATCTGCCAGTTGAGCGCTTCCTTCGCCTCCTGGTTGGTCAGCCGGCCGCGGTCTTTGAAGACCAGGAAGATGATCAACGACGGCAGGATCCAGAGGATGCCGCCGAGGTGCGCGAAGGAGGCCCACTGCTTGTCCTGGGCCGGGTCGAGCGGGGCGGCCGGTGCGCCGTACGGCTGCTGCGGCGGAACGCCGCCGTACGGCTGCTGCGGCTGCTGCGGCTGCTGGGGCGGAACCGATCCGTAGGGCTGCTGCCGCGGAACCGATCCGTAAGGCTGCTGGGGAGGAGGCGGCGGTACGGCGCCGGTGGGGGGAACCGGCTGCTGCGGCGGAACCCCGCCCGCGGCCGGATCGCTCGGGGGTTGAGTCGGGTCGTTCATGATCGGTGCCTTTCGTTCGAGCTCGTTCGGATCGAACCGTCGGCCGGCCGGGCCTGCCGATCAGTGCGCGCCACGCTGTTGTGGGAGCGCATGCATACGGTACTGCTGTGAATCTCAGGCGTGCAATGAATGTGTCTGCGTGTCGGCACGATATGATTAGCACTCAAGAGAAGTGAGTGCTAACAGTTCGGACAGGAGGCGAGTCGTATGGTGTCCGAGCGCAGCCTCGAGGTTTTGCGTGTGATCGTGCAGGACTACGTCGCGTCTCGTGAACCGGTCGGCTCCAAGAGCATCGTGGAGCGGCACGCCTTCGGAGTCTCCGCCGCGACCATCCGCAACGACATGGCGGCGCTCGAAGAAGAAGAGCTGATCGTCGCGCCCCACACCTCATCCGGCCGGGTGCCGACGGACAAGGGCTACCGGCTGTTCGTCGACCATCTCGCCGAGATGCGTCCGCTCAGTCCCGCGCAGCGGCAGGCGATCGAGGTGTTCCTCGGGCAGTCCGTCGACCTCGACGACGTGCTCGCGCGCACCGTGCGCCTGCTCTCGCAGCTCACCAACCAGGTCGCGCTGGTGCAGTATCCGTCGGTCGCGCGCTCGCGCATCCGGCACATCGAGCTCGTCATGCTGGCGCCGCGACGGCTGCTCAGCGTGTTGATCACGGATTCCGGCGCGGTCGAGCAACGCGTCATCGAACTCGGGTCCGACCTGAGCGATGAAGACGTCGCGGAGATCCGGGGCGCCATCAACGGCGCGTCGGCCGGGCTGTCGCTGAACGACGCCGCGCACCGGCTCAACGATCTGCCGGAGGCGCTCACCGAGCGCACCCGCGGCCTCGTCGCGCCCGTGGCGAGCGCACTGATCGACCAGATCGCCGCCAACCGCCAGGAGAAGCTGGTCATGGCCGGCGCTGCGAACCTCGTGCGCACCGAGCACGATTTCACCGGCAGCATCTTCCCGGTGCTGGAGGCGATCGAGGAGCAGGTCGTGCTGCTACGTCTGTTCGGCGAGATGGCCACCGATCAGCACGGCGTCGCCGTCAGCATCGGTCGCGAGAACGCCGCCTTCGGCCTGGCCGAGACCAGCGTGCTCTCCAGCGGTTACACCTCTTCCGGATCCGACATCGCCCGGCTGGGTGTGCTCGGACCGCTCCGCATGGACTACTCCAACAACATGGCGGCCGTTCGCGCGGTCGCCCGATACCTCTCCCGCCTGCTGGGCGAATAAGCACCGAACGAGAAGGAAAAGCCGTACGTGGCCGACCATTACGAAGTCCTGGGCGTTGAGCGCAACGCCACCCCCGACGAGATCAAGAAGGCGTACCGCCGCCTCGCGAGGGAACTCCACCCCGACGTCAACCCCAGCCCGGAGGCATCCGAGCGATTCAAGCAGGTCACGCACGCGTACGACGTGCTGAGCGACCCGCAGCAGCGCCAGCAGTACGACCTCGGCCCGCAGCCCGGCTTCGGTGGCGGAGGCGGCGCGGACTTCGGCGGCTTCGGCGACATCTTCGAGACCTTCTTCGGCGGCGGCGGAACGTCGCGCGGCCCCAAGTCGCGCCGGGAACGCGGTCAGGATGCGCTCCTGCGCGTCGAGGTCGACCTCGACGAGGTCATCTTCGGCACCCACCGCGACCTCGAGGTCGACACGGCGATCGTCTGCGAGACCTGCAACGGGTCCTGCTGCCAGCCGGGCACGGCGCCGGTCACCTGCGACATCTGCCACGGCACCGGCAGCATCCAGCGCTCGGTCCGTTCGCTCCTCGGCAACGTCATGACCTCGAGCCCCTGCGGCACCTGCCGCGGGTACGGCACCGTCATCGCCACGCCGTGCGTCACCTGCCAGGGACAGGGACGCGTGCGCGCCCGCCGTACCGTGCCGGTGGACATCCCCGCCGGCGTCGACACCGGCCTGCGTCTGCAGATGCCGGGCAGCGGCGAGGCCGGTCCCGCCGGTGGCCCCAACGGAGACCTCTACCTCGAGATCAAGGTCAAGCACCACGACGTCTTCAGCCGTGACGGAGACGACCTGCTCTGCACCCTCGAGGTCGCGATGACGGATGCGATCCTCGGCACCACCGCGACGGTCAAGGCCCTCGACGGCGACATCAGCATGGACCTCAAGGCCGGCGTGCAGAGCGCGGACATCATCACGATCAAGGACCGCGGCATCACGCATCTGCGCGGCAGCGGGCGAGGCGACCTGCGGGTCGGCATCCAGGTGGTCACGCCGGTGAAGCTCGACCACAAGGAACGCGAACTCATCAAGCAGTTCGCCGCGGCCCACAAGCACACCGAGCCGACCCTGGCGCGATTCCAGCAGGGTCTCTTCGCGAAGCTGCGCGACCGGTTCCTCAACGTCTGATCCGGGGTCTGGTCCGTCATGAGCGCGCTGTACTTCCGTGAAGACCTGGAGTCGGTCGACGAGGGCGCCCGGCTCTCGCTGACCGGGCCGGAGGCCAAGCACGCGGCGACGGTGAACCGCACGCGTCCCGGCCAGTCGGTGATGATCGGCAACGGCCGCGGACTGATCGCGACCGGGGAGGTCCTGGTGGCAACGTCCACCGAGCTGACGATCGAGGTCGAAACGGTTCAGCACGTCGCATCCCCGTCGCCGGTGGTGACGCTGGTTCAGGCCCTCGCCAAGGGCGACCGCGACGAGCTGGCGATCCAGGCGTCGACGGAGCTGGGTGTCGATCGGGTGGTTCCCTGGGCCGCCGCGCGTTCGGTGTCGCGCTGGGAGGGCGCCAAGATCGCGAAGAGCCGCGACCGCTGGGCGACGATCGTGCGGGAGGCGGCGAAGCAGTCCATCCGGGCGTGGGTGCCGTCGGTCGGCGAGCTGTCGTCGACGAAGGCGGTGGCCGAGTTGAGTGGATCGTCGCGCGTTCTGGTGCTCGAGCCGGATGCGACGACGCGGCTGAGCGACATCGTCGTCGAGACGGGTCCGGATGCGCGCCCGCTCGTGCTCGTGGTGGGGCCGGAGGGCGGGATCGCGCCGGAGGAACTCGGGCTGCTGACCGCTGCGGGAGCGGAGCTGGTGCGGCTGGGGACGACGGTGCTTCGCACGTCGACGGCCGGACCCGCTGCGTTGGCTGTGCTGAACGGTGCGCTCGGGCGTTGGTGAGTTCAGCCGGGTCTCGCGGACTCTCCTCCACAGGTCCTTAGTTCCCAAAGTTGTCCACAGGTAATTGCCTGATCAGAGGGTCATTCTGGCGGTTAGAATGTCAGTGGTCGCTGATTGACTGGTTTCATGACCAACCGCCACGCCGATCGGATGCGCGAGTTCCTTGCGCCCTTCGCCACGCCGAATCGGTTCGCCCGCGACGAGCTTCTCGGGGCCCTCACTGAGCTCGGCGAGCTCCAGGCCGCACTCGACGCGGTGAAGCTGCGGGTGGTGGGCGAAGTGGTTGCGCGTTCGATTCTTCCCTGCGACGCGAACCCGGTGTCGCGCGCCGGTCATGCATCCATTGCATCGCTGCTGGCGGAGCGGTGGCGCATCTCGCTTTCTGCCGCACGCACCATGCACGTGGTGGGCGAAGCGATCGCTCCGCGGCGGTCGCTCGTGGGTGAGAGTCTCCCGTCCCGGTTCCCGGTGGTCGCCGCTGCCCTCGGCGCAGACGATGCCGGCGGCGCGATCCTCAGCCTCGACGAGGCCGCCGTCATCGTGCGCGAGCTGACGAAGGCGGAAGCGAACTGCAGCGTGGACGAACGCTCTCTGGGTGAGAGCCTGCTGGTCGAGCGCGCCCGCGATCTGGGCATGGCCGACCTGCGGTGCGTGGCCGTTCACGTGCGGGATCGTCTCGATCAAGACGGCATCCGCCCACGGGAGGAGCGACAACGGCAGCGACGGTCGCTCGCGATCAGCACCACGTCCGACGGGATGACGCATGTCGACTGGTACCTCGATCCGGAGTCGGCAGGCCATGTGGTTTCGGCGATCGACGCGGTCGTCGGGCATGGGATGCGGTCGGTTGGATTCAGGGATACCGACGAGGGTTCGAGCGATTGTGCCGAGGCAGAGTCGATCGAGGAGTTGCCCGACTCGCGAACCATCGCACAGCGTCGATCCGACGCCGGAACAGAGGTGTTCCGGCATTTCGCCGCCTGCGAGCAACGCGTGAGCCTGGGCGGTGCGCCCGTGACGATGGTCGTGCGCGTCGGCCTCGATGCATTGCGCGCCGGCATCGGCACAGCGGAGATCGACGCGGTATCGTCTCCGATCAGCGCGTCGACCGCACGGCGGATGGCACTGGACGCCCGAGTGATCCCTGTCGTACTCGGTGGCGCGAGCGAGGTGCTCGACCTCGGCCGAAGCAGGCGGCTGTTCTCGAAGGCCCAGCGGCTGGCTCTCGCCGAGCGCGACGACGGCTGCGCGTGGCCCGGATGCCCGCATCCACCGACCTATACCGAGGCGCACCACATCCGCTGGTGGGAGGCGCATGCGGGACCGACCGATCTCCGCAACGGCGTGCTGCTGTGCTCGAGTCATCATCACCGCGTCCACCAGGACGACTGGGACATCGTGGTGCGCGACGCGGTGCCGCACTTCGTCCCGCCCCGGCACCTCGACGCGACCCGAAGGCCGCGAGCCGGTGGCCGGGTCCGGCTCAGACCCACGGGATGACCGCGTTCGATCGGGCGACGCCCGCCACCACGCGACCGACGGCGCCGTTCCGCCGATCGCGAACGGTGCCCGCCATCGCCTGTGCCCATTGCCCCGATCGACCCCCAATGACGGAGCCGAACTCTAAGATGGAGAGTATGGAAACCGACCAGCGCTCGATCTTCTCGCGCATCATCGCCGGAGAGATCCCGGCCGACATCGTCTACGACGACGATCGGGTCATCGCGTTCCGCGACATCGCGCCGAAGGCGCCGGTGCACGTGCTCGTGGTGCCGAAGACCGAGGAGTACAGCGATGTGGCCGAGTTGGCCGCGGGCGATCCGGCTCTGCTGGCGCACGTGGTCGACGTTGCTCAGAAGCTCGCGACGGAGCTCTCCGACGGCGATTTCCGACTGATCTTCAACACCGGGGCGGGAGCGGGACAGACCGTGTTCCACGTCCACGCACACATTCTGAGCGGGGAGCTCGAGGAAGGAAGCCTTGCCGATTAGCGAACCGACGCCGCAGCGCAACGGACAGCACGACAGCACGAGCCAGAGCAGCGCGAATCGCCCGACCGAGGGCCAGGCGGAAGCGCGGTTCGAGGTCGACGGGGTGGCGATGGTGCGGCTGCTCGGCCCACAGGACCGCCTGCTGACCACGCTCGAACACCAGTACCCGCTGGTGAACGTGCACGTCCGCAGCAACGAGATCTCGCTGGTCGGCGACCCGGCCCAGGTGGACGCCGCGCGGCGCCTCATCGAGGAGCTGCTGCAGATGGTCCGCAACGGCCACGAACTCAGCCCGGCCGAGGTCACGAGCTCTGCGAAGATGCTCGACACCGACCTCAACCTCAGCCCGTCCGATGTGCTGAGCCAGGCCATCCTGACGGCTCGGGGCAAGAGCATCCGGCCCAAGACGCTCGGCCAGAAGCAGTACGTCGACGCGATCGACCACAACACGATCGTGTTCGGCATCGGCCCGGCGGGAACCGGCAAGACGTACCTGGCGATGGCCAAGGCGGTGCAGGCCCTGCAGCGCAAGGAGGTCAACCGCATCATCCTCACGCGTCCGGCCGTCGAGGCGGGGGAGCGGCTGGGCTACCTGCCCGGAACGCTCACCGACAAGATCGACCCGTACCTGCGCCCGCTCTACGACGCGCTCAACGAGATGATGGACCCGGAGATCGTTCCGAAGCTTCTGGCAGCGGGCACGATCGAGGTGGCCCCGCTGGCCTACATGCGCGGCCGCACGCTGAACGATTCGTTCATCGTGCTCGACGAGGCGCAGAACACGACGCCGGAGCAGATGAAGATGTTCCTCACGCGACTCGGGTTCGGCTCCCGCATGGTGGTCACCGGTGACATCACGCAGGTGGACCTTCCGACGGCCGCGAGCGGCCTGCGGCTGGTGACGCGCGTGCTCAAAGACATCGACGACATCTACTTCGCGCGACTGACGAGCGACGATGTCGTGCGCCACACGCTCGTCGGCCGCATCGTCGACGCGTACACGGAGTACGACGCCCAGAAGCAGGCCCTGCACTACGAGCGCGAGCAGGCGGCGGAGTTCGCCAACCGCGCTGAGCGCCGTTCGGCGATCCCGCGCGATCGCACGCCGAAGAGACGATAGAAAGACGAACAGGGACCGCCAGCGATGAGCATCGAAGTCAACAACGAGTCGACGATCCCGGTGGACGAGGCAGCGTTGCAGCGCCTCGCCACCTACGCCTTCGACATCATGCACGTGCACCCGGACGCGGAACTCGCGATCGTGCTCGTCGACGAAGCGGCGATGGAGCAGCTGCACGTGCAGTGGATGGACGAGCCGGGGCCGACAGACGTGCTCAGCTTCCCGATGGACGAGTTGCGTCCCGGCACCGAGGACGAACCGTCGCCGGCAGGTCTGCTCGGCGATGTGGTGCTCTGCCCGCAGGTCGCTCAGGCGCAGGCGGAAACGGCCGGTCACAGCCTGATGGAGGAGCTACTGCTGCTCACGACGCACGGGATCCTCCACCTCCTCGGTTTCGATCACGCCGAACCCGCCGAGGAACGCGAGATGTTCGGCATCCAGCGCGACATCCTGATCGGGTTCTCGCGCTACGACCGACAGCGCTAGAGGCGCGGATGCTCACCACCCTCTTCTTCGTCATCGCCTTCGTGCTCGTCGCGTTCGGCGGCCTGATGGCGGCGGTCGACGCGGCGATCTCGGTGCAGTCGCGCGGCGACATCGCCGAACTCGCGGAGACGTCGCGGTCGAAGAAGTCCCTGCTGGCCATAGCGGCCGACCCGGGCGCGCACATCAACGCGATCAACTTCATCCGCATCACGGCGGAGACGACGGCCGCCGTGCTCGTCACGCTCGCCTTCGAGATGATCTTCGAACAGTGGTGGATCTCACTGATCCTGTCCGCGCTGATCATGACGGGTGTCTCGTTCGTGCTGGTCGGGGCGAGCCCGCGCAGCGTCGGCCGGGCGAACTCGACGCTGCTGCTGCGGCTGACGGCGCCGCTCATCCGGTTCGTGCGCGTGCTCCTCGGGCCGATCGCCGACGGTCTGGTCGCCCTCGGAAACCGGGTGACGCCGTCGCGCGCCCGGTCGGCCCCGGTGGCGAGCGAGGAGCAACTGCTCAGCATCGTGGACGAGGCGACCGAGTTCGACGTTCTCGAGGAGGACGACCGGGAGCTCATCCACTCGATCTTCGAGTTCAACGACACGGTGGTGC
The DNA here is from genome assembly GCF_027921845.1 of Leifsonia poae. Classification (GTDB taxonomy): domain Bacteria; phylum Actinomycetota; class Actinomycetes; order Actinomycetales; family Microbacteriaceae; genus Leifsonia; species Leifsonia poae. The sequence goes on from NZ_BSEN01000015.1 coordinate 631,902, forward strand.
GTGAGGTGATGATCCCGCGCACCGACATGATCACCATCGATCGCGGCGCCGGGCTCGGCACGGCGATGGGCCTGTTCCTCAGCAAGGGCGTGTCCCGGATGCCCGTGATCGACGGCGACCCCGACGACGTCGTCGGCGTGCTGTACCTGAGGGATGTGGCGAAGCTCAGCTTCGAGAGCCCGCTCGGCGCCGACCAGGTGACGATGGGCGACCTGGCTCGGCCGGCCCTGTTCGTGCCCGAGTCGAAGAAGGCCGATCAGCTGCTGCGGCAGATGCAACTGGAATCGAACCACCTGGCGATGGTCGTGGACGAGTACGGCGGTATCGCCGGCCTGGTCACGCTCGAGGACCTCATCGAGGAACTGGTCGGCGACATCTCCGACGAATACGACCACGAGGTCGAGCTCGTGCAGCAGGTCGGGCCCGGCCGCTACCGGGTCGGCACCCGCCTGCCGATCGACGAGCTCGGCGAACTGTTCGGACTCGAGATCGAGGACGACGACGTCGACAGCGTCGGCGGCCTGGTCTCCAAGGCGCTCGGCCGCCTCCCCGAGGTCGGATCGACGGCGACGGCGTACGGGCTGCGCTTCACCGTCGATCGCACCGAAGGCCGCCGCAAACATGTCAGCACCGTGCTCGTCGAGCGCGACACCGCCCTGATCGCGACGCCGGACGCGTCGCTGGAGGAGAAGCACTCGTGAACGATTTCCATGCGGGATTCGTCTCGTTCGTCGGCCGCCCGAACGTCGGGAAGTCGACGCTCACGAACGCGCTCGTCGGCGAGAAGGTGGCGATCACCAGCTCGAAGCCGCAGACGACGCGTCGCGCGATCCGGGGGATCGTCCACCAGAAGGACGGCCAGCTGATCCTGGTCGACACGCCGGGCATCCACCGCCCGCGCACGCTGCTGGGCGAACGCCTGAACTCGCTTGTGCAGTCGACGCTCGGCGACGTCGATGTGATCGGCTTCTGCGTTCCCGCGGACGAGAAGATCGGCCCGGGGGATCGCTTCATCAATGATCAGCTCGACGAGTACCCGCGGGCGAAGAAGGTGGCGATCGTCACGAAGATCGACACGGCGAGCAAGCAGGCCGTGGCCGAACAGCTGCTGGCCGTCTCCGAGCTGCGCGAGTGGGAGGCGATCATCCCGATCTCGGCGACGAGCAGCATCCAACTCGACACGCTCACGAGCGAGCTGATGCGACTGCTTCCGACCTCGCCGGCTCCGCTGTACCCGGCCGATGCTGTGACGGACGAGGGACTCGAGGACCGCATCTCGGAGTACATCCGCGAGGCGGTGCTCGAGGGCGTGGAGGACGAGCTCCCGCACTCGCTCGCTGTGACGATTGACGACATCATCGAGCGCGACGACAAGGACATCGTCGACATCTACGCCAACCTGTTCGTCGAGCGCGACAGCCAGAAGGCGATCGTGATCGGCAAGGGCGGCAGCCGCATCCGCGAGGTGGGCGCAACAGCGCGCGTGCCGATCGAGAAGCTGATCGGCAAGCACGTGTTCCTGTCCATCCGGGTGAAGGTGGCCAAGGACTGGCAGCGCGACCCGAAGCAGCTCGGCCGCCTCGGGTTCTGACCCGGGCGCGGGCGCTGCCGCGTACATCCAGCGGATGAAATCCGCCCGTGCGCGCGGCGACGGCCTCGTTCGCCCCGTACCGTAGAAGGATGCTGCAGCGCTCCCGACTCGTGGACCGGCTCGTGCCCTTCCGCTGGGTGCTCGAGCCCGCCCTGGGGCTCCTGCTGTTCGCCGTCTGGATCGCGACCGGTCTCCCGGTCGACGTGGAGTCGGCGCTCGCGCTCGTGTTCGCCTGTGCGGCCGTCGCGCTGTCACGGGTCATCCCCGCGGTCTCGCTCGGGCTGGTCTGGGCATCGGTACTCCTCGAACTGGCCGCACCCGACTCGCTCGGTGCGCCGTTCCGGCTCGTCGGCGGCATCGCGGTGCTGCTCGCGATCTTCGGTGTCGCCGCCCATTCGGGCGTGGTGGTCCGTTGGCTCGACTTCGTCTCGGCGGTACTGCTCGGACCCGCCGTCGCGTACCTCTTCACCGTGCGCGGCGACATCAAGTTCCCGCAGTTCGGCCCGGTGATCGCCGGCTACTACACCAGCCAGGGCGTCGGTCTGCTGCTGATGAGCCTGATGGTCGTGGTGCTCTTCGTCGCCGGCTGGTTCGTGGGCTACCTCGTCGCGCGGCAGCGCGCGATCGGCACGGACGGCGGACGCTCGGTGCTGATGTGGCTGGCCTCGTCGGGCGGAACGCCGACACTCGACGCCGACGTCGACCGCGCCGCGCTGGTGCGCCGCCTCACCCGCCCTCAGCTCGCGTTCGACATCGCCGGCGCGGCCCTGTTCGCGGTGGTCTGCCTCCTGCTCGATACGGTGAACGTGTTCGGATTCGACTCGTCGCCGCGCACCGGCTTCGTGGTGATGATCGGCTTCGCGGTCGCGGTGGCTGTGCGCCGCATGTCGCCGCCGGTGGCGCTCGCGATCGCCTGGCTGGCCGCCGTGCTGCAGATGATCTCCGGCCACAACATCCTGTTCAGCGACGTCGGCGTGCTGATCGTGCTGTACTCGACGGCGGCCTACGGAGACCGCGTCGTGCGCTGGTCGGGCCTGATCTCGGCCGGAGTCGGCGCCGTGGTGGCGGCCCTGTACCTCACGCTGACCGCGGCGGTCAGCCAGAACTACCTCGATCTGCTCTCCGGGGCGATCACCCGGCTCGCGCTTCAGTTCGTCTTCCTGTTCGTCGTCAGCGCGACCGTGCTGGGCCTGTCCTGGGTGCTCGGGCTGCTCATGCGCACGTGGCGCAACGCCAGGATCTCGCGCCGCGCGCAGGTCGCCGCCGAGTTCGATCGCGCCCGCGCCGTCGAAGACGTCGTCGTCGAGCAGGAGCGAACGCGCATCGCCCGCGATATGCACGATGTGGTCGCGCACTCGCTCGCCGTGGTCATCGCCCAGGCCGACGGGGCGCGCTACGCCCGTCACGCCGATCCGGATGCCGTCGACGAGGCGCTCACGACCATCGCGTCGACGGCCCGCTCGGCGCTGGGCGACGTGCGGGTACTGCTCGCCGAACTGCGCCACGCACAGCCGGAGGGCCCGCAGCCGTCGCTCGACGACCTCGACAAGACCGTCGATCAGGTTCGAGCAGCGGGGCTGGACGTGACGATGGAGCGCAGCGGCGACCTCGAGCGTCTCGGCTCCGCCCAGCAGATCGCCGCCTACCGCATCGTGCAGGAAGCGTTGACCAACGCGCTCCGGCACGGCAGCACCGCCGACCCGGCGACCGTCGTCCTCGCCTCGATCACGAGCGAGGCCGGCGTGCAGGGGGTCGGCATCACCGTGAGGAACACCATGAAACCGATCACGCTCGACACCACCGCGACCGGGACGGGAGCCCTGCCCCGCATCGGCCACGGTCTGCCAGGGATGCGCGAGCGTGCGACGCTCGCCGGTGGCTCGCTCACCGCGGGTCCGACCGGCGACACATTCACCGTCGCCGCGTTCCTGCCGGTGGGAGCCCCGGCGTGAGCGGGATGGGCGCAGGCGCGGGCGAACGCATCCGGGTGCTGCTGGTCGACGACCAGGCGCTGTTCCGCGCGGGCATCCGGATGCTCGTCGGATCGCAGCCCGACCTCGAGTTCGTGGGGGAGGCGGCGAACGGCGAGGAGGGCGTACAGGTGGCGCTCGAGACGTCGCCCGACGTGGTGCTGATGGACATCCGGATGCCCGTGATGGACGGGATCGCTGCGACGTCGGAGATCGTCGGGCGGGCCGTGCGCGATGGTCGCAGGCCGCCGAGGATCGTGGTGCTGACCACGTTCGACCTCGACGAAGCGGCGGCACGCGCCATCCGGGGAGGGGCGAGCGGCTTCGTGCTCAAGGACGCGGAGCCGGAGTTCCTGCTGGCGGCGATCCGCACGGTGCACGCCGGCAATGCGGTGATCGCGGCCGGAGCGACGCGCGAGCTGTTCCAGTACTTCTCCGCCGGCGAGCCCGCCAAGGAGCAGCCGCAGGAGTTCGGCAACCTCACCTCGCGGGAGCGCGAGATCTTCGTGCTCGCCGCCCGGGGCCTCAGCAACTCGGAGATCGCCTCGACCGAATACCTGAGCGAGGCGACGGTGAAGACGCACATCAGCCGCATCCTGAGCAAGCTCGGGCTCCGCGACCGGGTGCAGATGGTCGTCTACGCCTTCGAGCACGGGCTCACGGCGGCGGAATAGGAATCATCCTCCAGGCTGAGTGACGATCGACCGCTGGCCTGATTCGCGGCCGAGCGCGGATCTCTAGCGTTGTCGACATGGACAATGTCACCAGCCGGACGATCACGACCGCCAACCCGATTCTGAGCCCCGACTCCCGCACCGCCCTGGTGGCGCGCGTGGTGGATGCCACCAAGTCGTACGGCGCCGGCGCCGGACGGGTCAATGCGCTCGACGGCGTGACCCTGGGGATCCCGGCCGGGCAGTTCACCGCGATCATGGGGCCGAGCGGCTCGGGGAAGTCGACTCTGATGCACGTCATGGCAGGACTCGACACGGTCACGACCGGTCAGGTCTGGCTCGGCGACACGGAGATCACCCGCCTGAAGGATGCGGAGCTCACGGTGCTGCGCCGGCGCCGGGTCGGCTTCGTGTTCCAGTCGTTCAACCTGGTCCCCACGCTCGACGTCCAGGCGAACATCCGGCTGCCGTTCGAACTGGACGGTCGTCGCCCGACCCGTACGCAGGCGGAGTGGATCGACCACCTCGTCGGCTCGCTCGGCCTCGGCGACCGGCTCACCCATCGTCCGCACGAGCTGTCCGGTGGGCAGCAGCAGCGGGTCGCCATCGTGCGCGCGCTCGCGACCCGTCCCGATCTGATCTTCGCGGACGAGCCGACCGGCAATCTCGACTCGCGCACGGGGCGCGATGTCCTCGCCCTGCTCGCCGAGGCGAGCCGGTCGTACGGGCAGAGCATCGCGATGGTGACGCACGATCCGATCGCCGCGAGCTTCGCCGATCGCATCGTCTTCCTGGCGGACGGCGTTGTCGTCGCAGAACGGGGGCGGTCGTCCGCCGAAGAGATCTCCACGTTCATGCTGGGCATGGAGCAGCGCGCGTGAGCCGGCCGTTCTCGGCGTTCCGCGCCAACGCGCGCGAGCACCGCGCGAGCATCCTGGTCGCCGCATTGAGCTCGGCATTCGGCGTCGCCCTCCTGTCGTCGACGGGAGTGCTGGCGGCGTACATCGCACAGGACGACGTCGCTGCGCACGGCTCGGTGACGGTAGCGCTCAACGTCGTGGCCGTGATCTTCTTCATCATCGCGGTCTACGTCGGGGCGATCGTGACCACCAACACCTTCGCGACGATCATCGCCGGGCGCACACGCACGATCGCCCTGCTGCGACTGATCGGGTCGAGCGCCCAGGCGCAGAGGCGCTCAGTGGCGGGCGAGGGACTGACCGTCGGGCTGATCGGCTCCCTGCTCGGCGGGGCGATCGCCGCGACGCTCGCCCTGGCGGCCGTGCGGGTGTTCGTCGCGCTGCGCGTGCTCCCGGACCTGCTCTATCCGGTGATCACGCCGGCGCTGCTCGCGCCGCTGGTGGTCGTCGTGCTCACGACGTGGCTGGCCTCCTGGGTCGGCGGACGCCGGGTGCTGACCGTGACGCCTGTTCAGGCGCTGGGCGCCGCCGAGGAGCGCCCGCCCGCCGCACTGCGGCGGAGCAGGGGCCGCACTGTCGTCGCATCCGCCCTGATCCTCGTCGGCGCGGCGCTCCTCGCCTTCGGCCTGCTGCTGGGGCTCGATGTGTTCGCGACACCGGTGCTCCAGCAGTACCACTCGTACGGAGTGCTGGTCGCCCTGCCCGGCGGCGTGCTCTCGTTCACCGGCATCATCCTCGCCGCGCCCCTCTTCATGCCCTCCATCCTTCGGGGCGTCGGACTGCTGTTCGGCCACGGGACGGCGACGAGACTGGCCGCGGCCAACGCGGTGCGCAACCCGGAGCGCAGCTCCCGCACCACGATCGGCTTGGTCATCGGGGTCACCCTGATCACGATGTTCGTCGTGGCCGCGCAGTCCTATCTGCAGATGATTCAGGAGGCTCAGAGCAACGAGCCGGAGCTGTATGCGGGCGTGACCCCCGTGGTCACGGTGACGATGATCGTGTTCTCCGTGATGATCGGATTCTCGGCCGTCATCGCGGCGGTCGGCGTGATCAACAACCTCTCGCTGAGCGTGCTGCAGCGGCGCAGGGAGCTCGGGCTGCTCCGAGCTCTCGGATTCACGGCGCAGCAGGTGAAGCGGATGATCCTCGCCGAGAGCGCTCAGCTCACGGTCTCGGCGGTGCTGACCGGGCTGGTGCTCGGCACGGTCTACGGCTGGATCGGTGCGCAGTCGCTGCTCGGCAGCATCCCGGGAGGTGGCCTGCTCGTCCCTGCTCTTCCGTGGCCGTTCCTCGCGCTTGTGGCTGTGGCCGCCGCTGTGCTCGCCGTCGTCGCCTCGATCGCGCCGACGCGCCGGGCGACGGCGCTCTCGCCGGTGGCCGCGCTGGCCGTCGAGTAGCACCCGGCCCGCCCGGCCACGGGCGCCGGCCGTCCGGTCCAGCGCTCCGACGCTCGCGCATTCTTCCGTGAAGCCCCCTGGATGCTCGGAGTTTCCTGAGCGCCCCCGTCATCGCAGCTCTGCGCAGGCTGAATACCCGAGAATTGTGCGTCGGCCTGCCGGCACCCTGAAAGGATCCACCCTGAACTGGCTCATGTCCCTGCGCATCGATCAGCAGCCGTTTCTGATCGCCGCCGACGTCGTGGCCGCGGCGCTCGCGCTCTACCTCCTGGTGCGCCCGACGTGGAGGCGCGTGCTCGCCGGCGTGCTCGCGGCCATTGCCGGGGGAGTGCTCGGCTGGTTCGTCACGTGGCTGTTCGGCGACGTGCTCAACCTGTTCGGCGTTCAGCTGACGACGGTCACGCGGTTCTGGGTCGTCATCGGATGCGCCGGAATCGCGCTGGCACTGGCGAACCTGTTCCGCTCGCGATGGTGGCGGAAGGTCATCGCCGTGGTGAGCATCCCGGTGTTCCTGATCGTGTCGGCGGCGGCGATCAACGTGGACTTCGGCGCATACCGCACGCTGGACGACGTCGTCGGTGTCGTGCCGTACCGCGGCCTCGACCTGCATCACGAGCACGGCGAGGTCGTCGCGGTGGGCACCGACTACGGATCGACCTGGACCCCGCCCGCTTCGCTGCCGGCCACGGGCGAGACGGGAACGGTTCGGATTCCGGCGACGACCTCGGGCTTCCCCGCCCGCACGGCCGTCGTCTATCTGCCGCCCGCAGCGCTGACGGCCGCGCCGCCGGTTCTGCCCGTGCTGTACGCCTTCGCCGGGCAGCCGGGGGCTCCGGCGGACGTGTTCACCGCCGGCCGGATCGGCGCCGTCATGGACGCCTACGCGGCGAAGCACGGCGGCCTGGCGCCGATCGTCGTCGCCGCCGACCAGCTCGGCGGCCCCGATCGCAACCCGATGTGCGTCGACTCGTCGACGCTCGGCCGTTCGGCCACCTACTTGCTGAAGGACGTTCCAACGTGGATCCGGGCCCATCTGCGGGTGAGCAGTGATCCGGCCGCGTGGAGCGTCTTCGGGTACTCCCAAGGTGCGACCTGCGCGGTGCAGTTCGCCGCCGGGCACCCGGAGCTCTTCGGGTCGGCGCTGGCGTCGTCGAGCGAACTCGGCCCCACCCTCGGCGCCGGCGGATCGACCGTGGCGACCGGGTTCGCGGGCTCTGTGACGGCGTACCGGGCCGCCCAGCCGAGCGCGCTGCTGCGCGCCAACGCCCCGTACCGTGACTCGCTGATCGTGTTCGGCGTCGGGCAGAACGACCTGCGGTACACGGGATACGCGCACACGCTGCGCGCCGACGCCGACCGGGCCGGGATGTCGACCGACCTGCTCGTCTCGCCCGGTTCGGCGCACGACTGGAACACGGTCCGCTACACACTGGCGCACGGCTTCCCGCTCATCGCCGCACACCTGGGACTCGAAGGATGACCCGGATGTCGTGGGCCGGACGCGCGCGGGCGGTCGTCGCTGCGCGTCCCGTCACCGTGGTCATCACCCTGGTGATCCTCGCCCTCGCTCTCGCGACCGGACCGATGCACGGACCGCGCCGTCCGCTCGGCGTGTGGCTGGGAACCGGGCCGGGACCGCTCGTCGACGGGCACTGGTGGACGCCGCTCACGTCGGTGCTCTTCACGAACGACATCGTCGAGCTGATCGTCGCTCTCGTGCTGACGATCGTCCTCGTCGGCGCGGCCGAGCACCTCATGGGCACGTGGCGCACGCTCGTCGCATTCGTGGCCACCCCGATCGTCGGGATCTCCGCCGGGATCGGGCTGCAGCTGCTCGCCTCGGACACAGGCGAGATGTGGGCGACGAGCGTGCGGCACCTGGTGGTGCTCGACGTGTTCACCGCGCTGGGCGGCACGATCATGACGGCGAGCGCGTTCGCCGGAGCGCTCTGGCGACGACGCATCCGCGTGCTGACCGTGCTCGTCGCCGTGGTCTTCCTGCTGTACTCGGGCCTCCCGTCGGATGTCTACCGCTTGGTGGCCGTGTTCGCCGGCCTCGGACTCGGGGTGCTGTTGCGGCCGACCGCGAAGCGCACCGGATGGGTGCGCAGTTCGCACCACGAGATCCGGGTGCTGCTCGCGTCCGTCGTGGCGGTGACCGCGGTCGGTCCCGTCATCGGCCTGCTGACACGTTCGCGCTACGGATTGCTGGCGCCGATCGCCCTCCTCTTCACCAGCGAGGCCCCCGACAAGGGGACGCTGCTGGAGCGCTGCCAGGCGTTCGCCGTGACCCGTCAGTGCGTGCACGACCTGGCGGTCGAGCGGATCAGCGGCGTCGGACCGGTGCTGGTCTCGGTGCTGCCGCTGCTGGTGCTGCTCGTCGCGGCGTACGGACTGCTGCGGGGGAGCCGCTTCGCGCTCTGGCTGGCGGTCGCGGTGAACGTGCTGCTCGCGGTGCTCTCGGCGTTCTACTTCGGGATCCTCCCGCTCGCAGGGGTGACGCCCCGCATCTCGCTGACGCCGCGCTACTGGGAGATCACGGCGATCCTCGCACTGTCATCGCTGCTCCCACTGGCGATCGCGGTCGTCCTCGTCGTGCTCCGCAGGCACTTTCCCGTTCGGCCCGCCTCCCGGGCCGTGCAGCGCTACATCCTCATCGTCGTCGCCGCCGGGCTGGCTCTCTCCTTCTTCTACATCGCCGTCGGGTACCTCCAGAAGGACACCGGTTTCACGCGGCCCCTCGACCTGAGCGATCTCGTGAACGACGTGCTCGAACGCTTCATCCCCGTGACGTTCCTGCGACGGGAACCCGTGCAGTACCTCCCGACGACGCCGTTCGCCACCTTCGTCTACGACAACGTCGGGACCGTGTTCTGGCTGGTCGCCGTCCTGGCCGCCATCCCGGTGCTGCGCGGCAGCGGATCACGGCGCGGTGAGACGGATGCCGTGCGTGTGCGCGAGGCGATCGAGCGCGGCGGTGGCGATGCGATCTCGTTCATGGCCACCTGGCCGGGCAACGACTACTGGTTCGATCCGGTCGACGGGCACGCCATCGCCTACCGCGTGATCGGCCGCGTCGCGATCACCACCGGCGGCCCGTTCGGCGCTCCGCCCCCGCACGACCGCTCGGTGGACCGCTTCGCGCGATTCTGCGACGACAACGGTTGGACGCCCGTCTTCTACAGCGTCGACGCCGCCTTCGAGGGGCTCTTCCGCGAGATGGGATGGTCGACCATGGTGGTCGCGGAGGAGGCCGTCATCGACCCGCAGAACTGGTCGACCACCGGCAAGAAGTGGCAGGATGTGCGCTCGTCCATCAATCGGGCGGAACGTGCGGGCATCCGGGCCGAGTGGACGACGTTCGCCGCCCTCCCGCTCAGCCAGGTCGTGCAGCTCTCGGACATCTCGGAGCAGTGGGTGGCCGAGAAGGACCTGCCGGAGATGGGCTTCACCCTCGGCGGCCTGGACGAACTGCGTGATCCCGCCGTTCGGCTGATGCTCGCCGTGGACGAGGAGGGACGGATCGAGGGGGTCACCAGCTGGCTGCCCACCTTCCGCGACGGCGTCGTGGTCGGCTGGACGCTCGACTTCATGCGTCGTCGGCCCGGCAGCATCAACGGCGTGATGGAGTTCCTGATCGCCGAGGCGGCCATCCGGATGCGCGACGACGGCATCGAGTTCATGAGCCTGTCGGCGGCGCCCCTCGCGCACACCGCTGTCGAACCGGAGGACGCGGAGCGCAGCGGCATGGACCGCACGCTCGGATTCCTGAGCTCGTCCTTGGAGCCCGTGTACGGCTTCCGGTCGCTGCTGCGCTTCAAGCGCAAGTTCCAGCCGGCCCAGCGGCCGATGATCATGGCGTACCCCGACCCGGTCGCACTGCCGGCGATCGGCGTCGCGCTGATCCGGGCGTACCTGCCGCAGCTGTCGGTGCGGCAAGCGGCGGCCCTGGCACGCGGGCGCGGCTGAGCGGTGCGTGGTACTCTCGTTTCTGTGTACGGTCTGCTCCTTCTTAGCTGCCGCGACGAGTCCTAGTTCTGGGCCTCCCTCGTCGCGGAGTTCGTCGTTGGCTCTCCAGATGACACCACGAGGAGATTTCAGACCATGAAGAACACCCAGGCGCCGAGCGCCATGCCGATCCACAAATACCGGCCCTTCCACGAGCAGATCCGCGTCGACCTGCCCGACCGCACCTGGCCCGACCAGCGCATCACCGTCGCGCCGCGCTGGTGCGCCGTCGATCTGCGTGACGGCAACCAGGCCCTCATCGACCCGATGAGCCCGGAGCGCAAGCGCATCATGTTCGACCTGCTGGTCCGCATGGGCTACAAGGAGATCGAGGTCGGCTTCCCGAGCGCGAGCCAGACCGACTTCGACTTCGTGCGCAGCCTGATCGAAGAAGACGCCATCCCCGACGACGTCACGATCCAGGTGCTGACCCAGGCGCGCGAGCACCTGATCAAGCGCACCTACGAGTCGCTCGTCGGCGCGAAGCAGGCGATCGTTCACCTGTACAACTCCACGAGCATCCTGCAGCGCGACGTCGTGTTCCGCACCGACCAGCAGGGCATCATCGACATCGCTCTGAGCGGCGCCCGGCTGTGCCGCCAGATGGAATCGATGGTCCCCGGCACGACGATCTACTACGAGTACTCGCCCGAGAGCTACACGGGCACCGAGCTCGAGTTCGCCGCCGACATCTGCAACCAGGTGCTCGACGTCTTCGAGCCGACCGCCGAGCGCAAGGTCATCATCAACCTGCCGGCGACGGTCGAGATGGCGACGCCCAACGTCTACGCCGACTCGATCGAGTGGATGTCGCGCCACCTGAACCACCGCGAGAACGTCATCCTGTCGCTGCACCCGCACAACGACCGCGGCACGGCGGTCGCCGCCGCCGAGCTCGGCTACATGGCCGGCGCGGACCGCATCGAGGGCTGCCTGTTCGGCAACGGTGAGCGCACGGGCAACGTCGACCTGGTCACGCTGGGCATCAACCTGTTCACGCAGGGCATCGACCCGCAGATCGACTTCAGCGACATCGACTCGGTCAAGCGCACCGTCGAGCACTGCAACCAGCTGCCGGTGCACGAGCGCAGCCCCTGGGGCGGCGACCTGGTGTTCACCGCATTCAGCGGATCCCACCAGGACGCGATCAAGAAGGGCTTCGAGGCGATGGCCGCCGAGGCCGAGGCGAAGGGCACGTCGGTCGACGAGCTCGTCTGGGCCGTTCCGTACCTGCCGGTCGACCCCAAGGATCTGGGACGCAGCTACGAGGCGGTCATCCGGGTCAACTCGCAGTCGGGCAAGGGCGGTGTCGCCTACCTGCTGAAGACGGACCACGCTCTGGACCTGCCGCGCAAGCTGCAGATCGAGTTCTCGGGCGTCGTGCAGGCCAAGACCGACGAAGAGGGCGGCGAGGTGTCGAGCGACGACATCTGGGCGATCTTCCAAGACGAGTATCTGCCGGCGCCGGCGCACGAGGCGGAGAGCAAGTGGGGCCGGTTCGAACTCGGCAGCACGAGCACCACCAACGAGACCGGCGATCACGTCTCGCTCACCGTCACACTGCGCGACGGCGACTCGGTGGCGAAGGCCACAGGCGAGGGCAACGGCCCGATCGCGGCGTTCCTCGACATTCTGAACGCGCGCGGCATCGACGTTCACCTCTACGACTACTCGCAGCACACGCTGTCGGCGAGCGAGTCCGCGTTGGCTGCTGCCTACGTGGAGCTCGAGGTCGACGGCACGCGCCTGTGGGGAGTCGGGATCGACGCCGACACGACCACGGCGTCGTTCAAGGCGGTCGTCTCGGCGGTGAACCGTGCGGTGCGCGGCAGCGCTCCGGCGGAGGCGCAGGAGCTCGTCACGGCGTAGCACGCGTCGGATTTCGCGAAGAACTCCGGAACTCGTCGGTCTCAGGGCCTTGGAGTTCCGGAGTTCTGCGTTTGCGGGCGGCGTGGCGCTGCGGGCATCCGGAGTTGCGGGAGTTGCGGGTGCGGACGCGGCGCTGTGCCGCTAGTCGAGCTGGGGCTACTCGGGCTTGTCGAGCTTGTAGCGCGGGATCTTGTAGCGCGGGATCGAGCCCGTCTCGGTGCGCTCGTCGACGCGCACGGCGCGCCACGAGAGACGCGGCCAGCGCGGCCGGGGGATGCGGCTCAGCTCCCGTTGCTCCGGGAGGCTCCAGCCGAAACGCACCGCCAGCAACCGGATGATCGTGGTCACGGCGACGCAGACGATCGCGGCCACCGGAATGGGCACGCCGAGGTCGACGAGGACGACCAGCACGATCGTGCCGGCGCCCGCGGCGACCGCGTAGAGCGAACCGACGTGCATCAGGGCGATGGGCAGGTTCAGCAGGAGATCCCGCAGGATCGACCCTCCGACCGCGGAGACCACGCCCACGAAGATCGCGGGCACCTCCGGAAGCCCGAGCGACAGCGCCTTGGTCGCGCCGATGGCGCCGAACAGCCCGATCGTGAGCGCGTCGAGGAAGGTGATGATCGGGTCGAGGCGCCGGAACATCCGCACCAGGAGCATCCCGACCAGTGCGGCGACGACCGTGATCGGCAGATACCAGTTCGACTGCAGGGCGACCGGACGCACCACCAGCAGGATGTCGCGCAGCAGGCCGCCGCCGACACCCGTGGCGACGCCGATGATCGCGACACCGAGCAGGTCGAGGCGGCGGTCGCGGAAGCCGGACGCGAACATCGCACCCTGCAGGCTGCCGACCCCTACCGCCACCAGATCGACCCAGATGGGGATCGTGAGGGCGGTGGTGCTCATACGTCACTTTGTATCATGCGCGGCTGACCCGGACTGTCGGTGTTACGCGGGATACTTGAGTGTGCCTGTCTACCGTGATGAAGCCGTCGTGCTGCGCACCCACAAGCTGGGCGAAGCCGACCGGATCGTCACGATGCTCACCCGCCAGCACGGCAAGGTGCGGGCGGTGGCGAAGGGGGTCCGCCGCACCGCCTCGAAGTTCGGCTCGCGCCTCGAGCCGTTCATGGTCGCGGATGTGCAGCTCTACGAGGGCCGCAGCCTCGACGTGATCACCCAGGCCGAGTCGCTCGGCGCCTACGGCGCGCTGATCGCGGGGGACTACGCCAGCTACACGGCGGCGAACGCCATGGTCGAGACGGCCGATCGCGTGACCGAGGCGGAATCGTCGTTGCAGCAGTACCTGCTGCTCGTCGGAGCGCTCCGCTCGCTCTCACGGCAGGAGCACGGGGCCTCCTTGACCCTCGACTCGTACCTTCTGCGGGCGCTGTCGCTGGCCGGCTGGGCGCCGAGCTTCCTCGACTGCTCGCGCTGCGGGGCACCCGGTCCGCACCTGTCGCTCGTGGTGCAGCTCGGCGGCGTGGTCTGCACCGACTGCGCCCCGCAGGGTGCGCCACGACTCGACACGCAGACGGTGGGGCTGCTCGGCGCGCTGCTCAGCGGCGACTGGGAGGCGGCGGACGAGACCGACGACGCTACGCGGTCGAAGGCGAGCGGCGTCGTCGCTGCGTACACGCAGTGGCACCTCGAGCGCGGTCTGCGATCCCTGGCGCACGTGCAGCACGAACGGAAAGCGAACGGATGAGCCCCAAGCCCTACACGCACAAAGACGCGGTGGAGTTCCGCCCGCTCGACTGGACGGGTCTGTATCCGCCCGAGCTGCCGATCTCCGCTGTGCCCGAGCACGTGGCGGTCGTGATGGACGGCAACGGACGCTGGGCGAACGCGCGCGGGCTCACCCGCATCGAAGGGCACCGCGCGGGCGAGGCAGCCCTGCTCGACGTGGTCGCCGGAGCGGTGCAGATCGGCGTGAAGCACCTGAGCGTGTACGCGTTCTCCACGGAGAACTGGAAGCGGTCGCCCGAAGAGGTGCGCTTCCTCATGGGCTTCAACCGCGATGTGCTGCACCGGCGCCGCGACCAGCTGAACGAGTGGGGCGTACGCGTGCGCTGGGCCGGTCGCAAGCCGCGGCTCTGGTCGTCCGTGATCAAGGAACTGCAGTTCGCCGAGAAGCTGACGGCCGGCAACGACGTGCTCACCCTCACGATGTGCGTCAACTACGGCGGTCGCACCGAGATCGCGGATGCCGTGCGCACGCTCGCGTCCGAGGTGGCCGCCGGTCGCCTGAAGCCGTCCGCAATCACCGAGAAGAGCATCCAGCGCCACCTGTACGCGCCCGAGCTGCCGGATGTCGACCTGTTCGTGCGCAGTTCGGGGGAGCAGCGCACCAGCAACTTCATGCTCTGGCAGAGCGCCTACGCCGAGATGGTGTTTCTCGACACGCTGTGGCCGGACTTCTCCCGCGTCGATCTGTGGCGCGCGATCGAGCTGTACGCGGGGCGCAACCGCCGGTTCGGCGGTGCGGTGGACGCGCCGGGAATGCCCGGCTGACCTTCACCGTTGCAGAACTGCGTGAGTGAACCCATCAAGATCGACATCTGGTCCGACATCGCCTGCCCGTGGTGCTACATCGGCAAGCGCAAATTCGAAGCCGGCAGCGGCCTGTTCGCCGGCACCGGCGACGACCGGGCGGTCGAGGTGGAATACCACTCCTTCGAACTCTCGCCCGACACCCCCGTCGACTTCGACGGCAGCGAGATCGACTTCCTCGCCGGCCACAAGGGCATGCAGCCCGCACAGGTCTCGCAGATGCTGGAGCGCGTCACCGGCATCGCGTCATCGGTGGGTCTCGACTACGACTTCGACGTCCTGAAGCACACGAACACCGTGAAGGCGCACGAACTCCTGCACTTCGCGAAGGCGAACGGAAAGCAGCTGGAGCTCTCCGAGCGGCTCTTCCGGGCGTACTTCACCGAGGGCCGCCACATCGGGCGCGTCGACGACCTCGTCGACCTCGCCGTCGAGGTCGGGCTCGACCGTGACGCTGCGCGTGCGGCTCTGAGCTCGGAGGAGTTCCTCTCCGACGTGCGGGCCGACCAGGCATTGGCGCAGGAGTACGGCATCCAGGGCGTTCCGTTCTTCGTGATCGACGGCCGCTATGGGGTGTCTGGTGCCCAGGACGCGGCGACGTTCGCGCAGGTGCTCGAGCAGGTGTGGTCGGAGCGAGCTGCGGGCGCCGGAGCCGCCGCGGACGCTTCGGGTGCCGAGGTGACCGCGTGACCGCGGCCGAGGTCGCGGGCGCCGGCCTCGCCGCATACCCCGCTGAGGCTCCCGCGGCGCCTGCCGCTCCCGCGGCTCCTGCGACCTTCTCGCTGATCCCGCTCGGCGACGCGAACGCCGTCGTCTGCGACGGCGACTCCTGCGTCATCCCCGCCGCCGACTAGCCCCGTCGCGTCCCCCTTTCGATGAGGGGTCCAGACACGCCGTTCGATTGTCGATCTCGCGGCGCGTCTGGACCCCTCATTTCGGTGTGAGCGCCTGCCGCACGCGATTCACCGCTTCATGCGCATTGTTGCGGAGGTGGGCGCGGTCGAGGCGGACCAATTGCCACCCGGCGTTCTGCATTCTCCAGTGGCGGTCCACGTCTGCCGAGTACTGCGCAGGATCCGATCGATGGTGATCTCCGTCGTATTCGACGACGACGCGTGCTCCTGTGTACACGAGATCCCCGAAGCCGATGAACGAATCCCGGCTATCGAGGATCGCGATGTTGACCCCCGGCTCGGGAAGACGAGCGCGAATGAGGGCAAGTCGCAGCCGCGTCTCCATCGGGGAGTCGGTGCGTGGGCGGATCAATCGGAGCGCCCGCCGAAGCCGATCCACCCTCGGACGGTCTGTCGCCGCTTCGACTGCCATCCGGAGCGCATCGGGTTCGGTCAACGGATTCTTCCGACGCAGGAGCGCGTCTCCTGCGCAGACCAGGTCGTCACCCTCGAGCAGGCTGGCGAGCTCGCACCACACCTCCACGGCTTGCGGCACGCGAAGTCCTGACCGGATTCGCAGCGAATCCTGGTCGATCCGGAGTCTGTGGCCGATGACACCCGCTCCTTTTGGTGCGCGGCGCGGTGCGACCGTCGAGATATGCAGCTCCGCCTTCCGCTCGATCTCGCGGGGCAGACAGAGACCATAGATCCGAGCAGCTGTGGTGTGGCTGAAGAATCGCTCGACTCCCATCCTCGCCTGAGCGGCATGGCAGCGGTCGAAGAGCTCAGCTTCGGCAGAGGCGAGCTCGGCCGCGTCCGGCTCGGTCGAGCCGCGCGAGCTCGATCGTCTCGTCGAGGGCTGCGGGGATGGTGCGGCTCGCATCGGCCCACCCTGGCACAGCCCGCGGGTCTTGCCCGAACGTTCTCCACAGTTCGGCGAATCAGGGGTCCTGACACGCCGTCGCATGCGTCGGTACGCGGCGCGTCGGGGCCCCTTCTGCGTGCGGGAGGGAGGGGCGCTACTCGGGGTCGGTGATGTCGGCGACGGTGGCGCCGAACGCGGTGACGAGTTCGTCGGCGTCGACGAAGAGGGAGTAGCCGTGCTCGCCGGCGCCCATCGAGACGGTGCGTCCCACGACGGTCTCGTCGACGACGACCGGCCAGGCGGTGGTGCTGCCGAACGGCGTGATCGTGCCGCGAACGTAACCGGTGGCCTCGAACGCGACCTGAGCGTCGGGCAGCTGAAGCTTGTTCACGCCCAGGAGCCCGCGCAGTTTCGGCCACGAGATCTTGCGGCCGCCGGGCACCAGCGCGAAGACGAAGGTCCCGTCGCTGCGCTTGACGACCAGGGACTTCACGATGTCCGACGGCTGGATCCCGAGGAGCTGCGCGGCCTCGTCGAGGCTCCTGGCCGCCGGTCGTTCGATGACCCGGATGCTCACGCCGCGCGCCCGCGCATCGGCCTCGACGCGCGCGCGCCCGGTCTCCTGAGCGGTCTCCACAGGAGAGTCGTTGCTCGGAGTCTCCACAGCATCCTGCCCCTCGGTCATGGCCTACCGCGCTTTCTGGGAGAATTGAGTGAAATGTCTACTACAGCAACGATAAGCCACGCACCCCAGCTGACCATCGGTCCGCTGGCGCTCGACGTGCCCGTCGTACTGGCGCCGATGGCGGGGATCACCAACACCGCGTTCCGCCGGCTCTGCCGCGAGTTCGGCGCCGGGCTCTACGTGAGCGAGATGATCACCTCACGAGCGCTGGTCGAGCGCACTCCCGAATCCCTGCGACTCATCACACATCACGAGTCCGAGACGCCCCGTTCCATCCAGCTCTACGGCGTCGACCCGAAGACGGTGTCCGAGGCGGTCACGATGCTCGTCGCGGAGGACCGCGCCGACCACATCGACCTGAACTTCGGATGCCCGGTGCCCAAGGTCACCCGCAAGGGCGGGGGAGCGGCGCTTCCCTGGAAGCTCGGTCTCTTCCGCGAGATCGTCGAGGGCGCGGTGAAGGCCGCCGGATCCATCCCGCTCACGGTCAAGATGCGCAAGGGCATCGACAGCGATCACCTCACCTACCTCGAGGCGGCCAAGGCCGCGGAGGGAGCCGGTGTCGCATCGATCGCGCTGCACGCTCGAACGGCGGCGGAGTTCTACTCCGGGCACGCGGACTGGTCCGCCATCGCGAAGCTCAAGGAGACGATCACGGGCACCCCGGTGCTCGGGAACGGCGACATCTGGTCGGCGGCAGACGCACTCCGGATGGTCGATGAGACCGGCTGCGACGGCGTCGTCGTCGGTCGCGGGTGCCTCGGGCGTCCATGGCTGTTCGGCGACCTCGCGGCGGCCTTCCGGGCACGCGCGGGGGAGATCGATGCCGCTGAGGCGGCGCGCGCCCAGGCGCATCCGAGTCTCGGGCAGGTCGCGGCGACGTTCCGGCGGCACGCGGAACTGCTCGTCGAGTTCTTCGAGAGCGAAGAGCGCGGCTGCCGGGACATCCGCAAGCACGTCGCGTGGTACTTCAAGGGCTATCCCGTCGGCGGCGACCTCCGGGCGAGCCTGGCCACGGTCGACACGCTCGAGCACCTCGACGATCTGCTCGCGACGCTCGACTGGTCGCAGGAGTACCCCGGCGAGGCGGCGGAGGGGCAGCGCGGTCGCGCCGGATCCCCCAAGCGG
The DNA here is from genome assembly GCF_027921845.1 of Leifsonia poae. Classification (GTDB taxonomy): domain Bacteria; phylum Actinomycetota; class Actinomycetes; order Actinomycetales; family Microbacteriaceae; genus Leifsonia; species Leifsonia poae. The sequence goes on from NZ_BSEN01000015.1 coordinate 650,464, forward strand.
CCCGCACTTCCCGACGGATGGCTCGCGAGCCGCGAGCTCGACGGGTACCAGCGCGCAGAGGTCGCCGAGGCGGAGGTTCACAACAGTGGCGGATGACGGCTACAGCGTTCACGATCGGGAGCGCTGGCTCCCCGAAGAGCACTCGAACCGCCGCAGCGATTTCGCGCGCGACCGTGCCCGCCTGCTGCACTCCAGCGCGTTGCGCCGCCTCGCCGCCAAGACGCAGGTGCTCAGCCCGACGGCGGGCCTCGACTTCGCCCGCAATCGGCTGACCCACTCGCTCGAGGTCGCACAGGTCGGCCGCGAGCTGGCCACGAGCCTCGGCCTCGATCCTGACATCGTTGACACGGCCTGCCTCGCGCACGACATCGGGCACCCGCCGTTCGGACACAACGGGGAGCGCGCGCTCAACGGGTGGGCCGACGACATCGGCGGGTTCGAGGGCAACGCGCAGACGCTGCGCCTGCTCGCGCGGCTCGAGCCCAAGGTGTTCGGGCCCGACGGACGCCCGTACGGACTCAACCTGACCCGGGCCAGCCTCGACGCGAGCTGCAAGTATCCGTGGCCCGCGACGACGTCGGTGGCCGATCCGAGCGGCCGCGCGAAGTTCGGCTTCTACACGGACGACCGCGCGGTGTTCGAGTGGCTGCGGGCGGGCGCGCCCGATCGCGTCCGCTGCATCGAGGCCCAGGTCATGGACCTCTCCGACGACATCGCGTACTCGGTGCACGACTTCGAAGACGCGGTCGTCAACGGCTACATCGACGTGGCCGCGCTGGGCAGCCGCGTAGACCACGACGACCTCGTGCGCTCGATGTACGAGTGGATCGGGGGCGAGTTCAGCCACGACGAGCTCATCGCGGCGTTCGATCGCCTCGACAGCCTCGACGTGTGGCTGGACGCCTGGGATGGCAGCCGCCGGTCGCAGGCGCGCCTCAAGAACCTCACGAGTCAGCTCATCGGTCGCTTCGCGGGGGCGGCGATCCGCGCGACACGCGACGAAGCACCCGGACAGCAGCTGATCCGGTTCGGTGCGAACGTGGTGGTCCCTCCCGGCATCCAGGCGGAGATCGCCGTACTGAAGGGCATCGTCGCGACCTTCGTGATGTCGAAGAACACCCGGCAGCCCATCTACGTCCAGCAGCGCCAGATCCTGACGACGCTCGCCGACATCCTCTATGAACGCGGGCCGGCCGAGCTCGATGCGGGCTTCGCCGAAGACTGGAACTCCGCCGACGATGACACGGCTCGCCGCCGCGTGATCGTCGATCAGGTGGCCAGTCTCACCGACCAGTCCGCGCTCAGTTGGTACGAGCGTCTGGTTCAGCACTGAGTTCACCCAGCGGGCTTGAAACACCGGGCCCAGTGCAGAATGCTGGGAGTCTTGGCGATCGGGAGGAAAGAATGAGCACCCCAGAACCACCGGCGAACGGCGAGGAGCCGACGCCCGCGGAGGCAGCGGCCCCTGTGCGCCCCAAGCGCACCACGGCACGCCCCGCGGCGAAGATGACCGGAGGCGCCGCCGAGACCACGGCCGGAACGACGACCGGAGACACCGCTGCGGCAGATGCGCTCGGCACGGATGGCGCATCTCGCGCGGCCCGTGCACCGCGCACCACGCCTGCCCGGAGCCGAGCGACGACAGGCACTGGTGCCGGCACCGGCGCCGGTTCCGGCGCCGACGCGGCCACGGACGACATGACCAGCGCCGCCGTCCTCTCGAAGGCGGCCAAGGCGGGAGCAGCGAAGGCCGGCGCGGCCAAGGCGAAGACCGCTTCTTCGACGACCGGCGCTGCCAAGACGCCCGCCGCAAAGAACGGTGCCCCGACGCCCGGTGCCACTGCGCCCGGTGCCACTGCGACCGGTGTCACTGCGGCCAGCGCCGCGAAGACCGGCGCAGCCGCGACGAGCCCGGCGAAGCCGGCGACGAAGAAGGTCCCGACGACCAGTGCGCCCGCGGCACGCTCCACCGCGCGCAAGACCCCCACGCCGAAGAAGCCCAGCGGCACGAGCGCGACGCAAGGCGACGCACCGGAGATCCTCGACGCCGCGCTCGCGGGACATAACGCCTTCCTCGACGGTGTGACCGAACCGTCCGCCGCCACGACGCCCGCGGATTCCACGGGAGCACCGGCGTCGGCTGCGGGCGCAACACCGCCCGCTACGGCCGCAGCGGCCGGCCCATCGACCGCCGCCACGCCCGCCACCACGGCCGCGACCACCGCCGCATTCAGCGATGCCCCGACCGAGGTGCTCGTGCCCGCAGCGACATCCGCCGCCGCAGGCGCAGGCGCAGTGCCTCCGCCCTCCGGCACAGCTCCAGCGACCGGGGCCGCCGCCGGGACGGTCCCGCCGGCAGGCACGGTGCCGCCGCCACCCGCAGGAACGGTTCCCCCGGCCGGGACGATCCCGCCGGGCGAAGCCGGCGACGACGCTTACTCCGCCGCGGGCGTCCCCCCGCGCAGCATGAGCGACTACGCCGAGATCCTCGACGACACCCGGTTCTTCTCGACGCTGTTCGACTTCAGCTTCACGAACTACGTCACGCGCAAGCTCGCAGGTCCCGTCTATGTGGTCGGCCTGGTCCTGATCGGCCTGAGCACACTGCTGTCGCTCATGTACAGCTTGACGCTCGCGGTCGAGACGCACTCGTTCTTCGGCGCCTTCGTGTTCCTGTTCGGCTTGATCATCACGATCGTTGGCGCTGTGCTGGCGGTGCTGCTGCTGCGGGTCGGCATCGAAGTGTTCGTGGCGATCATCGAGATCGCGCAGAACACGCGCGGACGCAAGAGGCAGAAGCAGTAGCGGGGTGAACGCCCGGCGGCCCTCGAGGTCGGCCGGGCTCACTAGAATCGATGTATGGCCGGCCGGATTCGACAGAGCGACATCGAAGAGGTCAAGGCCCGCACCAACATCGCCGACATCGTCGGCGACCACGTCAGCCTCAAGTCGGCCGGTGTCGGAGCCCTCAAAGGCCTCTGCCCGTTCCACGACGAGAAGAGCCCGAGCTTCCAGGTGCGTCCGGGCGTCGGCCGCTACCACTGCTTCGGCTGCGGCGAAGGCGGAGACGTCTACGAGTTCCTCCAGAAGCTCGACCACGTCACCTTCACCGAGGCGGTCGAACGGCTGGCCGCGCGCATCGGCTTCACCCTGCACTACGAGGACGGCGGCGGCGGACCCTCCGAGCACGGCAACCGCGCCCGCCTCCTGGCCGCCAACAATGCCGCGGAGGAGTTCTTCCGGTCCCGCCTGTCTGCCCCCGATGCCGAGGTCGGACGCCGGTTCCTCGGCGAACGCGGCTTCGACTCGCACGCCGCCGCACAGTTCGGGGTCGGGTTCGCGCCCAAGAGCTGGGACGAGCTCACCAAGCATCTCCGCTCCAAGGGCTTCACGGTCGACGAGCTCACGATGGCCGGCCTGGTCTCGCAGGGCGACCGCGGCGTCTACGACCGGTTCCGCGGGCGGCTCGTCTGGCCGATCCGCGACCTGACCGGCCAGACGATCGGCTTCGGCGCACGGCGACTGCTCGACGACGACAAAGGCCCCAAATACCTGAACACTCCGGAGACGCCGGTCTACAAGAAGGCCCAGGTGCTCTACGGGCTCGACCTCGCCAAGCGCGATGTCTCCCGCCTCGACCAGGTCGTAGTGGTCGAGGGCTACACCGACGTCATGGCATGCCATCTCGCCGGCATCACGACCGCCGTCGCGACCTGCGGCACGGCCTTCGGCGTCGATCACATCAAGGTCATCCGGCGTGTCATGGGCGACGACAACAGCCAGGGCTCCGTGATCTTCACGTTCGACCCGGATGCGGCGGGCCAGAAGGCGGCGACGCGCGCGTTCGGGGAGGAGCAGCGCTTCTCGGCTCAGACGTACGTCGCGGTGGGCCCGGACGGTCTCGACCCGTGCGACCTGCGGCTCGCGAAGGGCGACGACGCGGTGCGCCGCATGATCGACGCGAAGAAGCCGATGTTCGAGTTCATGATCCGTCAGGTGGTCGACCGCTACGACCTCGACACGGTGGAAGGCCGTACGTCGGCCATGCGCGGGGGAGCACCCATCGTGGCGACGATCCGCGACCCCGCCTCGCAGAACGGCTATGCCCGCGAACTGGCCCGGCTCTCCGGCGCCGACCTGCAGGACACGCTCCGCGCGGTGCAGGCAGCACGTCGTGGCGAACGCTCCGCCCAGAACGGTTCGCCGCAGGGGCAGAACGCGACGAGCGGCGCGAACGGCGCGCAGCCGACCGTGCAGGCGGCGGCGGGCCTGGCCCAGCTGCCGAACGACCCGGTGTCGCGCACAGAGCGCGAGACCCTCATGGTGCTCCTCCAGCTTCCGAACGAGATCGGCGCCGAGCGCGCCGCGCGCGTCATGCAGGTCCCGTTCACGAATCCGTCCCTCGGGGTGGTGAAGGACGCCATCGCGAGCCAGCTCGCCACGCTCGCCGACCCCGGTTGGGTCGACCGCGTCGCGGCGGAGGTGCCGGCGCCGTTCGCTCCGCTCGTGAACGAGCTGAGCGTGGCATCCGTGCCGCAGATGGGCGATCTCACCGCCTATGCGCGGTCGGTCGCCGGCGCGCTGATCGAGCGCGACCTCCTGCGGGAGAAGGCGGAACTGCAGCTGCGGTTGCGCCGCACGGACGACCCGGAGGTCGCGCGGACCCTCGGGCGCGCGATGATGCAGATTGAGACCGAACGACGCAGGTTGCGCGAAGAATAGCGCGTTTTGCGCAACGGCGCTGCGCCCTGCGCGAATGTGCGCAGTTAAATTGCGCGCATGTAAAGATCGCGCTACAAACTCCATCCGGATGCATGCGTGCGACGCGTTTCGTGTTACGAATATGGCTACGTGATTCGGCAGTGAGGCACGCGTGCGTCTGCCGAATCGGTGACCCCACACCAGGAAGAGGTATTCGGATATGAGATCCGCTCACATCAGCGGCAAGCGCCTTCTGGCCGTGTCCGCCGCACTCGCGGCGACGGCCTTGGTGCTCGCCGGTTGCTCCGGGAACGCCAACAACACCGGCTCCGGCAGCTCCGGCTCGCTGACCGTCGGCACGACCGACAAGATCACCTCGATCGACCCCGCCGGCTCGTACGACAACGGCTCCTTCGCCGTGATGAACCAGGTGTACCCGTTCCTCATGAACTCCCCGTACGGCTCCGCCGACGTGAAGCCGGACATCGCAGAGTCCGCGGAGTTCACCTCGCCGAACGAGTACACCGTCAAGCTGAAGCCCGGGCTGAAGTTCGCGAACGGTCACGACCTGACCTCGTCCGACGTCAAGTTCACGTTCGACCGCCAGAAGAAGATCAACGACCCGAACGGTCCGGCCTACCTGCTGGCGAACATCGACACGGTCGAGGCCACGGACCCGACCACGGTCGTCTTCCACCTCAAGGTGCCGAACGACCAGACGTTCGCACAGGTGCTCTCGAGCCCGGCCGGCCCGATCGTCGACGAGCAGGTCTTCTCGGCCGACAAGGTCACCCCCGACAACACGATCGTCAAGGGCCACGCCTTCGCCGGCCAGTACGACATCACGAGCTACGACTTCAACAACCTGATCGCCTACAAGGCCTACTCGGGCTACAAGGGTCTGCTCGGCAAGCCGGCGACGGACAAGATCAACGTCAAGTACTACACCGAGGCGTCGAACATGAAGCTCGACATCCAGAAGGGCGGCATCGACGTCGCGTTCCGCAGCCTCTCCGCGACCGACATCGCGAGCCTGCGCACGGACAAGAACGTCAAGGTCGTCGACGGCCCCGGTGGAGAGATCCGCTACATCGTGTTCAACTTCAACACGATGCCGTACGGCGCCAAGACCACGCAGGCCGACCCCAAGAAGGCCCTCGCCGTGCGCCAGGCAGCTGCTGACCTCGTCGACCGCGCCGCGATCGCCAAGCAGGTCTACAAGGACACCTACACCCCGCTGTACTCGTTCGTCCCGTCCGGTCTGACCGGCGCGACGACGGTCCTCAAGGACCTGTACGGCGACGGTAACGGCGGCCCCAGCCTCGATAAGGCGAAGGCTGCTCTCCAGGCGGCCGGCGTGAGCACCCCGGTGGCGCTCAACCTCCAGTACAACACCGATCACTACGGCCCCTCGTCCTCCGACGAGTACGCCCAGGTGAAGGACCAGCTGGAGCAGGGCGGTCTGTTCAAGGTCAACCTGCAGTCGACCGAGTACGTGCAGTACAGCAAGGACCGTGTCAAGGACACCTACCCGGCCTACCAGCTCGGATGGTTCCCCGACTACTCGGACGCTGACAACTACCTCACGCCGTTCTTCGCGAAGGACAACTTCCTCGTGAACCACTACGACAACCCCGAGGTGCAGAAGCTCATCGACCAGCAGCTGGGAACGACCGACAAGGCCGCTCGCACCAAGCTGATCGAGGAGATCCAGGCGAAGGTCGGAGCCGATCTGTCCACGCTGCCCCTGCTCCAGGGTGCTCAGGTGGCCATCACCGGCAAGACCGTGTCGGGCGCTGACAAGACGCTCGACGGCTCGTTCAAGTTCCGGTACGCCGCCCTGTCGAAGGGCTAGGTCGTCGGCGGTTAGAATCGCCTGACCGAAAGCTGGGGGCGGCTCGCGAAAGCGGGTCGCCCCTTCGCACTCCGGCACACTCACGATTGGTAGAAATGACAGCGACTGTCACGGGCCCCGCCGCGCCGGCGCCGGCAAGCCCCACTGCAACCCCCAAATCTCGTAAGGCGGGAGGTGGGCTCGCACGGTACATCGTCGTACGCGCGCTGCTCATCATCCCGACCATCTTCATCCTGGTCACCGTGGTGTTCTTCATCATGCGCGCGACCGGCGACCCGATCACCGCGGCGCTCGGCGGCAAGCTCACGCCCGACCAGCTGGCCGAGCGCATCCACCAGGCCGGATACGACCGGCCGCTGATCGTCCAGTACTTCGAGTACCTCGGCAACGTCTTCACGGGCAACTTCGGAACGACCCTCAGCGACAACCAGCCGGTGACGCAGGTGCTGCTCACGTACGGTGCGGCGACCCTCGAGCTGGCGTTCTACGCGCTGATCGTGGCGTTCATCGTCGGCATCCCGCTCGGAATGGTCGCGGCCTACTTCCGCGACAAGGGTAAGGATGCGTCTCTGCGCATCTTCGCGATCCTCTGCTACGCAACCCCCGTGTTCTTCGCCGGCCTGCTGCTGAAGCTCATCTTCTCGATCTGGCTGAACTGGCTCCCTGTAGCCGGACGCGCGTCCACCAGCTCCGAGCTGGAGATGCAGACGCTCCCGAACAAGACCGGCATCTACCTCATCGACGCCTTCCAGACGGGAGATCCCGCCGTCGTCGGCGACGTGCTGATCCACGCCGTGCTGCCGGCGGTCACCCTCGGCCTGCTGACGGCCGGCGTCTTCCTCCGCCTCGTGCGCACGAACGTGATCGGCACGCTCTCGACCGACTACGTGGATGCCGCCCGCTCGCGCGGGGTGAGCGAGTACCGCCTGGTGCGCAAGCACGCCTACAAGCCGGCCCTGATTCCGATCATCACGGTCATCGGCCTGCAGATCGCCATCCTGCTCGGCGGCGCGGTGCTGACCGAGACGACGTTCGAGTGGAAGGGCCTCGGCTTCCAGCTGGTGCACTACCTGCAGGCGCGCGACTTCGTGGCGGTGCAGGGGATGGTCGCGCTGCTCGCGGTGATCGTCGCCCTGACCAACTTCATCGTGGACATCATCGCCGCGCTGGTCGACCCGAGAGTGAGGTACTGACATGTCGACGGAAACGGTTCAGTCCGATCTCCCGACCACGCCGCGTCCGCCCAAGCGGAGCATCCTGGACCGCCTGCCGGTCGTCCACCAGCTGCGCCAGAGCGTCGGGCTCCAGCGCGGGATGCTCATCGCGGGCCTCGTCATCACGGGCATCTTCATCCTGGTGGCGATCTTCGCACCGCTGATCGCACCGTACGGCTTCGCACAGCTCCGCAATGCGCAGGGACCGTTCGGCGCGCAGGAGCCGCCGAGCCCCGAGCACATCTGGGGCACCACCGTCGGCGGGTACGACGTCTTCTCTCGCGTGATCTGGGGCGCTCAGACCGCCGTGCTCGTGATCATCGTCGCCGTCGTGCTCTCGATCTTCATCGGTATCGCCGTCGGACTCCTCTCCGGCTACTTCGGGGGCTGGCTCGACCGCGTGCTCGTGGTCATCCTCGACGCGATCTTCGCGTTCCCGTCGCTGCTGCTCGCCATCGTGGTCGCGATCGCGATCAGCGGCGGTCAGTCCAGCCTGTGGGGCGGCATCATGGCGGCCGCGATCTCGATCACCGTGGTGTTCATCCCGCAGTACTTCCGGGTCATCCGCGCAGAAGCGGTGCGGATCAAGGCCGAGGCGTACGTCGAGTCGGCGAAGGTCATCGGTGCGAGCAGCTGGCGGATCATGTTCCGCCACGTGCTGCGCAACTCGACCCGCACCCTGCCGCTCATCTTCACACTGAACGCCTCGGAGTCGATCCTGACCCTCGCAGGCCTGGGCTTCCTCGGCTTCGGCATCGAGCCGACGGCCGCGGCCGAGTGGGGCTACGACCTCAACAAGTCGCTCGCCGACGTCACCAGCGGCATCTGGTGGACCGCCTTGTACCCGGGTCTCGCGATCGTGCTCGCCGTGCTCGGCATCACGCTCGTGGGCGAGAGCCTCAACGATCTCGCCGACCCGCGCCTGCGCGGACGCCGGGCGGTCGCGAAGGCCTCCGGCCTCGTCGCCGAGACGTCGGTCGTGCCGGGCGGCACGCTCGAGGCGGGCCCGGGAGGACTCGCCGGTCTCGAAGACGGCGAATCGTTCGACGAACACGGAATCGAGGTCAAGCCATGAGCGACGTCGTACAGATCAACAACCTGGCAGTCTCGTTCTCGACCGACGCCGGCGCGGTGAAGGCCGTCGACGACGTGACCCTGCGGGTCGCGCCCGGCGAGGTGCTCGCGATCGTGGGGGAGTCCGGCAGCGGAAAGACCGTGACGGCGAAGACCATCCTGGGACTCCTGCCCGAGACGGCGACGGCCTCCGGCGCGGTGATCCTGCGGAGCAAGGACGGCTCCACCGAAGCGGATGTCATCAGCCTGAGCAAGCGCGAGCTGCGTGAGGTGCGCGGCAGCGATGTCGCGATGGTCTTCCAGGAACCGTCCACCGCGCTGAACCCCGTCTACACAGTCGGCTGGCAGATCGCCGAAGGACTCAAGGCGCACGCGAAGCTCTCGAAGAGCGAGGCGCGCGCGCAGGCCATCGAGATCCTCGAGCGGGTGGGCATCCCGGAGCCGGAGAAGCGGGTCAACTACTACCCCCACCAGTTCTCGGGCGGGCAGAAGCAGCGCATCGTGATCGCGATGGCGCTCGTGCTCAACCCCGGGCTGATCGTCGCGGACGAGCCGACGACGGCGCTCGACGTGACGGTGCAGGCGGAGATCCTCGACCTGCTGCGCCGCTGCCGCGATGAGTTCGGCGCCGCCATCGTGCTGATCACCCACAACATGGGTGTGGTCGCCGACCTGGCCGATCGCGTCGCTGTCATGTACCAGGGCAAGGTGGTCGAAGAGGCCGACGCGAAGACCCTGTTCGCGAGCCCGCAGGCCGACTACACGCGGCGCCTGCTCGCATCGGTGCCGAAGATCGGCCAGGGGCGCGCATCCACCCAGGATCGCGCGACGTCGCGCGGCGCCGAGTGGGAGAGCGCGGCGCCCGTCGTCAAGGCGGAGGGCCTGCGCATCCAGTACCCCGGCCGTCTCGGCCGTCCCGGCTTCGTCGCGGTCGACGGTGTCGACTTCGAGATCCGCGCCGGCGAGGTGCTCGGTCTGGTCGGTGAGAGCGGTTCGGGCAAGACGACGATCGGTCGCGCCATCGGCGGGCTCAACCGGGTCACCGGAGGCTCGCTGAAGGTTCTCGGCGTCGAGATGAACGGGGTGCGGGAGCGCCGGTTCAAGCCGGTGCGCGCGGACATCGGGTTCGTCTTCCAAGACCCAGCGTCGAGCTTCAACCCTCTGCTGACGATCGCGGACTGCGTAGCGGAGCCGCTCGTCGTGCACGGCCGGGCGTCGAGCCCGCAGGCCGCACGGGGGCGCGTGAACGACCTGCTCGAAGCCGTGCAGCTGCCGCGCAGCTACGGCGACCGGTTCCCGCACGAGCTCAGCGGCGGCCAGCGACAGCGCGCCAGCCTCGCCCGTGCGCTCGCCCTCGAGCCGACGCTCCTGATCGCCGACGAGCCCACGTCGGCCCTCGACGTCTCGGTACAGGCGCGCGTGCTCGAGCTCTTCGCCGAGCTGCAGAAGGAGTTCGGCTTCGCCTCCCTCTTCATCAGCCACGATCTGGCGGTCGTCGACATCCTCGCGGACCGGATCGCGGTGCTGCACCGCGGCAAGCTGGTCGAGGAAGGGACGGGCGCGCAGGTGCTCGGCAACCCGCAGCAGCCGTACACGCAGCGGTTGCTGGCATCGCTCCCGGTTCCGGATCCGGTGGAACAGGCCGACCGGCGGGAGGCCTTGCGCGCGCTGCGGGCGCAGAGCGCTTAGGGTCGATATGTGAGTTCCAGCCCCGCCATCGCCGTCAGTGACCTGTCCGTCGAGTATCCGGCCAAGGGGCCGAGTGCGTCCTGTGTCGCGCTGCGGGGAGTGAGCTTCCGGCTCGAGGTCGGTGAGGTGCTCGGGGTGCTCGGCGAGACCGGTTCCGGCAAGTCGACGCTGGCGGCGATCCTCGCCGGGCGCGGCCTGCCCGCGCGCTCGTCGGAGCCGGGTCCCCGGGTCAGCGGCGGCGACGCCACGGTGCTCGGGCACTCGATGCGCAAGGCGCGCAAGCGGGACATCGCCGAGGTGACCTTCCACGTCGGCTATCTGGCCCAGAACGCGTCGAGCACGCTGGAGCCGTCGCTGACCGTCGCCGAGAACGTCGCACTTCCGATCTTCGAACGTGACGAGCGCTACAGCCGGCGCACGGCGGGCGCCCGCGCGGCCACGATGCTCGACACCGTCCACCTGCCGCTCAGCGTGCTGAGCAAGTACCCGTACGAGCTGAGCTCCGGCCAGCGGCAGCGTGTGGCACTGGCCCGCGCACTCGTGCTCGGCCCGTCCGTGCTGGTCGCCGACGAGCCGACAGCCGGGATCGACGCGACGGTGCGGGATGCCGTGATCGACCTGCTCGGTCAGCTGAAGGACCACGCGGACTTCTCCGCCGTCATCGTCAGCCACGACCTCGCCGTCCTGCGGCGGGCGACCACCAACTCGCTGGTGCTGCAGGGCGGCCGCGTGGTCGGCTACGGCCCGATCGAACAGGTGCTCGCCAAGCCGGAGCACCCGTTCGTCGCCGGTCTCGCCACGGCCCTGAAGCCGCCGTCGCGGCGTACGGAGCGCCGCCCGCAGCGCCCGGCTACCGCCGACTGACCCAACACTGCTCGATCAAGGAGACCCGCATGTCCGCAGAGCCGACGAACCCCGCCGCCTCCCACTCCGCCTCCGGCTCGCCCGCTGCCGTCTCGTCCGCCGCGGCTACTCCTTCACAGCACCGCGCCGTACTGGCGGTCGACGTGACCGAGGTACCGGCAGCGGAGCGCCCGCAGTCGGGTCCCATCGCCGTGCTCCCGCAGCCCGAGCAGCAGTTCGTCGACGCCGTGCGCGCCGGCGGAGGCACGGTCGCCGACCCCTCTCCGGAGACGCGGGGCGTCGTGTGGCTCTCGTACCGGGAGGCGGCCGGTCTCGCCGACCTGCTCGAGAAGAATCCGCAGATCGGCTGGGTGCAGCTGCCGTACGCCGGCGTCGATGCCTTCGCGGACATCCTCGCCGCCGAGGCCCGGCCCGGGCTGCTCTGGACGAGCGCGAAGGGTGCGTACGCCCAGCCGGTGGCCGAGCACGCCCTCGCACTCACTCTCGCGCTGCTGCGCGTGCTCCCGAAGCGCGTGGTCGCTCGCACGTGGGCCACCGAGCAGGAGGGGCGCTCGCTCTACGGACTGAAGGTGGTCATCATCGGCGCGGGCGGGATCGCCCTGGAGCTCATCCGGCTGCTCGAGCCGTTCGGCTGCGACATCACGATCGTGCGGCGCTCGCCCGACGCGGTGCCGGGAGCAGCGCGCACGGTGACGGTCGAGGGACTCGGCTCGGTGCTGCCGGAGGCGGACGTCGTCGTGGTGGCGGCTGCCCTCACCGGCGGCACGCGCGGCCTGCTCGGTCGTGACGAGCTCGCCGCGATGAAGTCGACGGCGTACCTGGTGAACATCGCGCGGGGCGGGCTGGTGGACACGGACGCCCTCGTCGACGCCCTCGCATCCGGCGAGATCGCCGGAGCCGGCCTCGACGTCACCGACCCGGAGCCCCTGCCCGACGGCCACCCGCTGTGGGACGAGCCGCGCTGCCTGATCACCCCGCACCAGGCGGACACTCCAGAGATGACGGCGCCGCTGCTGGCCGAGCGGATCCGGCTGAACACCCGTGCGTTCCTCGACGACGGGCGCTTCGTCGGGCTCGTCGATCCCGCCGCCGGCTACTGATTCCGCGGGCGACGCGCGCGAGATTCGGTCTCGATTTGGCGGTGCGCGAAATGTTGATAAAGTAGCTACGCTGATTCAAGCATTCCTCGATAGCTCAATTGGCAGAGCAGCCGGCTGTTAACCGGCAGGTTCTTGGTTCGAGTCCAAGTCGGGGAGCAACGAACCCCCGAACTCCATCACGGAGTTCGGGGGTTTTTCGCGTCGTTGGGTGCAATATGTCGAGCCCGGCATATGTGAGAGGGCCGGGATTCGATTCCGACCGACGTCACCGGATGTTCACCTGCGCGCTCTGGTCGCGCGCGTCGCCCGCGCGTACGCTCTCCGCATGACGATCGACAACGGCGATGGCCGGTGGCGCGACGACGAGCGCGCCGGCGGCGATCCGGATGACGTGCTGCGCGACTTCGAGGACGACGACGCAGAAGACCTTCAGAGCCGAGAAGACGAGGCCTCCGACATCGCACTTGCGGTGCCGGGCGGGATCATCTTCGACGAGGAGCCCGACGACCGCGGATTCGACGCCGAACACAACCCGTGAGCGCGCCGATGGTCCGCTGCGTACTCCCTCGGGAGTACCCGTAAAGCGCCCCACGGCGGATGGAGCATCCAGCACCGCTGGTTAGCATGGTCAGATGCCCTTGAACGCGAACGATGAGACGTGGTTCGCGCGCGCGGGAAACGGCTGGGAGGGGCGTCGCCGCCCGCCGGGTGCCAGGTGGCTCCCGGTCGTCGTGGCCGCGCTGTTCCAGCTCCCCGGCGTGGTCATCGCCGTGCACGATGCCCGGGCCGATCCGCTGACGCTCGCGTTCGTCCTGCTCGCGTTCGCCTCGTCGTTCGTGCTGCTCGCGGCACGTCAGCATCCGGGTCCCGTCGTCGCCGCCGTCGCCGTGCTCTGCGCTCCGGCGATCGCGATCACCACGGGGCCGCCGTTCACCGCTGTCCCGCTCGCCCTCGCCGTCGTCAGCGCGGTCGTGCGCGGCGCGCGGGTCTGGGCCTGGTGGACCCTCGCCGGGCTCGCGGTGCTCGGCCCACTCGGCGCGTACCTGCTGGTCGGGCATCCGACCGCCATCATCCGGCCCTTGATCATCGCGCTCATCCTGTGCCTGCTGGTGGGAGCAGGTGAGGCCATCCGCGGCCGCAGGGAGCGGTATCGCGAGGTCTCCCGAACGCTCACCGCGCGCCGCGAGGCCGCCGCCGAAGCGGAGCGCCTGCGCATCGCGCGCGAGCTGCACGACGTGCTCGCGCACTCGCTCTCCCAGATCAGCGTGCAGGCGGGAGTCGGCCTTCACCTCTTCGACACCCGACCGGACAAGGCGAAGGAGAGTCTGGCCGCCATCAAGACCACGAGCAGCCAGGCGCTCGAGGAGGTGCGAGGCGTCCTCGGCTTCCTCCGCTCCGAGGGCGGACCGGCCGCCCGCACGCCCGAGCCGGACCTGCAGCGCATCCCGGTGCTCGTCGAGACGTACAAGCGCGCCGGACTCCAGGTGCGGTACGACGAACGTCTCTCGAGCGTTCCCAGCCCGGCCATCCAGCTCGCGATCTACCGGATCGTGCAGGAATCACTGACGAACATCGGCCGTCACGCACAGGCCAGGACGGTGCGCATCGACCTCACCGAGACCGCCGGCGAGTACGTCGTGAGCGTCACCGACGACGGTCGCGGGCTCCCCGAGACCACCCTGCAGGGCGGCAAGGGCATGCTCGGGATGCGCGAGCGTGCCGAGCTGCTCGGCGGGCGCTTCGAGGCGGTCACCGTGCGCGACGACGACGGACAGCCGCACGGCGTCACGGTCACCGCGCACTTCCCGCACCGCACGGCCGCCGCCACCGGACCGATCAGTACCTGGGGTGTGTCGTGATCCGGGTGCTCCTCGCCGACGACCAGCATCTGGTGCGTGCAGGGTTCCGCGCGCTGCTCGAAGCCGAGCCCGACATCGACATCGTGGGGGAGGCCTCGACCGGCACCGAGACGGTCGCCCTCGCGACCGCGACGAAACCGGATGTCGTGCTGATGGACATCCGGATGCCCGACGGAGACGGACTCTGGGCCACGGAGCAGATCGTGCGCGACCCGGCACTGTCGGGAACGCACATCGTCATCGTGACCACCTTCGAGCTCGACGAGTACGTCGCACAGGCCATCTCGGCCGGCGCGAGCGGGTTCCTCGTGAAGGACACCGAGCCCGTCGACCTCATCCGAGCCGTGCGGGTGGCCAGCGCGGGAGACGCTCTGCTCTCGCCGGGCGTCACGCGCCGACTGCTCGAGCGCGTCGCCGGTGGTCTGAAGCCGGCGCCGGCATCCGACGCCCTCGCCGGGCTGACCGAACGCGAGCGCGAGGTGCTCACGCTGGTCGGCCAGGGACTGACGAACGGGGAGATCGGCGAACGGCTGTTCCTGAGCCCCCTCACCGCGAAGACCCACGTCTCGCGCATCATGACGAAGCTCGACGCCCGCGATCGCGTGCACCTCGTCGTGGTCGCCTACGAGACCGGCCTCGTGCAGGCGGGCTGGCAGTAGCCGCACTGCTCCCGGCGGAGTACGGCCATTCACTCCGCCGGGCGGATTCGCCGAGCAGCCGATCCGGCGACGCTTGAGTGGATGGTCCGCGAATCGTGCGGACCGCGTTCACCGATTGGATGACCACCATGCTCAGCACACTCGCCGCTGCGAACGTCGCAGCCCACTGGGGCGGACCCTGGGTGGGACCGTGGGGCGCCGGCTTCGGCTGGCTGTTCCTGCTGATCCCGCTGTTCTGGATCGCCGTCTTCGTGCTCATTTTCACCTTCGCCGGGCGTCGCTGGCGCCGTGCGGCTGCTGCCCGCGGCGGATACGGCCCGTACGGCGGCGGATACGGTCCGGGAGCCGCCTCGCGCTCGGCCGAGAGCACGCTCGCGGAGCGCTTCGCGCAGGGTGACATCGACGAGGTCGAGTACCGCGCCCGGCTCGAGGTCCTTCGCGCCAACCGCGGCGACAGCGCCTGAGTCGCAGCTCCGAACGGCGGTCGCGTCATCCGGCGCGGCCGCCGTTCGCCGTGCGCCCGCACGTCTGCCGGGTAAGCTCGTTCGGGCCGTTCCCCCGTAGCGGCCCGAAGGGACTGTCATGGACGCTCTGTCGTCACCCGACGCACGAGGCCTCGTGATCGCCGCCGGCATCGTCGGCGGCGTGCTCCTCCTGGCCGTCATCGTGTTGCTGATCCTCTGGCTGCGCGCCGCACGCTTGCTCCGCCGGCAGCGCGACGACCGCAGCGAGTCCGAGTGGGACCGCATCGACCGCGAACTCGAGCTCGCGGAGCACGCCGGACGCTTCCGCATCATCCGCGAGCTGCAGGACGTCGCCGTGCAGGCGGTCTCCCGGCTGGTCGCACAGGCCGAAGGCATCCGGTACGCCGCGGCGAGCGACCCGGAGGCGGCCACACGGTCGGCGGGCACGCTCGAGACGCTCGCCCGGGATGCCCTGGCCGATCTGCGCCGCGCGCAGTCGGTCGTGCGCGAGGGCGAGTCGGCGGCGATGCCGCAGCCCAGCCTGCACTCCGCCCGCGACCTGTTCCGTGTGATGCGGGACGCCGGACTCGATGTGACCTTCACCGAGACCGGCGAGCGATTCGAACTGCGGCCCGGCGCCGAGCTCGCCGTGTTCCGCATCCTGCAGGGCAGCCTCGAGAACGCGCTCCGGCACGGCGGGACCGGCACGGCGGTCGCCGTCGGCTTCGCCTGGACGGACGAGGGCCTGCAGGTGAGCGTCGACGACGACGGCATCCGGTCGGCCGCCCGCCGCGCCGGCCTCAGCCCCGACGAGGTCGATCAGGCGACGCAGTACACGATCGACGACGACCTGCGGGCGCTCACCGAGCGCTTCGAGGGCGCCGGCCTCACCGAGATGCGGGAGCGTTCCGCGCTGTTCGGCGGCATCCTGAACGCGCATACGGTGCCCGGAGTGGGGTTCTCGGTGTCGGCGGTCTTCCCGTCGCTGCGCTTCCACAACGGCGTGCACGGGGTCGACCTGGGTCGCTGACGCCCGTCGGCCCGCGGCGTCGCCTGGCAGCGCACGGTGCTCGGCGCCGCCGGGCAGCTCACGCCGCGATGCGGTCGGCGAGGATGACCACGGTGGCGTAGTTCATGGTGAAGCTTCCGCCGTGGTCGTCGACGACCCGTGCGAGCCCGTCGAGGAGTTCGGTGAGGCTCTCGCGGGGGATGCGGTTGTGGCCGCCCATGGTGGGAACCTGATCGAGCCACGCCTCCCCGGTGATCGTGGTCTGCCGATCGAAGCGCAGTCGGCGCGGCTCCGCGAAGGCAGCGGTGGCCCGGATGCCCGCGATCGCTGCTCCGGTGATGGCGTCGTAACCGTCGAGAGCCGGTGCGGCCCACGGTGTGAACGGCAGTCCCGTCTCCACGGACCGGTAGACGGCAGCGAACTCCGAGGCGATCTCCGGTTCGGGGTCGGCGACATTCCAGAACAGGGCGAGCCGGCCACCAGTCGCGAGCACGCTCGCCGCTTTGGCTGCACCGGCCGACGGGTCGATCCAGTGCCAAGTCTGTCCGGCGATCACGGCATCGAAGACGCGTCCGGCAGCATTCCAGTCCTCGAAACGAGCGACCTCGACCTGGAAGCCGCGCGAGCGCGCGAGCTCAGCCATGCGCGGATCGACCTCGACCCCGACGATGTGCGCCCCCGCCTCGTCGAACGGCAGCGCAGAGATGCCGGTACCCATTCCGACATCGAGCACGCGGCGGCCCGGCAGGCCGTCCAGCACAGCGTCGGCGACCGCCTGCGGGTAATGCGGGCGGGCGCGGTCGTAGCGTGCCGCCTCAGCGCCGAAGGACTCGGCGATCTCGCGGTGTCGGTGCGGTGCGGGATCCGGCGTTAGAGTGACCATGCGCCCACTCTAAGTGGGCGGTCGCCCATTAATCCAGTAGCCGAGGAGACGTGCATGCCGACCGGAGTCGCTTTGCGGGACGCGCGAGCACAACTGTTCGCCGCGGCCGAACGCGTCGTCGCGCGGGACGGCGTGAGCGGACTCACCAGTCGCGCGGTGACGGATGAGGCCGGGGTCGCCAAAGGCGTGCTGCATCGCCATTTCGCCGACTTCGACGATTTCCTCGCCGAGCTGATCCGCGACCGCATCGCGCTGCTCGATCAGGAGGCCACTCGGCTCGACGCATCCGTCGGGCGGGAGCGCGTCGTCTCAACCATCGCCGATGCGCTCACCCGGATCTTCACACCGATCGATCTCGGGTTGATCGCCGTCATCGGCTTCCGGGAGGAGTTGCGCGGCCGGCTGCGCCAGACGACCCCGCGTGGCGTCCCCATCGTCACCGAGGCATCCGCCGTGCTCTCGCGCTACCTGACGGCGGAGCGCCGCCTCGGACGGCTGACCCCGCAGGCGGACCCCGACGCACTGGCATTCACCCTGATCGGCACAGGGCACCTGCTCTTCGCCGGGGAACTCGGCGGTCTGCCCGATGCCGACGCCGTCGAAGAAGTGGTCGAGTCGATCATCGTCGGCGCCGAACCCGGCGCGCGCCCCTGACCGACTACAGCACTCGGCGGACGCAGCCGTCAGTCCTCGAGGTGGTCGCGTCCAGGAAGCCAGCTCAGCCCGGGTACGCCCCAGCTGTTCTTGCGCGACGCCTTCGCGGCCGCTTTGCCGTACGGATGCGTGAGACGGTCGACGTAGAGGGTTCCGTCGAGGTGGTCGTACTCGTGCTGGAAGATGCGGGCGAGCCAGCCGTCGGCGTGCACCTCGAACGGCTCGCCGTCGAGATCCACCGCCTGCAGGATGGCGTTGGCTGAGCGCCGCAGCGGGAACCGCTCACCCGGGAATGACAGGCAGCCCTCCGACTCCTCGTCTTCGTCGAGCTCGTCCGTCGAGGTCGGGGTGATCCACAGCACCGGATTGATCGCCACGCCGCGATGCGACACGTCGTCATCGTCGGTCCAGCCGTAGACGAAGAGACGAAGCGGCACGCCCACCTGCGGCCCGGCGAGGCCGACCCCGGGAGCGGCATCCATCGTCTCGAACATGTCGGCGACGAGCGTGCGCAGGCCGTCGTCGAAATCGGTGACGGGGGCTGCGGGGGAGTGGAGCACGGGATCTCCGGAGATCCGGATGGGGAGGACGGCCATTCAGCAAGAATATCGGCATGAAACTGGGTAGGGTCGTGGGGTGGATACGGTGTTGACGGCGGTGACGGGCGAGGTCGCGCTTCAACCGAGCGCATTCCTCGGAATCCCGATTGCTCTCATCGGCGCCTGCTTCTTGTCGGTCGGCGCCCAACTGCAGCATCACGGTGTCGCCAAGGTCGAAGCGATGACCCATGAGGCGTCCTCCGGTCTCGACGTGGCTCAGCTCGGCAGACTGCTCGCACGGCCCTCGTGGGTCGTCGGCACGCTGATGCTCGGCCTGGCGATCGTGTTCCAGCTCGTCAGCCTGACCCTCGCGCCCATCATCGTGGTGCAGCCGCTGGGGGCGATTGCTCTCGTCGTCACGGCCATCCTGAACGCGCGCGTCACGCACGTGAAGCTCAACCGGCAGTCGATCATCGCCATCTCGCTCTGCGTCGGCGGCGTCGGTGCGTTCGCCATCCTGGCCGCCTTCACCGCGAGGGATCTCCCCGTGACGAATCGGGCGCTGATCGAGATCCTGGTGATCCTCGCCATCGTGCTCGTGGCGTTCGGGGTGTGCTTCTTCTTCCTGCGCTCCCGGTTCAAGGCCCTGATCTACATCGTCGGTGCCGGGGTGCTCTACGGTTTCGTGGCCACCCTCGCGAAGGTCGTCATCGCACGTATCAGCGACGGTGAGTGGGATGGTCTGCTCGTACTCTGCATCGTCGGACTGCTGATCGCCGCGGCACTCGGCGCGTACTTCGTGCAGAACGCGTACTCGTCGGGGCCGCCCGATCTCGTCATCGCCGGTCTCACCGTGATCGACCCGCTGGTCGCGGTGACCATCGGCATCCTGATCCTCGACGAGGCCGCCCAGGCGCCCTGGTGGGCGATGATCGGCTTCGTCCTCACCGGCGCGGTCGCCATCTACGGGGTCTTCATGCTCGCCAGGCACCACCCGCAATCGCTCGAGCCGGGCCTGGAAGGCGCGCCGGTCGCGGCCACGCTTTCGGACAGAACGCCGGATTCCGGCTTAGACTAAGCGACTGAATCAGCCGGTCGACCCCGATCGGCGTTAGCGACGACCTTCGCCGGATTCCTGTCCCGGCCCACAAACGTAGGGAACCAACTTCGTGCCCGATTCGAGCGGACCGCATAGCTCCACGCCCGCCCAGCCGGCCGGCGCGGCCAAGAAACCCCTGACCGTGCTGATCGGCGCCGACACGTTCGCGCCCGACGTCAACGGCGCCGCACGCTTCGCCGAGCGCCTCGCTGCCGGCCTCGTCTCCCGCGGCCACGACGTGCACATCGTCGCCCCCGCCGCCTCGCGCAAGCACGGCACCTGGCAGGAGGAGCACGAGGGCCAGACGATGACGGCCCACCGCCTGTACAGCTGGCGCTGGTACCCGCACGACTGGCTGCGATTCGCCATCCCGTGGCGCATCAAGCAGAACAGCGCCAGGATCATCGACGAGGTCAAGCCGGATGTCGTCCACTTCCAGTCGCACATCGTCGTCGGTCGCGGACTCTCGGTCGAGGCGAAGAAGCGCGGCATCCGGATCATCGGCACGAACCACTTCATGCCGGAGAACATGCTGGAGTTCACGCTCCTGCCGCGCTGGATCCAGGAGTGGGCGATCGGGCTCGCCTGGAAGGCGGCACGACGCACCTTCGGGCGCGCCGAGGCCGTGACCACGCCGACCCGCAAGGCCGCGGACTTCCTCGAGAAGTTCACCGGTCTGCGCGGCGTGCACGCGATCTCCTGCGGCATCGACGCCCACAACTACACGCCGGACTTCGGTGAGCGCACCGAGAACCGCATCCTGTTCGTCGGCCGGGTCACGGGCGAGAAGCAGATCGACGTGCTGCTCAAGGCCGTCGCCGCGCTGCCCGCCTCGCTCGACACGAAGCTGGAGATCGTCGGAGGCGGCGACCAACTGAAGAACCTGCAGAACCTCGCCGAGACGCTGAACATCGCCGACCGCGTGACCTTCACCGGCTACGTGACCGACGAGCAGCTCCGCCAGGCGTACACGCGGGCATCCGTGTTCGCGATGCCGTCCATCGCCGAGCTGCAGTCGATCGCGACCATGGAGGCGATGGCCTCCGCCCTCCCGGTCGTCGCGGCGAACGCGATGGCGCTGCCGCACCTGGTGCGCGACGGCGAGAACGGCTACCTCTTCGATCCGGGCAATGTCGACGACCTGGCGACGAAGCTCGAGCACGTGCTCACCCTCCCCAAGGAGGAGCTGGATGTGCTCAAGCGCGGGTCGCTGCGCATCGTCGCGGCACACGACATCCAGACCACGATCTCGACATTCGAAAGCCTGTATCGTGGTGAGCCGGTGGCCGACCCGGTGACGGAAGCGGCCCCATCGGTGCCGACGTCCGAGTAGACGCCGGCACACGGGGCGGTAGCTCAGCTGGTTAGAGCATCGGACTCATAATCCGCCGGTCACGGGTTCAAGTCCCGTCCGCCCTACGGAGAACATCCCCCGACCAGGCCTCACGGTAACGAGACATCCTGCCCTCGCCGTGGTGCGATTGCCGCGGGCTGGATCTCTCCGGGTCGGTAGCTGCCGAAGGTCCACTCCCGTCCGCCGGGAGCCAGTACTCGCGCCCGGGGTGCACCCCATCCGGTTGCCTCTGGCGCGAATACGCCCTGGCCTCCATTGGATATCGCAGCGACATAGAGCTCGTCGACCTCATTCGGTTCGACTCGCCCGCCCACTTCATTCCGGACCACGACGCGGAAACCCAGGATCTGAAGCCAATCGCTGACCGTGCCATCCATCGCACCCACTGCCAGGATGAGATGATGACGAGCGCGCTCCTCATCGGCACATACACACAGCAGGTCCCCGACGTCGACGGGCGTGCCGACGGCATCGTGAGCGCGGTCTTCGACGGGGAGAAGGTCGCCGGAGCGGAGGTCGCAGCTCGGCTGGCGAACCCGTCGTGGCTCACCGCCAGTGCCGACGGTTCGCGGGTGTACGCGGTAATGGAGACAGCGCCGGACGGTGGCGTCGCCGCTTTCGCCCGTGATTCCGCAGGCTCGCTCACTCTGCTCGGCACAGCATCGGCGGCCGGTGCCGAGCCCGACCACCTCGCACTCGACCCGAGCGAACGGTTCCTCGTCGTCGGCACCTACAGCGGTGGCTCGATCTCGGTCATCGCGCTCGACGACGACGGCGCGCTCGGCGAGCGGGTCGCCTTCGTACAGCATCACGGCAGCGGCCCGGATGCGGTCCGGCAGGAGAGCCCGCACGTGCACCAGGTGATCTTCGACGATGTCACGGGTGACCTCGTCGTGGTCGACTTGGGCCTCGGCCAGGTGCTCTTCTACGGCTTCGATGGCGACGGGCAGCTGGCCCGGCGCCCAGACGCGACGATCTCGTCCGGAGCCGCGGGACCCCGGCATCTGGCGTTCCACCCCGACGGGCAGCACGCCTTCGTCGTCAACGAGCTCGGCAACACGGTCGATGTTCTGCGGCGCGACGGCGACCGATTCGAGCGAGCCGGTAGCGCATCCACTCGGCCGGCGGATGCGGTCGGCGTGAGCACGACCGCCGCCGTGCGGGTGTCACCCACCGGCAGCACCGTGTTCGCCACGAACCGGGGCGACGACACGATCGCTGTGTTCTCGTTCGACCCGGTGGCCGGTCTGACCCTGGTGGCCAGCGAGCCGTGCCGTGGCAAGGCGCCCCGGGACCTCATCGTGTCTCAGGATGCGCGACGCGTCATCGTCGCCAATCAGGACAGTGACAGCGTGGCCGTCTTCGCCTTCGACGAGGACGCGCGGTCGCTGGAGTTCCTCTCGCTCGCATCCGTGCCGACGCCTGCCTGCCTCCGGCTCGTGTAGTCCCGTCCGCCCTACGGCTACTTTGTTCGAACGCGCTTCCAGGCACGGGAGGTGCCGTCTGCGGACGTCTTGCTCCGCAAGCTCGGCTACGCGCGGAAGATGTGGACGGCCTCGCGCGCGGCGTAGAAGACGATGACGAGCCCGGCGATCGGATCTGCCCACCACCAGCCGAGGGCGTAGTCGAGCCCGATCCCGATCAGTACGCTCGTCGCCAGGATCCCGTCGATGAGAGTGACGCGTCCTTCGGTGAGCAGCACCGGGCTGTTCAGGCGCTTGCCCACGACCCATTTGCCCCAGGCGAGCGCGAACATGACGACAGCGGTGAGTGCGGTCCACCCGATTCCGCCCATGAGCGGGGTGGCGTGATGGCCGAGCAGCAGCGCGACGACGGCCTGCACGAGAAGGTAGGTGGCTAGGAGGTTGAACGCCCAGGCGATCAGGCGCAGGGCGACCCGCTGCCGGGTCTCGTCGGTGTCGGTGAGCTCCCAGATCACGACGGTGCTCGCGCCGATCTCGATGAGGCTGTCCAGGCCGAACCCGAGGAGCGCTACCGATGACGACTGGTAGGCGAGGATCGCCAGCAGCACCACGCCGACGACGTTCCAGCCGAGCGTGATGATCTCCAAACCGATCCCGGATCGGCGAAGCTTCAACGCGTGATCGGTCACCCCATGACGCTATAGGTGCCGAAGGCCGACCGTCCGCCACGCGAGAGCATGTGCGAGCGGTCGGCCCCGGTGGAGCGACCAGGCAGCGTCAGCCGCTCTCAGGCGCGCTCGACGGGGACCTGCAGCTCTGTGACCCAGTCGGGCTGCGGGATGTGGCCGTTCGCCTTGAGGTAGACCTCGCGGCTGGGGCCGGTCATCCGGTAGCCGTCACCAGTCAACTGATCGACGAGTGCCGACCAGGTGTCGCCGATGCCGGACATGTCGCCACGGTGGACGATCGTGGCGGCCGTCTCGATCCCGGGGAGTTCGACGACGTGGTAGCCGTCGCCCGGCAGAGGCGTCGGCTCGGCGTGGTACGAGACGTTCACGGCGAGATCGTCGCCGCCCTCGCCCGGCTCGTACCAGAAGATCGCCGGCTCGACGATCGCGCGCCCGGCGTCGACCAGCACGCGGTCGAGCCGCTCGATCAGCGGGCCGACGATGGGGCCGACGTTCTCCGGACCCATCCCCGGAGACACACCTGTGACGGCGTAGACGGTGACGGGCTCGACGGTGCGATAGGTGACTGCTTCTGACATGGTTTCCGTTCCTTCCAGTAGTCGGAGACGTCGCCGGATCCGGGCGAGACGCGCGGTGTCGTCGGCCACGGAGGCCTCGAGTTCGGCGAGCCTCGCCTCGAGGGCGTCCCGGAGCGCAGCGTCGTCGTCCTCGTCGCTTGCGAAGACGGTGGCGATGCGGTCCAGGCCGACACCCAGCTGGCGGAGCTCGACGATTCTCAGCAGACGACGCAGCTGGGCGTTCGAGTACTGGCGGTACCCGGTGCGCTCGTCGACTCGAGCGGGCGGCAAGAGCCCGATCGCGTCGTAGTGCCGCAGCATCCGCACGCTGACCCGCCCGAAGGCGGCGAACTCTCCGATGGTGTACATAGTGGAAGCCACGTTCGACCATGACACAGTGTGAGAGTCAAACGAAAGCCGCCGCGATTCGTCGAAGGGTGGCGAACACGCCATTGGCCGGCGTGTTCAGACGCATTCGGCACCCCTCAACGGATGGGGACGGGGAGGCGCGCGGCGGGCGGTGATAGGCTCGCCGGGTGTTCATCCAGCTCTCGCTCTCGCTGCCCTCGGGGCGTCAGGAGGTCGTCGGCGTGTTCTTCGCCGACGCGAGATAGCGACACCGCGTTCGTCCTCCACCTCGCCGGCTCTCGGCGGGGAGCGGCATCCGCCGCTGCTTCGAACCCTGCGTCCCGGGCTGCGCCCCGGCGACGCCTGCACGGCCGACCCGGCACGCCCATCCGGCCGACGATCCCAAGGTGCACACTCATGATTCCCCTGACCGAACAGTCCATCCGCTCGTCCTTCGTCAACGCATCCCGCAAGGAGGTCTCCGACCTGGCCCTCCCCGCCGATTTCGCGACCATCGACTGGGACGCCCATGACTACCTGGGCTGGCGCGACCGCAAGGTTCCGAGCCGAAGCTATGCCATCGTCGAACTCGACGGCTCGGCCGTCGGCCTCCTGCTGCGTCCCACCGAGGCTCGCGCCCTCGCGCGCCCGCAGTGCTCGTGGTGCCAAGACGTGAACCTGTCGAACGACGTCGTCTTCTACAGCGCCAAGCGCGCCGGTCAGGCCGGCCGCAACGGCGACACGGTGGGCACGCTCGTCTGCGCCGACTTCGGATGCTCGGTGAATGTCCGCAAGCGGCCGCCGATGGCGTACATCGGGTTCGATGTCGAGGCGGCGCGGGAAGAGCGCATGGCGGTGCTCCGGGAGCGCGCACGCAGCTTCGCGCTGTCGGTGCTGCACGGCGTCGGCGCCTAGCGAGTACTCTGGCGCTCGATCGCACGTTTCGTCTCGAAACCTGTCGGTTCAGGAGGCGCGGATGCGCACGCGATGGAGTCTGCTCGGTGCTGCGGCGATCTCGGTCGCCCTCGTCGTCTCCGGGTGCTCGGCGCGCGGCGGCGTCGCGGAGAGTCCACGGTCGCTCACGATGGGCTTCACCGAGCAGGACACCACCGGCGATCCCTTGGCGGACTGGTTCGCGCGCAGTGTGTTCGCGCTGTCGCACGGGCAACTCGCCATCCGGATCGTCCGCGACTGCTGCGGCGACGGACAGGATGCCGAGACGCGCCTGATCCGGGGCGTTGCTCGCCACGCGTACGACCTCGGCTGGGTACCAACGCGAGCGTTCGAACGTCTCGGCGTTCCGACGGCGCGTGCGCTGACCGCACCGATGCTCGTCGACAGCTACCGACTCCAGCAGGCGGTGGTGGACAGCGCCCTGTCCACCACCGTCTTGACAGACGTGCGGCGCCTCGGGGTCGTCGGGCTGGCGCTCGAGCCCGGCTTTCTGCGCCGGCCGGTCGCGACGGAGACATCGGGGCCGCTCCGCGCACTGAGCGATTGGCAGAGGTCCACGTTCTCGTCGTACGGGTCCTCCGTCGAGGCGGCGGCGGTCACCGCGTTCGGTGCACGGTCGGTGCAGCTGAGCCCTCCCGAACGCGACACCGCGTTCGCGAATCGCACCCTGCTGGGCTACGCGAGCTCGATCGTCGACCAGAACCACGATCATGTGCTCGCCCGCCCGTACATCACGCAGAACATGGCGCTGTGGCCGCGGATGACGGCGCTGATCGCGCATCCGGGCGTTCTCTCGCTGCTGTCGATGCAGCAACGGGCGTGGCTCGACGACGCCGCCGCGGACGCTCGCGGGCGCACGGGCGCTCTGCGGACCCTCGAGCAACGGGCGATCCGGGCCGGATGCTCGGCCGGGACCCACTTCGTGACCGCGGACCTGCGCGACCTCGCCGGGCTCTGGCACGCGCTCGGTCCGGTCTACGCCGTGCTCGGGCGCGACGAGCCGACCCGCCGCGTGATCCTCGCGATCCTTGCCCTCGATTCGGCCACGCCGGGCGACGGCTCCGCCCCACCTGCCTGCGATTGACCGAGGGAGCACCATGTCCGCTGACCACCTCACCGGCAACTGGGAGCAGGGAGACGCGTACGAACGGTACGTGGGGCGCTGGAGCAGAGCGGTCGCTCCGGCCTTCCTGCGCTGGCTCGACGCTCCACCCGGGGAACGCTGGCTCGACATCGGATGCGGCACGGGCGCTCTGACCGAGGCGATCGTCGTCGGATGCGAGCCGTCGTGGGTCGGCGGGGTGGAGCCGTCCGCAGGATTCCTCGACACGGCCAGAGCCCGGCTGGGGACACGCGCTGACCTGCGGCAGGGGAGCGCGGAGGCGATCCCGTTCGACGACGACACGGCGGATGTGGTCGTCTCCGGGCTCGTGCTGAACTTCGTCCCGGACCCCGCGCGAGCCGTGACGGAGATGGCGCGGGTGACACGCCCCGGCGGAACGGTCGCCGCATACGTCTGGGACTACGCGGGAGGCATGGAGCTGATGCGCGCGTTCTGGGACGCCGCGGTGGGGCTCGACCCGACGGCGCCGGATGAGGGAGCACGCTTCCCGCTGTGCGAGCCGCACGCTCTCGCGCGTGTCTTCACGGAGGCGGGCCTGGTCGCAGCGGAGACGAACGGGGTCGAGATCCCGACGACGTTCTCGAGCTTCGACGACTATTGGACGCCGTTTCTCGGCGGACAGGGCTCCGCTCCGACGTATGCGATGTCGCTGACCGACCGCGATCGCGAGCGGCTCCGCGACGCGCTGCGCGAGCGGGTGTCCACCGAGCCGGACGGTTCCATCCGGATGCATGCGCGCGCCTGGGCGGTGCGCGCCTCCGTGCCCGACTGAGTAATGCGGTGGACGCCGCCCGCGTCGTGGCTCAGCGCCCGATGCGAGCAGCCAGCTGCGCGTCCACGTCCTGGAGCGTCTGCGCGGTGGTGCGGAGAAACTGCGAGAGGTCGTTCAGACCGCCGATGGTGTTCTGCGCCCCCGAGGTGAACCGGGTGTAGGCGTCGGCGAAGGCCCCCGACGACTTGTCGGTCGTGAACCCGGCCGCCGTGAGCGCGGAGATCTGCGACTGCAGCTTCGCGAGCGTCGAATTGATCTCGTCCCGGCCGGCGATGAGCCGATCCGCGTTGCCGTTCAGCTCCTGATACGAGACGTTGATGTTTGCCATCCTGGTTCCCCCACATGAATCGTCGAGGGCGACCCCCGCCCCCGGATCTGTTGTTACCTGACGAAGCCTATTGACGACACGCTCGGGGCGTCGAGGCATATCTCGGTGTATCACTTCGACCCGGTCCGACGCGAGCCCTGACACGCGCGGACACGCGGGGTCGCCCACACGGCGTACCAGCACCCGCACCGGTGGCGGCACCGGCGCTAGGCTCGCTCCGACGAGAGGATCCCATGACCGCAGCGAACGGCCGACCAGGCCGCGTGACCTTCATCGCCGTGCTCGTCTGGCTTCAGGCGTTCTTCGACCTGCTCGGCGGGATCGCCCTGCTGGTGCTGCAGAACGACGCGGAGCTGCGCGCTCAGCTGGGCGGCTCGACGGGGGTGATCGTCACCGGTATCGTGCTGATCGCGCTGGCCCTCATCATCTTCGCCATCGCACGAGGGCTGCTCCGAGGCAGCCGCACCGCCCGGGCGATCGTCACCGTCGTGCAGCTGCTGAGCATCGCGTCCGTCATCTACGCGGCCGCCGTGTTCCCCGCGCAGTTGCCGAGCGCCGCCATCAGCGCGGCAATCTCCCTGATCGTGATCATCATGCTGTGGAGCGGCCGCGCGGGAGACTTCTTCCGCAGCTGACGCAGGCGCTCACGGTCTGGCGCTCATCCGCCGACCCGCCCCTCCAGGGCATCGAGGATCGCGCGCTGGCCCTTCACGAGCTTCACCCGCGCCTCGTCGATGTCGACCCAGCGCGCGTCGTCGATCTCCGGGAACTCCTGCATCGTGCCCGACCTCGGGGGCCACTCGAGCGGAAAGGTGTTGCTCACGATCGTCCCGGGAGCGAAGTCGGTCTCGGCCGCGAACACGACGACGACCTTGCCCGACGATTGCCGGAACTCGCCGAACGGCTCGTACGCAACGTCCGGCGGCGCCGTGCCCACCTCCTCCGTGAACTCCCGGATGGCCGCAGCCAGCTCGCCGTCGACGTCCGCCGTCTCGACGATTCCCTTCGGGATCGACCAGGCGGCCTCATCCTTGCCGGACCAGAACGGCCCGCCCATGTGCGCGATCCACACCTCCAGCGCGGGGGAGCGCCGATACAGCAGGATGCCCGCGCTGCGCACGGCCGCCATCACGATACCGTCCTGGTTGTCCGAGCGATCATGACCTCACCTTACGACCGCACCGCAGAGCGAGACGGACTCGTTCTTCGCGGATGGGAGCTCGCGTGTCGCACGACGTCACGAGCGCTGCCCGGCAGCGTCCCGTGACACGCGGACGACTAACGTGGAAGCGTGAACTCCGGCGATGCGTGGGTCGAGGGCCCGAACGGCGAACGATTCTGGGGACGGTTCGGCGCGGCCGGGCTCCTCGTGCATGATCGCCTGCGCGGCATCCTGTTGCAGCACCGCGCGGACTGGAGCCATTTCGGCGGCACCTGGGGGCTGCCCGGCGGCGCACGCCACGCGGACGAGTCCGCCGTCGACGGAGCGCTGCGCGAAGCGCACGAGGAGGCGGACGTTCCCGCCGATGCCGTGAACGTGCTCTTCACGAGCGTGCTCGACCTCGGGTACTGGTCGTACACCACGGTCGTCGCCGAGGCCGTGCGGCCGTTCGAGCCGCGCATGGCGGACGTCGAGAGCATCGAACTTCGCTGGGTGCCGGTGGGGTCGGTGACCGAGTTGCCCCTGCATCCGGGATTCGCGCAATCGTGGCCCGAGCTCCGCGCGCGACTCGTGGGCCTCGACGACTGACGGCGCACGGCGGAGCCGGCACGGCAGAGCCGGCACGACAGAGCCGGCACGACAGAGCCCGTACGGCTCAGGAGGCGATGCTGCTTCCCCAGCGCTGGGCGGGCCAGAGGGCGGATCCGGGGACATCCGTGTAGCCGACCGGGAGGCTCAGGAACGGCGCGGCTCCCGGATAGCTGGCGTGCCCGGGGTAGTCGGGCGCGCCGGGATAGCTCGGAGTGCCGCGGTACGGCGGCGCGTCGCGAACGAGGAGGCGATCGCCGACGACCGTGCCCAGGTACACGCCGTCCTGTGAGACGACCTCGTCGTCGCCCCACGGGAACCAGCCGATCCACGTACCATCCGGGTTGAACAGGAAACGCCCGTTCGGCTCGGTGCGGAACGCGATCCAGGTGCCCTGGCTGTCGTGCAGATAAACGGTCATCGTCGATCGCCTCTCGGGTTGGGCTTCGTCGTTGACTGAATTATCCTCATGTTTGCGGTCGCGTGCAACGGGGACGCACCCATGAATGTCGCCGGCAGCACCGAGAATGGAAGGGTGCACATCGTTCTCGACTGGTCGCGTTCCGGCGCCGTCCTGGCCGTGCGCATCGATGACGACGGAGCGATGCGGGGGGAGCGGACCGTCGACCTCGCCGAGCTGCCCGCGTACGTGCGCGACGCCGAGCGCGAGACGCCGCGCTGGGTCTGGAGCGACACACGCGCCTGGTATCCGTCGCTGCTCGCGGCGGGCATCCGGATCGAGCGCTGCGTCGACCTGCAGCTCAGCCACACCATCCTGCGGTATTCGACGCTCAGCGCCTCGTCCGCCCTCGCGCGCCGTCCGGCCGACGCCTGGGATGTGCGGCCGGACGTCGCCGATGAGGCGGTCGAGCATGCCACCCTCTTCGACCTCGACCAACCGGATGACCGTCCGGAGCCGCGCTCACCGCTGCAGGAGTTCGCCGCCCAGAAGGAGGCGATCGACGGCAGTCAGAGCCCGGGCCGTCTCCGGCTGCTGCTCGCCGCGGAGTCGGCGGGAGCGCTCATCGCCGCGGAGATGCGTCACGCGGGCCTCCCATACAGCACCGAGCGTCACGATCTGCTGCTCACTGGGCTCCTGGGCCCGCGCCCGCTTACCGGGGGCCGTCCCGCCGTGCTCGAACAACTGACCTCCGAGATCCGAGCGACCCTCGACGCACCCGCGCTGAATCCTGACAGCCCACCCGAGCTGCTGCGCGCGCTTCAGCGCACCGGTCTCATCGTCACGTCGACGCGCTCGTGGGAACTGCGCAAGCTGGAGCATCCGGTGATCGAGCCGCTGCTGCGCTACAAGAAGCTCTCCCGGCTGCTGACGGCGAACGGCTGGACCTGGCTCGACGCCTGGATCCGCGACGGTCGCTTCCGGCCGGACTACCTGCCGGGTGGCGTCGTGACGGGGCGGTGGGCGACCAAAGGGGGCGGAGCGCTGCAGCTCCCGCGCCAGGTGCGAGGGGCGGTGGTCGCGGATCCCGGATGGAAGCTCGTGGTGGCCGATGCGGCGCAGTTGGAGCCGCGCATCCTCACCGGGCTCTCGGCCGATACGGCCATGGCGGCAGCCGGCCGCGGGAAAGACCTCTACGAGGGCATCGTCGCGTCCGGCGCGGTCGACGAGCGTGCGCACGCGAAGGTCGCGATGCTCGGCGCGATGTACGGGGCGACGACGGGGGAGAGCGGTCGGCTCATGCCCCGTCTCACGCGGGCGTTCCCACGCGCCATCCGGCTCGTCGAAGACGCCGCCCGGGCGGGGGAGCGCGGCGAGGTGGTCACATCGAGACTGGGGCGGAGTTCGCCGCGACCGGGATCGGCGTGGCTGGCCGCGCAGTCGGCCGCCTCGGGCGCCGACTCGACCGATGCGGAGGAGCGACGCGCGCGCAGCCAGGCACGCGACTGGGGCCGCTTCACCAGGAACTTCGTGGTGCAGGCGAGCGCAGCGGAGTGGGCGCTGTGCTGGATGGCCGAACTGCGCAAGCAGCTGACGTCGATGGCGCCGGAACGCCGGCTCGAGGAGGGCCCGCACCTGGTCTACTTCTTGCACGACGAGGTGATCGTGCACACCCCGGAGGGCCTCGCCGATCGCGCAGCGGACGCGGTCACAGCAGCAGCGGCCCAGGCCGGCCGATTGCTGTTCGGCGACTTCCCGGTGGAGTTCCCCGTCACCGCGGCGATCGTCGACAACTACGCCGAAGCGAAATAGATCGATGCGCACGCACGCTTCGCGGCATAAACCTGTGTCGGAGTTGGTTGTTGCACACCACCTGACCGAGGATGGAGACCATGACCGACACCGCCACCGCCCCCACTGATCCGCGCGACATCCTGGCCCGCTACCGCCAGCGCCGCGCGCAGGCCGTCACGGCGCCGAAGGGCAACCTCGCGCTCGTCAACACGCAGTGGATCACGGGCGACCCGGCCGCTCCCGGGCAGCCGATCTGGGGCATCCCCGGCCTCTGGTCGCCGCTGCCGGCCGGCCAGTCCGGGCTCAAGGTCACGGCGACGCCGGCCGACGACATCGTGGTCGACGGCACGCTGGTCGACGGAGACGCCATCGTGCGGGGCAAGGACGACGCGAACCCCAGCGAGGTCGTCTTCAGTGACACCGTCACCGGATTCGTGATCGCCAGCGAAGAGGGCGACTACGCATTGCGCGTCTGGGACTCGAATTCGGAGGCGATCCAGGACTTCGGCTCGATCGATGCGTTCGACTTCAACCCCGAGTGGATCGTGCAGGCAGCCTTCACGCCGATCGAGGGCGGCAAGACGGTCGGCTTCGAGCACCTGAAAGACGAGGGGAAGACCCGCGACATGGTCGTCCCTGGCGAGATCACCTTCAGCAAAGACGGCGTCGACTACAACCTCGCCGCCTTCAAGGCGGGCCGGGCGCTGCAGCTCGTCTTCTCCGACAGCACGAACGGCGACTCCACCTACTCGGTCGGCCGTTTCCTGTTCGTGGCGCCCAATCCCGACGGGACGGTGACGCTCGACTTCAACCTCGCGGTTCTGCCGCCGTGCGCCTTCAGCTACAACTTCAACTGCCCGCTGCCTCCGGCGCAGAACCGGTTCTCGGTTCCGATCGAGGCGGGCGAGAAGAACGTGCTGAACAAGGCGGGCGAGCTGCTGCACTGACCCGTCGGGTCAGGACGCCGTCGGGTCAGGACGCGGCGGGTTTGCGTCCGCGTCGGGGGCGGTCGGACGACCGCTCCTGCAGAAAGATCTCCGGATGCGCGGCGAGGGTCGCGATGACCTCGTCGATCCACTCGATCGCAGCCTTGGCGCCGAGTTCCGCCGCGCGGTTCGCCGCCAGCTCGGCGCTCGAGTCGGCGTCGTGGGCGAGCTCGCGGATCTTCTCCACGAACGCTGCTCGATAGTCACGGAGCACACCGTCGGGATCGGCATCGGCGAGCGAGACGGCCACCAACACCTGGTCCTGCATCTCGTCCCAGTCGGGGCGGGAATCCTTCGGGCCGGTCGTGAGCCACGCGCGCGCCTGTTCCTCACCCTGCGCAGTGAGGGCATAGAGCGGCAGCCCGTCGTCGGTGGCGCCCGCCGGCTCCACGAGACCCTGATCGATCATCCGGTCGAGGGTGGAGTAGACCTGCCCGGCGTTCAGCTGACGACGGTGCACGGCGCGGGCGAGGAACTCGCCCTGCAATTGCGAACCGTACGCCGGCCCAAGGGTGAGGAGAGCGAGAAAACCGTTCTGAACGGACATACTCGGTATGCTATTCCTTTTGCCGCACGACCCCGGCACCGAACCGCCGAATCACAATCTTGTAACTTCGCCGGGTTGTGCGGCATAATTCAAGACATCAGCCTCGTGGCTGCCAATTTCATATCGTGCCCGTGCGTACGCACAGCCTGGTTCCGTCGATCGATCGTTGGGGAAGACGTATCGAACCGAACGGAGGAAAACCATGGCGGCACACGCAGCTAGAGGAGTGCTCTACGTGCACTCCTCACCTGGCGCGCTCTGCCCCCACATCGAGTGGGCGGCGGGTCGCGCGATCGGTCGCGCCGTGAATTTCACATGGGAGGCGCAACCGGTGCTCAAGGGCGCCCAGCGCACCGAGTTCTACTGGGATGGACCCCAGGGCACGGGTGCCGCGATCGCGTCTGCTCTGCGCGGCTGGGAGCACCTGCGCTTCGAGGTGACGGAGGACGCCGGACTCGGAACCGACGGCGGCCGCTGGATGCACACGCCCGACCTCGGAATCTTCTTCGCCCAGACCGACACCGCCGGCAACATGGTCATCCCCGAGGACCGCGTGCGGTACGCGATGGAGATCGCCGGCGCCAACGCGATCGAGCTCCACCGTGAGCTGCGGCTCGCCCTCGGGCAGGCCTGGGACGACGAGCTCGAGGTGTTCCGGCACGCCAGCGACACGACCTCCGTGGTCTGGCTGCACAAGGTCGGCTGACGAACAACGACTCCCGCGGCGGGCCGGCCCAGGCATCACGCGCTGCCGCCCGCACGCGGTGAAAACGAAAAGACCCCGACCGGTGGCTTCCCGGTCGGGGTCTCTTCTCTTTTTGCGCGCGAGCGCTGATGTCGGCGCGCGCTCGGGGTCAGACGGAACGGATCGCGACGACGGCGTTGTGGCCGCCGAAGCCGAACGAGTTGCTGATCGCGAGCTGCGGGCCGCTGCCGAGCGGCTGAGCGGTGCCAGAGACGCTGAGCGGGATCGCGGGGTCGAGCTCGGTGATGTTGATCGTCGGCGGCGCGACCCGGTCGCGCAGCGCGAGGATCGTGAACACGGCCTCCAGGGCACCCGTGCCACCGAGGAGGTGACCGGTCGACGCCTTGGTCGCGGAGACGGGGATCTCGGCGATCCGCTCGCCGAACACCTCCCGGAGAGCCGTGTACTCGGCGGGGTCTCCCACCGGTGTGCTCGTCGCGTGAGCGTTGATGTGCGTGACCTCGTCGGCCGTCGCCCCCGCCTGGGCGAGCGCCAGGTTGACCGCGCGGATGGCTCCACGGCCCTGAGGGTCGTTCGCCGTGATGTGGTACGAATCGGCGGTGACGCCGCCGCCGACGATCTCGGCGTAGATCTTCGCGCCGCGGGCGAGCGCGTGCTCTTCGGTCTCGAGCACGAGGCTCGCCGCGCCCTCGCCCATGACGAACCCGTCACGGTCGACGCTGTACGGC
Source organism: Leifsonia poae (assembly GCF_027921845.1). Lineage (GTDB taxonomy): Bacteria > Actinomycetota > Actinomycetes > Actinomycetales > Microbacteriaceae > Leifsonia > Leifsonia poae. Next base: position 684,587 of record NZ_BSEN01000015.1, read on the forward strand.
CGCGATGCGGAGCCAGGGTCGTCGTTCCGCTTCGACAGCGCCTGCATCGACGCGAAGGACGCCATAGTGATCGGATGGATCGCCGACTCGGTTCCGCCGGCGATGATCACGTCGGCCAGTCCGGCCTGAAGGTTGTTGTAGGCGTTGACCAGCGACTCGGTGCTGGACGCGCACGCGGAGGCGACGGTGTGCGCGAAGGCGCGCGCCTCGAAGTGCATCGAGACCGCAGCAGAAGCGGCGTTCGGCATCAGCATCGGCACGGTCAGCGGCATCACGCGGCGCGGCCCGCGCTCACGCAGCGTGTCCCAGGCGTCGAGGAGTGTCCACAGTCCGCCGATGCCGGTGGCGTAGTCGACGCCGAGCCGTTCGGGAGCGACGTCGGGGGAACCCGCGTCGGCCCACGCCTCCATTGCGGAGATGAGTGCGAACTGGCTGGACGGGTCGAGGCGCTTGGCGACGGGCCGTTCCAGCACTTCCTCCGGACGCACCTTGGCCTCAGCGGCGAAGGTGACGGGCAGGGCGTACTCCGCTACCCAGTCGTGCTCGAGGGTGCGGGCACCGGACACGCCGGCGAGGAGGGCGTCCCAGGTCTCCGGGACGGTGCCACCGAGCGGCGAGGAGGCGCCGATGCCGGTGACGACGATCTTCTTGGTCATTGCAACACTCTCCGTTGGTGAGAAACTCGAGACGCCGATGGCGCTCTCGATCACGGGCGGGCCGATCCGGCGGCGCCGGACCGGCCGCGACCGCGATGGAAGTTCTTCGTGCGGTACTAGGCCTGTGCCTTGACGATGAACTCGACGGCGTCACCGACGGTCTTGAGGTTCTTGACCTCTTCGTCAGGGATCTTCACGTCGAACTTGTCCTCGGCGTTGACCACAATGGTCATCATCGAGATGGAGTCGATGTCGAGGTCGTCGGTGAACGACTTGTCCAGCTCAACCGTGTCGGTCGCGATGCCGGTCTCGTCGTTGATGAGCTCGGCCAGGCCGGCAAGAACTTCTTCGGTGGACAATGCCATGGTGTTATCTCCTTGAGGGGGGTGTCGTTTGACCGTTGTTTAGTTTAGGGCAGCACGACGACCTGCGCGCCGAACACCAGCCCGGCGCCGAAGCCGATCTGGAGCGCGAGGCCGCCGCTGAGCTCGGGATTCTCCTCGAGCAGGCGGTGCGTGGCGAGCGGGATGGACGCCGCGGACGTGTTTCCGGTGGTCTCGATGTCACGGGCGATCGCGACGGTGTCGGGAAGCTTGAGCTGCTTCGCGAACTCGTCGACGATGCGCATGTTCGCCTGGTGCGGGATGAACGCTGCGAGCTGGTCGCTCGTGACACCCGCCGCATCCAGGGCCTGCTTCGCGACCTTGGCCATCTCCCAGACCGCCCAGCGGAAGACCGTCTGGCCCTCCTGCCGGAGCGTCGGCCATTCGGCCGCACCGTCGCGGAAGTCGACGAGCGTTCCGTTCATGCCGACCGCGTCGGCCTTGGAGCCGTCGGACCCCCAGATGGTCTTGGAGATGCCGGGGTACTCGCTCGGCCCCACTACGACCGCGCCTGCACCGTCGCCCAGGAGGAACGAGATGCTGCGGTCGGTGGGGTCGACGACGTCGGAGAGCTTCTCGGCGCCGACGACGAGCACGTAGTGCGCGACGCCCGTGCGGATGAGCGCGTCGGCCTGGGCGATGCCGTAGGTGTAGCCGGCGCAGGCCGCGTTCATGTCGTAGGCGGCCGCCGGGTTGGCCCCGACGCGGTCCGCGAGCACGGCGGCGAGCGAGGGCGTCTGGCGGGAGTTGCTGATGGTGGCGACGATGACGGCGTCGATCAGCGCGGGGTCGACCCCGGACTTCGCGATGGCTTCACGGGATGCGTCGGTGGCCAGGTCGACCGCCAGCACGTCGTGGCTCGCACGGGTGCGGGTGATGATGCCGGTGCGCTGCCGGATCCACTCGTCGGACGAGTTGATCGGGCCGATGAGGTCGTCGTTCGGCACGACCACGTCGCCGCGGGCGGCACCGACGGACAGGATGCGCGTGTACTGGGGCCCGTGGGCCTGCTGCAGGGTGGGGTGGGTCAACGCGTCTCCTTAGGCGGCCTGGTCGATGAGGTCGAATGCGGCGGGCAGGTCGTCCGGCGTCTTGATCGCGACGGACGGTACACCCTTCAGGCCGCGCTTCGCGAGACCGACGAGGGCGCCGGCCGGGGCGACCTCGATGATCCCCGTGACGCCGGCCGCCTGGAACGATTCCATGCAGAGGTCCCAGCGCACCGGCGAGGAGACCTGACCGACCAGCAGGTCGACGAAAGCGGCACCGCTGGTGACGCGCGAACCGTCGTTGTTCGTCCAGATCGGCAGCGTCGGGTCGGAAGTGGCGAGCGTCGAGGCGAACTCCCGGAGGTGCGCGACGGCGGGCTCCATGTAGCGGGTGTGGAAGGCACCGGCGACCTGAAGCGGGATCACCCGGGCGCGCGCCGGCGGGTTCTCGCTCAACTTCGCGAGCCCCTCGAGTGAGCCTGCGACCACGATCTGGCCGCCGCCGTTGTAGTTGGCGGGGGAGAGCCCGTACTCGTCGAGCTTCGCGAGCAGTTCCGTCTCGTCGGCGCCGTTGACGGCGCTCATCCCGGTCGGGGTCTCGGCGGCAGCGCGTGCCATGGCCGCACCCCGTTCGCGCACGAACGCGACGGCGTCGTTCTCGCTCAGGATGCCGGCGCCGGCGGCGGCGGTCAGCTCGCCGACCGAGTGCCCGGCGATGCCGCCGACGCGGTCGCGGCGGCCGTCGGCGAACAGAGCGGACAGGGTGAGGAGCCCGGCCGAGACGATCAGGGGCTGCGCGACGGCGGTGTCCTTGATGGTGTCGGCGTCACTGGTGGTTCCGTGGGCGATGAGGTCGATGCCGACGGAGTCCGAGATGGCGCCCAGCTGGTCGCGGAACGACGACTCCGTGAGCCAGGGGTCGAGGAATCCGGGGGTCTGGGAGCCCTGCCCAGGGCACACGATGACAATCACGAGTTCTAGTCTGCCAATCCTCCGCTGAGCGGATGTGTCGAACGGGTACGAAGTATTCCGGAATGCTTGTGCGGATGTCTACTAACCGATGTCCGCTGGGAGACGGCGTCAGGGGCGGCGTGGCGCATCCGGCTCGTTGATGGAGCCGACGATCAGCGCCGCCTGCAGGATGAGCGCCTCGCGGGCGCCGGTGGCGTCCCAGCCGATCACTTCCGAGACGCGCTTGAGACGGTACCGCACGGTGTTCGGGTGGACGAACAGCTCCCTGGCGGTCGCCTCGAGGGAGCGGCCGTTGTCGAGGTAGCACCACAGGGTGGTGAGCAGCTCGGTCGAGTGCGCCTGCAACGGGCGGTAGATGCGGTTGATCAGTGTCGCCCTGGCGAGGCCGTCACCGGCCAGCGCCCGCTCGGGGAGCAGATCGTCGGCGTGCACCGGGCGCGGGCAGTTGCGCCAGGCCTTCGCCACGGCGAAGCCGGCCAGCGCCGCCTTCGCGCTCTTGGACGCGTCGACCAGGCTCGGCACCTCGTGCCCGAGCACCAGGTGGCCGGCGCCGAAGCCCGGCTCCAGCTGGGTGGCGATCTCGAGGAAGCTCACGATGGGGGAGGCGCCGACGGTCTCGCCGTACTGTTCCTCCGGCGTGGCGTTGCTCGGCCATGCCCGGCCGATCACGAGCACGAGCCGGCTGCCCTGCACCCCGATCAGCACATCCGCCGACATGTGCCGCGCCGTGCGGCGCAGCTGGTCGACGTCGAGCATCTTGGGCGCCGTTCCGACCAGCACGCTGACCTCGCCGTGACCGTGCCATCCGAGCGCCGCGATGCGGCTGGGCAGCTCGTCGTCGTACTCGCCGGTCAGGATGCTGTCGACCACGAGCGCTTCGAGGCGCGCGTCCCAGAGGCCCCTGGCCTCCGCGGCGCGGGCGTAGACGTCCGCGGCACCGAAGGCGATCTCCCGCGAGTAGAGCAGGATCGCCTCGCGCAACGGCTCGCTGCCGTGCTTGACGCGGTCCTCCACGACCTCCACCGTCACCTTGATGAGCTGCAGCGTCTGCTGCAGGCTCACCGAGCGCAGGAGCTCGCGGGGTGCAGCGCCGAACACGTCGGCGGCGATCCACGGCGTCGACCGCGGGTCGTCGAACCACGAGATGAACGACGAGATGCCGGCCTGGGCGACCAACCCCACCGCGGACCGCCGCCCAGGGGGCATGTCGCGGTACCACGGCAGGGTGTCTTCGAGTCGCTTGAGCGTAGCGGTGGCCAGCTCACCCGAGATCTTGCGCAGCCAGGTGAGCGTCTCCGCTTTCGTCATCTCCGCCGGCTTCTTCGGCACAGGTGTCTTCGGCACGGTGGTGCGTTCGCGCGTCAGCTCTCGCCGCCGGCGGTTCCGGTGGTGCCCGCGTTCACGTCGTGCAGCAGGTACTTCTCGATCGCCCGGGCGGGGGCATCCGCGTCGACCTGGCCGCGAGCGGCGAGCAGTTCGAGGGTGCGGACGACCATCGAAGGGCCGTCGATCTTGAAGAACCGGCGCGCAGCGGCGCGAGTGTCCGAGAAGCCGAAGCCGTCGGCGCCGAGCGTCGCGAACTCGCCGGGCACGAACTGACGGATCTGGTCGGGCACCGCGTGCATGTAGTCCGTCACGGCGACGAACGGGCCTTCTGCGCCCTCCAGCTTGCGGGTGACGTACGGCACCTGCGTGTCCTGCTGCGGGTAGAGGAAGTTGTGCTCCTCGGCCGCGAGGCCGTCGCGACGCAGCTCGGACCACGAGGTCACCGACCAGACATCGGCCGAGACACCCCAGTCCTGCGCGAGCAGGTGCTGCGCCTCGAGCGCCCACGGCACGGAGACACCCGACGCGAGCAGCTGCGCCTTCGGTCCGACGACGTCGTTCCCGCGGAGCTTGTAGATGCCGCGGACGATCCCGTCGACGTCGACGCCCTCCGGCTCGGCCGGCTGCACGATCGGCTCGTTGTAGACCGTCAGGTAGTACATGACGTTCGGGTTCGGGTGCGACTCGCCGTACATCCGCTCGAGACCGTTGCGCACGATGTGCCCGATCTCATAGCCGTAGGCCGGGTCGTACGAGACGACGGCCGGATTCGTCGCCGACAGCACGAGGGAGTGCCCGTCAGCGTGCTGCAGTCCCTCGCCCGTGAGCGTGGTGCGGCCTGCGGTCGCGCCGATCATGAAGCCGCGGGCCATCTGGTCCCCGGCGGCCCAGATGGCGTCACCGGTGCGCTGGAAGCCGAACATCGAGTAGAAGACGTACACAGGGATGAGCGGCTCGCCCTGCGTGGCGTACGACGTGGCGACGTTGGTGAACGCAGCGAGCGCTCCCGCCTCGTTGATGCCGACGTGGATGATCTGGCCCTGCGGGCTCTCCTTGTAGGCCAGGAGCAGCTCGCGGTCGACCGACGTGTAGTGCTGGCCGTTCGGGTTGTAGATCTTGGCGTTCGGGAAGAACGCGTCCATGCCGAACGTGCGCGCCTCATCCGGGATGATCGGCACGATGCGGTGACCGAAGTCCTTCGAGCGCAGCAGGTCCTTGAGCAGCCGGACGAACGCCATGGTGGTGGCGATCTCCTGCGTGCCCGAGCCCTTCTTGGCGATGGCGTAGGCCGAGTCGTCAGGCAGGTTCAGCTGCGTGTACTTGGTGCGGCGCTCCGGCACGTAACCGCCGAGGGCGCGACGCCGGTCGTGCAGGTACTGGATGGCCTCGTCGTCCGGACCCGGGTTGTAGTACGGCGGGAGGTACGGGTTCTCCTCGAGCTGAGCATCCGATACCGGGATGCGCATCGCGTCGCGGAAGGTCTTGAGGTTGTCTAGCGTCATCTTCTTCATCTGGTGGGTCGCGTTGCGGCCCTCGAAGCTCGGACCCAGGCCGTAGCCCTTGATGGTCTTGGCGATGATGACGGTGGGCTGGCCCTTGTGCTCGACAGCGGCCTTGAACGCGGCGTAGACCTTGCGGTAGTCGTGACCGCCGCGCTTGAGGTTCCAGACCTGGTCGTCGGAGTAGTCCTTGACGAGCTCCAGGGTGCGCGGGTCGCGACCGAAGAAGTTCTCGCGCACGTAGGCGCCGTTCTCCGTCTTGTAGGTCTGGTAGTCGCCGTCCGGCGTCTGGTTCATCAGGTTGACGAGCGCGCCGTCGGCGTCGCGGGCGAGCAGGTCGTCCCACTCGCGGCCCCAGATGACCTTGATGACGTTCCAGCCGGCGCCGCGGAAGTAGCTCTCCAGCTCCTGGATGATCTTGCCGTTGCCGCGCACCGGGCCGTCGAGGCGCTGGAGGTTGGCGTTGATGACGAACGTGAGGTTGTCGAGCTTCTCGTTCGCCGCCACCTGCAGCTGACCGCGGCTCTCGACCTCGTCCATCTCGCCGTCGCCGAGGAAGGCCCAGACGTGCTGGTCGCTCGCGTCTTTGATGCCGCGGTTGGTGAGGTACTGGTTGAGCTGCGCCTGGTAGATCGCGTTGATCGGGCCGAGACCCATCGACACGGTCGGGAACTGCCAGAACTCCGGCATGAGGCGCGGGTGCGGGTACGACGAGAGACCGCCGCCCGCGTGCGACTTCTCCTGGCGGAACCCGTCGAGCTGGTCTGCACTGAGGCGACCCTCGAGGAAGGCGCGGGCGTAGGTGCCGGGGGAGGCGTGGCCCTGGATGAAGATCTGGTCTCCGCCGCCCGGGTGGTCCTGGCCGCGGAAGAAGTGGTTGAAGCCGACCTCGTACAGCGCTGCGCTCGACGCGTAGGTCGAGATGTGGCCGCCGACAGCGATGCCGGGGCGCTGAGCACGGTGCACCAGGATGGCCGCGTTCCAGCGGATCCAGGCGCGGTACCGGCGCTCGATGTCCTCGTCGCCGGGGAACTCCGGCTCGTTCTCGGGCGAGATGGTGTTGATGTAGTCCGTCGTCGGGACCATCGGAACACCGAGGTGCAGTTCTTTGGAGCGCTTGAGCAGGCTCAGCATGATTTCACGAGCGCGCTCGTGTCCATGGGCCGCAACCAGTGCGTCGAGGGATTCCTGCCATTCGGCGGTCTCCTCCGGGTCCGAATCGATGTGATTCACCGAGTACGGGTCCTGGTCGTTTACAGTCACCCTCGACCTCTTTCTTGTGTCGGATAGATCGTGTGAGGCGCCGGACGCTGTCGGGTTACGACAACCGCGAAGGCACCATCCGCAAGCCTAGCCTCACTGAGACGCAGGTGTTGACAGCCACCTTGGTCTTGCCTCGCGGGAGGTCTAAGCTGTGTCCTCGTGCGCCGAATCAGGATCGAGCATCCCGGCGCTGAAAGGAACACACCATGGCTCTGGAGAACGACACCCAGGCACCCGACTTCGAGCTCCTCAACCAGTTCGGCGAGAGCATCCGGCTGAGCGACTACCGCGGAAAGCGCGCCGTCGCGCTCGTCTTCTTCCCGCTCGCGTTCTCGGGAACCTGCACCGGGGAGCTCTGCGCACTTCGCGACAACCTCGCTCTGTTCAAGGACCACGCGGTGGAGCTGATCGGCATCTCGGTCGACTCGAAGTTCACCCTGCGCGCGTGGGCGGAGCAGGAGGGCTACGACTTCACGCTGCTCGCCGATTTCTGGCCGCACGGCCAGATCGCTAAGGAGTACGGCGTGTTCCTGCAGGAGAAGGGCTTCGCGAACCGCGCGACGTTCGTCATCGACGAGTCCGGCATCATCAGGGCGTCGTTCATCACCGCTCCCGGCGAGGCCAGGTCGCTCGAGGCGTACCGCGCCGCACTGGAGCTGCTGCCCGCGCACGTCGGCTGACCCCGGTAAGCTGGACGGACCGCTTCGGCAGTCTTTCGCCGCTTCCGCGGCATCAGGGCCTTTAGCTCAGCTGGTAGAGCGCCACGTTTACACCGTGGATGTCGTCGGTTCGATCCCGGCAGGGCCCACCACTACTCCACCTCGCACCGCTTCGGCGCTTCACCGCTGGCTCGCCCGGAGCAGCACACTGCCGACCGCATCCCAGAACGCGACCCGCGCCTTCTCCGTGGCTTGAGCAGCCGCACCCTCCGGCAGTGCGATGGGGAGGCCCGGCGGCACCGTCATCGCGTGCACCGACCGGGGTGCGCGGATCACCTGATCGCCGACGCGAGCGCCGCGGGCGCGCAGAGCCGCATCCATCCACGCGCACGCGTTCGGCAAGACCTCGTCGCGACCGGCGCAGGCGAACACGGCTGGACCATCGATGGCCGCCAGCGGGAACACCCGCGACTGATCGATGCGCGAGGCGCTCCTCTGGCACAGGGTGCGTTCGCCGTTCTCGGACACCGGGGGCACGGCCGCCCCGCGCATGCACAATGGCGCCGTGGCGCCACCGGCGGCGAACACGCCCTCAATGCGATCGTTGAACCTGGTCGCCGCCCAGAGCGCAAGCTGCGCCGACTGCGACGTGCCGTAGGTGAAGATCCGGGTCGAGTCCACCTCCGGCCGACGGTCGAGCCAGTCCAGCACGGCGGCCACCGTGGTGGCCTCGATCACGTTGGCCGTCTGCACGCCGGTGAAGGCGCGCCGCACCGGGAGCACGAAGACCGCGGCGCCGAACTGCGTCAGCAGCGGTGCGATGTAGTCGGACGAGACGCCAACAGCCGGATCGTCGAACACGATGACGACGGGCCCCTGCGGTCGCTCCGCAGAGCGGGCCTGGAAGTACGCGCCGACCGGGATCACCCCTCCGATCGAGAGCTGCGGCGGATGCTCCTCGCCGGCAGCAGCGGCGGCCCGCTCGATGTCGAGGGATCCGACCGTCATCGGGTCGGCGTTCGCGCCCGGCCCGTCGAGCGAGAACGCACGGCTCGCCACGACGCGCCCTCCGTCTCGGGCCTCCAGCACCACCGACACGGTCGAACGCATCCAGAGCGGCATCAGCTCCGAGGGATCGACAGCCGGACCGCGCAGCGACCAGAACAGCCCAGCGGAGTCCGCTTCGGTGAAGGCGGCCTGCTGCGGCCGTGCGGTGGCCAGGTCGACCGTGCCCGACGGCGGCACCGTGTACGTCGCGGCCGAATGCCAGCGGCCGAACTCCGACCGCATCGACGCCGAGAGGCGCAGGCGCCTTCCCGGCTCGACCCCGGTGAGCACCAGGGGAACCGGCCACAGGATGGTCGTGTAGTGGATGAGCGGGGGCGTGACGAAGCGCGGGCCGGCGCCGGTGCCCGCGCGCGTCGTGCATCCGGCGAGCGCGGCGGCAGCGATCAGGCCGCAGGCGACGAGGAACGCCGCCCGCTGGGTGAGCCGCTGCCATCGCATGGCTTCGCCGTCATCCTCACGGGCCGCCCGACACCGGGTGGACGTTCTCACGGACGGAGATCATGCAGCTCACTCCTCAGCGCACCTGCCGGGAACCAGAACTGACGATCAGCGTGCGGCTCTCCCGACACGTGATGATGTCCTCAGTATGACCCCGGGGTGCCCGGCACGAAAGGTGCCGTCGCGGCCTACCGCGGCCGTCGTCACCAGCGGATAATCGCAGATATGCCGGGCTCAGCAGCGGTGCTCAATGCGCTGGCGGACGGCCGTACAGCCTTCGCCGAACGCCGGTGGGAGGACGCGTTCGGTCTTCTCGCCATCGCCGACCAGGAACGCCGTCTCGGTATCGGCGATCTCGAGCGTTACGCGCGGAGCGCCTCGCTGACGGCCCGCGACGACGAGGCGTTCGCGCTCTTGGAGCGCGGGTACGTGCAATGCCTCGACGAGGGCGACGAACGGCGCGCGGCGAACTGCGCCTTCTGGATCGGCTTCCGTCTCTCGTCGCTGGGGGAGCGGCCGCGAGCGGAGGCATGGCTGTGGCGCGCCTCCGACCTCGCCGACCGGCTGGGCGACTGCGCGGTGAGCGGTTACGTGAAGATCCCGCAGATCCATCGCGAACTGCTGAAGCGCCGGCCCGATGCCGCGCATCTCCTCGCGGTCGAGGCGGCGGCATGCGGCGACCGGTTCGGCGAGGCCGACCTCTCCGCCCTCGCCCGGCAACTCGACGGCCGCGCGCTGATCGAGCTGGGTCAGGTCGATGCGGGCATCCGGATGCTCGACGAAGCGATGCTCGTGGCCACCACCGGCCCCGTGTCCGAGCTCGGGCGCGGCCTCGTCTACTGCGCGGTCATCGGATGCTGCCAACGTGTCCTGGCCGTCGACCGCGCCAGGGAGTGGTCGGCCGTGCTCGACGACTGGTGCCGGTCCCAGACGCAGCTCGGCATCTTCAACGGCACGTGCCGCGTGCACCGGGCGGAGCTGCTGGAGTTCGGCGGCGACTGGCCCGCCGCCCTGGCCGAGGCGGGACTCGTGACATCGGGCATGAAGGTCGAGAGACGCGAACGTGCCGCTGCGACGTACGAAGAGGCGGAGATCCACCGGCTGCGCGGTGAGCGAGCCGAAGCGCAGTCGCTCTACGAGTCCGCCGCTGCGCTCGGCGCCGACCCGCAACCCGGACTTGCGCTGCTGCACCTGCAGTATGACGACCTCGAGCACGCGATGGGAGGCATCCGTCGTGCGCTCGGCACCTCGTCGAGCGCTCTGGGGCGCGTCCGATTCCTCCCGGCCTTCGTCGAGATCGCTCTCGCGACCGGCGACCGGACCGACGCAGGCGACGCGACCGAGGCCGTGGATGAGCTCGAACGGATCGCGGCCGCCTACGACACACCCGTGCTGGGCGCGCTGGCGGTGGAGGCCCGCGGCCGGCTGCTGCTGGCGTCGGAGCAGGCCGGGCGCATCCCGCACGCTGTGGCGGCGCTGTCGACCGCGCTCGAGGCCTGGCTCGAACTCGACGCTCCGTATCGGGCGGCCCGGGTGCGCGTGGTGCTCGCCGACGGATTCGATCGGCTCGGCGACGACGAGGGCGCTCACCTGCACCGGCAGGCGGCCGCGGCAGTATTCGCCGCACTCGGCGCCGCACCCGGCCGCGAGCGGCGCACCGGCGACCACGCGGACACCGCATCGCGTGGCCCGCTCAGCGACCGCGAGTTGCAGGTGCTGCGGTTGGCGACGACCGGCTTGACGAACAAGGAGATCGCCACCGAGCTCGTACTCAGCAGGCGCACGGTCGACCGTCACATGAGCAACATCCTGGCCCGGCTCGGCGTGCCGTCCCGTGCCGCGGCGACCGCCTATGCCTACGAGCACGGCCTGGTCGCGGGCTGACGCCACGCCAGCGGGTGTGCTCGGGCACACGGAGCGCTCAACGGGATTGGGTACGAATACCCATCCTGCCGCCGACGCCTGGAGCATTGTGCCGAAGCGTCGACCGGAGGTGCGTGCCTACGGTTCAGACATGAACAGCACCCAACACGTCGACACCCTCGTCATCGGCGGCGGCCAGGCCGGACTCGCCGTCTCCTACCAGCTGCAGCAGCGGGGCATCCCGCATCTGGTGCTCGACGCGGCGCCGCGCATCGGCGATGCGTGGCGCACCCGCTGGGACAGCCTCCGGCTGTTCACCCCCGCCCGCTACGACGGGCTCGACGGGATGCCGTTCCCCGGCCCGCCCGACGCCTGGCCGACCAAAGACCAGATGGCCGACTACCTGGCGTCGTACGCCGAGCGCTTCCACCTGCCCGTCGAGAGCGGGCACCGCGTCGACGCGCTCCGTGCCGCGCCCGACGGCGACGGGTACCTCGTCGTGTCCGGCGACGAGTCCTTCCAGGCGCGTTGCGTGGTCGTCGCGATGTCGAACTACCAGGTGCCTCGGATTCCGGCGTTCGCGGACGACCTGAGCCAGGGCATCCGGCAGCTGCACGCCGCCGAGTACCGCAACCCGGAGCAATTGCTCCCCGGAACGGTGCTGCTCGTGGGGGCAGGCAACTCCGGCGCCGAGATCGCCAAAGACCTCGCCGCCACGCATCCCGTCGTCGTCGCCGGCCCAAGCACGGGGGAGGTTCCCGGCTCGGCGACGAGCTTCGTGAGCAGGCACATCGTCGTGCACGTGCTCAACCGGTTGGTGTTCCCGCGCATCATGTCCGTCGACACACCCATCGGCCGTCGCGCCCGGCCGCGCATCATGAGCAAAGGGGTGCCCCTGATCCGGGTGAAGTCGCGTGAACTCGCGCGCCTGGGGGTGCGCCGCACGGGTCGCGTGACGGGTGTCGACCACGGGCGCCCCGTGGTGGATGGTGAGCCGCTTGACGTCGCCGATGTCGTCTGGTGCACGGGCTTCAGCGCGGGCTTCGACTGGATCCGGCTGCCCGTGCTCGACGACGCGACGGGGGAGCCGGTGCACGACCGCGGTGTCGTCCCGGGCGCGCCGGGCCTCTTCTTCGTCGGACTCCACTTCCTCACATCGATGTCGTCGGCGATGGTGCACGGCGTCGGCCGCGACGCGGCACGGATCGCCGGCCTCGTCGCATCCACGTCGCTGGGGGAGCCCGCGCAGGCTCTCGCCGTCGTGCGCACCACCGCCCCCTGACACCGGATGACGGTGGTCGCGCGTAGCCTGGCCCGAGCGCGACCGCAGCGGGCGGCCGCTCGATCGGAGAGGTGCCGTGCCGGAGAGCGTCGAGCAGTGGTGGGCGCGCCGGCAGTGGACCAAGGCGCTCGACACCCCCTACGTGATCGGCCAGTACCGCGCGGAGTGGGAGCGCTATCCGGTGCTGATCCGCCAGTACCACCCGGACCTCAATCACGGGGTGGTGCTCACCCAGATCCCACCGGCCGCCGACGTCTATCTCGTCTGGGAGTGCGACGCCGGTCATCGTTTCGTCGCGACACCGGCGGAGCAGCGAGCGCGGCCGGCTGGCTCCCGCCGTCGGTCGACGTGGTGTCCCGAGTGCACCGCGCTGGCGACCGCACGCCGGGTGGTCACCCCGTCTCCGGATGCCGGCACGTACGTCTGCGGCCACGCACGTGATCCACGCTGGATCGAGAACGACCCGGATGACGACCGCTGCTATCTCTGCCGCCGCCTCGACCGGGAGACGCTGACCCGCGAACAGCTCGTCACCATGGCGGCGCCCCGGTCGCGCGTCGAGGTCTCGCAGGCGACGAACACCGGCGGCCGCTTCGCCTGGCAGTGCGAGCACGGGCATCCGTCGTACGAGGCGACGATCGAGAAGATCCTCGGCGGCCGCCGCTGCCCGGTGTGCCGACACGCTCGCGCCGGCGCCGATGCGGTGCCGGTCGGCGATGCGTTCGTGAGCCGCTGGGCGCCGGCGCCGGCCTCCGCGGCCGAGCCGGAGCTCCGTCGCCGCCTCGGCGAGCGCCTCGAGGTCGACCTCGGGAACAACGCCGTGCGCGTCGCCCGTCCGTTCTTCTCCCACCTCGAGGTGTGGCCCGACATCATCATCCCCGAGCTCCGTGTCGCGATCGAGTACGACACCACCGGGCGCGACGGACTCGAGCACGTCGGACGCCGCGAGGACACGGATAAGCGCAAGGACCGGCTGCTGCGCGGGGTCGGCTGGGAGGTGGTGCGCATCCGGTGCGGCAAGCTGCGCCCGATCGGGCCTTTCGATCTCACCGCCTCCGGCGTGACGAACGCGCTCGTCGACCGCATCGTCGACCGGCTGGGCGAGATCCGCGGCGAGCTCATCGTCGGCGCCTATCGCCGCTGAATTCTGCACTCGTGCAGCGCGATCGGCCGTGAGTACTCTGAGACCAGATCCGTTCACGAGGAGGAGAGCATCATGGTTTCACGGTTGAATCCCTACCTGAACTTCCGCAATTCCGCTCGGGAGGCGATGACTTTCTATCAGTCGGTCTTCGGTGGCGAACTCACGACGTCGACCTTCGCCGAGTTCAACGTCAGCACCGATCCGGCCGAGGCCGACCTGATCATGCACTCGCAGCTGGAGACCGACGCCGGCTACACGCTGATGGCCGCGGATGTTCCCGCGCACATGGAGTTCTCGCCGGGTTCGGCCATCTCGGTGTCACTGAGCGGCGACGACGAGGCTCAGCTCACCGGCTACTGGGAGAAGCTGATCGACGGCGGCACGGTGCTCGAGCCGCTTTCGAAGGCGCCCTGGGGCGACAGCTTCGGCATGGCGGTCGACCGCTTCGGCATCCAGTGGCTGGTCAACATCGCAGGCACACCGCAGGGGTGATCCGCTCTGACCGACGCGTCCGTCTCCCCGGTGCTGGCCGGGGTCTATCCCGGCCAGTCGGTCGCCGTCGTGCTCGAAGCGGCCACGCTGGCGAAGGAGCTGCACCGGCCGCTCCTCTGCGCCTACGTCGCGATCGACACCTACCTCGCCGACTGGGAGAGCGGGGACCGGCGCAACGCCGAGTCCCTGTATCCCGGCGATCTGGGACCGGCGGATGACAGGATCGCGTTGGATCTCGCCGCTTCGATCGCGCAGACCCTGAACCGCATGGAGCCGCTCGAACACGGTTGGTCCCTGCGGGTGCTCGCGGGCGACCCGGGCCACGTGCTGAAGATCGCCGCCGACGAGGTGGCTGCCCGCCTGATCGTGGTCGGCACGCACGGCTCTGGCGCGGCGCACGTGGTCGAGGCGTGGCTGTCCGGCTCGGTCGCTGCGCACCTGAGCCGCGCGACGACCCGACCCGTCGTCGTGGTCCCGGTCGCCCACGAGGAACGGGGCGCGGAGAAGCTCGGTCGATCACCTGTGTGACGGCCCCTGTGCCGTGGACTCAGGCGAAGTGCTGGGCGATGAACGCCAGCTGGCTCGGCGCGACGCGGCGCCAATACGCACTGTCGTGGCCACCGGCGGTGAACCCTCCCGCCGGATTCGGCGAGAGACTGTCCGCGTAGTCGCGGGCGGCCTCGTAGAAGCCGTCCCCGGTACCGCAGTCGATCCGCACCGGAATGCCGGCGAGCTCGCGCTGCCGCCCGAACACCGTGTTCGCCGCGAAGTCGGCTGGGTCGTCGAAGGCGCCGCGTGCCGTCTCGCCTGCGTGATGCCAGAGCGCCGGGCTCTCGGCGGCCACGGCCGCCACTCTCGACGGTCCGAGTCGTCCGGCCAGCCGCAGCGCTCCGTAGCCGCCCATCGACCATCCCATCAGCCCGATCCGGTCCGTCGTCAGGCCCTGGGCGGCGAGGAGCGGCACGAACTCGTCGGTCACCATCGCGCCGGCGTCCTCTCCGCTCGCGCGGCGATGCCAGTAGGTGTTGCCGCCTTCCACCGCGGCGACCGCGAACGGGGCCGCACCGCGCTGCACCGCTTGGGCGAGAAAGCGGTCGAGACCTTGGCCAGATCCGAACGACGACCGGTGATCGCCCGAGTAGCCGTGCAGCACGATGAGCACCGGGAGCGTGTTACCTGCCCTCGATCCAGGCGGGTAGCTCACCGCCACCCGCACTCGGCACCGAGGCGGGCTGCCGACCGGAACGTGCCCGACGTCATCGGTCCCGGCTCCACCGACGGGATGGTCCCTGCCGCGCCGTCGAGTCCGAACACCCGGTTGAAGGTGGAGCGACCGGGGAGCAGGCGGTTCTCGATCGCGACGGGTACCCCGACGCCGGCGACGACCACCGCGGCCGCTGCCGCGCCGCCGATGACGAGCGCCCGCCGAGAGATCCGCCGACGACCCGGCTGGTCGGCCCGCTCGGCCTGCTCGGGCTGCCCTGTTTGCGCGCGCGTCTCGTCGTCGCTCACCGTTCCGACTCCCTTCCCATCACACACACTCCGTCATTCGAACCCATCAACCCCAGGCGCCGGCACAGCCTACGACGGCCTCCCGTCGCCGGACCGCAAGAACGCCGAGCGGGGCAATAGTCATGGCATGACCGATGACACTGCACCGCGGAGTACTATGCCCGGCGATGGCTCTCGACCCCGCTCTGCACGACTGGCTGCTCGACACCGACCCGGCGTTGCGCTGGCAGGTCGAGCGCGATCTGATCGACGCTCCCCGCGACGAATGGGAGGCCACACGCTCCCGGATCGCAACCGAGGGGTTCGGGGCGCGCCTGCTCGCGCTTCAGGATCCGGACGGTCAGTGGGCGGGAGGGGCGTTCTTCCCGAAGGACTTCGACTTCGACGGCCCGGAGGCCGCCGAGGGCGCCGGCCAACCGTGGACCGCTACCACCTGGAGTCTCAACGCCTTGCGCGACTGGGGGCTCGACCCCGCTGCCCTCGCCGGCACGGCGGAACGGCTCGACGCGAACAGCCGGTGGGAGTACGACGGCTCCCCGTACTGGCGCGGCGAGGTCGACTGCTGCATCAACGCCTACACGCTGGCGAGCGGCGTGTGGCTCGGCGCGGACGTGAGCGGGATCGCGCAGTGGTTCCTCGAACATCGCATGAGCGACGGCGGCTGGAACTGCGAGTGGGTCGAGGGCTCGACCCGCTCCTCGTTCCATTCCACGCTGAATGTGCTCCTCGCGCTGCTGTACGCCGAGCAGGCGACGGGCGGGAGCGACGAACTGCGCGCGGCGAGGCATGCGGGGGAGGAGTACCTCCTCGAACGCCGGCTGATGCGACGGCTGAGCACAGACGAACCGGTCGGTCCGTGGGTGACGCGCTTCGCGTACCCGTTCCGCGCTCCGTTCAGCGTGCTCAAAGCGACCGACTACTTCCGGGAGGCCGCTCTGCACGACGGCGTGCCACCGGATGCTCGGCTCGGCGACGCCATCGAGGTGGTCCGCGCCGCGCGACGACCCGACGGAACCTGGTTGCAGGAGCACCGGTATCCGGGTCAATCCTGGTTCGACGTCGATGTGCCGCCGGGGCTCCCGTCGCCGTGGCTGACCTTCTTCGGCACCCGCGTGCTGCGGTGGTGGGACGGAGCCGCGGCCTAGGCGCTGCCCTTGGCCCGCGGGTGGAACACGCCGCGATGGATCTCGCGCACCCGCGCGTGACCGGGCGAGTCCGGGTCGTCGACGATCGGCTCGTCGGCCATGAACGACCGGATGACGTGAGCGAGTTCGCCGGGATGGCTGAAGTTGATCGCGTGCGCCGCCCCTTCGATCGTGACGAGCAGCACGTGGTTGTCGGTGCGGCTCGCGATCTCCTTGACCCGCGCCGGCCCCGGCATCAGCGGATCCCTGTCGCCGATCACCACCAGCGTCGGGATGCGCAAGGCGAGCAGCCGTTCGAGCGACGGATACTGCGTGAGCGCTCTGAACATCCGGACCGTGCTGGGGACGCCGAAACGCAGGTAGTCGGGGGTGGCGACCCGGACCATCCTGCGCGGCTCGCGCGTTCCGTCTCTGGTGAGCTGTCCGATCGCCCGGCGCAGTGGTTGGTTCTGCACGCCGCCGGCGGGCGAGACGAGGATGGCGCGCTCCAGCCGCTCCGGGTAGTGATAGGCGAACTCGCAGATCACGGGGCAGCCCATCGAGTTCCCGACCAGCGTGACCTTGTCGATCCCGCGATCGTCGAGGAAACGCGCCGCCGCGTGCGCGAGGTCGGGGACGTCGAGCGGAACATCCACCTTGTCGCTGCGACCGAACCCCGGCAGGTCGGGAACGAGCGTGTGGAACTCGTCGCGCAGGAGTTCGGCCGTCGGGAGCAGGTATCTGCCGGAGAGACCGAAACCGTGGACGTGCATCATCACGGGGGCATCCGGAGGCGCGGGGGACTCGCGGTAGAAGACGTCGATGCCGTCGATCGTCGTCCACCGCTCGGCCAGCGCCGATGCCGGCCGTCGGGGAAGCTTGCGTGTCTGTTCGCCGGATCCGCTCGATCCGCCCGACCCTCGTGGAGATGTCACCCGAGCCACACACCCAGTGTGCGCCCGATGCCGCCGCTCCTCGTCACCCTCGCCGGATGATCTCAGCCATCGGCGCCGGACATGCGAAAGGAGAGGGAATCCACTTCCCTCTCCACTTTCAATTTATAGCCGAGTGGGGGGCTTGCGGCAAGACCCGGGTCATGGCGCAGACTAGTCGGCCGAGGCGGAGAGCAGCATGAGGGGAGTCGCTGAATGGGCGTGGTGTCGACGGTGTACGGGACGGATGAGAGTGATTCGACAAGCGGCGGAATGGGGCCCGGCGAGGACGTGACCAACAGCGCCTTCGACCTGCCGGCACGATTGGCCGCGAAGTCCGACCCGCGGCTGATCGCCGACGATGAGCGGCACTTCGCGGCGATCCAGGCGAGCCTCGATCAGACGATCGCCGAGCTCAGCGCGCACCTCGAGGCGCAACTCGCGGCACCAGGGGGCCCCGGTCAGGCCGCGATGGACCGCGATATCGAGATCCATCGCGTGACGGCACGGCTGCGGTCGCTCCGTCGATACGGACTGGATCTGTGCCTCGGTCGCATCGTGCCGGACGACGGTGGCGAACCCGTGTACATCGGGCGCTTCGGCCTGACGGACAGCGCAGGAGGCCGCCTCCTTCGCGACTGGCGGTCACCGGCCGCCGAGCCGTTCTTCGGCGCGACGCACGGCGATCCGATGGGGCTGGCGAGCCGTCGCCGCTACCGCTGGACGCACGGCAGAGTCAGCGACTACTGGGACGAGGTGTTCGATCCCGACGGCTTCGCAGACAACGCCGCGCTCGACGATCAGTCGGCGTTCATCGCGAGCCTCGGCAGCAGTCGCTCACCCCGGATGCGTGACGTGCTCGGCACGATCCAGGCCGACCAGGATGCGATCATCCGGGCAGGATCCCGCGGCGCCCTCGTCGTCGACGGCGGCCCCGGCACCGGCAAGACCGTGGTCGCCCTCCACCGTGCCGCCTACCTGCTGTACGCGGATCCGCACATCGCTCGCGGCTCGGGCGGCGTGCTGTTCGTCGGCCCGCACCAGGCGTATCTGGCCTATGTGGACGACGTGCTCCCGAGCCTGGGGGAGGACAGCGTGCAGATCTGCACACTCCGCGATCTTGTCGCCGAGGGAGCCGATGCGATCACGGAAGCCGACCCGCCGGTGGCGGCTCTGAAGGCATCCGCCGATCCGGTGCGACTGATCGACGCCGCGGTGCGGTACTACGAGCAGCCGCCGGCCACCGGGATGATCGTCGAGACGCCCTGGGCGGACCTGCCGCTCAGCCGCGCCGAGTGGGCCGAGGCCTTCGACGCGGCCGACCCCGGCGCCCCGCACAACGAGGCTCGCGACCAGGTGTGGGAGGCGCTGCTCGACATCCTGATCGATCAGCTCGACGATGAGGAGGTCCCCCCGCACGTCGCGCGTAGGGCCCTCCTGCAGAACGAACAGCTGACCGGAATCTTCGCACGGGCGTGGCCGCTCCTCGACCCGGCCGGCGTCGTCGGGGACCTCTGGACGGTGCCCGCGTATCTGCGCCTGTGCGCTCCCTGGCTCGGCGCCGACGAGCTCCGGATGCTCCAGCGGCCGGATCCCCGCGCCTGGACGGTGTCCGACCTGCCCTACCTCGACGCTGCACGCCGGCGCATCGGCGATCCTGAGGCGGCGCGACGCACGCGGCAGCGAGACGCCGCGATCGCGGCATCCCGCGAGCAGATGGCGCAGGTCGTCGAGCACCTCATCGAATCCGACGACAGTGAGATGCAGGTGATGTCGATGCTGCGACGTCCGGATGCGCAGAACAGCCTGGTCGACGAGTCCGCGTTGCCGAGCGCCGACCCGGATCTGCGGGCGGGCCCGTTCGCGCAGATCGTCGTCGACGAGGCCCAGGAGCTCACCGATGCCGAGTGGCAGATGCTGCTGAGCCGCTGCCCGTCGCGCAGTTTCACCATCGTCGGGGACCGCGCTCAGGCGCGGCACGGGTTCAGGGAGACGTGGGAAGAGCGTCTCGGGCGGGTCGGGCTCGGCCAGGTCACGACGGCGTCGCTCACCATCAACTACCGCACACCGGAGGAGGTCATGGTCGAGGCGGAGCCGGTCATCCGGTCGGTGCTGCCGGACGCGAACGTGCCGACGTCCGTGCGGACGAGCGGTGTTCCGGTGCAGCACGGCGCCGTGGCAGAGCTGCCGTCGATTCTGGATGCGTGGCTCGACGAGCATCCGGAGGGGATCGCCGCCGTCATCGGCAGCGTCGCCGCCGGGGTCGAGGTGGGCGTCGATGTTGTGCGGGGGAGGAGCCGCACGCGGCTGCTGACACCGGAACTGTCGAAGGGACTCGAATTCGACCTGGTCGTGCTCATCGACCCGGAGTCGTTCGGCACGGGCATCGAAGGGGCGGTCGACCGCTATGTGGCGATGACACGGGCGACCCAGCGGCTCGTGATCCTCACCTCATCGCAGGTGAAGGAGCCGCTGTCGGTTCAGTGAACCGGACAGATGCTGGACGCGCCGGCCGCGGTGCTGCTATCGTCCAGGGGTCCGTGACGAGCTCGAGGAGGTGGAACCCATGATCGCAGTATCCATGGGGTGCTTCCCGTCTCTGCCACGGGTGGCCGGCTGACGCAGGTCGTCGCCGGGAGCGCCTCGTTCAGGCACTCCCGAAAGGCAACAGCCATGCACTTCACTTCTGAGACGTCGGCCGACGGCGTCATCGAACGCACCTTCGCACTGTACGACGTGACCGGCGTCGTCTGGTCGCCCGCATCCGCCACCGATCCCGCACCCCTGGTGCTGATGGGTCACGGCGGCGGGCTGCACAAGTTCGCAACGGCGCTCGTCGCCCGCGCTCGCTACTACGTCACGACCTGCGGGTACGCCGTCGCGTCCATCGACGCGCCCGGTCACGGCGAGCGCCCTCGCTCCGCCGAGGACCAGGCCCAGGTCTCCCGGATGCTCGACGCCCGGGCATCCGGTCAGTCGATCGACGCGATCGTGACCGCCTACAATGCCTCCCTGGCCGAGCGTGCTGTTCCGGAATGGCAGGCGACGCTGGACGCCCTCCAGACCGTGCCCGAGATCGGCAGCGGTGGTCCGGTCGCCTACACCGGCATGACGCTCGCCTCGGCGATCGGCCTGCCGCTGGCCGCCGTCGAACAGCGCATCACCGCCGCCGTCTTCGGCGGTGTGCTGGTCTACGACGCGCTGCTCGAGGCCGCACGCCGGATCACCATCCCGATCCAGTTCCTGCTGCCGTGGGACGATGCGGAGATCTCACGCCGCTCGGGCTTCGAGCTGTTCGACGCCTTCGCGTCGCCGGAGAAGACCCTCCACGCCAACCCGGGCGGTCACCACCAGGTGCCGTGGTTCGAGACGGAGGACTCGGCGCACTTCCTCACAAGGCACCTCGGTCGTGGGCGGCCGTCGGACGAGCCGACACCGGAAGGGCCGGTGGTACGCTGACCGCGCCATCCGAACGACGAAGGAGCGGACTGTGGGAGTGACAGGTATCGGCGGACTCTTCTTCCGGAGCCAGGATCCGGACGCGCGGGCGGCGTGGTACCGCGAGCATCTCGGGATCGAGGCGGGCCATGCGGACATCTGGCAGCAGCAGGCGGGCATGACCGTCTTCGCTCCGTTCCCCGCCGACTCCGATTACTTCCCAGCAGAGCAGCCGTTCATGCTGAACCTGCGGGTCGCCGAGTTGGATGCTCTGGCCGCGAAGCTCGAGGGGGAGGGCATCGCCGTCGAGCGTCGCCCGGAGTGGACCACGGAGTACGGAGACTTCGCGCGCATCCACGACCCCGAGGGGCTGCCGATCGAGCTGTGGGAGCCACCATCGGGGCCGGGCCCTCGCTGAGCGATTCAGCGGGCCCCGGCTCCGAGCCGGGATAAATCTCTCACTAGGTGTCCGATCCGGGTGGGTCCGTTCGTTGTCTGTATGAAAGGCGCTCAAGGGCTGGGCGCCGACAACGAGGAGTAGCAGAGAGATGAAACTGACGACTGTCACGCAACTCACCCTTGACGGAGTGACCCAGGGAAACGGCGGCGCGAGTGCCGAGGATCGCCGGGGCGGATTCGTCCGCGGTGGATGGGCCAGGGGAGTCGGTGACGACTCGACCCGCGATCACATCGCCGCGACCTACCAGCGCGCCGACGCCTTTCTGTTCGGTCGTCGGACGTACGACCTGTTCCTCGAATTCTGGGGAACGATGGAGGACCTGAAGCGTCACCCCATCGGAGCCGCACTGAACGCGAAGCCGAAGTACGTGGCATCCAGGACCCTGACGGCGCCGGCGTGGTCGAACACGACCGTGCTCGGTGACGACCTCCTCGCGGCCGTCACCGAGTTGAAGGCCGGCGGTGAGGGCGAACTCCAGGTGCACGGAAGCAGTCTTCTCGTGCAGTGGCTGCTGGAGCACGACCTCGTCGACGAGATGGAACTGCTGACCGTCCCCGTCATCCTGGGGCAGGGTGCCAGACTGTTCGCAGATTCCGGTCGGGACTTCGCGATGGACCTCATCGACTCGCACACCGATTCACGCGGAGTGATGATTCAGACCTTTCGGCCCGCCGGCCGCCCGCAGTACCACACCAACTGATCGCACGAAGAGAACGAAGGAGAGGATCGACATGCAGTATCTGGTTTCCGTCATCGATGACGGTCAGGCCTACGAGGCCGACAGGGACGAGTCGGCCAGTTCGGCCGAGGCGGCCGCGATCGACGAGTTCAACGACCGTTTGCAGGCCGAAGGCCATTGGGTGTTCGCCGGCGGCCTCGGCAGGCCCGTCGCCGCCACCGTCGTCGACAACAGGGGAGAGGCACCGATCGTCAGCGACGGGCCCTTCCTCGAGTCGAAGGAGTTCCTCGCCGGCTTCTGGATCCTCGAGGCCGCCGATCTGGACGTCGCGTTGGGGCTCGCGCACGACGCCTCCAAAGCGTGCAACCGCAAGATCGAGGTTCGGCCGTTCCTGGAGCCGTGAGCGCCGTCGACGACGCGATCATCCGTGCCCACCGCGACGAGTGGGCACGGGTGGTCGCGACGGTGGCCAAGCGGTTCGGCGACCTCGATATCGCGGAAGAAGCGGCGAGCGAGGCCTTCGCCATCGCAGTCGAACGATGGCCGGCCGATGGCGTGCCACCCAACCCCGGCGGCTGGCTGACGACCACCGCCAATCGCAAGGCGATCGACCTGATCCGCCGTGAGAACAAGCGCGACGGCAAACACAGGGAAGCACTGATGATCTTCGACGACGAGCCGGCCCCGTCTCTGGGCGCGATCGACGACGACCGGCTTCGACTGATCTTCACGTGCTGTCACCCGGCGCTCTCGATGGAGAGCCGGGTGGCGCTCACGCTGCGGATGGTCGGCGGCCTCACTGCGGATGAGATCGCGCGGGCGTTCCTCGTGCAGGAGTCCGCCATGGGACGCAGGATCACCCGCGCGAAGGTGAAGATCAGGGAGGCGCGCATCCCGTTCCGGGTGCCGGCGTCGGCCGACCTCCCCGAACGCATCTCCGGTGTGCTCGCCGTGCTGTTCCTCGTGTTCAACGAGGGCTATCTGGCGACGGGCGCCGACACGGATCCGGTGCGGGACGATCTCACGGCGGAAGCCATCCGGCTGGCCCGCGTGATCCACGAGCTGATGCCGGACGACGGCGAGGTGACAGGGCTGCTCGCGATGATGCTGCTCATCGAGGCGCGTCGCCCCGCGCGTGTCTCGACGAGCGGCGAGCTGGTCACCATCGACGGACAGGATCGCGGCGCGTGGAATCGGGACCTGATCGCGGAGGGGCACGCCCTCGTTCGGGAACGGCTGGCCACGGGCGAGCCCCCGGGGAGGTACCAGGTGCTCGCCGCGATCAACGCCGTGCACACCTCGGCCCGCGACGTGCGCGACACCGACTGGTCGCAGGTCGTAGCGCTCTACGACCAGCTGATCACGCTGGACCCGTCGCCGGTCGTCGCCCTGAACCGGGCGATCGCGATCGCCGAGATCGATGGCCCGGATGTGGGGTTGGCGACGGTCGAAAGCCTCGAAGCCGCGTTGAACACCTACCACGCGTTCCACGCCACGCGGGCGGACCTCCTCCGCCGGCTCGGACGGAGCCGGGACGCTCGCGACGCGTACGATCGCGCCATCGAACTCTCGGGCAACACCGCCGAGACGGCGAATCTCCTTCGTCGCCGCCGGCAACTAGCGGGCTGACCGGTCCATCACCCGCGAGGGGCGAGCCTTACGCGAGGTAGTTGCCGAGCGCGTCGAGCAGGCCGCGCGTCCCCTTCTCGCGGCCGGGCCCGTCGGCCCAGAACTGGTCGAAGAAGACACCGTGCTCGGCGTGCGTGAAGCGCGTGCCTCCGTCGATGGGCTGGAACTCCAGCGACGCCACCGAGGTGGACAGGTGGATCCCATCGAGCCACATGTCGTACGTGGTGACGATCCGCACGTAGTCGACGATGTCCGTGTACGTGGCGACGTAGCGCGAGACCGGGCCGTCGTGGAACTCGGCTTCGGCGACGTCGCGGCCGCCGACCCGGAAGTCGTATGCCCACTCGCGGGGCTCCGCGGCGTCGCCCGCGCCCCACCAACTGAGCTTCTGGCTCTCGTCGGCGAAGGCGTCCCAGACGCGTTCGACGGGAGCCGGGTAGTCGCGGGTCAGGGTGAACTCCGCGCGGGCGAGGCGGCGCTCGATGGTCATGCGTGCTGCTCCCGCGTGAACGTGACATGGATCGTGCCGCTCTCGGCCACCTCGGTCGTCACCGTGTGGCTGCGGTCGAGGGCGGGTACGCCATCCCACAGCCGGAGCCCCCGGCCGAGGACGATCGGGGCGACCATGAGGTGCAGGTCGTCGACCAGGTCGGCGCGCAGGAATTCGAGCGCGGTGCCGATACCCCCGCCGACCCGCACGTCCTGACCGCCGGCAGCGTCGGTCGCCTCGGCGAGCACGTCTCCGATCGCGGCGTTTCGGAAATGGAACGTCGTCCCGCCGTCCATCGAGATCGAGGGACGGGGCGCGGTGCGGGTGAGGACGTAGACCGGGGTGCCGAACGGCGGCCGGTCGCCCCACCATCCCTTCCAGTCCGGGTCATCGGGGAACGTGTGCAGGCCGAACATCCCTGCTCCCATGATCTCCGAACCGATGCCCTCGAAGAATGCCGCGGCGTACGTGTCATCGACGCCGGTCGTTCCGGCGCCGCTGGTGTCGCCGAAGATCCGTTCGCGGAACGTGCGAGTCGCCGTGTAGGCCGCCGTGAGGCGCCCCCAGTCCGGGCCCATCGGGTCGTCGGGCGTCGGGTCGGACGTCGTGTAGCCGTCCAACGAGACGAAGAGGTCCATGCGAACGCGGGTCATGTCAGGTCTCCTTCGGGGTGGTTCTGGTCAAGTGGATGCCGAGTCGGTCGGCCAGGTGCTCGGCGGGGGTTCGTTGCTCGCCGAGCCACAGGTGCAGGATGTCGAGCGCGCCGGGTCGCAGGCTCACGGTCCGGACGCGGCCGTGCTTCACGGAGGTGACGAGGCTCGCGCTCTCGAGGACGCCCAGGTGCTGCATGAACGACGGCAGCGCCATCGGAAACGGCTCTGCCAGCTCCGACACCACGGCCGGAGACTTCACCAGCCGTTCCACGATGGCCCGGCGCGTGGGATCCGCAAGAGCGCGGAGCACGGCGTCGAGCTCATCGTGATACTTCGGCATATGCCTAACTATTGTCGGTGCGGCCGAATTCGTCAACCCCGATGCGGGGGAGTGGCGAGCGGGGTGGCGGATGGCGTCGGGTGGCCGTCGCGAAGCGACCGTATCGCTCGGCGACGCCCGAGGAATAAGATGCGCCATGGCCAGCACGGAGAACAGCAAGAGTCAGGTCGAGAATGCGGCGACGCAAGCCAGTGCGGAAGCCGACGCAGCGACGACGCTGCCGGAAGCCATGACGGGGAGGGCGAGTCCCGCGAAGGCGGCCGTCGGCGACAAGCCGGTCTTCGCCTACATCGCCGGCCTGCCGCAGCCGCAGCGCGGAATCGCCGAGGCGATCGACGCCCTGGCGGCCAAGACCCTTCCCGACCTCCAGCGGTCGGTGAAGTGGGGGATGGCGTACTACGGCGTCGGCGACGGCTGGTGCTTCAGCAGCGGCGGCTTCGCCCGCCACGTCAAACTCATGTTCATCAACGGCAACGCGCTCGATCCGGAGCCACCGGTGACACCGGTGGGGATGGGCAAGGCGACGCGCGGCGTGGAACTCGAGTCGCTCGACGACATCGACGACGACCAGATCGCCTCGTGGATGAGGCAGGTCACGTCGGTCCCCGGCGTCGGGGGCAAGAAGCACTGATACCCGCTTCCGCCACGTAAGGTCTCACCCAGCCACTCAGGGCAGGATGGAAGCGGACAGGGGAGCGGAGGAGCACACGTGACGGAACGTCGTTCGCGGAAGGGCGCCGAGCCGGCGGACGACGCCACCCACGACGGGTTGTCACGGCGGGGCTGGATCCTGCTCGCCTCCGTCACCGCCGCGGTGGCGGTCGGCGCCGTCGTTCTGGCCGTGGGCTTCATCGCGGGCGGAATTCCTGGTGGAGACTCCCGAGCATCTGCTTCCTCGACACTCCAGGCGGCTCCGCCGCACATCCCGAGCCTCGCACCGGCGCCGACGCCGCTGGGGCTTCCTCCGCGGCCGACCCCGACCCACGTCGCCACCGTTCCCTCGACCTCGTTCGACTCGGTGAAGCCTGGTGATTGCCTTCAGACCTACGACTCGCAGTGGGCGAACGCCTACCCGGTGGTCGGCTGCTCGGCACCGCACATCGCGCAGCTGCTGACCAGGGGAGTGCTCCCTCAGCCGTCGGGAGCGGCGTTCCCCGGCACGGACGCATTGGACACCCAGGTCAGCGACCTCTGCGAGCCTTTCCTGAACTGGGACTGGGTCGCGGTCTGGAACGAAGACGTCCAGCTCGGTCTGCGGTATCCGAACACCAGTCAGCAGTGGGCGACGGGAACACGCTCGTACTCCTGCTTCGTGTACACGTTCTCACGACACGAGCTCACGGGGACTGCGATGCGCTAGTCGGCTGTCCGCCGCATTCACTCCTCAGAGGGTGGCCGACGCTGCTTCTTCGTCTCCGAACGCCGGCCCTTGGCGGCGAGCCGCCGGAGTTCGGATCCGCGGGTCGCTTTGGTCGGGCGGCGGGGAGCGGTATCCGGAGCCAGCGCGGTAGCGAGTATCTCGGCCAATCGGGCCAGCGCGGTCTCGCGATTCCGCAACTGGGACCGTCGCTCCGAGGTCGTGACGACCACGGAGCCGGCGACGAGCCGATGCCCGAGACGCGACAGGAGGATGGCTCGTTGACTATCGGACAGCGCCTTCGACCCGCGGATATTCCAGATCAGTTCGACCCTGCTGTCCGAGGTGTTCACGTGCTGGCCGCCAGGACCCGATGATCGCGAGAATCGCCACGCGAGTTCAGACGACGGAATCGTCAGCGCAGGTGACACGACGAGGTCCATGCATCAAGGGTGGCATGTCCGGGCCGGACGGGGGAGAGCTGGCGGAGCAGCAGGTGCCGTATCCGACGCCAGTCGGTGATTGGCCCAACCCGGGAACCTCCGTCGCGCCTGACGAGGTCCCCGGGTTGCGCCGGTCGTCAGGCCGTGTGGAGGTGCTTCTGGACGAAGGCTCCGACTTCGGCGGACACGGCGGCCTCTTCCGGTGCGTTGCCGTACCCGGCGTGGGGGCGGCCGTCGAAAATGTGCAGGTCGGCATCCACACCGGCCTCGCGCAGCTTCCGGTGCAAACGGACGGTGTTCGAGAGGTACAGGTCGCGAGTTCCCGAGATCAGGAGCGTCGGCGGGAACCCGGTGACGTCGCCGAAGAGCGGGGAGAGGTATGGCTCGGTGAGGTCATGCCCGTCCGCATAGAGGGCGTTGACGTCGAGAAGGCTCTGCAGGCCGACGCTGACATCGGCCAGGGTGGTGAAGCTGTCTCCCGATTCGGTCAGGTCCACCTCGGGAGTCAGCAGCACGAGGCCGGCGGGCATGGGCAGGTTCTCGTCTTTCGCTTTCAGGATCAGAGCTGCGGCGAGGTTGCCTCCGGCAGAACCGCCTCCCACGATGATCTGGGAAGGGTCGCGGACTTCCAGGAGCGCCCGGTAGACGGCCATGACATCGTCGAGGCCGGCGGGGTAGGGGTGCGCGGGCGGCATCCGGTAGTCCGGAGCCCAGTGGACGAGGGGCGAGCTGAGCGCGGAGATCTCGGTCATGACCCTGGTGAGGTCGCCGCCGCCCATGATCAGAGCGCCACCGTGGATGCTCAGGAACACGGGGGAGTCGTCGCCGGTCGGGGCGCCGGAGGGGGTGACGACATAGGTCGGGACGCCGGCGATCTGTTCCAGGGATGACTCCATTGGGAGTGCCATCCCGCTGAGCATGTCGGCGACGAAGGCATCGGACTGCTCGACGTAGGTGGTCCAGCCGGCGACATCGTCCACAGCGGGGAACGGGGTTCGAACGATCGGGACTTCGAGTCCAGCCCGTGCCGCTTCGCTGAGAAAGGTCGGGGCGGCTGGGGGAATGACGGGAATGACGGTGTCTTCGGGCATTGCATCTCCTTTGATGGTCACGGCAGTCATATTGAATACGGCCCGTCTCCTAATTGCAAGCATTGATGGGATACTCTCAGGGCGTGAGCGCAGAGCAGGAGCCTTCGGGTACACGCCGGGGTCGACCACGTGACCCGCAACTGCGTGCCCAGGTCTTGACCGCCGCGTCCCGTCAGCTGGAGAACGCCGGCTACACGGCAATGACGATGGAGGGCATCCTCGCGGACACCGGGATCGCCAAGCGCACCCTGTATCGGTGGTGGCCGAGCAAAGCTGCAGTCGTCGCCGAGGCCATCTTGGAGGGCTTCGTTTCGGTGCCCGAGAACAGGATCGCGCATACCGAGGATGTGTGGGAGGACCTGCGCAACTGGCTTGAGTCCGTCGCGGTCTCGGTGCGTGGATCGTATGGCGAGGTACTGCGCGCGGCAACGGCGATCGGCGCGACCGACGCCGCATTGGGGGAGAGCCTCACGAACGCGTTCGCCCGCCCCGCACGGGCCGACGTCATCGCGCGGCTGCAAGCGGCGGCGAAACGCGGTCAGGTCTCCCCGGGCGCCGACCTCGATGCGGTGGTCGACCTGTTGATGGCGATCATCGTCTACATCGGGGTGAGCCGCGATGATGCTGCCCGTATTCCGGGAGCCCTGGGGGTCATTCGGTTAGGCATCGAACCTTAGTGTCACGAGCGCCCGACCAGCGCTGAGACGACGGCACCTGGCGCGGCGGGGTTTGCGCCTGGGGTGAGTGCCCCGAAGAGAACGGTGCCGATGAGGGCATCCGCGACTGCGATTTCATCGACCTCGACGCGCAGTTGCCCAGCGGCTTTGCCTTTCGAAATTCGGTCGACCAGGCTCTGATGAACGGGGCCGGTAGTCATGGAGTACAAGAGTCGCGCCTCCTCTGGATCGTCGGATGCGGCAGTGATGAGCGCGCGTGTGATGGATGCCTGGAGCGGATCTCGCATGGCCGCGGCGATAGCCTCGAGCCAGCTCGTGAGGTCCCGCTCCAGGCTGCCCGTATCCGGAACTGCTTCGGACGGTAGGTCAAGTTCTCCGGCGAGCAGCAGGTCGGCGATGATGAGCGCCTTCGTCGCCCACCACCGGTAGATCGTCTGCCGACCCGTTCCCGACCGATCCGCGATCTCCTGAATGGTGAGCCGCTCGTAGCCCTTCTCGGCGAGGATCTCTCGCGCGGCCGTCAGGATGGCGCGCCGAGCAACCTCACTCCTCGGACGCCCTCGGGAACTTGTCGGCACGAATCGATTCTAAGTCGCTTGCTTGATTTCGAGACAGGTGTATCGTAAATACGTTCGCACGTGCTCAAAGGAGAAAAATGACGAAGACTGCCGTGATCACCGGTGGGACCGGCGGGATGGGGATGGCCACAGCCAGGATCCTCGGAACTGATCACCGCATTGTTCTGGCTGATCTGAACCAAGAGCGCATTGACGCGGCGATCGTCGAGCTCAGTGCTTCTGGCATCGATGCTTCTGGAACGGTGTGTGACATCACCGATCGGGCTTCGGTGGAGAAGTTGATGGTCTTTGCGGAAGCGGGGGATCACCACGTCCGAGCTGTCGTACACACGGCCGGCGTCAGTCCCCAGATGGGCTCAGCCCAGTTCGTTGCGCACATCAATGCAATCGGCACCGTCAATGTGACGGAGGCCTTCCTCGCGCGGGCGGCCGAGGGGGATGCTCTCGTGAACGTCGCCTCCGTCGCAGGCCACGGTTTGCCAAAGGTGCTTGTTCCTTCGGGTGCCTTCCCGAAAGCGGCGAGCGACCCGGTCGCGTTCGAGAAGATCATCGTCCGGCGGTCGCGTGTGTTCGGGAAGAAGCTGCATTCTGGCCTTGCTTACAGCTTCAGCAAGGCGTTCGTCATCTGGTACTCCCGCAAGCAAGCTGCAGCATTCGGTGCCCGGGGAGCGCGCATCGTCTCCGTTTCACCCGGCAGCTTCGATACCGCGATGGGCAAGCTCGAGGCAGATCACGGCGCTGCAGACTTGCTCACGTTCTCGGCCATCAAACGATTCGGCAAACCGGAGGAAGTTGCTGCGGTTCTCGCCTTTAGCGCGAGCGAGGCACCCGGTTACCTAACCGGCACGGACATCCTTGTCGACGGTGGCACGCGAGCCGGTCAGGAGTTCAAGAAGTCCTAGGAAACCATTTCCCCCCGGACACTCCACCCGACGAAGCGAGGAGCACAGAATGACAATTCGCGGACGCGCGGTCCACGCCACCTTGACCAGGTTCAGTCCTGGAGCCCGACTGCAGTCACAGTTGCTGCCGACCGAGCCGGGGGATCTCGTGTTCCTGGGCGATGGGCTCAGTCTCCATGGGGAATGGGTGGAGTGGTTCCCGACCTCCTCGGTGCGGGCGCTCGGTGACGAGTTACTGCTCATCGACGACGTCGGGTCGTACTTCAGCCTGGTGACCTTGCCGCGAGCGATTGTGCTGCTGGTGGGCACCGCAGACCTGGCGGGCATGGGTGGAACCCGCAATCCTGCCCGTGTCGCGGCCCGTTTGGAGGCGCTGATGGCCCGCGCGGTGGCGCGCTTCGATCCGTCATCCCTCTTCGTGGTCGGCGTTCCAGAGAGACCAGCGCTGGGGGACCGGGCCACGGAATTCAACCGGCTGGCCGCACCCGTTGTCACCCGTCGCGGCGCGACCTTCGTCTCTCCGCCCTTGTTCGGTGGAGATGAGGCGGATGGGTACATGGTGTCCCCACTCCGTTGGGATGCGACTGTGTACGCATCACTTGCTCGGGAACTGGCAATGGCGATCGGGTTGCCTGGTGCAACCGGACGTGACGTGCCACCGCTGGCCGATGTCGGAAAGGGTTTCGTCGTCAAGATGGAACGCAAACGCGCCCAACTCTTCGAGGCGCTGCCATCGCCGTCGGGCCGAGTGGTGCTTTTCGGTGACAGCATCACCGAGGGCGGATTCTGGGACGGCTGGTTGCCTGATCTGCCGACGGCCAACCGAGGGATTGGCGGAGACACCGTTGCCCAACTCGCGGCCCGTGTCGATACCGCTATCGACTCACCGCGTCTTGTCTCCGTGCTCGCAGGAACCAACGACCTCATCCGCGGTGACCCGAAAGACGCAGACTCGATCGGCCGGCGCTTCCATGACCTCATCGCGCAGATCCGCAAACGCGACGCCGAGGTCCCCATACTGATCAACAGCGTCATGCCCCGCGGTGCCAAGTACATCGACGCGATCACGACCATCAACAATCACTACCGAGAGACTGCTTCGGAGTTCGGTGCGCATTACCTCGACCTCTGGCCGGGCCTTGCCACGCCGAAGCGGACGCTGCGCAAGGAACTCACCCCGGACGGTCTCCACCTCAACGGCAGCGGCTACCGCGAGTGGGTGAAGGTGCTCAAGCCTGCCCTCGAGCAGCTGCTCCACTGATGCCGTGAGCTGATTCGGCGGCTCCTGGGAGCCTTGCCGCTCCTGGCAGCGGGGTCGGGTGCGTCAAGCCGGGTCGGGATCGTCTCGATACCGGCGGTGAAAGTCGGGTCCGTGGGCTTGTTGCGGAACCCGTGGGTGGGGGAATGACGACGTGCTCGACGGGCGTCCTTGCGCTGTCGAGTGAGCGCTCGAACTGATCCCCGGAGCACGAAGCGTGTCGGCTTCGGCGTTCAGGAAACGCGTTCATGCAGTGCTGAATGAATCGGCGGCGCGAATGG
Source organism: Leifsonia poae (assembly GCF_027921845.1). Taxonomy (GTDB): domain Bacteria; phylum Actinomycetota; class Actinomycetes; order Actinomycetales; family Microbacteriaceae; genus Leifsonia; species Leifsonia poae. Next base: position 716,465 of record NZ_BSEN01000015.1, read on the forward strand.
GATGGCGGTGGCAGCATTGTCCTGTGACCACACATCAACTCATCGCAGCACTGGGTAGTTCATTCGCAGCCGGCCCGGGGATCGAGCCCGTGGCGGATCCGGCCGCAATGCGATCCCAGAGGAACTATGCTCATCAGCTCGCCGACCGGCTGGGTGCGAAGCTCGTGGATCTGACTGTCTCTGGGGCGACGACCGCGACCGTGGTGGATACGCCCCAGGAAGTTCTCGGGGGAGCGGTGTTCCCTCCGCAGCTCGACGGCGTTCCCGAGGATGCCGACGTCGTCACCGTCACCGCGGGTGGAAACGACCTTCAGTTCGCGCCAGCCCTGTTGTGGGTGGCATGGGCGCGTCTCGAGCCGACTTCTCCGATGGTCCCCACGCTCGGGGCCATGTTCTCGGACGGAGTCCCTGCCCCGACGCAGCAGGCGATCGAGCAGGCGACCGCCGGTCTCGTGCGCATCGTTGAGGCCGTGCGCGCGAAGGCGCCGAACGCTCGCGTCATGCTGGTCGACTACCTCACCGTCCTGGACGAGAACTCGATGTCGTCAACACCGTTCACCGACCTTGAGATCGGTCAGTTCCTTGAGATCCAGGACGCCATCGGGCAGGTGTTCAGCGACGCCGCTGCTCGAACTGGGGCAGACCTCATCAGCGCATCATCCCTGAGCGCGGGGCATGCCGTTGGGTCTGTTGAACCGTGGGTCCAGCCGTTCTACCAAGTGATGGAGCGGACGGGTGGATCCTTCCATCCGAATGAGGCGGGAATGACGGCGATCGCGGCGGAGCTCGAGCGCGTTCTCACGAGCTAACTGGCTCAGGCGAGAATGTCCGCCCACTGCGGGTACTTTCGGGCCAGCTCCTGCGTATGCGCGAGGAGGGCCGCTGTGGGCGGCACGACCTTGGACGGGTCCCAGGCGAGGCCGAACGTCCGGTGGGCATTCGGGTCGGACAACGGGATGCTGACGGTACGTGGGCTCAGGGACGCATCCGCCGGCAGAACCGCGACACCCATCCCGGTCGCGACGTAGCCGCGCACTGTCAGGAAGTCATCGGCTTCGAGGACGATGCGTGGGGTGAATCCAGCCGCGGCGCACAACGAATCGGACCGCTGTCGAGCGTCGAACCGACTGTCGAGCGCGAGGAACGGATCGTCTCGAACCTCGGACAAGCGGACCGTGGTGGCGTTCGCGAGCCGGTGTCCTGAGGGCACCACCAGCACGAGGGCCTGCTCTCCAATGGGCAACCAGCTGAACCGATCCGGTGGCCGCGGTGAAGTGATCGCAACGTCTATCCGGCTCTCATCCAGCCAGTCGAGCAGGTCGGTGCTGGAGCCCTCGCGGTGCACGATCACCGTGTTCGGGCGGCTCACCAAGAAGGATGCGATCAGCTCGCCTGCCACCGTCGGTCCGAGCGATCGCAGGAATCCGACGGTCAATGGTGCCTCCTGTACCGTGCCGCGGATGCGCCCCAACGCTTGATCCAGCGTGTGCAGTGATGCGGCGGCGGCAGCGGCCAGTATCCGCCCATCGTCACTGAGCTCCACGCCTCGACCTCGCCGAACGAGAAGGGTGATTCCGAGGTCCTGCTCCCATGCCCGCACGGAGCGACTCAGGGTCGGTTGACTCGTGCCCGACCGCTCCGCGGCTCTCGTGATGTTCTCGTCGATCGCGAGCGCCGCCAGTTGGGCGAGCGCTGGAGCCAGATAGGAACCCGACGTTTCATTCATTCCTGAATGAAACCTCGGATTCGCTCTTGGCCGCAACTCCGCTCCAGCGGAGACTGGCTTGCATGGCAGTTCTCGAATCCCGCTGGAGCACCCGTCGACGTGAGAAGGGACGCCGTCTCGAGCAACTCGGCATCACGGGCTCGTCGAAAGTGGTGGATGCCTGGTGCATCGACGATGTGCTGGCCACCCTGATCCAGCCAGGCGATCGGGTCTCCATCGAAGGCGACAACCAGAAGCAGGCCGACTTCCTGGCCGGAGCGCTCGCGCAAGCCGATCCGGAACGCCTGCATGATCTGCACCTGCTGATCTCCTCCGTCAGCCTGCCTGTCCACCTCGACATCTTCGAACGCGGGGTCGCGTCCCGCCTCGACCTCGCCTTCGCCGGGCCGCAGAGCCTCCGGCTTGCGCAGCTCGTCGAAGACAAGGTCGTCACCATCGGAGCCATCCATACCTACGTCGAGTTGTACGCGCGGATGTTCGTGGACCTGCCGCCGACCGTCGCGCTGCTGTGCGCCGAAGGCGCGGATGAAGACGGCAATCTCTACACCGGCGCCAATACGGAGGACACGCCGACGATCGCTGAAGCGACCGCGTTCCACGATGGCATCGTCATCGTCCAGGTGAACAAGATCGTCGACACGCTGCCGCGCGTGGACATCCCCGGCGACTGGGTCGACGTCGTCGTCGTGAGCCCGAAGCCCTACAAACTCGAACCGCTCTTCACCCGCGACCCGGGGAAGATCGGCCGCGTCGAGATCCTGAAGGCGATGCTCGCGATCCGCGGCGTGTACGAGCGGCACGAGATCGTGTCACTGAACCATGGCATCGGATTGGACACTGCCGCCATCGAGCTCATCCTGCCCACTTACGGCGAAGAGCTGAATCTGCGCGGACGGATCGCACGGAACTGGGTCCTCAACCCGCACCCCACCCTGATCCCTGCGATCGAGAGCGGGTGGGTCGAATCGGTGCACTGTTTCGGAGGCGAGCCCGGCATGGAACGCTACGTCGCAGCCCGCCCCGACGTCTTCTTCACCGGACGTGACGGAAGCCTGCGGTCCAATCGGGTGCTGGCACAGCTCGCCGGCCAGTACGCGATCGATATGTTCATCGGGTCCTCCCTCCAGATCGACGGCGACGGGAACTCCTCGACCGTCACCGCGGGCCGCCTGGCCGGCTTCGGCGGTGCGCCCAACATGGGCCACGATCCGCATGGTCGACGGCACGGAAGCGCGGCCTGGCTGGACCTGGCCTCGGGCGAGGGCGCGAACCGGCGGGGAAGGAAGCTCGTCGTCCAACTCGTGGAGACCTTCAAAGCCGGCGGAACCCCCACCTTCGTCGACCGTCTCGACGCAGTCGACGTCGGCGAGCAGGCCGGCATGCCACTGCCACCGGTGATGATCTACGGTGACGACGTCAGTCACGTCGTCACCGAGGAAGGTGTTGCCTACCTCTACAAGGCCGACAGCATCGAGGAACGCCGCGAAGCCATTGCAGCTGTCGCCGGCGCAACGCCCATAGGGTTGCGGCACGATCCACAGGTGACCGAACGCCTCCGCCGGGACGGAGTTGTCGCACTCCCCGAAGACCTCGGCGTGGACGTGCGCCGGGCGGACCGTTCGCTGCTCGCCGCGAAGAGCGTCGGCGACCTTCAAGCCTGGTCCGGTGGTCTCTACGACCCTCCGGCCAGGTTCCGGAACTTCTGAGCTCGTGACTCCCACCCTGAGTACGCACCCGGCCGATCCGGAAACTCTCGCCGCTCTGGCCGTAGAGGCCATTCGGGAGGAAGCCCTTCTGACCCCTAAACCCGGCCTCGTCGACCGCAACGGCTCGGGTGGTCACACTGACATGGACGTGTCGATGCTGCTTCGGTCGGCCGATTCCCTCCACGAGACGTTCATTCGACTGGCATCTCTGAGCCAGCAGGACATGGATGCCCAGGAGTTGCGCGATCGCGTCGGTGTTCTCGGACGAATCGGCGAAGCCACCATGCTCGACGCGACCGGCGGTGTCAACACTCACCGCGGCGCACTCTGGACCATTGGACTGCTCATCACCGCAGCCGGCAGAGCCGAGACCGAGGCGGGGATCTTCCGCCGTGCGGCAGCACTCGCGCGAACATCGGACTCCGCCGGCGCGCCCGCGCAGTCGTCGAACGGGCAGCGGGCAGTCCGAGCTTTCGGTGTTTCGGGGGCGGTCAGTGAGGCGGCCGCCGGGTTCCCCCACATCACGCAGGTAGCACTACCGGCGCTGCGGGCCGGCCTGCGCCGCGGTGACACCGTCGAGCTCTCTCGTCAGCGAGCCCTCGTTTCCCTCATCGCATCCGTCGACGACACGTGCATCCTGCACCGCGGTGGACGCTCCGGCCTGCGATGGATGCAGCGCGCAGCGCGCCGAACGCTGGATGGGCGCCGGTTCGACAGCGCGCTCGAACGATTCGCCCATCACGCCGACCAGCGCCGTCTCTCTCCCGGGGGGAGCGCAGACCTCTTGGCCGGCGCCATCTTCGTGAACAGTCTTCACCTACCCCAGACCGATTCCCCGGTACCCCTGCTCCAGCAGGTCGCCCGTCAGGAGGCACTCCATGCAGACCATTGAATTCGAGTTCCCCGGCGGCCGTCCAGCGATCCAACGGGCGCACATCGGAGTCGTCGGATCCGGCGACCTCGAAGTCCTCATCACCCCCGGATCCGCCGACCTGGCATCCGTGAGGGTGCGCACCAGCGTCGACGGGTTCGACGAGATCTGGCGCAACGTGCTCTCCCGCTTCTTCACTCGGTACGGGCTGACCGGGTCCATCGAGATCAATGACTTCGGCGCCACCCCCGCCGTCGTCTCCATCCGGCTGCTCCAAGCCCTCGATCAATCCACCGCAGTCGGTACCAGCACAGGGGAGCACTGAGCATGTCGGAAGAAGCGACCCCCGCCTCCGTGCTCGAATACCTGCGCCGAGACAGTTTCATCGAACGGGATGCCCGTTCCCGCGCCTACGCCATCCTGGACGAGGGAAGCGCACAGGAACTCCTCGGCCCCTTCGACCGCGTCGAATCGCCGTGGCTCGCACCGCAAGGGGTGGTGCCGGAAGCCGACGACGGAGTCGTCATCGTTCGAGGAACCGTGGCGGGGCGAGCGACGGTGATCGTCGGCATCGAACAAGCCTTCCAGGGAGGTGGAATCGGCGAAGTCTCAGGCGCCAAGATCGCCGCCGCCCTCGGCCTTGCGGCCCGTGACAGCCGAACGGGCACGCCCACGGCCGCGGTGCTGCTGCTCGAGACGGGCGGCGTTCGCCTGCAGGAGGCCAACCTCGGGCTCGCGGCCGTCGCCGAAGCGTGCGCCGCTGTGCTCGAGCTGCGAGAACAGCAGGCCGTCGTCGCCGTTGTGGCCGGCGGTCTGGGAAGCTTCGGCGGAATGAGCATCGTTGCCGGACTCTGCTCCACGGTCATCATGACCCGGGAAGCGCGACTCGGGCTGAACGGCCCCGAAGTGATCGAGTCGGAAGCGGGCATCCAGGAATTCGACTCGACCGATCGCGCCCTGGTCTGGTCCATCGACGGCGGTGCGCAACGACACGCGTTGGGTCAAGCCGACCAACTCGTGAAGGACGACACCGACCAGATCCGGAAGGCAGTTGCGCGAGCGATCTTGGATGGTCCCCGCGCTGCTCATTCCTCCCGCGACTTGAGTGCCCTACGCGCTCACCTATCGGCGATCGATCCGCTCTCGCCTCCCGCGCCGAGCGAGTTAGCGGGCGTCTTCGCCAATTCCTCGAGCGCACAGCCACGGTGGTCGGGCGGCAATGATGCTGAGCCGTCGGCGGGGCGGGGGCGCGCTTGGGCGAACGCGTTGGGGAACACTCCGCCGGTACAGCTGGAGTCGACACTGATCGAGTCCGCCATGAATGTCGACGGTGTACCTGGTGTGCTTCTAACCGTGGTTCCTGACCCGGACAGCCCATTCCGTCGAGCTCGCAACGGCGAGGTGGGCTTGCTCGAGGGACTCTCCCTGGCTGAACGAGTGAGCCGGATCACCGCGGAAGACGCGCAGCTGCCCGCCGCACGGAAACGACCGATCATCGCCATCGTCGACCTCCCCAGCCAGGCGTACGGTCGCCTCGAAGAGATGGTCGGCATCCACCTGCATCTCGCCGCGGCAGTCGACGCCTACGCGACCGCTCGCACGGCCGGTCATCCGATCGTCGCGTTGGTCGTCGGAACCGCGCTGTCGGGCGGGTTCCTCGCCCACGGCTTGCAAGCGAACCAGATCCTGGCTCTGGACGACCCCGCCGTCGAGATCCATGCGATGCACAAACCCGCCGCCGCACGGATCACCCGGAGGACCGTCGCCGAACTCGACGCTCTCGCCGCCACTGTGCCACCCCTGTCGTACGACATTCGCGACTGGGCGACACTCGGTCTGTGCAATGGCCTGCTCGCGGTCAGCGACGCCGGCGACCCGACGACTGAAGATGTCGCGGCGGTGCGCCAGCAGCTCGAGGCCGCCGTGGATCGCGCCCGGAACGGAACGACATCACTGGAGGGGCGGTGGTCGGCGGAGACCTCCGGCGGCAACCGCGCCGCCACCAGACGGGTATGGCAGGCCATGGTGGATCAATGGGACTGACGGCGATTCATACGAGAACCCATGACCTGGTTCTCTTCGCGGCGGAGCCCTACGGCGCCGAGCTGCCCGTCTGGGTCGACCAGGTGGATCTGCACGCCTGGGGCGTCGTCCGCAGACAGGATGCGAGAACCGACTCCACCTCTCTCGGCCTCCGCGGTCGCCAGCGCGACGAGCGGAAGGCGATCGCGGTGGATACGCGCGACATCGTTCGACACCTGACCCCGGAGTCGCTGGTTTCGCGGACACTCGACGATACGGTGCACCCCGGGATGGCGCAGACCGTGGCCGCTGTCGCCGAACACTCTGCGGAGTGGTTCGAAGGACGCCAGTGGGGGCCGACGGGATCGGTCGGATTCCAGCTCGCCACGGGTCTCGCCGTCGTCCGTGATTCGAGTGATCTGGACATCATCCTCCGGGCGCCAGCCTTCCTCTCACCCTCGACCGCCGCCGCCATCCAAGAGCACCTCGAGGCGTTGCCCTGCCGCGTCGACTGCCTCCTCGAATCAGATGCCGGCGCCGTGGCGTTGGCAGAATGGGCCGCCTCGACGGCAGGCACCGAGGTGCTCCTCCGAACGGCTGATGGGCCGCTCCTCGTCACGAACCCGTGGGAGACTGCCGGGATGCAGCGAGCAGCGGCACACGTGTGATCACCTTCCTCTATCCGGGCCAAGGGTCACAGCATCCGGGCATGCTCGACGCACTTCCCCGGACCGCGTCAGTGGAAGCGACTATGACTGCCGTCAGCGACGCGCTCGGTCATGATGTCCGAGACCTCGATGACGCCGATGCACTGTCGAGCACCGTCGCGGCGCAGCTGGCGCTGTTCACAGTCGGAGTCGCAGCGACCCGGATCCTCGCAGAGGACGACATCCTTCCGGATGCCGTCGCCGGGCACTCCATCGGCGCTTTCGCCGCAGCGGTGACCGCTGGCGTGATCACCCTGGAGGAGGGCGTGCAGGCGGTACAGCTTCGCGCTCAGGTGATGCAGGACCTGTACCCGAGCGGATACGGCCTGCTCGCGCTGCTCGGGGCGCGGCTCGTCGACGTCGAACGACTCGTGGCGGAGGTCGGGGGAGCCGACGATCTGTTCGTCGCGATGGAGAATGCCGAGGAGCAGATCGTGCTCGCCGGTAGCGACGCCGCGTTCGAACGCGTCCGCGCATCCGCGGCGAAATACCAAATTCGCGAAATTCGCCGACTCGAGGTGGCGGTACCGTCGCATTGCGCCCTCATGGAGCCCGTCGCCCAAGCTGTCGCCGGTGTCTTCCATTCCCTGCCCGCCCGCCGACCGGTGATTCGCTATGTCTCCGCGATGACTGCACGCTCAGCGATGACGAGCGCGGCCGTGGTTGCCGATCTCACTGGTGGCGTCGCCCATAGAGTCCGCTGGAGAGACGCCACGGATCTCCTCGCGGAGCTCGGAACTTCCGTCGTCGTGCAGCTTTCCCCGGGCCGCACCACGGCCGTGCTCTTCGCGACCGCCCACTCGGTGATTCCCGTGGTCGCGTTGGATGACGCGCCGTACGCGGACTCGCGCCTGCGTATCCGGAAACTGACCCGAGCCCCTAGGTGTGCTGCCCAGGGGACAGATGAGGATTGACGTCGCCCTACCGATGAACTGTCCCGTCCTGGGAACCGCATATCGAAGCAGCTTCGAGCTCGAGAGTTCCGATGGCTAGCGTTTCAGATGGAGACGACTCGCACTGTAGCGGGTCTGTGGAGCGGTGAAGCGGCGAACGGCCTCCCAGCGAATACCAATGCTTTAACGAGACAAAAAGTCTCGAAAAGTGGCATGATCGAAGCACGCCGCATTCGTCGGCTTCATCTGAAAGGAAACACTCCATGACTCAGCGTCTGGCGGGCAAAGTTGCCCTCGTTACGGGTAGCGGCAACGGCATTGGGAGAGAGATCGCATTGCGATTGGCTTCTGAAGGGGCCGCAGTCGTCGTAAACGATCTGGGAGCCGACGTCGGAGGCGAAGGGAAGAGCTCTGCGGCCGCGGATGGAACTGTCGCTGAGATCCTCGCAGCCGGCGGGAGAGCCGTCGCCAACTACGACTCGATCGCCGAGGCTCAGGGCTGTGTGAACGCGGTCCAGACCGCGGTCGACGCGTTCGGCTCCTGCGACATCGTCATCGCCAACGCCGGCGCCCTCATCGCCGGCACCATGGCCGGCATCCAGACCGACGATGCCTCGTGGCACAAGCTGCTGAACCTCTACCTCGGCCAGAAGTTCTGGCTCTCACGAGCCGCCGTCCCCGGCATGCTGGAGCGCGGCTGGGGTCGAGTCATCTTCGCCACGTCCGAGATCGCGCGCGGCACTCAGACAAACCCGCCCGGAGCTGCCGTCATGGCCGGAGGCATCGGCCTCGCCCACGACCTCGCGAACACCTACCGCGACACCGGCGTCACCTTCAACTGCTACGCACCCGGAGCCGCTACACGTACCTTCGATCTCTACAAGGACCAGATGGACGACGCCCTTCGCGCCCAGGGGGTTCCCGAGGACGACTTCGGATCGTTTTATCTGCCTCCTGCCGACCGGATCGCCCCCATGGTCACGTGGCTGTGCACCGATGCCGCGGACGGCGTGACCGGTGAGGTGTTCGCGTTGAAGGGCACCGAGGTCACTCGCTGGACGCACCAGGGCGACGGGCCTTCCATCGTGAAGGAAGGCGACGAGCGCGGACTCTGGACATTGGACGAGCTCGACGCGCTCGTCCCCGCGCGACTCCTCTGACGAGATCCAGTTTGCGTCCGGGGCGACCGCCCATGATGATTGCCACCATGGCTACAGGTCGTCCCGGACGCACACGCAGCGAGAAGTCGTGGCAGGCAATTCTCGAGGCCACCCGGGACGAACTCGCAGCCCAGGGCTACGACCGCCTCTCGATCGACCGCATAGCGACTGCGGCCGGCGTCGGCAAGCAGACCGTCTACCGCTGGTACCCCTCGAAGAGCTCTCTGGTCGCCGAGTGCATCCTGCGCGGCTACGTCGTCACTCCCGGAATCGACATCCTCGAGACCGGCAGTGTCAGAGACGACATCGCTGCGTGGCTCGAGGCTTTCGCGGCAGGAAGTCGCTCACCCGGTGGCGCCGCGCTCATTCGCGCGGGGACTGCTGCTGCCGCCGAGGACGAGGAGGTCGCAGCGCGCTATGCCGAGGTCACCAAGAAGACCGAGGATGCCCTCGTTGAACGGCTGGAAACAGGCATCGCCGCGGGGCAGCTGCCAGCCGAGACGCCTGCTGCCACGCTCGCTGAGGCTCTGGTCGGCGCGCTTCTGTTCAAGGTGGTGGCCCGACAGGAGATCAGTCCGCAGTTCATCTCCGATCTGCTGAACCTGGTCTTCACCAAGGAATCGTTGCATCCGGAAGAGAGTGTGTGAGAGCCATGCGTGACCTGGGCTTTCATGCGCGCCCTGGGCTGTATCCGTTTTATGACGATTGCAGATTGTGCGGAGCTGTATATAGGTGAACTGACATAATGTGCATTATCAGCGCATCGAAATAACCGATTCCAGAGGCTCGTCACGCGTCGGCCCAGTATCGTGACCTCGACCCGAACATTCGCGTCACGAGTACTGAAACCGACCACCGACTCACCCCAGGAGCGACATGACCGCCGCCGTGTTGCCCGAGATGCTCTGGGAATCCGCCGATCCTCAAGCCGAGCTGGCCCGCAGGTTCCGCTTCGTCTCACGCGAAGCCGCCGTCCGCTGGGCCAGAGATCTGTTGGCCGACGACTACGGTCTTCGCGTTGCGAGCATCGACCGAATAGTGATGAGCTCTCATAATCTGATGATCTGGGTGACGTCCCACAGTGCCGGCCGACTGGTGATCAAGGCATGCCACCTCGCTGGGGCGCACGGTTGGCTCACCGCCCGCGGCGCGCTTGTGGTCTGGCTGGCCGACCGCGGCCTGCCGGTCGCCGCACCATTGCCGACCCTCCGCGGCGACCACCAGGTGCTACGGGACGGCCGATCGATCGCCGTCCAGCCGGTGCTGCCCGGTGACCGACTGGACGCCACAGACGCCGAGCACGTCCGCGCCGCCGGAACAGCCTTGGCCGCTCTCCACAGCGAACTGGCTTTGTGGCCGGACGCGCACCTGCTCGAAAATGTGCAGCCGGTGGCCGGAGGCAACAAGCTCTGGGTGTATCCGGAGGGGCACTCCGAAACGATTCCCCCAGACCTCCGCGACCGGCGCGACCGGCTCGCCCTGGGGGTCGTCGACCTGCCCGAGCTTCCTCGTCAGCCGATTCACGCGGACTTCCGGGGTGCGAACGTGTTGTACGCCGACGGGAGGATCTCCGGCATCATCGACTTCGAGGAATCGAGGAACGACGCCGCGGTGGTCGACCTCGCGAATGCTGTTTGCCTGCTCGGCACGTGGTACCACGATTGGCAGCCGATCTCACGTCAGGCGCAGAGCCTCTTCCTCGCGAGCTACGCCGAGCGCCGCCCGCTCACCGACGCCGAGCAGACGTGGCTCTCCCCTCTGATCGGCTGGGTCATGCTCCGGCAGGGATGGTGGGACGATGCGCGGCATTGGCTCCCCTAGGACTGCCGGAACACGCGCCCTCAGCGCCGCCGCCGCAGGAAGATGCCGACGCCCACGACGATGATCACCAGCAGGACGGCGCCGACGATCCACGGACTCGAGTTGAAGCCATCGGGCTTCACAGCGACCAGATGCAGCACGTCGTCAGCTTACTGAGCACTGCTCGGATGGCCGAGCTCCCAAACGCCTCACGCGCCGACGTACGCCGCCAGATGCTCGCCGGTCAGCGTGGAGCGACCGGCGACGAGGTCTGCCGGCGTTCCCTCGAAGACGATCCGTCCACCGTCGTGGCCCGCGCGCGGTCCGATGTCGATGATCCAGTCGGCGTGCGCCATCACGGCCTGGTGGTGTTCCACGACGATCACCGACTTGCCGGAGTCGACCAGGCGGTCCAGCAACCCGAGCAGGTTCTCGACGTCGGCGAGGTGCAATCCGGTGGTCGGCTCGTCGAGGATGTAGACCCCGCCCTTCTCCCCCAGGTGCGTCGCCAGCTTCAGCCGCTGACGCTCGCCGCCCGACAGCGTCGTCAGGGGCTGCCCGATGGTCAGGTAGCCGAGCCCGACGTCCTTCAATCGGCTCAGGATGGCGTGCGCCGCTGGGGTCTTCGCGCCGCCCGAACCGAAGAAGGCCTCCGCTTCGGCGACCGACATCGCGAGCACCTCGCTGATGTCCCTCTCCCCCAGTTTGTAATCCAGCACGGACGCCTGGAAGCGCTTTCCCTCGCAGACCTCGCAGACGGTCGATACGCCCGCCATGATTCCGAGGTCGGTGTAGATGACGCCGGCGCCGTTGCAGTTCGGGCAGGCGCCCTCCGAGTTGGCGCTGAACAGGGCCGGCTTCACACCGTTGGCCTTGGCGAACGCCTTGCGGATCGGCTCGAGCATCCCGGTGTAGGTGGCCGGGTTGCTGCGGCGTGAGCCCCGGATCGCTGCCTGATCGATCGAGACCACGCCGTCGCCCTCCGGGATCGAGCCGTGCACGAGGGAGCTCTTTCCCGAGCCGGCCACGCCCGTCACGACCACGAGCACGCCGAGCGGGATGTCCACATCCACGTTCTGCAGGTTGTTGGAGCTCGCGCCGCGCACCTCGAGGGCGCCATCCGGCGTTCGCACCTGCTCTTTGAGGCGGGCACGATCGTCGAGGTGGCGGCCGGTGAGGGTGTCGCTCGCGCGCAGCCCTTCGACGCTCCCCTCGTAGCAGACCGTTCCGCCGGCGGATCCGGCGCCCGGGCCGAGATCGACCACGTGGTCGGCGATGACGATCGCCTCCGGCTTGTGCTCGACGACGAGCACCGTGTTCCCCTTGTCGCGCAGCTGCAGGAGCAGCGTGTTCATCCGTTCGATGTCGTGCGGATGCAGCCCGATCGTCGGCTCGTCGAAGACATAGGTGACATCCGTCAGCGACGACCCGAGGTGCCGGATCATCTTGGTGCGCTGCGCCTCTCCCCCGGACAGCGTCCCTGCCGGCCGGTCGAGCGAGAGGTACCCGAGCCCGATCTCCACGAAGGAGTCGAGCGTCTGCTGCAGCGCGTTCAGCAGCGGCGCCACGGAGGGCTCGTCGAGTCCACGGATCCACTCGGCCAGGTCGCTGATCTGCATCGCACAGGCGTCGGCGATGTTGACGCCGGCGATCCGCGACGAGCGCGCACCCTCGTTCAGGCGCGTCCCGTTGCAGTCCGGGCAGGTGGTGAAGGTGACCGCGCGATCCACGAAGGCCCGGATGTGCGGCTGCATCGCCTCGCGATCCTTCGACAGGAACGACTTCTGCACCTTGGGGATCAGTCCCTCGTACGTCAGGTTGATGCTGCCCACCTTGACCTTCACCGGTTCCTTGCGCAGGAAGTCGTCCAGTTCCTGCTCGGTGTAGTCGCGAATCGGCTTGTCCGCATCGAGGAAGCCGGATTCGGTGAAGATGCGCACACCCCAGCCGTCCGCGGTGTAGCCCGGAATGGTCAGGGCGCCCTCGCTCAGCGACTTGCTGGCATCGTAGAGCTGGGTCAGGTCGATGTCGTTCACGGTGCCCATGCCCTCGCAACGCGGGCACATACCGCCGGTCAGCGTGAAGTCGCGACGCTCCTTGGTGACGGTCCCCGCGCGCTCGTAGGTGACGGCTCCCGCGCCGGACATCGAAGCGACATTGAACGAGAACGCCTGCGGCGAACCGACGTGCGGCTGTCCGAGCCGGCTGAACAGGATGCGCAGCATCGCGTTGACATCGGTGGCGGTGCCGACGGTGGAACGCGCGTTGGCTCCCATCCGCTCCTGGTCCACCGTGATCGCCGTCGTGAGCCCCTCGAGCACGTCGACGTCGGGTCGGGCCAGCGTGGGCATGAAGCCCTGCACGAACGCGCTGTAGGTCTCGTTGATCATCCGCTGCGATTCGGCGGAGATGGTGCCGAACACCAGCGAACTCTTCCCAGAGCCGGAGACGCCCGTGAACACCGTCAGGCGGCGTTTGGGGATCTCGACGCTGATGTCTTTGAGGTTGTTCACGCGCGCGCCCTGCACGCGGATCACGTCGTGGCTGTCGGCACCGTGCGGCGCATGTCCCTGCGCGTCGGTCGTCGTGGCCGTGCTCATCGGTCTCCCTCTGTCGGTGCGGTGTCCGTCGGGATCACTCTACGGACGACCGGGCGGTACCCGCTTCTCCATACGTGCTCGGGCCGCTACGGGTGACGCGTCCTACCGTGTACGCGTCGTTCGAGGCACACATACAACTCTCAGGAAACGCCGGGAATCACCCGCTCCCCTGCCCCGAGCGGCGCTACTGTCTCCCCACGGTCGCATCTCGCGCGACCCGTAAGGAAGGGGATCATCATGACGACCACAGACCCGGTCGACTCCGTACTGCACGACTTCTCGCTCGACGCCAAGAACCTCACCCGCTCCGCGATCAACGGCGTGCGCGTGGCTCTCGGAATCAGCGGCGTCGCCGCGCTCGTCCTCGGCATCGTGCTGCTCTTCTGGCCCGTCAAGACCCTCGCGGTCGCGGCGGTCTTCCTCGGCATCTACTTCATCATCTCCGGTGTGATGCGTGTCGCCCTCGGCATCTTCAGCAAGGGCATCAGCGGCGGCCTCAGAACGCTCAACATCATCCTGGGCGTGCTGCTGGTGATCGCCGGCATCATCGCGCTGAAGAACGTCTCGGCCGCCGCGGTGACGCTCGTCATCGTCGCGATCGCCTTCGTCGGCGTCGGCTGGATCATCGAGGGTGTCATGTCGATCGCCGAGTCGAGCCGTGCTTCGTCGTCGGGCTGGGCCATCACCTACGGCATCATCAGCATCCTCGCGGGCATCGTCGTGCTCTTCCTCCCCGCGTCGTCCGCCGTGTTCCTGCTCTGGTTCGCCGCGATCGCGCTCGTCGTGCTCGGCATCATCGGGATCGTGCGCGCCTTCACCTTCGGCCGCGAGACGCTCAAGGCGACGGCGGCCACCCCCGCGACGGCCTGACGCTCCGGCGAACGACGAAGGCCCCCGCTCTGCAGCGGGGGCCTTCGTCATGCCACAGGCGAGTGCGGCTCAGAGCGCGTTGCGCGAACTCGGCAGATACCGTGCCCACCAGTCCAGGATGGCGTCGAACCGTTCGCGACGATGACGCGGGCGTCCGCCGCGGCTGAGCTCATGGTCCTCGCCGGGGAAGACCAGCAGTTCCGCCTCGGCGCCGTTCCGCTTCAGCGCGGCGTAGTAGCGCTCGGCCTGGCTGAGCGGGCAGCGCAGATCATTGGCCGAGTGCATGACGAGCGTCGGCGTCGTCACCTGCTCGACGACGGCCTGCGGACTCTGCGACGCGATGAGCTCCGGATCCGTTCCCGTGTACTCGTCGCCGAAGAAGCTGCCGATGTCGCTGGTTCCGACGAACGCCACCGGGTCGAGGAACCCGCGCTCGACGATCGCGGCCGCGAACCGATGGTCGTGCGCGATCGTCCATGCGGTGAGATAGCCGCCGTACGAGCCGCCCATGATCCCCACGCGCGACGCGTCGAAACCGGCGTTCGCCTCGAGCGCACCGTCGAGGAAGTCGAGCACGTCCGTCAGGTCGACCGTCCCCATCGCCTGACGGATCACCCGGCCGTGCTCCTGACCGTAGCCAGCCGACCCGCGCGGGTTGCACATGACGACGGCGTAGCCGGCGTCCGCGTACACCTGCGCCTCATCGAACAGCGCTCCCGTGTACGACGCGTACGGGCCGCCGTGGATGTTCAGCAGCACCGGATGCGGGCCTTCGCCCTCGGGCACGACCACCCAGCCGTGGACCGGGTAGCCGTCGCGTGCGGCGACGGTCAGTTCGCGGCCGGCGATCACACCGCTCCCCCGCAGTGCGCGCGAGAAGTCAGTGAGGCGGCGCAGGCCGGTCGGCTCGACGACGGCGACATCACCGGCGCTCGTGGCGTCGGAGATCGAGACCACCACGAGCTCTCCTGCGGCCGCGGCTCCGTTGACGATGCTCTGCTCGTCGGTGAGGCGACGCGCTGCGCCCTGGGAGGTGACAGCGGTCAGCACGACCCCGCCACGAACCGCGTCGAGCACGAGCACCGAATCGTCTTCGAAGGCCACGATGTCCGAGCCGGTCAGGTCGACCGTCTCCGGATCGGTCAGGCGGCGCGGCGCGGAATCCACCGAGTCGAAGGCGAACAGGGCGGTGTTGCGGGCGACGAAGTCGCGTCCGGTCGGGCCGACGTCCTGAGCACTGAAGTACAGGACCCCGTTGAGTCCGTAACCGACGGCTCCGGCCGAGAAGTCGCCGAACGCGCCCGTGACGTCGCGCGGCTCCTCGTCCGACCCGATCGTGAGCAGGAACACGTTCTCACGCAGGTCGTCGTCACGGCTGTCGTGACGAGCCGAGAGGAACGCCAGGGTGGTGCCGTCGGGCGAGAAGGCGACGCCGTGGTCGTCCCAGTCCCCGTCGGTCAACTGCCGCGGCTCGACGACGAGCGGGCGTGCCGGCGACGTGCCCTCCGCCGTGGGCGCCGGCTGCACGAGCGGTTCGCCCCAGACATCCGGGACCGGGATCGAGAACACGTGCGAGCGACGGTCGGTGATGTAGCCGACCCCGTTGGCGCGGTAGTTCAGAGTGCTGATGCGTCGGGGCGACTCGGCGTCGGGCTCCAGGCCGTCGACGGTCCCGTAGCGGCCCTGCTCCGGGGTGCGGCTCACGAACGCCAGGGAACGCCCGTCGGGCGCCCAGGCGAACTCGGACACCCCGAGCGTGCGATCGGTCGCCTGCACCGGCTCGCCGCCCGCCGCATCCACCACGTAGAGCTGCGGAGCGGATTTCGGCACCGCACGCAGGAAGGCGATGAGCCGCCCGTCGGGTGAGAACTGCGGTGCGACATCGCGGAAGCCGCGCGTGAGCCGCTTGGGCGCCGCGTGGCCGGTGAGCGGGACGGTCCACAGCTGGCCGACGGTCGCGTCAGCCTCGAGCGACGGATGCGTCACGGACACGACGGCGCGGCCGCCGCCCGGGTGCACGGTCGGCGCGGAGACGCTGGTGAGGAGCCCGAGATCGACGGCCTTCATTCGGCGACCGGCACGAAGCTCGAGACGTCCCCGACCAGTCGGGTGTGGTCGGCCGGGATCGGGTCGACCACCGCCTGGGCGATCTCGGCCGCGAACTCGCTGACGTTGTACAGCTTGCCCGCTGCCTCCTTACGTGCGTCGATGGCGCCCGGGTTGAGGCGGTTGAGCAGGGTGGCCGTGATGGTGCCCTCGATCATGTCGCCGGAAACGACGACGAACTCGATGCCCTTCTCGGTGAGTGACGGGATGAGCGCACGCAGCGCGTCCTCGCCGGCCCGCTTGCTCAGCGCGACCGCCTCGTATTCGGGCATGGTCTCGGTCGTCGTGATGAAGTGCGCCTGGTGACTGGTGACGAACACAACACGGGAGCCGGGGCCGAGCAGCGCCAGCGCGGCGTTCAGCACATTCACCTGCGCGTCGCGGTTGAGCTGCATGGCGTAGTCCTCGGCCATACCCGACTCCATGCCGCCGGAGGCGTTCAGCACGAGCACGTCGAGACCGCCCCACTCCTCCTTCACCGTGTCGAACATGCCGGCGACCGACTCGGGGTCGGTCAGGTCGGCGCCGACCGTGATGGCCGTTCCACCTGCCTCGCGGATGGCGTCGGCGAGCTTGAGCGCGCGCGCCTCCTTGTTTCGGAAGTTGATGACGACGCCGGCGCCGGCCGAGGCCAGATACTGCGCAGTGTCAGCCCCGATTCCGCGCGAGGAGCCCGTGATCAGGGCGCGCTTTCCGTCGAGGCTGCCGGGGGCGAGAGGGTTGGACACGAAGACTCCTAGCAAGATCGGTTTCTCGTCCCTGAGACTACCAAGTGCGTTACCCGTAGCCGCCCTGTGCACCTGCTACCGTCGAATCATCCAGTGAAGGGAGCCGACATGGACATCACGTCTTTTGCCTGGATCGTGTGGCTCGTCCTCATCCTGGTCTTCATCATCATCGAAATGCTGACGCTCGACTTCGTCTTCCTGATGATCGCCGTCGGCAGCGTCGGCGGGTTGATCTCCGGGCTGTTCGGCGCCGAATGGTGGGTACAGCTGCTGATCGCCGCCGCCCTCTCGGTGCTGCTGATCTTCCTCATCCGGCCACCGCTGCTGCGCGCCCTCAAACGCGGCGGCGATCCGGCCAAGAGCAATGTGGAGGCGCTCATCGGCATGCCCGGCGTCGTCGTCTCCACGGTCTCCCGAACCTCCGGGCAGGTGAAGCTCGCCGTCGGCGAGACCTGGACCTCCCGGCTCGCGTCCGTCACTCCCCCGGCCCCGGCCGAGCTGGTGCCGGGCGAGCATGTCGTCGTCGTCGCGATCGAGGGGGCCACCGCAGTCGTCACTCCGGCGCCCATCGCGACCGGCGCCGGCGACGTCACAGAAAGGAGTGCGTCGTGAGCGACGCCAGCCAATTGGTCGTGCAGATCGTGGTGTTCGTCATCGTTGCGATCATCGCGATCTTCGTGCTCGTCACCCTGTTCAGGGCCATCCGGATCGTTCCGCAGGCCACGGCGGGCGTGGTGGAGCGCCTGGGCAGGTATCACAAAACCCTCAACCCGGGGTTGAACATCGTGGTCCCGTTCATCGACCGTGTACGGCCGCTCATCGACATGCGCGAGCAGGTCGTCTCCTTCCCGCCGCAACCGGTGATCACCGAGGACAACCTCGTGGTCTCGATCGACACGGTCGTCTACTTCCAGGTGACGGATGCGCGTGCGGCGACCTACGAGATCGCCAACTACCTCGGCGCGGTCGAGCAGCTCACCACCACCACCCTTCGTAACGTCGTCGGTGGCCTCAACCTCGAAGAGGCGCTGACCAGCCGAGACGAGATCAACGGACAGCTGCGCATCGTCCTCGACGAAGCCACCGGCAAGTGGGGTATCCGAGTATCGCGCGTCGAGCTGAAGGCGATCGACCCGCCCCTCTCCATCCAGGACTCGATGGAGAAGCAGATGCGCGCCGAACGTGACCGTCGTGCCGTCATCCTCACCGCCGAGGGAACCAAGCAGTCCGAGATCCTGAACGCCGAGGGCATGCGGCAGGCCGCCATCCTCAAGGCGGAGGGTGACGCGAAGGCGGCCGTGCTCCGCGCCGAGGGTGAAGCAAAGGCCATCACCACGGTGTTCGGCGCCATCCACGAAGGAAACCCCGACAACCTCCTGCTCGCCTACCAGTATCTTCAGACGCTCCCGAAGCTGGCGGAGGGTCCTGCGAACAAGCTGTGGATCATCCCCAGCGAGCTCACGCAGGCGCTCCAGGGGCTCGGGCAGGCGTTCAGCCAGAAGAGCGCGCCGACGCCGGATGCGCCGGAGGCCTCGACAACCGGGCCAGGGGCTTCGGCTCGTCCGCCCGCGCCCGCCGCGGCACCAGCGGCTCAGCCGGCCGCTGGTCCGGCCGGTAGCGAGTCATCCAGCCCGGCGTGACTTTCCTCTCGGGTCCGCTCCCGCGGATCATCGCTCACCGGGGCCTCGCTCTCGAGGCCCCGGAGAACACCCTCCTGGCGTTCCTCCGTGCCCTGAGCGCCGGAGCGACGCACCTCGAGACCGACGTGCACGCCAGTGCCGACGGCGTAGCCGTGATCAGTCACGACCCCGATCTCTCGCGACTCGTCGGCAGGGACGTGCGCATCGATCAACTCACGATGCCCGAACTCCGCCGCATCGACCTGGGACACGGTCAGACCTTCTGCTCGCTCGGCGAGGCCCTCGAAGCCTTCCCCGAGGCCCGGTTCAACATCGACATCAAAGACGCCCGCTCGGCCGCGCCGGCCGCTGCGGCGATCCTCACAGCCCGCGCGACCGATCGGGTGCTCGTCACCAGTTTCGACGAGAAGCGGCGGCGGGCGGCGGCGGATGCGCTCCCCGGCGTCGCCAGTTCCGCGTCCGCCACCCGGGTGCTGCCCGCCATCCTCGGTGCGAAGCTCGGACTCCCGGGCATCGTACGTCGCTCCGTCGACGGCGTCGTCGCGCTCCAGATCCCCGAACGTCAGGGCCCGCTCCGCCTGGTGACCCGGCGAACGGTCCGTGCACTGCACGCGGCAGGGGTCGAGGTGCACGTCTGGACGGTCAACGATCCCCTCACCATGGCCCGCCTGCTCGATCTCGGCGTCGACGGCCTGGTGACCGACCGCTGCGACATCCTGAAATCGCTGGTCGGATCGCGAATTTAGCCTGTGAGGGGCCTGAGAGAAACGCGCCCACGGAAAGAGAATCCCCAGCTTCTTGGTTTATAAAAGTGAAGCATCGCGCGAAGAGGAGACCACACAATGGCAGATCGCAGTTTGCGCGGAATGAGGCTCGGCGCCCAGAGCTTACAGAGTGAAGAAGGCGTCGTTTACTCCCCGCGTTCCCGTTATACGTACCTGTGCCCCGAATGCGGCCAGGAGACCGAGATGGTGTTCTCGGCCGAGGCGGAAGCCCCTGACACGTGGGAGTGCAAGCACTGCGGACATGAGGCCACGTTGCTGGTCGGCGACTCCCCCGTGGAAGTCGACCGTTCCGACGTGAAGACCCCGCGCAGCCACTGGGACATGCTCCTGGAGCGCCGGACGCGCGCCGAACTCGAGGAACTCCTCGAGGAGCGGCTCACCTACCTGCGCGCCCGTCGTGGTGGCGAGCACAAGATCGGCGCCTGAGCGCCGGCAGAACGAACCCCCTGGAAGCCGTTCTCACCGTCTGGTGGGAGCGGCTTTCTCCGTTGATGCGTGACTCACGGCGCCTTCGGGACGTTCGGGACGTTCGGGACGTTAGAGAACTCCGAGACGACCGACACGTCCGGGAACGGACGCTTGCGCGAACCGAAGGCGACCACGAGCGCGAAGAGCCCCAGACCGCTGACGAGCAGCTCGACTCCCCGGCTGGCGAGCGATGCGGGTGTCGTCGAGGTGCCGAGCGGCACATCCGCCACCATGTGGCCCGGCTGGAACGGCGGGATGCTCGAGATGGTCCGGCCCGACGGGTCGATGATCTGACTGCTGCCGACCGTCGAGATGTTCACGAGTGACCGCCCCGACTCGATCGAGCGCAGCCGCGCGATGGCCAGCTGCTGCTGGTTCTCATCCGTCTGCCCGAAATCGGCGTTGTTGGTCTGCGCCAGGATGACCTGTGCTCCGCCGTTCATCATGTCGGTGAGCAGCTGATCGTCGACGATGTCGAAGCAGATGGAGATGCCCGCCCGCACCCCGTTGATGTCGAACACGTTGTCACGCGTGCCCGGCGTGTAGTCGCGCCCGATCAGATCGATCAGCGACGGCGCGAACTGCCGCCAGAAGCCCCGGTCGGGCACATACTCTCCGAACGGCACCGGATGCTTCTTGTCGTAGTAGTCGACGGCCCCCTGGCCGTCCTTCCAGAGCAGGGACGTGTTGAAGTACTTGCCGTCCCGCGACGTGATCGTTCCGACGACGAACGGGGCGCCCATCCGGCGGCTCAGCGCGTCCAGGATGGCGGCGGAGTCGGCGTCTCTGGTCGGGTCCGGCTGCGCCGAGCCCTCCGGCCAGACCACCATGTCGACCTTCTCGTCCTCGATCTTCTGCGTCTCGGCGATCTGGCTGTTCAGCACCGCATCGGGCGCGGCGTTGTCGAAGTAGCCGGCGGGCCCGTTGCCCTGGACGGCCGCGACGCGTGTCGTGCCGTGGGTGGTCGCCGGCCAGGCCGGAATCACCAGCACGAGAGCGACGGCGCCGATCGCGAGAGCGCCCCGCCAGACGGTGCGCACATCCACCGCGAAGTACAGCTCGAGGAACAGCGCGACGAGCCAGACCATGACGAAGCCCAGGCCGGAGATGCAGAGCCACGCCACGAGAGGAGCGAACGGACTCTCCGACTGCGACTCGGCGACCCGGCCCCAGGAGAACCCACCGTACGGCCAGTTGCCCGCGACGAATTCGCGGAGCACCCACAGGCCGGCGACGACCACCGGGAGCAGGCCGACGCGGCCGAGACGCGACGGCCACGCGCGGGGCACCCAGCGATAGGCCAACGCGATGAGCAGCCCGCCGAGCCCGAAGAAGAGTGCCTCGAGCGTCGAGAGCGCCACCCACGGCACGGGGCCGAGGTACAGGGAGGTCCACGCGACGTGCACGAGGTAGAAGGACTCCCCCGCCACCGTCGCGACGAGGAACGCGCTCCCCGCACGACGACCGCGCACAGCGAGCAGCACCATGCCGATGCCGACGAAGGTCAGCGGCCACCAGTCCATGTCGGGGAAGCCCGCGTCGAGCACAGGGCCGGCCAGCACGGCCACCACGAGGGCGAGCCAGAGCGGCAGCGGCGCGCGGGGGGAACGGGTCACGGAGTCAGAGCCTAGAGCACGCGCGTGGGTGATCTCCGCACGAACGCTAGGCAACGGATGAGTAGGCGACGATGCCGCGCCGGATCGACTCGAGCGCCTGCCGGGCCGTGCGCCCGACAGGTCCCTGGGCGACGAGGGAGAGCTGGTCGAGCAGGTCGATGGTCTGCTTCGTCCACCGCACGAAGTCGCCGGCGGCCATGTCGGCCTCCGACAGCACCGTGTTCAGGCTCGTCCCCTTCGCCCACGCGTGCATGGCCAGCGCCAGGCTGGTCGACGGCGGCTCGCTGCCCTGAAGACGGTTCTCCCGCTCCAGGTCGTCGAGCCTGCTCCAGATTTCGATGGTCTTCTCGAACGCGGGCCGGAACGCGCCCCGCGGCAGGTAGCGATCATGGGCGAGGCCCTCGTCGCGCCGCGGCTCGAAGACGAGTGCGCAGGCCATCGCCGCGAGGCTCGGCGCGTCGAGCTGGTTCCAGATGTTGCGGCGCAGGCACTCGGCGACCAGGAGGTCGCGCTCACCGTAGATGCGCTTGAGGGTGCGCCCGTGAACCGTCAGCTGCGTGGTGCCATCGGCAGCGGTGAGGTAGCCGAGTTCCAGCAGCACGTCGGAGACGCGGTCGAACACCTTCGCGACGGCACCGGTACGCGACCGGATCTGCGAGCTGAGGGCATCCGTCTCGCGCTTCAGCTTCCACCAGCGCTCCGCCCAGCGGGCGTGCTGCTCGCGGTCGGGGCAGCGGTGACAGGGGTGCTCCTTCATCCGCTTGCGCAACGCGGTCAGCTGCCGCTGGCGCTTGTCGCGGTCGGCTCTCGACGCGTTCTCCATCCGCGCGCCCTTGCGTTCGAGATCGCTGAGCTCACGCCGGATGCCGGAGTACTCGCGGAAGTCGCCGAGGTGACAGGTCATCGCCTTCTCGTACCCGGCGAGCGACTCCTCCTGCTGCCGCACCTTGCGGGCCAGGTCGACGACCGCACGGTCCGCCTGGAACTGGGCGAAGGACGACTCCAGGATCTCGCGGGTGCGCTCGCGCCCGAACTGATCGATCAGGTTGACCGCCATGTTGTAGGTCGGCCGGAAGCTCGAGTTGAGCGGGTAACTGCGCCGCGACGCGAGCGAGGCGA
This sequence comes from Leifsonia poae, assembly GCF_027921845.1. GTDB lineage: Bacteria > Actinomycetota > Actinomycetes > Actinomycetales > Microbacteriaceae > Leifsonia > Leifsonia poae. The sequence goes on from NZ_BSEN01000015.1 coordinate 739,282, forward strand.
CCGACTGCGGGTCGAGGCCGTCCTGCCACTGGATGACCGAGTGTCCCTCGACATCGATGCCGCGTCGCCCGGCGCGCCCAGTGAGCTGGGTGTACTCCCCCGGTGTGATCGGCACGCGGGCCTCGCCGTTGAACTTCTCGAGCTTCTCCAGCACCACGGTGCGCGCCGGCATGTTGATGCCCAGCGCGAGGGTCTCGGTCGCGAAGACGACCTTCACCAGCTTGCGCCGGAAAAGCTCCTCCACGACCTCCTTGAAGGCGGGCAGGAGACCCGCGTGGTGCGCTGCGACGCCCCGCTCCAGCCCTTCCAGCCACTCCCAGTAGCCGAGCACCGCCAGGTCTTCATCGAGCAGGGTGCGGCAGCGGTCCTCGACGATGGCGCGGATCTCGTCGCGCTCGTGCTGCTCGGTCAGTCGCACGCCGGAACGGAGGGTCTGCCGCACGGCCTGATCGCAGCCGTTGCGGCTGAAGATGAAGAAGATGGCCGGAAGCAGGTTGCGCTCGCGCAGCAGATGCACGATCTCGGCGCGATCCATCCGGAACGACTCGACGCGACCGCCGCGCGAATGGTAGCGGCCGACATCCCGCATCTGTCGCGAGTTGAGCGTGCGGCCTCCGTAGCGCGCCATCTGCACGAGTTCCGGATTCACGCGGTTCGTCGCCGCGAGGCCGGACGAGTCGAACAGGTCGATCAGCTTGGAGCGCATCAGGATGTGCTGCTCGAGCGGCACGGGGCGCTCCTCCGACACGATCACATCGGTGTCGCCGCGCACGGCCTGCAGCCAGTCGCCGAACTCCTCCGCGTTGGAGACGGTCGCGCTGAGCGACACCATCCGCACCGACGCGGGCAGGTGGATGATGACCTCCTCCCAGACGGCGCCACGGAAGCGGTCGGCGAGGTAGTGCACCTCATCCATCACGACGTACGCGAGATCCGGCAGCAGGTCGGAGTCGGCGTAGAGCATGTTGCGCAGGACCTCGGTCGTCATGACGACGATGCGAGCGCGCGAGTTGACATTGGTGTCGCCGGTGAGCAGGCCGACCGACTCCGGGCCGTACTGGTCGACCAGCTCCTGGTACTTCTGGTTGCTCAGCGCCTTCATCGGCGCCGTGTAGAAGACCTTCGCATTGGCTTCGCGCATCGCGAGAAAGACGGCGAACTCGGCGACGATCGTCTTGCCGGCTCCAGTCGGAGCAGCGACGAGCACGCTCCTGCCGTTCTCCAGGCTGGCGCAGGCCTCCCGCTGGAACGGGTCCAGTTCGAACCGGAGCCCGGCTCGGAACGCCTCGAGCTGCGGCTGACGGGTGCGGGAACGGGACGCCTCGTAGCGTTCTGCCGGAGACAGCTGATCGGTCACCCGCCCAGCCTATGTCGCCAGCTCGGCCTCGATGCGCAGCGCCGCCTTCGCCGCGCGGCGATCATGCAGCCAGGTGACCCCGTAGGCGGCGAGATAGAGCAGCACCATGGGGATCGCGAGAAGGAACATCGACAGCACATCCGCCGCCGGCGTCGCGATCGCGGTGAACAGCGCGATCAGGATGAACGCCCACCGCCACGACCGGATGATCGACGAGGCGCTCAGCACCCCCACGAAGTTGAGGAGCACCAGGAACACCGGAAGCACGAAGGCCACCCCGACGGCGATCACCAGCTTCAGCACGAAGTCGAAGTAGGTCTTGGCCGAGATGATCGACGAGTCGCCCTCCCCGGCGAAGCTCGTGAGCAGGGTGACGATGTGCGGCACCAGCAGCCACCCGACGTACGCGCCGGCGAGGAAGAGCGGGACGGCCGTGAAGAAGAACCCGAACCCGTATTTGAGCTCCTTGCGGCTGAGCGCAGGGACGAAGAACGCCCAGATCTGGTACAGCCAGATGGGGCTCGAGATCAGCACGCCGATCGTGATCGCGATCTGCATCTTCAGGTCGAAGGCGCCGGTGATGCTGTCGTAGTTGAGCTGCGCCTGCCGTCCCTGCTGCGTCGCGATGTCGGTGATGGGACCACGGAGTGCGTTGAGGAGGTAGTCGGAGAGGAACCAGCCGACTATCGCACCGGCCAGCAGGCCGAGGGCAGAGCGGAAGAGGCGCTTGCGAAGTTCGACGAAATGCTCGCCGAGGGTCATCCGTCCTTCGCGGTTCTTGCCTCGCTTGACGGAGGCCACGGCTTACGGCTTCGTGGGCGATTCAGACGAAGGAGCCTGCGACTCGCCGGCGGGAGCGGACGGCTCGTCCTTCTTGTCGCCGTCTTTCTTCATCTCGTTGACCTCGCCCTTGAAGATGCGCATCGACTGACCGATGCTCTTGGCGAGAGCGGGGAGCTTCGGCGCACCGAAGAGCAGCAGGATCACTGCGAGGATGATGAGCAGGTGCCATCCGGTGAGGCCGCCGAGCATAGGATCAGGTCCTTTTGGTCAAGTAGGTGTACGGGGTTGGGTCCGCGTTGACCAGAAGTTTACCTCTTCTGACCCGGGCATCCCTGCGAGCTTGCCGCGCAACCGAGCGTTCGGCGATCGCCTGCTCGCGCGCCTCGCGGAGTTCCTCCGCGTCCTGGAAGACGGCCGCCCGGAACGGCGCCTCTCGCAGCTCCTCGGCGCGTTGCGACAGGATCTGGGCCTTGTCCGCCAGCGCGCTCACCTCGGCCGCGGCCGCCATGAGCTTGCGGAACAGGCGCACGGCGAAGAACGCGAGCATCCCGAGCAGTGCCAACACGAGCACCACCCAGATCACGATCCACGACCACCAGGGCATATCCGCAGCCTACTGGTAGCGCTCGGCGCCGGCCCGCGCCCACTCGGCGACGACCCGCCGCGCCTCGGGAGGATCGAGCACGGTCAGCACGCCGGAGAGGCCGGCGACCAGGCGCTTGAGCCCGTGGTAGTGGGCGACCCTCACACTGGTGCGCACGCGGCCGTCTCGTTCGTCGCGGGGCGCGCCGTCGGGGATGTAGTCGATGATCAGGGGAATCGCCGAGGCCGAGACCTCGATCTGCACGAGCAGGTCGTCGGGGGTGCCCTCGAAAAGCGTCTCCGGCAGGGTGACGTCGCCCGGTCGGTAGGTGATCGGCTCGTCGGTCGCGCGCAGGTCGTCGATGCGGTCGAGGCGGAAGGTGCGGATGGCCGTGCGGAGGTGGTCCCAGCCGCGCAGGTACCAGTCCTGGTCGATCGACTCGATGCGCAGTGGATCGACCCGGCGTCGCTCGCGCTCGCCGCGCGAGTTGAGGTAGTCGAAGTCGAGCTGGGTGCCGGCGGCCACAGCATCCCGGATGACCGCGAGCGTCTCGTCGGTCTCGGAGCCCGCGACGGCCACCTGGCTGGGCGCCGCCGACGCTCCGCGGGCGAGCTTGGCCATCAGCGAGCCGATCACGTCGCGGTCGGCGTTCTCCGGGAGCGCGGACAGATACTGCAGACCGGCGATCAGCGCGGCGGCCTCCCGTGCGGAGAACCGCGGCGAGTCGTCGATGGCGACCTGATGCGTGAGCACGATCTGGTCGTTCTCTTCGAAGTCGTCCCACGCGATGTCGAAGAGATCGCCCGGCTGATACTGGTTCGTCTCCCCCGGGATGCCGGAGACCGCGATCAGGCGCACGGCGTCGCGCAGCTGCGCCTTCTCGACGCCGAAGTGCTCTGCGGCTTCGGCGACGCTCACCCTGTCGCGATCCATCAGGTACGGCACGAGCGCGAGCAGGAAGGCGAGCTTGTCCTGAGCCTGCATCGGCTTGCGGCGCTCAGCCATCGGTGTCCTCCCCCGTGTCGTCATGCGCGCGGAACGTCGCCTGCAGTCGTTCCCGCACCTTGTCGCGCAGGTGCGCCGGCGAGAGCACGACGACCTCGGGACCGAAGCTGGCGAGCTGGTCGGCGAGGATGTTGGAGTCGGAGTAGTTCACGGTCAGCCGGAACGATTCACCGTCACGCGCCACCGGCACGGCGTCGCCGTAGCGCTTGCCGAGCCGGGCTGCGGCGTCGGTGCCGGCCGTCACCTCGATCTCGGCCACGCTGCGCGCCCAGATGCGCTCGAGTTCGTCCAGCGCCTTGGCCGCGAAGTCGCTGCCCTCCGGCTCGAAGGTGCGATTGGTCACCTTCACCGGCCCGACCATGCGCGAGAGCAGGAACGTGCGCGAGCCCTGCGCGTCCTGGTCGATGCCCTGCAGATGCCAGCGACCCTGGTGCTGCACGAGGGCGAGCGGGGCGACGGTGCGGATGCGCGAGGCGCTCTCACCCGGCTTGAGGTACGGGAACTGCACGATCGTGTGGCGCTCGAGCGCCAGGTTGAGCGGGTCGAACGCGCTCTCCCTCGCGCGCAGACGCGGCGCGTAGCCGACGATCGGATCGTTCGCCTCGACGCCGAGCGAGCGCAGCTTCATCAGGGCTCGACGCGACTCCGACGACAGGCTCCCCTCGCGCCACACCGTAGCGGCCAGGCCGAGCAGGGTGATCTCCTCCGGGGAGAAGACGACGTCGGCCGGAAGATCGTATGCCCCTTTGGGAATGCGATACCGCAGGAGCTGATTGTTGCCGGAGTCCCCCGGTGCCTCGACGGTCTCCAGCGGAACGCCGAGTTCGCGGATGTCGTCTTTATCGCGCTCGAACTGCCGCTCGAGACTGCTGTTGTCGCCGCGCGACGCGTACCGCTGACGGTAGCCCTGCACCGTCGAGAGGATCTCGTTCTTGGTCAGCCCGGTCTCCGTCGCGAGCAGCGCGAGCACCAGACTGAAGAGTCGCTCCTCGACGGGCACGCGAGTAGGCGAAGACGAGGACGGAGGCACCCGTCCATCCTAATCGGCTAGCGCACTCCGAGGATGTCGACGACCCAGACGAGAGCGGGCGTGCTGCCGTCGGCCGGCGTCACGACACCGATCTGCGAACCGACCTTCTTGCCCACCAGCTGCTTGAGCATCGCCTGCGGCAGCGCGGAGCCTTGCTGCACGACCGAGGCGCCCGTGTTCACCGGGACGACGTCGGGCGTTCCGCTGGTCCAGGTGCTCAGTGCGACGTTCTTGTTCTCCCAGCCGACGGCGGTGTAGTGGAGCACGGCGGTGCTGTCTTTCTTGACCGTCTCACCCGAGCCGGCCTTCAGCGTCTCGGCCTGCACCTTCTTCGGTGCCGAGCTCCCGGGCACCGTGATGCCCGGCTGCCCGGTCGGGGCGAGGACCACCGTGGGGAAGCCGGAGACCGACGGCTGCGGAGCGCCGTTCGCCTTCGGCAGGAACGCCTTGACGACGTCGACGACGGCGACCACCGAGTTCGGCAGCTGCGAGGCGGACTCGGTAGCTGTGTCCTTCGGCGCCATGGCGATGGCGAGGCGCGAGCCGACCGTCGAGCAGAGGAGCCCGTCGTTGAGCGCGGGGATCGGCACCTGTCCGATCGCGACGAGCTGCGGCGAGTTCGCCTCGTATGTGCTCGCGCCGAGGCTCTGCTTCGTCGTCCCGTCGAAGAAGGAGTACTGGAGCTCCACCATCTGGCCCTTGATGACCTGCTCGCCCGAGCCCTCCACCAGCGTCGAACGCTGCGAGGTGGTGGTGTCGATCGGCGTGGGGAACGTGACCGTCGGCTTGGATCCGACCTTGCCCGTCGCGCTGATCAGAGCGGACGCCGCGCCCGGCTTGAGTGCGGCGTCGCAGTTCGCGTTCGGGTCTGACGAGCATCCCGTGAGTGTGATGGCCAGCAGCCCAGCGGCTACGACGAGTGCGGTTGCTCTGCGCACGAGTCCTCTTTCAGTGCTATCGACGGGAACCGGAAGGACGCGCCCTCCGGCCTCCCATGCTAGTTGATGGCGGAGTCGTCCTCCGACGACGCGTCGAGCCCGCGCGCCTTGGACAGCTCGGCGCTCGACGCGGCCGCGCGGACCCGCTTGCGCAGGCTCTTGGGGCTCGACTGGCGCTCGCCGAGCGCTCCAGGGGTCCAGGCCTCGACGTCGTCGTCGCTGTAGTCGCTCTTCGACGGACGGCGCTTGAGCTCGGGCAGCACCGTGCCGGGGGCGAGGCGTCGTGCCGTGATGAGGAAGCCCGTGTGGCCGATCATCCGGTGGTCGGGGCGGACGGCGAGACCCTCGACATGCCAGCCGCGCACCATCGTCTCGCTCGACTGCGGATGCGTGTAGTCACCGGATGCGCGGATCGCCTCGGCGACGCGGGAGAGCTGGGTGACGGTGGCGATGTAGCAGAGCAGCACTCCGCCGGGCTTGAGCGCCGCGGTGACGACATCCAGGCATTCCCAGGGCGCGAGCATGTCGAGCACGACGCGGTCGACGCTCTGCTCCTCGACGGCCGTCGGCAGCGCCTCCTGCAGATCGCCGACCGTCACCGACCAGTTCTCGGGGTCGCGTCCGAGGAACGTCGCCGCGTTCGCCCGTGCCACCTCGGCGAACTCGTCGCGGCGCTCGAACGACCGGAGCGTGCCGGCGGGTCCGATCGCGCGCAGCAGCCAGAGGGAGAGGGCACCGGAACCGACGCCGGCCTCGACGACCGACGCACCCGGGAAGATGTCGGCCAGCGCCAGGATCTGCGCGGCGTCCTTCGGGTAGATGATCGCGGCGCCGCGCGGCATCGACATGACGAAGTCGTTGAGCAGCGGGCGCAGCGCGAGGTGCTCGACGCCGACGTTGTTGGTGACGACCGAGCCGTCGGGGATCCCGATGATCGCGTCGTGCTCCAGGATCCCCCGGTGCGTGTGGAAGACCTTGCCCGGTTCGAGCGTGATCGTGTTCAGCTTGCCCTTCGGACCGGTGAGCTGCACCCGGTCGCCTGCACGAAACGGTCCGCTGCTCTGCGGCAGCTCCGAGGCGCTCATCGAACGACCGCCCTGGCGCCGGCCAGCGCGATGACGTCGTCGGCGCTCTTGCCCTCCAGCGAGGTCCACAGCGTGTGCTCGTCGCTCTCCGGGAGCGGCACGATGTGCGGGACACCGATGGTGACCGCTCCCGACGCGACGGCGGAGGCCAGCCCGACGAGCGAGTCCTCGATGGCGACGGATGCGGCAGGGTCGACGTTCAGGAGCTCGGCGGCCCGGAGGTACGGCTGCGGGTGGGGCTTCGGGTGACTGACCTCGTCGCCGCTGACGATCACGTCGAAGGCGTCGAACGGGATGTGCGCGACGATCTGCTCGGCCATCCGGCGCACCGACATCGTGACCAGCGCGGTCGGGATGCCCCGCTCGCGCAGTTCGGCCAGCAGTTCCCTGGCGCCGGGACGCCACGGGACGCCATCCGTGTCGAGCTTCTCCTGCACCCGCGTGGTCAGCCATTGCACGATCTCGTCGGGCGTGAGGTCGACGCCGCGCGACTGCAGGATCTCCGCCGAGTTCCAGAGACCCAGGCCGACCAGGGTGAGCCCGTCGTCGTGGGTCCAGGTGCCGCCGAAGGAGCCGACCAGCTCGACCTCGGAGGCCATCCAGTACGGTTCGGTGTCGACGAGGGTGCCGTCCATGTCCCAGAAAACGGCGGCGGGCAGCGACGGAGGTGTCAGAGAGGTCACGGGCCACAAGTCTAACGGTGAGCCACGGGCCTATCCTGGATGGATGGCGTCCGTCCGGGCGCACGACGAGAGGACGAGGTACACCCACTGTGACGCAGGGCACGAACTTCCTCGGCGGCCGCATCCTGGTCGTGGCGTTCGAAGGCTGGAACGACGCGGGTGAGGCGGCGAGCGGCGCCGTCAAGACGTTGCAGGACGTCCTCGACGTTGTGCCCATCGCCGAGGTCGACCCCGAACTCTATTTCGACTTCCAGTTCAATCGCCCGACGGTGACGGACGACGACGGCCAGCGCCGCCTCGTCTGGCCGTCGGCGATCACCTACGGACCGGTGCATCCCGGCGATCCGTCGCACGCCCTCGCCGACGACGCGAACCTCCGGGTGAGCGGCGACAACGTCGGCAACATCTACCTTCTGCTCGGCACCGAGCCGTCGCGCAGCTGGAAGAGCTTCACGGCGGAGATCCTCGACGCGGCCCTCGCCTCCGACATCGGCGGCATCGTCTTCCTCGGCGCCATGCTCGCCGATGTGCCGCACACCCGTCCCATCTCCATCTTCGCGTCCAGCGAGAACTCGGCGGTCCGCACCGAGCTGGGCATCGAGCGCTCCACGTACGAAGGGCCCGTCGGCATCCTGAGCGCGATCGCGGAGGGCGCAGAGGCCGTCGGGATCCCTACGGTGACCATCTGGGCGTCGGTGCCGCACTACGTGCACAATGCGCCGAGCCCGAAGGCGATGCTCGCCCTCATCGACAAGCTCGAGGAGCTGGTCGACGTCACGATCCCGCGCGGCGGGCTGGTCGACGAGGCCGCAGCGTGGGAGGCGGGGATCGACGCGCTGGCGGCGGACGACGAAGAGATGGCCGCATACATCCAGCAGCTGGAGCAGGCGCGCGACACGGTCGACTCCCCCGAGGCCAGCGGCGAGGCGATCGCGCAGGAGTTCGAGCGTTACCTGCGCCGCCGCGGCGACGGACGAGACGGCCGCGACGGCCAGGCCGGCGGGCGGCCCGACGAACCCTGGCGCTCCTAGCGCGCTAGCGATCCAGCGGTCTCATCGCCGTCAGGCGCGCAGGCGGATCCCGAGCAGGGCGTCGATCGCGTCGAGCATCAGTGGTGAGACGGCGGCCGGGGCGGTCGCGACCCAGAGGTCGATCGCGATCAGCGCCGTGGGAGTGTCGAGGTCGGCGCGCACGGCGGAGCGGACCTCTTCGAGCAGCTCGCCTTCCACGCGCGCAATGTCGGCGGTGATATCCACGGATTCACGGCGAGCGAGCTCGCTCCAGCGCTCCAGACGCTGCGTCGCCTCGTCGATGTCGCCGTCGAACCACTCCCAGTCCGACCGGTAGTGGTGGGCGAGCAGCGCCAGCCGGATCGCTCGCGGGTCGACGCCGCCCTCACGGAGCCGCGAGACCATCACCAGGTTGCCCAGAGACTTGCTCATCTTCTCGCCCTGGTAGGCGACCATGCCCGCGTGGCTGTACACCCTGGCCAGCGGATGGCCGCTGAGCGCGGCAGCGTGGCCGGCGCTCAGCTCGTGATGCGGGAAGATCAGATCGGACCCGCCGCCCTGCACCGTGAAGTCGCGCCCGAGGTGCATCAGGGCGATCACCGAGCACTCGATGTGCCAGCCGGGCCTGCCGTCTCCGACCTCCGACGGCCACGAGGGCTCGCCGTCGCGCGACGCGCGCCAGAGCAACGGATCGAGGGGGTCCCGTTTGCCCGGGCGGTCGGGGTCTCCCCCGCGCTCGGCCGACAGCGCCAGCATCGTCGCGCGGTCGAGGTTGCTCTCCTCGCCGAGCTCCCACGGCGCGGCGTCCTGAGCCGCCTGGACGTCGAAGTAGACGTCGTCGTCGACGCGGTAGCCCATCCCCCGGTCGAGCAGGATGCGCGTGGCACGCCCGATCTGCTCGATCACTTCGGTCACGGCCACGTAGTCGTCGGGCGGGATGATCGCCAGGCTCTCCATGTCGCCGCGGAACAGCTCGATCTGCTCGGCGGCGAGCTCCCGCCAGTCCACACCCGTCTCCGCGGCGCGCTCGAGGAGCGGGTCGTCGACGTCGGTGATGTTCTGGGCGTAGTGCACGCGGTAGCCGGCATCCAGCCACACGCGCTGCAGTGTGTCGAACGCCAGGTAGGTGGCGGCGTGACCGAGATGGGTAGCGTCATACGGCGTGACACCGCAGACGTAGAGCCGAGCGACGTCGTCGGGGCGGGCCTCGACCAGTTGCCGGGTCGCGGTGTCGAATAGGAACGGCGGTCGTGATTCGCCGTCGACGTGCGGCACGACGGGCCGCGACCAGGTGCGCATCCGGTGCTAGGCGGCGAGGACGCCGGTGAGCAGCAGGATGATCAGCAGAACGCCGAGCGCAAGCCGGTAGATGACGAACGGGAGGAAGCTCCGGCGCGAGATGTAGCTCATGAAGAAGACGATCACGAGCAGGCCCACGATGAACGCGACGATGGTGGCCACGATGGTCGGGCCGGTGCCGAACACCTCGACGGTGCAGGTGTTCGCCGCCGCCAAAGCCTGCGTGCACGGCTCCTTGATCGACTTGTAGAGCTGGTAGAAGCCGCTTCCGAAGACGGCGGGGAGCGCCAGCAGGAACGAGTAGCGCGCCGCGGCCTTGCGCTGGTACCCCATGAACAGCCCGGCGGTGATCGTGCCACCCGAACGCGAGACGCCGGGGATCAGCGCGAGCGCCTGGGCGAAACCGAAGATGATGCCGTGGCCCCAGGTGAGGTCTTTCAGCCGCCGGGTCTTGGCTCCGACGGCGTCGGCGACGCCGAGCAGGATGCCGAAGATGATCATGGTCGCCGCGACGATCCAGAGCGACCGCAAGGTGGTCTCGATGGCGTTCTGGAACAGCAGCCCCAGCACCACGATCGGGATGCTGCCGATGATGACGAGCCAGCCCATGCGGGCATCCGGGTCGTTACGCGGGATGCGGCCGAAGAGCGCCAGGAACCAGGCCTTGACGATGCGGACGATGTCGCGCCAGAAGTACAGCAGGACGGCTGCCTCGGTACCGAGCTGGATGATCGCCGTGAAGCGCGCGCCGGGGTCGGCCCCGGTGCCGAGGAGTTCCCCGACGATCCGGATGTGCGCGCTCGACGAGATCGGGAGGAACTCGGTGAGGCCCTGCACGAGCCCGAGGATGATGGCGTTGATGTAGTCCATGCGTCGCTTTCGCTGCCGTGGGGAGGTCGGGTCGTGTCGTCAGTAGCTGAGCAGCAGGTCGCGCAGCACAGTCCTACCGAAGATTAGCGCGTCGAGTGGCACGCGCTCGTCGACGCCGTGGAACATCCCGGGGAAGTCGAGCTCGGCCGGCAGACGCAGCGGCGCGAACCCGTAGCCGGTGATGCCGAGCTTGCTGAGCGCCTTGTTGTCGGTGCCGCCCGAGAGCAGATACGGCAGCACCGGAGCGCCGGGATCGTGGGCTCCGAGGGTCTCCACGATCGCGTCGATGAGGGGGCCGTCGAACGCCGCCTCGAGTCCGACGTCGCGGTGCATGATCTCGATCTCGATGTCGTCGCCTACGAGCTCCCGCACCCGCGCGAGCACGTCGTCCTCCTCGCCGGGCAGGGTGCGGATGTCGATCAGCGCCTCTGCCGTGTCCGGGATCACATTGTGCTTGTAGCCGGCGGTGAGCATCGTGGGATTGGTGGTGGTGCGCAGCGTGGCCAGGATGAACCCCGCGGCGGTCCCGGTGCGGAGCACGAGTTCGTCGGGCCCGACCTGCTGCGGGTCGACGTCGAGGATGCGCGACAGCTCGGCGAGCAGCTGGGTCGTCGTGTCGCTGAGCTGGATGGGCCAGTCCTGACGCCCGATCGCGACGACGGCCTCCGCCAGGCGGGTGATCGCGTTGTCCCGGATGAGCCGCGAGCCGTGCGCAGCGCGGCCCCTGGCGATGAGCTTGATCCAGACGAGCGACTTCTCCCCCGTCTGCATCAGGTAGGCACGCCGGCCGTCGAGGTCGATCGAATAGCCGCCGACCTCGCTGATCGCCTCGGTCGCGCCGGCGAAGAGCTCCGGGTGGTTGTCGACGAGGTAGTGTGAGCCGCGCCGGCCGCCGTCCTCCTCGTCGGCGAAGAACGCCACGACGAGGTCGCGCTCCGGCTGCTTCCCCGCGCTCAGGATGTCGCCGACCGCGGTCAGGATCATCGCATCCATGTTCTTCATGTCGACGGCGCCGCGGCCCCAGAGCAGGCCGTCCTTGATGTCGCCGCCGAACGGGTCGACGCTCCAGTTGCGAGGGTCGGCGGGCACGACATCCAGGTGTCCGTGCACGACGAGTCCCGGCTTGGACGAGTCCCGTCCGGCGACCCGCGCGACGACGCTCGTGCGCCCAGGATCCGAGTCGAACAGCTGCGGTTCGAGGCCGATCGCACGCAGCTTCGCCTCCACGTACTCGGCGGCGTCCGTCTCGCCGTTCGACTTCCCCTCGCCGTAGTTCGTGGTGTCGAACCGGATGAGATCGCGAGCGATCTCCGCGGTCTCGTCGAGCTGAGTCTCGTTTCGGGCATCCGTCATGGTGTCAACGCTATCAACGCGACCGCGGTGTGAAATCGGGACCGGTTTTCATGCTAATGTCTTTCTTCGGCGGCCGGTTCGAACGGCTTCCGGAAACACCCGTCCGGGTGGCGGAAATGGCAGACGCGCTAGCTTGAGGTGCTAGTGCCCGTATAGGGCGTGGGGGTTCAAGTCCCCCCTCGGACACAGACAGAACCCCGGTCTCACGACCGGGGTTCTTCGTTTGTTCGGGGCTAGTGTGAACCGCATGTCGGACGACCGCGGATCCTCCAGCCTCCTCACCGTTCTCATCGCGTTCGGCGCCAATGTGATCGTCGCGCTGGCCAAGACATTCGCTGCCGTGATCACCGGGTCCGCGTCGATGGTCGCCGAGGCGGCGCACTCGTGGGCGGATGCCGGCAACGAGATCTTCCTGCTGCAGGCCGAGCGCAGCTCAGCGAAGCCGCGGGACTCCGCGCATCCGGGCGGCTACGGTCGCGACGCGTACGTCTGGTCGCTGTTCGCCGCGGTCGGGTTGTTCACCGCTGGGGCCGTCGTCTCGATCATGCACGGGGTGTCGCAGCTGACGAGCGAGGAGCCGGGCGGCGACTACCTGATCAACTACATCGTGCTCGCGGTCGCCTTCGTGTTCGAGGGCATCTCGTTCCTACAGTCGTACCGGCAGGCGCGCGGGAAGGCGTCGGAGCGGGGAACCAGCACCCTCGGCCACATTCTCAGCACGTCGAACCCGACGCTGCGTGCGGTCTTCGCCGAAGACGCGGCGGCGCTCATCGGACTGGTGATCGCCTTCTTGGGCATCCTCCTGCACGAGCTCACCGGCAACGCGGTCTTCGACGCGATCGGGTCGATCCTGGTCGGCGTGCTGCTGGCGATCGTCGCCATCATCCTGATCGACCGCAACCGGCGGTTCTTGCTCGGGGAGCCGGGCTCGGAGCGGGTGAATCAGATCTTCCTCTCGGCATTGCTCGAGCATCCTGAGGTCGAGAAGGTGACATACCTGCATCTGGAGTACGTCGGGCCCGAGCGCTTCTACCTGGTCGCCGCCGTCGATCTGATCGGCAACGATCCCGAGTCCGATGTCGCCTCCGATCTGATGGCGGTCGAGGCGGCGCTCGAGGAGAGCCCGTACATCACGGAGGCGGTGCTGACGCTGTCGCGCCCGGGGGCGACAGCACTGCAGGAGACGACCGCCGGCTGACGTCCGCGGATTGCGGTCAGTAACCGTCCGCAATCCGCGGCAGACTGGGTCGCATGGCGACGACCGGTTCACGCACCCTCCAGCTGCTCTCGCTCCTTCAGACGCAGCGGTACTGGCCCGGAAGCGTTCTCGCCGCACGGCTCGAGGTCTCGGTGAGGACCCTGCGCCGCGATGTCGACCGGCTGCGCGAGCTCGGCTATCCGGTCGACGCCACCCGCGGTGTCGACGGCGGGTACCAGCTCGCCGCCGGCGCCTCGCTCCCGCCGCTCGTCGTCGACGACGAGGAGGCGGTGGCTCTCGCCGTCGGGCTGCGGACCGCTGCGCAGAGCGGCATCGCCGGTATCGAAGACGCGTCGGTGCGCGCGCTCACCAAGGTCGTGCAGGTCATGCCTCCCCGGCTGCGCCGCCGCGTCGAGGCGCTGCGTTCCGCGACGGTCGCCGGTTCCCTGCGCCCCGGCCCCAGCGTCGACGCCGAGGTGCTCACCACCATCGCGCAGGCCTGCCGCGACGAGGAGCGGCTCGACTTCGTGTACACCGCCCGCGACGGTGAGCGCACCGACCGTCGCGTCGAACCGCACCGGCTCGTCTCGGTCGGGCGCCGCTGGTACCTGGTCGCCTACGACCTGACCCGCTTCGACTGGCGCAGCTTCCGCCTCGACCGGCTTTCCGGCCCCCGGGCGACGGGCTCGCGTTTCCGTCCGCGTGACCTGCCGGCCGACGACGCCGCCGCGTTCGTTCGCGCCTCGCTCGGTGGCGTCGCGCCGACCCCGCTGAACGTCGTCGCGATCGTGCGCGCACCACTGGCGGATGTGCAGGCCACGATCGGCCCCTGGGCGACCACCGAGCCCGTCGACGACACGCGCACGCGCATCCGGATGACGGCGGACAATGCCGACTGGGCGCTCTACGGCCTCGGCGCCGTCGACGCCCCGATCGAGTCGGTCTCGCCTCGCGCGGTCGCGGAGCGGATGCACGTCTGGGCCGAGCGGTTCGCAGCGGCGAACGCCTCCGAAGGCACCGGCGAACAGGCACCGGGCATCCACGACGCATAGACTGTTCCACCGTTATGACCAACGACATTGCCCGGCGAGAGCCCAGTCCCGCCGACGTGCGCCGCTGGCGCCGATACCTCGCGGACGAACGGGCCGAGGCCTCCGTCTACCGCGACCTGGCCGGACGGCGGACCGGCGAGGAGCGGGAGATCCTCCTCGCGCTCGCCGAAGCCGAACGCCGGCACGAACAGCACTGGCTCGACCTGCTCGGCGACCGGGTGGGCAAACCCCTGCGCGGCGACCTGCGCACGCGCGTGCTCGGCTTCCTCGCGCGGCGCTTCGGCTCCGTGTTCGTGCTCGCGCTCGCACAACGCGCCGAGGCGCGATCGCCGTACGGCGCGGATGTCGACGCGACGCCGCAGATGGCCGCCGACGAGCAGATCCACGAAGAGGTCGTGCGCGCGCTCGCGGCCCGCGGGCGTCAGCGGCTCTCCGGCACCTTCCGCGCGGCGGTGTTCGGCGCCAACGACGGGCTGGTGAGCAACCTCGCGCTCGTGCTCGGCATCAGCGCCAGCGGAGTGCCGAATCACGTGGTGCTGCTGACCGGCATCTCCGGTCTGCTCGCGGGCGCGCTGTCGATGGGAGCCGGCGAGTACGTCTCGGTGCGCTCCCAGCGCGAACTGCTCGAGGCATCCACCCCGAACCCGGCCGCACGCACCGTGCTGCCGGATCTCGATGTCGACGCCAACGAACTCACGCTCGTGTACCGCGCCCGCGGAATGAGTCCGGAGGACGCCACGACCCACGCAGCCGAGGTGCTGAGCGGGCTCGCGACCTACAACGTCGAACCGGATGCGGACGCCGTCGAGGTGGACGAGCACGAGTCCGTCGGCAACGGCTGGAGCGCGGCCGTCTCGAGCTTCTGCTTCTTCGCGTCGGGCGCGCTCATCCCGATCATCCCGTATCTGTTCGGGCTGCAGGGCACGACGGCGGTCATCGTCGCGGCGGTGCTCGTGGGCATCGTGCTGCTCGGCACCGGTGCGGTCGTCGGTCTGCTCTCCGGCGCCTCCCCGCTCAAGCGCGCCCTGCGTCAGCTCGCGATCGGGTACGGCGCTGCAGCGGCGACGTACCTCCTCGGCCTGCTGTTCGGCGCGACGCTCGGGTAGCCGGCGCGACGCTCGGGCAGTCGGACCGGCCGTCGGGTGCTGCGCCGGACGCCCGTGCTACCGGTTGCGGTTGCGGTCCCGCTCGCGGCCTTCGTAGCCGCTGCCGTAGACGATCACGCCGACGATCGGGATGAGCAGGAACCACAGCCAGCTGTAGGCGAAACCCCAGATCCAGCTCGTCAAGAAGAACAGGATGAGCGCGATGAACGGCACGATCGAGACGATCACGTAGCCGTTGCGACCGAACGGGCGGCCGTCCGAGACGCGACCGGGACCGTAGCCGTCGCGGGTGCCGTAGCCGTCGGCGGAGCCGTACGCGGCGGGTGGA
Organism: Leifsonia poae; assembly: GCF_027921845.1. Classification (GTDB taxonomy): domain Bacteria; phylum Actinomycetota; class Actinomycetes; order Actinomycetales; family Microbacteriaceae; genus Leifsonia; species Leifsonia poae. The sequence continues at coordinate 754,962 of NZ_BSEN01000015.1, forward strand.
CCGAACGACGCGGCCGATCCGGGCTGCGCTGCTCCAGGCGGCACTGCTCCGGGCGGCGCCGCGGCCGACGGAGCGGCGTCGTCGAATGCGACGAAGCGGGGCAGATCGGCGAACAGCGGCGCGAGGTCGCCGCGGGTCACGGCGGTGCGGGCGGACTGGACGCGAGCCTGGACCTCATCCTCGGTCAGCCGGCCGTCTGCGGCGTGCGACTGGAGGGCGGCGACAGCACGATCGCGCTCTGCATTGCTGAGGCGGAATGCACCGGACGAGTCCGAATAGTCGGTCATTCCGTCAGTATGGCAGCAGCCGTCACACCGCGCGAGAGGTGCGGAATGGGGCTCTTGGGACGTCTCGAGACGCTGTTGTCGCCCCTGATCAGCGGTCGCCGCGCCCGACGAGCCGGCCGATCCAGTTCTGCCAGGAGATGAGGATACGCGGCGGGGTGTGGTGGCGCCGGCTGTTGTTCTGCAGGCGCGGACCCCGGTTGCCCTGACCGGCCCTCACCCGATTGCGATGCGGCTGATTGGCCGCGGGTGCGTCGCTGTGCGCCGGCACTCCGGGGACGCTGTGGGTGGCATCGTGCAGGGTGGATGCGAGGGTGTTCATGGGTTCTCCTGTCGGGATCAATCGGGGACGATGACGAGGCGGGTGCCCCGGAGATCGGTGCGGGTCCATGCCGACTCGATCTCACTGAGGGGCATGGTGGTGACGTCGATGGCGAGCTCGCCGCTGCGCAGCCAGTCGACGACCTGCTGGTAGGCGGCAGCCATACCGGAGGCCAGGTTGCGGGCGGCACCGTAGATCTCCAGGCCCGAGGTGCGCAGGGCGTCACCGGTGAGGCTGATCGCAGGGCCGGCGGACTCGCCGATCTGCACGAGGCGGGTGCGCTCTGGCATGGCGAAGCTGCCGGGGATCAGCGCGCGGGTCAGCAGCTCGGTGGGTCGACCCCAGAGGTAATCGATGACCACGTCGTACCCGTCGCCGGCGTGGTCCCGGAACGCCTGCACCAGTTCGGCGTCGTCGACGGCGGTGTTGATCACGGCGTCAGCGCCGAGCGCCGACAGCTGCCGGAGGGCCTCCTCGTCGCGTCCCGTGGCCACGATGCGTCCGGCGCCGAGGAGCCGCGCGATCTGAACGGCCAGTCGCCCGGCCACGCCGGTCGCGCCTTGCACCAGCACGGTCTCACCCGAGCTGAGACCGCCAGCGGTGCGCATGCTCATGGCGCTGATCGCGGAGGACAGCGCCGCCGCGATCGGCGCGCCGATCCCCTCCGGGATCGGCGCCGTGTGGGTGGCGGGCACCGCCGCATACTGCGCGAGCGTTCCGTACGGCGGCGTGACGCCGCCGAACCCGACGACGGTTCCGTCGGGCAGGCGGCCGATGCCGTCGAAGCACGGGATCGCCGGCAGCGCCGCCTGGAACGGCGCGGACGTGTAGTGGGTGCCGGCGACGATCGCGCGATCCACGTTCTCCACCGCGACCGCCTCGACGGTCACCAGCACCTGACCTTCTCCGACCTCAGGGTCGGGAAAGTCCTGGAAGCGCGGAACGGCTCCCGCGCGGTCCACGACTGCTGCCTTCACGGTCTTTCGCCTTCTCTCTTACAGTGTTAGAGCGCTAGGGTATTTCTAACACTGTAAGAGCGATCGTGCAAGGAGGACTCATGGCGTTGGACCGGCAGCAGGTCGTCGACGAGGCCCTGAGTCTGCTCGACGACAAGGGTCTCGAATCCCTCAGTCTCCGCACCCTCGCCGGCCGCCTCGGCGTGCAGGCGCCCACGCTCTACTGGCATATCGGCAGCAAGGCCGAACTCCTCGACGCCCTGGCCGACGCCATCATGGACGACGCCATCGCGGCGATCCCCGCACCCGGACCCGACGGCGAGTGGTCGGAATGGCTGCTGACCGCCCTGACCGAGCTGCGGAGGGCGATGCTCCGCCGCCGCGACGGCGCCCGGATCGTCTCCGGTGCCCGCCTTTCGTTGCGTCGCGCCGACTTCTCGGAGTCGGCCATGTCCACCCTCGTCGACCACGGGATCGAGCTGCAGAGGGCGCGGCTCCTCGTGCTCGCCGGTGAGCGCCTCACGGTCGGCTACGTGCTCGAAGAGCAGGCGCCGACGGACGAATCGCAGCAGCCCCCCGATCTCGAGGAACTCCTCGGGCGATTCCCCGTCATGACCCGTGCCATCGGCGAGTACTTCCACGACGGTCGCACCTCGGACGACCTCTACCAGGACACCGCACGGCTCCTGCTGGGCCTTCCACCGCACGCCTGAGTCACCGGCATCTCGACGCTGCCTCGACCTTCGCGACGCCGGATCGCTATGCGCGCGACAGTGGTTGGATCTACACTCGGATTCGAACATACGTTCGAGTCGACGAGGTGAGGACAATGGCGGAGATCGACGAGACCGTCGCGGTGTGGACGACGGAGGACGGCATCCCGACCCGATTGGTGTGGCGTGCGACCCGGTACCGCGTGAGCGACACCCCCACCGTCTGGGCCGACGTCTGCCGGTGGTGGCGCCCGTTCGGCGAGAACCGCTACGGCATCGGCGCACTCCCCCGCGAGATCGGCGGCTGGCGCTTCCAGGCCACCGACGACGAGGGGCGTGCCCATGTCTTCGACGTAAAGCACGACGACGACCGGCGAACCTGGCGACTGGTGCGCATCTTCGACTGAGCGCGCGTTCCGGATGCCCGTCCCGTGTGTGCTGGATGCGATTCCGCGCCCCGGACGCCGTTCTGCTCCGGATGCACAGCGGCCGCCGTCCGCCGCGTGCCTCCCCCGCCCGATCTGCGCGGCGGACTACTCTCACGGGGTGACGTACGACCGCTATGGATCCGATGTGCTGGCGACCGATTGGAAGAATGCCGGCCGAAAGCCCGTGCCCTCCGTCGAAGCCGTCCGCGACCTCGTGGTCGAGGACGCCGCCAGCGGCTTCTGCGGCGCAGTGACCCGCATCGAGACCCAGACCGTCGAACTCGAAGACTACTTCGGCAAGAAGCGCGTCTTCCCGCTCAGCGGCAGCTTCCTCATCGACGGCGAGCCGGTGACGCTGGTCGTCCCCAAGCAGAGCGGCGGCGCCAGGGCGCGCACCGCATCCGGATCGTTCGCGGTCGACGACCAGCGTGCGCGGACCGCGCGCGCGAGCCGCATCTTCGTGGAGGGCAAGCACGACGCCGAGCTCGTCGAGCGCGTGTGGGGCGACGACCTGCGCGTCGAAGGCGTCGTCGTCGAATACCTCGAGGGCGTCGACGACCTCGACGCGATCGTCCGCGAGTTCGCACCCGATCGCAGCCGCAGGATCGGCGTTCTGGTCGATCATCTCGTCCCGGGTTCGAAAGAGAGCAGAATCGCAGCAACCGTGGCGCGCGGGCCGTTCGGTGCCCATGTCATGGTGGTCGGGCATCCGTACATCGACATCTGGCAGGCGGTCAAACCGGAGCGCGTCGGGCTCCGGTCGTGGCCGGCCATCCCCCGCTCGATCCCCTGGAAACACGGGATCTGCGAGGCGCTCGGTCTCCCCCATGAGACGCAGGCCGACGTCGCCAGAGCCTGGAAGCGCATCCTCGGAACGGTACGCAGTTACGCCGATCTCGAGCCGGAGCTGCTGGGCCGGGTCGAGCAGCTGATCGACTTCGTGACAGAGCCGTAACAACTCGAACGGGTGCCTTTTTGGCGTTTCTGCCACTAGGCTGGGGCATACGCCGTGTGTTTTGCATGTGTTGGAGCGGTACGATCCGGAACCGGAGCGTGGCCACCTTTTCAGGAGCAGGCTTACAACACTCGGCGAGGCCCCGACGTTCGGGGTCGAGAATTCGCTCCTGGAGGAGACATGGCAACAGGTACGGTCAAATGGTTCAACGCCGAAAAGGGCTTCGGCTTCATCGCTCCCGATGATGGTGGCGCTGACGTTTTCGCCCACTACTCGGCGATCACTTCGAGCGGCTACCGCTCGCTGGAAGAGAACCAGAAGGTCGAGTTCGAGGTAACCCAGGGCCCCAAGGGCCTGCAGGCGGAGAACATCCGCCCGCTCTAATCGTTGAGCTCGTGAGAAGGGGTCGGACCGTTCGCGGTCCGGCCCCTTCTTCTGTGCCCGGGGGCTACTGCCAGCCGAACTCCGTGTAGGTCTCGCCCCGCCCGATCGCCTCGATCGCGTGTCGGACGGCCGGCACCACGTCGTCGGGCAGCCGATCGACCCGGGCCCAGAGCAGCTCGGAGCATTTGTCCGGCTCGCCGATGGCCGGCCGGGCGTCACCGCGCTCGGCGGTGAAGAAGAAGTCGATGTAGGTCTCGCCGTCGGCGCGGCCGTGCTGCACGAGCGCCATGCGCACGTCGTCCGGAGCGAGCTCGACCAGGATCTCCTCGCGGGTCTCCCGCAGCAGCGCCTGGGTCGCCGACTCCCCCACCTCGATGTGGCCGGCCGGAACGGCGAGCTCCCCGTCGCGGTACCCGGTGCCCGCGCGGCGGAGCAGCAGGATGTCGTCGCCGTCGCGCAGGCAGAGATAGACGGCGGCCGGGTAGGTGGAGCGCATAGTCGATTGTCACACCGGGGGCGTATCGTTCGTCGTGTCCGCCTGGGTCCGTCGCCGGGCGGACGGGGTTCGGACCCGTTCAGGCGCGACACGCGCGGGGCGCTCTTTCGCAGCAGATTCCATTTGCGATCTTCGAACATATGTTCGAAAATTGATGTGTGTTCTCCACAGCAGCCGCCCTCGCCTCGCCGGTCTCCGACCGGTCGCAGGTGCATGAGCTGCAGTCGCGCATCCGGCAGATGCAGGCCACCAAGCTCGACGACCGGCGGCAGGAGACGCATCCGGCCCTCGCCTCGCTGCTGCCCGGCGGAGCGCTCAAATCGGGGGCGGCCTATTCGGTGCGCGGCTCCACCACGCTGGTGATGGCGCTGCTCGCCGGCCCGAGCGCGGCCGGTGCCTGGTGCGGAGTCGTCGGCATGCCCGACTTCGGCGCCGAGGCCGCCCGCCGGTTCGGCATCGATCTGGAGCGGCTCGTGCTGGTTCCGCATCCCGGCGAGAACTGGCTCACCGTGACGGCCGCGGTGGTCGACGTGCTGAGCGTCGTGGTGATCGTGCCGCCGGCACGGGCGAGAGACGGCGATGTCGCACGGCTCACCGCCCGGCTGCGGCAGCGCGAGTCCACCCTCATCGTGGTCGGCGACTGGCCCCAGGTCGAGGCGACCCTCACGGTGTCGCGCAGCGGGTGGGACGGCCTCGGCGACGGAACGGGCTATCTCGCGGCGCACCGGGTCACCGTGGAATCGGCGACCCGCGGCGGCCCAGGATCGCTCCGACGGGCCGACCTGTGGCTGCCCGATCCGAGCGAGAGTTTCCGGGCCGTCTCGCCCGCGGCCGTCACCGGACTCTCCGCGATGGATGACGTCCCGCATCTGGAGGCGGTGATCTGAGTGCCGGCCGTGACCAGAGCGATCGTGCTGTGGTGTCCGGACTGGCCGGTCACCGCGACCGTGCAGACCCTCGAGCTCCCCGCCACCGCCCCGCTCGCGCTCGTCGACCGCAACCTCGTGTTCGCCTGCTCGGCGGCGGCGCGCGCCGACGGGGTCAAGCGCGGCCTGCGCATCCGGGAAGCCCAGGCCCGCTGCACCCAGCTGCTGGTGCATCCGTACGATCCGGTGCTGGATACGCGTGCCTTCGAGCCGGTGCTGGCCGCCATCGAAGAGATCACCCCCGGCGTGCAGGCGGTGCGTCCCGGTACCTGCGTGCTGCGTGCCCGCGGGCCGGCGCGGTATTACGGAGGCGAGCAGCAGGCGGCCGCCGAGCTGCTGCGCTGCCTCGAAGGACTCGGCATCCCCGACGCGCGCATCGGCATCGCCGACGGCCCGTTCGCAGCGGAGCAGGCGGCACGCAGCACCGGCCTCGATCGCGTACGGATCATCCCGCCCGGCGCCTCCCCCGACTTCCTGGCGCCGCTGCCGGTGTCGATGCTGGGCCAGGATGCGCTCACCCCGCTCCTGCACCGTCTCGGCATCCACCGGCTCGGTGACCTCGCCGCGCTCGATCCCACCGACGTGCGTGAGCGGTTCGGGGAACTGGGCGCACGCTGCCACACTCTGGCCAGCGGCCTCGACGGGGCGGCCGTCGTGCCCCGCACCCCGCCCAAGCAGCTCGACCGGGTCATCGAGTTCGAGCCGCCGCTCGACCGGGTCGATCAGGTGACCTTCGCCTTCCGCGGCACCGCCGAGACCTTCATCGCCGGCCTCACCAAGGCCGGACTGGTGTGCACGGCGCTCCGCATCGAGGTGACCGACGAGTCGGGCCGGGCGAGCGAACGCACGTGGCTGCATCCACGGCTCTTCTCCGCCGCCGACGTCGTCGACCGGGTGCGCTGGCAGCTGCAGGGCAGCGGGGCGGTCGACAGCGGACTCGGCTCCCCCATCATGCGCGTGCTCGTCGCCCCCGAGAGCGTCGACGACATCGGCCACCACGAAGACGGTCTGTGGGGCGGAGGCGCCGACGAGCGCATCCACCACGGGTTGTCCCGGGTGCAGAGCATGCTCGGTCACGACGCCGTGCTCACCGCGACGATCGGCGGCGGTCGAGCCCTGGCCGAGCGGCAGATCCTGGTGCCGTGGGGCGACCGCGCGGTCGGCGCGGCCCGCGCCGAGCAGCCCTGGCCGGGGAGCCTGCCGGCGCCCGCCCCGGCGACGGTGTTCGAGGTGGCGCGTCCGGTGGGCGTCTACTCCGCCGGCGGAGACCCGGTGACGGTGGATGAGCGGGGAACGGTCAGCGCGCCCATCCACCGCTTCTCGGCCGCCGGGTCGGCCCTGGATGCCCGCGAGGCGCGCAACGCCCGCGAGGTGACGGCGTGGGCGGGTCCGTGGCCGGTGCGCGAACGCTGGTGGGACCCGGAGCACGCGCGCACGGTGCAGCGCTTCCAGGTGGTCGATGCCGACGGCACGGCTTGGCTGCTGGTGCTCGGTGACGAGGGCTGGCGGGCGGAGGCGCGGTATGACTAGGGAGCGCAGCGATGGGCTGGAATAACCCCCCGATCCCGTGGGCCGAGTTCGAGAGGCGGCTGTCGGGCACCCGGCGAACCGGCGAACAGGTCGATGAGCGGCCGTCGTCGCGCAAGCGTGCCCCGTACATCCCGCCGCCCGTCGTGCCCGACGAGCCCGACGACGGCCACGTGCCATACGCCGAGCTGCACGCGCACTCCAACTTCAGCTTCCTCGACGGCGCCAGTTCGCCGGAGGAGCTGCTCGAGGAGGCCACCCGGCTGCGCCTGCACGGTCTCGCCATGACCGACCACGACGGGCTCTACGGGGTCGTGCACCTCGCCGAGGCCGCCGAGGCCTACGACCGGGTGAAGACGGTGTTCGGCGCCGAGCTCTCGCTCGAGCTCAGCAAGCCGCAGAACGGTGAGGCCGATCCCGAGGGCAGCCATCTGGTCGTGCTCGCCCGGCAGCAGGCCGGCTACCACGCGCTCGCCGCCGCCCTCACCGCCGCCCAGCTCGCCGGCCAGGAAAAGGGCCGACCGCTCTACGACCTGGCCGACCTCTCCGACCGTTCCGGCGGGGACTGGGCCGTGCTCACCGGCTGCCGCAAAGGCGATGTGCGACGGGCGCTGGCCTCCGACGGCGAACGGGCGGCCGAGCGCGAGGTGGCGCGCCTGGCCGAACTGTTCGGGCGCGACAGCGTGCTCGTCGAACTCATCGACCAGGGCAATCCGCGCGACACCACCGACAACGACGCACTCGCCCGCATCGCCGAGCGGCTCCGCATGCCCGTGATCGCCACCAACAACGTGCACTACGCCTCGCCGGCCCAGCATCCGCTCGCGTCCGCGCTGGCGGCCGTGCGGTCCCGGCGCAGCCTCGACGAGCTCGACGGCTGGCTCCCCGCGGCGAACACCGCCCACCTGCGCAGCGGCCGCGAGATGGCGGCCCGGTTCGCCCGCTACCCGGGCGCGGTGGAACGCACCGTCGAGATCGCCGACGACCTCGCGTTCCGGCTGCGCAGTGCCCGGCCCAACCTCCCCGCCCAGGAGGTGCCGGAGGGGCACACCCCGATGAGCTGGCTGCGGGAGCTCACCTGGCAGGGCGCCGCCGAGCGGTACCGGCACATCGACGAGGCCAAGCGGGAGCGCATCCAGCGGGAGCTCGACGTGATCGAGGCCAAGAACTTCCCTGGCTACTTCCTGATCGTGTACGACATCGTCCGATTCGCGCGCAGCCAGGGCATCCTCTGCCAGGGGCGCGGGTCGGCGGCCAACTCGGCGGTCTGCTATCTGCTGGGCATCACGGCGGTCGACTCCATCAAGTACGACCTGCCGTTCGAGCGGTTCCTCTCCAGCATGCGCGAGGAGGAGCCCGACATCGACGTCGATTTCGACTCCGACCGGCGCGAGGAGGTCATCCAGTACGTCTACCGTCGCTACGGCCGCCTCAACGCCGCCCAGGTGGCCAACGTCATCACCTACCGCCCCAAGAACGCGGTGCGCGACATGGCGAAGGCCCTCGGCTACAGCCCCGGCCAGCAAGACGGCTGGTCGAAGCAGATCGACTCCTGGGGATCGATCCAGCCGACGGCCGACCACGACATCCCGGATGAAGTGGTCGACCTGGCACAGCAGGTGCTCAAGTTCCCGAGACACCTCGGCATCCACTCCGGCGGCATGGTGCTCACCGACCGCCCGGTCGGCGAGGTGTGCCCGATCGAGCACGCCCGCATGGAGAACCGCACCGTGCTGCAGTGGGACAAAGACGACTGCGCCTGGATGGGGCTGGTCAAGTTCGACCTGCTCGGGCTCGGGATGCTCAGCGCGCTCGACTACTCGATGAAGACGATCGCGTCGGCGCTCGGCGAGGAGTGGACGCTCGACAGCATCCCGAAAGAAGAGCAGGGCGTGTACGACATGCTCTGCCGAGCCGACTCGATCGGCGTGTTCCAGGTGGAGAGCCGGGCGCAGATCGGCACGCTGCCGCGCCTGCAGCCGCGATCGTTCTACGACCTGGTGATCGAGATCGCGCTCATCCGGCCCGGTCCCATCCAGGGTGGCGCGGTGCATCCGTACATCCGGCGCAAGCTCGGGCAGGAGAAGGTGACCTACCTGCATCCGAAGCTGGAGCCCGTGCTGGAGCGCACGATGGGTGTCCCGCTGTTCCAGGAGCAGCTGATGCAGATGGCGGTCGCGGTCGGCGACTGCACCGCAGAAGACGCGGACCTGCTGCGCCGGGCGATGGGATCCAAGCGTGGGCAGGAGAAGATCGGCACCCTGCGCGAAAAGCTCTACACCGGCATGGCGAACAACGGGATCACCGGCGACGACGCCGACGCGATCTACGCCAAGATCGAGGCGTTCGCCAACTTCGGGTTCGCCGAGAGCCACGCCATCAGTTTCGCCCTGCTCGTCTACGTGAGCTCCTGGATGAAACTGCACTACCCCGGCGCCTTCCTCGCCGCGCTGCTGCGGGCGCAGCCGATGGGGTTCTACTCGCCGCGCACGCTGACGGCCGACGCCCGACGGCACGGTGTGGTGGTGCATCGTCCCGACATCCAGCTCTCCGAGGTGTTCCCGGTGCTCGAACCGCTCGACGAGGCGCACCACGAGCCCACCGGCGACGACCCGTGCCTGCAGACCGACCAGCCCGAGATCGGGCCCTTCCGGCGCGCGATCCCGCTCGACTACGCCCGGCATCGCCGTGACGCCGGCCATGCCGTGCGCCTCGGGCTCGCCGGTGTCACGTCGATCGGCGAGAAGCTGGCGGCCCGCATCGTGGCCGAGCGGGCATCCGGTGGTCCGTACACCGACCTCGGCGACCTGTCCCGCCGCGTCGGGCTGAACGTCGCCCAGCTGGAGGCTCTGGCCGCCGCCGGCGCCTTCGAGAGCATGGACCTCAGCCGGCGTCAGGCCATCTGGGGCGCCGGCAATGCAGCGCAGGAGAAGCCGGAGTACCTCAGCGGCACCAGCATCACGGTGCAGCCGCCGCTGCTGCCGATGCTCACGCCGGCCGAGCAGCTCGCGAGCGACCTGTGGGCGACCGGCATCTCGACCGACGACCACCCGATCGGCTTCCTGCGCTCGGAGCTGGCCGGTCGCGGAGTGCTGAGCGCCGAGCAGCTGCCGTTCGCCGAATCCGGCCGGCGCGTCGAGGTCGGCGGTGTGGTCACGCACCGCCAGCGTCCGGCGACCGCCGCCGGCGTGACCTTCCTCAACCTCGAAGACGAGACCGGCCTGGTCAACGTGATCTGCCCGGTGGGGGTCTGGAACCGCTACCGACGCGTCGCCAGGGAGGCGCCGGCCATGGTCATCCGGGGCATGCTGGAGCGCTCGGAGGAGGGCGTGATCAACGTGATCGCCGATCGCCTCGAGACGCTCGGGGTCGGGATGCGCACCACCTCCCGGGACTTCCGCTGACGAACGCGGCTACACGTTGCCCGACTTCTCCTCGTCCTCGAAGCGGAGGTGGCGCACGCTGCGGCCGTTGCGGCGCACGAGCTTCAGCGCCTCGACCCCGATCCGGATGTGCCGGTCCACGAACTCCGCGGTGACGCTGCGGTCGCTCGCCTCCGTCTTCACGCCTTCCGGCACCATCGGCTGATCGGACACCAGGAGCAGGGCACCGCACGGGATCCGGTTGGCGAAGCCGGCGGCGAAGATCGTCGCGGTCTCCATGTCGACGGCCATGCACCGAGTGCGCCGCAGGTAGGTCTTGAACGCGTCGTCATGCTCCCAGACACGGCGGTTGGTCGTGTAGACCGTGCCCGTCCAGTAGTCGAAGCCGAGATCGCGGATCGTCGTCGAGACACCGCGCTGCAGCTGGAACGCCGGCAGCGCCGGCACCTCGGGCGGCAGGTAGTCGTTCGATGTCCCCTCGCCCCGGATAGCGGCGATCGGCAGCACCAGGTCGCCGATCGCATTCTTCTTCTTGACGCCGCCGCACTTGCCGAGGAACAGCGCCGCTTTGGGCGAGATCGCGCTCAGCAGGTCCATGACCGTCGCAGCGTTGGGGCTGCCCATCCCGAAGTTGATCATCGTGATGCCGTCCGCGGTCGCATTGGGCATCGCGCGGTCGGATCCGCGCACCTCGACACCGCTCCAACTGGCGAAGCGTTCGACGTAGTCCCCGAAGTTGGTGAGCAGGATGTGCTCGCCGAAGTCGGCCAGCGGCGTCCCGGTGTACCGGGGCAGCCAGTTGGAGACGATCTCCTGTTTCTCTTTCATGATCACACCATCCACCGTCCGCGCCGGCTCGCGCTCAGACCACGCCGGTCGTCCCCAGCAGCGCTCCGATCAGGAAGGTCGCCGCGAGGGCGAGCGCTCCCCCGATCACGACGCGGAGGGTCGCCCTCACCCGTTGGCTTCCACCGATGAACGCGGCGACCCAGCCGGTGACGGCCAGCGCGACGAGCACGGCGACGAACGTGACCGGGATCCGGATGTCCGCCGGTAGCAGCAGGATGGGCACGAGCGGGAGGATGCCTCCGATCGTGAATGCGACGGCCGACGCCAGCGCGGCGTGCCACGGGCTCACCACATCGTTCTGGTCGATGCCGAGCTCGGCCGACAGGTGCGCGGAGAGCGCGTCGTGCTCGGTCAGTTCCACCGCCACCTGGCGCGCCGTCGTCCGGCTGAGGCCCTTCGCTTCATAAAGGCCCGTGAGCTCCTCGAGCTCCGCCTCCGGCATCTCCGCCAGCTCGCGACTCTCCTTCGCGATCAGCGCGTGCTCGCTGTCACGCTGGCTGCTCACGGACACGTACTCGCCGAGCGCCATTGAGATCGCACCGCCGACCAGCGCGGCGAGGCCGGCGGTGATGAGCGGGGCGAGCTGCGGCGTCGCGCTCGCGACGCCAACGGCGACGGCGGCGACCGACACGATGCCGTCGTTCGCCCCCAGCACGCCGGCGCGCAGCCAGTTCAGCCGTTTGGCCAGCCCCTCCCGGTGCGGCTCCTCGGGATGCTGCCCGGGGACCGCTGCCCTGTTCGCGCCGTCAGTCATACGCCAAGCACAGCACGTCCGCGCCGCGCGCGCCAGGCAATCGCGCGCTCGCTCGCCAGCGACTTGCGGCGAATGTGCGGTCCCGCGCACCCCCGACCGCACATTCGCCGCAACTCGACCGTCGCGCAGGCGCCGGCGCCAGGCCGCCTCCGCGAACGGTGTCAAATGTCGCTCATTCCACGCGAATGCGCGACATTTCGCACCTCTCGCGAGAAGCGACCTGCGCTGACACCATAACGCGCTCGCGAACGGTGCCGAACGTCGCTCATTCGGGCGAAATGCGCGACATTTCGCGCCTCTCGCGCGAACGCCTCACCACGGAGACTCACGCGAGCCACCACGCGGCATCGAGTTGCGGCGAATGTGCGGTCACGCGCACCTCCAACCGCACATTCGCCGCAACTCGACCACCGCGCCGGCGCCGGCACCGGCGCCGCACCGGCGCGGGTGCGCCTCTCGCGCGAAGCGAGCCGCGCTGGCACCATGACGCACTCGCGAACGGTGCCGAACGTCGCTCATTCCGCTCGGATGCGCGACGTTCGGCGCCTCTCGCGAGGGCCGCCCGCGCGCGCCGCCGCTCAGACGAGCGGGCGGCCGAGGCGCTTGCGCAGAAAGTCGATGCGCGACTGCAGCTGCGTCACGCTCGCCTGCGCCACCGCCGGCCCGCCGCAGACGCGGCGCAGCTCCGCGTGGATGAGGCCGTGCGGCTCGCCCGTGTTCTTCGAGTAGAGGCCGACGAGGCTGTTGAGCAGCGAGCGCTGCTCCTTGAGGTTGCGGTACAGCGGCGCCGGCGGGTGCCCCTCCGCCGAGGCCGGCCGCGACGACGTGCGGCGCGCCTGCCGCTGCTGTCGCTGGGTGAGCAGCTCGTGCACCTGATCCGGCTCCAGGATGCCCGGCAGTCCGATGAAGTCGAGCTCCTCGTCGCTTCCCGGCACCGCGTAGCTGCCGAACTCCTTGCCGTCGTACAGCACACGGTCGAAGTTCGCCTCGGAACCGAGCGCCTCGAACGCGAACTGCTCGGTCAGCGCCTCCGACGCCTTCTCGTCGCGGTTGGCCTCGGCCATCATCGCGTCTTCGGGGTTGTAGAAGTCGCCTTCGGCGAGCTCCTCCGACGCACGGTCGAGCGCGTGGTCCCGCTCGAGTTCGAGCGCATTCGCCAGCGACATCAAGGCGGGCACGTTCGGCAGGAACACCGAGGCCGTCTCACCGCGGCGACGCGCACGCACGAAGCGTCCGATCGCCTGCGCGAAGAACAGCGGCGTCGAAGCGCTGGTCGCATACACCCCGACGGCGAGCCGCGGCACGTCCACGCCCTCGGACACCATGCGCACGGCGACCATCCACCGCGACGTTCCGGCGGAGAAGTCGGCGATCCGGTCGCTCGCCTCCTTCTCGTCGGAGAGCACGACCGTGACCGGCTCCCCCGAGATCTGCTGAAGCAGGTCGGCGTAGGCGCGCGCCGCGTAGTGGTCGGTCGCGATGACCAGGCCGCCGGCATCCGGGATGGCGTTGCGCACCTCGGTGAGGCGCCGGTCGGCCGCGTTGAGCACCGCCGGGATCCACTCCCCTCGTGGATCGAGCGCAGTGCGCCACGCCTGCGACGTGATGTCTTTGGTGTTGCCCTCGCCGAGACGGGCCTCCATCTCGTCGCCGGTCTTGGTGCGCCAGCGCATGTGCCCCGCGTAGACCATGAAGATCACCGGACGGACGACACCGTCTTCGAGCGCGCGCCCGTAGCCGTAGTTGTAGTCGGTGAGCGAGGTGCGGATGCCGTGCTCGTCGGGCAGGTACGTCACGAACGGGATGGGCGCCGTGTCCGAACGGAACGGCGTTCCCGTCAGCGAGAGGCGGCGGGTCGCCCGCTCGAACGCGTCACGGATGCCGTCGCCCCAGCTGAGCGCGTCGCCGCCGTGGTGGACCTCGTCGAGGATGACCAGCGTGCGGTAGCTCTCGGTGATGTCTTTGTGCAGGCTCGGCCGCATCGCGACCTGCGCGTACGTGACCGCGACACCCTTGTAGTGGCGCGCGTACCGGCCGTCGGAGTTCTTGAACTCGGGGTCGAGGTGCAGCCCGACGCGCTCCGCCGCCTCGGCCCACTGCCGCTTGAGGTGCTCGGTGGGAGCCACAACGGTGACGCGCTCGATGATGCGGCGCGACAGCAGCTCCGTCGCGAGACGCAGCGCAAAGGTCGTCTTGCCGGCGCCGGGCGTCGCGGCCGCGAGGAAGTCGCGTGGTTCGCTCTGGAAGTAGACGTCGAGCGCCTCGGCCTGCCACGCGCGAAGCTTGTTCGCCGTTCCCCAGGCCGCACGCTCGGGGAAGGAGGGAGAGAGATGTTCCGCCGCGAAGGTACCCGCGTGCGCGCCCGGACGATCGGGTTCGGAGGGTGAGGTCGGCGTTTCCACGTGTATCGAATTTACCGCCTGCCGCCGACATCCGCCGACCCGTCGTGCGGCCCGGGCGCGCCGAACCCGGCCCCGTCGCGACGACCGCGCATCGCGAGAAGTGCAGAATGGAAGCATGGCCGAAGCACAGCATCCCTGGTCCCGTTACGTCGCTCTGGGCGACTCGTTCACCGAAGGGATCGGCGATCCTGAGCCTCGGAGCCCCGGTGGCCACCGCGGCTGGGCCGACCGCGTCGCCGAGGTCCTGAGCCGGCAGACCGACGACTTCGCCTACGCCAACCTCGCCGTGCGCGGCAAGCTGATCCGCCAGATCCTCGACGAGCAGGTCGAGCCGGCGGTCGCGCTTCGCCCCGACTTGATCACGATCTCAGCCGGCGGCAACGACGTGATCCGCCCTGGCACGGACCCCGACCAGATCGCCGCGCTCTTCGACCAGGCCGTGCAACGGCTGAGCGCGGAGGGCGCGACCATCGTCGTCTTCACCGGCGTGGATGTCGGCTTCTCCCCCGTGTTCCGCGGCATCCGCGGCAAGGTCGCGATCTACAACGAGAACGTGCGTGCCATCGCCGCCCGCTACGACTGCATCGTCGCCGACCAGTGGTCGCTCACCGAGATCCAGGACGCGCGGATGTGGGCCCCCGATCGCCTGCACCTCGCCCCGCTCGGCCACCACACCGTGGCCCGCATGGTGCTCTCCGCCCTCAACGTCGAGAACGACCTGCAGCCGCTCGAACCCGAGCCGCTGCCGGAGCGCACCTGGCGTCGGGCCCGCTCGGAAGACCTCTCGTGGGCGCGCGAGTACCTCGTCCCGTGGGTGATCCGGCGCATCCGGCACCAGTCATCGGGCGACCTGGTCAAGCCGAAGCGTCCGGATGCCGGCCCGTTCGTGATCCACACGGAGGACTGATCGCAAGCGCCTCTCGGCCCCGAGACGGTCGGGCCCCAAGCGCCCCCAGCGCCCCTCAGGCCCCGAGACCGCCCGGATGCGCGAGGCGCCACCACGGCCCCGGATCCGGCAGCGCGTCCTTCAGCGCCAGCTGAGCCGTCTGCGTCTTCCCGTTCAGCGTGAAGGTCACCTGGCCGACGACGTCGCCCGCCTTGCCCGACTGCACCGTGCGGGTCTGCAGCGCCACCTGGATCGGCGTGTCCGACCAGACCAGGAACATCTTCGTCGACGTCGAGACCAGGGTCGTCTTCGCACCCCACGGCGTCGTGTACGTGCCGTACGACTGCCCGACATGCGCCGCATCCACCTCGGCGAAGCCGTTCTTCATGCTGGTCAAGAGCTTCTGCACTCCCGCCCAGAGATCGTTGTGGGTCGGAGCCCCCAGCACGACGCCGATGACGCGCACCGTGCTCTGGCCGACGGTCACCTTCGCCGAGAACAGCAGGCAGTTGCCGGCTTCGTCGGTGTTGCCGGTCTTGATGCCGTCGATGCCGCCGACACCGAGCAGGGTGTTCGTGTTGTCCTGCTTGCCTGCGCCCGGCAGGGTGACGTTCTTCTGCGACACGATCGCCGAGAGCACCGGGTCGGCGAGCACGAGCTTGCCGATGCCGATCAGGTCCTTCGTCGTGCTGACGCTGCCGGGGGTCAGGCCGTCGGGGCTGTCCAGGTGCGTGCCGGTGAACTTCTTCGCCTTCAGCCACGAGTTGGCCGCTGACACGAAGGAGCCGGTCGAGCCGTACGCCCAGTTCGCCAGGGAGATCGCGTAGTTGTTGGCCGACGGCAGCAGCATCGCTTCCAGCGCCTGCCGCTCGGTCATCCTCGTCCCGGCCACCACCGGGGCCCACGAGCCGCCCTCAGCGATCACCTGATTCCAGATGTCGACGTCCTTCTGCGTGAAGGAGATCGTCGGGCCGTCTTTACCCGACGCGATCGGCTTCTTGTCCAGGATCACGAGCGCGGTGATGGTCTTGGTCACGCTGGCGATCGGAACGCTCGCCGATGATCCGTGGAGCTCGCTCGCCCCCGGATAGTCCGGCGCGGTGATCGCGCTCGAGCCCCAGGTCGGCCAGACCAGATCGGCGGCCGGCTGCGCGATGCTCGCCTGATGCTGGGTGACGGCCGCGGTCGCCGGCATGGGTGCGAAGAGCGACCCCGTGATGTACAGGATGCTGACCAGCACGATCCCGAGGAATCCGAAGACGACGATGCGACGACGACGGTAGACCTGTTGTCGGGTGTAACGGCGGGGCTGATCGTGCACCCGGAGATTCTACGGTGGGCTAGTCAGCAGATCCCTGAGAACGCGCCCGCAACGCCCAGAGTGCCACGGCGCTCGCGGCGGCGACGTTGAGGGAGTCGACTCCGTGCAGCATCGGGATGGTCACCACCGTGTCTGCGGCGGCGAGGGCCCGCCTGCTCAACCCGTCGCCCTCCGACCCGAGCACCATCGCCACCCGCTCCGGTGGATCGGCGGCGTACTCGTCCAGTCCGACCGCGTCGTCGGAGAGCGCGAGGGCCGCGATCTCGAACCCCGCGTTGTGCAGGATCGGCGCTGCCTCGTTCCACTCCGGGATGCGCGTCCACGGCACCTGCAGCACCGTCCCCATGCTCACGCGCACGCTGCGCCGGTAGAGCGGATCGGCGCAGCGCGGGCTGACCAGCACGGCATCGGCGCCAAGCCCGGCCACCGCTCGGAAGATCGCCCCGACATTGGTGTGATCGACGATGTCTTCGAGCACGACGACGCGGCGGGCATCCGCGAGGAGGTCGGCGAGCGGCGGAAGCTCGGGCCGGTGCATCGCCGCGAGCGCGCCGCGGTGCAGGTGGTAGCCGGTCAGCTCCTCGAGCACGCCGCTGTCGCCGACGTACACGGGAACGTCCGGGTACGCGCCGAGCAGCGGTTCGATGTCGGGGAGCCATTGCTCCTGCAGCAGCACCGAGCGCGGCCGATGTCCCGCGGCCAGTGCCCGCGTGATCACCTTCGACGACTCGGCGATGTAGAGGCCGCCCGCCGGCTCGCTGACGCGCCGCAGGGCGACGTCGGTGAGCCGTGAGTAGTCGGCGAGGCCCTCGTCGCCGAGGTCGGTGATGCGGTGGATGCGCACAGGAGGCCGCCTTTCGTGGTCGGGTGCAGCATCCAGATTGCCAGTAGCCGGAAACAATTCGGAAAACTCCGGTGTTTAGACTTAGGGCAGGCTGTATCAGGAGGTGTCGATGGCTGCGTTCACGACCGAGGTCCCGCCCGAGCTGGCGAGCGATCTCGACCGCGCTGTCGACATCCTGTCGGGGCGGCGGTTCGCAATGCTCACCGGCGCGGGCGTGAGCACCGATTCGGGCATCCCGGATTATCGGGGCGAGGGCGCGCCCAAGCGCACTCCGATGACCTTCCAGCAGTTCCTCGCCGACGAGGAGTACGCCAAGCGGTACTGGGCCGGCAGCCATCTCGGCTACCGGCGATTCGCCGCCGCCTCGCCGAACGCGGGCCACCGGGCGATCGCCGACCTGGAGCTCTCCGGCGCTGCGAACGGCGTCATCACCCAGAACGTCGACGGGCTGCACAAGCAGGCCGGCTCGCGCAAGGTCGTGGACCTGCACGGGGCCATGGACCGCGTGCTCTGCCTCACCTGCGGTCAGATGTTCGCCCGTGAGAGCGTCTCCGCGCGCATCGACGACGCCAACCCGTGGCTCGACACCGAGGGCGCCGTGGAGATCGCGCCCGACGGCGACGCGATCGTCACCGACATCGACTCGTTCGTGGTTCCGACCTGCACGGTGTGCGGCGGCCGTCTCAAGCCCGACGTCGTCTTCTTCGGCGAGTTCATCCCCGCCGAGAAGTACCGCGAGGCGAGCGCCCTGGTGCGTTCGTCGGACGCGCTCGTGATCGCCGGCTCGTCCCTGGTGGTCAACTCCGGCATCCGGCTGCTCGAAGAGGCACGGCGCAAGCGCCTGCCCATCGTCATCGTCAACAGGGGCGTGACCAAGGGCGACACCCGGGCGACCGTTAAGCTGGACGCCGGGACCACGGAGACTCTGGTCGAACTGGCCAGGCGCCTCGCCTGACCGCCGCGCGTCCTGCGACGAAAGGACGCGCGTGACCCGGATCTCCCTCGTACGCCACGGTCAGACCGACTGGAACCTCGCCAAACGCATCCAGGGCTCCAGCGACATCCCGCTCAACGCCACGGGACGGGCGCAGGCCGAGGCGACGGGTCGCGCCCTGGCCGGCGGCACGTACGACGCGATCTACACGAGTCCGCTCGGGCGGGCATCCGAGACGGCGGCGATCATCGCGGAGCACACCGGGCTGGATGCTCCCCTGCCGTTGCCCGCCGTGGCCGAGCGACGCTACGGCGAGGCGGAGGGGCTGACCGGCTCTGAGATCCTCGCGCGCTGGCCGGAGGGCACGCCCGTCCCCGGTCGCGAGTCGCGGGACGCCGTCGTCGAGCGGGCGCTGCCCGCGCTGCTCGAGCTCGGCGAACGCCACCCGGGGGAATCGATCATCGTCGTCAGCCACGGCGGCGTCATCGGATCCCTGGCGCGGCACGTCACCGACCACGCGCGGCCGGGCCCCAACGAGGTCATCCCCAACGGCTCGGTGCACGAGTTCGTCTACGACGACGGCGCCCTCACCCTCGACCGCTTCAACCTCACGCCGGAAGAGCGCGACCTCTACACGGCCTCCGTTCTCTGAGGCCGTAAGGGAAGTCCGCTACCTCAGGCGCCGGTCGGCACGCCCCACGACCGCCGTGAGCACCGTCAGCAGGTGCTCCGCCGACGCCTCCCAGGTGAACCGGGCCGCCTCGGTGCGCGCGGCCGCCGACCGCGCCGCCCAGACCCCCGATTCCTCCAGGTGCCGGATGCGCGCCGCCAGGTCTCCGGCGCTCGTCGCCTCGAAGTAGAGCGCGGCGTCTCCCCCGATCTCGCGGAAGATCGGGATATCGCTCACCACCACCGGCGTCCCGAGCGTCATCGACTCCACCAACGGGATGCCGAAGCCCTCGTCGAGCGAGGCCGTCACGAGCGCCGTCGCCGAGGCGAGCGTCTCCGCGTACTCCTCGTCGCTCGCGCCGTTGTGGAACACGATCCGGGCATCCGGTGCGATGGCGCCGAGGCGCTCCCGCTCCGCATCGCTCACCCTGCTCATGAGGTGCAGCTCGTAGTCCGGCAGCAGCGCCGCCGCCTTCACGAGCGTCTCCACGTTCTTGTACGGCATGAAGGAGCCCATGTAGACCAGGCTCTTCGTCTCGGGCAGGCTGCGGGCCGCGCGCTCGGGGGCGATGGGCGGCATGTCCGCCGCGTTCGTCACGACATGCACCGGCCGGCGCGTGAGGCGATGGTCGGCGATGAGTTGCTTGGTGGTCTTCGAGACGGTGACCACTGCATCCGACCGGTTGAGCAGCATCCGCTGCGGCCACCAGGCCAGGTGGTACAGCCGCCAGAGCAACCGGATGGGCGCGGGGAGGTCGCGCGGAGGCGTGCGGTTGCGGTAGTAGATGAGGTCGTGCACGGTCAGCACGAGGCGGTACCGGCGGCCCCAGCCTCCCATCGTCTGCATCGGAGTGAAGACGACATCGGGGGCAAGCCTGTTGACCTGACGGGCCACCCACGGCTCCCCCGCACTCGTCGGCGAGCTCACGAGCTCCCAGGGCACGTCGGGAAGCATCTCCAGCTGTCGGTGGTCGCTGATCAGCATCGTGACCGCGTGACGCTTCGCCAGCGCCGAGACGAGTCCGGCCGTGTAGCGGCTGATCCCGTCGTGCCTCCCGATCCGCGTGTAGCGGCAGTCGAAGACGATCTTCACCGGACGTCCTCTGCCAGGAACGCGTCGATCGCCTGCGCGGCCTCACCGGGCGTCTCGTAGTGGATGAGGTGGCCGACACCGTCGATCACGACGAGCCGGGCATCCGGGAACAGGGTCTGCAGGTGGTATTCGGCCGCGATCGGAGTGATGTCGTCCTTCTCGGCGGCGATCAGCAGCGTCCGCTCCGGGATGCGCGCCGCGTACTCGCTCACGTCGTGCGAGACCGACGCACGGAACGCCTCCAGCACGACACCGCGGTCGCTGAAGGCGCTGAAGTAGCGGTCGTGCTGGTCGTGGATCCAGCGCCGCAGCCCCTTCTTCCTGGTCTTGGCCATTGTCATGCTCATGACACGCACGATGACGCCGTTGCGCAGCAGCCAGAAGCCGAGCCGCTCGGGCAGCACCGCCGCGAGCCAGTAGTAGAAGATCGCGAGGCGCGTGAACACCCCACGCGGACCTTCGAGCGCCGGCTGGCCGATCGGGTTCACCAGGATGACCGCGTCGGGCTCGAGCGCGTTGGGCACCGCGTGGTCGGCCAGCGTCGCCGCCACCACGATCGAGCCGAACGAGTGCCCCAGGATGACCAGGCGCCCCTGGATGCCGAGGGCGGCAACGAACTCGCGGAGCCAGCGGGCGTAGCCGTCGATGTCGTGCGCGGTCTCGCGCAGCGGATCGGACTCCCCGAAGCCGGGTAGGTCCGGCGAGACGATCCGGACGCCCCGCAGGTTCGCGACCACCGGCTCGAGCCCGTGGTGGTCACCGCGGAAGCCGTGCACGAGCACGATCGTCGTCGTGGCGTGCGGGTCGCCGTAGTCCCAGTAGCGCGTGACGCCGCCCAGGATCGAGGCCTGATCTGCGCGCACGGGTATGCGTCCGAGCGCGTCGGCGTATGGTGAGGAAACGGTCATCGCAGACCAGTCTAGGCAGCAGGGCTGGACGCTCCCGGCAATACGCCGCTGGGACTGGACAGGCCACCCTCGCGTGCACCTAGACTCGTGTGGTTGTAATCGCTTGCAGTCGGCCGCCGCGCCAGAAGGAGAACCGTGAGTTTCACTGCGCCCATCACGCTCCCCGGGCTGACGCTCGACCCCCAGTGGTATCGGCGGTCCGTGTTCTACGAGGTGATGGTGCGGTCGTTCGTCGACAGCAACGGCGACGGCTCCGGTGACATCGCCGGCCTCACCTCCAAGCTGGACTACCTGCAGTG
The DNA here is from genome assembly GCF_027921845.1 of Leifsonia poae. Classification (GTDB taxonomy): domain Bacteria; phylum Actinomycetota; class Actinomycetes; order Actinomycetales; family Microbacteriaceae; genus Leifsonia; species Leifsonia poae. The sequence continues at coordinate 776,295 of NZ_BSEN01000015.1, forward strand.
GCTCGGCATCGACGCGCTGTGGCTCCCCCCATTCTTCCAGTCGCCGCTTCGCGACGGCGGCTACGACGTGTCGGACTTCCGCGCGATCCTGCCGGAGTTCGGCACCATCGACGAGTTCAAAGACCTCGTCACGAAGGCGCACGAGCGCAACATGCGCATCATCATCGACCTGCCGATGAACCACACCTCCGACCAGCACGAGTGGTTCCAGCAGTCGCGCTCCGATCCCGAGGGCCCGTACGGCGATTTCTACGTCTGGGAGGACACCGACGAGAAGTGGCCGGACATCCGGATCATCTTCGTCGACACCGAGGACTCCAACTGGGCGTTCGACGAGGCCCGCCGCCAGTTCTACTTCCACCGCTTCTTCTCCCACCAGCCCGACCTCAACTTCGAGAACCCGGCCGTGCACGAGGCGATGTTCGACATCGTGCGGTTCTGGCTCGACCTCGGCGTCGACGGATTCCGGCTCGACGCCATCCCGTATCTCTACGAGTCCGACGAGGGCAACGGCGAGGGCGAGCCGAAGACCCACGAGTTCATCAAGCAGCTGCGCTCGATGGTCGACCGCGAGTACCCCGGACGCATGATGGTCGCCGAGGCGAACCAGTGGCCGCGCGAAGTCGCGGCCTTCTTCGGAACCGAGGACGAGCCGGAGTGCCACATGGCCTTCGACTTCCCGGTGATGCCGCGCATCTTCTACGCGCTTCGCTCGCAGCAGGCCGCCGAGCTCATCCGAGTGCTCTCCGAGACCACCGACATCCCGGATGGCGCAGGCTGGGGCGTCTTCCTCCGCAACCACGACGAGCTCACCCTCGAGATGGTCAGCGAGGAGTACCGCCAGGCGATGTACGGCTGGTACGCCTACGACCCGCGGATGCGCGCCAACATCGGTATCCGCCGCCGCCTCGCTCCCCTGCTCGACAACTCGCGGGCCGAGCTCGAGCTCGCCCACGCACTGCTGTTCTCCCTGCCCGGCAGCCCGTTCCTCTACTACGGCGACGAGATCGGGATGGGCGACAACATCTGGCTGCCCGACCGCGACAGCTCGCGCACGCCGATGCAGTGGACGCCCGACCGCAACGCCGGGTTCTCGACGGCCGACCCAGGCAAGCTCTTCCTGCCGGTGGTGCAGTCGCTGGTGTTCCACTACAACCAGGTGAACGTCGAGGCCCAGCTCGCCCAGTCGCGGTCCCTGCTGCACTGGATCCGCAACGTGATCCACGTGCGCAAGGCGCATCCGGTGTTCGGGCTCGGCGAGATCCGGGTGCTGCAGACCAACCACGAGTCGGTACTGGCCTTCGTGCGGTCGTATGCCGGAAGCGGCACGCACTTCGGCGACCAGCCGGAGGACGTGCTCTGCGTGTTCTCGTTCGCGCACAATCCGGTGTCGGTGTCGCTGGAGGCGTCCGAGTTCGCCGGCAGCACGCTCTACGACATGTTCGGCGGAGCCGAGTTCCCGACCGTCGCAGAAGACGGCCGGTTCACGCTGACGCTGGGCACGCAGAGCTTCTACTGGCTGCACATCGAGCAGCGCCACAACTGACGCGCCGACCGGCCACCACGGCGGTGACGGTGGTCCCGCTTACCCTGGTGCCATGAGCAACTGGCACGATCAACTGGGCGTCTTCGATCTCGAGACCACGGGGATCGACGTCGAGTCGTCCAGGGTCGTCTCAGCGCATGTCGGACTGCTCGACGACACCGGGCGCGTCGTCGAGCGACACGACTGGCTCGTCGACCCCGGCGTCGAGATCCCGGCCGGTGCGACCGCCGTGCACGGCATCAGCACGGCGCACGCCGCCGAGTTCGGCATGCCCGCAGCACAGGCGGTCGCCGAGATCGTCGCCGCCCTCCGTGAGCTGTTCAACCGGGGAACGCCCGTCGTCGCCTACAACGCGCCGTACGATTTCACGCTCCTCGACCGCGAGGCGCACCGCCACGGCATCTCGCCGCTCGTCGCGCCCGGCCCGATCATCGATCCGCTCGTCATCGACAAGGCGGTCGACAAGTACCGGCGGGGCAAGCGCACGCTCGAGGTCACCGCACTGCACTACGGCGTCGACCTGACCGACGCCCACGACGCGGGGGCCGATGCCATCGCCGCCGGTCGTGTCGCCCAGGCACTCGCCCGGGTGCACACCGAAGCGCTCGCCCTGGAGGCCGCGGAGCTCCACCGCCTGCAGATCAACTGGTGCCAGCAGCAGGCCGAAGACTTCCAGGCCTACATGCGGCGCGAACGCGACCCGTTGTTCACAACCTCGGGCGCGTGGCCCGTCCGCTAGGGTCCTTCCCCCGGCACCGTGCGCCGCACTAGAGTCGGCGCATGAGCACACCAGAGCAGCCTCCGCAACAGCCTGAGCAGCAGCCCCCGTCTCAGGAGCCGCAGTCTCAGCAGCCGCAGTACGCACAGCAGCCCGCCTACCCGCCGGCGCCGCAGTACGGGGAGCAGACGTACCAGGGCGGCGCTCCGCAGCGCGGCTACAACACGATGGCGATCGTCGGCTTCATCCTGTCGTTCTTCATCTCTCTCGTCGGCATCATCCTCGGCTTCATCGCGCTCTCGCAGATCAAGAAGAGCGGCGAGCAGGGTCGTGGCTTCGCGATCGCCGCCATCATCATCGGCTTCGCCGAGATCGTGCTCGGCATCATCTTCGCGATCATCTTCGTCGCCATCGCTGCGAACGTCGGCTACCAGTACAGCACCACCTGATCGGCTGCGCGGCGGCCCGTCAGCTCAACTCCGGAACCTCGAAGCGACACGCCGCCACGTGCCGCTGAACTCCGGAACGTCGGGGCGGCGCCGGTTCGAACATCCGGAGTTGTGGTGCGGCCGCGTCGGCCACCGCAATCAGCCGCCGTCAGCCGCCGTCAGCCACCGACAATCGGCGTCGGCGCGTGCAGCGTTGCCAGGAAGAGTGCGCACAGCACGACGCTCGCGCCCATCGCCATGACGACCGGCACCCATGCGCGAGGGCGGCGGGCACTCAGGATGACCGCGAACGCCGCCGTGGCGCCGATCGGAATCGGGATGAGCGCACCGGCGGCGGCACTGCGCGGGCCCGAGCCCAGCCGGTACAAGTCGTCCTTGCCGGAGATCTCTCCACCTCCGACCGCGGACGAGACCTGCAGCACGACGACCAGCAACAGCACCGCGAGCAGCACATGCGCTCCGATGAGGGCGAGCGCCACCAGTATCGGCTTCCACCGCTCGAACCCGGTCGGCTCCGACGGGAACAGCACGTCCGCGGTCGACGGACCGCTCTCCTCATCCGGCATGTCCGCCTCTCCCCCGACACCGTTCCCCGACTGCTCCGCGCCAGTCTAGGTCGGCCGTTCCGGGCTCCGGATCCGTCTGCAGAACGATCTAACTCCGGAACTCTGGCCCGACACGCGGGTCGCTCCCGTATAACTCCGGAACTTTCGCCGGAATCGCCGCCGAACTTCCGGAGTTGCGCCCCGAGGCACGCCCCCGGGCCCGCAGCGCACACGCAGAACGGCCCCCGCCGGAAGGCGAGGGCCGTTGAACGGAAGAAGCGGTGAGCTTACTTGCCGAAGTTCTTGTAGCGCGAGTTGAACTTCTCGACGCGGCCGGCCGAGTCGAGGATGCGCTGCTTGCCCGTGTAGAACGGGTGCGACTCCGAGGAGATCTCGACGTCGATCACCGGGTAGGTGTTGCCGTCTTCCCACTCGATCGTCTTGTCGCTCGACACGGTCGAGCGGGTAAGGAACGTCGCACCCGAGGCCAGGTCGCGGAAAACGACGGGAGCGTAGTCGGGGTGGATGCCAGTCTTCATCAGGACTTCCTTGTTGCGTAGTTGTGTGTGGTCGTGTCCAGGGCTCTGCCGGGACGGGAAGCTAGTGGCGCGAGTCAACAACCTCGTCGGCCAGCTATCGAGTTTAGCAGATGATGCGGCGTGCTTCGGCCTTCACTCCGCCGCGGCCTGTCGGGCACGTGCCGAGTAACGACCGTCCTGCTCCGTGAGCTCGATCTGCAGGCCGAAGGTGTCGCTCAGACGCTCCGACGTGATGACGTCGGCCACGGTGCCCTGCGCCGCGACGCGGCCGTCGGTCAGCAGCAGCGCATTGCCGAACCCGAGCGGGATCTCCTCAACGTGGTGCGTGACCATGATGATGGCCGGCGAGCGGGGGTCGCTGGCGTACCCGCCGAGCAGCTGGAGCAGCTCTTCACGTCCACCGAGGTCGAGGCTGGCCGCCGGCTCGTCGAGCAGCAGGATCTCGGGGTCGGTCATGACCGCACGGGCGATCTGCACCCGCTTCTGCTCGCCGTCGCTGAGGTTGCCGAACGTGCGCTCGGCGAGGTGGTCGAGGTTCCACTCGGAGAGCACGCGGTGCGCGCGGCGCTCGTCGATCTCCTCGTACTCCTCGTTCCATCGGCCGGTGACCGCGTATGCGGCCGTCATGACGACGTCGAGCACCGTCTCGTTGCGCGGGATGCGGCGCGCGAGCGCGCTCGACGCGAAGCCGAGCCGCGGACGCAGCTCGGCGAGGTCGCTGTGGCCGAGGGGCTCTCCGAGCACCGTCGCCACGCCGGACGTGGGGTGCATGGCGGCCGCCGCGATCTGCAGGAGGGTCGTCTTGCCCGCACCGTTCGGGCCGAGGACGACCCAGCGTTCGTCCGGCTCGACGGTCCAGTTAACCGAGTCGAGAATCGAATTCTCATCACGGACGACGGACACATCTTCGAGCTTGAGAACGCTGGCCATGACCTCTAGCCTAGCGGCGTCGTCAGCCGACGAGTGACCGGTAGATCGCTCGTGTCTGCTCCCCGATGGACGTCCAGCTGAACGCCGTCTCGGCCCGGAGGCGCCCTGCGGCGCCCATCAGCGCGGCACGCTCCGGATCACTGACCACGTCGATCAGGGCGGCCGCGAGTTCGGCTACGAACGCATCCGGGTTCGTCGGCGTGCCGGTGCCGTCGTCCGCCTGTTGGATCGGCACCAGCCGGCCCGTGACGCCGTCGACGATCACCTCGGGGATGCCGCCCGTCGCTGTTCCGACGACCGGGAGACCACACGCCATCGCCTCCAGGTTCACGATGCCGAGCGGCTCGTAGACGGAGGGGCAGACGAACACCGTCGAGGCCGTCAGCGCCACCCGCAGCTCCTCCTGCGACAGCAGCCGGTCGATCCACACGACGCCGTCGCGCTCGGCCTGCAGCGCCTCCACGCCGCGCGTGACCTCCGCCATGATCTCGGGGGTGTCCGGCGCCCCGGCGCACAGGATGACCTGCACCTCCTTGGGCAGCAGCCGCGCCGCCCGGAGCAGATAGGGCAGACCCTTCTGGCGGGTAATCCTGCCCACGAAGACCACGGCCGGGCGCTCGGGATCGATCCCCAGCGCGCGTGCCCTCTCGTCGTCCTTGAGCGGCTTCCAGCGGTCGAGATCGATGCCGTTGTACACGACCGTGACCTTCTCGGGATCGAGGGACGGATACGCGTGCAGGATGTCGCGGCGCATCCCCTCGCTCACCGCGATGACGCGATCGGCGCCCTCGAACGCCGTCTTCTCGATCCAGCTCGACACACGGTAGCCGCCGCCGAGCTGCTCGGCCTTCCACGGGCGCAACGGCTCGAGGCTGTGCGCCGTCACCACATGCGGGATGCCGTGCAGCAGCTTCGCGAGATGGCCTGCGGCGTTCGCGTACCAGGTGTGCGAGTGCACCAGATCGGCGCCCCCAGCATCCTGTGCCATCTGGAGGTCCACGCCGAGTGTGCTGATCGATCCGTTGGCTCCGGCGAGCTCCTCGGGAACGCCGTACCCGAATGTGTCGGGCTCGTCAACGGGGTCTCCGAAGGCCCGGACGATCACGTCGGTGTCCGTGCGCAGTGCACGGACCAGTTCGGCCACGTGAACTCCGGCCCCGCCGTAGATGTTGGGCGGATACTCCCTGGTCAAAAGATCGACGCGCATGAGGTGAACGCTAGTACACCACCTCGGTTGCCTCTACTGTGGTGGCATGGCAGGCAAGAAGATCTTCGGCATTGTTCTCGCGGGTGGCGAAGGGAAGCGCTTGATGCCCCTCACCGCCGACAGAGCGAAGCCGGCCGTCCCCTTCGGTGGGCAGTACCGACTCATCGATTTCGCCCTCTCGAACCTGATCAACTCGCAGTTGCGACAGGTCGTCGTGCTCACCCAGTACAAGTCGCACAGCCTCGACCGTCACGTCTCGCAGACCTGGCGCCTCGACGGGATGCTCAACTCGTACATCGCGTCGGTTCCGGCGCAGCAGCGCCTCGGCAAGCGCTGGTTCAGCGGCTCGGCCGACGCGATCCTGCAGAGCCTCAACCTGCTGCGCGACGAGAAGCCCGACATCGTCGCCGTGGTCGGCGCCGACCACGTGTACCGCATGGACTTCGGCCAGATGATCGACGCGCACATCGCGTCGGGCGCGCCGGCGACGGTCGCGGCCATCCGGCAGCCGATCTCCCTCGCCGACCAGTTCGGTGTCATCGAGGTCGACCCGGCGCATCCGGATCGCATCGGCGCGTTCCGTGAGAAGCCGTCGGACCCGATCGGGCTGCCCGACTCCCCCGACGAGGTGCTCGCCTCGATGGGCAACTACGTCTTCGACGCCGACGCCCTGATCGATGCCGTGGTCCGCGACGGTGACCGCCCCGACTCCAACCACGACATGGGCGGCGACATCATCCCGGACTTCGTCGCACGCGGCGAGGCGGGCGTCTACGACTTCAATCGCAACGACGTGCCCGGCTCCACCGACCGGGACCGCTACTACTGGCGCGACGTGGGAACGATCGACTCGTTCTTCGAAGCGCATCAGGACCTGATCTCTGCGCTGCCGGTCTTCAACCTCTACAACCGCGAGTGGCCGATCTTCAGCCAGGTGCTCAACTCGCCGCCCGCGAAGATCGTGCGCGACGGCCGCGGAGCGCTCGGCACGACCATCGACTCGATCGTCTCCCTCGGCTCCGTGATCTCGGGCGCCCACCTCGAGCGCAGCGTGCTCGGCCCGTGGGCGAAGGTCGACTCCGGCGCGAAGGTGGTCGACTCCGTCGTGTTCGAGCGGGCTGTGATCGAGCCCAACGCGTTCGTCGGCCGCGCCATCCTCGACAAGGACGTCGTCGTCGCCGAGGGCGCCAGCATCGGCGTCGACCCCGAGCGGGACCGCGCGCGCGGCTTCACCGTCACCGACTCCGGTCTCACCGTCGTCGGCAAGGGAGTGCACGTCGTTCCATGACGCTCAGCAGTCCCCCGAACCGAACATCCCCGCGTTTCCTCGTCGTGCTCGACGCCGACTCGACCCTGATCCACGATGAGGTGATCGAGCTCCTCGCCGAGGAGGCAGGAGCCCGCACCGAGGTCGCCGAGATCACCGAGCGCGCCATGCGCGGCGAACTCGACTTCGCGCAGAGCCTGCGTGAACGGGTGAAGACCCTGGCCGGACTGCCGGCCGAGGTCTTCTCTCGCGTCGGAGAGCGCATCCGGGTCACCGACGGCGTGCCCGAGCTGATCGCCGGCGTGCACGCCGCCGGGGGTCTGGTGGGCGTCGTCTCCGGCGGCTTCCACGAGACGCTCGATCCCCTGGCCGAGCGTCTCGGCCTCGACCACTGGCGGGCGAATCGCCTCGAGGTCGTCGACGGCGCACTCACCGGCGCGACCGTCGGCCACGTCGTCGACGCGCAGGCGAAGGCGGATGCGCTCACCGAGTGGGCGCAGGCCGCCGGCATCCCGCACGCGCGCACCGTGGCGATCGGCGACGGCGCCAACGACCTCCGGATGATGGAGATCGCCGGCCTCGCCGTCGCCTTCAACGCCAAACCGAGGGTGCGGGCCGAGGCCGACGTCGTGATCGATCGCCAGGACCTCTCGCAGATCCTCCCCCTGCTCGGCCTGCGCGGCTGACCGGCTAGTGGCCCATGCCGAGGCCGCCGTCGACCGGGATGACCGCGCCGGAGATGTAGCCGGCATCGTCGCCGGCCACCCACGCCACGACCTTCGCGACCTCGGAGGCCGTGGCGAAGCGCCCGGCCGGGATGTTCTTCTTGTACTCGGCCTGCTGGGTGTCCGGCAGCGCCGCCGTCATGTCGGTCTCGATGAAGCCGGGTGCGACGACGTTCGCCGTGATGCCGCGGGCGCCGAGCTCGCGCGTGATCGACCGCGCCATGCCGACGAGTCCCGCCTTCGACGCCGCATAGTTCACCTGTCCGGCCGAACCGTAGAGCCCCACGACGCTCGAGATCAGCACGATACGGCCGAACCGCGCCTTGAGCATGCCCTTCGAGGCACGCTTGACGACGCGGAACGATCCACCGAGGTTGGTGTCGACGACCGTGTCGAAATCCTCGGCCGACATCCGCATCAGCAGCGTGTCGCGGGTGATGCCGGCGTTCGCGACCACGACCTCGACCGGGCCGAGCTTCTCTTCGATCTCGGTGAACGCCGCGTCGATCGCGTCGATGTCGGTGACATCGGCGCGTACGGTGAGAGAACCTTCAGGACCTTCGCCGGAGCGAGCGGTGACGGCCACCCGGTGACCCTGGGCCAGGAACTCCTCGGCGATCGCGTAGCCGATCCCGCGGTTTCCTCCGGTGACGAGCACGGTGCGTTGGGTGGTCATTCAATATCCTCTCGAAACGGAACGGGTACCAGTTTATGGACGTAGGCTTGACCCAACGGACATGAAGCATCAGCAGCAGCAGTCGATAACGAGTCTTCCGCTCTCCCCCGACGACGAGCGACGACACCGGATGATCAAGTATTCGGTCGCCATGGGCGTTCGTGTGCTCTGCATCATCGCCATCCCGTTCTGCCCGGGTCTGTGGTGGATCATCCCGGCGATCGGAGCGGTGTTCCTTCCGTACTTCGCCGTGGTCGTCGCGAACGTCGCGAGCGACCCGCGTAAAGAGGACGTTCAGCGTCCAGGCAATATCCTTCCCATGACGCCTCCGCCGCCGGCGGGAGGCCGCGAAGACACGAAAGGCCACGACGCGTGATCGGGTTCGGAGAGCCGGAGCGATTGACCTGCTCCCGGGCGGGATGCTCGGAGACCGCAACGTCGCGCATCGAGTGGCGCAATCCGAAGATCCACACCGCCGACCGCGTCAAGGTGTGGCTCGCCTGCGACGAGCACGTCGACTTCCTGCGCGAGTTCCTCGCCGCCCGTGACTTCCCGGTGGCGGTCGTCGCCATCGACGACGAGCGGACCACCGCGTGAAGGCCAGCTGGGGCTTCGCCTTCTCGCGGCGCTGGCTCGGGTATCTGGCGTTCGCCATCGTCTTCGCCATCGCCTGCGGCTGCCTGTCGGCCTGGCAGCTCGCCCGCAGCAAGGAGGCCGCCGCGGCCAACGCGCTGATCTCCGCGAACTTCGACTCCCGCCCCGTCCCGCTCACCGACGAACTCACCAGCCTCGACGCCTTCAGCGCCGACCAGCAGTGGAAGCGGGTCAGCGTCACCGGCACGTACGTGCGCGATCAGGAGCTCCTGGTGCGCAACCGGCCGTTCAACGGCGGCCCCGGATTCGAGGTGCTGACACCGCTGCGCACCGCCAGCGGGGCGCTCTTCATCATCGACCGCGGCTGGCTGCCCACCGGCAACTCCGATGACAAGCCGGACTCGGTGCCCCCTGCCCCGGCGGGGACTGTCTCCGTCGTCGCGCGCCTCAAGCCCAGCGAGCCCGGCATCCCGGGGCGCACCGCCTCCGGCGATCAGGTCGGCACGATCCAGCTCTCGGTCGTCAAGCAGAAGCTCGGCGGCGCCGATGTGTACACGGGCGCGTACGGGCTGCTCGACTCGCAGAAGCCGAGCCCGGCGACGGCACCGACGCCGACCGTCACCGATCCCCCGACGCAAGACGAAGGCCTGCACTGGTCGTACATGATCCAGTGGATCATCTTCGCGGTGATCGGCTTCTTCGGTCTCGGCTACGCGCTGCGCACCGAGTACCGCAAACGCAATGAGGACGACCCGGAGGAGCGCGTGCGCGCCGCCGAACGCGAGCGCAAACGGGCGCTGAAGCGCACCGACGCCGACGTGGAGGACGACCTGCTCGACGCCGCCCGCTGAGCCCGATCAGGCCGGCGAGGCCGGGCCGATCAGGCCGGCGAACTCAGGCAGCCGAGATCAGGCCAGCGAGATCAGGTCGAGGTAGTCCTTGTTCCAGTGGTCTTCCTGACCCTCCGGCATGATGAGCACCCGCTCCGGATTGAGCGCCTCGACGGCGCCCTCGTCGTGGCTGACCAGAACGACAGCGCCCTCGTAGTGGGCGAGCGCATCCAGGATCTCTTCGCGGCTCGCCGGGTCGAGGTTGTTGGTCGGCTCGTCGAGCAGCAGCACGTTGGCGCCGGACACCACGATCATCGCCAGGGCGAGGCGCGTCTTCTCGCCACCGGACAGCACGCCGGCCGGCTTGTGCGAGTCGTCGCCCGTGAACAGGAACGATCCGAGTACGCGGCGCGCCTCGGTCTCCGTAAGGTTCGGGGACGACGAGACCATGTTCTCGAGGACGGAACGATCGACGTCGATGGTCTCGTGCTCCTGTGCGTAGTAGCCGATCCGCAGACCGTGGCCGGGCTCGATGGCACCTGTGTCCGGCTTGTCGACGCCCGCGAGCATCCGCAGCAGGGTCGTCTTGCCCGCGCCGTTCAGGCCGAGCACGACCACCTTGGAGCCGCGGTCGATCGCGAGGTCGACGGCGGTGAAGATCTCGAGCGAGCCGTAGCTCTTCGACAGGTCCTTGGCCTGCAGCGGCGTGCGGCCGCACGGAGCGGGAGTCGGGAACCGCAGCTTGGCGACGCGGTCGACAGCACGCACGTCCTCGAGGCCGGAGAGCAGCTTCTCGGCGCGCGCCACCATCTGGTGCGCAGCGGCGGCCTTCGACGCCTTCGCACCGAACTTCGCGGCCTGCAGCTGCAGAGCGCCGGCCTTCTTCTCGGCGTTGACGCGCTCCTTCTTGCGTCGCTCCTCGTCGGCCGCTCGCTGCTGCTGATAGTGGCGCCAGCCCATGTTGTAGATGTCGATCTGCTGACGGTTCGCGTCGAGGTAGAACACGCGGTTGACGGTCTCGCCGACCAGTTCGACATCGTGCGAGATCACGATGAAGCCGCCGCTGTAGCTCTTGAGGAACTCGCGCAGCCACACGACGGAGTCCGCGTCGAGGTGGTTGGTCGGCTCGTCGAGGATCATCGTCTGGGCATCCGAGAACAGGATGCGCGCCAGTTCGATGCGTCGCCGCTGACCACCCGAAAGCGTCTTCAGCGGCTGGTCGAGGATGCGGTCGGGCAGATTGAGGTTGCTGGCGATCGACGCGGCCTCCGCCTCGGCTGCGTAGCCGCCGAGCATGTGGAAGCGCTCTTCGAGGCGCCCGTACGTCTTCATGGCGGCTTCGGAGACGGCGGACTCGGTGCTGGCCATGTCGAGCGTGGCCTGCTGCATCCCGAGCACGATCGACCCGAGGCCGCGAGCATCCAGGATGCGCGTGCGGGCGAGGTCGTCGAGGTTGCCGGAGCGCGGGTCCTGCGGCAGATAGCCGAGGTTGTCGCTGCGCTCGACCTTGCCGCCGTTGGGCAGGAGGTCGCCGGCGAGCACCTTGGTGAGGGTGGTCTTGCCGGCGCCGTTGCGGCCGACGAGCCCGATCTTGTCGCCGGCGGCGACGCGGAAGCTCACGTTCTCCATCAGGAGGCGGGCTCCGACTCTGAGCTCAAGGTTCTGCACGTTGAGCACAGGCGTCATCCACTTTCATTCGTCGGGGGGAAGCTAACAGTATATTGCGGGCATTACACGCGTGAGGCCCCGGCAGCAGCCGGGGCCCACGTCGTCATGGTCGGATCAGTCGGAGCGGTCGCAGCGCCTAGATCGCGAAGCCGAGCGCGCGCATCATGTCGCGCCCGTCGTCCGTGATGCGCTCCGGGCCCCACGGCGGCATCCACACCCAATTGATGCGGAACGCCTCCACGATGCCGTCGAGCGACTCGGCGGTCTGCTCCTCCAGCACGTCGGTGAGCGGGCAGCCCGCCGAGGTGAGCGTCATCGAGATGATGAGCGCGTTGTTCTCGTCGTCCCACGCCAGGTCGTAGATCAGGCCCAGGTCGACCACGTTGATCCCGAGTTCGGGGTCCATCACGTTCTTCAGCGCCTCTTCGACCTGATCGAAGAGCGCCGGGCTCAGTGTGGCGGGCATGCGTCCAGCCTACGCTTCCGCGCCGATGGGGGCATCCGCGTCGATGGCGTCGGCCTTGGCGGGCTCGGGGGCGTCGACGAAGCGGTCGTAGCCCTCTTCCTCCAGACGCTCGGCGAGCTCGGGGCCGCCCTCCTCCGCCACGCGGCCGGCGACGAACACGTGCACGAAGTCCGGCTGGATGTAGCGCAGGATGCGCGTGTAGTGGGTGATGAGCAGGATGCCGAGGCCCGTGTTCGCCTTGGCGCGGTTGACGCCCTCGGAGACGACCTTCAGAGCGTCGACGTCGAGGCCGGAGTCGGTCTCGTCGAGAACGGCGAACTTCGGCTTGAGCAGCTCGAGCTGCAGGATCTCGTTGCGCTTCTTCTCGCCGCCAGAGAAGCCTTCGTTGACGTTGCGCTCGGCGAACGACTTGTCCATGCGGAGCTTGTCCATCGACTCGCGCACGTCCTTGACCCAGGAGCGGATCGAGGGCGCCTCGCCATCGATCGCGGTCTTCGCCGTGCGGAGGAAGTTGGTGTTGGTCACTCCGGGGATCTCGACCGGGTACTGCATGGCGAGGAAGAGACCGGCGCGGGCGCGCTCGTCGACGGTCATCGCCAGCACGTCGGCGCCGTCGAGCGTGATGGTGCCCTGGGTGACGGTGTACTTCGGGTGACCGGCGATCGTGTATGCGAGCGTCGACTTGCCGGAGCCGTTCGGGCCCATGATCGCGTGGATCTCGCCCTCGCGGATGGTGAGGTCGACGCCGTTCAGGATCGGCTTGATGCCCTGCTCGGTCTCGACGGTGACGTGGAGGTCGCGGATTTCGAGAACTGACATGAATCTAAATCTCTTTCGTTGCGTTCGGGTCGATGAAGACGTCTCCGTCGATCAGCTCGACCTGGTAGACGGGTACCGGCTCGTACGCCGGGAGGTTGAGGGGTTTGCCGCTGATGAGCGAGAACTGCGAGCCGTGGGCCCAGCACTCGAGGGTCTCGCCCTCGACGAAGCCCTCGGAGAGCGAGATCTCGCCGTGAGTGCAGGTGTCGCCGATCGCGTGCACATCACCGGCGGAGTCTTTGACGACCGCCATGGGCACGCCGTCGATGACGACGCGCGTCGCCTGGTCGACCACGAGCTCGTCGAGCGAGCACACTCGCGTCCCCATCAGCGGGTCGCTACCGTGACGGCTTCCAGCTCCGCCTCGATGGCGGCCTGAAGCCGCTCCTGCAGCGCGGGCGAGCCGATCTGCTGGACGATCTCGGAGAGGAATCCACGGACGACGAGCCGGCGCGCCTCGTCTTCGGTGATGCCGCGCGACTGCAGGTAGAAGAGCTGCTCGTCGTCGAACCGGCCGGTCGCGCTGGCGTGGCCGGCGCCGACGATGTCGCCGGTCTCGATCTCGAGGTTGGGTACCGAGTCGGCGCGGGCGCCGTCGGTGAGCACCAGGTTGCGGTTCTGCTCGTAGGTGTCGGTGCCGACCGCCTTCGGGCCGATCAGCACGTCGCCGATCCACACCGTGCGGGCGTTCTCCCCCTGCAGCGCACCCTTGTAGGTGACGCGGCTGCGGGTGTTGGCGGCGTCGTGGAAGACGTACACCTGCTGTTCGAGGTGCTGTCCGGCGTCGGCGAAGTAGGCGCCGAAGAGCTCGGCGTCGGAGCCGGCGCCGGCGAGGTGGGCCGCCGGGTTGAGGCGCACGACACCGCCCCCGAGCGTGACGGCGATGTGCTTCAGCTTCGCGTCGCGGCCGATCGTGGCGAAATGCGTCGCGACGTGCAGAGCGTCGTCGTCCCACTCCTGCACCGTGACCAGCGTGAGCTGCGAGCTTTCGCCGAGCACCAGCTCGACGTTCTCGGCGAGGTGCGCCTGACCGGTGTTCTGCAGGATGAGCGTGGCGCGGCTGAACGGCGCGGTCTCGATGATCGTGTGGGCGGCCCGGGGAGCGTCGCCGAGCGAGGACCGCGTGAGCGTGACCTCCTTGGCGTCCTCGCCGCTGATCGAGACGACGAGCGCCTGCTCGAACGCGCTCCAGGCATTGGCGGACGCGCGGTCCTCCGGCTTGCCGGCAGCTCCGATGCGCGCGTCGTCGCGGCCGACCCAGCCGGTGGTGACACCGGGTGCGGTCGTGACGTCGTACACGTACGGCGCGCCGTCGAGCACGCCCGAGATGAGTTCGGCGAGCCGGGCGACCGGCGTGTACTTCCAGCCGGCCTCGCGGCCCGTGACGGCCGGGAAGTCGGCGACGTCGGTCGAGTGGAAGCGGTCGTTGCGCGTCTGAACGGGCACAGCACTGCGCATGTGCTTGGGTGCGGCCTCGTGTGCGGCGTCGGTGGTCTTCGTCGGTGTAGTGGCGGAGGTCATCATTTAGCCGACAGAGCCTTCCATGCCCATCTCGATGAGCTTGTTGAGTTCGAGTGCGTATTCCATGGGGAGCTCGCGTGCGATCGGCTCGATGAAGCCGCGCACGATCATGGCCATGGCTTCGTCCTCGGGGAGGCCGCGGGACATCAGGTAGAAGAGCTGCTCCTCGCTGACCCGCGAGACGGTGGCCTCGTGGCCGAGCTGCACGTCGTCGACCCGGATGTCGATGGCCGGGTAGGTGTCGGAGCGCGAGATCGAGTCGACCAGCAGCGCGTCGCAGCGCACGGTGTTGGCCGCGTGATGCGCGTTGGCGTCCACCCTCACCTCGCCGCGGTATCCGGCACGTCCGCCGCCGCGCGCGATCGACTTGGAGACGATCGACGACTGGGTGTACGGAGCCATGTGGATCATCTTGGCGCCGGCGTCCTGGTGCTGACCCGGACCCGCGAAGGCGACGGAGAGCGTCTCGCCCTTGGCGTGCTCGCCCATCAGGTAGATCGACGGGTACTTCATCGTGACCTTGGAGCCGATGTTGCCGTCGATCCACTCCATGGTGGCGCCCTCGCCGGCGGTGGCCCGCTTGGTGACGAGGTTGTAGACGTTGTTCGACCAGTTCTGGATCGTCGTGTAGCGCACGCGGGCGTTCTTCTTCACGATGATCTCGACGACGGCCGAGTGCAGCGAGTCCGACTTGTAGATCGGCGCCGTGCAGCCCTCGATGTAGTGCACGTAGCTGCCCTCGTCGGCGATGATCAGCGTGCGCTCGAACTGGCCCATGTTCTCGGTGTTGATGCGGAAGTAGGCCTGCAGCGGGATCTCGACCTTGACGCCCTTCGGGACATACACGAACGAGCCGCCCGACCACACAGCGGTGTTCAGCGCGGCGAACTTGTTGTCGCCGGCCGGGATGACCGTGCCGAAGTACTCCTCGAAGATCTCGGGGTACTGCTTGAGAGCGGTGTCGGTGTCGAGGAAGATGACGCCCTGCTGCTCCAGGTCCTCACGGATCTGGTGGTAGACGACCTCGGACTCGTACTGAGCGGCGACGCCGGCGACGAGGCGCTGGCGCTCCGCCTCGGGGATGCCCAGCTTCTCGTAGGTGTTGCGGATGTCCTCGGGCAGGTCTTCCCAGGTCTGGGCCTGCTTCTCCGTCGAACGCACGAAGTACTTGATGTTGTCGAAGTCGATGTCCGACAGGTCGGCACCCCAGGTGGGCATCGGCTTGCGCTCGAAGAGCTGCAGGGCCTTGAGGCGGCGCTGCAGCATCCAGTCGGGTTCGTTCTTGAGGGCGGAGATGTCGGTCACCACCTGCGGTGAGATGCCGCGGCGTGCTGAGGCACCCGCTGCGTCGGAATCCGCCCAGCCGAACTCGTATTGCCCAAGGCTTTCGAGTTCGGGGCGGTCGATCAGGATGTCTGACATATCTACCTCGTTTCCTTCCACTCGTAACCGGCTATCAATCCGGCTCATTCCCTACTGCGGCCGACAGCGTCGATCGAAGCGGTTGGTGATTGTGCGGGTGGCTGGTGTGCGTACCTAAACTGTTCAAGAACACGGGCGACGGTGCCCCGGCCGCACTGCGCAATAGCAGGGCGGGCACGCGCAGGACTGCGCGTTTCTCGAACCCACCAATTCTACAGGTGCAAAGCGGTAATAGTAGAGGCGCGCCTGCACGTTGGCCGAGTATCCGATCCAGAAGCAAGGAAACATCCCGAGAATGAAGCGCATCATCCAGTGGCTGCCCGACCGTGTCGACGTGCGGCTGCGCGTGATCGCCTGGGTCTACCTCGTCGCTCAGATCATCCTGGTCGGCACGGGCGGCCTCGTCCGTCTCACCAGCAGCGGGCTCGGCTGCCCCACCTGGCCGTCGTGCACCGGCAGCTCGCTGGTGAACACGCCGGAGATGGGCGTCCACGGCGTCATCGAGTTCGGCAACCGGCTGCTCGGCGTCGTGCTCGGCCTCGTCGCGATCGTCGCCTTCCTCGCGGTCCTCCGGCTGCGCAAGACGCGCCCCGAGCTCTTCTGGCTCACCCTCCTCGCCGGCCTCGGCATCCCGATGCAGGCGGTCATCGGCGGACTGAGCGTGCTCTCCGACCTGAACCCCTACGTCGTCGGCCTGCATTTCGTCGTCTCGATGGTGCTCGTCGCACTGTGCACCGCGTTCCTGCTCCGGGTCTACGCCGTCCCCGGCCCCCGCGCACGCGCCGTGCCCCGGTGGTTCGCCATCCTCACGCACATCACGAGTTTCGTCGTCGCGGTGACCATCCTGGTGGGCATCCTGACGACCGGGTCCGGACCGCACGCCGGCGACGCCAAGGCGCCCCGCAACGGCCTCGACCCCGAGATCCTGCAGCACGTCCACGCGATCCCGGCCTACGTCACGTTCGCGCTGACGCTCGTCCTCGTGGTCGCGTCGCTGCGCATCCGTACGACGCCGGTGCACCGCTACACGATGTATCTGCTCGCCGTCGAGGTGCTTCAGATCGCGGTCGGGCTGATCCAGGCGAACACGGGACTGCCCCCCATCCTGGTCGGCATCCACATGACGCTGGCCGCGCTCCTCGCAGCGGCGATGACGGCGGTCGTGCTGTCGCTCAAGGCGCCGGTCGCCGATGCCGCAGACCCCGCGGTGGCGTCAGCCGCGCCCAGCGCCGTCGCCCGCTGAGCGGGTACGACGCGTAGCACGCGCGGAGTCGGCCGCGCGCACGCGGGCTTCGGCTGCGCGCACGTCATTGGCCGGCGCACGCAGATATCCGATCCGCGCCGGCCGCGCGTCGCCGAACGCGCGGGTCGATCCCGGCTCCTCGTCGAACACGAAGCCGACGCTCTCCGCCAGCCGCCTGCTCGCCGAATTGCCGTCGAGGTGCTCCCAGCGCAGCCGGGTGAACGCCATCCCGTTCGCGTCGAGCGCGAACGCGACCACTCTGGCCAGCCCCTCCCGCATGTAGCCGTTGCCCCGTGCATCCGCTGCGAGCCAGCAGCCGACCGACGCCGATCCGGCCGTGCGATCGCGCCGCACTTCGACGACCCCCAGCAGCGGCGCATCGTCGATCCGGAGCGCCCACACCGTGAATGCGCCACTCGCCTCGCCGTGCGGGACATAGCTGCGCACGAAGAACTCGGCGCTCTCGACCGTGTACGGATTCGGCAGCGGGATCCAGCGCAGGATGTCCGCGTCCTGGCAGGCGCGGTAGACCGCGTCGATGTCCGACTCGCGTGGCGCATCGAGGCAGAGCCTCTCCGTGCGCAACGCGATCATCGTCAGAACGGCAGCAGAGGATCGATGGCGACCGCGAGGAAGATCAGCGTCAGGTAGGCGATCGAACCGTGGAACACGCGCATCGGAGACACCGTCTCGTGGCGGATCGAGAGGTTGTAGAGCCGGTGCGACTCGTAGATGAACCAGCCTCCGGCCACGAGCGAGACCGCCGTGTAGAGCAGGCCCATGTGGCCGACCGGGATGAGCAGCAGCGAGCACGCCACCATCGCCCACGCGTACAGGATGACCTGCAGCCCGACGACCGCGCGACCGCGGACCACCGCGAGCATCGGGACGCCCGCCTCCTTGTAGTCGTTGCGGTACTTCATCGACAGCGGCCAGTAGTGCGGGGGCGTCCAGAGGAAGATGACCCCGAACAGGATGAACGGCGCCCAGTCGAGCGAGCCGGTGACGGCCGCCCAGCCGATCAGCACGGGCATGCAGCCGGCGACTCCGCCCCAGACGATGTTCTGCGCGGTGCGCCGCTTGAGGATGAGCGTGTAGAAGACGACGTAGAGCAGGATCGCGACGAGCGAGAGCCCTGCTGCGAGCCAGTTCGCGAAGAACCCGAGCACCAGGATCGACGCGATGCCGAGCCCCCAGGCGAACACCAGGGCCTCGCGATCGGTCAACTCCCCGGTGACCAGGGGCCGGTTGCGCGTGCGCTTCATGACCCGGTCGATGTCGCGGTCGATGTAGCAGTTGAAGGCCCCGGCCGATCCGGCGCTCATGTACCCGCCGATGACGGTGGCCAGCACCAGCCAGAGGTTCGGGATGCCGCCCTCCGCGAGGATCATCGTCGGCACCGTCGTGACGAGCAGCAGCTCGACGACCCTGGGCTTGGTGAGAGCGACGTACGCCTTCAGCTTGCGACCGAAACCGATACGGTTCGACTCGACACGGCTCTCTACAGCGACGTCCATTGCTCCTCTAACGACTCGGTGACCCCGAACGAGTCTACGATATCGTTCCCCGGCTACCCCGCTCGGAGGATATGCACAACCGGCAGGGGGAACACTCCACGTTTCGTGCGTGTTACCTATACTTGGAGGTGCTCGCCAGCCGAAGCCGCCACAATCCGCCCGTCCTTTGTAAGACGTGGACGGGATGCGGCCCCGGTGCCGATGACGTCCACGGCGCGCACTACCTCAATCGGTGCGGGACCATGACGGCCCTCACCATCTCTACGAAGGGTCAGTTTTCACGTGGCAGCTCTGCAATGGGATCCCATTGACAACAAGGCAGTAGACACCGCTCGCGTTCTCGCGGCGGACGCGGTCGAGAAGGTGGGCAACGGTCATCCCGGCACCGCGATGAGCCTCGCCCCCGCCGCGTACCTCCTGTTCCAGAAGGTGATGCGCCGCGATCCCCACGACCAGCACTGGCTGGGACGCGACCGGTTCATCCTGTCGGCGGGTCACAGCTCGCTCACCCAGTACATCCAGCTCTACTTCGGCGGCTACGGCCTCGAGCTCGACGACCTCGAGAAGCTCCGCACGTGGGGCTCCCTCACCCCGGGTCACCCCGAGTACGGCCACACCGACGGCGTCGAGATCACGACCGGACCTCTCGGTCAGGGCATCTCCTCCGCCGTCGGTTTCGCATATGCGAGCCGTTTCGAGCGAGGACTGTTCGACCCCGAGGCCGACCAGGGCACCAGCCCGTTCGACCACTTCGTCTACGTGATCGCCGGCGACGGCGACCTGCAGGAGGGCGTGAGCAGCGAGGCCTCCTCGCTCGCCGGCCACCAGCAGCTCGGCAACCTGATCGCGATCTACGACAGCAACCAGATCTCGATCGAGGACGACACCAACATCGCCTTCACCGAAGACGTCAAGGCGCGCTACGAGGCGTACCACTGGCACGTGCAGGTCGTCGACTGGAAGAAGACGGGCGTCTACACCGAAGACGTTCGCGAGCTGAACGACGCGATCGTCGCAGCCCAGGGCGTCACCGACAAGCCCTCGCTGATCATCCTGAAGACGATCATCGGCTGGCCGGCCCCCAAGAAGCAGAACACCGGCAAGATCCACGGCTCCGCCCTCGGCGCCGACGAGCTCCGCGCCGTCAAGGAGGTGCTCGGGTTCGACCCCGAGAAGACCTTCCAGGTCGACCCCGAGGTCATCGAGCACACCCGCAAGGCAATCGAGCGCGGCGCAGAGCAGCGCGCCGAGTGGACCGTCGCATTCGACGCATGGGCCGCCGCCAACCCGGAGCGCAAGCTGCTCCTCGACCGTCTCCTCACCGGCGAGCTCCCGGAGGGCGTCGAAGCGGCGCTCCCCGTGTTCGAAGCGGGCAAGGACGTCTCGACCCGCGCCGCCAGCGGCAAGGTGCTGAACGCGCTCGGCCCGGTCATCCCGGAGCTGTGGGGCGGTTCGGCCGACCTCGCCGAGTCGAACAACACCACCATCGAGGGCGCGGCATCGTTCGTGCCGACCGAGCACTCGACGCACGAGTGGACGGGCAACCCGTACGGCCGCGTGCTGCACTTCGGCATCCGCGAGCACGCGATGGCGGCCATCCTGAACGGCATCGTCCTGCACGGCCCGACGCGCGCGTTCGGCGGCACCTTCCTGATCTTCAGCGACTACATGCGCCCCGCGGTGCGTCTGGCCGCGCTGATGAAGGCTCCGTCGATCTTCGTCTGGACCCACGACTCGGTGGCGCTCGGCGAAGACGGTCCGACCCACCAGCCGATCGAGCAGCTCTCGGCGCTCCGCGCCATCCCGCAGCTCGACGTCGTGCGTCCCGGTGACGCCAACGAGGTCGCGTACGCCTGGAAGACCATCCTCGAGCGCCGCAAGGGACCGGCCGGCATCGCGCTGACCCGCCAGAACATCCCGGTGTTCGAGCGCGGCGACGGCGACGCCACGGGCGACACCTTCGCCTCTGCCAAGAACGTCGTCAAGGGTGCGTACGTGCTCGCCGAGGCACCGGGCGGAACGCCCGACGTGCTGCTGATCGCGACCGGCTCCGAACTGCAGATCGCCGTCGATGCGCGCGAGGTGCTGAAGGGCGAGGGCATCAACGCCCGCGTCGTCTCGGCCCCGAGCCTCGAATGGTTCGAGGAGCAGAGCGACGAGTACAAGGAGTCGGTACTGCCGTCCGCCGTCAAGGCGCGCGTCTCGATCGAGGCCGGCCTGGCTCTGAGCTGGCGCAAGTACGTGGGCGACCACGGCCGCAGCGTCTCCATCGAGCACTTCGGTGCCTCGGCGGACTACAAGACGCTGTTCCGCGAGTTCGGCATGACCACCGAGCACGCCGTCGCCGCCGTCAAGGAATCGCTCGCGTCGCTTTGAGCGCGGGCATACGAGGAGAAACAGAAGAAATGACCGACACCACTCCCACCGCACAGCTCTCCGCCGCCGGCGTCAGCATCTGGCTCGACGACCTCTCGCGTGAGCGCATCAAGACGGGCGGCCTCCAGAAGCTCATCGCCGAGAAGAACGTGGTCGGCGTGACCACCAACCCGACGATCTTCGCCACGGCCCTCTCCAAGGGCGAGGCGTACGACGAGCAGGTCCGCCAGCTCGCCGCCGCCGGGCTCGATGTCACCGACGCGGTCTTCGAGATCACGACCGATGACGTCGCCGAGGCCAGCGACATCTTCGCCGAGGTGTTCGAGAGCTCGAACGGCGTCGACGGACGCGTTTCGATCGAGGTCGAGCCCGGCCTCGCCCACGACGCAGCCGGCACGATCACCGAGGCCAAGAAGCTCGCCGCCAAGGTCGACAAGCCGAACGTGCTCATCAAGATCCCCGCGACGGTCGAGGGCCTCGAGGCCATCACTGAGACCATCGCCGCCGGCATCAGCGTCAACGTGACCCTGATCTTCAGCCTGCAGCGCTACCGCGAGGTCATCAACGCCTACCTCACCGGCCTCGAGAAGGCCAAGGCCGCCGGCATCGATCTGGCGGGCATCCAGTCGGTCGCATCGTTCTTCGTGTCGCGCGTCGACACCGAGATCGACAAGCGCCTGACCGCGATCGGCACCGACGAGGCCCTCGCGCTCAAGAGCAAGGCCGGCATCGCCAACGCACGTCTCGCCTACCAGGTGTACGAGGAGACTTTCGCCAGCGAGCGCGCCAAGGCGCTCGTCGCGGCCGGCGCCAACGAGCAGCGTCCGCTCTGGGCATCCACCGGTGTCAAGGACCCGAGCCTGCCCGACACGCTCTACGTGACCGAGCTCGTCGCTCCGAACACCGTGAACACCATGCCCGAGAAGACGCTGGACGCGACCTTCGACCACGGCGTCATCACCGGCGACACCGTCACCGGCAACTACGACGACGCCAACGCCGTGCTGAACGCGATCGACGCGCTCGGCATCTCGTACGACGAGGTCACCGAGCTGCTCGAGAAGGAGGGCGTCGACAAGTTCATCGTCTCCTGGAACGAGTTGCTCGACACCGTCACCAAGGCGCTGGAGGCCGCGAAATGAGCTTCAAGATCCACGTGACCGGCGCCGCTGAGGAGGCCGTCAAGACGGTCGTCCCTCAGCTGGTCGCCGATCTGGTCGCGTCGGGCATCACCGCTCAGGACCCGGCACTCTGGGGCCCGGATGCGGAGGCCGAGGCCTCCAAGCGTCTCGGCTGGACCGAGGCCGTCGCCATCTCGCGTCCGCTGGTCCCGGAGATCGTCGCCCTGCGCGACGAGCTGCGCAGCAAGGGCGTCGACCACATCGTGCTCGGCGGGATGGGCGGCTCCTCGCTCGCCCCCGAGGTCATCACGCGCACCGCCGGATACGAGCTCACGGTGCTCGACTCGACCGAGCCCGGCCAGGTCCTCTCCGCCCTGCGCGACCGCCTGGAGACCACGGCCCTCGTGATCTCCAGCAAGTCGGGTTCGACGCTGGAGACCGACAGCCAGCGCCGCGTCTACGAGAAGTGGTTCACCGACGCCGGCATCGACCCGCGCGAGCGCATCGTCGTCGTCACCGACCCGGGCTCGCCGCTCGACGCGTCGGCCCGCGAGGCCGGTTACCGCGTCTTCAACGCCGACCCGAACGTCGGTGGCCGGTACTCCGCGCTCACCGCATTCGGTCTCGTCCCCTCCGGCCTCGCCGGTGTCGACCTCGAAGAGCTTCTCGAGGAAGCGGAGACGATCTCGCTCGAGCTCGCCATCGACGACCCGACCAACCCCGGGCTCATCCTGGCCGCCGCGATCGCCGGCACCAACCCGCTCAAGGACAAGCTCGGCCTGATCGCCGACGGCACGCACATCGTCGGCTTCCCCGACTGGGCGGAGCAGTTGATCGCCGAGTCCACCGGCAAGCAGGGAACCGGCCTCCTCCCGGTCGTGCTCGACCCGCTGGCGCCTGAGCTCAGCGAGAACCTGAGCGATCTCCAGATCGTCCGCCTGGTCGACAACGCCGAAGCCCACCACCTGTTCCCGAGCAACCGTCACGAGGGCGAGATCCTCGTCTCGGGCAGCCTCGGCGCCCAGATCCTGGTGTGGGAGTTCGCGACGGCCGTCGCCGGACGCCTGCTCGGCATCAACCCGTTCGACCAGCCCGACGTCGAGGCCGCCAAGGTCGCCGCACGCTCGCTGCTCGACAACCGTCCCGAACCCGCCACCCCGGCCTTCGTCGCCGACGGTGTCGAGGTCCGCACGGTCGGCGACTTCCTCGGCGACGCATCCGCGCTCGATGCCGCCGTCGACGCGCTGCTCGCGCAGCTCGGTCCGGACGGCTATGTGTCGATCCAGGCATACGTCGACCGCGTGGCACTCCCCCAGCTCGCCGGTCTCCGCGACCTCCTCGCTGCCAAGGCGAAGCGTCCGGTCACCTTCGGATGGGGTCCCCGCTTCCTGCACTCCACGGGTCAGTTCCACAAGGGCGGTCCCGCGGTCGGAGTGTTCCTGCAGATCACCGCTCAGGCCACCGAGGATCTCGAGATCCCCGGCCGTCCGTTCACGTTCGGTCAGCTCATCCAGGCGCAGGCCGCCGGCGACGCGAGCGTGCTCGGCGAGCACGGACGCCCGGTCCTGACTCTCAACCTCACCGACCCAGAAGCGAACCTGGTGCCGCTGTTCGAGGCCCTCAACTAGCTACGCACTCCCCGCATCCAAGGAGCTTCATGTCCCCGGTGGAAATCACCCCGGAGTTCAACCCGCTGAGGTTGCCCTCCGATCGCCGCCTCAACCGCATCGCTGGTCCGAGCAGTCTCATCATCTTCGGCGTGACAGGCGACCTGTCCCGCAAGAAGCTGATGCCGGCCGTCTACGACCTCGCCAACCGCGGCCTGCTCCCTCCCGGCTTCTCGCTGGTGGGGTTCGCGCGCCGCGACTGGGAGGATCAGGACTTCGAGAAGGTCGTCTACGAGGCGGTCAAGCAGTACGCCCGCACCCCCTTCCAGGAGGAGGTGTGGCAGCAGCTCGCGCAGGGCATCCGGTTCGTCCCGGGTGAGTTCGACGACGACGCGGCGTTCGAGCGTCTCAAGGAGACGGTCGACGCGCTCGACAAAGAGCGCGGAACGATGGGCAACCACGCGTTCTACCTGTCGATCCCGCCGAAGGCGTTCCCGCTCGTCACCGAGCAGCTGCGCAAGTCCGGTCTCGCCGACCAGCGCGAAGGCGGCGGCTGGCGCCGTGTCGTCATCGAGAAGCCGTTCGGCAGCGACCTGAAGTCGGCACGTGAGCTGAACGCCGTCGTCGAGACGGTCTTCCCGCCCGACTCGGTCTTCCGCATCGACCACTACCTCGGCAAGGAGACGGTCCAGAACATCCTGGCCCTGCGCTTCGCCAACGAGCTGTACGAGCCGATCTGGAACGCCAACTACGTCGACCACGTGCAGATCACGATGGCGGAGGACATCGGAGTGGGCGGCCGTGCCGGCTACTACGACGGGATCGGCGCCGCGCGCGACGTTATCCAGAACCACCTCCTCCAGCTCCTCGCCCTCACGGCGATGGAGGAGCCGATCTCGTTCGACGCCGCAGACCTGCGTGCCGAGAAGGAGAAGGTCCTTGGCGCCGTGCGCCTGCCGAAGGACCTTGCCACCTCGACCGCCCGCGGGCAGTACTCCAGCGGCTGGCAGGGCGGCGAGAAGGTCGTCGGCTTCCTCGAGGAGGACGGGATGAACCCCGCCTCCACCACCGAGACGTACGCCGCGATCAAGCTCCTGATCGGCACGCGCCGGTGGGCGGGGGTTCCGTTCTACCTCCGTGCGGGCAAGCGCCTCGGCCGTCGCGTCACCGAGATCGCCGTCGTCTTCAAGCGCGCTCCGCAGCAGTTGTTCGCGGAGAGCCAGACGTCGGCCCTCGGCCAGAACGCGCTCGTCATCCGCGTGCAGCCCGACGAGGGTGTGACCATCCGCTTCGGCTCGAAGGTCCCCGGCGCCGGCATGCAGGTGCGCGACGTGAGCATGGACTTCGGATACGGCCACGCCTTCACCGAGGCGAGCCCCGAGGCCTACGAGCGCCTCATCCTGGATGTCCTCCTCGGCGACCCGCCCCTCTTCCCCCGTCACGAAGAGGTCGAGCTGTCGTGGAAGATCCTCGACCCCATCGAAGAATTCTGGGCGACCCAGGGCCAGCCGGAGCAGTACCGTCCCGGAACCTGGGGGCCCAGCTCCGCGGACGAACTGCTCGCCCGCGACGGCCGCGTTTGGAGGCGTCCATGATCGTCGATCTGCCCGACACCACGACGAGCAAGGTCTCGAAGGCCCTCGTCAAGATTCGCGAGGAGGGCGGCGCCGTCGCCCTCGGCCGCGTGCTGACGCTCGTCATCGCGACCCACCTCGGCGAGGAGGAGGAGGCCATCGAGGCCGCCAACGACGCCTCCCGTGAGCACCCGATGCGCGTCATCGTCGTGTCCACCGAAGAGGAGCGCACGTCCACCGGCGATGGCCGCGTGGATGCGCAGATCCGGGTGGGCGGCGACGCCGGCGCGAGCGAGGTCATCGTGCTCCGCGCCTACGGCGAGACCGCCAGCGACGAGGAGGGACTGGTCACCGGCCTGCTCCTGCCCGACGCGCCCGTCGTCGTCTGGTGGCCGGGGCTCGCCCCCGAGGTCGTCTCGAAGTCGCCGCTCGGCCGCATCGCGACGCGCCGCATCACGGATGCGTCGGCGCAGCCCGACCCGCAGGCCGCGCTCCGTCACCTCTCGCGCACCTATGCGCCCGGCGACACGGACTTCTCGTGGACGCGGTTGACCCTGTGGCGGGCGCAGCTCGCCGCGGTACTCGACCAGCCGCCCTTCGAGCCGATCGAGAACGTCGAGGTCGCCGGCGCCGCCGACTCCCCCTCGACGCTGCTCCTCGCGGCCTGGCTCTCCCTGCAGCTCCAGGTTCCCGTGCAGCACGACCTGACGTCGCGCGCCAACGGCTCCAGCGGCATCCACGGGGTGCGTATGGGACGCGCATCCGGTGTCATCGAGCTCGAGCGGGAGATCCCGAACGTGGCACGGCTCTCGCAGCCCAACCAGCCGACACACGACCTGTCGCTTCCGCGCCGGAGCCTGCGTGATTGCCTGGCCGAGGAATTGCGTAGGCTGGACCCCGATGATCTGTACGGTGAGGTGATCACCAAAGGCCTCGATCAGCTCGAGGCCAACGACACGGGAGTGGGCGTCACGGCATGACGAACGAACGGCGGGTACTTGTACACCCCGATAAACAAGCGCTCACCGGCTCGGTGGCGGCGCGTTTCCTGACCAAGACCGTCGACATCCTCGACGACCTGGGTGAGGCCAACGTCGCCCTGACCGGCGGAACCGTCGGCATCGCCGTGCTCGAGGCGGTGAACAGCTCCCCCGCGCGCGACAGCGTCGACTGGAGCAAGGTGCACTTCTGGTGGGGCGACGAGCGCTTCGTCGCAAAGGACAGCGAGGAGCGCAACGAGCGCCAGGCGCGCGAGGCCCTGCTCGACCACATCGCCGTTCCGCCGGAGAACATCCACCCGTTCCCCGCGTCGGACGAGATCGCGGACATCGACGAGGCGGCCGCGGTGTACGCCGCCGAGCTCGAAGCCTTCGCCTCGGATGGCGCGCGTCACCCGCGGTTCGACATCACGTTCCTCGGTGTCGGGCCCGACGGGCATATCGCCTCACTGTTCCCCGACCGTGCCGGCATCCGTGAGACGGAGGCGACGGTCATCGCCGAGCGTGACGCGCCGAAGCCCCCGCCGCAGCGCCTCAGTCTCACGCGACCGGTGCTCAACGCGTCCGACCGCATCTGGCTCGTCCTCGCCGGCGCCGACAAGGCCTCGGCCCTCGGCCTCGCACTCGCGGGCGCGAGCTACACCGAGGTCCCGGTCGCCGGTGCCAAGGGACGCAAGCGCACGGTGTTCTTCGTCGACAAGGACGCCGCAGTCGACGTTCCGGAAAACCTCATCGCGCCGAGCTACTGACCTCGCGCACAACGCATGAAGCCCCGCTGCCGCATGGACGGCAGCGGGGCTTCGTCGTCGGTGACATGCCTCCCGATCGTCGGGCGGGCACGCGAAAGGCCCCGCGGGCGAACCGCGGGGCCTTCTGCGTGGTGCCGGCTAGTTGGTGGCGCTCAGCTTGCCGCGCCGGGCGCGAAGCTGGTTGAGTGCGTCCTCGAGAAGCTGCTCAGCCTCTTCTTCGGTGCGACGCTCTTTGACGTACGCCAGGTGGGTCTTGTAAGGCTCGAGCTTCGCCACCGACGGCGGGTTCGCCTTGTCGCGACCGGCCGGCAGGCCGGACGACGGCGAGTCGATGACGTCGGGGATCTCTTCGTCTGGCAGGTTCGCCGCGAAATGACGGACTGTCTCGTTGCCGAGGGCGTCCCAGTACGAGACCGAGATGCGTTCCGCGTGGAAACCGCGGTCCTGCTCCCCCATCGGGCCCGCGCCGACGCGCGAACCTCGAATTGCGCTTCCTCCGGATGCCATGCTGCTCCTCGCTGTGTGTACTTTGGGCGCCTACGCGCCGGAATCGAACTTCGTGATGAGGCCCAGAACGACGATGCAGGTGATCCAGATCAGTCCGAGGATCACCGTGATGCGGTTGAGGTTGCGCTCCGCCACCCCGGATGCGCCGAGGTTCGAGGTCACGCCGCCGCCGAACATATCGGAGAGGCCGCCACCACGTCCCTTGTGCAGGAGGATGAGCAACGTCAGCAGGAGGCTGGTGATGCCCAGCAGCACCTGCAGGACGACCTGGAGAATTTGCACGAGAAACCTTTCGCAGTGCGACCGGGTCGGATGCCCGGGAAGACCAACGACCAGTATAACTGCAGGCGGCTCCGTGAGCCGCCTGCAGTTGTGTCGGACCTGGAAGACCTAGAGTCCGACGTGCTTCTGGTAGCGCACGATGCTCGCGAATTCCGCGACATCGAGGCTCGCGCCTCCGACGAGAGCGCCGTCGACGTTCGGCTCCCGCATGAAGCTGGCGATGTTGCTCGACTTCACCGAGCCGCCGTACAGGATGCGCGTCTTGGCGGCGACATCCTCACCGAGCACCTCGACGAGGACCGCACGCAGCGCCGCCGCGACCTGCTCGGCCTGCTCCGGCGTCGCCGCCTGACCCGAGCCGATGGCCCACACCGGCTCGTACGCGACCACGATGTCAGCCGCGGAGGTGACGTTCGCCAGTGCGGCGCGCAGCTGCGCGACCGGCACGGCGCTCGCGCCGTGCACTTCGAGGTCTTCCGCCGTCTCGCCGACGCAGATGATCGGGGACAGATTGTGCGCCAGCGCAGCAGCGACCTTGCCGGCCACCTGCTCGTCCGTCTCGCCGTGCAGCGTGCGGCGCTCCGAGTGACCGATGATCACGTAGCGGCACTCGAGCTGGGCGAGGAACGTCGCCGAGATCTCACCGGTGTAGGCGCCGGACTCGTGCTCGGAGACATCCTGACCGCCGAAAGCGAGCGGCAGCTTGTCCGCCGATACCAGGGTCTGCACACTGCGCAGGTCGGTGAACGGTGGGAAGACCGACACCTCGACCGCCGTGAAATCATGCCCGGCGTCCTTCAGGCTCCACGCGAGCTTCTGCACGAACGCGATCGCCTGCAGGTGATCGAGGTTCATCTTCCAGTTGCCGGCGATGAGCGGCGTACGCCGCACCGACGAGCTCACTGCTGCCATCCGAGGACCTCCAGTCCCGGCAGGTGCTTGCCCTCGAGGAACTCGAGGCTCGCACCGCCACCCGTTGAAATGTGACCGAACTGGTCGTCGGAGAATCCGAGTGCGCGCACCGCGGCCGCGGAGTCGCCGCCGCCGACGACACCGAGGCCGTCGATTTCGGTCAGCGCCTGAGCGATGGCCTTGGTTCCGGCCGCGAAGGGGGCGAGCTCGAACACGCCCATGGGCCCGTTCCAGAAGACCGTGCGCGCGGCGCGGATGTACTCCGAGAACAGTTCGGCGGTCTCCGGGCCGATGTCGAGCCCGAGTCCGCTCGAGCCCCAGTCGGTGTCTTCGATGCCGTCGATCGGACGAACGACGTGCTCAGCGTCCGCCCCGAACTTCGAGGCGACGACGACGTCACGCGGCAGCACGATCTCGACACCGAGCTCCTCGGCCTTCGCCAGGTAGCCCTTGACGGTCTCGATCTGATCGGCCTCGAGCAGGCTCGAACCGACCTTGTGCCCGAGGGCGGCGAGGAAGGTGAAGAGCATGCCGCCGCCGATCAGCAGCGAGTTCACGCGCGGCAGCAGATGCCCGATGACCCCGAGCTTGTCCGACACCTTCGAGCCGCCGAGCACGACCGCGTACGGCCGCTCGGGGTTCTCGGTGAGGCGGTCGAGCACGTCGAGCTCCGTGGCGATGAGGAGCCCTGCAGCGCTCGGAAGCGCCTTCGCGAGCTCGTACACGCTGGCCTGCTTGCGGTGCACGACGCCGAAGCCGTCGGAGACGAACGCATCGCCGAAGGCGGCGAGCTTGGCGGCGAACGCCTCCCGCTCGGCATCGTCTTTGCTGGTCTCCCCCGGGTTGAACCGCAGGTTCTCCAGCAGGGCGACGTCGCCGTCCGTCAGGCCGGCGACCGCGTCCTGCGCTCCGGAGCCGACCGTGTCACGGGCGAAGGTCACCGGCTTGCCCAGCAGCTCCGAGAGCCGCTGGGCGACCGGCGCCAGGCTGTACTTCGCGTCGGGCGCGCCCTCCGGGCGCCCCAGATGGGAGATGACGACCACCTTCGCACCCTGATTGATCAGGGCGTTCAGGGTGGGAATCGACGCTCGCACGCGGCCATCGTCCGTGATCTGTCCGTCTTTCAGAGGGACGTTCAGATCACAGCGGACGATGACCGCCTTGCCGGCGAGCGAACCGAGTGAATCAAGTGTGCGTAGCGTCACGTCGGTTCCCTTGGTGCTAGAGGCGCTCGGCCACGTACTCGGTCAGGTCGACGAGACGGTTGGAGTAACCCCACTCGTTGTCGTACCACGACGCGACCTTGACCGTGTTGCCGATGACCTTGGTGAGGCCCGCGTCGAAGATCGACGAGTGCGGGTCGCTGACGATGTCGGTCGAGACGATCGGGTCCTCGGTGTACTTGAGGATGCCCTTGAGGGGACCCTCGGCTGCAGCCTTGTAGGCGGCGTTGATCTCGGCGACCGTCGCGGTCTTCTCGAGCTCGACGGTGAGGTCGGTGATCGAGCCGGTGATCACGGGCACACGCAGGGCGTAGCCGTCGAGCTTGCCGACGAGCTCCGGGATGACCAGGCCGAGGGCCTTGGCCGCGCCGGTCGAGGTCGGGATGATGTTCGCGGCGGCGGCGCGGGCGCGACGGAGGTCGCTGTGCGGGCCGTCCTGCAGGTTCTGGTCGGCGGTGTAGGCGTGGACCGTGGTCATCAGACCGCGCTCGATGCCGAAGTTGTCGAGCAGCACCTTGGCGAGCGGCGCGAGGCAGTTCGTGGTGCACGAGGCGTTCGACAGGATGTCGTTGACCGCGCTGTCGTAGGTCTCCTCGTTCACGCCGAGGACGATGGTGGCGACGTCGTCACCCGTGGCCGGAGCCGACACGATGACCTTCTTGGCGCCGCCGGCGATGTGCTTGCGCGCATCCTCCGACTTGGTGAAGCGGCCGGTGGACTCGATGACGATGTCGACACCCAGCTCACCCCACGGCAGGTTGGCCGGGTCGCGCTCTTCGAGGACGATGATCGGCTTGCCGTTGACGACGATCTTGTCGCCGTCCAGCTCGACGGTCGCGTCGAGACGGCCCGTGATCGAGTCGTACTTCAGAAGGTGTGCGAGCGCCTTGTTGTCGGTGAGGTCGTTGACAGCGACGATCTCGAGGTCGCTGCCTTTGGCCAGAGCCGCGCGGAAGAAGTTACGACCAATGCGACCGAACCCGTTGATTCCGATCTTTACGGACACAGATGTCTCCTGTTACTGAGAGGCGCCGACGGCGCACTTGTATGGGATGAAAACGGACGGCGGTGTCCCGGGAGGCAACCCTTCCGGGACACCTCTCCCCGCTACGACAGTAGCAGCAGGCCCGATGTCTTTTCGCGCGCCCGGGTGAAGCGCTCGTTAACGTCGCCCCAGTTCGTAATGTTCCAGAACGCCTTTACGTAGTCCGCCTTGACGTTCACGTAGTCGAGGTAGAACGCGTGCTCCCACATGTCGAGCAGCAGCAGCGGGATCGTGGCCGCGGCGAGGTTTCCCTGGTGGTCGTAGAGCTGCTCGATGATCAGCTTCTGACCGAGCGAGTCCCACGCCAGGATCGACCAGCCCGAGCCCTGGATGCCCAGGGCCGACGCGGTGAAGTGCGCACGGAACTTGTCGAAGGACCCGAAGAACTCGTCGATCGCCGCGGCCAGTTCGCCGGTGGGCTTGTCTCCGCCGTCGGGCGACAGGTTGTTCCAGAACACGGTGTGGTTGACGTGGCCGGCGAGGTTGAAGGCCAGGTCTTTCTGCAGCTTGTTCACGTACGTGAGGTCGTCGGCGTCGCGAGCCTCGGCGAGCTTGGCGATCGCGGTGTTCGCACCGTCGACATAGGCCTTGTGATGCTTGTCGTGGTGCAGCTCCATGATCCGACCGCTGATGTTCGGCTCAAGCGCCGAATAATCGTACGGAAGGTCTGCGAGCGTGTAGTCAGCCATTACTCATCTCCTCATATGGTTCCCGGCCCGAGCGGTTCGGAGCGGGCTTCGAGCGACATTTTCAGTCTAGTAAGGGCAACCGATTCGACCAGGGGTTGCTTCCCGGACGTTACACCTCGTCGAGGTCGGCCGGGAGGTTCGCGTCCGTCCCGGGGATTCCTTCGTCTGCCGCGCGCTTGTCCGCCATCGCGAGCAGCCGGCGGATGCGCCCGGCGACCGCGTCCTTCGTCATCGGCGGGTCGGCGTGGTGGCCCAGCTCGTCGAGGCTCGAGTCGCGGAAGTTGAGGCGCAGTTCGCCGGCGTAGCGCAGGTGCTCCGGCACCTCGTCGCCGAGGATCTCGAGGGCGCGCTCGACGCGGGCACAGGCGGCGACGGCGGCCTGGGCGGACCGACGGAGGTTGGCGTCGTCGAAGTTGACGAGGCGGTTCGCGGTCGCGCGGACCTCGCGGCGCTGACGCAGCTGCTCCCAGTTCTCGACGGTCTTCGTCGCTCCCATGTGCACGAGCATCGCGCTGATCGCGTCGCCGTCGCGGATGACGACCCGGTGCACACCGCGCACCTCGCGCGCCTTCGCGGCGACACCGAGACGGCCGGCGGCGCCGACGAGGGCCATCGCCGACTCGTTGCCGGGGCAGGTGACCTCGAGAGCGGCCGAACGGCCGGGATCGGTCAGCGAGCCGTGGGCGAGGAAGGCGCCCCGCCAGACGGCGGCCAGTTCGTCGCGGGAGCCGGTGGTGAGGCGATTCGGCAGGCCACGGATCGGCCGGCGACGGGCATCCAGCAGGCCGGTCTGGCGGGCGAGCGTCTCGCCGCCGTCGAGCACGCGTACCAGGTACTGGCTCGTGCGCCGAAGACCTGACGCGGAGATCACGGACACCTCGCTGCGCACTCCGTAGAGTTCTGCGAGGTCTTTGCGCACCCGACGGGCGAGCTCAGGGGTGTCGAGTTCGCTCTCCACCGCGATCCGGCCGCTGATCAGGTGCAGCCCGCCGGAGAAGCGCAGGATCGTTGCGAGCTCCGCCGCGCGGACCGTGGTCTTGCTGATCTCGACCTTGGTGAGTTCGTCTTTGACGTCGGCGGTGAGAGCCAATCGGGTTCCTATCTGTCGTGTCGGCCGTTGTGCGGCCGTAAGTCGGTGGCCGGCGTCATTCACGGCCGAGATCGCGGTGTTTCGTGTTCACCGCGACCCCCGGGAGTT
Organism: Leifsonia poae; assembly: GCF_027921845.1. Lineage (GTDB taxonomy): Bacteria > Actinomycetota > Actinomycetes > Actinomycetales > Microbacteriaceae > Leifsonia > Leifsonia poae. Next base: position 809,258 of record NZ_BSEN01000015.1, read on the forward strand.
CCTGCAATCGAGTGGCGAGCTCTTCCGCAATCGCCACCGAACGGTGCTTTCCCCCCGTGCAGCCTACAGCGATCATCGCGTGCCGTTTGTTCTCACGCTGGTAGCCGGCCAGGATCGGGCGCAGCGCGGCGACGTACGCCTCGACGAACTCCATCGCGCCCTCCTGCTCGAGCACGTAGTCGCGCACCACCTCGTCGAGCCCGGTGAACGGGCGCAGTTCCGGGTTCCAGAACGGGTTCGGAAGGAAGCGCGCATCCGAGACGATGTCGGCATCCGGCGGCAGTCCGTACTTGAAGCCGAAGCTCATCACCGTGACCTGCACGCCGGCCGTGTTCTCGGCCGCGAACGTCTCGGTGATGTTGGTGGCGAGCTGGTGGATGTTGAGGTCGGAGGTGTCGACGATGATGTCGCTGGCCTCGCGGATCTCGCGCAGCCGGGAACGCTCGGCGGAGATGCCGTCGAGGATCGTGCCGTCGCCCTGCAGCGGGTGAGGGCGCCTGACCTGCTCGAAGCGCCGCACGAGAACCGAATCGGTGGCCTCCAGGAACAGCACGCGCACCTTGGTGCCCTCGCGCAGGCTCTGGATCATGTCGCGCAGATCGGTGAAGAAGTTGCGGCCGCGCACATCGACCACCGCGGCGATACGGGGCAGCGTCGATCCGGCCCGATTCGCGAGTTCGATGAGGGGGCGCAGCATCTGCGGAGGCAGATTGTCGACCACGTACCAGTCGAGGTCTTCGAGCGCATTCGCAACCGTCGACCGCCCTGCCCCCGACATTCCAGTGACGATCAGCACTTCTTGCTGCTCGTTGTCGGTGCTCATCAGGCGCGCTCCTCGTGCTCGGTGGTGCCACCCAGCCTATCGACTGGCGAGTCGTTCATGGATGGCCCCAGCAAGGGTGGGGCCGACACCGCGCACCTCGGCGATCTCGTCGACGCTCGCCTTCCTCAGCTGGGCGACGGAGCCGAAGTGCTTGAGCAGCTCCTTCACCCGGGACGGCCCGAGACCGGGGATCTCGCCGAGCACCGACCCGATGTCGCGCTTGCGCCGTGCGCGCTGGTACGTGATGGCGAAGCGGTGCGCCTCGTCTCGGATGCGCTGGATCAGGAAGAGCGCATCGCTGTTGCGCGGCAGGATGACCGGGAAGTCGGAGTCGGGGAGCCAGAGCTCCTCGAGTCGCTTCGCGATGCCCACGAGCTGGATGCCCTGCACCCCTGACTCCTCGAGCGCGCGCCGCGCCGCCGCGACCTGCGGCTGGCCGCCGTCGACGATCAGCAGATTGGGCGGGTAGGAGAACTTCTTGCGCCGCTTCTCGGCCGCCTCCTGGAGCTCGGCGTCGATGTCGATCGTCGGGTCGTCGCCCGCGTCGTCGTCGCCCGCGCCGTCCGCGCCGGCGTCGATCGCCGACGCACCGTTCGCCGACGCACCGTTCGCCGACGCACCGTTCGCCGACGCACCGATCGCCTCCTGGGCCTCCAGCGCCGGGTCTTTGAGGTAGGCGAGCCGGCGCGTGATCACCTGGTGGATCGACTCGGTGTCGTCCGTCGACTCCGGGATGCTGAAGCGCCGGTACTGGTCTTTGCGCGGGAGGCCGTCTTCGAACACGACCATCGAGGCGACGATGTTGGTGCCGCTGAGGTGCGAGACGTCGTAGCACTCCATCCGCAGGGGCGCGTCGGGCATGCCCAGCGCATCCTGGATGTCGTTGAGCGCCTTCGAGCGCGCGACGAAGTCAGAGCTGCGGCGGGTCTTGTAGAGGATGAGCGCGTTCTTCGCGTTCATCTCCACGGTCTGCACGAGCGCGGCCTTGTCACCGCGCTGGGCCACCCGCAGCGCGACCTTGCCGCTGAGGGCACCGCGCGGCGAGGCGGGATCGCCGATCTCGTGCCGACGCGCGGTGAGCCACTGCTCCAGTTCGGCGGCGTCCTCGGGGAGCTCGGGAACGAGGATCTCGCGGGGCGGGGCGTCCGAGCCCTCGTAGGCGTTCTGCACGACGGTCTCGACCAGGTCGCCGAGCTCGACGTCGAGTTCCTTGTCGACCACCCAGCTGCGCACACCGCGGATCCGGCCGCCGCGCACGATGAACTGCTGCACGGCGGCGGCCAGCTCGTCGTGGGCGATGCCGAAGACATCCGCGTCGACGTTGTCGGGCAGCACGACCGCGCTCTTGCCCATCGCGGCCTCCAGGGCCTGGATGGCGTCGCGATGGCGGGCGGCGGCCTCGTAGTCCTGCGTGCTCGCGGCTTCGCGCATCCGCTCGTTGAGGGCGCGGATGTATTTGGTGTCGTTGCCCGCCATGAACGAGACGAAGTCCTCGGCGAGTTCGCGGTGCTCCTCCGGGCTGACCCGGCCGACGCAGGGTGCGGCGCACTTGCCGATGTCGCCGAGCAGGCAGGGCCGGCCGGTGAGCTCGGCGCGACGGTAGACGCCGTCGGAGCAGCTCCGCACGGGGAACGCCTTCAGCATCAGGTCGACAGTGTCGCGGATCGCCCAGACCTTCGTGTACGGGCCGAAGTACCGCGCGTCCTTGATGCCGCGATTGCGGGTCACCATGACGCGCGGGATGCGGTCCCCCAACGTCACCGCCAGGTACGGATACGACTTGTCGTCGCGGAACTGCACGTTGAACGGCGGGTTGAACTCTTTGATCCAGGTGTACTCGAGCTGCAGGGCCTCGAACTCGCTCGCGACGACCGTCCACTCAACCGAGGCAGCGGTGGTGACCATGCGCCTGGTGCGGTCGTGCAGGCTCCGCAGCGGCTGGAAGTAGTTGCTCAGCCGCGCACGCAGGTTCTTGGCCTTGCCGACGTAGAGCACACGCCGATTCGGATCACGGAAGCGATAGACGCCGGGCTGTGTGGGGATCTCCCCGGCCTTCGGCCGGTAACTGACGGTGTCTGCCACGCGGGTATCCTACGCAGCGCCCCGGGCGCTCTCCGCCCCCTGCAGGATCTCCTTGAGGAAGTAGCCCGTGTGGCTGCCCTTGGCGTCCGCGACCTGCTCCGGCGTGCCCGTCGCGATCACCTGGCCGCCGCCGGCGCCGCCTTCCGGACCCATGTCGATGATCCAGTCGGCCGACTTGATCACATCGAGGTTGTGCTCGATGCAGATCACCGTGTTGCCCTTGTCGAGCAGCCCGTTGAGCACGAGGAGCAGCTTGCGCACGTCTTCGAAGTGGAGACCGGTGGTGGGCTCGTCGAGCACGTAGACGCTGCGTCCGTTCGATCGACGCTGCAGCTCCGTGGCCAGCTTCACACGCTGCGCCTCGCCGCCGGAGAGCGTCGTGGCGCTCTGGCCGAGCCGCACGTAGCCGAGGCCGACGTCGACCAGCGTCTGCAGATACCGGTGGATCGCCGAGATCGGCTTGAAGAACTCCGCCGCCTCGCTGATCGGCATGTCGAGCACCTCTGCGATGTTCTTGCCCTTGTAGTGCACGGCCAGCGTGTCGCGGTTGTAGCGCGCTCCCCCGCAGACCTCGCACGCGACGTACACGTCGGGGAGGAAGTTCATCTCGATCTTGATCGTGCCGTCACCCGAGCACGCCTCGCAGCGCCCGCCCTTGACGTTGAAGCTGAACCGACCGGGCAGATAGCCGCGGGTCTTGGCCTCGATCGTCTCCGAGAACAGGGTGCGGATGCGGTCGAACACACCGGTGTAGGTCGCCGGGTTCGAGCGCGGGGTGCGGCCGATCGGCGCCTGGTCGACGTGCACGACCTTGTCGAGGTTGTCGAGACCGGTGACGGTCTTGTGCTTGCCCGGCAGCTTGCGGGCGCCGTTGAGCTTGTTCGCGAGCACGCGGTAGAGGATGTCGTTGACGAGCGACGACTTGCCCGAACCGCTCACGCCGGTGACGGCGACGAAGGTGCCGAGCGGGAAGTCGACCGTCACCTTCTTGAGATTGTTGGCCTCGGCGCCGACCACCGAGATCATGCGCTTCTTGTCGATCTTGCGCCGCTTCGAGGGGATGTCGATCTCTTTGCGACCCGCCAGGTAGTCGCCCGTGAGCGACTTGGTGTTCGCGAGCAGGTCGTCGTACGAACCGGAGTGGACCACATGGCCGCCGTTGACTCCCGCGCCGGGGCCGATGTCGACGATCCAGTCCGCCGTGCGGATGGTGTCTTCATCGTGCTCGACCACGATGAGCGTGTTGCCCAGGTCACGCAATGCGACCAGCGTGTCGATGAGCCGGCGGTTGTCGCGCTGGTGCAGGCCGATGCTGGGCTCGTCGAGCACGTAGAGCACGCCGGTGAGGCCCGACCCGATCTGGGTCGCGAGCCGGATGCGCTGCGCCTCGCCTCCGGAGAGGGTCGCCGCGGCGCGCGACAGGTTGAGGTAGTTGAGCCCGACCTGGATCAGGAAGTCGAGACGCACCTTGATCTCGCGCAGCACCTGCGCGGCGATCTTCTCCTCGCGCTCGGTGAGGTGCAGCTTGTCCATGAAGCCACGGGCGTCGCTGAGGCTCAGCTCCGCCGCGTCGGCGATGCTCGCGCCGTGCACGAGAACCGCGAGGACCTCCGGCTTGAGCCGCTTGCCGCCGCACACCGGGCACGGCACCTCACGAAGGTACTCGGCCCAGCGGGCGCGCTGCGTGTCGGTCTCGGCCTGCAGGTACTGGCGCTCGATGTAGGGGACGACGCCTTCGAACCCCGAGGTGTAGCTCATCTCGCGGCCGTAGCGGTTCTTCCACTTGACCTTGACCTCGAAGTTGTCGCCGCGCATCACGGCTTCGCGCACCTGCGGGCTGAGCTTGCGCCACGGGGTCTTGAGCGAGAACTTGAGGTCGCGGGCGAGGCCGTCGAGCAGCTTCTCGTAGTAGTTGAAGAGCCCCTTGCCCTGGGTGGTCCAGGGGATGATGACGCCTTCGGCGATGCTCAGGTCGTCGTCGCCGAGCAGCAGATCCTCGTCGACCGACATGCGCGTGCCGAGGCCGGAGCACTCGGGGCACGCACCGAACGGCGCGTTGAACGAGAAGGTGCGCGGCTCGATCTCGGTGAGCTGGATGGGGTGGTTATTGGGGCACGACAGCTTCTCGCTGAACGTGCGCCACGCGTCCGGGCCCTCTTCGTCGACGAAGTTGATCTGGACCAGGCCGTCGGTGAGACGGAGTGCCGTCTCGAGCGAGTCCGTGAGACGGGTCAGCAGCTCGGGCCCGGCGACCAGGCGGTCGACCACGACGGAGATGTCGTGCTTGTACTGCTTCTTCAGCACGGGCGGATCGCTGAGCTGGATCTGCTCGCCGTCGACGATCGCACGCGAGTATCCGCTCGCCGCGAGTTCCTTGAAGAGGTCGACGAACTCGCCCTTCTTCTGCGAGACGACCGGGCTGAGCACCTGATAACGGGTGCCGGGCTCGAGCTCCATGAGCTGGTCGGCGATCTGCTGCACGGTCTGCCGCTGGATGGGCTCGCCGCAGATCGGGCAGTGCGGAACACCGATGCGCGCCCAGAGCAGACGCATGTAGTCGTAGATCTCGGTGATGGTGCCGACGGTCGACCGCGGGTTGCGGTTGGTGGACTTCTGGTCGATCGACACCGCCGGGCTGAGGCCCTCGATGAAGTCGACGTCGGGCCGGTCGACCTGGCCCAGGAACTGACGCGCATATGCGGACAGCGACTCGACGTAGCGGCGCTGCCCCTCCGCGAAGATCGTGTCGAAGGCGAGGGACGACTTGCCCGAGCCCGACAGGCCCGTGAAGACGACCAGCGAATCGCGCGGGATCTCGAGGTCGACATTGTGCAGATTGTGCACGCGTGCGCCCCGGACGCTGAGGTGGGATCCGGTCACCTTACTGATACTCACTCGATCAATTCTCCGCTAGTTGTGGGTGGTGCCTGGCCGTGTTCGCCGAGCGCGCATCGAAGATATGTTCGATTCTAACCGATGGGGCGCACACGGGACCCCGGGCACGCGGCGAGTCTATGCCGCACCACCGACATTGCAAGGTCAGTCCCGGGGCCTCCGGAGGAGCGGACCCGCGAGCGCGATCACCAGGACCACGAGAGCCGCCGCCGAGACCGCCGCCAGCCAGAGCACGGATGCCCGCGAGAACGCCGTCGTCAGCGCCAGCGCACCGGCAGCGACGAGCTGCACCGGCGCCTGGATCAGCAGGAAGCGCCGCGCACTCGGCCACAGTGACGCCGGATGGACGAGGGCGCGCGGGCTCACCACGAGCATCCACGACGCGAGCACGTGAAGCGCGTGCGCGCCCGCGATCAGCACGTAGGGTCGCCAGTCACCCACGGACTGATCGCGGAGGAGCACCGTGAACGCCAGGAGCCCGATGAGGAACCACGCGGTCAGCCAGCGCGGCATCGCGATCGCGAGCGCCGCGAGCACGAGGGCGACAGCCACCCACTGGGTCTCGGCCTCCGCCAGGCAGAGCGCGACGGCGACGGCACCGAAGGCCACGCGCAACCACCAGCCGGGGAAGACGCGTCCGATCCCGAGCGCGGATTCCACCGCGACCGCGTCGCCGGCCCGCGGCGCAGCCGGCGCATCCAGCGTGCCCGGAACGACAGGGCCGTCCGTCGCGCGGGTCATCGCGGCCGCCTGGGCATGCTCAGCTCGCGGAGCCGCGCACCACGGGTGTCGCCCGCCTCGTCCTGCCATCGCATCACGTCGATGCCGCCGGCCGCGAGCCTCCGGAACCGCAGTGTGCGCTCCAGCTCGACCACCCGGAGCGCCACGCGGTCGCGCGGAGTGAGATCCGAGGTGAGCCGGTCCGGAAGCGTGTCGACGGCGATCACCCGATGCCCTGCCGCGCGCCAGACGAGGGCGAGGCCGAGGGCCTGCTCGTCGAGGAACGTCGACAGCACGAAGACGAGCGCGCCCGGTGCGAGCACGGGTGCGCGGACGCGCTCCGTGGCGATTCCGCGCGGCCCGGTCTGGGCGACGGCGCGGAGCACGCGCTGAAGATGCCGGGAACCCGAGCGCGGGGGGATCCCCCGGCGGGCGTCCGCCAGGTCGTCGAACCCGACCCGGTCGCCGGCCGCCGCGTACGCGCTCGCCAGGCTGGCCGCCGCCTCGCGGGCGAGATCCTGCGAGCCGATGCCGGGGCGGGGGTACGCCGCCGCCCAGTCCGCGACCCGGCCCGTGAGGTCGTCGCGGCTGTCGATGACGAACTGGATCGCCGCATCCGACGTCGCCATCGTGCGCCTGACGTAGAGCTCCCCCGGCGTCTGCGCCCGCCGCGCTGTCGCCTTCCAGTCGATGCGTCGCAGGCGATCCCCGGCCGCGAACAGCCCGACGTCGCGGAACTCGCCGCCGTCCCCGGGGCGTGCCGAATCGTGTGGTCCGGTGAGCCCGATCAGGCGCGACGGGAGCGGCAGGCTGCGTACGGCCCGCACGCGCGGCGCCACGACGCGTTCCGCCGTGACGGGTGGTGTCGGCTCCGTGACGATCGCGGCATCGGCGCCGATCATCCTGGTCTCGACGGAGACCAGGCGCTGAGGGCCGGAATGCCCCGCTGTCAGGGTTCCCGTGAGGCGCTCGGCACGGCGACGGGACACCACCGCGTCGATCGGCGGCTGCCCCCTCAGCGAGATCCGAAGCTCCACCGCGTCGGCTCCGGCATCCGACGTCGCCTCGACCGTCGAGGTCAGCCGAGCCCCGCCGGCCGCGTCCACCCTCGCCGAGACACCGACCCGCGCCTGCTCCCCTGGACGTCGATCCCAGGCGATCGCGGCGGACACGAGCAGCGGGATGCCGACGAGCGCCAGATCGACGCGCGACGCGAAGAACCCGGCGGCGGCGCAGACGACGCCGACCACGACCGCCGCGGCGACGGCCGGGCTGAGGTTCCAGCGCGCTGTGAACCAGGTCAGCCGGCGCGCTCGCGCGGCGTCCGCCTGCTCCTCCGCCTGCTCTCCGGTCACACCGTCGGTCCGTCCTGGCCGCTCGCCGTCACATGCGCTCGGGTTCCGACGACGGGCGGCCCGGCCACCGAGTTCACGACCTCGTCGACCACCTGCACGGCCTGCACACCGCTCGTCCAGGCCTGAACGGTGAGGGTGAGTCGATGGGCGAGCACGGCCCCGGCGACCGCCTTGACGTCGTCCGGGATCACGAAGTCGCGACCGGCCATGACGGCCCGCGCCCGCGCCACCAGCAGCAGTCCTTGCGAGCCGCGCGGCGACGCCCCGACCTCCACCGCCCGGTGCCGCCGCGTCGCCGTGGCGAGGGACACGCAGTACGCCGCGATGTCCGGGTCCACGTCGACCAGCTCGACGCCGGCCTGCATCGAGCGCAGGGTCGCCGCATCGATGACGGCGTCGACCGAGGCGCGCTCCTTCCGCCTGCCGACCCGCGCGAGCAGCACCCGGCGCTCCCCCTCCGGATCCGGGTAGCCCACGGCGAGGCGCACCATGAAGCGGTCGAGCTGCGCTTCAGGCAGAGCGTAGGTGCCCTCGTACTCGATCGGGTTCGACGTGGCCACGACGTGGAACGGCCGGGGCAGCGGGAAGCTGCGCCCTTCGACGGTCACCTGGCCCTCGGCCATCGCCTCGAGCAGCGCCGACTGCGTCTTGGGTGACGTGCGGTTGATCTCATCCGCCAGGAAGAGCCCCGTGAAGACAGGACCGGGCCGGAACTCGAACGTGCCCGACGACGGCACATAAACGTACGAGCCGGTGATGTCGGCCGGGAGCAGGTCGGGCGTGCACTGCAGCCGGCGGAACTCGAGCCCGATCGCCGACGCGATGCTGCGGGCGGCCAGCGTCTTGCCGAGCCCTGGCACGTCTTCGAACAGCACGTGACCGCCGGCCAGGATGGTCGCCAGGGCCAGCTCCAGCGCGGGCCTCATGCCGACCACTACGGTCGACACGCGCTCGAGCACCTCTTCGCTGAGCCGGGCGATGTCCGCGACCGCCAGCGGCGTCGCGTCGTCGATCATCGTGTCGTCATCGGTCATCGGGGTTCTCCTCGGGATGGGCTCGGGGTGGAGGGCGCGCCAGCGGCGGTCGGGACAGGGCCGGTCGGGACAGGGCCGGTCGGGACAGGGCCGGTCGGATCGGGGCCGGTCGGATCGGGGCCGGTCGGGTCGGGGCCGGTCACGCCAGGGCCGACCGCGGCCACGCCCGCGTCAGCGGTGAGCGGGCCGGGACGAGCGGCGGCCAGCCGGTCGAGGCGATCGAGCACCGACGCGTAGGTGGCGCGACGGGGCAGCTCCGACGACCCGCGCCGGATGATGCGCAGCACGTCCGCACCGAGCACGCGCTCGATCTCGGCGCGGTCGCCCGGCGCATCGAGTTCGAGACCGTGCAGCTCGAGGGCCTGCGCGGTGAGGGTGCGCAGCCGTCGCACCGCCTCCGGCGCGACGGTGCCCCGGCGGGTGTGCAGCGCCCAGCCGAGCTGCACCACATCACGCCGCGATCCGTCCCGCTGAACGAGCGGCTCGGGCGCGCGCTCCACGCCGGCCTGGTCCCCCACCATCGACAGGCAGGCCGTGGCGGCGAAGATCACTCCGCCGATCCCGAACGCATGGGCGACGTCGACGCCGAGATACCAGGAGGCACCACCCACCACGAGGGCGAGCACGAGGCACCAGATCATCCGCCGGCGGTAGGGCGGCCGCAAGAGTGACCGCCGTCGTTCGATCGCCGTCATCGCGCGGCTCCCCCGCCCGCTCCTGAGCGGCCGCCGGCGACGCCCGTGCTCCAGGATGCCCGCAGCGCCTCGATCGCCGATGTCGCGCGCGCCAGGTCCGCGGAGGTCACCGGAGCGTCGCCGAACCGCGCGCGCAGATAGAGGTCGAGCAGTGTTCTGGCCGCCGAGCGGTCAGCGCCGACCCGCGCCAGCACCCGCGCGGCGAATTCGCCAGGGGTCTCGGCGGGCAGGCGTCGCACGCCCGAGTCCTCCGCCGCGTCCTGCAGGCTCAGCCACGCCTGCTCGATCGCATCGCGCGGCTCGCGGTCGTCGTCGAGGAGGTCGAGCGCACGGTCGAGGCCACGGCGCAGCTGCGGTGCATCCGGCTCGGCCTCCGGGGCGGGCTCGACGTCGCCGAGCGCTTCGACCTCCAGCTCCACGTCCGGGTCGGGCGCGCGCTGCAGGCGCTTGCGCACGGCCCGCCAGATCAGGATGGCGACCACTCCGAGCACCACGACGGCCACCAGCAACGCGAGCCACGACAGGTCGATGCGGGTGATGTGCTGTGCAGCCGGAGGGGCGCTCGCGCGCGGCCCCGGCGTCTGCGTGATAGCGATGCTCGGCGCGGGCTGCGGAGCGAACTCGGGCACCCAGATGATCCCGCCGAGCACCGGAGCGCCTTGCAGAGCCACGGCCAGGATGATGAGCAGAGCGAGCGCGGAGCACACGAGGAGAGTGCGATGATGCTTCATCGGCCGTCCCGTCGCGTCCCCATGCTGCCACCGTATCGCGGCCGGTCAGGTGGATGCTGTAGGAGCCTCGACGGGCGGCGCAGGAGCGTCAGCCGAGGTGGCCCGCCTTCTCCATCTGGCGCAGATCGCGCTTCAGGTCGCCCAGCTCGTCGCGCAGGCGCGCGGCCAGCTCGAACTTCAGCTCGGCGGCGGCCGCGAGCATCTGATCGTTGAGGTCGGCGATCAGCGACTCGAGCTCCGCACCGCCCTGGGCGGCGATTCCGCCCTTGCGCAGATTCGGCGTCGGGCTCTTCTTCTTGGCGTCGCGTCCCGCGAGCATCGCGGCGGTGTCGGCGCCCTCGCGTGCGAGTACGTCGGTGATGTCGGCGATCCGTTTACGCAGCGGCGTGGGATCGATGCCGTTCACCCGGTTGTACTCGAGCTGCCGGTCGCGTCGGCGGTCCGTCTCTTCGATGGCGTTCTTCATCGAGTCGGTCAGGACATCGGCGTACATGTGCACCTGGCCGGAGACGTTGCGCGCCGCGCGTCCGATCGTCTGGATGAGCGACGTCGACGATCGCAGGAAGCCTTCTTTGTCGGCGTCGAGGATGGCGACGAGCGAGACCTCGGGGAGGTCGAGGCCCTCTCGCAGCAGGTTGATGCCGACCAGCACGTCGTAGACGCCCGCGCGCAGCTCGGTGAGCAGTTCGACGCGGCGCAGCGTATCGACGTCGGAGTGCAGGTAGCGCACCTTGACGCCGGCCTCGGCGAGGAAGTCGGTGAGCTCCTCGGCCATCTTCTTGGTGAGCGTGGTGACGAGCACGCGCTCGTCGCGCTCGACCCGCTGCCGGATCTCCTCGAGCAGGTCGTCGATCTGCCCCTTGGTCGGCTTGACCACGATCTCTGGATCGACGAGGCCCGTCGGGCGGATGATCTGCTCGACGATGCCGTCGGCGATCCCCATCTCGTACCGACCGGGCGTCGCCGACAGGTACACGGTCTGCCCCACCCGGTCTTTGAACTCGTTCCACTTCAGCGGACGGTTGTCGAGCGCGCTCGGCAGACGGAAGCCGTGCTCCACCAGGGTGCGCTTGCGCGACGAGTCGCCCTCGTACATCGCCCCGATCTGCGGAACGGTCACGTGCGATTCGTCGATGACGACGAGGAAGTCGTCGGGGAAATAGTCGAGCAGGCAGTTCGGGGCCTCGCCGGCCGAGCGGCCGTCGATGTGCCGCGAGTAGTTCTCGATGCCGGAGCAGAAGCCGATCTGCTCCATCATCTCGATGTCGAACTGGGTGCGCATCCGCAGCCGCTGCGCCTCGAGCAGCTTGCCTTCGCGCTCCAGCTCGACCAGCCGGTCGTGCAGTTCGGTCTGGATCGTTCCGATCGCACGCTGCATCGTCGCGGGGCTCGCGGCGTAGTGCGTCGCCGGGAAGATCGAGACCGCGTCGACCCGGTCGATGATGTCGCCGGTGAGCGGGTGCAGGGTGTAGATCGCCTCGATCTCGTCGCCGAAGAGCTCGATGCGAACGGCGTGCTCCTCGTACACGGGGATGATCTCGATGGTGTCGCCGCGCACCCGGAACTTGCCGCGCGAGAAGTCGACGTCATTGCGCTCGTACTGCATGCCGACGAACCGCCGGATCAGCTTGTCGCGTCCGACGTTCTCGCCCACCTGCAACGCGACCATCGCCTCGAGGTACTCCTCCGCCGCGCCGAGGCCGTAGATGCAGGACACGGTGGACACGACGATCACGTCGCGCCGGCTGAGCAGCGAGTTCGTGGTTGAGTGCCGCAGTCGCTCGACCTCGGCGTTGACCGAGGAGTCCTTCTCGATGAAGGTGTCCGTCTGCGGGACGTACGCCTCGGGCTGGTAGTAGTCGTAGTAGGAGACGAAGTACTCGACGGCGTTGTTCGGCATCAGCTCGCGGAACTCGTTCGCGAGCTGCGCCGCCAGGGTCTTGTTGTGCGCCAGCACGAGCGTCGGCCGCTGGACCTGCTCGATGAGCCATGCGGTCGTCGCGGACTTTCCGGTTCCGGTGGCGCCGAGGAGAACGACATCCGTCTCGCCGGCATTGATGCGACCCGCGAGCTCGGCGATCGCCTGCGGCTGGTCGCCGCTGGGCTGATACTCGCTCACGACCTCGAAGGGACGGACGGCGCGCGTGGGTTCCATAGCTCAAGTCTAAAGAGCACCACCGACATCGGGCTCGGGATGCGCTCAGAGCGGAACGGGCGGGAAGAGCCGAACCGGCATCCGGTCAGGCGGTCAGGCGGTCAGCCGGCTCCAGAGCAGATCGGTCTGCTCGAGCGTCTGCTCCAGCGTGCCGTCGGTGTCGATCACGATGTCCGCCACGGCCAGGCGCTCGTCGTCCGACGCCTGCGACCCGATGCGGCGCTCCGCCTCCGCACGCTCCATGCCGCGCAGCGCGACCAGCCGCTCCACCCGGGTGGCCGCATCCGCGTGGGCGACGACGACGAGGTCGAACGGATAAGCGTTGGCCGACTCGACCAGGAGGGGCACGTCGTAGACGACCACGGCATCCGGGTTCTCGGCGGCGGCCTGCTCGAACCGGGCGGTCGACGTGCGGAGCACGGCGGGGTGGGTGATCGCGTTCAGCCGCAGCCTGGCCTCCTCGTTCGCGAAGACGATCGCTCCGAGAGCGGGCCGGTCGAGACTGCCGTCGGCCGCGATGACGCCGGGCCCGAACGCCTCGGCGATCTCGGCAAGGGCGGGGGTGCCCGGCTCGACGACCTCGCGGGCGATCCGGTCCGCGTCGACGACGACGGCGCCGTTCTCGGCGAGGCGACGGGCGATGGTCGATTTGCCGGAGGCGATCCCGCCGGTGAGTCCGATCAGCTGCACTCCCCCATGCTAGGCGAACCACCGCCGCGCGAGGGCGCCGTTAACGCCGGAACGGCCGGCCCCGAAGGACCGGCCGTACCGTGACGTGCTGCTCGATCAGTTGTTCGAGCTGAGCTTCTCGCGCAGAGCGGCGAGCGACTCGTCGTCGGCGAGGGTGCCGGCCGAGGTCGGCTCGCTCGAGAACGTCGAACCACCGGTGGATGCACCTTCGGTGGCAGCCTCCTCGAGACCCTTGGCGACCTGCTTCTTGTGAGCCTCCCAGCGAGCCTGGGCTGCAGCGTAGTCCTGCTCCCACTTCTCGCGCTGGGCCTCGAAGCCTTCCTTCCACTCGTTCGTCTCGGGGTCGAAGCCCTCCGGGTACTTGTAGTTGCCCTGGTCGTCGTACTCGGTGAGCATTCCGTAGAGCGCCGGGTCGAACTCGGTGCCCTCGGGGTCGACGCCCTCGTTCGCCTGCTTCAGCGAGAGGGAGATGCGACGACGCTCGAGGTCGATGTCGATGACCTTGACGAAGACCTCGTCGCCGACCGACACGACCTGCTCGGCGAGCTCGACGTGCTTGCCCGACAGCTCCGAGATGTGCACGAGGCCCTCGATGCCGTCTGCGACGCGAACGAACGCACCGAACGGAACCAGCTTCGTGACCTTGCCCGGTGCGACCTGTCCGATCGCGTGGGTGCGGGCGAAGACCTGCCACGGGTCCTCCTGCGTCGCCTTGAGCGAGAGCGACACGCGCTCGCGGTCCAGGTCGACCTCGAGGATCTCGACGGTGACTTCCTGTCCGACCTCGACGACCTCGGAGGCGTGCTCGATGTGCTTCCAGGAGAGCTCGGAGACGTGGACGAGACCGTCGACGCCACCCAGGTCGACGAACGCACCGAAGTTGACGATCGACGACACGACACCCTTGCGGACCTGACCCTTGTGCAGGTTGTTCAGGAACGTGGTGCGGCTCTCGGACTGGGTCTGCTCGAGCAGAGCGCGACGCGACAGGACCACGTTGTTGCGGTTCTTGTCGAGCTCGAGGATCTTGGCCTCGATCTCCTGGCCGAGGTACGGCGTGAGGTCGCGCACGCGGCGGAGCTCGATGAGCGAAGCCGGGAGGAAGCCACGAAGACCGATGTCGACGATGAGGCCGCCCTTGACGACCTCGATGACGGTACCGGTGACGACGCCGTCAGCGTCCTTGATCTTCTCGACGTCGCCCCACGCACGCTCGTACTGCGCGCGCTTCTTCGACAGGATGAGGCGGCCTTCCTTGTCCTCCTTCTGGAGAACCAGCGCCTCGACGGTGTCGCCGACCTCGACGACCTCGCTGGGGTCGACGTCGTGCTTGATGGAGAGTTCGCGGGAGGGGATTACACCCTCGGTCTTGTAGCCGACGTCGAGGAGGACCTCGTCGCGGTCGATCTTGACGACGGTTCCTTCGATGAGGTCTCCGTCGTTGAAGAACTTCAGCGTCTTTTCGACCGCGGCAAGGAAGTCTTCAGCAGATCCGATGTCGTTGACGGCGACCTGCTTGGGTGCCTTGTCGGTCGTTGCGGTTGTCATGTAGTGAGTGCTCCGTTATGGACATAATTCAGGCCGATCGCGTGATGCTGCATTGTTAGTTCCGCGAACGGCAGGCGGATAGAGGTGTCACAAATGTGACAGTCCAGTCTAGCTGTGCGCGGGGGTGCGCGGCAACCCGCGTGCCGTCACGATCTCCCGCACCGCCGGCTCGAGCTCCGGATGGTGGAATTCGTAGCCCGCATCGAGCAACCGTTCGGGCACCACCCAGCGGCTCTTGAGCACCAGTTCGGTCTCCGTGCGGATCACCGCGGACCCGATCTCGAGCATCCAGCGGTACGCCGGCAGGCCGAAGGGCCGGCCGACGACGCGCCGAAGGGTCGCCATCATGGCCCGGTTGTCGACCGGGTTCGGCGACGAGACGTTCAGCACCCCGTCGAGCTCCGGATGCTCGCGCACGAAGTCGATCGTCCCGAGGACGTCGCGGATGTGAACCCAGCTGAACCGCTGCCGCCCGCCGCGCGCACGGAACTCGTGGAAGGTGCCGGCGTTGCGCCGCGCGGCCGTCGCGAACCAGCGGCCGTCGCGCTGCGGGCCGCCCAGGCCGAACTGCGTCAGCCGCATCAACGGGATGAGGGCGCTCCCGTCTCCGAGGACGATCGCCATCCGCAGCGCGACGCGCCGAGTGCCTGGCAGGTCGCGGGCGAAGAACGCCCTCTCCCACGCGGTGGCGACGTTCACCGAGAATCCGGTGCCGATCTCGCCGGTCGCCTCGGTCATCGGCCGGTCCTCCGCGTGACGGTAGATCGTCGCCGTCGAGGAGTTGATCCAGAGCGGCGGCGGATTCACGCTCGCGGCCACTGCATCGGCCAGCGCCCGCGTGGTGTCGAGCCGCGAGCGGAAGATCTCGGCACGGTTCACGTCGTCGTAGCGGCAGTCGACGCTCTTGCCCGCGAGGTTGATGAGGAGGTCGGCTCCGTCGACCACACGCAGGATGCTCTCGGGGTCGCCCCACGACGCGTCCGGCCCGTTGCGGCCGATCAGCGCGACGGACGCGCCACGGCGACGGAACGCGTCGGCCAGGTAGGCGCCGATGAAACCGGATGCACCGGCGATGACGATGCGCTCGCTCACGCGGTCCGCTCCCCCGTTCGGATCTCGTAGCGGAAGTCCCCCGCGTACTCGTAGAGCCTACCGATCAGCGGCACCCCGACCACGATGGAGACACGCTGCACGTCGCGCTCGGCATCGAACCGTTCGGAGAGCTCCACCCGTGGCGCGGCGAACCGCGGTATCCGGATGCGCACCCTCCCGAACCGCACGCCCACCGTCGTCGAGCTCAGCAGCAGCCCGCCATCCACTACCCTCGCCTCGAAGCGCGCGACGATGCGCTCCGGGCGCCCGAGCCGGTCGACGATGGCTCCGGCGACGACGCCGATCTCGTCGACCATGGTGCGCTCGCCCGAGCGCAGCCCGAACGTGCGCTCGGCCGCCACCGCCGGCTGACCGTCGGCGGACACCACCGGCCGGTTGACGACCGTGAACGCCACGTCGCGTTCCCACACCGGGAAGGCCACGCCGGCACGCGCGGCCACCCAGAGTGCGGGCCACAGCCACCGCCGGGGCGTGCCGACGGTGTCGAACACGCCCCGGCCGAAGCCGTGAGCCGTGGGAGGGATCGCCTCGAAGTACGGCCGGAGACGCGGGTGGAGCCGATCGAGCTCATCGCCGAGCACCGCCCGGTACGGCGACACCGCGCCGGTCTCCCGGCGCGGGCCGCCCGCGTCGTCGCTCACCCGCAGCCGCGTCAGTCGAGCAGTGCCGACTTCAGGGTGTCCAGGCCGACACCGCCGATGTCGAGCGCCTTCTTGTGGAACGCCTTGATGTCGAAGGCAGCGCCTTCGCGGCGGGCGTACTCGTCGCGCAGCTGCTCCCAGATGCGCTGGCCGATCTTGTACGACGGCGCCTGTCCCGGCCAGCCGAGGTAGCGGTTCACCTCGAAGCGCACGAACCCGTCGTTCATGTTCACGTTCTCGCCGAGGAACTGGAAGGCGTACTCGCCGGTCCACGGTCCCGATCCGTCCGGCAGGGGCTTCTCGAGGTGCACGCCGATGTCGAGCACGACGCGGGCCGCGCGCATCCGCTGGCCGTCGAGCATCCCGAGGCGGTCGGCGGGGTCGTCGAGGTAGCCGAGCTGCTCCATCAGACGCTCCGCGTACAGCGCCCAGCCTTCGGCGTGCCCCGACGTGCCCGCGATGCGCCGCCACGAGTTGAGCTGCGCCTTGTTGTAGGTCGCCTGGGCGATCTGCAGGTGGTGTCCGGGAACACCCTCGTGATAGACGGTCGTGAGCTCGCGCCAGGTGTCGAACTCGGTGACGCCCTCGGGGACGCTCCACCACATTCGGCCGGCGCGCGTGAAGTCGTCGCTCGGACCGGTGTAGTAGATCCCGCCCTCCTGGGTCGGGGCGATCATGCACTCCAGCCGGCGGATCTCGGTGGGGATGTCGAAGTGCGACTTTCCGAGCTCCTCGATGGCACGGTCGCTGGTCTCCTGCATCCAGCGCTGGAGGGCGTCGGTGCCGTGCAGCTTGCGGCTCGCGTCGCCGTCGAGGAACGCGATGGCCTCGTGCACACTGGCGCCCGGCTTGATCTCGCGGGCGATCGACTCCTGCTCGGCGACCATGCGCGCGAGCTCTTCGATTCCCCACTCGTACGTCTCGTCGAGATCGACCGTCGCTCCCAGGAAGTCGCGCGAGGCCAGGGAGTACAGCTCTCGGCCCACGGCGTCCTTCTCCGGAGCGTGCCCCGCGAGCTCGTTCTCGAGGAAGTCCGCCAGTTTCGCGTACGCGGCGGCCGACTCCTGCGCTCCCGCGGCGAGGTCGGAGGCGAGCGACGCGGGGAGTTCGCCGTCGCCGGCCTTCGCGTCGCCGGTGAACTCGAAGAAGAAGCCGGTGGAGGCGACCTGCTTCTTCGCCTGGGTCAGCACCTCTCGCACCTGCCGGATGGCCGGGACGTTTCCGGCGGCGATACCGCTGCGCAGCGTCTCGATGTAGCCGTCCATCGCGGCGGGCAGGTTGTGCAGCCGCTTGGCGACGTTCGACCAGTCGTCTTCGGTGTCGGTCGGGACGAGGTCGAAGATGTCGCGGAGCTCCTGCGCCGGCGACGCGATGACGTTCAGGTCGCGCTGGCCGAAGCCGGCGTCGTGCTTCTCGACCTGCAACTGCAGGTCGCGCGTCAGGTCCATCTTGGTGACGCGGTCGATGTCGTCGACGGGCTCCGCCGCCTCGATCTTGGTCAGTGCCTTCTTGACCTCGGCCACGGCGCGTTCGGCGCCGGCCGGCGAGTAGTCGGCATACTCGCCCTCACGTCCGGGGCGGCCGAGCCACACGTGGAACTCGGGGAACAACTCCAGCTGGGTGTCGACCCACTCCTCTGCGATCGTGTCGATCGGAGTGGGCTCTCGCTTCTCTGCGTTCGTCATGCTTCGACCTTATTGGCCGAGGGGCCGGCCGTGCCACGTCGAGATGCCCCCGCGTGTCAGTGCGCGGCCGCGTCCCAGTTGTCTCCGCGCCCGACCTGCACGTCGAGGGGCACGCGCAGGTCGGCCGCGTGCGCCATGCGGTCGCGCACGATGGCCTCCAGGGCGTCCCACTCCCCCGTCGCGACCTCGAAGATCAGTTCGTCGTGCACCTGCAGGAGCATGCGCGACGAGAGCTTCTGGTCGATCAGGTCGCCGGCGATGCCGAGCATGGCGATCTTCATGATGTCTGCGGCCGAACCCTGGATCGGCGCGTTGAGCGCGGCGCGCTCGGCGTTGTCGCGCAGCACGCGGTTGGTGCTCGTGAGGTCGGCGAACGGCCGCCGGCGCCCGAAGATCGTCTCGGTGTAGCCGTCGACACGCGCCTGCTCCACGACGCCGCGCAGATAGTCGCGCACGGAGCCGAAGCGCTCGAAGTAGTCGCTCATCAACTGCTTGGCCTCGGCCGTCTCGATGCGCAGCTGCTTGGACAGGCCGAACGGGCTGAGACCGTATGCGAGACCGTACGACATCGCCTTGACCTTGGTGCGCATCGCGGGCGTGACCTCGGCAGGCGTGACCCCGAAGATGCGCGCACCGACGAAACGGTGCAGGTCTTCGCCGGCGTTGAAGGCCTCGATGAGTCCCGGGTCTTCGGAGAGGTGCGCCATGATGCGCATCTCGATCTGCGAGTAGTCGGCCGTGAGCAGGGTCTCGAACTCGTCGCCGCGGCGGATGGCCGAGCGGATCTCGCGACCCTCCTCCGTGCGAACGGGGATGTTCTGCAGGTTGGGGTCGTTGGAGGAGATGCGTCCGGTGCTGGTGCCGGTCTGGTCGTAGGTCGTGTGCACGCGACCGTCGGTCTCGACCGAGCGCTCGAGCGTCTCGACGATCTGCTTGAGCTTCGTGGCGTCGCGGTGCTGCAGCAGCAGACCCAGGAACGGGTGCGGGTTCTTCTCCTGCAGATCGGCGAGCGAGGCCGCGTCGGTGGAGAAGCCGGTCTTCGTCGCGCGCGTCTTGGGCATCTGCAGCTCGTCGAAGAGCACCTGCTGCAGCTGCTTGGGCGAGCCCAGGTTCACCTCGTGGCCGATCTCGGCGTAGGCGCGGGCGGCGTAGTCGTTCGCCTTGTCGGTGAGCTCACCGCGCAGTCGCGCAAGCACCTCGGGATCGATGGTGACGCCGGTGAGCTCCATCTCGGAGAGCACCGCGACGAGCGGCAACTCGATGTCGTCGAGCACGGCGCGGGTGCCGTCGTCGAGGGCCAGCGCCTGGGCCTCGGCCACCCGCCGCAGGTACCACGCCTCGGTCGCGGGGCTGACGGTGTCGGTGAGGGCGACAAGCTGATTGGGGTCCGAGACGGGCAGCGTCTCCCCCAGCACCTCGTAGACCTGTTCGGCGAGCGACTGCGGTGCGCTGCCCGGGCGGACCAGCCACGAGGCGATCCTCGTGTCGAACGCGAGGCCGTCGACGATGAGCCCGGCACGGCTCAGCGCCTTGAACTGCGGCTTGGCGTGGAAGAAGTACTTGGGCGCGCTCGAGGCGAGCCACTCTTCGAGCGCCTGGTAGTCCATCCGGCCCGCGGCCCACGGCACGTACACGGTGTCGTCGGCGCCCGCAAGGCCGAAGCCGATGATGCCGGCTGGACCGAGTTCGACCTGCACCCCGATCGCCGCGCCGTCCGCCGAGTTCTTGGCGAGCCAGTTCGCGAGCTCCTCGTCGACCATCGTGCGGACCGGCGGAATCGTCACGGCACCGGTCTCGATCGCCTCGCTGAACCCGCCGGACGCGTCGTAGTGGCCCTCTTCTGCCGCGGTCTTGAGCAGGCGCTCCAGCAGGGTCTTGAACTGCAGCTTGGCGAAGATGTCGCGCACGGCGATCTCGTTGAGGGCGCGCCGTTCGAGATCGCCAGGGCGGACCGGCAGCTCGACGTCGGTGAGCAGGCGGTTGAGCCGGCGGTTGCGGAGGGCGTTCTCCTTCTGGTCGCGCAGGTTCTGCCCGACCACGCCCTTGATCTCGTCGGCGTGCGCGACGATCTCGTCGACCGTGCCGTACTGCTGCACCCATTTGACGGCCGTCTTCTCGCCCACCTTGTCGATGCCGACGAGGTTGTCGCTGGTCTCGCCGACCAGTGCCGCGATCTCCGGATACTGATACGGCTCGATGCCGTAGCGCTCGCGCACCGCGGCCGGGTCGTAGACCTTGAGCTCGGAGACGCCGCGCACGTTCGGGTAGAGCAGGGTGACGTCGTCGTTGACGAGCTGGATCGTGTCGCGGTCACCCGAGACGATGAGCACGCGGTAGCCCTCGGCCGCGCCCTGCGTCGCCAGGGTCGCGAGGATGTCGTCGGCCTCGAAGTCCTCTTTGGTGACCGTCGTGATGTTCATGGCGTGCAGCGCCTCTTCGAGCAGCGGGATCTGCCCGACGAACTCCGGCGGGGTCTCGCCGCGGGTGCCCTTGTACTCCGGATACTCGCGTGTGCGGAACGAGTACCGCGAGATGTCGAACGCCACAGCGATGTGCGTCGGCCGCTGCTGCGAGAGCAGGTTGATGAGCATCGCGATGAAGCCGTGGATGGCGTTGGTGTGCTGCCCGTCACGGTTGACGAAGCTGTCGACCGGCAGAGCGTAGAAGGCCCGGAATGCCAGCGAATGGCCGTCGATGATCAGGAGGGTAGGCTTTTCGGAGTCTGACACCAGGACAGCCTACAAGGCACCTGTGACAAGAGAATCGCCCTGCCGACGAAGGTGAGAGAGACCCGGATGACCGAGGATGCGCTGGCATACGTCAACGAGAGAGGGCTCGGCAGACTTGCCGAGAAGATGGGGATCGAGATCCTCGAGTTCACCATCGAACGCGCTGTGGCCCGGATGCCCGTCGAGGGCAACACGCAGCCGGCGGACCTCCTCCACGGCGGCGCCTACGTGGTGCTCGGCGAGTCCCTCGGGTCGATGTCGGCCAACCTGCACGCCGGCAAGGACCGCCTCGCCGTCGGCATCGAGATCAACGCGACGCACACCCGCTCGGCCACGAGCGGCTACGTCACCGGCGTCTGCACGCCCATCCACCTCGGCCGCACCCTGACCACGCACGAGATCGCCGTCACCGACGAACAGGGGCGCCGCTGCTCGACCATCCGCATCACGAACCTGATCAGGGATCTCTAGAGGCACATCCAGCCCCCAGCAACGCGAAAGCGCGGCTCCCGGTGATCCGGGGCCGCGCTTTTACGATGTTCGGAGGCTGCTCTGCTTACTTCTTGGCAGCGAGCTGCTCGATGATGGCCTGGGCCACGTCGTGCATGGTGAGGCGGCGGTCCATCGACGCCTTCTGGATCCAGCGGAAGGCCTCGGGCTCGCTGAGCCCCATCTTCTCGTTCAGCAGACCCTTGGCGCGGTCGACCAGCTTGCGGGTCTCGAAGCGCTCGACCATGTCGGACACCTCGGCCTCGAGCGCGATGATCTGCGCGTACCGGGCGAGGGCGATCTCGATGGCGGGGAGCAGGTCGTTCGGCGTGAACGGCTTGACGACGTAGGCGAGGGCGCCGGCCTCGGTCGCCCGCTCGACGAGCTCCTTCTGGCTGAAGGCGGTGAGGAGCACGACCGGGGCGATGTGGCCCTTCGACAGGCGCTCCGCCGCCGAGATGCCGTCGAGCTGGGGCATCTTGACGTCCATGATGACCAGGTCGGGTCGCAGCTCGGTGGCGAGTGCGACGGCGGTCTCGCCGTCTCCGGCCTCCCCGACGACCTCGAATCCGTTGTCACGGAGGATCTCGACGATGTCGAGCCGGATCAGGGATTCGTCTTCCGCGACGACGACGCGTCGCGGGGTGGTTGAGGTAGCTTCCTGGTCAGTCACGGGTAAAAGCCTACGGTATTCTGTCGATGTTGTTGTGCGCCGGTGTGGCGGAATGGCAGACGCGGAGCACTCAAAATGCTTTGTCCGAAAGGGCGTGTGGGTTCGAGTCCCACCACCGGCACCGACGCTCATTGCACATCTGTGCAGAGTGATCGGAGGCCAACGACACCGGCGCGGTGACCGTCTCGCCTACGCGATGGTCCCCTTGCGCGGATCGCCGAACGGCACGTTCTCGGTCACCAGCACCTCGGGCTGCCCGTCGAGATGTCCCGCGTTCAGACGGTTGAGCTCCGCGATGGCCGCGCCGGCGGAGTGCGCCTGCAGGTCGGCCAGCTCGGTCCAGCGCTCGACGACCACCACCCGCGTGCCGTCGGTGTGGACCGCGTAGAGCTCGCATCCCCGCTCGGCGTGCACCAGCGGAGCGGCCACCTCGAAGGCGTCGAGGACGTTCTGCGTGTGACCGTCGAGCGGGGTGAGAACGGCGACGACGACAGGCATGGGCTTCTCCTTCTGATGCTTGGTTGGGCCGGATCAGTGCTGCCGCAGCGATGAACTGCGGGAGCGGCGCCTCCAGCCTGGCGCGACGGACGCGGTGGGTCAACACGGCTGGCGCGACGCCCGGGCGCGCGACTAAAGTGCACGGAGGCCCCCGTTCGGGGGTGTTCGGTGCTGAACGGAAACGGTGACTCCATGACCACTCGATTCGACTCCCCCGCCCCGCGGACGCCCATCCGGCGCACGCTCGGAGCGACCGCCGCCACCGTGGCGCTTGCCCTGGGGCTGACCCTCGTCGGAGCATCCGGCGCCCAGGCCTGGGATCCGGGCCCCGGCAGCGGCCACGGCGGCGGCCATTCGCAGACGCTCGCACCGCGCACGCAGTTCACGATGGCTCCCGACGGCTCCAGCGGCGCGACGGTCGGCGGTGAGGGCATCCCGAACATCGACTCGGACAAGAAGACCATCGCCACCTACTACGGCGACCCCGGAACCGGCATCGCGAACAAGACCGCGTCGCCGTACATCACGGAGATGGCCTCGATCGTCTCCCGCGAGGCCGCGAAGCTGAGTTCGCTGTACCGTGACGCCAAGCGTCACGGCGAGAAGCCGGCCATCGTCTTCGACGCCGACGACACCACGCTGTGGACGTACGACATGGAAGTCGGCGACATGCACTTCAACTTCAGTCCGGCCGAGCAGGACGTCTGGGTGCAGGACCAGAGGTTCCCCGCGACCCCGAGCATGGTCGCCTTCGTGAACAAGGCCGCCGCCATGGGCTTCGCTGTCTTCGGGCTCACCGGACGCAACGACGACCAGAAGGCGGCAACGCTGGGCAACCTCAGCAAGGTCGGCTACACGCCGTTCAACACGCAGAACTTCTTCACGAAGTGGACCGGCGTCGGCGCCTCCCAGCAGCCGTCGTACATCACCTGCGTCACCGCCAAGTGCACGACGGTCGAGTACAAGGCGCTCACCCGTAAGCACATCGAGAGCCTCGGCTACGACATCGCGCTGAACGTCGGCGACCAGTGGTCCGACCTGCAGGGCGGTTACGCCGACCGCGCACTCAAACTGCCGAACCCGACCTACTACCTGCCGTCGGCGAACCTGCCCGGCGTCTCGCAGCCGTGGCTGGCACCCCGCACGCACTTCACGATGGCGGCCGACGGCTCCAGCGGTGCGAAGGTCGGTGGCGAGGGCATCCCGAACATCGACTCGGTGAAGTCGACGATCTACACGTACTACGGCGACCCGGGCACGGGCATCGCGAACAAGACCGACTCTCCGTACATCCGTGAGATGCGGTCCCTCGTCCAGCGTCAGCTTCCGGCCGTCGCCGCGGCGTGCTTCGTGGGCAAGAAGCTGCACAAGAACCCGGCCATCGTGCTGGATGCCGACGACACCACCCTGTGGACGTACGACATGGAGGTGGCCGACATGCACTTCAACTTCAACCCCGCCGAGCAGGACGTCTGGGTGCAGGACCAGCGCTTCCCCGCCACGCCCTCGATGGTGACCCTCGCCTCGGTCGCCCAGAAGTCCGGATGCACGATCGTCGGGCTGACCGGCCGCAACGACGACCAGAAGGCAGCCACACTGGGCAACCTCGCCAAGGTCGGCTATACGGGCTTCACCGCCGCGAACTACTACACCAAGTGGACGGGCGTCGGCACGTCGCAGCAGCCGTCGTACATCACCTGCGCGACCGCGAAGTGCACCACGATCGAGTACAAGTCGCAGACCAGGGCGCACGTCGAGTCGGCGTCCGGCGGACGCTACGACATCGTGGCGAACTTCGGCGACCAGTTCAGCGACCTGATCGGCGGCCACGCCGACCGCACCATCAAGCTGCCGAACCCGACGTACTACCTTCCCTGACCGGATCGGGAGGCCCGCGGCGCGCCGCTGCGGGTCTCTCACCCGGCCCCGCTCGATCAGAGCCGGGGGTCGACCGGCTCCGACTCCATCGCGAGCACGGCGAACACCGCCTGGTGCACCTGCCACAGGGGCGCACCGCCCACCAGACGCTCCAGCGCCTCGAGGCCCAGCGCATACTCCCGCAGCGCCATCGAGCGCTTATGGGCGACGTTCCGGTCGCGGAGACGCACCAGATTCTCGGGCTCGGTGTAGTCGGGTCCGTAGATGATGCGCAGGTACTCGCGGCCGCGCACCTTGATGCCCGGCTGAGCGAGCCCGGAGTCGGTGCGCACCAGGTTCGCGAACGGCTTGACGACCATCCCCTCGCCTCCCGCTTCGGTGAGTTCCGTCCACCATGCGATCGCCGCCGCGACCGACTCGGGATCGTCGAGGTCGATCGGCACGCGGCGGGTGCGCCGCACGAGCGCCGGATCGGCGGCGGCCAGACGGTCGGCGATCGCGAGCTGCCAGCCGTGGTCGTGGTCGGCGAAGTGCCGTCCCTCGGCCGCGAGCACCTGGAACGGTGCGAGCTGGATGCCCGCGAGTCCATCGGCGTGGCCGACGTACCGGCGGTAGGCGTCGACGTACCGGTCGGCATCGCGCTCACGCATCCTGGTGCTGGTCAGGAGCGCGCCGACCTCGATGCCGCGAGCCGCCGCGGCCTCGAGCGCCGCCACCGCGGGAGGCAGCGCTGCGCGTGCGGCAGCGCCGACGGTCGCGTACTGCTCGCGGATCATCGCTCCCGCCTTCAGCGACCACGGCAGCAGTTCGGCGTCGAAGAGCAGCCAGTCGGTCTCCAGCTCGTCCCACACTCCGGCCGTCGCGACCGCACGGTCGAGCCGTCGAAGGAACCCCTGCTCCAATCCAGGCTCGAAGAACCGGCGCCCGGTGCGGGTGTGCACGGTGCCGAGCCATCCCGGCTCGCCGCCGAACCGCTCGGCATCGTGGGTCAGCAGCACGACGGCGCGCGAGCCCATGTGCTTCTCCTCCGCCAGCAGCCGAGTCACGCCCTCGCGCCGATACGCCGCGAACGCCTCATCCGGATGCTCGAGCAGTCCCTCGCGCGCGCTCGCGTTCGGCGGCGACATGGTCGGCGGAAGGTAGAGCAGCCTGCGCGGATCCACGGCCCAGCGGCTCATGACCTCCAGCGCCCCCGCGGCGTTCTCCTCCCGCACTCCGATCCGGCCGTGCGTGGATGTCTCGATGATGTGCTTGCCGAGCACGTCGTCGATGCGCAGCAGCCCGCCCTCGCGCTCCGGAGACGTGTCGCCGTCGCCGTCCTCTGGGAGGAACGGCCGGGCAGGCTCGTACCAGACCCGTTCGGCGGGCACCGAGACGACCTTGCGCTCGGGGTAACGCAGAGCGCTGAGCGACCCGCCGAACACGCAGCCCGTGTCGAGGCACATCGTGTTGTTGACCCACTCCGCCCGCGGGGTCGGCGTGTGCCCGTAGAGCACGGTCGCCGATCCACGGTAGTCGTCGGCCCATGGCAGGCGCACGGGCAGGCCGAACTCGTCGGTCTCCCCCGTGGTGTCCCCGTACAGCGCGAACGAACGAACCCGGCCGGATGCCCGCCCCTGGTACGCCTCCTTCAACCCAGCGTGAGCGACCACGAGGCGTCCGTCGTCGAGCACGAGATGCGACACCAGGTCGTGGCAGAAGGTCTCCACCCGGGCACGGAACTCGGGTGTCTCATCCGCCAGCTGCGCGAGCGTCTGCTCCAGCCCGTGGCTGACCTGCACCTTCGCCCCGCGGAGTGCGCGCACCAGCTTGGCCTCGTGGTTGCCGGGCACGGCCAGGGCGTGGCCGTTCTCGACCATTCCCATCGCCAGGCGCAGCACGCCGGGGCTGTCGGGGCCGCGATCGACCAGATCGCCGAGGAAGACGACGCGCCTGCCCTCCGGATGCTCGGCGTCGACCGCGCGCCCCTCGTCGTCACGGCGCAGCGCGTAGCCGAGCGTCGTCAGCAGGCCCTCGAGCTCCGACAGGCAGCCGTGCACGTCGCCGATGGCGTCGAACGGCCCGGTCTCTCCGCGCCGGTCGGTGAGCAGCGGAACCCTCTGCACCCGCGCCGCGGCGATCTCTTCCACGCTGCTCAGCACGTGGACGGAGCGGAACCCCTCCTTGGCGAGGAATCGAAGGGACTTGCGCAGCTGCCCGTGCTGGCGATGCACCACGGCTGCGCCGAAGTCGCGGTCCGGCCTGGCGGCGTTCCGCTCGACGCAGATGCGCTCGGGCAGGTCGAGGACGACGGCCACCGGGAGCACGTCGTGTGCCTTGGCCAGGTCGACGAAGCTCTTGCGCGAGCTCCGCTGAACGTTCGTGGCGTCGATCACCGTCAGCAGACCGGCCTCGAGACGTTTCGCGGCGACGAACCGCAGGGCATCGAATGCGGCCGCCGTCGCCTCCTGACTGTTCTCGTCGTTGGAGACCAGCCCGCGGAAGAAGTCGCTCGACAGCGTCTCGAACGGCGCGAACTTCTCCCGTGCGAAGGTCGACTTGCCCGAGCCGCTGACGCCGACGAGCACCACCAGCGACAGGGCCGGAATGCGCAGTTCCGCCGGCTCGGCGATCGATCCATCCATCCCGGTCATGCGTCCTCCCTCCGGAACAGTGCGAGCTGGGTCGGCGACCCCCGGCGCTCATCGACGTCGCCCACGTCTCTGAACTCGACGCTGTAGCCCGTGCGTCCGGCCACACCGGTCGCCCACGAACGGAACTCGCCCCTGCTCCACTCGAACCGGTGATCCGGATGGCGCATCGCCCCGGCTGACAGCGACGGATAGAGCTCGTTGTACTCGCGGTTGGGCGTCGTGACGATCACCGCCGCCGGACGCGCGGCAACGAACACCGCGCGCTCGACGGCCGCGTGGCGTTCCGGATCGATGTGCTCGATGACCTCCATGAGCACGACGGCGTCGAGCCCGGCGATCCGGTCGTCCTGGTACGTCACCGACGACTGCAGCAGTCGCACCCGGCCCTGCTGGGCATCGCTCAACCGGCCGAGCTGAAGACGTTCGGCCGCCACGGCCAGCGCGCCGGCGGACACGTCCGTTCCGACGATCTCAACGTACGCGCGGTCGTCGAGCAGCGGGCGCAGCAGGGCTCCCGGTCCGCAGCCGAGATCGGCGACACGGCGAGCGCCGAGCTCGCGGAGGATGCCCAGCACGACCTCGGCCCTCACGCGGTTGAGCGGAGCGCGGTCGTCGCCGGCGGCCGGCCCCGCGGCATCGGCTGCCTCCGGCGTCACGGGGCCCTCCGCGGCGAGCGCCGGCACTCCGTCCGCCTCGGCGAGCCGAGTCGCCGCGTCATCGATGTACGACCGCTGGTGCTTCAGGTAGCGCTGCGTGATCAGCTCGCGCTCCGGATGCCCGGCCAGCCATCCCTCGCCGGCGCGCAGCAGCTTGCCCACCTCGTCGTCGCTCACCCAGTAGTGCTTCGCGTCGTCGAGTACGGGCAGCAGCACGTACAGGTGCCGGAGAGCGTCGGCCAGCCTCACCGTGCCCTCCAGCCGGATGGCCTGGTAGGGAGAGGGTCCCCACTCGGGGAAGGCGTCGTCGAGCGGCAGCTCCGTTGCCGTGACCTGCCAGCCGAGCGGCTCGAAGAGTCGGGCGGCGAGATCGACGGGCCCGCGGACGGGGACCGCGCTCAGCTCGATCGCGAGCGGCATCGGATTCGCCGCGAGGTCAGGACGCGCGTCGCTACGACCGGTCATGGCTGTGCGGAAGACGGCGCCGACCGCCGTCGCCATCATCGATCCGGATGCGTACGGCCGGTCGTTCACGTAGTGGGCGAGCGTCCCGTCGCCGGACCCGCGGAACCGCTTGCTCCGCACCAGCTCGATCGGGTCGATCTCGAGCATCAACGCCGCCGTGCACTGCGCGTCGTCTGCGACCGGGTAGAAGACATGCGCTCGCCCGACGCTCAGGTCGAACACGTGCGCAGTTTCCGGGTTCTTGTGCAGCAGGAAGCCGAGGTCCGTCGCCGACGGTCCGGTGTAGGTGAGAGTGACGAGCATCGGGCCCCCAGGTCGCGTCAGGCCACCCTATCGGCCCGGATGCCGTCAGAGCGCGCGTACCCGGTTGTTCCGTGCGTCGTGCGTGAGTTCGGCGAGACCGAGCGCCTCGAGCAGCGGTGGCAGGTACATCCCGAACCGTCCCCGGTAGCCCTTGCGCAGGCCGTACCAGCCACCCACCGGGTTGGACTCGTCACGTCCCCACGCCTCCACCGTCCCTGCGGCGGCCTGCTTCTGCTCGTCGGCGGCGCCGAGCGGCACCCAGTCACCCTGTTCGCGCAGCCACGCCGCGAGATCGTCGATCGCGCTGAGGTGGTATTTGAGGGTCGTCGGCCCCACCTGGCACACCAGCGCGGGTGGGTCGCCCGCCTCGTCACGCCACATCGAATACTCCGACGATCCGGGGGCCGTCTTCAGGAGCCACGGGTCGTCCTTCGTGCCGTCGGCCATCGTGGCCTCCTTCTCGAGGGATAAATCGAGTATGCGGCTAGATGCGCGCGCCCACCACCGTGTTGGCGAAACGGCGGGCGCGCTCGGCGAGCCCGGCGATGCGGTCGGCGACCACCAGGTCGGCATCGAAGCCGACGTACGAGGGCGGCGGGGTGCGGCGCACGTTCTCGCAGCACTCGAAACCACCGCACAGCAGCGTGCCGACGGTGTCGCCGTTGCGGCCGGCCTGCCCCGCCCGCTTGGCCACGTACAGGTACACGTCGTGGGTGAGATGCACGTCTTGGCACCAGCCGCACATCGTGGGCGCGTGGGAGCGCATCGACGCCTCGGATGCCCGCAGCACGATACCGACCGGACCGTTCTCCGTCGGAACCACCACATAGCCGCGCTGCGGCACGCGGGGATCGCGCCAGCCGAGATACTCGCGGCGGGACCAGTCCACCTCGTGGAGCCCCGGCGGCATGGGGAGTTCGGCGGCCTCGCTGCGAGAGCAGTTCACGAACGCGTCGCGGATCTCGGCCTGCGAAAGGATGTCCATGCTTTTTCCTCCTCCTCCATGCTGTCACAGCTTGACCTTGCCCCTGGGGTCACGGTCTAACCTCGCCGCATGACTCACCTCACTGCTGTCACCGACGCCACCTTCGACCAGACGGTACTCTCCGCCGACAAGACCACCATCGTCGAGTTCTGGGCCCCGTGGTGCGGGCCGTGCCGGGCACTCTCGCCCATCCTCGAGCGGCTCGCCGAGGAGCACGCCGACACCATCACGATCCTCAAGATCAACGCTGACGAGAACCTGAAGTCGGCTATGGAGTACCACGCGATGTCGCTTCCGGTGATGAAGGTCTTCCAGGGCGGCGAAGTGGTGAAGACGATCGTCGGCGCCAAGCCCAAGCCGGCGCTCGAGTTCGAGCTGGCGCCCTACCTCACGTGAGGTGGTCGTTCGCGCCGGTGACCCACGCGATGTAGCGGTCGGCCGAGCGCAGCACCGCGCCCCGCGCATCCTGGAGCACGGAGTTGCCCAGGTTGCCGTAGAGCCGGTCGAACGGCCGTTCGCACACCGCATCGGCCACCCGCCGCGCCACCGCCCCCGAGAGCGGGATGTCGTTCGGGTAGCTGCGCTGGAACGTCACCCAGCGACCGGACGGGCCGGGGAACACCGTGTCGCCGGAGAGCACCACGCCGCGATCCCAGTGCACCACCGCACTGCCGGGGAAGTGGCCGCCGATCGTGCGCAGCGTCACCCCGGGGAGCACCTCGCGCTCCCCCGACCAGGTCTGGATGCACGGCTCCTCGCGTTGCACCCACCGACGGTCGCGCTCGTGCACCAGCACCGGGACGTCTCCGAGCAGCCGGGACCACGACGTCTGCGCCCCGAACATGTGCGGGTGGCTGGTGGCGATCACGGATACACCGCCGAGGGCGCGCACCGCAGCGGCCGCATCCTCATCGACGTAGCCGGTCGGGTCCCACAGCAGGTTGCCCTCCGGCGTGCGCAGGAGCATGCTCTGCTGACCGATGCCCACCTTCGGTTCGGACCGGAGAGCATAGAGGTCGGGTTCGAGTTCGGAGACGCCGATGCGCTCGCCGTCCGACGCGAGCTGCTGAAGCGAGGTCCACACCTGACCTGTGGGTGGCACGTACTGCCGTTCGTCCTCGCAGATCGGACAGTTCACCGGATGCTCCGCGCCCGCCGGATACTCGACGGCGCACGTCGCGCACAACCAATCGACCATGCGGAGACCATACTCCCCGGTCAGCCATTGCTTGCGGCCGCACGCCGGGAATAGCCTGTGCCTGCGACACCCGATCTCCCCTCCTCGACGTTCTTCGAAAGGTACGAGCACATGGCGAATCAACCGGTGATCTTCATCCACGGCCTCTGGCTCCACGGCACCAGCTGGCAACCCTGGATCGAGTTCTTCCAGAACGAAGGATTCGACGCGGTCGCGCCGGGCTGGCCCGGCGAGAAAGACACCGTCGCCGAGACGCGCGAGCACGCCGACGACGTCGCCGGCAAGAGTATCGACGAAGTGACGGACCATTTCGCGAAGATCATCGACGGCTACGACCAGCCGCCGATCATCATCGGCCACTCGTTCGGCGGTCTGATCACCGAAAAGTTGCTCGGCCTCGGCTACGGCAATGCCGGCGTCGCAATCGACCCGGCACAGATCAAGGGCGTGCTCCCGCTCCCGCTCGCGCAGCTCAAGGCCGGGCTGCCCGCCCTCGGCAATCCGGCGAACATCAGCAAGGCGGTCAGCCTGACGGAGAAGGAGTTCAAGTACGGCTTCGGCAACGCGCTCACCGACGAGGAGTCCAAGGAGCTCTACGACGCCTGGACCATCCCGTCGACGGTGCGCCCGCTCTTCCAGGCCGCCGCGGCCAACTTCACGCTGCACTCCCAGGCCGCCGTGGACACCAAGAACGAAGACCGCGGCCCGCTGCTGCTGATCTCGGGCACGGCCGACCACACGGTCCCGGATGTCACGACCGACGCCACGATGAAGCAGTATCGCGACTCCAACGCGGTGACCGAGCTGATCAAGTTCCACGGCCGCGGGCACTCGCTGACCATCGACCACGGCTGGCACGACGTCGCCACCGAGGTGCTGGTCTGGCTCCGCCAGCAGCACGTCGGCGACTGACACCCGCAAACCGACATCGACGCCGGGCGCCGCCGGGGCAGGAATACCGGCGGCGTCACCGGCCTTGGGATGAACGTGAAACGCATCGGATTCCTCTCCTTCGGACACTGGCAGCCGATCCCCGGCTCGGTCTCTCGCACGGCCTCGGATGCTCTGCTCCAGTCGATCGACCTCGCGGTCGCGGCCGAAGAGGTCGGGATCGACGGCGCCTACGTGCGCGTGCATCATTTCGCCCGCCAGCTCGCCTCGCCGTTCCCGCTGCTCGCGGCGATGGGCGCCCGCACCAGCCGCATCGAGCTGGGCACCGCGGTGATCGACATGCGCTATGAGAACCCGCTGTACATGGCCGAGGATGCCGCGGCGGCCGACCTCATCAGCGGCGGCCGGCTCCAGCTCGGCATCAGCCGGGGATCACCCGAGACGGCATTGCAGGGGTACGAGTCCTTCGGCTACGCGCCGAACGACGGTGAGACCGACGCGGATCTCGCCCGGCGCCACACGGAGGTGTTCCGGGCGGTGATCGCAGGTGCGGGCGCGGCGATGTCGAACCCGCAGATGACCGGGGTCGAGCAGCCGCTGGCGATCGAACCACGCTCGGAGACCCTGCCCGACCGCATCTGGTGGGGCTCGGGCACACGGCAGACGGCGGTCTGGACGGCCGAGCAGGGCATGAACCTGATGAGCTCGACGCTGCTCACCGAAGACACCGGCGTGCCGTTCGGAGACCTGCAGGCGGAACAGATCCGGCTGTACCGCGAGGCCTGGGCGGAGGCCGGCTGGGAGCGCGAGCCTCGCGTCTCGGTCAGCCGCAGCATCCTGCCGATCACGAACGACCTGGACCGGCGCTACTTCGGGGCGACGGCGCTCGGCGAGCGCACCGACCAGCTCGGCCACCTCGACGGCGGCATCGCCCGGTTCGGCAAGACCTACGCCGGGGACCCGGAGCAGATCGTCGAGGAGCTGCGCGACGATGCGGCGGTGCGCGACGCGGACACCGTGCTGGTGACGGTCCCGAACCAGCTCGGGGTCGAGTACAACGCCCACCTGCTCGAGACGATCGCCACCCAGATCGCGCCCGCGCTCGGCTGGCGCGACTGACCCCGGCCGCCTGGCCGGCTGCGGTGCACACCCCCTCGAAGACGGGGCACCGGCCGTCGTGGCACCCGCTGGCGCGCGCGGCACACCACCTGACAGAATGAGTGCGCTGCACACCCGAAGCGCGGCGACGACAACGACGAAGGGGTGTGCTGTGCCTGCGTTCAGGGTGAGATCGGTGGTGGTGAGTGCGCTCGCCGGCGCGATCGTCGCGGGAGGATCGCTGATCGCCGCGGCCCCCGCCGTCGCGGTGCAGAACAGCACCGAGGGCTCCGCTCCCTCCGCCATCACCAGCATGTGGGCGTGGGGCAACCCGATCGATCCGGCGACGGATGCGCGTGGCCTCGGCCAACCGCAGTTCGAGCCCGCCGCCCTCGTCGCGTTCGCTCAGGAGCACCACCTGCGCTCGGTCTACCTGTCGGTGCCGTGGGCGGCCAACCAGGGCGCCTTCGCCACCTGGCTGCCCGAAGCCGTCGCCGCACTGCACGACGCTGGCATCTCGGTGTCGGCGCTCGGCGGCGACTCCGGATGGACGACCCAGCCGTCGCTCGCCGCGCAATGGGTGACCGATGCCCTGAGCACCGCCCCGTTCGATGCTGTGCAGTTCGACGTCGAGCCGTGGGCGGGCATCCCGAACCCGGATCTCGCCACGATCGTGCCCCAGTACGCGGCGATGCTCGACGCGGCGCGCACCGCCGCGGGCGATGTGCCGATCGGGGCCGACCTCCCCTGGTGGCTCGCCGCGCATCCGGTCGGCGACGGCACCGCGTTCGACGCGCTCCTGCCGCACCTGCAGAGCGTCGCGATCGTCGCCTTCTCCGATCACGCCGCCGGATCCGACGGGATCATCGCGCTCGCGGAGCCCGCCGCTCAGGCCGCCGCCACCGCCGCCGTGCCGTTCACGATCGGCGTCGAGACGGACACCCCCGCCGCGGCCGGCGGCGCCCAGTACACCTTCGGCGACGACTCGCCGGTGGCTCTCGAGACGGAGACCGCGCTCGTGCGATCGCACTTCTCGACCACCGCCGGGTACGGCGGCGTCACTGTCGAGCACCTGCTCGCCTGGCAGACGCTTCTCGGCTGACCCCGTCCCGCCTCTCGGCTGCGCTCAGGCGGCGTCGGCGGCGGCTTCGAGGGCCGCGATGTCGAGCTTGCCCATCGAGAGCATGGCCTCGGTGGCGCGGCGCACCCGAGCCGGGTCCGGATCGGAGAACAGCCGGTCGAGCGCGGTCGGCACGATCTGCCACGACAGCCCCCAGCGGTCTTTGAGCCAGCCGCACTGGCTGGGCTCGCCGCCATCGGCGATGAGGGCGTTCCAGAGGCGGTCGATCTCCTCCTGCGTCTCGACCTGCACCATGAACGAGACCGCCTCGGTGAACGGGAACAGCGGCCCGCCGTTCAGCGCTCCGACCTCCATACCGTCGATCTCGAACCGCACGGTCGTGACGCCGGCCGCCTGACCCGGCGCGTCGTCTCCGAACCGCCTCACCTCGAGGATGCGCGAGTTCGGAAAGAGCGAGACATAGAATTCGGCAGCCTGCTCGGCCTGGTCATCGAACCACAGGTACGGGGAAATGGTTTGCATCGCGGTACTCCTTCACGTCTGGTCGCGCGTCGATGCGCGTCTGAGTGGATCGTTCTGTGGGGCACGTGCGGCCCATGGTACGCG
This sequence comes from Leifsonia poae, assembly GCF_027921845.1. Lineage (GTDB taxonomy): Bacteria > Actinomycetota > Actinomycetes > Actinomycetales > Microbacteriaceae > Leifsonia > Leifsonia poae. The sequence goes on from NZ_BSEN01000015.1 coordinate 843,608, forward strand.
CGACGGGTAGCGTAGCTATGTGTTTACGAGTTACATCGCCATCGGCGACAGTTTCACCGAGGGTGTCGGCGACGAGCTTCCCGACGGACGCACGCGGGGCTGGGCCGACTTCGTCGCCCTCGGTCTCGCCGCGGCGTCGAGTGAGCCGGTGCGCTACGCCAACCTCGCCATCCGCGGTCGCAAGCTCGGCCCGCTCATCACCGAGCAGCTGCAGCCGGCGATCGATCAGCGACCCCAGCTCATCAGCCTGAACGGAGGCGGCAACGACATCATGCGGCCCAAGGTGTCGATGGAGTCGGTGGTCACCATGCTCGACGATGCCGCCACGCGCGTCACCGCCGCCGGGCTGCACATGCTGCTTCTCAGCGGCGCCAATCCGACCGCGCACCTTCCGCTCGGATCAGTGATGCGGCGTCGTGGCGACGAGCTCGACGCGGCCGTACGCGCTCGACTCCCCCTCGACAACGTGACCTTCGTCGACAACTGGGTCGACGAAGGTCTCGGTGACATCCGGTACTGGTCCGTCGACCGGCTGCACCTCAACTCCCTCGGGCACGCCCGGGTGGCGAGCAACGTGCTCACCGCCCTGGGCGTTCCCGTGCCCGCCGAATGGGGCGTCGACGAGGTCGCGGCCGCCCCGGCCGGCGAGAAGTCCCGCCGCACCGTGGACTACTACCGCCGCTACGTGCTGCCCTGGATCGGCCGCCGCCTCACGGGTCGGTCGTCGGGCGACGGCCGCACGGCCAAGATCCCGTCGCTCACGATCGTCGACCCGTCGGCGGCCGCCCCGCTCTGAGGCTGAGCCCGCCGTCAGTCGTTGTCGCCGCCCGTCGTGTCGAGGCGAGTACCCTTTGTGCCGCCGCCCCACGCCCATTCGGCGACCTCGGGGATGTCCTCTCCGTGCTCCCGCGTGTACTGACGCGCCCGCAGCCGGGCATCCTGCATCTCCTGGCGGAAGGCGCCCTCGCGCTCGCCGAGCCCGGGCACCCGGTCGAGTACATCGATCACCAGGTGGTACCGGTCGAGGTCGTTGAGCATCACCATGTCGAACGGCGTCGTGGTGGTGCCCTCCTCCTTGTACCCGCGCACGTGCAGATTGGAGTGGCCGTTGCGCCGATACGTCAGCCGGTGGATCAGCCACGGATACCCGTGATAGGCGAACACCACCGGCTTGCCCGTCGTGAACAGTGCGTCGTACTCGCGGTCGTTCAGGCCGTGCGGATGCTCCCCCTCGCTCTGCAGGCGCATTAGGTCGACCACGTTGACCACCCGCACGCGCAGCGACGGGATGCGCTCGCGCAGGATCGACGCCGCCGCCAGCACCTCGAGGGTCGGGACGTCCCCCGCACAGGCGAGCACCACGTCGGGCTCTTCGCCCTCGACCTCGGTTCCTGCCCAGTCGAAGATGCCGATCCCGCGAGTGCAGTGCTCGATCGCCTCCTGCATCGTCAGCCAGTTGGGGGCCGGCTGCTTGCCGGCCACGACGACGTTGACGTAGTCCACCGACCGCAGGCAGTGGTCGTAGGTCGAGAGCAGGGTGTTGGCGTCGAACGGCAGGTACACCCGCACGACGTCGGCCTTCTTGTTGATGACGTGATCGATGAATCCCGGGTCCTGGTGCGAGGCGCCGTTGTGATCCTGGCGCCAGACATGGGAGCTCAGCAGGTAGTTGAGCGACGAGACCGGCCGGCGCCACGGGATGTGGCGTGACGTCTTGAGCCACTTGGCGTGCTGGTTGAACATCGAGTCGACGATGTGGATGAACGCCTCGTACGAGGTGATGACGCCGTGCCGCCCGGTGAGCAGGTATCCCTCGAGCCAGCCCTGGCACTGATGCTCGCTGAGCATCTCCATCACCCGCCCGCTCGGCGCGAGGTGGTTGTCGTCGTCGATCGGCCAGCGCTCGGCGTTCCACTGCTTGTCCGTCACCTCGAAGACGGCCTGGAGGCGATTGGAGGCCACCTCGTCGGGCCCGAACAGCCGGAACGTCTCGGGGTTGTCGATCATCACGTCGCGCAGCCATTCGCCGAGGACCTTCGTGGCCTCGGCGACCGTCTCGCCGGGAGCAGGAACGTCGACGGCGTAGTCGCGGAAGTCGCGCAGCCGGAGGTCTTTGCGCAGCAGGCCGCCGTTGGCGACCGGGTTGGCGCTCATCCTCCGGTCGCCCTCTGGCGCCAGCCCCGTGATCAGGGGCAGCGGAGCGCCCTCGTCGTCGAACAATTCTTCCGGGCGGTATGAGGCGAGCCACGATTCGAGCAGCTTGGTGTGCGCCTCGGTGTCCCGCGCATCCGCCAGCGGCACCTGGTGCGAGCGCCAGTTGTTCTCGGCCGGGTGGCCGTCGATCTCCTTCGGGCAGGTCCACCCCTTCGGCGTGCGCAGGATCAGCATCGGCCACGCGGGCCGCTCGGTGAGGTCTCCCGCCTTCGCCGCACGCTTGATGCCCGCGATCTGGTCGAGGATCTCGTCCATCGTCTGGGCCATGCGCTCGTGCACGGCGCGCGGATCCTCCCCGTCGAAGCCTCCGGACACGACATACGGCGTGTGACCGTACCCGCGCATCAGCTCGAGCAGCTCCTTCTCCGGGATGCGCGCCAGCACCGTCGGGTTTGCGATCTTGTACCCGTTGAGGTGCAGGATGGGCAGCACGACGCCGTCGGTCGCCGGATCGAGGAACTTGTTCGAGTGCCACGCCGTGGCGAGCGGCCCGGTCTCGGCCTCGCCGTCGCCGACGACGGCTGCGACCAGCAGGTCGGGGTTGTCGAACGCCGCGCCGTAGGCGTGCGAGAGGGAGTAGCCGAGCTCACCGCCCTCGTGGATGGAGCCCGGCGTCTCCGGCGCCGCGTGACTCGGGATGCCACCGGGGAACGAGAACTGGCGGAAGAGCTTGCGTATGCCGTCGGCCGTGCGGTCGATGCGCGGATAGATCTCGCTGTAGGTGCCGTCGAGGTAGGCGCTCGCGACCACCCCCGGCCCGCCGTGCCCTGGACCGGCGATGAAGATCGTGTCCAGGTCCCGCTCCTGGATGACGCGGTTGAGGTGCGCGTAGATGAAGTTCAGCCCGGGCGTGGTGCCCCAGTGGCCGAGAAGCCGGGGCTTGATGTGGTCCCGGGTCAGCGGCTCGCGCAGCAGCGGATTGTCCAGCAGATAGATCTGTCCGACGGAGAGATAGTTGGCGGCGCGCCACCAGGCATCCAATCGGTCGAGCGTTTCGGACGTGAGCGCGGCGGACGTGCGAGTTCTCATCGAGTACCTTCCCCTTTTTCGGCATCCTACGCGTGGGTCCGCTCCGAACTATGACTATGGAGAGAACGTTCATCGACACCTCGCTCGGCTGCGTGGCGGTACGCCACGGCGTGCGCGAGTCCGGCACGGCGACCATCCTGCTCCACGGCGCGGCCGGGTCCTGGACCACGTGGCGCGCAGCGATCGCTGCGGCCGAGACCGGAGGCGCGGTGGCCGACCTCGTCGTTCCCGATCTCCCCGGCTGGGGCGACTCCCCGGCCGACGACCTCTCCCGCGTGGATGCTCAGACCCTCGCAGCCTCGGTCGCGACGGTCGCCCGTGCGCTCGGCTACGAACACTGGCGCGTGGTCGGTCACTCCCTCGGCGGGTTCATCGCCCTCGAACTCGCCGCCGCCGAACCGGTGGCCACCGAATCGGTGCTCCTCGTCTCGGCCACGACGCTGGGCGGCCGGGGCGACCGGCTCTCCGCGTTCATGCGATTGGTGCACTATCCGCTGCTCGTGGGACTGCTGCAGGGCATCCGGCTGCTCCTCCTGCTCGGGCCGTTCGCCGCGCGCTTCGTGCGGGCGCTCGACCGGTCCGGCGTGCTCCCGATCCTCGCCGCGCCGCTCTTCGCCCGCACCGATCGCACGGCGGTGCACGAGCTCGCCCGCGACCTGCGGCCGGGAGCGTTCGTGCGCGCGATGCAGTGCGCGCACGACTACCCGGCGGAGGAGCGCTGGTCGCGCATCCGGTGCCCGGTGGTCGGCCTGCACGGCGACCGTGACGTCTTCGTCGGCCGGAACGACGACGAACTGCTTACCGGGATCATCCCCCAGTACCGTGCGATCGCGGTGCCGGCGACCGGGCACTTCGGCCACGTCGAGCATCCGACCCTACTGGCCGGTGCCCTGCACGCCCGCTAAATTGTGCGTATGGCTGACTCGATCACCGTCGAACCCGTGCGCGACGAACTGTGGCCCGAACTCGAGCGCGTCTTCGGCGAGCGGGGCGACCCGTCCGGATGCTGGTGCCAGTGGTTCAAGCTGACGGGAACGCAGTATCGCGAGCTGCCACGGGAGCAGAAGGCCGACCTGCTGCACACGTCCATCGCAACCGACCCGGCGCCCGGCGTGATCGCATGGATCGACGGCGAGCCCGTCGGCTGGGCGGCGGTCGAACCGTTCTCGGCCTACCCGGCGCTCGCACGATCTCCGATCACCAAGCGCCTTCCCGGCGATCCGGCCGACCCGTGGGCGGTCACCTGCTTCGTGGTGCGCGACGGCTTCCGCAAGCGCGGCGTCGCGCACGCGCTGCTCGACGGCGCCGTCTCCTTCGCCGGCGAACACGGAGCTGACGTCATCGAGGGGTATCCCGTCGACACCGAGGTACGGCCGGGACTCTCGAGCGCCGAGCGGTTCCACGGCACCGTCTCGCTCTTCCGCTCCGCCGGATTCGACGTGGTGCGGCGCCCGTCGACGACCCGCGCGATCATGCGCCTGACGCCGCACGCGGCGGCGCACTGACCCCGTAAGCTCGACGGGTGAGCTCCGCACCCGACCGTCCTGCACGCCGGACGCTGATCGGGGCGGGAACCCAGGTCGGCACCGAGGTCAGCATCAATTTCGGCTCCTCGATCGCCGGGCTGCTCATCCCGATCGTCGGTTCCGTGGTGGTCGTGGCGGTGCGGCAGGTGATCACGGCGATCGCCGTGCTTCCGTTCTACCGCCCGAAGCGCGCCGAGCTGACCTGGCGGCGGCTCTGGCCGGCTCTGCTGCTCGGGCTCGTGCTGGTCTCGATGAATCTGAGCTTCTACGAAGCGGTCGGACGCCTCGGGCTCGGCATCGCGGCGACCATCGAGTTCCTCGGACCGTTCGCCCTCGCCCTCGCCGGGTCGCGCCGAGTGCTCGATGTGCTCTGCGCGGTCGTCGCCGCCGGAGGCGTCGTACTCCTCACCGGAACGGAAGGGGCGATCGACCCGATCGGCGTCGTGCTCGCTCTGACAGCCGCCGCGTCGTGGGCCGCCTACATCCTGCTCACCCGGCGCGTCGCGCTGCGCCTGCCCGGCTTGGAGGGGCTCAGTGTCGCAAGCGTGGTCGCCACCGTCGTCCTGCTGCCTATCGCGCTCATCATCGTCGACTACTCGCGGCTCGACTGGACCGTGATCGGGCTGCTGGTCGCGGCCGGCATCCTCTCCTCCGCCATCCCGTACAGCCTCGACACCTTCATCCTGCGGCGCATCCCGCCGCGCCTGTACGCGGTCATCACCAGCTTCGGGCCGGTGATCGCGACGATGTTCGGCGTGCTGGTGCTGCACGAGCACTTCTCAGCGGTGCAGCTCGCCGGCATCGTGATCGTCTGCCTCGCCGCCGGCGTCACGATCGCAACGCAGCGCGAGCATCCGCGCTCCGACCTCGAGGGAACCGCCGAGACCATTCCGTAGCCGACGCTACGAGAGGATGTCCTTCGTCGTGAACCGGCCGACCGCGAGCGCACCGAAGACCGCGATGTAGCCGAGCTGAAGCACAGCGTTGCTGCCGAAGGAATCCCAGGAGATGGGCTGGCGCAGCAGGTCGGCGAATCCGAACCAGTAGCGGCTGAACAGCCAGGGGTGGATGGCGTCGAGCTGCGGCAGCTGGTCGAGCACCTGCGAGACCACCGACAGCACGATCGTGGCCGCCATCGCCCCGACAGGGACATCGGTCAGGGTCGAGAGGAACAGGCCGATCGCGCACAGACCGAGCAGCGAGACGGTCACGTAGGCCGCGATCGCCAGCAGACGCAGGAAGGCGTCTCCCAGGCTCACCACGGTGCCCGAGAGCAGCGTCACCGGACCGATCGGGAATAGGACGGCGCCGATCGCCGACCCGGCGAGGATGACGACCAGGGTCGCGACGATGCAGAACACCGCGGCGCCCGCGTACTTCACCGCGAGCAACCGGATGCGTCCCGCCGGCGCGATCACCAGGTAGCGCAGGGTGCCGTGGCTGGCCTCGCCCGCGATCGTGTCGCCCGCCACGACGCCGACGGTCAGGGGCAGGAAGAGCGGAACGCACACCACGAGGGCGGTGAACCCGACGAACAGGCCGTTCGCGGTGATCTGGTCGAGGAAGGCGGGGCCGCGACCGGCGTCGGGGCCACCGCGCACGCGCACGGCGACCGCGATCAGGATGGGCACCGCCGCCAGTGCGGCGAGCATCGCCCACGTGCGCCAGCGACGGAAGAGCACCCAGAGCTCCGACCAGAGCAGCGACCAGCCGGCCGACGGTCGCGGTCGTCCCTGCGCCGCGAAGGCCCCGGAGCCCGAGACGGCCGCCTCACTGCTCGACATCGAATCCCTCCCCGGTCAGCGCGACGAAGCGTTCCTCGAGGGTCGAACCGTGCACGCTGAAGCCGCGGACCCGCACGTCGGCGGCGACAAGCGCGGCGACGACGCTCTCTGCGGACGGGCCGGCTTCGGGAAATGCAGCGTCGACCACGCCGTCCTCCGCTGCGGCGTCGGCGAGCCCGAGGCGGGTGAACACTTCGACCGCCGCCGCCGGATCCGGCGTCTCCAGGCGGACCCGCGGAATCCCGGCGCCGCGCAGCTCGTCGAGGGATCCCTGGGCGACCAGTCGCCCGGTGCGCATGATGGCCGCGTGCGTGCAGATCTGCTCGATCTCGGCCAGCAGGTGGCTGGAGACGAAGACGGTGGTCCCTTCGTCGGCCAGCGACCGGATGAGCGAGCGCACCTCCCTGGTGCCCTGCGGGTCGAGCCCGTTGGTCGGTTCATCGAGCACGAGCAGATCGCGGTCGGTGAGCAGCGCTCCCGCGATGCCGAGCCGCTGCTTCATGCCCAGCGAGTACGCCCGTACATTGCGACCCGCTGCGTGCGAGAGGCCGACGCGCTCCAGCGCCGCGGCCACCCTCGCACGCCGCGTCGCCGGAGGCGCGTACCGATCGGCGGTGTCGCGGCGCAGCAGGTTCGCCGTTCCGGAGAGATATGGGGCGAAAGCGGGACCCTCGACGAGGGCGCCCACGCGAGGCAGCACGTGCGCACCGCGGGCGGGCATGGTCTCGCCGAGCAGCCGGATGTCGCCGGCCGTCGCGTTGACCAGCCCCAGCAGCATGCGGATGGTGGTCGTCTTGCCCGAGCCGTTGGGGCCGAGGAAGCCGAAGACGGCGCCGCGCGGTACGAGCAGGTCGAGCCCGTCGACGACCGTCCGCGACCCGAACCTCTTGGAGAGGCCGCTCGTCGCGATCGCGGCGTCGGGTTGCGTCACTTGGCGGCGGCGGCTTCGAGGGCCGACACCGGAACGGCGCCCGCGAGTACGCGGCCGTCGTCGGTGAGCAGCACCGAGACGAGGGACGTGCTGAAGGCGCGGCCACCGGGAACGGCGGTCGTCAGTTGGGCGAACAGCGGCGACGAGGTCACCGATGCCGGCACGGCGCCGACGGACGCGGTGACGATGCTGCTCCAGCCGGAACCGCTCACGACCGGCTCGGGGTGATCGGCGGCTTTCCCTTTGTCGGACGCCCTCGCGTGGGAGCCGGGGGCCGGGAGCGCCTGCTCGGTCACCGTGGCTCCGGCCGGCGGGGTGAAGGCGAACACGTCGGCAGAGGGGGCCGACGGGTCGAATGTGCTGAACGCGACCTCGAAGGCCGGCGTGGACTGTCCCCGCGCATCCACCTGCACGCTGAGGGGGACGCCGGTGGCGCCGTCCACCGCGATCGAGACGGAGCCGACGAGGGTCGCCGACGTGCGTGGAGTCAGCACCAGGTCGTAGGCGTCACGGCCGGCGACCTTCGTGTTGTCGCCGAGGGTGACCGCTGTGCTGTCGTCGACAGCGGCCAGGAAGCGCTGGGCGAGCTGGGCAGGCGTGGTGGTCGAGGCATCCGGCGTCGTCTTCTCGGCCGTGCGGCTCGGCAGGGTGACGTGGGTCACCTTCGTGCCCGTGGAGGTGTACAGCCAGACATCGGAGCCGTTTCTGACGACGTCACGCTCAGCGAGCTGGTCGAGCACCTGAACGCGCGCCTTCGTCGGCCCGTCCGCGTAGACCTTGGCGGTGTGCGACCCGGTGAGCAGTTCCAGTGCGTCGGATGCGTCGGACGACGAGCTGGAGGCGGCCCCGCCGCCGCTCACACTCGGCATCGACGGCAGCCCGAGGTCGGAACTCTGCTCGATGGTGCCGGAGAAAGCGCGGACGTCGCTGGCTGCGACGAGCTTCAGCACATCCGACGGAGTCTTCGACGGCAGGTCGGCGGCTCCAGCGGCCATCGGGGCGATGAGCGCTCCCGCAGCGATCGCAGCCGGGATCACGGCTGCCGGCAACCAACGGACCCAGCGACGTTTCATGGGATCGAGACTACGCCGGTCATGCGTGCGTGAACCCCTCGGTTGCTGCGAACTCCGTGGGAACCGGTCCGCACTGCGCCGGGCGACGGTGATGCCGCAGGCGGAGACGAAGAACGGCCCCCGATCGCTCGGGGGCCGTTCTGTCATCCGGTGCGGGGGCGTCTCAGAGGACGTCGCCCACGCGGTGCACGCGGATGTCGTTGGTGGTTCCGGGGATTCCGGGAGGGGAACCCGAGATGATGATGACCTTGTCGCCGTTCTCGGCGCGGCCCGTCGACTTCAGCGCCTCGTCGACCTGCGCGACCATCTGGTCGGTGTGGGTGACGCGCGAGACGACGAACGACTCGACGCCCCAGTTCAGCGACATGCGACGGCGGATCGACTCCTCCGGCGTGAACGCGAGGATGGGGATCTTGCTGCGCAGACGCGACATACGACGCGCCGACTCGCCCGACTCGGTGAACACGCAGAGGTACTTGGCCTCGACGAAGTCGGCGACCTCGACCGCGGCGAGCGTGATCGCACCGCTCTGCGTGCGCGGGCGGGTGCCGAGCGGAGCGATGCGGTCGAGACCGTGCTCCTCCGTCGAGCTGACGATGCGCGCCATGGTCTGCACGGTGATCACCGGGTACTCGCCGACGCTGGTCTCGCCGCTGAGCATCACGGCGTCAGCACCGTCGAGGACGGCGTTGGCGACATCGGAGGTCTCTGCACGGGTGGGGACCGGGCTGGAGATCATCGACTCGAGCATCTGCGTGGCGACGATGACCGGCTTGGCTGCGCGACGGGCGAGCTCGACCGCGCGCTTCTGCACGATCGGCACGGCCTCGAGCGGGAGTTCGACGCCGAGGTCGCCACGGGCGACCATGATGGCGTCGAACGCCTCGATGATCTCCTCGAGGTTGTCGACCGCCTGCGGCTTCTCGACCTTGGCGACGACGGGGAGCTTGCGACCCTCTTCTGCCATGATCTCGTGCACGCGCTCGATGTCGGCCGCGCTGCGGACGAACGAGAGCGCGATCAGGTCGGCGCCGAGCTTGAGGCCCCAGCGGAGGTCCGCCTCGTCCTTCTCGGACAGCGCAGGCACGTTGACCGCGACGCCCGGGAGGTTGATGCCCTTGTTGTTCGAGACCGGGCCGCCGACGATCACCTCGGTGGTCACGACGGTTCCGTCGGTCTCGAGCACGCGCACGCGCACCTTGCCGTCGTCGATCAGCAGGAAGTCCCCGGCCTTGACGTCCTGGGGCAGGCCCTTGAACGTCGTGGAGGAGATCTCCTTGGTGCCGATGATGTCTTCGATGGTGATCTTGAAGATGTCACCTTCGTGGAGCTCGTAGGGACCCGCCTCGAACTTGCCGAGACGGATCTTCGGGCCCTGGAGGTCGACCAGAACGGCGACCGGCTTGCCGGCGTCGTCAGCGGCCTTGCGCACGTTCGCGTAGACACCCTCGTGGACGTCGTAGCTTCCGTGGCTCAGGTTCATTCGAGCAACGTCCACACCCGCGTCGATGATCGCGCGGATGTTCTCATAGCTCGAGGTCGCGGGCCCGAGGGTCGCGACGATTTTCGCCCTTCTCATACTTTTCTTCTTGCTCCGTGATTCTGCGCTCTGGGCGCTCGATTCGGTGATGACGTGCACGGCGGTTCCGCACGCGCGTCCAACAGCTCGTTCGTAAGCCGACTCAGACCAGGATGCCCCGGTCTGTAGGTCGGATCGGGGACGGCAGCTGCGTCTCCCCTTCAAGATACCGGTCAACGGAGGCCGCCGCTGCACGGCCTTCTGCGATAGCCCACACGATGAGCGACTGACCGCGGCCCGCGTCGCCGGCGACGAACACGCCCGGCTGGCTGGTCTGGTAGTCGCCGTCGCGCTGCACATTGCCGCGCTGGTCGAACGGGACCTCGAGCTGGTTGCCGAGGTCCTCGGACTCCGGACCGGTGAATCCGAGGGCGAGGAGGACCAGGTCGGCCGGGATCTCGCGCTCGGTGCCGGCCTTCGGGACACGACGGCCGTCGAGGTACTCGGTCTCCGCGACGCGGATCGCCCGCACCTCGCCGTACTCGTTCGCGAGGAACTCGACGGTCGAGGCGAGGAACTCGCGGTGGCCACCTTCTTCGTGCGCGCTCTGAACTTCGAAGAGCGTGGGCGTAGTCGGCCAGGGCTGGTGTGCGGGGCGTTCGCTCGGCGGCTGCGTGCCGATGGCGAGGTTGGTGACACTGGCCGCACCCTGGCGGTGCGCCGTCCCGATGCAGTCGGCACCGGTGTCGCCTCCGCCGAGAACGACGACATGCTTGCCCTCGGCGGTGATCTGGTCGGCGACCTGGTCACCGGCCCCCGCCTTGTTCTGCTGGACGAGGTACTCCATCGCGAAGTGCACGCCGCTGAGGTCGCGCCCCGGGATGGGGAGGTCGCGGGGCACCATGGCTCCGGTCGCCACCACGACGGCGTCGTACCGGGCACGCAGGTCGTCCCACGTGATGTCCACGCCGATGTTCACACCGGCGCGGAACCGCGTGCCCTCGGCCATCATCTGGTTCAGACGCGCCTCGAGGTGCTTCTTCTCCATCTTGAAGTCGGGGATGCCGTAGCGGAGCAGGCCGCCGATGCGGTCGTCCCGCTCATAGACGGCGACGGTGTGCCCGGCACGCGTGAGCTGCTGGGCCGCGGCGAGACCGGCAGGACCGGAACCGACGACGGCGACCGTCTTGCCCGTGAGGCGCTCCGGCGGATGCGGCTGCACCCATCCGTTCTGCCACGCCTGGTCGATGATCGAGACCTCGACCTGCTTGATCGTCACCGCCGGCTGGTTGATGCCGAGAACGCACGACGACTCGCAGGGCGCCGGGCACAGCCGGCCGGTGAACTCCGGGAAGTTGTTGGTCGCGTGCAGACGCTCGATGGCCTGACGACCCTCGCCGCGCCACATGAGGTCATTCCACTCGGGGATCAGGTTGCCCAGCGGGCAGCCCTGATGGCAGAACGGCACGCCGCAGTCCATGCAACGCCCGGCCTGACGGCGCAACTGCGCCGGGTCGCCGGCCTCGTAGACCTCTTTCCAGTCCATGAGGCGCACGGAGACCGGGCGGCGCTTGGGGAGCTCGCGCTCCGTAACTTTGAGGAAGCCCTTCGGGTCAGCCACCGGTCACCTCCAGAATTCTGTTCCATACGATGTCCCCGTCGGGGTCGAGACCCTCGTCGACGGCGGTTTGACGCATCTGAAGCACGGCCGCGTAGTCGCGCGGCAGCACCTTGACGAATTTCGCGACGGTCTCGTCGAAGTTCGAGAGCAGCTCGGCGGCGAGTGCCGAGTCGGTCTCCGCCACGTGCCGCTCGAGGAGGTCGCGCACGATCTCCACGTCGGCGCTGCCGAGCGGCAGCAGCTCCAGCTCGCCGCTGGCGAGCGAGTCGCGGTTGACCCGGTCCTCGTCGAGCTCGTACACGTAGGCCGTTCCGCCGGACATGCCCGCACCCAGGTTGCGGCCCGTACCGCCCAGGATGACGGCGAGCCCACCGGTCATGTACTCCAGCGCGTGGTCGCCGACGCCTTCGACGACCGCGGTCGCTCCGGAGTTGCGCACCAGGAACCGCTCCCCCACTATGCCGCGGATGAACATGCTCCCCTGGGTGGCGCCGTAGCCGATCACGTTGCCCGCGATGACGTTGCGCTCCGCCGGGAACACGCTGTTCTTGTCGGGCCGGATCACGATCTGGCCGCCCGAGAGGCCCTTGCCGACGTAGTCGTTGGTGTCGCCTTCGAGCCGCAGCGTGATGCCGCTCGGCAGGAAGGCGCCGAGCGACTGCCCTGCGGAGCCCGTGAGGCTGATCTCGATCGAGCCGGTCGGCAGGCCGTTCTCGCCGTGACGCACCGTCACCTCGTGCCCGAGCATCGTCCCCACCGCCCGCTCCGTGTTGCGGATCGGCAGGTCGATCGCGATGTGGCCGCCCTTCGCGAGCACGTCGGCGCTGCGCTCGATGAGCTGGTTGTCGAAGTGCTTGTCGAGCTCGTGGTCCTGCTGGCGCGCGTTCTTGCGCGGTGCGTCCTCCGGGAAGTCCGGTCCGCGCAGGATCGGCGCCAGGTCGAGGCCCGACGCCTTCCAGTGGTCGACCGCGCCGTTGACGTCGAGCAGCTCGCTGTGGCCGATCGCCTCGTCGAGGCTGCGGAAGCCCAGCTCGGCCAGGTACTCCCGGACCTCCTGCGCGATGAACTCGAAGAAGTTCACCACGAACTCGGGCTTGCCGGAGAATCGCGAGCGGAGCTCCGGGTTCTGGGTCGCGACGCCGACAGGGCAGGTGTCGAGGTGGCAGACGCGCATCATGATGCAGCCGGAGACGACCAGCGGCGCCGTGGCGAAGCCGAACTCCTCCGCGCCGAGCAGAGCTCCGACGATGACGTCGCGGCCGGTCTTGAGCTGACCGTCGACCTGCACGACCACGCGGTCGCGCATCCCGTTGAGCATCAGCGTCTGCTGGGTCTCGGCGAGGCCGAGCTCCCACGGCGTGCCCGCGTGCTTGAGCGAGTTGACCGGCGAGGCGCCGGTTCCGCCGTCGTGCCCGGAGACGAGCACGACATCGGCGAGGGCCTTGGCGACGCCCGCCGCGACCGCTCCGATGCCGGACTCGCTCACGAGCTTGACGTGCACACGGGCATCCGGGTTCGCGCGCTTCAGGTCGAAGATGAGCTGCTTGAGGTCTTCGATCGAGTAGATGTCGTGGTGCGGGGGCGGCGAGATCAGGCCGACACCGGCCGTCGCGTGACGGGTGCGGGCGACCCACGGGTACACCTTGGTCGGCGGCAGCTGGCCACCCTCGCCGGGCTTGGCGCCCTGGGCGAGCTTGATCTGGATGTCATCCGCGTGGGTGAGGTACATCGACGTGACGCCGAAGCGACCGGATGCGACCTGCTTGATCGCGCTGCGCCGCTCCGGGTCGAGCAGGCGGTCGAGGTCCTCGCCGCCTTCTCCCGTGTTCGACTTCGCGCCGAGACGGTTCATCGCGATCGCGAGGTTCTCGTGCGCCTCCTTGGAGATCGACCCGTAGCTCATCGCGCCGGTGGAGAACCGCTTCACGATCGACTCGACCGACTCGACCTCGTCCAGAGGGACCGGGGGCCGGACGCCGGTCTGCAGCTTGAACATGCCGCGCAGCGTCATCAGGGTCTCGGCCTGGTCGTCGACTGCGCCGGTGTACTCCTTGAAGATGTCGTACCGGCGGGTGCGGGTCGAGTGCTGCAGGCGGAACACCGTCTCCGGGTTGAAGAGGTGCGGCGCGCCGTCACGGCGCCACTGGTACTCGCCGCCGGTCGCCAGCCGCTCGTGCGCGAGCGCCGCGCCCTCCGCCGGGTACGCGCTGGTGTGGCGCGCCATGTTCTCGATGCCGATGACGTCGATGCCGACGCCGCCGAGCTTCGTCGTGGTGCCCGTGAAGTAGAGGTCGACGACCTCCTGGCTGAGGCCGACGGCCTCGAACGCCTGGGCGCCCGCGTACGACGACACCGTCGAGATGCCCATCTTCGACATGATCTTGAGCACGCCCTTGCCGAGCGCCTTGATCACGTTCTTGACGGCCTTCTCCGGGGTGACGCCGGTGATCAGGCCGCTGCGGACGAGCTCCTCGCAGGTCTCCATCGCGAGGTACGGGTTGATGGCCGACGCGCCGTAGCCGATGAGCAGCGCGACGTGGTGCACCTCGCGCACGTCGCCGGCCTCGACGATGAGTCCCACCTTCATGCGGTTCTCCGCACGGATGAGGTGGTGGTGCACCGCGGCGAGCATCAGCAACGACGGGATCGGCGCGAGGTCTTTGGTGGAGTCGCGGTCGCTCAGCACGATGAACTGCGCACCGGCCTCGATCGCCTCGTCCACCTCGTCGCACATCTCGGCGAGACGCTTCTCCATCGCGTCGGCACCCGACTCGATGCGGTACAGCCCCTTCACCGTGGTGGTGAGCCGGCTGCCCGGGCGCGGGTCGATGTGCTGGATCTTGGCCAGCTCGTCGTTGTCGATCACTGGGAAGTCGAGGACGACCTGGCGTGCGTGCTCCGGTCCTGCGGAGAGCAGGTTGCGCTCCGGGCCGAGGCCCAGCTTGAGCGAGGTGACGACCTCTTCGCGGATCGAGTCGAGCGGCGGGTTGGTCACCTGTGCGAACTGCTGCGCGAAGTAGTCGAAGAGCAGCCGCGGCCGGTCGGAGAGCACGGCGACGGGCGTGTCGGAGCCCATGGCGCCGAGCGGCTCCGCTCCCGTCGTCGCCATCGGCTTCAGCAGGATGCGCACCTCTTCTTCGGTGTAGCCGAAGGTGCGCTGGCGGCGCGTGATCGACGCCGGGGTGTGCACGATGTGCTCGCGCTCCGGCAGGTCCTTGAGGTTGATGCGGCCCTCGTCGAGCCAGTCGCCGTACGGCGCTCCGGCGGCGAGCTCCGACTTGATCTCGTCGTCCTCGATCAGGCGGCCCTCCGCCGTGTCGACCAGGAACATGCGGCCCGGCTGCAGGCGGCCCTTGCGCACGACGCGGCTCGGCTCGATGTCGAGCACGCCGATCTCGCTGGCCAGCACGACGAGTCCGTCGTTGGTCACAACGTACCGGCCGGGGCGCAGGCCGTTGCGGTCGAGGGTCGCGCCGACCAGCGTGCCGTCGGTGAAGACGATCGCGGCGGGGCCGTCCCACGGCTCCATCAGCATCGAGTTGTACTCGTAGAAGTTGCGGCGCACAGGATCGATCTCGGTCTGGTTCTCCCAGGCCTCGGGCACCATCATCATCACGGCGTGCGGAAGCGAGCGACCGGAGAGCGAGAGCAGCTCCACGACCTCGTCGAACGACGCCGAGTCGCTCGCCCCTGGCGTGACGATCGGCAGCACCGGCGCGAGGTCGCCGAGCAGCTCGCTCTCGAGCTGCGACTGGCGGGCGCGCATCCAGTTGCGGTTGCCCTGCACCGTGTTGATCTCGCCGTTGTGCGCGATCATCCGGAACGGCTGCGCGAGCGGCCACGACGGGAAGGTGTTCGTGGAGTAGCGCGAGTGAACGAGTGCCAGCTTCGAGGCGAAGCGCTGGTCGGACAGGTCGGGGTAGAACGGCTCCAGCTGGAGCGTCGTGACCATGCCCTTGTAGACGAGCGTGCGGCTCGACAACGAGGTGAAGTAGACGTCGAGCTCCCGCTCGACGCGCTTGCGCAGGAAGAAGGTCTGACGGTCGAGCAGGATGCCGCCGACCGGCTCGTCGTCGGTGCCGGTGCGCGTGCTCGACACGAACAGCTGCTCGATGGCGGGCATGGCGCCACGCGCCAGGTTGCCGATCTCGTCGGGGCGCACGGGGACCTCGCGCCAGCCGATGACCGTGAGCTCCTGCTCGATCGCGATGGCCTCGATGGCGGCCTTCACAGCCGCGCGCTCACCCTGCTCGATGGGGAGGAAGACGTTGCCGACGGCGTAGCGACCGGCGCCGGGCAGCTCGAGCCCGGAGACGGCGCGCAGGAAGGCATCCGGCACCTGGGTGATGATGCCGGCTCCGTCACCCGTGCCGGCGTCGGAGCCGACGGCCCCGCGGTGCTCCAGGTTGCGCAGCGCGTTGAGCGCGGCATCGATGATGTCGTGCCCGGCGGTGCCGCGGAGCGTTGCGACCATGGCCAGGCCGCACGCGTCCTTCTCGAAGGCAGGGTCGTACAGGCCCTGCTTGACCGGGGTCGTGCTGAAGCGGGAGTGGGGAGGCGTAAGCGCCATCTTCGACCGTCCTCACGTTGATACGTAATTGCGGGGGGACACCATCGGCCCGGGGACTGGGGAGGGTTCCGACGCTCTCGGCAGCGTGTGTGCTGCCCGGTGGAGGTGCGGTGAGAGGTGCTTTCTTAGATCGCCTCGACAGGTGGACTTTTACGAGCCGAGTGAGCTTGTGGCTTTGGCTGCGCCCGGTTCGTTCGGCGTGGCGGCATCGTCGCCCTCATCCTCATCGTCCGAATCGGTGTCGTCAGAGTCTACCTCAGCATCCGGCTTATGCCATTCACGACCCGTCACGTACACGCCGGGCTCGAGGCCGGGGTGCCTGCGGGTCTGCACGATGAACAGGACGACGCCGAGCACGACCGCCAGGAACGCGGCCCAGACATTGCTCTGGATGCCGAGGATCGAGAACTCGCTCGGATCGATGCGGATCGACTCGAGGTACGAGCGGCCGAGCCCGTACCAGATGAGGTAGACGGCGAAGGTCTTGCCCCAGCGGAGCTTGAACTTGCGCTCGAGCCACAGGATGACGACGATGCCGATGACGTTCCAGATGATCTCGTAGAGGAAGAGCGGCTGGAACAGCGTATTGTCGGGCAGACCGACGGGGATCGCCTTGTTGCCGGCGTCGATCTGCAGACCCCAGGGAACGTTGGTCGGCAGGCCGAACAGCTCCTGGTTGAAGTAGTTGCCGAGCCGGCCGATCGCCTGGGCGAGCAGCAGTGCGGGGGCGAGCACGTCGGCGAACGACCAGAACCGGATGCCCGTCCAGCGGCAGCCGATCCAGGCGCCGATGGCCCCGCCGATCAGCGAGCCGAAGATGGCGTTGCCGCCGTCCCAGATCGCGACGACCTTCCAGAGCTCGGCGCCAGGGTAGAAGTAGTCCCCCGGGTGCGTGATGACGTGGTAGAGCCGCGCACCGATGATGCCGAGGGGAACCGCCCACAGGATGATGTCGAGCACCACACCGGGCTCACCGCCGCGCTTGGTGAGGCGGCGCGAGGTCCAGATCGCGGCGACGACGATGCCGACGAGGATGATCAGCGCATAGGTGGTGATGCGGTACGGCCAGAAGGGCAGGGGAATCTGCTGCCACTCCGGTCCGGGGCTCGGAATGCTCGCGTACCAGCTGCTCATCGTCGCAAACACCCGATGACTCACCTTTCGTGTTGATCAGACCGCGCGGAACGTGCGCGCGGCCACCATAGTCTATTTTGCTTTCGCGGTGCCGTCGGCCAGAGCGGCCGCGACCCGGGCGACGCCCTCGACGCCGTCATCGGCCAGCGCCTTGACCAGCGCGGAGCCGACGATCGCACCGTCGGCGTACTCCAGCACCTCGGCCACCTGCGCGGCGCTCGAGATGCCGAGCCCGACGCACGCGCTCGTCGAGCCGGCCTCGCGCAGCCGCGCGACCAGCGAGCGGGCCGCACTGTCGACGTCGCTGCGGGCACCCGTGATGCCCATCGTCGACACGGCGTAGACGAACCCGCGACTCGCCTCGACGGCCTGGCGCAGCCGCGCCTCGGTCGACGACGGGGCCGCCAGGAAGACGCGGTCGAGACCGGTGCGCTCCGACGCGGCGAGCCAGTCGGCCCCCTCGTCGGGGATGAGGTCGGGCGTGATGAGTCCCGCTCCCCCGGCCGCGAGCAGATCGTCGGCGAAGCGCTCGACGCCGTACTGCACGACGGGGTTCCAGTAGGTCATCACCAGCACCGGCACGTCGACCGCCGCCGTGATCTCGCGAACGGCGGTGAAGCCGTCGCGCAGCCGGAACCCGTTGGAGAGGGCCCGCTGCGTCGCGGCCTGGATGACAGCGCCGTCCATCACGGGGTCGGAATACGGCAGGCCGAGCTCGATGATGTCGACGCCGTTGCGCGCGATCGCCACCGCCGCGTCGATGCTGGTCTGCAGGTCGGGGAAGCCGGCGGGCAGGTAACCGATCAGCGCACCCGCGGCTTCGGCGTTGCGGCGCGCGATCGTGCTCGCGACGCGGCTCTCGACCGAGGTTCCGCTCACGACTGCACCGCTCCCTGATCGATCAGGTCGAAGTACCGTCCGGCGGTCTCCATGTCTTTGTCACCGCGGCCGCTGAGGTTCACCAGGATGATCGCATCCGGACCGAGTTCGGCGCCGAGTTTGAGCGCGCCTGCGAGGGCGTGCGACGACTCGATCGCCGGGATGATGCCCTCGGTGCGGCTGAGCAGGCGGAGGGCATCCATCGCCTCGGCGTCCGAGATGGGCAGATAGCTGGCGCGGCCGATGGACGCGAGCCACGAGTGCTCCGGCCCGACACCCGGATAGTCGAGTCCGGCCGAGATCGAGTGGGACTCGATGGTCTGGCCGTCCTCGTCCTGAAGCAGCATGCTGCGCGCCCCGTGGAGCACGCCGGGGCGCCCCTTGGTGATCGTGGCCGCGTGGCGGGGCGTCTCGGCGCCCTCTCCGCCGGCCTCGTAGCCGACGAGACGAACGTCTTCGTCGTCGAGGAACGCGTGGAAGATGCCCATCGCGTTCGAGCCGCCGCCGACGCAGGCCACGACGGCGTCGGGCAGCCGGCCGGTGAGGTCGAGCACCTGCTGGCGGGCCTCCTCGCCGATGATCTTCTGCAGGTCGCGCACCATCGCGGGGAACGGATGCGGCCCGGCCACGGTGCCGAAGATGTAGTTGGTGTCCTCGACGTTCGTGACCCAGTCGCGCATCGCGTCGTTGATCGCGTCTTTGAGGGTGCGGGAGCCGGTCGTCACCGCGACGACCTCAGCGCCGAGCAGGCGCATCCTGGCGACGTTGAGCGCTTGGCGCTCGGTGTCGACCTCACCCATGTAGATGGTGCACTTGAGACCGAACAGGGCGGCGGCCGTCGCGGTCGCGACGCCGTGTTGACCGGCGCCGGTCTCGGCGATGACGCGGGTCTTGCCGATGCGCTTGGTCAGGATGGCCTGGCCGAGCACGTTGTTGATCTTGTGCGAGCCGGTGTGGTTCAGGTCTTCGCGCTTGAGGATGATGCGCGCGCCGCCGGCGTTCGCGGCGAACCGCGGCACCTCGGTGATGAGCGACGGGCGGCCGGTGTACGAGCGGTTGAGCTCGTCGAGCTCCGCGTGGAACGCGGGGTCGGCCTTCGCCTCCTCCCACGCCACCGACAGCTCGTCGAGCGCGGCGATGAGCGACTCGGGGACGAAGCGTCCACCGAACTCGCCGAAGTACGGGCCCGTCTGCGCGCGCAGGGAGGGGTCGGTTCGGGGCGAACCGTCGGAGGGGTTGGACATCAGACCACCAGGAATTCTTCGAGCGTTGCGACGGGGTCGCTCGTGACGAGCGCCTCGCCCACGAGCACGACATCCGCGCCCGCAGCCCGATAGTGCGCGACGTCGGCGGCCGAGGTGACAGCCGACTCCGCGACGCGGATGACACCGGACGGGATGCGGTCGGCCAGTGTGCCGAACAGATCGCGGTCCAGTTCGAATGTGGAGAGGTTGCGGGCATTGATGCCCACCAGGCCGGCCCCGGTGTCCAGAGCACGGCTGAGTTCGTCGGCGGTGTGCGCCTCGACGAGAGCGGTCATGCCGAGCGACGTGATGAGCTCGTGCAACGAGACCAGCTCGCGCTGCTCGAGTGCGGCGACGATGAGCAGCACGAGATCCGCGCCGGCTGCACGCGCCTCGAACACCTGGTACGGGTCGGAGATGAACTCCTTGCGCAGCACCGGGATCAACACCGCTGCTCGCACCGCTTCGAGGTCGGCGAGCGAGCCGCGGAAACGGCGCTCCTCCGTGAGCACGCTGATCGCGCTGGCGCCACCCGTCTCGTAGGAGACGGCGAGGGCGGCCGGATCGGCGATCTCGGCGAGGGCGCCGCGCGACGGACTGGCGCGCTTCACCTCGGCGATGATCTTGATGCGTGCGGCCGGCGAGAGGGCGGCCAGGGCGTCGAGTGCGGGGGCGCGCTCGGCGGCGGCCGCCTCGACGACGCTCAGCGGACGCTCGGCCTTGCGGCGTTCAGCGTCTTCGCGCGCGCCGGCGACGAGGTCGGCGAGCACGCGTCAGTGGCCTTTCGGCTGGTATTTGGTTCCACCGACCCCGTAGCCGGCGCGCTTCATGAACCAGCCGACGAGGAGACCGATGATGGCGAGCCCTGCGGCAGCCCAGACGACGATCGGCGCGTCGAAGAAGAACGCGACGGCACCGATGGTGAAGGCGACCAGCATGATGATGACGGCCGTCCACGCCGCCGGCGAGTGACCGTGACCTGGCTCGACTGACTCGGTGCTCATGGGACTCCTGCTCGTGAGGTGCACCGCCGGATGACGGCGCACGGGTGGATCGATGGGGTACTCGTCAAGTCTAGCCAGATGCGCCGAGGCGCTCGCACGCCGGGCCGTCCTGCGACTCAGCGCGTCGGGTCCTCGCCGCGGCTGAGCTCGTCCCAGCTGTCGATGGCCTGATCGCGCTCGAGCGGTGCCGCCGGCGTCTCGCCGTCGCCCTGCTGCTCGGCCTCCGCGAGGGCTCTGGCCTCGTCGTCGTCCGAGGCCTCTGAGGTGACATCCGTCGCCGCGGGGGTCGCCGCGCCGGTGGCCGTGGCGGTGGTCGCCGCATCCGGGTCTTCGAACCGCGTCTGGTAGCGCTTCGAGGGCCCGGGCCAGAGCCGCGTCGTGACCACGACGGCCGCGGACGCGAGCACGAGGATCGCGCCGCCGATGATCGCGACGGTCGGCCAGATCCCCGCGTCGATGCGCTCGACCATCCGGTGGAGGGACGCGTTCCCCGCGACGCCGGTCGCCGTCGTGATGGCCGCGGAGGCCGATCGCAGCGGGTCGCCCAGCGCGCTTCCGGCAGAGATGAGCACGCTGACGCCCAGCAGGATGCCCAGCAGAGCGAGCACGACGCGGAAGATCGGCCCTGCGATCGCCAGCGCGGCGGTCAGAGCGAGGCCGGCGAGCGAGAGCGCGGTGAGCGCGGGCGCGGCGGCCGAGCCCGCGACGGTGATCGCCGCTCCGCTGTCGGCCGCCGACGTCAGGTGCACGGTGAACCAGGTCTGCGTCGAGGCGAGCAGGGTCAGCCCGCTGCCGACCACAAGTGCCAGCAGTGTGACGTACTTCGCACGGCGCGAGACGCGCCGCGGCGTCGGCTCGCCAGCCTCGGCTGTGTCAGCCGTCACCGTGCACCCGCCTCATCGCGTTCGCGACCGCGACCGCACGGAGCGGTGCGGCCGCCTTGTTCTGCGACTCCTGGAACTCGCTCTCGGGGATCGAGTCGGCCACGAGGCCTCCCCCGGCCTGCACCCGCGCGACGCCGTCCATGATGGTCGCCGTGCGGATGGCGATCGCCAGGTCGGCGTCGCCAGCGAATCCGAAGTAGCCGATCACGCCCCCGTACACACCGCGCTGCGCCGGTTCGAGCTCGTCGATGATCTCGAGAGCGCGCGGCTTCGGGGCGCCGGAGAGCGTCCCGGCGGGGAACGTCGCCCGGAACACGTCGATCGCCGTCGCCGTCGGAAGCAGGTCGCCCTCGACCGACGACACGATGTGCATGATGTGGCTGAACCGCTCGACGCGCATGAACTCGGTCACCTCGACCGACCCTGCCTCGCAGACCTTCAGCAGGTCGTTGCGGGCGAGATCGACGAGCATCAGGTGCTCGGCGCGCTCCTTGTCGTCTCCGAGGAGCGTCGCCTCGAGGTCGAGGTCCTCTTCCGGGGTCGCCCCGCGCGGCTTGGATCCGGCGATCGGATGCGTGAACGCGCGCCCGTTCTGGACCTTGAACAGGGCCTCGGGCGACGACCCGACGATCGAGTACGCGCCGCCATCCGGGCGCTCGAGGGCGAGCAGATACATGTACGGGCTCGGATTGAGACTGCGGAGCACCCGGTAGACATCGAGCGGATGCGCGGAGCATTCCAGCTCGAAGCGCTGCGAGATGACGACCTGGAAGATGTCGCCGTCGACGATCCGCTCCTTGGCGGTGACCACGGAGGCGAGGAAGTCCTCGCGCCGCGTGCGCGAGACGGGATCGGCCGGCGTCGCCAGGTCGACCTCGGCGAGCCAGGCCTCCGACGGCTGCGCGAGCCCGTTCTGCATCGCATCGAGTCGTCGCTGAGCTTCGTGCCACAGTGTGTCGGCGTCGTCGACGCCGTCGTTGAGCACATTGGCGATGAGCGTGACCGTGCCGAAGCGGTGGTCGATCACCACGAGGTCCGCGCTGAAGGCGAGAGCCTGCCCCGGCACGTCGAAGTCGGCGGGCGGCTGGTGCGGAAGGCGCTCGATCTGCCGGATGGCCTCCCAGCCGATGAATCCGACGAGGCCGCCGGTCAGCGGCGGGAGTCCGTCGATCCTCGGCGTCTGCCAGCGGGCGTAGAGCGCCGCGAGGGCTTCGAGGGGCGGAAGCTCCGCCGCGGTGCCGAGGGCGCGCTCCGCCGGCAGCCCGTAGTCGAGCCAGCGGACCGCATCCTGCTCCTGGGTGAGCACGCCGAAGGACGACACACCGACGAAGGAGAAGCGCGACCAGATTCCGCCCTGCTCTGCGGACTCCAGCAGGAAGGTGCCTGGCCGGTTGGCGGCGAGCTTGCGGTAGATGCCGACCGGGGTCTCACCGTCGGCGAACAGCTCGCGCACGACGGGCACGACGCGGTGGTCGGCGAGGAGCGCGGAGAAGTCGGTGCGGGCGGTCGAGCCGGATGCGGTGGCGATCACGGGGCCTCCGATGCGTCGACGGGTGCCGCACCGACGGCCGGTGCCAGCTGATCGCCGTCGAAGCAGGTGCGCGTGCCGGTGTGGCAGGCGGCGCCGATCTGCTCGACGGTCACCAAGAGCGTATCGCCGTCGCAGTCGAGCGCCGCGGCCTTGACGTACTGGGCGTGGCCGGAGGTGTCGCCCTTGCGCCAGTACTCCTGACGCGACCGCGACCAGAAGGTCACCCGACCCTCCGTCATGGTGCGACGGAACGCCTCGGCGTCCATCCAGCCCATCATGAGCACCTCGCGCGTGTCCCACTGCTGGATGATCGCGGGCACGAGCCCGTCGCTGTTGAACGTGATGCGCTCCAAGATCGCGCTGTCGACCGCGCTCATGATCTGACCTCCAGGCCGGCTTTGACCAATTCCTCTTTGACGTCGCCGATCGTCATCTCGCCCGAGTGGAAGACGCTCGCCGCGAGCACCGCATCGGCGCCGGCCTCGATGGCCGGGACGAAGTCGGTGACCGCCCCGGCGCCGCCGGACGCGATGACCGGGACGCTGCTGATGCCGCGCATCAACGCGATGAGCTCGGTGTCGAACCCCTCTTTGGTTCCGTCGGCGTCGATGGAGTTGACGAGCAGCTCGCCCGCTCCGAGCTCGATGGCGGTCGCCGCCCACTCGAGCGCGTCGAGCTCGGTCTCGGTGCGCCCGCCGTGCGTCGTGACCACGAAACCCGACGCCGTCGCGGCCGAGCGCTTGACGTCGAGCGAGAGCACGAGCACCTGCGCGCCGAAGCGGTCGGCGATCTCGGCCACCAGGGCGGGTCGCGCGATCGCCGCGGAGTTGACCCCCACCTTGTCGGCGCCGCTGGCGAGCAGCCGTGAGACGTCCTCGGTGCTGCGCACGCCACCGCCGACCGTAAGCGGGATGAAGACCTGCTCGGCCGTGGCGCGCACGACGTCGTAGGTCGTCGAGCGGTTGTCGACCGTCGCCGTGACATCGAGGAAGGTCAGCTCGTCGGCGCCCTGCTCGTAGTACGACCGGGCCAGCTCGACCGGGTCTCCCGCGTCACGCAGATTCTGGAAGTTGACACCCTTGACTACGCGGCCGGCGGCCACGTCGAGACACGGGATCACCCTGACCGCGACGCTCATCAGATGCGCGCCGCGTGGATCGAGGTGACCAGGATGGCGCGTGCGCCCAGCTCGTAGAGCGCATCCATGGTGTGGTTGGTGCTCTCGCGCTTGATCATCACGCGCACGGCCACCCAGTCCGGCTCGCCGAGCGGTGAGACGGTGGGCGACTCGACACCGGGGGTGAGTGCGACCGCGCGCTCCAGCAGAGCGACGGGCAGGTTGTAATCGACCAGCACGTACTGGCGGGCGACCATCACGCCCTGGAGCCGCCGGAGCAGTGTGTCGACACCGGGGGCCGGAGCGGCCGACGAGATGAGCACGGCCTCCGACTCGAGGATGACCGGGCCGAAGATCTCGAGGCCCTGCTTGCGCAAGGTGGCGCCGGTCTCGACCACGTCGGCCACCGCATCCGCGACGCCGAGGCGCACGGCCGACTCCACGGCGCCGTCGAGCTTGATGAGCGTCGAGTCGATGCCCTTGTCGGCGAGGAAGTCGCCGACGAGCCCGGGATAGCTGGTCGCGACCCGCTTTCCCTCGAGGTCGGCGAGGTCGGTGAGAAGGCCGGTCGGGCCGGCGAACCGGAAGGTGGAGGCGGCGAAGTCGAGTGCGGCGATCTCCGCGGCGGAAGAGCCGGAGTCGAGCAGCAGGTCGCGGCCGGTGATGCCCACGTCGAGCGCACCGCTGCCGACGTAGGTGGCGATGTCGCGGGGGCGCAGATAGAAGAACTCGACGTCGTTGCGCGGGTCGGAGACGATGAGCTCTTTGGGGTCGCGGCGGCCGTGGTAGCCCGCCTCCGACAGCATCTGCGCCGCGGTCTCGGAGAGGGAACCCTTGTTGGGAACGGCGATCTTCAGCATTGTTGGGTCTTTCGTGTACGTGGGGTGATCAGAACGGGGAGGTTCGGTTCACAGATGTCGGTACACGTCGGCCGGCGTGAGGCCCTTGGCGATGAGCAGGACCTGCAGGTGGTAGAGCAGCTGGGAGATCTCCTCAGCCGTGCGCTCGTCGGTCTCGTACTCGGCGGCCATCCAGACCTCGGCGGCCTCCTCCACGATCTTCTTTCCGATGGCGTGCACGCCCGCGTCCAGCTCGCGCACCGTTCCGGAACCGTGCGGACGGGACACGGCCTTCTCGCTGAGCTCGGCGAAGAGGTCGTCGAAGGTTTTCACCGTTACAGGCTACTAGTTCCCGCCGGGGTGGATGTGCTCGGCCGCCGTATCGCGCAACAGGGAGATCTGTCGCTCGGTGTTCTCGGCCCGGAACACGGCGGAACCGGCGACGAAGGTGTCCGCCCCGTTCTCGGCCGCGGTCACGATCGTCTCCTCGGTGATACCGCCGTCCACCTGCAGCCAGACGTCGAGACCGGCGGCATCGACCGCGGAGCGGAGTCGCGCCAGCTTCGGCATCGTCTCCGGCATGAACGATTGGCCTCCGAAGCCCGGCTCCACCGTCATCACCAGCACCTGGTCGAATTCCGGCAGGAGCTCGAGGACGTCGTCGACCGGGGTGCCCGGCTTGAGCGCGAGGCCGGCGCGTGCTCCGATCGCCTGCAGACGCCGCGCGAGCCGCACCGGGTCCGCCGCAGCCTCCGCGTGGAACGTGACCGAGTACGCCCCCAGCTCTGCATAGCCGAGCGCCCACCGATCGGGATCGTCGATCATGAGGTGCACGTCGAGCGGAATCGGCGACACGGCCTGGATCCGCTCCACCATCTGCGGCCCGAACGTCAGGTTGGGCACGAAGTGGTTGTCCATCACGTCGACGTGCACGAGATCGGCGGAGGCGATGCGCTCCAGGTCCCGCTGCATGTTCACGAAATCGGCGGCGAGGATACTGGGGTTGATCCGTGCTGGCATGGGCTTCAGTCTCTCTCTTCGGCGGGGGCGTTCTTCGTCAGCAGCGCGATGAACATGGCATCGGTGCCGTGGCGGTGCGGCCAGAGCTGCGCGTGCAGCACGTCGTCGGCCAGGTCGAGACGCTCGACGGCGAGCTGCTGCACCACCTCGGCCGTGCTGAGCGCTTCGAGGTCGTCGTGTCGGTCGAGCGCATCGGCGATGATCCCCCGGGTCTCCCCGATGTGCGGCGAGCAGGTCACGTAGGCCAGCACGCCGCCGGGCGCGAGAGCGTCGACGGCGGAGTCGAGCAGCCGGGTCTGAAGGGCGGTGAGCTCGGCCACATCGCGCGGAGTCTTGCGCCAGCGGGCCTCCGGACGGCGCCGCAGCGCGCCGAGACCGGTGCAGGGCGCGTCGAGCAGGATGCGGTCGAAGGCCTCGGGATGCGACGCGCCGATGGTCGTGCCGTCGCGTTCCCACACCTCGACGTCGAGCGGAACGGGCGCGAGGGCGCGGCGGACCAGCTCGGCGCGCGCCGGGACGACCTCGTTGGCGACGAGCGTCGCTCCCCCGGTCAGCGCCTCGGCCGCGAGGAGCGCCGCCTTGCCGCCCGGGCCGGCGCACAGGTCGAGCCAGCGCTCCCCCGGCAGGATCGGCCGCGCACGGCTGAGCGCGAGCGCGGCGAGCTGGGAGCCCTCGTCCTGCACCCTCACGCGACCGTCGTTCGCCTCGACCAGGGCCTGAGGGTCGCCACCGCCGGCGGTGAAGCCGGGCGGCGAGTAGCGGTCCGGCGTCGACCCTTCCGGCGCGTCGGCCAGGCCGGGGAGGGCGATCAGGTTCACGCGCGGGGCGACGTTGTCCGCGGCCAGCAGCTCCTCGAGTTCTGCGCCGCGGCCCTCGGCCTCGAGGGCGCGACGGAACGCGCGCACGACCCAGACCGGGTGCGAGCTGACGGACGCCAGCTCGTCGTCCTGGTTCTTCGCCGCGGCGAGGATGCGCTGCCGCCATTCCTCGGGCGTGTGACGGCCGATCTCGCGCAGCACTCCGTTGGTGAAACCGGTCGTCGAGCGCGAGCCCACCATCCGGGCGAGCGCGACCGACTCGTTGACGGCGGCGTGCGGAGCCACGCGAGTGGAGAGCAGCTGGTGGGCGCCGAGGCGCAGCACGTCGAGGATCGGTGCATCGATCTTGTCGATCGGGCGTCCGGCGGCGATCGCGATGACACGGTCGTAGTAGCCCTGCATGCGCAGGGTCCCGTACGTGAGCTCGGTGGCCAGCCCGGCATCCGCCGGTGACAGACCGGCGCGCACGATGCGGGTCGGCAGGAGCAGGTTGGCGTAGGCGTCGGATTCACGCACTGCCGAGATGACGTCGTAGGCCACCTGGCGCGCGGGCTGTACGCGGGTCGGGCGCTCGCTCATGAGAGGTGTACTCCTTCGGGGTTCGAACGGCCCCGCCACCAGTCGGCGGCCGCCATCGCTCGCTTGCCCGCCGGCTGTACGGTGACCAGCTCGAGCGGGTCCGTCGCCGTCCCGACCTGGACGGCCTTGCCACGCAGTTCGACGGCGCCAGGAGCCAGCGGCTCCGCCTCGGGCGCCCGGCGGGCGGACAGGATCTTGAAGCGCTCGCCGTCGAGCAGCGCGAACGCGCCCGGCTCCGGCGTCACGCCGCGCAGCCGGGCGTAGACGGCCTCGGCGGGCGCCGCCAGGTCGAGGTGGGCGTCGTCCAGCGTGAGTTTCGGGGCGAGCGTCGGCTCGCCGGTCTGCTCCGTCGCGACGGCCGAGCCGTCGGCGAGCGCGTCGACCGTCTCGGCGAGAAGTCCGGCGCCCGGGATGGAGAGCGCTTCGAGCAGCTCGCCGGCCGTCTCATCCGGGCCGATCTCGCGGCGCAGCTCCGAGAAGACCGCTCCGGCATCCAGGTCGGGCACGAGCTGGAAGACCGCGGCGCCCGTCACGGTGTCTCCGGCGATGACCGCTCGCTGCACCGGCGCGGCGCCGCGCCACAGGGGCAGCAACGAGAAGTGCAGGTTGATCCAGCCGAGCCGCGGCAGCGAGAGCAGGGGCTCGCGCACGAGTCCGCCGTACGCGACGATGGCGCCGAGATCGGGTGCGAGCTCCCGGATGCGCTCAGTCACCGTGTCGTCGAGACGGTTCGCCTTGATCGTCTCGATGCCGAGCTCCTCCGCGGCCGCCGCGACGGGCGACGGGGTGAGGACGCGCTTGCGGCCGAGCTCGGCGTCGCGCCGGGTGATCACCGCGACGACGTCATGCCGCTCGGCGAGCGCACGCAGTGCGGGGACAGCCACCGCCGGGGTGCCGGCGAAGACCAGCCTCAAACGTGTCACGTACATCTCCGGATCGTCGAACAGCGGAAGGGCCGGCGCGGCGAACGGTCGCCGACGGGCCAGCATCCATTCTCCGACACCGCGGCCGACGGCGCGAACCTAGCCGAGCTCGGGGTCGTCGAAGCGCACCCGCAGGGTCGGCGCGGGACGGAAACCGCTCTTGCCCGCCGGCGCGCGACGCCGCTTGGTGGCGTTGCGCACGAACGCCGCGCGCACCGCCGTGGCGACCTCGCCCCCGCGCGCGTACTCGAACCGCAGGATGCTCCGCACCAGGCCGTCCGCCGCCGGTGCCGGCCCGAGCACGTCGATGAGCAGGTCCTGGTCCACGGCGGCGACCAGTTGCTCGACCGCCTCCGCCGAGCCCGTGATCGACGCCAGCCGCACCGCCGGAGGGAACCGCAGCTCCCGGCGCGCGGCCAGCTCCGCCCGGGCGAACTCGGTCAGCCGCCCCGTGGCGAAGTCGCGCGCGAGCGGACCGGCGACGCCGACGAGCACCGTCGGCGCCCCGGGGGCGGCCAACGCGGATGCGTTGGTCCACCAGCGCAGGCAGTCCTCCGCCACGCGCAGGCTCTCCCGGGCGAGCATCCGCTCGCCGTCGAGCAGGAGCACGGCGCGGTAGCCGCCGGCGGCGATCGGTTCGGCCCCACGCGTCGCGACGACCAGCGCGGGCGCGTCGCCGACGGTCTGCACCGGATGCTCGCCGTCGGCCACCACGACGCGCACACCCGGAAACGCTCGGCCGAGCTCCTCTGCGGTGCGGCCGGACCCGACGGTGACCATCCGGAACCGGTCGTGCTCGCAGTTGCCGCAGCGCCAGTCGGTGGCGAGCGCGCCGCACCAGCCGCACGCCGGGGTGGCACCGGCGCGACTCTGGCCGAGCGGGCCGTCGCAGCGGTTGCACCGGGCCGCCTGCCCGCAGCGCGCACAGGCGAGCATGGGCGCGTATCCGGGGCGTGCCACCTGCACCAGCACCGGCCCGGCAGGATGGTCGGCCGAGCCGGTGAGCGCGGCCCGTGCGGTCTGCCAGGCGCCCGACGGGATGCGGGCGGCACGCGCCGCCGGCTCGTCGGCCGCCTGGTTGGCGGTCAGCACGACGCGCGGCGACACGGCCCGCTCCGGGGCGATCTCGTCGAGCCAGCCGACGTCGACCAGGCGCTCCACTTCCACGGTACGGGCGTGACCGGCGAAGACGAGGGCGCAGTGCTGCAGTTCCTGGCGCACCAGCGCCGCGTCCCGCGTGTGCACATAGGGGCTCAGCGGCTCGGCGTAGAGCGGGTCGCCGTCACTCCAGAGCGCGATGAGGCCGAGGTCGGACGCCGGCGCGTAGACGACGGACCGGTTGCCGATCACGATGCGTGGCCCGGAGAGCGCTTCGAGGAACCCGCGGTAGCGCTCCGCATTCGCCTGCGACGCGTCGGCGCGCACCACGGCGCCGGCGGGCGCGATGGCGTGCAGGGCCGCGGCGAGCTGGTCGAGGTCGCGGTAGTCGGGGACCGCGATGATCGCGGATCGGCCTGCGACGAAGCATCCGGTCGCCAGCGTCGCGAGGGTGACGGCCCACTCGCCCACCCAGGAGCCGTCGGGGAGCTGCGCCAGGCGCGGGATCGAGCGTACGGCGACGCGCCGGCCGTCGGCGACCGCCGCCTCGAGCACGCCGTCGCCGTAGCCGCGCACGGCGGGTGCGGGGACGTGCGCGGCCGGAGCCGTGCGGTGGTCGGCGCCCTCCGCCCCCTCGGCGACCTCCGGTTCATCGGCCCCCGGTTCTGCGACCTGCGCCTGGGCGGCCAGCCACGCCTTCTCGACGCGCACCGCCCGGCCGGGCACCGCGAGCCGCACGATGTCGTTGGCCGTCCCGGCGCTCCGGTCGGCCAGCCGCCGAGCCAGCCGCCAGACCTCCGGCGAGAGCACCGGCACCGGCGACACGACCGCCTCGATCGGGCTGAGCTCGCCCTCGTACGCCTCCTCGGACTCGTCCGCGAACTCGGCGATGTAGCCGTCGGCGATGCGACCGGCCGTGCGCAGCGGCACCTTGACCCGAACGCCCGGCTGCGCCAGGTCGGCGAGCTCGGGCGGTACGCGGTAGTCGAAGTAGTGGTCGAGCTGGGGAAGCGCCGAATCAATGACGATGCGGGCGACCCGTGCGGCCGCCGGCATCGCTACAGCCCCGCGGCCGACCGCAGATCGTCGATGCGGTCGAGGCGCTCCCAGGTGAAATCGGGCAGCTCGCGGCCGAAGTGGCCGTAGGTCGCCGTCTTCGCGTAGATCGGGCGCAGCAGGTCGAGCGATTCGATGATCGCTGCGGGCCGCAGGTCGAAGACCTCCCGGATGGCCGCGATGATGCGGTCGTCGGGAATGGTGCCGGTGCCGAACGTCTCGACGTAGAGGCCGACGGGCGCCGCCTTGCCGATGGCGTAGGCGACCTGCAGTTCCAGGCGGTCGGCGAACCCGGCCGCGACCGCGTTCTTCGCGGCCCAGCGCATCGCGTACGCCGCGGAGCGGTCGACCTTCGACGGGTCCTTGCCTGAGAAGGCGCCACCACCGTGGCGGCTGGCGCCGCCGTAGGTGTCGACGATGATCTTGCGACCCGTGAGGCCGGCGTCTCCCTTGGGGCCGCCGATCTCGAACCGGCCGGTCGGGTTGATCAGCGTGCGCACGTGCGCCGACTCCAGCCCGGCAGCGTGGAGCACGGGAGCGATGACCTCTTCGATGACCTCGGCCTGCAACGTCTCGTTGGAGACGTGCGGCGCGTGCTGGGTCGAGAGCACGACGGTCTGGACCGACTTCGGCACGATGCCCTCGTAGCCGATGGTGACCTGGGTCTTGCCGTCGGGCCGCAGGTAGTCGAGCACTCCCTGCTTGCGCACCTCGGCCAGGCGCTCGGCCAGGCGGTGCGCGAGCCAGATCGGCAGCGGCATGTACTGCGGCGTCTCGGTCGTGGCGTAGCCGAACATGATCCCCTGATCGCCGGCGCCCTGGTGGTCGAAGGGGTCGATGCTCTGCTCGGAGCGCGTCTCGAGGGCGTTGTCGACGCCCTGGGCGATGTCGGGCGACTGCGCGCCGATCGACACGGAGACGCCGCACTGGTTGCCGTCGAAGCTGACGTCGGACGAGTCGTAGCCGATCTCCACGATCTTCTCGCGGACCAGCGCGGGGATCTCGACGTAGCCGTTCGTCGTCACCTCGCCGGCGACATGCACGAGGCCGGTGGTGACCAGCGTCTCGACCGCCGCGCGACTGTGCGGGTCGACCGCGAGCAGCGCATCCAGGATGCTGTCCGAGATCTGATCGCAGATCTTGTCGGGGTGGCCTTCGGTGACGGATTCGGAGGTGAAGAGGCGCAGTTCGGCCAAGGTTCTCCCTAGCTCGGGCCCGTCACATCTGGTTTGCGTCAGGCGATGACGTCGAGAATACGATCGGCCACCGACAGCTTGGAGCCGGAGGCCTCCATCACTATATCGCCGCCCCGTCGGAGCACGACGACTTCATTGCTCTCCGTGGCGAACCCCTGGGTCCAGCCGACCTGGTTGATCACGAGGAAGTCGCAGCCCTTGGCCTCCAGCTTGCCGCGCCCGAGCTCGATCAGCGCGGAGGGATCCGGTTCGGTCTCGGCTGCGAAGCCGACGACGACCTGACCTTCGCGCCGACCCGCCGACAGTCCGGCCAGGATGTCGGGGTTGGCGACCAGCTCGAGGGTGAGGGTCTCCCCCGCCTCGGTCTTCTTGATCTTCGCGTCGCGCACCTCGGCCGGGCGGTAGTCGGCGACGGCTGCGGTCATCACGACGATGTCGGCGGAGGCGGCGACCTCGGTCACGGCCTCCTGCAGCTCGAGTGCCGTCTGCACCTCGATCACCGTGAGGTCGTCGGGCGCCGGCACCTCGAGGTGGGCGGCGATCAGTGTCACCTCGGCTCCCCTGGCTCGCGCGGCCTGGGCCAGGGCGACGCCCTGCCGTCCGCTCGACCGGTTGCCGAGGAAGCGCACCGGGTCGAGAGGCTCGCGCGTTCCGCCTGCCGTCACCACGACCCGCTTGCCGGCCAGATCGTTGCCGCCACGCGGTCGACGCGTCGCCTCGTTCGCCCGGCGGCGTTCGGAGAGCACGACGATGTCGGCCACGGCATCCGCCGCCGGAACGACGATCGCCTGCGGCTGCTCGGAGACCACCGGCGGCAGCGATCGTTCCGGATGCGCCCCGACGGTCTCGAGGGCGGCGCGCACGACCGTCGCCGACTCCTCCATCCGGCCGGGACCGGAGTCTTTGCCCGTGAGCTGTCCGCTGGCCGGACCGACCACCGTGACGCCGCGCCCGCGCAGGGTCGCGATGTTCGCAACCGTCGCGGGGTTCTGCCACATCTCGGTGTGCATCGCCGGGGCGATGACCAGAGGCGCCGTGCTGGCGAGCACGGTGTTGCCGAGCAGGTCGTCGGCGAGTCCGGCCGCGAGCTTCGCGATCGTGTTGGCCGTGGCGGGCGCGATGACGATCAGATCGGCGGACTGGCCGATCGCGACGTGCCGCACCTCGGCGACACCCTCGTAAAGATCGGTCGCCACCGGATTGCGGCTGATCGCCTCGAGCGTCGGGCGGCCGACGAACCGCAGCGCGGCCTCCGTCGCCACCACGTGCACCGAGTGCCCCTCGAGCACGAGGGCCCGGATCACTCCGACGGCCTTATACGCGGCGATGCCGCCGGTAACTCCGACGACAATGGTCAATCGTGCGCCCACGGCGGCATCCCCTCATGCCGGGAGAACCCCGGCCGTGCTACTTATTCGACGATCGGCTTGATCTCGAGCTTGTCCTCGTTGATCTCGTGCAGGGCGACCGAGAGCGGCTTGTCGTCGACCGACGAGTCGACCAGGGGGCCGACGTTGTCGAACAGGCTTCCCTCGTGCAGGTCGGCGTAGTAGTCGTTGATCTGACGGGCGCGCTTGGACGCGAAGATCACCAGGGCGTACTTCGACTCGACCTTGGCCAGGACGTCGTCGATGGGCGGGTCAATGATGCCCTTGTTGCTGAGTGCCATACGTGTATTGCTCCTTGTGTAAGGTGGGTCGTCACGGTGACGACGGGCGTCTCCAGGACGCCAAGAGAACGGTCTACGGGCGCGACGGCGCCGTGCGGATCTTCATCAAGTCTACGACCTCCCGCGCGGCCTCGGCCACGTCGGTGTTCACGACCCGGTGATCGAACTCGTCCTGAGCGGCCAATTCGATCTTCGCGGTCTCGAGCCGGCGCTGCTGTTCCGCGGCCGATTCGGTGCCGCGGCCGATGAGCCGCCGCACGAGCTCCTCCCAGGTCGGGGGCAGGAGGAAGATCAGGCGCGCCTCCGGCATGGCGGCACGCACGCTGCGCGCTCCCTGCAGGTCGATCTCGAGCAGCACGCTCCTGCCCGCCTCGAGCGCACGCTCGATCGGCGTGCGCGGCGTGCCGTACCGCGAGGCGTTGTGCACGGTCGCCCACTCGAGCAACTCGCCGTCGGCGATCATCCGGTCGAACTCGGCGTCGTCGACGAAGTAGTAGTTCACGCCGTCGACCTCGCCGGGCCGCGGGGCGCGGGTGGTGGCCGAGACGGAGAGCAGGACATCCGGATAGTTCTCGCGGATGTATGTAGAGACGGTGCCCTTGCCCACCGCGGTGGGACCGGCCAGCACGACCAGCTGGTTCTTCTGACGCCCCGAGCGCGACTCGCGCTCGATGAGGAACTCGCGCAGGCGAAGGCGCTGATGCCGGCCGAGGCCGCCGAGGCGCTTGGCTGGCGAGATCGCGAGCCGCTCCAGGGCGTCCTTCATCTTGGTGGTGCCGATCGCGGGCACGCTGAGCAGGAACTCGGTGACGCGCAGCCGGCCTTCAACACCCTCCGGCTCGGCCGTCGCCTTGTCGAGGACGGTGAGCGGAGAGACCTCGTGGGCAGCGATCGCGGCCTTCACCGCTGCACGCGCCCGACGCGCTGCGACGGCGGCCTGCGAGGCGGCGCGGCGGTCGACCTCAGGGGGCGCCGGACGAAGCGAAGCGGTGCGGGGCTCAGACATGACTGCTCCGCACCTCGTCGGCGCGTGCCGCGATGGCATCGGCGAGTCCGTCGGGGCCGCCCCCGAGCAGGCCGCGCGACTCGCTCACGATCACGCCACCGGCCAGCGAGCCGAAGAGCCGCGCCGCGTCGGCGACACGAGCGCCCTGGTGCCCGAAGCCGGGTGCGAGCACCGGAGAGGCATTGACGCGCGCGCTCGCGGTGGTGACGATGCCGAAGTCGGCGAGGTCGAGGGTGGCACCGAGCACGAGCCCGATCGAGCCGAAGGCGTGCTGCGCCTGGGCCTGGTTGAAAGAACTCACGTCTTCGATGATCGCACGCGCGACCGTGAGTCCCGAATGCGCTCCCGACGCCACGACCGCCTGCTGGATGGCCGCCGCCTCCGGATTCGACGTGGCGGCGAGCACGAACAGGCCCTTGCCTGCGCTCTCGGCGAGCCGCATCGGCTCGGCGATCGACCCGACCCCCTGGAACGCGGCGATCGTCATCGCGTCGGCCTCCAACGGCGATCCCGGCGTCAGCCAGGCCTCCGCGTACGCGGTCACGCTGGTGCCGATGTCGCCGCGCTTCGCGTCCGCGATCACCAGCAGTCCGGCATCCCGGGCGGCGGCGAGCACCTCTTCGAGCGCGGCGTAGCCGGCCGACCCGTAGCGCTCGAAGAACGCCACCTGCGGCTTGACGATGCCCGCCCGTCCCACCGTGGCCGCCACGACCGCCAAGCCGAACGCCCGCACACCGTCCGCCGAGGCCGGGAGGCCCCAGCTCTGCAGCAGGTGCTCGTGCGGGTCGATCCCGACGCAGAGGCGCCCTTCGCTGGCGAAGACTCCGGCGAGCCGGTCACCGAAACTCACGCGCGCGCGGCCCGATCGAGTGCATACTCCTGCAGCGACTTCACCTCGAAGCCTTCGCGGATCGCGTCGACGGAGGCGACGGCGGCGCTGAGCTCCGCGATCGTCGTGAACAGCGGCTTGTCGCCGGCCACGGCGGCCGCGCGGATCTCGTACCCGTCCGCACGAGCCGATCGGCCGCTCGGAGTGTTGATGACGACATCCACTTCGTTGCGGTTGATCAGGTCGACGATCGACGGGGCCGAGCTGTCGGTCTCGCTGAACTTGCGCACGACGCTGGCGGCGATGCCGTTGCGGTTGAGCACTTCGGCCGTGCCCTCGGTGGCGAGGATCTCGAAGCCGAGCTGCTGCAGGCGCAGCACCGGCAGCACGATCGAGCGCTTGTCGCGGTCGGAGACGGAGACGAACGCGGTGCCTCCGAGCGGCATCCCGCCGTACGCGGCCGACTGGCTCTTGGCGAACGCGCGCGGGAAGTCCTTGTCGATCCCCATCACCTCGCCGGTCGAACGCATCTCCGGGCCGAGCACCGAGTCGACGATGTTGCCGTCCTTCGTGCGGAACCGCTTGAACGGCAGCACGGCCTCCTTGACGGCGACCGGCGAGTCCATCGGGATGACCGAGCCGTCTTGCACGGGGAGCAAACCGGACTCGATCAGCGAGGCGATCGTCTCGCCCACCATGATGCGCGATGCCGCCTTGGCGAGCGGGATGCCGAGCGCCTTCGAGACGAAGGGAACCGTGCGGGATGCCCGCGGGTTCGCCTCGAGCACGTAGAGCACGCCGGCGCCGATCGCGAACTGCACGTTCAGCAGCCCGCGCACGCCGACGCCCTCGGCGATCTTGAGCGTCGCGTCCCGGACCCGGTCGATCTCGCGGCGTCCCAGGGTGATCGGAGGCAGCGTGCAGCTCGAGTCACCGGAGTGGATGCCGGCCTCCTCGATGTGCTCCATCACGCCGCCGATGTAGAGCTGCTCGCCGTCGTAGAGTGCGTCGACGTCGATCTCGATGGCGTCGTCGAGGAAGCGGTCGACCAGCAGCGGATGCGCCGGGCCGACGATCCCCTGACCGGCGACGCGCTCGAAGTAGTCGGCCAGCGACGGGCTGTCGTAGACGATCTCCATGCCGCGGCCGCCGAGCACGTAGCTCGGCCGCACCAGCACCGGGTAGCCGATCTGCTCGGCCACCTGCACCGCGCCGGGGAAGTCGAACGCCGTGCCGTTGCGCGGTGCGAGCAGGCCGGCGTTCTCGAGGATCTCGGCGAACAGCCCGCGCTCCTCGGCCAGGTCGATGGCCTCGGGGGTGGTGCCGAGGATGGGGACGCCCGCCGCTTCGAGCCCCTTCGCGAGTCCGAGGGCCGTCTGGCCGCCGAGCTGCACGACGACACCGACGAGCTCGCCGCTCTGGGATTCGGCGTGGATGACCTCCAGCACGTCCTCGAGCGTGAGGGGCTCGAAGTAGAGCCGGTCGCTGGTGTCGTAGTCGGTCGACACGGTCTCGGGGTTGCAGTTGATCATGATCGTCTCGAACCCGGCGTCGTGCAGCGCGAACGAGGCGTGCACGCACGAGTAGTCGAATTCGACGCCCTGACCGATGCGGTTCGGGCCGGAGCCCAGGATGACCACCTTGCGGCGATCGCTCGGCTCCACCTCGGTCTCCAGGTCGTAGCTGGAGTAGTGGTACGGCGTGAGTGCAGGGAACTCGCCTGCGCAGGTGTCCACCGTCTTGTAGACCGGGCGCACGCCCAGGATGTGCCGGATCTCCCGCACGTCGGTCTCGCCGAAGCCGCGCAGCTGTCCGATCTGAGCGTCGGAGAACCCGTGGTCCTTCGCGTAGCGCAGGGTGTCGGTGTCGAGCGTCTCGGCGTTCTTGAGCTGGTCGGCGACCTCATTGATGAGCACGATCTGGTCGAGGAACCACGGGTCGATCTTGGTGGCCTCGAAGACCTGCTCGATGGTCGCGCCCAGGCGAAGCGCCTGCTGCACGTCGACGATCCGGCCGTCGGTCGGCGTGCCGATCGTGGAGAGCAGCTCGTCGAGCGTGCGCGACTCGGCGCCCCAGTGGAAGGACGATCCGCGCTTCTCGAGCGAGCGGAGCGCCTTCTGCAGCGCGCTCGTGAAGCTGCGGCCGATCGCCATCGCCTCGCCGACCGACTTCATGGTGGTGGTGAGGGTGGGGTCGGCGGCCGGGAACTTCTCGAACGCGAAGCGCGGGACCTTGACGACCACGTAGTCGAGCGTCGGCTCGAAGCTCGCCGGGGTGACCTTGGTGATGTCGTTCGGGATCTCGTCGAGACGGTAGCCGATGGCGAGCTTGGCCGCGATCTTGGCGATCGGGAAGCCGGTCGCCTTCGATGCGAGCGCCGACGAGCGCGAGACGCGCGGGTTCATCTCGATGACGATGATCCGGCCGTTCGACGGGTCGACGGCGAACTGGATGTTGCAGCCGCCGGTGTCGACGCCGACGGCCCGGATGATGTCGATGCCGATGTCGCGCAGCTTCTGGTACTCGCGGTCGGTCAGGGTCAGCGCCGGTGCGACGGTGATCGAGTCACCGGTGTGCACGCCGACCGGGTCGACGTTCTCGATGGAGCAGACGACGACCGTGTTGTCTGCCGTGTCCCGCATCAGCTCGAGCTCGTACTCCTTCCAGCCGAGGATGGACTCCTCCAGGAGCACCTCGCTGGTGGGGCTCTGGTGCAGGCCGTCGCCGACGATGCGCCGCAGCTCCTGCTCGGTGTAGGCGAAGCCCGACCCCAGGCCGCCCATGGTGAACGACGGGCGCACGACGAGCGGGTAGCCGAGGTCCTCGGCGAAACCGATCGCCTCGTCGACCGTGTGGGCGATGTGCGAGCGGGCGACCTCCGCGCCGGCGGCGATCACCAGCTCTTTGAAGATCTGGCGGTCCTCGCCCTTCTGGATGGCCTCGAACTTGGCGCCGATCAGCTCGACGTCGTACTTCTCGAGGATCCCGTGCTCGTGCAGCTGGATGGCCGCGTTGAGCGCGGTCTGGCCCCCCAGGGTCGGCAGGATCGCATCCGGGCGCTCCTTGGCGATGATGGTCTCGATGACCTCCCACGTGATCGGCTCGACGTACGTGGCGTCGGCGAAGTCGGGGTCGGTCATGATCGTCGCCGGGTTCGAGTTCACCAGGATGACGCGCACGCCCTCCTCGCGGAGCACGCGGCACGCCTGCGTGCCGGAGTAGTCGAACTCGCAGGCCTGGCCGATGACGATCGGGCCGGAGCCGATGACCAGGACGGAGCTGATATCGGAGCGTTTCGGCATTAGTTCTGGCCTTCGTTCTCGGTGGCGGTCGGGTAATCGGACGCCGGCACGCCGGACGGCTTCTCGCCGGCGGGCTTGCGGATCATGTCGATGAAACGGTCGAACAGGTAGTTGGCGTCGTGCGGTCCGGCAGCGGCTTCGGGGTGGTACTGCACGCTGAACGCATCGAGGTCGAGGCAGTTGAGCCCCTCCACCACGTTGTCGTTGAGGCTGAAGTGGCTCACCTCGACGCGGCCGAAGCCGGCGGGCGAGTCGAAGGTGCCCTCGATCGGTGCCTCGACTGCGAACCCGTGGTTCTGGGCCGTGATCTCGACGCGGCCGGTGCGCTTGTCGAGCACCGGCTGGTTGATTCCGCGGTGCCCGAACGGCAGCTTGTAGGTCGTCAGGCCCAGCGCGCGGCCGAGCAGCTGATTGCCGAAGCAGATGCCGAAGTACGGCACTCCGGCGCGGAGCACCTCCTGGAGCAGCTGCACGTGCTTCTCCGATGCGGCGGGGTCGCCGGGACCGTTCGAGAAGAACAGCGCCGACGGCTGCAGCTCGAGCACGTCGCGGGCGCTGACCATCTGCGGCAGCACGTGCACGTCGAGTCCGCGCGCGGCGAGGTTGTTGAGCGTCGAGGTCTTGACGCCGAGATCGAGCACGGCGACCGAGCCGATCTTCTCGCCGACGGCGGGCACCGTGAAGGGCTCCGGGGTGGAGACCTCGGCCGAAAGGTTGCGCCCCGCCATCCCGCTGCCGCTGCGAACGAGGTCGAGCTGCTCGCTCTCGCTGAGCTCGAAGTCCGGACCCGAGAAGATGCCGGAGCGCATCGCGCCGGCCGACCGGATGTGGCGGGTCACCGCGCGGGTGTCGATGCCGCTGATCCCCACGACGCCCTGAGCGACGAGGTCCTCGTCGAGGCTGCGCTGGGCGCGGAAATTCGACACGACGCGGGACGGCTCGCGCACGACATAGCCGGCCACCCAGATCTGACGCGACTCCATGTCTTCGTCGTTGGTGCCCGTGTTGCCGATGTGGGGCGCCGTCATGAGGACGATCTGCCCGGCGTACGACGGGTCGGTCAGCGTCTCCTGGTAGCCGGTCATGCCGGTGGAGAAGACCGCTTCGCCGAGGGTGCGGCCGACCGCCCCGTATGCCCGCCCGACATAGCGGGTTCCGTCTTCGAGGACGAAGACGGCAGGTTGTGCTGCAGCCACGTCACACCTCACTTTCGGTGGTCGATCCCGCCGAGTGCGTGGCGGGGAGAAGGGTTTCGATCGCGGCGATCAGCGGCGCGCGGTCAGCCGGGTCGGCGACCCGGAAGTAGCTGTCGGCGGCAGTGCCGCCACTGGTGGTCCACGAGAGGCGGATGAGTCCGTCCTTCTCGACCACGCGGTCGATCGTGACCGTGGCGGTGGCGACGCCGGCGATCGCCTCGGATCGCACGAACACCGGCGCTTCACCGGTCACCGCGATGGTGACCCCCGCGTCGGCGACGGTGACGGTGGCCCGCCCGCGGAACGACAGCCCGGGCAGGGCGAGACGTTCGAGCGGCTCACCGCCGGCGGTGGTCGCGACGTAGAGCGCGTCGACCTCTGCCAGGGGCAACTCCGTCGTCTGCGCGGGCGCTCCCACGGGATAGCCCGACCCCGCGCCGGCGTCGCGACGGGCGCGACGGCGCCAGCCGAGCCACATCAGCAGGAACGCGGCGGCCAGAACGACGACGACCACGATCGTGGGGAGGAACTTATCCACGGAGAGCACCCTCTTCCGCGCCGGCGAACGAGCGGGCCCTGGCGGCGACGACGTCGGCCTCGACGACCACGCCGTCGAGCACCGTCGGGTAGCCGTGATGGAAGGTCGCCACCACCCGCCCGGGGAGCGTCATGGACAGGTACGGCGAGTTCACGCCCTTGCCCGCCAGGTCGGCGGTCGCGAATTCACGTGACGCCTGCGGGTCGTACAGGGTGAACTCCGCGGGCGCGCCGGCCTCGAGCGCGTGGCCGTGCCCGGACAGGCGTCCGATGCGAGCCGGGGCGGACGAGAGCACCCGCGCGACGTCGGACCAGCCGAGCATCCCGTTCTCGACCACGGAGGCGTGCACGACGGAGAGCGCGGACTCGAGCCCGACCATTCCGAACGCCGCGGCATCCCACTCGCAGTCCTTCGACTCGACCGGATGCGGGGCGTGGTCGGTGGCCACGATGTCGATGGTGCCGTCGGCGAGGCCGGCGCGGAGCGCCTCGACGTCTTCCCGGCGGCGCAGCGGCGGGTTGACCTTGTAGCGGGCGTCGTAGCCCTGCACCAGATCCTCCGTCAGCAGCAGGTGATGCGGGGTGACCTCCGCGGTGACGTCGATCCCCCGGGCCTTGGCCCAGCGGATGACGTCGACCGAACCGGCCGTGGAGACGTGGCACACGTGCAGGCGGGAGCCGACGTGCTCGGCGAGGAGCACATCGCGCGCGATGATCGACTCCTCCGCCACAGCGGGCCAGCCGGTGAGCCCCAGCTCGCCGGAGAGCGCCCCCTCGTTCATCTGTGCGCCGATCGTCAGTCGCGGCTCCTGCGCGTGCTGGGCGATGACCCCGTCGAACGCCTTCACGTACTCGAGGGCACGACGCATGAGAAGCGGATCGGAGACGCACTTACCGTCGTCGGAGAACACCCGCACCCGTGCGCGGGAGTCGGCCATGGCGCCGAGTTCTGCGAGACGCTCTCCCTCGAGTCCCACGGTGACGGCGCCGATCGGACGCACAGTGGCGTAGCCGGCCGCATCACCGAGGCTCAGCACCTGCTCGACCACCCCGGCCGTGTCGGCGACGGGCGACGTGTTCGCCATCGCGAACACCGAGGTGAAACCGCCGGCGGCGGCCGCGCGCGTGCCCGTCAGCACGGTCTCGCTCTGTTCGAAGCCCGGTTCACGCAGGTGCGTGTGCAGGTCGACGAGCCCAGGGAGCGCGATCAGTCCCGCCGCGTCGACGACCGTCGCGCCCGGAACCGAGAGACCTGCTCCCACTTCGGCGATCCGTCCTCCGTCGACCAGCAGGTCGGCCGTGCGGCCGTCGGCGAGCGTCGCGCCCGCGATCAGATATGTCTCGTTCATGTTCTATGCGTCTTCCCGATCTCCACCGGACAGCAGCAGATACAGCGCCGCCATCCTCACGGACACTCCGTTCGCGACCTGTTCTCTGACGGTCGAGCGGGGCGAATCGGCCGCCGCCGCCGAAATCTCCAGGCCCCGGTTCATCGGGCCGGGGTGCATGACAATGCTATCGGTGCGGAGCCGGGAGAGGCGCTCGTCGTCGAGACCCCAGCGCCGCGCGTACTCGCGGGTGTTGGGGAAGAACGCCGCATTCATCCGCTCGGCCTGGATCCGCAGCATCATGATCACGTCGGGCCCGGCGTCGATGGCCGCGTCGAGGTCGAAGCCGATCTGCGCCGGCCAGCCGCTGACATCCACCGGCAGGAGGGTCGGCGGGGCGACCAGGGTGACGGTGGCGCCGAGGGTCTCCAGCAGCCAGACGTTCGACCGGGCGACCCGCGAGTGGAGGATGTCGCCGACGATCGTCACGGTCACACCGTCGAGGTCGCGTCCGCGCGATGCGGCGCCGTGGAGCCGGCGCCGCATCGTGAACGCGTCGAGCAGAGCCTGCGTCGGATGCTCGTGCGTGCCGTCGCCGGCGTTGATGATGCCGGCGTCGATCCAGCCGCTGGTCGCAAGGGTCTGCGGGGCTCCGCTGGCGTGGTGCCGCACGACCACGGCATCCGCGCCCATGGCGGCCAGGGTCTGAGCGGTATCTTTGAGACTCTCGCCCTTCGAGACGCTGGACCCCTTGGCGCTGAAGTTGATGACATCGGCGGAGAGGCGCTTGGCCGCCGCCTCGAACGAGATGCGCGTGCGCGTCGAGTCCTCGAAGAACAGGTTGACGACCGTCTTGCCACGCAGGGTCGGGAGCTTCTTCACCTCGCGGTCCTGCACATCCGCCATGTCCTCGGCGATATCCAGCAGCCGGATGGCGTCGTCGCGGCCGAGCGTCCTGGTCGAGAGCAGGTGCCTCATGCGCTCGCCTCCCCCGTCTCCTCGATCGTCACGGATTCGTCGCCGTCGATCTCGGTGAGCCGCACATTGATGCGCTCGCTCGCAGCGCTCGGCAGGTTCTTGCCCACGAAGTCCGCCCGGATGGGCAGCTCGCGGTGGCCGCGGTCCACGAGCACGGCGAGGCGCACGGCACGTGGTCGCCCGAGGTCGCTGATCGCGTCGAGAGCGGCCCGGATCGTGCGGCCGGAGTAGAGCACGTCATCGACGAGCACGACCGTCTTGCCGTCGATCGAGCCGGGCACCGAGGTGGGCGCCGGGGTGCGCGTCGGGTTCCGCGAGAGATCGTCGCGGTACATCGTCACGTCG
This sequence comes from Leifsonia poae, assembly GCF_027921845.1. Taxonomy (GTDB): domain Bacteria; phylum Actinomycetota; class Actinomycetes; order Actinomycetales; family Microbacteriaceae; genus Leifsonia; species Leifsonia poae. The sequence goes on from NZ_BSEN01000015.1 coordinate 886,387, forward strand.
AGCGCGCCGACGAGGTCGCCGGTGCCGGGCTCGATCCGCTGGATGTTCTCCGCGATGCGCTGCGCCAGGACGACACCGCGCGTGGGGATCCCGAGGATGACGAGGTCGTTCGTACCCCGGTTGGACTCCAGGATCTCGTGGGAGATCCGAGTCAACGCCCGGGTGATGTCAGCGTGTTGCAGCACAGTGCGTACTGTCATGCCGACCTCCTTCCCCGCCTCACTGGACGGCTGTTAAAGGATGTCTACCGTGGACGAGCATAGCAGGACGCCGGCTGGCGTCTGCCGACCTCGGAGGGCCTGTCAGTTCTCCGACAGGAAGGACCGGAACGCCGGTCCGTCGTCCACTTTGCCCGTGAACAGCTTGCCGTCGACGAGCACCGTCGGCGTCCCCTCGATGCGGTCGAGCACCTTCTTGCCGTCGACGGTGATCGGACCGGTCTGCGAGTGCGCGGTGTTCGCCTGCGCCCACGACTGGTACGGGCCGCTGTCGGCCAGGCAGTTCGAGATGTCCCCGATGCCGGCATCCGTCGCGAGCTTCGCCAGCTGCTTGTCGGTCAGGCCGTCGCTGTTCTCCTCCGGCTGGTTCGAAAAGAGCGCCTGGTAGTACTCGAGAGCCCTGGCCGGTTCCTTCACCGCGACACAGGTGAGCGCCGCGACGGCACGGGTCGAGTATCCGGTGCCGTTGGAGAGGCGGTCGAGGAACGTCAGCGGATGCAGCCGCAGGGTGATCGACCCGTCGGCGACCGCCTTCGAGAGCGTCTCGCCGTTGGTCTTCTCGAAGATGCCGCAGATCGGGCACATCGGGTCGAACCACAGATCGACCTTCTTGTCGCCCGTTCCTGCCTGGATGTATCGCTCGTCGAAGTTCACCGCGCCGTCGACACCGGTCGGCGCCTTGGCGGTCGACGACGGGACGGGAGACGAGCCGCCGATGAGCGAGCACGCGCTGATCCCGGTCGCGAGGGCCATGGCCACGAGAACCGCGCCGAGTGCCCGCAGGCCGCGGCGGCGCGTGGGTCGGACGAGGGTGGTGCTGCTCATTCTGCTCTTCTCGCTCACCTGGTGACGTTCCGCGGCGCTAGTGGGACTTGTTCTGGGAGATCTTGGCCAGCAGCCCGTTGATGAAGCCGGCCGAGTCGTCGGTCGACAGCACGGTCGCGGCTTCGACGGCCTCGGAGATGGCGACGCCGTCGGGGACCTGGTCGTTGAACAGGACCTCCCAGACACCGATCCGCAGGATGGCTCGGTCGACGACCGGCATCCGCGCGAGGGTCCAGCCCTGGGCGTACGTCTCGATCTGCTCGTCGATCTCGTCGCCGTTGTCGACGACCCCGTCGACGATCTCCCGCGCATACATCCACGACGCCTCGCGCTGCGGCTCGTTCGCCGCGCGCTCGGCCTCGGTCGCGAGGGCCTGGTTCAGCGGGATCTGCCGGATGTCGGCGCCGTACAGCACATCGAGGGCGCGCTTGCGGGCTTTGGTTCGTGCACTCATCGGGTGGTCGTGTCTCGGGCGATCTAGTCGTTGACGCGGCCGAGGTAGTCCCCGGTGCGGGTGTCGACCTTGACCTTGGTGCCCTGCTCGAGGAAGAGCGGGACCTGGATCTGGTAGCCGGTCTCGACCGTCGCGGGCTTGGTGCCGCCGGTGGAGCGGTCGCCCTGCAGGCCGGGCTCGGTGTAGGTGATCTCCAGCACGACGGAGGCCGGGAGCTCGACGTAGAGCGGCTCGCCCTCGTGCAGCGCGACGGTGACGTTCTGGTTCTCGAGCATGAAGTTGGCCGCGTCGCCGACGACGACACCCGGAACGGAGAGCTGGTCGTAGTCGCTCGTGTCCATGAACACGAAGCTCTCGCCGTCCTGGTACAGGTACTGGTAGTCGCGGCGGTCGACGTTCGAAGTCTCGATCTTCGAACCGGCGTTGAACGTGCGGTCGACGGTCTTGCCCGAGGTGACGTTCTTCAGCTTGGTGCGCACGAAGGCGCCGCCCTTGCCCGGCTTCACGTGCTGGAACTCGATCACGGTCCAGAGCTGGCCGTCCATGTTGAGGACGACGCCGTTCTTGATGTCAGCAGTAGTTGCCATGCCTGTGTTCCGTTCGATTGGGAGAAGTTGCGGGTGGATGCGCGCCCAAGGCGGTCCACGGTGGCTGGCCATCCGGCGGCAGCCTCAAGAGATTCTAGTTCTCAGCGCGCGTTTCGGCGAATGTAGGCGAGCGCGAGGCGGTAGGACTCGAAGCCGAAACCGGCGACGACGCCCGTCGACACCGCGCTGATCACGCTGGTGTGGCGGAATTCCTCGCGGGCGTGCGGGTTGGAGAGGTGGACCTCGATCACGGTCCCTCCCGGCTTCGTCACCATCGAGACGGCGTCGCGGAGTGCGTACGAATAGTGCGTCCACGCGCCCGCGTTGAGGATGACCGGCTCGCCCGTGTCGGCGGCCTCGTGCAGCCAGCCGAGCAGCTCGGCCTCAGCATCGGTCTGACGCAGGTCGATCGCGGCATCGGGCGCGTCGGCTTCGAGCACGGCGCGCAGGTCGTCCAGCGTGCCTGACCCGTAGACGTCGGGCTCCCGCGTGCCGAGCCGGCCCAGGTTGGGGCCGTTCAGTACCAGGATGCGGGAGGCGGAGTCGCTCATGACGCCTTAGCCTACTGGCGCTTCCCCGTCGGCGAGCGGACGCACGCGCACCGCCGACCACGTGTCGTCGCCCGGCTCGATCTGCAGTTCGGCGACGACGGTCTTCACTGCCGGACCCGCCGTCGTCACGAGCCGATCTCTTGGTACGCCGCGAAGAGCAGGCTCTGGTCGGGACCGGCGAGCACGGTGGGCCGCGCCAGGTCGTCGAGCACGATGAAGCGCAGCAGGCTGCCGCGCGCCTTCTTGTCGCGCTGCATGGTGGCCAGCAGGGTCTGCCAGCGCCCCAGAGGGTACGTCGTGGGCAGGGTGAGCGACTCCAGGATGCGACGGTGCCGGTCGACCACGTCGTCGCTCAGCCGGCCGCTGAGTCGCGCGAGCTCCGCGGCGAAGACCATCCCCACCGACACGGCGGCGCCGTGACGCCACTGGTAGCGCTCCGCATGCTCGATGGCGTGACCGAGCGTGTGACCGTAGTTGAGGATCTCCCGCAGGCCCTGCTCGGTGAAGTCCTCGCCGACGACGCGCGCCTTGATGCCGATGGAGAGCTCGACCAGCCGACGGAACTCGGGGCTCGACGGATCGGTCGCCCGGTCGACGTCGCGCTCGATGATGTCGAGGATCTCCGGCTCGGCGATGAAGCCGTACTTGACGACCTCGCCGAACCCGGCGAGCAGTTCGTTGCGGCCGAGGGAGGTGAGCGTGTCGAGGTCGCAGATCACCGCGGCCGGCGCGTAGAACGCACCGACGAGGTTCTTGCCCTCCGCCGTGTTGATGCCGGTCTTGCCGCCGACGGCCGCGTCGACCATGCCGAGCAGTGTGGTCGGCACCTGCACCAGGCGAACACCGCGCAGCCACGTCGCGGCCACGAAGCCGGCGAGGTCGGTCACCGCTCCCCCGCCGAAGCCGATGACGGCGTCCGACCTGGTGAAGTCGGCCTGGCCCATGACCTGCCAGCAGAATGCAGCGACCTCGACCCGCTTGGCCGCTTCGGCATCCGGGACCTCGGCGAGGAGCACCTCGTACCGTCCGACGAGCGATTCGCGGAGCTCTGCCGCGGCAGCGCCGAGCGTCGGCGGATGCACGACCAGCACCTTGTTCACCCCCGCGCCCAGGTAGGGCGCGAGGTCGGCGCGGAGGCCGCGCCCGACGACCACCGGATACTGGTCGACCCCCGGCACGAGGATCTCGGTGGGCTGGTCGTGCTCGATGTCGGTCATCGGTGTCCTTCTTCCACCCAGGCGGCGATCTCTTCCACGATGGTCTCGATGGGCCTGGTCGATGTGTCCGCCGTGTAGTCGGCGAGCGAGTTGTACAGATCGGAACGTGCCGCGACGAGCCGCTTCCACGACTCGAGGTCGGTCACGAGCGGCCGCTTCGCGTTGGAGATGCGCGACGCGATCGCGTCGGCCTGCACCGTGAGCAGCACGACCGTGGTCGCGGCCAGATCGGACTGCGTCTCCGGGTCGAGCACGGCCCCGCCGCCGAGCGAGACCACCCCGGGCTCGGCGATGGATTCTGCGACCGCCACCCGTTCGAGCGCGCGGAAGTGCGGTTCCCCGTGCTCGGCGAAGATGCCGGGGATCGGTCCGTGCTGGGCGACGATCACCGCGTCGGTGTCGACGAATGGGAGCCCGAGCCGTTTCGCCAGGCGCCGGCCGATCCGCGTCTTGCCGGCCGCCGGCGGTCCGATGAGGACGATCGTCACACCGTTCACTCCGCGTACGGCGCAGACAGCCGCGTCGTGGCGAGGTTGTCCGGGATGGCGTCGAGGTACCCCTGGAGGTTGCGCGACGTCTCGGCGATCGAGTCGCCGCCGAACTTCTCGAGCACCGCGTTGGCGAGCACCAGTGCGACCATCGCCTCGGCGACGACGCCCGCGGCGGGAACCGCACAGACGTCGGAGCGCTGGTGGTGGGCCGGTGCGGCTTCACTCGTCGCGATGTCGACCGTGCGGAGGGCGTGCGGGATGGTCGCGATCGGCTTCATGCCCGCGCGGACCCGCAGCACCGTTCCGGTGCTCATGCCGCCCTCGGTGCCGCCGGCCTTGTCGCTCGTGCGCGAGATCTCGCCGTCGCCCGGCACGAGCTCGTCGTGCGCGTCGGACCCGCGACGTGTCGTCGTGAGGAATCCGTCACCGACCTCGACGCCCTTGATCGCCTGGATGCCCATGAGGGCGGCGGCGAGCTGCGCGTCGAGTCGGCGGTCCCAGTGCACGTGCGAGCCCAGGCCAGGCGGGAGGCCGTACGCGAGCACCTCGACGACGCCGCCCAGTGTGTCGCCGTCTTTGTGGGCGGCGTCGACCTCGGCGACCATCGCGGCCGAGGTCGCAGGATCGAAGCACCGCAGCGGGTCGGCGTCGAGCGCCTCGACGTCGCTGGGCAGGGGAAGCGGCGACCCCTCGGGGACGCGGACCGGACCGATGGAGAGCGTGTGGCTCACCAGGGTGATGCCGAGCTGCTCGAGGAACGACCGCGCAACCGCACCGAGGGCGACGCGCGCTGCCGTCTCGCGGGCGCTCGCGCGCTCGAGTACCGGCCGTGCCTCGTCGAACCCGTACTTCTGCATGCCGACCAGGTCCGCGTGCCCCGGTCGCGGCCGCGTGAGCGCCGCACCTCTGCCACCGGCGAGCTTCTCGGCGTCGACGGGCTCCGCGCTCATCACGTCGACCCACTTGGGCCATTCCGTGTTGCCGATGCGCACGGCGATGGGGCTGCCGAGGCTGTAGCCGTGGCGCACGCCGCCCGAGATATCGAGCGCATCCTGTTCGAATTTCATGCGGGCGCCGCGGCCGTATCCGAGTTTGCGGCGCGCCAGATCGGCGCGGATCGCGTCGAGGGAAACCGGCACGCCGGCGGGGAGCCCTTCGAGCAGGGCGATGAGTTCGGGGCCGTGGGATTCCCCGGCCGTGAGCCAACGAAGCATGATTCGATTCTGGCATAGCGCCACAGGGCCGCCCGTTCGTGTGACGCAACGGCTGACGGAAGGCGCGACGTGCGCGTCAGGACAGCGGGGAGCCGGTCTCGTCGATGCGGACGGCGTCGAGCATCGCGGCGAGCACCGCATCCTCGTTCTCGAGGGGCTGCAGCGGGTCGCCGGAGACGAAGATGCGCACCTGGAGCAGCGCCTGGTGCGCGAGCATGGCGAGCCCGGAGACGACGCGGCCGTCGACCGCCTTCCACGCCGCACCGAGCACGCTCGGCCACGGGTCGTAGGAGACGTCGAGGAGCAGTGCGCGGCGCCGGGTCGAGTCGGTGTAGACCGCATCCGTGGTCACCCCGCCCGGCAGGGTGCTGATGACCAGCTCCGGGATGTCGAGCGAGCGATCGGCCTGACCGAACGGGCGGATCCGGATCATCAGCCCGAGGTCGTGTGCGAGCGGCTCGAGCCAGACGCTGCGCTCGAGCGACCGCACATACACGTCGACCCGCTCGGCACCGAGCTCGGCCGCGGCGACCAGGGCCGAGGCCGCCGTCGCCCCGCCGCCGAGGATGTGGACGAAGCGGGCGCTCTCGAGGCCGGTCGCCCGCACCGCGCGAACCAGGCCGGCGACATCGGTGTTGAACCCGCGCACGGCGCCGTCGTCGAGGAGGACGGTGTTGGCCGCACCCGTCTGCTCGGCCACCCGGTCGGTCTCGTTCAGCAGCGGGATCACCGACTGCTTGAGCGGCATCGTCAGCGACAGGCCGCGCCATTCGGGGCCGAGACCGTCGATGAAGTCGGCCAGCCCGTCCTCTGCGACGTCAACGCTCTCGTACTCCCAATCGAGCCCGAGGGCCTCGTACGCGGCGCGATGGAGGGCAGGCGACTGGGAATGACCGATCGGCGAGCCGAGCACAGCCAATCGACGCACCGGCGCCTTGGGCGAACGGGACGTCTTCTTGCGCGGGGTCCGCGGAGCAGCGGGTTCCGGGACGGCGGCCTCGGCTTCGACCGCGGGCTCGGCGTCGGCATCGGCTTCCGCCTCAGCTTCATCGTCGGCAGGGTCCTCCCGGTCGGCGGCGTCCTCGGCCTCGGCGACGGCCGCCTCCTCGGCCTCGCGCGCACGCTCGGCTTCGACCAGCGCAGCGATTCCCGCCTCCGCATCCGCCTCGGACACACCGTTCTCGGCAGGATCGAGCGACTCCGCCTCGCCATCGGCGACGACCTCGTCATCGTCGTCGGCCACGTCCGCATCGGCGGCGTCCTCGTCGTCCTCGTCGACCTCGTCGGCATCCTCGGATTCCTCGGGTTCCCCCTCGAACATCACCGCCGGCTCAGCCAGTTCGTCGATGATCGCGTCGCCGTTCTCGTCGTCCGCCGGGGTCGATCGCTTGTCACTCATAGCCAGGATTGTCCCTCATCCACTGTTGCCACTTCTCGACGGCGGCGTCGTGCTCGGCCGCGGTCGTCGAGAAGATCGTCTCGCCGGTCTTCAGGTTCCAGGTCACGAAGAACATCCACGGTCCGGCTGCCGGATGCAGCGCCGCGTTGATCGCCAGGTCGCCCGGGTTCGAGATCGGCCCGACCGGGAGCCCCGGATGCACGTAGGTGTTGTACTTGTTGGACGCGTCGGCGCGCTCGGCGTCCGTCGTGGTCACTGTGTGGGTGTTGCCGGTGCCGTACGCCACCGTTGCATCGGACTGCAGATCCCAGCCCTGCGCGAGACGGTTGAGGAAGACCCGCGACACCTTGGGGTAGTCGGGCGCGAGCCCGGCCTCGCGCTGCACCAGTGAGGCCAGCACGATCGTCTTCCAGCGGTCGGCCGGCTTCACCCCGGCGTCGTCGAGCGACTGGAACGTGCGGTCGACCAGCGTCTTGATCACGTCATGCGCCGTGATCCCCGGCGTGAACGTGTAGGTCGCGGGGAACAGGAAGCCCTCGAGCGTCGTCGCCTGTGCGGGAGCACCGTACTGCTGCGGATTCTTGGCCGCCGCCGTCAACTCCGCGACGGGAATCTTGGTGGCGGTGGCGAGGAGCGGCAGGATGTCCTTCTCCGCCGTCCCCTCCGGGATCACAGCCGTGTTCTGCACACGCGACGCCGGATCCTCCATCGCGAGCAGCGCCGCCTGCGCGCTCATCTTCTTCGCCAGCTTGAACGCGCCGGGCTGGAACTCGACCTCCTGCTGCTGGCGGAGCAGCAGCGAGTAGAAAGCGCTGTACGTCTTGGTGACGCCGGCTTTCTGAAGCTTGGTCGCCACATCCGAACCGGTGTCGCCCGACACGATCGAGACGATGACCGTCCCGCTGCCGTTGCCGGAGTAGTCGTCGTCTTTCGGCGTGATCGCCGCGACCAGCTTGGCGACCTGCGGCTGGAAGGCTGCGTAGGCACCGCCGACGAGCCCGCCCAGGATGGCGACGACGATGAGCGTGACCCAGAGCGGCTTGAAGCTGCGCTTCTTCTTGGGCTCGCGGTGCGAGAGGTAGTTCTGCTGCCGCCAGGCGAGGGGCGACTCGGGGCCCCCGGGCACCTGCCCACCGGGGCCACGCGCGTCGCCGGCCTCGGGGTCGGCGACGGCGGCGATCTCCTCGAAGGTCGCGAACGGACTGTCGAGCACTGTCTCGGCCGCAGACCTCGGGCGGGCGGCAGCCGGGCTGTCGGCCGCCACGTCGCGGTCGGCGGCGACGCGGTCGGCGGCCAGGAGGGCGTCGAACTCCGCGTCCGCCTCGTCGGGGGTGCCGGCGGTCAGGGCGGACCCGCCCTGCGCCATCCGGGCCTCCCGGCGCGTCATGGGCGGTCGGTCCGAAACGGGTGCGTCGACGTCCGGGATCGTTTCGCCCGGCCCGGGAGGGTGTGGGTTCTGCGACAAACTAGGGTCCAATGCTCGGTTCGATGGGAGAGCCCGGCGGATGACCTGTAGCGCGCTCCGCATCGAGGGCGTGCTGCAAAATTATCGTGGCGGCGACCTGATCCACCACCGGACGCGCAGATTTCGAGTTCTTGCCGGATGCTCGCAGTGCTGAGTGAGCGGAAACGGTCGAGAGCCGCTCGTCCACGAGGCGTACCGGGACATCCACGTCGGCCTCGAGGGCGGTGGCGAATCCGATCGCGTCAGCGGTGGATGCCGTGTGTGCTCCCGAAAGCGCCAATGGCAGTCCGACGATAATCTCGAAAACTCCGAGTTCCGTCATAATCTCCGCGATCCGGCGGCGATCCGCAGCATCTTCGGAGCGTGGCACGGTCTCTACGGGCGTGGCGAGCATGCCGTGCGGGTCGGACCGGCTCACGCCGATCCGTACCTTCCCGACGTCGATGCCGAGTCGCACTCCCGTTCGCACCGGCGCCTAGCCCCCGATGCCCGAGATCACGGCGTTGAGTGCGGCCGGGATGGCGTCGACGTCCGTTCCGCCGCCCTGGGCGAGGTCGGCCTTTCCGCCGCCGCCTCCGCCGAGTACGCCGGCCGCCGTCTTGGCGAGCGCGCCCGCGTTCGCCCCGGTGTCGCGCGCCGCCTGGTTCGTGGCGACGATCACGACCGGCTTGTCGCCGGCCCGGGCCGCGAGAGCGACGACCGCCGGGTCCGAGCCGAGGCGCTCACGCACCGTCGTCACGAGGAGGCGCAGGTCGTCGGCCGAGTTGAGCGTTCCCGCATCCTGGGCGACGACTGTCACCGCACCGTGACGCGCGGCGCTCTCGAGCAGCGCCGGCACCTTGTCGAGCACGGCACGGGCCTCGAAGGCGGCGATCCGCTTCTCCGCCGCCTTGAGGTTGGCCATCAGATCGGCGATCTTCTCAGGAAGCTGCTCGCGCGGCGTCTTGAGCGAACCGGAGAGCTGCGAGACGATCGTGCGCTCGACCGCGAGGTCGCGGAAGGCCTCCAGTCCCACCAGCGACTCCACGCGGCGGTTGGTCGAGCCGACGGACGCCTCGCTGACCAGGTTGATCATCCCGATCTCGGCGCTGGACGTCACGTGGGTGCCGGCGCAGAGCTCGCGCGACCAGGGTCCGTCGATGTCGACCACGCGCACGGTGTCCCCGTACTTCTCGCCGAAGAGGGCCATCGCGCCGAGCGCCTTGGCCTCAGCGAGCGGCATCTCCCGTGTGGTGACCTCGAAGTTCTGCCGGATGGCGTTGTTCGAGATCTCTTCGATCTCGGTGCGCGTCTCGGGCGAGAGCGCCTGGTTCCACGAGAAGTCGAGACGCAGGTAGCCGGCCTTGTTGTACGAACCGCTCTGGTGGGCGTTCGACCCGAGGACCTGACGCAGGGCCGCGTGGATGATGTGGGTGCCCGAGTGAGCCTGTCGCGCCCCGCGCCGGTAGTCGTGGTCGACCAGGCTCGTCGCGGGCGCGCCAACGCCGACCTCGCCGCTGCGCACCAGCACCTTGTGGCTGATGAGGCCCTTGACCGGCTTCTGCACATCGAGGACGTCGAGCTCGTAGCCCGGGCCGACGATCGTGCCGGCGTCGGCATCCTGCCCGCCGGACTCGGCGTACAGGGCCGTCGCGCCGAGGATGATCTCGGCGATCTGCCCCTCGGTCGCCTTCGACACCGATGCGCCGTCGACGATGAGGCCGAGCACACTCGACTCCGTCTCGAGCTCGGTGTAGCCGGTGAACACGGTCTCGCCGAGCGAACGGAACGAGCTGTAGACCGACAGGTCGGCCAGCGCGGTCTTCTTCGCCTTGGCGTCGGCCTTCGCCCGGGAGCGCTGGTCGGCCATCAGCGAATCGAACGCGTGGCGGTCGACGCTGAGCCCTGCTTCCTCCGCCATCTCGAGCGTGAGGTCGATCGGGAACCCGTAGGTGTCGTGCAGCAGGAACGCGGTGTCGCCCGCGAGCTCCTTCTTGCCGGCGCGCTGCGTGTTGGAGACCGCGGTGTCCAGGATGCCCGTTCCGGCGACGAGGGTACGCAGGAACGTCTCCTCTTCCGCATAGGCCAGCTGGGAGATGCGCGGGAAGTCCTTCTCGACCTCCGGATACGCGGCCTTCATCGCGTCGCGCGACACCGTGAACAGCTCCGGGAAGGTCGCGTGGTCGACACCGAGCAGGCGCATCGCGCGCACGGTGCGACGCATCAGACGGCGCAGGATGTAGCCCCGGCCCTCGTTCGACGGCGTCACGCCGTCCGACATCAGCATGAGCGCGCTGCGCACGTGGTCTGCGATCACGCGCAGACGCACGTCGTCGTCGTGCACCGCACCGTAGGTCTTGCCCGCCAGCTGCGCCGCACGGTCGAGGACCGGGCGCACCTGGTCGATCTCGTACATGTTCTCGACGCCCTGCTTGAGGAACGCGACGCGCTCGAGACCCATACCGGTGTCGATGTTCTTCTTGGGCAGATCGCCCAGGATGTCGAAGTCGGCCTTGCCCGTGCCTTCGCCGCGCAGGTACTGCATGAAGACGAGGTTCCAGATCTCCACGTAGCGATCGTCGTCGGTGGCCGGACCCCCGTCGATGCCGTACGCGGGACCACGGTCGAAGAAGATCTCCGAGCAGGGCCCGGCGGGCCCGGGCTGGCCGGTGGACCAGTAGTTCGTGTCCTTGCCCAAGCCCTGGATGCGCTCATCCGTCAGGCCGGCGACCCGGCGCCAGATGTCGCGCGCCTCGTCGTCCTCCTCGTACACCGTGACCCAGAGGTCCTTCGGGTCGAAGCCCAGACCGCCGTCGTCCTCGGACGTCGTCAGGAGATCCCAGGCGAATGTGATCGCCTGTTCCTTGAAGTAGTCGCCGAAGGAGAAGTTGCCGCACATCTGGAAGAAGGTGCCGTGCCGCGGGGTCTTGCCGACCTCGTCGATGTCGAGCGTGCGGATGCACTTCTGAACGCTCGTCGCGCGCGGGAACGGCGCCGGCACGAGGCCGGTGAGATACGGGACGAACGGCACCATGCCGGCCACCGTGAACAACAGTGACGGGTCGTCGCTGACGAGCGAGGCGGAGGGGACGACGGTGTGTCCGCGCTTGGCGAAGAAGTCGAGCCAACGGCGGTGGATTTCAGCAGTCTGCATGGGTTCCGAGCGGTGAGAGGTGGTGAATGGGTCTGGAGCCGGTGCGGTCGTCGCGGTCGGTCAGTCGCCGTCGATGGCCGAGCGGAGTTCGGCCTCGCGCTGACGGTAGCCGTCGCCGACGGCCTCCCCGAAGTCGCGTGCCTTCTTGTCGAGCGAGCTGAAGAACTGCTTGCCCTGCGGTGTCTCGTTCACTTTGTGCGCGACGGCGAATCCGATCGCCACGCCGACGATGAGCCACAGAAAACTCTTCATTCCGATACTCCCTGAAGTGGATGGGACACGCGGAATCACCCGCGCGCCTGGGTCAGTTTAGTGCGTCGTGCCGCGCGAACGCCGAGAGCCGCCCGCTGCCCGGAAGGCCGCGCGCACCGCTGCGCTGAACCCCGCGAGCTTGATCAGCGGCCCTCCGACGGTAGCCGCGAACAGGGCGACCAGGGCCGAGACGTTCCCCGTGACATCCGCCACGTTCTTGGTGATCACGTCGACCCGCGCGAGCTGCTTGTTCGTCTCCTGGATGGTCGTCGCGGTCTCGTCGAGGATGGGCGTGATCCCGTCGCTGGCGTCTTTGATCGCCTCGCGCGTCTGATCGAGCACCCGGCCGAACTTGACCAGCGGGATCGCGATGAACCCGACGAGCACGGCGAAGACGACCGCCGCGATCAGCCCTGCGATATCGCCACCCGACACGTGCCCACCATCCATTCCGTCATCGGCATACTCTCCCAGCGTAGTCTCACCGCGCCGGAAAAAGGAGAACGGGGCCGTGGCACGAAGCCACGACCCCGTTCCGGGAGTCTTTGCGATCCTTAGCGGGCCGCGTAGTACTCGACGACGAGCTGGACTTCACACGTCACGGGGACCTCGGCGCGCTTCGGGCGGCGGACCAGACGAGCATGCAGCTTGTCGAGCTCGACATCCAGGTAGGCCGGGACCTTCGGCAGAACGTCGACGTGTCCGCCGGCGGCCGCGACCTGGAACGGCTCGGTGCCCTCGGAGCGTGCCTTGACGTGGATCAGCTGACCCGGCTTCACGCGGAACGAGGGACGGTCGACGATGTTGCCGTCGACGAGGATGTGACGGTGCACGACCATCTGACGAGCCTGGGCGGTGGTGCGGGCGAAGCCGGCACGCAGCACGAGGGCGTCGAGACGCATCTCGAGCAGCTCGACCAGGTTCTCACCGGTCAGGCCCTGGGTACGGCGAGCCTCTTCGAACGCGATCTTCAGCTGCTTCTCGCGGATGCCGTACTGGGCGCGCAGACGCTGCTTCTCGCGCAGACGAACGGCGTAGTCCGAGTCGGCCTTGCGCTTGGTGCGACCGTGCTCACCCGGAGCGTAGGGACGCTTCTCGAGGTACTTGGCGGCCTTCGGGGTCAGGGCGATGCCCAGCGACCGCGACAGGCGGGTCTTGCTACGGGTACGTGACTTGGTAGACACGAGTTCCTTTCGGTTGTCTCTCTAACACAATGAACGCAGCACACTTCGTGCTGCAAAAATTAGAGGGATGTCGCCAAGGACGCCCGGCTACAGGGCCTGTCCCTTCGAGAGCGAATGTCGACGCAGCCGCACGCGACACACACTTCTAGGCGCAGCAATTCTAGCAGAACCGCGACTAGCTCCCGCGCACGATCTTGCGCAGCTTCGCGAGGCGTGCGGAGACGTCGCGCTCGTTGCCGTGCTCGGTCGGCTGGTAGTAGGCGGCGTCGGAGAGTTCGTCGGGCAGATACTGCTGCCGGAGCACACCCAGCGCGTCGTCGTGCGGATACTGATACCCCTTGCCGTGGCCCAAGCGCTTGGCTCCCGGGTAATGCGCATCGCGCAGATGTTTCGGCACGCGCCCGATGCGCCCGGCGCGCACATCGGCGATGGCCGCGTCGAGCGCCATGTACGCCGCGTTCGACTTCGGAGCGGTCGCCAGGTGCACCACGGCCTGGGCCAACGGGATGCGCCCCTCCGGCATCCCGATGAACTGCACGGCGTCGGCGGCGGCGATCGCGACCACCAGAGCCTGCGGATCGGCCATGCCGATGTCTTCGGACGCCAGGATGATGATGCGGCGCGCGATGAAGCGCGGATCCTCCCCCGCCTCGATCATGCGGGCGAGGTAGTGGAGCGACGCATCGACGTCCGAGCCCCGCACCGACTTGATGAAGGCACTGATGACGTCGTAGTGCTCGTCGCCGTTGCGGTCGTAGCGCAGCAGCGCACGGTCGACCGCCTGCGCGACGATCTCGGCCGTGATGACCGGCTTCTTCTTGGAGGTCGCCGGTGTGGACGACGCGGCACTCACCGAGCCCGCCTCTAGCGCCGTCAGGGCGCGCCGCGCATCCCCGGAGGCGAGCCGGATGATCGCGGCCCTGGCCTCCTGGTCGAGCGTGTACTGGCCGGCGAGCCCGCGGTCGTCGGCGACGGCGCGGTCGATCACAATGCCGAGGTCGTCGTCGCTGAGGGTCTCCAGCGTGAGGAGGAGTGAGCGCGACAGCAGCGGAGAGATCACCGAGAACGACGGGTTCTCGGTGGTCGCGGCGACCAGGATGACCCAGCCGTTCTCGACGCCAGGGAGCAGGGCATCCTGCTGCGCCTTGGTGAAGCGGTGGATCTCATCGAGGAAGAGCACGGTCGAGACGCCGTACAGGTCGCGGGTCGAGAGCGCCTCGTCCATCACCAGGCGCACGTCTTTGACCCCCGCCGTGACGGCGGAGAGCTCGACGAACCGACGGCCGGACGAGTGCGCGATGGCCTGCGCGAGCGTGGTCTTACCCGTACCCGGCGGCCCCCACAGGATGACGGAGACCGAGCCGGTCTCGCCGCTCTGGTCGGAGGCCAGCGCGACCAGCGGAGATCCGGGACGCAGCAGGTGCTTCTGACCCGCCACCTCGTCGAGTGACTTCGGACGCATCCGCACAGCCAACGGGGTCGCCCCTGTGCGGAGCCCGGGTTGCACGTCGACCATTCCTCCAGGCTAGTCGGCACCGCCGACATGCTGGCTGGGAGCGGCGACTTTGTCACCCATAGGCAAGTCGCATAAAGTTCATCCTGATCCGCGGGCGGTGGCGCGACGGATCGTTCGCACGACGGCGCGCCCTCGGAGGAATCACGTGGCATCAAACAGGCAGAACGACCGCGAAGCCCGGCAGGCCCGAGAGCGGCTGCGCGCCTATCAGGCGCGCCAGACCGTTCACGAGACCAAGACCAAGCGGCGTCGGCGCGACAACTGGATCGCCGGCGGCGCGGTGCTCGTCGTCATCGTGCTCGCCGTGGCCACGCAGCTGCTGTACTTCGCCAAGCCGGGCACGCCGAGCGCATCCGCCTCGCCGTCGGCCTCTGCGCAGACCTACACGCTGCCGCCGAAGACGCTCGCGGGCAACCGCCACTGGACCGGTGCCCTCACGATCAACGACATCGCGCTCGGGGTCGACCTGGACGGCGCGAAGGCACCGCAGGCCGTGTCGAGTACGATCGGGCTCGCGTCCAAGGGCTTCTACGACGGGCTCACCTGCCACCGTCTCACCAACGGCGGCTTCTATGTGCTGCAGTGCGGCGACCCCAAGGGCGACGGCTCCGGCGGTCCCGGATACTCGTACGGTCCGATCGAGAACGCACCGAAGGACGACATCTACCCGGCGGGCACGCTCGCCATGGCGCGACAGAGCGACAACGCCTCGAGCCAGGGCAGCCAGTTCTTCATCGTGTACAAGGACACCAAGATCCCGTCCGACAGCGCAGGCGGCTACACCGTGATCGGAAAGGTCACGAGCGGACTCGACAAGCTCATCTCCGGCGTCACGGACAAGGGCGTGCAGGGCGGCGGAACGGATGGCAAGCCGGTCGTCGCGACGACCATCGACAGCTTCTCGCTCCAGTAGCGGATCATCCGGGGGCGGCTGCACGCCGCCCCTGCGTGCAATAGGCTGAATCGCAACTGTGGGCGGTCTCCCGCTCGGAACGTCATCAGCAAGGTGAGGGTCTTGGCTACTACTGATCAGCAACCGTGGGGTCGTGTCGATGAGACAGGCACCGTCTTCGTGCGCGAGGGCGACGGCGAGCGGGCCGTCGGCCAGTATCCCGACGGCACGGCCGAAGAGGCTCTCGCCTACTTCGAGCGCAAGTACACCGACCTCGCCGGCCAGGTGACGCTGCTCGAGCAGCGCGCCAAGCGCGGCGCCCCCGCATCGGACATCGCCAAGGCGGTCGCATCGCTCCGCACGAGCGTCGCCGGCGCCAACGCCGTCGGCGACCTCGCGTCGCTCGCCGCCCGTCTCGACACCCTCGGCGGAACCGTCGAAGAGCTCACGGAGCAGCAGAGCGCCGAGGCGAAGGCCCAGGTCGAGCAGGCCGTCGCTGAGCGCACGGCCATCGTCGTCGAGGCCGAGGCCCTTGCCGCCGAGGATCCTGCGCGCACGCAGTGGAAGCAGACCACCTCGGCTCTCGATTCGCTGTTCACCCGGTGGCAGACCCACCAGCACGATGGTCCGCGCATCCCCAAGAACGAGGCGAACGAGCTGTGGAAGCGGTTCCGCACCGCGCGCTCGACGATCGAGCACAACCGCAAGGCTTTCTTTGCCGAGCTCGACAACCAGCACCGCGATGTCCGGGCTCGCAAGACCGCGCTCATCGAGCAGGCGGAGGCGCTGATCCCCCGTGGCGCCGACGGTGTCCCCGAGTACCGTCAGCTGCTCGACCAGTGGAAGCTCGCCGGGCGCGCAGGCAAGCGCAACGACGACGCCCTCTGGGCCCGCTTCAAGGCCGCCGGCGACGCGATCTACTCCGCCAAGGCCGAGGTCGACGCGAAGGACAACGAGGAGTACTCGGCCAACCTGGAACTCAAGCTCGCCCTCCTCGACGAGGCGGAGCCGCTGCTCAAAGCCACCGACCGCGAGTCGGCTCGGGCGACGCTCCTCTCGATCCAGCAGCGCTGGGATGAGATCGGCCGGGTGCCGCGCGATCAGGTGCGCCCGATCGAAGACCGGCTGCGCAAGGTCGAGGCCGCTGTGCGCCGCCTCGACGAAGAGCACTGGGAGCGGAACAACCCCGAGAAGAAGGCGCGCTCCGAGGGGCTCGCGAGCCAGCTCACCGAGGCGATCGCGAAGCTTCAGCAGGAGCTCGACGACGCCAAGGCGTCCGGCGACCAGCGCAAGGTCAAAGAAGCGCAGGAAGCACTGGACGCCCGCAAGGTCTGGCTCGACGCGCTGCAGTAGACGCGGGGCGTCCGTCCACAGGGCGGGTTCTCCACCGCTCTTCTCTCTGCGGCCCACGCCCGGTGGGTGCGGCGCGAAGCTGGGAGCATGACATCGGTGCTCCCCCGGCTTCTCGGCCCTCCCACGATCCCGCAGGCCGAACTGAGCGCCCTGCGGCTCGACGGACAGCTCTATCGGGTCGGCGACTCCTATGCGACGCTCGACACCCCCGACACGCACGAGTTGCGCGCTGAGGCATTCGCACTCCTCGCCGCGCCGTCCATGATCGCCGATCGTCGTACGGCGGCGTGGATCCACGGCGTCAGGGCCGAGCCCCCTCCCGTGCTGCATGCGTGCGTCGACCGCGCCCGACGAGGCCCAGCATCGAATCCGCCCGGCATCGACCTGCGTCAGTGCGCACTCGAACGCGGCGATGTGCTGCGCGTCGGGCGCGCGCGGCTCACCTCGCCGCTGCGCACCGTGGTCGATCTGCTCCGCACCGAGCAGCGGTTCACGGCGGGACTCGCCCTACAGGTGCAGGCGCTTCTGGCCCTGGCCGGCGTCGCACCGGCGGAGTGCCAGGCGCACATCAAACGGCACATCCAGTCGCCCGGCACGCGCCGAGCCCTGGTCCGGCTCGCAGCGGTCCCGCAGCATCGGGCCGCGCCCGAGAGTCAGCCCGCGCTCACCCGGTACACGTCGTAGACGGCGTCGATCCGGCGCACCGCGTTCAGCACGCGGTCGAGGTGGGTGGTGTCCCCCATCTCGAACACGAATCGGCTGAGGGCGAGGCGATTGCTCGACGTCGTCACCGTGGCCGACAGGATGTTCACGTGGTGCTCGGAGAGCACGCGCGTGACGTCGGACAGCAGCCCGGCCCGGTCGAGGGCCTCGACCTGGATCTGCACGAGGAACACGCTCTTGGAGCTCGGCGCCCACTCGACGTCGATCATCCGTTCGGGCTCCTGCAGCAGCGACTGCACGTTGTGGCAGCTCGCCTGGTGCACGGAGACACCGGCCCCGCGCGTCACGAAGCCGACGATCGGGTCGCCGGGCACCGGGGTGCAGCACTTCGCGAGCTTGACCAGGATGTCCGGTGCACCGCGCACGAGCACGCCGGAGTCGCTGTTGCGCAGCTGACGAGACCGTCCCTTGACGGGCAGTTCGAGGTCGCCATCCGTCTCGGCCTCGGTCTGCACCGACGCGACGACCTTCTCGATCACCGACTGCGTCGAGACGTGACCCTCGCCCACCGCGGCGTACAACGACGAGACGTCGTCGTACTTCAGCAGCGACGCGACCTCGACCAGGGAGTCCTGCGACATCAGCTTCTGCAGCGGCAGGTTCTGCTTGCGCATGGCACGGGCGATCGCGTCCTTGCCCTGCTCGATCGCCTCGTCGCGGCGCTCCTTGGTGAACCACTGGCGGATCTTGTTCCTGGCACGCGGGCTCTTGACGAAATTGAGCCAGTCCTGGCTCGGACCGGAGTCGGGGTTCTTCGACGTGAAGACCTCCACGACATCCCCGGTCGTGAGGGTGCTCTCGAGCGGCACCAGGCGACCGTTGACCTTCGCGCCCATCGTGCGGTGCCCGACCTCGGTGTGCACGGCATAGGCGAAGTCCACCGGTGTCGCGCCCGCCGGCAGGCCGATGACGCGACCCTTCGGCGTGAAGACGTAGACCTCTTTGGCACCGATCTCGAAGCGGAGCGAGTCGAGGAACTCGCTCGGGTCGGCGGTCTCGGCCTGCCAGTCGGAGATGTGCGCGAGCCAGGCGAGGTCGGTGTCGTCCTTGGCGGGGCCACCGGAGCTCTTGCCTGTCGTCTGCTCCTTGTATTTCCAGTGCGCGGCGACACCGAACTCGGCGCGCTGATGCATCTCCTCCGTACGGATCTGGATCTCGACCGGGCGGCCCTCCGGACCGATCACCGTCGTGTGAAGCGACTGGTACAGGTTGAACTTCGGCGTGGCGATGTAGTCCTTGAATCGCCCGGGCATCGGCGTCCAGCGCGCGTGGATCTGACCGAGCACGGCGTAGCAGTCGCGCACCGAGTTCACGAGCACCCGGATGCCCACCAGGTCGTAGATCTCGTCGAACTCACGTCCGCGCACGACCATCTTCTGATAGATCGAGTAGTACTGCTTGGGTCGCCCGACCACCTTGCCGCGGATCTTCGCGCTCTTCAGATCGTCGTTGATCGAGTCGATGACCTGCTGGACGAGGCGCTCGCGCTCGGGAGTGCGCTGCCGTACGAGGCTCTCGATCTCTGCGTAGAGCTTCGGGTAGAGCACCGCGAACGAGAGGTCTTCCAGCTCCCACTTGATGGTCTGGATTCCGAGGCGGTGCGCGAGCGGCGCGTAGATCTCCAGCGTCTCTGTCGCCTTGCGCGTCGCCGACGCGGCGGGCACGAACCCCCAGGTGCGGGCGTTGTGGAGCCGGTCGGCGAGCTTGATGATCAGCACGCGGATGTCCTTCGACATCGCCACGATCATCTTGCGGACCGTCTCGGCCTGCGCGCTGTCGCCGTACTTGACCTTGTCGAGCTTGGTCACGCCGTCGACGAGCATCGCGATCTCATCGCCGAACGCGTCGCGCAGCTCGTCGAGGGTGTACTCGGTGTCTTCGACCGTGTCGTGCAGGAGGGCGGCCGCGATCGTCTTGGCGCCGATCCCGAGATCGGCGAGGATCTGCGCGACCGCGACGGGGTGCGTGATGTACGGCTCGCCCGACCGGCGCTTCTGTCCCGAGTGGGCGCGTTCGGCCACCGTATAGGCGCGTTCGATCAGCGACAGATCGGCCTTCGGGTGGTGCAGCCGAACCGTCCGGATGAGCGTGTCGACCGCTCCCGCCGGTTGCGCGCGCGAGAAGATGCGCGGCACGAGGCGGCGCAGCGAAGCAGTCTGTGTCGTATCAACCATGCGCGCGCCTCCTTCTCCCTATTATCGCCGCCGCGACACCCCGCTCGTTCACGGGGCCGACTCCGGCGTTCAGACGACGTCTCCCGCAGAGCCGTCGTCACGAACGACGGCGGCGCCATGCGCCTGCCACGCGCTCATCCCGCCGGCCACATTGGCCGCGGGATAGTCAGCCCGGTTGAGGGCGTCCGTCGCGAGACGGGAGCGACCACCCGAATGGCAGACCACCAGGATCTGCTGATCTTCGGGCAGCTCGTGCTGTCGTGTCTGGAGTTCGTACAGCGGGATGTGGTGAGCATCCGGCGCGTGTCCGGCCTCCCACTCGTGCGCCTCGCGGACGTCGAGCAGCCAGGCCGAACCCGCTCCGACGAGTTCGCTCGCGCGCGCGGCGCTCACCTCGTCTTCGTCGAGATAAGAACCGCTCACGGTCACCTTCTATTCCGCCGTGACCGGCACCGGCTGCGGTGCGGCGGCCTTGGGCCGGATGGAGAGCACCTTCGCGTCGTGCTTCTTGATGGCAGCCTCGCCCTCGCGGAACTGCGAGTACATCGGAGCGGCCAGGAAGATCGTCGAGTAGGTTCCGACGATGATGCCGATGAGCAGCGCGAGCGAGATGTCGCGCAGGGTGTCGGCGCCGAGCGCGAATGCTCCGATGAAGAGGATGGAGGCGACGGGCAGCACGGCCACGACGGCGGTGTTGATCGATCGCACCAGGGTCTGGTTCACCGCCAGGTTCACCGATTCCGCGAACGTGCGGCGGGTGAGCTCCAGCTCTTCCTTGGTGTTCTCACGGACCTTGTCGAAGACCACGACCGTGTCGTAGAGCGAGTAACCCAGGATGGTCAGGAAGCCGATCATGGTCGCGGGAGACACCTCGAACCCGACCAGCGCGTAGATGCCGGCCGTGATGATGAGGTCGTGGAACAGCGAGATGATCGCCGACGCCGACATTTTCCAGGTGCGGAAGTAGAGCGCCATCGCGATGAACGCCAGCAACAGGAACACCACGATGCCCTGGATCGACTGCTGCGTCACATCCGCGCCCCACGAGGGTCCGATGAACGTCGACGAGACGTCGGTGGCGCGCACGTCGTAGGCCTTCGCCAGCGCGTCCGCGACCTCCTTGGTCTGCGTCTCGGTCAGCTGGTCGGTCTGAACGCGAACGGAGTCGTTGTTGACCGTGGTGACGTGAGCGACCTTGTTGGGAACGACGCTGTCCAGCGCATCCTGCGCCTTGGCTGTCGAGGTGTCGTCGACGTTGGTGATCGTGAACTGCGATCCGCCACGGAACTCGATGCTGAAGTTGAAGCCGCCCTTGATCACGGGGATCAGGATGGACAGGATGACCATGACGGCCGCGATCCAGTACCAGATCTTGCGCTTGCCGACGAAGTCGAACGAACGGGCGCCGGTGTAGAGGTCGTTACCGAATGTGGTGAGTCGACTGGCCATCAGGAGTCCTTCCCCCCGCTCTTGCTATCCGACGACGCCGATGCGGAGGCCAGTTCGGCCGCCTTGCGTTCGGCGATGGTCTGGCGGCGGGCCGCCTCCTTGCTGGCGGATGCAGCCTTTCCGGGTGCGACAGCCACCGGCTTGCGGAACTGAGCGGCGCCGCGGTACACGGCACCGAGCGCCTGCGGGTCGAGACCGCTCCACGGGCTCCCGCTGTTGAAGTAGCGGGTCTTCGCGAGCAGCTGCAGCACCGGATGCGTGAACAGCAGCACCACGAGCACGTCGATGATCGTCGTGAGTCCGAGGGTGAACGCGAATCCACGGACGTTGGCCGCGGCGAGCACGTAGAGCACGACGGCGGCGAGCAGGTTGGTGGCCTTGGAGGCGTAGATCGTGCGCTGGGCTCGCTTCCAACCCGCCTCGACGGCGGATTCGAGACCTCTGCCGTCGCGCAACTCATCGCGTATTCGTTCGAAGTACACGATGAACGAGTCGGCCGTGAATCCGATCGCGACGATCAGACCCGCCACACCTGCCAACGACAAGCGGTAGCCGTAGTGCCACGAGAGCAGAGAGATCGTGAGGTACGTGAGCAGGGCGGCGACCACGAGCGAAATGATCGTGACGAAGCCGAGCAGGCGGTATTGGAACAGGGTGTAGATCGCGACCAGGATCAGACCGATGAGACCGGCGATGAGACCTGCGAGCAGCTGCGACGAACCGAGCGTCGCCGAGATCGTGTCCTGGCTCTGCACCTTGAACGAGAACGGCAGCGCGCCGAACTTGAGCTGGTCGGCCAGGGTCTTCGCGCTGTCCTGCGTGAAGTTGCCGCTGATCTGCGGACGGCCGTCGGTGATCACGGCGTTGGTGGTCGGGGCCGAGATGACCTTGCCGTCGAGCACGATCGCGAACTGGTTCTGCGCGCCGGTCAGGCCGTTCAGGCGGGTGGTGACGTCGGCGAAGGCCTTGGTGCCCGCATCGTTGAAGATGATGTTGACGGCCCACTGACCGTTGCTGACACCGCTGGAGCTCTGCATGAGCCCGCTGTTGGCGTCTTTGATGTCCTGACCGCGGACCTCGACGGGGCCGAGCAGGTACTTGACCGTGCCCCCGTCGTCACAGGTGATGAGCGGTTCGTCCGTCGGCGCGGTACCGGTGTTCTTGGCGGCGTCCGAGTCGCACGAGAACGCGTTGAACTGCGCCTGGAGCTCCGGCGTCACCCAGGCGAGGTCGCTGCCGTTGGTGGGCTTGGTCGAGGGCGTGGACTGCAGGCCGGGAGCCGGGCTCGGTGCCGGTGTCGTCTTGCCGTCGGCCCCGACGACCTCGTTGGTCGGGCCGCCCGAGATGAGCACCGGACGGAAGTCGAGCTTGGCGCTCGCCTTGATGCGGTCGAGCGTCTGCTGGTCGGGGGTGCCGGGGATCGAGACGACGATGTTCTTCGAACCCTCGGTCGAGATCTCCGACTCCGAGACGCCGGCGGCGTCGATGCGCTGCCGGATGATCGACACGGCCTGGTCGAGCTGCTGCTGCTCGATCGCCTGGCCGTTCTGCACCTGCGGCGCCAGGATGATCTGGGTTCCGCCCTGGAGGTCGAGAGCGAGCTTGGGCAGCCACGTCGCGTTGCTCCAGATGACGCCAGCCGTGAGCGTACCGAGGAGCACCACGACGATGACGCCGAGCCAACTCAGTGAACGCCAGGCCTTCTTGACCGGGGTCGACTTTGCCACCTAATACTCAGCTTTCTACGAGCGTGCCCGCGCCGAACCGACGCGGGCACACAGGAAATGGGGTCAGTCGTCGCTCTTCGCGCCGGGCTTCTTCGAGACGTCGTCGACGCGCTCTCCGAACTCGGGCTCGGTGAGCGGGACGGCGTGATCCTCGTTCAGCTCAGGGGCGGCAGCGGTCTCGACCTCGGCCGGCTCGTCGACCTTGGGCTCGACGACGCGCGCGAGCACCTGACGGTGCACCTTGATGACGGTGCCCGGGCTGGTCTCGATGAGAGCGGTGTTGTCGTCGTCATCGACGGAGAGCAGGTGGCCGTACAGGCCGAAGTTGGTCATGACCTCGACACCGGGGACCATCTTCGAACGCGTCTCAGCCGCCTCCTTCTGACGCTTGCGGCTGTTGCGGAACATGAAGAAGACCAGGGCCGCCAGTACGACGACCATGACGATGGTCAGAGTTGTGTCACCCATGAGTTGGGGTCACCTTCCAGTGCGCGGCGCAAGGCCGCTTCAATCGGTTTGAGAATGGTTGGCCGACAGGCCAGCTTGAATTATAAGTCATCCATCAGTGATGGTTGCTGTGAGCCTACCTGCTGCGGGTGGTCGATCCCGAAATGGCGCCACGCCGACGGTGTCGCCACGCGGCCGCGCGGAGTGCGGGAGAGCAGCCCGATGCGCACCAGGAACGGCTCCACGACCGATTCGATCGTCTCCGCCTCCTCGCCGACCGAGACGGCGAGGGTGTTGAGCCCGACCGGTCCCCCGCCGAAGCGTTCCAGGATGGCGTGCAGTACAGCGCGGTCGAGACGGTCGAGGCCCAGCGGGTCGACATCGTAGAGTTCGAGCGCCCCGCGCACGGCCTCGATGTCGGCGGCTCCCCCGCGTACCAGGGCGAAGTCGCGCACCCGGCGCAGGAGCCGGTTCGCAATGCGCGGTGTGCCCCGGCAGCGTCCGGCGATCTCGGCGAGGGCCGCTCTGTCGATGTCGAAGTCGAGCATCACCGCCGCGCGCTGGAGCACCTGCGTGAGCTCCGCCTCGTCGTAGAACTCGAGGTGCGCCGTGAAGCCGAAGCGGTCGCGCAGCGGGTTGGGCAGCAGACCGGAGCGCGTCGTGGCGCCCACGAGGGTGAACGGCGCG
This sequence comes from Leifsonia poae, assembly GCF_027921845.1. Taxonomy (GTDB): domain Bacteria; phylum Actinomycetota; class Actinomycetes; order Actinomycetales; family Microbacteriaceae; genus Leifsonia; species Leifsonia poae. The sequence goes on from NZ_BSEN01000015.1 coordinate 910,345, forward strand.
AGGTCGAGCGGGATCGACGTCGCCCCCGCTCCTTTGCCGACCATGATGTCGATGCGGAAGTCCTCCATCGCCAGGTACAGCATCTCCTCGGCGGAGCGGGCCATCCGGTGGATCTCGTCGATGAAGAGGACCTCGCCAGGCGTGAGGGAGGACAGCAGGGCCGCCAGATCTCCCGCGTGCTGGATCGCGGGACCGCTCGACAGCCGCAGCGGACGCCCGCTCTCATGGGCGACGATCATCGCGAGCGTGGTCTTGCCGAGCCCGGGAGGGCCGGCGAGCAGGATGTGGTCGGCGGTGCGGTCCTGCATCTTCGCCGCGGTGAGAAGCAGCTGGAGCTGGCCGCGCACCTTGGCCTGCCCGACGAACTCGGCGAGCGAGCGCGGGCGCAGGGCGCCCTCGAAGGCCAGTTCCGATTCGGACTCGAGTTCGGGAGCGGTGGGGTCGCTGTCGTCGCTCACCGTCATGCCCGCCCGCTCTGCTTCGCCGGACCGAGGTGCGCCAGCGTGAGACGCAGGAGCGCCTGCATGCTGTCGCGGTGACTCTCGTCGGTCTCCGCGACCACCTCTGCCAGGGCCTCGGCGGCCACCTTCTCGGGCCAGCCCAGGCCGACCAGCGCGACCAGCACGCTGTCGCCGATCGATGAGGGAGCCGCGGACGCGCGCGACACCGGGGCGCGTCGCGTGACGGTGAGCTTTCCGGCCAGCGACACGACGATGAGCTTCGCGGTCTTGGGTCCGATGCCGGACACCTTGCGGAACGGCGCATCGTCGTCGGCCGCGACGGCTTCGGCGATCTGGTCGGGAGAGAGCACCGACAGCACGCCGATGGCGGACTTGGGCCCGACGCCGGAGACGCCCGTGAGCAGCTCGAACACCTGCAACTGCTCGACGTCGGAGAACCCGAAGAGCGAGAGCGCGTCTTCGCGCACGATGAGGGAGGTCATGACGAACGCTTCGTCACCGATGCGGAGGGAGAGGACGTGGTCGGGGGTCAACTGCACCGAGAATCCGACACCGCCGACCTCGATCACGGCCGTTCCACCGCTCGCTGAGAGAACGATGCCACGGAGGGAGGAGATCACCTGGCCAGCCTACGTGGCGCCGCCGACGCTCGGCTGCTGGAGCGTTCCGCGGCGCGCCATGCCGCTTGAGCGGGCGTCAGGTCGCCGCCGTCCGGGCCCGGTGCTGCTGCGGGGGCACCCCGCCAGGCGTGGCAGATGGCGATCGCGAGCGCGTCGGCGGCGTCCGCCGGCTTCGGCACCTCCGCCAGACCCAGGATGCGCGCCACCATCGCCTGCACCTGCTTCTTGTCGGCGGAACCGTAGCCGGTGATCGCTGCCTTCACCTCGCTCGGGGTGTGCAGAGCGACCGGGAGTCCGCGTTTCGCCGCCGCGTGCAGTGCGACACCGCTCACCTGCGCGGTGCCCATCACCGTGCGCAGATTGTGCTGGGCGAAGACGCGCTCGATGGCGACGACGGCCGGGCCGTGGGCGTCCAGCAGCTCTTCGATGCCGTTGCCGACCGCCAGCAGACGCTGCTCCAGGGGCATCGCCGGCGGCGTGCGGATGACCGTGACCGCCACGAGCGTCGCACGCCGATCCGGACGCACGTCGACGATGCCGACGCCGCAGCGGGTGAGGCCGGGGTCGATGCCGAGGACGCGCACCGACATGGCGGCCGCTACTCGGAGTCGGACTCGAGCTCGGCCTGGACCTCAGCGGTCAGGTCGAGGTTGGTGTAGACGTTCTGCACGTCATCCGAGTCTTCGAGCGCGTCGATCAGGCGGAAGACCTTGCGCGCCGTCTCGGCGTCGGCCTCGACATTGACCGTGGCGACGAACTCGACGTCGGCGGAGTCGTAGTCGATTCCTGCATCCTGCAGCGCCGCACGGGCTGCGACCATGTCGGTCGCCTCGGTGAGCACCTCGAAGGTCTCGCCGCGGTCGGTGACCTCTTCTGCGCCGGCGTCGAGAACCGCGGTGAGCACGTCGTCCTCGTCCACGCCGTCGGCGTGCGGCACGACGATGACGCCCTTGCGGTGGAAGTTGTAGGAGACGCTGCCCGGGTCGGCCATGGTGCCGCCGTTGCGGGTCATCGCGGTGCGCACCTCGGCGGCCGCGCGGTTCTTGTTCTCGGTGAGGCACTCGATCAGCAGTGCGACGCCGTTGGGGCCGTAGCCCTCGTACATGATCGTCGCGTAGTCGATGCTCTCACCGGTGAGGCCCGCTCCGCGCTTGATCGCGCGGTCGATGTTGTCGTTCGGGACAGACGTCTTCTTCGCCTTCTGCACCGCGTCGACGAGGGTCGGGTTGCCGGACATGTCGGCGCCGCCCATCTTGGCCGCCACCTCGATGTTCTTGATCAGCTTCGCGAACGACTTGGCGCGACGCTGGTCGATCACGGCCTTCTTGTGCTTGGTGGTGGCCCACTTGGAATGCCCGGACACTGTGCTCCCTCAGACTGCTTTCAAAGATCCTGACCATTGTAGAGCCTCGGCTCCCGCGGATCCGTACCCCGCGCGCCGCGGATGCGCCGGGTCAGCCGGGCAGCGTGCCCGGGCGCAGACCGGCCTCTGCGACGATCGTCGCCGCCGTGTCCGCCGCCGAACTCTGCGCGGGGATCAGCCGCTCGCGCACGAACGGGAGCAGGTCGTCCTCCACGAACCACTGACGCAGTTCGTCCGCACCGAACGAGCCGGCCTTGTCGCGCGTCGCGTGCCGGGTTACCGTCTCGTCGAACGGCACGTCGAAGTAGTAGAACCACGCGGTGACGCCGGGCTCCGACGCCAGGTCGCGCAGCATCGCGGCGTAGCGCGCGCTCGACAGCATTCCCTCGACCACCACCGCATCGGATGCGTGGAGCGCGTGCCGGGCGACGAGGGCGATGAGCTCCTGGTTGCCGCCGGCGTCCGTCTTCTGCTGGCCGAGCACGGTGCGCGCGAGGTAGTCCTGCTCGACGAGGGCGACCCCGTCTCCGAGCATCCGGCGCAGCTCTCTCGCGACCGTGCTCTTGCCCGATCCCGAGTTGCCCCGCAGCACGATCAGCTTCATGCCGCTGCGCGCACTTTGCTCAGGAAGTACTCGTGGAACCGGACGTCGCCGGTCATCTCGGGGTGGAACGACGTGCCGAGCAGGTCGCCCTGCTCCACGGCGACGACGCGGCCATCGGCGAGCCGGGCGAGCGGAGTCGCCCGCTCCCCCACGCTGTGCACGATGGGCGCCCGGATGAACACGGCGTGCATCGGTTCGGCGCCGAGCGCGGGGATGTCGAGGTCGGTCTCGAACGAGTCGAGCTGGGAACCGAAGGCGTTGCGCCGCACCTGCACGTCGAGGCCGCCGAGCGTCTGCTGGCCCGCGATCCCGTCGAGGATGCTGTCGGCCAGCATGATGAGGCCGGCGCACGTTCCGTAGACGGGAAGACCGCCGGCGATGGCCTGCTTCAGCGGCTCGGCGAGTCCGAACGTGCGCGACAGCTTGTCCATCACACTCGACTCGCCGCCGGGGATCACCAGGCCGCCGACCTCGGCGAGCTCCGACGGCCGGCGCACCGGCACCGCGTCGGCGCCCAGGGAGCGGAGGACCGCGATGTGCTCGCGGAAATCCCCCTGCAGTGCGAGGACGCCGACTCTGGTGCTACCAGCCACGCTCGGAGAGGCGGTGCGGCGCTGCGAGGTCGGAGACGTTGATGCCGACCATGGCCTCGCCCAGTCCGCGGGACACCTCGGCGATGACCGACGGGTCGTCGTAGAACGTCGTGGCCTTGACGATCGCGGCCGCGCGCTGCTCGGGGTTGCCCGACTTGAAGATGCCCGAACCGACGAACACGCCGTCGGCGCCCAGTTGCATCATCATCGCCGCGTCGGCCGGGGTGGCCACGCCGCCGGCGGTGAACAGCACGACGGGAAGCGTGCCGGTCTCGGCGATCTCGGCGACGAGCGCGTACGGTGCCTGCAGCTCCTTGGCCGCGACGTACAGCTCGTCCCGGCTCATGGAGGTGAGCGCCGCGATCTCCGACTTGATCTTGCGGATGTGCTTGGTCGCCTCCGAGACGTCGCCGGTGCCGGCCTCGCCCTTCGAGCGGATCATGGCGGCGCCCTCGTTGATGCGGCGCAGCGCCTCACCCAGGTTGGTTGCACCGCAGACGAAGGGGACGGTGAAGCCCCACTTGTCGATGTGGTTCACGTAGTCGGCCGGGCTCAGCACCTCGGATTCGTCGATGTAGTCGACGTCGAGCGCCTGCAGCACCTGCGCCTCGACGAAGTGGCCGATGCGGGCCTTCGCCATGACGGGGATGGACACCTCGGCGATGATGGCCTCGATGAGGTCGGGGTCGCTCATGCGGGCGACACCACCCTGCGCACGGATGTCGGCGGGGACTCGTTCGAGCGCCATCACGGCGACCGCACCGGCGTCTTCGGCGATGCGTGCCTGGTCCGGCGTCACGACGTCCATGATCACGCCGCCCTTCAGCATCTCGGCCAGGCCGCGCTTGACGCGGTCCGATCCCGTCGCGGTGCTCTCCGTGTCGACCATCGTGGTCCTCTCGTCCGTCGTTCAGTAGTATTTGACCTATGCCAAACGATATCACTCCCCCTGGTGCTCGTTAGGCTCGAGCTCGGAGCGACATGGACGAACAGATCATCACGGGCGCGACGGCGGCGGAGATCACCGCGAGCGTGCGAACGCTCCATGAACGCGGTGCGCTGCGACCGGGTGACGCACTGCCCCCGGTGCGGGAACTGGCGGCCCTGCTCGGCGTGAACCGCAACACGGCCGTGGCGGCCTACCGTCTGCTCGCGCAGGCGGGCGTGGTCGTCGCCCGCGGCCGCGCCGGGACAGTGATCGCCGGCCACGAGGCCGTCGCACAAGAGGGCTACGCGCCCGACTCGGTGCTCCGCGACATCGGCACCGGCAACCCGGATCCCCGCCTGATCCCCGATCCGACCACGGCGCTTGCGCGGGCGACCGGGCGACCCGTGCTGTACGGGGAGCCCGTGATCGACCCCGCCCTCGAAGACCGTGCGCTCGCCTGGGTGCGCGACGATCTCCCCGGCCGGGACCTGCGGATCACCGTCACCAGCGGAGCCGTGGACGCCGTCGAACGTCTTCTGGCCCAGGCGCTTCTGCGCGACGACGCGGTCGCCCTCGAAGATCCCTGCTTCCTCGCCAGCATCCACACGGTGCGCCTGGGCGGCTACCGGGCCGTTCCGGTTCCCGTGGATTCCGAGGGGATGACCGTCGACGGCCTCCGCGCTGCCCTCGACGACGGCGTGCGGGCGATCATCTGCACCCCGCGCGCACAGAACCCGACCGGCGCGACCCTCTCGCCGCGCCGGGCCGCCGACCTGCGCGCGCTGCTCGCCGAGCATCCGTACGTGCTCGTCATCGAGGACGACCACTTCTCGATGCTCTCCCAGCGGCCGTACGAGACACTCATCGGTCCGGAGCACCGCCGCTTCGCCCTCGTCCGATCCGTGTCAAAGTTCCTCGGGCCCGACATGTGCCTCGCCATCGCGGCGACCGATCCGGAGACGGCGGAGCGCCTCGCCCTCCGGCTCAGTCCCGGCACGACCTGGGTGAGCCATCTGCTGCAGCGTCTCGTGCTCGCTCAACTCACCGACGGGACGGTGCTGCACGCGATCGCAGCGGCCGGTCGCCACTACGCCGAACGCAACGCTGCCTTCGCCGCCCATCTCACCGAGCGCGGTCTGCCGACGGAGGCGGAGGACGGCCTCAACCTCTGGGTCGCCCTCCCCGTCGCGGCGAAGACCGTCGCGGAGCGGCTCGTGCTGCGGGGCTGGCTCGCCAGGACCGGCGACGAGTTCGTCCTGTCGGAGCGGTCGGCCCCCTCGCACCACCTGCGGCTCACGGTGCACGACCTCACCGACGAGGAGACCGCCCGCCTCATCGACGACCTGGCGGAGTCCACCCGCTGACCGAGGCGACCACAGCCTCCGCGGGATGAGAGGATCGACGGATGAAGATCCTGTCGATCCAGTCCGCGGTGGCCTACGGTCACGTGGGCAACTCCGCCGCCGTGTTCCCCCTCCAGCGCATCGGGGTCGAGGTCCTCCCCGTCTACACCGTGAACTTCTCCAACCACACCGGCTACGGGGCGTGGCGCGGCCCGCTCATCGCACCGGAGGACGTGCGAGACGTCATCACCGGCATCGAGGAGCGCGGTGTGCTCGGGCAGATCGACGCAGTGCTCTCCGGCTACCAGGGCAGCGAAGGCATCGGCGATGTGATCGTCGACGCCGTCTCGCGGGTCAAGGCCGCCAATCCGGATGCCGTTTACGCCTGCGATCCGGTCATGGGCAATGCGACATCCGGTTGTTTCGTCGCCCCGGCGATCCCCGACCTGCTCCGCGACCGGGTCGTGCCGGTCGCCGACATCATCACCCCGAACCAGTTCGAGCTCGGGTACCTCACCAACACCTCGCCCGACACGCTCGAGTCCACGCTGGACTCGGTGGACGCGGCGCGGGCCATGGGGCCGCGCACGGTCCTCGTCACGAGCGTCGAACGACCGGACCGCCCCGACGACACGATCGAGATGCTCGCCGTCGACGACGAGGGCGCATGGATCGTGCAGACGCCGCGGCTGCCGATGAAGGCCAACGGCTCGGGCGACGTCACCGCCGCCCTGTTCACCGCCCACTACGTGCGCACCGGGGACGCCGAGCTCGCCCTCCGCAAGACGGTCTCGAGCGTGTACGACCTGCTCGCGCGCACGCTGGAGTCGGGCGAGCGGGAGCTCAAGCTCGTCGAGTCGCAGGACGTCTACGCGAACCCGCTCGAGCAGTTCCCCGTGCGTCGCGTGCGCTGACGCCGCGCGCCGGTTCAGTCGGTCGGCCAGGCCTCGGCGATCGCCGTCCGCACATCACCGAGGAGCTGCGGGAGCGCCTTGGTCTTGGCGATGATGGGCAGGAAGTTGGCGTCCTGCGCCCAGCGCGGCACGATGTGCTGGTGCAGGTGCGCGGCGATCCCGGCTCCGGCGATCGCACCCTGATTCATGCCGAGGTTGAAGCCGTCGTTCTTCGACACCTGCCGGATGACGCGCATCGCCGTCTGCGTGATGCTGCCGATCTCGGCGACCTCCTCCGGCGTCGCCTCGTCGTACAGCGCGACGTGCCGGTACGGGCAGACGAGCACGTGGCCGCTGTTGTAGGGGAACAGGTTGAGCAGCGCGAACGCGTGCGTGCCGCGATGGACGATGAGGGCGTCCTCGTCGCTCATCGTCGGAGCGACGCAGAACGGGCAGTCCTCGTGGCCAGGCTGCTGACCGTGCTGGATGTAGACCATCCGGTGCGGCGTCCAGAGGCGCTGGAACTCGTCGGGCACGCCCACCAGGTAGCCGGGGTCGTCGATGCGCACCGCGTCGGATGCCCCGTCGTCTCCCCCGGCTGCCTGGCCGGAATAGTCGTCGATGCTCAGTCGAGCCATGCGGTGACGACCTGCTCGTGGTTCGCGATCGACGACACGATGCGTTCGATCGCCTCGTCCACGGTCACGCCGTTGCGCTGAGTACCGTCGCGGAAGCGGAAGCTGACCGTGCCGGCCGCGGCATCCTCTTCACCGACGATGAGCTGGTACGGGACCTTCGCCTTGGTGTGCGTGCGGATCTTCTTCTGCATCCGGTCGTCGGAGTGGTCGACTTCGGCCCGCACGCCGCGCGCCCGGAGACGCGAGATGACATCGTCGAGCACGGGACCGTACGCATCCGCGACCGGGATGCCGACGACCTGCATCGGCGACAGCCAGACCGGGAAGGCGCCGGCGTAGTGCTCGAGCAGGATCGCGAAGAAGCGCTCGATCGAGCCGAGCAGGGCGCGGTGGATCATCGCCGGCTGCTTGCGCGTGCCGTCGGCCGCGTTGTACTCGAGCTCGAACAGCTCCGGCTGGTTGAAGTCGAGCTGCACCGTCGAGAGCTGCCAGGTGCGACCGATCGCATCGCGCGCCTGCACCGAGATCTTCGGGCCGTAGAACGCGGCGCCGCCCGGGTCGTCCACGAGCTCCAAGCCGGACTCGACCGCGACCTCGCGCAGCGTCTCCGTCGCCTGCTCCCAGCTCTCGTCGGAGCCGACGTACTTGTCGGGGTCCTTCGTCGAGAGCTCGAGGTAGAAGTCGGTGAGGCCGTAGCCGCGCAGCGTCTCGAGAACGAACTCGAGCTGGCGCGCGACCTCGTCCTTGATCTGGTCCTCGGTCACGTAGATGTGCGCGTCGTCCTGCGTGAGGCCGCGCACCCGGGTGAGGCCGGACAGCGTGCCGCTCTTCTCGTAGCGGTACACGGTGCCGAACTCCGCCAACCGCAGCGGGAGCTCGCGGTAGCTGCGACCGCGCGCCCGGTAGATCAGGTTGTGCATCGGGCAGTTCATGGGCTTCAGGTAGTAGTCCTGGCCCTGGCGGGTCACGTGACCCTCGGCATCCGTCTCCTCATCGAGGTGCATCGGAGGGAACATCCCCTCCCGGTACCAGTTGAGGTGCTGGCTGATCTCGTACAGGCGCCCCTTGGTGATGTGCGGGGTGTTGACGAGCTCGTAGCCGTTGGCGATGAGCCGCTCGCGCATGTAGTTCTCGATCTCGTTGCGGATGATGCCGCCACGAGGATGGAAGACCGCGAGACCGGAGCCGATCTCGTCGGGGAAGCTGAAGAGATCCAGCTCGGCGCCGAGCTTGCGGTGGTCGCGCTTGGCGGCCTCCTCCATGCGGGTCTGGTAGGCGCGCAGCTCGTCCTTGGTCGGCCAGGCCGTTCCGTAGATGCGCTGCAGCTGCTTGTTCTTCTCCGAGCCGCGCCAGTAGGCGGCGGCCACGCGGGTGAGAGCCCAGCCGTTGCCGATCATCCGGGTGTTGGGCAGGTGCGGCCCGCGGCAGAGATCCTTCCAGACCGTCTCGCCGGTCTTGGGGTCGACATTGTCGTAGATCGTCAGCTCGCCACCGCCGACCTCGACGCTCTCCTCGGCGTCGAACGCCGCGGTGTCGCCCTTCTGCGCTCCGCCTTTGAGGCCGATCAGCTCGAGCTTGTACGGCTCGTCCGCCAGCTCGGCGCGCGCCTCGTCGTCGGTGACGACCCGGCGCACGAAGCGCTGGCCGGCACGAACGATGCGCGACATCTCCTTGTCGAGGGTCTTGAGGTCCTCCGGGGTGAACGGCTCGACGACATCGAAGTCGTAGTAGAAGCCGTCGGTGATGGGCGGCCCGATGCCGAGCTTGGCCTCCGGATTGATCGACTGCACGGCCTGTGCGAGCACGTGAGCGGTGGAGTGGCGCAGGATGTTCAGACCGTCGGGCGAGTCGATCGTGACCGGCTCGACGGTGTCGGTGGTCGTGACCTGCGTCGCGAGATCTTTCAGTTCGCCGTTGACGCGCATGGCGACAACGGAACGGTCGGTGAAGAGCTCGAAGCCGTCAGCCACCTGTTCCACTCCTAAATGTTCGTTGTTGGACGGTTCAACTTTAGTGCGGGCAGGCGTCCCGGCCGACCATCCCTATGCTGTTGCCCATGAGCGCAGACGCACAGACCCGCCGGGTGGCCTTCCAGCTTCGGGTGAAGCCCGACCGGCTCGACGAGTACCTCGACCGGCACACCGCCGTGTGGCCGGAGTTCCTCGCCGAGATGGAGGCGGCAGGGGTGCGCAACTACAGCATCTTCTCCCGCGGCGACGGGGTGCTGTTCGGCTACTACGAGTGCGACGACCCGGCGGCCTCTCAGGCGCAGTTGACGGCGACGGATGTCGACGCCCGCTGGCAGGCCGAGATGGAGGAATTCTTCGACCGCTCCCAGGCGGGCGTTGAGGGCTTCACCGATCTGGTCGAGGTCTTCAACCTGGATGCTCAGCTGAGCCGGGCGCGGGCCGAGGGGTTCACCGGCTGACGTTGAACACCATTAACACCGTCACGACGGGTTCGGGGTTCCGTCTGGCGTGACGCGTCGTTTCAGGACGCCCGCGAGCACGATGATGATCACGCCGGCGATGGGAACGATCAGGAGGGCGACCCTCAGGTCGGTCGCGTCGGAGACGACGCCGATGATGAGCGGTGAGAGGAGGAAGCCCAACCGCATCAGCCACGTCACCACGGTCAATCCGGTGCCGGGCCGCAGGCCGGGGATGCTGTCGGCAGCCGACATCGTGGCGGGTACGAGCGTCGCGATTCCGAAGCCCGCGGCGGCGAATCCGAGCAGAGTCGTCGCGATCGACGGGAACGCCAGCGCGACGGCCATCCCGATGAAGACGAGCACCCCGCCCGCTCTGGCCACCGCTCGTTGACCGAGACGGTCGACCAGGCGGTCGCCGACGAGCCGCCCGATGAACTGAAAGCCGATCAGAGCGATGTAGCCCGTCGCGGCCAGGGCGGCCGGCGCGGCGAGCGAGTCGGCCAGGTAGAGGGTGGCCCAGGAGTTGCCGACGTCTTCCACGATCGTGCTCGCGATGGCGATGAGCGCCAGGCCGGCCATCAGGGCGACGATGCGCGGCGAGATCCGGGCCCTGTGTCGCACGCTGCTGAGTGCTGCGGGAACGTCGGGCACGGCCGCGTCGGGGATGCTCCCGTCGGGCACGGCCGCGTCGGGAACGGCTTCATCGTGTCCGGGGAGGCAGAAGCGGAGGGCCACGATCGCCGTCGCGGAGAAAAGCACCGCGGTGCCGAGCAGGTGCACGGACAGCGGAAGGCGGAGGGCGATGGCCGCGGCGGCCATGAACCCGCCCGTGACGGCGCCGAGCGACCAGATCGCATGGAACGAGTTGATGATAGAACGGCCGTAGCGCCGCTGCACGCGGAGCCCGTGGGCGTTCTGGGCCACGTCGGTGATCGAGTCGAGCAGCCCGACGACGAACAGGCTGGCTGCGAACATCCAAGGGGCGGCAGCCAGCCCGACCACGAACATCGCGACGGCGAGCAGTACGGTGCCGATGGCCGCCAGCCGAGCGGAACTCAGCCACCGGATGAACGTGCCGGCCGCGAGACCCGAGAGGAGCGCGCCGACGGGCACGGCGGCGATCGAGAGGCCGTAGAGGGTGTCGCTGAGTCCGAGGGCGGCCTTGATCTCAGGAAAACGCGGGATCACATTCGCGTAGATCGCGCCGTTCGTGAAGAACAGGGCCGCGACCGCGACGCGCGCCCGTCGCTCGGCGGTGGAGGGGGCGACGACGGCGGGGGCGGTCATCGAGCGCACGGCACGGTCGGATGGGCGAAGGGTGGGGCAGGGATCACACCGAATTATCGAGGCGCGCCGACCGCCGTGTCCAGTCGACGCGGACCGATATCCGGCGCAACGGGGACTCAGATGCGGATGCGGTCGGCATGAGCGTACGTTCGGGTGAGTACGGCCGCTCGCATCACGGAAGAGAACGAGATGAAACCCCTTCGATACGCCATCAACGTCACTCTCGACGGCTGCTGCCATCACGAGGCGGGGCTTCCTCCGGACGAGGAGTCGATGCGTTACTGGACTGCCGAGATGGAGCGTGCCGATGCTCTGCTCTTCGGCCGGGTGACCTACGAGATGATGGAGTCGGCGTGGCGGCGGCCGGCTACGGGCGCGTGGCCCGAGTGGATGGACGACTGGCAGCTCCCGTTCGCCGAGGCCATCGACGGGGCGAAGAAGCACGTCGTGTCGAGCACGCTGAGCGGGGTGGACTGGAATGCCGAGCTGCTGCGGGGCGATTTGAGGCAAGCGGTCGAGCGGCTCAAGCAGGAGCCTGGCGACGGCCTGTTCGTGGGCGGGGTGACGCTCCCCCTGGCGTTGGCGGATCTGGGACTGATCGACGAGTACGTGTTCGTTGTGCAGCCGGTGCTTGCCGGACACGGGCCGACGTTGCTCGCTGGCCTGCGCGAGCACATCCAACTCGAGCTCGTGGATCGCCAAGAGTTCCGCTCAGGAGTGACGGCGCTGCGCTACCGACCCAGCGCGTAACCACGCGCACGCCCGGATTCGCAACGGACAGGTCCGCAAGAAACGGAAAAAGCCCCCGGATCTCCGGGGGCTTCTCTCTGTGGGCGATACTGGGATCGAACCAGTGACCTCTTCCGTGTCAGGGAAGCGCGCTACCGCTGCGCCAATCGCCCAAACCCGAGCGTTACCCCGGGTTGGAGGTGGATACGGGATTCGAACCCGTGTATACGGCTTTGCAGGCCGCTGCCTCGCCTCTCGGCCAATCCACCGTTTGGGTTCACCACCGTGATGAGAGGCCCGATCTTTCGATCGGGCCGACTCGAGCGGATGACGAGATTCGAACTCGCGACCCTAACCTTGGCAAGGTTATGCGCTACCACTGCGCCACATCCGCAATTTTGTTCCGCATCTCTGCGGCACTTGAATGACTTTAGCCGATGCGATCGCCGAATTCCAAACTGGAGACGTAACCGGGTGTGTCGCGTGGCCGATGTGCGCCGGGGCCGTTTCGTCGGCTAGTATCGAGTCTCGCAGCCGGGATTCTCCGGCGCAGTTCAGGGCGATTGGCGCAGTTGGTAGCGCGCTTCCTTCACACGGAAGAGGTCATCGGTTCGAGTCCGGTATCGCCCACCACATAAAGGCTTCTGCGTCACGGTCCCCACTCTCGATCTGCCGGCGGGCTTCATCGCGCAGCGTGGTGCGACCGTCGTGCACTAGGCGGAATCCCCCAACTCCGATGCCTCTGACGGCTGGTCCGTGCCGCTCGCAGCGAACTCCGTCCTACAATCGTGCCGTGTGGCACGATGACCCCATGGTTCAGACTCCCCGCGACGGCACGACCACCGACGACCACTCGGCAGGAGCCGCGTACGACAGCATCGCCGAGGGGTACGCGGCCCTCAATGAGACCAGTCTCCTGAACGAGTACTACAACCGGCCCGCGCTGATCCAGCTCGCGGGCGACGTCACCGGACATCGGATTCTCGATGCGGCATGCGGCTCGGGACCGATCCTCTCGGATCTGCGTGACCGCGGCGCCGTCGCCACGGGCTTCGATTCGAGCCAGGGGATGCTGGATCAAGCCAGGCAACGGCTCGGCACCGACGCTGACCTGTTCGTCGCCGACCTGGCGGATGCGCTCCCGTTCGCCGACGACACCTTCGACGACGTCATCGTGTCCCAGGCGCTGCACTACCTCGAGGACTGGGCACCGACACTTGCTGAATTCCACCGTGTGTTGAAGCCCGGCGGTCGCCTAATCGTCTCCGAAGAGCATCCATCGGCGACGTTCCTCGGCGATCGTCTCTCCGGCGGAACGTCAGAGTATTTCGGGACACGGCCCCGTACCGAGGAATGGACTTTGGGCGCTGGAACGGCCGAGCTCACTTTCTGGGACAGACCTCTTCACGCCATGACGGACGCGTTCGCTGCGGCGGGTTTCCGCATCGAAACGATCAGCGAACCAGCGCCTGCGGCGGCCGCATATGAGCGATTCCCCGACGAGTTCGAGAACCGCCCAAGCGGACGCTTTCTCGCGTTCCTGCTCTTCGTGCTGATCGCCGTTGAAATATAGCGCTCCGATCAGCACTTCCTTCGCACGCGTTCGCGCCTCACCCTTCTTACGCGCCGCTCAACCGGCGCGACCGACGATGTCTCGCATCGACTGGATTTGTGCTCACTCCTCGGAGCCCCAGAGGTCGAGACGCACCGCTTTTCGCACGGCGTCGATCCGGGAGGTGGCGCCGAGCTTGGCATAGATGTTGGTGGTGTGCCGCTTGACCGTGCCCTCCGCGATGTGAAGGCGCCCGCTGATGTCGCGATTCGTGTAGGCCTGGGCGATCATCCTGAGCACTTCGAGTTCGCGGTCCGTGAGAATCTGCGGCACCGGAGGGTTCTCGGGTCCGGCCGGCGCCGTCGAAGAGGGCGGGACGGCCGCAGCGATCGCACGGCGGAGGGTGACGCCGTCGATGCTCTTGTTCATGAACGCGGATGCGCCGGCGCCGACCAGTCGGCGTTGAAGGACGGCATCCGAGTGCATGGTGAGGATGATGACCGCCGTCGCGGGCGAGACCCGCCGGATCCTGCCGATTGTCTGCTCGGCCGACGGACCCGGCATCTCGACATCGAGCAGCAGGACATCCGGTTGATGCTGCTCGATCAGGCGGACCGCTTCGTTTCCGTCGGTGGCCTCGCCGACCACCGTGAAGTCGCTCTCGATGAGCGCACGCACGCCCTGCCGGAACAGGGCATGGTCGTCGGCCAGGGCGACTGTTCTGATCACACGCTCTCCCGCGGGTGCGCGATGGTCAGGGTGACGGTCGTGCCGGCATCCGGTTGTGTCTGGATGTCGAGGTCCGCTCCGATGAGCTCGGCACGCTCCTGCGCCGCGATGAGTCCCAGCGCTCCCGGCCGGATGCGGTCGCGGTCGTAACCGACGCCGTCGTCCTCCACCGTGATGACGATGCCGCCCGGATGCCAGGTCGACGTCACCCGCACCTGTGCCGCACCCGAATGTCGCCGAGCGTTGTGGATCGCCTCGCGGACGATGATGAACGCCTCCTCCTGCACGCCCGCGGGCAGGGAACGGGGTCGGCCGGCCGTGCGTGCCTCAGCGGCAGGAGAGTCGGCGTCGAGATCGGAGACGTAATCCTCGATCGCCTGCTCGAGACCCTTGTCGCCGACCGAGTGGCGCAAGTCCATTGCGAGCGCGCGGGTCTCTTCGAGGGCGGTCTCGAAGAGCAGGAGTGCCTCCTGGATGCGCGTGTGGCTGTCCTCCGGATGCTCCTGATCGATCCGGACGCGCTGAATGCCCGCCGCAATGCTGTGGGCGACGCGGTCGTGCAGCTCCCGCGAGATGCTGAGGCGCTCCTCGCTGTGCGCGACCGCGAGGCGCTCGAGCAGCACGTTGACGTACTCGACCGAGGCGGGGACGACGTTCTCCATGATCGAGGCGTTCAGTGCTCGCGCGATCTCCGCCTCGGTGCGGTGGTCGAGCGCGATCGCGCCCAATGCGACGTCGAACAGGAGTTTCGCGGCGGTGAGACTGTCGGCCGGGTGGATGTTCTGCCGCGCTCGCGTCTCGCCGACGTTGAAGTCGGGCGGGGTCGGCAGCGGGTCATCCGGAGCGATGCCGAGCCGTTCGAAGGTGCGCCCGATCACTCGCCCCACCTGCGACCGCAGCTGAGCGGTGGTCGCCGCGTCGGCCGTCAGGGCACTTCCGCGGCCGTCGAGTCGACTGATCAGCTCATCGGCCACGCGGGACGCGACCGCTACCGGATCATCCTGTCGCGCCCGGTCGCCCTCGGAGAGCAGCTTCTTCGTGACCACACGACAATGATGGCCGCTCCGCCGGTCGAGGGACGACCACAACGATGTGACCTTCGGCACATTCCTCTTCGGCCCAATCGTGCATAGTCTCTTCGGGTGGTGCCGCCCGGGGGAAGCGCGGCGCTCAGGTGGCAGGTGTTCGGGGGGACCCTGCCACCCCACGCTTCGCGCGCGACGCGAAGTCGACGAGCCGCTGCTGCGACTCGTCATAGGAGGTCGCGGTCAGTACGTCGCGCCTGTCACGCACCGCTCTGGCGACGTCCACGGCGGCGTCGATCGCAGCGCGATACGGCAGCGACCCGGTGCTGACCCTACGGATGCCCAGGTTCTTCAGATCGTCCAGCGTGAGGCTCGGCACGACCAGCACGTTGACGGGCAGCGGGATGCCGGCGGTCAACTGTTCCAGCGTCGCCGGGTCCGCCGCACCCGGGATGAAGATCCCGTCCGCTCCCGCATCGGCGTACGCCTTCGCCCGCTCGAGGACGGCAGCAACCGTGTCGTCCTCATGGAACCAGTAGGAGTCCACCCGCGCGTTGACGAACACCTGAGGCGCGGCACGCTTGATTGCGACGATCTTCGCGGCCAGCACCGCCGGATCCACCAGTCGCCCGTCAGCCGAGTCCTCAATGTTCACGCCGTCAACGTCAAGCCCCGCGACAAGGTCGGCGACCTCACCCGGATCATCGCTGTAGCCGTCCTCGATGTCAGCGGAGATGTAGACGGGAAGCGAACTGATTCGCCCGACCAACGCGACGGTGGCATCCCGGCTGGCGCCTGCAGCATCCGGTTGCCCGGCCGACGCATTCACGCCGAAACTCGTCGTGCCGATCGCAGGAAAACCGGCTGCGGCGAAGGCGAGCGCGGAGCCGACATCCCACGCGTTCGGCAGCAGCAACAACTCGTCTTCGAAATGCAGTTCGCGGAACGTCATGGTTGTCCCTCCCACCCTGCGAGGCTAGCGCTGCGCCGGCGAGCGCGATACCCGGTCGTCGCACGCGGGCGATGGCTACGCGCGCGAGACTAGTTCCCGCCGCGCGGCGACTCGTCGTCGATCGGGCCGCTCGTTTCAGGTCGGGGAGCTGGAGACAACCGACGGAGCACGGCATACGCCACCAGGTAGCCGATGAGCGCGAGCGTTCCGAGCTGGACGAGCCAGCCACCGATCGCCTGCCAAGTGGCCGGGCCGGTGTCGGGCGCACCGGAGATCAGGACGGCCGTTGCGGAATCGCCGACCTCGCCGATATCGCCGACCGTGGTGTCGCTCAGCGTCGACCCGACGATCGCAAGGATGATCGCACCGACGATCAGGCCGACGACGGCGATCGCGGCCAGCCACCCGAGGCCGGGATTGCCGAGCGTCAGGCTTGGCCGGGTGCGCACGGAACCGCGGGCGGGCTCAGACATCGGGATCATTTCCTCCTGGGGCAGGGCAACGTACGAACGCCACCTGCGGCAATCCTAGAAGCAGCAGACACGTATCGATGACCGACGGCCTCTTCGGACCCGGTCAGAGCGCCCTGCTCGTGAACAGTGAGTCTCCATGCAGCGCATCCGGTTGCACCCGGCCGGTCTCGACGAAGCCGAGCTTGGCGAGCACGCGGCGGGACGCGGTGTTCCAGTTGCGCACTGTCGCCCACAGGCGGCGGTAGCCCGACGCCTCCGCCCAGGCGAGCACGGCCCACGACGCCTCCGTCGCGTACCCCTGGTTCCACACTCGGCGCAGGAACTCGAACGCCAGTTCCGGCTCTCCGTCCTGCCCGTGCACGCTGGGGATCAGCCCGCAGTAGCCGATGACGTCGCCCTCACCCGTGCGCTCTGCGACCAGCAGATCACGAACCGAGGCGTGCTCGTCGCGGCGGATCCAGCCCTCGATGTCCTCGACGGTGGGATGTCCGTCCGCATCGATCCGCCGAGGGGGAGGGACGCGCGGGTCACGCTCGGTCCACAATTCGTGCTGCACAGCGGCGTCTGAGACGCGCCACCGTCTCAGGAGCAACCGGTCGGTCTCGAGAACGACCTCGTCGTCTGCCGGAGCTCGCGACTGATCCATGGAGACAAGTATGCCGGGCCTCGCCGTCGTCCTCGCCCGACGCGGTCGGCGCGGACCGTAGCTCAGCGCAGCGACCGAAGGTACCTCCGGCGAGCCACGCGCTGCGCGACGAGCAGCAGCAGGAACAGCGCGCGCCACGGCTGCTGAGAGGCCGCGCGCGTGAGCGATCGCACGACGAGGCTCACCTGATCACCGTCTCGCTGCACGATGAACGACTCCTCCCCCGACACCGGATGCCCCGGCCGGGTCCGGTAGGCGAAGCCCACGCGATCGGTCTCCTCGACCACCTCGACGACTTCGATCGGTTCTCTGATGGCGAGGCCGAGTACACGCGCGGTGATCACCAGCCGTTGCCCCGCAGCGACACGTTCAGCGGAATCGACGGTGAACCCGCTCTCGGTCTTCACTCGCCAGTGCAGCACGTCGGTGCTCGCTCGCTCCCAGACGGCGGGGCCGGAGCCGATGACGGCCGACACCTCCGACCGCCGATAGCAGGGATCCGTCGCCGGCCAGACGTCGATCTCCGGCGCCGTCATCCCCATGTCCGCCCTCCAAGCCGTCGGAGCGAGAGTATCAACCGCGCAGGGGCCGATTCACCGACGACCACCCCCGAGCGACGACGTGCGGAAATCCGCGGCGAAGAACGCGATAGCCCCTAGGGTGTGCTCAGGCACATGGACGCGAGCGCTGTCTGGATCGGCAGCGCAGCGGAGAAGGGGGCATTGTGGCGCGGAACGTCAGTCGACTCAAGCAGTTCGCGACGGCAGCGGCGACGCTCGCTGCGGTCGGCCTGCTCGTCGGCTGCGCCGCCACGGCCTCCGCGCATCCGGATGCTCGTTCAACGGCGACGCCGACGCCCGAGGCCGTCACCGTGCCGATGCCCGATCTCGGCCCCTCGCCGGCACCGGCTCCGCAGACCGCTGCCCAGACGGAGCAGTTGAGGATCGCACGCGCGGATGAGGCGTGGAAACAGCTTGTGCAGCAGTACCCCTCGGCGGTTCGCCCCCAGGTGACGTTCGACGGCTACATCTCGGACGCGACCGAGATGGACGTGATGACACAGTGCTACACGGAGCAGAAGGTTCCCATCGCACTCGGCTATCCGGCCGGCGCGCAGAAGGGCGACAAAGCCACCAGCGTCGGCGCGGAGACGACCAACGAGCAGGAGGCGATCGGCGCCTACGTGTGCAACGTCGAGCATCCGTACCCGCCCACGTCACCAATGACACAGCAGCAGCTGGGCTGGCTCTACGACTACCTGACCCGGTTCCTGGCTCCGTGCTACCAGGCCAACGGCATCGCCAACCCTCCGGCGCCGTCTCGCGCCGACTTCATCGCGAAGTGGCCGCACCAGAACTGGTTCCCGAGCGACGGCGGTCTCATGGACGGCCCGAGGGCCGCGGCCATCGTCAAGGCATGCCCGTCGCCGAAATGATCTGGGCGCGGCTACGGTCGTGCCCCGCTGCGCCAAGCAGAAACGGGCACTGCGCGGGGCGACAAGACGTAGCGGGAGAAGCGCACGCCACCAGGGCTGCTGGCGGCCGCAGCACGGCGACTCACACGACGCGCTCGCGCAGGAACACCCCGATCCGCTCCGTCGCCTCTGCCGCCTCCGGGGTGCCGAGCATCAGCTGGTACACGTGCGGTAGTCCGTCACCGACCTCGAAGCGTACGTCGCCGCCCGCGTCCGTCGCCGCGCGCGCCAAGCGTTCCGCGTCGCTGAAGAGGAGGTCGGCCGTCCCCACCTGCACCAGCAGCGGCGGGAGGCCGGCGAGGGACGCGAACAGGGGCGACGCCAGCGGATTCCGAGGGTCGGCCCCCGCCAGGTAGTCGGACGCCAGCCGGCTGAGCAGTTGCGGGGTCGATATCGGATCCTCGTCGACGCGGTCTGTCATCGATGCACCCGAGCTCGTCAGATCCACGGTCGGCGACAGCAGCACGCCGGCGGCCGGCAAGTCCTCGCCGGCGTCCCGGGTGGCCACGAGCAGCGCAACCGCCAGCCCGCCACCGGCGGAGTCACCGGCCACCGCGAGCGATCGCGCCGCAGTTCGCCGGCGAAGCCAGCGCCACACGGCCAGCACGTCGTCGATGGCCGCAGGAAACGGATGCTCGGGCGCGAGCCGGTACTCGGGGAACAGCACCCGCATCCGGGCCGCCCTGCCCAGGCGCGCCGCCAGCTCGCCGTCGCTGCGCAGCGACCCGAACTGATAGCCGCCGCCGTGCAGAAAGAGGAGCGCGCGTCTGCCGTCGACCCCTGGCGCGTCCAGCCAATGCGCCACCACGCCCGCGGCGTCCACAGCGGTGACCACGACATCGTCGGGCACCGGATGCGCGGATCCGGCCGGCTCGAAGCCCGCGCGTGTCTCCGTGAGCGATTCGGCCGGCTCGTTTGCACTCGCCCGCTGGCGCTCTCTCAACGCCTCCATCACATCCAGCATCGCCCGACTCGGCATGTCGAACCGTCTCCGGCCTCCCGCGTCGGCCTAGCCGGCGGCCGGCAGTGCCGCCGGGAGCACCTCGCTCACCCGGCCGGTGTCCAGATGGAAGATGAATCCTCTGACCGCCACATCCGCCGCGATCCACGGATGCGAGCGGGCCTTCTGCATCTGCTCCAACGTGTTCTGTTCCGTGTCGGTGAAGCTGTAGAACTTCGCCGGCGCGATCGGAGACACCCCCGTCTCGTTCCGGAGCCGATCCTCCAGTTCGTCGTCCGTGAACCGGAGCATGCCGCAGTCGTCGTGATTGATGATCATGATCTCGCGGGTGCCGAGCACTCTGGTCGAGATCACGAGGGAGCGGATCGAGTCGTCGTCGATGACCGTGCCCACATTCCTGATCATGTCGACATCGGCGTCGGCCAGCCCCAGTAGGCGCACGATGCCGGACAGGCGCGGATCCGCGCAGGTGACGATCGCGATCTTGGGAGAGGGAGGTCCGCCCGGGCCGGGATCGTAACCACCGGCGATCGTCGCATTGGCGTTCAGCGCCTCATCGATGAGACTCATGGTCGCATTCCTCCTGTCTGCACGGGCTACGCGCGTGGATGCTCTCGGCTGCGGCAGCTGCTGTGACCCAAGCGCGACTCTATGTCCGCCGGTAGGTCGACCGGAACGCGGGGTTCCCCCCATCTCACCGGCCGCGCCACCCTGTTCGTGAGGGAAGTCCGACACGTCGTTCTCCGCACAGCACACCGCTCTTGCGGCCCCAGCTGCAGCGGTGGGACCATGAGGGGTTGAGACCGACCGGAAGGACGGGCAACAGTGACCCGTCGACCGGGCGAACCAGCAGACGACAGCAGCGATCGGGCGGAACAGCGCCTTCAGCAGTTCATCGCTGCGCACGCAGACGTTCCTGCTGACGATGAGGCTACGTCGGGTGAGGAATCGAACGGTCACGAAGCCGACCGCGCGACCGGCACCACGCCGGTCGACCCGCGTGCCACGGGCACGCACTCCGCGAACCCTCCCGGGAGTTCGAGCTGAGCATGTGACCGGCGCTGCCGGACGCTTCTCCAGGAGGTGAGCGTACGTGCACGGACCAGAAGGCACGACGACCGCGGCCGCAACGACGACCGCAGCGAAACCACCCCGACCACCCGGCGGCAAAGCACTGCTGCGGCTGATCGAGACGCTGGCCAAGGCGGGGCTCGACGATGTCGCGCGGCAGACCGTCGCGGATGCCGTCAGCGAGCGCGCGCCCGCCGTTCTCGCTCTCGCTCCCGAGCTGAACGCCGCGCCGGCACCGCGCAGCACGCGAGGCCGAGGGCGCGCCAGGACCCCCGCCCCCGAGGCCGCGGAACCCGGCGCGACAGCAGCCGAAGCCGCGCGCGCGTATGCCGAGGACTCGGCCGCTGCGGCGCTCCTGCTCGGGCCCCCCACCAGGACCGGCCCGCAATGGCGCCCGCTCGGACCGGCGACCATCACCAACGGCCAGACCTACGGCGCGAGCAGGATCAACGTCAGCGGACGCGCGTCCGCACTCGCCGTCGATCCGGCGCGCCCCGATCACGTGCTCGTCGGAGCCGCGAACGGCGGCGTCTGGGAGACCTCGAACGGCGGCGACAGCTGGGCGCCCCGCACCGACTACGCGGCCACAACGACCGTCGGGGCTCTTGCGTTCGACCCCTCGAACCCGTCTCTGGTCTATTGCGGCACCGGCGAGGGCGACTGGTGGTCGTGGCTCGGGAACGGCGTGCTTCGCTCGACCGATGGCGGAACGAACTGGACGCCACTCGCGACCAACCCGTTCGTCGGCCAGGGGTTCCACAGCCTCGTCGTCGACCCGTCGACACCCACCAGGCTCTTCGCCGGGACCACGGGCGGACTGTACATCTCGACCGACAGCGGTGTGACCTGGACGCAGAGCCGCTTTCAGCGCACCTGGTCGATCTCGGTGTCGCCGACCGGCGGCGAACTGCTCGCAGGATGTGCGGACGGCGCGTTCTCGAGTACCGACAGCGGCGCGACGTGGAATCCGATCACGCTGCCCGGCGCACCGGCGAGCTACCAGCGCGTCGCCGTCTCGATCGCGCCCTCCTCCCCGACGGTCGCGTATGTCTGGGCGGCCGACAACGCGTCGCCCTCGGCGGCCTACCTCTGGCGGCGCGCCCGCTCGCCGCGCGCCGTGCGGTGGACGCAGTTCCCTGCGCCGCCCGGGTCGAGCGGCGGTCAGGGCTGGTACGACTGGTACGTCGCGGCGTCACCGGACTCGGCGACCGAGGTCTACTGCGGTGAGATCCATCTGCACCGAGGCGACCTGACCGGGTCGACGTTCGCGTGGGAGAACATCTCCAGCAAGCCGGCCGGCGACTCCATTCACCCCGACCAGCACTCGATCGCCTTCTCCCCGCGCTCCGCCGCCACGCTCTACGCAGGCAGCGACGGCGGTGTCTTCCGCTCGGATGACCGGGGCGTCACCTGGCGCCACCGCAACAACGGTCTGGCGATCAGCGAGTACGAATACCTGGCGCACGACATCGGGTCGCCGCGCTGGCTCATCGGAGGAACCCAGGACAACGGCACCAACCGGTACACCGGCTCGGCGACCTGGGAGCACGTGCAAGACGGCGACGGCGGCGACTGTGCGAGCAATCGCACGAACTCCGACATCGTCTTCCACACGTTCCAGAACGGCTCGGCCGAACGGTCGACGACCAAGGGAGCCTGGGCGAGCTGGTCGAACATCACGCCGGCCCGGCCCGCCGGCGAGAGTTCGGGACTCTTCTACGTGCCGTTCGAGGCGAGCGAGTCGGGTGGCGACACGGTCGCGCTCGGCGGCGACGCACTCTACGTGTCGCGCGACAACGGGACGACCTGGACCAGGGTCGGCTATCCGGCCGGCGGCACCGCGAGCGCGATGCATGTTCCGGATCCGGACACCGTCGTCGTCGGCCTCACCGGCGGCGGCCTGCTGGTCACCCGGTTCAGTGGCGGAGCCTGGGGCGCGTTCTCGAGCCTCACCACTCCGCGTGCCGGAGCCTGGGTGAGCGACATCCGGGCGGTGCCGGGAGGCTCGGGGCGGCTGTGGGCGACGAGCTCCAGTCGCGGCGGCGGGCGTGTCTTCCGATCGTCGGACGGCGGCACGACGTGGACCGACTGCTCCGCCGGACTCCCCAACCTCGGGATCAATGCGATCGCGGTGGATCCGGCGAATCCGTCACGCGTCTGGGTCGCCGCCGACCTCGGCGTCTACCAGAGTCAGGACGCCGGAGCGACGTGGAGCCCCTTCGCCTCCAGCCTCCCCAACGCCTACATCGGTGACCTGATATTCCATCCGCACGCGCGGGTGCTGCGCGCAGCGACCCGCAATCGCGGCGTCTGGGAGATCCCGGTCGACGGCTGGCCGACCTCGCCGACCTGCGGAGTGCAGTGGACGGGAACGCTCGCCCCACACGCATCAGGCCGCTGGTTCACGTTCAATTGGCCCGCCGCCTGGCACGTCATCTGGACGGCGATGCCGACGGTCATCACGCCCGGCGGCCCGCAGCTGTCCTACTCGACCCAGGTGGAGCGCGCGAGCTCCGAGTTCGCCACCTACTGGATCACCGTGCGGAACCTCAGCAACGCGCCCGTCACGTTCGAGGGCCGCTTCGAGATCTTGAGCTTGTACTGAGAGGGAGAACAGATCATGTGGACGAACGTTCAATTCACCGGCACCCTCGCCGCCGGTGCCTCGGGCAGCTGGTACACGTGGGGCTGGCCTCCGGCGTGGCATGTCGTCTGGTACCTGATGCCCACCACACCGAAGCCGGGTGCGCCCCAGGTCGACTGGACCATCCAGGTCGAGCGGGGCGCGACCGATCAGTGCACCTACTGGATCGTTGCACGCAACCTCACCACGACGCCTCTCACCTTCGAGGGCCGTTATGCCGTTCTGAACTGAAGGAGCGCACCATCATGCACGTCAGCATCACGATCGACGACGGCGCACCCGATGCCGTCGAGGTGACGTCGGGTGATCACGGATCGGCTGCAGCCGACTCCGCACCCGCAGAAGTCCTCGCCCGTGCGGCGGCCGTCGGCGCGAAGTCGGCGGGAGCAGCACCGACGGGTCCTGGCGCAGCCGGGGCGACGGGCGACGTCCCGGCAGCGCCGGGGGCCGGAGATCGACCGGGCGTAGATGCCTCTGACCCCGGCGACGCGTTCTCCGCCGGTCCCGCCGTCCCGTTCGGAGGCGAGTGAGATGCGCCGCCGACTCACCATCCGGATGTCCGTCGAAGGAGTCATCGCGCTGATCGCGGCGATCGTCGCGATCGTGACGCTCATCCAGCCGCAGTGGATCGAGCGGCTGACCGGTCTCGATCCCGATGAGGGCAGCGGCACGGCCGAGTGGCTCGTCGTCGCCGCGCTCGCGCTGATCGCCGTTGTCTTCGCCGTGCTCGCCGCGGTGACGGGAGCACGCCTCAGATCCGCCCGCGACTGACCACGGTCGACGCCGGTCGTCAGCTCCAGCCGTAGCGGCCCGCGAGCGCTGCCCGCACGACGTCGAAGCGCGCGCGCTCGAGCGCGGCCGCCTCGCGGCGCATCCCTCCCTGGTGCACGCGGAAGACCCGCTGCAGGTTCACATAGCTCGGGCGCCCCTGGCTGTCCCACGGTCCGCTGCCGATCGGCACGTATTCAGGGCGGCCCGGATGCGCCTGGCTGGTCAGCTGCACCGCGAGCACGGTGCCCGATCGCTCGCTCGCCACCACCAGCACCGGACGGTCCTTGCCACGGCCGTCGGCCTCCTCGTACGGCACCCAGGTCCAGACGATCTCCCCCGGGTCCGCGTCGCCATCGGTGGACGGCGCATAGGCCGTGCGCACCGGACCGATGCGGTGCGGGTCGACCTCAGCGGTCGCGTCCCGCCCGCTGCGTCCCGGCTCGTCCCCCGCGAGCTGCGCCCGGGTCCCCGTCGTCGTCGACGCCGGTTTCGAGCTCGGCTTCGGGTCCGGGTTCGACCGGAAGAGGTTCGCCAGAGTGCGCAGGAGTCTCATCGGGGATGCCACGGTGGGCACGATACCGGACGCGCGTGAGTCCGATCGTCACACGCAGAAGCACCGCGATCAGTCCCGAGATCAGAACCGATGCCGCGGCGACGGATAGGGCGGCGACGGCCTGCGACACGAACAGGTCGAAGTTGCCGCTGTCGATCATCCCGCCGCCGCTGGCGAACAGGCCGATGAACAGCAGCCCGACCAGGCTCGCGACGATGTGGATCACGCAGATGGTCATCGGAACGCCGAACCGGGCTCGCGCCGCCACGTCGACCATCGAGGCGCAGGCGAGCGCCGCGAGCACGCCGAGGAGCAGCGACCACCCCGTGGTGATGACGCCGGATGCCGGAGTGATCGCCACCAGCCCGGAGACGGCGCCGCACAGTGCACTGGTGACGGTCGGACGGCGGAGCATCACACGGTCGACGACGATCCAGGTCAGGGCGCCTCCCGCCGAGGCGATGAGGGTGTTCATCCAGATCAAGGGAGAGAAGGAGTCGACGGCGCCCTCCGATCCCATCGTCAGCCCGAACCAGCCGAACCAGATGAGCGCGCCGCCCGCGGCCACCAACGGGAGGCTGTGGGGACCTGCCACCGGATGGCCGGCCCGCCCGCACGCGAGGATCACCCCGGCCGCTCCGCTCCCGGCGGCGAGGCTCACCGGGATGGCGCCCCCGAAGTCGATCACGTGCATCCCGGCCACGGCCCAGCCGTTCGACAGGGCGAACACCGCGTAGCAGGCGGGGAACAGCACGAGCACCGACCACAACGCGACGAAGACGACCCAGGCGCGCAGCGTGACGCGCGACGCGACGGCGGCACCGAGGATCGCGACCGCGACCACGCAGAGAGCGATCAGGTAGCCCGCATGGGCGAGCGGGTACGGGTCGATCGTCGCGAAACCGCCCGCGCCGAGGCC
The DNA here is from genome assembly GCF_027921845.1 of Leifsonia poae. Taxonomy (GTDB): domain Bacteria; phylum Actinomycetota; class Actinomycetes; order Actinomycetales; family Microbacteriaceae; genus Leifsonia; species Leifsonia poae. Next base: position 936,005 of record NZ_BSEN01000015.1, read on the forward strand.
GGCATCGCCGAGCAGTCGCATGAGGGCCCAGTCCGGCTGCCCGACGACCGTCGGAACGAGCGCCGGGCCGAGCATCAGCCCGAAACCGCCGAGCACGGCCAGCACGACCACGACGGCCGCCCCCGAGAGTGCGGCCCTGAACGCCTGCGCCGCTCCATCGCGACCGGTCATCCCGCCGTAGAAGAGCGCGATGCCCGCGACCACCAGGATGACGAGCGTGGCGCTCACGAGCATGAGCAGGCTGTCGACCTGTTGCGACGACGCCGGTGCAGCGACGGCGACCGCGTGGGAGCGCCACGTGATCATCCGCCCTCCTTCTGCGCACGCCGACTGGCTCTCACCCTAGCGCCAGCCCGCACACGGAGCGGGGTGCCGCCCGAAGGCGACACCCCGCTCTGCTGCTGTGTGAGTGAGTTGCGTCGGATCAGACGGTCTCGAGGGCGTAGCCCTCTTCGCCGTGCACCACCGTGTCGACACCGGCCAGCTCGTCCTCGTTCTTGATCCGGAAGCCCATGGTCTTCTGGATGACCCAGCCGATGGCGTAGGCCAGCACGAACGAGTAGATCATCACCGCGAAGGCTCCGACGGCCTGCACGCCCAGCTGCTGGAAGCTGCCGCCGTACAGGAGGCTGGAGAAGGAGTCCGTCGCCTCGCCCTTGGAGTTGTAGACGTGGGTGAAGCCGAAGATGCCGATCCAGAGGGTTCCGATCAGACCACCGATGAGGTGGATGCCGACCACGTCGAGCGAGTCGTCGAAGCCGAGCTTGAACTTGAGGTCGATGGCCAGGCAGCACACCGCGCCGGCGACGATTCCGAGGAGGATCGCGAAGCCGGGGGTCAGGATGTTACAGGCCGGGGTGATGGCGACCAGACCGGTGACCGCGCCGGACGCCGCACCGATCGACGTCGCCTTGCCGTCCTTGAGCTTCTCGACGATCAGCCAGCCGATGATCGCGGCGGCCGGTGCGGCGAGCGTGTTGATCCAGGCGATGGCGGCGACACCGTCGACCGCGGCCTCCGAGCCGGCGTTGAAGCCGAACCAGCCGAACCACAGGAGGGCGGCACCGAGCAGGGTGAGCGGAACGTTGTGCGGCTTCGACATGCCCTTCTGGAACCCGACGCGCTTGCCGAGCACCAGAGCGAGCGCCAGGCCTGCGGCACCGGCGTTGATGTGCACCGCGGTACCACCGGCGAAGTCGTTCACGTGGAGGACGGCGGGAGCCCAGCCGTCAGCCAGGTTGAACACCCAGTAGGCCACCGGGAAGTAGACGACCGTGACCCAGACGCCGGCGAAGACCATCCACGCGCCGAACTTGGCGCGGTCGGCGATCGCTCCGGAGATCAGGGCGACGGTGATGATCGCGAACGTGGCCTGGAAGCCGGCGAACGAGAGACCGGAGAGGTCGGGCGTGATGCCGTCCTTGCCCATCAGGCTCGAGAGCATCCAGTCGGGCGTTCCGAGGAAGTGCGGGATGGAGGCCGGTCCGAAGCTGAGGCCGTAGCCGTAGGCCACCCAGAGCACTCCGACGAGGGCCATGGCGCCGAAGCTCATCATCATCATGCTGATGACGCTCTTGGCGCGAACCATGCCGCCGTAGAAGAAGGCCACGCCGGGGGTCATGAGCAGGACAAGCGCTGCGGCGACGAGCAGCCACAGGGAGTTGACGGTCCCTGCCTCTGCGTAGTCCGCTGCTGTGTGTAGCAACATACGAATGGTCTACCTCTCTGTGAATGCACACGGTGACCCCGGTGATGCTGCTCGGGAGCGCTTCGGGGTGTCGCCAGTTTTGTCGGGAGAGGTTTCGGTCGAGCGATGCTCGTGTTTCGCGAGTGTTACGCATGCGCCATGCATGTAAACATCGTGTTTCGGCGAGCGGAGAAGTCGATGCCAGACCGCCGGGATTATGCCGGAGTCAGGACCGGATCGCGTCGTCGTCGGGCACGTCGATGGTTTCCGAGCGCTGCTCGACCGCTGTCGGCGCCGCCGGCGGCGTCGAGAAGAACGTCGGAGCCACTCCGGCGAGCGCCCCCAGCGTCACACCGAGCAGGGCGATCGCGAGCACATGCAGGCCCGCGTAGTGACTCACCAGTGCCGCCACCCCGATCACGGCGACCCCGAGATTCCCTGACCGCTGCGCCCAGTACGCCAGGTTCTTCGGCCCCGCACGGAAACGGGCGTCGGCGTCGGAGCCGTGGACGCGGGTCCACCTGGACAGCGCCGAGATGGCAAGGATGATCGCGAAAGTCCCGACCAGCACACCCCCGTCGCGCGAGAGCCACCCGGCTTCGCCCGCAGCGACCAGGCCGACGATCAGTATCGCGGTCACGGCAAGATTGAGGTATCCGTACGGCCCGAACTCCGGCACCCGCCTCAGCGGACGGATCGTCGCCTCGGCCGACTCATCGACCGGCACAGCACGAGCGCCCATGGTCGCCCCACCGACCACCCGATTCTGCAGCATGACCCGACCCTATCTGTCGCACGCACGGCGCCGCCAGGGACTCAGCCGAGGAGTTCCGCCAGCCGGCGCGCCACCGGCCACGCGCCGTCGGAGCTGTTCGAGATCACCGTGACGGTCTCGTCGCGGTCGACACGATGCCAGCTTCGGAAGGAGACGCCCGCGTCGTACCCCTCGAGCAGCACGGCGCCGTCGGCGTCCCGCAGCCAGAAGCCGAGGCCGTAGCCCATGCCGTCACCGGCGTCGCTGACACGCTCGAGCATCCGGGCGATCGCCGACCTCGACACGATGCGACCGCCGAGCAGCGCCAACCAGAACCGGCCGACGTCGCCGACCGTCGAATACGCACCGCCGTCGCCGCTTCCGACGACCGGCAGGTGGAACACATTGGTGCGGTCGTGCCCCGCGATCGGCAGGTACCCGAGGGCGGCGTCGCCCGGCAGTTCGTCGGAGCGCGGGAACCCTGTCGCCGTCATCCCGGCCGGCTCGCAGACCCGGGTGCGCACGAGCTCATGGAACGGCACCCCGGAGACACGCTCAGCGATGAGGGCGAGCACCACGTACCCGCCGTTGCAGTACGAGAACCGCTCCCCCGGCGCGAACTTCTGCGGATGCCCACCGAGCACGCGCAGGTAGTCCTCGGTTGCGACCAGCTCGTGCACCGGCACGGGCAGCACGTAGTCGGTGATCTCCCCTTCGGCCTCCTCATCGAAGTAGTCGCCGATCCCGGAGCGGTGCGCCAGCAGCTGCTCGACGGTCACCGCGTCGTCGATCAAGGGCAGGTCTCCGCCGAGCACCGACCGTGCGGTCGTCTCGAACGCCAGCGCACTGTCGGAGATGAGCGACACCACGGCGAGCGCCGTGAGCCCCTTCACTCCGCTCGCGATCCCGAACCGGGTGCCGGCAGTGTTCCGGATGCCGCGGGCGCGGTCAGCGAGACCGTACGCCTTCTCGACGACGGTCTCCCCTCCACGCACGATCGAGACGGCCCCGGCGAACCCGCTCTGCCGCGCGACCGCGTCGACACCATCGGACAGGGTGACCTCGTCGGGAAGCGTGGACATCGGGCTACTCGTCGTGCGGGGGCAGCTCGCCCGTGGTGAGCGCGATCATGCGCGACACCGAGCGCAGGTACTTCTTGCGGTAGCCGCCACCGAGCATGTCGTCGTCGAACACCCCGTTGAGCGCCTCGCCGGTCTGCACGATCGGGATCTCGGCGTCGTAGACCCGGTCGATGAACGCGACAAGTCGCAGCGCGGCCATCTGGTCGTGCAGGATGCGCACCCCGGTGAGCCCGATCACATCGACGCCGTCGAGCAGCTTGATGTACTTCGACGGGTGGACCGTCGCCAGGTGCGCGATCAACGCGTCGAAATCGTCACTGGTGACCGACTCGCCGCGGTCGGACAGTGTGCTCACGATGCGGTCGTAGACCTGCTGGTCGACCGTCACCGCGCGTCCCTCGGTGTCGCGGCGCCGGTAGTCGAGTCCGTCGATGCGGATGGTCTCGAACCGGTCGGAGAGCGCCTGGATCTCGCGCAGGAAGTCGCTGGCGGCGAACCGCCCCTCGCCGAGCGCGTTCGGGGGCGTGTTGGAGGTCGCCGCGATGCGGGTGCCGGAGGCGACGAGCTCGCCGAGCATCCTGGTCATCATCATCGTGTCGCCCGGGTCGTCGAGCTCGAACTCGTCGATGCAGATGAGCGCCGAGCCGCGCAGCAGGTTAACGGCGCCGGCGTAGCCGAGCGCGCCGACGAGAGCGGTGTACTCGATGAAGGTGCCGAAGTACTTGGGCCCGGGCGCCTCGTGCCAGAGCGCAGCCAGGAGGTGCGTCTTGCCGACACCGAAGCCGCCGTCGAGGTACACACCCGGCTTGGTCTCCGCCTTCTTGCGATTGCGGCTGAAGAGCCCGGCCGGGCGCTGCGGTTCCCACGACTTCGCGAACGACTTCAGCAGCCCGACGGCCTCGGCCTGCGACGGGTAATCGTGGTCGGGACGGTACGACTCGAAGGTCGCGTGCACGAACTGCGACGGCGGCACGAGCGACGCGGCGATCTCCACCCCCGTGATGTCGGGCGTGCGGTCGGCGAGACGCACGACAGCGCCGGTCTGTTCGATGGTCATGAAAGCTGCACCTTTGTGTCGAAGTCTTACCGCACCTGTTTACGCCGGATAGCCTTGAACGTAAGTTCACAGAGTGTCGAGGTTCCCCAGCCTAATCCGACGCCGATGATTGTTACCCGTGCCCACGAGGCGCTCCCAGGAGGTACATCCGCATGACCATCGAGGCCGACCCGTCCCCCGATTTCGCCGACTACGCCCACCCCGAGCGGCTGGTGAGCACCGATTGGCTCCAGGAGCACCTCGGAGACCCGGGACTCGTCGTAGTCGAGTCGGATGAGGACGTCCTCCTCTACAACACCGGCCACATCCCCGGAGCGGTCAAGATCGACTGGCACACCGACCTCAACGACCCGGTGCAGCGCGACTACGTCGACGGCGAGCACTTCGCCGAGCTGCTCAGCCGCAAGGGCATCAGCCGTAACGACACGGTGGTCTTCTACGGTGACAAGAACAACTGGTGGGCCGCCTACGCTCTCTGGGTGTTCAGCCTGTTCGGCCACGAGGACGTGCGCCTGCTCGACGGCGGGCGCGACAAGTGGATCGCGGAGGGCCGCGAGATCACGAAGGTCGTCCCCGAGCGGGAACCGGTCGAGTATCCGGTCCCCGAGCGCGATGACACGATCATCCGCGCGTTCAAGGACGACGTCCTCGCGCACCTCGGCAAGCCGCTCATCGACGTGCGCTCACCCGAGGAGTACAGCGGCGAGCGCACCGAGATCCCCGGCTACCCCACCGAGGGCGCGCTGCGGGCCGGCCACATCCCGTCGGCCGCCTCGGTGCCGTGGGCGCGCGCCGCCGCTCCGGATGCCACGTTCAAGCGTCGTGCCGAGTTGGAGTCCATCTACCTGGGAGAAGCCGGGCTGAAGCCGGGCGACGACGTGATCGCCTACTGCCGCATCGGCGAGCGCTCCAGCCACACCTGGTTCGTGCTCACCCACTTGCTGGGCTTCGAGAACGTGCGCAACTACGACGGATCGTGGACCGAGTGGGGAAGCGCCGTGCGCGTTCCCATTGCGACCGGAAGCGAGCCGGGCGAGGTTCCCGCGACGTAAAATCGGATCATGACTGATTTGGCTCCGGCACTGGCGGAGATCCGCGACGACTTCCTGGCGCTCGAGCAGCCCGACCGGCTGGAGCTGCTGCTGGAGTTCTCCGAGGAGCTGCCCGAGCTGCCCGAGCGCTACCGCGACCATCCGGATCTGCTGGAGCGCGTCGAGGAATGCCAGTCGCCCGTCTACATCTTCGTGGAGGTGGACGGGGAGGGCATCGTGCACCTGCACGCGACCGCGCCACGAGAGTCGCCGACCACACGGGGTTTCGCATCGATCCTGGTGCAGGGCCTCGCCGGGCTGAGCGCGGACGAGGTGCTGGCGGTGCCCGACGACTACCCGCAGACGATCGGCCTCACCCAGGCGGTGTCGCCCCTGCGCATCCGGGGCATGTCGGCGCTGCTCGGCCGCACCAAGCGGCAGGTGCGCGAGAAGCTCGCCGCGTAGCGATCCGGCTCAGTCGATGTTCTCGGCGAGCCAGGCAGCGATCGACGACGTCCACCGCTCCTGGTCGTAGTTCCAGAGCTTCGTGTGCAGCGCGACGGCGAACGGCACCAGGGTCACGATGTCACTGCGGGCCTCCGCGAGCGCGCGGGATGCGGTCGAGGGCACGAAGCCGTCGTCGTCGCTGTGCAGGATGAGCGTCGGCAGGCTCAGGTCGGCCGCACGCGCCACGAAGTTCATGCTCGCCAGGTCGATGGGTGCGCCCTGGCCGGTGATCGGGCCGCCCCAGGCCGACTCGATGATGCGGAGCGCGCCCTGGGTGATCGGGTCGGGCAGTCGCAGCAGCTTCGCCTGGTATTCGAGCGTGTCGATCCAGTCGATCACCGGAGAATCGAGCACGATCCCGTGGATCAGGTCGACGGACGACGTGCGCGTGATGGTCTGGAGCACGACGGCGCCACCCATCGACCACCCCATCAGCACGATCGAACGAGCACCGCTGTCGGCCGCGAACCGGATGGCCGCGTCGATGTCGCGCCACTCGGTGCCGCCGAGGCCGTACCGTCGGTCCGCGCTCTCGGGCGCATCCCCGTCGTTGCGGTACGACGCGAGCAGGCACGTGTACCCCTGGTCGTGGAACGCGCGGACAGCGCGCAGCCCCTCCTGGCGGCTCGCCCCCCACCCGTGCACCTGGATCACCCAGCGGTCCGATCCGGCGTCGTCAGCGGAGGGGAACAGCCAGGCCGGCGCCTCGCCGAGATCGGTGTCGATGATCACGCTCTGCACCGGCAGGCCGAGCTCCTCCGGTTCGAGGTAGTAGTACCCCGTGATCCGGGCGCGCCACGTCGGCCGCAGCTCCCCGAACGCCACCGACTCGAGGGTGCGGGTCACCGAGCCGTTGACCTTCTCGATGACACCGCCGATCTTGGCGTAGCCGGTCTCGTCGTCGAACCAGAGGCCGTATCGGCCCGGCACAGCGGCATCGGGCGTGCTGCGCAGGGTGACGGTGCCGGCGTCCCGATCGACGGCCCTGACCGTCTGGTTCTGTGGCCTCTTGCGCACCGGAGTGATCACCGTGCGGGCGACGCGCGCCATCACGAATCCGGCTCCGGCGGCCGCCACCAGCGCGAGCCCTCCCGCGACGCCCGCGGCCGTCCACAACGTCTTCGCGATCATCGACCTCGCCATGGCAGCAGGGTAGCGCGCCACTCTCTGTTCGCGCTCAGGAGTTCTCCAGCGGCGTGCCTTACCACCGGGCACGAGAAAACGACTCTAGTGTTCGTATCGTGCCGACGACATCCTCCACTCCCAGCACTCCTCCGGAGTTCGCCGCGGCGCTGGAGACCATCCGTGGTGTGCAGTCCCGTTCCGAGCTCGTGATCAGCGAGATCCCGGCGCCGGGGCAGCTCGCTCCGTGGGCCGTCGCGCTCGCGGCCGACGTGCGCCCCGCGCGGCACGGGATCGACTCCGATCTCGGCACCGGACGGTTCATCCTGCTCTACGACCCCGATGAGCCCGAGGCCTGGGGCGGCCGTTTCCGCATCGTCTGCTTCGCGCAGGCGCCCCTCGAGACCGACATCGGCCTCGACCCGTTCCTCGCCGATGTCGCCTGGTCGTGGCTGGTCGACGCGCTCGACGCGCGGCACGCCAAATACACCGCGGCGAGCGGCACGGCGACCAAGATCATCTCGACCGGCTTCGGTGAGCTCGCCCGGCAGGGCGACGGCTCGCAGATCGAACTCAGGGCGTCGTGGACGCCGCTGGAGAACGACATCACGGCGCACGTCGAAGGCTGGGGCGAACTGCTCTGCATGCTCGCCGGACTCCCGCCTGCAGGCGAGGGTGTGAGCCTGCTCTCCACACGACGGAATCCGCGTGGCTGAACACACCGTCATCACCACCAGAGACGACTATCTAGCCGCGGTCGACGCGATCGCAGCGGGGAACGGCCCCATCGCCGTCGACGCCGAGCGCGCCTCCGGCTTCCGGTACTCGCAGCGCGCCTACCTCATCCAGGTGTTCCGGCGCGGCGCGGGCACGTTCCTGTTCGATCCGCCGGCGGTCGGCCGCTTCGACGAGCTGAACGCCGCCATCGCCGACGAGGAATGGGTGCTGCACGCCGCGACCCAGGACCTCACCTGCCTGCGCGAGGTCGGCCTCGACCCCCACACCATCTTCGACACCGAACTGGCGGCCCGCCTGCTCGGGATGCCCCGCGTCGGTCTCGGGACCGTGGTGGAGGAGCTGCTCGGCATCCACCTGGCCAAAGAACACTCGGCCGCCGACTGGTCGACCAGACCGCTGCCGGAGCCGTGGCTCGTCTACGCCGCCCTCGACGTCGAGCTCCTGCCCGACCTCCGCGACGCGATCGCCGCCCTGCTCGACGAGGCGGGCAAGACGGAGATCGCCCAGGAGGAGTTCGCCGACGAACTCGCGCGCGACCTCAAGCCCGTGCGCGCCGAGCCGTGGCGTCGGCTGTCTGGCATCCACTCGGTGCGCGGCATCCGCAACCTCGCCGTCGCCCGCGAGCTCTGGCTGAGCCGCGACGAGCTGGCGCGCGAGATCGACACCGCTCCCGGGCGCCTCGTGCCGGATGCCTCACTGACCGCCGCCGCTAAGGCGATGCCGGAGACCAAGCGCGCCCTCGCGGGCCTGCGCGAGTTCAACGGACGCGCGAGCCGCACCGAGATCGACCGCTGGTGGGCCGCCATCGAGGCAGGCCGCACGACGACCGACCTACCGGTCATGCGCGGCAACGGCGACACCCTCCCGCCCCCGCGTGCCTGGGCCGATCGCAACCCCGCGGCGGATGCCCGTCTCAAGGCCGCACGCGCCGCCGTCACCGCACTGTCGGAGGAGCGCGCGATCCCGGTCGAGAACCTGCTCACTCCGGAGACTCTGCGCCGGGTCGCGTGGGCTCCTCCGGCCGAGATCACCGCCGAGTCCGTCGGCTCCGCGCTGGCCGACTGGGGCGCACGACCGTGGCAGATTGAGGCAACCTCACAGATCATCGCCCAGGCGTTTGTGGAAGCCCACCAAAACGCGGCCGACACCGCCGAATCGGATTCGTAGAAAGAATCAAACGATTCTCGCCGCTCCGGGGCCCTCTTTAGGATCGATGCAGACCTGAAAGTGGGAGGCATTGTGGCCGATAGAGCTGATGTCGTCTTCGTCGACGGAGTACGCACTCCGTTCGGGCGAGCCGGCGAAAAAGGGCAGTACTGGAACACTCGCGCAGACGATCTAGTGGTCAAGGCCATGATCGAGCTGCTCGAGCGCAACCCGAACGTGCCCAAAGACCGTATCGATGACGTGGCCATCGCCGCGACGACCCAGCAGGGCGACCAGGGTCTGACCCTCGGCCGCACGGCCGCGCTGCTCGCCGGCCTGCCCAAGTCCGTGCCCGGCTTTGCCATCGACCGGATGTGCGCCGGCGCCATGACGAGCGTCACGACTCTCGGCTCCGGTATCGCATTCGGCGCGTACGACCTGGCGATCGCCGGCGGCGTCGAGCACATGGGACGCCACCCGATGGGCTTCGGCGCCGACCCCAACCCGCGCTTCCTTTCGGAGCGCCTGGTCGGCGAGGACGCGCTCAACATGGGTATGACGGCCGAGCGCATCCACGACCGGTTCCCTGCTCTCACCAAGGAGCGCAGCGACCGCTTCGCCATGCGCAGCCAGCAGAAGACCGCCGCGGCCTACGCCGCCGGCAAGATCCAGCCCGACCTCGTGCCGGTCGCCATCCGCTCCGAGAGCGGCTGGGGCCTCGCCACGCAGGACGAAGGCATGCGTCCCGAGACGAACATGGAGTCGCTCGCCACGCTGCGCACCCCGTTCCGTCCGCACGGCCGCGTGAGCGCCGGAAACTCGTCGCCTCTCACCGACGGCGCGACCGCGAGCCTCCTGGCCTCCGGAGACGCGGTCAAGGAGTTCGGTCTGCAGCCGAAGATGCGCATGGTGAGCTTCGCGTTCGCGGGCGTCGAGCCCGAGATCATGGGCATCGGCCCCGTGCCGTCCACAGAGAAGGCGCTGCGCAAGGCGGGCCTGACCATCGATGACATCGGCCTGTTCGAGCTCAACGAGGCGTTCGCCATCCAGGTGCTCTCGCTGCTCGATCACTTCGGCATCGACGACGAGGACGACCGCGTCAACAAGTGGGGCGGCGCCATCGCCGTCGGCCACCCGCTCGCCGCGAGCGGCGTGCGCCTGATGATCCAGCTCGCCCGCCAGTTCGAGGAGCACCCGGAGGTGCGCTACGGCCTCACCGCGATGTGCGTCGGCCTCGGCCAGGGCGGCAGCGTCATCTGGGAGAACCCTCACTACAACAAGCGCGCCCGGAAGGCCTGACACGTGACCGACTACTCCACCATCGACTTCAGCCCGCTCGTCGACCTGACCAGCGACGAGGTCGTCACCCACTCGTTCGTGAAGGACATCCCGCTGAAGAGCGGCAAGACCCTCGCGCTCGTCACCCTCGACAACGGGCGCGACCACACGCGCCCGAACACGATGGGACCGGCGACGCTGCTCGAGCTCGGCAAAACCTTCGACGAGCTGACCGAGCGGGCATCGCGAGGCGAGATCGATGCGGTCGCCGTCACCGGCAAGCCGTTCATCCTGGCCGCCGGGGCCGACCTCAGCCGCGTGGGCGACATCCCGAGCGTCGAGGTCGCGAAGCTGCTCCCCCAGCTCGGCCACTACGTGCTCGGCAAGCAGGCCGCCTTCGGCGTCCCGTCGTTCGTGTTCACCAACGGCCTGGCCCTCGGCGGCGGCGTGGAGATCGGCCTCAACGCCGACTACCGCACCATCGACCGGTCGGCCGCAGCCTTCGCCCTGCCCGAGGTCTTCCTCGGCCTCATCCCGGGCTGGGGCGGCGCGTACATCCTGCCCAACCTCATCGGCATCGAGAACGCCCTCAAGGTGATCGTCGAGAACCCGCTCAAGCAGAACCGGATGCTCAAGCCGCAGGACGTCTTCGACCTGGGCATCGCCGACGCGATCTTCGATTCGGCGAACTTCCTCGAGGACTCCCTGGCGTGGGCCGACAAGGTGCTGACCGGCGAGCTCACGGTGAAGCGACCGAACGTGCCGGGCAAGGTCGAGCGGATGGTCAAGTGGGACGCCGCTATCGGCATCGCCCGCAAGATGCTCGAGAGCCGCATCGGCACCGTTCCGAAGTCGCCGTACGCGGCGCTCGACCTGCTGAAGGCGGCCAAGTCCGGCACCAAGGAGGAGGGCTTCGCCCGCGAGGACGACGTTCTCGCCGAGCTCATCTCCGGTGACCAGTTCCAGGCGAGCATCTACGCGTTCAACCTTGTGCAGAAGCGCGCGAAGCGTCCCGCCGGCGCACCCGACCGGAAGGTAGCCAAGAAGGTCACCAAGGTCGGCGTGATCGGCGCCGGCTACATGGCCAGCCAGTTCGCACTGCTCTTCGTGCGCCGCCTGCGGGTGCCGGTCGTCATCACCGACCTCGACCAGGCGCACGTCGACAAGGGCGTCGCCTACATCCACGACGAGATCGGCAAGCTGCAGGAGAAGGGGCGCATCTCACCGGATGAGGGCAACCGGCTGCGCGCGCTGGTCACGGGCACGACCGACAAGTCGCTGTTCGCCGACGCGGACTGGGTCATCGAGGCCGTGTTCGAGGAGCTCTCCGTGAAGCAGGACGTCTTCGAGGAGATCGAGCAGTACATCTCCGACGACGCTGTGCTCGCGACCAACACCTCCTCCCTCTCGGTCGAGCAGATCGGCGCCAAGCTGAAGCACCCGGAGCGCCTCGTCGGCTTCCACTTCTTCACGCCGGTCGCCGTGATGCCCCTCATCGAGGTCGTCAACACCCCGAACACCGACGAGGCGACCCTGTCGACCGCGATGGTGACGGCGGCTGCCCTCAAGAAGAACGCGGTCATCACCGCCGACACCCCCGGGTTCGTGGTCAACCGCGTGCTGGCCAAGGTGCTCGGCGAGGCGATGCACGCGGTCGACGACGGCACCTCGTTCGAGACGGTCGACAAGGCGTTCGCGCCGCTCGGCCTGCCGATGCCGCCGTCGGCCCTGCTCGACCTGGTCGGGCTCAAGGTCGGCGCGCACGTGCTCGACACGCACCACGCCGCCTTCCCCGACCGGTTCTACCGCAGTGAGAATCTGCACAAGCTGGCCGAATACGGCACCCTGCTCGAGAAGGACTCGAAGGGCAAGATCAAGGGCGTCGACAAGCAGGCGGCCAAGATCATCGCGGGCGGCACGAACCCGTGGTCGGAGGAGGAGATCCTCCGCCGGCTCGAAGACGGGCTGGCCGACGAGATCCACCGGATGCTCGTGGACGACACGGTCGTCGCGGCACCGGAGGACATCGACCTCTGCATGATCCTCGGCGCCGGCTTCCCATTCCAGATGGGCGGCATCACCCCGTACCTCGATCGCGTCGGGGCGTCGGAGCGCGTCTTCGGAGACACGTTCCACCACCCGCCCGTGAAGGGCGTCGCCTAGGCGGCACGCGGTTCCCTTCGAAGGGGCGGATGCTCAGGCATCCGCCCCTTCGTCGTCTGCGCTCACGATCACGAGGTCGAGGTAGGCGCGCAGCGCGTCGGCCGCGTGGATGCGGTCGGGGGCGTACAGCCACTGCAGCTGGATGCCCTCCCACAGCGCGACGACGCTGGCCGCTGCCATCGCCGGGTCGACACCGCTGCGCAGCCGGCCCTGCCTGCGCACCTCCTCGAATTCCGCCGTGTACCCGGCGCGCAACGAGTCGTAGCGGCGCAGGAAGAACTCGCGCCCCGGATGCCCGTCTGTGACGCCCTCGGCCGAGAGCACGCTGTACAGCGCGATCAGCCCGGGGATGCGCTCGTTCGCGGCGGCCCGCGCCACCATGGCCGCGTCGAACGGCACGGCGGCGTTCTCGTCGGCGTTTTCGGCGGTGTCGGCGGCGGCCGTCTCGGCTGCAGGGGTCTCGTCGCGCCGCTCCAGCACCGCGAGCAGCAGTTCCTCCTTGCTGGCGAAATGGTGCTGCAGGTTCGAGAGGCTGATGCCCGCCGCCCCGGCGATCTCGCGGAGCGAGCTGGCCTGGTAGCCGCGCGTGGAGAACATCCGGTACGCCTCATCGACGATCTGGCGCCGCCGTTCGGCGCTCTTCGCGTAAGGTCCGCGTGCTCGGCCCGCGGGGCTGTCGGTGTCCATCTCTCTAAATTAGGTCATCCGATCGGTTTTCGGATAGCGTCGACTCCACGAACCCTCGCACGACGCCGTGACCGAACTGGAGCACCGTGACCATCGCATCCACCTCCTCCGTGCCGTACCTCGCCGACACCGCACCTGGCCGTGGCCCGCGGCGGCCGCCCCGCTCCTGGTTGCACTCGGATGCGCCGACCCTCTCGCTCGACGGCGCGTGGCTGTTCCGGCTCTCCCCCGTCGCTCCCGCCGACGAGGACCTCGCCGACGACGGCTTCGACGACAGCGACTGGGACACCATCCCGGTCCCGTCGCACTGGGTGCTGGAAGGCGACGGAGCGTACGGCCGGCCGATCTACACGAACGTGCAGTTCCCGTTCCCGATCGACCCGCCGCACGTGCCCGACGAGAACCCGACCGGCGACTACCGACGGCGCTTCACCCTGCCCGCCGACTGGAGCGCGGCCGAGCGCATCCTGCTCCGCTTCGACGGCGTGGAGTCCCTGTACAAGGTCTGGCTGAACGGCATCGAGATCGGCATCGCGACCGGCAGCAGGCTGGCCACCGAATTCGACGTCACCGACGCGGTGCGGCCGGGCGAGAACGTTGTCGCCGTGAGAGTGCACCAGTGGTCACCGGCCAGCTACCTCGAAGACCAGGACCAGTGGTGGCTGCCGGGCATCTTCCGCAGTGTGACGCTCGTCGCGCGCCCCGCGGGCGGCATCGACGACGTCTGGCTGCGCGCCGGCTACCGCGACGGCGCCGGCACGCTCGACGCCGAGCTCACCGCAGACCCCTCGGCCTTCCCGATCACGCTGAGCGTTCCGGAGCTCGGAGTGGAGCGGACCTGGCAGACGCCCGACGAGGTCGGGCCGATCGCCGTCGACACCGTCGAGCCGTGGTCGGCCGAGCGTCCCCTGCTCTACGAGGCGACCGTCTCGTCTGCGGCGGAGACGATCACGCTGCGCGTCGGTTTCCGCACGGTGGAGATCCGGGGCGACCGCTTCCTCGTCAACGGGAACCGCGTCGTGTTCCACGGGATGAACCGGCACGAGGCGCATCCCGACCGCGGCCGCGTCTTCGACGAGGAGCACGCCAGGGCCGACCTCGCCCGCATGAAGCAGTTCAACGTGAACGCGATCCGCACCAGTCACTATCCGCCGCATCCGCGCCTGCTCGATCTCGCGGACGAGCTCGGGTTCTGGGTGATCCTCGAGTGCGACCTCGAGACGCACGGTTTCGAGAAGGGCGGCTGGCGTGGCAACCCCAGCGACGACCCCGCGTGGCGCGACGCCTACCTCGACCGGATCCGGCGCACCGTCGAGCGGGACAAGAACCACCCCAGCATCGTGATGTGGTCGCTCGGCAACGAGTCGGGCACGGGAGCGAACCTCGCCGCCATGTCGGCCTGGGTGCACGCCCGCGACACCGGACGCCCCGTGCACTACGAGGGCGACTACACCGGGGAGTACACCGACGTGTACTCCCGGATGTACCCGACCGTCATCGAGACGGCCGAGATCGGCACCGACGGCTCTCGCGCGCCGCTCCTGAACTGCACGCCTGCGCAGGGCGCACGGCAGCGCACCAAGCCATTCATCCTGTGCGAATACGCGCACGCCATGGGGAACGGGCCGGGCGCGCTCGACCAGTACGAGCAGCTCGTGCACGAGCATCCGCGCCTTCACGGCGGTTTCGTGTGGGAGTGGCGCGACCACGGCATCCGCACGACGACCCCCGAGGGCGCCGAGTTCTTCGCGTACGGCGGGGATTTCGGGGAGGTCGTGCACGACGGCAACTTCGTGATGGACGGGATGGTGCTGAGCAACGACGTGCCGACGCCCGGCCTGCACGAGTACAAGGCCGTCGTGCAGCCCATCCGGTTCGTGTTCGACGTTGACGCGGTGGCACTCACCAACCTGCGGCACTCGGCGGATGCGTCGGACCTGCGATTCCGCTGGCGTGTCGAGCACGACGGGGCCGTGGTGCGCACCGGCGAGCTCGACGTTCCAGAGCTGGAGGCAGGCGCGACCGTGCTGGTGCCGCTGCCCGAGGTGCCCGTCGCACACGACGCGGAGACCTGGCTGACCGTCGACGCCGAACTGCGCGACGACGTCGCGTGGGCTCCCGCCGGGCACATCGTCGCCAGCGCGCAGGTCGATCGATCGGCGCGCATCCCGGTGCCGGCCGCACCGACCGTGCCGCTCCGGTCGGGGGATGCAGCAGCACCGGCATCCGGCACACTCACCCTCGGCCCGGCGTCGTTCGAGAACGGCCGGCTGGTGTCGCTCGGCGGTCGTCCCGTGTCCGGGCCGCGCCTGGAGCTCTGGCGCGCACCCACTGACAACGACGAGGGCGCCGCGTACAGCGACCCCACCGGATCCGACGGCAGCGTCGTCGGCGTCTCCAGCGCGAGCCTCTGGCGCGAGCAGGGCCTCGACCGGCTCACCCGGCGACTGGTGTCGTCGTCGGGCGACGCGACGAGCCTGCGCACCGTCGAGCGTGTCAGCGCGGCAAACGCCCTCGCGTCGGTGTCGGTGGAGTCGACCTGGACGCTGAACGACGGCGAGCTCGAGTTGCGCGTCGAGATCCTGCCGTCGGCCGGATGGAACACGGTGTGGCCGCGCATCGGCGTGCGGTTCGATCTGCCGGACGACGCGACGGCCGTCGACGGAGCGAGCTGGTTCGGGCTCGGCCCGCTGGAGTCGTACCCCGACAGCATCCACGCCGCCGCAGTCGGCCGTTACGAGTCGACCGTCGACGACCTGTCGGCGGACTACGCGCGCCCGCAGGAGACGGGGCACCGATCGGCCGTGCGGCGTCTCACGCTCCGTGCCGGCGAGGCCGACGTGCTCGCTCTGACGTTCCTGCCGGACACGCGGGGGCGCCGCCCCGGCTTCACGCTGAGCAGGCACACCCCGCAGCAGCTTGCGGCGGCCGGGCATCCGTTCGAGCTGCCCGCGAGCGACACGACCTACCTGTTCGTCGACGCGGCACAGCACGGACTGGGCTCCCGCGCCTGCGGCCCCGACGTCTGGCCCGAGTACGCGCTACGACCCGAAGCGCGCACCCTGCGCATCCGCTTCGCCTAGCTCTCTTTTCGTTGAGGGGCGGCGAACGCACCGAAACACGCCGGTGGAACCTGCGTTAGCCGCCCCTCAACGAGACCGAGCCCTCCGAGACCGAGCCCGACGAGACCGGCCGTGCGGAGCTACTTGTTGAGCGGACTCATGTCCGCATAGCGGTCGCCGACCGCCGGGGCCACCTCGGCGAGGCGCTCGAGCTGATCCGCCGAGAGCACCAGCTCGTCGGCCTTCACATTCTGCTCGAGGTTGGCGACGCGTCGCGTGCCCGGGATGGGCGCGATGTCGTCGCCCTGGGCGAGCAGCCACGCCAGCGCGACCTGTCCTGGCGTCGCGTCGAGTTCCTTCGCCACGGCGTCCACCTGCTCGACGATCCGGATGTTCGCCTCCAGGTTGTCCCCCTCGAAGCGCGGGTTGAAGCGGCGGAAGTCGTCATCGGCCAGCTCGTCGAGCGAACGGATGGTCCCCGTGAGGAAGCCGCGGCCGAGCGGCGAGTACGGCACGAAGCCGATCCCGAGTTCGCGCACGGTCGGAAGCACCTCGGCCTCCGGATCGCGCGTCCACAGCGAGTACTCGGTCTGGATCGCCGTCACCGGATGCACGGCGTTCGCGCGCCGGATGGTCGCCGGCGCCGCCTCGGACAGCCCGTAGTGACGGATCTTGCCCTCCTGGATCAGCTCGGAGAGGGCGCCGACGGTGTCTTCGATCGGCGTTCCCGGGTCCATCCGGTGCTGGTAGTAGAGGTCGATGTAGTCGGTGTTCAGGCGGCGGAGCGAGCCCTCGACCGAGAGCCGCACGTTCTCGGGCGAGCCGTCGAGTGTGCGGACCGGCTGGCCGTTCTCCTCCGGGACGCGGTGGTTGATGGTGCCGAACTTCGTCGCGATCACGACCTCGTCGCGGTGCCCGGCGAAGGCCTTGGCGAGCAGTTCCTCGTTGCGGTACGGGCCGTACATCTCGGCGGTGTCGAACAGCGTCACGCCGAGCTCCATGGCACGGTGGATGGTCGCGATCGAGCCGGCGTCGTCAGCGCCCGCGCCCGTGTAGAAGGCGGACATGCCCATGCAGCCGAGGCCCAGGCGTCCGACCTCGAGCTTCTCGGTTCCCAGTGTGATCTTCTTCATGCGGTTACCTTTTCTTGATAGAGGCCGATCTTGTAGTCGATGGCGGCGAGACTCGCCGTCATCTCCTCGAGCTGGCGCACCACGTTCATCCGGTGGATGAGCAGGAGTTCGAGCCGGTCTGCGACGCTGTCGTCACCGCGGCGGGCGAGCTCGACGTATTCGCGCATCTTGGCGATGGGCATCGAGGTCAGCCGCAGCTTGGTGAGGAAGATCACCCAGTTCACGTCGGCCTCCGTGTAGCGCCGGTGCGTCGACGATGCGCGATCGACGGGCGCGAACATCAGCCCCTCGCGCTCGTAGTAGCGCAGCGTGTGCGTCGAGAGACCCGTGCGGGCCGCGACGCCGGAGATCGACAGTGTGCCGGTGAGCGCCGTCTCGGAAGATTCGGTCATACGAGCCACGATAAGACTTAGAGCGCACTCTAAGTCAATTGCGGGCTTAGTCTGGGAGAACGGAGCCACCGCGGCGCCCACGAGGGAGCCATCATGTCGGCCGATTCCATTCTTTCCGTCCCGCTCACGCTCGGCGTGCTCGCGACCTCCGCGAAACCGGATGAGCGGCGACTGCCACTGCACCCGGCTCGCCTCGACCGCATCCCGGCCGAACTGCGTGAGCGGATCGTGCTCGAGAGCGGCTACGGCTCGCGGTTCGGCGTCGACGACGACGACCTACGTCCGCTGGTGGGCCGGATCGCCTCGCGCGCCGAGGTCATCGCCTCCGCCGACGTCGTGCTGCTGCCCAAGCCGCAGCCCTCCGACCTCGACGACCTGCGCGACGGCCAGGTGCTGTGGGGCTGGCCGCACTGCGTTCAGGACCGCGAGATCACGCAGCGCGCCATCGACAAGCACCTCACGCTGATCGCGTTCGAGGCGATGAACCACTGGACCAGCAAGGGGAACTTCGCCCTGCACGTGTTCCATGTGAACAACGAGCTCGCCGGCTACTGCTCGGTCGTGCACGCTCTCGGGCTCGTCGGCCGCACCGGCGACTACGGGCGGCGGCTGAACGCGATCGTCATCGGCTTCGGGGCCACGGCGCGCGGAGCGGTCACGGCCCTCAACGCGCATGGCGTCCACGACGTGCAGGTGCTGACCAACCGCGAGGTCGCGGCCGTCGGCTCCCCCATCCACTCCGTCCGGATCGTTCAGTTCGACCACGACGACGACGCGCCCCACCTCAGTCACGTGATCACCGATCACGGACGCGTCCCGCTCGCGCCGTTCCTGGCCGAGGCCGACATCGTGGTGAACTGCACGCTCCAGGATCCGAACGCGCCGCTCACCTACCTGCAGGAGTCCGACCTCGCCGCCTTCACGCCGGGCAGTCTGATCGTCGACGTCTCGTGCGACGAGGGGATGGGGTTCAGCTGGGCACGGTCGACCACCTTCGACGACCCCATCTTCGAGGTCGGTGACCACGTGCAGTACTACGCCGTCGACCACAGCCCCTCGTACCTGTGGGACTCGGCGACCTGGGAGATCGGCGAGGCGCTCACACCGTTCCTCGAGGTCGTGATGGGCGGGCCCGAGGCGTGGCAGGCCGACCCGACCATCCGGCGCGCGATCGAGATCCAGGACGGCCTGATCGTGAATCCGGCCATCCTCACCTTCCAGAATCGCGAGCCGCTGCCGCCGTACCGGGATGTCCTCCGTCGCTGATACCGTCGCGGCATGGCTCTCACCCAGTACTACGTCGCCTCGTCCATCGACGGCTTCATCGCCGACTCCTCCGACCGCATCGACTGGCTGCTGCAGTTCGGGTTCGAGGCGTTCGACGAGCACTATCAGCGCTTCCTCTCCGGCATCGGCGCCATCGTGATGGGTGCGGCGACGTACGACTTCCTGCTCGCCGATCCGTCTCTCCAGTGGCCGTACGCGGGCATCCCGACCTGGGTGGTCACGCACCGCTCGCTCCCGGTGGTCGAGGGCGCCGACATCACCTTCTTCGAGGGCGACCTGGCGCAGCTCGATACCGAGCTACGCGACACCGCCGGCGATCGTGACGTGTGGGTGGTCGGCGGCGGTTCGATCGCCGCTCAGTTCGCCGACGCGGGGCTCCTCGATGAGCTGCACGTCACCTACATGCCGGTGCTGGTGGGGTCGGGCAAGCCGCTGCTGCCCGTCTCCGAGGTGAGCCGCCCGCTCGAGCTGCTGCGCACCACGCCGTTCACCGGCGGGGCGATCGAGCACGTCTACCGGGTCGCCTGACCCGACGAGCGCTCGCGGCGGCTATGCGTCGAGGTGGCGCTCGCTGAGCTCGTCGGCCGGGAGCGGCCGAGCGATCGGGATGCGGCTGCCGAGCACCTGCGCCACGAGGTCGCGCGCGATCTTCTGCGGCGTCAGGCCGGCCTCTTCGAGGATCTGCTCGCGGGTGGCGTGATCGATGAACTCGTCGGGAAGGCCGAGCTCGTCCACCGCCGTGTCGATGCCGGCCTCGCGGAGGTCCTGACGCACCCGGGTGCCGATACCGCCCACCCGGATGCCGTCCTCGATGGTGACGACGATGCGGTGGTCGGCGGCGAGGGACAGGATGCTGCGGGGAACGGGCACCACCCAGCGCGGGTCGACGACGGTCGCACCGATGCCCTGGGCGGCGAGACGTTCGGCGACGGTGAGTCCGAGGGACGCCATGGGGCCGACCGCGACGATGAGGACGTCTTTGCGCTCCCCTTCGGCCAGCACGTCGACTCCGTCGTCGGTGCGGCGAACCGCCTCGATGTCGGGGCCGACCGAGCCCTTCGGGAACCGCAGGACCGTCGGCGCGTCGTCGACGACGACGGCCTCGGCCAGCTCCTCGCGGAAGCGCGCGGCATCCCGCGGTGCCGCGAGCCGGATGTTCGGCACGACCTGCAGGATCGCCAGATCCCAGATGCCGTGGTGACTGGGGCCATCCGGGCCGGTGACCCCGGCCCGATCGAGCACGAACGTCACCCCGGCGCGGTGCAGCCCGACATCCATCAGCACCTGATCGAAGGCGCGGTTGATGAAGGTGGCGTACACGGCGACGACCGGATGCAGCCCGCCGAAGGCGAGCCCGGCCGCACTCGTCGCCGCGTGCTGCTCGGCGATGCCGACATCGTGCACGCGCTCGGGGAAGCGCTCCGCGAACTTGTGCAGGCCGGTCGGGCGCAGCATCGCCGCGGTGATCCCCACGATCTTCGGGTTCTTTTCGGCCAGCTTCACGATCTCGTCGGCGAACACCGACGTCCATGACGGCTTGCTCGAACTCTCGATGGGCTCGCCGGTCTCGGGATCGATCTGTCCGACCGCGTGGAACTGGTCGGCGGCGTCGCGCAGGGCGGGCTCGTAGCCGCGGCCCTTCTGCGTGATGGCGTGCACGATGACCGGCGCGCCGTAGTTCTTGGCCTGCCGGAGCGCCTCTTCCATCGCCTCGATGTCGTGGCCGTGCACCGGCCCGATGTACTTGATGTCGAGATTGGAGTAGAGGGCTTCGTTGTTGGAGAAGCGGCTGAGGAAGCCGTGCAGTCCACCGCGCACGCCGCGGTAGAACGAGCGCCCGGGGCCGCCCAGCCGGTCGAACGCCTTGCGGCTGCTCAGGTACAGACTGCGGTAGCTGCGCCGGGTGCGCACGGTGTTGAGGAAGCGGGCCATGCCGCCGATCGTCGGGGCGTACGAGCGTCCGTTGTCGTTGACGACGATGATCAGGCGACGGGTGTTGTCGTCACTGATGTTGTTGAGCGCCTCCCACGTCATGCCGCCGGTGAGCGCGCCGTCGCCGACCATCGCGATGACATGCCTGTCGTTCTGACCCGTCATGGCGAAGGCGCGCGAAATGCCGTCGGCCCACGAGAGGGAACTCGAGGCGTGGGAGCTCTCGACGATGTCGTGCTCGGACTCCGAGCGCTGCGGGTAACCGGCGAGGCCGCCCTTCTGACGCAGCATGCTGAAGTCCTGCCGGCCGGTGAGCAGCTTGTGCACGTACGACTGGTGGCCGGTGTCGAACACGATCGCGTCCCTGGGCGAGTCGAACACCCGGTGGATGGCGATCGTCGCCTCGACGACGCCGAGGTTCGGGCCCAGGTGACCGCCGGTCTTCGCCACGTTCGCGACGAGGAACGCCCGGACCTCCGCCGCGAGCTGGACGAGCTGCTCCTCGGAGAGACCGTCGAGATCGCGGGGACCGTGGATGGTCTCGAGGATGCTCATGGGTTCGAGTCTAGGCGCGGACGAATCAGAGGTGGCTCGGAAACATCGTTTCCGAGCCACCCCTTGACAGACCGAGCGTCAGACCAGGCTCCGCAGCACGTACTGCAGGATGCCGCCGTTGCGGTAGTAGTCGGCTTCACCTGGCGTGTCGATACGGACGACCGCGTCGAATTCGACCGTCTGCTTGCCCTCGGGCGAGTCGGCGGTCGGTGCGGCGGTCACGTGGACCGTCTTCGGCGTCGTGCCCTCGTTCAGCTGCTCGAGGCCGTCGATCGAGATCAGTTCGGTTCCGTCGAGGCCGAGCGACGCCCAGCTCTCGCCGGCCGGGAACTGCAGCGGGACGACGCCCATGCCGATGAGGTTGGAGCGGTGGATGCGCTCGAAGCTCTCGGTGATCACCGCGCGGACGCCGAGGAGGCTGGTGCCCTTCGCCGCCCAGTCACGCGACGAGCCCGAACCGTACTCCTTGCCGCCCAGGATGACGAGCGGGACGCCCTGCTCCTGATAGTGCTGCGACGCGTCGTAGATGAACGACTGCGGGCCGCCCTCCTGCGTGAAGTCGCGGGTGTAGCCGCCCTCGACGCCGTCGAGGAGCTGGTTCTTGAGCCGGATGTTCGCGAAGGTTCCGCGGATCATCACCTCGTGGTTGCCGCGGCGCGACCCGTAGGAGTTGTAGTCCTTGCGGTCGATGCCGTGCTCGTCGAGGTAGCGGCCGGCGGGGCTGTCCGCCTTGATGTTGCCGGCGGGGCTGATGTGGTCGGTGGTGACCGAGTCGCCGAGCTTCGCCAGCACGCGCGCGCCCTGGATGTTCGTGACCGGCGTGGTCTCCAACGTCATGCCCTCGAAGTACGGGGGTTTGCGCACGTACGTCGACTTCTCGTCCCACTCGAACACCGAACCGGTCGGGGTCGGCAGCGACTTCCAGCGCTCGTCGCCCTCGAACACGCTCGCGTACTCGTGCGTGAACATCCCCTCGTTGATCGAGGAGTCGATGGTCTCCTGCACCTCGGCGGCGTCGGGCCAGATGTCCTTGAGGAACACGTCGTTGCCGTCCTGGTCCTGACCGAGCGCGTCGACCTCGAAGTCGAAGTTCATCGACCCGGCGAGGGCGTACGCGATGACCAGGGGCGGGCTCGCCAGGTAGTTCATCTTGACGTCGGGGTTGATGCGGCCCTCAAAGTTGCGGTTGCCCGAGAGCACCGCGGTCACGGCGAGGTCGTTCTGGTTGACGGCCTGCGAGATCTCCTCGATCAGCGGGCCGGAGTTGCCGATGCAGGTGGTGCAGCCGTAGCCGACCGTGTAGAAACCGAGGTCTTCGAGGTAGCCGGTGAGGCCCGCCTTCTCGTAGTAGTCGGTGACGACCTTCGACCCGGGAGCCAGCGTGGTCTTGACCCAGGGCTTGGACTTCAGGCCCTTCTGCGCCGCGTTGCGGGCGAGCAGACCGGCAGCGAGCATCACCGACGGGTTGGATGTGTTGGTGCACGAGGTGATCGCGGCGATCGCCACGGCTCCGTGGTCGAGCGTGAACGACGTGCCGGTCTCGGCGAGCGTGACCGGGGTCGGACTCGAGGCGGCCTTGGGCGCGTGACTGTGGTGGTGGTGCACGTGCATGCTGTTGGTGTCCTGCGGGCTGAGCTCGCCCGGGTCGGACGCCGGGAACGACTCCGAGATCGTCAGGTCGACGATGTCGTGGTCGATCTCCGCGTAGTCGACGAGGTCCTTCTCGAACTGGTCCTTCGCCTCGGCGAGGACGATGCGGTCCTGCGGGCGCTTCGGGCCGGCGATCGACGGCACGACGGTGCCGAGATCGAGTTCGAGGTACTCGCTGAAGACGGGCTCCGTCGACGGGTCGTGCCAGAGCGACTGCAGCTTGGAGTACTGCTCCACGAGCGCGATCTGCTCCTCGCTACGGCCTGTCAGACGCAGGTAGTCGAGGGTGACGTCGTCGATCGGGAACATGGCGGCGGTGGAGCCGAATTCGGGGCTCATGTTGCCGATGGTGGCCCGGTTCGCGAGCGGCACCTCGGCGACGCCGGCTCCGTAGAACTCCACGAACTTGCCGACGACGCCGTGCTTGCGCAGCATCTGCGTGATGGTGAGCACGACATCCGTCGCCGTCACACCGGTCGGGATGGCGCCGGTGAGCTTGAAGCCGACGACCTTGGGGATGAGCATCGAGACGGGCTGGCCGAGCATGGCCGCCTCGGCCTCGATGCCGCCGACGCCCCAGCCGAGCACGCCGAGGCCGTTGACCATCGTCGTGTGCGAGTCGGTGCCGACGCAGGTGTCGGGGTAGGCCTGGACGGCCCCGCCGACCTCGCGCGTCATGGTGACGCGGGCCAGGTATTCGATGTTGACCTGGTGCACGATGCCGGTTCCCGGCGGGACGACCTTGAAGTCGTCGAAGGCGGTCTGGCCCCAGCGGAGGAACTGGTACCGCTCGCCGTTGCGCTCGTACTCGATGTCGGTGTTGCGCTCGAGTGCGTTCTCGGTGCCGAACAGGTCGGCGATGACGGAGTGGTCGATGACCATCTCGGCCGGCGCGAGCGGGTTGATCTTGTTCGGGTCGCCGCCGAGGGCCGAGACGGCCTCGCGCATCGTGGCGAGGTCGACGATGCAGGGGACGCCGGTGAAGTCCTGCATGATCACGCGCGCCGGCGTGAACTGGATCTCGGTGTCGGGCTCCGACTCGGGGACCCAGCCGCCGAGGGCCCGGATGTGGTCGGCGGTGATGTTCGCGCCGTCTTCTGTGCGCAGCAGGTTCTCGAGGAGAACCTTGAGGCTGAACGGGAGCTTCTCATAGCCCTCGACCTTGTCGATACGGAAGACCTCGTACTCGGTCGACCCGACGGTCAGGGTGTCTTTCGCTCCAAAGCTGTTTACCGCAGACACTGTGCCCTCTCCTTCATTGGCAGGCCTGGTAACGCAAGCCCTCTGTCAATCTTGGTTGTGCGTCGAACTGTGTTTCCAGCAAGGCAAGCCTAAGTCGTCCGGCTGAAAATATATCTTGACGTCAAGATAAATCTACCACGCGTCATTCCCGATCGAAGACCAGCCCGCGGCGCTTCGCGAACCGGTAGAACAGCTCGATCCCGGCGGCGCCGACGGCGCCCACCACGATCCCCCACAGCAGCGCCAGGTCGAGCGACACGTGCATCTCGAAGAACTTCGCGGTGAACGGGATGACGCACACCAGCACCATCGCCGCCGCCACCGCGCCGAGCAGCCCCCACCGTGCCGGACTGAGCGGCCGGGTCAGCACGCAGAGGATCCAGAGCGAGACGCAGAAGAGGGCGATGGTCGTCACGCTGCGCGCCTCGTGCAGCGGGATCGACCGGTACAGCGGCACATACGCCACGACGCAGGTCAGTCCGGCGATCACGCCGGTCGGGATCGAGTACCGCAGGATCCGGCCGAGCACGCCCGCGCGGTAGATGCGCCGGTTCGGCGCCAGAGCCAGGAAGAACGACGGGATGCCGATCGCCAGGGTCGACACCAGCGTGAGCTGCCGCGGCAGGAAGGGGAACGGCCACAGCGCCACCGCACTGACGAGCGCGAGCAGGATGCCGTAGACGGTCTTGGCGAGGAAGATGTTCGAGACCCGCTCTACGTTGGCGATCACCCGGCGCCCGAATGACAGCACATCGGGCAGACGGTCGAAGCGGCTGTCGAGCAGCACGAGACGAGACACGGCCTTGGTCGCCGCTGTCGCATTGCCCATCGCGATGCCGAGGCTGGCATCCTTGATCGCCATCGCGTCGTTGACACCGTCACCGGTCATCGCGACCGTGCGTCCCTGCTCGCGGAGCAGCCCCACGGCAGCACGCTTCTGCTCGGGGCTGACCCGCCCGAAGACGTCGGAGGTGGCC
Source organism: Leifsonia poae (assembly GCF_027921845.1). GTDB lineage: Bacteria > Actinomycetota > Actinomycetes > Actinomycetales > Microbacteriaceae > Leifsonia > Leifsonia poae. Next base: position 961,487 of record NZ_BSEN01000015.1, read on the forward strand.
AGGGCGGCGGCGAGCGCCTCATCGTCCGCGAGCACCGAGGCGTCGACGACCTCCCCCGAGAGCCCGAGCCCGCCGGCGATCGCCGCAACCGTCGCCGGGTTGTCCCCCGACATCACGATCACGCGCACGGATTGCTCGGCGAAGTAGCCGAGCGTGGCGGCCGCCTCCGGCCGCACCGTCTCGCTGAGCACCAGCAGCGCGGCCGGCTCCACCGCGAGCCCGGCAATCGGCGCGTGCGAGCCCGCCGGGAGCGCGTCCAGTGCACGCACCAGCGCGAGCGTCCGCTGCCCGGTCGCCGCGACCGTCATGGCCGCAGCCAGCTCATCCGGATGATCGGCCAGCACGCGCTCCGGGGCACCGAGGATCCACGACTGGGAGTCGCCGTCCACCGTGATCACCACCGCGCTGTACTTGGTCGCCGAGCTGAACGGCACGCGCCGGTGCACCCGGAAGCGCTCGGAGCGGAAATGGCTCGACAGGATGCCGGCGGTCGCGTTTCCCGCGTCGTCGCTGCCGAACGCGGCGAGCGCCACCCCGACCTCGTCGTCGCCGATCGCATCGCCGAGCAGCTCGGTGCGGTCGAAGCCGAGCTCGCCGGTCGTGAGCGTGCCGGTTTTGTCGAGGCAAAGCACGTCGACGCGGGCCAGCACCTCGACCGCGGCCAGCTCCTGCACGAGCACCTTGCGCGCCGCGAGCTGGATCGCGGCGACTCCGAACGCGAGGCTGGTGAGCAGCACCAGCCCCTCCGGGATCATCCCGACCACGGCCGCGACCGCGTCGAGCAGTGCGCGCCGCCAGCGGGCGTCGACGAACAGGGTGTTCCAGCCGCCGTAGGTGAGCACCCGTCCGATCAGCGTGATCAGGATGACCGGGCCGAGGATCCACGACAGATAGACCAGGATGCGGTTCGTCGCGTCCCGCAGTTCCGAGTGCACGAGCGTGCGCTTGCGGATCTCGCTGGTCAGCTTGCTCGCGTACGAGTCGGCGCCGACCGCCGTGACCACGGCGAAGCCGGTTCCGCTGGTGACATGCGAGCCGGAGAGGAGCACCGCGCCGTCGTCCTTGAAGACCGGGTCGGACTCCCCGGTCAGCATCGACTCGTCGAGAGCGAGACCCGTGCTCTCGACCACTCGGGCGTCGGCCGGCACCTGATCACCGGCGCGCAGCACCAGCAGGTCGTCGAGCACGACACCTTCGAGTGCCACGGAGACGACCTGCCCGTTGCGCCGCACCCGGCTCTCCGGGGCGGCGAGCAGCGCTGCCCGGTCGAGCACGATCTTCGCGCGCACCTCCTGCACGATGCCGATCAGTGCGTTCACGACGACGACGCCGTAGAAGAAGCCGTCGCGCAGGTCGCCGAGCACGAGCACGGCGATGAAGCACACCGTGAGGATGCCGTTGAACAGCGTGAAGATGTTCTCGCGGAGGATGTCCGCCATCGACCGCGAGGTCGGTTGGTGCTGGGTGTTACCGCGACCGTCCGACAGACGTTCGACGACCTCCGCGCTGGTCAGCCCCTCCCTGGTTCGCGCGTCCAGCATGGCCTACCCCTCGGCCGGCTTCTTCGTGCCGGTGCCCGCGAACTGCCCGCGCACCACGAACCAGGTGATGAGCAGGAGCGGGGCATACAGAGGGACGCCCATGAGGAGCTTGGTGAGGGCGAGCGCGCTGGTCGCGGCGTCGGTGTGCGCAAGATAAAGAGGTACCTGCACCACAAGCCTCGCGGCGAACAGCAGGAACCAGAGGAACGTGAGCGCCTGCATCACCCGGTAGGTGTTCTTGCGCGAGCGCCACGCCAGGCCGTCGCCCATGAGGTAGCCGGCGGCGAGACCGATGAGCGGCCAACCCACCAGGATCGAGATCAGGAGAGCGGCGCCGTAGGCGGCGTTCGTCCAGATGCCCAGGATGAAATTGTCTTCGCCACGTCCGGTGATCAGGGCGAGGATGGCCGAGATCCCGACGCCGAGCAGACCGGCGATCGCCTGGGTCACCGGCGTCTTGCCGATCAGCCGTACGGCGGTGAAGATGATCGCGACCAGCACCGAGCAGCCGATGGAGAGCGGCACGTTCTGCGTGAAGGTGAAGAGGATCAGGAAGACCAGGCCGGGCAGGATGGTCTCCGCCAGCCCGCGGAAGCCGCCGAGCGCGCCGAGGAGAGCCGCGCCGGTCGAGTTCTCGCCGTCGGCGAGCTGTCCGAGACCAGACTTCTGCGCTGCCCGGGCGAGCGACTCCCCGATGGCCGACGGGACGGCGTCGCGGGCGGCGTCGTCCTCGTGTCCCGGGTCCTCCGGGGAACGATCGGTCATGGAACCCGCCTAGAGGGACGTGTAGTCATCGGGGCCGGTCGACGGCGCGGTGGGCATCCGGAGCGGGATGAGGTCGCGCGGCGGCATCGGCGACGAGCCGCGCACCACGACGATGCTGCGGAACAGGTCTTCTACGAGGGCGGCGGCATCCGGCTTGATCGCGGCGTCTCCCGCGATGACACCGCGGAGGAACCAGCGCGGGCCGTCGACGCCGACGAAGCGCGCGACGCGGGTCTCGCCGGGTGCGCCCTGCGGTGCCGCGACAGGGATCTCGGCGACGAGTTCCGGACCGAACACGCCCTCGCGCTCGGTCGTGCGCCCGCCCTGGCGGTTGACCTGATCGGTGATCTGCTCGCGGATCTCGTGCCACAGCCCACTCGAACGCGGAGCGGCGAACGGCTGCACCTGCAGGGTCGAGTTGGCGTAGTCCAGCCCGACGGCGACGACGCGCTGCGTCTCCTCCTCGACCTCGAGCCGGAGGTGCAGACCTTCGCGCGGGAGGATCTTCACGCCGCCGAGGTCGACGTACGGACGCACCGGATTGGCTTCGCTCTCGTCGAGCGGTCCCTCGGTCTCGCGGTCCTCCGGCGCCGACTTCTCCCAGATCTCGGGATCGGTGCTAGACGTATCGCTCACGCGTGTTCTCCTGACTGCGTCACTGTGTATCCGGTCGAGCCGAAGCCTGCGGCTCCTCGGGTGCTCTCCGGAAGGCTCTCGACGGGCACGAACCGGGCCCGGGTGACCGGCATCACGATCAGCTGCGCGATCCGGTCGCCGACGGCGATATCGTACGGCATCGAGCTGTCGGTGTTCAGAACGGTCACGCGGATCTCTCCGCGGTAGCCGGCGTCGACGGTGCCCGGCGAATTCACGATCGTGATGCCGTGCTTGGCGGCGAGGCCGCTGCGCGGGACCACGAAGGCCGCGTAGCCGTCGGGCAGCGCGACCGAGACGCCCGTCGGCACGGTGTGGCGCTGCCCGGGAGCGAGCGTCACGGGCTCGGCGGCGCACAGATCGGCGCCGGCATCGCCCAGGTGGGCGTAGGCGGGGAGCACGTCGGCGACGATCGGAACGTCAACGGTATCGGTCACGTGTCGAGGGTAGTGCAGAAGTCTGATCGAATAGAGCCATGGACCTGTACCGCGAGCGCCTCTACGCTGCCCCCTGGCTCTTCATCTCGAGCGCCCTCGTCATCCCGATCACGATCCTGATCCTCGCGCCGATCGACCTGGCGGTCGGCATCGTCGTCTCGATCATCTTCTACGCCGCGATCGTGGCGGCGTTCATCCTGTCGGCGCCGACCATCCGGGTCACGGCGACCGAGCTGTTCGCGGGCCGGGCGCGCATCCCGCTGTCGCTGATCGGACAACCGGCCGGCTACACGGGCGAGGAGGCGAGCCTCCAGCGCGGGCAGCGCCTCGATGCGCGTGCGTGGCTGCTGATGCGCGGCTTCATCTCCGGGGTCGTCACCGTCCCCGTGCTCGACCCGGACGACCCTGCGCCGTACTGGCTCCTCTCAACAAGAAACCCGGACCAGTTGGTCCGGGTTCTCGATGAGGCTCGCCTCGCGTCAAGCTGACCGCCCTTAGGCTGCGCACTCCACGCAGATCGGTCCGAGCTTCGTCTCGTGATCGATCTGCGAGCGGTGCTTCACCAGGAAGCAGTTCACACAGGTGAACTCGTCCGCCTGGGGCGGCAGCACGACGACGTCGAGGTCGAGGTCCGACAGGTCGGCACCGGGGAGCTCGTAACCACCCGGGTTGTCGGCGTCTTCGACGTCGACGACCCCGGACATCTTGTCCGGCACTCGCTCCTTGAGGGCCTCGATCGACTCTGAGTCGTCTTCGGTCTTCCGCGGTGCGTCGTAATCCGTTGCCATGCCCATCCACTTCTTATACATAACGGCCGATTCTTCGCAATCGGCGGCGATAGTTTGCATCAATCCCAGGGGAATAGCAAACCACTCAAAAAGCTCCCAGGGATTGCTCGGTTTTCAACTTCCGGCACGCCCGCGTTATTCCCTGGAAACCCGCTCCACGCGTGGCATTCTTGGGCCGTACGCCAATAGCTGGGAAGGCATCCACCATGCAGGATCTGAAGGTCATCGGAGTCGAAGACGGAGCGCTCGTCGCCGTCGGCGATGACGGTGAACGTTTCCGCATCGCCATCGACGAAGCACTCCACTCGAAGGTGCGCCAGTTCAGGCAGGAAGCGTCCGCCGCGTCACCCAAACTCTCGCCGCGCGAAGTGCAGGCGCACATCCGCTCCGGCATGTCCGCAGAAGACGTGGCCACGGTCACGGGCGCGCCGCTGGAGTACATCCAGCGGTTCGAAGGTCCCATCGTCGCCGAGCGCGAGCACATCGTCGCCAGCGCCCTGAGCGTGCCCGTGCACACCACGGTCGATGTCGACCCGCTGGGCGAGGGCAACACCTTCGGCGCGGTCATCCGCGACCGCCTGGCCTCCCTCGGCGTCACCGGTGAGCGCTGGGCGAGCTGGAAGGACTCCGAGGCGGGCTGGATCCTCAAGCTCGAGTTCACGGCCGACCAGATCGACCACGATGCGCGCTGGAGCTACGATGCGCGCAAGCACGCACTCTCCCCGCTCAACTCGGAGGCCACGACGCTGTCGCAGGCCGGAGAGCTGAAGGGCGCACTCATCCCCCGGCTGCGGGCCGTGATGCCGCACGACTCCGAACCCGATGAATCGCGGTTCGACAGCGGCGCGTTCACGTTCCCCGAACCGCCGAGCGACCTGATCGGTCCCGACACGGCCCCGTTCCTCGAGCCGCTGGTCTATGGTCGCACGCTGACCTCCGCCAACAACTCGATCTCGGTGTCCGCGATCAAGCGGGCCGACGACGAGACGCCGCGCGACCTGCACCAGACCGCCGACCTGCTCGAGGCGCTCCGGCGCCGTCGCGGAGAGCGCGAGGCCGCCACCTACGAAGAGCGCACCGAACCGTCCGTCGAGCTGGCGGACGCGCCCGTCGAGGCACCCGTGCCCGTGCGCGTGATCGACGAGCCGTTCGACATCTTCGAACCGCTGCGCGAGGACTCGCCGGAGGGCACGCCCCCGAACGCTCCCGTCTCGTCGGCGGCGTCGGCTCCGTCGTCGGTGATCTCGTCGTCGTCTTCGTCGTCTTCGTCAGGCGCCACCGGGCCGCAGCCGCGGGCCGGCAAGAAGGGCCGCGCGTCGATGCCGAGCTGGGACGAGATCGTCTTCGGCGCGCGCACCGACGACGACCTGGCCTGAGTCAGCGCGTACTCGACGCGAACGCTCCGAACCGGAGCAGCGGGACACGCGTCTCGTCGGCGGTGAGCGAACCGTGCTGGCCGATCATGTTCTGCCCCGTGCGTGACGGATCGCGCGAGTCGTAATAGGCGATCCGCTTGCGGGCGGCCACCAGCACATCGCCGATGCGCGGCAGGACCTCCGGAGCCACCTCCGGACCGAACCACCCCATCGCCACGGCCTCGTCCCTGGTCGCAACCCATGCGCGGTCGCCCTCGACGTCGCGCCAGCGCTCGGCCAGCTGCGTCGCCGCCTCGGCCCCGGGGGTCTCGAGATAGAGATGCAGCAGTCGCGGCTCTCCGCCGATGGCCGAGACCCCGTCGACCAGTTCGGGAGCGGTGTCGAACAGCACGTGCCCGCTCGACGGAACATCGATCACGCCGTGGTCGGCCGTGAGCAGCGCGCCGTGCCGCGGACCGAGCCGTCTCCTGAACGACGCGACCAGCGCATCCAGGGTCTCGAGGGCATCCGTCCAGTCGGGCGACTCCCAGCCGCGCGCATGGGCGAGCTGGTCAAGCTCAGACACGTAGAGGTAGGTGAGCCCCGGACCTGGCGTCTGCACGATCCGCTCGGCCTCGGCGAAGCGCTCCGCCATCGTGCGACCGCCGACGTACTCGGCCCCGCGCAGGATCGCGTGCGTGAACCCGGAGTCGCTGTGCTTCGGCATCCCGATCGCCCAGCTGTGCACGCCGTTCTCCGCCGCCTCCTCGAACACGGTGCGCGATCGCTGCCAGATCGCAGGATCGAGCCGACCGTCCCAGCCGTTCAGCTGGTTGACGAGACGACCATTGACGGTATCCCGCACCTTGTATCCGACGAGACCGTGCTCGCCCGGGTACGTCCCCGTCGCGAGGGTGGCCAGCGCGGCCGCGGTCGTGGTCGGGAAGCCGGCATCGATCGTCGTGGTCTTGCCGAGGAGCGACGCCAGGGTCCTGGCGTGACCGGCGCGGGAGCGGAGCGCGGCGGCCCCGAGTCCGTCGACGACGATGACGACCGCGTGATCGACGGCCGGGAGGTCCAGCTCGTTGGCTTCACCGGCGAGCGCGGCCGAGCAACTTGGCAGAACAGCGGCAAGGCTCGAACGCGTGGTGAAGGCGGCCGGTAGCATGGGGGGCATCCGGCCCAGTTTGTCATACGGCGTCCGACCGCACGAGGTGGCGCACGACGAACGGGGCCGGCACCGTGAGACCCCTCTCCCTTCCCGAGATTGCACGAATGACACCGACAGACGACCAGCCCGGCGCGGGCACCACCGAACGCATCGAAGACGTCGACGTCACGACCGAGATGCAGGGCTCGTTCCTCGAGTACGCCTATTCGGTGATCTACTCCCGCGCCCTCCCGGATGCCCGTGACGGACTCAAGCCGGTGCAGCGGCGCATCCTGTACCAGATGACCGAGATGGGGCTGCGGCCCGACCGCGGACACGTGAAGTCCGCGCGCGTCACCGGCGAAGTGATGGGAAAGCTGCACCCGCACGGCGACAGCGCCATCTACGACGCCCTCGTGCGCATGGCGCAGGACTTCACGCTGCGCGTTCCCCTGATCGACGGCCACGGCAACTTCGGCTCCCTCGACGACGGCCCGGCCGCCCCGCGCTACACCGAGGCCCGTCTGGCCGCGGCCGCGCTCGCGCTCACCGAAGACCTCGACGAAGACGTGGTCGACTTCGTCCCCAACTACGACAACCAGCTCATGCAGCCGGACGTGCTGCCTGCGGCCTTCCCCAACCTGCTCGTCAACGGCGCCAGCGGCATCGCGGTCGGCATGGCCACCAACATGGCGCCCCACAACCTCATCGAGGTCGTGGGGGCGGCCCGCCACCTCCTGGCGAATCCGGATGCCACGCTGGATGACCTCATGGAGTACGTCCCCGGTCCCGACCTGCCGACCGGCGGCACCATCGTCGGCCTCGCCGGCGTCCGCGACGCGTATGCGACCGGCCGCGGCAGCTTCAAGACCAGGGCCAAGGTCTCGGTCGAGTCGATCACCGCGCGCAAGAGCGGGCTCGTCGTCACGGAGCTCCCCTACCTCGTCGGCCCCGAGAAGGTCATCGAGAAGATCAAAGACGGCGTCAACTCCAAGAAGCTCTCCGGCATCTCCGACGTCACCGACCTCAGCGACCGCCAGCACGGCCTCCGGCTCGTCATCGGCATCAAGACGGGCTTCAGCCCCGAGGCTGTGCTCGAGCAGCTCTACCGGCACACGCCGCTCGAAGACGGCTTCTCGATCAACAATGTCGCGCTCGTCGAGGGCGGCCCGCAGACGCTCGGGCTCCGCGAGCTCCTCACCGTCTACATCGACCACCGCGTGCGCGTGGTCACGCGCCGCTCCGAGTTCCGCCTCGCCCGCCGCAAAGAACGGCTGCACCTGGTCGAGGGTCTGCTCATCGCCATCGTCGACATCGACGAGGTCATCCAGGTCATCCGCACCAGCGACGACACGGAGCAGGCACGCACGCGCTTGATGGACGTCTTCGACCTCAGCACACTGCAGGCCGACTACATCCTCGAGCTGCGTCTGCGCCGCCTCACGAAGTTCTCGCGCATCGAGCTCGAGAACGAGAAGGCCCAGCTCGAGGCGGAGATCGCCGAGCTCGAGGAACTGCTGAGCAGCCGCGAAAGCATCAACGCGCTGGTCTCCGACGAGCTCGAGCAGGTGGCCGCCAAGTTCGGCACGCCGCGCCGCACGCTGCTCACGGAGGCCCGCCCGTCCATCGCCACGGCGTCGGTGCGCGGCAAGCAGCCCGTCGTGCTCGAGGTGGCGGATGTGCCCTGCCGCGTGCTCCTGTCGACGACCGGCCGCATCCTGCGCGTCGATCAGCAGCCGGATGACGAGGGCGGCCTCGACCGCATCGCCGCGCCGGCACGGCGCAGCAAGCACGACGCGATCCTCTCGCAGCTCGACACCACCACGCGCACCGAGATCGGCGCCGTGACGAACACGGGCCGGCTCATCCGGTTCTCCCCCGTCGACCTGCCGGCCGTGCCCGTGAACTCGGTACAGCTCGGCGCCGGAGTGAAGGTCGGCGACTACCTGGCCCTCGCCGATCGCTCGGAGAAGATCCTCGCCGTGGTCTCCCTGACCTCGCCGAAGTCGATCGCGCTCGGCACCCGGCAGGGCGTCGTGAAGCGCGTGACGGCCGGCGACTGGGCGAACAAGCCCGAGTTCGAGATCATCGCTCTCAAGCCCGGCGACGCGGTCGTCGGCGCCGTGCAGGGCGACGACACCGACGAGCTCGTGTTCGTGGCCAGCGACAGCCAGCTGCTGCGCTTCCCGGCGTCCGCCGTGCGCCCCCAGGGGCGCGCCGCCGGCGGCATGGCCGGCATCAACCTCGGCGCGGATGCGCGGGTCGTCCACTTCACGAGCATCCCGGCCGAGGAGCGCGACGAGGTCGTCGTGGTGACGATCGCCACGGGCGGCGACACGCTGCTCGGCGCCGACCCCGGCAGCGGCAAGGTGAGCGACTTCTCGGAGTTCCCGGCTAAGGGACGCGCGACCGGCGGTGTCCGCTCGCAGCGCTTCCTCAAGGGCGAGACGGAGGTCGCGCTCGCCTGGGCCGGCCGGGCCCCCGCCCTCGCCGTCGGGCCGGACGGCGCCGCGCGCGTGCTTCCAGAGGGCGGCTCACGCCGCGACGCCTCCGGCACCCCGCTCGACATGGTCGTCAGCTCGATCGGCCGCCGCCTCGGCGCCTAGCGCCCCGCGCCCAGCACCCGCGCCCATACGCGCCTGCGCTCGCACCCACGTGCGATCGCACCCACGCGATCGAGTCCGAACTTGTTGCTCCGACACGCCGGATTTCGGCGCAACAAGTTCGGACTCGATCGCGTGAGCCGGTGCTCGCGCTAGGCGTCGATGCGGGCGCGGGAGAGGTCGTCCGCTCCGGCGATGATGAACTCCTTGCGCGGCGCGACATCGTTGCCCATCAGCAGCTCGAAGACCGCGGAGGCCTGCTCGGCGTCGGGAACGCGCACCCGCCGCAGCGTGCGGTGGTGGCGGTCCATCGTCGTCGTGGCCAGCTGGTCGGCGTCCATCTCGCCCAGCCCCTTGTAGCGCTGGATCGGCTCCTGGTATCGCTTGCCGCGCTTCTTCAGGTCCGCGAGCACGGCCTGCAGCTCCGCCTCCGAGTACGTGTAGATCGTCTCGTTGGGCTTCGTGCCGGGGTTCATGACGATCACTCGGTGCAGCGGAGGAACGGCGGCGAACACGCGACCCTCCTCGATCATCGGGCGCATGTAACGGAAAAACAGAGTGAGCAGCAGGGTCCGGATGTGCGCTCCGTCGACATCCGCGTCGCTCATGATGATGACCTTGCCGTAGCGCGCCGTCGACAGGTCGAAGCTGCGCCCGGATCCGGCGCCGATGACCTGGATGATCGCCGCGCACTCCGCGTTCGAGAGCATGTCGGAGACCGAGGCCTTCTGCACGTTGAGGATCTTGCCGCGGATCGGCAGCAGAGCCTGGTACTCGCTGTCGCGGGCGCGCCGGGCGGTGCCGAGCGCCGAGTCGCCCTCGACGATGAAGAGCTCGCTGTTGCCGACGTCGTTCGACCGGCAGTCGACGAGCTTGGCCGGCAGCGACGACGTCTCGAGCGCGTTCTTGCGGCGCTGCGTCTCCTTGTGAGCGCGCGCCGAGATCCGGGACTTCATCTCGGCCACGACCTTGTCGAGCAGCAGCGCGGACTGCGCCTTGTCGTCGCGCTTGGACGACCCGAACCGCTCGGACATCGCTTTCTGCACCACCTGCGCCACGATCGCCCGCACCGCCGGGGTGCCGAGGATCTCCTTGGTCTGGCCCTCGAACTGCGGCTCGGGCAGGCGCACCGTGAGCACAGCGGTCAGGCCGGCCATCACGTCGTCCTTCTCGAGCTTGTCGTTGCCGACCTTGAGGCGGCGCGCGTTCTGCTCGACCTGCTGCCGCAGGAACTTCAGCATGCCCTGATCGAAGCCGGTCTGGTGGCTGCCGCCCTTGGGCGTGGCGATGATGTTCACGAAGCTGCGCATCACGGTGTCGTATCCGGTGCCCCAGCGCAGCGCGATGTCGACCTGGCATTCGCGCTTGAGCTCGGTCGGAAGCATCGCACCCGAGTCGGAGAGCACCGGAACCGTCTCAGTGAAGTGGCCTTCGCCGGTGAGCCGCCACGTCTCGGTGATCGGGCTGTCGGGGGCGAGGAAATCGACGAACTCCGAGATGCCGCCCTGGTACTCGAACGCGGTCTTCTCCCCCTCGGGGCTCCGCTTGTCGTCGATGGTGATCGTGAGTCCCGGCACGAGGAACGCGGTCTGACGCGCGCGGCCGATCAGGTCGTCGCCCTGGAAGTCCGCACCCTTGGTGAAGATCTGACGGTCGGCCCAGTACCGGATGCGCGTGCCGGTGACGCCGCGCTTCACCTTGCCGACGACCCGCAGCTCGCTGTTCTTCACGAACGGCGTGAAGGGGGCATCCGGGCTCGGTTCGTTCTTGCCGTCGTCGAAGATGCCGGGCTCGCCTCGGTGGAACGACATCGCCCAGGTCTTACCGTCGCGGTCGACCTCGACGTCGAGCCGCTCGGAGAGCGCGTTGACGACCGATGCTCCGACGCCGTGCAGACCACCGGATGCGGCGTACGAGCCCGTGCCGAACTTGCCGCCGGCGTGGAGTTTCGTGAAGACGACCTCGACGCCCGACAGCCCGGTCTTGGGCTCGGCGTCGACGGGGATGCCGCGGGCGGTGTCCCTCACCTCGACGCTGTCGTCGGAGTGCAGGATCACGTCGATCGTCGAGCCGTGACCGGCCAGCGCCTCATCGACCGAGTTGTCGATGATCTCCCAGAGGCAGTGCATGAGACCGCGCGAGTCGGTCGAGCCGATGTACATGCCTGGGCGCTTGCGCACCGCCTCCAGTCCCTCGAGGACGGAGAGGTGTCTGGCCGAATAATCTGAGCTCGCCACGAGCGCTCCTTGCAGAAGTCGAGGCGCCGCGGGTGCTGATGAGGGGGCTGGCGCCATCCCACCCTCCAGCCTACGGAGTCTTCGGGCCGGCGCCCGCCACCGACACCCACGGCCCATGGGCTACGCGTTGAGCGAAATAGCAGGCAAATCACGCAGTGTTCCCGTGAGAACGTGGTTCTATAGAGGTATCGAGTTCACGGGTTGCGATCTGAAAGGAGCATCACATGTCGACGATCACCACGGAGAACGGTGCGGTTGACGAGCTCGCATCGGGGCCGCAACTGACGGCGGCCGACCGTTGCGACAGCTGCGGAGCACAGGCGTACATCCGCGTCGTCGTCAATAACGGCGAGCTCCTCTTCTGCGCTCACCACGGCAAGAAGCACCAGGAGAAGCTGTCGGAGATCGCGCACAGCTGGCACGACGAGACCGCGCGTCTCTTCGAGGACCAGCGCGCGTAGGCTCCGCGACGTTCCCCCTGACTGCTGACGATGGATTCGCGGCCGACGAGTGTGCACAGGCACGCGTTCGTCGACCTCGAACGAATCGTCCGTAACGCAGCAGACAGCGGTTCACCGCTCACCGACTCCACCGCCGACCTCCGCGCCGACGCGTACGGACACGGGCTCATCCCCGTGGCACGTGCGCTGTCGGATGCGGGGGTCGGCGGTTTTCTCGTCTCCCGGTACGAAGACGCAGCCGCGCTTGCAGACGCCGGTCTGAGCGGAGCCGTCGTCGCGAGCGTCGACGACCGGTCCACCCGCGGCCCCCTCATCGGGACCGAGCTGTTCGGCCTGGACGAGGCACGCGGACTGCCCGCGCTCCGGCTCGTCGGCGAGGTCATCGCCGTCAAGCACGTCGGCGCCGATCGCGGTGTCTCGTACGGCTACACCTACCGCACGGCGCAGCCGACGAGCCTCGCGCTCGTCGCCCTCGGGTTCGCCGACGGCATCCCGCGCGTCGCCTCGAACAAGGCGCCGGTGCGTGTCGGTGACTTCACCGGCCGCGTGACGGGCCGCATCGCGATGGACCAGTTCGTCGTCGATCTCGACGGAAACTCCGCCGAGCCCGGTGACCACGCCGTTCTCTTCGGCGATCCGGTGCGCGGCGAACCGAGCGTCGCCGACTGGGCCCGGGTGATCGGCATCGCCGCCCCCGTCATCACCAGCCGGCTCGGCACCCGCATCGAGAGGGTGTACCGCGCATGACGATCACCGACGCCATCGCCGAACCGCTGCCGCGCGCTGTGATCGATCTCGCCGCACTGCGGCACAACGTCTCCCACCTCGCCGCACTCATCGCGCCGTCCGAGGTGATGCTCGCGGTCAAGGCCGACGCCTACGGGCACGGCCTCCTCCCGATCGCCCGCGCCGGGCTCGAATCGGGTGCGACCTCCCTCGCCGTCCTGGAGATCCCGGCCGGCCTGGTGCTGCGCGGGGCCGGTATCACCGTGCCGCTCCTGGCCTGGCTGCACGGACCCGACGCCGACTTCCGCGCCGCCATCGAGGCCGACATCGAACTCGGCGTCTCCGCGCGCTGGCAACTCGACGCGATCGCCGCCGCCGCGGCGGACCGTCCCGCCGTGATCCATCTCAAGGTCGACACCGGCCTCAGCCGCAATGGCGCCACCATCGAGGAATGGCCGGGTCTGATCGATGCCGCCGTGGCCCTGCAGGAGCAGGGCGTGGTGCGCATCCGGGCCGCCTGGTCGCACCTCGCCGACGCCTCCATCGACGACGACGAGAAGGCGCTCGGCGAGTTCCGCGCCGCCGTGGCGATCGCCGAGGAGCGCGGCGCCCGGTTCGAGATCCTGCACCTGGCGGCCAGCTCCGCGGGCATCCGGATGCCGGAGGCCCGCTTCGACCTCGTGCGTCTCGGCATCGCCGCGTACGGCATCTCCCCGTTCGACGACAGCACGGGAGCCGATCTGGGTCTGGTGCCGGTCATGCGGCTGGAGGCTCCGGTGACGGAGATCCACGTCGGCGGCACCTCGCACGCCCGCATCGCCATCGGCTACGGCGACGGCGTGCCCACTCTCGGCATCGCGAAGGCGCACGTCGCCATCGGCGGCATCCCGCGACAGGTGGTCGCGGTGGAGGTCGACTCGATGCTGGTCGAGATGGGCAGCGATCGGGTTCGTGTGGGAGACACGGCGACGCTGTTCGGCCCCGGCGTCAATGGCGAGGTCATCGCCGAGAAATGGGCGGACTGGGCCGAGACGATCGCTGACGAGATGGTCACCGGCGTCGCGCAGCGTGTCCCCCGCGTCTACCTCGGCTGACCCAGCCGTCAGCCGTCAGCCGAGCTTGACCCCGAGGCGATCGGCGATGGCGCGGCGCGCGTTCGCGGCGAACCGGTCGACGTGCTCCAGCTCGCTCGTCGTCGCCAGCGGCTCGGACGTGCCACGGAGCGCAAGCGCAGAGCCGAGCATCCGGTCGGCGAGTGACGGGTTCATCGGGAGCACCGGACCGTGCAGGTGCGTGCCGATCGCAGCCGCGATGCGCACGCCCTCGTACCGCTCGGACGACGACGCCTCGTTTCCGAAGCCGCTGATGACGGTGCCGAGCGGCTCGGCGCCCTCGAGCACGGTGGTCGCGGAGTGGTTCTCGAAGCCGGCGAGCGTTCCCTCGGAGGTGCGCACGACGATCTCGCCCACGTGACGTTCGGCGCCCAGCGTCGCGCGCGTCGGGAACACACCGGCACCGGCCAGTCGCTCGCCGTCGCTCGTCACGAGCTCGGAACCGAGGAGCTGCCAGCCTCCGGCGATCGCCAGAACGGGGACTCCGCCGTCGCGCCAGGCCCGCAGGGCGGGCGCGATGCGCTGGACGTCCTCGAGCACGACGCGCTGCGACGAGAGCGGGCCGCTGCCGATGTGCACGATGTCGATGTCGTCGGGGAGCCGGACGCCGGCCTCGTGCGTCACGACCTCGGTCTCGATCCCCCGCCACCGGGCGCGCTCGACGAGCGCGGTCACGTTGCCGACGTCGCCGTTGATCCCGAGTTCGCGCGGGTAGAGGTGCAGGATGCGCAACGCCGTCATTTCTCGCCGCCCTCCAGGTCGAGGAAGCCGAGCTGCTTGCGGATCAGCATCATCTGCTCGTAGTTCACGATCATGGTCTTGGTGCCGTGCGACGGCTTGGGCAGCGCGAGGAAGGCGTTGAGGGCCGGCCGGAGCTCCGGCACGACGGATCCGACCGGAATGCCCGCATAGCCGAAGCGCGTCGCGAACTGCCAGGCCTTGGTGCCCGAGATCACGTCGACGTGCGCGATCGACGAGAGATCGATGTCGTACACCCACGACGGGTCCGGCGTCCCCTCGTCGACGGCGACGAACACCTGCTCTGGGGCCTCCGCCAGGTAGTCGAGGTTGAGCTGCAGGCTCGGCGGGTTCTTCATCATGATGATCTCGATGTCCTCGTCGCCGACCCGGAGCGTCTCGCCGCGTCCGTAGACGGTGCGGAGCGACGTCATCGCCCTGGTCACCGCGTCGGCACGGAACCGGTCGCCGAGAAGGCGGCGGGCCATCGCCGTCGCGCCGGCCGCGTCGACCGCGTAGTGCAGGCCCCGCGCGGGCAGTGCGATCTCGACGCTCGAAGCAGGTGTCGACGGCCCGGCAGCGGCGAGGTCGAGCGACGCCGTGCGGGCGCCGAGGGACGCGACGGTGACGGTGGGCGGCGGGAGCGTGCCGGAGGCGACGCCCGAGAAGTCCTCGACGTTCGCGAGCCCGTTCGGCGACGCGGCGATCAGAGCAGGAGCGACCTCGAAGGTCGAGACGTCGCGACCCTCGGCGGCGAGCTCGGCGCCCACGCGCGCCAGGCTGTCGTCATCGGCGTTCACCACGACGAACTCGGACGATCGCGCGCCGATCGTACGGAGCATCCCGACCACGCGGGTGGGCTCGAAGAAGCGGTTCAGCTGATCGATCTGCACGTTGAGCAGCAACGACGCCCGCGGCTTGAGCACGGTCGCCAGATCGACGCCGTAGGCCTCGTCGACCTCGATCACCCCGACATCGCCGCGCACATACCCGTCGAGCGGAACGCTCGCCAGTAGAGCGGAGGCGATGCCCTGCGGGAGGTTGCCTCCCGACGGGTTCGTGAAGACGTTCAGACCGTGCTCACGCAGGATGCCCGTGAGCATGTTGGTCGTCGTGGACTTGCCGTTCGATCCGGAGACGAACACGACGCCGAGGGGAAGCCGGCTGACCGACCGCTCCAAGAAACGCGGCGCGATCGCCAGGGCGACCCTGCCGGGCACAGCCGATCCCCCGCCGCGCAGGCGCAGAAGCCAGCGGGCGAGGCGACCGGCGATGACGGCCAGTCTGTAGCGCACTCCCCCGGCCTACTCGAGGTAGTCGCGCAGCGACTGCGAACGCGACGGGTGGCGCAGCTTCGCCATGGTCTTCGACTCGATCTGGCGGATGCGCTCACGCGTCACACCGAAGGTGTCGCCGATCTGGTCGAGCGTCTTCGGCATTCCGTCGCCGAGACCGAAGCGCATGCGGATCACGCCCGCCTCGCGCTCGGACAGCGAGTCGAGGAGGCTCTCGAGCTGCTTCTGCAGCATCGTGAAGCCCACCGCGTCGGCCGGCACGACCGCCTCGGTGTCCTCGATCAGGTCGCCGAACTCGCTGTCGCCGTCTTCACCGAGCGGAGTGTGCAGAGAGATCGGCTCGCGGCCGTACTTCTGCACCTCGATGACCTTCTCCGGCGTCATGTCGAGCTCGCGGCTCAGCTCTTCGGGCGTGGGCTCGCGACCCAGGTCCTGGAGCATCTGGCGCTGCACGCGGGCGAGCTTGTTGATGACCTCGACCATGTGCACCGGGATACGGATGGTGCGCGCCTGGTCGGCCATCGCGCGGGTAATCGCCTGACGGATCCACCAGGTGGCGTAGGTCGAGAACTTGAAGCCCTTGGTGTAGTCGAACTTCTCGACGGCACGGATGAGGCCCAGGTTGCCTTCCTGGATCAGGTCGAGGAACTGCATGCCACGGCCGGTGTAACGCTTGGCCAGCGAGACGACCAGTCGGAGGTTGGCGCCGAGCAGGTGGCTCTTGGCACGCTGGCCGTCACGGGCGACCCAGCGCAGCTCGCGCTCGAGCTCCTTGGGCATGTTCGGCGTGTTCGCGAGCTTGTCCTCGGCGAACAGTCCGGCCTCGATGCGCATCGCGAGTTCGACCTCTTCGGCCGCGTTCAGCAGGGCGACCTTACCGATCTGCTTCAGGTAGTCCTTGACCGGGTCGGCGGTGGCGCCGGTGATCGCGGTGGAGTAGACGGGGATGTCGTCGTCCTCGTCGACGGCGCGCAGTACCAGCGCGCCCGTCGGAAGGGGCTCCTCGACGGCTGCCGGCTTCTCGGTGTCGTCGTCGGTGTCCTCCGCCTTGACCTCGGCATCGTCGCCCTCGGTCTCGGTGGCGTCCTCCGCCGTCTCCACTTCGTCGATCTCGACCGCTTCGTCGTCGCCGACCTCGTCGTCGTCGCTCTTGGCGGCGCGGCCCTTGGGCTTGGTCGCCGCCTTCTTCGCGGCGGGCTTCGCCGTCGCCTTCGGCGCGGCCTTCTTCGCGGCGGGCTTCACGGCCGCCTTCGCGGTCGCTGTCGTCACCTCGTCGACGGCCGGATCGGCCGTCGGAGTCTTCGTTGCTGCACGGGTTGCCATGTGAACACCTTTCATACCAAGCGGAGGGGCCGAGTTCGCGCCTTGGCCTGGCTCAGGTTGCGTGCGGACATTACTAAGACCCATGTCAAGTCCTGGGTCTTTTCGCCGGGCATCGTCAAATGCTCCGAGCCCCTGGATATGAACGGGTCCGAACTACAATTATTGCACGAATCCCGGCCGCCCCCGACCAAACCTCAGCAGCCGTTCCCGGCGCTCTCAGCGGGCCGTCCGGCCCCTGCGGCCTCTCCACGCCTCCATGAGTGCAACCCACAACGGGGCCACTTCTATTCCCTCATCCTCCGAGAGACGGCGCCGGGTGCGGCGCCGTGCATGCAGGAGGAACCCGACGCCGATCCCCACGATCACGTACTGCACCGCGAAGGCCCAGCGGAACGAGTCGAACGCGTAGAGATCAGACGGCTGGCCGGCCGCGACGTGGATCGAATTCTCGGTGTCCAGGACGACGCCGATGAGGAACATCATGATGAAGCTGGCGAGGAAGCCGCCGACGTTCACGATCCCGTTCGCCGATCCCAGGCTGCGCAACGGGTTGAAGGTGCGGGCGAAGTCGAAGCCGATCAGCGAGCCGGGGCCGCCGATCCCGAGCACGACGAGCAGCACGATGAGCATCCAGAGCGGCGGGACGCCCGGCCAGAGCAGCACGAAGGCCCAGGTGACCCCCATCAACCCGACGATCCCGAGCACCAGGTTGCTGCGTCGTGACGGGAAACGTGCCGTCAGCAGGCCGAGGATCGGCCCGGCGATGAGCCCGGCGACCACCGGGACGATCAACAGCCCGGCCGCCTCGGCGGGATCGATCCCGAGCGCGTAGACCATGAACGGGAGCCCCCACATCAGGCTGTACACCGTTCCGGACGACTGCGTCACGAAATGCGACCAGAACCCGAGCTGCGTGCCCGGCCGGGCCAGACTGACCCGGAGCTGCCGCATCGACTCCGCCCAGGAGGCCGGTCGCGGACCCTCCAGCGAGCCGACCGGACGGTCGCTGATCACGACGACGATCCCGATGAAGGCGATCACCGAGAGGGACGCCGCCGTGAGGAAGGCGGTGGTCCATCCGGCCTGGTGCAGGATCAGCGCGAACGGGATGGCGGACAGGACCTGCCCGAGCTGACCGATGTTGCCGATCCATTGCGAGAGCTGCGGCACGATCCGTCCGCTGAACCAGGAGTTCGTCAGGCGCATCAGAGAGGTGAAGACAGTCGCGTCGCCGGCGCCCACCAGGATGCGCCCCGCGATCGCGACGCCGATCGTCGGCGCGAAGGCGACCGTGATCTGGCCGGCGACCATGAACGCCGTGCCGAACGCCATCAGCCAGCGGGAGCCCACCCGGTCGATCAGCACGCCGACCGGGATCTGCATCGCCGCGTAGACGACGAGTTGCACGACCGCGAGCGTCGAGAGCACCGAGGCCGAACTGTGGAAGCGCTCGGTCGCGGCCACACCGGCGACACCGATCGTGGTGCGCTGCATCACGGCGATGAGATAGGCGAAGACGCCGACCCCGAAAATCAGCCAGGATCGACGCGAGTTCACCCGTCAAGCGTATTACCGTCGCGGAGGCTCCCGTGCGTGGGCCCTGCTTCGACGACGGGTCGGCGGAGCATCCGGTCAGGAAGCGGCCGGACCGCCCGGCTCGTCGTCGCCGTGACGGCGGAAGGCGAGGAAGTTCTCGAGTTCGGCGGCGATCTCGTCGGCCGACGGCAGCTCCCCCTCGCTGTCGGTCAGAGGGGACCGCAGCTGGTTGTCTTCCATATAACTGTCGTGGCGCTCCTCGAGGGTGCCCACCAGCCGCGCCAGTTCGGCGTTGCCTGCGACCTGTTCGTCGATGTTCGCGATGAACTCCCTGTCCTCCTGCCGCAACCGGTCGGTCGGGAAGATCAGGCCGGTCGCTGCGCTGATGCTGTCGAGCGCCGTGATGGCGGCGGCCGGGTACTCCGTGTCGGCCAGATAGTGCGGGATGAGCAGGATGAACCCGGCGATCGGGTACGACAGCTGCTGCAGCCGGTACTCCAGCAGGTGCAGCGCATTCGCCGGCACCTGGGTGTGCGGCTTCCAGATCGACATCGTCTCGATCAGCTCGGAGCGGTTGCCGCTGACCGTGACGCCGATCGGGCGGGTATGCGGCACCGGCATCGGGATGGCGTGCACCCACGTGACGCTCTTCACCTTGAGCTCGTCCAGCAGCCCGAGCACGGCCTGCGTGAAGCGCTCCCATTGGAAGTCTGGCTCGAAGCCGGAGAGGAGGAGGAACGGCTGGCGCAGCTCGTCGTACGCCAGATAGAGCTTGAGCGTCGCCGGCTGGTAGTCGGTGAGGTGATCCTGATCGAAGTAGATGATCGGGCGGCGCGCGCGGTAGTCGAGCAGGATGTCGGCGTCGAACGTCGCCACGACGTCGGTGTCGAGCGTTCCGAGAAGGTAGGTGCCGAGCTGGCTCACGCCGGAGCCCGCGTCGGCGAACCCGGTGAGGCCGGCGACCAGGTGGAGACCCTCCGGGACCTCGAGGGCCGGATTGCGGTCGTACAGTTCGCCAGGATCGTGCATGTTTTAACTCTAGGCCGACCCCTGCGGGCGAATCCTGCGAACAGGCCGCGAAGCCTCACGCCCACAGCGAACAGGGGGCTCGCGGCCCCGGGCGGTAGATTCGATGCATGACGGTTCCTTCTCTCTCGCTCTCCCCCGCAGCCACTCCTTCTTCCTCGTCCGACATCGTGCTCATCGCCGCCCGCCTGTCCGGCGGGACCGCCACCCTGTTCGCCGTGGAGGGCTACGAGGCCGTCGCAGCTCAGCTGGACGCGATCGGGTTCACGGGCGGACGCGACGAGCTGGTGCGACTGCCCGGCCTCGAGGGCGGCACGCCCATCGCCGTGATCGGCGTTCCGGACGCGGTGGATGAGGACGCGCTGCGGTATGCCGCCGGGTCGGGCATCCGGCAGCTCGCGGGCACGGGATCGGTGAGCATCGCGTTCCCGGTCGAGGGTGACGAGCAGCTCGGCGCGGTTCTCGAGGGCGCCGCTCTCGGTTCGTACGCCTTCACCGCCTATCGCGAGGCTTCCAAGTCGGCGACGAAGACACCGGTCGCGACCATCGAGGTGCTCGGCTCGAGCGCCGACGGCGACCAGCTCGTGGCGCGGGCGACCGCCGTCGCCGAGGCCGTCGCCCTGGTGAAGGATCTCGTCAACACGCCTCCTCTCGACCTCTATCCCGAGACGCTCGCCGAGGCCGCGCGCTCGAATGCGCAGGGCCTCCCCGTCGACGTGACCGTCTGGGATGAGAAGCAGCTCGCCGCCGACGGCTTCGGCGGCATCCTCGGTGTCGGTCAGGGCTCCACCCGGCCCCCTCGCCTGGTGAAGGTCACCTACAACCCCGCCGGTTCGACCGCGCACCTCGCCCTCGTCGGCAAGGGCATCACCTTCGACACCGGCGGGCTCTCCCTCAAGCCGCCGACCGGCATGGTCGGCATGAAGTACGACATGACCGGCGCCGCGACCGTGCTGGCCGTGACGCTCGCCGCCGCTCGTCTCGCCCTCCCCGTGACCGTGACCGCGTGGCTCTGCATCGCGGAGAACATGCCGTCGGGCTCGGCGATCCGGCCGAACGACGTGCTCCGCATCCGCGGCGGCCGCACCGTCGAGGTGCTCAACACCGACGCGGAGGGGCGCCTCGTGATGGCCGACGGACTCGTGGCCGCCAGCGAGGAGAAGCCGGATGCGATCGTCGACGTCGCCACCCTGACCGGTGCCGCCATGGTCGCTCTCGGCACGCGCTACGCCGCTGTGATGGGTGAGGACGCCCTCGTCGAGCGGGTGCTCGACGCGGCCAAGACCAGTGGCGAACTGCTCTGGCCGATGCCGCTCCCTGGCGAGCTGCGTGCGACCATCAACTCCGACGTCGCCGACATCGCCAACGCGAACCCCGGCAACACGGCAGGCGGGATGCTCCTTGCAGGAGTCTTCCTGCAGGAGTTCGTCGGACGCACAGGAGATGCGGAGGATTCGCCCCGCATCCCGTGGGCCCACCTCGACATCGCCGGACCGGCGAAGGGTCCGGCCGCGCCCTACGGATTCACCGGCAAGGGCCCGACCGCCGTGACCGTCCGTGCGCTCATCCGGTTGGCCGAGGACTTTTCACGGAAGTAGTAGGGTCGTAGAGGCAAGAAAATCTTGCCGAATCAACGCCTGCCCACGAGTGATCCCTCGGGGCAGGGTCGTGTCACGAATCCTGATGCGCGAGGGAGTAGCTGGGTGTCTGAGCAGAACTTTGACATTGTGGTGCTCGGCGGTGGAAGTGGAGGCTACGCAGCAGCGCTGCGTGCGGCCGAGCTCGGTTTCACCGTTGGCATGATCGAGAAAGACAAGGTCGGAGGCACCTGCCTGCACCGAGGATGCATTCCCACCAAGGCGCTGCTTCACGCCGCCGAGGTGGCCGACTACTCGCGTGAGTCGTCGAAGTACGGCATCATCACGGAGTTCCAGGGCATCGACATCAACGGTGTCACCGAATACCGGCAGAACATCATCGCCAAGAAGTACAAGGGCCTGCAGGGCCTGGTGAAGGCTCGCGGCATCACGGTCATCGAGGGCGAGGGCCGTCTGGTCTCCCCCACGACCGTGCAGGTCGGCGAGAACACCATCGTCGGCAAGAACGTCATCCTGGCCACCGGCTCCTACTCCCGCTCCCTTCCGGGGCTCGAGATCAGCGGCCGTGTCATCGCCAGCGAGCAGGCGCTCGAGCTCGACTTCGTTCCCAAGAAGGTCGCCGTGCTCGGCGGCGGTGTGATCGGCGTCGAGTTCGCCAGCGTCTGGAAGTCGTTCGGCGCCGAGGTCACGATCATCGAGGCCCTCCCCCACCTCGTCCCCAACGAGGACGAGGCCATCAGCAAGTCCCTCGAGCGCGCGTTCCGGCGCCGCGGGATCGACTACCGTCTCGGCGTGCGGTTCGCCGGCGTCACCCAGAACGAAGACGGCGTCGTCGTCTCGCTCGAGAACGGTGACACCGTCGAGGCCGAACTGCTCCTCGTCGCCGTCGGGCGCGGCCCGAACACCGCCAACCTCGGCTACGAAGAGGTCGGCGTCACGATGGACCGCGGCTTCGTCATCACCGACGAGCGCCTGCACACGAACATCCCGGGCGTCTACGCCGTCGGCGACATCGTCCCCGGCCTGCAGCTCGCGCACCGCGGGTTCCAGCAGGGCATCTTCGTCGCCGAGGAGATCGCGGGCCTGAACCCGATCGTCGTGGCGGACGTCAACATCCCCAAGGTCACCTACTGCGACCCCGAGGTCGCGTCGGTCGGCCTCACCGAGGCCAAGGCGGTCGAGCAGTACGGCGCCGACAAGGTGTCGAGCTACGACTACAGCCTCGCCGGCAACGGCAAGAGCGAGATCATCGGCACCAGCGGCTCCGTCAAGGTCGTCCGCGTGGTCGACGGCCCCGTCGTCGGCGTGCACATGATCGGTGCCCGCGTCGGCGAGCTCATCGGCGAAGCACAGCTCGCGGTGAACTGGGAGGCGTACCCGGAGGACATCGCTCCGTTCGTGCACGCTCACCCCACGCAGAACGAGTCGCTCGGAGAGGCCTTCCTCTACCTGGCGGGCAAGCCGCTGCACACTCTTTAGGTCCGTCGATCGTCGACGCGACTGCAATAAGCTACTGAACGAATTGGTTTGAAGGAGACAAGCTCATGAGCGAATCCGTCAGCCTCCCGGCACTCGGTGAGAGTGTCACGGAAGGCACGGTCACCCGCTGGCTGAAGAACGTTGGCGACCGTGTCGAGGTCGACGAGCCCCTGCTCGAAGTCTCGACCGACAAGGTCGACACCGAGATCCCGTCACCGATCGCCGGCGTGATCGAGGCGATCCTGGTGCAGGAGGACGAGACCGTCGAGGTGGGCACCGCGCTCGTGACGATCGGCGACGGTTCCGGCGGTGGCGAGGCTCCGGCCGCGCCGGCCGCTGAGGCCGAGGCTGCTCCGGCACCTGCCGAGGCTGCGCCTGCCGAGGCCGCGCCTGCCGAGGCCGCACCGGCAGAGGCCGCTCCGACAGAGGCCGCTCCGACAGAGGCTCCGGCACCTGCCGAGGCACCGGCTCCGGTCGCTGCCGCTCCGGCTGCGGCGCCTGCGCCCGCTCAGGAGGCTCCGGCTCCGGCTGAGGCTCCGGCCCCCGCCGCGGAGACGCCCGCTCCGGCGGCCGCCCCCGCCGAGGCACCCGCGGCAGCTGCTCCTGCCGCTGCTCCGGCGCCCGCCGCGGCGCCTGCTCCCGCCGCCGCGCCTGCTCCCGCAGCATCGTCGGGCGGTGCACACGCCGGCAACGCGGGCTACGTCACCCCGATCGTCCGCAAGCTGGCGAACGAGCAGGGCATCGACCTCGCGAACGTCACCGGCACCGGTGTCGGCGGACGCATCCGTAAGGAGGACATCCTCTCGGCTGCTGCTCCCGCTGCTGCGGCCGCCCCGGCCGAAGCAGCACCCGCTGCCGCACCGGCTCCCGAGGTCTCGCCGCTGCGCGGCACGACCCAGCCGATGTCGCGTCTGCGCAAGGTCGTCGCCGAGCGCGCCGTCGTCTCGATGCAGTCGTCCGCTCAGCTCACCACCGTGGTCGAGGTCGACGTCACCAAGGTCGCCGCGTTCCGCGACAAGGTGAAGGCCGACTTCCAGGCCAAGACGGGCGTCAAGCTCTCGTTCCTCCCGTTCTTCGCTCTGGCGGCGGCCGAGGCGCTGAAGACGTACCCCGTCATCAACGCCACGATCGACGGCGACTCGATCGTCTATCCGGACCACGAGAACATGTCGATCGCGGTCGACACCGAGCGCGGCCTGCTGACCCCCGTGGTCCGCAATGCGTCCGAGCTCGACCTCGCCGGGCTCGCCGCGGAGATCGCGGACCTCGCCGAGCGCACCCGCGAGAACCGCCTCAAGCCGGATGAGCTGGCCGGCGGCACGTTCACGCTAACCAACACCGGTTCGCGTGGCGCGCTGTTCGACACCCCGGTCGTCTTCCTCCCGCAGGTCGCGATCCTGGGCACCGGCATCGTCACCAAGAAGCCCGTGGTCATCTCGGCCGACGGATCCGACTCGATCGCGATCCGCTCCACCGTGTACCTTGCGCTGTCGTACGACCACCGCATCGTCGACGGTGCCGACGCCGCTCGCTTCCTCGTCGCGGTGAAGAACCGCCTCGAGGGCGGCGACTTCGCCGGCAACCTGGGCATCTAATCGCGATAGACATCACGTAAGCGCCAACCGGCCTCGTTCCTGACCATCAGGACCGAGGCCGGTTCGCTTTTCCCGCTCGCCCCGCTCTGCGCGGCAGACGGTGTCGCCGACACCAGCGCCGCATCGCCCCAGCGCTGCACCAGCGCCAGGCGGGCATCCGAGAAGTCCCGGAGCACGTCCGCCCCGACCGCACCGAGCGCGGCGGCATCCTCCCGGTACAACGCCGAGTCGACCCTCAGCGATGTTTCGAGGCACGACGGCTTGGAAGCGGCACGGAAGCAGGCCAGCCGGGCGGCAAGCAGGCCCGCTGCCGCGACCACCGGATCATCGGATCGCAGCCGCTGATCGCCCGTGCCACCACCACTGCTACCTGAGGCCATGGACGTCGCTGTTGCCCGCGGAGACGACGCGGAGGCCGAGGGTGTGGACACGGCGCCTGACGGGGCATCCTGGGCGGGAGACGCCGGCGGAACCGCGCCAGAGGTCGGGGCGTCCGGGGGCACCATCGCCACCGCGAGAGCTGCCAGCGCGATCGGCGTCACGGCCACGGCCACCAGTTTCCTGCGCGTGCCGAGCCATCCGGTGACCCGCTGCACGATCGCCGCGATCGGGTGCCCCTCCAGAACTGTGTCGAGCATCCCCGCGTGCGGAGCCATGGCCCGCGACGGCACGGCGTGCGACGCCAGCGCGGCGGTCGGCCGAGTGTCCGGACCGGCGACGTCGCCACTCCCGACGGGAATCAACACCGCCTCGGGCTCGACCGCGACCGCCACCGCGTCGGACACGGACTCCCAGCTCCCCGACCGGAGCGGCTCACGGATCGCCTCCAGGATCCGATCACCATCGGCCCTCGGGAGGGAGCCTGCCAACCGGTCTGCGAGGCGCAGGAAGCCGCGGCGGTCGCCGTCGGCGCTGTCCGCCGTCAGACGGCGCGCTCCCGCCAGGGACGCGAGCGCCGGGCAGGAGTCGTGCCGGAACACGACGCACCGCGTGGTCAGCGCCCCGTGGGCCCAGCCGCGCTCGTTCAGGGCCGACAGCCCCGCTGCCACCCCGAGCAGGACCGTGGCCACCTCCCCCGCCCTCAGGTAGGTGCGGTGCGCGAGCAGGTCGGCGAGCAGCCCGCCTGAGGCGTGTTCGCGAAGCACGGCGGGCACCACCGTCGTCCCCCTCAGCTCGCGGCGCCGTGTCGTCTCCGTCACCACCTCGACGAGCCCGAGCAGATGCTCGGACGCGCCGGGGGCCGCGAGCTCGATCTCCGTCTGCACCCTGGTGTGCGCATCCGGCGACGGCGTCTGCAGCCAGAGTTCCACGGGGAAGGCAGCACCGGACGGGAGCACGAGCTGACGCAGTTCGCGCTCATCGGCTGCCAGCGTCGCCAGCGTCGTCCAGTCGTGCTGAGCGGCCAGGGCCGAGGCGCGACGCGCGAGGTCGAGTGCGGGTGTCGGCGCCATGACTCCATCCCAGTCCAGCTCCCGCGGACCGGCAACCGTCCGACGCACGTCGGTGCACAACGCGCGGTCGAAGTGGACTGTGGAGAACCGGCGAGCGCATAGACTGACCCGGTGACCGCGTTTATCGTCACGGGGCTAAGCGCCAACTCCGTGCCGTATCTCGAGGCCCTCGAACAGCAACGTGCCCTGCACGCCGCTGTCGTCGCAGGCCGGGCGCCCGATACCGTCATCCTCCTCGAGCACCCGTCGGTGTACACCGCCGGCAAGCGAACCGAGCCCGACGAAAGGCCGACAGACGGAACACCCGTCATCGATGTCGACCGCGGCGGGAAGATCACCTGGCACGGGCCGGGTCAGCTCGTGGGGTACCCGATCTTCCATCTCGCCGAACCGATCGACGTCGTCGGATACGTCCGCCGGCTCGAGGGCATCCTCATCGACGTGCTCGCCGACCTCGGCGTGACCGGCGAGCGGGTGCAGGGCCGTTCCGGCGTCTGGATCCGCGGGGTGCAGCGCGACGAGAAGATCGCCGCGATCGGCATCCGTGTCGCCGAGGGGGTGACGATGCACGGCTTCGCCCTGAACTGCTCCAACGGGTTCGAGGCGTACGACGCCATCGTCGCCTGCGGCATCCGGGATGCGGGGATCACCTCGATCAGCCGCGTGCTCGGCCGCACGGTGACGCCTCAGGACGTCGCGCCGCTCGTCCAGGCCCGCTTCGAGCAGGAACTGGCGGCCGTCGCGTGAGCGCCGCACCCGAGGGACGCCGGATGCTGCGTCTCGAGGTCCGCAACGCCGAGACACCGATCGAGCGCAAGCCCGAGTGGATCAAGACCAAGGCGAAGATGGGGCCGGAGTACCGGCAGCTGCAGTCGCTGGTGAAGAGCGAAGACCTGCACACCGTGTGCCAGGAGGCCGGCTGCCCGAACATCTTCGAGTGCTGGGAGGACCGCGAGGCGACCTTCCTCATCGGCGGAGCGCAGTGTACCAGGCGCTGCGACTTCTGTCAGATCGACACCGGCAAGCCGGCCGACTACGACACCGATGAGCCGCGTCGCGTCGCCGAGTCCGTCACGCGGATGAGTCTGCGCTACGCGACGGTGACCGGCGTCGCCCGCGACGACCTGGACGACGAGGGGTCGTGGCTGTACGCCGAGACGATCCGCGAGATCCATCGGCAGAGCCCCGGCACGGGCGTCGAGATCCTGGTACCCGATTTCTCCGGCAACCCGGACTATCTCGGCGAGGTGTTCTCGGCCGAGCCGGAGGTGTTCGCGCACAACGTCGAGACCGTGCCCCGGATCTTCAAGCGGATCCGGCCGGCGTTCCGCTACGACCGCTCCCTCAACGTCATCACCCAGGGACGCGCTGCCGGGCTCATCACGAAGTCCAACCTCATCCTCGGGATGGGCGAGGAGCGCGACGAGGTCAGCCAGGCGCTTCGCGACCTGCACGACGCCGGAACCGACATCATCACGATCACCCAGTATCTGCGCCCGAGTGCGCGGCATCTGCCGGTGGCGCGCTGGGTGCATCCGGACGAGTTCGTCGAGCTGAAGCACGAAGCCGAGGAGATCGGATTCCTCGGGGTGCTCGCCGGTCCCCTCGTGCGATCGTCCTACCGCGCCGGGCGCTTGTGGGCCCAGTCGATGCAGGCGAAGGGCCGTCCGGTGCCACCCGAACTGCAGCAGCTGGCCGACGCGTCACTCGGGTTCGCACAGGCGGTTTCCTGAACGCGAACGAGGTCACGCCGAGCCCGGTCTTGCCGGTATCCTTAGACCTATGGCACGCAAGGACAAGTCCACCAAGGAGCCCGGCCGTCTGAAGCAGATGTGGCAGGTCTTCCAGATGACCCGCCGCTACGACAACCGGGCCGTCGCATACATCGTCGGCGGACTCGTGCTGCCGATCATCGTGGGCGTTCTCCTGTCGATCTTCCTGTCCGACGGCAACGTCTTCACGATGATCCTCTGGATCGTCGCCGGGCTGCTGGCCGGCGTGCTCATCGCGCTCATCATCCTCGGCCGCCGTGCCGAGCGTGCCGCCTACTCGCAGATCGAGGGTCAGCCCGGTGCCGTCGGCGCCGTGCTGCGCAGCTCGCTCAAGCGCAGCTGGCGCGGGTCAGAGATGCCCATCGCGGTCAACGGCAAGACGCAGGACGCGGTCTATCGCGCCGTCGGCCGTGGCGGCGTGGTGCTGATCAGCGAGGGTCCCAAGACCCGCACCGTCCGGATGCTCGACGAGCAGCGCCGCAGCGTCAACCGCGTGCTCCCGAACGTACCGGTCACGACGATCAGCGTTGGTCCGGATGCCGACTCGGTGCCGCTGCACAAGATCCCGCGCACGCTCGCCAAGATCAAGCCGACGCTCACCAAGGCCGAGGTCATGGCGATCAGCAACCGTCTGCAGTCGCTCGAGAACCCGATGCCGATCCCCAAGGGCATCGACCCGATGAAGGTACGCGCGCAGCGTTCCCGCTGACCCGCCGCGCTCAGGGCTGACCCGCCGCGCTCAGGGCTGACCCGCCGCGCTCAGGCGCGGATGAGGACCGTCCCAGCGATCTTGTCGTGGAAACCGCGCTGATCGGAGTCCCAGACCAGGGCCGGCACGACGACGCAGAGCAGCAGGGTGCGCACGATGGGCCGCCAGATCCCGATCCAGCCGCCCTTGAGCGCGACCACGCGCATCCCGAACACGCGGTGGCCGATGCTGCCGCCGATCGTCGGGATGAAGACGATCTGCATCAGGGCGAAGATGCCGAGGGTCGTCCAGCCGTCCGCTGTTCCGTCATGACGGAACAGGCCCCACGAGATCAGATACGCCAGTCCCCAGTCGATGACGAGGGCGCCGATCCGGCGCCCGGCGCGGCCCACGGAGCCGCGGCCCTCCTCGGGGAGACCGAGGCGCTGCCCGGGATATCTGCTCGGTGCGATGTCGCCGGAACGGGAGGCGGAGGGATTCTGGGGCACCCTCGCAAGTTTACCGGCCAGGGGTACGCGTAACATGCCGGAAACATTTGCGTCACCGCGGGGAAACTCCCTCCCCCTAGGTTGGGACTCGGGCTGCACGCGCAGTCCGCCCCGCTTCAACCCATTTGGGAGTCCTCCGCATGTTCCGTGATTCTTCCGAGGTGCTCAAGTTCATCAAGGACACTGACGTCAAGTTCCTTGATATCCGCTTCACCGATCTGCCCGGTGTCCAGCAGCACTTCAACATCCCCGCGTCGACCGTTGATGAAGAGTTCTTCTCCGTCGGCCAGCTGTTCGACGGCTCGTCCATCCGCGGCTTCGCGTCGATCCACGAGTCCGACATGCAGCTCATCCCGGATGTCTCGACGGCATACGTCGACCCGTTCCGCGCCGAGCGCACGCTCATCATGGTCTTCGACATCTACAACCCGCGCAACGGCGAGATCTACGCGAAGGACCCGCGTCAGGTCGCCAAGAAGGCTGAGAAGTACCTCGCCTCCACCGGCATCGCCGACACCGCGTTCTTCGCCCCCGAGGCGGAGTTCTACATCTTCGACGACGTGCGCTACGAGGTGAAGCAGAACTCCAGCTTCTACTCCGTGGACTCCGAGGAGGGCGCCTGGAACAGCGGCCGCGTCGAAGAGGGCGGCAACCTCGCCAACAAGACCCCGTACAAGGGCGGCTACTTCCCCGTCTCGCCGGTCGACAAGCAGGCCGACCTCCGCGACGACATCTCGCTCAAGCTGATCGACGCCGGGCTCATCCTGGAGCGCGCGCACCACGAGGTCGGCACCGGCGGCCAGGCCGAGATCAACTACCGCTTCGACACCATGGTGCACGCGGCCGACGACATCCTGAAGTTCAAGTACATCGTGAAGAACACGGCGCAGGAGTGGGGCAAGGTCGCGACCTTCATGCCGAAGCCGCTCTTCGGCGACAACGGCTCGGGCATGCACACGCACCAGTCGCTGTGGAACGACGGCAAGCCGCTGTTCTACGACGAGGCCGGCTACGGCGGCCTGTCCGACCTGGCCCGCTGGTACATCGGTGGCCTGCTGAAGCACGCCCCGGCTGTGCTCGCCTTCACGAACCCGACGGTGAACTCGTTCCACCGCCTGGTCCCCGGCTTCGAGGCCCCGGTCAACCTGGTCTACTCGGCCGGTAACCGTTCGGCGTCCATCCGCATCCCGATCACGGGCACGAACCCCAAGGCGAAGCGCATCGAGTTCCGCGCACCGGATGCCTCGGGCAACCCGTACCTCGCGTTCGCCGCTCAGCTCATGGCCGGCCTCGACGGCATCAAGAACCGCATCGAGCCGCACGAGCCGGTCGACAAGGACCTCTACGAGCTCCCGCCCGAGGAGGCCAAGAACATCCCGCAGGTCCCCGGTTCGCTGGGCGAGGCCCTGGACGCGCTGGAGGCCGACCACGACTTCCTGCTCGCCGGCGGCGTCTTCACCCCGGAGCTCATCGAGACCTGGATCGACTACAAGCGCGAGAAGGAGATCAAGCCCCTCGCGCAGCGTCCGCACCCGTTCGAGTACGAGCTGTACTTCGGCGTGTAACGACCGCTCGCTGCAC
>NZ_BSEN01000015.1:991920-994479 GCF_027921845.1 Leifsonia poae
GGCCTTCTGTTGTTCCCGGCGTCTCCCCGAGGTCACGGGGAGCGAGTTGCGCCGAATGGGCGGTTCCACCATCGCCCGACCGCCCATTCGGCGCAACTCGATCGCGTGGGGTCCCCGGCGGGGGCATCGAGGGGTCGGGCCAGCCGCCGCCGGGGTGCTCGGGGTCAGTCGGCGGGCACGAGCGTGAAGTTCGCCGCCGGTCTGACGATTCCGGTGCTGAAGGCCTGCCGCGAGTCGGCGCGGGAGTCGATGCGCCAGTCGTTCGTCGACCGTTCTCCACTGACGTAGCTGGTGATCGCCAGGCTGAACCAGGAGAACCCGATGATGTCGGCGTTCTCCGGATCCGCGAAGCCGTCGAAGAACGAGTTGATCCACTTCACCTTGTGACCGCCGGTCTCGGATGCCCCCACCTCGGCCAGCAGGATCGGTTTCGACGTGAGGGTGCGCAACTGGTGCAGGCTCGCGCCATACGTGTAGTCGAAGGTGAAGTTGTTGCCGGCGCGGTACGGCGGGCGCAGATAGCCCGAGAGGCCGACCCAGTCGACGTAGTCGTCCCCGGGGTAGTAGCCCTCGAGGAAGGCCTGCGTCGCGTGCGAAGAGGGCTGCATGTTGTTGACGATGTTCGGCGCCCACACCCAGATGACGAGGGCGTTCGCGCCCTCCTGCTGGAAGATGTCATGCACGTGGCGCCACATCTTCACGTAGTCGCCCACGTTGTTGCCGTTGATCGATCGGTTGCCGCCGTTCAGCTCCGACCACGGGTACCACGTTCCGTTCATCTCGTGATCGAGCCGGATGGCCAGCGGAAGCCCCGTCGAGACGATGTCTTCGGCGTACTTGTGCAGATACGCGTCGAACGAGCCGCCGATGATCTTGGGGAGCGAGTAGTCCGGCGCGACGTTGGAGTCGTTGCCCGCGGCGATCGGGCGCGACTCCCACGTCATCAGCGGCAGGCGTCCCTGCTGCCAGGCGCGCGTGACCGCGCTCACCCGGAAATCCTCGTCCCAGCCGCTGAAGTAGCCGACCATGTTCGGCTGCACGCCGATCTTCGTCGAGGTCGCGTCGAGGGTCGCCCAGTTGAACGGCGCCTGCTCGGTGTACATCCCGAAGTAGCGTTTGGCCGGCGCCACCAGCGAGGCACGACTGGGCGCCGTGATCGCAGCCGTCGTCGTCCCGCCTCCCCCGGTGCTCGTCGTGCCGCCGCCGGTCGTCGAGGAACCGCCCGAGCCGCCGGACCCTCCCGCACCGCCCGAGCCGCCCGAGCCGCCGGCCGACCCGGATCCGCTCGCCGACCCCGGGTCGGCCTGCGACAGCTGCGACTTCAGCTGGGCGACCTCGCTCTGCGCCACAAGCACCTGCCGCTGCGCCGTCGCGAGCTCCTTCGCGTGGGCCGCGGCCGCGACGGCAGCAGCCGTGGATGCGTGCGCGAGCTTCTTCTGCTGGGTCGTGATCGTCCCCTTCGCCGAGCCGAGCGCGGATTGGAGCGTCGCATTCTGGGCGGCGAGCGGATTGACCGCCGCGACCGCCGTATCCGTCGCTTTGCGCAGCGCACTGTCGGGCGACGACCACACGAAGTACGTGAGCCCCGCGAGAACGAGGGCCAGGATGGTCGCGGATGCGGCCGTGACGCGGGCGCGCGAGCGGCTCCCGGCCCACCAGGAAGGAGTACTAGACAAGGAACATCGCCTCCAGCGCAAGGATCGAGAGACCGATCAGGTACGGGATGACCGCGTACGGATTGACGCGGCGGGTGCGAGGTCGCGCATGCGCCACGGTGGCGCGCGCGACCCGAGCCGGGGCGACGACCAGCGTCGATCCGGTGAAGCCGAGCCGGGCGAAGGCGTCCGGTTCGTCCGTTGCAGCCAGGCGCTCTCCCCCGGCGTCCGGCTGCGGTGACAGGGATGCCGCGTTGTTGTCGGGGATGGCGTCGTCGGCGGTGATTTCGGCGGGTCCGCCGGCGTAGGCGCCGGCGCGGGTGCCCCACCCGGAGGCGTGTGCCATCCGGAAGAAGCCGAGGAGCCGGATCGGCATCAGGAAGAAGGTCGAGACGATGATGAACACCGGCAGCCGGAAGAAGTCGGAGGGTTTCTCCGACAGGTGCCGGATCTGCCGGATCGACATGCTGATCACCGACGACGCCACCATCAACGCGATCACCGCGAGGATCCCCGCCTGCACCCCGTACTCGGCCAGGAACCCTTGGTAGAAGTTGTAACCCTGCCCGGTGAACGCCCGATACACCCAGCCGCCCAGCACTCCCGCCAACACGAACGGCAGGATGATGTCGGTCAGGAAGAAGAACGCCAACAGGGGCGCATGGCCCAACATCCAGGGCAGCATCCGCAACGTGTTGTACTGCGACCCGCGCGCCCACCGCAACTGCTGCTTGAACAGCTTCTTCACCTTCAACGGCGCATCCGTATACACCAGGCTGGTGTGCTGGTAGACGGTGCGGTAACCCTCTTTCAACGTCAGGTTCGTCAACGTCCGATCATCGGACACCTCCAAGAACACGCCCAAGAACTTCTCCGTCATGAACTTGTCCATCACCCGCATCAG